>OZ253938.1:0-3528058 GCA_965267175.1 Dehalococcoidia bacterium
CTTCTCTGATCCGCTCCTCTGCAATCTCCTGCGTCATGCGGCCGAACGTTGAGATCAGGTCATCGAGCGCTGCGTCGGACCGGGAAGGCCCCTGCGGAGTCGCGGCGGGAAGCGGAGTGGCGGTCGGCAGAGCGGGAACTTGGGTTGGGGCTGTGTCCGGGCGGGGCGGTGCCGAGTCAGGGTCGAGCGGTTCTCGCACATAGTGGTAGAACACTTCGCAGCCCTCGCATTGCCTGAGCTTGACGATCAGCCTGCCGGTTCCACTCCTCAGGGGCCTGAACTCGTATACATCCTCGATGTTCGGCATCTCTTCGCCCACATCGAAGACTTCAACAAGGATGTTGGCGTCGGTGAGACCTATGGTGAACCTGACGGGCGAAACGATCGCTCCGCGATCTGTGTTGCCTGATCGAGTGATCGAGTAGCTGCCTGTGATTTCGATAGGCACCCTGGCCTGCTCGCCGAACTCGAAAAACTCCTGCGGTGGCGGGCTGTATGTGAATCGCGCCGAGTAGGTGACCTCGCCCTTGACCTCCCCGGTCACGCGGCTCTTGACCACCTGTCTCGATGTGTAATCGAACGAGTTAGCGCCGATACTCCCGGTAAAGAACTGATCGGTGACGTCTCGGTCTATCTGTCGTCGTCCATCCGCCCGTTCACCAACCGGTTCGTGGAAGTTTTCGAAGACCAGCGGATCTCCGTCGGGGTTGACCACTCGGTCTACAAGAGTCCAGCGCGCAGTGGCGCCAGGGGGCGGATCTGACTGGGCGGAGGCAGGCACCGGTATGCCGGGACTGGCGAGAGTGATCGCCGAAATGGCAGCCGCGACAAGAAGGAGGCTGAATCGCCGTCGCAGAGTTCGTCTGTTTCGATCCGGGGCATGATCGCCGGACAAATTCGCTAAAACAGAGCTGAGCAATCTCGTCTCCACAGCTGTCTGGCAGCCATTCGCAGGTGTGGTTATCCACACCACGACATCAACGTTACGACTCGATCATATTCCCGGTTCCCGGAGCGGTGTGAGCCTTTTCAGTCGCTCTCGCTCACTGCGCGGCCAGCATGTAGCCCTTGCCGCGCACCGTCTTCACCATCTGCTTGCCCGCGTTCTCGGCGGCCAGCGAAAGCTTTTTTCTAAGCCGGTAGACCGTGGCGTCAACGGCGCTCAATGCCGGGAAATCGTCCGGCCAGCAGATCTCGAGTAGCACGTGATGAGGCACGATCTCGTTCGGCTGCCTGCCCAGTGTGTAGAGCATCAGGAACTCAGTCCTCGACAGCGAAACATCCACTCCGCCAAGCCGCGCCTGCTCCCGAATTGGGTCTATGTGAAGGCCATCGAACCGCAGCGGCGAAAGGTCGCGCACCGATTCGTAGACGACCGGTGAGAAGCCGCTCATCTCCTCGCCCTCGCCGTCATCAGCTAACGAAGGGCTCACCAGCACGGGCAGGGTCCGGCCGCCGTGTACGACCGCCAGTTCTGTCAGGTTGATCTCGGTGGCGGACGGCGGCTGCGTGTCGCGGCGCAGAGCGTAAACGGCGCCGAACGGCTTGCCATGCTTCATCAGCGGCACGACTACTCCGGTCGTGAACCCCCGCGCAGACGCCCAGAGAGGCAGCTCATCAGGCGGGTTGTCATCCTCGTCGTAGACCAGCGTCACCCCAAGTTTCAGCGCCCGTGCCCCGGGGCCGTCACCGGTCGCCGGCTCGGTCAGTTCAACCTCTCCCGGCACGCCGCCGCCAAGAAGCCACCCGGCAGGCGAAAGGTTCGCCGCGTCTTCGGTCTGCAGCAGCACAATCACTGCAGAAAAGTTCGAGACGGCCCGCACCGCCTGGCAGAGCTCCAGCGCAGTGTTCTGAGTATGTTCAGTGATTGGCATTCTTTGTTTCTTGGGAGGGTCGAGAACGTTCCCTCATCGAACATGTGCTCTCCCTGCGCAGCCTGTGTTCCCTGAGCGAAGTCGAAGGGCCTCTTGTTCCTAAGGCCTCACGACGCTGTCATCCCGACCGGAGCGGAGGAATGACAGACGTGGAAACGTCGCACGCGACCTCAACCCCAACAGCATGCCTGTTACCCACAGCCCGCTGCACATGTGAGTCGCTGCTCGAAAAGCGAAAACCACTTTCACCCCAGCTAACCAGGTCGTCCATTCCGGCCTTCTCCGAACACCACCCGCGCACCGGATGCCGCGCGAATGTGAGCGACCCGGCTCGTTATCCGCCACCCTCGGCGAGTATCATGGAGATATATGCACAACGAATCCGAAACTCGAAACGCTCCGGACAGTCGGCCAGAAGCAGACGCAGCAGACACGGACCGTCGAGACGAACCCTCCTATAGTCGAAGCAGCGGACCGCAATCGAACAGCGATAGCATCGGCCGGCAGGGCACACGCCGAAAGCTCCCACGACGCCGAGACGCGGTAGTTAAGCGCACCCGGCCGCCGGTTGTTGAGCGCCGAGAGCTGGAGACCCCGCGCAGCCAGGAAGCTCCGCAGAAGCAGGAGCCGCAGCAGCGTGAAAGCCAACGCAACGGCTCGACTCAAGCGCCGCCCAAGCGCCCCCAGCAGTCCCGGCCAAAGTACGTCCGCTGGGGAATGATCGACCTCACACCTGAGATCTCCGACTCGCTTTCCGAGATGGGTTACCGGGAGCCGTCCGAGATCCAGCGCCTGGCAATCCCGCCGCTTCTCGCAGGGCGAGACGTGGTAGGGCAGGCCGTGACCGGTTCAGGCAAGACGTCGGCATTCGGCATCCCGATGGCCGAGATGGTCGACCCACGCTCACGCAAGGTCGAAGGGCTCGTCCTCGTGCCGACACGAGAGCTTGCCCAGCAGGTCGCGAAAGAGATATCTGAAGTCGGCTCCAAGCTCGGCGTAAAGGTCGTGGCCGTCTACGGCGGCGATCCCATCAACCGACAGATCGACATTCTTGAGCGCGGCGTCCCGATCGTCGTCGGCACCCCCGGCCGCATAAAAGACCACATGTCCCGCCGCACGCTCGACCTCGGAAACGTGCGCTTTGCGGTGCTCGACGAAGCGGACGAGATGCTCGACATCGGCTTTGCCGACGACATGGAGTTCATCCTGCGCCGCACGCCGAACAACCGCCAGACGGCGCTCTTCTCCGCCACCATCCCCGGCTTCATCCTGAAGCTCATCCGCCGCTACCTCGACGACCCGGTCTGGGTGAAGCTGGTCGACAAGTTCGACGGCATCAAGACGGCTGCCGAGGTGAACCAGATCTACTACGACGTCGCCGAACGGGACAAGCAACGCGCCGTGCGTGAGGTGCTTGAAGAGCTGCCAGATGATGCCCAGACGCTGATGTTCAGGCGAATGCAGATCGGTGTCGACAGGCTCGCAAGAGACCTGGAGCGCGCAGGCTATCCGGTCCGTGGCATCCACGGCGGTATGTCTCAACGCGACCGCGACCGCGTGATGAGCGCCTTCCGCAGCGGTGACCTGCGTGTGCTCATCGCGACCAATGTCGCCGCCCGTGGCCTCGACATCTCGACCATCACCCACGTCATCAACTACGACATGCCGGACAACGTCGAGGAGTACGTTCACCGCGTCGGCCGTACAGCCCGCATGGGCAAGGAAGGCACGGCCGTCAGCTTCGTCGGCGAGCACGACCAGGAGATCATCGAAAAGGTCCTCGCAAAGGTCGGCCCGGACATCCTCCACCACAAACTGCTAAGAATGTACGGCGGCTAGTTTTTTCACCCGGCAAGATTTCTTGATGCGCGGATTGAAACGCCGCAGCGGAAGACTCGTCTGCGACTTATTCCCCTCTCCCGATTTCGGGTGCCCGCTTGCGGGCGCGGGCCAGGGTGAGAGCAGTGACAATCCCCTCTACCGATGCGGAAGAGGGTTAGGGTGAGGGCTTCCTGTTTTCTTCTCCCTCTCCTAGATTGGGAGAGGGCTTAGATGAGGGTCGTTTCGTCTCCCGGGAGAGAGTGGTCGTTCCAGTCACTACCGACCCTCCCTCTAACTCCCTCCCAAGCTGGGAGGGAGGATCGGCCCGCCATCCTGAGCCTGTCGAAGGGTGTCATCCCGACCGAAGCGGAGGGATCTGACCGGTCTTACATCGAATGACCAGTCAGTTCCTCGGCAACCGCCAGATGCCATCCTGACTTGCTCCCGACGCGCGCTGTGAACGCCGACCTCTTGATCGACAACCCGTCAGCCTCGTCAGATCCCTCCGCTTCGGTCGGGATGACAAACATCCACACCCGCCAAAACTCCCCCTCTCCCTTTTCGGCTATCATCTCGCCTGCGCGGGCGATTTCTACACATTCCGGGGGCAGATATGGCCGCATCCAAGCAGGAACTTCGCACAGAGATCGAAAACGAGCTGAAATCGCTGGCAAGCGTCGTCAGATCACTCGACGAAACGGAACTCAAGTCGCCAAGCAAGTGCGAAGGCTGGACCGTCGCTGAGGTCGCCGGTCACATCGCCCGCTTCTACGAGCCGTTCCCCGCGCTCATGTGGAACCTCGCAAGGTGGCGCGTCGGCTTGCTTAACATGAACACATTCGGCGAACGCCGCAACCGGCACTGGGCGGCGAAAGGCCCGGAGGAACTGGCCAACCTGTTCGAATCGAAAGTGCCGTTCTTCGCGAAGCTCGGCGCCGGCTCGAAGATCGTCCTGATCGAGCTACTCGTCCACCAGGAAGACATCCGCCGAGCCGTCAACAAGCCCCGCGATGCCGCTCCGAACCCTGAAACTGCATGGGCCGCCGTCGAAGCCTCGTTCGGCCAGGTCGGTGAGTTGAAGATCGACGGCACGGTCAAGATATCTGTGCCCGACGGACCGTCGGCCGTGCTCTCTGCTCAGAACGGGAAGATCCAGAAAGATGCTGACTCAGCAGACGTGACGGTCTCAGGACCGCCGCTTGAGCTGCTTCACTTCCTGAGCGGGCGTGAGTCGGGGGTCGAGATCACCGGCAAAGAAGACCTCGTCGCTGCCATCAACCAGAAACCGCTGCACATGCGGCCCTTCGGCACCAGCCCAACGCCGGCGAGTTAGTGTGCTGTATAACGCGTCGAGGGGCTGTCGGCGCTTATCCTCTCTCCCGACGCGAGAGAGGGTGAGGTTGAGGGCCGTTCGGTCTTCCCCCTCCCAGCTTGGGACGGGGTGAAGGGGGAGGGTCGGTAGTCTCCTGGCAACAACCCTCTTCCCAGTCACAAATAACCCACCCTCTAACTCCCTCCCAATATGGGAGGGAGAGCGAACGAGAGATTCTGAATCAAGTTCAGAATGACAGGCTCCCGCCATCCTGAGCCTGTCGAAGGGTGGCACCGCCGCCAACCACGCTCTAGCCCGAAATCTCCTCCAGCGACTCCAGCAGGCCCCGCATGTGGCCCACGCAGAACGCCATGTACTCCCGGCCCTGCGGACTGTCTGTCGTGATCCGGTTGATGTGGTCGTAGTCGATTACGCCCTCGTACCCCACATCATGCAGCGCCTTCGCCACCCTGAACATGCTCAGGTCGCCCTCGTCCGGCATCACCTCCTCGTACTCGCCGTTGGCCGGAATCGTCCCTCGCACATTGCGGAAGTGCACGTGAGCGATCTTGTCGCCGAACCTCTTGATCCCTTCAAACACATCCTGCCCAGACTCGTAGCGAGTGCCGACGCAGAAGGTCATGCAGTTGTTCGGTGACGGGACCTCTGAGAACAGCCGATGGAACGCGTCGAAGTCGTACATCACCTGCGGAACGCCATTGAGCTTTGACACCGGCGGGTCGTTGCCGTGCATCCCCACCTTCATGTTGTAGCGGTCGGCGATTGGCATCACGCAGCGGTAGATGTTCAGCGTCCCCTCCCAGACCTGCTCATGCGTCGGCGCGTCATCACGCAGCGGCATCTCGTGCAGCTCCTTCACCCGCATCTTGTGGTGCTCATACCCGCCTCGACCCTTAACCCAGCTGTGCAGCTGGTCCCTGAACGGGTGGAGTGTGGCCGCCTGGAAGCACTGGATACCGAACAGCGGAATGCCAAGCTCGCCGCACAGCTCAGCATTCACCTGCAGGTTTTCGATCTCGCGGTCGCCTCCGGGCCTGCCCAGGAACGCGTTGATGTAGTCGGGGCCGCTGGTGTTGGCCCGTTCGATCTTCAGCCCGGCATCGTCCAGCTTCGACATCACCTCTTCGAGACCAGCCCGGTTGGCCCGGCCGCCCGCACCATCAAAGCCCGGGACCATGTCCAGCACGATGTCGACATAGTCGACACCGATCTGTTTGATGAAGCGCAGGTCGTCGGGTCGGTCTATCCAGTCGGCGCTGATCCTCGTGCCGATTCTCATCATTGCAGTAACCGCCTTGTGGTCTCGTTGACGTGATTCGCTCTGTCCGTGCCGTCCGTCGTCAGCGACGAAACCTACTTCGACACCCGCTCAAGAAATTTCGCCGTTCCCTCGGCCACCCAGGCAGGCCACGGAACGCCGAGGCATTTTGCGCCCATCTCGATGAACCGGTCTGCGTTCGAGTCGTTCACAAGAGTCCCGGCGATTCTGCCCGCATCGACCACCGTCTTGATCGCCGTCTCTATCGCGCTCTGAACATCCGGATGGGCGGGATTGCCGGTGTGACCCATGCTGGCCGCCATGTCCGAAGGAGCAATGTAGTAGACGTCCATGCCTTCAACCTTCACCATCTCAGGCAGGTTTGCGATCGCGTCGAAGTCCTCGATCAACGCGAGGCACTGCACCTCGTCATCGGCACGTTTGAAGTAATCGCTGACCCCGTACGCTCTTCGGCCGCCGGCCACCCCTCTCGTCCCGGTCGGGGGGTATCTGCACGCGTCCGCCGCCCGCCGGGCGTCATCGGCCGTGATCACGTGCGGGATGAAGACCCCGCTCGCCCCCTGGTCCAGCGTGCGCAGAATTAGCGCCTCGTCCAGCCTGTTGACCCGAACCACCGACGCCATCCCCCAGATCTCGCACGCTCGGCTGATGTCCGAAAGCTCACTCCACGAAACGCCGCCATGCTCAAAGTCGACAAACGCTGCGTCGAAGCCGAGCTGCCCGAGGAAGTCACACGTGTCGGAGTTGTTCGGGCCGTTGGCGATCACGCCGACCTCACCGGCCTCCAGCTTCTGTTTGAGTCGGTTGACGGGGTATTCACGAGTCAGCGGCATGTTTGTTCTCAATCTGCTTTCGAGGTTTTCGTAAGGCAAGCGGCGTTCGGCCGCTATCTTGCTGCCGGTAGAGCAAACTTGGCAATAGCCCGAACGGGGAGGGATTCCAGCCTGTGATCAGTGCGCCTGCTGAACCATCCCCTCTCCCAGATTGGGAGAGGGCTAGGGTGAGGGTCGTTCGGCCTTCCATCGATAACTAGCTGTTCCAGTCACGACCGACCCTCCCTCTAACTCCCTCCCAAGCTAGGAGGGAGGACTGGCCCGCCAGTCTGAGATCGCTAGAACACCGCAGGAAAAATAGACCAACTTAATGCCCGTGGCCGTGAGTGTGCCCGTGCGCAGCCTGCTTCGCCTGCACATCGGCGATCGCCTCTTCGAACACCGACCTTACCGCGGCATGCCGAGCCGACCCCGCCCGCGTCGCCAGCGTGTCCAGCCACACAACGCCGCCCTCCATCGTCTTGATCAGGTACTCCGCCGTCGGGTTGTCGAAAAGCTCTTCGCCTTTCGCTTTGATGAACACCGGCGACGTGTGCGCGGCGATGTGCTGCGGCCAGACACTCCACGCCCGGTGCTTCGACACGCACCTCGCAGCGAGCCATCCGGTCCCCGGCACAGTCACCGACTCATCAAGCGCAAGAGTTGTCGCTCCGTCCTCCTGTTCAGTCGCGGCGATCACCTTGCCGTTGAACACAAGCTCCAGTTTGTTGATCGGCCCGGTCAGCGAAACAGCATTCACGCTCACATGCACGTTTCCGCCGCCGTTCGGCATCTGCAACTCGTCGCCCGGACCGTGTCCGTCCACGGTGAAGTCCATCAGGGGACCACTCGTCGTGTACGTCCGCCCGGCCCGGACCGCATCCGCCCATGAATCCCACGAGAGCGTCTCATCGCCCACCTGCGCGTATGTCCGCACATTGCCAACAGGCATCGCCGCAGACATCTTGTCCGTCCCGCCAACGACCGCCGCCCGGTAGCCGCAGTTCAGCAGCCGGTAGTACTCATGGAACGAGAAGGTGTCCATCGTCGGCGTCCAGAAGTCCCAGAACTCCAGCCCGTCCACACGCCCCCGCACCACCTCGGCGATGATCTCCGAATGCGGGAACGGGAAGTGCGGCACCACGACAAGCCCGCCCTTCGCCTTGCACTCGTCCGCCCACTCGGACATCGCCCGCTCAGTCGGGTCGCCGAAGTAGCCCTCGGTGGCGCCGCTCGTGCTCATTGGGAAGACCGGGTCGCCCTGCACGCCAAGCATCGAGATGTGGCCGAGGAAGTGCTGCCGGTTCTCGGTGCCGACCCAGACGATCGTGTCGTCTGTGCTTGAGCCCGACTGCTTGCCGGTTATGTCGCCGACATTCGTGAACAGGTCGCCCCACTGCGCGGCCAGCAGGTTGATGACATTGATGCCTTCGGCCGCCGCCTCAAGCCGGGCGGTCTCGGGGCTGATGAAGTGCACGTGTGTGTCAGCGGTGATCCAGCCGGAGCTCCGCCGGTCATCTGTCTTCTTCAGCCGTATTTCGAGTTCCTTCTGGCCGTGAGCGATCTCCACTTTCTGGCGAATCGGCTGGTACTCGAACCCGCGGCTAACCTCGAAAAACACCTCGCCAACCGGCAGCTCTGCGCTGAACCTTCCGTCGATGTACGCGTACTGCGTGTCGCCCAGCTTCACATCGGCGCCGTAGTCCTCGAACCAGTTGTCGTTGATTTCGTGGCGGTGGCCGTAAGGAGGCAGGTAGCGACCGTCCGGCGAGCGCATGTGGACCCGCGCTGCAAGCTCCACACCGGAGTCGTCATCGACCACCCAGGCCGTCAGCCAGGTCTTCTCCTTGCCGAGTATCTGCATCGAGATTTTTTCGTCCGGGGTGCTGGCGGTTTGGCCATCGTAGGCAGCCGCAAGATCCACCTGGTGATCGCCAATCTCCACCGAAGCGTTCGTGCTGGCGGCGATATCCAGCGTCGGCTGGAACGTCCGCTCATCAGGCGCTTCGCCCCGACTTTTCACCGGGTCCGCCAGCCACGACTCCGGGTCGAACCGCTGTGTCATGTACCTGCGGGCGATCACTCCGAGGTCGATCGAGGCATCTTCTATCGCTTGCTCGGGGTCAATCCCTGCGCCAAGTTCCAGCTTGAACGTCTCGAGCTGCTCGTGCCTGAGCGGGTGCTGAGAGCCTGTGAACAGCGTGACCGCGCCGATTCCAAGCGCCGCAGCGCCGGTCGGCTCGATCTTCAGCTCCTTGATCCGCTTCGAAGGCTCCGGGTTTTCCAGCGCATAGATCGACCACGAAGCGGTAGGGTGGCGCTTGGCTTCCAGGTCCTCCCGCGGCGATGCGGGCTGTCCGGCCGGTCCGACCGATGCGATGGTCTGGTAGCGGCCCCACATGTTCTCCGGGTACGGCCCGCGCAGCGGGAGCGGCACCAGGTCCTGGTGCGGGCGGCAAGCGAAGCCGCTCTGCATGCGGGTGTAGACCTGGTTCACCTCGAACCGCCGCCGCACCGGCGTCACATGCGTCGACCCGTCCTCGTACACCAGCACGTAGTCGGCAAGGTGCTCGCCGGGCGCCGTCACCACCGGTGCAGCGTAGTCGGACGTCTGGCCGGCGAACGTCTCCCGAGCCCTGGAGTCGCAGACGTGTGCGAACACGATGTGGCTGGCGGTGCCGTCTACAGGAATAGAAAGAGACTGCGTCGAGCCTTCCGCGCCTGCACCGATCATCGACGGCCCGGCTGGCCGCTCCTCGGAGAGCGAAAACGGAATGCCCCAAAAGGTCTGCTTACCACCCGGCAGCCTCGAAAGACCGTGCTGCGTCTCTGACTCCCAGGCATCGCCGGATGTGGAGTCGACGTCGTAAGCGCCCTGCAGGTTGAGCTGGAGAAACTTGGCCATGAGACGCCTCCCTGGATCAGGCAAAGGTTGCTTGGGTTGCCGACCGCCGCATGATGCAGCAAGAGCCGTGAAGGCACAACGGACCTGCCTTCATCCCCTCTCCCGATGCGGGAGAGGGTTAGGATGAGGGCTTCCTGTGTTTCCTGACCGGAGCGCAGCGGAGTGGAAGGACCTCCTGCTCTGCGAGAGGGACAGCTGAATTACAGTCGTCTCCTAACAACACCAGTGACCGAACAAGAGACCCTTCGACTTCGCTCAGGGAACACCGCTAAATCCCCTCTCCCTGAGAGGGAGAGGGTCAGAGTCGGTGTCTTCCTCAGCCCCTCGCCCGCCCGAGCGCCTCCAGCTCCGCCAGGAACTCGGCTTCACTCAGACCGCGGTACAGCGCGCCAGTCGCGAGCCCAAGGGGAGTCGCCGGCTCAACTATTCCGTCAACGATCTGATACTGGCCCTGGATACCCGAGATCACGTACTCCGCCGGATTCTGTAGCTTCAACGAATCGTCGACATACCGTCCCGCAGCCCCGGCGGACGTCCGGTTCAGAAAGAGCACGTACCTGCCCTCACCGAGGCACCTGTCGATGGTGCCTACGGTGATCTGGTCGTTGCCCGAGGCGCCCTTAAGGGTTTGCAGAACTCTCGCCCTGTGCAGCCCGAAGAGACTAGTGCCGGACTCATCCTGGTCAGTAACCACCTCTCCGGTTCTCACATCCAACACCGCAATCAAGTCCGCGTTGTCCCACACCTTGTCCAGCGTGTTTGAGACCGAGTAGGACACCGTCGCCCAACCACCGTCGTCGCAACTCGGGGTGCCATCGTCTGCGACATCACCCGCTTCAACATGCGAATCGTCGGCATTGCCGAGCTGCCCCGGGATGAACCAGACCCCGAAAGCAGCGGCGATTGCGACCACGGCAGCAAGCAATGCGATCGTCATGCCTGGTTTTGGGATCCGACTCATCAGTTGGCTCCGCTGTATGTGTCTCTCCATGGTCCGGCAGCCCCCTCGATGCGACCGTCCTCAGCCCAGGCTACCGTTGGCATCACAACCAGACCGTTACATGACGGCTAGCCTGTCGTCCCGCATAAGCCCCTCTTGCACTCCTGGTGCAATAAGCTGGACCGCCACATCCGCCCCCTACATCCTGATCACAGTCTGAAGCTGCGTCGTAGGCTGCATCAGTGCTTCGAAAGTCGGCTGGATCTCGTCGAGTGAAATAAAACTCGTGTCCGACATCAGAGCCGACGCCGAGATCTTTCCCTCTGCCATCAACCTGAGCGAAATCTGCCAGTCCTCAGGCAACCCGCCCCAGCTAGATCGGAAGTCGATCTCCCGAGCCATCCACTCAGCAGGAAGCAGCGGCATCTCCTCCCACGGAACCGCCACAAGCACCACCTGCCCGGCACGCTTCACAGCGTCGAACGCCTGCTGCAACGTGTTCTTCAGCCCGGCGCAATCGAACACAACGTCTGGCCCGGTGCCGTTAGTCAGCTCCACCATCCGCTCGACCGCGTCCTGCTCAAACGGGTCGATCACCGCATCGGCGCCAACCGCTTTCGCCGCCTCCGCTCGACCCGGCGCCGGCTCTGAAACGATCACCTGCGAAGCGCCCGCGGCCAGTGCAGCCTGCGTCACCAGCAGCCCGATCGGTCCTGCGCCGATCACGCCGACACTATCGCCAAGCCGTACCGCCGAACTGCGCACCGCATGCACCGCAACGGAGCACGGCTCGGTCAGCGAAGCCGCCTCGTCCGGCACGCCGTCAGGAATCGGCAGCGGCGCCCAGTCGTCCAACAGCGTGTACTCGGCGTAGCCGCGGGTGACCGTGTTGGTGAAGCCCATCGTGCGGTAGTTGTAGCGAGGATGCGTGCGGGTCGGCGGCTCCTTGCCGACCGGGTAGTCGTTGCCTCCGCCGACAACACGGTCGCCGACCTTCCAGCGTGTCACGCCTTCGCCGACTGCTGAGATGATGCCTGCGAACTCGTGGCCGAGCACCGCTCCGGGAGGCGCAAGGTCGTACATGAAGGCGTGCACATCGGTGCCGCAGATGGCCGATCTGTGGACTTTGATCTGCACCTGCCCCGGCCCCGGCTCGGGAGTGGGAATCTCCGTCACCTCGAACAGTTGCTTGCTGCGGTAAACGGCGGCTTTCATGGCAAGACGACTCCTGTGCTGGCGCGTTCGTGGGTGGATGCGGCAGATGGCGGCATCTTAGTACGGAACAGCAGGGGAGGGGGGCTGGAGTCTCTCCCAACACAAGGTGTCCGCTCGTCTTATCCCCTCTCCCGATGCGGGAGAGGGTCAGGGTGAGGGCTTCCGTCTCCCCCCTCTCCCAGATTGGGAGAAGGCTGGGGTGAGGGTCGTTCGATCCACCACTAGCAACCGGTCGTTCCAGTCACCACCGACCCACCTCCTAACTCCCTCCCGAGCCGGGAGGGAGGACGAAAACACCTACCCCCACCTCACACCCGGCTCTATCCCACTCGTCAGCGTCTCAACGCCGTCATCAGTCACAAGCACCGTGTCGCTGCAGCCAATCGCCCCGATGCCTGCCAGCCGCATCGTAGTGATCAGGTGGAAAGTCATACCGGCCTGAAGCGGCCTCGACTCATCGACATTGATCGAAAAGATGTCACCCTCGTCCCACCCCGGCGGAAAAGCGGTCCCAATTCCGTAAGCAATCCGACGCCCCTGCCGATAGCCAAGCCCTGCGCCGTCTATCACTGCGCGCCCGGACTCGAAAACCTCATTCGCCGGAACGCCTGGACGCATCACAGCTTTCGCCGCCGAAAGCGCAGCCTGTGAGATCTCGTCCGCCCTCAGCAAGGCATCGGGCGGATCACCGATGGACACGCTGCGTGAGTGCGCCGCGTGGTAGCGGTTATGCGAACCCGGAATCTCTAAGAACACGATGTCGCCAGACTTCATGCGCCAGGGCGACCACGTCGCGTGCACAAGCTCTGACCGCTCGCCCGAAGTTATGAACGCCGGAAGCCCTGAATATTCGGATCCGGCAAGGTCCAGAGCCGAATGGACCGCCGCCGCCACCTCAAGCTCCGTCGCTCTTTCGCGTACCGCTTCCATCCCCGCCGCCATGCCAGCGGTCGAGTAGCGAGCCGCCTCCCGCATGTACTCGATCTCCTGCGGCGACTTGATCAGCCTGCCAGACTCGACCAAGCCGCTGCCGTTCTCGAATTTCGCGTCTGGCAGGCTGCCAGCCAAACGGTCGCGAAGATCGACGCTCAGGAACCGTGACTCCTCCTCAAGCCCAATTCTCGCCGAGCCAAGGCCGACGTCCTTCAGCACGCCCGCGGTTACCTGCGCCCAGTCCGATGTGTCAGGAAACATGCGCACATCGTCAATCCAGCAGAACTCCGGGACCAGCGACGCCTCGTGTGGCGGAGGGATGAAGACCGGGGTCGTTTCCACCGGCAGGACAAGCGCCTGGTGCCAGTAGTAGCCGGGCGTCTGGTAGCCGCTCAGGTAGTAGATGTTCTCCGGCGAGTGCAGCACCAGCGCATCCAGCCCGCGCTCCTCAAGCCGCCGCCGCACAGCCTCGATTCGCCGATCGAATTCGTCGGCCGTGAAGAGCTGAACCCGGGGAGAAGCCATTGCCGCAGCTTACACTGGTGGGCCGAGTGAACCGGAGCTATCCGCTGCTGGCACTCGGCCTCCTCATCCCGTACTCTCCGCCTCTATGCCGAACACACCGTCTGACCTTCCGCCCCAACCCGAACGCTCCCGCTCCGGCCCGTTCCACTTCGTCGATGGGCTGCGTTACTCGCTCAAGGGCTACAAAGCGGCGTGGCAACATGCCGAGGCGTTCCGGCAGGAGATCGTCGTCTTCGTCGCCGCGGTCGTCGTGGCGGTGTTCATTGGCGACAGCGCCATCGAGCGGGCTCTGCTCATCGGCATCCTCTTCCCGGTCCTCATCGCCGAGCTGATCAATAGCGCCATCGAAACGGTTGTCGACCGCATCGGCACCGAGCACAACGAGCTATCCGGCCGCGCCAAGGACCTGGCATCGGCCGCCGTCTTCACATCAATCATCGCCGCAGTGGTCGTCTGGCTCCTCGTGATCTTCGGCTAGGCGAAGCGTGCCGTTGGGTCGGGCACCGGTCCCCAGCCAGTTCCTACTAATTTTGGCCGCCGCAACTCACCAAGCCCTCAACCCATCACCCGTTCTTGCTACGTCGGCGCATCCGGGCACCGCTTAACATCCGCGCATGCCCGAACCCCCGCAAACGTCCGGTAACCCGCCGCCCCCGCTCTGGCGTGACCGCACATTCCAGCAGGTCTTCACAGCCCGCATCGCCTCCTCGTTCGGCTCCATGCTCGGAGGCATCGCCCTCGTCGCCATCCTCGTCGCAGACGCCCGCCCAGGCGAGATGGCGGCGCTCACCGCATTCGGAGTCACGCCCGGAGTGGTGTTCGGCCTGAGCGCCGGAGCGTGGGCCGACCGGGTGAAGCGTCGAGCGCTCCTGATGACCGCCGACTTCGGCCGGGTCGTCGTCATCGCATCGATCCCAATCGCCCACTTCGTAGCCTCCGTCCACATCGAGCACCTCTACGTTGCAGCGTTCGCTATCGGCGTCTTCCGCACCATCAAGGAGATCGCATCGCCCGCGTTCCTGCCGAGCATGGTGGGCGAAGCCCGGCTGCTCGAAGCCAATTCCAAGATCACGGCTGGCTTGTCGGTGGTGGAGACGACCGCCTTCGCAATCGGTGGTTGGATTGCGGACCTCGCTTCGGCCATTGTCACGGTGACGGTGCAGGGTGCCGCTTACCTTGTTGGCGGTCTTGCCGTGCTGTCGATTCGCAAGCCGGAACCGGAGCCTGAACAGCGACCGAAGACCAGCCACTTGTCAGAGATCGCATCCGGCTACCGGTTCGTGCGCCGCCACCCGGTGCTGCTCGTGATCGTCCTGAGCAACATGCTGTTCGGGGCATCCATCGGGATCATCGGCGGCCAGATCACGTTGTTCGCCATCACCGAGGTCGGCTTCAGGCCCGGTGTCGTCGGGCTTCTCTATGCGATCGGCGGAGTGGCATCGTTCTTCGGGTCGGTCGTAGCATTGCGGTTCATCCGGCGAATCGGCGTCGGCAACGCGATGGCGTTTGGCTGGATCATCACTGGCGCTGCGACCCTTTTCTATCCGTTTGCGCCCGACCCGCTGGTGATCGCCGCCGTCTTCTTCGCCATCCCGCAGTTCGCCGACGCCCTCTGGACGATCCACAACATCAGCGAGGTCTCGCTGCGTCAGACCGTGACGCCGCAGGCAATGCGCGGCCGGGTCAACAGCCTCATCAACACGACGCAGCTCTCGTCAGAGCTGGTGGGCGCTGTGATCGGTGGAGTGGTCGCCGAAACTCTCGGCCTCCGCGCCGCGCTCGGCGTCGGAGCCGGCCTAATCATCGCCGCAGGCCTGGCCATCTACCTTTCGCCGGTAAGGCGCATCAGGACTGTCGAGGATGAGGTGAGGGAGACACAGTAGCGTGCGGCGGGCGAGCGGTCACTTTGTTCTCTCCCCGCGTGTCCTTTGTTTTGTTTGGGCGCGAGGTGCTCAGCGAGAATTGCGACCGTGTCCATGATCCAAAGAAGAGTCAGGTCTACTTAGTACCCAGGTGATCATGATCACCACAGTTAAAGCTGCGAGAAGAAAAACTAGTGTGAATGAAACCGGAGCGACGACGACGAGACCGATTGAGCCCATGACGAAGACAGCACCACCGGCACCGATTAGGCGTTTGATCAGTAGAGGGCGAGTGCCAGAAAGTTGATTTACAGTCACGCTTACTAAGGCGCCAAGCAGGCCGAGCACTACAATCGGCACGATAACCCAAAAATCAGTGCAGTTCTCTCTGCACAGCACTTGGCTCCGCTCTAAATAGGCTCCCAGAATAACGAGAGCGGACGCGGCGACTAGCATCCCGCCGGTGATCCAGCCCACGATTGAAACGAACATATCTTCAGTAAGTCATCGCTCGGGGTGGGGAAGTCTTATACCCATCGCGGGCCAAAGCCTGTGGCCCGCGATGGGTATTACCTTAGCCTAAATCGGAGTCCGTGAACCGAAACACTCCCAATGAGTAAGGGTGGGGTTAATACCGCCGCCCTGGCACGTTGTAACACTAAACCCAGGGCCGCCCCTAGCTCTCGCAAAAGTGGCGTGATCCCATCGATCGGAAGGTATGTCGAAGAGATGATAGAACGTGCCCTTGGTCTCTTTCCATACGGCATTTGGCCCATTGATGCTGTACGAAGAAGCGATGCAGGAACTGAGCCTCCACCCCGTTGTACCAAACCACCCACAACTACCGCCTAGATTATGTCCACCCCACACCTGAGAGCCATCGTCAAAGTAGTCCAGGTGCGCTTTCGAGCATGTCAGGCAAAGGTGCGGAATGTCGTGGAGTGCATATTCAGCCTTTACGTGATATTCCGTTGTGGCGGCACTGGCAACATCTGGAGCTATGAACTTTTCAAAGAAGCCAACAATTCCGCCCTTGTGACGGTTTTTGATTTCAGATTTTTCAACTACAGCCTCGCAGTCCTCAGTGATCTCAACCACGATACTGAACTCAGGCGAATCATCGTTCATTTCACCTTCTAGTTCGAACTTCGGCATACTACAATTACCGTCACCAAGGGGCTCTCCTCGCACAAGAATATCTCCATCTGAAATGCTTGTGCGTTCACCGTTGACTGTGGCAAAAGTACCTGCCGTATGCTGGACGCTGGCAGACGACTGCGTGCCATTCACGAACATGATCGTCGCAATTGCGACGATGGCAAGCAAAACCAGTCTGAATCGTCCTAGCCTCAACATATTGGGTATTCTCATCACCGCCGTCCCTTCTTCCCGGGTGAGCGCTTCGAGGCGCTGAAGCGGTCACCATCCGTGTCCTATTTCGTGTCGCGAAACACGATTCGATAGTCACCCGTATCGCTGATCAAGCCACGATGCCAGGTTGCACTCCTTTCTATTGATTCCTCGTCTATGATCTGTCTGTTGACCACTAGCTGCCTGTACAGAGCCGTAATGACGGGTTTTGAAGATTGAGTGGTGAACAACGCGAGCGTCCGCCGCGAGACGGATCGTCTGGAAGCAAGCGCTTCTTCAGGACATCCATGTGCAGATTCTCCTGCCTGGCGAACAATCGCGCATCACCCGAACGGGTTAGCCCGAAAGTGTTAGCACGTTCTCGGCGACTTCTTACGAACGTTCAAAGGTAGTTTGCTGAAGAGACCGGCTCAGTTCTCTACGGATTAGGAGCGATACGGGACTGTCACGCGTCTTATCTGTGAAACGAAGGAAACGATCTAACCCCCGACCCGGCTATGCCCGGCCTTTGCGTCCGGTCCTGTCAGGTACTTGCGGATCGCTGCCTCGTACTTCACCTCTGAGTCGTCCTGCGGCTCATAGCCAAGCACATTCCGCGCCGTCTCAAGCGACCAGAACCGGCGGGTGTTGCCACTGATCCCGTACACGATCAGGAACGGAACACCGTTCTCGTCCGAGATGTCAGGCACCTCGATCGCCTTGCTGAACAGTTGTCGCAGGTCACGTGCAGAGAAGTGCGTGCCCAGGTGCCGCTTGAAGTTCTGGACAGGCCCGCCGGCCGGTTCCGTCCCTTCTGGCTGCGACATGAACATCTCGGCATCCACCTCCCGCGGGTAGCCGATTCGCATCTGCACGAACTCCATCTTCCGCCCGAACTTGCCACACGCATAAGGCCACGCCAGCAGCTCGTAAGCCGCCTTCGCCCAGCCGTAGAAGTTGTCCGAGACCGGGTACTCCCAGGGCTGCACAACGTCCTTCTTCTGAGCGTGGATCAGCGCATGCTCATACCAGTCGGCAGCGTGGTTCGAAGACGCAACCACCATGCGCCGCACCCCGGCGTCGTAGGCAACTCGGTACACGTTGTTCGCCATCACAACGTTCTCGTTCTCGGTGGCAAAACGCTCGATGTGCGGCACAGCGTCGCCAAACACGCCGCCCTCTGACGACCGCTTGTACGAGAGGTGGATCACGGCGTCGACACCCTCGAATAGGTGCTCGTACTTCGACCTGTCGGTGTCGATGAAATCGGCGACATGGATGCCCTCGATCGGCTGCCCGTCACGCCCCTTATCCGAGACATCGGCGCGCACAAGCTCGTACCGCTCCGAGAACTCCTCGATCATCTGTGAAGCGACATATCCGGCCGCCCCGGTGATCAGCACTTTTCGCCTGTCTGCCATTTTTCGTTCCTGCCGAAAGTTGTGGTTTCTATTTCCCGAGCCGCGCTACCTGATCCCTTCAACCCATGCCGGGTCCGGGAGGCCCAGGCGGGCCGCTGCCCAGCGCAGAGTAACTCTCAGTTGAACCCTCTGCCACGGCCGCAGCCGGGGCAGCGCCGGTATGTCCGGTTGCGGCGCAAGCTTCGCGAACAGTCCTGAAACCGACGCTACCGAACGGGTGACGATCTCCGGCCGAACCTCGTTGTTTTCGCCGTACCAGCGGATAACGTTTTCACAACCAGGCCCACCCTCTGCCTCGACGGTCTGAGCGAACGCCACGGCATCGAACTCGTGCGGTCCGACCGACGCGAACGGCCAGTCGAAGAGCCGCAGCCTTCCTCGTTGGAGTCGCAGGTTGTCTGAGCGCACATCGACGTGCAGCAGGCTGTGCGGAGTGTCTGATTCGGGCAGCAGAACAGCGGCTTCCACGAGCGCGGGGACGTGCGTCATCAGCCACTCGAGCGCCTCCCCAGGCTGCGGCGAGAGATTGGCAACTCGCTCCAGGTCATCCCTGCCAACCGACGGTTGCCAGAGCTGGATGTGCGTGAGGTCCATGGTCGCCAGTCTCGGTAGCCAGTCGGGCATCGACGCACCTGCCGTGGCCCTGTGAAGCTCTGCCAGTCCTGCGGTCACGGCTCGCACCTTCGACCTGCTCCACGGAGGCGCCGACATCGGCCCAACATCTTCCAGCAGCAAAGCGTGCCAGTCGCCGTGCTGTACGGTACCGTACTGTTCCGGCGCCCAGTGCGAAATGATGTCCGCCATCTCGCTGTAGATACGCAGCTCGGTGTGGAACGCTGCCACCTGGAACTCGTTCGAGTCCTTCCACAGCGCTTTCGTGAATGCTCGTCTGCCGTCGGCCAGCAGCAGCCGGAAGGACGGACCCGGCCCGTAGCTGCCCCAGACCCGGGTCCCGCGTACGACCGGTGACCCGAGCACTTCTCCAATAAGCGCCTTCAGCTCGACCGGAACGGCGCTCCATGGCGGCTTCTCTTCAACGCCTGTTCGAGACAATTTGCTCTCCTGTGTCGCAGGAGTGTCTCACGGTTGCGGTGACAGCCAATCAGCAAAACATGGCACCGCGACGCGCCATCACTTCTCATACACGAACAGGTCGCCGCAGTTCGCGCAGAACCGAGCTCCCGCTCCCGAGTTCATTCGGCAGTTTGCGCAACGCACCTGAGTGATCGTCAGCCTGAAAGTGGCCGTGCCACAACCGGTGCAGAAGTTGTCCTGCTGGCGATACGCGGTTGTGCAGACAGGGCAGACGTTCAGCGGCATGTTGCGCCGCAGGTGATACGTCGAACCGCTCCGCACCCGCCTGAACTGCCTCCGAACAAGGATCGCTCCGACCGCCACCAGGCCGAACGCCGGGAAGATGCCCCACACGGAGAAGGCCAGCACATTGAATGCGCCGTGTAGAGCCGCCGCGCCCGCGAGCGCGATCAGCATGATCACGTTCTGCCGCCCGGCCGGCGCCTGCGGATTCAGCGAAAGCGCCCAGATCGACCCGAAGATCACGTGCGCGACGGTGCTGACAGGGCCACGTACGATCATCACCTCGGGACCGAACAGCAGCGCGTAACCAATGTTCTCTGCGGTCGCGAAACCCAGGCTTGCCGCAGCGCCGTAAATCAGCCCGTCCAGCGGTTCGTTCAGGTGCCGCGTGTTGTATACGCCAATCCTGACTGCCAGGAATTTAGACACCTCCTCGACCGGCCCCACGATGAAGAACATGGCCGTAGCGACCGTTGCGAAGTCGGCCGTCGCAATGTCTTCAAGCTCCAGGTCGAGGATGAACCCGTAGATCAGGCCGACCGGGAGTGTCACCAGTCCCCCGAGCAGGAAGGTGATCAGCAGCATCTTGAGCGGCGCGCCGCGGTACGAGCGGCCGTGCGTGAAGACCCAGAGCCACATGAACCCGGGGACCAGCGCGCTGACTACTGCTACTGAAACGGCCAGGACACCCGCTCCTGCCAGAGACCATCCCAAAGACCATCAAGGATTACCCAGAATCGCTGAAACACCCGGCCACGAACAGCCGGTGCTTACCTATTCCAGGGCCTCGTAGGATACGTCCCTGCAATCAGGTCATGAAGCGCTCGCTTGTCCTTGCGAACACCGGCCATGATGTAGCCGATCAACAATGTGAACGACGACACCCATGTCGCCAACATGCGTACGGTCGCCCTGAGCCAGCCGATTCCCTCGCGGCCGCTGTTGTCATAGACCCTGATCTTGAGCAGCATCTTGCCCGGCGTCGCACCGCGCACAGCGTGGAACGCGATGGAGTACGCAGCCCACATCAGGTAGTACCAGGGCTGGATGGTCCAGGTGGTGAAGGTGATTATTTCACCGTCGCTGCCTTCGAACTCCGAAACCTGTTCAACCCAGAAGGAGTCTCCGAAGAGGAGCGGCCACACGATCGAGCCGATCACCGAGAGAATCACCGTGTCGATCAGGGCGGCGAGAAAGCGTATCCAGAACCCGGCGGGGTTGCCGAGACGAGAGATCGTGTGCGGGACGCCGTCTATTGTGAGGTTCTGGATTGGCAGCCCGCAGTTGACGCAGCTGGGAACCCCGAACTGGTTCTGAGTTCCGCAGCGTTCGCAGACGTTGGGTCTGCTGTAGCCGGTTGGGCCGGGCAGGGGAGCGGCACGTTGCGCCGGTGCGGTGTTGCCGACTGACTGCGGACCCCCTGCAGCCGCGCTATAGCCACCCGCCGTCTGTGCGGGACCGGCCTGCGAAGGCGGGGCTGTCAGCCACATCTTTGCGCTGCACCGTTCGCAGAAACTCGCCCCCGGGTGGTTCGGATAGCCGCAGTTTGCGCAGGTGCCGGGCGGCACGTTCTGCTGTCGAGGGGCGGGAGGCGGAGCCGTCGGGTTTGGCGGACTCTGAGTCGTCTCTGTGGCGGACCGAAGATCTTGCGAAGGCTGGGACATTGCCGGACCCGGCGACGCAGGCGGCGCGTATGCGCTTGGCGAAGGTGTGGTAGCGGCCGACGCTGGCGGCTCTGGCGACCTTGCCGATCCCGGCGGGGCGAAAGCGGCGTCCAACATTCGGGTCCCACAGTTCTCGCAGAACCTGGCTATCGGGTCGTTAGCGTGACCGCACGAATGGCACCAGGCGCCACCCTGTACGCCCCGGGCCGGTTGCCCGGGCGCCTGACGCATCTTGCTCACATCGGCGCCGCAACGGCCGCAGAACTTAGCATCCGCCTCCAGCGGCTCCCTGCAGGTCGTGCACCTCATCCCGCTCGTCAAAGAAAACTCCAGACTCTATTGCTGGTACTGGTCGCTCCTGACCACCGGCCTGACCTCCGTCGGGTAAGTACCGGCGATCAGGTCGTGCAACGCCCGCCGGTCCTGCCTGAACGCCGCCATGATGTAGCCGATCATCAGCGCCAGCGCCGACACGTACTTCGACAGCTCCCTGACGAAGGCGCGTAACAGGTTTGGCTTCTGCCCCTCGTCATCGAACACATAGATGTTGAACAGCGTCTTGCCCGGCGTTGTTCCTCGTGACGCCAGGAACAGCGGTGCGTACAGCAGTCCGAACACGAACTGCACCGTCTGGTAGGAGTTAGCGAACTCTCCGCTTGTGCTTGTGGCGGTGGCATATATCCAGGTGATCAGGAGCGAGCCGAGCCCGACGATGAAGCCGTCCACAATCGCTGCGATGAACCTGAAGAGCACTCCCGCCGGGGTTCCTTTTTCAGCGACGGCCGGCGGTATCCCCGCGTAGTTCGCCTGCTGCCCAAACGGAAGTCCACAGCTGGTGCACACGCTGTCGGTCGGGTTCCTGTGAGACCCGCACCTTGGACACATCTCGTCCGGCCGGAGCGGTCTGTCATAGCCCGGCCCGGTCGCCCACGGGTCTTCCGATTGATATGAGGGAGCGGACTGTTGAGCAGGGACGTTCCTGGCTCCCGCGCCTGCAGCCGCCGCGTCCCGCAACTGCGTCCCGCACCTTTCGCAGAAACGTGCCGAAGACTCATTCACATGCTTGCATGACGGGCACTGGGCTTCGCCTCCGGAAGCATCTGCATGGGAGTGTGCTGCGGGAGAAGCCGCTGACACCGGCGTCCCACACCTTTCGCATTTGGATGCACCCGGCTTCAGCGGCTCACCGCAGGTCCGACACCTGTCGTCGTTCATCGACACCGTCCTTCACGACTTCGCTTTATCGCCAAACGTCCTCGGCGGCGTGCCCGGGTTGAGGGAGAAGTGAGTGTGGACCGCCAGCCACTCGCCTCCGGGTGCAGCATCGGTGCGGCGGCGCTCCAGCGCAACCGTCGCACGCCCCGGTCGGTCGAATCTTTCTCCATGCTCATCGAAACCGGTTGAGTTCCAGACCGCGATGCCCCAGGCCGAATCACCGTCTCCGCCGCCACGCACCGAATCGAGATCGACCCTGAAGTTGGCGATGTTCGGCCAGATGCCTTCCCACTGGTTCGCACGCAGCGGTCCGAGACCGACCACGATGTCCGCCTTCGTGCCGAACGAGGCCACATCATCGGCGAAGATCTTCTCACCGGCCTTGTAGTCCACGGCAGCGCAAGCCGCGCTCAACCTGGCAAACCACCCTCTTGCTGCTTCGAGGTGGTCATTGGTCGTTATCGGCCCGGTTTCGTTGCTCATAGCGGGCCATGTTACGCGCCGCAGGGCACGTTTGCGCCAAACGACGTGAGCAACCGGTGTTGTTGAGGAGTGGCGTGACTCTCTGCGACCGGGTCGTTTGGCGCAGAGACGCTTTCTGCAAGCCAAGACCGACCACACTGTCATCCCGACCGAAGCGGAGGGATCTGACCGGACTTACATCGTCAACTTCCATCTCAATGCCGCAACCATCAAATGCCGCTTGAAGTTGCTCCCGACGCGCACATCAAGAACTGATTCCTGGAGCATCCACTGTTCGCCAGAGACCAGTCAGATCCCTCCGCTTCGGTCGGGATGACAATCGCTACGCCCTGTTTCGCGATCCCACGGCCAAGAGATGAGAACTTCCCAAATCCCATGCCATCGCACCGCTACGGCATCCATTTACGCGGTAGACTGGCAAGCCGTTCGCCACATACTCGTGCAAGCGCATCTACTGAATCGCCAAGGGAACCGATCATTGGCAACAAAGTACGCCGGCAAGGTGAACGCACCGGAATTCCCGCACGGACTCGACTGGATCAACACCGATGCGCCGGTGCAGCTTAGTCACTTGCGCAAGAAGCTGGTCATCCTGGACTTCTGGACCTACTGCTGAATTAACTGCATGCACATACTTCCGCAGTTGCGGAAGCTGGAAGAGAAGTACCGGGACAAGCTCGTCGTCCTTGGCATCCATTCGGCCAAGTTCGACGCCGAGAAAGCCACCGCCAACATCGCTGAAGCGGTCGCCCGCTACAACGTCCGCCACCCCGTGGTGAACGACGCCGACTTCGCGATCTGGAAGCACTACGGCGTGCGGGCGTGGCCGACGCTCATGTTCATCGACCCCGAAGGCAAGGTGATCGGGCGGCATGAAGGAGAGTTCTCGCTCAACGACCTGGACAAGGTGATCCAGCAGATGATCGCCGAGTACGACCACGACGGCATGCTGCACACCGAGCTCCTGCCGTTCCAGCAGCGCGCTATCGCCGAGGAAAAACGGCCGCTTTCGTTCCCCGGCAAGATTGAGGTGGATGCAGACGCCGGGCGTCTCTTCATCGCAGACTCGAACCACCACAGGGTGCTAGTGACTTCGTTGGAAGGCGAGGTCCGGACCGTCATCGGCAACGGCGAGGTCGACGATTTCACATTTGCGGAACAGTCGATCGACGAGGGTGTCTTCGACAACCCGCAGGGCATGGCGGCCATCGGCGAGATCCTCTACGTGGCGGACGCAGGGTCACACACTATTAAGCGGGTGGACCCAGAGGCCGGGACCGTGCAGGTGGTTGCTGGCAATGGGCAGCAGTCGCTGTTCAGGCACACCGGCGGCGAGGCTCTGGCGAACCCGCTCAACTCCCCGTACGACCTCGGGCACAAGGACGGCACCCTGTACGTTGCGATGGCCGGGTTCCACCAGCTCTGGGCGATGGACTTAGGCGGGAACACGATCGAGCCGTTCGCAGGCACAGGCGCGGAGGCGATCAAGGACGGCCTGCGGCTTGAGTCGATGCTTGCGCAGCCATACGGACTGACGGTCCAGAACGGCAATGTCTTCTTCGCCGACTCTGAGACCAGCGCGCTGAGACTGGCGAAGATCGGCGAGGGCGGCCGGGTCGTGACGCTGGTCGGCACCGGCCTGTTCGACTTCGGCGACGCCGAGGGCATCGGCAAGCAGGCGATGCTCCAGCATGTGCAGGGCGTCGCGGTCGGACAGGATGTAGTCTTCATCGCAGACACCTACAACCACCGCATCAAACGCATGAGCCTTGCCACGCTGCAGGTGCTGAACGTCGCTGGCAGTGGCCGGAAGGGCAGTGCGGACGGCCGCTCGGCAGATGCCGCGTTCAACGAACCGGCCGACGTGGCGGTTGCAGGCAACACCGTCTGGGTGGCCGACACCAACAACCACGCCATTCGCGTCATCGACCTTGTCGAAAACCGCGTCTCCACGCTGGAGATCACCGGGCTTTAGCCTCCGCCATTCCCCTCTCCCGATTTCGGGAGAGGGGAATGGTGAGGGTAGGTCGGCCAGAGGCCGATAGCCTGCCACCCTTCGATAAGCTCAGGATGGCCGCGGCTTGTCATCCCGACCGCAGTGGAGGGATCTGACCGTAGAAGATCGGTCAGCGAGAGATTCTGAATCGAGTTCAGAATGACAACTTCTACTCTCCCGTTTACGGGAGAGGGTCAGGGAGAGGGTCAGGGAGAGGGTCAGGGTGAGGGTCGAAACCACCCGCCCATCCGGCACGCTAAAGTGTGGCGCATTCCTATCCCCACCCGGAGAAACTCATGTCCACGCTCGTCACCGGTGGCGCCGGATTCATCGGCGCACAAGTCGTCAGGGAGCTGCTCGCGAACGGCGAAAAAGACCTCACAGTCTTCAGCCGCAGCCCATCGCTCTCCAACCAGCCGGACATCGCAGACCGGGTCGAACTCGTTCGCGGCGACGTCGGCAACTTCAGCCACCTCCTCGACGCGGTCAAGCAGACAGTGCCTGACACCATCTACCACTTCGGCGCAATGCTCTCGCTACCATCGGAAGCCGACCCGCCAACATCAGTCCAGACCAACGCCATGGGCACATTCCATGTCCTCGAAGCGGCGCGGCTCTTCGGCGTCCGGCAGGTCATCTTCGCCAGCTCCGGTGCTGTCTACGGCTCGGGCATCAACAGCGACACCATCGACGACTTCACGCTGCAGCGACCCGGCTTGCTCTACGGAGTGACAAAGGTCTTCGGCGAGCACCTCGGCCAGTACTACAAGCGCAAGTACGACCTCGACTTCCGCTGCATCCGCTTCCCCTCGATAGTCGGCGCGGGTGCAAGGACGCCGGGCATCGTCCAGTTCACGTCGTGGATGATCGAAGAATCGGTCAAGGGCAACTCTTACACCGTCACGGCGCACCCGGACTGGCGCGTCAACATCGTCTACATCAAGGAGGCCGGGCAGGCCGCGGTCCAGCTCGCCGCCGCTCCGGTCGAAGACATCAAGACCGTCAACTACAACCTGGCGGGTGTGAAGCCGACGCCAACGGCGCGTGAGATGGCGGACATCGTCAGGGCGAATCTGCCCGACGCACAGATCGAGTTCGACTCCGAATCCGCTCTCGGCGGCGCGGTCGCACGAGGCCCACTGAACATGGACGACAGCCGTGCGCGGGAGGAGTGGGGCTGGAACCCGACCTTTACCTACGACGACATGGTGAAGGCGACGATCAAAGAGTTGCGGGAGAATCCCGAACGGTATGCGTGAGCCTCTTCGACGCTGGCAGCTGGTGGTCCTGTTCGCGGTTCTGACGGCCGTTGCGGCGTGCGGTTCAGGAGAAGAGAGCCAGTCTGACCAGGCCGGCAACTCCGGGCGCCCGGTCGAGTTTCTTGCTCTCGGAGACTCCTACACCTTCGGTGAGTCTGTCCCCAGATCTGACCGATGGCCCGCACAGCTGGTCTTCGATCTGCGAGCGAACGGCGTCGAAGTGAGCGAACCGGAGATCATCGCGGTGACCGGCTGGGCGACCGATCAATTGATTGCGGCAATCGCCGAGGCGCCTGTCCCTGACAATGCCTATAACCTCGTCTCGTTGCAGATTGGCGTCAACAACCAGTTCAGGAACTATCCCATCGCGCAGTACGAAACCGAGTTCGCCGAGCTGCTCCAAACGGCGGTCGACTTCGCGGGTGGAGACGCCGAGCGAGTGATCGTCCTGTCCATCCCCGACTACGCCGTAACCCCGATCGGGCAGGGTCTGAACCCGCAAAAGATCTCGACCGAGATCGACAACTACAACAGCATCGCTAAGAGGCAAACAGAAGAGGCCGGCGCAACCTTCTTCGACATCACCGGGATCTCCCGAGGCGCAGACGAAGACCGTTCGCTGCTCGCTCCCGACCTGCTTCACCCTTCAGGCTTCCAGTACCGCCTCTGGGTCGACCTGGTCCGGGCGCATGTCGAAGAGCTTCTCAAGTAGTCCGCGTCGTGCGGACTCGTGAGTATCCATCACCGGGCCGACAGAGAGGTCTTTTCACGTGGCTTGCAAAATGACTTCCGTTAAAAGCTCCGGGTGTCGCAGTCTTGTCCCCCTCTCCCGATTTCGGAAAGGGTGAGGGTTGAAGCTCGCCACCTTTCGACAAGCTCAGGATGGTGTGTTGCCGCCGTCGTCCCGAACCAGAGTGAGGGACCCGGGGGCGCGGGGCAAGCTCAGGTAGTTGTCCTGCTCTCACCTGGACAATGCTTGTTCAGGCTGGGGCTGTCGGACAGTTTTCTGCTCATGGAACGACGAGTGCCTGATGGGTCGCCCCGCCCACCGGGTCCCTCGTTCCGACTCGGGACGACTGGTGGCGAGTTGTCTCCCGCAGAGACCCTTCGACTTCGCTCAGGGAACACCCCCTCTGATGCGGGTGTCCTCTGACGGCCGCTCCTTCATCCCCTCTCCCAGATTGGGAGAGGGCTGGGGTGAGGGTCGTTCGTCTCCAAACTGCGACTGGTCTGCGCGTTCAACACCTACCCTCCCTCTAACTCCCTCCCAAGTTGGGAGGGAGAACGAAGCCGCCATCCTGAGCCTGTCGAACGGTGGGCCCCGCAACACCAACCACACTCGCCTCAAGGCCCACCCGAACTAAAACGGCGAATCCACGTTGTACTCGATCTCTGTGATCTCAAGATCGATGTACTCGAAGTCCCCGGAATCAAGCAGCCACACACCGGTGCCTTCCGTGGGCACCGCTACTCCAGAAAACTCCCCATGCGCGTCCAGCGGAGTCGTCCACGTCTCCATCACGAACTCCCCGCCAAACTTTCCATAGCGGTTGGCGATCATGTTCGTCAGCCTGCTCTGTCCATCGAACACAAAGACCGCAGATGCAGTCACACCCCTGTAGTTCATCGTCGCTGTCGCAGAGCTCTCATCGACGGGCGTCCATTCGATGTAATCGCTTAGCGCCGCAGACGGAAACCACATCGTCTCGTTCAGAAATCTCAGCAGGTCGCCCTGGTCCACCTCCGGCCCACGGTCCGCTCCCGCCGTGAACAGAGAGAGTGGCCGGACCGAGGTCTCGCCTCTACCTTCCAGGTACGAGTCACGGACCTCCAGGTAGGTGACGCCAGCGAACCGGAAGCGAGCCCTCCAGATGAAACCGGGCGGGTTCACACTGTAGTACTCAACCGCCTCAAACGACATCCACATCCCGCCCTCGCTCTGCCGGAAGCGCCCCTCCTGGCGCAGGCGAACCGTCCTCGTCATCTCGGATCCGACCACGTTCGAAGCGCGCAGCCATCGCTGAACCGGTTCAGGCAGGCCGGCAAGATCGGCTTCAGTGACCGTTTTCGCCGGAGCGTCTCGGAACCCATCCTCGAGGAGGTCACGCGCAGACGCATGAATCGACCTGTGAGAAAAGATCCCGGCGACGAACGACAGGACGACGGCAATGACCACCGTGACCACCAGCAGCGCCACGATCGTGATGACCGTTATCCGAACGTATCTGCGTCTCAAAAATCTCATGTTCGCAACAGCCAACTATCTCGGACGCCTGCTGCGCCGATTGCATATAACATGCCGCCCGCGTACCACCTCTGTCTGAAACGCTGACACGCGGCAAAAAAGGATAAGCCACATGAAACTCCTCTTCTTCAACGACTTCTCACTCGGCGCCGTCAAAGGCGACAACGTCGTCGACCTCTCAGACGCAGTCGCAGACATCCCCAACGTCCACCCGCAGGACATCATCAACGGCGTCATCTCAAACTGGGACAGCCTCAAAGGCAAGCTCGAAACCGCCGTCGCCGCATCTGACGGCGTTCCGCTCTCAAGCGTCCAGGTTCGGCCGCCGCTCCCTCGCCCCGCCACCATCGACTGCATGGCCGTCAACTACATGGAAGACGGCACTCGTGACGAGCCCGCTCCTATCCAGACCTTCCAGAAAGCACCCGCCGCCATCATCGGTCCCGGCGACTCCATGGTCCTGCCCGACGCCCCCGGCACCATCTTCGAAGGCGAAGCTGAACTTGCGGTTGTCATCGGCAAGACCGCAACGAACGTGCCGCAGTCGCAGGCGATGGACTACGTCTTCGGCTACATCAACTTCATTGACGGCTCAGCCCGCGGTCTCGGCGGCTCCAGCGTCTTCCACGCCATGAAGTCCCGTGACACCTTTGCGCCCATCGGGCCGTGGATCACGACGGCCGACGAAATCACCGACCCGCAGAAGCTCAGCGTGAAGCTGTGGAACAACGGCGACCTGATGCAGGACTTCAACACAGACGACATGGCGCACAGCATCGCCCGCTGCATCGAGTACGTGACGTCGATCCACACGCTCTACCCCGGCGACATCCTGGCGACCGGCACGAACCACGGCGGCCTCAACCCGTTCCAGGACGGCGACGTGATCGAACTGGAGTGCGAGGGCATGGGCCGCCTGAAGTTCAACGTACGGGACGACCTGAAGCGCACATGGAAGCGGGAGACCCGCCACGACCGCGCCGAACAGGGCCACGAAGACGCAACCCCGCAAGTGAGCGGCAAGTACGCATAGGGGTGCGTTCTCATCCCCTCTCCCGCTTGCGGGAGAGGGTCAGGGTGAGGGATCTACTCCGCCGGCCAGTCGAAGATCACGTACTCCGAGTAGGCATAGCCCTCTGAGAAGTAGATCGCGACGTTCAGCGAGTACTCAGTACCTTCTTCAAGCGGCACATCTTCAAGCACCGCACTCGAAGCATCCCAGTTAAGCAGCTTCGAAATCGTCTTTCCGTCGTGCTCCGTCTTCCAGATCAGCGCCTTGTAGTTCATCGAGGAGTCGGCCTCGGCAGGCGGAGTCCAGCTGACGAAGATGTCGTCGCCACGACGCTCCCATGTCACATCAGTCGGATACGCGATCGGCCCTGACGCGTAGGGCACAGCCTGCTCGTAAGCCAGCTCGTCGCCCCGCCAGTAGCGGAAAATGTAGTCGCCGGGCGCAGGCAGGCTGCCCTCGGGCGGACCGTACTTCACCCAGCGCCGGGTGATTTCGCCTGAATACTCGTTCGTGTTGAAATCGAAATCGAGCTCGGTGACCGTGCCGTCCGGCGCCTCGACATTCACCGCTGTCAGGTCAGATAGGAAGCATGGGTCGGTGTGCGAGGTCGGCGGCCTTTCGCCGATGCAGTTGACCTTGTATTCCCAGCTCTTGATGCCGGGTGCGTGCTGCGACCAGACCTCCGGCCACAAGCCGTGCAGGCGCTGTCCCTCGTTGCGAGCATCGGGTGGCGGGGGCGGCTGGTAGCCGGGCTCGCCGGGGCCGGGACCGCGCTGTTCGCCGCCATCGGGCGCAGGCTCGAAGTTGCCCCGGCTTCCCTCCGCATCGCCACACGCGGCGACTGCGAACAGGAACGCTGTCATCAGCACATACAGCGATATGAGGCGCTTCGACACCATTCCGGGCTCCGGCTTGAACGCTGCGATCGACAGAGGGTGGTCAAAAGAGTCTGCGGCACTAGCCTGCCCGCCGACAGGGTGCAGGCCCCAGTCGCTATTGCGCCGGAACGTTTTTCGACATCGGAGCGTTTACTCATCACTGGAGCGAAATTTCTGAGAGGTTCTGCATGTCGGTCGCGCAGATCATCTGGCCCTACATCCGCCCGGTGCTCGCCGCGGCAGGTCCCAACCTGCTGCTGTTCGTCACCATCTCCATCAACTTCACCTGGTGGCTGAGGACCGGTTCGCTCGGTGGCTATTTGGACGTTGCGTACTTCACACCTGAGGAAGTCTGGCTCGAAAGCGTCCTCACGGTCGTGCCAGTGATAGCCCTCGATATCCTCGTCATCTCGCTCTTCGCTCGGCGCTGGCGAGCCCGTCGCTGGGGCCGCAAGCCCCCGGAGATCGAGCGTTCCACCCGCTACACCATCGGCTGAGGCAATGGACACTCAAATGATGCAGGCCGCTCGGAAGACCTCATCTGTGCTTCGCAACCTGCTGACTGCTGTTCCTGCCACTGTGCGCAGTGCGTTACCGAACCTCCTGCTCTTTGGCATGTTCGTGGTCGTCATCGCATGGCACGCGACATCGCTGGTTCACGCCCGTTGGACGGAGCAGGTCATGGTGATGACTTCTAAACCCGGGCTGTTTCTCTACTTTGACAACTCATCAGTGACCTATTTGTTGAGCGATTCGTGGCGATGGCTGCTGGGGATCCCGTCGCTGATCGCACTCGCCGTCATCGACTTCGTTCTTATCGCACGATTCGCCCGCGGCTGGCGCAGGCGTCGCTGGGGCCGCAAGCCTCCCGAAATCGAGCGTGCAACTCGCTACTTCATGGGCTGACCTTCTCACCCCGTCTATACTGCGGCCTCGCTACATCACGCCGTGAACCCGCGGAGGCAGCATTGGCAGCAGGCAAGCTCACGTCGGAGCAGATCGACCAGTTCCTGGCAACACCCATCATCGCCCGACTCGCAACCATCCAGCCTGGCGGCGCTCCCTACATCGCACCCGTCTGGCAGCACTGGGACGGCAGGCATATGTGGGTCATCCCAAGAGCGAAAGCCCGCTTCGCAGAGCACATCAAGAACGACGCCCGGGTCTGCGTCTCATGCGCTGATGACATCAACCCTGAGCACACACGCGTGACGATCGAGGGCAGGGCGGAGGTGGTCGAAGGACCTGTTCCGCTGGAGGGCCGCACCAAGGAGATTGCCGACGAGATGGCGGTCCGCTACATGGGGCCAGACGGCCCCGCCTACGCTTCGAAAACCGCCGACCGCCTGCGCTACCTGGTGCGCATAACTCCCGAACGCATCACCTCCTGGTCAGGCACAGAATGGCACCAGCGCTACATAGTGACGAAGGAATCGTGAGGCGTTCGCTGTCTTATCCCCTCTCCCGATTCGGGAGAGGGTCAGGGTGAGGGTTCCGGTCTGCCACCTGCCACACGGATATGAGTTAGGACTTCGCATCAGCCAAACTGGCTGAGTGAACACTCTACGAAGAACACGTGCCCGCGCCCTCCGCAGCAACACTACCGATGCCGAAGCCAAACTCTGGCGACATCTGCGAGACAGGCAGTTTAAGCAAACGAAGTTCGTTCGCCAGTTCCCGATCGACCGTTACATCGTCGACTTCTGCTGCAGGCAATCTATGCTCATCATCGAGGTCGATGGCGGCCAACATGATGTCTTGCGATCGAAGGACCGCGAAAGAACCGCCCATTTGAACGCGCTCGGCTACCGCGTTCTCCGCTTCTGGAACAACGAGGTGCGCGAGAACATTGAAGGCGTGCTTGAGAGAATCGCTCTTGAATTGAAGCCCTCACCCTAACCCTCTCCCAGCTCGGGAGAGGGGATTTACTTACCCCCTACTCCACAACCCAGTCCGGGTGCAGTGACGCCTTCACCTTTTCCATGTCCAACTCGTAGCCCAGGCCCGGCCTGTCCGGCACGATGAACCTGTTGCCCGTCCACGTCAGAGGCTCAGTCAAGAACGAGTCGTAGCCAGGCTTGAACGCAATAGCGTGCTCCAGCCGATAGAAATTCGGCACAGTCATCATCGTGTGCGCGCCCGCAAGGATCTGACCCGGCCCCTGAGCGTTGTGAGGGCTGATCGGCGTGTAATAAGCCTCTGCCATCGTCGCGATCTTCTTGAGCTCCGATATGCCGCCGGTCCACGTCACATCCGGCATGATGAAGTCGCTCAGGCCGTCCTCGAAAATCGGCACGAAGTCGAAGCGTGTGAACAGCCGCTCACCAACGCACATCGGCGCCCTCATCTGTTCCCGCACCGTCTTCAGGCTCTTGAAACTCTCGGGCGGAAGTGGCTCCTCGAACCAGTCGATCCTCGACTCGTCATACAGCCGGTTCGCCAGCCGCACCGCAGTCGGCACGTTGTAGTGACCGTGCGCGTCGATCAGCACCTCGACGTCCCGGCCCACAGCCTCGCGCACCGCCGTCGTGATGTCGCATCCCAGGTTCTCGCCCTCGGCCGAGATCTGCCCGTCCATGTAGAACGAGTGCTTCGGGTTCATCTCCAGGAACGGGTCCATCTTCAGCGCGTCGTGGCCGAACGCCACCGTCTCCTTCGCCGCCGCCGCATACTCCTCGGGCGTGCTGCAGTCCTCGAACCAGCCGTTCGCATAGGTCCGAACGTCGTCACGCACCTTGCCGCCCAGCAGGTCATAAACCGGCCGGTTCAGCGTTTTGCCCTTGATGTCCCACAGCGCGATGTCGACGCCGCTCAGGATGGTCGTCGGGAAGCCGCGGGAGCCGAGATACGTGTACTTGCGGTACAGCTTGTTCCACAGGTGCTCGATGTTCGCCGGGTCCTCGCCGATCAGCTCGTCACGGCACGCCTTTACGCCCTGCGCCGTCAGCATCGAGGTGTTGCGCGGCACGTTCGAAGACTCGCCCCAGCCGCTGATCCCCTCGTCCGTTTCGATGACGACGAACGTCCACTGCCAGTCGTCAAACATCTGCCGGTCCGTTCCAAAATCCGGCAGAACGACATACGCATCGACATTGGTGATCTTCATCTGGGTGGCTCCCTGGCTAGGCGGTTGATGGCGTGGGCGGATTCTATTCCTGTTAGAGGCAGGCGGGAGCCCGGACGAAATACTGGGAATGGCAACTGCGGTTTTCTCCCCTCTCCCGCAAGCGGGAGAGGGGAGAAAACGCCTACCTCGGCGCGGGAGTAAGATCAGCCGCACTTCCTCAACCCCTGCACCGCAAAGGAACCTCCCATGACCACCGTAGGCGAAGGCGATTTCAGGTACGAAGTTGTGACCGACTGGCCGCAGATGCCCGAGTGGTGGTCATTCGGCCTTGCCTCAGACGTTGCGGTCGATTCGCAGGACCGCGTCTGGGTCTTCTCCCGGGGCAAGCACCCCGTCACCTGCTGGTCGAAAGACGGCGCGTTCATCGGCAGCTGGGGCGAGGGTTTCTTCCGTGAGCCGCACGGCATGTTCATCGATAAGGAAGACAACATCTGGCTCACTGAAAAGCAACGCCACATCGTCACAAAGCATGCGCAGGACGGCGAGATTCTGCTTGAGCTTGGAGAGCGGGACTACGCGCAGGTGACCGTCGGGCAGCACGGCGATTTCGGACTGCCGTTCAACTCGCCGAGCGGCGTTGCGCTGGCATCGAACGGCGACATTTACGTCTCGGACGGCTACGGCAACCACCGCGTCCACCACTTCTCGTCGACTGGTGAGCTCAAAAATTCGTGGGGCAGGTCTGGCACCGGCCCCGGCGAGTTCACGCTGCTGCACAAGGTTGGAATCGATTCGCAGGACCGTGTCTACATCTGCGACCGCGAGAACCACCGCATCCAGCGTTTCGACCTCGCAGGCAACTACATCGACGAGTGGACCGACGTCGCAGGCCCCGGCGACACCTACTTCCACACCGACGGCTTTGTCTACGTGGTGGAGCAGGGCGGAGGCAATGGCATATCGATCTGGAACGAGGACGGTGAGCTACAGGCCCGCTGGCGAGGCAATGCAGACGCCTGCGAAGCGGCGCATGGCTGCTGGGTGGACAGCGAAGGCTCCATCTACGTAGCCGAAATTGGCCAGCCCGGCCAGGGCCAAAGAGTGAGGAAATTCGTGCGGGTTTAGGGGCCTCGGGATGGGCGGCGCCTTGTCCCCTCTCCCGCATCGGGAGAGGGGATAACACACTCCCCTATCACCATCCCACCAACAGGAGCAAACCTCATGGACCTTGGAATCAACGGACGCATCGCAGTCATCACCGGCGGCAGCGAAGGCATCGGCAAGGGCGCTGCCGAAGTGCTCGCCGAAGAGGGCGCAGCCGTCATCATCCTCGCCCGCACCCAGGCCAAGCTCGATGCCGCGGTCGAAGACATCCGCGCCAGGACCGGCGTCGAGGTCCACGCATTCAGCTGCGACGTCACCGACCCCGCGCAGGTCGACCAGACATTCGCAACAATCCTCGACCGCTGGGGCAGGGTCGACATCCTCGTCAACAACGCAGGACAGGGCAACGCCAACCACTTCGACGACCTCTCCGAACAGCTCCTCGGTGACGACCTCCAGCTAAAGGTCTTCGGCGCCGTCTACTGTTCGAAAGCCGTCCTGCCCGGCATGCGGGCTGCCAAATGGGGCCGGATCATCAACATCACCACCGCCGCAGGCAAGGCTGCATCCGGCTCATCCGTCCCCACCTCCATGTCCCGGGCCGCAGGCATCGCCATGACCAAGGCGATGTCCAAGGATTTTGGCGCTGACAATGTCCTGGTCAACACCGTCTGCATCGGCTCCATCCGCAGCGGCCAGAACTTCCGGCAGGCCGAGGCCGCGGTCGAGCGAGGCGAGGTCGCCACAACAGATGAGTACTACGAAAGGCGCGGCCGAGGCGCACCGTTGAACCGAGTCGGCGAAGCGCGAGAAGCCGGCGACCTCATCGCATTCCTTGCGTCCGAGCGGGCCAGTTTCATCACGGGCACCGCCATCAACCTCGACGGCGGAGCAGCACCAGTGGTGTGAGCAAGCGGCCAACGCAATATTCACATCGCTTCGAAGCGGGAACCGTGCTTACGCGGCTGGTGACGGGTAAGATGCCGCATCGCACATGACATCACCAGCCTCATCACAACCTGAACTCGCTCGCAACGCCTTGCGCTCCGCACGCCACCTGAGAAAGCTGATCACACTCGCCGCGCTGGCGTTCGCGTTGCTCACATTCGCAACCGCATCCGTTTTTGGCCACGCTACCGCGCAGGTCGAACTGCAAACCACGGTCCTGCAGTACGAGATGGACTCGGTCCTCACAACCGAAGGGCAGCTCATAGACCTCAGCCTCTCTGGCAGCCACGGCAACCTCTCAGGCTTCCCAGACCCTGGCGCGGCATTCGGCGAAGATCCTCCCGGCGACAGCTATCTCTCGTTCGACGGCGCAGCCACGACCGTCTGGTCGAACGAGCAGGTCCAGACCATCAACGCGTTCACGCTCGAGGTCGAGTTCCGCACCACCACGCCCGGCGGAAAGCTGCTCGGCTTCGAAGATCTGCCGACCGGCACAGGCAGGCTATTCGACAGGCACCTCTACATCGCCACGGACGGCACCCTGCGCTTCGGCGGTCCGAGCCCAACGCTCGCCGCGGCGCAGCAGGTCACCATCTCAACACTGGCGCCGGTCACCGACGGCGAATGGCACACAGTCGTTGCCATCAGCCGTCCCGTCCAGAACGCCGTCGAGTACGAGCTGTTTCTGGACGGCGAGCTGCAGGCAACGTCAATAGGCAACGTGCTCAACACCTATCCCGGCCACTGGCGTATCGGCAGCGGCAATCTGTCACGCTGGCCCGGCACTGAAGGCACTCTCTCGTTCTTCGAAGGCGACGTGCGGCGAGTGGTGGTCTACGAAGACCCCCCGGCGATCGCGCCAGAACCGGCCCCGACCGAAACACCGGCAGTTGTCATCCCGACACCGTCCGTCGAGTTCTTCCACGAGGAGCCGCCGGGGCCGAAGATCGACATCTCCAGCGACGTTGACGGAGACGCCCTCACGCTCGACATCACGTTCGAGAACGTTGAGCTTTTCGACACCTCGGTCTGGGTGGTGCGAGAAGACGGCGACGAGTTCTTTGTAGGCGACGCTCAGCCATCGATGTCCTGGACAGGCGAAGCCCGCACCAGCCGCTACACAGTCGAACTGCGCTGGCAGGCTTTCGACGGCGAAGAAGGTGAGCTGATAGCGTCGAAGAGCGTCCCAGTGCTTGTCCAACCTGCGTCAGCGACGGAAGCGGTAGCTGCAGTGGCAGCATCTGTGGCGGTCGTGGGCACTGTGGCCGCTGCATCTTCGAGCGGGACGTGGATCTACCAGCTGATCTGGCGATTCCTGCGCATCCTCATCAACGAGAACTTCCGCCGCCGCACGAAGTCGCTCGACGTCCACTCGATTCCTTCATGGATCTCTGTCATCGTCGCCATGGTGCTGATGGCCCTGCTGATCGCCGCCGGGAAGCCCGGGGCACTGGCCGTCAACAGCTTCACGCAGGCGCTGATCGTCAGCACGCCGATCGTGCTCATCTATCGAGGCGCAACCCTTCTCGGCGGGTACGGCCTCGCCTACATAACCCAGCAGCAGCCCCGCTACCTGATCTGGGCGGCGGGCACCCTGACATTCGCCTTCACCAGCATCGTCCTCCACTCGCCAATCGGCTACACCGGCTACCTGGAGCGAGAAAGCGGTGAGAAGGCCCGAGACGCAAGGTTTACTGCCGCCGGGTTCGCCGCAGTGCTCGCGCTCGCGGGGCTGTTCATGGTGATCGGTCTCTTGGGCCGCATGTCGTTCGGTGAAGCGGGCGTGACGCTGACGCTCGGTGTGCTGGCAGTCACGATGCTGCCGTTCCCGATGCTCGGCGGCCACACCATCTGGAAGTGGAACCGCAACGCCGGCATCGTCAGCGGCATCTCCGGCATGGTGCTCTACCTGCTGTTCCAACTCGGGTTCATGAGCCCGACAGCCGTTCTCATTCTCGGCATTATCGGGTTCATCCTATTCATCGGCATCCTGCTTGCCGACCTCTGGCTCATGATCGAACGTCGAATCGTCGAGTGGGCGTAGCCGGTCGCCACTGCGAAGTGGCAACTGGCCTCATGGCTCATTGGCATGAACCATCTGCCGGGCGGCTGTTAACCCTACGTCTGCCGTTCAACTAGCCATCTGTCACCGCCAACAGCTCTCGCAGCCCGGTAGCTTTGAACTACCAGGCGGGCATCTGGCGCAGTGCTTCACCGTCCGGCAGCGAGGACCCTGACATGGCCAAGACCTTCAGACTCGACATCCGCTACATCCCCGAGGCAGGCATCAACTCCCTCAGGCGAGTTGACCGTCTCACCGAGACGATGACCAACGACGGTTTCTGCGTTTCGGACATCGCCGTTTTCGATGACGGCATCAGGGTCGCAATGGCCGTTGAGACAGCAGAAGAGGGTCGCGCCGAACTGAAGCTTCTCACACTCGTATCGGCAACCGGTTCAATAGGCCGCTTCTCCTGCCGCGAGATCGAAGATGCGGCTCCTTGCTCCTCCGCCAGGACCGGCAAGACCGAGGCGGCATTGGCGTAGGTTGCGGTTCTCTCTCCCATATTGGGAGAGTGTTCCCTGAGCGAAGTCGAAGGGTCCCTCGCTCAGTCACCGGTGTTGTTCGGAGACAACCGTGAGTCAGAGACTCTACTCACTGAGTTAGAGATCCTTCCACTCCGCTGCGCTCCGGTCAGGAAACACAGGATGCCCTCACCCTCACCCTCTCCCGAGCCGGGAAAGGGGATAGGCCGTCCACCACCCAGCCAGCCGCCTCCTCACCTCACCAACTTCTCGACCGCCGCCACCGTCTCCTCCGTGCTCATCTCGCTGTTATCGATCACTGGCACCGCCGACTGCTCATTCCAGCCGCTCATGTCATCGAAAATCTTGCGCAGCATCGGCTCCGGCAGGTTGTCGCGGCCAATTCGCTCCGCGTTCCTGCGCACAATCACATCCCACGAAGGCATCAGCACAACCAGCGTCAGATCGACACCCGGCAGGCGTTTCTCGTAAGCCTCCAGCCCCGATTCGGGCCACGCCGGGAAAAGCACATCGTCCACAACCACCGAGATCTCGTGCTTGAGAAAATTCTGGACCAGCGCCGCCACGCCATCCAGCGTCAACTGGTGCTGCCGGCGATGCTCCTCGCTCCAGCCTTCAACAGCGTCGGCGCGGCCCGACTTGATCAGGTCCCAGACCTCGTCAGTTGACACCCGGGCGCACGGATCCGGCCTCGAACTCGCCCAGTGCTCCGCAAACTCCGACTTTCCCGCGCCCGCCGGACCGGACACCAACAGCACCCCGGCGCTGCTCACAACATCGTCCCGGTTTCCAGCCCGAGAAAGTAGCGGCCGGCCGTCTCGAAGTTAGTGCGGCGGCCCTGCACCTGCTGCGCAATCACGTGCACATCCTGCCAGCGCCGCTGCAGCGGGTTCCGTCGGAAGATCGCATCCGAACCGAACAGCTCGTACGCCGAATCGACCGCCAGCACCGACTGCCGGATAGCGTGCGTCGATGCCATACGCACATCAACCCGCTCATCCATCGAAACCTTTCCGCGCTCGCAAGCGCCCTTCCACAGGGCCGCTGAACTTGCCCGCAGATAGGCGTCAGCAGACCGCAGCGCCGCCTCCGTCTCACCTATCTGCTGGTGCACGCTGGAACGCGAGACCATCGCACCCGGCACCGCCCGCTGCTGCTTGTGGCGCGCCAGTTCGACTGCATCGTCAAGACACGCCCGCGCCTGTGCCAGCGTGATCGTCGCGAAGCCGATAGAGAACAGCGGGATCTTCGGGATGACGTAGACCGGGTTCGGGTCCTGCGCCCGGTCCGATTCGAGGTACGTGTGCTCAGTCGGGACGAAGACGTCATCGATCTCGAAGCTCAGGCTCGCTGTGCCCTTGAGCCCGCCGACGTCCCACGTGTCGATCATCCGCACGTCCGGCTTCGGCACCAGGAACATGCGCGGTTCGCCGTCCACGCCTTCGACAGGCGCCCGGGCCGCCAGCCAGGTCGAATGGCTGCTGCCGCTGGAGAAGTCCCAGTGGCCTGAGAGCCGAAATCCGTCGTCGGTTGGCACCGCCCTCGTGCCACGTGCCGGAGGTCCGTTCGTCACGATGCCACGCCGCTCTCCCCAGATCTTCGTGGCTATACCTTGCGGCATCCGAGCCGAGTCAGTGGCGAAGATGTTGTTCTGGTTGACGCACCACGCAGTGCTGGCATCGGCCTCCGCAAAGGTGCGCACGATCTCGGTAAATGTTGGGTGGTCGACCGCCGAGCCGCCGATCTGCTCCGGCACCAGCAGCTTGAAAAGCCCCGCATCCGCCATCTCGCCCGCCAGCTCAGCCGGTATCCGCCGCTCCTCTTCAATGGTGTCGGCGCACTCAGCCACTTTCACGGCAAGCGCACGGGCAGCGTCGATCAGTTCGGCAGGCGATGAAGAGCTAGGCATCGCCGCAGGATAGCAAGCGATGGGGCAGAGGAGACCGAGACCCCTCGCTCGACTGTCGAGGTGTCCAGTCGTTCATCCCCTCTCCTGCTTGCGGGAGAGGGTCGGAGCTGGCCTCACTTCGTCAAGCTCAGCATGGCAGCTGCTGCCGTCGTCCCGAACCAGAGTGAGGGACCCGGGGACGCGGGGCAAACTCTAGCGATCGTCTTGTGCTCACCTGGGCAAGGTCGGCTGGCTCGGGTCTTCGTCGAACGGTACCCGCTCATCTAGTGACAGGATTCTGATGGGTCGCCCCACCCACCGGGTCCCTCGTTCTAACTCGGGACGACGAGTTGCCGCCGACGGAGAATACTGGCCCCTTTTACAGGCTCAGGAGGGTGGCCCGTCTTCTCCCCTATCCCACTTGTGAGAGGGTCAGGGTGAGGGTTAAAGCTCGCGAAAAATCCCGCACCTCTCACACCCAACCGTCCACCTACCTGCGCCATCCCCTCAAAATCAAAACTCCCATGACACCTGTAGCCAAAATATCGAACGAAGTGATCGACTGGCTTCTCGAGCAGGACGAAGACCAGCCGGGTGTCCGGTACTTCGCCCTCCAGTGGCTGTCCGGACTCCCACCAGACCATCCCGACGTCATAGCCGCTCAACAGCAGGTCATGCAGTCCGGCCCCGTACCAAAAATCCTCGCAAAGCAGGAACCGGGCGGATTCTGGCATCGCTCCGACAACCTCTACCTCGGAGGCATCAAGTCAACCTCCTCGCAGATCCATGTCCTGGCATCGCTTGGCGCCAGCGGTGATGATCCACGGATCCGCAACGCGTGCGAACTGCTGCTTGAGCGGACCAGGACACCGCAGGGAGGGTTCACACACACCGGCAACCAGAGTGGCGTTATCCACTGCCTGAACGGCAACATGGTCCGCGCCCTGATCACGCTTGGCTTCGGCGACGACGAGCGCGTCGCCGCCGCTATCGATTGGGCGGCGAACACGATCATCGGCAGAGACGACAGCCTGTTCAGAAAGTCAGGCACCACCGGACCCCTATTCGCCTGCGGCTACAACGGCGACCAGCCCTGCGCATGGGGAGCCGTTCGAGAGCTAAGGGCACTGGCGGTGCTGGCAACCGCAGACAGGTCGGACGCGGTGCAGGAGGCGATTGACGCAGGAGTCGAGTTTCTGTTGACACACAATCTCGTCAAAGCCGACTTTCCAACCGACTCGAGCGTGAGCGACTGGTGGACGAACTTCGGGTTCCCGACCAGCTACCAGACCGACCTGCTTGAGTTGCTTCTGACGTTAGGAGAGCTCGGATACGGGAGTGACCGGCGGCTCAAGCCGGCCATAGATTTCGTCCTTGAGAAGAGGAACGAAGACGGACTGTGGACGATGGAAAAATCGTTCAACGGCCGCATGTACGCCAGCATCGAAAGACGCGGCCGCCCAAGCAAGTGGATCACGCTCAGGGCAGCAAAGGTGGTGACGGCCGCGGGGTAGTTTCGCGCGACCAGACACCAGGTGAAGGATCGGCCAAAATCCCCTCTCCCGAGCCGGGAGAGGGGATTGTCGGGCATCCCCGGCACCCGCCGCTCACCCCGGCCCGCGCCCACAAACTGGCACCCGTCGTCGGTAGATGGGATCACCGACTTTCCGCACTAACCACCCTCACCCTGGCCCTCTCCCGCTTGCGGGAGACGGGATAAAGCAGTGCAGCGCAGCAAACTCGACCAACCACCCCTCACCCCACGCAAAACGACGCACCCGTCACCGCGCCCCAACCCAGCTTGGCACATCGCCAATCTCGAAATCGAACACCACCGGCGCGATTAGCAGCACCGCGGCGGTCACCGCCACCACGCCAATCAGGTTCAGCACGATGCCCACCCGTACCATCTCCGGGATGCGGATCAGGCCTGACCCAAACACGATCGCGTTCGGCGGCGTCGCAACCGGCATCATGAACGCCAGCGAAGCCGCGAGCGTCGCAGGCAGCATCATCAGCAACGGGTGAACACCCGCCCCGGCAGCGACACCTGCAAGGATCGGCAGAACCGACTCCGTGGTCGCAGTGTTCGAGTTCAGCTCCGTCACGAACGTGATCAGCAGCGATATCGCACCCACCATCAACACCACCGGGATGTTGTCCACATCGCTCAGCTCGTCGCCGAACCACGCAGCAAGTCCCGACTCTAGGAACGCCGCCGCCAGCGCGAACCCTCCTCCGAACAGCAGCATAATGTCCCAGCGCAGCTTCGAAGCCGTCTCCCAGTCCATCACACGGTTGCCCCGCTCCGACCTCGTCGGGATCATGAACAGCAGCACGCCGATCGCGATCGCTACCGTGCCGTCGTTTATGAACTCCGGATTGCCGAACAGGTTCGCCCACCCCTTGAACGTCCAGCCGCCCAGGTCCAGGTCGGCCCTCGTCACCCACAGAGCCGCCAGCGCCAGGAACGCCACGAGCACCACCCGCTGCTCGTAGCCGAACGGCCCAAGCGCCGTGTAGCGGAACCTGATCATCGACGCCGAAGCCGGTTCAAGGTTGCTGTTCCGGCCCTTCCAGGCGAAAAGAAGCGCCCACGTCACCAGCAACAGGACAGCGGTGACAGGCAGAGCAAACAGCATCCACTGGGCAAACGAGATCTCCGGTGCCTCAGGGAACGAGATCGCAAATATCCGTGAGAACGAAAGGTTCGGAGGCGTCCCGACGAGCGTGGCAATGCCGCCAATCGATGCCGAGTAGGCGACTCCCAGCAGCAGGGCGACCATGTAGGGACTTGTCCTCGCCACCTCGACAGTGCCGGCATCCGACGGTTCCTCCTGTCGCTGTGAAAGCGCTCCGCCAACCGCGATCGCAACCGGAACCATCATCATCGCCGTGGCCGTGTTCGAAACCCACATCGAGAGGAACGCCGTGGCGACCATGAAGCCGAAAAGTATCGCCACCGGGCGGTCGCCGAACAGGAGCAGGATGCGCAGGGCTATGCGGCTGTGCAGGTTCCAGCGCTGCATCGCAAGCGCTACCAGGAAGCCGCCGATGAACAGGAAGATGGTGCTGTTGAAGTAGTGCGAAGCAACTTCACCGCCGTCCATCACGCCGGTCATCGGGAACAGCAGCACCGGCAGCAGCGCGGTGACCGGGATCGGAACCGCCTCCGTCACCCACCAGATCGCCATCCACAGCGCAATGGCTAGCGTCCGTGTCACTTCGGGGTGGCCGGGTTCGAGGTTGAACGTGACGATCACGAATGTGAACGCCGCCGGGCCGAGCAGCAGCCCGAACCCTGACATGCTCCAGTGCGCCCTGATGGAGTTTCTTATCCGCGTGATGTAAGACCTGCCAGGCTTTTAGGCGTTCGGCCGGACCGAGCTTTCCGGCACGCCTCAATGATTGCACGGCGGACTGATCTGGCGGTGAAACAGGCGTGGCGGCGGCGTGAGGTGACCGGGCGGGGCGGCTCACGCACCTCTCATGGTGTGCGTGCTGAATATCGCCGCTGGCTCATCCTCCGGGCGTTACGATCTGTGGCGCACACGCTAATCCCTCATCCGGTAATTCAAAAATGGCGCGCATACTGCTCTCGATCATCATCGCCGTGCACGGGCTCATCCACCTGATGGGCTTCGTCACCTACCTCGACCTCGGCGAAGTCGAAAACCTCGACGTCACGTCTGTCCTTGTCTCAAGGGGCGACATACCTGACGGAGTATCGGCGGTCATCGGGGTGGCGTGGCTGCTGGTTGCCGTCGGGTTCGTGGGCTTGGCGGCCGGGGTGGTCCTCAGAAATGGCTGGGTCCGGCCAGCGGTCATCTCGCTCGTCGTTGTTTCAGCTGTGCTTTCGATCATGGCGCTGCCCGATGCTGTGGCAGGCATACCGATCAACCTGGTTGTCCTGGCCGGAACGCTGGTGGCGTCGGCGGTCGACACTCAGAACAGGTTCGCTGCACAGCTTCAGAAGAAACTCGAGAAAAGCGGTGGAGGACCCTTCGAACCGTCGATGACCGATGGCCTGCCTGAGCCTGTCCGGCGTTATCTTCTTCACGCAATCGCACCTGGCACGGCTCTTGCTCAGACCGTGACTCTCGAGCAGACCGGCACCATCAGGGCAGGGGGCCGGACTCTCGGGTTCGAAGCGACCCAGACGCTCACGCCTGGACTCGGACTCCTCTGGACCGCCCGGTCCAGCGTCAAAGGCGTCCTTCTGACCGCAAGAGACCACTACTTCGCCAACGATGGCCGCATGCGAGTGGCGCTGCTCGACACCTTCCCCGTGGTGAACGCGCACGGCGATGACATCGCCAGGTCAGGCCGTGGAAGACTCGCCATCGAGCGTGTATGGCTTCCCGTCGCTCTGCTCCCACAGAACGGTACCGAATGGTCGGCGCAGGACGAATCTCACATCACGGCGCGCTTCGAGATCGACGGCGATCCGTTCGATCTCGAACTGACCATCGGCCAGCAGGGAGAGCTTCAACAGGCAGAGATCCAACGCTGGGGCGACCCTGCGAACACCGGCTCATCGACCTTCCACCCTTACGGCGGAAAGGTCACCGTCGAAGGCACCTTCGACGGCATGACCATCCCAACCGCGCTGAGCATCGGCTGGCAGTTCGGCCAACCCGACTTCGAAGAGTCGATCTCAATGCAGGTTGAGGAGGCGACGTTCAGTTAGGCAAGCTGACGAAACCACCGAACACTCGGCCTGAAAGCTGAACGACCTCGAGCTGACTCGTCCGAAGTTCTGACCGCGTGCCGGATATCACCCAAACAGTCGTTTTTTTTTCGACCTTCCGTGATCGTTGGCGACTGGAGAAAGGTGATATCAGTACAATCCGGCCGTATGGCCGCCGATCTGGGCAAGTGAAGGACGAGAAGATGCCGAAGTGTTTCATCATCATGCCGATCACAACTCCAGTGTCGCGCCTGGAAGAATATGGCGGTGACAAGGATCACTTTCGGCATGTACTCGATTCGCTTTTCGTGCCGGCTATAGAGAAAGTGGGCCACGAGGCGGTTCTACCGATGTTCGGCGGGGCAGATCTGATCCAGGCCGAAATCATCAAGAACCTCGAAACCGCAGATCTCGTTCTTTGCGACATGTCGATCCTGAATGCAAACGTGTTTTTCGAACTCGGGATCAGGACAGCAGTTAACAAGCCGGTCTGTTTGGTCCGTGACACACTGACTGGTCGTGTGCCGTTTGACACCAGCATCCTTGTGCACCACGAATACGATCCCGGTCTAGAGTCATGGAAGATTCGAGCCCAAATCGAGGCGTTATCCGAGCACCTAGCTCAATCAGCGGATCGAAGCAACGGCGAAAACGCACTTTGGCGACACTTCGGTCTTACTACTAGAGCTGAACTACCTGCGGTCGATTCTGCCGACTCAGTCGCTCAACAACAGATTTCAGAGATTCACTCGATGCTTCAAACTCTGGATCGGAAATTCGACAGCCGACCTCTTGACGACTTCAGGACACGTTCATTCGCAAATCCATCAATCGATCCAGCCATATCATGGAGGCCGTCTGCGGTTTCTCGTCGTGATCGATCGCCTGACGCAACTAATACAATGATTGAGCAGGCAGATGGAATAGCGAAGATATATCAAAATAGAATTGCCGAGTTCACCATAGGAGACGGCGATTTTGATGTCAAATTAGAGGATAAACCGTCCATAGAACTAATTAATGAACTGGAACGACTCGCTATCCGATTCGGGTACCTGTTGTCAGTCACAAGTGATTGAGATTGGCTAGACCGGTCCTCAGAAACCCCCACCCCAATGACCCAACTCCCAACCTCCGCTGCAGACCTTGGATTCACGCCCATCTACGAGCTACGGAAGCTAATAACAACAAAAAAACTATCGCCTGTTGAACTCGTAGAGACCCATCTGCGCACCGCAGACGAACTCGACCCGAAACTCGGCATCTTCATCACCCGGCTCTCAGATGAAGCTCTCGAACAGGCCCGCGCAGCCGAAAAAGCCGTCATGTCCGCCAGCAGTCCCGAAGAGCTGCCGCCGCTCCACGGCATCCCGGTCCCGGTCAAGGACACCGAAGCGATGGCAGGCGTCGCCTGGACCCACGGCTCGCTGCCGCACAGGAACGCAGTTCCCGAAAAGGACTCCATCCCTGTCCGCAGACTCAAGGCTGCCGGCGCCATCATCACAGGCAAGACCAACACGCCCGAAAACGGCTTCGCAGGCACCACCGAAAACCGGCTCGGTCCTCCCTGTCGCAACCCGTGGAACCCGGACTGCACCCCCGGCGGGTCATCCGGCGGAGCGGGCGCAACCGTCGCGTCCGGCCTCGCAAGCTTCGCCATTGGCGGTGACGGTGGTGGCTCTATCCGCATCCCCGCAGGCTTCTGCGGCGTCTACGGCATCAAGGGCACGCAGGGGCTCGTGCCCCGCGGCAACTGGACCAAAGACGCCTACAACATCATGAACAACGCCACGTCAGGACCGCTGACCCGTACTGTGCGAGACTCCGCCGCCATCCTGCAGATCCTTGGCGGTGATGAGAGCGACTCCGAGTACGGCGTGATCGCAGACGAGCCGCCCGACTTTGAAGCGACGCTCTCGGACGGAGTGAAGGGCCTGAAGATCGGCTGGAGCAGCGACATGGGCGGCAACCCCGTCGACCCAGAAGTTGTTGAGCTAGCCGAGCGGCACGCTCGTGTGTTCGAAGACCTAGGCGCGCATGTCGAGGAGGTCGACTTCCGGCCCGGCGACCATGCAGACGTGTTCCAGACGTGGTTCGACTACTTTGGCGTGAAGGGACTTTCCGCCTACCGGGACGATTTCGACAATCACCGGGACCAGCTCACCGACTACTTCGCCGACGTGATGGCGCACGCCGATTCGCTTTCTGCCGAGCGGATGTGGCAGATATTCACCGAGATCGGAACGTACCGCCAGTACACCAACGACTATTTCGAGAAGTTCGACCTGCTGCTCACGCCTTCGCTGGCGGTTCCGGCGTTCAAGATCGGCGAGGAGCCGGAAGTGATCGGCGGCAAGAGGGTCCCGCACCGCCTCTGGGGCTTCACGCCGTTCACCTACCTCTTCAACGTCACCGGCAACCCGGCAGCGACGGTCCCCGCGGGCTTCGCCAAATCCGGCCTGCCGGTCGGCCTACAGATTGTGGGCGATATGCGAGCCGAAACCACCGTCCTCGCAGCCTCAGCCGCACTCGAAGAGGCACGGCCGTGGGCGGATAAGAGGCCGGTGCTGAGCTAACGGGTGCTCAACTCCAATGTCTGAAATCGATGCCTCCTGTTAGTGTCGGACTGTAGATCCGCACGATTTAGCTGGGAACGTTTTGTGAAACTTCGTAAGACCACGTATCTGGCCCTTATCGCTGTAATGAGCCTCGTTGCCGTCGCCTGCACTGGCTCAACCGGTGAAGACGATCAAGAACAGCCGCGCTTCTTCGCCGAAACAGCTACACCTGATCCCGGTGACCTGACCCTTGACGACATCAGAGATGCAGCGGACCAGGACGATCTCGGCACGAGTCGGAACAACGCCATCGAAAAAAGCGATTCAGGTGTTCTGATTCGCTTTTCCGGTCCGGCCACCACGGAAGTTGGAACTTCAGACACCATCTTCGTCACTGTGCAAAACGATTCGGAGAACTTCAGACCTGAAAAACCGTTCCCATTCACTCAAACCTCAGGCCAGGTCCTATCGAGCGGGCCGATCACGATCGACCCGTCCGACATTGATGGCTCATTCACGCTGGCGCCAGGCCGTGCGACAACAGGCCAGGTCAAGTTCACATGTAACGAAGCCGGTTCGGCAACGATCACGGTCCAATCGGTTGGCCAGTCTGAGATCGAAGACCCTCCAGCACGATACTCAAACACTGCGGACTACCAGTTCGAGTGTGTTGACGATGACGGCGATCCGCTCACCGGCGGCGCGTTCTTGGAACTGACGGATGACGCACTCGGGTTCTCAGCAGACACGCTCACCTGGGTCACGTTCGACCAGGGCGGGGTGTTGCTGCGGGTCAGCCAGATAGAGCCGGTTGAGCTGGCCGTGGGTGAGTCTGCAGAGATCTACGCAGACTTTGACGCTCGCGTCGCAGCCGACTTCGGCCTTTACAGGAGCGAAGAGCGTCTGACCGATGGTGAGATCGATTTCACCAGCGGTGGTCCCGTTAGCGTCGATTCGCCTCCGCAGCGGGTCGCCCAGCCTCTCGCAGTTAGAGGTGAAGACGGAGAGGACCCTGTAGTTTTCTGGGGCTTCCGTTCGGGAACGCTCACATGTGACGGCGCCGGCGAAGGCGTCTACCACGCCAACCTGCGGGGCAAGCGCGCCACCGGAGAAGACGTGCGGCAGACCGTCTCCGGTCTCGTGGACTGCGTCGAGCCGTCCGATGATCCGGGCACTTCGGTCGCTGCTGAACTCGATTTCAGCGGCGTGTGGGCTCGCAGGCCGAATCCGGAAGCCGCCTATCTGCCCACCAGCCCTGAGGAGTTCCCTGGAAACACGGAGCTGTACTTCGATCGCCAGATCTGCATTGCGCGCATCCAGGGAATCCGCGCTTGCGACGTCGCTTACTGGGTCTACGGAACAGACTGGTTCGAACTGACCAAAGGAGAGACCGAGGCGATAGTTGAGGCTAATGGCAACGAGGTGTTCGTCACCGAGTACACGGGCACGTATCACCACACCCATTCGTATTTCGAGCAGATCGACTTTCCGGAAGACCTGAAGCGCGACGGCAAGGCCTGGGGCACCGCGTGGGACCTCGGTGCCGCGCCTACCCGCTTCACGTATGCGCTAACCGGCACGATCACCTTTTCGCCTCATCTCTCAGACTCGCTCCAGATCAGCCTCCAGGGCACGCACCAGGGAGAGATGCCGTTCACCCACGCATCGAAGATCGGCATGGGATACACCGGACCGATTCCGGAGAGCGGCATCCTGCCCGTCGGTGCGAACTTCTCCGACGTGGTACGTCAACAACTGCAAGCGCCTGAGGGAATGTTCCAGGGCAGCGACAGAGCGTACACAGGCGCGTTCTACTCAGCGACGGTGCAGACGAACGGAATGATCGAAGGAAAGGTGATTCCTGCGTCTTCTGCGGAACTCGTTGACCAGGCGACCGTCGAGGTGTTTCTCCCGGGCGATGACACTCCATTCGCAAGCACTACGACCAGGGTCGATGGCAGCTTCACATTCAGGGACCTGCCCGTCGTCAGGACCGACGGCGGGACGACAGGTGTGTCCGATGTCTATGCTTCCCAGTACAGAGTCGTCGTCAGCGACGCGCAGTCGGAGGTTTTCGGGAACACCCTGTTCTTCGAACCGAGAACGCGGTACGTAAGACCGTTCACAGACGTGACGATCTTCCTCGAACCCGTGCCCGCGACTCACTTCATCGCTGTTGGCGACCGTGAAGTTAAAGGCACGGTGGTGGCGTTCCACTATTCGCTCGAGTACTGGAACTGCGGTGGCAGGTTTGACCCGCTCCACCATGCTGAAGGTTTCACGCCCGACGAGATTGTCGCCATGTGCCGGGAACTCAACCCGCGGGCCGTGCCGCAGAAGTTGGGCGAGGTTGAGTTGCTGGCAAGGATGGACTGGAACGTGTGGGCCGGCGTCGATGACCTCACCGGCTCCGGAAGGTCCTGGATCCAGGAAGGCGTCTGGATAGCCGAGATCGTGTACACGGATACGGCTGCCACGGAGTTGATGCCGATATTCGCCGGTACACAGGAAGAGGTTGAGACCAAGTGGGCCGAGATCATCGATCTGGCCGAGAACTACCCGTGGGCGGAGCAGGCAGGTTTCGCAACTGGACCGAACTTCACGGAATGGCCTGGATCCCTCTATGACCCGCTTGGAACAAACAGCAACACGTTCATTCGCTTCCTGGTCACCGCTTCCGGGTTGCAGATGACGGAGATGGACGGCGCGCACCCCGGCCACCCGGTGCCTGTCCAGAACACGGCGAGTGACCTCGGCAGGATCCTGTCTCTCTACCCGGAGCACACTCCCTGGACCGGAGACACGCCGAAGCCAGAACCCGAAGGAACACCACCTTAGGTGGGGGGGGGGCCTTATCCCCTCTCCCGGCTCGGGAGAGGGTTAGGGTGAGGGTTCCTGTCTTCCCCCTCTCCCAGATTGGGAGAGGGCTGGGGTGAGGGTCGCTCAGTCTCACATCGACGACCGGTCGTTCCAATCAACACCGACCCTCCCTCTAACTCCCTCCCAAGCTGGAAGGGAGGATTGACCCGCCACCCTGAGCCCGCCGAAAGGTGGCACAACTGCAGCAGACGGATCTCACCGTGCTATCGTCCTGCTGCAGGTACTTACAGCAAATACCGCCCCCTCCCCAGCGAAAGCCCAAACATGACTGACTGGCGCGACCAGGTCCGGTTCGAATCAGAAGTGTCAGGAGACCCACTCGACTGGTTCTTCGCGTCCACCTTCGGCAAGCTCGGCAAAGGTGTCCGCATGTACCGCACCGAGGCTTTCGGCCACGTCGAAGATCCTTCGAAGCTGCTCGAAGCCGCCGCCGGACTCGCCGACCCCGTAGTCACCATGCTCAAGTCGCCAATCAGCGGCGACTACACAGACAACGGTGAATCGATCTTCGTCACCGAAGACGGCCTCATCTCCATCTCGAAAGGCTATGACGGCCGCTGGGTGGCCAAGGCGTCAGGCCTGCAGGAACAGTTCGTGCAGTCGGTCTCTGACATGCTCTCCGGCCACTTCTCAAGCCGCGGCCCCACCGGCTCGGTGGCAATGGCCGTCGTCACGCGCGGTGGTCTGCAACTGCGGGAGCTCGGGACCGTCGACGAGCCGCTCAAGGAGGAGAACTACGCTCCGGAGGTCGTGGCCGGCTTTCACAAGATCGTTTCTGATCTCTCTTCCCAGACGCCGCCCGGCCGGCTCAGCCTTCTCTCTGGACCGCCCGGCACCGGCAAGAGCTTCTTCATGCGCGGCGTCATCTCCGCCGCTCCGGCCGAGGTCCGCTTCGTCGTGCTTCCAGCCTCGGCAGTCGGTAGCATTTCCGCCCCGTCGCTGCTCACCACGCTCATCGAAGAGGGCCACAGCAAGTCGCACCCCACCTGCTTGATCCTCGAGGACGCCGACCGCGGGCTTGCGAAGCGAGGCCCTGACAACTTCGACGAGGTGACCGATCTGCTCAACATCGGCGATGGCCTGCTTGGCGAGTTGGCCGACCTGCGTGTTATTGCAACCACGAACGCAACGCGTCCCGAGATCGACCCTGCAATTCTCCGCCCGGGGCGTCTTGCACACCGCCTTGAGTTCGGCCCGCTAGACATCGAGCGCGCCCGGGCGATCGTGAAACGGGAGGGCGGCGACCCTACGACGGTCACGCGTCCGCTGGTTCTCGGCGAGGCCTACGCCGTGGCCCGAGGTGAGGACGCAGCTCCGAAGTCGGCGCCCCTGGGCTTCTCACAACCTGCAGGCGACTGAGCAGCCACTCTTCGACAGGCTCAGGATGGCGGATATCTGTCATTCTGAACTCGATTCAGAATCTCTCAACTGACTACTGATACCACCTGAACGAGAGATTACGGATTTTCCTGCCGGAATGACAGCATAGCGGGTCTTATCTCCTCTCTCTGGGAGGGAGAGGGTCAGGGTGAGGGCTTCCGGTCTTACCCCGCGTGAACCCTACCCCCTCGCAAACACCAGCTCCGTTGCACTATCAGTCTCAGACGTCAACATCGGGTCGAGCACATAACCCTCGGGATGCTCGAAGCCGGCCACCAACTCAAGCGCTGCCTCCTTCGAACCCGCCGCCCCGATGTTGCTCACAAGATGCCGCACGAGTGACCCCTTGAGCAGCTTCGATAGGTGAGTCACCGTCTTCAGTTGCCCGCCTGCGCCGCGCTCTACAAACTTCGCCTTGAACCGGGCTTCATGCGGCACCGAGTCCGGGTCCCAGGCGGCGCTGTGCTCAAGCGGAAGCAGGTCCCAGATAACGCCGCGCTTCCCGTCGGCAGTCAGCGCCTTCGAGTTCAGCGGCTTCCAGACCGCGGCGCACGTCTTCTTCCGCATGATCGTGGCACCCATCTTTAGCTTGTAGGCGGGGATCATGTTGCCGACGCGCACCATCCCGAACAGCCCTGACATCACCACAACGGTCCGGTTGAACGCCTTCGCCGCATGCTCTTCCAGCGAGTCATAGTCGATCGCGTCGTACATAACACCCGTGTATCGGTAGATCGCAGAGAGCGTCGGAGATGTTTCGATCGACCCGTTCTCCGCCATCGCCTTCTCGAGCGCAGGCCCCTTGACCCCGAGCACCCGCTTCGAGGACAGCGGCCGCTCGCTCAACTGCACCAGCGCCTTCGCCATGCGGGCGCGGGTCGGGTTCAACAAAGGGAACGAAAGCGAATCGAGGTCCAGCGGCGCGCCGTCTCCTCCGGCCGATTTACCCTCAGAAGGAGGGAGAAGGATCAAAGGCGCAGGCTGCATCGGCGTCGGTCCATTCGCTGGTCGGTGGTGTGCTCTAGGCGAAGAAGCCCGGCAGAATGTCCGACTTCTGGAACAGGAACAGGAAGCCGATTGCCAGGCTGAACCCCGCGATCATAACGCCCAGCGCTGTCTGCACAAGCCACTGCGACCTGGCGCCTATCCATCCGAACGTAGACGCCAGAGTGATCAGCAGGTTCGAAGCGATGAGCCCCACCGCGAAAGACACCAGGAGGAAGCTCCCGGCTGCGGCAGAAGTGGCGCCCGCCGCAGACGCAAGCAGCAGCGCCTGCGTGCCGGTCTCGGCGCCGATCCCGTGGATCACACCGACGGTCGTTGAAGACGCCACGCCGTAGCTGCCGCGAGGTCGCACCTCTTCGTCAGCCCCTCGCCTCATTACCTTGCGGTATCCGTTTCTAGCGGCATCGGCAAGCAGCATCCACCGGCTGCGCAGCACAAGCCGCCCGCGGTTCTGCGCCAGCGAAATGAGGATCCACGTGCCCAACAGCACCAGGGTCACGCCGACGAGGGCGTCCATGTAGGGATCGAGTGATTCAGGCAGCGTGCTCCCTGCCCAGATCGCCAGCAGTCCGAGCACGATAACGACCGCTGCGTGGCCAACGGCATAAAGCATGCCCATAACGATCGAGCGCACGCGGCTGCGCTGCGATGTGGTCACATCGGAGATGGCGGCTATGTGGTCCCAGTCGACGCCGTGCCGAAGCCCGAGCCCAAGCCCGGTGCCAACCAGTGCAATCCCTATCTCACCTGCCATTTTTTCTCCGCACTTTCGTCACTTGTTTCCGAACGATCAACCGACCACTATCCATGGGTAAGTCATTCGACGATCCCGGGCATCCGACCTTGCACTGTCATCCCTCCACTTCGGTCGGGATGACAGTCTCTTGCCACCCGGAGATTGCCTCAGGACCTCACTCTCTTGCCCCGGCACTTTGGACAAACACCGTTCAGCACCATGTGCGTTGCATCGGCCTCGAAGCCGTGGCGCTCCCTCACTGCCGCCACGAAATCGCTCACCATCTGCTCATCAAGCTGTGTCGTGCTTTCGCACTCGACGCAGTGCAGGTGATGGTGGTTCGAGCCTGCCAGCCACTCGTAGCTCGCCTCGCCCGACCCGAACCTCGACTCCGCAACCAGCCCCGAATCACGCAAATCCGCCAGCACCCGGTACACCGTCGACTGGTCAATGTGCGCATCCGCCTCGACCACGCCGGCCATCACCTCCGATGCCGAAAGGTGCCCGCTGCTGTGCTGCAGCACGTGCGCCACCTGCAGTCGGGCATTCGTCACCCTGCGCCCGGCCGAGCGGAGCAGCGTCGCCGTGTTGTGTTCGTGCAGATCCGCCAAGAATCGTTCCTGCAAAAATTCGCAAAAAGAAAGCTGTGCAAAGATGCCACCGGCAAAGAGCGGTGTCAAGATGTGCAGGCAATGAACCCGTTTCGACTGGAACTCTCTTCCTCAATCGAGATCTATGCCCCGGTCTCGGAGGTGTGGCGCGTCTTTAAAAAAGTGGGGCGGTGGACCGAGTGGTGCGGCGTCTGCAAGAGAGCGGATGTTGAGCCCGACTTCGACTGGTCGGCAGGTCAGCGCATCGCGCTGAAGTTCCGGATGGCGAGCGTGAGCGTACCGTTCAACGTGGCGATCACCGAGTCGAATCCCGGCAACAAGATCGCGTGGGCATCGACCAGGTTTTCCGTAACCGCGGTCAGGACGTTCACTTTCGAAGAGACGGGACCCGATAGAACGGCTGTCACCGACCACAAGCTTTTCACGTCACCGGTGCTGCCTCTCCGGCTCTTCTACCCGAGACCGATCATCCGGGGGATGACCGAGTCGATGCTGGCCGACCTGAAGGCTGAGTGCGAGCGGGCAGGGCGGCGGTGAGTGCTGAACCCGGAACGGTGCTGGCCGTGTTTGCGCATCCCGACGACGAGACTCTGCTTGCTGGCGCGCTGATCCCAAAGCTGATCAGCGATGGCTGGCGCGTCCACCTGCTATGCCTCGCTCCCGGTGATAACGATGACCTCGCGGCGCGCATGGAGCTTGCTGCCGCAGAGCTTGGTATCGAATCGGTCAGCTCTCTGCGGTTCGCGGCTGCTGGAACCACCGGTCCGGAGGGCGGCCAGACCACATCGCCGCAACTCGCCTCAGCGCCTGAATCGGCCGTCGCAAGCCAAATTGCCGGCGTGATCGCATCGCGTTCGCCAGAGATGATCGTCACACACTCGCCCTCCGGCGACTACGGCCACCCGGACCACGCCTACTGCCACCGTGTCACGCTCGCCGCTGCCGCGGAGGCCGCGCCGGAAGCGGCTGTCTACGCGCTGGCATGGTCAAACCGGCTCCTGCGCCTGAACCGGTTCATGGAATCCCTGTTGCGGGCACGCAGCCGGAGCATCAGCAGCTACACAACGAGTCCCGACCGCACGGTCACCGAGTCGCACAACGTCTCCGGCTTTCTCGGTATCCGAAAACGAGCCGCCCGCCACTACCGCAAAGAGATCTCGCAGGGTCCTTTGGCGATGCGCCTCATGGAAGCCGCTCCAACATGGCTGCAACGCTTCGTGCTTGGAACGGCGAAGGTAAGCCGGGTGAGGTAGTCCTTCACCTTAAGCAGCGATCCGCCGCCTGAATCAACTAACACGCTCGATTGCTTTCCGGTCGGTATCTTTCGCCCACTTCGGTGTTTTGCGCACGGTCTCTGCCTCCTCTGCTAGCACAGCAGTCGCCAGTTCGATCTGAACTCCCCACATTTTGAGATGTATTCGTCGAATGCATCAGGCGCTTGTACGGATTCATCAACCAACCTGCGAAGGTACTTTTTGAAGTCAGGCTGCAGACATTTCAATGCAACTCATCTAAAAACGGGGCTTCGTTCACAGGCGCAACTTGGACCGACAGCAGGCGCGTCCACCAACTCGGCAGACTGAAATCGCCCAAGACTCTGGAGATCCAGAATGGTGAACAGATACACCGTCGGACTGTTCGTGGTGCTGTCGATCGCATTCGGCGTGTACTCAGCTATGCAGTCCACACTTGAGCTTAACGAGACCGATGGTCGGCGTGACTGGCCAACGGTCCCTGGTGTAGTGGACTCCTCCTCCGCGTTCTCGGAAAGAGGGAAGTCATCCACGTTTTACCGGGTCAGGATCTCGTTCCGGTACGAATTCGAGGGTACTGGCTACCTATCACAGCAGACTTTCTCAACCGGAACGGATAGCGAAGAGGCGTCGAGGGAGCTAGAAAACTACCCGAAGGGCATCGAAGTGGAGGTCTGGGTCAACCCGGATGACCATGGCGAAGCCGTGATACTTCCAGATAGGCCGCGGCCGGGAAGCCAACTGTATCTGGCAGGAATACTTCTCGGCTTTGCAGGTCTGTGGATTCTCGCGTTCAATGGTCTCCCGATGCTCTACAGAGCGATCAAGAATCGACGCTCGGGATCGCCTGTTCCCAGCAGCAGATGACGTTGCAGTTATCCGTCTGATGCCACACCAGCATCAACACTCGAAACTACCCGGCCCAATGTCGAATCGAAGTAAAACACAGTAGTGGTGCGCGTTATTTCGTGGGGATCGTCAGGGTCCGTTGCCGATGCGCCTTATGGAAGCCGCTCCAACATGGCTCAACGCTTTGCACTGGGCGAAGCGAGGTTGAGCCATGTGCGGTGAGGCTGATTGGCCGAAAACGACGGTGAATCTACGGATACGGTCACGGACTTCCCGCGCTAGCTTCTGCATATAGATGTGAGATTCCCGGTGACCTGGCGGCACCAGCAAAAGGCCGCATGTAGACACAAGTCGTATGCGGTTGCCAGGTCGTTCAGCTACAAATCGCGGTAGTGAAGGGCATCAAAAATGGCTATTCCAAAACTCGCCATCGTCCTCGGTCTGGTCATGGTCGGCATAGGCGTCTTCTCAGCTCTTGAACTGCTTGACCGAAAAGAAGCGCTCAACGTCCGGGAAGACTGGCCGCAAACAGTCGGACGGGTGCTTGATACGAGAGTCGAAAGAATCGACGGTTACAGGTCCTCGGACACCTACGAGGTGCGTATCAACTTCGACTACACGTACCAGGGTGTGTTCTACGTGAACTCGCAGACCTACTCGACCGGGAGCGACTCAAACCAGGCCAGGAGAGACGAGGCTGTGTATACGGCGGGCCAGCGCGTGGCTGTCTGGGTCAACCCCGAAGATCCCACAGTAGCAGCGGTCCGACCGGACGAGGTGCTGGCGGGGAACTTCTGGGTGGCGGCAGGCCAGATCATCGGGCTAGGGGGTGTTGGCATCATAGGCTGGAGCGCCTACGTCCTCTGGAATCACCGGCGCGGTAAGAGCACGGGCGTGGCGAGCAGTAGAGAGCGGTACCGATTCACCGGCAGCTCGTCGTCCTGACCGATCACCGTATCCAGGCCGGACCAGTGCACGTTCTCTGATCTGTAACTGCAGACCAGGCTAACCACAGCGCAAAACCGAACTTGAGTATCAGTTCAGCCGGCTCCGGGCCAAAGATCAACTCTCGTCGACCAGGCTCACCTTCCAGTCACGGTCGAACAGCTCCTGCCACGTGTAGCTTCTCAGGAAGATCAGCGCGTCCGTCTCCGCCACTCTCGCCACCATCGTCACAGACTGACCCCTCTGGAACGGCTCATCGAAGCGATAGATCCCACCCGGCGGAACATCGCACTGAGTGCAGCCCTGGTACGTGTCAGTATCGCCGATCTGCAGCGCGGCGTAGTCACGGCCAAAGTCTGTGAGGTCGATGAAGTCCTCCGAGTAGATGAAGTCGATCGTTCTCCCGGTGTCGTTCCTCACCTCGAACGCCGCTCTCGTCGGCTCGCACGCTGCGGTCGCCACCGCAACCACGATCAGCGCGACTATAGCCAGCACACCGAAGTAGAAGAACCGCCCGCGAACTAGTTTCACGATCACCCCAGACAGAAAAAGTGGCCCTTAGCCGTTACCCAAACCCCAACTGATTAACGAACGAAGAGCATACATCGGGTTTCGGTGCGTCGATCCCCACCACCCCAACCTGAAGCAAACAGCGGTAAAACGGTAGCACTCCTCATCTCAACCGCCTAAAGCACTACCATCCTTCGAGATTCAACGGATTGGAGAGGCAAATGCAGCACACAGAGACGATTGCCATCAACATGCCCGTAGAGGACGTCTGGGACCTTGTCGGCAACCCCAACAGCTGGCCGAAGTGGATGGACCGCCTGACCGATGTGAAGCTTAATGGCCCGGTAGAGTCCGGCAGCCCCATCTCATACTCATGGCGGGACAAGCAGCAGAGCGGCAAGGTGATCGCGTTCCTTGAAAGCCAGGAGATCTCCGTAAAGGCGGAGCAGTCTGGATTCGACGTTACCGAGTCGATCATAGTGCACGGCATCGGCGACATGACCAACGTCTCGCTCTCGATGATCTTCGAGCCGAAGACCTGGTGGGCGAAGGCTGCCGATCCCCTGATGCTGGCGGGCAAGAAGGTCTTCATCGGCATGCCGCTGCGCAAAAGCCTGAAGAACCTGAGAGACCAGGTCGAAGTCCGGCAGGCCCAGGCAGCGTAGCGAGCCGTACTCAGATCAGCGCCTCGCTTTCGGTCACCACTGACGGATTCCACTCAGCGAATTCCATCAACGCCTAGTTGCCATAGGGCGGTTGGCACATACCCGTCTGGGGGCGACTCAGGCCAAACTGGAACGATCAGTCACAGCCTGAGGACCGATAGCGATGAATCCCAGCCTGTGGGATAAAGCAGCACCGCGGAACCACAACTTCGCCATCATAGGGTCCGCGGCGATAGCGGCTGCCGCAATCGTGGTCGGCCTGACTGTCCCGCGTATCGACTCAATTGGATCCCCAACGTCCCACGTTGCGGGCGAGATCATCTCGGCCATTCTCAGCGCGATAGTCGGCATCACGCTGGTGAACATCTCGCGCTCGACAGAGCAGCGGTGGTTCCGCCTCCTGGGCTGGGGTCTCCTCGTCACGGCCGGGCTTGACGTGCTCCATGGCCTGACAGGCTCAACCGCTGTTATCGACCTGCTTGGGTCTTCGGCTCTCTCCGACTGGATCTCGCTTCTCAGCAGGGTGGCGCTGGCTGGTTTCGTGATCTGTGCCGTACTGACGCTTGAGCAGACGGCTGAGACCAAACGTACCTTCGCACAGCTGAAATGGCCGGTTGCCATAGCAGCCGGGTTGGTGGCAGGGTCGGTACTGATTACCGTCTTCCCGCCGGCAGGCAGCACAGGCTTCGCTCCTGAGATCCAGCTTTCGTTCATACCGGGAATCGGATTCCTCGCCGCCTTCATCACCATCCAACGCCGGTACTCCACCGCTCACTACACGCTCGCCGCGTTCATGCTGTTCCTGGTGGCTAACGCAGCCGCCGACGCCGTGTTTATGTCCCACTCCGGCCAGTACCTCGACAGCTACTTCTCCGGGCTTCACATCTTCAAGCTCTTCGCCATCGGCGCGCTGCTCGTCGGTCTTCTTGCTGACTCGCAGCGGCTCTATCAGTTCGAAGTCAGGGCAAGGCATGAGCTGGGCATAGTCAACGACTCGCTGAACGAATCGAACCTCGGTCTCACCTCGGCCAGCAACGACCTGCGTGCTCTGAACCAGATCGGCCAGATCGCTGGCGTCTCGCGTTCTGTAGCCGATCGCTTCGACGAGATTGCTGAGGTGATGCGTTCGAGGATTGAGTTCCACCGCATCGCCATCGGCGTTGTCGATGAGGTACGAGGTTCTTGCACTATCGAGGCCGTCTACGGTGCACCGATGGTGGGGCGCAGCGTGGGCAGCGTAGTCAACCTGGACGGGACGCATTACGGCGACGTGGTCAGACTGCGGACCACGATCGTGCTGGATGACTCCAACGTCGAAACGGCCGCCAGGAAGATACCGCGTCTGAAAGTCGATATCGCATCGGGCATCAGGTCCTGGTTGACTACACCGATCATCGCCGAAGGAGAGGTGGTAGGCATTGTGCTTGCCAGGAGCTTGAAGCCAAACGCCTACGGGATGCGTGAGATGCAGTTCGTTGAGCAGGTTGCGTCGCAGCTAGCCGGCCCGCTGCGCCATGGCCGAGGCCGTCGCATGAAGGCGGCGTGAGCGGCGCGTTTGCCGCCCGTCCTTGGTACGACTGCACTTTCCTGTCCCGGCGACGAGCGGACGCCCCGACAACACTTCGACGAAACGAACGAGGCGAGTTAGCCTGCGGGCACTGGCCGTACGCACAGCGGGCAGTTCAGGCAACGATCACATCCCCGCAACATGAGATTCGACGTTTCCACAACCGTCCCGATAGACTCGGAAGCGTGCTACCGGATCGTGTGCGATATGGCCTACCTAATCCCGGCCGTCGACCCGGATGTGGCCTCTGTTGAGAAGCAGACCGATGGCCCGCTTGATGCCGGAACTCGGTGGCGCGAACGGATCAGCGTTCCGTTCATGCCGGGCCTCGTGATTGGAGTGGCACTCGAGCTTGTCCACTTTGAACCGGGCCGGTCTGTCACCTTCACATTCCAGTCTCGGGTCGTGTCTGGCGTCGGAACGTCCAGATGTACGCCCACGCAGGGCGGCACCGAACTTCGGGTAGAGATGGACGGCAAGATCCATGGCGTCAGCCGGCTGCTGTATCCACTGATCGCCTGCGACTTCAGGAACCGGGAGAGCAGGCGCATCGAGACCTTTCGGCGCAAAGTCGAGTCCGGTGAGCTGCGAGCCGCAGACGCCGAACCGCCGCCGGGCATGCCGTCCTAGCGCTCGAGCAGCTCGTGCATCATCCGCTGCTCATGCCGGTACACCAGCAACAGGTCGCGGCGCACAAGCAGCCGATGGACCGCCCGGTTCAGCGGCCATACGGCGGACAGCCGGTAGACAACATCGTTCTCGACCAACGTTGTCGAGTCATCCAGCTCCGTGAACACGTGCCGGTCCCGCCACTCCCAGAACGGGCCACGCACCTGTGTGTCGGCAAACGAGTTCGGCGGGTCCCACTCGGTGATCTCCGTTCGCCAGCGGACCGGCAAACAGCGGATGCGCATCGCGTAGTCGAAGATCGCGCCCTCACGCATCTCGACCGGCATCGGGGTCACGATCCTGTACCTGATCCAGCCCGGTGTCAGGTCATGCAGCACGTTCGCATCGGAAAGCGCAGCAAAAACCTCGTCACGCGGCCGCCTCACCACCGTTGCCATCTTCAGCGAGTACGAGCCGTCCTGCAGCCGTGCGATCGTCGGTGGCCGGTCCTTACGAACGCTTTGCGCCGCATTCAACTCGAAGAAGCCTTGCTGCCGGGCAGCATGTGAGCAAGCCGGGTGCCGGGGCCGGTCTTCGAGCCTGGACCGGCGGTCAGTGTGATCTCGCCAGCCTGCAGGTCTTCGCCGCAGTTCTCGCACACCAGCGAAGCGGTGCTCGCCTCGCCGCACGTGCTGTGCCGGAACACGACCGGTGCGCCGTTTCCATCGTCAAGCCAGCGGTCACCCCACTGCGTGATCGCCATGATCACCGGCACCAGCTCCTTGCCCATCTCTGTGTACGCGTACTCGTGCCGGGGCCGGTTGGCGGACGAGTAGGGCCGGCGCTCGACGACTCCCGCTTCGACCAGCGTGCGGAACCGGTCTGCCAGCACGTTGCGGGCGATCCCGAGGTTGGCCTGGATGTCCTCGAAGCGACTGAGGCCGATCGCCAGGTCACGCAGGATCAGCGGCGTCCACGGCTCACCGATCACTGCCCACGTCCTGGAGAGCGAGCATGCCATCGCTGAAAAATCTGTTCTCTGTGCCATCTTGAGATCGTATCAGGGTTGCTTCAAGAAACCCTGTCATGTACTCTGCCGCCGCTCTGAGTTTTATTACGCAACTTAGATAGTGGTCGGAACTGCCCGAAGCTGAAAAGGAAGAAAAATGACGCACGAAAGAGAGCGAATGATGCTGCAGGGATTCATAGCCGGGGTGGCCGCGCTGGCGGCGGCGATATCGGTGCTGGTGTTCATCTTCGGTACCGATGCGGCGCGCTGGCTGTTCGACATCGAGTTCGTGCAGGTTGACAACTTCGCAGAGCTCGACTCCTCGCTGCGCTTCTTCGGAGCGATCTTCCTCAGCGCGGCCGTCCTGCTCGTGTGGTCCATCCCGAGAGTGGAGTCGTCAGGAGCCGTGCTACGAATCGTTGCCGGCGGCTTCGTCCTTGGCGCAATCGGCCGCCTCATCTCAGCCGCAGACGAAGGCTGGCCAAACACCGTAGCCACAACCCTGCTGGCACTAGAGCTGTCGGTAATAGCGGTGCCGCTGTGGCAGTGGCGGGTGGTAAAGACTGCGGAGGATCGTCAGCAGTCGCCATCCTGAGCCTGTCGAAGGGTGGTGGGCCATCCTCCCTCCCAACTTGGGAGGGAGTTAGAGGGAGGGTAGGTGTTGAACGCGCAGACCAGTCGCAGTTTGGAGACGAACGACCCTCACCCCAGCCCTCTCCCAATCTGGGAGAGGGGGAAGACCTGAACCCTCACCCTCTTCCTCCCAGAGAGAGGGGAGAAAAAAACCGACCCTTACCCGCCGAAAAACCTCCGCCAGCTGCGCCCGCCTGGCTCGCCGTTCGAATCTCCGCCGTTCGAGCGGCTGCGGCCCCGCCTCTGCTTCCTACGCGTCTCCTCGTTCACGAAGAACGCCGCGTGCACGACCTCGCCCTCGCAGACCAACGCCGACCCCGAGATCTCCGGTGACGTGTACCGGTAGTCGTAGCCTTGGCTCACCGCATCGTGCCGGGACTCAACGCAATCCAGCGTCTTCGCAAGAAACGCCGCGCCCGCCTGCGGGTCCGGCTGCTTCTCCTCATCCTGGGTCACCAGCGCATCCATCACGTAGCTCTGCAACAACTGGTTGTGCACCTGCTCGTACGCTGAGCCCAGCGACACCACATCGAAGCCGACCACCTCGCCGTTTACGAACGCCATGATCCCCACCTGGCCCGGCTCCGCCTCGACAGCGTTCGAGTACTGCTCCAGGTCCTTCCGCCTCTTCCTGTAAACGTCCTTCATCGCCGCGGTGCTGGACGAAGTGCCGGCCATCTCGTGCAGCGTGCCGATCTCCTCCCACACCTCGCCCTGGTTGGACCGATGGGTTCCGCTTGCGCCGAGAGCCGCCGTGACCGACCGGTTCTTCCTCGCCCTGATGCTGCGGGACATAGACACGTCTGAGTGGCTGAAGTGAGCCGAGACGTTCGACCACCGACCGGCTTCGGTGCAGCTGACCGGGATAACGACATTCGACTTCGGCTCGACCAGGATTGAGGTGTTGAGCACCCGGTTCTGCTTGGCGCCGACCAGCTCTTCGCCGTCCATGAGCAGCACGTTGTAAGGTGACCGGTTGGTTGCTTTGAGTTCGGGCACCGAGCCGTTGCTATCGAGTTCGGTGATGCGGATGTACTCGCGCTCGAGCGCCTCCCGCATCGGCACGTAGTCGAGCTTCGTGCCCGCTCCCGAGAACAGCGGGATGAATGCGATGTTGCCCATTGGCCTGATCGGCCCGAAGCTCAGCTCTTTGATGTAAGACAGGACTGCTGTGTCCATGGCGCTCCCCCTGTTTGCCGCAGGGGCGGGGAGGTGCTCACACCTTCGCCCCTGCGGCGACCAAAAACGTTCGACCTGCCGCGGAGACGAAAAGACCGACTCAGCGGCGACAAGTCAAGCTCGCAGAGTCGGTGTGTCTGATCTTCGGCGCCGCGCACGGGATTGTTCGTTGCCGTGGGCGGCCGCCGTTTTTCGTCAGCCACAGTCTGCATCAACAGGCGTTACCTGTCAAAACGCCTTCGTTTCGAACTGAATTCAACGTCCGAACCCTCCGAATCCACCACCCCCGCCTCCACCGAAACCGCCACCTCCACCGCCGAAACCACCGCCGCCCGATGACCTGCCGCCTCCGCCAAACGAGCCCCCTCCAGACGACCGGCCGCCACCGCCGAACGAAGAGCTTCCTCCGCCACCGCCGAATGACGAGCCTCCGCCGGTGTTGCCACCGAAAGGATTCGAAGGCTGGCCAAACCCGCTGCCTGTGTTGCCTCCGAACGGATTCGACGGCTGCGACGGGCTGTTGAAGCCGAACGGGTCGTTCGCCTGCTGGCTACCGCTGCGCAGTCCGAACGGGTCAGAGGGGTCGAAACCGTTCTGGCCGGTGTTCGGCCTTCCGATCGGATCGTTCGGCTGGTTCTGCGGGAAGCCGGAAGTTGGACGGTTTACGGGCGGATTGAACGTGTTGGTGCTGCCGCCTCCACCGCCACTGCCGGCTGACAACCCGCTGTTCGCAAGCGCGATCACTACGATCACACCGATAACGACCGCCAGGAACACCAGCGCAGCAGCACCGTTCGGCGCATCGCCGTAGCTGTTGCCCGCCGGAGTCTCAGTCTGCGCGTTGGCCCAGCCGTTCCGCTGGTTATTCACACCGGAGTTGCGCCGTGTCCTCGAACCGGTGCTCTGGCTCTCGCGCTCGCCCGCGTTGCGTCGGCTCGATCCTCGCGGCGTGCCGGTCTCCCAGCCCCGCTGCCGGGCCCACCTGCGATAAGCGACGCTCGTCATGTCGTAGACGCGGCGGCGCGCAGGGTTGGTCAGCACCAGGTTCGCTGCGTTGATCTGCTTCATGCGCTCGGCGGCTTCCGGCGAGCTGTTTACATCCGGGTGCCAGCGCATGGCGGCGTTGCGGTACGCCTCTCGGATCTCCCCGGTGGTGGCGTCCGGCTCAACGGAAAGGAGGTCGTAGAAGTCAGGCGTCTCGGCCATGCTTCACCTCCTTATGGTCAGCCGCTCGCCGGGCCGGCGCGGCTCCGAGGTCGATGTTGGAAAAGGATGATACACCCGGTCATTACGAAATCCGCAACCGATGGCACAGAACACGGTGGTTATTTGTGATGACGCGACGCCGCGGGAAGGTTCCACGTGTGATTTTCGTCACGAAACCCTCATGTATGTGGAGAGGTTATGGAGGTGGTACGAGCCGTTTTTACACGGGCGAGAGTGCTGGCAGACTCCGCCATCCTGAGGTGTCGAAGGATGGCGGGCTTTCGACCTCTGGCCGAACGACCCTCACCCCAGCCCTCTCCCTCCCAGGGAGAGGGGAACGGTCAATCCCTAACCTCTGCCAGCGCCACCTCGCCGCCGTCCACGCTGTACACGTGCGTCGCAATCTCTTCGACAATCGCCGGGTCGTGGCTGGCGCAGATGATCGTGCCGTCGTACTCCTCAAGCGCTGACAGCAGCTCGTCACGAGTCACAGCGTCCAGGTGGTTCGTCGGCTCGTCCAGCAGCAGCACGTTGTTCGGCTCGATCAAGAATTTCGCCAGCGCCAGCCGGCTCTTCTCACCGCCAGACAGCATCGCCACCGACTTGTAGACGTCATCGTCCGAAAACAGGAAGCGTCCAAGTACGCCCCGCAGCGTGCCGTCCGGCTCGTCGCCCGCCGCTTTCCGCACCTCGCCAAGCACCGTCTCCCTGCGGTCCAGCGACTCATCCTGGTGCTGCGCGTAATAACCGACCCGCGCACGCTCCGCCCACTTCACATCGCCTTCCGTCTGCGCAACCTCGCCCGCCAGGATCCGCAGCAAAGTCGACTTGCCGCCGCCGTTCGGGCCGACCAGCGCCACCTTCTGTCCGCGCTCCACCTCCAGTCCGACGTCGAGCAGCACCGGCGCGCCCTCCCACTCGTGCCCCAGCGAACTCACATCCAGGACAACGCGCTCAACGCGCCCCGTCGAGCTGATCTTGAACTTCGTCGCGCTCACCGTCTCCGGCCGGTCGATCCGCTCGATCTTCTCGAGCATCTTGATGCGGCTCTGAACCTGCCGGGCCTTCGTCGCCTTCGACCTGAACCGCTCGATGAAGCGCTCCGTCTGCGCAATCTGCCGGGCCTGCCGCTCCGACGCGTTCAGCTGCCTGTCCTCGTTCTCCTGCCGCTGGTCCAGGAACTGCGAGTAATTGCCCGAGTAAGGCACAACCCGCCGGTGCTCGATGCTCAGGACACGGTTCACAACCCGGTCGAGAAACTCGCCATCGTGCGTCACGATCAGCAACGTGCCCGGGTACTCGGCCAACTCGCCCTGCAGCCAGTGGCGGGCAGCCCGGTCCAGGTGGTTCGTCGGCTCGTCCAGCAGCAGGTGCTCAGGCTGCCTGACCAGGATCTTCGCCAGCGAAATGCGCATGCGCCAGCCGCCGGAAAACTCGCCGCACAGCTTGTTCATGTCCTGCTTCGAAAAGCCCAGCCCCTCCGTCACCCGGCTGATGTCCGGCTCGGCACGCTGGCCTCCGAGGATACGGAAGCGGTCCTGCGCGCGGTCCAGCTCCGTCGACAGCTCTTCCACGCGCTCAGGAGACTCGATCATCTCGGCTTCGATCGCCTGGATTCGGAGCCGCACCGCGTTCGCTTCCGGCAGCGCGTTCCACATCTCTTCCCGCAGCGGATGGTCGAGCGTGATGTCCGATTCCTGCTTTAGGTAGGCGAGCTCGCCGCCTGTGACCGAAGCGCGTCCTGTCGAGGGCGTGACAAGGCCCGCGATCATCTGGAGCAGGGTCGACTTGCCGGCGCCGTTGGGTCCGACGAGGCCGACTCGCTGGCCGTTGGAGATGGTGAAGGTGGCGGGCGCGAACAGCTGGCGCGCGCCGAATGAGATTGCGAGGTTTTCTGCGGAGATCATGCTGGCTTGTTCCGGGTGTGAGCAGGTGCCACGAGTGGCTTTTTCGATGACGACACGAGTAACTGGCGCATCTGCGCTTGAACTGCGCATGCGCCGTGCGGCGGTCCCGTTCTGAATGAACCGGTTGAGTGACCGCCGTATGTCACCTACTCAAGAAGCAGCATTTTTCTTTCTCTGGGACGTAAGAAAAGTGCGCCGCGAGTGCGGCCACGAACCAATTGTAGATGATTGGGTTGGGGACAAGAGATCACTTCGTCTGACCGGATCCTATCCCCTCTCCCTGGGAGGGAGAGGGTCAGGGTGAGGGTTGAAATCCGTCACCCTTCGACAAGCTCAGGATGGCGGGTAGTTGTCATTCTGAACTTGATTCAGAATCTCTCGCCAATCCTCCCTCCCATATTGGGAGGGAGTTAGAGGGAGGGTTATTCGTGACAGGGAAGATAGTTGTTGCTGGGAGACTACCGACCCACCCCCTTCACCCCCTCCCGATCCGGGAGGGGGGAAGAAAACAGGAAGTCCTCACCCTAACCCTCTCCCGAGCCGGGAGAGGGGATGTAAGACCGTCGGTCGGCGCCTTACCCGATCGAACGCCACCCCCACCCCGTCACCCGGTCTCCACCGGCGCGTCCCACCTGCGTCACCTCGCAATCACCAACTGTGGCTACCGGCTGAGAGTTTTCCGCACCAGGTAACCGGCCTGTACCAATACGAAAACCGGCCGAATCCCGCAACTTTGGTAAGACAACGGGTAAAAAGGCCACATCCGGCCTCAATGCAATAAGTGGCAGAACGGTGACAGGTCTCAGGCGTTCGCACCAGAGCGCCTTCGACCGAGACTTCGCCTCTGTCAGCACGGACGGCAAGCGACATGAAACCAGACCAGATCGAACGAGTGCGGGCCAGCTGGAACAAGGTGCTGCTCAAGTCAGACGAGACAGCAGACCTGTTCTTCGAAAAACTCTTCGAGACATCTCCCGAGACCAGGGACCTCTTCGCCGAGGACATCTCGTCGCAGAAAAGAGCCCACTTCGCAACCCTCAACCGCCTCGTCGGTGGCCTGCACGAACCGGACGTCATGCGCTCCCATATGAAAGACCTGTTCCAGCGCCACGTCGAAGTCATGTCAAACACCGAAACCCACACGCTCTTCGAACAGACCCTGCTCGCCACCCTTGAGCAGACTCTCGGAGACGACTGGAACCAGGAGCTTCGGGGCGACTGGCACGAAGCGTTCGACACCGTCGCGCAGATGGTCATGGAAGTCGCAAAGGAGCATGCCGAGGCCGAAGCTGAAGCGCAGGCGAAAGCGGAACAGGAAGCCCGTGAAGCTGCCGAGGCTGAGGAACGCGCCAGGGTCGAAGCCGAAGAGCGAGAAAGAGCCGAGCAGGAAAAGGCTCAGCGGGAAGCGGAAGAGGCCGAAGCCGCCGAGCAGGCCAGGGCGGAGGCAGAAGCGAAGGCCGCAGCCGAGAAGTCGGAAGAACCTGCTGAAGCTGAAGAGGTCGAGAGCCTCGCAAAGAAGAAGAGAAAGCGCCGTTCAAGCGGTGGTTCGTTCGGCGCTTCGATGTCTGCCGAGCAGAAGAAGGCTGCCGAGGCGCAGGCATCCGGTCCGCAGCGCCAGCTGGTCGTCTTCGACCTCGAGACCGAGCGCTACGGCCTCGACATCGGCGCTGTACGCGAGATCATCAAGCTGCAGGCGGTCACCGCAGTCCCGCGCACACCCGACTTTGTCGAAGGCGTCATCAACCTCCGGGGCAAGGTCATCCCGGTGGTCGACCTGCGCAAGCGGTTCGAGATGGACCTGGTCGAGCGCGACGAGGACTTCCGCATCGTCGTCGTGGACGTTGCCGGCGACGAGATCGGCATGACTGTCGACGCCGTCACTGAGGTGAGCCGGGTGCCGGAGAGCGGCATCGAGCCTCCGTCAAGCGTGATCGCAGCTGATGACGCCGACTATCTGACTGGCATCGCCAAGACGGGCGAGGAGATGATCATCCTTCTCGACATCGGCAAGCTGATCTCCGTTGAGGACAGGCGCGCAATCGCCAGCTCTGAGTCAGCGCAGGCCCTTGTCGCCGAAGACGAGCTTGCGCAGCAGGACGAGCAGATGGCGGCGTAGGAGCGACTTATCTTCAACCCCTCTCCCGGTCGTCTGGGGAGAGCTGGGAGAGGGGCATGTTTGAGGGTTGGCAACGGTGCTGCACCCGGTCGCGGCAACACGGGGACACCCTTCGACAGGCCCAGGATGGCGGATGGTGGAGTGCGGGAAAGCGAGAGATTGTCATTCTGAACTCGATTCAGAATCTCTTGCTCCTACCCCTCCCGGACTGCCTGGGGACGGTCCGGGAGGGCAGACCCGCCTGCCATCCTGGGTCTGTCCAAGGGTTTTTTTCTTCTGTCCGGCTCCGGGTTTCTTATCCCCTCTCCCGATTTCGGGAGAGGGTCAGGGTGAGGGTCGCTCGGTCTTCCATCGATAACTAGTCGTTCCAATCAACACCTACCCTCCCTCTAACTCCCTCCCAAGCTGGGAGGGAGGACTGGCCGCCATCCTCAACCAGTCCCGAACAACCCCTCAAACCCCACCCTGCCCGCGCCGTCCCCGCTGCGCGTACGCATACGTCATCACACCCTCAATCAATAGCGTCAGCGCAACCGCGCCCGCGCCCACCGCAGCGCCCGTGAAGCTCGTCGCCGCCACCGTCGTCGTCACCCATGTCGCCAGCACAGTCAGGCGTGCGATATTGATGATCACAATCGGCTTCGTGTTGCGGTCCCGCATCAGACGCGCCGCGAAGAACTGCTCCATCACCAGCACCATCGGCAGCGGCGCCAGCAGCCGGAACGCGAACCTGGCGAGCTCAAACAGCCGGTCCTCCGTCCCGAGAATGTCCTCGAGCACCAGTGAAGTCACAGGCGGCGCAAAGCCGATCAGCAACGTCGCGATCGAGGTCAGCAATCCAACCACCAGCATGAAGCGCAGCACCCGCGCCGCGGAAAAGCCGAGCGCTAGCAGGGCGAGAGTCGAGTTCTGCACGCCATTCGTCGCCGCGCTCACCGTCTGAAACAGCCCGAAAGCAACAGACACAGCGGCGATCGAAACGGTCGGCTCGGCCGCACGGGCCATAGAGGCGCTGATAATCGGCTGAGTCACTGATGGCGCGATCGCTGCGACAAGCAGTGGCCAGAAGAACTTCACCATGTCGGCCATCGTCACAGGCGCCTTGCCCTTTCCAACGACCACCAGCCGCCTCGTCATCAGCCAGAGCAACACAACCTCGATGGCCGCTCCCGAGCTGAACGCGATCCCGCCTGCAAGCGCGCCCGTCACCGCATCGGACAGGATCAGGCTCGCCGCCAACGCGACAACAACGGCCGATCCCACGATGCTCCCGGTCCAGACCGCCAGCGGCTTTTCTGCCCGCAGCGCCACGCCGTGCATGTGCGCCCGGACCACCAGCAGACCCGGCAGCGGCACCAGCGCACGCAACGCCGCCGCAGCCTGCTTCTCCACATCCGGCTCAACCGAAAACACGGAGCCAAGAATCAGCTCGTTGAGCGGCGTCAGCGCCACCACACCGATCAGCAACGTGGAAAGGGCGGACCAGCGCAGCACGAAGCGCCGGATCACGGGTAAAGAAGATGAATCGTCGAAAAAGACGAGAGTGAGCTGCTGAATCCTGATGTGCGGAAGGCCGGCCAGCAGCGCTATAGCGAACGCCACAGCGAAACCGCTGATCGCAACCTCGGCGTCGTCTGTGCGGGCCAGGATTCCCGCCAGCGCCGGGATCAGCGCCTGCGAAGCGCTCGCCGTTACCGCTGTCGGCAGCAGCAGGGCGGCGGCTCGTCGTTTGAAATGGACCTCGGGAGAAGCCGATTCCTCGGCCGGACTAACGCTCAAATGTGGTCTTGCCGATCGTTAACGGTCAGTTGCCTGCTGCTGTTGCGAGCCCGGCTCGTCATCGCCCTGTGTACTCAGGACCACCGAGACCGAGAAGATGAGGATCACAGCGACGATGATGATGATCGTCTTGCCCATGTTTTCTGTGATCCAGTTAGCACGACTGGTCGGGCCCATCGAATGGCCGGTCACACCGTCGTTGTTGGCGTCGCCAACGCTGCGAGCGTCCTGCCTGTCCTTCATCGGGAAACTCCCTTGAGACGCAGTTGCAGCGCCGCGGTGATCCACAGCGCCAGTAGCGATCACCTTAGCAGGCAGGATTGGTGCCCGGACATACGGGGGCTGGGTGCTACCAGCGCGGCCATTGCGCCTGCATACAAGTAGTTTGGAGTGTTAAGCCGACTTCTCGTATATCGCACATTTCAATTTCGCAATGGCCGAGTCCAGGAGAATCGAGCGGACACGATGCGCAGAATCGCAATTTCGGCCGGTCTGGCAGGGCTCCTCACCGTCGCCGTGGCGTGCGGTGTTGCGGCGTCACAGGATTCTCCGGATGCTCCTCCCACGGTCCCGAGGTCGATCCACACCTCAGTCCCTGGCGGATCAACGAACAGCCAGACTGACCTCGCACCAACGGAGACTCCCCCGGCAGCCTTACCGCCGGAGCCTACTGGAGCACCGTTGACCGGCCCGCTTGTCGTCGATTCGATCGCCGACGCGGTTGACTCCAGTCCTGGTGATGGAATCTGCGACGACGGCACCGGCAGTTGCACCCTGCGAGCAGCCGTTATGGAAGCCAACGCCACGCCCGAGGCGGCGGTGATCGAACTGCCCGCCGGGCTCTACGAGTTCCCGTTCCTTGATGATGAACATGCCCAAAACCCCGACGAAAACGACGCCGCGGTTGCCGACCTTGACGTGTTCGGCGATGTCACGATCGAAGGTGCCGGTAGTGAAGTAACGGAGCTGGAAGGTGGAAGTCACCGTCTGTTCCACGTTCACCCATCGTCCTCTCTGACGCTGTCCGGAGTGACCGTCCGGAACTTCTGGAGCAAAGAGGGTGGGGCGATCTACAACGACGGAGTGGCTGATGCCAGCGACGTCTACTTCGAGGCAAACTCGGCGGAAACCGGCGGCGCTATCTACAACAATGGCACTCTGACCCTCAACCGAGTCACGATGGAGAAGCAAAGGGCAGCTGACGGCTCTGGCATATTCAACGCCGCGGATGGACAGCTCGAGTTCATTGACGGGCTGATGGTGGGCCAGGCCAATCATCCCGATATGGGCATCCTCAACAGGGGACAGGCGACGCTCATAGGGGTCGCCATCATGGGTCACCGGAACACAGCCAACGGTGCTGCAATACTCAACACCGGTGACCTCACCATGACTGGCGGAGGCGTCATCAATAACTGGGCTGGTCGCGGAGGCGGAATCTACACCGACTTCGGATCAGTCACTCTGAACGATGTTCAGATCTCCGGCAACCTTGCGGTGAGTCCCAGGGGGCCTGTGCGTTCCGTAGCGAACGGCGGCGGCATCTATGTTGCTGGCGGAACCCTAACGATGAACGGCGGCGCGATCGTCGGCAACTTCGCTGGAAATAGCGGCGGTGGGCTGCATCACGTTGTGCCGGTGACGCTCGAAGATGTGGATATTTTGGACAACCAGTCGGGCGTTTCCGGTGGAGGGATCTTCAGCGACGGCGATCTTACATTCACCAACGGAGCACTCAGCCGCAATTGCGTGGCCATCCCGGATGTAATCGTTGGTCGATACCAGGACCCGGCCGAGCCTGCTGGCGGCGCGCTGTATGCAAACAGCGGCCTCTCCACTCTGACTGGCGTGGAGATCAGCGGCAACGAATCCGTGGGAGCGAGCAACGACATCCATATCGCTGGTGGGGAAGTCGAACTGACTGACAGCCCGATCTCAGAAGACGGCTCTGTCTGCGACCCTGAGCGCGAGATCGGCTAGGTCATCCAGTTGCCGCGGCGTCGACGAACGAGTCGTTTTCGAGCAGCGGGACTGTTGTGCTCACATCAAGCTGGGACGCAAGTTCGACATCCTGCGAGAAGCCGCGTTCTATCAACTCCAGTCCCGACGAACAGGCGCGCATGCGGTCCGCCAGCTCTGGCAAAGTGTCCTCGAACGCCGCCACTGCGGACTGCGCTTCCGGTGACCGCTTTCCCGCAAGTTGCCGGACGATTGCGCCCGCTCCGATCAGGTCTTCGAACGCCGGTCGGAGTGACCTGTCCTCCCAGCGCTCGCCAGCCGGTATCACGGCGACCGAGCTGCCCTGCGCCGACGCCCACGCCGCGACGGCCGATGCATTGCGCAGGCACCCGGCCACCACTTTCGCCCCGCCATCGGCCGTCTGAAATGAGAGTGCAGAGCCGTTCGGAGAGGGCAGGACCAGTCGCGTGCCCGGTTCGGCGTTGACGAGTGATGCAGGCGAAAGACTCAGCGAGCCCGGTTCGGCAGAACGCTTTTGAGCCAGTTGCGCGTCTCGCTCACCGGCGTACTCGCCGGCTCCGTTCATGCCGAGCGGGTAAGGAAAGACCGTCACGCCCCGGCTGACTGCGATCTCCACGGAGGTGGTGAAAGACAGCACATCGACGATCACCACCACATCGCTGGCAGCAAGGTTCGCCAGCCCCTGCGAAGCCCATTCGGACCGGACATCAAACTGGTGTTGGTCATAGAAAGCCATGGCGGCAAGTGTAGGTGAAGACAGGGGTCACGGCGGCCCATCACCCCTCGACAGGCTGAGGATGGCGGGCCAATCCTCCCTCCCAGCTTGGGAGGGAGTTAGAGGGAGGGTTATTCGCCTACCGGGACGACCGGTCGTTGCCAAAGACTACCGACCCTCCCCCTTTTCCCCCTCCCAAGCCGGGAGGGGGAGGAATGGAAGCCCTCACCCTGACCCTCTCCCACAAGTGGGAGAGGGGACTAGTGGACGACCTCTCCCTCCCAGGGAGAGGGGAAAGGCCGACCCCAGCACGCCCCTGCCAGCGCGAAACGGGCCACGGCGGCAACGCCGCCGTGGCCCGTCTTTATCGATCAACTTCAGGGCTACTTGTTTCCGTTGCCCTTGTGCGGCTGGTCGAAGTGGAACTGCAGGTTGCCGTTCACGTCGCTCAGCGGGACCCAGAGCACCGTGTTCGGGTCGGTCGTCGGGTCAGACGTGCTGGCCCTGCAATCGAAGCCGGGGTCATCCAACTCGTCTGCAGTGATGCCGGGGTCGAAGCCAACGTCCCAGATCCTGAGCAGAGCCTGGTCCGGACCGTCCGGGTCGCCGCTCGTCTCGCCGTGGTCTTCAAGAATGAAGCAGGCCACCGAGCCGTCGACATTGTTCAGTCGGCCAACGTCAAGCCCGATGTAAGTGTCGGCAGGCGCGACAGGCGGTTCCGGTGTGAAGTTCGGGTCGTCTTCGCAGAACGCAGCATCGACAAACTTGTCGATGTGCCACTTGTTGCTGCCGCCGTCCCGCCAGTTGACCTGCAGGTTGTTCGACAGCGTGATGTCGCAGTGCAGCGTCAGGCCCTGTGATGAGCGGACCTCAGTGCCGTCCTCACCGGTGACCCGCCAGCCACCGCCAGTGATCCTGGCGAAGGCAGGCAGCTCAGGGTCAGGCAGCGTCAGAGCAGCAGCGTTCCAGGCGAACGAAGCCGGCTTCCTGCCGGAACCGTCATCTGCCGAAAGCGCCTGTACCGTCAGCGAAGTGGCGCCGGCGGGGACATTCGCGGTGATCTCGATCGTGTCCCACTCATCCTCGTCAATGCTGTCGAGCAGGTTCGGGTACGAAGTGACCACTCCACCGCTCTCGACAACGATGTCTGAGGGCCGGAAGCCGAAGGCGCTCGTCGTGCCCGCAACGCTTGAGAAGAACATGTCCAGCGTTGCTGTGCGGTCGGCGTCTGCCGCATCGAACGTGAACGTCTGAGCTACGGTCGTGTCCAGCGGTGATGCGAAGTTGATGTATGCCAGGTCGTTTCCGTCCCGCAGCTCGATCGACTGGTCGGTGCCGTCATCAACGATCACCAGCAGTCCTGCGCCGTTGTTGGCAAAGTCGAAGTCCATGCCTGACACAGAGACCGAGTTTGCACCGTTCGTGACCAGTCCAAGCCCGGTCACATCGGCACGGTACGTCTCACTCTTGACGTCCCCGAAGAAGACTGTCGGCCCGCCGATCAGTGTCCCGGTGACCGAGTTGCCGTCAGCCGTGATCGTGTCGTCATTGGTCGTCTCGTACTGGCCTTCCCAGTACAGGAGCACCTGCTCGATGCTGGCGCCGGCAGGAATGTTGATATCTATCGTTCCCGGTTGCGACAACAAGCCGGTCCCCGCGGTGATCACATCGGTGCCGTCGGAAATAGCGATTCCGGGTGCACCAAGGTTCTCCGTCCCGTCTGCTGCGACGATTGCCACAGAGAACAGCGAGACCAGTGCTGCAATAAGAAATACGAGTTGTTTGGACCTTCGCAAGAGACCCCTCCGCGCTCAATGCATTACGTGAACACAATCTGAGTTCAAGGTTGTGCCGGGAACAACAACGTCAACCTACACCGGCAAACTTAACTGGGACGGCGTTCGCCGTTAATAAACGATCAAGTTTGCCGTTTCGAACGGCGTGGAGGAGGGTGGCGCGAGCGCGAGACGGTTAACGCGATCGGTGTTTATGACGTCTTCCGCGAGAAAACCCCACACATCTCCATCGGCCACCGAAGCCGCGATCAAGTCCCCATCATCCGAAAACGCCGCACGCGGCCTAGAGCACGCCGTGCTTGCGGAAGAGCTGGGCCAGCAGCGCCATGCCGTCGTAATTCTTCTCAGGCGTCTCGAAAGCGAAGCACAGGCGGGCCATATTCTGGCCGTCGCCATTCGGGGCAAAGTTCGGGCCTGCAAGGTAGCCGACACCCGCCTCGAACACCTCGTCGCGGATAGCTGCGATGTCATTGCCCTCAGGCAGAGTCAGCCATGCATAGCAGCCACCCTGCGGCTTTGTCAGCGTCGCACCAGTGTCCGAGAAGTGGTCGGCAAAGCCGCGCTGCATCGCGTCGTTCTTCTCCTTAAGGAGAGGGTTGAACGTGTCGCGGTGCTTCTGCAGCCCTTCCTTAAGGAAGCCGGTGATGGCGTAGGCGGCAAACTGGTTGGGACCGGAGCCGTGCTTGAAGCTCAGGGCCCGTTGCGTCAGCTCAGGCGAAGCGACGAAGTAGCCCATGCGCAGGCCCGGAGCGATCAGCTTCGAGTACGAAGCGACATGCATCACGATGCCGCTGTCATCCAGTGCTCGGAAAGCCGGCTGCGCATCGCCGTCGAAACGCAAGTCGATGTAGCACTCGTCCTCCATGATCGGCAGGCCGTACCTGTGGCAGATGTCGAGGATCTCCCGCCTCCGAGACTCCGGCAGCGTCGAGCCGGTCGGGTTCTGGTTCTCGGCGATCGTGTAGAGCCACTTCGGCTTGCGGCCCTCGGCACTCAGTCGCTTGATCGTGTCTTCCAGCGCATCGGGTATCAGGCCCTGGTCATCGATCGGAGCGCCAACCACATCGGCCTGGAACTTTCGCAGCTGGGTCAATGTGCCGCCGTAAACGTACTCCTCTGTCAGCACGACCTCGCCCGGGTTAGTCAGCGCCTGGATCAGCAGGGCGATCGCCTCGCCGGAACCCGCGGTGAGCACGATGCCGTCCGGGTCGATGTCGATGTCTCGGTCGGCCTTAAGCTTGTCGGCGGTGAACTCCCGCAGCTCCTGCGAGCCGAGCGGGTGCGGGTAGTACGCCATCTCACGAGCAACCTGCTCTCCGTCTGAGTCGACCTTCGCCTTCAGGGCGTCGATCAGGCCGTACATCGGCAGCGTCTCGGGCGCCGGGTAGGCCACGGCGAAGTCGTACTTGGCGTGAGCGACGCTGCGTGCCGGCGCTTCTTCGGACCGCTCCGAATAGAGGCTGTCGTAGGAGAACTTCTGCGTGGTTGTCATATGTTTTTTCTCTCGATTTTTTCTTCGCCTGAGTTCGGTTGGCGCCGGTGGGCAGACCACTCATGCTGAAGACCGGTGCATTCGGCCCGTTCGTTCAGACGCTGAACCGTCCTGCGCATACTCAGACCGCTGCTCGGCCGTCCTGAGCCTGTCGAAGGGTGGCGAGCTATCGGCCTCTGGCCGATCAACCCTCACCCTGACCCTCTCCCTCCCAGGGAGAGGATAGAAAGCCACTAACCCGAGCGAGTCTCAGCCATCCTGAGCTTGTCGAAGGGTGGCCATCCGAACGATTGCCCGTCGAATTCCGCCGATCTTAACAGTTGCGACAGTTTAGACCCGCGCACACCCGCGAGCAATTTGAGAACGTCCTGTCTGTCTCCGCTCGCCAATCTCCCGCACCCAGCCCTCGATGATCTCCGGGCCTCCTTGGGCATCAAAAGGTTCACAAGCCCAGTAACGGAGGTTTCTAGATTGAGCGACGCAGCAGGCTACCGGTTTGAACGTCTCAGCACCGGCATGATCATTAGGGACATGTACTTCACCACGAACGACCCCAGACCAGGCGACAAGATGGTGGAGTTCGACCTGCCCACACTCAGCGGCGAACGGTTCTCATCGGCCGACCTCGCAGAGACCGGCCCTATCCTGCTCGTCTTCGGCTCGTACACCTGTCCGGTCACTGCAAGCGCCGCGCCCGGCCTCAACGACCTGCACGCAAAGTACGGCGACAGTATCCGCTTCGTGATGGTCGGCGTGCGGGAGGCGCATCCCGGCTCGAACATGCCGCAGCCCTCTCAGATGGAAGAGAAGATCGAGCACGCGAGACTGCTGAAAGATATCTACGGCATTAACTACGAAGTGGCCGTTGACGACCTCGACGGCACGCTGCACAGGGCGCTCAGCCCGAAGCCGAACTCGGCCTACCTTGTTGCCGGCGATGGCGAGATCATGTTCCGTGCCCACTGGGCGAACGACACGAAGGCCATCGGCAAGGCGCTTGAGGCCGTGGCTGCCGGGAGACCGGTGCCGAAGAAGCAGGCCCGAGGTCTCATCCGACCGCTCTGGCCAACCGTCCGCTACGTCGCACCCGTGCTCGACAGGTCCGGCAAAGGCGCATGGCGAGACATGTGGATCAGTGCCCTCCCAATGGCTTTCATGGGCAAGCTGGCGAAACTCTTCCGCCTGACGCCGAGAGAGGCTTGAGCTTGGGGTGAGGGTGTTTCGTAGACGTTCGGGTCTTCGCTCTGATGTCGCGTTCCGGGCTAAACTGCTGCTGTCAGCCAAACCCGTTCACTTTGTGCACCCCCGGGGAGACCCCACATGACCATCAGAGGCGTCCGCTTTCTTGGCGAATCGCAATCCGAAGTCGCTGACTTCCCGGAGATCGACCCCGGCCCGAACGAGGTGCTGGTCAAGCTTCGGTCGTCGGGCCTCTGCGGATCCGATCTGAAGCGTTACCGGGAGCAGTGCGACAAGGAAGAGAACACATGGGTCCGCCCCGGCCACGAGCCGTGCGGCGAAGTGGTTGCGCTCGGCCCCGGCGTTACGCAGGTGGCCGTCGGCGACCGCATCATGCAGCACCACTACGATGGCTGTCTGCAGTGCGACTACTGCCGCACCGGCTGGCAGCAGCTCTGCCCTGTGCAGGAGAAGCGCGGCTACTACGGCGGCACCCGGCACGGCGGTCACGGCGACTACATGACCGCCCATGAATCGACCTGCGTGAAGATGCCGGACGAGGTCACATTCGAAGAAGGCGCCTATCTCGCATGCGGCGCGTCCACCGCGTTCCACGCACTGAAGAAACTCGATGTCTCTGGACGTGACGTTCTGGCCGTGTTCGGGCAGGGACCGGTTGGGCTGGCCGCGACGATGTTCGGCGAGGCGATGGGCGCGAGGGTGGTCGCTGTCGATGTGAATGCCGAGCGGTTGAAGATGGCCGAAGACGCAGGCGCATGGAAGACGATCGACAACTCGGACGGCAGCGCGGTCGAGCAGATCCGTGACCTGACGCATGGCGAGGGCGCAGACGCAACGCTGGAAGCTGCCGGCCTGCCAGTAACGCGTGTGGCTGCTGCGGAAGCTGCACGAATATTCGGGCGAGCATGCCTGGTCGGGGAGGGCGGTGAGGTCACGTACGAGCCGACGCCACACATCATCCACCGCCACCTGACGCTGATCGGCTCGTGGACCTTCTCGACATTCGGCCTCGCAGAAGCGGCCCCAGTTCGTCGCCGACCGCAACGTGCCCCTACGCTCCCTCATCACCGAATCGGTCTCCGTCGAAGACGCCCCCGATGCCTACACCCGCTTCGCAACCGGCACCCCCGGCAAGTTCGTAATCAGCTGGTCGGGGTAGGCTGGCACCCTTCGACAGGCTCAAGATGGTGGAGCTTTATCCCCTCATCCCTGGGAGGGGAGAGGGTCAGGGTGAGGGTTGATCGGCCAGAGGCCGATAGCTTGCCACCCTTCGACAGGCTCAGGATGGCTGAGATGGTGTCGTCCCGAACCGGAGTGAGGGACCCGGGGTGCGGGGCAAACTCAGGTAGTCGTCTTGGTATCACCCCCGGACAAGGCTTGCTTAGGTCGGCGTCGCACACTTTCCCGCTCATGGAACGGCAGCTCTTTGACAGGTCGCCCCACCCACCGGGTCCCTCGTTCTGACTGGGGACGACGGAGTTGTCCTTCAACGAAAACCTCTTTCCCCCTTCGACAGGCTCAGAGCGATAGATTGATCCATCCTCCTTCTAACTCCCTGTTGGACTGAGAAGGGCAGGTCAACCGCCACTTCCGCAATTCGTAACAAAACTGCCGCAACCGCCTGTTCATCAAGCGAATACCTGCCACTACACACAGAACTCCCCGCTACGCCGCATTAGTGCTACGAAAAACGTCTCACTCCTACCGCCAGATAACGCAAAAGGTGTATAATAGTAAGTTGCGCGCAACGGGCCGCGGAACAGTGTCGTTTCCGGCACGAAAGGACCGTCGGATAGACGAGTGCACACGACGGCGAGAAAAGGGCTGTCAAACGGGTGGAAAACGGAACCGTGGCAGGTTTCCCCGGCATCTAACTGGGTGAAAGCCACCATTCCGTGAAAACCGTACTCCCCAGAGCATGGTCACGGGGCTATCGGCAACCACCCGGCATGCGCAGCGCTACGTATACGCACGCGCGAGGCGATGCGAGAGCAACTGGCTGCGTAAAACGACCGAAAGGACACACCTAATTGTCCGTAACTGACCGGAGAATCGAAGGCGACGAAGACGAGGAGTTGGTAACGGGGTTCACCTCCGCATCGTCCATGACCGACGATGACGATGAGGCGAACCAGGGATCTAACGATTCCCCAAGCGCTCTCACACGTTCCGAACTGGACATGTGGGAAGCCGCCCGTAACGTCGAAGCTGCTGGCCAGCTCGCCCAGATGATCGAGCCGGACCAGTCCGAACTGACCGAAGACACGGTCAGGATGTACCTGCGCGAGATCGGCCGGGTCGCTCTGCTCACAGCAGACGACGAGGTCGTGCTTGCTCGCGCCGTCGAGCTTGCACAGTGGCTCGACAAGATCGAGACCGAGATCAAGGGCGAAGATGCCGCGGAAGACACTCCGGCGCCTCCTCCCGCAGTGGTGACGGCCGAGACCCTGCGAAGGCTCGGCGCGGCTGCCGACACCGCGAACTTCGTGGCAAAGTTCCACGGCATCTCAACACCGCTTGCGCTCTCAGCGATCATCTCCGACCCCACGCTCCGGACCGTTCTCGACGGCCGGCGTGACGAGGACCTGATCAACTACATTTCAGACGCGCTCGGCGTAGAGCCAGACGACGCCCACAAGCTGCTTGTCGAACTCTCCGTGCTGCCGAGGCTCGTCCCGCCCGACCTCACGGAGCTGGTCGGCCAGGACCCCGAGCTTGGCAAGGTGCCGGACGCCATCGAAGAGGGCCTCGGCGCAGCGCTCGAGCCGCTTTCGAATGTACTGCAGTCCCACTTCATGCGTGTGCAGGATGAGGGTGAGAAGGCTCGTCGCCACCTTGGCGAAGCAAACCTGCGCCTCGTCGTGTCTGTGGCGAAGAAGCACCTGAACCGCGGCCTGTCCATGCTGGACCTGATCCAGGAGGGCAACATCGGCCTGATGCGGGCGATCGAGAAATTCGACTTCCGCAAGGGCTTCAAGTTCTCCACCTACGCAACGTGGTGGATCAGGCAGGGCATAACCCGTGCCATCGCTGACCAGGCACGCACCATCCGCATCCCGGTCCACGTCGTTGAGACGCTTAACAAGATCATGCGGGCGAGGCGAGAGCTTGGCCAGGAGCTGAACCGTGAGCCCACGGTCGAAGAGCTTGCTGAGCGAGTTGAGCTTCCAATCGAGCGTGTTGCCGAGATCCTGCAGATGTCGCAGGAGCCGGTCTCGCTCGAGACGCCCATCGGTGAGGATGCCGAGAATGAGCTTGGCGACCTGATCGAGGACCGTGGAGCGCCTGCTCCTGCGGACGTGGCTGCTCAGTCTTCGATGCGAGAGCAGGTTGACCGTGCGCTGGCACACCTGAGCGAACGGGAACGACGGGTTCTCGAGCTTCGCTTCGGCCTGGCAGACGGACGCCCCCGCACGCTAGAAGAGATCGGCGGCGAACTTTCACTGACACGAGAGCGCATCCGCCAGATCGAACGCAAGGCCCTCGGCCGCCTGCGAGGCGACTCGCATGTAGCAGAGCTAAGAGAGCTGCTGGCGTAAGGCGGAACCACCCGAATTAAGTTGAATCAACACGGCCCCGGAGAGATCCGGGGCCGTGTTGCGTTTCCTGGCCTGTGCTCCTGCGACCTAACTGTTGATGCACTACCCGCCGAAGCCACGAAGCATGCCGCGGGTCATCGCAACCTGTCCGACGTGCTGGCTCTCCTCCACGATTACGTGGCCGATAATCCATGCGCCGGTAATCGCACCCATTCGCGGATGCTGTACCTCCCGTCCCAACAACTCCTCATCGAGACCTTCAATCACCTTTGACGTGGAGTTCCTCACAGCATCGAAGTAACCCAGCAGGTCGGCCTGGCCGATTCGCGGCATCGCTCGCACCTGCTCGATCGTGTGGTTTACGCCGCGGTCATCGGCGCCCATGCCGAACTTCCTGTCCCACCCACCGTCATTCCAGACATGCGTCTGGCCAAGAAGCCGTCCGTTTATCCAGTGGTCCTCGACCCGCGCCATGTGCCAGACGATCCAGCCAATGTGATTGGTTTCCGGCCCCGGCTGGCGGTAAAGCTCCTCCTCCGTCAGGCCGTCCATCGCCTGCTTGAGCTTGGTCAGGTATTCGTCGTAAGCGCTCTGGATGGTGGCAACGAAGTGGTTCATGGGCAGCCTCGGTGGGGAGACAGTTGTACGTGGTCGGGGATAGTACGTGGCTGGCGATACGCGCAAAATTCTACGCTCGCTGCAGCGCCCTACGGATCAGTTGCGAACGCCTTCCATCCTGAGTCCGTCGAAGGACGGCCGGGTCTCATCCCCTCTCCCAGATTGGGAGAGGGTTGGGGTGAGGGTCGTTCGGTCTTCCATCGATCACTAGTCGTTCCAGTCAGCACCTACCCTCCCTCTAACTCCCTCCCAATATGGGAGGGAGAATTGCCTGCCGCCGTGAGCACGTCGAAGGGTGCCCCCCCACCCCAACAAATCACCACTGCCAATCTCGCTCGCCTTTCCGCCCGCCGATGTATCCTCGCGGCCTGTGAGTCTGCTCCGACTCCACTCCAGCAACGCAAGCTCGCGCCCACGCAAACCCGAGGTACAAATGCCACTTCCTGATCCCTTCCGCATCATCGCCCACCGGGGCGCCAGCGGCTACGCTCCCGAAAACACCATGGCCGCGTTCAGGCGCGCCAAAGAGATGGGCTGCGAAGAGGTCGAGACCGACGTCTCCTTCACCAGTGATGGCAAACTCATCCTCTTCCACGACTTCACCCTTGACCGCACCACCAACGGCAGCGGGAACCCCGATGACTTCACCCTCGACGAACTAAAGCAGCTTGATGCCGGGTCGTGGTGGAGCCCCGACAACCCCGGCGAAGGCCCGCCGCTCTTCTGGGACCGCGACTACGCGGGCGAAAAGCTCATCACGCTCGAAGAGCTGCTCGATGAGTTCGGCGACACCTTCACCTACCACGTCGAGATCAAGAAGCACGCGCCCGGCCTCGTCCCCGCCGTCGTGGGCGCGATCAAAGACCGCGGCCTCGTCGACAACGTGATCATCGCCGCCATCAACGACGACCCGTCACTGCAAGAGGCCATGCGCATAGAGCCCGGCATCCGCGTCGCGTCGGCATGCGTCCAGCGCCTCAAGGACGCCGGTCCGAAAGCCATCGAAGAGTGCGCCGAGTACGGCTACCACATGGTCACACTCGCCGCCTTCAACCACACGCAGGAACTGGTCGACCTCGGCCACTCGCTCGGCATGGAGGTCCGCACATCCGGCATCCAGAACCGTGAGCACATGATCGAAGGCGTCGAACTCGGCACCAACGGCATGACCATCAACTGGCCTGACTGGCTGATGGACTACGTCGCAGAGATGGACTGAGCGGCATGACCGGCCGCAAACTCCTGCACGTCGCAAGCCTGGATGACTGGGAGGGCTGCGCAACGGTCAGGCGAATACCTGCCGACCGGCTTCGCAACAGAGGGCTTCATCCACTGTTGCTTCGAAGAGCAGTTGCAGACTGTCCTTGACACCTACTTTGCGGGCGCATCCGGCTACCTCGTGCTGGAAGTGCAACAATGGCAGACCCGCGGCGACGTGAGGCTTGAGCAAGGGCACGACGGCCAGGACTACCCGCACTTCTACGGCCCGATTCGTGTCGAGCACTTGCGGGAACGGGCGACTGGCTCCGCATGACCGGATAAACAGGATTGAGCGGCATGAGCTACGACCACATTGCGACTCCCCAGGCTGACGACGCATCGATAGCCGATCAGCTGATCGAGGCGCTGCGAAACGAGACCGGCGTGTCCGATCTCGACTACTCCGAGCGGCCGCAGCGCCTGACTGGCGGGTTCGAAACGATCACCTACGGCTTCAGCCTCGCCGACCCTCCCGAGCACCTCGAAGGCAGGCTGATCCTCCGCCTCTTCAACAGCCCGCGTGATGTGAACCAGTCTCGCCGCGAGGCCGCCTTCCAGAACGCGCTCTCCGGTCTCGGTTACACCGTGCCCGCGGTCCTGGTCCAGATCGACTCCGCTATCGACGGCAGGCCGATCAATGTGATGGAGCGGATAGCAGGAAAGGCTTTGATGGAGGATGCTCAACTCGACCCCGCAAGCGTCCAGCGCATCATTCAGCTGTTCGCGACGGTCCAAGCGCGGCTTCACCAGGTGCCGTCTGGGCCGGTGATCGAAGCGGTCGAGAGCGCCGGGTTCGATCGGGAGCAGTTCACGTACGAAGGCCGCATGAAGTTCATCGGCCGCTATTTCGAGGACAACACTTTCGAGGCGCTGCGGCCGGTCTACGACTGGTTGGTTGAGAACAGACCAACTGAGCAGGACGAGCCGGCGGTGTGCCACGGCGATTTTCATCCCGGCAACATCATGGTGGACGGCGATGAGGTGACCGGGGTGATCGACTGGCCGGGCGCGGCGTTCGCAGACCCAGAGCAGGATGTGGCGACTTCGCTTGTGCTGATCAGGGCCGGCGCCGGGGAGCTTGAGCCGGAGGTGCGCCCCATGATCCAGCAGTTCCTTGACCTGTATCTGCACGTCTACACGCAGATCCGCGCCCTGGACATGGAGAAGGTGCGGTACCACGAGGTGGCGCGCTCGTTCCGAGCCTTCACACGCGCCACAGCACTCTCAACACCGGGCATCAGCCCCGAACTGGCCCCGCGAGATCACTACACCTGGGCAGGTGAGTTCGCCATGAACCAGCTCCGAGACCGCATAGCCGAGGTAACAGGCATAGAGCTGCCGATGCCGGCAGGCAGGTAGGGAGCTGCCAACCTCCTCTCCCTGGGAGGGAGAGGATTGAGGTGAGGGTCGAAATTCTCCCTCCCATACTGGGAGGGAGTTAGAGGAAGGGTTATTCGTGACTGGGAAGGCTGGTTGTCGATGGAAGACCGAACGACCCTCACCCCAGCCCTCTCCCAATCTGGGAGAGGGGGAAGAAAACAGGAAGTCCTCACCCTGACCCTCTCCCGAGCCGGGAGAGGGGATAAGACAGCGCCTGTAAGCAGGCACCGGCATCTAGGGCAGGCAACCATTCACGCGCCGTCTGAAGCCAAACGCCGATCCGGTATCAGAACGGCTCCAGCGGCTCAAGCAGCTTGTTGAACCGGGTGATGAACACGATGAACGTTGCGATGAGCGCGGTGAATCCGACGGCGCCCACAACGATCATCCAGATCATCAGGTCGCTTAAAGTTTGCAGCCGTTTGTGCATGGCATCGAACAACAGGAACTCATCTTCCTCGAACGCCACCACAATCTTGGACTCAGAACTGCCGGTCTCCTCAGCCATCTATAACCTCCAGGGATCTATTGCCTGAAACTGCCGGGTGCACGATGCCCGCACTTTACTTCAACCACAACCGACCGACTCGCGGGATCCTGGCCCCACGGTCGAACCGCCTAAAAGAGCTCATCGAGCATGGTGAAGAACTTCAGGCGCACCGGGTCCACATCCGTGATTCCGTACTCCTTAAACAGCAGGTCGACATACCGCTCGCCAAGATTGCGCCGAATGCTCTGGGCGCAGATCGCAAGGTCCTTATACCGGTCCGAGACTCCTGCTCTGCCCACATCGACAAAGCCCGAGACATTGCCCCTGTAGACAATCACATTCGGCAGCGTGAAGTCGCCGTGCGTCAGCACCGGCTCGTAAGCGGGCAACGGCAGCATCGACTCCAGCTCATCCAGGAGATCGTCGGGCGCGCGCCCTTTCCACTCCGGCTCGAAGTTATCTTTGTCCACCTGCCCTGCCTTTATCGCGTCGAGTGCTCGATCGAGATCGGCATCCGGCGAATGATCGAAAGGGCAGTCTTCAGCCGGCGCCGTGTGCCACATCCGCATCCCCTCAGCCAGTAGTCGCACCACCTGCTCCGGCGCCATCTCTTCCATCGCAACAGTCAGGTCATGGCCGGGCAGGGCGGTGGTGTGAAGCCATGCCGTGTTCCATCTGCTGCCAAACATCTTGAACCGTGGCACCAGCACTCGTCCTCGGAGCCACCTCAGCCGGAACGCCTCCTGCTGTAACTCTTCGATCGCGAAGCGGCCCTCTGCGACTTTGTTGTACTGGACCACCTCTCCGTTACGTTCCGTCCGAAACACGTAGGCGTCTGACTCTCCGACGGAAACCAGCACAAACTGTGCGCGTCCTCTGAACCATCCACTTATGAACAGAGGCAACTCAGTCCCGTTTGGAAGGACGATCTTGCTTCTGAAAAAAAACAATATCGGCAGCCGAATAGCGGATAATCCTGCTATCACAGACCACAGGATGCTGACGATCAACGGTACGTCGAGTATCCAAACGGCGGCGATGAGAATTGAGGCGATCAGGAAGAACAGGATCTCGCCCAGAATCTGTCGTCTTCGAATCGGGATCAGCATTCGTACGTCACCACCAACTCCCTCACCCAATCACCTCCTCAACCTCAACGACCTTCCCTTCTTTCACCTCCACCGTCCTCTGCGCCACACGCTCAAGGAAGTAGCGGTCGTGCGAAATGACCAGCACCGTGCCGTCATAGTCGTCGATCGCATCTTCCAGCGCCTCGCATGACGGAATGTCCAGGTTGTTCGTCGGCTCATCCAGGAGCAGCAGGTTGCCCTCCATCAGCATCAGCTTCGCCATCTGCAGGCGGGCCTTCTCGCCGCCGCTCAACGTCTTCACCTGCCGACGGGCTTTGCGAAAATCGAACAGGAACGAGCCCAGGAACGCGTATGCATCCGACTCGTGCATGTCCTTCACCCTCCGCACCTCCTCCACAACCGTCAGGTCCGGGTCAAGCGTCTCCTGCTCCTGTGCGTAGTAACCGATCGAGATCCTCGCACCTACTCTGATTTCGCCGACCGAAGGTTTTTCTCGGCCCATCATCATCTTCATCAGCAACGATTTCCCCGCGCCGTTCTCGCCCGTCAGCGCGACGCGCTCGCCATGAGTGACAAGCAGGTCGACGCCGTCAAGCACCGCCGTCTCGCCAAACGCCTTGCCGACCGACTTCAGCTCAAGCACCTTGAAGCCGCCACGCTCGGCGCCGAACTCCAGCCCAATGCGCTTCGGCTCTAGGATCGGCTTTTCGATCTTGTCCATCCGATCGATCCGCTTCTCCATGTTCTTCGCCCGTGTGACGAACTTCGAATGGTTTACGTACTGGTTCCAGTCCATCAGACGCCTGATCGCCTTGCGCAGCCGGGTGATCTCACGTTGCTGCAGCTGGTAACTCGCCTGCTGCGCCAGCAACGCCGCCCTCTTCTCCGTCGCAAACTCCGAGTAGTTGCCTGAGAACACAGTCAGCTGGTCCCGACCGGGGTGCTGGCCGTGAACCTCAAGCTCGGCGATCGACTCCACCATCACGTCCAGCATGTAGCGGTCGTGTGAGATCACAACGACAGCGCCCGGGTACTCGACAACCAGCCGCTCAAGCATCAGCTTGCCCTCGGCGTCCAGGTGGTTGTCCGGCTCGTCCAGCAGAAGCAGCTCCGGCTGCGTCGCCATCAGCCGCGCCAGGAAAAGCAGCTTCTTCTGGCCACCGCTCAACGAACCGGCGGGCAGGAGAAAGTCGTCTTCGGAAAAACCGACCGCATGCAACATCTCGACCACCCGGCCATCGACGTTGAGCCCGCCCTGGTCTTCGAACGACTTCAGCGCCGCCTCGTGCTCGTCGATCACCGACTGCAGCTTGTCGGCGTTTTCGTAGACCTCCGGCTCTCCCATGCGGGCCTCAAGCTCCCGGATCTGGCGCTGCAGCCCTGAGTAGTGGTCACGCGCCTTCATCGCCTCGTCTAGCACGGTTGAGCCGGCCGGTAGCTGTGGCTCCTGCGGCAGGAAGCCTATGTGCAGCCCGCGCCGGCGCGTCACCTGGCCTTCGTCAGTGGTGTCGAGGCCGCCGATGATGCGCATGAGCGTCGACTTCCCTGCGCCGTTCGGGCCGATCAACCCGATTCGGGAGTCGTGCTTGATCTCGAGCGAAACGCCGTTGAGCACCCGGTTGGCGCCGTGGTGCTTCGTCACGTTCAGGACATTGCAGATGATCACTTCGAAAAACCTCCGGTACGGAGCCCGGTCCGGCCATCCTGAGCCTGTCGAAGGGAGGCCTGTCCGGAGCCCCGGCGATGGCGCTTGCCGGAGAGTACGTGCGGTGAGCGGGTAGCTCAACAGGTGGAAAAAGTTCCGGCGCGCGCCACTGTTAGTGGCAAGCAAGAAGTTGCGGCCAGAACCGGGAGGTGGTGATGCAGGCGGTGTGCCAAGCCTCCTCTCCCGCTTGCGGGAGAGGACTGAGGTGAGGGTTGAAACTCGCCAACCTTCGACAGGCTCAGGATGGCAGACAGCTTGCTCTCATCCGAGCCTGGGAGAGGGGAACCCCAACATCACCAGTAAAAAATTCTTGGCCGGTGTTACCGGCCGTTCCTTGCAGAAAGGAAGGGGCGGAAGAATCCCGCCGGAAGCGAATGAACCATGACTCTCCTTTCTGCTGGCGCTACCGAAATCGGGCGCCGAATCCGCGTCGCCGGCGGCTCAGACCGGCGAGGCTCCAGTTCGATCAATACCGGCAGAGCATAGCAGCACCCGTCCGCGCCTGGAGCTACATCTTCTGACCATGTCGACCAGATACCACAGAATCCTCTATTGACACCAGATATGTAGAATATATCCTATAAATAGGACAGAAAGTTGATCATAATCACAGCTGGAGAACAATGCCGGCACAGGGGCATTCCGATGACACAGCAAGTAGCGACACTGCCCGGTCGCATGCCGGACACAGTCACGGGAGACGGCGTCAGCTTCTCACCCCGCAGACTGCGCATCTTCAACGGCGTCGCAGGGCTATTCCACCTGCTGCAGGGACTCGCAGTCCTCGCACTCACCAACGACTTCACCATCCCGATCACCGCCATCTTCCTCGACGGACCTCCCGGGACAGAACCCTCCGAGATCACGACGCTCTTTGACTTCCGAGTCGGGTGGGGCGTTGCGGCGTTCCTGTTCATGTCTGCCGCGGCGCACCTCATCCTGATAATGCCGAGAGTCTTCGAATGGTATGTGGACCAGCTTGCCACGAAGCGGAACTACGCACGCTGGGTCGAATACTCGTTCAGCTCGTCACTCATGATCGTGCTGATCGCTATCCTGCCCGGCATCACAGACATCGCCGCGCTGATCGGCCTCTTCGGCGTCAACGCATCGATGATCCTCTTCGGCTGGCTGATGGAGAAGTACGAGATGCCCGGCACGCCGTCGTGGCTCTCGTACTGGTTCGGCGTCTTCGCAGGGGCGGTGCCGTGGCTGGCTATCAGCTACTACCTCTGGTCGCCGGGTGCCGACGCCCAGCCGCCGGCCTTCGTCTACGGCATCTTCTTCTCGCTGTTCGTCTTCTTCAACAGCTTCGCCATCAACATGGTGCTGCAGTACAAGCGCATCGGCCCGTGGCGCAACTACATCGTCGGCGAGAACACCTACATCATCCTGAGCCTGACAGCGAAATCGCTCCTCGCCTGGCAGGTGTTTTCGGGGACGTTGGTGGATTAGGGTGCCGGAGTTCAACCCTCACCCTGGCCCTCTCCCTCCCAGGGAGAGGGGAGATGTGGCAGCTTGGCCGTCACCGGGCGCGGCATCTTTGCCCGCCCCTACCGACGGCCAATCATCGCACCAAAAAAACCACCCCCAGCCTAGTCCCGCGGCGGCCTCGGCGCTTCCGGGTCGTCCAGGAAGTGGTGCACGACGTCGGGTGATGTGACCGCCAGCCTGATCGACGACTCGTCACCGACAGTGTCGATCGCATGCGCCCGGCCCGCCTCAACGAAAACCAGGTCACCACGCTTTGCCCTGAACGTTTCTTTGTATCCAGAGTCGGCGCCCGCTCCATTCGAGGAATCTCCGCCATCCTGAGCCTGTCGAAGGGTGGAGTGCTCACCCCCAACCCGCCACTCAATCTCGCCCTTCAGCACAACCCACCACTCATCCATGTCAGGGTGCCAGTGCGGGCGGTTCCCCTCGCCCGGCATCTGGTGAATCATGTTCACCCGGTTGCGCTGGTCCAGCAGGACCTCCTCAGACCACGAACTCTCCGTGCCATGCCGCTCCAACATGTAGTCCATTGGAGTGTGGATGCGGTTCGGCGGCGCAAGTTCGTCCAGCGGCACCTGTCTCGAAGGCTCAACACCCTTCAGGTCATGGTTCGAGTGCTGGAAGCCGACCACCAGCCGGATGCAGGCGTCGCCCCTGTAAGACCGGATGTCGTGCCGGTAGCCGCACGGCGCAATCACCAGCGACCCGAACTTCGCCACGAACGGCTCGTACTCGCCGATCACGTACTCAACCTCGTCGTTCAGGATCACCCACCACTCGTTGTAGTCAGGGTGCAGGTGCGGGTCGCCCGGCGTTCCGGCAGGCGACGAGATCATTGCAGCCCTGTTGCGGCCGTCGAGAACGACCTTCTCTGACCAGCGAGGCTCGGGGTGCCGCGCCATCGTATCGGCGAGGTCGATGTGCGCCTTCTGCTTGAAGATGTCGGGCGTGGTCGGTCGGGCGGCGGTGGTTGTCATGGCTGAAGCACTCCGGTGTGGCTGGTGGAGTCGGAGTGCAGAGATTACATGATCCGGGAGAGCCGACTACCGCATGCTTGCCCTGTGCCGGGCGTGGGCCTCGACCTTCTTGAAAAACTGCTCAAGCAGCTTGTTGGCAGCGCCGCTGATCGCCCGGTCTCCGGCTCCGCCCATCATCCCGCCGACCTTTGCCGACCCGTTCACTGCCACGAGTGTTTCGTTTTCGCCCGTTGTGGTGAGCTTCACTGTGCCAGAGCCGTCGAGCGATCCGCCGCGGCCGCTGCCGGTCACCTGCACGTCGTAACTGTTCGGCGGGTCCTGGTTGCTGATGATGAGGTTCCCCGAAAACGTCACCTTGAAGAAGCCGATGCCGACCTTCACCTCACCGAGATACCGGCCGGGGCTCTCCTCCTCAAACTTTGTCAGGCCGGGTATGTCCGACCTGAGCAGTGTCGGGTTGGTGAGCACCCACCAGACCGACTCCTGGTCGGCGTTCAGGCGATATTCGGACGAGAGTTCCATTTTTTTACCTTGAGGCGGTCCGGCTTCCACGAAAGGCTCCAGCTGAATATCCGTCTCAACTGGCGAATCCGCTTTGCCAGCGAATGACAATCCCGTGACGACACCATAAGCCAGCCCCAGCCGATGCTCATCCCCCGGCGAGTCGCGTATAACTGAACAATCACACAACGCGCACGCATCGAGGGACTCGCACTTGCCAACCGTCTCAGCGCCCGCCGGACAGGCCGCGGCAATCATCGCCGCACTCGCGTTCGCATACTTCGCAGCAGCCTCCATCTACTGGGCGGGCGGCGGCAAGAGAGGTCTGTCCTCCCACTGGGGCGGCAAGTACACCGAGCTTCCCGCAGGACTGCGAGTGATGGACGCAATCAGCGTTAGCACCTTCGTGTTCGGGATCTACGTCGTGATCAGCCGGGCGTGGTCTCTCGACGGCCTCGGCGCAGAGCAGTTTCTGACCTTTGCTGCCTACGGACTGGCAGCGCTCATGGCTCTCAGCGGGGTGATGAACCTCGCCTCATCCAGCTACTGGGAACGCCGGCTCTTCGGCCCGCTCGCACTGCTCATCGGCGTGCTGTGCCTCGTCATCGCACGCACCGAATGGACCGCTTAGGCAGGCGCCGTTGCGTGCTCTCGCTTCACCTTGCCCGGCGTCACGCCGATGAACCGCTTGAACGCCCGGTTGAACGCCGCTTCCGACTGGTAGCCAAGCCGGTTCGCCAGCTCAACCTGGCTCATCTTCTCTTCCTTCAGCCACGTCTCCGCAACGTTCATCTTCCAGCGAGTCACATACTGCATCACTGGCTCGCCAACATACGAAGTGAACCGCGCCGAAAACGCAGAGCGTGAAAGCCCGACCTCGCTCGCAAGACCGTCGACAGTCCAGCTGACAGAAGGGTCCTGGTGGATCAGCGAGATCGACCTGCCGATGCGGTCGTCCTGCAACGCGCCAAGCCAGCCCTGCTGCGCCGCCGGATCAACCTCGATCCACGACCTGATCGCCTGGATCACGAGAATGTCGGCCAGCCGCGTTATCACCGTCTCGCCGCCCGGCCTCATCTGCTTCGCCTCCGACGCCATGAACTGCAGCATCAGCGGCGACCACTCCATGTGCGGGCTGCCCGCTTCGACGTGGATGATCGGCGGCAGCAGCTCCACCAGCTGAATGGCAAGCGGGTGATCGAACCTCACCGCGCCGCAGAGCATGTCGGTGCGCTCACCGTTACCGCCGTGATTCAGGATCTCGTAGCGGTCGCTCATCAGCTTGCGCGGCAGGTCGAACAGGCCGTCCGCCCGTGCGCTCTCCTCACTCAGCAGGTTGTGGCCGCGACCGTGCGGCACCAGGACGAGGTCGCCACTCTGCGCCCACACCGGCTCCGCTCCCGCCACCTCGAACAGCGCCCGGCCGGAACTGAGCAGGTGGAAGCTCAACACGTTTCCCATCTCGGGCATCTCAAGCCCCCACGGCGCCGTGAACTCTGACTTGCAGTAGAACACGCCGCTCATGCGCAGGTAGTGCAGCGCCTCGCCAAGGGGGTCGACCGGGTTCCAGACTTGCTGTTGATTCATGCTTCTCAGGATTTCATCGTTTTCGCTGTCTGTCCAATGTAACAGGACGAATGAGCAAGAAAGCAAGATATTCAGGCATGGATCGTACTGCTAACCCGTCCAATACTGGACATATCAAGCCCGGAACACAACAACCCGAAAGGAAGAAAGAATGAAACTCATCGTTTTCGGAGCGACAGGAAGTATTGGAACGCAGCTCGTTGACCAGGCTCTTGAGCAGGGCCACGAAGTGACGGCGTTCGTCCGGAACACGGCGAAGCTGGACCTGACGAGGCCACGGCTCAAGGCGATCACCGGCGATGTGCTGAACTACAAAGACGTCGAGGCAGCGGTTGGGCAGCACGATGCGGTCATTTCCGCGATCGGCACGCCTGCGCTGACCCGCAACCACGTGCGCTCGCAGGGCACTGCGAACATCGTCGAGGCGATGGAGAAGACCGGCGTGCGAAGGCTCGTCAGCCTCTCATCGATGGGCATTGGCGACAGCCGCCCGATGCTGCCGAGGCTTTACAAGTACCTGCTGGTGCCGCTGCTCTTGCGGCAGGGCTTCGCCGAGCACGAGCTGCAGGAGAAGACTGTGCGCAACAGCAAGCTCGACTGGACCCTGGTCCGCCCCGGCGCCTACAACGACGGCCCGCTGACAGGGGAGTACCGGCATGACATTGCCAACGCAGTGAACGGCAACAGCCCCAAGGCAAAGATCTCTCGAGCAGACGTAGCCGACTTCATGCTGAAGCAGGTCACCGATGACAGCTACGTAAGGAGAGCACCCTGGCTTTCCTACTAGGAGGGGAGTGCTTGCCGAAAATTCCCTCTCCCGCTTGCGGGAGAGGGTGAGGGTGAGGGTCGTTCGGACTTACATCGACAACTAGTCGTTCCAGTCACAACCGACCCTCGCTCTAACTCCCTCCCAAGCTGAGAAGGAGGATGGCCCACCGAACGCCCCCAAGCAAGCAACCAACGAATCCAAGATCAACAACCTACTCAGTAACGAAAAAGAGAAAAAACAATGAACGACCTCACACTCACCATCACCGTCATCGCCATCATCGGATCAGGCATCGTCGCCGGAGTCTTCTACGCCTTCTCGACGTTCGTCATGAAAGCGCTCGGCCAGATGACGCCGGCGGCAGGGATCGAAGCGATGCAGCGCATCAACATCACCGTCATCAACCCGTTCTTCATGCTGGCGTTTATGGGAACGCCGCTAATCAGCGTCTACCTGGCGGTCATCGGCTTCATCGACATCTCGGAGCCGGGCCACAGCTACCTGGCGGCGGGCAGCCTGCTGCACATCATCGGCTCACTCTTCGTCACCATCGCCTTCAACATCCCTCGCAACAACGCGCTGGCGAAGGTTGCGCCGGACAGCAGCGAAGGAGCAAAAGTCTGGTCCAGCTACCTGGTGCAGTGGACCCGCTGGAACCACGTTCGAACAACAGCAGCAGCCGGCTCTACTGTGCTCCTAAGCCTCGCCCTTGCCTGGGGCGTGTAGGAGGGCCTTCCGTCCCGGACTGGGATGGAAGGCGTACTCCCATCTCCCAGATTGGGAGAGGGATAAAGGGTGAGGGTCGTTCAGTCTCCCACCGAAAACTAGTCGCTCCAGTCGCTACCGATCCTCCCTCTAGCTCCCTCCCAAGCTGGGAGGGAGGATTGTCTGCCAGGTGAAGTTTGAGTTAGGCGACTGGTTCGGCAAACTTTCTCTCATGACTGCATCGACCACCAAAATCGCCAGAGAACTCCGTCGAAACCAGACACTAGCCGAACAGAGGATGTGGCGATCATTGCGGAACCGTCAGTTCCACGGCCTGAGATTCGATCGGCAGTATCCGATCGATCACTTCATCGTAGATTTCTGCTGCCGAGAGAAGAGGCTGGTCATCGAGGTTGATGGCGGACAACATGACTCGCAGCGTCAGTCAGACGAACAGCGGTCAGAGCACCTCAGGAGCCGGGGTTACACGCTCGTCCGCTTCTGGAACAACGAAGTGATGAACAACCTGGAGGGTGTTTTGGAGCGGTTGGCGGAAACAGTGGAAAGTAGCACCAGTCGCTACCGACCCTCCCTCTAGCTCCCTCCCAAGCTGGGAGGGAGGATTCACGCACCACGCGATCAGCTTAGACTGGCGCTCTTCCCCTCTCCCAGATTGGGAGAGGGCTAGGGTGAGGGACGTTCGGTCTTCCATCGGCAACTGGTCGTTCCAGTCACTATCGACCCTCCGCCTGATCCATTTCAATTCTGAGAGAGATCACCTTCTCACTACTCCGCCCTCGGCAAATCACCGCATGCTGTGATCACGTTGAAGCTGGACGTGTTCGGGTTCACCACCAGCGTCAGGTCGCCCGCCAGCAGGTCATCGAACGGCATATCACGCAACTCCTGTCGCATGATCCCGCCAATCATCAGGTCGAGCGACTCCACGAAACCCTCCGGGTTGGGGCACGTGCCACGACGCAAAGTCACCGACTGCGCTGGCCCTCCGGGAATCACCTTGACCTCGATGTGCGCAAAATCGTTCCTGCGAGTGAACACAGCCGTTCCCTGTTGGGGGCTGCCATTCGCCGCCATGTTGATCTCGAACTCCCGTACCTCACCCTCGAACGACGTCACGATCGCCACAGGCGTCGCCGTCGGGTTCGGCACCGGGTCCGTCAGCTCAATACCAGTCGGCGTCGGCGAAGAACCGCCGCCAGAGCAGGCTGCAGCCGCAACTCCAAGCACAGCGAACAGCGCAACGGCAAGCGCACTCGGCACGAAAACCCGGCGAGTCACGTCACTAACAAGACCAGTCATTCGTCCCTTCTCCAGGAGGTTATGCCCCGGCCGAGCGCGCCTCCTCGAGCGCCTCGGCGAATCCCTTCAGCGAACCTTCGAGCACCCAGTCGTCGACGCAGTACGAAGCCCGGAAGTAGCCCGGCGTACCGAAGCCGACTCCGGGCACCGTCAGCACCAGCTTCGATTGCAGCATCTGCACGAACTTCACGTCGTCGCTCATCGGCGACTTCGGGAACAGGTAGAACGCCCCGTCCGGCAGTACGCACTCGTAGCCGATGTCGGTCAGCGCGGCGTGCAGGAAGTCACGCTTCTTGCGATATTCGGAAACGTCAACAGTCGCATCCTGGATTTCTGCCACCACCCGCTGCATCAACGCCGGCGCATTCACGAAACCGAGCGTCCGCAACGCAAACGTCGCTGCGTCCATGAAATCGACCTTGCCGGGATCGGCCGGGTTGAGAGCGATGTGGCCGATGCGCTCCCCGGCCAGCCCGAGGTCTTTCGAGTGCGATGTGGCGACCACCGACCGCACGTGGTGCTTGAAGATGAACGGGAACGGGTCGTCGGTGTAGATCAGCTTGCGGTACGGCTCGTCTGAGACAAGGTAGATCTCCGTCCCGTACTTTTCTTCCGCCTCTTTGATCGCCTCGCCGATCGCCGCAACCGCCGACTCCGGGTAGATCACCCCGGAAGGGTTGTTCGGTGTATTGATGATCACCGCCCGCGTGCGCTCGTTCAGGTTCGCCTTGAGCGATTCGATGTCCGGCAGGAAGTCCGGCCCGCTCTGCGCCTCGCGCACAACTCCGGTCTGGTGCTGGATGTAGAAGATGTACTCGGCGAAGTACGGGGCGATGATCACCACTTCGTCGTCCTGGTCGAGTATCGAACGCAGGATGACGTTCAGCGCGCCCGCGGCGCCGACGGTCATCAGGATGTCTTCGCCCTCGAACGGAACGCCGGACTCCAGCGCCAGCTGCTTCGCAACCGCGGCGCGCGCGTCCGGAAAGCCTCCGTTCGGCATGTAGCGGTGGGTGCCGTGAGTGTCTTCGTTGACGATGCGCCGCAGCACTTCGTTGAATTCGGGCGGCGGCTCCAGCAGCGGGTTGCCGAGCGAAAGGTCGAACACGTTCTCAGCGCCGTGCTTGCGCCTCAGCTCCATGCCCTCTTCGAACATCCTCCGTATCCACGAGGATGCCTTCATCTGCTCTCGGACCTTTTCAGATATCGCCATTCTTTTTCTTCGCGTTTTTTCTTCGCCCGGCAAGTTCTGTCGTTGCTGGATTGAGGGCTTGTAGCGGAAGACCTGTCTTCGAGGCAGCCCAACCGCAGATTATGCACGTCAACCTGCGTCCACGGAACCTGCTTGATCGTTTCAGGAAGTGACGGCCGACCGCTCCGCCGAAAATCCCCTCTCCTGGCTCGGGAGAGGGCTAGGGTGAGGGCTTCCTGTGTTTCCTGACCGGAGCGCAGCGGAGTGGAAGGACCTCTGACTCAACAAGTAGAGCCGCTGACTTACGGTCGTCTCCCAAGAAAACAAGTAACTGAGCAAGAGACCCTTCGACTTCGCTCAGGGAACACACATCCCCTCTCCCGCAAGCGGCAGAGGGTCAGGGTGAGGACCGCAACTCACCACCCTCCCACAACTCCAGGCCCCTCCCGCTCCACTTCCAGTGACACAATCGAACTGATGATCAACGCCCCCGGCACCCATGAAAGCTCGAAACTCGCCCGACTCCGGCGCGAGCTGCGCAACCCGTCGCTGCTGACCGTCGCCATCATCATCTTCCTTGTCCTCGCCATTCCCGCAGCCGTCATCCTCCCCGGCGTCATCGACACCGCATCCACCAACCTCGCCGAACGCAACGAGCGGCAACGACAGCGCGTCGAGAACCTGCTCCCCGAAGCCGTCGTGCTCCCGGCGCAGGTCACCCCGTGGCTCTTCAGCCGCATCCGCATCATGCAGGAGGCGGACACCCGGGATGAATGGTTTATCGCCGACTTCAAGCAGGGCGCATGCAACCCGGGCAACCTCGCGCAGTTCCCGTCAGGCCAGTACACAACAGCGATCTTCCGGGCCTGCTCAGACCTCGACCGCATCCAGCAAAAGTTCGGCGACGACTGCACAGTTGAAGCGTGCGACCTGCCTGAAGAAGCTGTTATCGAACTGGACGGAGCGGCCATCAGGCTGGTCGACGCCTTCTCAGACGCCAACTTCGCCCTGCCATACGAATCACCGCTGGAGTGAGGGGGGCCTCTCCCTCCAGCCCGTTGAAGACATGGCAAGTCTTCGCCATCCAGACACATTGACTTTCATTGTTAACATACGTTAACTTATACGCAGCAAGGGGGTGCATCATGACGTCACTCAGGCTCAAGAGACGGCACCAGAGTCACACCCAATGGACCGGCCGCTGCAGGCACGAGCGATGCGACCGCAACCTGCTGGTTAATGCCGACAACTGGCAGTCCAAGATCGAAGTGTTGTCTCAGCTCCGCGACCACACTGCGCGGCGGTACGGTCATCTTCACGGCGTGATCAACATCCACGGCTACGAAGAACGCGGCGGCGAGTAGTCTTCCCATCCATTTTTCCGCGGCACTTTGCGGGGTGCTTTACGAACTGCACGGACCCCACATCGTTGAACGATCGGGTCTGGCCCACCTGACCGCCAAACGGGCCCCAATTTTTCTCAAACCCGCAGAGGGAAAGCCCTCACCCTGACCCTCTCCCGAAATCGGGAGAGGGGAGAAGTGACCGCTGACCTGCCATCCTGAGCCTGTCGAAGGGTGGCGGCTCTAGCGATCAACCACATCCATCAGCGCCTGGATGTAGCCATTCGCATAAGCTCGGCCCCGGTGCCCCCAGGTCGTATCGCCAATCGTGTGCGGCACATGATCGTTCACCAGCACGCCATCGAAACCGATCTCCTTGTAGAGGCGAATCGCCCGCACCATGTCCACATGGCCCGTGTTGATGAACTCCTCGTGGAACGCGTCACCGGGGTTCGAGACGTTACGGAAATGCACATACAGGATCTTCTGGCGCTCTCCGAAATACCGGATCATGTCGTAGATGCCTTCTCCCGCGGCATCCTTCATCTCAGAGAACGTCCCCTGGCAAAACTCGATCGCGTTCGACGGTGAATCCACGATCTCCGTCAGCCGCTTGTAGGCGTCGAAACCGTTCAACAGGCGCGGGATCCCGCCAACCGAGTCCACCGGCGGGTCGTCGGGGTGAATGCCGATGCGAACGCCTTCTTCCTCGGCAACCGGCGTGATGATCCTGACCCAGTGCTCAAGGTTCTCCCACAGCTCCTCGCGGGAATACTCGCGGCCATGCGTGAACGGCGCGTCCTCGTGCTGTTTATGGTCATAGCTGGTGACCAGCGAGCCGCCCCGGTTTCGGGTATGCGCCGACGTCCGCCAGACGCTAGACGGCATCCAGTTGTAGCCAAAGATTGGGATGCCTGCGCGGGCGATGTTGCGCACCGTGTAGATCATGTTCTCGATCTGCTCGTCACGCTTCGGACCGCCGAGAATCACCTGGTCGTAGAAGTTACCTGGCACGTTTTCAAGCGCTTCGAGGTGCAGGCCGTGCGACTCAACCTGGTTGCGCAGCTTGATCAGATCGTTCAGCTCCCAGCGAGTCTCGCCTGGCACCGCGGACCACCGGCCTCTCGACTCCTTGTCGGTGGAGCTCTGGATCACCACATCGGTCGCGCCGTACTGCACGGCAAATGTCAGGAAGTCATCGAGGCTCGTGTCAAAGAGCCCCGGCAGGAAGTTGAATCCAATTCGCATCTTTTTTCTCGGTGGGTGAGAGCCGGGTGGGATGATTCAGAATCTCTTGTTCGTCTTCCATCTGATGTCGAGAGGGGAGGACCGGAACCCTCACCCTAACCCTCTCCCGAAATCGGGAGAGGGGACAACGTAGCGTCGTCTTCCGCACCCGGCCACCGCTCACCTCAGCGAAAACGTGCCTCTGTCACTCAGTCGTCGAAGGGGAGCTTGCCCTCGCCCATCGTCTCGTGGTTCTTCTTTGGCACCAGCACCGTCTTCAGGTACGACATCACCTTCGTGCCGTCCTGGTTCGTCACAATCGTCTCCGTCGTAACCGTGCCTCGGTCGCCCTTCGACGTCTCCCGCATCTCCAGCACCTCCGACTCTGAGTAGATCGTGTCGCCATGGAAAACCGGCGCGTGGTGCTGGAGCTTGTCGTAGCCAAGGTTCGCGATCGCGCGTCCGGAGAGGTCCTTCACCGACTGTCCGACCGCGATCGAAAAGACCAGGATGCCGTTCGTCAGGCGCTGCCCATGCTGCGTGTACTTCCTCGAGTAGTTCTCATCGATGTGCAGCGGACTGTCGTTCTGACACACGAGCGAAAACCAGGTGTCATCGGCCTCGGTGACCGTGCGGCCCGGCCAGTGCTTGATCTTGTCGCCAACGTTGAACTCCTCGAAAAACCGTCCGTACGCCATGACCACCTCGGAAGTGCCAGAGACCTGTGTAAAAAGTGGAGCAAGGGTAGCGGATTGAAGCGCGCGCGAGCGCACGTGAGCACCGGGTCGAAAGACCGGACCTGAACACCCGTCATCCGAAGACGCAGGGCAATTCATGAGCCACCCCGATTCACCCAAAGCTGAAATCCTCGTGTACTATGCCGGGTCAAATCGAGGGCGGCGCAGTTGCGGCGGATCGAATCCTCCGAGGCGTGCACCTGTTCATGGGGACTGAACGTTGCGTTTACGCAGGATCATGCTCGGACTCCTGGCGGCACTGGTGGTCGGCATCGTTTCGATGCAGTCGCTGACCAGCGTTGCCGCCGATCCAACACTGCTCGGGCAGTGGACATTCGACGATGGCACCGCGACCGATAGCTCCGGAAACGGCAACAACGGCATCGTCAACGGCCCTCTTCCCGCGGCCGGCCACGTCGGCGCCGGGTCATTCGAGTTCGATGGCGCGAACGACTACGTCGACCTCGGTGGACTAGATGTCCCCGGCAGCGCGATCACGCTCGCGGCGTGGATCAACTCCGATCAGCTCACGAACTGTGGCGCGTCAGACTGCCGCATTCTGTCTAAGGCGAACGGCACCGGATCGCAAGACCACTACATCATGGTGAGCACTATCAACGTTAGGCGCGTTGGTGTGTTGCTCAGGTTCAGGCTGAAGGCGGGCGGCTCGACCGAGACGCTGATAGCTTCGGCCGGCACTCTCTCGAACAGCCAGTGGTATCACGCAGCCGCCACCTATGACGGCTCGAACATGCGGCTCTACCTGGACGGCGTTGAGGTCGGCTCTACAGCCAAGACCGGCGCTATCGACACAAACCCCGCCATCCCGTTCTGGATTGGTGGCAACCCCGACGGCCCGACCAGCAAACCGTGGGACGGCAAGATCGACGAAGTCCACCTGTACAACCGTGTGCTGACCCTCGGAGAGATCGAGGACCTCGCCGGTCTCACTCCTCCGCCTGACACTACTCCCCCCGTCCGCTCGAACGGCGCGCCGACAGGCTCGCTGCCGGGCGGAACAACGCAGACTACGATTTCACTGACGACGGATGAGAATGCGACGTGCAGGTACAGCACAACACCCGGCACGCTTTACGCGTCGATGACAGACACGTTCAGCACCACGGGGGCAACCGCTCATTCGACGCTGGTCGGCGGCCTCGTTGACGGTCAAACCTTTAACTTCTATGTTCGCTGCCAGGACACCGAAGCTGTCCCAAACACCAACCCCGACGACTTCCCAATCACCTTCTCGGTCGAGACCGGACCGCAGCGCAGCAACGGCGCGCCCACCGGAACTCTGCCGTCCGGCACGACCGATACCACCATCTCACTCGATACGTCAGTAAATGCGAACTGCCGCTACAGCACAGTCGCTGACACTCCGTTCGCGTCGATGACAGACCTGTTCACGACAACCGGAGGAACGGCGCACTCGACGCTGGTGAGCGGACTGTCAGACGGAACACAGTTCGACTTCTTCGTCCGTTGTGAGGACGCCGCCAACTCGGCCAGCGTCAACGCCGATGACTTCCCGATCTCGTTCTTTGTCAGCAACCCGGTTGTCGACCTCTTCGGGCACTGGACATTCGATGACGGCACCGGCGCCGATAGCTCCGGCGCCGGCAACAACGGGGTGGTCAACGGCGCGCTGCCGGCCATTGGCCAGATAGGCGCCGGCTCACTCGATTTCGACGGCGCAGACGACTACGTCGACCTCGGCGGTCTCGACATTCCCGGCAGCGGAATCACGCTTGCCGGATGGATCAACTCAGACGACTTCAGGAACTGCGGTGCGTCAGACTGCCGCATCTTCTCCAAGGCGAATGGCACCGGTGAGCAGGACCACTACATTATGGTCAGCACCATCAGGATCAGAAGCATTGGCACGTTGCTGAGGTTCAGGCTGAAAGCCGGTGGCTCGACCGAGACGCTCATAGCCAGTACCGGTAACCTTGCAACCGGGCAGTGGTACCACGCGGCCGCCACCTACGACGGTTCGAACATGCGGCTCTACTTGGACGGAGTCGAGGTCGGCTCAACGGCCAAGACCGGCGCGATCGACACCAACCCGTTGGTCCCGTTCTGGATTGGAGGCAACCCGGACGGCCCGACCAGCAAGCCGTGGGACGGACGCATCGACGATGTTTATCTCTACAACCGGGCGCTGTCGCAGGCCGAGATCCTCGGGCTGCCGGGTGTGACGCCTCCTCCGGACGAGGTGCCGCCGCTGCGGCTTAACGCGGGGCCGATCGGCATTCTGCCACCCGGGACAGCTTCAACTACGATCTCTCTAAACACAGACGAGCCCGCAAACTGCCGGTACAGCACCGTCGCGGGCACCGGCTTCGCCTCAATGACGGATCTCTTCGACACCACCGGCGGCACGTCACATTCGACGCTGGTCGGCGGGCTGGTCGACGGCGGCGCCTACAGCTACTTCGTCCGCTGTGAGGACATCGCGGCGCCACCGACCCCGAACACGGACGATCTGCAGATTGTGTTCCCGGTCTCGGCATCGCTTGACGCTCCAACACCGGTAGCGACGCTTGTCGGCTCCCACCCGTTGGCACCTGCGCAGTCGACGGACCGTGGCAAGCAGATTTCGACGCTCTTCCCCTGGGAGGGCAAGCTGTACATGGGGTACGGCGACTGGCAGGCAAACACCGGGCCCATCAGCGTGGTCCACTACGACCCGGTGGCTGATCTGTTCGTCAACGAGTTCACTCTCGATACCGAGTCGATACAGAACTATCGCGGGATCGACGGCAAGCTGTATGTTCCTTCGATCGATCCGCTCGGAGCGAGTGTGCCGGACTTCGGCGCCAGGGACGCGGCAGGGGTCTGGACAACGTCGAGCCCCGCTCAACTGATCCATGCGTTCGATATCAACACGCTGACGGGTACCGACCTGTGGCTGGCCGGTTCGACAGATCCGAACGGCGAACTGCACAGGAGCGTTGACGGCGGCGCTACGTGGACCACCGAGCAGACGTTCGCGCCGTTCCTTAACTTCTCCCGAGTCTACTTCGCAGGTGTTCTCAACGGCAGCGTCTACGTCGAGCCCTGGGCCGGTGCGGACCTGGGTTCGAAGGTGTTTGATGGCACAAGCTGGACAGACGGCCCGGCGCTGCTCGGCCCCAATGACACCGGCTGGCGTTCCGAGGAGTTTGCTGGGAGCATGTTCTTCAGGAGCGATCAGCACCCCGATCTGTTCAACAGCCTGAGAAAGTTCGACGGGATCTCCTCACAACGGGTGATCGACTCAATCCGTGACTTTGCGGTCGTTGGCAGCCGAATGTACGTGCTGGCGGCAGACGGCACGATTCACTACACCGAAGACGGCACGTCGTACTCGACGTTCAGCGCCGCTCCGGACGCCACTTACCGGAGCATCAACGAACTTAACGGCGTCATATACGTCGGCACTTCCCTTGGCCAGCTTTACCAGTTGACGGGAGGCTCGCTGCCCGACCTGAGCCCGCCTGTCCGCTCGAACGGCGCACCGTCGGGTGCTCTGTTCAGCGGCACCACGCAGACGACTATCTCGCTCACAACGGATGAACCTGCAACATGCCGCTACAGCACGGTCGCAGGCACCGACTACTCGCTGATGACGGACACGTTCGGCGTGACCGGTGGGACAGCCCATTCAAGCCTGATAACGGGGCTGGTTGACGGACAGTCGTATGACTTCTTCGTCCGCTGCCAGGACACCGAAGCTGTCCCGAACACCAACACAAACGACTTCCCGATCTCATTCTCCATAGAAGTAGGGCCGCACCGCTCCAACGGCGCTCCCTCGGGCGCTCTGCCTGCAGGCACACTGCAGACGACCATTTCGCTCGACACTCACATCGCCGCGAACTGCCGCTACAGCACGGTTGCCGACACGCCGTTCGCTTCCATGACAGATCTGTTCACGACAACCGGCGGAACGGCACACTCGACCCTCATAACCGGCCTCACAGACGGCACCTCGTTCGACTTCTTCGTGCGCTGCGAAGACGCGGGTGACCCGGCGAACGTCAACGTCGATGACTTCCCAATCTCGTTCTCTGTGGCTGCTCCGGTGACCGACCTGATAGGGCAGTGGCGGTTCGACGACGGTACGGCAACCGACAGCTCCGGCTCCGGCAACCATGGCGTGGTCAACGGTGCAGTGCCTGCCATTGCCAAGATCGGCGCAGGCTCACTCGATTTCGACGGCATTGACGACCACGTCGACCTCGGCGGACTCGACATTGCTGAAGCTGGCACCGGCCTTCCTATCAGTGCCTTTACCGCTACCGCTTGGATCAATCCGGACTCGTTTAGCGGCTGCTCATCGAGCGATTGCCGCATCCTCTCGAAGGCAGACGGTCTCGCCGAGAACGACCACTACGTGATGATCAGCACCCTCAAGGTCGAGACCGATATCCGACTGCGCTTCAGACTGAAGGCCGGTGGATCGACGGAGACGCTGATCGCTACTTCCGGCGACCTGCAGACAGGCGAATGGACCCATGTCGCGGCCGTCTACGATGGCGCAAACATGAGCCTGTTCGTGAACGGACTCCCGGTCGGTTCGATCGCCAAGACCGGAGTGATCGACGTCAACCCGGCACTGGACATGTGGATTGGCGGCAGCCCCACCGCGGCAACCGACAAGCCGTGGGACGGCAGGATTGACGAAGTACACCTGTTCGACAGGGCGCTCAGCCAGATGGAGATCCAGACGGTCGCAGGAAACCTGGCGCCCATAGGCGCGATAACTGCCACGCCTCCTCGCGGCGGCCTCGTGCCTTTGATCGTCGACTTCGACGGCAGCGGCTCGGTCGACCCGGACGGCAACATAGTCAGCTACTCATGGGACTTCGGAGACGGCTCTCCGGGCGATACCGGCGTGGCGGTGCAACACACCTACACAGTCGAAGGCAACTACACCGCAATCCTGACAGTCACGGACGATGACGGCGCTTCGTCAGACACCGAGTACCCGATAATCGCCGGCCCCCTCGCCGATGAACTGCTCATCTTCGACTGGAACGAAGCCGTCACAACTGGAGATGAAGGTTTTGCAACAGAAAAACCTCCGATGCTTTCAGCGAACGGCGACTGGACGCCCTACGGGTTCGACCAGGGCACGCTCTATGCGCGGATCGAGATTCGATCACAACCTGTTGCCCAGAACATGCAGCTCCAGTTCTGCGTCTGGCAGGACTTCCCGCCGCCAGACCACCTCGAGACCTGCATGGCCAGGAAGAGCCTGACCGGAAACCCCGGCACCGTGGTGACCACCTCGCAGGCGATATCCGATATGTGGATGAAGGATGGCCTGCCGATCGACTGGTCCCGTGCACGTGATATGTACGGAGTGGCCGTCAAGTGTTCGAACGGCACGCCGGTGAGCCCGCGCCAGGGCTGGAACTGGTGCGGCTTCGACCCGAACGACTGGTATCCGCTGGACATGCGCTACACGGTCGTAGTCGTCGCGGCCGGCGGAACCTTCGACGGCTGGGACAACTACATCCCGTAGCAGGGCGGTTTGTTGGGCGGGGCTTATCCCCTCTCCCGGCTCGGGAGAGGGTCAGGGTGAGGGCTTCCTGCTTCATCCTGAGCCCGTCGAAGGGTGTCATCCCGAGCGCAGCCGAGGGATCTGGCTAGTCTCACAACAAACTGCGATGCTCTCCATCCTTCACCTTTGGATGCCATCCGAAGTCGCTCTCGCTGTGAACGCCAAACCGGTGAACTCACCGCCACAACGGAATCCCACGTGAATCGGTCAGACCCCGCGACTCGCAAGCGGGAGAGAGCTAGAGAGAGGGGATGTCGGTCGGAGACCGACATCCAGCCCGCCATCCGGACCCTGTTGAAGAGCGACCTCGCTACTTGCGCAACCCCTCCACCGCCGCAGGCAACTCTGACAGCGCGCCAATCACCCTGTGCCCGCTGCCATCACTCGCAACCCCACCCGGCGCCACCTGGAACGTCGTTGCGTCCGTTGCTGCAGCACGGTCCAGGAAGTCCGGCTCGTTGTCCACCACTACAGCCTCGCGCGGGTCAACACCGCTGTCTCTGAACATTTTCATGTAGTACTCAGCGTCGTGCTTGTCCGCGTCGATCAGGTCCGGCCCGTAGAGGGAGCCGAACAGGTCCCGGACACCCATGCCGCGCAGGTAGCCGTCAAGCTCCCACGACACCTCGTTCGACGCCGTGTGAAGCTCGAACCCCCGGCCACTCAGCTGCTTGATCGCGTCCACCGCACCGGGATACGCAGACCGCACATTGAGCGTCACGAACTCACTCACCTCGCGCGCCAGCCGCATCCACTCCTCATCGGTCCGCTCACCGCCAACTCCGACCCGCTTCGCCATGCCGCGCATCCACAGCAACTGGTAGCGGTCCCACCACTGCTGGAAAGGCTCGTCGCCATGACCGGAGGCGACATCGTTCCACTGAGACTCGAAAACGACGCGGTTCGCCTCGGCCCACGCCTCTGAATCACCGCCCAGCCGCGGGACGAAGAAGTCGCCGATCAACGTGCGCCACTGTGGAGCGCGCACCGAGTTGTCGTTCATCACATCGCCGTCATCGATGAAGACGGCTCTAATCCGCGACGGTGTAGCACTCACTCGAGTTGCCCTCCGCTACTAACGAAAACGCCGAATGCAGCCCTAGTCCAGCCCTGCGTCCTTGAGAACATTCCTCGCCCGCGCCACCACCGGCGCGTCCACCATCTCTCCATCCAGCGACACCGACCCGCGGCCCTCGCGCTCCGCCTCGTCGGCCGCCTGCAGCACACGCCGCGCCCGCTCAATCTCATGATCGCTCGGCCTGAACGCCTCTTCAATCACGTCTATCTGCGCGGGGTGAATCGCCAGCTTGCCCTTGTAGCCAATGCGGCGCGCCAGCGAACAGTCGGCCCGCAGTCCGGCCTCATCCCGGAATTTCACGTACGGCGTGTCAAGCGCCTGCACGCCCGCCGCCATCGCCGCCACCGCAACCGCCGACCGCGGGTAGACCAGCCCCGGCTCTCCAAGCGGCCCCTCCTCGGCATCGGAGTCGACCGTCCGCGCAAATCCCATGTCAGCGGAGAAGTCCTCGGCGCCGAACGCGATCCAGCGCACACGCTGCGATGCCGCGCAGATGGCCGAGACATTAACGACTCCCGCGGCGGTCTCGATCCACGGCAGCACGCCGACCGATCCCACCTCGATTCCGACGGCTCGTTCATGTGCTGCAAGCATGGTGTCGATCACTGAGATGTCGTCCGGGCCCGTGATCTTGCCGATGCTGATGGCCGTCACATCCGCCGTGACCACGGTCGCAATGTCGTCCGCAGTCAGCTCGGTCGGCAGCGAGTTGACCCGCGGCACGATCGGCTTTCCCGAGGACGCCAGTGCCGGAATCGCAGCCGCCGCGATCCCTCGCGCCGCTTCCTTTTCTGACACAGGCACTGAGTCTTCGAGGTCCGGGATGAACCCGCCGGGGCTATGGCGCGTCGCCTTTTCAAGCATGTCGGCCCGGTTGCCGGGCACGAACAGCAGGCTGCGAAATCGAGGAGTTTCTGAGTTGGTCATGAAGGCAAACGGGGAGGTTGAGGTGTCTGTCGCAAGAGCGAAGAGCATCTTACAGCCGTCCCAACCCGCCAGCGATCTGTCGCTTGACGGTTTTCACTTCTCGTTAAGAAATAGCCAGATTCGGCCTGCTACGATGCCCCGCCACCGGTTCGGTCAAGTAAGGGGAGTCGAGATGACGAAATACGTAGTGCTCTATCACATGCCCGCCAGTGCCATGGACGATGTGCCAGAGCAGTCACCCGAAGATATGCAGAAGGCTATGGAGCCGTGGATGAAGTGGGCTGCCGACTGCGGCGACGCGCTGGTCGACCTCGGCACGCCCCTCGGCAACGGCCAGGCGATCTCGCAGGGCGGCAGCACGCCCAGCAACAAGGACGTCGCCGGGTACTCGATCCTGGAGGCTGAAAGCATGGACGCCGCGAAGGCGCTGCTGCAGGGCCACCCGCACATAACCTGGAACGAAGCCTGCTCAATCGAGGTGCACGAAGCGATGCCCCTGCCGGGCTCTTAGTCTGCGGGGGGCAGGACAGGTGGCCGCTCGTTCATCCCCTCTCCCGCTTGCGGGAGACGGTCAGGGTGAGGGTTGAGGCTCTGCACCGTCGGAACTGATCGACCCTCACCTCAATCCGCGCCCGCAAGCGGGCACCCGTCCCAGGGAGAGGATGAATGCGGCTTGCGGTAACCACCCTTCGACAAGCTCAGGATGGCGACCAATCCTCCCTCCCATATTGGGAGGGAGTTAGAGTGAGGGTCGGTATTGACTGGAACGACTAGTTATCGATGGAAGACCGAACGACCCTCACCCCAGCCCGCGCCCGCAAGCGGGCACCCGAATCTGGGAGGGGGGAGGACGGAAGCCCTCACCCTAACCCGCGCCCGCAGCCGGGCGCCCGCACCGGGCTCACCGTCGGCCCCTAACACCCCGCCGCCGTCTGATCTTCGCCACCGCCCGCCTGCACCTCGCCAGTCGGTATCTCGAAGGTGAAGCGGTTGCAGCCGTCCAGCCAAGGCTCGAGCCAGATTGAGCCGCCGTGCTTCTCGACGATCGCTCTGCATACTGAGAGCCCGATTCCGGTGCCGGACGTCGCACGGGTCGACTCGTCATCCACCCTGTAGAACAGGTCGAATACGCGGTCGCGTTCCGACGCCGGGATCTCGGGCCCCGGATTGGCGACGGTGAATCGAACACCGCCGTCCACACGCCGGACACTCAACTGGATCAGCGCATCGGCAGGCGAGAACTTCGATGCGTTGCCGATGAGGTTTGAGATCACCTGGCCAAGACGGACCCAGTCACCAGCAACGGTCTCAACCGCGGAGCCGATCGTCACCTGGAGCCTTTGTGAACGCTCGGCCAGTATCGGTTTGAGCGACTCTGCCTGCTCGTTCACCAGGTCGCGGACATTCACTACGCCTTTGAGCACCTCGAAGCCGGAGGACGACATGTTTGAAAGGTTCACCATGTCGTCGATCATCGTGGCCAGCCGCTGGCCATTGCTGACAACCAGGTCCAGTTGATCGGTCTGCCGCCTGGTCAGGTTCTTGTCCCGGTTTCGCCGTACGAACCTGCTAAACGTCAGCAGCACGGTGAGTGGCGTCCTGAGTTCGTGCGAGATGGTGTTCAGGAAGCTGAGACGCGCCTCCTCTTCCGCCTGGATCCGGGCGGTATGCTCGCGCTCTTCGGCAAGACGGTCTCTGTAGACCATCTCGTCCTTCAGCGCCGTCTCTGCCTGCCGCCTGCGGTGAATCGCGGCCTGGGCCACGCCGCCAAAGGTGGCCGATAAGAGCAACACCGAAGCCCGCATGAATACAAACTCCACGTCAGGGACGATGAATGCGCCGATGAAGCTGGAGTGTTCGAAGAAGGCGGAATCGACGATCGCGTCGACCACCCATATTGCCAGCCCGATAGCCAGCGCCGCCCAGAGGAACGGCCCATTGGCGTTCCGAAGCAGCGATTTGAGGTTCGTTATCGATCTCATATGTGGCGTAGTTGGTCCCGTCCGGTGAGGTATTTCGGCCGCGGCGAGATTGCACGGTCGGACAGCGGATTGTGGTTTCGGAAACCCGAACTTTACCTCGAATTGTCTTGAATGGCTGCACCTGAACGCACGAGGAGCAAACTCAGACGGACATGCACGCTGTGTATGGCATCCGGAACAGGGAAATCTCTTGAATGAGTCGCGGATGCAGGTATCCGACATCGGCAGTGGAACCTGAATGCCATCCCAGGCAGCTCAACCGCGTAGTGGCACCGGCCGGTATGATCTGTTGGCTCATCCAAACCACGTTCTTCAGACCGGTTCCCCGAAAAGTTGCACAGAGTCCTGCACATAACCGATCCCGCGGACCCGCTCGCCGAAAAGGTGCGAGCCGTCTCCAGGGACCGGCTGCAAGTCGAGTCCACAACGGGCGACGGCCTGCCAGGCACTCTCACCGGCTTCGACGCCGTTCTCGTTGGTGACGGCCAACTCATGAGTCTGATCGAAGCGCTCTCTGAAGACGGTCCTGAGCTGGTCCAGCTGACCCGCGGCCATCATCCCGGCGTCGACGTTGACGCGCTCGCCGCAGCGGGCGTCACAGTGGCGGGTGCATCGCCGGTCCTCGCTCCCTACGTCGCACGCCACGCATTCGGCCTCGCAATCGCCGCTTACTCCGACTCCGGACCGCGCTGCCTCCAACCACACGAAGCGATAACCAGCCACCGGGAAGACTGGCGCGGGAGTTTTGCTGGAACCACAGTCGGGATCATCGGGTTTGGCCGGGTGGGCAGGGCGGCGGCGGACCTGTGGAAGCTGGTCGGCGCCACCGTCATCTATGCAGACGTGCGCACCGCTCCCCATGGCTCAACCGAGAAATCGGGCGCACGCCGTTCGACGCTGGACCTGTTGCTTTCGCAGTCCGACATCGTCTCGCTGCATGTCCAATGGGGCCCGACTTCGAATCCGCTGGTAGAAGCGCGTGAGCTTCGCCTGATGGGCCGCGAAAGCATTCTCGTGAACACCGCCGACGCCCGGCTCGTTGACCAGGAGGCGCTTGTCGACGCGCTCAACTCAGGCCGCATCAGGGCTGCTCTGGATGTCGAAGACCTATTGTTGAAGAGCGAGCCTGGATTCGTCGCCACACCTTACACGGCAGCGCGGTCGGAAGAAGCGGACGAAAACGTGGCCGAGTTTGTGGTCGCGAACATAGAAGCCGCGCTATCGGGCAGCAAGCCTGACGGCGTCATCGAGATACTGGACTATCCGCCGGCCGGCGACCCCGCCTTCTGGTCGTCAGAGATGTCTCCGAGAGTGACCTAACGTCCGAACACCAGCAGACCGCTCGCAGACTCCAGCCGCAGCTCGTTCCCGGACACCTCGAACTTCGTCACCGCCGACAGGATCCGTAGGAACACGCTCTCCTGCTCCATGATGCCCGGCGGGTCCATGCACGCCCTCTCGGTGGCTGCCACCGGCCCGATCGACATCGAATCTCCGTCTATCGAATACTCACCGCTGTAGCTGTTGCACCCCGTCGAGCCGCTCACCGTCCCCAACTCGAACATAGCCGTCGCATCGCCCACCGCCTGATTCATCGCCCCGGCCTCACCGAACTCGATAAGCTTCCAGGTTCTGTCCGTCAAATCGGCAGGGTCCTCCGTTGGCGAGCAGGCAATCACAATCGAAAGCAGCCCGAACACCAGTGGTACAGACAATAATCGCAATCTAGACATGTCAACTCGACCTCAATCCCGCCTTATCCGCACTACCCTCAGCCTACGCCCAACCGCTCCGTTTGAGCGGTCAGAAACATGAGCTTTTTGTGCCGTTAACGCCGCGAAAAACCTGTCGAAACTCACTCCGGACAAACGTCGTTGAGGCAGTACATCGAACAGGCAAGGAGCAGCCAATCGTGGGAAAGAAGGGCGTCAAGAAGAGTGGGCAGGCGGCGGCATTTGCGGAGGAGATAGTTGCGATGCTGAAGCCGGTTGGCGACGTCACTCATCGCTCAATGTTCGGCGGCTTCGGCATCTTCGAAAGCGGCGACATGTTCGCAATCGTCGACTCTAAAGCACGCCTCTACTTCAAGGCGGATGCAGCCACCCGGGCGCGCTACGAATCCGCGGGCAGCGAGCAGCACCGCCCGATGCCGTACTTCTCGGTACCCGCCGAGGTGACAGACGACGAAGCGGCCCTACTGGAATGGGCAACAGAAGCGGCGCGGGTAGCGCACACCACATCGAAAAAGAAGAAGTAGGGGGTGCTGCCTATCCCCTCTCCCATGCCGGGTGCCCGCTTGCGGGCGCGGGTCAGGGTGAAGGGCTTGCGGTGTTTCCTGACCGGAGCGAAGCGGAGTGGAAGGACCTCTGACTCTGCATGTGGGACTGCTCACAGACGGTCGTCTCCCTACAGTACGAGTGAATGAGATGGAGACCCTTCGACTTCGCTCAGGGAACACTCTCGCTCATCAAAGCGCGCTACTCAGCGTCGGGCCGCTCTGGACCCGGGATGACAGACCGAACTACCCGCCGTTCAACCCCTCAAGCCAGTCCGTCATCACATCGGCGTACGCCTGCGGTGCCGCATTCCAGGCGCCCACGTGAATGGCTCCGTCCACTCGCAGGTACGTTACATTCGGCCCTGCCTTCTCGGCGAAGTCATCGCTCTGCGAAACGGGAATCGTATCGTCATCCGTGCCGTGGATCAGCAGAATCGGCAGCTCCAGCGCGAGCATCTCTTCACGAGTGTCCAGAGCCGCCCAGTCCGTCCCGAAACGCACCCTCGAAAGGTTCGCCGCCAGCCACGGCAGCCACAGCGGCAACTCGCGCTGCTCAGCCGCCAGGTTCAACGCATCCGTGAGGTTCAGCATCGGCGCGTCCAGCACCAGTCCGACAGCCGATGACGCCAGCTCCGATTCGATCATGAAGTTCGAGACCACACCGCCGCCCATGCTGAACCCGAACAGCACAACGTCCCGAGCGCCGTTCGCCAGTGCATACCGGACCGCCGCCTCAAGGTCCTCCCACTCCGTTGTGCCGAAACGGTACTCACCACTCGGGTCCTGCGGCAGGCCGGCATCGTTGCGGTAGGCGATCGAAAGCACCGGGAACCCGGCGTCATTCGCAATCTTCAGTGCCCGCAGAGTCTCCTCACGAGTCGCAGTGCGGCCGTGCACCATCACCGCCCACGTGTCGCGGTCTCCCTCGACAAACCAGGCAGGCATCTCTCCGAGAGGCGATTCGTACTGCACCTCTGAGAACGGCAGGCCGTGCGCAAGCTGCGGATCGCCGGGAAAGGCCTCCGGTTCGATCCTCGCGAAGTCGGCTCTGACGAACGTCCCGTCCATCAGCTCAAACTCGCGAGTCACGAAACTTCTCTGCTCGTCCGTGATCTCGCTGATCTGTCCGTAGGCACCGTTCTGCGACCGCACGCCGAAAGTGCCGGCTAGGTCAGGCCTGTCGTCCGGGTCCATGAAGATCAGGCTGATAGATGAGTCGCGGACCGCGCCGATCTGCAGCACGAACTCGTCCTCGTCGTGATCAAGCTCGAACGCGCCAGACTGTATCTCGCTCGAGTAGAACCACGTCACGCCGAAGAGCACCGCGAAGACGGCGACAACAAGCGAACCGGCAACGATGCCCCAGAGTTTCCGACTGCGCAGCAACTTGCGGCGGCGTGCGTCGCCCGACGCGGCCTCTGCCTCTTCGGTAGGTGACGTTCCGGGCCCGGTCTGCTGGTTCATCTGTCCCTCGCGCTGAACTTGCCGCCAGGAGTATATGCACTCCCACATTACGGCCGAATGAGCGATAGAGAGCGGCGCGTAGTCGTCCCTAAGCCGTCTATCGTCGGAGCCCTGCCGACCGACACGAACTGGCTCGCACACTGTTACGCTGCGGCCGCCTGCAATAGATTGTCGTCGGCGCTGGAACTTCAGCGAGGACCGATACGAACCCCGGCAGACTGGAGTGCTGGTAGATGTCGAACGAACGTGACCAGAACGCAACGACCGAACCGCCCGCGGAGCGCCGGCAGTCCGGAAAGGCCAGGCCGCTGCTTCTACGTGCTGCGCGTATGGCGATCAGCAGACTCTTCGGATCTGCCTCGGAAGGCGGACGGCAGGACAGCACTCTCGGATCGCAACTGATCGTCACCGTCCTCGTATCGGTGGTTGTCGTCACTGTCGGGATCGTGATCAACGAATCGATTAACAGCTCGAACGAAGGCTCAGAAGGTGAGAGAGGTCCTGCAGGTGTTGCCGGTCCCGCGGGTCCGGCCGGTCCGCAGGGTGCGCAAGGCCCGCAGGGACCCGCAGGCCCGGAAGGCCCGCCGGGAGCAGAGGGAGCGCAGGGTGTGGCAGGTCCAACCGGCCAGACCGGTCTCACAGGCGCGACTGGCCCGACCGGCGCCACTGGGCCACAAGGACCTCAAGGCGAGACAGGTCCGCAGGGACCTCCGGGTGAATCGCCCGAGGTAACCGTGAGCACTGGGCTTCACCGTGAGCACACCGCCATCTACAACGCGCTGGACGGAGTGGTGGCCAGCGGAAGCATCACCTGCCTGAACTCCGGTGCCGTGATCACAGGTGGCGCCGAAGTGATCGGAGGTTCGGCCGCTCTGACTCAGAACTACCCGCACACCGTGAACGCTGACGGTGACTTCACCTCATGGACGGCGAGGGCCGAACGTATCTCAGGCAGCGAGCAGTTCCAGCTACGGCTGTGGGTGCTGTGCACGATACCCAGGGTGTAGCCGGCCAGAGGCTGCGAATCGGAAGAGTTGCGCCAAAGTGGACGAACGTGACCGGCATCTGCGAGCACCTGCTCCCCGTATACTGTGGCGAGTTCGCTCCGAGGAACCGTGAATGACCACGAGCAGCCCCGACAAAACGACCTCCGCCAGTCCGACCGCCACTCCCCTTAACCTGCAGGTCAACGGGATTGGTGTTGCGGTGCCCGCGAACGCCCGCGTCCTTGACGCGCTTCGCAAGGCTGGCTTCGACGTCCCGACACTCTGCTACGACGAGCGCGTCGGGCCAAAGGGCACCTGTCGGATGTGCCTCGTCGAGGTCGAAGTCGGTGGACGCAAAGAGACCGTCGCATCATGCACCTCGTTCGCAGCCGAAGACCAGAAGGTCGAGACGCACACCGAGGCGCTGAAGGACTACCGCAAGACGCTTCTCGAGATGCTGCTGTCTGAGACTTCTGCGCCGAAGAAGTTTCCGAAAGACGACAACACCGCGCACTCCGAGTTCTACCGTGCCGTCCGCGAGTACGACGCGAAGCAGGACGCGCTGCCACTGCTGGAACGCCGCAAGCCTGCACCCGACCCGAACCCGTTCATCCAGCGCGACTACGACCTCTGCATCGCCTGCTACCGCTGCACCAACATCTGCAACGAATGGGAGCAGGCAGGCGCAATCACCGTCGACGGCCGCAGCCAGGTCTCCTCGATCTTCTCCTTCTTCAACAACAACCTGCTCGACAGTCCGTGCACCTTCTGCGGCCAGTGCATCAACACCTGCCCAACCGGCGCGCTCACAGATCGAAAACTCGCCGGCATCGACCCGCACGAGACCGAGCACACCAAATCGATCTGCCCCTACTGCGGCGTCGGCTGCGGCATCGAGCTTGTGACGCAGGACGGCGAACTGGTCGGTACGAAGCCCGACTTCGATGCTCCATCACGCGGCTCGCTCTGCGTGAAGGGCCAGTTCGCATCGTGGGAGTTCGTGAAGTCTGAGCAGCGCCTTAAGCACCCGCTCATCCGCGACAAGAACGGCGTCCTGCAGCGGGCAACATGGGACGAAGCGCTCGATCTCGTCGCCGCCAAATTTAAGAAGATCACCGACGAGGATGGCCCCGACAGCACCGTCTTCTGGGCGTCGGCACGTGTCGTAACTGAAGCCAACTACCTGCTGCAGAAGTTCGCCCGAGTCGCCATCGGCACCAACAACATCGACAACTGTTCACGTACTTGACACGCTCCAACGGTCGCCGGTCTGGCGGTCCAGGTAGGCAGGGGAGCGATGACCAACTCCATCGAGGAGCTGGCCGACTCCAACCTCATTCTCGTCACGGGCTCCAACACCACCGAGGCGCACCCCGTCATCTCGCTGCGCATGAAGCGCGCCGTCAGCAAGGGCGCAAAGCTGATTGTGGTCGACCCTCGCAAGATCGAGTTGGTCAAATGGGCCGACCGCCACGTGCAGATCAACGTCGGCACAGACATCCCGTTCTTCAACGCAGTCGCCAACGTCATCATCAACGAAAAGCTGTACGACGAGCGCTACGTCGGCACCCGCACCGAGGGCTTCGAAGCGTTCGCCACGCATGTGCAGAACTACCCGCCGGAATACTCGGCGGAGATCTGCGGCATCGACCCCGAGGACATCTACGACGTGGCGCGTGAGTACGCCAAGGCATCGCCCGGCGCAGCCATCTGCTACACGCTCGGCATCACCGAGCACTCCTGCGGCTCGCACAACGTGCAGTCGCTCGGCAACCTCGGCATGCTGTGCGGAAACTTCGGCGCCTACGCCGGTGGCGTGAACCCGCTGCGAGGCCAGAACAATGTGCAGGGCGCGGGCGACGCAGGCGCGATCCCGACCGACCTGCCGGGCTACCAGAAGATCGAAAAGGCGCCGGTCCGGGAAAAGTTCGAAGAGGCGTGGGGCGCTCCGCTGCCTAAGCGTCGTGGCATCACGAAGATCACGGCGATGGACCAGATGATCCGCGGCAACATCCGAGGCGTCTACGTGATGGGCGAAAACACGGTCGTCTCCGACCCGCACGCCAACCACGCCGAGCACGCGCTGAAGTCGGCCGAGTTCATGGTGGTGCAGGACATTTTTCTCACCGACACGGCCCGGCTTGCCGATGTTGTCTTGCCTGCCGCCGCGTTCGCAGAGTCAGAGGGAACGTTTGCCAACAGCGAGCGGAGGGTGCAGCGAGTTCGGGCGGCGGTCGAGCCTCCGGGCGAGGCGCGCCAGGACGTCGACATCCTGCTCGACCTTTTCGCCCGCATGGGCAAGCCTCAGGACATGAGCACGCCTGCCGAGGTCTGGGACGAGATGCGAAAGCTGACGCCGATCCTTGCCGGGATCACCTACGACCGGCTTGAGCAGGGCCAGGGCATCCAGTGGCCGTGTCCAGACGAGGACCACCCCGGCACCGAGTACCTGCACCGTGACGACATGGAGTCGGGAATGCCGGGCTTCTTCGCTCCCGTTGATCACGTCCCGCCGGCCGAAGAGCCTGATGAAGAGTTTCCTGTGATGCTGACGACGGGCCGGCGCCGCTCGACCTATCACACCGGAACGCAGACGGGCAGGGCGTCGGGCTTCGACCTGCTTGTGCCGCACGAGATGTGCGAGATTCATCCCGATGACGCCGAGGAGTGGGGCATCGAGGACGGCGATACGCTGCAGATCAGCTCCCGCCGCGGCTCGGTAACCGTCTCTGCCAAGATCACCGACCGCTCACCACGCGGCACGGTCTTCATGTCGTTCGCATTCCCCGAACTCACCCGCACAAACGACGTCACGTCAGACGCCTTCGACTTCATCACCGAGACTCCTGAGTTCAAGGCCGCAGCCGTCAAGATAGAAAAAGCCGCAGAACAGAATCCCCAGTGGCGCGCCGCCCAGAAACGAGTGCGGCTGGCAGGCGAAGTGCCCGCCCCAACCACCCTCCGGGAGCAGCACCCCGAAGAAGCGCCGATCATGGCGGATGACTAGTCGGGCTCAGTCAGTGTCAGCCCACCGATGAACAATGAAATATCTCATTTTCGTCTTCACATTCGCTGTAATTGCAGCGATCGCCTGCGAGTCGGACAGCGGCGATTCAGTCAACGCCCCGACCGCCAATCCCACTGTCGTTGCGCCGGAACAGCCAACAGCAACGGTTGATCTCTCCACACCAACGCCAGCGGCCACACCCACGCCCGAACTTACGCTTCAGTGGATAGAAGCCGCACGGTTCGGCGGAAACTCCATAACCAATACCGAAACCTTCTCGGTCTCAAGTGATCGATGGCGACTTCGTTGGTCCACTGAACCGGGCAGCCTGGGTGCTATGAACTTCATAGTATTCGTCCATCGAGAATCCGGCGGGCTGTACGCCGCGGCAGCGAACGTGATCGGTAGAAGCTCAGGGTCCTCAGTATTCAGACTACCCGGAGACTACTTTCTCGAGATAATCACAGGTCAGCCATACGGGATTTTCATAGAAGAAGAGCGTTTGGCCCCGGTTCCCACTCCGACACCGACGCCTGAGCCGACACCAACACCGCGGACCGTTCCGCGTGATGTTCTGAGTGGCAGAAGCTACGAACTCCATGCTCCGGCTGACCGAGGTTCCATCTACTACACATGGAGTCAGGTCATTCCGGACGCATTGAGCGGTTACAGGCCACAGCGAAACCTGACTACTCAGGAACGTCTGGATGGTTTGCGGATCCCACCTGTCATCAACTGCATACAGTTGCCTCGAACCGCCCCACCGAATGTGGGACTTACATGGATCAAGGACGGACCGCCCATACCGGTCGGCGCGATCTTGATTGGAATCGAGACATTCCACACAGACCTTCAGTGCCTGGAGCCGATCGGCCGGTTTGAGTTAACGATGGATAACGGGGAGAAAGCACTTGTCTGGCTGCCTCTCAGCGATCTCTACATTGGCGGCGAGTGAACTTCGGATGATCTGATGGACCGAGCGGACTCGCGCCTTCCCCCTTTCGTCCCTCAGCCTCGCGACCCCACATCTGCTACCGTTGCGCTCATCCACCCGCGCCTCCGGAGTCCAACCATGAGCGTCATCCAGTTTGAGCAGACACGCCGCTTTCCCTACGCCGACGGCACCTCCTTCGGCACAGACGCCCGCTCCGCCGGTGCCTACGAACAGATCGATGGCGTCCTCACCTTCGCCGTCGATCCAGCCACCGATGCCAACAAACGCATCGTCGACCTCAAACTCGCCCCTCGTGACGAAAACGGCAGGGTCCGCTTCAAGGCCGACCTCTCCGTCGTCCGCCCCGTCAACCCCGAACTTGGCTCCGGCACGCTTCTAGTCGAACTCCCCAACCGAGGGCGCCGCCGCATCGTCGACACCTTCAACATGACCGGCGCCGATGCCTCGGCAAGCCCGCCACCCGGCGACGGATTCCTCTTCAACCGCAGCTTCACCATCGCGTCTATCGGCTGGCAGTGGGACGTCTACCGTGACGACATCCTGATGGGACTCGAACCGCCCATGGCTGACATCTCCGACGAGCCGGATCCCGGCCAGACGGTCGTCGAGATCCGCCCCAACCAGCCCGCCAGCACATGGCTCCTCGCCGACCGCATCCACCGTCCGATGCCCGCCGCCGACCTCGAAGACCCGAACGCCGTGCTCTACGTGCGTGACTACGAAGACGGCCCGACCGAGACCGTCCCCCGAGACCGCTGGCGGTTCGCCCAGAAAACCTCGGACGGCATCACGCCCAGCAACGAACACATCTATCTCGAAGGTGGCTTCGAGCCCGGCCGGTACTACCAGGTCGTCTACTCAACCATCCACGCGCCGGTCGCCGGCGCCGGCCTCATCGCATTCCGAGACGTCGCAACCTTCCTGCGCCACGACAGCGATTCGCTGCTCCCCGGCATGGGCAAGATCGACCACGTGATCGGCTACGGCGTCTCGCAGACCGGCCGCATGATCCGCCACTTCATGCACCTCGGCCTCAACGTCGATGAGCAGGGCCGCAAGGCGTACGACGGCCTGCTGCCGCACGTCGCCGGCGCCCGCATGGGCTCCTTCAACCACCGCTACGCCCAGCCCTCGAACCAGTCCTACCCGAACTGGGGCCACATGTTCCCGTTCGCTGACGGCGAACTGGACGACCCGCTCTCAGGCCGCCGCGACGGTCTGCTCTCCCGGCTGCATGCTCTCGATGCCGTGCCGAAGATCTTCTACACCAACAGCTCGGCCGAGTTCTGGCGGGGCGACTCCTCGCTGATGACCACCGACCCGCTCGGCAAGACGGACGTCCGTCTGGACTCGAACGCCCGCAGCTACCACTTCGCGGGCACGCAGCACGGCCCCGGTGGAATTCCGCAGACCACCGAAGGCGCACCGGAAGGAGCGAAGGGCGCCCATGCCTTCAACGTGGTCGACTACTCGCCGCTGCTCAGAGCGGCGCTCGTGAATCTCGTCGATTGGGTGACGAGCGATAAAGAGCCTCCGCCCTCAAGCCATCCGAAGATCGCAGACGGAAGCGCGGTCAAGCAGTCGAAGGTGATCGATACCTTCAGACGCCTGCCGGGCCAGGCCGTTCCCGACCCGGCAAAGCTCTGGGTCATCCGCGCGATCGACCTTGGACCGAGGGCGGAGGAAGGCGTCGGTGTCTATCCGCCGGTTGAGGGCGACGCCTACAAATGCCTCGTCTCGGCGGTTGACGAAGACGGAAACGAGATCGCCGGAGTCCGACTGCCTGACGTGTCCGTTCCCGTGGCGACACACAGCGGTTGGAACACACGAGCCCCCGAGACCGGCGCTCCCGAGCAACAGATTCCCATGCAGGGTTTTTCTCGATGGTTCCCCGTCACGCAGGAGCAACGAGACGCGAACGGCGACCTACGCCGCTCAGTCGAAGAGCGCTATGCCAGCCGCGATGAATACGAGAGATTGGTGCGTGACGCGGCAGAAAAACTGGTCTCAGACGGCTATGCCCTCGCAGAAGACCTCGAACTGGTCATCTCCAACGCCACAGCCCGCTACGACTACGCACTGGAACGAGCGGCAGAGCCGCTTTCGGCGGGTGCAGACTAGGCGCTTTTTCGTCCCCTCTCCCGCAAGCGGGAGAGGGTCAGGGTGAGGGCTTGCTGTTTTGTCATCCCGACCGAAGCGGAGGGATCTGACGTGGCTCTGGTAAAGGCTGGACATTCTGGGAGCGAGTTGGTGTTGGGTGTGCGAGGATCAACTTGATGCGACATCCTCCGGTCGCAGTAGGGAGTGCGAAGCTCAAGATGTGAGATCGGTCAGATCCCTCCACTTTGGTCGGGATGACGGTTGCCCTCTCCCGCGACGGGAGAGGGACCAAGGGAGAGGGTGATGTCGGCCGTGCCGGCCGACCGGGCGCGGTAAGTAGCGTCCCTACCGAGAAAGCGAGCTGTTTAACTCGTCTCTCTAACTCCCTCCCAATATGGGAGGGGGAACTGCTCCCCCCACCCGCTATGATCCCTCAATACCCCCACGACCCACCTCCCGGAGCCGCCACCGCATGCAACTGAGCCGCAAGCTGACCAGCCACGAAGTCATCGAATCCACCGACGGCATGGTCACGACCCAGCACCCACTCGCCGTTCAGGCCGGGGGCGACGTGCTCCAACGTGGAGGCAACGCCGTTGACGCTGCCGTCACCGCAGCATTCACCATCGGCGTCGTGCAGCCACTCTGGAACGGTATCGGCGGCGGCGGTTTGATCGTCGTGAAGATGGCAGGAGAGAGCGCGAAAGGCATCGATTACGGCATGCAGCTCCCCGGCCTTGCCGAGCCGGACATGTACGAGCTTGAGGACAGCACAGGCGGGCAGGGCTACTCCCGCAGCTTCTCGGTTCCGGCGGTCAGGGACCAGGCGAACGAGCGCGGCTACAGGTCGGTCTCGATTCCAGGCACGCTCGCAGGCCTGGCAAAGGCGCTCGAACTGTGGGGCACGATCAGTTTGGCCGATGCGCTGGCCCCCGCGATCACATACGCCGAGGATGGCTTCGAGGTCGAGGGCAACTTCATCCTCGCCACGATCGACCGTGCCGATGTCCTGCTGGAGTTCCCGGAGACGGCGGAGATCTACTTTCCGGGCGAGCGGCCGCTGAAGATCGGACAGCGCCTGGTCCAGCGAGAGCATGCCGAGACTTTGAAGAAGATTGCGGCTGATGGCCCCGGCGTTCTCTACGGGGGCGAGATCGCAGAGCTGATCTCTAAGGACATGGAGGCGAACGGCGGCCTGCTGCGCACATCCGACTTCGAGCAGTACCAGCCGATCGTGCATGAGCAGGCCGAGACGGTGACTTACCGTGGACACGAGGTGAGCACGATGCCGGGGCCGTGCGGTGGGCCGACGGTGCTTGAGATACTCAAGATCCTGCAGAACTTCGATCTCTCGAGTGTTGAGCGCGGGTCTGCCGACTGGCTGCACATGCAGATCGAGGCGACGCGGCTGGCGGCGATCGATCGATTCAGCTTCATGGGCGCATCGAAGATCACCGGATTCCCGATCTCGTCGCTTGTGACCGAAGCTTTTGCCCGCGCAAGAGCGGAACAGCTCGATATGTCCACCCGCAAGGAGTTCGAGGCCGGAGACCCGTGGGCTGCTTCGGGACAGCAGCGGCCGGAAAACTTTCCGCAGCCGGCAGGGCAGATGCGGGATCGCGGCACGATTCACCTTTCGGTGGTTGACGGAGACCGTAACGCGGTGGCGTTGACGCAGACCAACATGGGCTACTCAGGCGTGGTCAATCCCGGCGTTGGCGTGATGCTGAACAACGCGATGGGCTGGGCCTGCCCGATGCCGGGGACCGTCAATTCCATCGTGTCGCACGGCCGGGCGCTCAACAACATGTGCCCGACTATCGTCAGTCGCGATGGCCAGGTTGAGTTCGTGGTCGGCGGCTCAGGTGGCAGGCGCATCTGGCCGGCCATCTCGCAGATCGTTTCCAACGTGATCGACTTCGGCATGACCATGCAGGAAGCGATCGAAGCGCCCCGTATGCACGTTGAATCGGACGATCCCATGGTCGACAGCCGCTTCAGCGCGGATGCCGTGAAGGAGCTCGAATCGAGAGGCCACAACGTGTCTCGCCCGCCCGAGAACTACCTGCTCTGGCCATTCACCGAAGCAAACGGCATCGAGATCAAGGACAACAAGCTACGCTCAGGCGTCGCCCCCGGCAACAAGCCAGCCCACGCAGGAGCGGTGTAGGGCGCGAACTGTCACCATCATCCGCCGGTCAGCGCACTCGCATCCAGCGCTGCGAACGGCTCGAGGGAAAAAATCGCCTCGATCGGCAGTCCGAACACCTTCGCAATCTTCATGCCAAGCTCAAGGCTCGGACTGTACTCGCCGCGCTCGATGTAGCCGATCGTCTGCACATGCACGCCCACCTCCTCGGCAAGCGCCTTGCGGGAGATGCCGCGCTCGGCACGCAGCATCGGCAAACGGGTGAAAAGCACCGGCGAATCGCCGTTCTTACTACTCTTCCTCATCGACGAAATCGCTCGCAAGAGTCCACGCAAGAAGGAGCGTCGGAAGGCTTGAAAGCAGGCCCCAGACACTCACGAAAAGACCAAGCTCGAACGCCGTGTCCCAGTCCCTGACACTGGCGACGAAGATGCCGCCAAGAAAGGCGACCATCACGCCCGGCCAGTACGTGTTGCGGTAAGCCGTATTCCGCAACTTCACCTGCCGCTCGTCCAGGGCGCTCGTCGCCGCCTCCGTCATGCCCCGCACACTCTGGAACAGCAGGAACGTCGCGACCATGTACAGCACCACCAGCGGCGCAGCAGTCCAGTAGCTGTCAATCAGCGCGGTGATCAGCAGCAGCGCCCCGAGGTTGCCGACAAAGAACACCGCCACAGACCGACGATACCGCTGGCTCCGAGGCGTCTCAGCCTTGCAGAAAGCGACGATTCCAGATGGTGACATGTGTCTCATGTGCCGAATTCCTCCACAGCGACCAGTTAGCTAATTCGCTATGAGATATAGTAAATATACTATAGAAAAACGAAAAAGCAATAGGCCAGAAGAAAACGATCAGAGCTTTGAAAACCAACACACAGGACCATGAAGGCCCTGGAAAAGAAGCCGGATCAGGCAGCGCTGCGGCTACTCGGAGTCCTGGTCCGCCGCCTCGATCGCACGCAGCTCGGCACTTTCTTGCCGCAGCTCCTTGATCCGCTTCCACAACACGTAGAAGAACAGGATCAGCACAGTGCCGATGATGAGCAGATCAAAGCGCTTCGTCGTCTCTCGAATGTTCTCGTAGTTCTCGCCAAGCGCCCAGCCCGCCCATGCCAGGCTAAGCGTCCACGGGAACGCGCCAAGGAAAGTGAAGATCGAAAACTTGATCACATTCATTCGGGCAACACCGGCCGGGATCGAGATGAACCCTCGCACACCCGGAATCAGCCGGGCAATGAAGATCGTGATCTCACCGCGGGTCTCAAACCAGCGGTCAGCCCGCTCCATGTCCTTCCGAGTGATAAGGAAGTACTTCCCATACTTCTCGATCAAAGGACGCCCGCCCGCGCGCGACAAGTAGTACTCGGCAAGCGACCCGATTAATGACCCCACTGCTCCGTAGAAGCCCGCCAGCAGCACCCACCCGAACCCGCGGCCCTGGTCCGCAACAAGCAGCCAGCCCGCAAGAGGCATAACAACCTCCGAGGGCAGGGGAATGGCCGTACTCTCGATCGCCATCAGCACAACAACTCCCCAGAAGTCGATGAAGTCGTACGTGCTCGAAGCGAAATCGATAACCCAGATCTCGATGTCGTCGATCAGCTCTCGCATATTCAGTCAGCAAAAGGCGGCGAAAATCTATAATCGCCGCGCTTAGATTCGTTTGGTGTTATGGAATGATGTGAAGAAAAGTCGCCGCAGTAGACCGCTTGCTTCGGCGCCTCCGGACACCCGGCACCGCTGCCGCGTCCTTAGCCACTAAACAGACTAATCAGTAAGTACGAACGCAGGCTGAATCCGGCGCTCATAAGAATTCTATCGTCTGCCCCTCACCCACGTGTACGTGCAGCCCGCTGCTGTTCCACTCGCCGGCGCATGGCAGGATTCGCCTGTTCACACGATATTAAGCACGAAGACGACCAACTCGGGTTCAGGAAGAGAACGGAAACTGCTAGCCTGCGCGAGCGACGCATCAGGTTCAGGAGCCAGCAGGGGGTGAACTGAGATGGTAAGTGAAACGTCGTCACCGGCAGACAGCACCGCAGCGGAACCGCCCGGGACGAATCGACAGGCCGCAGCGAAGGCTCGGCTGACCCTCGAAAGCGGCAGAAAAGCTCGAAGAATCGTCATCTGCTGCGATGGGACATCCAACCACCCGAACGACCCAACGCCGACAAACATAGTGAAGATCGCCCGCGGCGTTCTACCTTCCGCCTCTGACGGAATCGAACAGATCGTCTTCTATGACTGGGGCGTTGGAACAGGCGGCACCAAGGACGGAATAACCGGCGGCGCGTTCGGGTGGGGACTCCAGCGCAATGTCGAAGACGCTTATCGGTTTCTCGTCCACAACTATCAGCCCGGCGACCAGATCTTCCTCTTCGGCTTCAGCCGAGGCGCGTTCACTGTCCGGAGTATTGCCGGACTCATGCGCCAGTGCAGCATCCTGAAATCGAAGCACGCCCACCTGATCAAGAAGGGCTACGACGACTATCGAGACCCCGAAGTCAAAAACGACGACCCGAAGCGCGCCGAATGGCGGGCCAAGCATTCCCACCCGATGCCGATCATCGAGTTCATGGGCGTGTTTGACACGGTCGGTGCAATGGGGGTTCCCGCCAACCGGTTCATAGGAGCTGTGAAATTCTGGGGCTGGGGGTTCTGGAAGGGGCTGCGCAGTGGGCTCAAGCCGGGCAGCGGTCCTCCGAAAACAGGTACGCACAGGCCCTCGAAGCGGACCAAGCAGTTCAGCAAAGCGAAGGGCCGCCACGGCTTCCACGACATGCGCCTCTCGAGATGGGTCAGAAACGCCTACCACGCACTGGCCATCGATGAGCTGCGACCCGTCTTTACCCCGGCAATCTGGGATTCTGAACTGAAGAAGCTGCCGAACGCGCCGGCGGAGGAAAGCTGGGACGGCGTTCTTGAGACTGAGAAAGTGGGTGTAACGGAAACCAGGCAATCGGTCATCCAGTCGTGGTTCCCCGGCGCGCACTCGGATGTGGGCGGGAACTCGCAGGTGCACAACTCGTCGAAGGTCCTGAAATGGATGGCTACCGCCGCATACCAGAAGAGTGGTCTGGAGTTCGAGAAGTCGTTCTGGAAGAAGACGAATGAAGAGGCGGCGAGGCGCGGCGATCTGAGCGAGTCGCCCTCCAAGTGGTGGAAGCCCGCCGGCTGGGCGAAACGTGACATGTCCGGGAACAGGGGCGATACCGAGTGCCTGAGCCAGGAAGCGGTGGCCCGGGAGATTGACACCGGCTACAACTACGAGATTGACAACCGGGGTCACGAAAACCTGCCGGTGTGCGCCGGTGTGACAGACGACGTAGCGAAAGCTGTTGAGACGGCGGAACGCATCGAAGCCGAGGAGGCGGCAAGAAAGGCCGGCGAGGTTGACGGCGCGGATGAGGTCGGTGCTTAAGACGGATCATAGAGCGCCGCGCCGCAGTGGGTTGATTCGGGATGTCGGTCCACGCCAGACGACTGGCGAGCCGGATGCGATGGTGTTGCCGCGGGTAAATGACTCCGATCGTGACGGACCGACGCGCGAAGGGCTTTCAGGTCTTTCTAAGGAGCGGCGCGTTTCGGTAGTTTTGACGCTTTCCGCGAGCTCGCGCAGTTTGGCGACGCCCGGAGAGCGCACGCGGCAGTTCGCGACAGCCCGTGATATTCCGAGAGAACCGCAAGCCACGTCTCCGGGCCTCCATTTTTGTCTGGTGTTTTCGGCGTGGAAGGGGCGAGTGACGCTGATCGCCGTGAAGGTTCTGCGGATATGTCACCAGAAATGAGCTGGCGGCTGCGGCGAGGCGACCGAATTCGAAAACAGACCACCGTTTCGACCAGCTAGACGGCGCTGTCTTATCCCCTCTCCCGATACGGGGAGGGTTAGGGTGAGGGCTTCCAGTCTTCCCTCTCCCAAGTTGGGAGGGGGCTGGGGGAGGGTCGGTAGTCTCCTGGCTGCAATCGTCTTCCCAGTCACGAATAACCCACCCTCTAACTCCCTCCCAGTATGGGAGGGAGAACGTGACCCGTCGGAAGGCCAAGGTCAGGACATCGGTGTTTCCTGACCGGAGCACAGCGAAGTGGAAGGATCTCTGGCTCTGCGTGCGGACTTGTCAGCGTACGGTCGTCTCCCAACAAAACGAGAGACCGAACATGAGACCCTTCGACTTTGCTCAGGGAACACCAGGCAGGGTCATCGACCACCAGCCACCTCACCTCGCGAAGAAGCGTCCAGCCACCCGCCGGGACCTTGCTGTAGCAGCCCCGGCGTATGACGAAAACAGCGCGTTACCGCGCGCAAGTGATGCACAAACCGGTCCGAAGTAGTCGCACCAAACAGCCGCAATCGTCGGCTCGACACTGTGATGGTCACGCGCGATACGCACACGTTCGGCGCAATCTCAGACGCAACTCGACTCAGGAACAGTTCCAGTTCAGCGCCAGTACGAAAACGAGTCGGGGCAGGAACGAAAGATAGCACTTGTTTGAAACAAGGATGGAAACTGTTCAGAACACGTTCAAAAAAAGTTCGAGACTTTTACTAAACGTTTTCTTGACGCGTCTTGGCTATGTTTCGTACTCTTTCGAGAGGCGTACATGAAACGTTTTCCCAGAGAAGTGCGCCAGTCTTGACCAAACTCTGCACCGATTTCACTTAGCCCTGGTGGCCGGGGCTTCGTAGGGTTCGAAGTGAACGGGCTGGTTTCACCGGTAATGAGCGAGATTCGATGACTACAGGCGGCGGAATAAAGAAGACAACGAAGATGCTCCAGGTGGAGAAGCGCATCAGGCGTCCGCTGGAGCGCGCTCTGCCTGAGCTGGTGAATGAGCACGGCCTGACAGGGGCCGCGAAGCGTCTGAACGTCTCAAAGGCCACTCTCAGTTACTGGATGCTGAAACTGGGTATCCAGATGAGGCACGTTGCGCTCGCTCCGGGTGAGACGATCGAGGTCAAACGCACGAGCGACTAGCCGGACTGCCCTGCTGGTCGATACATATATCCGCCGGCCCGCCCATCTTCTCTACATTTGCGTGTTCTCTCGCGTTGACCGGCACACGGGTAGTCAGTAGCCTGAACAGGATGTAATTGCACGTTCGGGTGTCCGTGTTGCGGATGCAGTTGGCACCCGGCCAGGATGATGATCCACGGATGTCGTTGCCACCGGCTCTCGCATACGAGGTGTGGCGACGTGATGCTGTCACTCTGTATGGAGGCTTTTCGATCTGATGAGTAAGCGCTCTTTCGGCCTGTTCAGCCTGATGCTGGTGGGCCTGTTTGTCTTTGCGGCCTGTGCGGACCCGGCTCAGCCGACCGCAACCCCCAACACATCGATCAACCCGACGGCCGCAGGTGGCGCTCCGCCGACCCCGACGCCTGATTCGGGCGGAACGACGACTCCGGAACCGACGCCGACCACGTCGGCTCCGGACCCGGTCGCCGGCCAGACGGCGTTCGCAACCAACTGCTCTGCGTGCCACAACATCAGTGACCAGACACTCGTCGGACCGGGCCTCGCCGGCATCGGCACGACAGCTGCGTCCAGGGTGCCCGGCCAGTCGGCCGAAGACTACCTTCGGATCGCGATCAAGGAGCCCGGCGAGTTCCTGGTGGATGGATTCGGGCCGATCATGCCGTCGTTCGCCAGTCTCGGCGTGGACACGATCGAAGATATGGTCGCCTACCTGATGACACTGCAGTAGTAACCGGCTTCGAACCAGCACACAATGAGAAGGGCGGCGTGCCGAACACGCCGCCCTTCTCATTGTGTGCTGAAATAAGGATCACTCTGCAGCGATAGCCCTGGCAATCATCGCTGCCTGGTATCCCGCCGCGAAGCCTCCGTCGATGTTGACGACTGATACGCCGGATGCGCAGGAGTTCATCATGGCGAGCATTGCGGCGAGGCCTTCGAAGCTGGCTCCATAGCCGACGCTGGTCGGGACGGCGATGACCGGTACCGAGACGAGTCCTGCAACTACGCTGGGCAGCGCGCCCTCCATGCCTGCGACAACAACCAGCACCTTCGCAGCCCGTAACTGCTCAAGCCTGCCCAGTAGACGGTGTATGCCGGCCACTCCAACGTCGTGGATCTGCGTCACATCGCAGCCCATTAAACGTGCGGTGATCGCCGCCTCATTCGCAACCGGTAAATCCGACGTTCCCGCCGACACCACAGTCAACCCGTCGATCAGCTGCTGGTCCTCCCGGGAGTCAGCCCACAGCAGGCCCGCATCCTCATCGAAGATCGCACCAGACAGATGCTCGCTAACCGCATCGAACGCAGCCCGGTCAGTCCTGGTCACAAGCACCACGCCGGACTGTTCATGCACCCGTGACGCAATCTCAGCCACCTGCTGCGGCGTCTTGCCCGCCCCGTATATCACCTCAGGAAAACCGACACGATCAGCCCGGTCATGATCGATCTGCGCAAAGCCGATGTCTTCGACCGCCGGCCGATACCGCTCCGGTGCCGAACCATTCGACCGAACAGCATCGAACGAACTGAGCGCTGCCTCCGGAGAAAGCTCTCCGGCAGCAACTCGTTCAAGCAGAAATTTCAGAGAATAGTTCGAGCTCATTACCTGGCCTTAAGTCGGTCTGCGAGACACGTATAGGTCGATTTTCACCGTCAGCCATCGCTATCGAAACACGGGTCGAAAAACAGCTAAAAAGTACCGCGTACACAAAGTACCACCGCCAATTAGTTCGATGTACGCCGAATGTTGACGCACCGGTCTTTTCACAACCGCATCTTTCCGAGGTTTCACGTTCAATCTGGCCAGTTGCGTCCAACCTGTATGAGTACGTGCCCCGACGTAAATCCGCCACAGACCGGCAACCTGAACAGGAGCGCCAGCCCCATTCCCCACCCAGTCCGCCGTTCGCCTGATCGAATATGCCTTCTGAGAGCCATTCTCACCACAAGCCGAACCGGCTCGGAGAGTTCGTCCGGCACGCCCTGCTCCGGATCCCTCTTGTCCGGACCGCGTACTTCGATGCGGCAATCAGGGGATTCGTCCGTGACGCGCTCACCCTGGAATCACAGGACCGCGTCTACGAAGCCCTTTCAGAGTTTCTCGCCAGGCTCGTCAGGTTCGACAGGATCGCCATCCGCATCGCTGACGAATCGTCCTCGCTAGTGACAGATGTGTTCGTAAGCGGCCAGCAGGCCTCAAGCTGGGACGTTGACTCGCAACGTCCGCTTGCCGGTACGGCAACCGAAACGGTGATGCGCCAGGGCTCGCATATCCTCATTCCAGACTGCCAGGACCCGGCCGCGGAGGCTGAATATTCCTTCCTGGGACTGAGGTCCCTGGATGACCAACTCCCGGCGATGATGATCGTCCCCGTTTTTCAAGGCGACTCCATAGTCGGCTCGATCATGCTCAGATCGCACCGCCGCGCCGCCTTCTCAAAGCGCCACGCAGAGATCGTCTCGGAGGCCGCAAACCTGATCGCTCCCATCCTGATGCAGTCTGTCCAGGTGCAGAGCATGGAACGCGAGGTACTCGAGAAGACAGAGCTGGCCGATCTTGGCCGGCGAGTCGGCTCCGCCGTGGACCTCGAATCTGTCTGGCCGGTGTTGCTCGAAACCACCGAGAAACTGATCAAGTTCGACCGCCTGGTGGTCGCCTTCATGAGCGATAGCGGCGACTTCATCACAGACGAGTTTGTACACGGCGTCTCCATACCCGGCTGGGACGAATCCCCGGTGCGCAAACTGGCCGATGTGCCCGCATCCACGGTGATATCGGAAAAAGAGGCCCGCATCGCGGAGGCTGAGCAGACCGATACAGAGCACATGGACGCGCTCGGCGGTCGACTGAGCGACCTGAGCGGATTGAAATCGGCCATGTACGCCCCGCTCGTCTCGGGTGACCGGGTGATCGGCACCATCAGTGTCCGGTCCCGGCAGGAGCGTGCGTACAGCCAGTCGCACCTGCTGGTTTTCGAACGCATCGCGATACAGATTGCGGGTCCTCTGCACGCCATCAACGCGCAGCAGGCCCTGCTTCGATCAGCGTCCGAGCGAGCTATACGCCGGGAGCTGGAGATCAGGAACCAGCAGCTCTCCGATATCAACGAACTGAAGGACCAGATCCTCACCACCGTCTCGCACGAGCTGCGCACCCCGCTGACCAGCATCCTGGCGTTCGCCGGCCTCATCGACAACACGAAGACCAGCACCATCTCTGAGCGCGATCAGCGGCACCTTGATGCCATCCTGCGGAACGGCGAGCGGCTCAAGGCGCTGGTCAATGACCTGCTTGATCTGTACCGCATGCAGGCCGAGAAGGTCCGCCTGCTTCCGGAGGTGCTGGACGCACAGACCGCTATAGAGCAGATGGCCGAGACTCTGTCTCCCATCACAGACGTCAAGCGTCAGACCATTCGTGTGGACGCGTCGCCCGGCATCCAGCTCGTGACCGACCGGCAGAGGCTGGAACAGATACTGACGAACCTGGTCTCGAACTCATCGAAGTATTCCGATGAAGGCAGCGAGATCTTAATCGCCGTGGGTAGAGTCGGTAACGAGATTGTCATCGCGGTCACTGATCACGGACCGGGCATCTCCGATTCAGACGCAGAAAGGATTTTCGAGGCGTTCGAGAGGCTTGACGGATATTCGACAGTGTCTAACCCGGGTACGGGCCTGGGACTCACGATCGCCCGGAGGCTGGCGATTGCGCTGGGCGGCTCGCTGCATGTGACAGCGTCGTCGGCTTCGGGAACGACGTTCACGCTCACGATTCCGGAGCGCATGGCAGAAGCGGCGTGAGGGGAGGGGGCTATCGACGGGTTGAGGATGGGAGGCTATCGGCCTCCGGCCGATCAACCCTCACCCTGACCCTCTCCCTCCCAGGGAGAGGGGATAAGGCAATCGCTGTTGGATAGGCTCTGGATGGCGGCCAGTCCTCCCTCCCAGCTTGGGAGGGAGTTAGAGGGGGGGCGGTGGTGACTGGAACGACTAGTTGCTGATACGAGACCGAACGACCCTCACCCCAGCCCTCTCCCAATCTGGGAGAGGGGGAAGACGGAAGCCCTCACCCTGACCCTCTCCCGCATCGGGAGAGGGGATACGGCAGCGCCTGCACAGCCACTCGCCATCCCGAGCCTGTCGAAGGGTGGCTGCCTTCGGAGTGCAACCCAGCCTTCCTACCTCACAAACGGTTCTACCTGGCCTGTCAGGGCGTCTGTGATGCGGAGGCGCGCTGCGGGGGAGATCGGCTCGGGGAGGTTGTCGACGGGGTGCCATTCGACTGCTGTGCTTTCGTGGGAAACGGCGATCTCGCCGCCGGTGCGCTCCATCTCGTAGAGTCCGATCACATACTGGACGATCTGGACATTGCCGCTGTGCCGGTAGCTCATGATGGAGTGGTGGGCCGGGTCCGAGTAGACGCCGATCAAGCGTGTAACGCGGCTCTCGACGCCCGTCTCCTCCCACATCTCCCGCACTGCGCATTCCGCCATGCTTTCGCCGGCGTCCATCCTGCCGCCCGGCAGGCCCCAGAGGCCGTTGTCTGAACGCTTCTGCAGCAGCACCTTGCCGTCTTCGACCAGGAATGCGTTCGTGCCAGCGGCCACATAGTCGATCGGCTTGGGAAGCTGATTGCCTTCCTGGTCACGCATGTTGCGCCAGGACTCTGCGTCGTTCGAAGGGTTTTGCATCTTCTTCTCCGGGCTGCTGGCATCGAAATGGAAGCGCCGATCTTACTATTCCTGGAGATCGTCCCCAATGGTGATTTCTCAGGGGATTTTCATACCCCACCGGCCCTGGGATCCCGTTGCGGCGTTAGCCTGCTGACATACGACTCAGAGGGACGCCAATATGCGAAACATACAGGGCAAGGTGCCGCAGTCGGCCTTCTCCCGGTTCCTGGTCGGTGCAGGGATTGGGATCGCTATCTCCGTGCCGCTCTTCATCGGCATCGAGGAGGTGCCGGTCCGGGTGATCTTCATGCTGGCGTTTGCCGGGATCATGGGAGCCGGACAGGCGGTCGCCGGTGGCACGTCTCCGCGTGCTCGGACGGCGACGCGCTGGTTGGTGGTGATCTTCGGTGTGACACTCCTTGTCGGGGTTGCGACCTTCTTTATGTTTAACTAGCGCCCATGACTGCAAACGGGTCAATTAACGGGTGCTGGACCACGAAGATCTACTGCCGTCCCGACTGTCCGCCGGGGCGTAGGACGATGCCTAAGAACCGCGTTCACTTCGCCTCACGGCAGGAGGCGATTGGAGCCGGGTTCCGGGCGTGCAGGGTGTGCAGGCCGGACGATCCTGCAGATGGCAGGGCGTGGCGGCCGAAGAGCGTATCGAGGCGCAGGTAGAGCGGTCCCGTACACATTCTTCGTTAACGGCAGCGCAACTGGGTCGATTGGGCGCGGCCTACAATTCTTCGCGTGACCCGCTCGACCCCTGATATCTCGTTCCGGAAGCTTGCCATGGCTGATGTGCCGAACATGGTGCGGTGGCTGCGCGAGCCGGAGGTTTCGCGCTGGTACTGGGATTCGCAGCGGAAGACCGAGGCGGAGCTCACTGAGAAGTGGCGGAAGCGTGTGGCGGGTGAGGATGACGACGATGAAGACACGGACCGTTACGTGATCGTCGTGGACGGCCAGGACATCGGCGAGATCCAGGTTTACGACCTGGAGACGGAGCCCGAGTTCGAGGCGCAGGCCGGGATTCTCAATGCCGCGGGCGTCGATGTGCTGATCGGTGAGCCGGAGTGGCGGAACCGGGGCGTCGGCACCGCTGTGATGCGTAAGTTCATCCATGAGTATGTGTTCACCCGGCCGAGGATCAAGACCTGCATCATCGACCCTGAGCCGCAGAATCTGCGCGCTATCCGCTCGTATGAGAAGTCAGGTTTCACGTATGTGAAGACGTTCCACTGGGAAGAGGATGATGTGGACGTATACCTGATGCGCATGGACAGCCCGCCTGTCGACTAGCCCTGCTCCGAGGAGATTTTTCTGCCTGTGCCTCTATCTCGAATTGCGGTTGCCGATGTTGGCTCGAACTCTGCGCGCATGATCGTTGTGCAGCGGTCCGGTGAGTTCGGGCTGGTGCCTGTGTCGGAGTCGAAGGTGTCGTTGCGGTTGCAGCGGGAGATCGGCGACTCAGGCGAGTTGCGGTCGGAGGTGTTTGAACGGCTTGTGAGCGTGATCCGGGACTTCGATGCCGTTGCGAAGTCGGCCGGCGCAGAGCGGCTGGTTGCCGTTGCGACGTCTGCGATCCGCAACACGGCGAGGCCGCAGGAGGTTGTGGAGCGGGTGGAGCAGGAGACCGGCGTTAAGGTGAGGGTGTTGAGCGGCCGCGAAGAGGCGGATGCTACGTTTCGGGGCGCGGTGTCTTCGATGCCTGTGAACGAGGGCGTTGTGGTGGACATCGGCGGCGGCAGCATGGAGGTTGTGCGGTTCGAGGACCGCAGCGCCGTGCAGACGGTGACGCTGCCGCTCGGCGCGCTGAAGCTGAGCGACCGGTTTTTCGAGGGCGGGAAGGTGACGGCGAAGAGGCTGGCACGGCTGGCGGAACATGTCGAGTCGACACTTTCCGACGCTGGCGTTGAGCCGCTGGTGAACGGCGGGCAGGTGATCGGTACAGGCGGGACCGTGCGCAACGCAGGGAAGATCGACCGCAGGAGGAACGGCGGCAGGTTCGGCAGGCTGCACGGCCACCGTATAGCAGCCGAATCGCTGAACGACTCTTTGAGAAGGCTTGCTGAAAAAGAACCGACGGCTCTGCGCAACATGCCCGGCCTCAACCCGGAGCGCGCCGACTCCATCGTCGGCGGCATCGCCGCTCTGAACGCACTTGTGAAGTTCCTGGGCAGCGATTCGCTGCTCGTATCCGGGTCTGGACTTCGTGAAGGGCTCGCGTTGGAGGCGTTCGGAGTCGAGCCTCGGCCTGTCGAAGACCGTGCAGTGCAGTCAGTCAGGGACATGTGCAGAAGGTTCTCGACCTGGGACGAAGGTCGGGCAGCGAGGCGATCGCAGGTCGCAGAGCGTGTTGCCGCCGCATTCACGGATTTCGTGACACCTGAGATCGCCGAAGCGCTGCGGCTCGCGGCCGAGATCGTCGACGCCGGTTCAGGCATCGACTACTACCAGCGCTACGCCGGAGCCGCACTGCTCGTGGTCAACAGCAACGCAGGCACGCTCACCCACCGCCAGATCGCCCTGGTTGCGGCCGTCTGTGCTGCGGCGGACGGAGACCAGGTCAAGATCGCCCACTACGGCGGACAGATCGCCGAAAGCGAGATCACCGCCCTCGAGAAATCGGGTGTTCTGCTCCGCATTGCAGACGAGATCGAGATGCGCCTCGGTAACGCCATAGATCAGCTGCATATCGAACGGCCAGACCAGCCAGACCCGAAGAAGGGGAGCGTCCGTATCTCCTTCGGGGGCGCCTCGAACTGGCGGCCCGCCTCGCTGATGAGGCATCACAGGGCGGTTTTCGGCGGGCCGATCGAACTGTCTGATGACCTTAAGGTTTAACAATCCACCCGGAAATCTGCGGTAAGGTTTCGGGCTCCAACCGGCCTTTTCGAACTCAAACTCTAGACCCATATGAAGAGCGAGAAGCGACAACCCATCCGGGGTTACTACACCTACTTCTACGGCGACACGCATGAGCCGCCCGACGAGCGGCCGCCGCTCTACGATGCCGAGCCCGTCGAAAACCCCGAATCCATCACCGAAGAGGAGCGTCGCAGGCTCTTCCTCGACCGCACGTACCCGTACGCCCAGCGGATGGAGCTTGAGGAGTACTACACCGAAAAGTTCCCGCTGCAGGTCGAACTGGTCAAGATGCAGAACTGGGTCAAGGACACCGGCCAGAAAGTCGTCCTGGTGTTCGAAGGCCGTGACGCCGCGGGCAAGGGCGGGACCATCAGGCGGTTCATGGAGCACCTCAACCCTCGTGGCGCACGAGTCGTGGCTCTCTCCGTCCCGACCCAGGTCCAGCAGGGCCAGTGGTACTTCCAGCGCTATGTCGAGCAGTTCCCGACGGCAGGCGAGATCGTGCTGTTCGACCGCTCCTGGTACAACCGGGCAGGCGTCGAAAAGGTGATGGGCTTCTGCACCGACGAGGAGTACAGGCAGTTCCTGCACGATGTCCCGCTGGTTGAGCGAGTCTGGGTCCAGAGCGGCATCAGGCTGATCAAGATGTACTTCTCGGTGAACGAGAAGGAACAGAAGCGACGGTTCCGCCAGCGTGAATCCGACCCGCTGAAGCAGTGGAAGCTGAGTCCTGTCGACATCGCCGCTCGGGGCAAGTGGGACGAGTACACGGAGGCGAAGGAGCGAATGTTCCGCCGCACTCACACGCCCGCCGCGCCATGGACCGTGATCAAGTCAGACGACAAGATGCGGGCCCGAATCAACGCCATGCGCCACGTCCTGAACGTGCTGCCGTATGACGGCAAGGACGATTCGGTGGTGTACGACACTGACCCGTTGATCGTGGCTTCCGCAGGCGATATCTGGGGCGTCGAGGGTGATGAGGACGCCAGCGATCAGATGCGCAAGACCCGTGAGCACATCACGGCCGAGCTGGCCTCACAGCAGTAGGGGATGGGGCCGGAACGCCCGGCTACCTGGCATCCTGAGCTTGTCGAAGGGTGGCGAGTTTCAACCCTCACCCTGACCCTCTCCCTCACAGGGAGAGGGGATAAGGCACCGTCCGTAGGCAGGTGCCCGGCAACCTCTAGTGGGGATAGCCCATCACTCAGTGGGCGGTGGGAACACCCGGCCCCAGAAGACCACATTGTCTGGTTGAAGGTCGTTGGGATAGGTGGGGCACGGATCGACGATGATCAGCTCTTCGGATGGACGGTCAAGCCGACGCAGCAGTCGCACCCTGTCCTCTACCTTCCCGTCAGTCAGCAAATGGGGCAGTGCCTTCGCGAGGCCCTCCGGCCACCGGTTCTCAAGGTACTCGACGAAGAGAATGTTTATCTGGTCGATCTCATCGAGAGGCAGCTCGAACCTGCCCTTGCCGTTCAGCGTCGGCGAGGCCGAGAACCTGTATCGCTGCCCTTCGTACATCACGTCGAACCCGGAATCCCAGCCGATGTCTCCGCCGTCCGGCACGCGGAACACGGGCCAGCCGGTCTCCAACAATCCCTCAACAGAGAGTTCCAGTAAGTGGCCAGTCCCAGATCCTGGTGGAGGTGGAGTCGGCGTCGCTACCTCAAGCGGTGACGGCACCCTGGTCGGGAAGCTGTAAGGAGGCGGTGATTCTTCAGCGCCCACGGCGGTGAAGACATAGACCTCATTGGGGTACTGGCATGCGATCGGATGCCGCCGGCCTGCGCCATTCGTGTTCTTGGCGTCTCTCATCTCGACGAAGATCTGGTCGATCGGCACTCCGGCGATCTCGTGGATGCTTTCAGGCAGTGGGCCAGGACACGGTCTCGCGTCGATGGCTTCGAGGTCGGACTCCTTAAACGCCGCGGTACGGAGAATGTCGCTTCGCATCGGACCCCAGAGCGGCGCGTAGGTGTTGCCTTCGATCTCCACCTGCCATCCAGGGAAGAAACGGCAGGCGTGGGTGACGGCGGAGCTAGCGGTTGGCTCTTCGGTGGGTTTGGCTGTTTCGGCTTGTGTAGGCGCTAGGCTTCCAACGGCCTCGGGCGTTCCGGGAGCACTCGACGGTTCGCTTGAGCAGGCCGCGGCCAGGGCGAACAGGGCGGTAATTAGCAGGGCTGGAAGGATGATCGGTCGCGGCGCGGCCATCGCTCTTCTCCTTGCATCTTTATCGATCAAGTGATGTCAGGCGGCCCCATGGGTCAGTCCACAGCACGCGAGAGGATAGAACAGGCCGGGCGAGCGAAGTGTTACGGGAAGGGGAAGTGCGAGGAGTGGTGGACGGTTGGCTGTTGTGCGCGCTGACGGGCTAGTCGTCTGGTGATGGCGCGTTGTCGACGTCGATGATGTTGGCGGACTGCACGATGTACTCGTGTTCCTGGCCCCGGACCTTGAGGATCTTCTTGGCGACGGTTTTGAGCCGGATGCGGTCACCGTTTTCTAGCTCGTACTCATTCCAGGGCTCGTTGTCGCGGACAGCCCAGACCTGGTCGACCTCGATCTCCTTGCCGTTCACATTCATCTTCATGTTGGTTGGAGCTTTCTGCTGGGGCTGGCTTCTATTCAGGGTCCGGGGTTCAGGTGGGAGTAAGTCTAGCGCTGGGCGGGTGGTTTCTGTCATCCCGACCGCAGCGGAGGGATCTGACTGGTCTTTGGTTGGCGGCGTTCGGTCAAGAGGTCGGTGTTGACTATGCGCGTCGGGAGCGAGTCATGGTGGCATCTGGCGGCTGTCGCCGGATTGGCGAAGCGATCAAGGTAAGACCGGTCAGATCCCTCGGCTACGCTCGGGATGACAAAGACAGGAAGCCCTCACCCTAACCCTCTCCCGGCTCGGGAGAGGGGATAAGGCGCCGTCCCGAGCGAAAAAAGCCATCCTGAGCCTGTCGAAGGGTGGCGAGTGTGCCCCCGTCCCTCCCTCCTCCATTCTGTTAAGACTTCTGTAATCACTTCATAGAGTCCGTCTTGCATTTCGGCCGGTACTGGTAATCGTGCGCCGCGTTTTTGCGGCCTTCGTGAAACGCGATTTAACCGACCAGGAGTGCATCAATGCGAATACCAACGTGGAGGCGTCTAGCCGCCTTCGCAGGCGGACTGACAATGATCGCCGCCGTGGCCTGCAGCTCGTCCAACGAGCCGACGGAGTTCACGGTGCGGATCGACAACATCTCTCCGCAGTACGATTTCATCGCCAGCGGCGTGGCCGGGAGCGGGCCTGCCGGACCGGGCGACAGCTTTGTTTTCGAGTTCGACGCAGCGCCGGGGCACTCGCTCTCGTTCGCAACGATGTTCGTGCCTTCGAACGACTTCTTCTTCGCACCCGGCGAGAGCGGCATCGCTCTCTTCGACGCCGCCGGAAACCCGGTCACCGGCGATGTGACGTCGCAGGTCAGCCTGTGGGACGCCGGTACTGAGGCCGACCAGGAGCCGGGCGCAGGTTCTGAGCAGCCGCTGATTGGCGGGCCCGAGCCGAGCACGCCGGACTCCAACAACGCGGTACGGATTGCCGAGGACACCTTCGGCAACCTTCCTGCGAACGGCGATGTGATCAGCGTGCGGCTGGAGTCGCTGTCTGCGACGAAGTTCCGTGCGACGATCGAGAACGTTTCGACAGCAGACACGGTCCAGACATCTAGTGGCGAGACGACCGCGGTGCCGCTGACGCCCGCTGTCTGGGTCGTTCACTCGGCTTCCGCGCCTCTGTTCACGGTCGGGCAGCCTGACCGCGGCGAGGGGCTTGAGGCTGTCGCTGAGACGGGCGGTGCAGACGCCCTGGTCGCGGCGGTTGCTGCCAAGACGGGCGTGACTTCACCGCTGGCTCCGGGCGCTTTCGTGGTCCACACCAACAACGACCCGATCTTTACGCAGGGCGTTGCGGACCGCGGACAGGGGCTTGAAGGTCTCGCCGAAGACGGTGGCGGCGCGGACCTCGCGGCTGAGCTTGACGGCGAGGACGGCATCGAGCTTGCGCAGGCGTTCGGCGAGACGATTAACACCGGACAGGCCGGACCTGCTCTGCCGGGCGACGGCTACACCTTCACATTCTCAGCCGAAGAGGGCGACAGGCTCTCGCTGGCGACGATGTGGGTGCAGTCGAACGACCTGTTCTTCGCTCCCGACCGTGACGGCGTGGCCCTGTTCAGCAGCAGCGGGACGCCGATCTCCGGCGACGTGACTGCGCAGTTCTCTCTGTGGGACTCTGGTACCGAGGTGAACGAGCCTCCGGGTGTTGGCCCGAATCAGGCGCCCCGGCAGTCGGCTGCTGGTGCGGGCACGCAGGAGTCGAACGTGGTGATGGCGCCGAACGATGGCTACTCGTACCCGTCCGTCGGCTCGGTCATCCGTGTGACGATCACGCCGGCTTCCTAGTCGGCTCAATAAGAAAGTGACCCGCTTCGCGGAATCCCTCCTCACGAAGCGGATAACTGAAAAAGCCCGGTCTGAGGTTGCCAGATCAGCCTCCGGCCGGGCTTTTTGGTTGCCCGGATTCGGCCGGGGCCACGATAAAATGAGGAGGCGGCCGACACACCAGGCGTTTCGGGAGCTGCAGATGTACAGACTGTGCTGGTACGACGAGTCGTCAAAGATGTCCGGGCGCGGCAAGTTCGTCTTCAAGAGTGCAGAGAAGGTCGAGACGATCGCCATGGGCTCCGGGCTTGTCTCACTTAGCCAAAAGCGCTCCGAGCCGTGCATCAGGTACTGGGTCGACTCCGAGGATGAGCCTGACGATCGTGACCCGGCGGAGATTGTCCAGGACGCTGCGGCGCGATCGGCTTAGGCAGTAGCTCCGCCGCTTGCCGACGACCCGGCGCGCGGGTAGCGTACCGGCCTCACCATGAGTGAAGCCATGAGCAAGGCCATATGTAAGGACGAGTCGCGTGCAAAGTTCTGATTCGAGCAACGGGTCGACGCCGGGCGAGTTTCCGCCTGACCTTGCGGAATCGCTGACGGCAGATGTGCATGAGGCGTTCGCAAAGCTGCACGCGGTCGGCGCGTACGCAGCGGTGGCCATGGACGGAAAGATCGCGTGGGAGCTGCCTTACGGAAAGGCCGACCTCGCATCCGGCGCGGCCGTGAGCCGGGACACGCTCTTCCGCATCGCCTCCATCACCAAAACCTTCACCGCTGCCGGCATCTTCCAGCTTCGAGACGCAGGCGCGCTATCGCTCGACGACTCGGTCGTGAAGCACCTGCCTGAGCTCGCCGACGCAGGCGAGATCGGCAAGCACGCAGATGAGATCACGCTGCGACGCCTTCTTTCGCACACCGCCGGGCTTGGCAGGTCATGGGACGTCGGGCGGCCATTCATTAGTGACGGAAACATCCCGGACCGTGAAGAGGCGATGGCGTCGCTCAGGGATGCGAAGTTGCTCAAGCCGCCCGGCAAGGATTTCGAGTACTCGAACCTCGGCTTCTCACTGCTTGGCGAGGTGATCACCCGCGTTTCGGGCATGGATGTTGAGAAATACCTGGTCGAGAAGATCTGCAAGCCTCTTGGGCTCGGCGTGACCGCCTTTGAGCCCGTGCCCGGCCCGCATGGAAACGTCGCTATCGGCTACGAACGGTCCCACCCCACGTCCGATGTCATCGCAGTAGAGACGCTGGACCTGAAGTTCGATACTGCGGCGGGCGGGCTGTACTCGAACGGCGTCGACCTTGCGAAGTGGGCCGGATTTCATCTCTCTGACTCGCATCCCGAGGTGCTATCGGCCGAGTCCCGACAAGAGATGCGCCACCCGCAGCACCTTGCGCCGGACTGGAACGCTGGCCGCTGCATGAACTGGGGCGCGGGCCGGGTCGGCGAAGTGATGGTGTTTGCGCACAGCGGCGGGATTCCGGGCTTCTCCTGCCGCATCGCGCTTGTGCCTGAGCAGGGCTTCGGAGTGATGGTGATGCTCAACACGAAGGACCTGGAGCCACCGCTTGTTGAGCAGATCGTCGAGAAGGTGTCCGAAGGCCTGGCCGCCGCCGGCTCTGGCGACTCGACGGCGAAACAGGCGCCCGAGGTCCACCTGGCGACCGAGCCGGACCCGGAGATGAAAAAGTTGACGGGCATCTACTTGCTGGACGGCGCGCACACCGCGTGGGTGGAGTGGTGGCGCGGTGGGCTGTCGATCCGGCCCGGCGAAGGCGAGGAAGCAGACATGCGGGCGAAGTTGGCTCCGACCGATTCGCCGGAGGTCTTCAAGGTCGCGGGTGATGTGCCGTTTGCAGGAATGCCGGTGCGGTTCCAACTGAGCGAGTCGGGCGAGGTGAACGGCCTGATCTGGGACACCGTCCTGTTCAGCAGGGTAGGACCGATTTATGAGTGATGGGGGTGGTGAGCATTGGCGAGCTTCACACGCAGAACGTTGAATCGTCTTGGACGATCCTGAAACGTAGACCGTAGGCTACGCTTCATCATGCCTCTAAGCATCAGTTGCGTGTGTGGTTTGGCAAGCTTGGGTACTAGATTGATCGTCGGAAGAGTTCGGGCAGCGGGCGGTTCGAAGCGTTGTCCTAACATCTTCAGCGGCATCCTCGCTGGAACTTCAGTCAGCTTCAGGGATAGGCTGGTATGGAGCCTGCATTCCTTTATCAAACGTAAACAGATGCAGCGACTCAGGGTCGCCACGGCGATTGGAATGCTTTAAGTTGTCGCCGTCTCGTTTCTTGGCGGATGTGTCAGGAAAACCGCGTCTCGCGTTGCAGCGCGTGCACAATGTTGCCTCCACTCATGGGGAGTTGCTAGATCAGATCTAGCATTGTGGAGGTGGAATCAACATGACTACGACAGTGGAACTCAATTCTTTCCGTACTACGCGGCTCTACACCATTGGTGAGGCCGCAAGGTTCGCGAAGGTTACACCGGAGACAGTTCGGCGTTGGCTGTTTGGCACAGTTGACCAAGCGCCGGTACTCAACTACGGCCCAGACCGTGAGAAGTATGTGGTCTCATTCCTTGAGCTTGTTGAGTTGGTAATCGCTCGGAGATTTCGGCGTCGCAATGTGCGCATTGAGAGAATCCGCGAAGGCCATGACTACGCCAGAACGGAGTTGGGTATCCCGTACCCGTTCGCGTGGCAAAACCTTGCGGTGCAAGGTGGTCGCATTCTTAGGGAGTTCCAAGAGAAGAACCCTGGTTCTCCACTGGTCGAACTAAACGAAGGGCAACAAGCTACATTGCCTGGAATGGTACTCGTCGAATTCGAGGCGTTGGAGTGGGCGGACGACGAATTTGCGGAACGCTGGTTTCCGTGCGGCAAGCAAGTCCCGATAGTCATCGATCCCCAAGTCGGTGCAGGCGCGCCGACTGTTGTTGGAAGGCGTCTCACAGTTCAGTCGATCTACAAGAGGCGAAAAGCAGGATACTCAATGACTCGCATAGCCAAAGACACTGGAATGCGCGTTGATGATGTGGATCAGATCCTGCTGTACGCCAATGATGTTCGCATGGCAGCGTGAAACTTCTGACAGACGAAGATACTGGTCCGAGCGTAACGACAGCACTTCAGGCCGTCAGTTACGACGCGACATCGATGTCGGAAATGAACTGGCGAGGCACGAGCGACACAGAATGGGTGGAGCGGGCCGGGAAGCGCAACTGGCTCGTGCTGAGTTGCAACAAGCGAATGCTCACCATCCCCGATGAGGTTGAAGCAATTTATCGTTGGAACGCCGCCATCATCTACTTGACGAGTGGCGAAGAACATTCAGCCCAGGTTCTGCTAGCGGTATTGCGCCATTGGCGTGAGTTTGAAGAACTGTGGCGAACCGCACCTAGGCCCGTAGTTAAGTTCATGGGTCTGCGCGGCCCGTTGAAGGACAGATACCGTTGGTTCGAATTACCTCCGCGCGGCACGGCTCTCGTCCCCGGGGTTGGCGTGCCCACTAGCTGAGTGCACCCTCCTCTAATTGACCACCTGTTGTGTCTGAACATATACTCGCCACTCTATCTTGTGCTTTTCGCACGACCATGACAGGCTGACCGGGCGCCGCAGCCCGAACCGCGTCCCGCCGTGCGTTCGTACACCGTATTTCGCTCAGACTTCAGCTGCCGCCGGTTGGTACTGGTGCACCTGAAACAGCAGGCCGGATTCAGACAGGCCAGAAACAGACAGCAAGGGAACAGAAAACATGTGGGTCACCTGCCTCCAGGAAAACCTCGCTAAAGGTCTCGCAACCGTAGGCCGGGCCGTCGCCGCCCGCGCCACGCTGCCCGTCACGCAAAACGTACTCATCCAGACAGACGGCGGCAGGCTCAAGCTCACCGCAACCAACCTCGAGATCGCCATCAGCACATGGATCGGCGGCCAGATCGAGAGCGAAGGCTCGATCACCATTCCCGCCCGCATGCTGACCGACTTCGTGAACTCGCTGCCTGCCGAGAAGGTCGAGATCGACCTCGTTGGCGAGCCGAAGGGCGTGCACATCAAGTGCGCCAACTTCGAGGCGACCATCAATGGCACCGACGCGGCAGAGTTCCCGCCGATCCCATCTGTGGAAGACGGCCCGTCGATCACGATCCCCGGCGACACCTTGCGCGGGGCGCTGGAGCGAGTCGTTTTCTCAGCAGCAACAGACGATTCACGGCCTGCGCTGACCGGCGTGAATGTCGATATCTCGGAGAAGGCGCTGACGCTTGCCGCGGCCGACGGCTTCAGGATGTCTGTTGAGAAGTCGGAGCTGGCTGACGGTCCTGCCGAGGGCATCAGCTGCATCGTGCCCGCGAGGACAATGTCTGAGCTCCAGCGGCTGCTGACCGACCCTTCGGGCGAGGTTGAGTTCTCGGTGACCGAGGCCCGCACGCAGGCGCTGTTCAAGATGGCGAATATCGAGGTTGTGACGCAGCTTGTGCAGGGCACGTTCCCCGACTACGAGAAGATCATGCCGGTTTCGCACACGACCCGGGCCGATATCGACCTGCAGCGCATTTCGCAGGCGACGCGGGCGGCTTCGGTGTTCGCTCGTGACGGCAGCGGGATCATCCGGATGGTGATGACGCCGGGCGAGGATGACGGCGATGGGACGGTTGCGGTGAGTTCCCGCGCCGAGGAGATGGGTGACAACAAGGGTGTGCTGATTGCGAAGGTGGAGGGCGATGAGTCAAAGATCGCCTTCAACGCCCGCTTCCTGACGGATGTGCTGAATGTGATGCGCGGCGATGACGTGATCGTGGAGACGACGACGCCCTCAAGCCCCGGCCTGTTCCGCTCAGACAAGCTGGAAGGCTACTCCCACGTGATCATGCCGATGTACGTGCAGTGGTAGGTGGGGGTTGGTTCGGCTCCTGAACTTCGCCTTTAGTCGTTCTGGTTCAGCAATAGGCTTCCCTACGCTCCACTCCCGTCAAACACTCGCGTGTCTGCGGGCGGTTTCGGGTGTTTCGCCTGTCCATGACTGGTAGGCCCGGTAGAAGGAGTTGGGGTGCTCGTACCCGAGCAGGAAAGAGATCTCCGAGCCCGACATCACGGAGTTGGTGAGGTAGTGGTTGGCAAGTTTCCTGCGGGTTGAGTTCAGCACGCCCTGGTAGCTCTGGCCTTCAGACCGGAGCCTGCGCTGCAACGTCCTCGGGCTTGTGCCGAGCTTGTCTGCGACGGAGTCGACCGAAGACGAACCGGCAGGCAGCAGTTCGACCAGGGCGGAGCTGACCCGTTCGGACGCCGACGCCGCCGATTTGATCTCGGAAAGCCTGGCGCGCAGCTCGGGCTCGAAGAATTGCCACATCGCCTGGTTAGCGGTCAGGAATGGTCGGTTTGCATCGGCAGCGTCGAACACGACCGTCGGCGCGTCAGCACTGGAAACCGGCACACCGAAGTAGTCTGCGTACTCCGCAGTGTGCGTCGGCAACTCGGGGCAGCCGACGCTGAGCGGCACCACCTGTGTCCGGGTGCCCAGACGGCTCAACTGCACGAAGAACACCAGCTCGGCGAGGACCAGCGGCTGCGGCGCAGTTACCGATTTATCCAGCCATTCGAGCTCTATCTTCGTCTGACCTGGCTGTATCTCCACATGCAGGCCCACCGGTCCAATCAGCCGCTTGTGCTGGCTGATGCGTGAAAGCGCTGTGTTCAGATCGGGACTGCACATCGCAGCGAACAAAGGCGGGTCAAACGCTTCAGCCGTGACCATCGAACCTATGTGAAGTGGAAGCAGCGGGTCGCGGGCTTCGTCGTCGATGGCTCGCCACAGCCTGAAGTACTGTTCTGTCGTCAGCGACGCTCTCTCCCGAGCGAAGAGGTCGCCGGCGAGACCCGCTCGGATCAACACGTTCTGGATGTTGATGCCTGCGTCGGCGAGAGTCACTCTCCAGCCGGGGTTGACCGAAAATGAAGCCGACATACCTGCGATCTCTTCCTTAGCTGCGTATGGACATGCCCGGAACCATCCGGTCCACCACTGCATCACCCGTTATCCGCTTGAGCCAGTAAGCCATCCGTGAGTCACGGTTCGGGTGGTATCTCTTTTTTGGCCGTTTCGAAGTGAGCGCGTGAACCACTACTTTCGCGATGGTCCCGGGATCAGCGCCTTCCTTGATGCCGCGAGACCACTTCTCACGGAACGTCTCGCGCTGCTCGTTGTACGCCTCGGCTCCCGGATCCTGGGCCGCCAGATCCAGGTACGGAAGGCTGGCGTCGTCGATGTGAGTCCGGATGTAACCCGGTTCGATCAACGATACTGTGATTCCGAACGGCTTGACCTCCATGCGTAGACCCTCTCCAAGCCCCTGAAGGGCGAACTTTGTAGCTGGATACCAGGCCATGCCCGGTACGGACACATGGCCCGCGCCCGACGAGCAGATGGCGATTCGTCCAGCGCCCTGGGCCCGCATGTGAGGAAGCACCGCCTTGATGGCCCTACCGATGCCAACGACGTTCGTTTCGAACTGCTTGCTCACCTCTTCGATCGGCAGGTTCTCAACGGCGCCGAGCAGGCAGTAACCCGCGTTGGCGAACAGAGCGTCGATCCGGCCCTGTTCGGCCATGATGCGCTCGACGCCCTCATTGACCGATTCAGTGCTCGTCACATCCATCTCCAGAGCGTGCCCACCCTTCGCGACCAGGTCGTCCATCAGTTGGACCCGCCGGGCGCCGCCATAGACAGTGAAGCCGGCATCGATGAGCGCAAGCGCAGATTCGTGGCCGATGCCGGACGAAGCTCCGGTTACCAGCGCAACTCTTTTCTCCGTATTAGTGGTCATGGTCCTCCTCCTTAGGGGTCGTGTTTCGCCTGTCGCGGGTTATCTAGGGTGCGGTTTCGTCGCCGACCAACCCCACCAGCTGGCGGCTCACCTCGTAGAGCCTGCTCGCCGCCTCGGCGTCATGGGCATTCGGGTTGGGGGAGCGCATCGGCCATCCGCCCGGCCTGTCTGATCTGTTCGGGTACAGGATGCTCATCTGGGAGTAGTACTCGCCGGTGTGCTTCGGTGCATCGTCATCCAGCAGACAGTGCAGAGTCGTCTGCGCACCGTCGTTGGGTGAGACTATCCCGAGGAATCTGCTGAACGGTCGCAGCACGCCATTGAACACTGCGCCCGCCGCCGACGGAATCCAGGACGGGAAGAACGACCGCCCGAAGTTCGACCGCACCCAACCCGGGTGGACCGAGAAGACGGAAACGCCCGTTCCCTCGAGTTGTTGGGCGAGGTGAGACGTGGACATGATGACGGCGAGCTTCGCTTCGGAGTAGGCGCGGTTCGCGCTGTAGTCGCGGGTATCGAAGTTCAGGTCATCGAAGTGGATTTCCGGCACGTAGTCACCACGGCCTGCATGCACCACGCTGGAGACATTGACTATTCGGGAAGGGGCGCTCGACTTCAGGGTGTCCAGCAGGAGGTGGGTGAGAAGGAAATGGCCGAGGTAGTTGACGCCGAAGGTTGTCTCGAACCCGTCTTCGGTCCGACCTTCGCGAAACACCCCGCCTGCATTGTTTGCAAGGCCGTCGAGGCGGTCGAACTTGGACCGGGCCATCTCTGCGAAGGTCCGTACCGAGTTGAGGCTGGCGAGATCGAGCGGCATCACTTCCGACGAACCGCGGAGGTGCTTGAGTTTGGCGAATGCATTCTGGCCTGCGTCCACCCGTCGGCATCCTCCGACCACGTGCGCACCTTGTCTGACGAGCTGCCTAGCCGTGGCGAGCCCGGCGCCGGAGTTGGCTCCGGTCACGATGTAGGTCTTACCGCTCAGGTCCCTCTGCAGCAGACTGGGATCGCACCTGAGTGTTGAGTTCACCCCTAGCATGGCTCTCTCCTCGATCGACAGCGGTAACTGTGTCCCTGTAGATCGAAGTGTCCGAGTGGAGGACAGTGATGCTGCAGTTCTCCAATGGCTTTCCGATCTGAGTGGAGTATCGGTGAGTGGAGCCGACGTTGCACCAACAGATCACGCCATCTGTATATCTGAAGGCGCCATCATTGTGGACGACGAGGGTGACCTGTTCTCCCTCCTAGCTTGGGAGGGAGTTAGAGGGTGGGTGCGTGTTGAACGCGTAGACAGGTTGAAGCTAGGAGACTACCGACCCTCTCCCTCGCCCCCCTCCCAGGGAAAGGGGATAGGAGCACTACCGTGTTGTCATTCCGGGCTTGATCCGGAATCTTTCGTTCGGGTGGTGTCAGTGGTCAGTTGAGAGATTCTGAATCAAGTTCAGAGTGACAGAAAGCCCGCCCTCATGAGCTGACCGAAGGGTAGCGAGCTATCGGCCCCTGGCCGATCAACCCTCTCCCGCGAGCGGGAGAGGGGAATGATGTCGCCATCCTGAGCCCGTCGAAGGGTGCCAGGTCGCTCTCGCCCGCTCTAGAAAAGCTCTTCGCCGGGGAGTTCCGCGGCCTGTCTGATCCAGGACTCCAGTGGAGAATTGTCGAGGTCGTCGTCTTCGTGGATGTTCAGGTAGCGGATGTAGTCGTACTTCGATTCGCCGGGCGGGAGCGGCTGCAGCGAGCCGCCGTTGTGGAAGGTGATCTTCACGTACTTCGTGAAGCAATGAAGGCTCAGGAACCAGCCTCGCTCCTCGACTCCATAAAAAGGCGAGTTCCAGCGCACAGCTTTCTTCACGTCGGGGACGGTGCGGACGATCAGCTCATCCAGGCGTCGGCCAAGGTCACTCTTCCAGCCCGGCATCGCCGCGATGTAGGCCTGGACCGGGGCGTCGCCGTCGGCCTTGGCGATCTGTGGGTTGCCTCCGGAGAGCAGTTTCGGTGACTGGTTCGATTCTGGCATTGGGTTTGCGTTATTCCTGTGATTCGGGGAGCGAAGACCAGCGCAGGCTATCAGGAATGCTTTTCACCGGACGTGTGCTGTCGGATTCGCCCCTGCGACAGACTGGCCAACGACTTTGCTTTGCGTACTCACCTCGCCTCACAGCTTGCGTTAAGATTTCCGGACTATGCCAAGTGAGCGGGTGCAGCGCCGTCTTGAGAAGCTGCTTGATGATGCCGAGAACGCAGCTGACCAGCATGACTGGATGTCGGTGCTCGAGTGCGTGCGGGGCGTGCTGGCGCTTGATCCCGGCAATGAGGATGCGCTCGCGTTCCAGGTGATGGCGGAGAAAGCGCAGGGGTTTAGCTGAGGGGCTTTGTGTTCCCTGAGTGAAGTCGAAGGGTTTCTGCTGGAGACCAACTCACCACTGGTCGTCCCGAGTCGGAACGAGGGACCCGGTGGGTGGGGCGACCCATCAGAAACCTTTCGCTAGATGACTAGATGAGAGGAAACTGTTCGACAACGCCGACCTGAGCAAGCCTCGTCCGGGTGAGAGCAAGATGACTACCTGAGTTTGCCCCGCGTCTCCGGGTCCCTCACTCTGGTTCGGGACGACGGAAGCACTCCGCCATCCTGAGCTTGTCGAAGGGTGGCGAGCTTCAATCCTCACCCTGACCCTCTCCCTCCCAGGGATAGGGGATAGGTCAGCGCCTGTAAGTGGATGCAAGATCATGGGGGACTTTCATGGGTATGGCTGAGTCGCTATCGCAACACCAGGTCCGGTTCGAAAGTGGGTCGGACTCCATCGCTGGGCTTCTGACCGTTCCCGACGGCGTCGAAGGCCCTGTTCCGGCTGTGGCATTTGTCGCTGGTTCCGGCTCTTCAACTCGTGACGGCTCGGGACTCTACCCGCCCATCTTCGAGGAGTTCGCAAAGCACGGGATAGCTTCGTTTTCTTGGGACAAGCCGGGTGTTGGCGACTCGACAGGTGACTTCAAGACCCAGAGCTTCACCGACCGCGCAGACGAGGTCGTGGCGGCGGTGGAGCTTCTGAAAACGCGTGACGACATCGACTCAAGCCGCATCGGTATGTGGGGCATTAGCCAGGCCGGATGGGTCATGCCGCAGGTGTGCCACCTGGCGCCGGACGTGGCGTTCATGATTGCCGTGAGCGTTCCTGTTTCGACCGTCAATGAGCAGAACATCTACCGGGTGCGGACGACGTTCCCTGCCGACGGATTCACGCCCGAAGAGACCGACCGAGCCGTGGGACTGTTCCGCAAGCTTGAGAGCCTCATCGAGGCCGATGCGCCGGTGGAAGATGTGAAAGAGGCATTCGCTGAATACGAGAACGAGCGCTGGGTGAAGGTCGCAGTCGGTGACACGGAGGACTTCGCAGGCTACGACTTCCTGAAGCAGATAGCGACGTTCGATGTCCGGCCTTTTCTGCGCAAGGTGGGGTGTCCGGTGCTCGGCATCTTTGGAGAGAAGGACACGATCGTGGACGTCGAGGAGAGCATGGCCGGGTATCGGTCGCTACTCGCAGAGGCGGGCAACGGCGACGTGACGTTGAGGACATTTCCAGACGCCAACCACAGCATTGCCCTGGCGAAGACGGGCAGCCAGATGGAGGCGGTGAAGATGGCAGAGACCGGCGAGCGAGTGTTCGCTCCGGGGTACGTCGAGCTGATGGGAGATTGGCTGGCGGAGCGGACCTAGCACCGGCACGACGCGCGAAATCTCGTGACCGTTCGATGTGACCTAAAAGAAAACGCCCCGAGGTAAATCCGGGGCGTTTTCTTTTCTTCTATGAGTCTGGCCTCTTAAGGAACGATGTTCCCGTTCTCGTCGATGACCAGGTCTGAGCCGATGGCTCCGTCAGCCGCTGCGAACACTCCCTGCGTGTACTGGTCGAATATCGGTCCGAACAGGTACCCGTTGGCGGAAGAGTATGAGTAGCTTGTCAGCGAGCGAATGCCCGCCGACGTCTCGGTAGCCGGGTCGAAGTCCAGCAGCCACGGGCCGCCGGAAGATCCGCCCGTCATCTTGCACTTGATCGAGCTGGTCTGCGGGTTGCCGTCGTTCACGCGGCCATCTTCACCAGCGCAGTACACGAGGTCCGCCCCGTTGTATTTCTTCGCAGCCGGGTAGCCGAATGCGTGAATCGACTGGGGAGCGGGGTCGCCGTCCGTGTTGATCGGGAAGGAACCGACCTCTGCTTCGAGTGACAGGCCCGCGTTCATGGCGTCTGTCACGACTGCGAAGCCGTAGTCCTCAGACCACTTGTCGCTGTCACCGCTGGCCCACTTTGCGCTGGTGACCAGGTGCTCGGCCACCCAGCACTCGATGCCCAGCTCTTCAGGAGTTGTGCAGGCGTAGTAAGCGGTGTCCGGGTCGGAGTCGAAGTCCGGGATGAACACAAGGTTGTTGACGAAGCCGGTGCCGCTCGAACCTTCGTCAAACAGGCAGTGTCCTGCGGTCAGGACGAGCGACTGGCCTGCCTGTGAGTCGGTGACCACGGCGCCTGAGCAGACGTAACCGGAGTTTCCGATCTCGAAGAAGATCTTGCCGGTCGCGCTCTTCACGAGCCCTGGCGTTGTCCATGATGCGCCCGTGACCTCGGATGAACCGGAGTCGTCGCCGCCCGGCTTGCCGCGGCCGTTGCCTTTGCCGGGCTGTGGGATGATCCGGCCCTGGCCAGAGATGACGAAGTCGCGCGGGGTGGCGTTTTTCAGGCGGTCAGGAGTCCAATGAGCCCTGACCTGGTCGGCTTTGCTGCTGCCTTTTCCGCTCCCATTTGTTGCTGCCGCTACAACTGAAACGGTGAGCAGGACTGAGAGTGCTGCGGCTGTGAAGGCCAATACAAGAGATCTTTTTCGCATGTGACTGGTCCGTGCTGAGGGATTGAGGTCTTGCGTTGGCCACGTCAGTGAATATCGGTGGCTTGCCCGGATAGTGAAGGTTTCAGTCCGGGGACGTATCTCCGACTGTATCGACTGCTGTGGGACGTTCGGGTTACCGGGGGATGGACTGAAGGTGGGCCAGAGGGTGGTATCGGCCGGAGAAAGGAGTGGGCGGCTGGCGCAGCCCGCCACACAAAGGTAAGGTGCGGGCATTCTCGGTTCGAGCCTCGGTCGGTGTCACCGCGAAGGAACTTCTGCAGATGATCATCGAGTGGAATGCCCACATGTTCAGTTCGGATACCAACAAGTATCCGTTCCATCCGAAATCGGTGTACCGGCCTAAACCGGAGATGCGTTCGGTCGACCCGCTGACGGACTACAAGAAGCGGATGGAGGACGAAGGCATCGATAAGGCGGTGCTTGTTCACCCCGAGCCGTATGGCGACGACCACAGCCTGGCGCTCGATTGCGTTGAGCAGGACCCCGACAGGTTCAAGACGACGGCGCTGTTCTACCCGAAGGACCCGAAAGCCCCTGAGAGACTGAAAGAGCTGCTCGACAGGCACAACAAGGACGAGAACAACAGGAAGATCGTCGCCCACAGGTTCCATGCCCACGAAGGCAAGCGTTCTTACTTCGATTCCTTTGCTGACAAGAACGTGCGCAAGCTCTGGAATGTTGCGGGCTCGGCGGGGATCTTCAACGAGCTGCACATCGACTCGTCGTACGCGGCGCAGGTCGAGGTGCTGATCAAGGCCAATCCGTCGTACCCGGTCCTGATAGACCACCTTGCCGAGGCCAGTTACGGCTCTGCGCCGGACTTCGCCGCGATAGTCGGTCTTGCGAAGTACCCGAACGTTTACATGAAGCTGTCGGGACTGAACCACTTTGCAGTGGACGGGCCGCTGTATCGGAGCGTAATGCCGTTGACCCGCTGGGTCGCAGACGCCTTCGGCCCGGAGCGCATGGTCTGGGGCAGCGGCACGCCAGACATCGTTGATGTGCATCTGGAACACTTGAGCGATGACGAACGCGCTCTGGTCAAAGGTGGGAACCTGCAGCGGCTGCTCAACTTCTGATCTGTAGCTATCATCCGGCGCACGACCGTCCGGAAGCCGTAGCGAGCAGGCATGCCAGCAGACCTCCGACAGATAGAGGTGATCCTCCACAACCACGCGGCCGATCAGGCGAGCGAGATCCTGATGGGCGCGGGCGCTGACGCCGTATGGAGGCAGTCCCTCGAAGACAGCTACATGTCCGTCCGCGCCGCCATCCCTTCTCGTGCCGTCGAAGCGGCGATGGACGACCTTGCTCGCCTGACCGGGAGCGACCCTGCGACGCGGGTGCTTCTGACGGACATCCAGGTTGCGCTGCCCCGGCGTGATGATGAGGAAGAGGAGGACGAGCCGGAGGAGCCGAGGTTCGGGCCGGACCGGGTTGGGCGTGAAGAGCTGTACTCAGCGGCGGCCCGCGGAGGCCGGATCACCCGCATCTTCATCGTGCTCGCCGCGCTTTCAGCCGTCGTGGCAAGCGTCGGCATCATCCGCGACAACACGGCGGTCGTCATCGGCGCAATGGTGATCGCGCCGCTGCTCGGACCTTCGGTCGCGTTGTCACTCGGCGCGACGCTGGGTCATGGCAGGCTGATGTGGCGAGCCGCGCAGGCTGCCGGCGCCGGGTTCGGTGTGGCGATCGTTGTTGCAGTGATCGTCGGGCTGACGGTGGATATCGACCTTGCGAGCAAGGAGCTGACATCTCGGACTGATATCGGCACCGCTGAGGTGATCCTTGCGCTGGCATCGGGAATCGCGGCAGCGCTTGCGTTCACTACGGGCGCTTCGTCGGCCCTGATAGGCGTGATGGTGGCGGTGGCTCTGCTTCCTCCGACGGTCGCTTTCGGCATGCTGGTTGCGAACGCCGAGTGGACGCTTGCCCGCGGCGCCGGGCTGCTGCTGCTGGTGAACCTTTCGGCGATCAACCTGACGGCGGTGGGCACGTTCGTCGCACAGGGCGTGCGGCCGGCGCGCTGGTGGGAGGCTGCGAAGGCGAGGCGCAGCACTCGCATTGCAATAGCGGCGTGGGGCCTGATGATGGTGCTGCTGGTGGTAGCGATAGTGGTAGAGAACCAGATCGCGGATTAGGGGAGCGCGTGTCCTCCCTCCCGGCTTGGGAGGGACTTAGAGGGAGGGTCGGTGACGACTGGGACGACTGGTTGTCGATGTGAGACCGAACGACCCTCACCCCAGCCCGCGCCCGCAAGCGGGCACCCGAATCTGGGAGAGGGGGAAGAAACGGAAGCCCTCACCCCAGCCCGCGCCCCCAGGCGGGCACCCGGCACCGGGAGAGGGGAAAAAGTCGCTCTCCGCTTGCTAGACTCGGATGAGCGGTCTTTGCATTGCTGCGCCACGTTGCAGCAGACGGGCCGCTTGAGCATCCAAAACAGATATGGCAGGTCCAGACGACAACGAGAAGGACGATCTCGGTGGCCTGTACGGGCCGACCGAGTCGGACATCGAGCGCTTCAACCGCGAAGACGCCGAGTATCTCGATCAGCGCAAGCGGGACGCGAAGTCGGCGCTGTGGAAGCTGCTCGCGGGCGCCGTTTTTATCATCTTCGTCTCGGCAATGTTCCTGAACGTGCTGTCGCCCGCCTTCACCCGCACCCGCAGCGTCGATACCGGGCCTGAGCGGATTCCGGGCACCGTCAAGCAGGTCTTCGACGGCCGCACCATCAGCGTCGAGATAGATGGAATCGAGCGGACCGTTCGCTACATCGGTGTCGAGACGCCTCTCTTCGGCGACCGGCTGTACGACCTTGTGATCGCTGCGAACCGGGAATGGCTGCTGGGGCAGGAAGTGCTGCTTGAGGCTGACGAGCAGGACTCGGACAGGGAAGGCCGACTGCTGCGCTACGTGTGGCTCGATGGCGGCATGGTGAACGTGAACCTCATCGCTCTCGGGCTTTCGAAGTTTGACGACACAGGCGAGAACGACCGTTACGCAGAGTTCTTCGGCAATGCGGAGAGCAGTGCAAGGGATGAAGGCAGGGGGCTGTGGGCGCCAGTTGAGGGTGAGAGGTCTGCGGCGCTTCAGGATATGACGAACTCTGCCGCACTCAAGCCCGGCCCGGCATGAGCAGGGCGGCGGCCGCCGCGCCGCGACCGAAGCGACCGCGCTCCCGCGGTCGAGAGGTGCTTTCCAACCCATCGTTCCGCAGGCTGTGGGCGATAGGCGGCGCTTCGACTGCGATGCGCTGGCTCGACACCGTGGCTGTCGGCGCGTTCGTGCTGCAGCTGACCGATTCGCCTTTCGACGTTGCGCTGACGTTCTTCTTTCGCATGATCCCGATGTTCGCGTTCGGCGCATACATCGGTGCCATCTCAGACCGCCTGAACCGACGCGTGCTGCTGATGGTTGCGTTCGGCACGCTATCCGTCGTCTACCTGCTGCTGGCGATAGCGGTTTTCGCCGACGCTATCCAGGTGTGGCATGTCTACGTGGGTGCGCTGCTGGCGGGCGGCGTATGGGCGACCGACTTCCCGGTGCGCAGGGCGATGGTCGGCGAGGTGGTGCCGCGGGAGAACCTGAGCGCGGCGATGGGGCTGGACCTTGCGACGAGCAATTTCATGCGGATCCCGGGACCGTTCCTGGGCGGATTCCTGCTGGATGCGATCGGCATGGACGCCGTCTACACGATGGGCGCGGTGCTGTTCCTGACCGGCGCGATAGTCGCATTTTCGCTGGACTACAAGCCTGTCCAGCAACCGGTCGCGCGCATCGGCCCGCTGCGCAACATCGTTGAAGGAGTGCGCTACATCAGGCGCGACTCGGTGATCGTGACGGTGCTGGCGATCACCGTGATCATGAACATGTTCGCCTTCCCTTACCAGTCGATGGTGCCGGTGATCTCGGAGCGGACCTTCGGTGTCGGCCCGACTCTGATGGGACTGCTGATCAGTGCTGAAGGACTCGGGGCCACGCTTGGCGCGCTGTGGGTCGCTTCACGAGCGAGACCGGCTATCTACAGCAGGCTCTATTTCTGGGGCTCGGTGCTGTTCCTGCTGATGATCCTGTCGTTCTCGCGCTTGCCGTGGTACGGCGTGGCGCTGCCGGTGCTGTTCGTTGCCGGGTTCGGCATGTCAGGCTTCGGCACGATGCAGAGCATCATGATCATCTCGACGACGCCTGCCGAGATGCGAGGCCGCGTGCTCGGCGTGCTTGCCGTGACTATCGGCACGGGACCGGTCTCTGCGCTGGTGATCGGTGTGATCGCAGAGAGCCTTGGCGCGCCTGCGGCAGTGATGATCATGTCGTTGGCCGGGCTTGGACTACTGGCGGTGACGCTGCTGCTCTCGAGGGGTTTCCTGTCGTTCCGGGACGTCAGGCCGTATGAGGAGCGGGGAGACCTGCGGACTTCACTCGGCGTCACGCAGCGAGATGGCTACGATGGCAAAGGTCGTGGCCAGGATGATGGCCCAGGTCACAAGGCGCGGCCAGGGAAAGCGGGGTCCCCGGGTGGGAGGCCTGCCGGGTCCACTGGGCGGGCTGGATCCGCCGTCTCCGTCAGTCACTCTTCCGGTTCCTCCGGCGATGCGGCCGTTCGTCAGCCTGATGCGTTGATCGATATCTCCGGCGATGGTGACCAGAACACCGGCCCGGGCGAGGGGCGTGGACCGCGCTCTTGATCGACGGCACTCAAAAATACCGCATGCTGGCGCTCGATGTTGACGGCACGATAGCGGGTCGAGACTACATCGTGCCAGGGCGCATCAGGTCTGCGATCGGCGATGCGGTTGCGGCAGGCGCGGTCGTTTCGCTGGTGACGGGGCGGATACGCGCTTCGGCGCTGAGGTACGCGGCCGAGTGCGGCACGAACGGCCCGACCGTCAGCCACCAGGGCGCAGTGATCACCGCGGCAGACCGGGAGCGAGACCTGCATGTGGAGCGGCTCGAGCCTGCGCTGGCATTGGCCGCGCTTTCGAGGATGCGGGCGGCGTCGGTGCAGGTGAGCGTGTTTGCCGATGACGACATCTGGGTCGAGGAGCGTTCGGAGTGGTCGGACGGATATGCGGTGCGCATGAAGAAGGAGCTGCGCTTGGACCGGTCGCTGGACGACGTTGTCTCTGGAGGCCCGACGGTTGTGATGGCGATTGATGAGCCAGAGCGGATAACGGGGCTGGCGGCGTTGCTGCGGTCGGAGCTTGGCGCGGGCGCAGCGGTCACGCAGTCGCTGCCGCATTTCTGCGAGGTGGCTTCGGCGAGCGCGACGAAGGCTTTGAGTCTTGAGAAGGTTTGCGCGGAGCTCGGGATCGAGCGGAAAGGGGTGATCGCTGTCGGAGATGGAGAGGGCGATATATCGATGATCGAGTGGGCTGGACTTGGCGTTGCGGTGGAGCATGCGCAGCCTGCGGTGCTCTCGGCGGCGGAGATGCAGATTGCGGGACCGGAGGCTGGTGGTGTTGCGGAGCTTGTCCAAACTCTGCTGAAGCAGAGTAAGCTTGGCCGCTAGATTTTGGAGAAGGATGGGTGGATGGCCACCCTTCGACAGGCTCAGGATGGCGGGCAATCCTCCCTCCCATATTGGGAGGGAGTTAGAGGGAGGGTAGGTGTTGAACGCGCAGACCGGTTGCAGTTAGGAGACTACCGACCCTCCCCCTTCACCCCTTCCCAAGCTGGGAGGGGGAAGAAAACAGAACCCTCACCCTAGCCCTCTCCCGAGCCGGGAGAGGGGATGAACAAAAACAAACCAGAAAAAACGGACCGGACTTTGACAGGAAACTCATCTAGCGATTCTGGCGACACTGGCAAGATCGTCGTGCTCGGCGGCCTCAACATGGACCTGATGATCGAGACGCCGCGGCTTGCCGGCCCTGGCGAAACCGTCGAAGGCACTCGCTTCTACACCGCCCCCGGAGGTAAGGGCGGGAACCAGTCGGTCGCCGCCGCCCGGCTTTCCAGGCAGAAGAACGCCGTGCACATGGTCGGCAGGGTCGGCAACGACCTTTTCGGCACGGAGATGCGGTCGTTCCTCGAAAACGAAGGGATCGTCACGGGCGCGCTGGCCGAGGACGCGGGGACGGCGTCGGGCATCGCCGCGATCTTCATCGACCCGACCGGCGAGAACTATGTGAATGCGGTCTACGGGGCTAATGCGCGCTGCAACCGAGAGCAGGTAGATGCGGCGTGCGCTGCGCTGGAGGGTGCGAGCGTGCTTCTGGCGCAGCAGGAGATTCCGCTGGACGTGACGCACGATGTGATGAAGGTGGCGAAGGAGATGGGCGTGAGGATCGTGCTCGATCCTGCGCCCGCTCGCGACGTTCCGAACGGCTTCTACGACCTGCCGGACATCCTGACGCCGAACCAGGGCGAGGCCGAGGCGCTTTCGGGGATCGCAGTGATCGACGAAGCATCGGCTTCGCTGGCGGCGAAGATAATCCGGGACCAGGGCACACCCACGGTGATCATTACTCTCGGCGACGAAGGCGCGCACGTGGAGTCTGAGAACGTTTCGTCTTATATGCCTGCGTACCGTGTGCGAGTGGTGGCGTCTGTCGCAGCTGGAGACGCGTTCAACGGCGGTCTTGCGGTTGGGCTGGCCGAGGGTATGGACCTCGAGGACGCTGCGAGGCTGGGGATGGCTTCGGGCGCATGGTGCGTTTCGCAGGACGGCGCGCAGGAGTCGATGGGGACCCGCAACGAGGTCGAGTCGCTGATGGGGTAGTGGATGGTAGGGGCAGAGGGCGTGTTTGTCATCCCGACCGGAGCGGAGGGATCTGACGAGTCTCTGGCGAAAAGTCTTCGTTGTGTGAGTCGGCGTACGGCATGCGCGTCGGGAGCCGCTCCAGACCGCATTTGGCGGTTGTTACCGGATTGTCCGAGTGATCGATGTAAGCTCGGTCAGATCCCTCCGCTTCGGTCGGGATGACAAAACGGAAACCCTCACCCTGGCCCTCTCCCTCCCAGGGAGAGGGAAATCTATGCCGGCGGCAGGCCCCTAATGTCGCGGATGTTGGTGATCTCGGCTCGCTTCATCATCTTCAGCAGGCCGCGGTTGATGCGGCCGGGCAGGCCGGGGCCTTCGTAGATGAACGCCGTGTAGAGCTGCACCGCCGAAGCGCCCAGCGACAGCATCTGCCACACATCCTCGGCATTGAATATCCCGCCGCATGCGATCACCTCGCCGTCGCCGCCGATCGCCGACTTGATCTCGGCAACCATCCTTGCCGTGTGGTCCGTCAGCGGCGCACCGCTCAGTCCGCCGCGGTGCATCGAAGACAGGCCCTCGTGCTCGATCGGGTGCGTGTTGGCGATCACCAGTCCGTCGGCACCGCCGGAGATCGAAGTCTCCGCAAGCCTGATCGAGTCTCGGCGTGCCACATCGTCCCTCGACCACGGCTGCAGCTTCACGAACAGCGGCACCGTCTTCTGCTTCGCCAGCGCCTCGATCAGAGTCCGCAGTCGGCCCGGCTCATGGAACACCCGCAGGCCCGCCGTGTTCGGCGACGAGATGTTCAGCTCGATCGCTGCGCAGTGCCGCTGCAGCCTGCGGTGCACCTCGATGATCTCGTCCTCGATGGTCCCGGCGATGCTGATGAACATGCGGTCCTTCGCTCCGCTCATGCGCGCCACCCGCTTCTCAGCAACCTCAAGTCCGGGGCCGGGAAAGCCGAGCGCGTTTAGCACCGCGTAGCGCTCCGGCTGCCGGATCACCCGCGGCTTCGGGTTGCCCGGCCGCGGACCAAGCGTCACGGTGCCGGCGGTCGCAAAGCCGAAGCCCATCGACAGCAGCGGCCGGACGACGCGGCACTCCTTGTCGAAACCTGCCGCCATGCCGAGCGGGTTTGGCAATCGCAGCCCTGCGAACTCGGTCCGCAACTCATCCGCCGATGCCTTCGAGTTGATGGACGCGGCCGACCAGATCAGTGGCATGCGCATCATCATCTCGCCCATCGAATGGGCGCGCTCGGCGTCGAGGCTGAAGAGCAGGGGCTTTATGAGGTTCCGATATACGATTGTTTTTTCCCTGGAACCACTCTGCGCCGGATGGGCGGTCTAGTTGACTTCGATTGGCCCTGGCCAGGCTGGGGCGCGGCCTGTGATGCAGCCACCTCGATTACCCGGTCGTAATACCTGTAGCGCATACTGTTTTCGGTATTAGGATTGTAGACCAGCGGCGGGCGCCGCTACGCCGATTCGAACGCTCTTCGGCATGAGGAAAGACGATGGCTCTCAACTTCGAGACCGGTGACCCCGCAGCTCCCCGCGGGCACGCTCTCATCTACTTCACAGACATCTCAGACCCGGCCCGCGTCGGCGCAAGCTACATCGTCGTGCTGCCCGTCAACGTCGACATCTCAAAGTACGTCCCGCCGTTCCTTGCGGGGCAGATCGAGTCGATGTCGGCCTCCGAGATGTCCGCATTCTCCTTCCCGCCCGCGCCTGAGCCTGTCGACTCTGTTGAGCACGCCCGCGAGATCGCTGACAGGCGTGGCGATGACCTGCTGTTTGGCGGCGCGCAGCGGCTGGACGATGCGGCGAACCTGATGGGGCTGGTTGGTGACCTGACGAGCCAGTACAAGGCCATCTACGACGAGTATGCGAAGTCGTTTGCGGCTTCGGCTCTTGACGGAGGCGAAGGCGAGGGTGGAGTCGATGTGCTGGATGGCGAGGTCGGAGACGGTGCCTCTGGTGTCGACGATTTCCTGTATGGCCTGATGAGCGAGTCGGACCTGCTGACCGAGGTGACGAACCTGGTCGGCAAGCTGCGCTACGCGCTTGAGGGCGGCGACACGGCGACGGCTGAGGAGAGCGAGAAGCGGATTCGCGCCGCCGGAAAGCTGCTGCCTGAGAACCGCCGTGCCGACCTGCTTGCGGACGCCGCCGCGGCCCGCGGCGCAAAGGCCGAGCAGCTCGCCCGCCTGTACCTGGAGCGCGCCTACGGCCTGCTACGCGAGGACTACCGTGCAGTGCAGGGCGTCGAAGAGCAGATCAAGGAGTTGACGGGGGAGTAGGGGTTATTCGAGATCGATTGTTCGATGCCTGGTTCTGTCAGTTGATCAAGTCCAATCACGACACATTACTTCGAGGGCTTCTGGGACACAGTTTAGAATTGTATACGTCGTATCGAACGGATCTAGATAAAGCAATAGGTGATATTTGAACTCTTCAAAGAAGATCATTGATCGTATCCAGTCGAGACTCGAGGGGAGATCGACGACGTGTTGCCTCTGTGGAACAACAGGAACCGTCGGTCGATCCCTTGTTCTAGATCCATTCTTCTTCAGCACTCCGAACGTACTGTTCTCGTGCATTGATGAGCGATCGTGTATCGAGGCTGGTGGGAATCCCCACGGCTTGTAAAGCGGATCGATATCGCAACCTAATCTCTCTCAGTTCCGCAACTAGATTGCGGCTAGTTGTGCCGGCGTCACGTTCGCTCAGCTTGCTCTCCTGTACATGGAGCGCGCGTAAGGCCTACTAGGCGAAGACTAATGCGTAGTGCGGAGCGCGTAGCCCGAAATAGGGACTGCTGCTCGCCGCGGACATGTCATACTCGCTGCTTATGAGCCGCGCGATTCGAAACGATTATGACGACGATCCTGACCGATTTATCGGCGGTGCAAAGCTATTCGAGCAGCACTGGCTCGTCGAAGACGTCCACGGGATGATCGCCGACCGACTGCTGGCTAATGGCGCTGCACCGGTACTGGATGTCGGATGCGGGAACGGGCGGCTGATCACCCAGCTGGCCAAACGCGAGATTGAGTTTGTAGGACTCGATCAATCACCGACGATGCTGGCTGAAATCGACGGCCCGACACGTCTCGGCGACGCAACCGACCTGCCGTTTCCAGACGGAAGTTTTGGTGCCGTCACAGCGCTCTACATGCTTTATCACATCCCGGACCCGGTGCTGGCAATAAGCGAGGCGCACAGAGTTTTGAGAGATGGCGGCCTGTTTGCGGCTGCGACGCCGAGCCGATTCGATGAACCCGAACTGAGGAAGTATCTGCCTTCAGGAAGTCCCTCGACATTCGATGCCGAGATCGGTCCAGACATGATCGAATCCGTGTTTGGCAATGTTGAGGTCGATGCGTGGGACATGCCGGGCGTGAGGCTGCCGGACACCGCGGCGGTCGCCCGGTACCTTTATCACCACAACGCCATCCAGCCGGAACGAGCGGACGAACTGGCGCAGGATGTGCCGGCGCCCATCACGTTGACCAAGAGAGGCGCGCTGATCTGGGCATCGAAGAGTGGCGGTTGAGAGATTCGGACTCGCGCAGTTCCGACAAGCCTGACGGGTCCGACAAGCCTGACGAATGAGGCCCAATGACTATCGTGCGTAGATTCCTTCGTTGGCTCCAGGCTTTCATGTGGTGGTTTCTGGATATCCTGAGCAGCAGAAACCGGCATCGATAAGCGGCGGTGACAGAAGAGGAACGCCTGTCAGAAGTCGCGATCCGCGATCCGCGATCCGTGATTTTCGCCCTAAAATCCCCGATACCTGCTCTTTGGTCATGGCCTCCCCGCTGACGATGACGACCACCGGTCAGCCCGCCTCATTCCTTATCCGCTCTCCCTGAGAAAAAACTCTGAATGAACTTCTTGCCAACTCGAACTTTCGGAAGCTGTGGCTGGGCCAGGCTGCCGGGGACATTGCGGCGAACATGTGGTTCATGGCCGGCGCGTGGGTGCTCCTTGAGCTGACCGACTCCCCGGCGTGGGTCGGGCTGATCGGGATCACGGCGGTGCCGGCCATCGCACTGTCGATGTTCGGGGGTGGGCTGGCCGACCGCGTCCCGCGGGCGACGCTCATCCTGTTCGGGGCGGCCGGGTTTGGGACGGTCTTCTTTCTGACGGCGCTGCTGGTGCAGTTCGACCTTCACAACGAGTGGCAGATCCTTGGCCTGTCACTGGCGCTTGGCGTGTTCTGGGCGATTCAGTCGCCTGCACTGAAGGCGATTTTGGTGGAGCTGGTGGACAGGAGCCGGCTCGTCACGGCCAACGCGCTGTCGGAGCTTTCGGAGTTCTCCGGCGAGATCGCCGCGCCTCTGGTTGTCGGGTTCCTGATCGCAGCATCGGGGTCTGTGTCGGTGTTCTGGCTGGCGTCCGGGCTTGTCGTGGTCGAGCTGCTGTTCTTTGTCGGACTGCCACGGACGGCGACGGCGGCAGCTGCCAATGGCCAGAGTTTGCTGAGCGAGTTGAGGAGCGGCGTTCGATACATGCGTCGCACGCCGCCGTTTACCGCGTTGTTGGTGATTTCGACCGGCGGTTTCTTCGGGTCGATGCTGATCCCGCTGGTCCCGGTCGTGGCGCGTGATGTGCTCGACGCAGGCCCTTCCGGGTTCGGTGTTCTCTCTGCGGCACTGGGCGCCGGACTGGCGACCGGCTCGGTGATTCTGATCCTGTACGGCGAGCGAGGCCGGAAGGTGGCGTGGCTGGTGGCGTTTGCCGTTATTTCCAGCGCCGGGATAGCGGGCTTCGCGTATGCGGACCACCTGGCTCTGGCTGCGGTGGCTGTGTTCGCCGTTGGTGTCGGGACGGCTGTGACGGGGAACATGGTGGTGACGCTTTTCCAGGTTTCGGCGAGCGACGAGATGCGCGGGCGGGCGATGGGCGTGCATTCGGTGGCGTCGGCGACGGTGCCGCTGGGTGCTCTGCTCGGCGGGTGGCTGGGCTCGGCGATCGGCATCGAGCAGGCGCTGCTGGTGAGTGCGGTAGCGACGAGTGTGCCGGTGGCGCTGGCCGCGGTGCGTTCGGCGGAGTTGAGGCGGGTGTAGGGGGTGGGCCACCCTTCGACAGGCTCAGGATGGCGGCCAATCCTCCCTCCCAGCTTGGGAGGGAGTTAGAGGGAGGGTCGGTTGTGACTGGAACGACCGATTGCTGATGTGAGACCGAACGACCCCCACTCCAGCCCGCGCCCGCAAGCGGGCACCCGAATCTGGGAGAGGGGATAAGGCGGCCATGCTGTCATTCTGAACTTGACTCAGAATCTCTCGACTAACCGATGAGACTACTTGAACGAGAGATTCCGGATCGAGTCCGGAATGACAGACACCTGCCATCCTGAGCCTGTCGAAGGATGGCGAGCTATCGGCCTCTGGCCGATCAACCCTCACGGGGAATAAGCCGGACGCCGCCCTCAGCTCCTCGTCAGAATCCCGGCTAGCTGCTCTGCGGTTACGTTGGCGCCGCTGGCTATTAGGACGACGCGCTTGCCTTGCAACTCGTCCTTGATGTTGAGCGCGGCAGCTAGGGTTGATGCGCCGGCGTGTTCTACGAGGGTTCTCGTGTGGCGCAGGTAGAGCTCGATGGCGTCGTCCATGGCGTCGTTGCTGACCAGCTCGAACCTGCGCAACCGCCTGCGCAGAATGTCGACCGGGAATGCCTGCGCGCTGCCGGTTGCGAGGCCCTCGGCCTGCGTCTCCATCGGCCGGTCCTCAAGTTTTCCTGACTTCCAGGCGTCGTGGACCGCGGGCGCACTTGCGGCCTGCACGCCGATCACCTCGGTATCGGGTGAGAGAGCGTCGTTGACGATGCAGGTCGATGATGCGCCGCTGCCGCCCCCTACCGGCACGATGATGTGGTCGATGTCGCTCAGGTCTTCGTGGACCTCGAGCGTGTAGGTGCCGACGCCCGCGTAGAGCTGCGGTTCGTTGATGGCGTGGATGTAGGTCTTGCCGGTGTCTTCAGCCAGTTTCTGGGCGTACTCGCTCGAAAAGTCGTAGTAGGCGCCGTGCTTGATGACGGTTGCGCCGATCGCTTCCATTGCGGCGACTTTGACGGGGTTGGCGTTTTCCGGGACGACGATGGTGGCGGTTGAGCCGAAGGTTTTTGCAGCGATGGCGACGGACTGTCCGTGGTTGCCGGACGACGCGGCGACGAACCCTTTTTCGCGGTCTTTGGGGCTGCTCGCTCCGATGAGGTTGAGGCCGCCCCGCGGCTTGAAGGAGCCCATGATCTGCATGTTTTCGTGCTTGACCCAGACTTCGGTGCCGATGAGGTCGCTGAGGCCGGGGTAGTGCCGCAGCGGTGTGCGGTGGATGTAGGGTGAGATGACGCGCCGGGCTGCGTAGACGTCTCGGATGGTTGGTTCTGTGAGGTTGTGCATTTTTGGTGGTGGTTGGTTTTGTTTCGTTGCCGTCTGTCTCAATACAGCAGGTTTGGTAGAGGCGCCGCTTGCTGCGCCCTGTCCGGGCATAGCCCGGACGTCACCCTCTCCCTTGGTCCCTCTCCCGTCAGGGGTGAGGGATGTCTGTCATTCTGAACTTGCCCTGATCGGGGTCGAAAGGCAGGTAATCCTCCCTCCCATATTGGGAGGGAGTTAGAGGGAGGGTAGGTTGTGACAGGGAAGACGGTTGTAGCCTGGAGACTACCGACCCTCCCCTCAATCCCCTCCCAAGCTGGGAGGGGAAAGCAGGAAGCCCTCACCCTGACCCTCTCCCGAGTCGGGAGAGGGGATAGGACAGCGGGAGAGGTGATCGGTGATCGCGTCATCCTGCGCCAGCCGCCGATGATACATGTGGGCATCGCTGCTGAGCCGTCGCGAAAACGGGTGATTCGGTTCGCAGGCATATACTGGCGTTTTCCGCTCACTGCCGGACTGGCCGCACACCTACCAATTGGCGCCAGCCAGCAAGAACTCGAAAAGGACTACGCGCTCGGCTTGGCATCACCGTCACAACGGCTTCCTGCAGACCCCTTGCCCAAGACCGGCCCGAGTACCGGCGCGGCAGAGAAGCAGCAGGGAGCGGTTGGCGAGTCCTGGCTCAAGCGGACGTTCGAATCTCTCGCAAGTCCCCAGTACCGACTGCTCTGGTTCGGGCTGCTGCTCACCATGGCGGCGCTCAACATGCAGATGCTCGCCCGCGGCTTCCTGGCGTGGGAGCTGACGGAATCGGCGCTGATGGTGGGCCTGGTGGGCGCCGGGTTCGCCCCGCCGATCCTGGTCTTCTCGATCTTCGGCGGCGCGGTCGCCGACCGCATGGATAAGAAGCGCATCATCCTGGCCGCGCAGGTCGGCATGGGCGTGCTGAGCCTCGGCATCGCGTTCGCCATCGTGCTCGATGTCGTGAACATCTGGTACCTGATCGGCGCGTCCGTGGTGCAGGGCTTCATGTTCGCCTTCATGATGCCGGCGAGGCAGGCGATCATCCCGATGCTGGTCGAGAAGCGGCAGCTTTCGAACGCGATCGCTCTGAATGCCAGTGGCATGGCGCTGATGACCGTCGGCGCTCCGGGTACCGCCGGGTACATCTACGCAGCGGGCGGGCCGGAGGCGGCTTACTTCACGATTGCCGGATTGAACATCGGCGCAGTACTGCTGACCAGTTTCCTGAAGCCAGTTGGGGTGGCGGGGAAGGCGAAGGCGAGCCGGATGTGGCGGGACGTGAAGGAGGGGCTGCGGTATGTGCGCGACGACCGTACGGTGACGCTGCTGCTGGCGGTGACGCTGTTCACGACGCTGTTTGCGATGCCTCTGCGGACGCTGCTGCCGGTGCAGATCGACGAGGTGTTCAACCGCGAGGTGGAGTCGCTGGGGCTGCTGCTGAGCATGATCGGCGTTGGCGCTTTGCTTGGGTCACTGGGCATCGCCGGACTGCGCAGCGGGAATCATCGAGGTTATGTGCTGCTCGCAACGACGGCCGGTTCGGGTCTGGCGATTCTGCTGGCGGGGCTGAACACTTCGTACTTTGTGGCGCTGGCGATCATGGTGCTTGTGGGCCTTGGCGATTCCGGCAGGCGGACGCTGAATGCGTCGCTGTTGATGGAGCAGACGCCGGATGACCAGCGAGGCCGGGTGATGGGCCTGTACATGATGAATTTCGGCCTGATGCCGCTTGGTGTGTTGCCGATGGCCGCGGTGGGCGAGGCGATCGGCATCCGCTGGGCGTTTGCGATTGCGGGCGCAGCGTTGATTGGCGCAGCGGCACTGCTGACGGTGGGAACGAGGCGGATCAGGGTGCTGTAGGGGGCTGTCCTCCCTCCCAGCTTGGGAGAGAGTTAGGAGGTGAGTGGGTTGTGGCTGGAAGACCGGTTGTCGATGAAAGACCGAACGACCCTCACCTCAGCCCTCTCCCGCATCGGGAGAGGGGATAAGACAGCGCCCGCGAGTGAGCACCGGGCATCGGGTGAGGGGATTGACTGGCACCGCTGCCATCCTGAGCTTGTCGAAGGGTCACTAGCGATCGGCCTCCGGCCGATCAACCCTCACCCTGACCCTCTCCCGAAATCGGGAGAGGGGATGTGTTCCCTGAGCGAAGTCGAAGGGTCTCTTGTTCATTCACTCGTCTTGCTGGGAGACGACCGTAAATCAGCAGTTCTGCCTGTTGAGACGGAGATCCTTCCACTCCGCTGCGCTCCGGTCAGGAAACACAGAATGGACTCGCCCCCTTTTCCGCCAGTTGAGATGACAAGTCTGCCGGGCTGCGTGACAATCCTTGTTCTCGAAAACGGTTCTTCTGCGCGCTCTTAAAACCTCTCGACCTGACCCCTGAAAAAGATGCCGATTCACGTTCTTAGCGACTCACTTGCGTCCCGCATTGCTGCGGGTGAGGTGATTGAGCGCCCGGCGTCTGTCGTGAAGGAGCTGGTTGAGAACTCGCTGGACGCGGGGGCGAGCCGCATCGATGTCACCGTTGAAGGCGGTGGGCTGCGGCTGATCCGCGTCGTCGACAACGGCTCCGGGATTCCGGCTGACGAGATCGCGCTGGCGTTTGAGCGATTTGCCACCAGCAAGATTGGAGAAGACTCGGAGCTCGACGATATCCAGAGCATGGGCTTCCGGGGCGAGGCGCTGCCGTCGATTGCATCGGTAGCGCAGGTCGCAGCCGTAAGCAGGCAGCCCGATTCAGAATCTGGCGCAAAGTTCGAGATCAGGTTCGGGGAATCGGACGGACCAACAGCAGCGGGCGCACCGGTTGGCACATCGATGACGGTCGAGCACCTGTTCCGCAACGTACCCGCCCGATTGAAGTTCACGTCCAGCCCGACCGGCGAGTCGACACGCATCCACGAGGTGATGTCCGGTCTGGCGCTGGCGCGACCGGAGGTCGCTTTTTCGCTGACAGCAGACGGCAAGAGCAGGCTGTCGACGCCGGGAACAGGCGACCCGCGAGAGGTTGTTGCTGCTCTGTACGGCCGGGAGGTCGCGGCGGCGATGATCCCGCTTTCGCCCGATGAAAACTCGCCATTCCAGGCTTCAGGACTCGTCTGCTCGCCAGCGCTAAGCCGCGGCAACCGTCGGTACATCACCATCGCCGCAAACGGTCGGCTGGTGCAGAACCGGCGCATCTCGTTCGCCATCGAGCAGGCGTATCACGGCTACCTGCCGGAACGCCGGTTCCCGATCGCGGTCGTATACATCAAGGCGCCGTTCGAGGACATCGATGTGAATGTGCACCCTGCGAAGGCGGAGGTGCGGTTCCTGCGGGAGCAGCTGATCTTCGGCATGGTGCAGCAGACGGTGCGGGCGGCGCTGGCCGAGTTTGCGCCGGTGCACAGGGTGGCGGCTCCGGCCGGCGGCGCGAAGCAGGCTGGCGGAGAAGCATCGACCACCGGAGAGCGACGACTGTTCGAGGAGGCGGCATGGCCGACGGTCGACCGTGGCGGCAACGGGGCCGGGGCATCGAACGGTCAGGGCGTTGACGGAAGTGCCACCGCGGCAACTTCCCACATCTCGCAACCAACATCCCTGGACGGTGAAAACGCGGCTAGCCGCACGCACAGGGATGTGCTGCCTGTGCTGCGGGTGATCGGGCAGTCGCAGGAGACCTACATCATCGCCGAGGGGCCGGATGGCCTCTACCTGATCGACCAGCACGCTGCGCATGAGCGGGTGCTCTACGAGCGTGTGACGAAGCAGTTTGCAGACCGCGCTGCCGAGTCGCAGCCGCTGCTTGAGCCTGAGACAATCGAGCTTTCGCCTCCACATTTCACTGAGCTCGCGGCGCATGCCGACGAGCTGGCCGCTGCCGGTTTCGTGACTGAGCCGTTCGGCGACCGGGCGGTGCTGCTGCGAGCCGTGCCTTCGATGCTGGCGACGAGCGGGAAGTCGGGTCGAGAGGCGCTGATCGGCCTTCTGGACGGCGTGGCGGAGGGCAGGCAGACGGGCTGGTGGGCGGAGCGGATGCTGGCGACGATCGCATGTCATGGGTCGATCAGGGCGGGGCAGAGCGTGACGACCGAGGAGGCGAAGGCGCTGATCCGCCAGCTCGAGGAGTGTGAGCAGCCCCGGACCTGCCCGCACGGCCGCCCGACGATGGTGCACCTGACGACCGGCACGCTGGAGCGCGAGTTCGGGCGAAGGTAGGGGGCCCCAAACCTTTGACTGGCTCAGAGTGGCCGGTCTTTTCCTCCCTCCCAGCTTGGGAGGGAGTTAGAGGGAGGGGCGGTGGCGACTGGGACGACTAGTTGTCGATGTGAGACCGAACGACCCTCACCCTATCCCTCTCCCAATCTGGGAGAGGGGAAGGCAGGAAGCCCTCACCCTAACCCGCGCCCGCAAGCGGGCACCCGGCACCGGAAGAGGGGATAAGACTAGTTCCCCCTCACTCCGCTCTCTGTGGGTGGAGGATGTCCACTCCCGGAGCGCTGTGCTGGAAGGCGTAGATGCTGCCGTCTGATTCGGACGTGACGTAGACGGTCTTCATGTCGGCGCCGCCGAAGGTGACGTTCGAGGGCTTCCACTTCGGGCTGTAGTAAAGCTCGGCAAGGCTGCCGTCTGCGCCGACCAGGGCGAGCGAGTTGATGCCGGGGAGCGACTGGAAGACGTGGCCTTCGACGTCGATCGCCATGCCGTCGGGAGATGCCGGCTCTCGGAAGCGGCGCACCAGCTTCTGCTGCAGCGCGTTGCCGTTCTCATCGAAATCGAACCGCACTATACGGTGCGCGCGCATCTCGGCGACGAACACGCCGGTGCCGTCCGCGGTCAGGTCGACACCGTTCGGGTAAGCGAGGTCGTTGGCGAAGATTCCGGTCGTGCCGTCGGGCTTCACGCGGTAGATCGGGCTTATGGAAGGGTCGGGCGGTGGGAGGCGTGCAGGGTCGGTGAAGAGCAAATCGCCGTTCGGCAGAAAACAGAGGTCGTTCGGCCCACCGAACTTGCGGGACTCGTGATCTTGGGCGAAGACCTCCAGCGAGCCGTCGGCGGTTGTGCGCAGGATGGCCTGCCTGCCGGCGTCTGCGACGTAGAGCGTTCCGTCGGCCGCAAAGGCGAGTCCGTTCGGTCGTCCTTCGGTCTCGGCCACCAGCTCTGTGGAGCCGTCGGACTTGAGGCGGCGGACGCTGGCGTCGCCCGCGCTCACGAAGTAGAGGACCCCATCCGGTCCCCACGCCGGACCTTCCGGCGTGTTGATCTCGGAGGCGACCACTTCGATGCCTTCGGGCAGGTTCTCTGGAAGCTGGGTGGTCAATGCGCTCTCTCCGTTTGGGCGTGAGGGGCCCGCGGCGTAGATGGTGGCGAGACGGTCGGGCAGGGTAGTGAGTCTAGCATCGGGAGGGGGCTGGGCCGGTGTTGCAGGGCCATCCTCCCTCCCAACTTGGGAGGGAGTTAGAGGGAGGGCAGGTCGTAGCTGGAACGGCTAGTTGTCGATGGAAGACCGAACGACCCTCACCCCAACCCGCGCCGCGCCCGCAAGCGGGCACCCGGCATCGGGAGAGGGGATAAGACAGCCACCATCGCCTCCAGCTTGAGCAACGTATCTCCAGTTGATACTCTTTTCTCGATCTGAAACCGACCCACCGGTCGGTAGTTTTGAACGGCGATTTTCGAGTGGAGCCAGGCAGAAAGGCAGCACCGGCCCGTGACGACCGCAAGTGGCAGCACAAGAGAACGGATTCTCGAAGCGGCTGAGGCCGTGTTCGCGGACAACGGCTACCACGACGCCATCGTCGATGAGATCGGCCGCCGCACGTCGCTGTCGAAGGGCGGTCTCTACTTCCACTTCCCCAGCAAAGAAGGGCTGTTCTTCGCCGTCCTCGACCGCCTCGCAGACAGGCTCGTGAAGAAGTCGCAGGACGCTGCTTCCGGAGATGGTCCGGCGCTTGAACGGGCAGAAAACGCGCTGCGGGCGGTGCTGTCAGCGCTTTCGAAAAACCGTCGGCTCGCCCGGCTGGTGCTTGTGCAGGGATACAGCATGGGCAACCAGTTCGAGCGCAAGCGGGCTCAGATCTTCGACCGGTTCGCAGATGTGATCGAGGCGCAGCTGAAAGAGGCTGTTGCGAACGGTGAGACCGGCGCCACCGACCCTGAGCTGACGTCCCGCATCTGGCTCGGTGCGGTCAACGAGCTTGTGATCCACTGGCTGCACGAGGGTGGTCAAAGCCCTGCGCAACGCTCCGACGAGATCGCAGGAGTGCTGATCAGCGGGGTGAAGGCTTGAGCACGCCGCAGTCCCACCAGGCTGAACCTGCAACCGCCCTTCAACGGTTCCGGCTCTTTCTCGAAACGATCAAGTTCGAGCACTCGGTATTCGCACTGCCATTCGCCGTGGCTGCCGCGTTCATGGTTTCTGAGGGCTGGCCTGACTGGGGCAAGTTCGGCTGGATCGTGCTGGCGATGGTGAGCATGCGCACGTTCGGCATGGCCGCGAACAGGCAGATCGACGCAGAGATCGATGCCCGGAACCCGCGCACCGCGTCACGCCCGACGGCGACCGGGGTCGTGTCAAAATTCCAGCTTTCGGCTTACATGATGGTCTCGGGCGGCATCTTCGTGATCTCGACGTTCCAGCTGGAGCGTGAGGCGTGGCCGCTGGCGCCGATTCCGCTGGCCGTGATGATCGGATATCCGTACCTGAAGCGGTTCACGTGGCTGGCGCACTTCGGCATGGGCAGTGTGTACCTGATCGTGCCGCCGGCGGTGGCGATCGCCATGACGGGGACCCTGCCCGCGTGGTCGATCGTGCTGGGCTTCGCTGGCATGCTGTGGGTCGCCGGGTTCGATGTGCTGTATGCGACGGCAGACCGGGATGTGGACATGGAGCAGGGGTTGCACTCGATTCCGCAGCGGTTCGGGATTGGCGCTGCGATCAACACGACGAGGGTGCTGCACCTGGCGTCGGCGGTGTTGCTGTTTGTTGCGGGCGCCATAGCCGGTGCGGGCGTGCTGTATTTCATTGGAGCTGCGGCAGCGACGGCGCTGCTGGCGTACGAGAACAGCCTGGTTTCGAAGGACGACCTGTCGAGACTGAACATGGCGTTCTTCACGATGAATGGCGTGATCGCCGTGGTGTTCGGAGCGTTCGCAGCGGCCGATGCGGTGGAGGTATTTTGATGGGGAGGGGAGCGTTGGTGATTCCTGAGCGAAGTCGAAAGATCTCCCGTCTTTTGGCTGGACTTCAGGCGGGATACCGGAGTGATGACAACACTTCTCCCTCTCCCAGATTGGGAGAGGGCTGGGGTGAGGGTCGTTTCGTCTCCCGAGAGAGAGTGGTCGTTCCAGTCACTACCGACCCTCCCTCTAACTCCCTCCCAAGCTGGGAGGGAGGATGGGCCACCCTTCGACAGGCTCAGGATGGTGGTAGGGGCGCCGCTTGCTGCGCCCAGTCCGGGCTATGCCCAGACCTCACCCTCTCCCTTAATCCCTCTCCCATCAAGGGAGGGGGAAGAGAACAGGAAGCCCTCACTGACCCTCTCCCGCAAGCGGGAGAAGGAATGGAGATGGTGTTCGAGGTCGGGATGACTAAGAAATCTCCAATACGAAAACAGCAAAATAGGCGTTCTGGTTAGCTCGTTAGGAAAAAGCGAAAAGAGCGGGTTATGGGCAGGTACATAGTCGGGGTCGCAGGCGCTTCCGGCGCTCCGTATGCGAAGCGCGTGCTGCAGGGTCTGCTGGCTGGTGGGCACGAGGTGAAGTGCGTCATTAGCGACGCCGGGCGTCGGGTGCTGGAGGTCGAAGAACGACTGCTGCTGACCGGGAACACGGAGACCGATAACCCGGATTTGCTGGCGTGGCTGGGTATGAAGCAAGCTGGCGAGCAGCTTGAACTTCTGCATCACAAAGATGTTGCGGCGAGCATCGCTTCAGGCTCGTATCACACCGACGGCATGGCGGTTGTGCCGTGCTCGGGCGGCACGCTGGCGAAGATAGCGCATGGTGTGTCGACCGGACTGCTTGAGCGTGCGGCTGACGTGTGCCTGAAGGAGCGGCGACGACTGATTCTCGTCACCCGTGAAACGCCGCTCAGCCTCATTCACCTGCGTAATATGACTGCAGTGACGGAGGCCGGGGCGGTCGTTCTGCCCGGCTCTCCCGGCTACTATCAGAATCCGCAGTCGGTGCAGGACCTTGTCGACATGGTCGCAGGCCGGATCCTGGACCACCTTGGCGTGGATTCGGAGATGCTAAAGGAGTGGACGGGGCCGGAGCCCGCGGAATACGCGGAGATGGAGTGACATTCCCCTCTCCCTGGGAGGGTGAGGGTTGAAGCCCGCCACCCTTCGACAGGCTCACGATGGCGAGATGACTGTCATTCTGAACTTGATTCAGAATCTCTCAACTGACCGCTGATGCGACCTAAACAAGAGATTCCGGATCGAGTCCGGAATGGCGAATAGGAACCCTCACCCCAGCCCTCTCCCGCAAGCGGGAGAGGGGGCAAAGTCGGGCGAAGGGACTGATCGAATCAGCAAATGGAGTAAATAAGGAAACAGATGGCCTTCACAGATATGCAGTCGTTCATCCGCACCCTTGAAAAGGAGGGGCAGCTGCAGCGCGTCCAGGCGGAGGTGGACCCTGAGCTCGAGGTGACGGAGATCGCGATCAGGGCGGTGCGGGAAGGCCGGCCTGCGCTGCTGTTCGAGAATGTGAAGGGCTCGAAATACCCGCTCGCCATCAACCTGCTCGCCAGCAAGAAGCGCATCGAGCTGGCGTTGGGGCGCGACCCCGAGGAGATCGGCGAGGAGCTGGTGTCGTTCGCACAGGACGTCAACCCACCGACGCTCGGTGCACTCTGGCGCAACCGCAAGACCGGCATGAGGGTGCTGAAGATGCGCCCTAAGATGCGCAAGAACGGGCTTGTCCAGCAGGTGATCGAAGAGCCTGACCTGAGCGCAATGCCGATCCTGAAGTGCTGGCCTGAAGACGGCGGCCGCTTCATTACGCTGCCGCTGGTCTTCACGACCGATCCCGAGTCCGGCGACAAGAACGTCGGCATGTACCGGATGCAGGTGTTCAACAAGACCACCACCGGCATGCATATGCAGATCCAGAAGGGCGGCGGCTTCCACTACTACAACGCAGAGAAGATGAACCAGCCGCTCGAGATGGCGGTTGCGCTGGGCGGCGACCCTGCGCTGATGCTTGCAGCCGTGATGGCGCTGCCGGAAGGCATGGACGAAGCGGCGTTCTCAGGAATCGTGCGAGGCGCTCGCACGCCTATGACGCGTGGCAAGACGGTCAATATGAATGTGCCGGCGAACGCCGAGTTCATCCTCGAGGGCACCGTGCGGCCGGGGCGTCGCAGGCTGGAAGGTCCGTTCGGCGACCACTTCGGTCACTACTCCGAGGCCGCCGACTTCCCGGTCTTCGAGATCCGCACCGTCACCCGTCGCAAGGACGCGATCTACCCGGCGACGGTCGTCGGCAAGCCGCCCCAGGAAGACCGTTACATCGGCGACGCCACGCAGCAGATCCTCTCTCCGTTGATCCGCCTGATGCACCGCGAGATCAGGGGCATGTGGGCCTACTACGAAGCGGGCTTCCACAACCTGCTCGTCATCTCGGTCGAGAGCCGCTACAAAAAGGAGCCGATCAAGACGGCGCTATCGATACTCGGCGAAGGCCAGCTTTCGCTATCGAAGTGCATCATCCTGGTAGGGCCTGACGTGAACCCGCGTGATCCGTCGGCCGTGCTGCAGGCGATCCGACGCAACTTCAAGCCGGAAGAGGATTTTCATCTCGTTGCGAAGACCTCTGCCGACACACTCGACTTCACCGGCCCGGCGCAGGATCTCGGATCAAAAATGGTGATAGACGCCACCGGAAGCCCGCGGTCCGGCACAGACGGCATCTCGGCGACCGCGCTGCCGGTCAACCTCGCCGAGCTCACGACCGGCGCGGTGAAACACCGGCTTGTAGGGCGCACGATGCTCGTCATCCAGATGCGCGGCGAGGGCCGGCCGCTTTTGGAGAGCCTGGTGCGCAACCCGCTTCTCAGCGACCTGAGCATCATCGTCGCCGTCTCAGACGATGTGGATATCGACAACGACGTGGAGCTGCTCTGGGGCATCTTCACCCGCTTCGACGCAGCGCGTGACGTCTCGTTCAGCGCCGCCGAGTTCAGAGGGATTGAGCCCGTATATCACGGCATCATGGGCATCGACGCAACATGGAAAGAGCAGTATCCGAAGCCGCTCGTCATGGACCCTGACGTGGTCAAGAAGGTGGACAGCCAATGGTCTCACTACTGGAAATAGCCAACGACATACACCTCGAGGACCGGGCGCTCTTCCCGATCTGGGACGCAGTGCAGGAGGAAAAGCGCCTGACGCCTGAGCAGGGCGTGACAGTGCTCGAGACCGACGACTTCGCGGGCGTTGGCCGCATCGCCGACTTCGCCAAGAAGAGGGTGACGGGCGACAAGGTGTACTTCGTCCTGAACCGCCACATCAACCCGACGAACATCTGCGTGCTGAGCTGCAAGTTCTGCGACTTTGCCAAGAAGCCGGGCGACGAAGACGCGTACGAGATGTCGATGGACGAGATCCTCGACCACATGGACGACGAGATCCGTGAAGTCCACATCGTCGGTGGTCATCACCCGAAGTGGCCGTTCGAGTACTACGTTGAGATGGTGCGCACGATTCACGAGAAGTACCCGGATGTGCAGGTGAAGGCGTTCACCGCGTCTGAGATCGACTACTTCGAGCGTCGCTGGAAGGTGCCGCCTGAAGAGTCGCTGGCGATCTTCAAAGAGGCTGGACTGGAGTCGATGCCGGGCGGAGGCGCAGAGGTATTCTCGCCGCGGGTGCACAAGGCGCTGCTACCGGGCAAGGCGAATGCCGACCGCTGGGCCGAGATCCACAAGACGGCGCACCGCATGGGGATCAACTCGAACTGCACGCTGCTCTACGGGCACATCGAGACCTTTGCCGAGCGCATCGACCACCTTGTGCGGCTGCGTGAGATACAGGACGAGACGGGCGGTTTCCTGGCGTTCATCCCGCTCGAATACCAGATCGGGTTTACGAAGCTGAAGCCTCGCCACACGCCGCCGATGGACGACCTGAAGATGATCGCTGCGGCGAGGCTAATGCTGGACAACATCAAGTACATCAAGGCGTACTGGGTGATGCTGGGCGAGGCGACGGCGTCGATCGGCCTGAATTTCGGAGCGAACGACCTGGACGGCACGATCGGCAAGGAGCGGATAGCCCATGCGGCGCTCGCGGATTCACCGGCGGGCAGGGCAAGGGAGCGCATGGCGAACTCGATCCGCGACGCAAGGCGGATTCCGGTGGAGCGAGACGCGCTGTACAACGAGCTGAAGGTGTACGAGGAGTGAAACATCCTCCCTCCCATGTTGGAGGGGGAGGAAGAACCGGAATGACAGAAACCCGCCATCCTGAGCTTGTCGAAGGGTGGCAGGCTTCAACCCTCACCCTGACCCTCTCCCGGCTCGGGAGAGGGGAATCGAGCAACCCTCCCGGTGTAAGCCGGGAGAGGGAACAAGACAAAGAAAGACCATCACGTCTGAAATGACAAAACTGAAGATTGGCCACATGCCATACCTCAATTCCGAGGTTTTCTATCACGTGCTTGACTCGGACTCCTGCGAGTTGGTGACTGCCAAGCCCAGGGCGATGGCTGCTGCTGTTGAGCAGGGCGAGCTGGACGGAGGGCCGCTGCCTGTTGCCGAGGTCTTCCGGCTCGGAGACCGGGTGCGGGAGGTCGGTGAGCTTGGTGTTGCGTGCCACGGGCCTGCGCTGAGCGTGCTGCTGATGTCGGATGTGCCGGTTTCGGAGTTGGATGGTAAAAAAATCGCGGTCACTGATGAGACCGCGACGTCGGTCCAGCTGATCAGGGTGCTGGCGAAGGACCTCTGGAAGATCGAGCCGAAGCTTGTGCCGCCGGACGCGGATGCACCTGCGAGACTGGTGATCGGCGACGAGGCGAACCGGCTCAAGAGGCTCGGCGGCAGGCCGTATGTGTACGACCTAGCCGAAGAGTGGTACCAGTTGACGAAACTGCCGTTCGTCTTCGCCGTCTGGGTGCTGCGGTCTGATCTGTCGGATGAGCAGTTCGAGGCGTTCGAGAAAGCACTGACCGATTCGTACTGCGAAGGCCGGCAGATGGTGAAGGAGATCGCGGTGAAGAGGGCGAACGAGCACATGTCGGAGGAAGAGACGTCGGCGTATGTCCGCCACTTCACATATTCGATCGGCGCGGCGGAGCGTCGCGGCATGGAGGAGTTCAGGCGCAGACTGGCAGAGCTGCCGGAGTGGCGGCCAGGCCCGGCAGTCGAACCGGCGGGAGCAGCAACAGAAGGCGGGGGATAATTCCCCTCTCCCTGGGCCGGGTGCCCGTTTGCGGGCGCGGGTCAGGGTGAGGGTTGAAACCCGCCACCCTTCGACAGGCTCAGGATGGCGGAGTTGCAGTCATTCTGAACTCGATCCAGAATCTCTCAACTGACCACTGATGCGAGCTAAACGAGAGATTCCGGATCAAGTCCGGAATGACAAAAGGCACCCTCACCCCAACCCTCTCCCGCAAGCGGGAGAGGGGAAAAAGTTTCCAGCGAGAAGAATCATGAAAGAGATACGGGAAAAGGTGTTCGAAGGCGAGAGGATCACCCCTGAAGAAGGGCTGTACCTCATGGAGCAGGCTGAGCTGCTGGATCTTGTGCCGCTTGCTCAAAAGATTCGCTACTACCACAACCCTGAGCAGCGCACGACCTTCGTAATCGACACGAACCTGAACTACACCAACCTGTGCGATGCGTACTGCTCGTTCTGCGCCTTCTACCGAACCGACCCGAGCGATCCTTCCGCTTATACATACACGGTCGAGCAGATCATGGAGAAGATCGGGCGCGCCCGGGACAACGGCGTGCGGACCGTGCTGATGCAGGGCGGACTGAACAGCGATATCCCGTTCGACTACTACGTCGAGATGGTGCGGGAGTGCAGGCGTCTTTACCCGGAGGTGATGCCGCACTTCTGGTCCGCGCCCGAGATCATGAAGATGTCGGAAGTTTCTGGCCTGTCGCTGGAGGAGGTTTTCCAGGCGCTCTGGGACGCTGGCCAGCGGACGATGCCGGGTGGCGGTTCCGAGATCCTGAGCAACGAGGTGAAGCAGGTGATCTCCCGCTTCAACCCGAAAGACACCGTCGAGAAGTGGACCGATGTGCATGTTGCGGCCCACAAGGTCGGCTTTAGGACGACTGCGACGATGATGTACGGCCACGTCGAGAAGGACGAGCACATCATCGAGACGCTGACTCACATCCGTGAAGTCGAGGACAAGGCGAGGGCGAACAACAACGGCGGTGGTTTCACGGCGTTCATCCCGTGGTCGTACAAGCGAGACAACACGGCGCTTTCCAAGCAGGTGAAGGAAGAGGCCGGCGCAAACAAGTACCTGCGGGTGATCGCACTGTCTCGCATCATGCTGGACAACGTGCCGCATATCCAGGCGTCGTGGTTCTCAGAGGGCAAGAAGACCGGGCAGGTTGCGCTGCAGTTCGGCGCAGACGACTTCGGCGGCACGCTGTTCGATGAGAACGTGATGCTTGCCGCCGGTTTCTATAACCGCACTTCGACCGAAGAGGTGAAGACGCTGATCAGCGAGGCCGGTTTCACGCCCGCGCAACGCCTGACGAACTACGAAATCGTCGAGGTGTTCGACGACTTCACGCCGGGCAGGCCCGAACTGGCGGAGTCGGTTGCCGAGGTGACGTAGGGTGGCTGCATTCCTCCCAGGGAGAGGGGAAGACAGCCCACCGCATTCCACTTCAAAATCCCCTGTGTTGGGCTAGGATACGTAGACCGGCTTCGGATCGGGCCTGCTGGCGCGTCGCCGGCATGTCCATCGCAATAGCTCAAGGACTCTGAAACATTTTGACTGAGATCACATTCGGCCACAGCCCTGATGCGGACGACGCGTTCATGTTCTATGCGCTGGCGAAGGAGCACGTGACCATCCCCGGCCACACCGTCGGCCACCACATGGAAGACATCGAATCGCTCAACAAGCTGGCGGACATTGGCGAGATCCCCGTCACCGCCATCTCGGCAGCGCACTACCCGGCGGTTGCTGACAAGTACCGCATCATGTCCTGCGGCGCGTCTGTTGGCCGGAACTACGGCCCGATGGTTGTCTCAAAGAAGCCGATGAAGGAGAAGGAGCTGCTCGGCAAGGTGATCGGCGTCCCGGGGGAGTTCACCACTTCGTGGCTGCTCTACCGCATCTTCGCCCCGCCTTACTCCGAGGCGAAGTTCTACAACTTCGATGATGTTGGGCCTGCCGTGGAAAGCGGCGAGGTGGACGCGGGCATCCTGCTGCATGAAGGACAGATCCTGTACGAGCAGCAGGGTTTTCACGGCGTGCTCGATCTTGGCAAGCGCTGGTTCGAGAGGACCGAACTGCCGATCCCGCTTGGCCTCGACCTTGTGAACCGGAACCTTGGCAGCGAGCTTTCTCAGAAGGTCGCGGACGCGCTCAAGGCGAGCATCGAGTATGCACATGCTCACGAGGACGATGCGCTGGACTACGCGCTCGGCTTCGGTCGCGGCATCGACCGCGAGGACGGCCGGAAGTTCGTCCGCATGTACGTGAACGAGGACACCATCGACCTTGGCGAGGACGGCGTGCGTGCTCTCGAGACTCTGTTCGGCATGGCGGCAGCGCGCGGCATCATCGACCATGTTCCCGAGCTGGACCTGGTGCAGGCGAAATGAACCGCTGGCCAGAGCCGCACCGTTTGATCGTCGTCGATGACGAAACGGAGCTGCGGCCGGTCCCTGAGGTCTCGCCGGCTGATCTCTACGCGCTGATCGACCGCGACCGTGAGTACCTGGGCCGTTACCTCGACTTCGCAACGCCGGAGTATTCCCTGACGCATGCCGAGGCTTACCGCTTCCAGAGTGGTGAGAACTGGGGAAAGACCGGCGAGCAGGCGTACGCGATAGTTCACGGTGGAAAGCTTGCGGGGACGATCGGCATGCACCGGTTCGGCGCCCGCAACCGTGCCGTTGAGCTTGGCTACTGGCTGAGTTCCGAGCTGCAGGGCAAGGGGATCATGACTCGCTGCGTGCTGAAGATGACCGAGATGGCGTTCGAGCACCTCGGCGTGAACCAGGTGAACATCAGCGCGGATGTGGCGAACGACCGCAGCAGGGCGGTCGCCGAGCGCGCCGGTTTTAGGTTCGACGGCATCACGCGCCAGTGGCTGATGAACGCAGCGGGAGACCTTGCAGACATGGCTCGCTACTCGATGCTGCGAAGCGAGTGGCAAGGCATAGCGAAATGACGATCGAGCCTCCGCTTCCGGAGGAGATCGTGGTGGACGCCGAGATCACGCTGCGGCCCGGCTTCAAGACTCCGCCTGAGACGGTGCATGCGCTGGTGCACCGGAACCTCGAGCACATCGGCGAGTTTCTTTCGTGGGCTCAACCTGACTACGACCTCGAGGGTGTGCGTGAGTTTCAGCGGCTGAAGTGTGAGCAGTGGAGCGAGACGGCGGAGCAGGGTTACTCGATCTTTTTCCGAGGCGGGTATGTGGGCTCGGTCGGGATTCGAGGGTTCGATTCGCCGGTGAGTGCGGTGTCGATCGGCTACTGGCTTTCGGCGCACGCGCAGGGCAACGGCGTGATGACCCGCAGTGTTGAGGCGCTGGTGAGGATGGCGTTTGAGCGGTACGACATGAACCAGGTGATTATCAGGGCAGCGCCGACGAACAGGCGGTCGAGGGCGATTCCGGAGCGGCTCGGGTTTGTTGAGGTTGGGACCGAGCGGCAGATGGCGAAAAACGCGAAGGGCGAGCTGCTGGATCTTGTGAACTACTCGCTGCTGAGGAGTGAGTGGGAGGCAGGGTAGGGGTCAACGCCATCCTTCGCCAGGCTCAGGATGAAAGACAGGAAGCCCTCACCCTGACCCTCTCCCGGACCGGGAGAGGGGAGTCGTGGCACGCTGCCCACAATGTCACGGTCTTTTTAGTTGCTGCCGTATCTCGCTAGACTCCTTCGCCGGTAGACTTCGCTCGATTCGCCGAAAGGAGATCAGCAATGACAGCACCGCCTCCAACAGACCCGGTAGTTCCTTCAGATGAACTGATCAGCTGGCTGCTCGACTCCGATCCTGCCCTCCGTTGGCAGGTGATGCGCGACGTCACTGGCGAAGAGGCAGACGTTGTCGCTGCCGAGCGGTCACGGATAGCGACCGAGGGCTGGGGCGCTCGGCTCTTGAAGCTCCAAGGAAGCGACGGCAACTGGGGTGGCGCAGCTTGGGCTTTCGATGACTGGACATCCACGTTCGAGACGCTTGTTCTGCTAAGAGAGTTCGGCCTCGACCCAACCAGCCAGCAGGCCCGCACGGCAATCGAACCGGTCCGCGAGAACAGCGATTGGGGAGAGTGGCACGACCACGCGCCATTCTTCGAAGGGGAGTCTGAACCGTGCATCAATGGCAGGGTGCTCGCGATCGGCGCTTATTTTGGTGAGGCGTCTGAGCGACTTGTCGATCGCCTCCTCGACGAACAACTGCCGGATGGCGGCTGGAACTGCGACGCTCCTCAGAGCCAGAGATCATCATTCAACTCGACCATCGGCGTGCTCGAAGGTCTGCTTGAGTACGAGTCGGCAATCGGCGGCTCGAGCGCCGTCGGCGAAGCGCGTAAACGTGGCCAGGAGTATCTGCTTGACCGGCAGCTTTTCAGGTCGCTTTCGACAGGTGAGGCGATCGAACGCGACCGGAAGAGTGGTCACAACTGGGCGGAGTTCGCGTTCCCGAACCGCTGGCGATACGACGTTCTGTGGGGACTCGACTATATGCGCCGGGCGGGTGTCGGCAACGACCCGAGACTCGGCGCCGCGGTCGACCTTGCTATCAGCAAGCGGCAAAGTGACGGGCGATGGCTGCTAGACACCGTGCATGAGGGCAACGTCCACTTCCGGCTGGAAGGCGAGGCGGGTACGGCCAGCCGCTGGAACACGCTGCGGGCGCTGCGGGTGCTGAAGGCGTATGGAACGCTCGCATCTGTTGGCGAGTCCTAACAAGATGGGATGACCCAATGACCGCCACCACCGGAACCGGCAAGCCAACTGCTGCCGCGCAGGATCACCTGAGCCGCAGGCTCGGCGTGTTCGAGATGACTGCGACCGGCGTGGGCATCATCCTCGGTGCCGGCATCTACGTCCTGATCGGTGAGGCGGCCGGCATCGCGGGCAACGGCGTTTGGCTGCCCTTCCTGATCAGCGCTATCGCCGCTGCCTTCACCGGTCTCAGCTATGCAGAACTCGCATCGAAGTACCCGAGGGCCGGGGCCACGTTCGAGTACACCCGGCAGGCGTTCGGACCGCGCACAGGGTTCGTGGCGGGCTGGACGATGCTGTTCGCCGCAATGATCCAGGTCTCGGCGGTGGGAATCGGCTTCTCCGGATACCTCTCCGACATCACCGACATCCCGCGCGTGCCTGTGACGGTCGGGCTCATCTCTGTTTCTGCCGTCGTGCTGTGGCTCGGCGTGCGAGAGTCGGTGCGGCTGGGCATAACGTTCGCCCTGATCGAGGCGTTTGGCCTGATCCTTGCGATCGCGGTCTCGGCCCGGTTTGTCGGCGATGTCGACTACCTGGAGTTCGCTGGAGGGTTCCCGGACGTGATGCGCGGGTCTGCGCTGCTGTTCTTCGCATTTCTTGGCTTCGAGCAGATGGCGAACATGGCGGAGGAGGCGAAGGAGCCTCGCAAGAACCTGCCGCGTTCGATCATCTACGCAGTGACGATCATCACCGTGGTCTACATGCTGGTGGCCATCACGAGCGTCAGCGCCGTAGACTGGCGGGACCTGGGCGCTTCGGACGCGCCGTTGGACCTTGTGATCGAGAAGGCGACCGGGTCAGACCTGTTCAACCTGCTTTCGATAATCGCCCTGTTTGCCACTGCGAACACGGTGCTGTTCGGGCTGATGGCTGCGTCCCGGCAGGCGTTCGGCATGGCGAGGGCTGGCGCGCTGCCAGGGTGGCTGGCGCAGCTTTCGCACACCCGGCACACGCCGCTTGCGGCGATCATCTTCGTGACGGTTCTCTCAGCGGTGTTCTCGCTGGCGGGTGACATTGGCCAGGTTGCTCAGATGAGCAATGCCGCGGTGCTGATCGCCTTCATCCTGGTCAACGCGTCGCTGGTTAAGATCGGCTATCGGTCGACCGCGCCGGGCGGGGTCGCGAGCCGTTGGTCGGTCCGCGGCGTATCTGTTCTGCCGGTGTTGGGAATGGCGACTTCTGCGGTCATGCTGGGCTACACCGGGGTCACGCCGATTTTGCTTGCGCTCGGTCTTGTTGCGAGCGGCATTGTGGTCGGCTCATTTGGTCACAGGTTTGTCGCACACGGTAACGGCGAAAATGTTGACGCAGAATCTGAGGCGTGATCTTTTCAAAACGCGATGAGGGCCGGGTTTCGACCACCCGGCCCCGATTTGCCGCGCCATTGAGCTAATAGCTAGCCCTTGTATTTGAACTTGTTTGAACCTGTGCGCTGGAACTCCGGCATGGAGCGAAGGACAGCGCCGACCATTGTGCCGGGCCTTGCGACGCCGAGGTTCGTGCCGTCTGCGTTGAGAGCATCGATGATGTCCTGTGCAGACAGTTCGCTCTTGCGGCGCTTGCCGAGTTCGATGGCCTTTGCCTGGACCTTTGCTTTCCTGGCCGCCGCACCGGCCCTGCTCGAGGCCCCGGACCTGGAGCCGGAACGCAGGGTGTACATCACCCTGGTGTCATCTGCGGCTATTCTCACCTTGCGGCCGGCAACGCGTGCTGCATAGCTGATGCGCGGGCGCAGCTTTTTGATCGTCTCGTTGCCTTCCGGGACCAACGCCAAAACCTGTCCCTGCTTAAGGTTCGAAATCGAGTCGATCAGCTTCTGTGTCTCAGGTGACCTCTGGCGCCGACCCCTCGGCGTGCTCCGCATGTCATCGAGACTCGCTTCTACAATCTTCATACGATTGACTTTCACCTCTGAATAACTATATTTCTCCGCCAATATAGCGCGCGCCAATAACGATGGCCCGCAGGCCCATACTATTTGATGTTCAAGGGCGATGCAATTCCCGCATGCTTCAAATATCGGTTGCGCAGATCACATCTGCTGTTTCCCGGTGATCGGGTGATTCAGAACAGATGTTTCGAATCGTGTAAAAACGAATTCAAATTCCCGTTGAAATTAACGGAATATTCATGAACGTTGGATACCCGCCAGAAGTGAGGGCGGAGCCGAGGCTGGGAATTATTCGGATGTTGCCAGGCCGGCCGTTTCGAGCACTCGTTCAAGCTGGGATAGCGTAAACGGTTTCGCAAGGAACTGGTCGGCGCCCAGTTCTTTTACGCCCTCGCGTTCATTTGCATTGGCGTGCGCGCTCATTACGACTATGTGGCGCGGCCGCGGCGCCTGACCGTTTCGCAGCTCCCGCAGCACGCCGATGCCGTCCAGCTTAGGCATCATCAGGTCGAGAAACATCAGGTCGACTTCTGCCTCACGCAGCTGCTCCAGGCCTTCGACACCGTTGTTGGCGCTCCGAACGTTCTCGTGCCCCGTTACCTCCAGCATGGAGGTGACTGCAAGCAAGGTGTTCTTGTCGTCCTCGACTATCAACACCGTGGTCATTGGGGGAGCTCCCGGAAGGCGGCCACGAGAGACGGAAGGCTAGTCTGTAGTTCCGGCTGGATGGAGATCAGAACGGCGACTCCCTTCCGACGGCGTTCGCCAGCTCTTTCAGCCTGAATGGCTTTGACAGGACCAGGTCGATGCCCAGGTCTTTCAGGTGTTCTTTCGGGACCGGGTTTTCCATCGCAGTCATGAGGACCACTTTTCCGGGCTTCTGCAGTTCCGGGTCGCTGCCCATTCGCTTCAGGAACTCCATGCCGTCTGCGACTGGCATCACGAGATCGAGCAGCAGGATCTCCGGCTGTTCCGCTTTTAATACACCCAGTCCCTCTTCGGCATCGGTCGCAGTCAGCACGCTGAACCCGCCTATCACTTCGAGTCCGGCTTCAATTGCGGTGCGCACAGTCTCTTCGTCTTCGACTATCAGGACTTTAGTGCCTGTCAGTTCTGCGGGCTGTGCTTCCTGCATTAATGCTCGCTTCCGTACTTTTAGGGAGTTGTGGCCAGACCTGCAGTAGTCGCACAGTCGTACTACCGACTGTTGAACCGTGCCTGTCGCGTGTCTGGCCTATCGAATCGAAATTGGTAGCCGTATGTGGCTTTATTAGAGGCTGGAAGGGTGAATTATACGATTACCCTGTCCGGTTCAAGATGAGCACGGCGGTGCAGGAAAGCGTCGAAAACATGGCAGTCGGCGCGTTCTTTTCCGAAACAGTGAACTGGCCATAGACAGCAGGTTGGCAAGCAGATCCAGAAGTCTGCTCGCAACAATGAGAGATTCCATTTGAGGACTTCCGATCAGTCTGTGCTCACCGGCAGTTTCAGCGGTGCGCCCGTGACGGTGGCGCTCGTTGCCGTGAATGTGCTGGTGTTCCTGCTTGTCACGGCTACCGGCGGAACCCAGGACAACACGAACCTGTACCGCTGGGGCGCGAAGTACGGCCCGGCGATCGCTGACGGCGAGTGGTGGCGGCTGTTCCTGCCGATATTTATGCACATCGGCTTCCTGCACCTGCTGACGAACACGCTGGGGCTGTTGATCTTCGGCTCCATGACCGAACGACTAATGGGTAGTCGGAACTACATCGCGATCTACCTTGCGACAGGCGTTCTCGGGAATGTCGCCAGCTTCATCATGACCCCTGCGATGGGCGCCGGCGCTTCGGGTGCTGTGTTTGGCGTCGTCGGTGCGTTCGCGGTCTACCTGCTGCTGAACCGCCAGATCATCGGCCCGGCCGCGCAGCAGATGCTGATTGTGGTGGGCGTGATCGTTGTGCTTAACGTGGTATCAGGGTTTTCGACGGCCGGCGTGGACAACGCTGCGCACGTGGGAGGCCTGCTTGGCGGACTGTTCATGTCGTACCTGATCGCTCCCCGGCAGCGGGTTGTGATGACGCCGGGTTGGAGCGAGTTCAGCCCACCGCAGCTCCGAGTTGGAATAAGGATGCAAGGCGGCCTGATGCTGGGGCTGGCGATCGGCGTTGCGCTGGTGATCACGCTGATCGGCACAGGTGTGCGGGCCCAAGACTATCCGTACCCGGATGTGTATTCGATCTGCGGAGTCAGCTTCGGAGATTTCTCGGACCCCGAGAACCCACCGTTCGGCTGCGCCCGGATTATCGGGTAGGAGGATCTGTGGGAGAAGGCTGTCATCCCGACCGAAGCGGAGGGATCTGACTTTCACAGGGGATTCTGCTGTGAAGGTGAGTTCACTGGTTCGACATTCACTTCGCGCGGCATCTACAGGCGAAGATGGATGGCACACCAATTTGATGTGAGACTCGTCAGATCCCTCGGCTACGCTCGGGATAACAGAAAACCGAGCCCTCACCCTGACCCTCTCCCGAGCCGGGAGAGGGGAGAAGACCGCTGCTATAGCGAACCACTGCCATCCTGAGCCTGTCGAAGGGTGGCTTTCCTGTCGGCACCGGTGGCAACCGGCTAAGGTTGTTGCATGGTGCGAACTCTTGATGATTGTGCGTTCGATACGGAGCGTTTGACCGTCCGCAACTGGCGTTACGACGCGGATGACAACTGGCCTTCGCGCGAGCTTTCCGCAGCTGTGCAGCAGACCCTCACGCCTGCCGTAACCTCTGCGCTCCCGCCCGGGTGGCAGGGGCCGTACACACTTGAGCGAGCATCGAGCTGGATAGAAGAGCGAGAGGCTGAAGGGACAGTTCTCCGAGTGACCGAGCGCGGCACCGGCGAGGCTGTCGGCCTGCTGCTGTTGGGCGAGGAGGCGCTGGACGATGGCTCGCTCGAGGCCAGGCTCGGCTACCTGCTGGCGGAGTCGGCCTGGGGCAGAGGGTTCGCAACCGAGCTGGTTACCGGGTTCGTGGAGTGGTGCCGCACGCAGTCGGCGGTGCGCTCGATTGCGGGTGGTGTTGATGCGGACAATGTCGCGTCGAGGCGCGTTCTTGAGAAATGCGGTTTTGCGGTTGCTGAGGAGACTGGCAGCGGTGAGGTGCTCTATCGGCTGGGTTTGCGGTAGGTACCAACCTCCTCTCCCTGGGAGGGAGAGGATTGAGGTGAGGGTTGAAACCCGCCACCATTCGATGGGCTCAGGCAGGCGGGCCAATCCTCCCTCCCAGCTTGGGAGGGAGTTAGAGGGAGGGTCGGTAGTGACTGGAACGACCACTCTCTCCCGGGAGACGAAACGACCCTCACCCCGGCCCGCGCCCGCAAGCGGGCACTCGAATCTGGGAGAAGGGGAAGACAGGAAGCCCTCACCCTAACCCTCTCCCGAAATCGGGAGAGGGGACAAAGTGGACCATCTCATCTCTGCCCGTTTCTCTCATTGACCGGTTGCCAAAACTAACTGATAATGGGTATCAGGAGAGTTCTCTGGTATGACGACTTCTTATGCAAGTGACGGGCTGCGGCATGATGTGATTGCGACCCTTGAGGACAGCGGGTTTCGGCTCACCGCGCCGCGCCGCAGGGTAGCCGAATCGATTGGGCTGCAGGGCGAGGCATTCACTGCCGAGGACCTGTGCGAGTCCGTCCCCGGCGTTGGCCGTGCGACTGTCTACCGCACCATCAAGCTGCTGGTCGAGGCAGGTGCCCTATGCAAGCTTGCCATGCCCGACGGCGCGCCCAAGTACAGCCTTGCCAGGGTCGGCCACCACCACCACACCGTCTGCGTGCGCTGCGGCAAGGTGGGCGAGTTCCGCGGCTCGACCGTCGAGCGTATGCTGCGGTCACTCGCCAAAGAGGTCGACGGCCAGATCGTAGGCCACCGCATGGAGGTCTACATCGACTGCGCCGACTGCGCGGCAAACTGATCTTCTCCACAGGTCCATTGATCCAACCCTTATCGAAGCGCCGTAAACAGTGATACAGAGTATCAACAAAGAAGCTCCAGAATCCCAGCAGCCCGAGGTCCAGCCGGTCCTCGAGTTCGATGAGGTGTGGTTCGGCTACGACGGCGAGATGGCGGTGCAGGACATCACCTTTTCGGTGACGCCCGGCGAGTTCATGGCGGTGCTGGGGCCGAACGGCAGCGGCAAGACTACGCTGCTGAAACTGGCTCTCGGGCTGGTCAAGCCACAGCGGGGCCATGTGCGCATCTTCGGCCAGGACCCGAGATCGTTCAACGGATGGAGTCGCGTCGGCTACGTGCCGCAGCGGGTTGAAGCGGTACAGACCCGCTTCCCGGCGACAGCCAGCGAGGTTGTCGCGTTCGGCATGTACCGCGGTTTCGACTCGCTCAGGCTGTTCCGCAGGAAGCGGAACGACGAAGTGCAGAAAGCGCTGGAGCTTGTCGGGATACCGGAGCTTGCGGACCGTCGTGTTTCGGACATGTCGGTCGGCCAGCAGCAGCGCATGCTGATCGCCCGGGCTCTGATCCGAGAGCCGGAGCTATTGCTGATGGACGAACCTGTGGCGGGAGTCGATGCCGCCGGGCAGGAGGCGTTCCACGCGCTGGTGCGGCGGCTGAACTCCGATATGGGGATGACTGTGATGCTGATCTCGCATGACATTGGTGCGGTGATGCGGGAGGCTACGACCTGCGCCTGCATCAACCGGGAGATCGTGTTCCACGGCGAAGTGCACGACATGGGGTCGGCCGATCTTTCGAAGCTCTACGGCTTCCCGGTCGACATCCTTCTCCACGACCCGAACCACACGCACAGGTAGACGAGGGACAATGCCGGAGATCCTGGAATACGACTTCATGAGGCGGGCGCTTCTGGCGGCGCTTCTGATCGGCGCGATCGCCCCGGCGTTCGGCGTATTCCTGGTGCTGCGCCGCCTTTCGCTGATAGCGGACAGCCTTTCGCACGTAGCACTGGCCGGCGTTGCGATCGGCCTGCTAACGAACATCTTTCCTCCATACATCGCGCTTGCCTCGACCGGCACCGCCGCCGTTTCGATCGAGGAGCTGCGAGCGCGTCGCATGCTGCCAGGTGATGCTGCCCTCGCAGTGTTCCTTTACGGGTCGCTGGCCATTGCGGTGGTGATCATCTCGATCGCCGGCGGCTTCAACTCGAGCCTGTTCGGGTTCCTGTTCGGCTCGATCCTCACGGTGAACATGTCCGACCTCTGGCTGATCGTTGGACTTGCGATCGTCGTGGGGCTGTTTGTCACGATGTTCCTGTCTGAGCTGGCGCAGGCTTCGTTCGATCCGGACCTCGCGAGGATCAGCGGCGTGCGTGTGCATGCGCTGAACATCGGGCTGGCGGTGATTACGGGAGCGACGATTACGCTCGCGATGCGAGTGGTGGGCGTGCTGCTGATCGGCGCGCTGATCGTGGTGCCGGTGCTGATCTCGCTGAGGATCTCGACGGGGCTGACGCGCACCGTGGCGACGGCCTCGGTGATCGGCGTCATCGTTTCGGTGACGGGGATAGTGATCTCTTTCTACACGGACGTTTCGCCGGGTGGAGCGGTGGTGCTGACGGGCATCGGCCTGCTGCTGGTGGTTGAGATTGGCTATTTCTTGATCTCGAAGCGAAGGGGACGGCGGATCGCTTCAAGCGTGCCGCACACGCATCCGCATGTTGTGCACGCGCATGCAGGCGCCGCGGCCAGTGCGCCATCAGGCGAGGCGAGGCTGCGGCCGGACGGGGGCGGTGACGGTGTGGGGAGTGGGGAGAGTTAGGGTCGGGATGACATCCCTGCTTGGGAGGGAGTCAAAGGGCGGGGTACTATCATCTGTCATTCTGTCCCTGCCCTGAGCGTAGCCGAACGGGTTGATTCAGAATCTCTCGGAGACCGCACTTCAGCGGTCAGATCCCTCGGCTGCGCTCGGGATGACAGAAAAAGGAAGCCCTCACCCTGACTCTCTCCCGAAATCGGGAGAGGGGATAAGACCGCGACCGCAGGCGCGTGCATCCGGGCTCGTTGACATTCGCGCTAGCCAGACTCTGCAAACGCGGCCGGCCAGTCCGCGCGATTCTCTTTGCGGACGACTAGTCGGAGGCCGGACCAGGTGTCATCGATTGCGCAGACCTTGTTGTCGACCATCCCGCGGGGCAGTGCGATGTCGCGGACACGGTCTTCGGTCATGTCGGTTTCGATGCCAGAAGCACGTTTTGGCCATGCGACCCAGATTGCGGCGTTTGATTCGAGAGCCGGAGCGGCCTGAGTGAAGCCATTGGTCAGCGCATCGACCGATGTGACGAAGAGCAGCAGGATGTCTGGCGCGTCTTCGAGCGGAAGGTGGCCATGCTGAAGTTCGACCGGCCCTGGCAGTTCTCCGAGTGTGCGTTCGAAGTCATCGGGCGCGTTGACCAGCAGCACGGTGTGCCCGGGCTTGATGCCAAGCTTCTTCGGCAGTGGTGTTCCTGAGTAGCCGGCCGGCAATTTGAGTTAGTGCTCCGGAGGTGGTTCGGAAGGGATGTTAATTGCTGGTGGCAGGGACACCGGTCGAAGCCAGGAGACGACCGACCCACCCCCTTTCACCTCCTCCCAATCCGGGAGAAGAGGAAGCCCTCACCCTAACCCTCTCCCGAAATCGGGAGAGGGGATAAGGCATCGGGAGAGGGGATAAGACGGCGGTCGAACCCCAGCCATCCTGAGCCTGTCGAAGGGAGGCGGGCTTCAACCCTCTCCCTCCCAAGGAGAAGGGAGAAGACAGCGGCCGTGCCGCCTCTACGTGCTAACACCTATTCGATTGAACCCCTCGGCTCACGGGACTGGGCCCAGCACGATTTCGGTGGTGGTTTGAGGTCGCTAGGGTTGAATGCGGTGACCCGCCTGTTCTGCTGGAATAGTCCGGAGACGGCTGGCAGGTCGCTCTCCCCGCCATCCCGAATACGTGGCCGTGTGCCCGGGGGCTCACGGCCTTCTCATGTGCGAGGTGCCTTTGAACAGGTGCCGGCGACTATGCTGGCATTAGCCGGACTCCGTACAGTTCGCCGTCACTCCGGTGACGGGCTTGAGCACGGGAGGCCGAACATGCCAGCAGGGTTCTCAACAACCCGGACCGCTTCAGAAGTGGTCGCTCCCGGCCCGGAAGTTGTCTCAACTCCCGTAAGCAGCCCTGTGCGTATCATGGTCTTCAATGACCACCCGGTTTTCCGTTCTTCGCTGTCGTGGAAGATTGGCGAGAGTTCTGGCATTGAGCTCATTGCCGACGCCGCTTCCCTGTCCGAGACGCTCCAGCTGGCGACCTGTCAGGAGGTCGACGCCGTAGTTGCGGACCTTCGCATCGGCGACGGAAATGCTGAGGGTGTCGAGAGTGTGCGGACTCTAGCGAAGCGTCTCGACGGTGTCCCGGTGATCGTCTACACGGACCAGTACTCCCGCTCGTTCGCTACCCGTATGAATGACGCTGGCGCCGTCGCCATGGTGCGGAAATCGGCCGACACGGAGAGCCTGGTTGCCGCTGTGCATGGCGCGGTAAGCACGAATGGCAACGGAGCGGCTGATAGCGCTGCGTAGTGGGTTTACCTCGCGTAGGCGCTGATTTGGAGTGATCTTGTCTTATCCCCTCTCCCGATGCGGGAGAGGGTCAGGGTGAGGGCTTCCTGTCTTCCCGACCGAAGTGGAGGGATCTGACCGTGTTTCAACGGTCCCCGAGAGATTCTGAATCAAGTTCAGGATGACGAGCCGCCGACCTTCCTCTCGCTCCGAGAGGGAGAAATGATGCCCTCACCTCAATCCTCTCCCGGGTCGGGAGAGGAGGATAGGCAGCCACCCTTCGACAAGCTCAGGATGGCTGAAGCTCCCCTTCTACACCGGAACCGCTTCTCGTGTTGTCTGGTTGACTGCGATGCTGCCGGGGTGGCCGGGGGCGCCGAACATCGGGCAGCCAGCGCATGATGCCCGGCCTGCGCAGTCGCTGTGCTCGCCGGTTGGAGCGGGCCCGGTTGATGTTTTCGCAGCCGCCTGTTCCCGCTTCACGTCTACCAGGTCCACCGAAGCCCGCGGCTCTGTGTGGCCGAGAAGCTCCAGTCGCAGCTGTCTAGCAGGCTCTGGCCTGTGACCCGGCATCACGACGAAGCCCCTCGCCTTCTTGTGCACCACTCCCATCGTCTGCAGGTCCCGCCAGTTCGAGATCGTGAATTCTCTTCTGTGCCGCATGATGCGGTCGGCAGAGATAGGCCCGATGCCCGGAGTGCGCAGCAGCGTGGGCAGGTCCGCCGTATTGATATCGACAGGGAACTGCTCCGGGTTCTCAAGCGCGATCACCACCTTCGGATCCTGGTCCAGGTCCAGCAGTCCCTTCTGGTCGAAAGCCAGCTTGATCTCAGAATTGTCGAAGCGGTAGACGCGCTTCAGCCAGTCCATCTGGTACAGCCTGTGCTCCCGCTCCGACGGCGTTGGCGTGTGCTCCTCCATGGGCGTGTAGCGCACCGGCCTGAAAGGCACGAAGTAGACCCGCTTCAGCTTCCAGTCGCCGTATAGCTGCGACATGCGGTCGAGGATGTCAGCGTCCGACTCCCGCGCCGCGCCCACGATCATCTGGGTCGCCTGCCCCACCGTCTCGCCGGTACGGGCCTTCGCCAGGCGGTCGATCCAGCTCATGGGGTCGAGGATGCCCTGTTTCAGGTCCTTCATCGGTGAAAGCTGCTGCAGGCCGGGATCGGTCGGCGTCTCGATGTTGACCGAGAGGCGGGTGCCCAGACGGTGGGCGGCTTCGACGATGTTCTGCTCGGTGCCGGGCATCACCTTGAGGTGGATGTAGCCCTTGAAGTTGTAGCGCTTGCGGATCACCTCGACCGTTTCGACCATCTTCTGTGTGGTGCGGGACGCGCCGCTGCCCATGATCCCTGATGAGAGAAACAGGCCGTTCACCATCTGTCGTTCGGCCATCTCGTTGAAGGTCTTCGCCAGCTCATCCACCTTGTAGGCGAAGCGGCGGCGCGGCACCCAGTGGCTGTTGGGGCAGAAGTGGCAGTCCATCATGCAGAAGTCGGTGAACATCGTCCGCATGAGCGATATCGTCTTGCCGCCGGGCATAGAAGCCTTGTAGATGCCGGGCATGGGGTTCTTCTCTTTGCGAGAGTAGGGCGCCCGGTAGGTTCGGCCATCGTTGGCGGGTGTGAGGTCCCGGCGGAACTGGGAAACGGCGGGAGGACGCCCCAGGACGTCGTCGCCGGCCATAGTGCTGAGCGCCTTCATCTTGTCGAACCGGTCGGGCTCGGTACTGATCAGAACCACTTCGCCACCTCCACACATGCAACGTGATCCACCGTATGAGGCGGAGTATTTTAGCACATATGTTCTAATAATGAGACAGGGATGGCGGGTGGGAGAGGGACGGTTTTTGGCGGATTCAGGGCGTCGACGCTTGTCATCCCGACCGAAGTGGAGGGATCTGACTCGACTTTGGTAAACGGTGCATGTTCCAGGAGTCAGTTCTTGATGGGCGCGTCAGGAGTAACTTGATGCGGCATCTGGCGGTGGAAGCACGGAGAGCGAAGTCAATGACCTGAGTACGGTCAGATCCCTCGGCTTCGCTCGGGATGACAGACGAAAAGGAAGCCCTCACCTTGACCCTCTCCCGAGCCGGGAGAGGGGATAAGGCCACATCCCTCGACATGCAAAGGCGAAACGACCATCCTACCCGCCGTTTCCTCATCGCATTTGATACTTTGGGCTGTCTGCGCCTGCGGTGACGTTTATGCGCTGGGCGCATCGAAAGTCTCGGCGGGGGAGTGGATGGGTCCCGGTGGGCTCCTCGGACTTCAAATCCGTTGTTCCGGCAGCTTCCTGTCGGAAGGAGGGTTCGACTCCCTTGCACTCCCGCCAGTTCGTTTGCCGTGAATTCGCGTCGTCATTTCGAGTTGTCATATATGATCTAGATCATGACGGTCACACCAAATCCGACGCGTGATTCTCACGAGGAAGTTCACTTACAACTCCTTGTAGTGATCACCGGCATCGCTGCCACGATACTGGGGTTTTCAGCGATTTTTCTTAGTGGAAGTGACCAACTGAGTTCCACAGACGCTCTCAAGATGTCCTGGTTGGCGTTGATCACCTGCCTGATAACTGGGGTAGTTTCGATATTTGTCGATGGCCTTTATGCAGAAAGTAAGAAGGATGGCAGCTCGGAGGGCCTCAAAAACACCCTCAATGTGATCGCCGTGTTGACAGCCATCATTTCGATGGCTGGATTCATTTCAGGGTTGGTGTTTCTCACCGTCTTCGCCTGGAACAACATCTGACAAAACCGGTGGGCTCCTCGGACTTCAAATCCGTTGTTCCGGCAGCTTCCTGTCGGAAGGAGGGTTCGACTCCCTTGCACTCCCGCCAGTTCTTCGGGCTTTGTCTCTTCACTCAGCTCAGGAGAACTCTGCGAGAACGATGGTGCGCCAGACGGAGTTCAACTTGTAGCCGCCCCCGCTTATATAGATTGGAACTAGGGGATGAGGCAAGTGGTTCAGCTTATTCCCGTTTATCTGGTGACCCAGTGAGGACATTTGGCCACCCAGGCTGTTTCGGGATGCGCCAAGTTTCTGAACTACTTCATTCCACGACTTGCCCTCAGCATCCCTCGCAAACTCGCGCACGAGTCTTCTGGCTTTTGGAGTCAAGCCCCTCCACACTGCTCGCACCTGATCCGGTTGCCAGTTGGTGGATCCATCAGATTCGTGAGTCTCTAGAGAGTCAGCTGTGACTGTTACAGTTAATGCCGGCGTCATTCGTTCTGCAAGACTAAGGATCTCTGTCAAACTACCTTCTATATTGAGCGTTGCTTTCATGTCGCCCCTCTGATCGATGTTCCCGACGCCTGACTATATGGTTAGTGTATCAGACTTAGTAAGTCTAAGACTAAGTATCTGGATTGAGATCTCGTCAGGGTGCGCTGAAGACGAGCTTCTATTGGCTAATGACCGTCCACACAAAACGACACTTCCGCTAAAGTTCGCTCTCTGAGTAACAACCATCTCCGCCGGAGAGAACCTGCACGCGGACAAGACCTCCGCTGGAGCTTGCAATCCAATAAACAACCATCTCTGTCGGGCGAAGAAAAAGACGGGCGAAGAAAACAAATGAAGTACAACACGCTTGGTGACACCGGGGTCGAGGTATCTGAGTTTTCGTTGGGCTGCTGGCCGTTTGCCGGCGGCAAGGTGTGGGGGCACCAGGAGAACTCGGACTCAATAGCGACAGTGCACGCTGCGCTGGACGCTGGGATCACCACCTTCGACACGGCCGAGGGCTACAACGATGAGCACCACTCGGAGCAGGTGCTTGGTGATGCGTTGAAGGGGCGTCGGCAGGAGGCGGTGATCGCCACGAAGATCAGCGGTGCTCACATGGCCGGTGACCAGGTGGAGGCGACATGCGACGCTTCGCTGCAGCGGCTCGGCACCGACTACATCGACCTGTACCAGATCCACTGGCCGAACCATGACATCCCGATCGAGGAGACGTACCGGGCGCTGGAGAACCTTGTCCAGAAGGGCAAGGTGCGGGCGCTCGGCGTCTGCAACTTTGCTACGAGAGACTTGACCGACCTGCTGGCAGCCGGGCCGATCGTGACGGATCAGCTTCCTTACAACCTGCTCTGGCGGGCGATCGAGAACGCCATCCTTCCGCAGTGCAACGACGAGGGCATCGGCATCGTCTGCTACAGCCCGCTTGCGCAGGGCCTGCTGACCGGCCGGTACGCCAACGCCGATGAGGTGCCGGACGGGCTTTCGAGGTCGAGGCTGTTCGCCCATGACAGGTCCCCGCTGTCCCAGCACACGGACGCAGGCGCAGAGTCCGAGGTTTTCTCAACGGTCGCCGAGTTGAGGAAGGTCGCAGACGAACTGGGTGAGCCGATGGCCAGTGTTGCACTTGCCTGGGTGAGGCAGCAGAAGGGCGTTGCGACGCTGCTGGTAGGCGCTCGAAACACCGAAGAGCTTTCATGGAACCTGCCTGCCGCCGACCTTGTGCTGGATGACGATGTGATCGCTCGCTTAACGGCAGCGTCCGAGCCGGTGAAGACCTACCTCGACGGCAACGCGGACATGTGGAGTTCGGACAACCGGATGCGCTAGGTGGTCTGCGCAGGGGAGCCGCTTTCGTACGGCTTCAACGCGGCGTGCAGAACGCGGTTGACCGGCGTCGGGACGCCGTGCTCCTCGCCCAATCGGACCACAGTGGCGCAGGCAGCGTCCATCTCAAGCGGCCGTCCTGCTTCGAGATCGACCAGCATCGACGGCTTGAAGTCCGGCCGCATCTTCTCCCAGTACTCAGTCATCCGGCGTCCCACCTGCTCGGCGTTCGTGATTCCGATCTTCGATGCGATCGCCGTTATCTCGAACGTGGCATCCATCGCCATCTGCACGGTCTCCGGCACTGCAGCCACTCCGCCTACCGGCTGGCGCGCAACGGCACAGATAGGTGCATTGCCTGCGAAGACGATGAACTTCCACCAGACATGGTCGATGACCCGGTCGCTGTGTTCGACTTTGATGCCTGATTCGGCGAAGAGAGATGCGACCTGCTGCGTCCGCTCGCTCGTGCCGGTCGGCCACTCGCCTATGCCCATCGGGCCGCTGGTTGAGGCGCCAATCACACGCTCGATGCCGAAGTGCCGTGCGACTCGGTCCGGCGCGTCCACGCCATTGCTGAGAGGCACGATCGTGGTGCTGGTGCCGACCAGTGGAGCGGCGTCGCGGCACGCCTCGTCCAGCTGGTAGAGCTTTACCGACATGATGAGCAGATCGACTTCACCGACTTCCGACGGATTGCCGGTGACATTGACCTCACTGATCGTCTCAGCTTCAGGCTGGAACGGGCCGGCAGGGATGTGGAGGCCGTCGGATTGCAGCGTCTCGAGCGTTGAGCCGCGGGCGATCACGGTTACGTCGCTCCCGGCCTTGATTAGCCGGGCGGCGTAGCGACGACCGTAGTTGCCGACACCTAGGAATGCGATTCTGGGACTCATGCTTCTCGTGGTTAGGGTGAGGACGGTACGGGCCTGCGCGGCGGGATTCTAGCAGCATCATTGCAGCACTTCCGGACATGCGAATGTCGGCCGATTGCGGGACATCGTGGAATGGCTGGACTACGTAGGTCACAATGGACTCACGATGATCAACGCACTCTTCCATCTCTCACCGCGACGACTGGCGCTTGCCGCACTGTCGATCGGCCTGCTGTTCGCGGTTGCATGTTCCAGTGAGCCGGACGGGCCTTCGTCCAGCGGGTTCGGTGTGCCCGCGACATTGACCGATAACCAGGCTGCGACACAGGAGGCTGGAGCGACCGCCGTTGCCGAGGCGACGCCGACGAACGAGCCGGAGCCAACAGCAACTTCGACCGCGTCGGACCCGGACAGTCCAACTCCAACCACGCCTCCGCCTCCGACGCCGACAGCCGTCGGAGGCGGCCTGCCGGACGTACCTCCACCAACAGCCCCGACTCCGGTCCCGGCGGCCACTCCGACTTCGAGTCCGGATCCTGGAGCACCGACTCAGCCGCCAGCCTCAGACCCGGAGCCGCTGAAAGAGCTGGGGCTGGAACGAGTCTTTTCCTGGTACGCGCCGGACCTACCGACCCACATGGAGGAGGCCCCGGACGGATCGGGCCGCATATTCGTCTCGGAGCAGGATGGGCGGATCGTCGAGATCATCGGCGGCCCGGAAGACCAGACAGGCTCGACCCGCGTTGTGCTCGACATCTCGAACCAGGTGCTGCGTCGCAACAATGAAGAGGGGTTGCTGGGCTTCGCGTTTCACCCGGACGTTGCAGATAATGGCTACCTGTACGTTTACTACTCGGCCGACCGGCCGCGGCGGTCGGTGATATCGAGGTTCACTTTCCGGCAGGACGGGCTGTTGGCCGATACTTCCGAACGGGTGATCATGCAGGTTGAGCAACCGTTCGGGAACCACAACGGCGGCATGATCGCGTTCGGGCCTGACGGCTTCCTCTACATAGCGCTGGGCGACGGCGGAAGCGGCGGCGATCCGCTCGGTCACGGCCAGAATCTTTCTACCTTGCTGGGCTCGATACTTCGCATAGATGTCGATTCCGAAGGCTTCACCTACACCGTGCCAGCGGACAACCCGTTCATCGGCCAGACGGCCACGAATGGGCAGCCGGCGCAGAACGAGATCTGGGCGTACGGCCTGCGCAACCCGTGGCGGATGGCGTTCGACCGGCAAACGGGCGAGCTTTGGGCCGCGGATGTTGGGCAGAACGATGTCGAAGAGGTGGACCTGATTGTGCGCGGCGGGAACTACGGCTGGAACTTCCGCGAGGGCAACGACTGCTACCAGCCGAGCTCCGGCTGCGAGAACGTGGAGCCGGACAACCTGATCGCTCCGATCGCGTCGTATCCTCACTTCCTGGGTGGATGCAGCGTGACAGGCGGTTACGTGTATGACGGGACGCGGATCCCATCGCTCTCGGGCGCGTATATCTACGGAGATTTCTGCTCAGGCAGGATCTGGGCCCTGAAGCGAGGTGAGACCGGGTTCGGCGAGCCGTTCGAGCTTCTGCCGAGCACGCACCTGATCCCGGCTTTCGGCCAGACGCAGGACGGCGAGGTGTACGTACTGACATACTCGCCGGGCATATTCCGCTTCACCGACTAGCCGGGAGCGGATCCATGCGAGTCTGGCTGTAAGATGGGCGCCTCGTTGAGTTCGGACCGAGATGCACTCGGGGTCATAACTACGAGTTATGACCCAGCAGGTTTAGGTACAACTCGTCAGGGATTGCTCGCCTGTCCGAAGCATCATCGTCTGATCGCAACTGACCGACCTGACTATCTCTGCGGCTCAGAAACCTGTCGCAGAAGATTCGGGCTCGTTTGAATGCAAAGCGTTCTGTCCACGATATTTGACCACGTTCCGCCTCTCAGACGGTTAGGTACGCAGCGGCACTTTGCCAACTTCACGCGTGACGCTGCCGGAGCTCAGTCTCCCGATGATCTCTACGCGGCCGTCCACTCGTTGCTTTCGTTGCTGGTGCGTTTCGACCGCGCCGTCGTCCGCTACGTCGACATGTCGGCAGGCACATTCTCGGACACCTTCGTAACCGGCATATCTGTCGGCGCATGGAAGCTGCACGCAACACGGCCCGTAGAGGGAACGGCAACTGAGGTTGCTGTCCAGACGGGTGAGCCGGTTGTCATCGCTGACTGCGCAGACCCATCTGTTGCGGAGACCTACGCGGGCCTGGGCATGAGCGCGTCACTGCTTCCCTCGCTGGTGTGCGTGCCGGTTATCTACGACGGCAAGGCCGTCGGCGCCATTCTGCTGCGGTCGAGCAGGCGCGATGCCTTTTCGAAGCGGAGCGCGGAGCGGCTTGTTGCGGTCGCCAACCACATAGCGCCCGTACTTGTGAAGTCGCAGGATTGGACAACAGCGGTGAGGCAGTCGGACGAGCAGGTGCTGCTGACTAAGATAGCCGGGCTTGTCGGTTCGACGATCGACCTTGGCGAGGTCTGGGACCGGTTCGTCGATCTGGTCGGCGAGATGATCCAGTTCGACAGGATGGTACTGGCGCTCATCCAGGAAGACACGGCGACGATATCTGACAGATTCGTCTACGGGGTGCCGGTCAAGAACTGGGACGAAAAGCCGGACCGGAAAGTGATCCCTTTGCCCGCTGGCGGCGTGATGGAGTCCCGGCAGGCCAGGTCGATGTCGATGAAGCAGAACGACGAGGCGCACCTGGAACTGCTTGGCTACAAGATGAGCGAAGTCACGGGCCTGAAGTCGGTCATGTTCGCCCCGCTGTTTGCCGGTGACCGGGTGCTGGGCGTCCTGAGCATAAGGTCTCTCAAGGACCACGCGTATGACGAACAGGACTGTCTGCTGTTTGAGAAGATCACCACGCTGCTCGGCGGTCCGGTCGCAGTCGATGAGCTCTACTCGCGCTCACTCAAGCTGGTGAACGAGATGAAGTCGAGAGTTCACCTGGAGACGGAGAACACGAAGCTGGAGGAGATGAACCAGGCGAAGGCGCGGTTCATCTCGATGGTCTCGCATGAGCTCCGCACACCGCTGACCAGCATCATCGCGTTCACCGACATCATTGGCCGCAACAAGCGCGGGACGCTAAGTGATCGGGACCTCATGCACATCGATGTGGTGAAACGGAACGGCAGCAGGCTCAGGCTGCTGATCGAAGACCTGCTTGCGATGTCCGAGATTGAGTCGGGTGACATCAGCATCATCAGGTCTGAGTTCTCACTGGATGAATCGATCAGGCAGCTCGCCGACTCTGTCGCACCGATCTTGAGCGCCAAGAACCAGAAGCTAGTAACGGAGTTCTCGGTCCCCGGTGTCAGGCTCACCACCGACAGGAACAGGGTTGAGCAGATCATCTCGAACCTGGTTTCGAATGCCAGCAAGTACTCGGACGAAGACACCGAGATAAAAATCAGGGTGACACCTAACGGCGGCACCGTTCGGATAGCCGTTATCGACAACGGGACGGGCATTGAGGAGCACGAGATCCCGCGACTGTTCGACGAGTTCAGCAGGCTCGACAACGACATCACTCGCAAGAACCAGGGCTCCGGGTTGGGGCTGGCGATCTCCCGCAGGCTTGCCAACGCACTCGGCGGAACGGTCGAGGTGGAGAGCAAGAAGGGTGAGGGCTCGACCTTCACTGTAGAGCTGCCGGTTGAGCTGCCGAGGGCGGCGTAAGGGGTGTGGTGGTGTGCGGACCTGTCGCTGCCTGCTCCGAGTGTCATCCCGACCGTAGCGGAGGGACCTGACTGGTCTCTGGCGATGGGATGTCGTTCCGTCAATCGACTCTAGGTGCGCGCGTCGAGGGAGCGACTTGGTGCGGCATCTGGCAGTCGCAGCATCGAGAGTTGAGCCAATCATGTGAGACTCGTCAGATCCCTCCACGTTGGTCGGGATGACACGCCCCCGCCATCCTGAGCCTGTCGAAGGGTGGCGAGTTTCAAACCCTCACCCCAGCCCTCTCCCGCTTGCGAGAGGGGATACGCCCACCAATTGCCCGCTCTGGCTGCCGGAAGTACCATGCGCCCGATTCGCAGGCGCACCGCGTTCGCGCCGCAGACCCGCCCGGGCACCGGTGCCGGGCACGAGGAAAAACATCGAAAGGCACAGGACCGATGACCAACGTCTACCCGAGCAACTTCCGTCAGAAGATGGCGACAGGAAAGGCGGTCCTTGGCACCAGCATGCCCGCCCCGATGACCCACATCGCAGCGGCCACGTACGCCACCGGTTGCGACTGGTCGTGGATCGACCTCGAGCACTCGCCGTGGGGGCTTGAGACGGTCTACCCGATACTGCTACAGGGCAGGATGTCGGGTGTTGCGCCGATCCTGCGGATCCCCTGGAACGACCCCGGCATGATCAAGCGAGCGTACGACGCCGGGACGGTCGGCGTGATGATCCCGCAGGTGGACAACCCGGAAGAGGCGAAGGCCGCCATCGAGGCTTCAAAGTACCCGCCGATGGGCTCCCGCGGAATCGCTCCGTTCTTCGCCGGGTACCTGGGCATTGGTGCGCACGACATCGTCACGAACGCAAACAGCGAGACGGTGCTTGCGCTGCAGATGGAGAGCGCTGAGGCGTGGGAGAAGATCGACGACACGCTGGCGCTTGACGGCTTTGAGCTGGTGATCCTCGGGCCTGCTGACCTTTCGGCTTCGTTCGGCGGCGAGGGTGATGTGCACTTCAGCAAGGTCGAGAACATCATGGTGGACCTTGCGGCAAAGGTGAAGAAGACGAACAAGGCGCTTGGAACGACGTTTGCCGACCCCGAGGATGCCCGCCGCTGGATCGGAGAGGGCTACACGGTGATGAACATTTCGAGCCCGATGGTGTTCGGCACGGTGGGCATCAAGAAGATCTTTGCAGAACTGCGGGAAGAGTACGGCGCGGCCGAGGTTTAGGGAGAGGGGGCTGCATGCGGCGATTTTCGGTGGCTTGGCACATTCACTGTCAATCTGATGATCAACATTCAGCCTCACCGATTGACCAAATAGCTATGAGCAACAAGGATCTGCCCACTAGAGATGAGTTCAGATCAAGCGTTGCCTGGCTACTTGACGAATACGGTCCAGTTATTCGAGAAAGCTGGCTGAAAATGCTGCGCACGTCCCTACGTTCCGGAGAGGAAGAGATGGCGTTTGAGGATCTCGTCGTCGCACTAAACACCAATGAAACACGGATCAGCCTGGAAGCAATCGAAAAAGCGGAAAGATTGATCTATCACCTTCGTGTCGGCGATCGTGCGAGAAAAGAATTCCGTGAGATGGTCGAACGAAGTAAGGACTTCGATAACCACTAGTGGCGGGAGTACACGCGATGCGAGTTGCCGTGATGGGCGCCGGTGGGACTGGCGGATACTTTGGCGGAGTGCTGGCGCGTGGCGGAGAGGATGTGACGTTTATCGCCCGAGGCGCGCACCTCGAAGCGATACAGCGCGATGGCCTGCGGGTGCGGTCGCTACTTGACGGAGAGTTCAGCGTTCAGGCGGAGGCGACCGATGACGCGGCGTCCATAGGCGAGGTCGACTTCGTGATCTTCTCCGTGAAGATGTACGACACGCGTGATGCCGCCGAGCTGATCCGGCCGCTGGTCGGGCCTGGGACGCTGATCGCCTCGACACAGAACGGAATCGATGCCGAGCGGCTCATCGGTGAAACCGTTGGACACGACCACGTGCTCGGCGCCACGGCGACCGTCTCGTCGATCATTCCCGAGCCCGGCGTGATCGATCAGCGCGGCGGTCCAGGGACCCTGCTGCTGGGCGAGATGGCAGGCGGAAGCTCAGAACGGTTGGACCGTCTTGTTGCCGCGCTGAAAGCGGCGGGCGTGCGGGCCGATTCACACGACGACATCCGCACCGCGCTCTGGCAGAAGTTCATGTTCATCTGCGGCCTTAGCGGGATGACGACTCTCACACGGCTGACCATCGGTGAAATCCTGGCGCATGAAGCCTCAACCCGGCTACTGAAAGACTGCATGATGGAGGTTATCGAAGTGGCGAAGGCATCCGGCGTTGGCCTTGGCGAGCAGAACGCAGGCGGAGCGGTAAAGATGCTGGGCGGAGTCGGAGCTTCGGTGAAAGGTTCGATGACATACGACCTTGAGGCGGGCCGAAGACTGGAGCTTGCATCGCTCAACGGCAAGGTTGCTGAGCTTGGTGAGCAGCTCGGCGTCCAAACTCCCGTCAACGTCGTGATCAACTCCGCCCTGGCTCCATATGAGAACGGCGCACCCACTAGCATCTGAGCAACCTGAGAAAAAATCTGACGGGAGATTTGCGATGGGGTCTCGTTCGATGTTCAAGCTCGGGTCGATAAACGGCACACAGATCTGGATCCACTACTCATGGGTCTTCGTGCTGCTGTACGTAACGTGGGCGGTCCGCTCGGTGGCGACTGACCGGTTTCCGGAGCTTTCGAGCGGGCAGCACTGGCTCGTCGGAGCCGTGAACGCATCGATCTTCTTCGGCTCGATACTCTACCGTGAGGCAGCGCGGACCCTTGTCACGCAGAGGTTCGGCATCAAGTACCCGTCGCTCACGCTCTCGATCTTCGGTGGGAGTCGCGATGACAACGATGAAGAGTACACCCGGCCAGGGCATGAGGCCGCGGTCGTGGCGGGTGGACTGCTCGCGACACTGAGTGTGGCCCTGCTCTTCTTCATCCTGCTCGGGCGCACGTTACGCGCAGACGCCGACTCCGAATCGCTCGCCACGGTGATCTTTTTCTATGCAGCCTGGATCAACATCTGGTTCATGCTGTTCAACGCTCTGCCGGGACTGCCACTCGATGGTGGAAGACTTGTGCACTCCGTGGTCTGGAAGGTGACGGGCGATTTCGATCGCGGTGTGAAGCTGGCCGCGGCTGCCGGCGTCGGGATCTTCGGCCTGCTGACCGTTTTCGGCTTATTCAGGTTTGCCAGCGGCGATTCGGTCACAGGCGTCTGGCTTGTGCTCATCGGCGGATTCCTGACTTTCGCGGCATGGGTGACGTTCAGGTCCCAGCAACCGGGGCTGCCAACCCGCTGGAACCGGTACGGCCCGCAGGGCGGCGGCTGGCGCGACGGCCGGTGGGGACCGGGCGGCGGGGTCCAGTGGCCGAACCTGCCCGGCGGCCGCAGCGCGCTGGCAAGCGGCGCTTCTTCCGCAGCGCTCGGCTCCGGAGGGTTCGTTCCTCTTGCAAACGCGGTGCACCCGACCCCGGTGCAGGCGTCGGCAGATGACAAGTTACAGACCGTCATGTCATGGATCGAGGAACTTCCCGAGGAGCAGCAGGTTGTTCCGGTCTTCGAACGGGACGGCGCCGCTGCGGTGTTTGTGGTGGACGATGCTGCAAAGTTTCCCCAGTCGATGCCGATTTGGGGTGCGGTGCGCAGCAAGCTGGTGGACAGGGCGGAGGCTTTCGAGGACGCCGTTTCCGTGCTTCACCGGTTGCAACAAAAAGAGATGCCGTTCGCGGTTGTCTGGGACGGTGACCGGACCGTTGGCGTGGTGAGCCAGGCGACGCTGAGAACGGCGATTAGCTCCTATTCGCGGTCAGATGCCTGATTCACCGGACTTCTATCGAGTGCTTGGTGTCGAGCCTGATGCGGGCAACGAAGAGATCGAAGCTGCGTATCGTAAGGCTGCGGTCGAGTGGCACCCGGATGTGAACGACTCGCCCGAGGCGACTGCGAAGATGCAGGAGATCAACCAGGCGCGTGATGTGCTGCTGAACCCGATGCGGAGGATGCTGCACAATCTGACCAACCCGACGTACAGGGAGTGGGCGCAGCGGTCAGGCCGGTGGGTTCCGCCTGAGGCTTCCGAATGGTCTGGCTTGCAGGATGTTGGTGGTCGTAGCGCAGGAGGCGGGCCAGGAGATCGCTTCCGTTATGCCAATGGCCGGTGGTACGAGAGGGAGCAGCCGTATGAGCCGCAGGAGGTCGAGCCCGAGCCCGACGACCGACCCTACATTTCGAACCGGTTTGCGGCGCTGTTCGTTGTTGTGATCTCTGCAGCGCTGATCTACGCGTTCGTGACCGAGGTTGTTCTGAGCTGAGTCGAGGAGTTGGCAGCCAATCTTGATAGACGCTCTTCTTCCGCTGGTGCCGGTGTTCGTGGTCGGCGCCATGAGTCCCGGGCCGTCGTTAGCTGTTGTTCTTCGCAACGCCGTTGTGGGCGGTCGGGCACATGGCGTGCAGACCGCGGTCGGGCATGGTTTTGGCTTCGGCATCTACGCCTTTCTTGCAGCGATTGGACTGGCTGCTGCCATCGCGGCGAGCGACACGATGGAGACGGTCCTGCGCTGGGGCGGAATCGCATTGCTGCTGTACCTCGCATACACCTATGGCAGGCGGGCGCTTTCTGGCGATGGGCGGCCGGTCGATGCGCACGAAGCGGCTGTGTCTGGTCGCAGCGGGTTCGTGCAGGGGTTTCTGATCTCGTTCCTGAACCCAAAGATCCTGGCGTGGCTGCTGGCAATCTACTCGCCGGTGATCGAGTCTGACCTTGCGGTGCCGACCCTGCTGGCTATCGCCTTCATGGGCATGGCGATCGATATGGGCTGGTACGCGTCGGTGGCGCTGTTCATGACGGTGGGGAATCGCGCCGAACGACTGAGGGCGGCGTCGGGGAAACTTGACGGGATCATGGCGCTGCTCATGATCGCTTTCGCCGGGTTGCTTGTGTTCGACCTGGTGTGAGTTTTTTTGTCCGGTGCGACGGCAGCTCGTCGCGTCTGGCCGGTGCAAAAATCGTGCCACCTTTCGAGCCGGGTGTTATGCGCTTTTGGCGGGTCGTGAGAGTAGACTGGCGCCATGGAAGCGCCTGCCGACATTGCGAATACGCCTGAGGCCACGCCGTGGGCCGAGGCTTCGGGCCGACGTCCGGTTCTCGGGCTGGGGCTGCTTGCGGGCAGCGTGATCTTCACTGTCGCCGTGCTGGTGTTCTTTGGCGCATGGTTCGCGGACGACCGCATCGAGGCCCGCAGTGAGTCGGTTGGCCACGAGGTTGATGGCGACTGGTGGGAGGACGGGCTGATAGCCGTATGCCCCATTCACTGATGCAGGCTGCCACCCTTCGACGAGCTCAGGATGGCGGAAAGGTCGGTCTTCGACCGACACCCCCTCTTTCTAACTCCCTCCCACAACAAGAGGAGAGAGGAGATCGAACCCCTCACCCTGACCCTCTCCCCGGCGGGGAGAGGAGAAGTAAGCGTGCTCTCCCGACCGGCGACACAGGTTTGTCACTTCCCTCTCCCTCGATGGGAGAGGGATTGAGGGAGAGGGTGAAGCCTTCCGAAGCTCGGCAAGTTGTGGGCGGTTTGGCGAGCGGTTGGCCTCTGGCCAACCCCCCTCACCCTGACCCTCTCCCCACCGGGGAGAGGGGAGTATCGGTCGGCGGAGTTCGGCTCTTCCAGGAGCTGCGCCGGTGAGAACTCTCCGCATGCCTGAGGGGCACACGTTTCGCCACTACGCCTGGCTGATCGTGTTCATCGCGTCGGCGGGGCAGATGCTTGGCGCTGCCATTCGCATGGCATTCGGCGTGCTGGTCACACCGCTCGAAGAGAGCTTCGGCTGGAGCCCCGGCGCCATCGGCCTCGCCTACGCCTACATGTCGATCGCGACCGCGCTGCTCTCGCCAATCGCCGGCTGGATGTCGACCCGGTACGGCGCTCGCAACACCATGTTCCTCGGCGTCGCGCTCTTCTTCGCGGGCATGATGTGGACATCGCAGGTCACCGCGCTCTGGCAGTTCCACGTCGCATACGGCCTCATCTTCGGCACAGCGCAGGCGCTCTTCCTGGTGCCCGCCGTCCCCGCCATCGCATCGTGGTTCAGGCGGCACCTTGGCATGGCGATGGGCGTCGCGATGGTCTCGTGGAGCCTCGGGCCTGCGCTGATGGTGCAAGTGACCGCGCTTCTGCTCGACGGCTTCGGCTGGAGCCGCACGATGATCTTCATCGGCGTCGGTGGCACCGTCATGCTGGGTACGCTTCTCGTCTTCTTCAAGAACACGCCTGAGCAGGCGGGGCGCAAGGCCTACGGATGGCGCAGGGGCGACGCCGATCTCGTGACGTCCGGCAACGAGTACAAGCGCAGCTCACGCAAGTACCAGGGCGCCATCTACCGCACCAACGGCTTCTGGAACCTGATCAACATCCACTTTCTCGGCTGCGTAGGGCACGCCGTGATCCTGGTCGGTATCGTGCCAATGGCTGTGCACCGCGGTGTCTCGTTCCCGGTCGCCGCGGGCGTGCTGACGACGATCGCTGTTGTGAGCATCCTGTCGCGCTTCATCACGCCGATTCTTGGCGACAGGATCGGCGCGAAGGGCACGATGTTCTGGTCGTTCTTCGGGCAGGGCGCGCTGGTGCTGATGCTGCTGTTCGCCGACTCGGCGGTTGAGTTCTACATCTTCGCCGTGATCTGGGCGATTCCGTACGGCGGCGAGGGCACTGTGTTCCCGGTGATCAACCGCAAGTACTACGGCCACGTGCCGATGGGGCCGACGTACGGATGGCAGCTTCTTGGCGCCGGTCTCGGCATGGCGCTTGGCGGTGTGCTGCCGGGGATGGTTTTCGACATCACGGGCGCGTACACGTGGGCGATCTGGCTGTCTGCGGTCTTCAGCCTTGCCGGGGCCGCTTCGATTGTGCTGCTTGAGCCGACGAAGCGCCTGCTGATCCCTCGCTGGGAAGAGGTGAAGGCGAGGCGTGAGGTGGGTGAGGTTGCGCCTGGAACGACGTCGGTGCCGGACGTGGGGTTGGCGGATTAGGTTCAGGGCACACCAGCAGTTCCGCCCCTTGACTCGGCCGATCTGAAATGAAATCTGTTCGTTCGACACTTGCGAATGCCGTGTTTCTTTTGAGCACCGCCACAGTCGTTTCTTCACCGACAGGAAGCCTGGACCGGTCATTCGCAACACGATTTGATGCAACCCGTTACCGGGAGTAGAGTCATCAAACAACCGCAAGGGGGCATTTCGGGGCACCACCAATGTAGTCGATTTTTCGACGCAAGATGGAGGTTCTGACATGCAAGTGTTTCCACACTTTGCGAACTCGCAGACTCTGACCTGGGTAATCACTTTCATATTCCTTGCCAGTGCCATAACTGGCGCGGCGATCGGAGTGATCCAGTTGTTGAGTGATTCCTCGGCCGACACACCAGTCACTTCGCTAGCCACCAGTGACTTGACCGGTACGATCACAGTTCCGTTGCAGAATGCGACAGTCGACCAGCGAGCCCGTGCTCAGGGCGTTATCGATGGGATTCTTCCAGATGGCTACCACGCGTTTCTGGTGGTCGATTGGGAGGCGCTCGTCTGGCCGCAGGGTGAGCCGTTCTCGCTCGACGACAGCGGGGCTGCATCGACGGCCTGGAATCGCCGAGCGTTTGTGGGACTAGACCACGATAGCGGCGAGCACTTCACGCTGCGGCTCATCGTTGTCTGCGATTCTGATCTAAAGAAGATCGAGCAGTGGCAGGCCACAGGCGTTACCGAAGGCTACGCAGGCATGAAGGCGAGTGACTTCGATTGCCGAAGAGACCTGGACTCCGTGCAGATAGTCCGGGCTTGATGGCACTCAAGTTCACGAAGTTAGGGGTCAACGACTAACAGTTCGGCTGATCAGCCCGGCGCTTCAAACAGGTGCTGTTCGTCGAGGAACATGGTGGCGCCCATCTCTGAGTAGCGGTCCATCTGCTCCTGCGAGTAGGTCCTGAGGCAGAGTTTTGTGTGAGTGCCCTTTAGCTGGTCCAGCACGAACTGGATGCAGTCGTCGTCTGTCTTGAGACTGTGATTGGGGTTCGCCTCGCGGTCGAATGCGAGGTCGTTGGGACCCCATGAAAGTACGTCTGCGCCGATCGCCGCCATCTGCGCGGCTCTTGCGACGCCGAGCAGGGTCTCAAGCTGCATCCACAGGACGGCGTGTTCGTTCCACCACTCGGCGTACTCGAGTCGTCCGGGGTGGTCGGCGAGGGCAGCACCGTGCGACGGACCCCAGCTTCGGCGTCCTTCTTGTGGGTAGTTGAAGAACTCGACCGCCTCTCGCACCGTTTCGAGGTCTTCTGTCTGCGGCACCTCGATCATGGACGGCCCGAGGTCCAGCATCCTGCCGATGAGGTAGGTGTCACGAGTGTGCTTGATCCGGAGCTGCACGGGGGTGCCCATGCCGTTTGCGATGTCGCAGATGTTCACAAGCTGGTGCTCGTCGAACGGGCTGTGCTGGGCGTCCACGGCGATGAAGCTGTAGTCGCCGCGCCCGAGAGCCTCTTCGATGTCGCCCTGTGTGCTCCATGTTCGGACTGAGCAGCCGACGACTCTTTCGCCGCTCAGGATGCGCTGTTTGAGGGTTTCGAGTCCGTGCATGTATCACCTGGGTTTTGGGGGTGTGGTGGCGACAGGATAACTGCCTGCTCGCTGGCTGTTCGCACCTCCTCTCCCGCTTGCGGGAGAGGATTGAGGCGAGGGTCTGGACGACACCCTTCGACGGGCTCAGGATGGCGGGCCAGTCCTCCCTCCCAGCTTGGGAGGGAGTTAGAGGGGGGGTCGATAGTGACCGGAACGACCGGTTGCCGATGTAAGACCGAACGACCCTCACCCCAGCCCGCGCCCGCAAGCGAGCACCCGAATCTGGGAGAGGGGGAAGTAAGGAAGCTCTCACCCTGACCCTCTCCCGCAAGCGGGAGAGGGGATAAGACGAAGCCCTCACATCGCCCCCGGTGCCACTGGCCTTCTCTCCCCCTGGCTCAGTGCGAACGCGGCGAGTACCGAGGCCACGGCCGCTGCGACCGCGAAGTAGAGCATCACGGTGAAGCGGCCGGAGTCAAGTGGGCCGCTTCCGACTATCGCTGCGAACGCCGCTGCCCCTCCGATGCTCCCGGCGTACCGGCTCGTCGAAAAGAGTCCGAACGCCATGCCGGACCTTTGGACATCGACTGCTTCCAGCGTGCCGACCCTGATGGCGGCGTTCGAAAGCCCCATGCCCGCACCACCGATGAACAGCGCTGCGGCTATCGCGGTGACACTGGCGTCGCTGCCTGAGACTGCGAAGAGAAGCGCGCCGGCGATTAGCACGGTCCGCCCCGCGATACTGGCGGCCCGCCTGCTGAACCGGTCGGCAAGCCAGCCTCCTACGAGGTAGGTGGTTGCGACACCAAGGATGTGAAACCCGAGGATGAGCCCGACCTCGTCGTCGGAGAGGTCGGACCGCAGCGTGAGCAGGAAGGCGGTGGCGAGTATGAGCAAATACATCGCCATAGTGCCTGCGGCTGCGACCACCACGGATGCACCCAGCGCCCTCTGCGTGACGAGCACCATCTTCAGCGGCACGTCTTTCTGCATGAAAGACGAGTAGAGCAGGATCAGTATTCCGGCTCCACCGATAGCGATGGCCAGCGCGAAGAGCCGGCTGTCTGGCCGGTCCTGCAGCGCCGCAATGGTGAGGATTGCGAACGAAGTTGCGAGCACGGCGAAGGTGAGGATGCCGTTCCTGATCGCAACGTGCCTGGTCCGTGTGCGCAGGGAGTCGCGCCCGATCACCCTGTAGACGAAGAGCGCGAGCATGAGCGCAAACGGCAGGTTGACGAGGAAGACGTAGCGCCAGTCGAGCAGCTCTGAGATTACGCCGCCGAACAGTGGGCCAAGACCGCCTGCGACTCCCGAAACTCCGAAGACAGCGGCCGTCCACCTGGCCCGGTTGCGCTGCGGAAACTTGTCTCGCACCAGCCCGGCGGCGTTCGGGATCACGGCTGCGATGAAGGCAGCTTGCGCGGCTCGAAAGACGATGAGCAGTGCGATGTTCGGCGATATTGCGATCGCTGCCGAGCTGATACCGAAGCCGATGAGCCCGGCGATCACCAGTGGGCGCTTGCCCAGCCTGTCGCCGATGCGGCCAGTGAGTGGCTGGACCGATGCCATGCCTATCAGGTAGACGGCAACAATGGACGCGCTCGCCGCTGCGGTCGACGAGAACTCCTGCTCAATATCGTCCAGTACTACGAGCACGCTCGTAGAATTCAAGGATCCGAGCGCAAGGGCAGCCGCTATTGTTACCGCACTCGTTACCCCTCGCCCCCTCAGCATCAATACCCCTCGATGTGCTGAATCGCTCGGGCGGAACTTAGCACGTGTCACGGCGGTTGTGGTCGGTTCGACGCGATGACGACGTGTTGATTCGTTATGGCTAGGCAGGAGGGCGGACGATTTTTAACGAAATTTTGATCGCAGTAGCGCAGGAACCGCTGGGAGGGTGGGACAGCTCATTTGTCATCGGCCATCGTAACGATGTCGAGGGGTGGCGCATTCGTATGTGGTCCTGACCAAAGTCAAATGATTTCGATCTGGCCTACGTTGGAGACGATCCAGTCCAGTTGACGTTTCGGCTCGGAGAAACAGACGTAAGAAAGGCACCGGGTGAACTCACCCGGTGCCTTTTCGCGTTCGGAACCACGCGTCTGCGGAATGCGAGTTTACTGATCCCCGCGAGCCCGCTTCGCGCTTACGACCGCGGAGTACCTGGAGTCTGGATCCAGTTCTGAGAACTGAGCTGCTATCGGGTCAGGCTCAGTCGTGCTGAACAGATGCCCCAACTCCTCGAGTGAATACTCAATCAGAAGACTTGTGGCTTCAGGGAGCTTCACGCCTTCGACTAGCCGCGTTGCAACAGGCTTGCCGTCGACCAACTCCAAAGCCGTAGATGAGTCGTACAGCGCCCACTCACCTGCGCCAAACCGGCCACCAGACAAAAAGACGAGCGGAGCGACGTAGCGTTTGCCTACTTCTAGTCTCGGCACCCCGGCAAAACTGAACAGCCTGCGTTCGCCATCGTGCAGAGCCCAACCTTGAACAGTGAGTTGTATCTCCTTTGCATCCGTCAGGATTCTGTTGCTGTTCCAGTGTTCCTGTTCAATTCGAACCGTGACGGTTCGTCCGATGTAACCCTCACCACGCTCGAAGACTTCCTTTGGGGGAGCGATTTCGCGCTCAGATATGACCTCAAATGTGGCGAGTTGATCGGAGTAAGAGACGATGTCCTGAATGCTGGCTGTCGGGAAACGTGGGTCACCAGACCCGAACGTGACCACCGGCTCTTCGCCCTGGTCTCCTCCTGTACAGCCGACAATTACCAGCGCGACCAAAACTAACAGGAAGTAAGGCCCACGCCTCAATATGTTGCGATTCATCGGGCTACTCCTTATTAGTAAGTGTCGTTGATAAGCGTGCTGCTGTGAAACCCGATAACCCCTGAAGAGCCAACAGACGGTGCTTCGAGGCAGTCAAGACCCGGATCATCGTTATCCCGTACGGGAGACGCATGCTCGCCATGGGTCAGTCCCACAGCATGTCCAGTTTCGTGGCATATGCGATAAGTCGGGGGACTCGCCTCGTCGAATGCGACATAGTGTTGGTCACACTTAGTTGTCGTAACGGCGTCGTCGCACCATGCAATGGCTCTACTAGTACCGGGGATGTCAGTCCGTTTCTGGTAGATTATGTCGGTTTCTGAACTCCCAGAATAGGTGCCGCTTGATTCAATAGTCACATTGAGATCGGTTGGGTCGAAAGAATTGTTGAGTACAAATGCGATGTTCGACTTACCACTCACCGAAAGTGACGACTCTCTGAAGACGGTCAATGTGGAATTGTCTGTTTGACAGAAAGTACTTGCCCCCGGTGTTGAGTTGCCACCATCGACGCAGTTCGGACTGTAGTTGGCAGTCTTGTACATGTTGTCGAAGTGATGTGCTCCCACCGGCGATATCAACAGGAGTAGCCCCGAAATCAGCGCCAGGCCAAGAACCCCTGGCAGCAACCAACGTATACGTATTTTACTTGAAAATTGTCTAGATACCATGACCACCTCGCCACACGTAATGCGTACATATTTCTTGGATCCGTTGTTACCCCATCCAATTGGTCAACGCCGCTCCTTAACTAGGTGCTAGTCTCTATTCCAACACACGAACAAACAACACCTTGTGCGATGAAACTGGATTGCGCATCACCCGAAAGAATTAGCCCACAAGTACTAATGCTTTCAATGCCAGGAAGGATCTGGTTGATATCGAAAGCGTGTGTGGAACGGTTCCGCTAACTCCGATCATGTCGATTGGTCTATTCGACACGGGAACGGAAAGGGATGGCCGAGAGGCGATCCAGGTTGTTTGCATTTGCAGGAGGTGACGATCGGCCTTCCGTGCTGCTATCGAAAACTGGACGGACATCGTCCGGCCGAGATCATTTCGACGCAGCTCGCAGCGAGGCGGTAGTTGATTTCAAGAACTCCGGCGTCGGCCACAGCTGCTTCTCCGAGTCATCGGTGCGACACCGGAAAGTACGTGGCCAGGCGGAAAACGACTTCCGCGTTCACCTCTTCCACCGCCTCGGGAGGAGGATTTGGCCCGCTGCTACAGCTTTGGAGATGAGAGCGAGAGGCGTGCTGACCAAGTCATCTACGTCTTCAGCATCACTCTCTGGGCTTCCGAGCCGCCTTCTTTGCCGTGCCAGTCTGCGAACTCGAACGCTTCGTTGATCTGCTCCAGCGGGAAGCTGTGGGATGCGATGTTTGCCAACGGGTAGGTGTCCCTGGTGCGGCGCAAGAACTGCAGGGCCGACTCGATCACCCACGGGTTGTAGTGCACGGTGCCGAACCACTTCAGTTGCTTGCCGATCACCTTTGAAGCCGGCATCGTGATCTCTCCCGGCACGACGTTTCCGATATCGATGTACTTGCCGTTGATGCGGCACATGTCGATGCCCTCAAGCGCCGCTGCGGCCACGCCAACAACCTCGACAACGACGTCTGCGCCGATGCCACCTGTCAGCTCCTGGACTCTCTCGACTCTGGCCTCTGCGGTCGGGTACTCGCGCATGTCCACGATGTCCGACGCTCCGCACCTCTTCGCCATCTCAAGGCGTCCGGCCTGTCCGTCGATCACGATCACTCTGGACGCGCCCATGTCGTGCGCTACTGCAGTTGCGTAGATACCGAGTCCGCCCGCGCCCTGGATGACGACGGTGTCGCCGAAGTGGACGCGTGCGCGTTCCATGCCCCAGAGCACCTGCGCAAGCGCGCAGTTGAGTGGCGGAATCGCCTCGTCAGGCAGCTCTTCCGGCACAATGTACGAGTAGTGGCCGGGCTGCAGGTAGAAGTACTCGGCCATGCCGCCGTCGCAGTACGGGTACTTGTCCAGGCCGACCATGTTGCGGCGCATCCTGTAGGTGCAGGCGTGGTGCTCGCCCCGTGAGCAGTGGTAGCAGTGGTTGCACGGGAAGAAGAACGGGAACGCGAGCCGGTCGCCCTCCTTGATGGGCCTGCGGAGGGAGTCTGTGTTGATGCCTTTGCCGAGCGAGTGGACGACCCCTGTGAACTCGTGGCCGAGCACCTTGGGAGTCGGGTTCGGGTCGTGCTGGAGCCGGCCCTCGCCTCGCCAGCCGTGAAGCTCTGAGCCGCAGATCATGGCGCCGGTGTTCTTGATTAGGATGCCGCCGGGCTCGACCTCCGGCGTCGGGTACTCGCGGATCTCGAACGGCGTTCCGGCCTGTGTGAAGACGGACACTTTGCCTGTTGGCATCTTTTTTCCTTTGTTGGTGTGGCGGGAAGGTAGGCCACCCTTCGACAGGCTCAGGATGGCGGGTGTCTGTCATTCTGAACTTGATTCAGAATCTCTCAACTGACCCTTGATGCAACATCAACGAGAGATTCCGGATCGAGTCCGGAATGACAACATGGCAGCCCTCACCCTGACCCTCTCCCGAGCCGGGAAAGGGGATGAAGACAGGACCCGTAGGCGGACACCTGTCATCGAGAGAGGATCTGCAACGTCTGCGAATCTACTGCCAGCGGCGTTGGGTCGCAAGCGGTTCGCAGGTGGAGTCGCGTCGTTTAGGTCTCAGCTAAGATGCTGCGAACCCTCGGTTTTCTAGTCCGGCCGGTGCCCGATGGAGCCAGAAATCCGCACCGACGCCGTCCATCTCCTCGAAGAAAGAAGAAAAAATGCCTGAGAAGCTGCGCGTTGGAGTCATCGGCTGCGGCGGCATGTCCCGCAACCACACGTTCGGATACCTGAACTCGAACCTGTACGAAGTGGTGGCCCTCGCTGACCTGAGCGAATCGGCGATGAGCGACTTCGACGACCATTTCGCCGAGTACTCGGACTACAAAGCACAGCACTTCACCGACGCCAGGGAGATGCTTGAGCAGGCGAAGCCGGATGTTGTTTCGGTGGGCGTCTGGCACAAGGGCCATGCGCCGATGACCATTGCCGCTGCGGCTTCCGGCGCAAAAGCGGTGCTGTGCGAGAAGCCAATGGCCGATAGTGTCGGAGCAGCCGCCGACATGCTGATGGTGTGCAACCGAAACGGCGTGAAGCTGGCGATCGGGCATCAGCGACGCTTCCTGCCTGCGTACACGCTGGCGAAGAGGATGATCGCTGACGGCAAGATTGGCGATGTGCGGCTTATTACCAGCGTTGCCGGTGACGGGCTGCCGAACTATGCGTCGCACCAGACCGACATGTTCCGCTACCTGTTGAGCGATGCCGAGTGCACGTGGGTCATGGGGAATGTCGAGCGGGAGACGGACCAGTGGGAACGGGCAACCCGCATCGAGGACAAGGCGCTTGCGGTGTTCGGTTTCGAGAACGGTGCGCAGGCGATGATCCTGTCCGACCTGACGCCGGAGCACTGGCAGGGCGCCCGGATCTACGGCTCGGACGGCATGATCGAGATCACGGTCGATGACCTGAAGATCATGAATGCGAAGTCTGATGGCTGGCAGTTCCATCGCCCAGACGGCGATTTCTTCCGGCATGACGAGCCCCGGTTCGAGTGGGTCGAGGCGGGCGCTCACCAGGCACGAGAGCTTGCCGAGTGGGTGAATGGCGAGCGTGACGACCACCGGAACAATGGCGAGAACGGATACAAGGCGCTCGAGATGGTGCATGGTGTTTACGAGTCGGCCCGGACGCACACACAGGTTGAGCTGTCGCTGAAGACGATGGACCCGCCGCTGGAGCTTATGATCGAGTCGGGCCAGCTGCCGGTGCGCTACCCGGGCCGTTACGACATCCGGGCACGTTTACTGAGGGGCGAGAACACCGAGTCGGACACGCTGAACGTCTAGGGGAAGACCATGCCGCTGCTGCTGAACGGATTCTCTGATCACATGGTCGACACCGGCGAGGTGGAGATCGGCTACTCGGTCGGACCCGACAACGGGCCGACGCTGACGCTATTGCTGATGCACGGCGTGACGAGTCGACGCGACGGTTTCCTGCGGGTGATCGACAGGCTGAAGGACGATTACCGGGTGGTCACGATGGACCAGCGCGGTCACGGTTTTTCCGGTCACACGCCGGGTCACTATGCCAGGGAGGACCATGCCCGCGACATACGGTTTGTGCTGGACAACGTGTGCAAGGAGCCGACGATCGCCTGGGGTCATTCGATGGGCGGCGGGAACTCGATCGCGATGGCCGGTGATTCACCGCCTCTGTTGAAGGCGCTGCTGCTCGAGGACGCGGCGGTCTTCGGCAAGCGTCGTCCGGCTGCAACGAATACCGGTCCGGTGATGAACACCTTCCAGGTGCACCTGGACCTGCTGAAGCAGGGTCTTTCGGTCGAGGAGATGGCGCCGAAGCTGCAGGAGGCGAGTCCCGGCCAGCCCGAGTATTTTGCGAAGTGGAAGGCGGAGTGCCTGCTGCAGATGGACCGTTCGATCCTGGAGGATGTGGTTAGCGGGAACGCGCGGGGCGGCGCCGACCCGAAGGAATCGCTTGAGAAGATCTCGGTTCCGGTTCTTCTGTTGCAGGCGGACCCGGCGGCAGGTGGGATTCTGCCGGACGATTTCCTGGCGGAGATTGTGCCGCAGCGGGATAATTTTGAGGTGGTGAAGATCGTGGGCGCGGGGCACAACATCAACCGTGAGCACGCTGACCAGCTGCTGCCGGTGGTGCTGCCGTGGCTGGAGAAGGTGCGGTAGGGGGAGTCGCGTTCCTCCTCTCCCTGGGAGGGAGAGGATTGAGGTGAGGGTCGATCAGTCTCGCCGGTGCAGAGTTTCAACCCTCACCCTGACCCTCTCCCTCCCAGGGAGAGGGGATAAGACAGGCCACCCTTCGACGGGCTCAGGATGGCGGGCCAATCCTCCCTCCCATATGAGATGGAGTTAGAGGGAGGGTAGGTCGTAGCTGGGACTACTAGTTGTCGATGGAAGACCGAACGACCCTCACCCCAACCCTCTCCCAATCTGGGAGAGGGGGTAAACAGGAAGCCCTCACCCTAACCCGCGCCCGTAAGCGGGCACCCGGAGCCGGGAGAGGGGATAAAGCAGGCCACCCTTCGACGGGCTCAGGATGGCGGGCCAATCCTCCCTCCCATATTGGGAGGGAGTTAGAGGGAGGGTTATTGGTGACCGGGAAGACCGGTAGTCGCCAGGAGGCTACCGACTCTCCTCCTTCTTCCCCCTCCCAAGTTGGGAGAGGGGGAAGAAAACAGGAAGCCCTCACCCTAACCCGCGCCCGTAAGCGGGAGAGGGGATAAGACAGGCCACCCTTCGACGGGCTCAGGATGACGGAGCGGCGAAAGTTCTCTCCTCTCCTGGCCCGGGAGAGGACTGAGGTGAGGGCAACATTTTTCTCCATCCCTCCGCTTCTCTCATTTGGAGCTATACTCCGACCCGCCTGAAGGGGTGGACCGGGGCGTGTTAGTTCGTCCACCACCTTCCTTCTCGTTGATCAAGTTTCTGGTAGAGCCACCAGCCGTCGACTAGCAGAAGTCCCGGCCTGCGGCGCTTTGGGCCGCTCGCCGGTAATGAAAGGACCAAAATGCTCGAACGTTTCCACGTGCCCGCGGACGTAGCCGTCCACGTCATGCCAGATGACATGGACGCCACTGTCACCGACATCTTTCTGAAGATGGGAATGTCCGAAGACGACGCAAAGCAGGCATCGGATGTGCTGGTTTACGCAGACGTCCGCGGTATCGAATCGCACGGCGTGAGCAACATGCTTCGGAACTACGTGGAGTCGTTCAAAAAAGGTGGGATCAACCCCCGGCCTAACGTCAGGATCGTTCGAGAGATGGCCGCAGCGGCGACCATCGACTGCGACGGCGGGCACGGCCTCGTCGTCGGTCCGCAGGCGATGCAGATGGCTATCGACCGTGCGAAGGACTACGGCATCGGCACCGTGACCGCCATGAACGGCCGGCACTTCGGCGCATGTGCATACCATGCATCAATGGCGCTGGAGCACAACATGATCGGCCTCGCCATGACCACCGGTGGCCTCAACGTGCTGCCGGTGCACGGCTCGAAGCCTGCGGTCGGCCTGAACCCGATCGGCGTTGCGGCTCCGACGAAGAACGAGCCGCCTTTCATCTTCGACGCCTCCATGTCGTCGGTCGCAGGCAACAAGATCGTGCTGGCGAAGCGGCTCGGTGTGCCTGTGATGCCGGGCTGGATCGCGGACGGTGAGGGCACTCCGATCATGGAGGAGAGTGAGGTCCCGGAGAACTGGGCGATGCTGCCTTCGGGGGCGACCCGGGAGCTGGGCGCGCACAAGGGCTTCTCGCTGGCGATGATGGTCGAGATCCTGTGCGGTCTGCTCGGTGGCACAGGCGCGGGCAGCAACCGATCGATGGGTGCTGCTCACCACTTCATCGCCTACAACATCGAGGCGTTCACGGACGTCAACTCCTTCAAGGAGATGATGGACGACTATGTGCGTGAGATTAAGGACAACCCGCCCTCACCGGGCAATGACAGGGTCGTCTACGCAGGTCTTCCAGAGCACGAGGAGGAGATTGAGCGCAGTGAGCACGGCATCCCGTACCACCCCGAGGTGATCGACTGGTTCCGTGCAACGTGCGGTGAGCTGGATATCGAGTGGAGGCTGACTAAGGAGTAGGTGTGTTCACTGAGCGAAGTCGAAGGGTCTCTAAGTCAGACAGTCGATTTGCCGTTGAGACCCCCGACATTGAACGGGGGAAACAGCAAGTCTGCCTGCGGAGTGAGAGATCCTTCGACTCCGCTGGCGCTCCGCTCAGGAAACACGGATGGAGGCTGACGAAGGATTAGGAATTCCTCTCTTTCTTGTGGGAGAGAGTTAGAGAGGGGACGTCGGCCGGAGGCCGACTCATCGCCATCCTGAGCTCGTCGAAGGGTGGTGAGCTTCAACCCTCACCCTGACCCTCTCCCTCCGAGGGAGAGGGGAGCGAACCGAGGGCATCGAGCGAGGAGAAAAGCATGGCGAAGCGAATCAACAAGGCGATTGAACTGCTGGAGATGGGTGAGCCGGTCTATATGACCCATCCGGAAGAGCTGTCGTATGACGGCGGACGAGCGATGTCGCAGACGTGGGCCGATGTGATCCACATGGATTTCGAACACCATTTCTTCGACATCGGCGGTCTGACGCAGTTCATGAAGGGCCTTGCTGACGGCGGCCCGACACCGAGCGGCCATCGCACTCCGACCGTGCTGACGACTCTGCCTTCGAACTGCATTTCGGTCGAGGAGATGCGGGCGAATGCTTGGCAGGCGAGACATGTGTTGTCGACCGGCGCGCACGGAGTTCTGCACACGCATGCTCGTGACCCCGAGGCTGTGAAGTGGTTCGTGGCGGCGTGTCGCTACCCGTTCCAGGAGCTTGGCCGAGACGAGCTTCCGGAGGGTCTGCGAGGCGGCGGCGGACAGAAGCAGCCGGCCGAAGTCTGGGGCCTGGAGCAGGGTGAATACGTGAAGGTTGCCGACCCGTGGCCGCTGAACCCGAAGGGCGAGATCCTGCTGGGTCTGAAGATCGAGGACAGGCACTGCCTGCCAAATGTCGACCGCACCGCGGCTGTCCCGGGCATAGGGTTTGCCGAGTGGGGGCCGGGCGACATGGGCATGTCGTTCGGCTTCGGCGACTCGCATGACCCGCCGTACCCGGAGGTGATGAACGACGCTCGCAACACGGTGAAGGCGGCGCTGGACAAGAACAATGTGGCGTTCTACAGCGGCTGGAACGACGACTCCATGACCGAGGAGCAGCGTGTGGAGTTCATCATCAAGGAGCTTGGCTCGAAGCTGATCGGAGCGCCGAACCGAGAGGTGGCCGACATAGGCCGCAAGATCACGGGGAGGACGATGCCTGTGTAACTCCTCCTCCTGTATGTGGAGAGATTCAGGACTGTGGATTGAGGCTAGTTTCAACCCTCACCCTGACCCTCTCACTCCCAGGGATGGGGGAAACTCGGCGGACAACAACTAAGCCTGTACCGTCAATCGTGTCATCAATAGAAAACGTGCCTCTGGCACCCCAACGAGAAAAAAATGCCGAAACGAATTAACCGCTGTATCGAACTGCTTGAGGCTGGCGAGAACCTTTACTACACCGGCACGGGCCCGCTGACATATGAGAACGGAAAGAAGCAGGCCAAGACGTGGGCCGACTTCCTGATCACGGACTTTGAGCATTACCCGTTCAACACGCAGGGCCTGCGAGAGTTCATGCAGGGGCTGGTCGACGGCGGCCCGACAAACGCGGGGCACCGTACGCCAACTGTCATCTCGACGCTGCCATCGAACTGCCGCACGGTTGACGAGGTCCGTGCCAACGGATGGCAGATACGGCAGGTGCTTTCAGCGGGTGTCCACGGCATTCTGCACACACACGCCCGGCAGGCTGACGCGGTGCGGGCGTTCATCGAGGAGTGCCGCTACCCGTTCCAGAAGGCGGGTCTGGACCGCGGGTTGGTGCAGGGCCAGCGCGGCGCAGGAGGGCAGGGCTACCCGGCAGAGATCTGGGGTGTGACCGGCCCGGAGTACACGAAGCTCGCAGACCCGTGGCCGCTGAACCCGAACGGTGAGTTGCTGATCGGCCTGAAGCTGGAAAGCCGGGAGTCTGTTGCGAACGCAGATTTCATCGCCAAAGTGCCGGGGCTGGCGTTTGCCGAGTGGGGACCGGGTGACATGGGGATGTCTTACGGCTACGAGGATTCGCACGACCCGCCGTACCCGCCCGAGATGGAGAATGCCCGCAACACGATCAAGAAGGCATGCGACGACAACGGCCTTGTGTTCCTGAGCTCATGGAACGACAAGTCGAAGTCGGCGGAAGAGAATGTGAAGTTCTTGATGGACTGGGGCGCCCGGATCATCTCTGGCGGTGGCGAGGAGATGGCGCAGATTGGCCGCAGGCTGAGCGGAAGACAGATGCCTGTTTAGGGCGCGCGTGCGCTTCCTCTCCCGCTTGCGGGAGAGGATTGAGGTGAGGGTGGGCTGTTGCCACCCTTCGACGGGCTCAGGATGGCGGGGTTGTTCTCCTGCCCATATTCGGGTGCCCGCTTGCGGGCGCAAGTTAGGGGGTAGGGTTGTTGTCATCCCGACCGCAGCGGAGGGATCTGACTACTCTCTGGTGAAGAGTTTCGTTCCTGGAGTCTGCTTGCGACATGCGCGTCGGGAGCGAGTAAAGAGGCCATCTTGCGGTAGCGGTGCCGAGAGAGAATCTGACGATGTGTGATCGGTCAGATCCCTCCACTTTGGCCGGGATGACACCCATCGACGGGCTCAGGATGAAAGACAGGAGACCCTCACCCCAACCCTCTCCCGAAATCGGGAGAGGGGGGGAAGACGGCGCCCGCTCAGGACTGGTGAAAGTTCGCGTGAAAACTCTCGGAAAACTCAATGCTGCTTTCATCGCAGTTGGCCTGATGGTGCTTCTTGCAGCCTGCGGCCCTTCCGACTCTGACGCCGACTCCTCGGCTCCTGAGGCTTCCGGGCCTGCGCAGGTGACTGAGGAGATCACCGCTTCGTCTACTGACGGCGTGCTGTTCGATATCAGGCTCAGTGGCTCGGTGCATGACAGTGATGGCGACGGCTCGTTCAGGGACGAGATCGAGGTGCTTTCGCCAGGCTCGGTCGAGTTCCAGGGGCACTTTCCGGGTCCCGGCGGCGACCTCGTGATCGCATCCTGCTTCGCTTCGGAGTGCCAGACCGGTGAACGTTCGGCAACCTTCAGCGTGCGTTACTGGAAAGCCGCCGAGTGATCTCGCCGCCAGCGCACTAAGCCGTCACAGGCTCCGCGGCACGTTTCACAGAGATGTAGCCGCTCACGGTGCGGACGTGAATCGACAGGTCGTGTCCTGCTGACGAAGAGTCGACCGGTTCGAGCGAGCTTTCGATCGAGCCCGAGAGCGAGTTAAAGTCCAGCCAGACTCCTGTCCCCTGGACAACAGCGATCGTGACATCGCCGGACACGGTCCTCACCTGGCTCTTCCCTGTCTTCACGCTGTCGACCCGGACATCTCCCGATGCCGACTCGACCTCAAGATCGCTGCCTACTGAGTCGATACCGATTTCACCGCTGGCGCTGCGGACCTTCGCTTTGCCGCCAACCGCTCCGACGGTCACATCGCCAGACGCGCTTTTAACCTTGAGGTTGCCGCCGATGTCGCCCATCCGGATGTCGCCGCTTGCGCTCTGGACCTTCGTGTCTCCGGTGGCGTCTCCGAGCGAGATCGGCCCGGATGCGGAGTTGATCTCGACATCCCCGAAGATGCCTTCGCAACGGATGTCAGCCGTGGCCGTCTTGAGTTCAACGGAGCTGTTGAGTGGTATGTGCGCTTCGACACTGATCGCAGGCGGCGAATAGCTGAAACGCTTGCGAGGAAACTCGACCTTCAGCTTGCCTTTGTTGAACTCGACCTTCGTCTTCTCTGCCGCGGCGCGGCTGTCATCGGACCCGTCCTGCGCTGTGACTTCGACAAGCACCGACTCCCGCTCCTCGGCGGTCACATTGATGCTCCCGACTGGAATGCTGACCTCGGCTTCGATCGGTCCTGAGTGCTGAAATTCTGGCATTGGGTTCTCCTTTAGGTAGCTCCCGGAGACCTGTTCAGGCCTTCGCGTATCCGGTGTATCGCCTGCCGAAGCGGGCCCTTCGTCTCGGCCCACCAAGGGGTCCGCTAAAGCGGTCAGTGTCCGGTCCGCCACCGGATCCAACGGCTGCGGCAATCGCCTGGACCAGCCACGAGTTGACCGAGATGTTCTCGGCAGCCGCAGCCTTTTCAACCGAGTCCTTTAGCTGCTCGGGCAGTCGCAGCGAGATCCGTGCCACCTCACCGCCCGCTCCCGCAGCTTCAGGCTCGGCCGCTCCCGGCGGCTCCGACATGGGCGGGTGCTCGACATCGCTGACCACGAACTCGATCTCGCGGCCACGCAAGCGTGCTTCGACCGACTGCTCCCCGAGCGCGTCGGTGATCTCCTCGCTTGCGTCCGACATCGCCTCGATGAGGCTGAGCCTGACCGAAGACTCGAGCGCATTGGCAAGCAGCTCGGCCGCGCTGGCGACCTCCTCGCCTGCTGGTGCGGCAGCTGACTTGAGGCTTTTCTGCAGGTTTTCTATGTATGGTGACAGCTTCATGACGTCATTATGACATCACAAATGGCATCGCGCAAGTTTCGAGGCTCTTAGCGCGAGAAAATGCCGGTTGAGGCACAATGTCGCCGAGGGGCGTCTACCGGAAGCTGCACGGTGAAAGGCGACGCGATGGATATCAACTGCCTGGAGATGGGCACCGACTGCGACCAGGTCGTGAGCGGAGAGTCGACCGAGGAGTTCGTTTCCGCCGTCCACGGGCACATGAAGCTGGCGCACGGTTACAACGATGAGCAGCTGGCTTCGGCTGAGCTGGACGAGGTGATCAAGGGCGCGATCTGGCAGTCGGCAAGACCCGCCGAGATCAGGACTCCGCGACCGCAGATCTAGCGGGTCTTCGACGGCTGGCGGGACAACAAGAAATCGCTATGCCGTGTGCCGGAGCGCGGCCGGGGTTGCGGTATGTTGGAGGCCGACGGGCGTTCGAAGCTGGATAACGCAGGAGGACAGACTCATGGCCAGGGGACGAGACCGCCAGAAGAAAGAGCCAAAGAAGAAGAAGTCTGAGACTCCGAAGGCGAAGAAGCCGAAGGTGAAGATCCCGAAGCTTAAGAAGCGTCTCGCCAAGGAGCGGGCGGCATCATCCAGCTAAACGAGAGCTGGCTTCATGACTGAACGCGCGCCCGCGGTTGACGTCGCATCGCCGCTTGTCAGGGCGAACCTCGCGTTCCGGCTGCTGCTGGAGATAGCGATGCTCGCCGGCATCGTGGCGGCATCGATCGTGAACTACGACGGCGCCACGGCCTGGGTCGCGTCTATCGTCGGCCTGGTTGTCGCCGCCGGGCTCTGGGGTGTCTTTGCCGTGCCAGGCGATCCCTCGCGTTCCGGCAAGACGGTTGTCAAGACCCCTGGCGCCGTTCGGCTTTTCATCGAGATCGGCCTCTTCGCGGTGGTTGTTGCGTGGCTGGCGATCGGTGAGAGTTTCATCTTCGCCGGGTTGCTCGGAGCGGGTGTTGTTGTGCACTATGCGGCGTGGCCTGCGAGAATCCGCTGGCTGCTTGCGAACTGAGCGCAGCTGAACCTAATCCGAGCGATTGGAGACGACGTGACCACCACCGATCTTGCGGCGTGGCACGCGAAGACGCAGGAAGAGGCGATTGAGCCCGACCTGCCGATCTGCGACCCGCACCACCACTTCTGGGACCACACCGAGCTCCGGCCCCGTGGCCGTTACCTGCTGGACGAGCTGCTGGCCGATATGGGCGGCGGACACAACATCACTGAGACGGTGTTCGTCGAGTGCAGTGCGATGTATCGGAAGGACGGGCCTGAGGCGATGCGGCCGGTCGGAGAGGTCGAGTTCGTGCAGGGCATCGCGGCGATGAGCGCGAGCGGCGGCTACGGCGACACGAAGGTGGCCGCTGGCATCGTCGGATGGGCCGACCTGAAGCTGGGCGATGCCGTGACCGGGGTTCTGGAGGAGCAGATTGCGTCGAGCCGTGACCGGTTCCGTGGGATCCGCAACGCATCTGTCTGGGATGCAAGCCCGGGTCTTACCCGCTACAAGAGTCCGCCGCGGGGACTGCTCGGCGATGCGAAGTTTCGAGAAGGGTTCGCAGCGCTTGGCAGGCTGGGTCTCAGCTTTGACGCGTGGCTGTACCACCCGCAGATCACAGAGCTTGCCGACCTTGCGCGGGCGTTCCCTGATGTTCAGATAATCCTTGACCACATTGGCGGGCCGATCGGTATTGGCGACTACGCGGGCAGAGATGACGAGGTGTTTGATGCCTGGAAGGCGAACATATCGGAGCTTTCGACCTGCCCGAACGTTGTGGTGAAGCTGGGCGGCCTCGGGATGCCGCTCGGTGGACGGGACTGGCATGAGCGAGACACGCCACCGGGCTCTGAGGAGATCGCGCGGGTGATGGGGCCGTGGTACCTGCACAGCATTGAGGAGTTCGGCCCGGGCCGCTGCATGTTCGAGAGCAACTTCCCGGTGGACGGCGTTTCGGTTTCGTACACGGTGCTGTGGAACGCGTTCAAGCGGATAGCCGAGGGGTTCTCAGCATCCGAGAAGGCGTCGCTGTTCAGGGGCACGGCGGTGAAGGCGTACCGGCTGTAGGGCATCCCCTCTCCCGCTTGCGGGAGAGGGTCAGGGTGAGGGCTTCCTGTCTTCCCCTCTCCCAGCTTCGGGTGCCCGCTTGCGGGCGCGGGTAAAGGGGGAGGGTCGGTAGTCTCTGGCAACAACTGTCTTCCCTGTCACCGATAACCCTCCCTCTAACTCCCTCCCAATATGGGAGGGAGAACTGTTGCCCTCACCTCAATCCTCTCCCGGGCCGGGAGAGGAGGGATGCGGTCGGAGAGAATCACCCTTCGACAGGCTCAGGATGGCGGAGTGTTCGGTCAGGACGGCGACGTTTTATCCCCTCTCCCTGGGAGGGAGAGGGTTGATCGGCCAGAGGCCGATAGCCCGCCACCTACTGCGGTCCTAGCAGCTCATCTCCAAGCGCCTTGCACCTCTCAAGTGCTTGCGCGGAATCGAGGCCGGTGCAGAGGATTGCGGTGTTGCCGAGGATCACCCAGTCGGCGTAGGTCGGGCCCGGCGCCTGTCGGCTGCCTGCGCTCGAGACATCGGTGACGCCGCGTGCCTGCCAGCGGTCCTTCACGCCTTCCGTCCAGGTTTGTGAATCGCGGGTCTCGGCGAACTCGTCCCCAGTCGCCTCTTCGGCCAGCGCTGCGCCGGTGCCGTTGGCTATGGCGTGCGACTCGTAGAACCTGATCTCGTAGTCGTTGCGGCTTGACGGGTTCGGACCCCAGAAGCCTCGCCACGCATCAAGACCCTGCGGCAGCCCGGTCACGTCGTACTGCTTGTTTGCCTTCAGGCCGATCGCCTCGAAGTCGGCAATCGTCAGAGTGCGGTCGAATGTGCGCACCTTGACCGTCTCTTCGAGGTCTGCAGCGCTGTCGCCGCCGCTCCCACACGCAACAGCAGCCAGTGCAACTATGCCAATGATGCCGGGGAGCAGGATTTTCCAGTTCGTAAATCTGCTGGTCATGGTCTTCCTCGTGAGATGCCGTGTGGCTGGCCGGCGATGGTGCGCGGGTTTTGCGCCGCGGGCGATCAGGCGTTCCGGATAGCGGCATCATATCGTCTTTGACTGCGAGAGAACGGAATCGGTGCAGAGGTGGACTGTGGGTCCGGGTAAGCGAGCGTTTGGAATGCTCAGGGTGGCGACATCTGGCGCAGTCGTTGCGCGTCGTCCCGAGTCAGAACGAGGGACCCGGGGTGTGGGGCGACCCATCACATACTCGTCGTTCCATGAGCAAAAGACTGTCCGACGCAGCGAGCCTGAGCAAGCCTTGTCCAGGTGGGAGCAAGACAACTGCCTGAGTTTGCCCCGCACCCCAGGTCCCTCACTCCGGTTCGGGACGACGTTTCAACCCTCACCCTGACCCTTTCTCTCCCAGGGAGAGGGGATAAAAAGTCGCACCGATAGACTGGTATTCGGGCTCACGACGAACGGGTCAGGCGCCCCTGGCCTCTTGCACCTCTTCAATGAGGTCTTCGCACAGGTCACGGGACTGGCCGGGGTCCTGTCCTTCGCAGAGCAGGATGGCGTTGCCGGCGATGACGTAGCCGCCGTACTTGGCCTGCACCGAGCCGCTGCCGTGCGAGCCGACAGGGCCTGCGAAGAAGTATCGGCGGTCTTTGATGCCCTCGGCCCAGGAAGTTTCTTCCGCGTCCAGCACGGCGTTTTCGCCAGTCGCTTCGTCGGCGAAGGCCGTGCCGTCTGCGATGGCGATCTCGTTCGAAGGGTAGAAGCGGATCTCGAACTCCTTGGCCGGTGAGCTGCCCGGACGCCAGAAGCCGAATGCTGCGGACTCCGCAGAGGTCAGGCCGGTGACGTCGTACTCGTCGGCGACCTTGAAGCCGATGCGGGTGAAGTCTTCGAGTGTGAACTGCGTGGTCGGAGGAGCGATGTCGCCGTTCGAGCCGCCTCCACCGGATGCGGGCGAGCCGTCATCTGTGCCGCATGCGACAGCCGCGATAGCGATGATCAGCAGGATTGGAATGGCCAGCAGCTTCAAGGTGAAAATCCTCCGGCGATCAGTAGACCAAATTGGAGTGCTCGACGCAAACGGTGAGGGCCAGCGGTCAGCCCCGGAGGAACTGTCCGATCACCTTGACGATGTCGCTACCGTAACGGTCCCGCTTGGTTGCGCCGACGCCAGAGATGCTGGTCAGCTCGTGGGTGCTCAACGGCGTCTTGCGGGCGAGTTCAGCGAGCACGCGGTCGTGGAACACGACGAACGGCGGCACTCCATCTTCTGCCGCCCGAGCCTTTCTCCAGTCACGCAGCGCGTCGAACAGCTGCCACTCCGGGTCGTTGATGTGTATCTGCTGATACGTCGATGATCCGCGGCCGGATGACCGCTTACGGCCGTTCGACCGCTCCCAGCTGGTCGTTACGCAGTTGTCGCACCTGCCGCACGCCCGGGCGGCAGCTTCGCCGAAGTAGCGCAGGACGACGTTCAGTCTGCATTCAGATGTCGTTGCGAACTCGACCATCGCCGCCAGCATCTCGTGCTCGTAGTGCATGTGGCGGGTGATGACGCCGGTGTTGATCGGCGCCGAAGTGTTGTCGGAGAGCAGCGTGACGCCGTCGTCTGCGACGAGGCCAGAATCCTGCAGCGCCCGCAGCGCCATCACCTGGCCGTCGCGCTGCGTCTCCGGCTGCTCGTAGTAGAACTCGGGGTCCTGGGCAGGGCGGCGCAGCAGGTCGTGCCAGAACTCTCGCACCAGCGAGTCGTCAGGGTGGTCCTGCGCGATGAAGTACTCCGGCGCGTTGCGAGACCAGCGGGTGTAGATCAGCGCGCACTCGGCCGGCTCGCCGTCACGCCCGGCCCGGCCCGCCTCCTGGTAGTACGCCTCCAGCCGGCCCGGCATGTCGAAGTGGACGATGAAGCGGACATCCGGCTTGTCGACGCCGAGGCCAAAGGCGTTGGTCGCGACGATCACATCGACCTCGTCCGTCATGAAGGCGCGCTGGGTGCGCCTGCGTGTGGATGCGTCCAGGCCTGCGTGGTAGGGCATGGCCTTGATGCCGCTGTCTACGAGCAGGTCGGCGAGCTCGTCCGTGCGCTTGCGGGAGCCGACGTAGACGATGCCGCTCTGGCCTTTGCGGGCGGTGACGTACCGGGCGAGGAGGTCTCGCTTCTGGTCGTTCGATTCGGCCTTTTCTACGGAGAACTTCAGGTTGTCGCGGGCGACCGAGTTGACGATCTGTGCGGCGTCATCGAGGCCGAGACGGCGCACGATGTCTTCGCGGGCGAGCGGTGTGGCGGTTGCGGTCAGGCCAATGGTCCGCGGCGAGCCGAGCGCTTCACGGACTTCTCGCAGTCGGAGGTAATCGGGCCGGAAGGTGTGGCCCCATTCAGATACGCAGTGCGCTTCGTCGATGGCGAGCAGGTTGAGGCCGATGGCTGCGAGGCCGCTGACGAAGCGGCGGTTGGCGAGCGATTCGGGCGATGTGTAGAGGAGGCTGATCTCGCTGCTGCGGAAGTCGAGGTAGGTCTGGCGCTTGCGGGCGGCGGTGAGGGTGGAGTTGATGAATGCAGCGCTGACGCCGTTTGCTCGTAGGCTTTCGACCTGGTCCTGCATGAGCGCGATGTGGGGCGAGATGACGAGGACTTTGCCGTCACGGAGCGCGGGCAGGACGTAGGACATGGACTTGCCGCTGCCTGTTGGCGCAACGGTGAAGACGTCGCTGGTTTCGAGCGCGGAGAGGACGGCCTGCTGGGGCGGGCGCAGCTCGGAGAAGCCGAACCACTCGGACATGAGCGAGCGGTAGGTGTCGAGGGCGGGGGATGTTGCTGTCGCTTGAGAGGATTCGGCCGAGGGGAGGGTGGTCATTGCGGCGGCAATGCTACGTCAACCCCGGTGAGAGTGAGGGCGGATTTGGCAGGCGGGAAGCAGACTGATCGATAACGGATCATCTTGGCAGAATGACCGCGACTCAACCGATACTCAATCTTGCGATGGGACCGATTCGGCGAACCACCGAAGAATTGATGACGCTGAAGACGACGACTCGTTGGCGCTTTCACAATGTAGCTTCGACGCTGGCTCTGTCATCGAGAAATGGCCGGTTTTGATGGGGTCTATGAACACCGTCGTGTAGTGAACCAGATAGTCACGCAGCTTTTTCAGATCTCTGAATTGCTGCAATGGCGCTCGGCCTAGGTCGGCCTTTGCGTATCCGTCGTTTCCATCAAATACAAACTTGATCTTGTTCTGGACCGTCGGGTGGGTAGTCGGGAGTTGTGTCCACGCCGAGAATTCCTGCCCATAGCGCATGAGTGCGTGACGGTTGATTGAGGCCTCGACTGCCAGGGCAGAAAAAACGATCGCCTGAATAGCTGACCGTAGCTCGTCAGCGTGGTCTCCTCGATCATGTTGGATTTTGCTTTCATCAGCCGCGGCGGTGGCCAGAGTCAGAAAATCCTGCTCAAGAAATCTGCTCACTTGCATACTCAGGTTGCTTGTGAGAGTCACACGGCTTCGAAACAGTCGCGAAAGAATCCTTCTCATCCCCCTACAACACCCCCCGCTCTATCCGTTCGCCAGCTTTGAAGACATCCCGAACATTCCAGAGTTGCGACAGGTCTTGCACCGGATCGCCGTCTACCACCATGACGTCGGCGGGGCGGCCTTCGGACAGGGTGCCTGCCCGCTCGCCTGCACCTACCGACGTTGCGGCGCCGGACGTTGCGCTGACGATCGCTTCTCCGTTCGTCAGGCCGGACTCCGCCAGGATCTCGATCTCGTGGACGAACAGCCCAGGCGCGTAGTGGCTCCACGGTGAGTCGGACCCGGCAGTGACGTGCACGCCCATCTTTGCAAGCCGACCTGTCGCCTCCATGCGGTGCTCCAGGCTGCGCTTCGTGGCATCGAGCGCCTTCTCCTTCTGCGGCGTCGAGCCGTTCTCTCGCGTCTCGGCTTCAGCCGACTCGATGCCGGCGCGGACGACATGCAGCGTCGGGTTGACCCAAGCGTTCGCCGCCGCGAGCTGGTCTGCAAGGTCCTGCCGCCACTCGTAGCGGCCGAACTGGTCCTCGAAGACGCAGTGAATGATCATGTCGATACCCGCTTCGAGCGCGTTGGCGACACCCGCAGCGTTTGCACAGTGCGCGGCGGTCAGCTTGCCGAAGCGGTGCGCTTCGTCGTGGGCGGTGCGCAGCTCGGCGACGGTGTATGAGGCGAGATTGTCGAAGGAGGTGCGGGTGCTGCCGCCGGTGGCCATGATCTTGATGAAATCGGCGCCTTCCTTGATGAGCGAACGGACCTCTTTGCGCACCTCGGCCTCGCCATCGGCTTCGGAGCCGCAGTACCACATGTGCCCGCCGGTCATGGTGATGGGCCGGCCGGAGATGACCATGTCGGGACCGGACGCGAGGCCGCGACGGATGCCCTCTTTGAGCGAGAAGGCTACTTTGTGCTTGGCGCCGTTTTCACGTGCGGTGGTGACGCCGGAGTGGAGTGCGTGGCGGGCGTTCTTGGCGGCCCGCAGCAGGAGCATATCGTTGTCTTCCTTGGCCACGTCGTCGCCGAGCGTGCCGTCGCCGGGCGCCATCATGTGTGTGTGGGCATCGATCAGGCCGGGGAGGATGGTGGCGTTGCCGTAGTTGATTTCTGTGGCGGTTGCGCCGTCTGGTGCTTTGATCGCTGACTGCTGGCCGACAGCCCTGACAGAGGAGTCTTCGAGCAGGATGGCGGCTGACTGCATGGGAGCGGAGCCGGTGCCGTCGAGGAGGCGGTCGGCACGGAGGATGGTGAAGCGAGGAGTGTCTGGCATTGGGGGGAGTCCTGGGTGGTGGCGGGGGTAGGGGTTGTGGGCGATAAGTTACCACCGGGGGAGGGTGAGGGAGGACAGGAACCCTCACCCTAGCCCTCTCCCGAAATCGGGAGAGGGGATTAAGATGGCACCCGCATCGGAGGAGTGTTCCCTGAGCGAAGTCGAAGGGTCTCTGCCGGAGACAACTCGCCACCAGTCGTCCCGAGTCAGAACGAGGGACCCGGTGGGCGGGGCGACCTACCAGACACTTGCCGTTACATGAGCAGACAATCGTTCGACAGCTCCAGCCTGAGCAAGCCTTGTCCAGGTGGGAGCAAGACGACTACTTGAGTTTGCCCCGCACCCCGGTCCCTCACTCTGGTTCGGGACGACGGCGGCAATCCTCTCCCGCAAGGGGATAAGAGCGCCCGCCAGACTCACCCGCTGACCTTGATCCCGCAGGCTTCAAGGTCTTGCTTCAGCTGGTCTGCGCCCGTGAAAACGAAGGCCTGGATGCCCATTGCCTGTGCGCCTTCGATGTTGTCTGCGCGGTCGTCTGTGAAGAAGATCTCTTCAGGCCGGTAGCGGGAGCGTTCGATGAGCGGCCGGTAGAACCCGGCGTCCGGCTTCATCGCCTTGACGAGGTGGGACAGGATCGGCGGGTCGAATTCTGACGCGAACGGCAGGTTTTGTTGCACCCACTCCCAGTGCGGCTGCGACGTGTTGCTGGCGATGGTGATCTGGACCTGCGCCGCAACCTCGCTCACCATGCCGATCACCCGCTCATCCGGCACCAGCGACTCGTGGTAGATGAGACGGAGCTCAGGCTCGGCGATGGGTAGGTCGAGTTCTTCGATGGCCCTGGCGGCGTGCTCTTCCCACGTGATCTTTCCCGACTCGAACAGTGCCTTCTTCGCGGGCGAGAAGATGGCGTCGAACACCTGCTCCTCCGGCCTTCCGCATAGCGCTGCCAGCTTGCGCGCGGGAATCTGCTCCTGCACGTCGACCATGACGTTTCCGAGGTCGAACGCAGCCAGCTTGATTGCCGTTCCGGGGCTAGACATCAATGCCGGACGCCTTCAGGTCTGAACGCAGCTTTTCGACATTCTCGAACAGGTAAGCCCATATCCCGAGCTTCGCGGCCGCTTCAACGTTTGCCACGTTGTCGTCCGTGAAGAAGATCTGCCCAGGTTGCAGTCCTGACATCTGGATGAGCGTCTCGAAGTAGCGGGCGTCAGGTTTCATTACGCCTATGTCGAATGAGAGCACGGCAGGGTCGAAGCGGTCCGAGTATGGCAGGTTCGCTTTCGCCCAGTCCCAGTGCGGCGCCGGCAGGTTGCTTGCGATCGCAATCCGTATCTGCTCAGACGTGGCCTCGACGATCGAGCCAACGATCGGATCAGGCGAGTGAGAAGTGCAGTGGATTCTCCAGAACTGACCTGCGTCCATCTCCATGCCAAGGATTTCGGACGAGTTCCGCGCATGGTCGTCCGGAGTGATGCGACCGGTCTCGATGGGCTCCTTCTTCTCAGCTGAAAAGATGGCTGAGAACACCTCGTCGTGAGATCTGCCCGATATCCGGGAGAACTCCGCGATCGGGATCGATTCATCGGCGCGGATCATCACCCCGCCCATGTCGAAGGCCACCAGCTTAACCGGGTCAGTCATCTAGTTGATCTTGGGGTCGGTGTAAGTCTCGGCCGGCTCGACCTCACCGGGCTGCAAGACTCGGAACGTCTTGCGATACACCTGCACCCTGTAGCGAGCCTGGTCCAGGACGTACACACGGAAGTCGTTGTCGACCTTCACAGCGGTCGGTTTCCAGAAACGCTTTTCACGGTCGAGGTCGACGATGTGGTCTCGCCACCGCAGCATGTCCTGGTTCGCCATCAGCTTGTCTGCGCCGCGCTCCGTCATGACTGCGTCGCCGTAGAACGATTCGATGAACAGGCCGCGAGGGTTGTAGTGCAGCACACGGTCGTTGCCACGGTCGCAGACGTAGACATCGCCGTGAGCGTCCACCGTCACATCGCTGGGGCGGTTCATATGTTCTTTTCCGGCAGGGGCGTTCGGACCGGCGCTGTCGAGTGTCTGCAGGTGTTCGCCCTCGGGAGTGAACCGCTGGACACGGTCGTTACGCCAGTCGGCTACGAGCACGGTTCCGTTGATCGGGTCCACCGCCACGCCCCAGGGATGGTTGAGCTGCCCTACGGCAGTTCCGAACGAGCCGAACTCCCTGATCAGCGTGCCGTCCGTGGAAAAGTTCTGGACCCTGTGGGAGCGGGTGTTCGCTACCCAAAGAGTGCGGTCAGGCGCGAAGCAGATGCCTGAAGGAGCGTGAAGCTGGCCGGGGCCGTCGCCCTTTTCACCCCAGCTGTGCAGGACATTGCCCTCAGTGTCCAGCGCCACAACCTTGTTTGCCTGCTCGTCCGTGAAGTAGAGCGTGCCCTGGCCATCGGAATCGCACATCACCGGCGAGGGGAACGCCTCATTGTCGTGCTCCTGCGGTTTGCCGTCGATGGTTGGAACGATGTTCTTCGGGAACTCGTCCTGGAGGTTACAGACGGCGAAGCGGACGCGCGGGTAGTCGACCGAAATGAAGCGGTTGAGCACGTAGATCCAGCCGTCGCCGGGGAACGCAAGGTCAAGTCCGCCATAGAGGCCGTCAATGACCAGCCTCTGGCCGAACGAGGTCTCGAACCGGTGGCCCATCCGCAGAAGCGTCGGGTACTCGGCCGTTGGAACCTGTTTGATTGGGTTGACGTTCTTCTCTGCCGTTGTCATCGTTGTGTTCTCAATAAATCGGTGAATCCGAAGGTCGGAGGCTAGCTATGGATTCCTGCATGAAGCATTGCACATCCTCCACCAGGTCGTTCCACGTACTGGGCGTCAGTCGGGATGTTCCATGGCCGCGATCCCGTGTAATCGTGCCAAAAAGACGATGGCTGCCGCGGATTGCGTTAGTACGTATTCGGCAATTGGCCTGTCAATAGCAGGGTCGCCCACCAATCCATGTCGAGAAGTATCGGACCCGAACCAGTACAAGTTTTTTATTGTCGCTCCAAGATTCTTGTGAATCTTCTCGTCCTCAACCATGCCCGTGATGAGCTTTCCAAGAGTCCCGTTTTCGTCGCGTAGCGCGATTCTGGCAACCCCCTCCATCGAATTAACGGCTTGGGCGACTGCGTTCTCATATGATGGATTTACCGCACGGTGGAATGAAAGCACGGCCTCCTGAAATTGACGATCAGGTCCCTTGAACCGATCGTCCGCTAGAAGAGCTCGTGCCTGTTCGACAGCCTTTTCAGCCGACTCTGTTGCAGGCCGGTACATCTCGCCTACGCTATTCATTCGGTACGCCGAGTAATTCCTGACAAATAGCGCATTTATGCTGTCTCGAAGTTCTCCCGAGTCCTTCTTGGACCGAGCATTCTGCCGTGTGTACTCATAGAGGACCGTACAGAAGTCCAAGACATCGACCCAGCTGCCTCGATCGAGTAGTCCGTCCAATGCCTTCCTGTTGTCTTGCACTCGCCTGTTCTGTTGCACGCTGATTGACATCAACCCCGGGTCGAGATCCAATCTCTGTACAGTCAACGAGAGCAACTCCGTCCAGCTGACCAATGGGGAGTTCAGGGCGATTGCGCGGAGACCGTTCCTGACTCGCGCAGGGATGTCATTCTCGACCAACCCATCTGTGGGGCGTCTATATTCGGTCGACTCAGAAAACAGACGAGCCATGTATCGTCACCGTTTCATCTTGTGTGCGCCAATCATCAATGCGATTTCCTCACGGGCAGCGCGCAACTTTCACTTATTCGATCGTGACTCCAAGAAGCCGATCGCTTGCTTCCCTCTCCGATAAGCCACCGAGTTTGCCGGCAAACCGAGCGTTTAGTTGAGGCTTACGATCATGCCGTCGAAGCGTTCGAAAGTGCCGTTTACGATCGGCTCCGGGGCGATGCCGAGCCAGTCGTCAAGCACCGTTGAGTAGAGCGACCGGAAGTCGTTGTTGTAGTGCATATCGCCGCTCAGGTGGTCCTTTGGGTCGAGTGACGGGTACTCGGCATACAGACCGCCGTTGACGCGTTCGCCGATCAGCATCGCTCCGCCGCCTGAGCCGTGGTCCGTCCCGTTGCCGTTGTCCCGGATCCTGCGGCCGAACTCCGAGAACACCATGACGACAACCTCTTCGGCCGCATCGTGCTCTCGCAGATCGGCGAAGAAGTCGTTGAGGCCTCGTGAAAGGTTGGCCAGAAGCATGTCCTGTGTTGCGATCTGGGCTCCGTGGGTGTCGAAGCCGCCGAGCTGCGCGTAGAAGATGCGAGTGCCGATGTTGGCTATGTGGACCTGCGCGATTCCCTTCACGCTCTGGGAGAACGGGTCGGCGCCGTATTCGACCGTTGTCGAGTATCCGGCGATGCCTTCCTTGAGCATGTCCGCCCCGGTCATGGCGTCTATGCCGGTGTTGGAGACGTGCTCCAGCACCATGCTCGCCTCGCCGATCTCTTCCGGCGTGTACATGCGATGGAACAGGTTCAGTGCCCTTCGCTGCTCCTTGCCGGCAAGTGATGTCAGCAGCCCGTAGCCTTCGAGTTGGGCAACCGAAATTGCGGGCGTTCCAGCCAGGTACATCGCTCTAGGGAGACCCTGTCCGAAGCTCACACCGGTGCAGACGTTCTGCTTCTGCGGGTCGAGCTCGCGGATGGTCCTTCCGAGCCAGCCTTCGGATATCACCGCTTTCGGCTGGGCCGTGTGCCAGATGTCCATTGAGCGGAAGTGCGACCTGTCCGGCTCCGGGTAGCCGATGCCCTGGATGATGGCGACGTTCCCGGCGTCGTACATCTCCTTGACGTGTGTCAGCCTTGGGTAGAGGCCCAGCTGGTCGTCGATGTGCAGCACCTGGTCTTCCGAAACATCAACCGTCTTACGGAAGTCGTAGTAGAGAGGGTTGCCGTAGGGGATCAGCGTGTTCATAAAGTCGTTGCCGCCGGATAGCTGCACGACCACGAAGACAGGCTTTTTCGTCTCTGCTTCTGGCATCTTTCTCCTCGTTGGTTCAGGCGAGCTGGAAGTCAGGCGATGAGCTGATGAACTGGAGCATGCTGGTTGCGTGGCCGGTGAACTCCGGTGATGAGGCGTCGAAAACGGTTTCGCTCCCGACCTCTTCGAGGATTGTCTCGCGGATGGAGTCTCTCATTTCGAGGCAGCCAAGCTCGTATAAGGCGGCATCCAGCAGCTGCGGTCCTGTGAGCGAAGGCGCTCTGTCTCGCAGGCGCTGGACCAGCTTCTGAACACCCGGGGTCGCAGTGTCTGCCAGCCGTTCGGCGGCGTAGTTGATCCGCTCGATCAGGAACGCCGAGTCGATCCATTCGTGGCCGATGTGCCATCCTTCGACTGTCGGCGGGTTCAGCAGTTCTTGACCCATCGCCGCAGACTTCTGCGGGAGCTGAAGCATGTTCCACTCGTACGGGTCGGTGAACTGGCCGGTCAGCTTCATCAGATAGGTGACGTGCTCCGCAGGCCAGCGGACGCGGTCGAACCGGGCGCTCTTGAAGTGGTCCGAGTTGAACAGAGACCGCAGCATCTCACTGATCTCATAGTTGGACCTGAAGTACACATCAGAAAGCTCTTCGATCGCCTCGCCGTCGGGCTCGTCCGCTACGAAGAACCTGTAGAGCGTTGTGGCGACGAAGCGGCCGGTCGCAGGCTGAGTCACGATACGGTCGATGATGTCGTCGCCGCCGAAATCGCCGGACTCGCCGAAGAACTCTTTGTCGGCGTGCAGGTGGTCGTTTTTACGGTAGACGAAGTTGGTGTCATACCAGCCGTTCGGGTAGCGGGGAATCGTCTGGTCGATGGTCCAGCCGGTAAAAGCCTCCGCCGCTGACCTGACCTCGGTCTCGGTGTAGTTGCCGCGGCCCATGCTGAAGAGTTCGAGCAGCTCGCGGCCGTAGTTTTCGTTTACCGCTTCACCGTGGTTCGTCTGCTGGTCCAGCCACCAGATCATCGCCGGGTCCCTGGACAGCTTCTGCAGCAGGACTTTGAAGTTGCCCATGCCGTTGTCGCGAAGCATCTCAAGGTGAACTCCCAGCGCCCGGGCGTTGCTGACCTTTGAGGCGGCGGTGGCAAAGCGGTTGTGCCACATGAGCGCAACCTTTTCTTCGAGCGGCCGTTCCGAGTTGATCATGCGATGGAACCACCGCATGGCGCTCAGGTGGTAGCGCTCTTCGTCCGCGTACTCCAGGTGAAAACGCTCCAACAGGTCCTCTTCAGGCCGGTCGTAACGAGCGATGTCTGTGAACGATTCGACCAGGTCTTCGTATGGCTGTTCGGCAAGCTTTTCGAGTTGCCACGCGGGGGCGCCAAAAGCGGCCCGGCGAACAAGGTGCGAGACGAGAGAGATTTCGGTGCCTGTTGAGGTAGTCATGATCTCAGGTCGTTGCGGGTTGCAGGTGCTGGCCAGGGTCAGCCGGTTCGACGCGCACTATACAGCAACCAGGCCTGGCTGAAGACGCCTGCCCTGTGAGGTTATATGCGGTCAGTCGGGTGAGACCGGCTACGGCTGCGCCGGGATGCCGGGTGTGTTGACCCGAACAGAGTAGACGGAGGTGCGGGCGGTGACGTACATGGTGCGGCGGTCTTCTCCGCCCCAGCCGAGGTTCGCTGGCAGTTCGGGAAGCTCCAGCACCCCGAGTAGCGTTTCGCTTGCGTCCCAGATCCAGGTGCCGCCGGGGCCGGTCGAGAAGATGTTCCCCGCTTCGTCCAGCTTCAGGCCGTCGGGCACTCCGTCGACTTCGCCAGCCGGGCCGTACGGCATCTCGTCTACGACACGAGAGTTGCCGAGCGAGCCGTCTTCGGCCACATCGTAGGCGTGGAGGTGTGGGTCGGGCCGGGAGTTGGAGACGTAGAGGGTCTTACCATCAGGCGAGAAGGCGAGGCCGTTCGGGTGGTTCATGTCCTTCGCCATAAGGTCGAGCGAGAGGTCCGCGTTGAGGCGGAAGACGGCTGCGTGGTGCAGCTCCTTCTCCTCTTCGGGCAGTGCCTTCTTGTCGGGGTCGGTGAAGTAGAACGAGTTGCCAGGGCCGCGCACGATGTCATTGCTGCGGTTGAGGCGCTTGCCCTCGAAGTGGCTGGCTAGCAGCGTGAGGCTGCCGTCGGACTCATAGCGGCAGACTCGGCGGGCGTCCTGCTCGCAGATGACGACTCGGCCCTGGTCATCGAAGACTGCGCCGTTCGCTCCGCCGGAGTTATCACGGATGACGGTCTTCTCGCCGGTCTCCGGGTTGATCCGGTAGTGGATGCGGGCGTCGACGTCGGAGATGTAGAGGGTTTCCGGGTCTTGCCAAAGGGGGCCTTCGGTGAAGATGAAGCCGGTCGCGACGGTGCGGAGTGTGAGATCTTCAAAGAGGTGCTGGAAGGAACTTGGCATTGGGGGAGGGTACCGGATTGGGGTGTGGTAGATGTTGGAATGAGGCCACCCTTCGACAGGCTCAGGATGGCGAGGTTGAGAGGCTGTCGCGGGGATAGCTTGTGCAGACTCGGGGATCTGGGAGTGCTGAAACTTAGTTTGGGCCATTAAGTTGATCAGGAGTGACAGCTGTCGGCAAGTCAGGTGGTTTGCGTGCTAGCTTCTACCCGACGAGAACCTGCGAGTGACCGTCGTCGCCTGACTAACCAGCATTCACCGGACGAACAACTGCCATCCTGAGCCTGTCGAAGGGTGGCCTCATTCCTGACACATTGAGCGCATACGTTTACATACTCCGTTGTTCTGATGACTCGTACTACACCGGATCGACGCCCGCTCCTGAACACCGAATCGCTGAGCACAAGGCTGGTCGAGGAGGTGATTGGACCTCGAAGCGACTGCCTGTTCGGCTGGTTTATTTAGAAGTCCTGCCCACGATGCGAGAGGCCTTCGAGGCGGAGAGAAGGATCAAGGGATGGCGGCGTGAAAAGAAGGCAGCTTTGATTGACGGTCGGTTCGATCTGCTGCCCCAGCTTGCTCGAACTGGGAAGTAGGTGTTTGAGTTGCGGCCACCCTTCGACAGGCTCAGGATGGCGGACCGACTGGCCGACAGTACCCTCTCCCGCATCGGGAGAGGGGATAGGACGGCAGTCGATTAGTCGGAAAAACTACCCTGCGCCGGTTGCCGCGTCTGCTGCCGGGAGGACTACCTTGAAGCTGGTACCTTCGCCGGGGGTGCTGGAGACGTTGAGGCGGCCGCCGTGGGCTTCGACCAGGCGTTTGACGATTGTGAGGCCGAGGCCGACCCCGCCGGTTGCGCGGTTGCGTGACGGGTCGACCCGGTAGAACTGGTCGAAGATGCGGTCGAGTTCTTCCGGCGGGATGCCTGCTCCGGTGTCGGAAACTCTGAACGCCACGCTTGCCGGGCCTTCCTGCTCTGCGACCACGCTGACGGTGCCTTCACGGGGGGTGTGCTGGAAGGCGTTTTCGATCAGGTTGGCGATCACCTGGCGCATCCGGGTGCGGTCAAGGTTGACCCTGGGCAGGTCGTCCGGCGCCGAGACCTCGAGCTTGATGCCAAGCTCACCGGCCCGCGGCTCGAACGAGACAGCCGTCTCCCGAATCACAGCCTGCAGGCTGTCAGGCGTGGTCTCGAGCCGGAGCGCGCCTGCCTCTGCAACGGACAGCAGACGCAGGTCATCGACCAGCCTCGACAGGTGGACAGTCTGCGAGTGCAGGCTTGAGATTGTCTCGGCGTCTGGCTTCACGACCCCATCAAGGATCGCTTCGAGATAGCCCTGGATATTGGTCAGTGGCGTGCGAAGCTCGTGGGCGATATCAGCGGTCATGCGCTTGCGGTGCAGCTCTGCCGACTCGAGGTCGGTCGCCATCTCGTTGAAGGTGTTGGCCAGCTCACCGATCTCGTCGTAGCGGTCTTCAGGAACGCGGTAGGTCAGGTCACCGGAACCGAGCTTCCGGGCCGCCGTGTTGAGGCCGCGCACCGGCGAGAGTGCCTGCCGTGTGAAGAAGGTGACGAAGATGAGACCGGCCGCCATTGCGGCCAGCCCGGCGATCACCAGCGAGCGCCTGAATGAGGTCTCAAGGTCGGTCAGCGGCGGCTCGATCAGGATGCTGTCGAGCTCGTCGATTACCTCCTGCGCCACCTGCTGATCTCTTGTGCCGGGCAGCATCTCGGACGGGATGCGGCCGCCCTGAGGCGAGATGGTGAACTTTTCGAGTTCCCGCTCTGCGAATATCTGCGGGTTGTCGGTTATGGGAAGTCCGAACGCCTCGAAGAACTCGGCGCCGTACTCACTGACCGACAGGGCGGGGCGGTTCCGGCCGCCGACAGGGTCCACGATCAGCTCACCGACGATGCGGTTGCCGATGGTGATCGGGCTGCGGCGAGGAGAGTGTGTCGCAAGCCTGGAGTCGTCAAGATGTTTCGGCTTACCCGTGGTCGCGACGACCAGTTCGTGGGAGTCGGCCACGACGTAGCCGTCTGAGTCCGTTACGACGACATGCCAGCCGAAGAGTCCGCCGACCTGCGAGACGGCGAGCTGTACTTCCGCCCAGTCCTGGTTCGCCTGGTAGGCGTTCTGCACCAGCAGCTCGGCACGCTCGGTGCGGGCGGCTTCCACCTGCTGGGCGAACTCGCGCGTCTCCTGTCGCGTCGCCATTGCGGACGCGATGCTGACGCCTGCGATGGCCAGCGCCAGCACGATGGCAAAGCCGGCGGTCAGGCGGAACTGGAGGCTGTTAGCTATTCGCCGCATATTCGAACCGGTATCCAACTCCGTATACGGTCTTCAGGTGCTTGGCCGCGCCGGTTGGAGCCTCGATCTTTCTCCTGAGGTTGGAGATGTGGGTGTCGACTGTCCTGTCGAACCCTTCGAACTCGTAGCCGAACGCGTTCTGGATGATCTGGTCGCGGGAGACCGTGCGGCCTGCCGACTCCATGAAATACGTAAGCAGGCGGTACTCGGTCGGCGTCAGGTTGAGGTTGTTTCCCGCCACCTTCACCGTGCGGCCATCGAGGTCGACACTTATCTCGTCGACAACCAGCATTCCGCCTGACTCCTTGTCTCGTACCTCGTCTCGCGCCGTCCTGCGCAGAACGGCTCTCACTCTTGCTGCCAGCTCACGAGGGCTGAACGGCTTCGATATGTAGTCGTCGGCGCCCATGTCAAGACCGGCAAGCCGGTCGTCCTCTTCCACACGGGCCGTGACCATGATGATCGGAACGCTCGACTCCTTGCGGAGCGTCGAGCAGACCTCCTGGCCACTCATGCCGGGCAGCATCAGGTCGAGAAGGATGAGAGACGGAGATTCGCGCCGGGCGGTCTCGACGGCAGAGATGCCGTCTTCGGCCGTGATGACCTGGTGCCCGTCCTGGATCAGGTAGAGGCGCATGAGCTGGGATACCGAAGGATCGTCCTCAACAATCAGGATCCTGTGGCCGCTTTCGGGTCCCATGGTCGTCATCGCGCTATCTCCCGTGCCGGACTGGTTCTCTTGTGCTGTTTTAACCGTGCTCAGCATAGCCGACCAACCTCTCTCAATCCTTAGATGCGTGTGACTCCGGTTCGGGCTCGATGTCTTTTTTCGTTCTGGTCCTCTCCCATCGAGGGAGGGGATATTGTCATTCCGGACTTGATCCGGAATCTCTCGTTCAAGTTATGTCAGCGGTCAGTTGAGAGATTCTGAATCAAGTTCAGAATGACAGACACCTGCCATCTTCCCACTGTCGAAGGGTGGTGAGCTTCAACCCTCACCCCGTATCCTCTCCTTCCCAGAGAGAGGGGAATTATTCAGTTCTGATTTCGCTCCTAGGCGCTTGCCTGTGCCTCGGACTTCGGGTTCTCTTCGGGCGCTTGCGGCGCCAGGGGCGCATCGAACGGTGCAAATGGGCCGAAGGACTCCAGCGGTCGAAGGCGCTCAAAGAGGCCATCGAGGTCACTGAAATTAAAGTCTTCGAAACCGTCGAACCCTTCGAGGAACTCCTCTAGCTCAGGCGGAATCTCGTCTCCGAGGTTGAACTCGCCTTCAGGGCCGCGGAAGAAGAAGCGCCTCTCGGGTCCTCCGTCCCGTCCCCGCGGAATCTCGAACTCGAACGCGTCGTCCGGTGCGAAGAAGAACGGAGCGCCGTTGCGCCTGAGCCCATCAAGTTCAGGAATGATCCGGCCAAAGCGTGGTCCGAAGCTGTGCTCGCGCTTCTCGAGCGGCAAAGCTTCGAACAGGTGGTGGTCGAATCCGCCGTTGAAGCCGTGCGACATGAGCCGCATCAGGACTCCGTGGTCCATCAGCCACTCTGGCATCGCATCGAGCCACGACTTGATCTCGTCACCCTCAGCCTGCGTAATTTCACCATCCTCAACCAGCTGGTCGATCAGGTCGTTGACAGCCTCCATCCGGCTGTCTTTCGCCTGGTCTGTGCGAGCGTCCTGCAGCGCATCTTCAAGGGTCTCTGCGTCGATGCCGAGGATCTCGGCCATCTTCTCAGTCACTTCGTCACCGAAGATCGGTGCGATCGAGTGAGAACGGAATGAGCCGTGGCCATCGATCACGATCTCGCTGATTCCTCGTGATGCAAGGCGGACCAGCAGTTCGGGCCGCATCAGGCCGTCGACCGCATCAGGCATCTGGTCAAGCCAGGCGGTCGCTTCATCAGCCTGCTGCTGGGTGATGACTTCGGCCTCAACGAGGTCTGCGAGGATCTCTTGCTGCCGCTCACGGGTGATTTCGGTCTGCGCCTGCGAGAGCGCGTCCTTGAGCGCCTGGGCATCTACGCCAAGGTCGCTTGCTGCCCTCTCAAGGAGATCGTCTGTCTTCTCGCTGTCGGCAGAGCCGATGCCGAACGCGAGCGCTGCGCCGCCAACTGCGACCATGGCGACGATTACGGCTATGAGAGCCGCCGGAAGGAATCGAACTGACATCTATCTTGTCCCTCAAATGGCAATGAATTGATCACGGCCGTGCGCTCTCCATTCTTCGGAATAAATTTCAAGAACCGATCAAGGAAATTTGAAGACGGTGTTGAGGAGGGCACGCCGACCAGTTTGGAAACGGCCCGGAGTGGGCCGCGCAGACGGGTTCGAACCGGTCGCTGTTTGGTGGCAACACGCAGCGTCCACGACGGAACACCTGACAGGTGGAGCCCGTACTGGTTGGTAGTTTGGGATGACAGGCTTTAGCGGACCAGGGTCCGCGGAGCAGCGTCACCGGGGTTGGAGCGGCAACCACCGGGCTGCGAAGTCCCGGCCGGCCTGCCGAACTGAGCAGGGCCCTGGCCGGAGAAGAGGCAGATTGGCTGAAAGCAAGCTACTTGTAGTTGAGGACACCCCTGACATCCTGCAGGGTCTGCTACTCGCGCTTAACGAGGCCGGTTTCGAAGCCAGCGGGGTTTCCGACGGCCGCGAGGCCCTGCGAGTCCTCTACGATGAGCCACCCGATCTGATCCTCCTAGACCTGATGCTGCCCGGACTCAGCGGCACCGAGATCTGCAAGCGAGTCAGGAGCGTATCGGACACTCCGATCATCATCCTGAGCGCGGTTGAAGACGAGGCGCAGAAGATCCATGCGCTGACGATTGGCGCTGACGACTACGTGGTGAAAGGCGCCGGCATCGGTGAGCTGCTTGCAAGGATCAAGGCCGCTCTACGAAGAGTCCGGCTGAACCGTGAGACCGGCTCCAGCACTCACTACTCAGACGCCGTCCTGCAGGTCGATTTCACTCGGCAGGCGGTGACTGTCGGCGGCCGGGCCGTCGAGCTGACACCGATCGAGTTCAAGCTGCTTGCGGAGCTCGTGAGGCACGAAGGCCAGCCGCTCTCATCGAACGAACTGCTTGAGGCGGTCTGGGGCTCGGGCTACGAGACTGACAGCCTGGTCAAGTGGCACATCTCCCGGCTCAGGCGAAAGCTCAGCGCCGCAATGAACAGGCCTGAGAAGGGAATGATCGTTACCCGCCGTGGATACGGCTATTCGTACCAGGAGCAGGCGGCCGCCTGATAACCCGGCTCCGGGTAGGTGGCAACGAATATGGAAGACCCTCGCGTAGAAGAGTTGATGGACTACCTGGACGCCGTCGACGACGAGGGCGAGCCTACTCCGATTGCTCTGATCGCAAGGCGGGTCGAGTTCTATCTCGATGTGATCGACGATCTGCGGTCAGAGCTGTCAGAGCACCACCATGATGTGGATGAGCTGGAGGTCCGCGCCAGCAACCTGAAGAAGTCGCTCCAGGAGCGTGAGGGGATACGGGCGCAGATCACCGAGGAGTCCCAGGTGGCTGCTGCGAAGGCGGCAGTTGCAGTGTCGACAGGGCAAGGCGCCACGCTACGCAAGGATGCCGCGGAAAAGAAACGTGCGCTCGACCAGTTCGAGACTGACTACGAGCAGGATGAACGTCGTTACAAGTCGGCGCTGCGTGCTCTCGACAGCAAACAGGCTCGACTGATGGAGGTCCGGGACCAGATCGCCCGCCGACTCAACATCGTCGATGCTCTGCTGCAGCGGGCGGAGATCGAGTGGCCCTCTTACTTCTTCGATGAGAATGAGCGCATCAAGGCGAAGAAGAAGGCCGCAACGATATCGCCATCCCGCCGTCGCGGTCGTGGCCGCAGGCGCATCGTGCGCCGCCGCCGAGCCAGTTAGGGCCGGAAACCACGTTCGGCTCGGTGGCGAGTTCTGATCTCGGCAAAACGGGATCGTTTTCAAAGTCAATTCCTGGCAGTTGAGCCTCAATTTCGAGAGGTTCAACAGTATTCGCTATTTATCTGTGCTACCGTTCTTCGGCTTCAATCTGACGCAATCGTGCGGACAAGTTCGGAGGATCTCATGCGTAAGTACATTTTCGCCACGTTTTCGGTTGCGGTAATAATTGCCGCGACGCTGACGGTTAGCGTGAGCACATTTGCGAATTCCGGGACAGGTGGCACCGGTGGATCGACACCCGGACTGATAGGCCACTGGACGTTCGATGACGGAACGGCGACCGACAGTTCAGGTAACGGCAATGACGGGGTTGTGAACGGCGCCGCACTAGCGCTGGGCCGGGTTGGACCCGGGTCTCTCAACTTCGATGGCGTAGACGACCACGTTGACCTGGGCCCCTTGGATGTGGTCGGCGACTCTCTGACGGTCGCCGCGTGGGTGAACTCCGACAATCTGTTCAATTGCGCAGCAGGCGACTGCCGCATCTTCTCGAAAGCGACAGGGGTTGCGACGGACGATCACCTGATCATGGTGAGCACGATCACCACCTCTGGAGGCCCAAAGCTCCGTTTCAGGCTGAAGACAGGTACTGAGACTACGACCCTGATCGCCTCGACAGGCGTCCTTTCCGACGGGACCTGGCACCACGTTGCCGCGACCTACGACGGCGCGTTCATGCGACTGTTCCTCGATGGCGTTGAGGTTGGCAGCACGGCGAAGACCGGAACTATCGCTGTTGATCCTCTTATCGATGCGTGGATTGGCGGCAACCCGCCGAGCGCCACGGTAAGACCCTGGGATGGCAAGCTGGACGATGTTCGCCTCTACGAGACTGCACTGAGCCTGAGTGATATTGATGCACTGGCGAACCCGTTGGATGACGCTAATGCGTTCATCTACTGGGTCGATGGTGGCTCCAACAAGATTCAACGCATGAGGCTCAGTGATTCCACCGTCGAAGATCTGGTGGCGACCGGTAGCACGCTGCCAAACGGTCTTGACGTGGCTCCGGGCACAGGCAAGTTCTTCTGGGCGAACGAAGCAGGTGACGTAAACAGCGCGAATCTCGATGGATCGGCTGTCGGAGTACTTGCCGGGCCTGGTGGCCGCATGTTGGAAGTCGATGAGTCGGCCGGAAGAGCGTTCTGGATCTCTGGAGATTCGATACGCGGGGTCGGTTTGAATGGCCTTGGTGACACGGTTTTCAATGTTGTAGGCGTGGCTGGCGGAAGTCTGGTCGGTATTGGTCTCGATCGGGTCAATCAGCACATCTACTGGAGTGCGAAAAACGTCGGGATTGGACGAGCCAACTATGCCGGCGACGGGGGCGTGACGCTGATCTCTGATCCTGCGTTGGGGCCATATGACATAGCCATCGATCCAGCTGGCGGCAAGATCTACATCGCTGGCGAGGACATCGGTGAAATCCTCCGTTCGAACCTTGACGGGACTGGACTCGAAACGCTTGTTTCAGGCCCTGATGCAGGTCAACCACTCGGCATCGACCTCGACCTGACTGACGGGAAGGTCTACTGGTCGGACAGGACGGGTGGCGCGGCGGCTCTGAAGCGCTCCAACCTGGATGGGACAGGCGTTGAGACCATCCTGACGGGTCTGAGCGACCCGCGTGGCGTAGCCCTCGGGCCGGGCAGTGCCGTGCCCGCGCCAACACCAACTCCGGTACCGCCAACGCCCACCCCTGCGCCGACTGCGACACCAACACCCGGTCCTGGCGTCCCGGCCGAGTACATCTACTGGGTCGACACCGTGACAGACAAGGTCCAGCGTCTGACGATCAGTGATTCAACGATCGATGACATCGTCACGACCGGACTTGACACATCGTTTGGGGTCGCTGTGAGCGAGAGCCGCAGCAAACTCTTTTGGACCGACGATGGGGATGGTCAACTGCGTAGTGCCAATCTCGATGGGACAGGTGTGACGCAGATTGGCAACAACTCGCCCGGCCCGATCCGGCTGATCGAAGTAGATGATGCCGCGGGGCTCCTGTTCTACGCTCTATCAACAAGCGTTGTCCGTGTGGACCTCGACACTCTGGACGACCTTGGTCTGAACTTTGCCGGTGCTCCGGCGACCGGGATTGGGCTCGATCCTGTGAACCAACAGGTCTACTGGAGCTCCAGCGGTGGTGGCATAGGGAAAATGAACTATGACGGATCGGGCGCAGTGATGGTGATTGATGATCCGACATGGACGGGCTTCGATATTGCGATCGATGCCGATGCGGGTCACATCTACATTGCCGATGAGTTCGGGCGGATACGCAGGTCAAACCTGGATGGCACCGGCCTGGTGGACCTGATCACGGGTGCTGACCCGGGAACGGCTCTCGGGATAGATCTCGACCTGGCCATTGGGAAGATCTACTGGTCCGATAACCGTGGCAGGCTGATGCGGGCCAACCTCGATGGATCCAACGTGGAGGAACTTATTGACGGCCTCACCGATCCGATCGGGATTGCGCTTGGCTCTGGAGTGCCGGTGCCCCCGCCCGTTGTGCACACGGTCACTGAGACCGGGAACATCACGGTTCTCTTCGGAGGTAGCGACGACACGATTACAGCACTGGCGGGATCTTCTGCGAGGATCGAATTGACCGGTCTCCTGGATAGCTTCCCGATCTCGGGGCCTCTAGCGTTCGTTCAGCAAGAAGCGGTGATCAGCACCGACGGCGGTGCGACGAACCTTAACGGGACAGATCTCGAGATCACGGACTTCATCCCGGGTGATGCGTTGAATGATCCGTGGATCCAGGTGCTCGTCCTGAACACCGGTCCATATACGATCAATCACATCTCGTATCCCGTGTCGGGATCATCTCTTCCGCCCGGACTTGTTATCGACGATGTTGCGGATACCGTCGACTTGAGCGGGGTGTTTGGCACTTCGACAGTCGCGGTCAGTGACTCATCGAAGACCATTAGCGATCTTGCGAGCGACGTGAAGGTGTTCCTGGATGCCGGTGGTGGCACCAAGGGGACCCAGATCGCTGGGCCCGGAGGCACTGGCGAGGCGGTCGTGGTGAAAGTGAATAACTTCGGCACGCATCTGCTGATCGAGTCGCACGTAAACACTGGGCCGGCTGCGACAGACATAATCGTCGAATACCAGACGAGTCCGTGATGACCGGTTGAAGCAGGCTCGATAAAGATCGGTCCAGATGGAAATGGCGGCGGCTCGAACTCCGGGCCGCCGCCTGCTTTTGCAACTTGAGGTTGGCCGTTTCGGGATTGGAAAGCAGACCATCGTTTCCTGCGCCTTTTGCCCACTTTAGGTACACCCGGCGCACACCTATGAGCCACCTCTGAGATTAATTGGCTCACGCCAGGAGCCACTTCGAGCCCGTAGTTTCACCCTGCTGAGCCCGTGGTTTCACCTATTTGGAGCCGGTGCCGTGACTACTCGGTCACCTGGTGTGGGAATCTCAAGCAAACCGAACTGATTTGGTGCGCCACTGAGGGGGCGGCCGCCAGGTGGGCGGACAGTTCGGGAAGGCGAGAGATGTACATGCGATTAACCGTCTGTACTACCGGCGTTGAGTGGGTGGGTCAGAAGAGCGGGTCAGTTTTCGACCCGTACTCCAGTTGCGCTGAGAACCCTTTTCCGTGGTCAGTTGCGGGTCTGTATCACAGGACCGGCGCCGACTCTGGCGCTCAATCTGACGCACTGCGCTTCGTGATGCCGGGTGGGAGGATTTAGGTGGAAGATCCTCGCATAGCCATTCTGATGGAGCACATCGACGACCGTGTTCACGGCGAGCCGACCTCTGCTGCTGAGGCCGCGATGCGCGTCGCCTCGATTCTCGAGTTCGTCGAGGACCTCCGAGTCCAGCTGAGGAGCCACAATGACCAGCTTGCCGTGCTAGAAGAGCGCTACGTGAACATGGCCGAGCACATGGAGGAGCTGGACGCGCACCACAGGCTTCTCAGTGATCTTGCGTCTACTGCGGTGACACGCCTGATGAGGGTCACGAACCGGTCACTGATCGACCAGTTCCGCAGGGTGGCTCAGAGCACACAGAAGAACCTGGAGGAGTTCGAGACCGATTACCACGATCAGCAGGAGCGCTACCTGGCTTTCAAGCAGAATGTCGAGGACAAGCAGGAGGTGATCAACCGGTTCACCTCAGAGATCATGCGGCGGATGGATGAGATCGACAAACTGCTGAAGGGAGCCGGCATCGCCTGGCCGCCTTACTACTTCGAGAGCGAATTGAAGTCGTTGATTCCGGGGCGGAGGCGTGGAGGGACGGGGATGGGGGTTTAGTCGGACATCAGCCGGCAGCCTGGTTGCGACGAACTCCTGTCTGCTCAGATTACGTCGCGGCGGCGCACCGTGATGATGGCCAGGGCCGGAGCGGTGAAGCTCCACGCTATGAGCACCAATAGAGCCGCCAGTAGACCGGGTTCGCTGACTACACCGGATATGACACCCAGCAGGGTGCTGGGGATCCAGCTCGCATCGTTGATGGTCTGCGCCAGTAGCGGCGGGATGATTACCAGCAGCAGTACAGCGGCGGTCGCTGCGGCGGCGCTGTTGCGCAGCATAGAGCCAAGTCCAGCACCAAGTACGGCACCCGCCGCCCCGCCCAAGATCGATGCGCCGATCACCCTTGCCACTGCGCCGAACGACATCATGAAGTCGAAATCGGCTACTGGCAGCGCGACCAGTCCTGCCAGCAAGGTCAGCAGCTCGCCAGCCAGGCCCAGCAAGCCACCTACCAGGAAGATGGCAACGTACTGCGCCAGCAGTGCGACGTGGCGGCGCGGCGAGAGCAGGAACATCGAGACGGCGGTGTGATGGTCGTAGTCGCGGGCAGATGCTATCGCGCCGAACAGCCCGGCGATGATCACGGCGTTACCGCCGAACGCGAGCAGGGATCGCTGGTCCTCGGCCGTTGAGATGAAGCCCTTGGAGCCATCCGCGTCTGTTCCGAGCACGATCGCCGTTCCGGTGCCTGCGGCGACGGCCATCATCATGACGACAAAGCCCCACTGCAGCTTCGTTGTGCTGATCTTCCGGATCTCGCTGCGGACCAGTCTTAGCCAGATCATCACGCAGCCCCTTCGCTTTCACCGGACTTATCGCTGGTCCACACCAGGAACAGCTCTTCTAGTGAGTTCGAACGCGAGGCGAGCTCATGCAGAGCGATGGAGTTTGCCTGGGCAAGGTCTCCGATTTCTGCTGTCTGAAGACGTCGGACAAGCAGCGCTCCATCATCCAGGACATCTACTGAGCCGCCGTTTTCCAAGAGAAGTTGTCGAAGGCGGTCTGCAGACGGCGACCTGACCAGTGCAACGGACTCTCGAAGCTCGGACACGGTGCCAGCAGTGACCAGGTGGCCTTCGTTGATGACCACAAGGTCATCGGCCAGCTGCTCCATCTCTGGCAGCAGGTGGCTCGACACGAACACAGTTCCACCTTTCGACGCCCGTTCGCGCAGCAGGTCTCGCAGCCAGCGCATGCCCTGTGGGTCGAGGCCATTGCCCGGCTCGTCCAACACCAGCACGTCCGGGTCACGCAGCAGCGCCACGGCGAGCCCGAGACGCTGCCTCATGCCCAGCGAGTAGCCGCGGACATTACGCCCGCCAGCGCTCGAGAGCTCGACAAGATCGAGCAGCTCGTCAATCCGGTTGTGGGGCACTCCTGAACCGTCAGCCAGGAACCGCATGTGGTCGCGGCCGCTACGGCCCGGATGGAACGCGTTGGACTCGATGAAAGCTCCGACAGTGCCGGAAGGGTCGGGCAGGTCGCGGTAGCGCTTTCCTCCGATCGTCGCCTCACCGTTGTCTGCGGAGGCGAGGTCCAGCAGGATCTTCATCAGCGTCGATTTGCCAGAGCCGTTCGGTCCGAGGAACCCGGTCACGCGGCCCGGCTCGGCGGTGAAGGAGACATCGTCAACGACCACGTTATGGCCGTAGCTCTTCGTGACGTTCTGGACTTTCAGATCGGTCATTTGCCTGTTGCTCTTGCCTGTCTCCAAACAGGAGATCTGAACGGGCGGAAACGGCGCCGATTGCGCTGGCAATCACCCGGACGAAATCGTATACCGGGTGTGTTCAAGCGATGAGCTCAGGTGATGAGGGACACGTGTGGAAAAGCGGGCCGGGCCATGTCACGCGTTATGGCTTGCCGGGATCATCCGCTTCGTGCTGAGTTGTCACCGAGTCACGCAGCGTCTCTACAGCCTCTTCCGTTTCGGCGAGTTCTGTCTGGAACCGGAGAAGCGAATGCCTGACCATCTCTAGCCCGGCCTCGTTCTCGGGCAGGACGACCTCATCGACACCGAGCGCCCTCAGCCGCTCACTTTCTTCCTGCCAGTGTGCTCGCACGACTATGTCGAGGTCCGGGTTCATCTTCCGGGCGTGTTCGGCCGTCAGGTATGCCGCACGAAGGTCGCCGGTCGCGATCACCAGCAGATTCGCATCGTTCAGGCTCGCCGCTTCCAACACTTCCAGGCTGCTGCTGGATCCGTTGACGGCCTGGTGCCCAGCCGTGCGCCACCTGATAACGACGCGTGGATCGAGATCGATCGCGACGAACGGGATTCCGCGCTCTGCAAATGACGTGGCAACCAGCGAGCCGACTCTGCCCAGGCCCGCGATGACCGCATGTCCGCGCTGTTTGGTCGGGCCTGCGGGTTCCTGCGGCTGATCGAGCCGGTAGGGCCGGAATGCGGGAAACGGCCTGCCGAGCGTCTCGAGCGACCGCGTTCCGACCGCAAACAGCGCCGGTGTCAACGCCATGGTGATCACAGCCGACATCACGATCACCGACAGAAGATCGTCGTCCAGGATGCCGAGACTGGCGCCACGCTCGGCGAGCACGAAGCTGAACTCGCCCATCTGCGCTGCGCCCATCCCGACCAGGACCGCAAAGTACGGGATGTACCCGGCCGCTCTTGTGAGGCCTACGATCACGAGAAGCTTTATCCCGACTACGGTGCCCACGATTGCGAACAGCGTGCCGGGCGAATCGGTCAATGATGCAGGGTCTGCCAGCATTCCGAGCGAGACGAAGAAGAGCGCGCCGAACACATCTTTCAGAGGCACCGTGTCCGAAAGAGCACGATGGCCGAAGTCCGATCCGCTCAGGGCCAGTCCGGCCAGGAATGCGCCGACCGCCGCCGAGAGGCCGAACTCCTGTGTCAGGGCGGCAGATGTGAAGGTGATGGCGACCAGGCTCAACAGGAACAGTTCTCGCTGGCCGATGCCAGCTATTCGACGGAGCAGCCGGGGCAGGAGCGTCGGGCCGACCGCAAGCATGATCAGCAACGCGGCGAGAGCCTTGAGCAAGCCGAAACCCAGTTCGCTGGCGGAAACCCCGCCATCCTCTGCAAGGGCCGGAAGGATGGCGATCATCACGACGAACACCAGGTCCTGGATGAGCATGAGCGCGGTGAGGATCCGGCCATGCAGGCTCATCAGTTCGCCGCGGTCCATCAGCGTCTTGAGCACGACCATTGTGCTGCTGAGGGAGATGATGAAGCCGAGGATGACGGCCTGTTCCCAACTCCAGCCCAGTCCGATTGCCACGCCGAAGCCTGCCAGCACGGTGAGGACGATCTGCCCGAGCCCGATAGCCACGACATTGAGGCCGAGTTGCCTGATCTCTCGAAACGAGATCTCGACACCGACTGCGAAGAGCAGGAGCACGACGCCGAACTCGGCAAGCTCCTGCACTTCGTCGGTCGTGGTGATGACGCCGATGACGTGTGGGCCGACGATAATGCCGGAGGCCAGGTACCCGAGGATGAGGGGCAGTCGCAGCGAGTGGGCGACCAGTCCGCCGACGAAGGCGACGACGATTGCGATGACGATGTCGACGAACAGGCTATGTTCGATGCTCATTGGCGCCCTTCAGACCGGGTTGGGTCAACGCCTTCCGAGATATCGAGAATGAGTTCAGGGGCGCGGCCAGCACGATCCGGTTTCACGGAGCTCTCAGTCGCTTTCGTCCCAAGTGATGATCGGAGTCGGCTGCGATCGGCAGCATGAGCCGGTGAAGACCTGCCTATTTTATGGCGAAACCGATGAGTTCAGGGAACGATACAGGCACTCAGATGGGGCGTGACGCTGGCGAAGGGGCCGTTCGATCGAGCGTCGAAGAGGTGCGACTGTCAGCGAAGAGGCGCATTGAGTGAAATGGCACCCCCGGCAGGATTCGAACCTGCGACCAAGTGCTTAGAAGCAACCAAACCACCTGCGCTGTGCGTCTCAATTGCAGAGGCTATGCGGTGGCGTGAGAGTTATCTGTTGTAGCGACCGTCACCAAGATCGGCAGCTCAATCAACGAGCTCTCCTGGCGTACCCGGGTTTGACCGACTTTGAGCTGATACTAGGTTGCTTCCTTGACTCCAGTGCAACCAGCGACCTCGAATCGGCGAATGACGATAGCGCCCGGATCTATTTCTTGGAATTGGGTGAGATGCGACTAGACGCAGATGCCCCTCTAAACAGCTTCACCTGATTGGTCAAACGCATCCAGACTGGTCACTACGTAGTCTGCGCTGAAACGGCTGACCTGTGGGAGGGGCGATCAAGCAATTGTCGCTACCGGTTCCAAGCGGCGCTAGGAAGTTCCCGCGTCACTTTGAACGCGTTTTCTCCTCATATGATCTCTCATATATTTACGGCGGGATTCCTTGAAACAGTTCATATCGCAAAAAACCTGACTCGGATTTTTTGGACTGTAAATACCAGAACATGCACGTGTCTTACATACTCTTGCATTTCCATTAATCAGGTGCGGAGCAACGATGACGTACCACAGAGAAATCATCGGTTCACCGGATGGAAGTTCGTAGGAAGATTTGAATCTGCCATCAACTAACCGCGGTTTGAGATTTACGGAGCGAGGAAATAGCTCGGCAATTTCATATGTGTCTGTCTCTTCCCAATCATCGCCCAACGCTTTTCGTACATAGCCTAAGATCAGCTGTTGTTCTTCGCGTAGTAAATGGAAATACCCGAATCGAGACTCCAACCGTCTCAACTCGCTCTCGGTCAGACTATGAAATCTACGAATGACAACTTCATCATCCCATCGCTCTACATCTCTAGCAGAGCCTTCCCAAGCCAAACCATCTTCAGCAGAACGTGGCTCGTCTGCCAAATCTCGCGAAGATAGTTCAGGTATCGCTACATCGATTTGCAGGACAACCTCCAAGAAGTCATTTCCATATTTCTCATCTAAATATCACCGTTCTTCGAGCCTTTTGAACGCCAAGAGCTTATCTCATCCGGCAGTACGGCTTGATATTCGGTGATCAAGATCTCAATGAAGTCTTCCGTTCTGCTCCCGCAGTCTACATAAACTCGACTAACGTCGAAAATATTCCTAATACTGGGTATCTCTCCATTCAGAACAATGTTGAACAACCTGCTGATGAAATAGAGAGTCGCCGGTTGAAACCTCCAGATCTGTAGTCCCAGTATTATGTACTCAATTGCGTCTTCCTGATACTCGAACGCCCGACCTGAACCTGATCTGATCAGTTCGCTCGGCACAACGCCCTGGTTACGCATGGTGTTGAGTAGAGCGTTGTTTACCTTTCGCCTTTCACTCGGGTAGAGGCGTTGGTCCGAAGAAATCCGCGTCACCATATCGGCGGGCCTCAACCAGGCACGATCACCGCGCTGCGTCGAAATTCCGTGCCTCCTTAAACGCAACTCTTGCAGGACCACAATTGCAGTCTCTCGGCGCCGGTTGCTACCACAGTCTTGCTGATCGACGGTATCTACGAAAACCGGCCCATGATAGATGAAGCTTCGACCACAACGCAACGTCGGAGGCGAATCACCCATCTTGCATCTCGCGTCACGTAGCTTATCCGTTATATCACACTAATTGTGTGACGAGTCACATGTGATAGGTGAGAGGCTATATCGGTCTCCGGGCTCGGGCCGCACGAAAGAGGGAGAGGGCACAGGACATCTGTTTACTTACCTCGTATCTGCGAGTACACTCCGGCGAAAATCTGGATCCTGGGATTCTCGAGTGTAAGCAAAACGGATGCTAACGGACGTGTTAAGCTTGCGCCCGTTGAATAGCGAACGAGTTTTTCGCGAATCGCAAAGCTTGCACTGAGATGGGTTGTTGATGCGGTCTCAGGGGAAGCGCCCGAACCCAGAGGAAGAATGGAGAGAACGCGTGCGATATAGCGCTGATGGGTTGTTCATGAAGGCGATGGACCTGATCGTTGTATGGCAGAGGCGACGTGCCTAGCCGGCGGCTTTCGGTCCATTCCGTTGAATGACCCCCGAGAGATTTTGATTGCCGTCTTCCTTGTTACCGGCACCTGTAGCAAGGAACGTCAAGGGGGTAAGCCAGATGGCAATGGAGTTCGAGTCTGAAGACGAGAGACGACGGCGACTGAGGGAAAAACTCAACCGCCACCTTATGGATGTCTGGCTGTGTTACAGGAGTCGGGAACAGCTGATCGACTCTGAACAGGAGAACGACACTCTCGATTCCCCGAAAAGGGATGCAGCAGTGAACGAACGGCTGGACCGGCGCATCGAGTTGCGACTCATCGTCAGCATGCAGGGGGTGTGGCAGACCTTCGATCAGCTAGGCATGTATCAGAAGCCCCGGCCACGCAGGCAGCCGGAAGAAGCACTGCCAGATGTCGCATCAGCTGTCGTCGAAGAGGTTAATGCCGATTTCCAACTGACTTCGTTTCTGAGTTGCCTTACGAACGGACTGGGCAAGGGCGAAGTCGAGCCGAGCATGAGAGTACCGCTATCCGACGACGAACTCGCCGAGATCGAGGCTGTAGTGAAATCGGCTCTGACCCCGACCGCGTTGAAGGATGGTCTCTCGCTTCTTGGCAGCCATCCGAGGCTCTTGCAGGTGGTCGTTTTCGACCAGTTGGGTCTGGCCAGGCAGCTCAGCTTCCTTAAAGGTAACGACGTTCGTCGTCGCACAGCGGAGCTGATCGACGGGACTCTCGATGGGGTCGAGGGCTACGTCCTGGATGCCTCGAAGATTCTTGACCCGGAACAGCAGTTCACGACGCGGGGAAGGCCGAACTTGCTGCTCTGGGCCCTGGTACATAAATGGCTGCGTCAAGAGTGACAGCACGGGAGTGTAAGAGCCGCCCAAGTATCACCCGTCATACGTATGCGGAAACCGATCTTATTCGCCGCGACCTGCCGTGATCGGATGACACCATCGCTAAGACAAGATGGTGCGCCGGGTCAGGGGGAAGACATGGAAGATGAAGATCTGAAACTCGATTTCGAGGATTCTCTGGAAGGTACGAACATCCATAGGATTCTCGCTGAGATCGCACGTCAATTAGCGGCTATCGAGCGGCAGCAGTCCTCGATGAACAAGCATGTCAGGCAGCTGCTGCTCACCGTTCTGGGCGGCATGTCTCGGCCCAACCCGGTGAACGCGCCACCGATCCCTACAGCCAAGGAGAGGATGGAGAATAACTCGATCCTGGAAACTTTCGTTAACAAGCTGACCGGGGGGCTCTCACTCCCTGATTCGCTTGGAGGACGCGCACCTCTTTCTTCGATGCAGATCATGGAAGTGAGGGACCTGGTGCTCAGTCAGCTGACAGCGCGTGGGATCAAGGACTTGTGCGCTGTGTTTGAGCACGCAGACCGTCAGCTTCAGACGGTTTTTCTTTACTCGCTGGGTAACTGGAAGCGGCTCAGTTTCGTAGGTGATCGTGGTGATGACGCCGCGATCGTTATCAGCCGTCTCTGGGAACGCACGCCAGGCACAGTCAACACCAATCAGAGCCATGCACAGCAAGCGCTCACGGTCCGCTTCAGGATCTTCCCTCCGCTGGCAGGTCGTGAAGACATACAGGAGTTCGCGCGAGAGCGCGGGTGGCTGAGATCGATCGAGTCGGCTTCAGATGATCTTCCGAAAGTGTGACTGAACCGGGCTTCAATCATCTTTGTAGTCCGGTTCAACTTTGCCTCGAAGCTTTTCTCTAGCTTGAAGTTCACGGATTGCCTCCGAAACACGGATGGCAGGACTTTGAACTCGCTCCTCTGGCCAGGAGGAGTAGGAGGTAGGAAATGCTCCGGAGGGTGTCTGCGTTCTTGGCATGCTCGTTCTTAAGTTTGGCGGGACTTGCTGCATGCACAGGCGCGATCGAACCGCAGATCTGGATTGTTGTAGCTACTCCGGGTGACAGTCAGACCATGGCTGATACCAGGAAAGCGCTGGAGATCGTCAAGGAAGTAAGCCCTGACGCCCGAGTGGGCATGCTTTTCCCCCCAGGGGGAGCGGCCACTCCGGTCAGGAAAAACGGGGACGGTACCGCCGAGTCTACCGTGACCGAGTACCTGACGTTCCTGGCGAGGATGGAAGACGAGGATCTTACTAAGGAAACAACCCGCAGCCTTTGGTCTGAGACGGCAGAGTTGGATGGCGATGTATTACTGGTCGCATCTCGAGGCATTTCGCAAGAAATCACGGCCGACGAGGTCGCTGCTTTTGTCCGGGCGAAGAGTACTGTCCACGTCTTCGCGGAGGATGTGAACTCAATCTCCTCTTTGGCAAGCGTTACGAACGGTACCTTCTTCGACGCTGCGGATGATCAGGACGAGACCCTCGCCCATGCAGTGCTTGTCGCATTAGGTATGCAGTTGGACACGGCATCGGTGCCAGCTGCAAGCCATTCAATCAGAGTGCCATCGAACGGTGGAGCACTGTTGGCGTTGCAGCGTGGCGCCGAGAGTCCCGAAATCGTCGATGACGGTGGAGAGTTTGTTCGCGATCTTGTCACCTGGCAAGTTGGCGATCGTCTGGCGGTTTGGCTGAATCAGCCGGGCTCATACACCGCCGTCGGTAAGACTCGATTTACTGTGACAGTTGTCAGGCCTGGAATCGTCACATCTGACGATGATTCCGGCGTGGGACTGATTTTCTGGGTCTTAGGAGCGCTCGTGGCTATTGGGCTCGTCGCTGGGATTGGCTGGCTCGTGAGGTCCCGCGCGGGCGAGAAGATTGCCTCATCGGTTAAGAGCAGTGTCGTACGCACTTATCTGCCAGACGGCAGCAACAGGCGTGATCGGATTGCAGAGGGTGAGGCGATGGTGGTCTACGACCCGGCATCCCGTAATGGCGGCTCGATTTCGGAGGTCGTTCCGGAGAGTACGCCTCCTGATGGAGACGTGGTGGTGAAGCTGAGGCATGCGGATGGAGAGTTGGAGCTGGTTCCTTACTCTGAAGTGACTTACAACGAGCACCCCAACTTCAGAGACCGAGCTGCTCTTCACTTGAATGATGTCGTTCAGTACGGGGGCATCGTGTTGACCGTGGATTCCCTTCGGGCAGACGCCTAGCAATACTGGAGAAGAAATTGGTGACAGCAGAATCAACCAGTCCAGCTGTACGGTCCAGAGGGCTGCCAAACCTGATTATTTTGGCGGGGACTACTTTCGGCCAGCACTTGGTGCCGCTCATTCTTGAAAATCTCCAGGAAGCTTTCGGCGGTTCTAGGGATCTGGTGAAGATCATAGCCATCGACTCCGATGACTCGGTGTTCCAGTACGAGGATGTGGACCCTGAAGTTGTCTCGGTTGTTAGGTTGGGCCGAGTCAACCTAAGGGAATATGCAGAACGACCAAACCGTAATCCTGTCGTTGCCGAGATTCTTAGCGGCATTCCCAGGGAATCTGTGTTGCCCACACTCGAACAGGGTTCAGGAAAGGTCATTCCGCTTACCGTCGCAGCTTGGGCCGCCCTGTACTCAGCACCGGGCGGAGTCGTCGAGAAGTTTGGCACTGCGCTTGCATCACTTCAAGCCAGGATGTTCAGGCAGCCAGGTGATCGGTTTAGAGTCCTGTGTGTTGGGAGTGCGTTCGGAGGCGTCGGGCCGATTGTGCCGCTGCTGTCGGCGGCGTACCTGCGCCGTGTCGCGCGCAACTACGACGCTATGAGTACCGGGCTGGAGATCAGCGCGGTGTACGTGGAGCCGGATCCGGAGGAGGCCGTTCGGAACACTCGCATTGCGGCCAACACGGGGGCGTGCTATTCGATGCTCGAAGACGCCCAGGTTGGCAAGTTCAAAGTTGCAATGCCTGGCCAGGGATCAAAGTCATTGATCGGTGGTGAACGGCTTTTCGACCATCTGTTTATTACCGGTCAGGTGACTGCTGCAGGTCGGATTGACCTGGGCCTTTTCCAGCGAGGCCTGGCGAAGTTCCTGGTTCATTGGTCTGGTGATCCGTTGAGTGAAGACATGCGCAAGCGGTTTGCAGATGTACACATGCGTGAGGTGACCATCGATGAATAGTTACAGCAAGAGCCACATAACGGCAGTCTCAATCGCATCGATCAGATTGCCGGACTACAGCGAGTACGCGATTGCGCGCGTTGTCAAAGGGGTTTGCGACTACATACTTGCCGAACGCGATCTCGACAAGGAACGCATCGACAGTGCCGTCGATGCCCTGATCCAGACGCACAGGCTTGCATACCCCGTTTTAGCTGAATGGCTCGGAAATGCAGGGGTGCCTGCCAAGGCTGATGTGCAACGGATGATCAGGGACATCCAAGAAAAAACCCAGAGCGAGCGCGACACGGAAACCATCGTTCAGCAATACGAGAACCTCGCCAACCAGCTGATCACCCAGTGTTCTGCGCTTGTCAACGGCAGGACGAACGTGGTTCGTGCTGCAGCCGCCCAGGATGTGGCACAGCTTCCTCGTCAACATCTCGTTCGACGGATATCGATTGGCAACAGCGAACTGGCAGCTGAGACGCTAACCGAAAGGTTCGATGCGCAGATCAACCGCTTTGATGCCAACATCAACGGATTGCGAACGCGCCATGAGCAGGCTGAACAGGCTCAGCATCAGGCAACTCTGGAACTCATTGACGCCCGACGGGCACTGTTCCTTTTCAGGTCGCAGAAGGTCAATGCGGCTACACAGCGTTTGGCCGAGCGGATGCTGGCACGGGTGAAGGCTTGGGCGCAACTGGAGTCCAGCATACGTGCCATTGAAATGCTGCGCGGGCTATCAGAGCAGTCATCCTTGTATGGGCACACGGTGACTCTCCTGCGGGAGTCAGTGAGAGAAGCTGAGGCGTCTGCGCGTCATGTTGTGTCGAACCACCCGCCATTCCTTGGAGAGCACTGGAACGTGATCACGCAACCGGCACTCGACCGGGAAGAGCTGGATGCCATCATGACCGAGCAGCTTACTTTCACTATTGATGAGCCGCCGGGAGACGTACTACTCCGGCTCGCCGAGGAACTGCGTTCCTTGATCCCGACCTGGCCTGAATGCACGACCCAGCAACTGTGGGAGGCGCTGTGGTCCGCATTTGCCACAAGGTTGGCGCCGCTCGCTGACCTGACGATAGAGGAAGTGCTGCGCCGACGGGCCGAGCGCGAAAAGAAGAGTCCAGAAGAGATCGGCTCTGAGCTGATGCGCGTCCTGGACGATCGGGTCAGAAACCCCTGGCTGCAGGTGCGGCGAGCCGAACTTCCCGATGAAGGGACCGTGGTGATCACCAACATTGGAGTTCCCAGCTCGGATGTTGCTGACAACTTCTTTCCACAGTCCAACCTGAGGAGCGACGCGTTCGTGCGAGGGGTTTCGTCACCGTTTGAGATTCTCGCCGTCAAGATTGAGGCTGGCTTGCACAAGGAGAGTCTACGGATGTGGAACGTCTACTTGGAAGCGTTGACTGATTCGGCCAAGAATGACCCGATCCCAATCCTGCCTCCGGGAATGCTGAGCAGTGTGTCGGGAGAGGACACGAGATTGAGTTCGCGTGATTTGGCGGAAGCGACGGTGAACGGACGAGCCGCCATAGTGAATTCTTAGGTGACCGCTGCGGCGAGCACGGAGTCCAAGCAGGTTTGGCGAGGCATCCACCGACACCTCGTGAATCCGCTGGACAAGACGCTGCACACGGCTGAAGAAGTCCCAACAACAACTGTAGCTGAGTTCAATCACACCTCTGCAACAAGCCTTAGTGTTGGATCGGGTTGGATAAACAGGCGTTGCGTGGAGTCAGATTGACGGGCGATAAGCGAAGGGATTAGGAGACCGACATGGTTGAAGCAAATGTTGAAGTCAAAAACATTCTTGTGAGCCAGCCTGGTAACGGCGACAAGCGGGACTACTCGAGAGTACCCATACAGCCGGGTACCCGATCCGTTGACATCCTGGCAGATCTCGGACTCGAAGGGATGGTCCTGGTGAGTCCGGACGGGAGGACTTTCTCACCTATCGAGAACGTCTACGAAAAGGTTCGCGAAGGGGACAAAGTCTACGCAGAGCCGGCGAGCATTGAAGCAGGTGTGCGCTGCGCTCAGGGAGCAGTCTAGCGTGAGGAGACCACGAGACCGATCTCATCGGATCATTGGTCCCCCTCCTATGCGTGAAGCCAGGCCGGTGGTTGGGCCACCTTCCTTGGGATTGCGAACACGTAAGACGGTAGGCCCTCCGCCAGCTGCCTCGCCGCGGCCCAGTGTCGGTCCGGATGGCGAGCGGCTGCTGTGGAAAGAGCGCGGTTGGGATATGCGGGTGGAACGCAACGTTGAGATATATCGCGGACGCTACTACGTCCGCAATATCAAACACGATCAATACCAGCATTGGAACGGAATCATTGAGAAAAAGGGCAGCAAGTTCCAAGTTTTCGTACTAAACCCACCCGCAGAGATCAGTTCTCACCCAAAATCTCCATGCTTCGCCCCTATGGGCAGCGGCAAGTTCAAAGTCAGGTGGGTGGTGAGTCCAAGAGATGTCGATGATGGGATCTATTACGTCGAACGCGTCCTCAGCGAGGTGATAAATGGACGTTAAGCAGCCCGCAGCTGAATATGAACATCACGTCGTGAAGCCGGAGTCAGAAACTGATGAATGCCGTCAGATCGGCAAAGGGTTCGATGCGTTCGTCAAGGTCCATCGTGAATGGCAACGTGAAGTGAACAGGTCTGGCGAGCACGCTACAACCAGTGTCGGCATACAAAGGATGCGCGAGTTCTGGAACGTGGCGTATCAACGCATTTCGGCCTGGGAGGATGGTGGCACAAGTGAGGGCATCTGGAACGAGCTCAGCGCTCTGCGTAACAAAGTACCGATTGCCGAAGGCACCATCGATCACCATGGGTATGTGCTGCGGTTATTGAATCTCATGAATGCTCAGAACGTGGATGGGTCTCAAGCAACTTCAGAGAATGAATCAACGCTGGTTGACCGGATAGTCTGGCCGACAGAGTTGATTTACCAAACTCATCACCAGCTGTTCCCACCAGAGCGAATGTGTCTCTATAGCGGCCGTGTCGAGAATGGCAACCAAGTGCGAGTAACCGGCGTTTTCGATGTGACTGGTGTGGCTACTGCCGGCCACGTAACAGCTGATCCTCTACGGGTACATCGCGCAGTTATCGCTATGGATAACGTTGGGTGTGTCCTGGCGGGTTGGGCGCACTCGCACCCTGGGCAGGGCGAAGCGGTTACAGCACCTAGCCCTACGGACGTTAACCAACATAGTTTGCTTTCGGATCGCTACAGCTGGTCGCGTCTGGGTGTGGTGATGAGCGATGACGGATTCTGCCGCGTTATTGAATCGCCGGCCAAGCAGGCACCTGGCGTCAACGTCATCCTCGACGGCGAAGGAGTCAGTGAGGTAAGAGATGGAGTCTACAAGCTCGCTCTTTGACAATGCGGTCGAACCAACAATCGTGGAAGATCCGCCTCAGTTGACGGCTCAGGACCTCGGGTATGTCTTTGAAAGACAGAGCCGGGTACCTGGCCACGATCAGAATGCATTGCAGTCAGCACGCATGTTGCAGGTTGGTGTTGGTGGACTAGGTTGGTGGTCGGCCCTAGCTATGGTCAGAAGCGGTGTGGGTGAAATGACCTTGGTTGAACCTGACCAGATCGATCTTACCAACCTCAACCGGACCGGCTACCGCATCGAATCCGTCGGAAGTCCGAAGGCAGAGACAGCCGTTGAGCTTCTTGCAGCCGATGCTGTCGGTGGCACCAGGCTGAGGGGGATCGATGCCAGCTTCGAGGATGTCGCCACCGACCTTGAGGTTCCTGACATAGTGAAAGTGGACGTTGATGGAAACTCCACGCGGCTCTCCGTGGCCGCCTGGGCCCGTAGGAACTCTGTTCCTTGCATTATCACGGGTATCGACGCGGACGGCGGATACCTGGGGTACGCTTTCCTTCAAGGCCCTGGAGCGACCGACGCCTGCTTGAACTGCGCGATGCCTGGCCTTAACCCAGCCGGAAAAGTACCGTGCGCGTCAGTGGTCATTTCAAGTTGCTTGCAGGTGGCTAGCGCTTCGACATACCTCGCTTTCAGGGCGTTGATGGGATGGCACGATGACGTTCCAAAGTACAACTTGAGGGTAATGGACCTTGCGGCAAGGCACTTCGAGCGCTCGGTTGACGTCGAGCGATCTCAGGATTGCCGTACGCCGGAGATGCACGCTAGCCCTACCGGGTCGACTCTTCAGCTAACGGGGTGAGTTGGCGATTCGATTATCTGGCAGCGTCAATCATCCGGTCGCTCAGGTGTTGGACCCGACTCACTGGGATCCGGGTCAAAGAAGGCCCCTGTGGCACCCCCGGCAGGATTCGAACCTGCGACCAAGTGCTTAGAAGGCACCTGCTCTGTCCACTGAGCTACGGGGGCACTGCTGGCGGGTGAGGTCGGCGCGAATGGCCAGGACCTCAGGCCTGTGTTCCATGATAAGAGCGTTTGAGGTGTGGCTCTACCGGGATCACTCGCAAAAAGCTGCGGGATGTTGGAGGAGAGGGTCTGGTTCGAAAGGTTTGGGGTGGCGGATGGTTGGCGGGTACCCCGCGGTCGGGGTGACAAACACAGGAAGCCCTCACCCTGACCCTCTCCCGAGCCGGGAGAGGGGATGTTGGACGACTCAGCCGAGGGCGCCGGACTCTCTGAGGTCTGCGATGTTGCTTTCAGACAGTTCCAGCAGCTCTTTCAGGACTTCTTCTGTGTGTTCACCAAGGCCGGGTGCGCGTCGCACGTCTTCGTGGACACCCGCGGTCTTGAATGGTGAGCCGGTCTGTCGCAGCTTGCCGAATGTCGGGTGGTCGGTCTCGATGATGATGCCTCTCGCGGCCACCTGCTCGTCGGCCAGCGCCTCTGCGAGGCTGTTGACGGGAGCGGCGGGGACGCCTTCAAAGCGGTCGAGCCATTCAGCAGTCGTGCGCTCCGCGAACTTTTTGTCCAGCAGGCTCAAAAGCTCTTCCCGGTTCTCGTAGCGGTCTGAAAAGGTCCTGAAGCGCGGGTCGTCCTTCAGCTCGGACAGGCCGAGGCCGTCAGCGAGCCGCTGCCAGAAGATCTCTTTGGCGCAGAAGACCGAGATCCAGCCGTCCGCCGTCCGAAAATTCTGGGCTGGCACGATCGTCTGGTGGGCGGAGTTGGCGAGACGCTCGGGCGACCAGTCGGAGTTCAGCTTCCAGGCAGCGAGATAGGTGAGCATCGAGATGCCGGTGTCGAGCAGGGCGACATCGACGTCTCGCCCGGTGCCGGTGCGCTGGGCTTCAACCAGCGCTGCAACGAGTCCGAGCGCCCCGGTGAAGCCGCCTGCGAAGTCGATCAGCGAGACACCACTCCGTGTAGGCGGCTCGTCGGGACCGCCGGTCAGCGACATGTATCCAGCGTAAGCCTGCACGAGCGCATCATAGCCGGGCTCTTTCGCTCTTGGGCCGGTGCGGCCGAAGCCGGAGAGTGAGCAGGTGATAATGGCCGGGTTGAGGTGCTTGAGGTCGTCGTAGGTGAGCTTGAGCTTTTCGGGCAGGTCGCCCCGGAGGTTGTTGAAGACGGCATCGCACTTTTCGACCAGCTTCTCGAAGGTTTTTCGCCCTTCGTCGTTCCGCAGGTCGAGCGTGATGGAGCGTTTGCCCCGGTTGAATGACTGGAAATAGAGAGAGTCGCCGTCCTGCGCTCCGGGCGGGACGTAGCGGGCGACGTCGCCGCCAGACCGAGGGTCTTCGATCTTGATGACGTCGGCACCAAGATCGGCGAGCATCATGGTGGCGAATGGCCCGGCGCCGAACTGGGAGACGGTGAGGATGCGGATGCCGTGGAGGGGCGGTGTGTTGGAGGGCATGGAAGGTTAGGGTACCGGGTTGGCTGGTGGCTAGAGGAAGTGTTGGTCGATCTGTCATGCTGGACTTGATTCAGCATCTCCCGGAAACCAGGCGAAGGAGATTCCGGATCAAGTCCAGGATGACAGAAAACAGGAAGCCCTCACCCTAACCCTCTCCCGAAATCGGGAGAGGGGACATGAGCAGCGCTGCGGGCCCTACTTCTCTTCAGGCTTCTCGACTCTGAACCAGCGGCGGAGGAAGCCGGTGCCGCCCGAGTTAGGTGTGTTGATGACGAGCGTGCCGGCGATCTTGTCGTGCCAACCCTGTCGCTTCGGGTCGAAAACGCTCCATGCTAGGCCGATTCCGGCGGTGATGGTCGCAACGAATCGGCCGATCATCTCCCGCGGAATGGCGACCGCGATGCCGGGGTCGCGGCCCTCTTCATCGACGACGCGCAGGCCGGCCACCCACTTACCGGGCGTGCGGCCGAAGAAGCCGGTCGTGAAAACGAAGTAGCCGAAGAGGATAAAGATGTCCTGCGGGCCGGTATCGGTGGTCCAGACCCGGTCGCCGAAGATGCGTTTCGTGACGAGGATGATGGTGTAGAGGATGAGCAGGTCTATGCCGAAGGCGTAGAGCCGCTTGAGCGGGGATGCGATGTCGATTGGATGGACTCTGCCGGTCGGCGCTGAGTTGGCATCATCGGCGTTGGCATCGGAGACGGCGGGCTGGGTCGAAGCGACGGGGACAGGCCCGGCTGCGCGCCTGCGGCGTCGACGTCTTCGTTCTGCGGATGAGATGTTTGCCATGGCGTGTGAATTGTAGATGGTGCGGCGCGGGATGTGGACTTTTTGGCGCGTCCCCCCTCCCATATGGGAGGGAGTTAGAGGGTGGGTAGGCGTGGATGGAACGACTAGTTGTCCATGGAAGACCGAGCGACCCTCACCCCAGCCGTCTCTCAGTCTGGGAGAGGGAGGAAGACAGGAAACCCTCACCCTGACCCTCTCCCGAAATCGGGAGCAGGGGAATTGACCGCCCGCAATTGACCGCTGCGTGCCGCGTGCCTACGATGCGGTCTCGAATCTGGCAACTACATGAAACGTTGATCATTCACGTCTGGGGAGAGAAGCCTATGAGGCTCGACGGCAAGGTCGCGCTTATCACCGGGTCCGGATCTGGCATTGGCGAGGCCTGCGCGACGCTGTTCGCGCAGGAAGGCGCGCGCGTCGCGACTGCCGACATCAACGAGGATGGCGCCGTGCGCGCCGCGGCGACCGCGTCCGAGGCAGGCGGCGAGGCGATCGCGATTACCGGCGATGTGACGAGCAAGGCCGAGTGCGAGCGGATGGTGGACGAGACCGTCGAGAAGTTCGGGTCTATCGATGTCCTGGTGAATAGCGCAGGGATAACTCCTCGCTATGTGCCTGCCGACCTGCCGTTCGACGAGAAGTGGGACCGTGTGATCGATGTGAACCTGAAGGGTTCGATGCTGATGTCGTACTACGCCAGCGCAAGGATGAAGGAGCAGGGCAGCGGCTCTATCGTGAACCTGGCTTCGATCATCGGGCTTGTCGGCTACACGCACGGCATGGGCTTGAGTGATGGCTTCAACCCGTACCCGCATTCAAAGGGCGGGATTGTTCAGATGACGCGGGACATGGGCGTGACGTTTGCGCGGACGGGCGTGCGGATAAATGCGCTGTGCCCGGGCTTTGCGTACACGGCGCTGACGAAGACGCTGACTGATGACCCGGAGGCGCGGGCGAGGCTGGAGAACCTGCACCCGATGGGACGGCTGGGTGAGGCGATGGAGATTGCCTACGCGGCCCTGTTCCTGGCGTCTGACGAGGCGTCGTTTATCACCGGGGCGTGCCTGCCGGTGGACGGCGGGTACACGGCGCAGTAGGGGTGGTTGTCATCCCGAGCGTAGCCGAGGGATCTGACCGGTCTTACATCGAATGACTGGCTCAATCTAGCGACAACCGTCAGGTGCCATCTGGAGTCGCTCACGACGCGCATTTCGTGGGCTGATCCCTGACGCGAAGACTGAAAGCCAGAGACTCGTCAGATCCCTCCGCTTCGGTCGGGATGACGGAGAGGAATCCCTCACCCTAACCCTCTCCCGCTTGCGGGAGAGGGGATAAGACATCCGCCGCATTGTCATTCTGAACTTGATTCAGAATCTCTCGTTCATTCTCCCTCCCATATTGGGAGGGAGTTAGAGGGAGGGTTATTCGTGACTGGGACGACCGGTTGCTGGTGTGAGACCGAACGACCCTCACCCCAGCCCTCTCCCAATCTGGGAGAGGGGGAAGACAGGAAGCCCTCACCCTGACCCTCTCCCGAGCCGGGAGAGGGGAATTCCGGACCTTAGCCCTGCGCCACTGCTTCAACGGCTGCATTCACCGGTAGCAGCACCGTTATCTCTGTGCCTGCTCCGGGTTGCGACTTCACGCTGATCTTGCCGTGGTGGGCGTCGACGATTGCCTTGACGATTGGCAGTCCGAGGCCAAGGCCGGAGGTCGAGACGCTCATGGCGCTGTTGCCGCGGTAGAACTGCTCGAACAGGCGTGTCTGGTCCTGTTCCGAGATGCCTTCGCCCTGGTCGGTCACTGTCAGCTTGACGAACTCTGGGGAGTGCTCTGCTTCCACCGTGATGGTCGTGTTGTCCTCCGAGTACGCCGACGAGTTGCTGATCAGGTTCATCAGCATCTGCGTCATGCGCCTGCGGTCAGCGTGGATCCGCATATCTTCGTCCGGCGCCGAGATACGCAGTCGCTGGCCCTTCGCAGCGAGCGTCGACTCAGCGGCGCCGCGCACGTCTTCGAGCAGATCCAGCAGGCTGAGGTCTGCCTTCTCGATTGCGAACTCCTCAGAGTGCATATTAGTGACCTCGAGAAGCTCCTCGATCAGCGAGTTGAGGTGGTCGCCGTTGCGCCGCATCAGGTCGAGGTGGCTCAGGTTGGAGTCACGGTTCTCGCCGTCCTGCCTGCGCTTCAACACCTCGGTGAATGCGAGCATCGAAGTGAGCGGCGTGCGGAGCTCGTGCGAGATCATCGACAGGAACCTGTCGTGTTCCCTGTTGATCTCCTGAAGTTGCTGGTTCCTGAGCTCCAGCTTTTCGGCAGCCACCTTGCTTTCGGCTATCGCCACTTCCTGCGCGGCCGCCTTGCGGCGTGAGCGGTTGATGACGGTGTCGGCCGCCACGACTCCTACGAAGAGCACGATGAAGGCTGCGCCGAGGGTGCTGAAGAGCGTTCGCAACATCGAGTTGCGGGCGTTCTCTGACCTGAAGTCGAGTGAGGCCGTGACGTCGCGGGCGATCTCCAGTACCTGCGAAGAGCCGTTCGCGATGGGGATATAGGTGGATGTTAGGTCGCCGGTCGACTCCTCGCCGCTGGGTGTGACGAAGTTGACGTTCCTGTTCAGGGTGGTCGCCACTTCACCGCTCAGCGCGGTCGCCAGCGTGTCCGTGTCCGGCCTGATCTCGTCCAGCCTCTGCGTGTTGGATGCCCAGAGTATGGTGCCGCTGCTATCGAGCAGCGAGAGCCTGACGATGTCCGAGTTCTGCACCAGCGTGCTCATGACAAGGTTCTGGAAGCCGAGCGAGGTCGCGGACTCGGGCGGCGCTCCGAGGAGCTGATCGCCTTCGCCACCAGCGGTGTAGGCGCCGAGGACGCCAGCGAGAAGATCGGCGCTCTGTTCCGACTGGTCACTGATGTCGCCGACCACACCGGCTTCTTCGCTGCTGTTCGCTGCGCGGATCGCCAGGAATGCGGCGAGCGCAAAGATGGCGACGCTGACCGCCAGGAATCCGGCTGTGAAACGAAATCGAAATCGCATCGTGTTAAGGCCCTGAACGCAACTGAGCCGCGTGACCGCCTGGTGACGGTTCGGAGGCGGAATTTACCCGGCAAAAATGGGATGGTTTGAGTGTCGTTCGTGAGGGTATGGGCCGGTCGGCAACGCTGCGCGAATCGAAGGTGTGCTTTTGGTTGGCTTGCCAGTCCAGCGTTCGAGTCTGGAGGTTCGAGAGGGACGATTTACACGCTTTTCGGGAGGTGCCGGGCGCTGTCGACCGGTGACAACGCGGTCGCCATTTTTGACGCTTGAGGTAACGGGTCGGGTTGGGGCTTGAAGAGCTTTATGCGCCGCCGATGAGTGGCCCGAGCACCGTTTCCTTGAACTCGGCGAAGTCGATGACCGGGTCGATGCTCACGGTGTTCCAGTGGTGCGTCCTCGCGTCCCGGAACACTGAGGCGACTGTGTGTGAATCAGGGGCTTCAACCACGTACCACATGCGATGGCCGGCCGGGAAAGACCAGCCGTTCACGATCTCGGCACCCTGCTCGGCTGCCAGCTCTTTGATGCCGGCGATGAGGCGAGCTCTCAGTTGGGCGTACTCATTTGGTGCGGTGATGCAGGTGTCGGGACCGTGAGTGAGCTCGGTCATGTAAAGCATGTTTTCCGTCTCGGCGTCTGTTCAGGGGTCTGTTGGTCCGCCCACCAGGCGTGACGGACAGCGGTCGCCGGGCTGTCCTTCTGAATGTTTCAGGCGGAACTGCCGAATCTACCGGGCACTATATGCCTTTACTAACCCCTGTTTTTTCGGCGTACCTGCCTTTCTGCTCTCTTATCCTGCTACCGCGAGAGCGATCTGGTAGTAGACGAAGATCCCCACCAGGACGTTGAAAGGGAACGTCACGGCGAGCGGCGGAGACAGGTAAACCGCCGGACTGGCCTGTGGGATTGCCTTGCTGACCGCTGCCGGGGCGGCGATGTATGAGGCGCTTGCCGCCAGCACTCCGAGCAATGTGGCTGCCGCCACATCGAGGCCGACCACCGTTGCGAGAACCACAGTGGTCGAGCCGAATGCCAAAGGCGCGACGATAGCGAAGAGGGTAAGACGGAGGCCGTTGTTCTTCAGGTCGCCAAGGCGGCTCGCCACTTTGATCCCCATCAAACCGAGGAACAGGGTTAGCGCAAGGCTGAATGGCGAGGTGAACGCATCAACCGCCGCGGAGACACCGGGGACCATCCCTATAACGATTCCAGTGATCAACAGAACGCTGGCCCTTCCAGTCAGGACTTCACCAGCGGTGCTTGCCAGTTTCCTGAAGTTTCTGCCTCCGCTGGCCAGGACGAATGCGGTAAGGATGGCAGGCAACTCCATCGCGGCCGCCATAGCCACTGCGTATGGCGGGATCTCGTTGCCCATCCGCTCCAGGAACGAGGTCGCGACGGTGAAGGTGACGATAGATATCGACCCGTAGTGGGCCGCCACCGCTGCCGCGTTGTTGCGATCAAGCTGGACCCACCTCTGGAGCACCGGGAAGACGAGGAGAGGCATGACTGCCGAGATGGCGATGGCAAGACCAATGGCGCCGAACGCGGTCATTTCGGCCGATGCCACGAGCGCTGTCCCGCCTTTCAGTCCGATAGCGACCAGCAGATACGCACTGACGACGGTAAACAGGCCGGCAGGGATGTTTATGCGTACGCGGCTGAGTCCGGTCGCCACGGTCGCGCCAAACGCGATGATCGGCGGGTTTGCTATCAGCGCCAGGTCCAAAAGTTCTCTCCTAGTTGCGTCTGTTGGTGTTGCTGGTTTTCTGGGCGGGGAACTCGTGCGGCTTCGCGGTCGCTATCTGGCGCTGAAAATCTCATGTTCCGAAAGGGTGCCCGGCAGATCGTCGGTATCGAAGCGAATACCTGAAACCAGTTACATGCTTACAAATACATGAAGAATAGTACATGTAATCCCAAGCATGTGTCAACAGATTGAAGGCGAGGAGAAGCCACCCTTCGACAGGCTCAGGATGGCGGAGGGTGATGGGTCTCTTTATCTCCCTTCTCCCGATTTCGGGAGAGGGCCAGGGTGAGGGTTCAGGATTTTCCCTCTTCCTCGACGGGAGAGGGACTGAGGGAGCGGGTGACGTGGCAGCTCTGCTGCCACCGGGCGCAGCAAGCGGCGCCCTATCAAGATGCAATGTCGAAACCCTCGAAGAGTGTCATCCCGCTTGCGGGTCGCAGGGATCTGACGAGTCTTTGGTTTTCGTTCTGGGAATCGGCGTGCTGAGTGCGCGTCAGAGTGAGTCAAGATGGCATCTGGCGGTTGTAGCCGGATTGAACCGGTCGCTAGATGTGTGCACGGTCAGATCCCTCGGCTACGCTCGGGATGACAGAGAAGGACGCCCTCACCTTAGCCCTCTCCCGAAATCGGGAGAGGGGAGAGGGCCGCTGCCTCGACAGGCTCCAGATAGCCAGGCTCCTACTCTTCCGGCTCCACCACGGACAGCAGCTTGCGGCCTTCGGCAAGGCGCTGGAAATTGGACATGGCGAAGCGGAGCGCCCGCTCGTTGCCTTCTGACGTGCCGCCAGCCCAGTGCGGAGTGACCACCACGTTGTCCATGTGGAGCAGCGGGTTCGCAGGGTCGGTTGGCTCCTTCTCGAGCACATCCAGGCCCGCGCCTGCGATCTCACCATCCTGCAGCGCCTTGATCAGCGCCGCTTCGTCGTGGACCGGTCCCCGGCAGGTGTTGATGAAGACCGCCGTCTTCTTCATCAGGGAGAACTCCCGGCTGCTGAACATCCCACGAGTCGATCTGTTGAGCGGCACATGCGCCGTGACGATGTCAGATCGCTGGAGCAGCTCATCAAGCGGAGTCGCAGAAGCGCCAAGCTCTGCGTCGCGGCCCGGCATCAACTCGACCACATCGTGATAGAGCAACTCGACGTCCCAGCCCTGCAGCCTGCGGGCAACCTGTCTACCGATGTTGCCGAAGCCAACGATGCCGACCGTCTTACCGTTGATCTCACTCCGGAACGGCAGTTGGTCGACACCCTCTCGCCACTTGCCGTCGCGGGTGTTCTCCCACGAGTCCATGAGCCGCCTGTAGACGGAGAGCATGAGCGACATGGCGTGCTCAGAGACCGATATGGCGTTGGAGCCGCCGTTGTTGGCGACGCTGATGCCGAGTTCCTTGAGACCGCCGACGTCGACGATGTCGAAGCCCGCGGTCAGGAGTTGGACCAGTTTCAGGTCCTTGCACTCCTTCGCGAGGTCGACCGGGACCCTTGCAAGCCAGGGGATGACGGCGTCGACGCCCTGCAGCGCCTCGATCAGCTCGCCTTCTGAGAGCGTGGGGTTGATGAGCCGGGTCTCGACGCCTTCCGGGGCGAGGTTCTGCATCAGTTCCCAGCGGCCTCGGTGTTCGGACGTCGTCAGGTTCGCAAGCAGGGCAACGGTGGTCATGGATTTTCCTCGAGTATGTGTTGAGCCGGGGAGAGTTTACGTGAAGGGGGAGAGGTGAGGCGGGGGTGTGTTGGCAGGGCGCGGCGATTGTCATCCCGACCGAAGTGGAGGGACCTGACGAGGCTCTGGCAAACGGTGGGTGTTTCGGGAGTCGGCTGTTGGTAGGCGCTCTTTCTGTCCTCCCTCCCGGCTTGGGAGGGAGTTAGAGGGAGGGCCGGTTGTAACTGGAACGACTAGTTGTCGGTGGAAGACCGAACGACCCTCACCCCAGCCCGCGCCCGCAAGCGGGCACCCGAGTCTGGGAGAGGGGGAAGATGACCGGAAGCCCTCACCCTGACCCTCTCCCGAGCCGGGAGAGGGGACAAAGCAGTGCCCGCCGCGAAAAAACTACCGCGCCGCGCCGGCTGCTTCCATGTGCATTGCCATCAGGCGGTCCACTTCGGCGGCTGTGCCTATGTAGAGCGGCGTGCGCTGGTGGAGCTCCGTTGGCTGGATGTCCAGGATGCGGCGCTTGCCGTCTGTCGCCTTGCCGCCTGCCTGCTCCATGATGAACGCCAGCGGGGCCGCTTCGTACAGCAGCCTGAGCTTGCCGTTCGGTGACGACTGGTTGCCCGGGTAGGCGAAGATGCCTCCCCTGAGCAGGTTGCGGTGGAAGTCTGCGACCAGCGAGCCGATGTAGCGGCTTGAGTAGCCCTCGATCTTCAACTGCGAGACCCATTCGAGGTCAACGGGGTCCCAGGTCAGCGAGTGTCCCTCGTTCGCCGAGTAGACCTTTGCGCCTGCGTCGTCGACGAGATCGGAGTTGGTCAGGATGAACTCGCCAATCTGCGGATCCAGTGTGAACAGGTGCACGCCCTCGCCGGTCGTGTAGACCAGCATCGTGGAGGAACCGTAGATCAGGTAGCCGGAGGCGGCGAGGTCTGCTCCGGCCTGCAGCATGTCCTCGAGAGAGTTGGAAGTTGAGCCGAGCGGCGTCTTGCGGCGGTAGATCGAGAAGATGGTGCCGATCGGAGCGCCGACATCGATGTTCGATGAGCCGTCGAGTGGGTCGTAGAGGACCACGTAGCGGCCGTTATCTCCGTCCTCGATCGGGACAGGCTCGTCCTCTTCTTCCGAGCCGATGGCGCAGACGAGGCCGGTTGGCGCCAGCGCACGTTCGAGCTGCGTGTTGGCGATGATGTCGAGCTTCTGAACCTGTTCGCCCTGGATGTTCTCGTCGCCTGTCAGGCCGATGATGTCGGCGATCCCTGCGCGGTTGACGTCGCGGGAGATGCGTTTGCCGGCGAGGGCGATGGCGTTGAGGATGGCGGTGAAATCGCCTGTTGCGTCCGGGCGGTCTCGTTCGCGCTCCAGGATGAACTGTGTGACGGTCTGTACGCGGTCGGGCTTCTGGCTTGTCATGGGGATCCGGCCTGTTTCCGGCCTTAGCGGCCTACCGTTGGTTTCGGGCCTTCGGCTGATTATGCCGATGAGACTGGCTGGGCATCCGTGCGCATTTTACGTAACCACTGCTTGTTACCACGGTACCGACAGAACTGTGTGAATGGACTGTTGGTTTCGCGTGAAATAAGACTGAAGGCGCATTTTGCGGCCCCGGCAAAACGTTGTCGGTTTACGGGCGTTGTCCTACTCTGTGCGGGCATGTTCACGGATTGCGCCCGGTCCTGCAACCGGCATCATGAGATCTGCTTCCAAAACACGAATCTGAACTTGAAATAGAGGGCGAAACGCCTGTCACGAAACTGCGGAGGGTGTCCGATGGCGAACGAATCACTCAACGACATAGCGAACGCGATGGTGCAGCCTGGCAAAGGAATACTTGCCGCCGACGAGAGCACCGGGACCATTAAGCGCCGCTTCGATGCCATCGGCGTCGAGAACACCGAGGCGAACCGTATCCAGTACCGCGGCGCTCTGTTCGCAACGCCTGACATCGGCGATTACATCAGCGGCGTCATCATGTTTGAAGAGACGCTGACCCAGGCACACGAGAACGGCACCGGCTTCGTCGAGATGCTCGAGAGCAAGGGCGTCATTCCGGGCGTGAAGGTCGACAAGAGCACCAATCCGCTGGCAGGCGCGCCGGGCGAGGTGATCACGGACGGTCTGGACGGTCTGCGGGGCAGGCTCGAGACGTACCGGGAGCAGGGCGCAAAGTTCACCAAGTGGCGCGCAGTGATAAATATCGGTGAGAACATCCCTTCGCAGCGGGCTATCGACGCCAACGCCCATGCGCTTGCACGCTACGCGGCGCTTGCTCAGGAGGCGGGACTGGTGCCGATCGTCGAACCGGAAGTGCTGATGGACGGCGACCACTCGATCGATCGCTGTGACGAGGTGACTGAGCTGACGTTGCGCCGCACATTCGACGAGCTGCTCAGTCAGCGCGTGTCGCTGGAGGAGATGGTGCTGAAGCCGAACATGGTGATTTCGGGCAGCGACGCTTCCAACCGGGCGAGCGCTGAACAGGTGGCCGAGATGACGGTCAACTGCTTCCTGCGAACGGTTCCGGCTGCGGTGCCGGGGATTGCGTTCCTGTCAGGCGGACAGGGCGATGAAGAGGCGACCGTCAACCTGGATGCTATTGCCAAGTATGCGAAGTTGGTCAATGCTCCCTGGCAGCTGACCTACTCGTATGGCCGAGGCCTGCAGGCAGCTCCGCAGCAGGCTTGGATGGGCAAGAGCGAGAACGTTCCAGCGGCCCAGCTGGCTTTCCAGGAGCGGGGCCGGGCAAACGCCGCAGCCAGGGAAGGCAAGTACGTGGCCTGAGGCCGCGTGTAGCGTTTTGCGGTGCTGCCGGTTGGAGCGTGGCTCGACCGATCGCTCAGACATTACGCTGGATTCCAGAACTATGAAGAAGGGGCGGCTCGGAAACGAGCCGCCCCTTCTTATTCGCGTTCGCCAGACGAGCCGGCTTACGGGCGGTCTATGGTCCTGTCAGGTACTCGACGATCACATCGGTGCCCGGCAGCCCGGTGTTGATGTGAGATTCGAGTAGCAATGCTGTGCCGAAGTTGTTCACCTTCAGCACCACCGCTTCGCCTGTTCCGCCCGGCCCCGCGATCTGCGTTCCCTTCGTTCCACCGCCGGCATCCAGGAACACCTTGATCTCGTCGGCCGGCTGGTCGATGGTCTTCGTTGGGTCGCTGATCAGGATTGCAGAGGTGCTGAACATGCTGTTCAGGTTGGCTCCCACCGAAACGTCATCCATCACGACCTCCGGACCTGGCGGGGGCGGAGGCGGGAAGAACGTTGGCACACGCGCAATTGTTATTCCGTTTGGCCTAGAGAAACCGGTCGCATGCGTCTCAACTCCCGTTCCGTCCAGGCCTACACTGCGCAGCGTGCCGCCTGGGCGGTACGTCCAGTAGAGCCTGCCAGCTGGCGCGTCCAGGGCGAGTCCGAACGGCCCCATGGTCCCGGTTCCTCCAATGCTCAGGAAGATCTCCGGGTCTGTTCCGTCGAGGTTCGCCCGCTTGATGTGTCCAATCCCGTTTTCGACGGCCCAGTACATCTTGCCGCCCGCCACATCGATCGCCATGAATCCTGCGTTGGTTGTTGCGCCGGGGTCGAACAGCGTTGTCACGCCTGTGCCGTCAAGCCTAGCGCTCTTGACGATACCGGTGCCATCTTCATGCCAGTACATCCTGTCTCCAGGAACGTCGAGCGCGAGACCCATCGGGTTGCCGGGAACCAGGTCCTCGATCACTCCGGTGGTCAGGTCGGCCCTTCTCACACCCGAGACGACACCCTGGTCCGGGTTTGCCCAGTAGATCTTGTTGTTTTCGAGGTCCAACGCGATCTGTCGGCCCGGGGCGTTGACGAGATCGGTGAAACCGCCTGTGCCATCGAGATTGGCAACCCGAATCTTGCTGTCACTCACGCTTGAGTAGTAGATTCTCCCGTTCTCTACATCCACGGCAACATCAAGAGGGTTGCTAAGCCCGGTCCGCACATCCTCCGGGGTCCAAACGCCTATCTCCAATCTCCTGATCGAGTCGTCGATTTCGTCGGCCAGGAAGATGAAGTCTGTCGTCGGTATTTGAGCACTTGCCAGCGCCAGGATTTCCGATGCGCTCAGTGCTGATGCGTAAAGCCGGACGTCGTCAATCTTGCCGTCCCATGGCCTGATCGCCGGGTCCGGAGGGTTGCCGCCGATCCATGCCGGAACGGCCGGGTCGTTGTCGATCGCGCCAGTCTTTGCGGTGCTCGCAACCTGGACTCCATCGAGGAACAGCTTCATCGCGGAGCCGTCGTAGGTGGCGGCGACATGGTGCCACGTCTGCTCACCGACAAGTCCCGAGTTCGCGATCAGGGTTTCCGTTGTGCCGCCGGCCTTTAGCCTGAACCGAAGCCTTGCATCGCTGCCCGTGCCGATGGTGCTGAGCATGATGAAGTGGTCCTGCTCCGCGACTCCGTTCGCCTTGGAAAAGACGCGGCAGTCTCCAGCGGCACAGTTGGCCAGATTGTCTGAGTTGACCCACGCCGAAATAGTGGTCGCATCGCCAACCACATCAAGACCACCGAGGTCGACGTGATCAGTGAGACCCTGAAAGTCCAGTGATCCGGAACCGATCCTGCCGACAGCCGGCAGAGCTCCGTTGACAACACCATCGTTGCCATTGCCGGAGCTGTCGGTGGCAGTGCCGTCATCGAAGGTCCAATGACCGATCAGTACGGGCGCTGGACCTGTGCCTCCTGTGCCTGATTGTGCAAATGTACTAACACTGACTGTGAGCGTTGTCGCAACGATTGCCGCGACGGTGAGAAACGCAAAAAGATACTTCCGCATGAAGGTCCTCCCAACTGATCCGCATCGATACCGGCAGATTGAAAGCGGGCGAACATTAACATAGAAATGTTGCTAATTGGCGTGATCGATCCACGAGAGAGGCTCAACTTTTTCAATCGAGCGCAAATCGATCTCTGAATACCCGGAAAATGGACCGGTTGTTCAATTCGATCGATGTGATTTCGTCGAATTTGGCCGCCTTCATACAGATCACGCCAGAACCGGTCGCAATGCAGCCTGATCGTCGGTGATTTGAGGCAATCGCCGTTGCTGCGCTCACACCAGCCAGTCTGCGTCGTTTTCTGGCATCTCTAAAGGTCCCCAGTTTGGGTCGGGGCGCCAGTCTGGCCATGGCTCGTCGAAGGGGGCGGCGCGTGATTCGATGCGCCTCACGGCGTCGAGGCCGAACTCCTTGAACTCGGCGGCCCGCGATTCGGTGAAGACTCCGTGTTCGACCAGCTTTGCCAGTCGGTCTTCGTCCTTCCAGCGCCACGAGAGGTCCGGCGCGATCACGATGTCCAGTTCGTAGTCCATCACGTCGAAGCCGATCTCGGTGCGGACGAACGGCATCTCGATGTTGACATACCAGCCGGTCAGGTCCGACGTGCCGGTGCGCCACATTGGCCAGATCGAGTAGGGCACGTCCGGGTACATGATCCGCAGGACATCGCTGCGCTCCCAGGTGAAGGTTTCAAAATCAAGCGGAAGCGGCTTGCCGGACAGCTCAGGTTGCTCGGACATTGCAGTTGCGCGCCGGAAGTTGGTGCCAGCAGGGAAGTAGACGATCATCCGGTCGGCAGTGTCTTCAACAACCCATGCCCGGAGTGCGACTACGAAGCCGCCGAGCCAGCCGCGGTAGCGGCCGATTGCCGTCTCTCCGTATTTCCGGTGTTCGATCTCCATGGTGACGCCGGGCTAAAGCTCCAGCCATAAGTCATCCTGTGGCATATCCAGCGGTCCCCAATCGGGATCAGGCCGCCACTCCGGCCACGGTTCGCTGAACGGCGCCGAACGTTCCTCGACTCGCCCGACCGCTTCTTCGCCGTAGCGACGAAAGTCCGCTGCCTGCGCCGCGGTGAAGATGCCGACATCAACGAGCCGCTCAAGCTCCGCTTCGTCCTTCCATTCCCATGAAAGGTCAGGGTTCACCACGATGTCCAGTTCGTGGTCGATGGCGGTGAAGCCGTAGTCGGCTCGTTCGAACGGAGATTCGATGTTGACGTACCACTTCACGAACTCGCCGCCGCCGGCCAGCCACATCGCCCAGACCGAGTACGGAACGCCCGGATACATGATGCGCAGCACGTCGTACTTCCACCATCTCTTCTCCTCGAACTTTCCGACCTGGTCTGGCGGAGGCGGCGCATTGCCCATCCAGACGACCTGCCGGTAGGCGCTGCCTGAGGAGATGTAGATGATCGCTCGTTCAGGCCTGTCCTCGACGACACGTGCCACCGCGCCGCGCTCAACACCGAGTGTCGGGTGGTGGTAGCGGAAGACGATCTCATCGCCGCGGTTGAAGTAACTCATGGTCTGAACCGTCCCCCGAAATCACCCTTAGTTACTTGAGAAGAGCGACCTGACCTTGCCAGGACCTGCCCGCATGAAGGCCGTCTGGATGCGGTCCGCCTCCTCCTCAAGCAGCGCAACCCCCGCCTGCAGACGGTCGCTCAGCCGCTCCGGCGCAAGCAACCCCTGCAGCGCCCGGTTCCGCGCCGTGGTAGCGATCATGCCCATGTAGTAGGAAAGCTTCACAGGGTCGGTCGGAACATCAGGCTCCGCCTTGTACACCCCCTGCGAAGCCAGCACTGTGCCGAGATAGCGCAGCGTTGCGTCGTGCGAAGCGAGCACGATCTCGTCCGAGGCCATGTCAGACGGGTCATCTTTGAGCACCTCGACCCTTGCGCTGAGGTACGAGTGCACGCGGCTCTCTTCGATGATGCGGAAGCGGGACTCGCCTTCGACTGTGATCGGAATCGCGCCGCGTCTTGGCGCTCCGATCTCTGTGATGTTGGCGACGGTGCCGATGCGGAACGGCTCGGCTGTGGAGCCGGTGTCCTTGCCGCTCTTGATGAGGACGATGCCGAAGCGGCGGTCGTCCGCGATGCAGTCTCTGAGCATCTCCCTGTAGCGCGGCTCGAAGATCTGCAGCGAGGCTTCGGCGCCAGGAAACAGGACCATATCGAGTGGGAACAGCGGCAGAGTCCGGTTCATGCGGCGGAGTTTAGCAGCAGCCGGTGCTAGACTCCGGGGCCGTTGAGATGGGAGGTGAGACCACTGATTCCCCTCTCCCGGCTCGGGAGAGGGTCAGGGTGAGGGCTTCCTGTTCCGTCATTCCGAGCCCAACCACACGGAGAAAAAACATGGCAGACACCGTTCGAGAAGCTGTCCAGGCCAAGACCGCTGACATGGTTTCCATGCGCCGGCAGCTGCACGCCATGCCGGAGCTCGGCTTCAAGGAGACCAGCACGGCTGCCTTCATCGCAGACCGGCTCAAGGCGGCGGGACTCGAGGTGCACACGGAGATCGGTGAGACCGGCGTGGTCGGGGTCCTCAACGGCTCGGCTGATGGACCTTCCCTGATGGTGAGGGCAGACATCGATGCGCTGCCGATAGACGAGTTGACCGGCCTGGACTTTGCTTCTGAGAACGGAGCGATGCATGCCTGCGGGCATGACGGCCACATCACGATGGCGCTTGGAGCGGCCGAGATGCTGGCGGGCATGAAAGACCGGCTCAAGGGCCGCGTTGTCTTCGCTTTCCAGCCTGCCGAGGAGATCGTCTCCGGTGCTCTGGCGATGGAACGAGACGGCCTGTTCGACCGCTGGAAGTCTGACCGCGTCATCGGCACGCACCTCTGGAACCAGTTGCCGACCGGCTTCGTCGGCGTGAACCGAGGCACGGTGTTTGCAAGCGCAGACGCCATACGGGTCGAGGTTTCAGGCAAGGGCGGGCACGGAGCGATGCCGCACCTGACTATCGACCCTGTCGCGATGGCTGCGCAAGTCGTCTCGACTGCGCAGACGATCATCAGCCGGGAGATCTCGCCGAACGACATGGGCGTCGTGACGTTCGGCCAGATCCACGGTGGCAGTGCGCCGAACGTGATTGCGGACAAGGTGGTGGTCGAGGGAACGGTGCGCGCCTACAAAGCCGAGGTGCGGGAGCAGATATTCGACTCGCTGAAGCGGATAACTTCGGATGTGGCGAGCGCGATGCGAGGGTCGGCGAAGTTCGAGCACCTGTACGGCACGCCGCCGGTGATCAACAACCCGGAGGTTGCGTCATGGGTGGCCGGAATCGCCGCGCGGGTGGCAGGCGAGGAGAACGTTGACGAGGCGGATCCGGTGAGCGTGGGCGATGACATGGCCGAGTTCCTGAACAGGATTCCGGGCACGTACTTCCTGGTCGGCGCGGCGCGAGAGGGGTACGAGGGGCACCACAACGCAAGGTTCGACTTCGATGAGAACTGTCTGCCGATCGGCGCAGAGGTGTTTGTCAGGTCTGCGCTGGACTACTTGAAGTAGGGGGCGGGTGGCTGGTTGTGTCATCCCGAGCGTAGCCGAGGGATCTGACGAGGCTCACATCGGAGGCTGGCCAATCTCGGCAACGAGCGCCAGATGCCATCCTGACTATGTCTCCATGCGAGTCGCCGATCCCCTGAGCGAAAACTGAACGCCAGAGCCTCGTCAGATCCCTCCGCTTCGGTCGGGAAGACATTCTCCGGTGGGCAACAACAGGCTAAGGCTGGCGGTCAATCCTCCCTCCCATATTGGGAGGGAGTTAGAGGGAGGGTAGGTTGCGACTGGGACGACTAGTTGCCGATGTGAGACCGAACGACCCTCACCCCAGCCCGCGCCCGCAAGCGGGCACCCGAATCTGGGAGAGGGGGAAGACAGGAAGTCCTCACCCTAACCCCCTCCCGAGCCGGGAGAGGGGATAAGACCGTAGCGCCGCGCAACTCCCGCCATCCTGAGCTTGTCGAAGGGTGGCCTGTCTGATCCTCATCCGGCGCTGACTCTGCGTCTGAAGATCCAGCTTGCGGCCAGCAGGAGGCCGGCTGCGTAGGCTGCCAGGACGCCGAGCTCAGTTGCGATGTCGCCGATTGCGCCGTTGTCTCGCAGGAGGGTCGAGAAGGCGTCGTTGCCCCAGGCGTGCGGCATGATGTGGGCGATGGTCCGTAGTGTGTCGGGGAAGATCTCGAGCGGGACCATGCTGCCGCCGATCGCCGCTCCGCCAAGTCCCAGCCCCAGCCCGACCGCAAGCGCCTGCTGCTCATTGGACAGCACGCTGCCCACCAGCATCCCGGCTCCTGCTCCGACCAGCGCGAACAGCACCAGCAGCACGGCTGCGGCCAGCGGGTCGCCCCAGTTGACTCCGAACAGCAGCGCCGAGCCGGCCATCACGATCAGTCCCTGCGTCAGCGCGACCGCATAGCGGCCGAGCATCTCTCCTAAGAGCACGGTGCCGGCCGAGGTCGGGGTTGAGATCATGCGCCTCGAAACGCCGAGGCTGCGAGTCTCGATCAGCGCCATCGACCCTGTGAGCGAGGTCAGGAACACGAACAGCAAGAGCATCGCCGATGCGGTGGAGTCAAACCCTTCCGAGTCCGGGATGAGGTCCTCGCCAACGGTGCTCAACTCCACTTCGAGTGCGGGGATCTCGTTCAGCACAGACTCGGCCTGGGTCGTTGCCTGGTCGAGCGGAATACCGGTTTCAGTGCTGGCAAACCGGGCGGCCCGCAGTACGGCACTCTGGCGTGCGATCACTGCGTTGACTGTCGACCGCAACTGCGGCGCGAGCGAGTCCTGCCTACCGAAGTACTGCACCGAGACAGGCTCACCGAGACGGACCTTGTTGCTGAGATCCGCGGGGATCACCATGCCTGCCTGCGCCGTTCCCCGGCTGACGGCGTCGATCACGGCATCGTCACTGCCCACGACATCGATATCCAGATCGCTCACCTCTTCGAGGGCGGCGATGATCTGCCGGCTCCGGTCGTCGTCAGCGGCGTCGTGGATGGCGAGTTTTGGGGTGAAGATGCCACCGAACACCGAGCCAAGCACGAGTATCAGTACCAGCGGCAGGATGATGACGAAGAAGATGTTGGACCTGTCCCTGAAGAGACGGCGCAGGTTGAACAGTGCGATGCTCAGCGGCTTCATGCTCTCACCGCCTTTCCCAACCTCATGCTGGCCGCTCCGCCGGTGATGGTGGCGAAGATGAGCAGCGCCAGAACTGATGGCCAGATGTCGGAGACGGCGCCGTCGCTTTGCAGATCGCTGAGGCCGCGCAGGAACCACGCGTGCGGCGTGATGAAGCTGAGCCGTTCGATGACGCCCCCGGCCTGCGCAACGGGAAAGAACGCTCCGCCAAGCATGCCGAACACGAGCGCGATGATGGTCTGCGCGGTGCCCGCCTGATCGACGGTGTTGGCAAGTGATGCAACGAGCGCGGTGATGGACACGGCGGCGATGACGCCGGCGAGGATCAAGATCCCAACACCGACAGCGCTCCCCCAGTCGGCATCGAGCAGGAAGGTGGACGCAGTAGCCAGAACGGCCATGCTGACGACGCCGAGGATGAAGCCCGTGAGCAGCTTCCCAAGTAGGATAGAGCCGCGCCGGGCGGGGGCGACGAGTAGACGGCGCATCGTCCCTTCTTTTCGCTCTTCCAGCAGGCCGGTCACGCCGAACTGCACGGTGAAGAAGAGGAAGAAGACAGCCATGCCCGCTGCATAGAAGGTGTTGGCGTCCAGCTCTTTTCGGCTGGCAGAGACGTCTTCGACATTTATGGCGTTTGGAAAAGCAGCCGCACGTTCTGCAAGGGTCTGCATATCGACATCGCCGAGGTTCAGCGCAGCGGTGGATATTGAAGCCTGTATCGCACGTGTTTCCTGCAGGAAGCCCTCTGCGATCGCCTCGGCGACCGTGGTTGCGATCTGGCGGTCGACGTTCCCGAAGACCTCGATGCTTGCCTGCTCGTTGTTGTTGACCGCGTCGGAGAATCCGGCGGGGATCACGAACGATGCCTCAACATCATCGTCGCCCGCGAGTTCAATCGCCGCATCTCGTGACTCGGCCGTGGTTATCCTCACCACCTCTTGCGCCTCCAGCTCCCCCATCACCCCGATGAAGGCCTGGCTGAGAGGGCCGCCGTCGAGATCGGCGATGGCGTAGTCGAAGGTGACCTCGCCTCCGCTCACATCGGCCAGTGACTGGGCGAATATGAAGGTGAGCGCGAACGGAATGACGATGGCCAGGATGATGGCCGACCTGTCCCGCAGGCGTTGCCTGAGGTCCTTCATCGCTATCACTAACGCGACTCTGAGCATCAGTTGCGCAGGGCCTTTCCGGTCAGATGCAGGAAGACCGCCTCGAGGTCAGGCTCTGCGACATCGATGCTGCGGATCTGCACTCCGGCCGCTGCCAGTGTCGTCAGCAGCTCGGGCAGGATGCTGCGAGCGTTGTCCACGATCAGGCCGAGGCTCTGGTCAGCGACGCTGGCTTCCCGCACATACTCCTGTTCACGCGCCGCCGTGGCGCCAGCCTCCAGATCACCGGAGCCGCTGATCTGCACGCGGTCATGCTGGCCGACCAGTGCAACGAGCTCTCGCCGCGTTCCCTCGGCCCTGAGTGTGCCTTCGTCGATGATGCCGACGCGGTCACAGAGGCGTTCGGCCTCTTCCATGTAGTGCGTGGTGTAGAGGACGGCCATGCCTTCGTCGCTCAGGCTGGCGACGTTTTCGAGAATGGCGTTACGGCTCTGTGGGTCGACGCCAACTGTCGGTTCGTCGAGGATGAGAAGTTTCGGCCTGTGTAGCAGCCCGAGGCCGATGTTGAGCCTGCGCTTCATACCGCCTGAGTAGGTCTTGACGAGGTCTCCGGCGCGGTCTGCGAGGCCGATCGTTTCGAGCACCTCGTCGATGCGTGCTTTGGAGTCGTTACGGGGCAGGCCGTAGAGGCGAGCGAAGAACTGCATGTTCTCCCGGGATGTGAGGTCGGGATATACCGCAAGCTCCTGCGGCACGTAGCCGATGAGGCTCTTGATGCCGACGCTGCCGGAGGTCATGGACTGGCCGTCAATGATGACCTTACCTGCGTCACTGTTGAGGACTCCGCAGATCATCGAGATGGCGGTGGTCTTGCCTGCGCCGTTAGGACCGAGCAGCCCGTAAGTCTCTCCGGGCTCGATATGGAACGACACGTCTGAGACGGCTTTGAGGTCGCCGAACGATTTGGTCAGGCCTTCGCAGCGCAGCACGCTGGTGGCTGCCGCGGCTAGCTGGTCCGGCGCTTCGGTGGTCATGTCAGTCCCTCTTCGACGGTTCGGTATCGGCCGTGGCTAGGGATGATAATTCGTTACCGGCTAGGAGGTGTAAGCGAGGTGTGACGATTTGGCGAGCGGAGCGAGGGCAGGCCGGGTTGAGCGATGTTGTCGGTGCGAGGGTGAGGTGTAGGATTCCGGCGCGGAGTTGGTGGCGACGGGAGAGGCCACTCTTCGACAGGCTCAGGATGGCGGCGGGACTGTGTCATCCCGACCGAAGCGGAGGGATCTGACGAGTCTCTGGCATTCAGTTGTCGTTCAGAGGACGGCGTTCATAGTGCGCGTCGGAAGCAACTCCAGTTGGCATCTGACAGTCACTACCTGATAGGACGGTGGTTCGATGTAAGACCGGTCAGATTCCTCGGCTGCGCTCGGAATGACAAAGACAGGACACCCTCACCCTGACCCTCTCCCGATTTCGGGAGAGGGGATAAGGCAGCGCCGCAGATAGGGCTCATCCGTGCCTCGGCAAGTACCAGACCAAACCAGCAAACAACCATCCATATCGGCACAAAAAATGAAGATCACTAAGATCGAGACTATTCACCTGCAAGAGCATGCGGCTGCTACATGGGTGCGCGTGCATACAGACGCCGGATACGTCGGCCTTGGTGAGACGTGGTTCGGGCCGCGGTCGGTGGCCGGGGCGGTTCATGAGATGTTCTCGCCGATACTGATCGGCAAGGACCCGCTGGCGATCGAACGGCACTGGCGGGACATGTTCGATATGTCAAACGCGTACGGCTACGCAGGCGCCGAGTCTCGGGCGATCTCGGCCATCGACATCGCACTCTGGGACATTGCAGGGCAGGTCGCGCAACAGCCGATCTACAACCTGCTTGGCGGGGCGTGCCGGGATCGGATCCGCACCTACAACACCACCGGCCAGTGGGGCGAGAACAAGGATATGGAGATGGCCATCATGGACGCCGGGACTCTTGCGAAGAGCCTGGTGGACGACGGGCTGACGGCGATGAAGTGGGCGTTCACAGACCACTTTGCGGACGGCTCGCAGGGCGTGAACCTGTCGGCCGAAGACCTCGACCTGATGCTGAAGCCGATCGAGGCGATGCGCAACGCGGTCGGCAACCAGCTCGACATCGCGAACGACGGTCATGGCCGGTGGAACATCAACAACGCTATTCGCATCGGCCGGGCGATGGACCAGTTCGGCATGCTGTGGCAAGAAGAGCTGATGCAGCCGACTAATGTCGAGAACCACGTGGCGTTGGCGAACGAGATCGTTGCGCCGGTGTGCGTTTCGGAGCGGCTGATATCGAAGTACCAGTTCCGCGAGTATCTGCGAGCCGGGGCCGCCGAGGTGGTGATGCCTGACCTGATCTGGACGGGCGGGATCACTGAGACGAAAAAGATTGCGACGATGGCCGAGGCAGAGCAGCGTCCGGTGGCACCGCATGACATGACCGGCCCCGTGAACATCTTCGCTTGCATGCACGTTGCGATAAATGCGCCGAACGCATGGTTGATGGAGACGTGCCGGGCGTATTACGGCGAGACGGGCTGGTACAAGGATGTTGTCGACAGGAATGTCCGGGTGGTTGACGGGGAGGTGCTTGCGCCGGAAGGCCCGGGGCTCGGGACGGCGCTACGGCCGGAGGTTTTCGAGCGGCCTGATGTGTCGGTCGAGAGTTCTGACCAGCCCGGCGACTACCACTGGGGCGGTATCCAGAACCCGGTCTTCGAGGTGGTCGGGAAGCCGGGCGAGCGAAAGGTGCAGTACAGGCCGACCTGGCGGTGACTCCCCCTCTCGATGCTAGGAGATAGGACAGTCATCCCGACCGAAGCGGAGGGATCTGACTGGTTTCTGGCGACGGGATGTCGTTCTTGGAACCTGCGATCGAAGTGCGAGACGAGAGCATCGTCAAGTGCCGTCTGACGGTCGCTGCTAAATAGGGGTCTGATCGATGTAAGTCCGGTCAGATTCCTCCGCTTCGGTCGGGATGACAAAAACGGAAGCCCTCACCCTAACCCTCTCCCGCATCGGGAGAGGGGATAATCGACCCCCATCCGTATACCCCGTGGTCGAGAGGACGACGACCTGTCACCCCTCGAAAGGCGAAAAACATGATCGACCTGCTGATAACCAACGCTCGAGTCATCGATGGCACTGGCAGCCCGTTTTTCCGCGGCACCGTGCTGGTCGACGACAACACGCTGACCATTCGTCGGGGTGAAGACGCCACCGACGGCGTCGAGGCGAAGCGCGTTATCGATGCAGAGGACCGCGTCGTCTGTCCCGGCTTCGTCGACCTCCACTCGCACGCAGGCCTTACGATTCTGGGTGAGCCGCACCACGACCCTAAGGTCAGGCAGGGCGTCACGACCGAGTTGATCGGTATCGACGGCATATCGCACGCGCCGTTCAAGTCGAAGGAGGAGCTCGAGCGCTACATCTGGCTCGACTCGGGCCTTAACGGCTACGCGCCAGAAGCCGACTGGCTGACAACGCAGCAGCTCCTGCACAAGTACGACGGCGCAGTGGCAATCAACATCGCATACATTCTCGGTAACAGCCCCGTGCGCATCTGGTCGGTCGGTTGGAACGAGCGGCCGGCTACTGACGCCGAGATCGCTGAGATGCAGGCGGTGATCCGGGAGTCGATGGAGGAGGGCGCATGGGGACTGAGCACCGGTCTTGACTACCCGCCCGGCGCATATGCGGACACCGCGGAGCTGATCGCCATCTCCGAGACTGCTGCAAAGATGGGCGGCTTCTATCACACGCATACGCGTGCGTCATTGAAAACGAAGGGCGTCTACGCACCCTGGCAGGAGGCGATCGAGATCGGCCGGAAGTCCGGAGTGCCTGTGCACCTGACTCACTACCGGCAGCCGAAGCAGGGCGAGGGCAGCCACCACGGATATCTCGGGCTGGTCGAGGACGCCCGCGACGAGGGGCTGGACGTGACGTTCGACTGCTACACGTACCCGTACTCCGGCACAACGGTGGCGATTCACATGCCGTTCTGGGCGAAGGACGGCGGGCCGGAGCGGCTGATGGCGGCGCTGAAGGACCCACACGATCGCAAGAAGCTGAAGAAAGACTTCAACTCTCGCTCTGACATCCAGGACATCTGGGACCACCGCTGGCTGACCAATTTCACACAGCCGCAGAACAGGAAGTACGACGGTCGGAATATCTCCACGATTGCCGAGATGCGTGAGCAGGAGCCCGCGGATGCGTTGTTCGACCTGCTGATCGAGGAGAACCTTGGCATCTCGGAGGTTGGAACAGGCACGAATGAGGCGACCCTTCCAACGTTCGTGTCGCACCCGTTCGGCATGATCGCGAGCGATGCGATTCTGTTTGGCGAGTATCCGAACCCGCGGACGTACGGCTGCTTCCCTGTTGTGCTGGCAGAGTTTGTGCGGGCGGAAAAGCACCTGAAGCTGCCAGAGGCGATCAGGAAGATGACGTCGTTCCCGGCGCAGCGGCTTGGCCTGCCCGACCGTGGCGTTCTGAGGGACGGCTTCAGAGCGGACATCGTGATCTTCAACCCGGACACGGTGCGTACCGATGCGACGCGTGAGGACCCGAAGCATTATCCCGTCGGCATCGACTATGTGATCGTGAACGGAGAGGTTGTGATCGAGGATGGGAAGAACACTGGCGTAACGCCGGGCCGCGCGTTGAGGCGGGGGACGGCGAGGACGTAGGGGGACGCCGCAGGCCGCATTCTTCCTCTCCCTGGGAGGGAGAGGATTGAGGTGAGGGTTGAACTCCTCCCTCCCAGCTTGGGAGGGAGCTAGAGGGAGGGGCGGTGGTGGATGGAACGACTAGTTGTGGATGGAAGACCGAACGACCCTCACCCTTTATCCCTCTCCCAATCTGGGAGAGGGAGAAAACCGGAAGCCCTCACCCTAACCCTCTCCCGTATCGGGAGAGGGGACTGGCCATCGTGCCTCTTCTAGATGTTCGCCATGCGGGTGTCTGACGGCATCTTTGGGAAGAGGGTGTTCATCAGGAAGACGTCTTCGTCTGAGTAGCACTGGGCGTCAGCGAGTATGTCTCTCAGATCGGAAATGGTGGTGCGGCCGAAAAGGAGCTGCAGGAATGTTAGATCGGGGAGGCTGGCCATCGCCTTATGGCGCGGCGGGAAATTTATCCCTTCGACCGACGTCAGTTTCCCTTTTTCGAACTTCAGGGTGACGCCCGTGCGATAGAAGTTCAGGATCTTTTCTCCGCTGAAGCCTTCGAACGGCGTGCCGATCAGCCGCTCTTCCAGCTTCGGCGCAATCAGCGTCAGGAGTTTCGGCAGGTCTGGAACCCGCATGTACCAGGCGTACGCCTTGCCTGACGACATGAAGTCCCGTCCAAGAAACGGGTGCGCCGGGTGGGCGGAGAAGAACTCGAACGCGAACTGCGCAGTCGGCTTTGTCCCATTGTTTGTCTCGCTGCCGAGAAGCTCTTTCAGGCACTTCAGCACCGGCTTCGTATAGAGGCGAAATCCTGCCGTTTCCGTAAACTCCAGGGCGTAAACTCGGGAAAGATTGAACTCAGGGATCACGGTGTAGACGACCACGCCAATCGATTTGCCCGCCTCGTCCTGAACGATCGATGAATCACTCGCCATCTGGCTGATCGGATTCGGCTCGAACGTTGCGTATTCGACCCGGTCGTTCGTAACGTGCGGAGTGAATAGAGATCGCTGTTCAGCGGCTCTGTGCAGCTGCGCTATGAACGGCACGTCGGCACGCTCTGCAGGACGCAGGCCCACGATTCGCTTTTCATCGTCGTTCCACGATGGCAGCTTCGCAAACGGTGCAGAACGTCCCCGGCTCATATCGAGTGCCATCTCGTACTCGAACTGCCTGTAGTAGTAGGGGATTCCGGTGATGCCCTGGACAAGGTGGCCGCGTTCGTCTCCCCAACGGTGCATCAGCTCGAACTGCCGGCGTATCAGACCGCGGTTTCGGTAGTCGGGGTGTGTCGAGACAAGCTCGGGGCGGCCGAACGGGACCGGGATGCCGCAGTACGACCATTCGTGCTGGAAGTAGGCGCACGAAGAAACGATCTTTCCATTGCCCGTATCCTCGATGATGATCACGTCATCGAGGCTCAGACCTGGGTGTGGCTTAGTCACGAGATCGTTCGTCCAGTGCCACATCCATTCCCTCGGCTCGTCGGGGTCGGAGTGCTGCTCCGTGTTGTAGTCGGCGAGGCGCGAGGCGTCGTCATGCGTCGTGCTGCGCATGACAAGGCCGTCTTCGAGGGGGATTTTCCAGCCGGGAGAGTTGGTCATCATCGTGGTCCGGTGTGAGCCGTGCGACATCGTACAGCCTGCCCCGCCGGAATCCGGCGCTGATAGTGCTTAACTCTTGCTATTCGGACTGTTCGATCACACCGGTCTTGCGAAGTGACGGGTTTCCAGTTGTTGGCTGAGTAATATGAGCCGCCATCCGGTTCAGTTAGGATGATAGGGCCGATCTGTACGCACGCCTCCTCGATAGAGCAAGGAAACGGAGCTACTTATGACCGGTCAACGCAAGCGAATCCCGCCACCGCCCGGCCGCAGCGAGTCTGCGTCGGATCATGCACAGGACCGGAAAAGAGCCCACGCCCAGATGCGGAACTGGTCGCTGGGGTCCGGGCTGACCGGCCTGAACCACAGCCCGCTGCCACCGGCGATTCACGACATGCGGCACTTCAAGTCTGAGGTGCGAGAGGTCGGCGGCTACTTCCTGGGCAGGTTCTGGGCGCTTCTCACCCTGCCATATCGGCTTGCACGCAAGGTCCGGTAGCGGCGGATCTCGCCGGTTCCTCCTAGGTCGATTCTGAGCAGTTCACTTCTCGCGTGACGGCATGCTGCCGCTATTACTCACCTCTGCGATAAGCCCGTAGTTTCACTGGCCTGCCGGGTGGCACGCTGCCAGACGATGTCCCGCGTAAAGCCGCTCGTATGGGGCCGACAGCACGCTGGTGCATCGGTAACGGCGGGGGCACCATTCAGTTACCGAAGGGCGAAAGCGGTCCGGGTTTCGGGACGCCCGGGCACAGGGTCTGCCGCCGCGTTGGCATGGTGAACGGATCTGCGGAGGGCGCCGGATGGTCAAGCCGTCCGAGATATACATCTCTGCGATGCTGCTGATGGGCGTCGGCGTGCTCGTGCTGATCGTCGTGCTTAACACCGGCGGCATTGGCGGCACCGGGGACTCAGGCGGCGCTGAAGCCGCGAGTCCGGTTCCGGTCTTCATCGGATCGCCCTCGGACGAGCCTCCTGCCGACTCTTTCGAGCTCTCTGTTTGGCAGGAACCGCTGCCTTCATTCGTCATCCAGATCGAGCCGACCAACATGCCGGCACTGTTCGGGCAGGCGTCCGATCTGCCGATGCCGGTCACCTTGCCTGAGTCTGGCGACTCTGACTGCCGCTACTGGAATGTGCTGCGGCCCGTTGATCGGACTTTGGAAAGCTTCTGGATTGGCGGCTGGGTAGAGGAGTGCGAAGGTGTACTGGGACCTGTCGTGCCGCTGAGCGGAGGCGAGTCGATCGAAGAGGTGTACCTGCGCCTGGAGAATGCGCTGGCACGCATCGATCAGCTAGAGCAGCAGCTTGGTGCCGTGGGGGAGTAGGGCGGGCGGTGGCCGATGCTGATGCGGAATGCCGGCTTTCCCCCTCTCCCGCTTGCGGGAGAGGGTCAGGGTGAGGGTTGAAGCCCTGCCACCCTTCGACAGGCTCAGGATGGCGGCTGTTTGTCATCCCAACCGCAGCGGAGGGATCTGACTAGTCTCTGGATCCTAGGGTTCGTTCTGGAGATCGCCGTGTGGAAAGCGCGTTCGAAGCAACTGCGGACGGCACCTGGCGGTTGCTGGCTGGATTGATCAGCCTCCAATGTAAGTCCAGTCAGATCCCTCGGCTTCGCTCGGGATGACAGACGAAAAGGAAGCCCTCACCCTAACCCTCTCCCCAGCCGGGAGAGGGGATAAGGCACTAATACAGCGGTGCTGGTTCTTCGGATAGTTGTGCGGCGGCTGCGCCTGTTCCTGCGCCCTTGCCTGTCTCGTAGCCGTAGGTCGGCAAGAGGTGCTCAAGCGCATTTAGTAGGTTGAAGACATTGGCAGGGACGCACGATTCGCCCATCAGTCCGATGCGGATCACCTTGCCTGCGAACTGGCCAAGGCCGCGGCCGACCTCGATGCCGTACTGGTCGAACAGCTGGGTGCGCAGTTTCACGTCGTCAACGCCCTTGGGCAGCGAGACGACCGTTAGCTGGTTGAGCCGTGCCGACTCCTCAACAGGCGACTCAAGTCCAAGCGCCGCAAGTCCGGCCCGCAGCGCCTCTGCCACTCGCTCGTGGCGCAGCCATCGGGTCTCAAGTCCCTCGTTCAGTGTCAGCGCAAGCGCCTCACGCAGTCCGTACACCATGTTCACCGGGTTGGTGTGGTGGTGCTTGTGCTCAGGTCCCCAGTAGTCGGCGATCAGCGCCAGGTCCAGGTACCAGCTTGAAGGCAGCGTCTTGCGTGCCCGGATGTGGTCGAGCGCCCGCTCAGAAAGAGCGACCGGGCTGATACCGGGAGGCGCGGCCAGGCACTTCTGGCTGCCCGAGTAGGCGAAATCCAGGTCCCAGCCATCGAAATCGACCTCGCAGCCGCCGAGCGACGTCACCATATCGGTAAGGAAGAGCGCGCCTGCGCGGTGGGCTATATCGGACATCTCCTTGATCGGGTGCAGCGTGCCGGCCGAGGTCTCAGCGTGGATCGATGCGACCAGCTTGGTGTCGGGGTGCTGAGCAAGCGTGTCCGCCAGCAGCTGCGGGTCAAAACCCTTGCCCCACTCGGACTTCAGTTCGATCACCTCTGCGCCAAGCCGCTCGCACATCAGCACCTGCCGCTCGCAGAAGTAGCCGTACGAGCAGATGATCACCTTGTCGCCGCGCTCCAGCAGACTCTGCAGTCCGGCTTCCATCCCGGCCGAACCGGCTCCGGCGACGGCGAATGCGCGCTGTTCGGTCTTGAAGACTTCTTTGAGCATCGACTCGACCTCGTCGAGCACATCGAAGTAGGCGGGGTCGAGGTAGCCGATGACCGGCAGGGACATGGCGCGGAGGACGGCCGGGTTGGCGGAGCTTGGGCCGGGGCCCATGACGGTGCGCCGGGGAACGGAGAGGGGCTGGAAGCGTTGCGAATCTTGGCCGGGATTGTCTGGTGTCATTTTTCTGTTTTGTTGAGGGGCGTCGAGTTGTCTGCTGGACCGGCGGGTTGCGTTCGCACTCTCGCCAGCCACAGAAGATAGATTCTATCTGCGGCGACGAAGGAAATACACGACGGGTCTGCACCCATTCTTTTTGCTTGGCGGCGAGCGACGCGGTGTCATCCCCTCTCCCAATGCCGGGTGCCCGCTTGCGGGCGCGGGTCAGGGTTAAGGGCTTCCGGTCTTCGCCTGTCATTCTGAACTCGGTTCAGAATCTCTCGGCGACCGTAGATCAGAGGTCAGATCCCTGCGACCCGCAAGCGGGTACCCCGCGGTCGGGATGACAGAACATGAAGCCCTCACCCTAACCCTCTCCCGCAAGCGGGAGAGGGGATGTGCGCTGCGCCCGCAAGCGGGCACCCGTCCCAGGGAGAGGAGGAACGCGGCTTGCAGTAGCCACCCTTCGACAAGCTCAGGATGGCGGTTGCCGGCCAAGTGCCCATTGAACCACTCCCCCCGGTCGTCCCTTCCCCACGCAGAACGCGGGTCTATAATCCGGCCTCGCCTGACCTGGCGCTCGTCGGGCGGACCGCATCACTCACATACTCACATAACTCACATAAAGGAAAAAGCAATGGACCTCGGCCTCGCAGGAAAAGTGGCATTCATCACCGGCGGCAGCGACGGCATCGGCAAGGCTGCGGCAGCTTCGCTTGCGGCCGAGGGAGCAAAGGTTGCGATCGCCGCACGCACACAGTCGAGGATCGACTCGGCGGTGGCTGACATCAAGTCGGAAAGCGGCAGCGAAGACGTGATCGGCATCTCGACCGATGTGCGCGACGAGAGTTCCGTCAAAGCGGCGATCGACCAGGTGGTTTCAACCTTCGGTGGTCTCGACATCCTCGTGAACAATGCCGGGACTTCGTCGGCCTCGAAGCTGGATGACATGACGAATGACCAGCTTTCCGAGGACCTGCAGCTGAAGGTGTTCGGTGCCGTCTACTGCATGCGCAACGCACTGCCGCACCTTCGGAAGTCGTCGGCCGCGGCCGTTGTGAACACGACCACACCGGGCGGGAAGGCGTCGGCAGGGGGCTCGCAGCCGACATCGCTTTCGCGGGCGGCCGGGATATCGCTGACAAAGGCGTGGTCGAAAGAGTTCGCACCGGAGAACATACGCGTCAACACCGTCTGCGTCGGAGTGCTGAAGAGCGGCCAGCATGTGACTCGCTGGGAGTCGATGAACGCGAAGGACCCGTCGTACACGCTGGAGGACCACTGGAAGGCGGTCGGCGCTAATGTGCCGATGGGCCGGATCGGCGAGGCGAAGGAGGCAGGCGATGCGATCGTGTTCCTGTGCTCAGAGCGTGCGAGCTACATCACCGGCGCATCACTGAACGCAGACGGCGGAACATCGCCTGTGGTGTGATCTGTCATCCCGACCGAAGCGGAGGGATCTGACCGATCACACGTCGTCAGCCTTTCTCTCAGTGCCGCCACTGCAAGATGCCGTCCTAACTCGCTCCCGACACGCATGTCGAAAGCCGTTCGCAGGAACGAAAACTGAAAGACAGAGACTCGTCAGATCCCTCCGCTACGGTCGGTATGACAGAAAAGGAAGCCCTCACCCTAACCCTCTCCCGAGCCGGGAGAGGAGATTAAGACGGTGACGGCAAGCGTCCACCCGTTGTTGCTTGTGCCAACACTTGCTAGGATTGTGACCGAATTCTCAAACGAGATTCCGGAGGCCTCTGAAGAGGTTTTCTCAAGTCTGGCGGTAGCGGCCGATTTTCAGTTGGGGTCAGACCACCGCCAGAGCGCAGAGAGTAGTGAGACCAACCGTTGACGACGACGAGCAGTGACAGCGCGACGAAGCTGCGAGAACGCATTCGGCATGCGATCTCATCGCAGCAACAGCCGACAGTCACCGTTCTTTCTTCGCTGCTGGCGGTCCAGGACGCCATTCACTACATCCCTGACGAGGCGATTGAAGAGGTCGCCGACTACTCGAACACCTCCATCAACGAAGTGTGGAGCGTCGCCTCCTTCTACACCAACTTCCGCTTCACCCCGCCGGGAAATTTCACTCTTGACGTCTGCTGGGGGCCGAGCTGTCACCTGGTCGGCGCGCAGAGCGTACTGAAGGCCGTGCAGGACGAACTCGGCGTGCAGGAAGAGACGACGACCGAGGACGGCACCGTGACGCTGCGCTACAGCACATGTCTCGGAGCCTGCGCGAACGCTCCTGTTGTTGCCGTCGATCACCACATGAAGGGTCGAGTAACGCCCGAATCTGCGGCACAGCTCGCGGCGAGCCTGCGGACCAAGACGCCGGAATCTCACTAGCCACACCCGCCAGAAACCGGACTCCAAACATGCCCTCCACATACGAGGAACTGGTCGAAAAGGCGAACGCCCGCTGGGCCGAGCTGTCCGATTCGGGCAAGCCGTGGATCAGGGTGCAGGGCGGGACCTCCGGACAGGCCGCCGGGTCGGACGAGGTGCTGGCCGCTGTCAAAGAGGCTGTTCAGAACTCAGACGTAGAGGCGAATGTCACGCCTGTCAGCGCCATCGGCCTGATGTATCTGGAACCGATCGTCGATGTGCAGATGCCGGGTGAGCCTCGTGTGCTCTACGGCAACGTAACTCCTGAGTTCGCAGCCGAGATCGTCGAGACGCATGTCAGTGGCGGGATGCCGGTTACGGAGAAGGCATTCGCCTACTGGGGCGACCGCGACAAGCGGCCCGGCACGCTTCCTCATCTCGAAGACATCGACGCGTTCGGCAAGCAGACCCGCATTGTCACGAAGAATTTCGGATCGACCAACCCGAAGAGCCTGCTGCACTACGTCGCCAACGGCGGCTACGCGGCGCTGAACAAGGCGCTGAACGAGCAGACGCCTGAGAGCATCGTGGACGAGGTGAAGGCGTCTGGCCTGCGTGGTCGCGGCGGTGCTGCGTTCCCGACCGGCGTGAAGTGGAGCTTCCTTGCTCCGAACAAGGCGCCTGTGAAGTACGTGCTCTGCAACTGCGAAGAGGGCGACCCCGGCGCTTTCAACGACAAGGGCATCCTGGAAAACGACCCTCACACGCTGATAGAGGGTCTGATCATCAACGGTTACGCCACGAACTCGACGCATGGCTACGTGTTCATCCGACAGGGGCACGAGATCCCGATCGAGGCAACGCGCAAGGCAATTCGGGACGCTTATGACGCCGGACTGCTCGGCGAGAACATCCTCGGCAGCAACTTCTCCTTCGAGATGGAGGTATCGCTGACAGGCGATTCCTATGTCGCCGGTGAAGAGACGGCGCTGATGGAGGCGATCGAGGGCAAGCGCTCGACGCCTCGCTTCAAACCTCCGTTCCCTGCGGCGGCCGGTCTCTGGCAGAAGCCGACCAACATCAACAACGTCAAGACCATCTCGTACGTGCCTTCGATCGTTTCGAACAGCGCAGACTGGTTCAAGTCGACCGGCACGGAGACCTCGTCAGGCACGGCAATCGTCTGTCTGTCAGGCCATATCAAGCACCCCGGCATGTACGAGGTCGCGATGGGCATGACGATCAGGCAGGTGCTTGAGGACATCGGCGGCGGCGTGACCGGCGGCGATCACATCAAGGTGCTGCAGACAGGCGGGCCGCTTGGCGGTGTGCTCGGCGCCGAGGCGTTCGATGTGAAGATCGACTTCGATGAGATGTCGAAGGCGGGCGCGATTCTTGGCTCGGGCGGGATCATCGTCGGTAACGAGACGACGGACGTTGTCGACTTGATCCGCTCGCTTGTGGCGTTCTCGCAGTTCGAGTCGTGCGGCAAGTGTTTCCCATGCAGGCTGGGCAACACCCACATGCTGGAAGTGCTCGAGCGGATGTGCAAAAACGATTCGCGGCCGGGCGACCTGGACCTGATCAAGAAGGTCGGGACCAACATGAAGATCGGGTCGCTGTGCGGACACGGTCAGCTTGGCTACAACCCGGTTTCGTCTGCGCTGCAGTATTTCGGTGACGAGTTCGAGGAGCGAATATCGGGATCGCTTGAACCTTCCGGGGCGTTCGGAGACGGCTCGATGATTTTGCCGACTCGAACCCGGCCTTAGACGATCACCAGGACCCCCAATGGCAGACGAGATCAAATTTCAGATAGACGGCCAGGATGTGACGGCGAAGCCCGGCCAGACCGTGCTGCAGGCTGCGATCGACGCCGGCATCTACATCCCGTACCTGTGCTACTTCCCTGAGATGAAGCCTTACGGCGCTTGCCGGGCTTGCATCGTCGACACAGAGAGCGGCGGCAGGAAGATGACTACCGCTTCATGCACGCTGCCCGCTGCGCCGGACATGCAGGTGACGACCAACTCGGAAGAGGTCGTCGGGCTGCGGCAGGGCATCATCGAGATGCTGATGTCGGAGCACCCGCACGGCTGTCTCACCTGCCACCGCATCGAACTGTGTGGCCCCCAGGACATCTGCCAGCGCCACGTGGCCGTCACAGACCGCTGCACCATCTGCCCCAAGAACGAGCGCTGCGAGCTGAAGGACACGGTCCGAATGCTTGAGCTCGACCTGCGGACGCCGCTCAACTACCACCGCCGCAACCTGCCGATTCACACCGACGACCCGTTCTACGACCGTGACTACAACCTGTGCATCGTCTGCGCCCGTTGTGTGCGTGTCTGCGAAGAGGTGCGGTTCGACACGGCGCTGACGTTGACAAGCCGCTCCGGCGTTGCTCTCGTCGGCACGTCACACGGCACTTCGCTGCTTGAGTCCGGCTGCGAGTTCTGCGGCGCATGTATCGATGTCTGCCCCACGGGCGCGCTTGTCGAGCGCGAGTACAAGTGGGAGAAGGCAAAGACGCAGGTCTCGACCGTCTGCACCAACTGCTCGGTCGGCTGCGAGATGGTTGCCGAGGTGAATCGGTTCGACAAGGTGATCCGCTTCCGCGGAGACCTCTCCGGCGAGGCGAACCGCGGGCAGGCCTGCTTCAAGGGCAAGTTTGCCTACGACTACCCGAACAACAAGAACCGGCTGAAGTCTGCGTATGTGCGTGAAGACGGAATGCTCAAGAAGGTTGAGCGGGACGCCGCCGTCTCTGCGATCGCCGATGCGCTGAAAAACTACTCGCCGTCTGAAGTCGCAGTCATCGCGTCGCCTCGTGGCTCGAACGAGGACAACTATGTCGCTGCCAAGTTCGCACGCACCGGACTGCGGACCAACAATGTCGACTCCGGCCTGAACACCGTTCCAGAAGTGTTCGAGGTGATGCAGCGCCGGCTGGGCACGACCGGCGCCACTAACCCGATATGGGACCTCGAAGACTCGAAGTGCATCCTCGTCATCGGCGGCAACCCGACCGAGGAGCAGAACGTGCTTGCGGTGCCGGTCAAGAAGGCCGCACGCGCAGGCGCAAAGATCATCGTGATTGATTCCCGTGAGACCGAGCTGACCCGCTACGCCACAGAGTGGCTGCGAGTCCGCCCCGGCACTGAGCACATTCTTGCTGCCGGGATGAGCAGGGTGATCTCCGACGAATCGCTTGAGGACCGCGAGTCTGCTGCGGACGAAGCGCACGATGTGGACGAGATGAAGCAGTCGCTCTGGGACTTCGACCCCGGCCGGGTCGCCGAGGTGTGCGGTATCGACGAGAACAGGCTGCGCCGCTCGGCCCGGACATATGCAGAGAACTCTCCTGCTGCGGTCCTGTTCGGCGTGGACACGATCAGCAAGGACCACCGTGCCGAACTGACCGACGCTGTGATTAACCTTGCGCTGATGTGCGGCAACATTGGCGAGAAGAGCGGCGGCGTCTACCCGCTGTTCGCAGGCGCCAACACGCAGGGCTCATGGGACGTCGGCTGCTCGCCGGTCTCGCTGCCGGGCGGCCGAAGGATCGATACTGCTGGCGACCGGGCTGCGCTGGAAGCCGTCTGGTCTGCATCTATTCCCACAGACGACGGAGCAACGGTCGCAGAGCTGTTCGACAGGATGCGCTCCGGTGAGATCAAGGCTGCAATCGTGATGGCGGACGGCATGGACCCCGGTCTTTCCGCTTACGGCGATGTGGCACACGCACTTGGCTCACTCGATTTCCTCGCCGTCTCGACGGTTTTCGACTCGGCATGGACCGCTTCGGCAAACGTGGTGGTCCCGGCAGCGACCTACGCCGAGCAGACATCGACCGTGACGAACCTTGAGCGCAGGGTGCAGCAGGTCCGGCAGGCTGCGGAGCGTCGCAACGATGAGGTCGCCGGCTGGGAGCTGATCTCGGCCATCGCCCGGTCGATGCAGGTCGCTGGCTTCGACTACGACTCGGCAGAGGGCGTGTTCGAAGAGATCCGCTCTGCAGTACCGGGATATGCGGGAATCTCGTACTCGAGGCTCGAAGGCAAAGGGCTTCAGGCCCCGTGCGCTTCTGAGGAAGACGCTGGAACGCCGGTTCTGTTTGCTGATGAGTCGGAACAGGACCTGCCGGACTTTGTTGATATGGAGTTCGAGGTGAAGGCGCCTGAGCCGAACTCGAACGGACTGACGCTGCTGCCGGGACGCGTGCTGCACCAGCCGGAGCGGGATATGACGGTGCTGAGGCGCGGCGAGATGAACTACGCCGAGCGCGAGGAGATCGTGCATCTGAACAGCGCTGATGCGGATGACGCCGGGATAAAGGCCGGTGATCGGGTGCGCATAGTGGCAGAGGGCGGTGCAGAGGTGGTTACCGGCACCGCCCAGCTCGATATGACCTACAGAGGATTCGTTGCGGCAACTGAGCTGTTTGCGAATGTTGCCTCTGCGATGCAGGACAGCGCAGACCCCGACCCTTCGCCGTCGGTTCCCGGACTGGAACTGCGAAGTGTTACGCTAGTTAAGGCCCCTGTTAGCAGCGGTACGGAGGTTGCGGCGGACTGACCGCCGGTCTCCAGGAAAAGGGGCGAAATCGGGCCTTTTTCGCAGTTCGGTCTAGCTTGATCTGAATCTCGAACGACGATTTGCTATCTAACTATGTGAATCGCTGAACAAGCACGAGCGTTTCGACAAGAGCCCCTGGAAGGGGTTTCGAGAGGAAAAATGGTAAATGGGTAAGCCAGTAGACGTACAAGACGCCGAGTTTCAGGCCAGTGTGCTCGACTCTGAAGTCCCCGTTCTCGTTGACTTCTGGGCAGAGTGGTGTGGACCGTGCAAGATGATTGCGCCGGTCGTTGACGAGCTGGCAACTGAGTATGACGGTAAGGTCAAGTTCACGAAGCTGAATGTTGACTTCAACCCGCAGACGTCAGCCAAGTACGGCGTGCGAAGCATCCCGACCCTCCTGATCTTCAAGGGCGGCGCTCCTGTTGACCAGGTTGTCGGCGCAGTGCCGAAGAGCGTTCTGCAGCAGCGGCTGGAGAAGGCGCTGGCGTAGGGCGTCGAACGACGACGAATTGAGCGGCCGGGCGAGAGATTCGCCCGGCCGTTTTTTGTTCGTGGGATGTGGGTGAATCCCCTCTCCCTGGGACGGGTGCCCGCTTGCGGGCGCGGGTCAAGGTGAGGGTTGAAATCTGCCACCCTTCGACAGGCTCAGGATGGCGGGGTGTTCGCCGTCGTCCCGAACCAGAGTGAGGGACCCGGGGTGCGGGGCAAACTCATTCAGCCGTCTTGCTCTCACCTCAACAAGGCTTGCTCAGGCTCGCAGGGTCGAGCAGTTTCCTCTCATCTAGCGGTAGGTGTCAGATAGGTCGCCCCACCCACCGGGTCCCTCGTTCCGACTCGGGACGACGAGTTGCCGCCAAGGGAAACCTCTCCCCACCCTTCGACAGGCTCAGGATGGCGGCACTGAGAACAGCGAAATGTCATCCCGACCGCGGGGTACCCGCTTGCGGGTCGCAGGGATCTGGCTAGTCCCACATCATTCAGATCCCTACTCCGCAGCGACTGTCAGATGGCACCCTGCTCCTCGACGCACATTCCCGCGCCATCCCCCTGAACGAAAACTGAAAGTCGGAGACCGGTCAGATCCCTCCGCTGCGCTCGGGATGACAAAACGGGAGCCCTCACCCTAGCCCTCTCCCGCAAGCAGGAGAGGGGATCAGCAGGGACACGCCATCCAGCCTCACTCAGCTGCAGCAGGTTCTGCCATTGGCTTGAACTGGCAGCCTTCTACGAACAGCTCGAAAAAGTCTGGTGTGGTCTCGAGCTCGATGTGCTCGATGTCCTGCACGAACTGCTCCATCTCGCGGCGCTTCGGGCCAGAGAGCAGCATGATCGTCGCTCCTTCGAGCGATGCGTTGCCGACCTTCTGGATCTTGTCGGACGGCACATCCGCGATGAAACCGATTCCACGGGCGTTCGACTCGTCGATGTAGTTGGCGAAGCCGCCTGCAAGGTAGAGCGTCTTGTAGGCGTTCAGCGGCAGGCCGTACTGTCTCAGCACTATCGACTGGCCGCAGAAATTCGCAGCCTTGGCCTGGGCAAGCGCTGAAACATCGGCACGGGACACCGAAAGCCCGTTTCCCTCGTGGAAGACGAACTCGTTCGTTCCGGCCTCGAACTGGCCCAGCTCGGTCATCCTGTCGGTCCGGCGTAGCTCGGCCAGCAGGTCGATCAGGCCGGACCCGCAGATACCGGACGGCTCTACATCACCGATCACACCGATCTCGGCTTCATTCTTACCGTTGAACCTGAATTTTTCTACCGCGCCATCGTAGCCGGGCATGCCGTACGTCACCTCTCCGCCTTCGAACGCAGGTCCTGCAGGGCATGAGGCGGCGAGCAGGCGGTCCTTGTTGCCGACGATCACCTCGGTGTTGGTGCCGACGTCGACAAGGATCACAGGCTCTTCCTGCTTCTCCATGCCGATGGCCAGCAGGTCGGCCGCGATGTCCGCACCAACGTGCGAGCCGATGAGCGGGCCGCCGTAGACGTTGGCTTCGGGATGGATGCGCACGCCAAGGTCGCCAGCGCGGGCGTTGAGTGCCGTGTCTTTGCGCCTGCCATCGAGGAACTCGGCCTCCACGACCGACTTGTACGGCTTCTGGCCGATCGTCTGCACGTCGTAACCGAAGAAGATGTCGCGCATGGTGGCGTTGCCGACCACCACCAGCTCGTAGATCTGCCGACGCCTGATCTTGAGCGACTTGACCATCTCGCCGATCTCGAAGTTGATCGAGGAGAGCATCACGGCGAGCAGCTCACCGCGATACTTGCCGCCATCGTAAGAGATGCGGTTCATGATGTCCGAGCCACCGAAGCGCTGCGGGTTTTCGAACGACGCTGTGTAGATGGTCTGCGCCGTTTCGAGGTCGACCAGGTTCATAACAACAGTTGTGGTGCCGATGTCTGCGGCGAGGCCGAGGATGCGGCCGCGGTAGCTGTCGATCTTCTTCGGACCGTCAGGACCGAGGAACATCACGTCGTCGTTTTCGCGGTAGACGAGCGGCTGAGGCTCGATGTCTTCTCGCCGAACGCCTCTCGTGAGGATGCGAGGCTGGCGGCGCAGGACAGCGAACTCGATCTCCGCTGTGATGTCCTGGACAGCGGCCTGGCAGGCGAGCCTGTAGTTTCCGCGCAGGAATGTCTCGGGCTCTGTGAGGTCGTTGAGTGCGTCCTTACCGCGCTTAACCTCGACGATGCACTCGTGGCATTCGCCGGTGCGGCCGCAGGATGTGGGGACCCGCAGGGCAAGGTCGTCCGCGTAGTCGAACAGCGTGCGGCCGGCCTTGAGTGGGATCTTTTCGTTGTTATGGATCAGTGGCATGTCTCGTGTTGTAGCCGATCGGTGGTAGGGGCGCCGCTTACTGCGCCCGGTCCGGATGGAGCCGGGACGTCAACTTTCCGCTCCGACCAGAGAAGCGAGGCTTCAACCCTCTCCCTCCCAGGGAGAGGGGATTTAGCGGTGTTCCCTGAGCGAAGTCGAAGGGTCTCTCGTTCGGTCACTGGTGTTGTTAGGAGACGACCGTAAGTCAGCTGTCCCTCTCGCAGAGCAGGAGGTCCTTCCACTCCGCTGCGCTCCGGTCAGGAAACACCGGAACCCTCACCCTAACCCTCTCCCGAGCCGGGAGAGGGGATAAGACCACCTTTCACCCAACTAAAATCTAACTGGTTAGTCGAAGGGTATTGGGCCGTCTTGCCAGGCCGAGCGGTAGTCAATACGGTCGCTGCCTGCGCAGATCGGTTTTTCGGTCGGCAGCTTGGTGAAGAACTGGTTGCGACAATCGAACTGGGCCGTGCAGCGAGAGCGAGCGTCCTTGTAAGGGCACCGGGTCAGCATCACCTCGTCGGCCTTCTCTGAGATGTCGCTGTAGATCTGGAACAGCCGCTCCATGCTTGCGCGGTAGCGTTCTGCGTCGACCTTGGGCTCTCCTGAGCTGGCCGCGGTGTCTGCCTGCTGACTCAACCCTTCAGCTCGTCCAGCAGGTCCAGAAGCTCTTTCGCCTTCTCCACACATTCGACAGCGTTCTCCGCGTAGCCGTCTGCGCCCATCTCGTCGGCAAACTCCAGCGTCACCGGAGCGCCGCCGACCATCATCCTCACCTCGTCACGCAGACCCATGTCTTCGAAATAGTTGATGACTCGGCCCATGTTGGGCATCGTCGTCGTCAGAAGGGCGGACATGCCGACCAGCTGTGCGTTGTGCTCCTCAACCGCGTCTGCGAACTCGTCCGGTGCGGTGTCCACACCGAGGTCGTGCACCACGAAGCCTGCGCCCCTGAGCATCATGATGCACAGGTTCTTGCCGATGTCGTGCAGGTCGCCCTTCACGGTGCCCATGATCACGGTGCCGATGGGCTCGACGCCCGATGCCGACAGGATGGGCTCAAGGTGGGCCATTCCCGCCTTCATGGCACGGGCTGCGACGAGCACTTCGGGCACGAAGATGACGTTGTCACGGAACTTCACGCCCACGATTGCCATGCCGTTCAGCAGGCCGTCGTCAAGGATCTGGTTGGCTGTGTAGTCCTTGTCCAGCGCCTCTTTCGTGAGCCTGTCGACCTCTGTGTTTGCGCCGATGATGAGCTGGTACGCCATCTCCTGCATCAACAGGTCAGTCTTCTCGATCGACTCGCTTATGTGCTTCTGCTCTCCGGGCCTTGTGACCCATTCGAACTCTTTCGCCAGTCCTTCGTGCTGAATTGCCATGTTTACTGCTGTTTCGGTCTGCTGGTCGTTTTTGGTCTTCCGGCCTGCGCACCCCGCGCTGAACGGAAGATGTGATGCGTTATGTATCTATTCTGGCATCTTGGATGACGATTAGCGACTGAGCCGGTAGCCAATTTGTGCGTACCTATGGTTCAAAGGGGAGTGGGATGAGGGGATGAATCGGGATCGAACCTTCTTCAGCGGACTCAAGAAGCCGCACCCGAGCAGGGCCAGTGCTCGAGTGCGGCCGATTGGCGCGGTTAGGTGTTTATCCAACCGAAGATCACTTCCCGAGATCGGCCCTGTCCTCCTACACCCCAACTCTCCACCCGGCCGGTGGCATCTTCAAAAACGCCCGTACCGCCAGTGATCGACCACTGCCCCCGCAAAACGAACTTCTGCCCGTTGAAGCAGGCGCCTGAATCACCAGTTGACTCCATGAAGATCAAGTCTCCGGAAGCCGTAGTGATCTCAGCGATATCGCTAATAGTCCTATCACAAGGGTTGGGACCTCGGCTCTCTTCGGGCTCATTGAGCCACGCCAGGTTCTTCGTGAAGTCGGATCTGATGACTCGATGGACGGTTGAGTTGCGAAAGACGGCAGCCATGTCTGACCGCCTGTCGCCGAGTACACCGAGCTTCGCCGTACCGTCAAGATCGAAGTCCAACCTTGGCGATGTCCCGCCAAGAGCCCAAGAGTCAGGGTTAATGTTGGATGCCTGGGTATTCCAGATACCCATGAACGCAACGGTTGTTCCATCATCTGCGCTTGCCGTCCCACTGGTATCGACAAGCAAGGTGCTGGCCAGCAGGACGAAGGCGAGAGACGTTGCGATGAACCGCCTGCGTCTATCCGAGCCGATTCGTCCAATCGAAACTCCTAAGGTCGTCATAGTGCTTCTCCTTGTCACTGGCGCTGGTTGTGAGTGATGCGCCAGTTGGAGAAGAAGTTTTGGATGAGCCGATGAGTGAATCTTCACCTGAACAGGTGAATTAGGGTTCACGCCTCATGGCGAGAACCGATGGCGGCATTGCCTGCCGTGACGGCTTCGGCGCGGTTTGAGACGCCGAGTTTGGTGTAGATGCTCTTGATATGGCTCGCGATTGTGTTGGAGGACAGCACGAGTTCGGCAGCGATCTCGGCGTTCTTCTTTCCAGCTATCAGAAGCTGCAGAACCTGACGTTCGCGATCGGTCAATCCCATCACCTGACGTCCTCGGGGGGCGATCGCCCGGTGAATCTCGGTCAGGCGCCGGCTAGCTATCGCCATCCCCAACCCGGCCGCGATGGGCCGGGCTTCTGCGATGAGAGCGGTTGATCGTCGTAGCTGTGCACGGCGGCCTGAACGGAGCGCCATCTTGCCGAAATGTACGATTGTCCAGACCAATGGCTGAAGGTTTCCTGCACTTCGGCAGGAGACTAGTGCCGCCTCGAACTCCGCCTCGGCGGAACGCCATTCGTTCGCTGCGGCGAAACCAAGTGCGCGGTAGTGGGAGGAGTGCCACATCCGTGCTGCGGTCACCACGCCATCCCTGCCTCTCATCTCGCGCTTGAGTGCCCTCCGAGCAAGTGAGGCGTCACCCGTCACAAATGAATACGAGTATTCGGCGAAAACTGCGAGGTTGTAGAACGCTGGAACGCCTTTAGGACCGAGCCATGAATCAACCCGGCTCTTCAATGCGTTTCCGAGCGCTTCGTCGAGCACTCCAAGATCGGGAGCATGCCCCCTGAGCATCAGGAGGAGCCCGATATTCGTTCGTGAGTCACTGACCATCTCTCGGGACGCAACCTGATCGATCACTTTGCTCGCATACTCAAGGTCACCGGTCTCTGCAGCGAGAAGCGCATCCAGCGTGGTGGCGGTTCGCCGATGTTTCTCTGAGAGGTCTTCTATCCCCAGCAGTTCCTGCAGCATTGAGCGTGCTGCGCCGAACTGTCCTTTCGCCACGGCAAGTTCAGCTGCGAGGTGGGTTGAATCGAAAATGTCTTCGGTTTGCTTAAGTTCGCAGGCAGCGTCTCGATATAGCCTGATGTAGGTTTCGGCGACGTCCTGTTGCCCAAGCACCAACGCTATCCTGCCGGCGTTTTCAGCTCCACGGCAGATCATCTCGGGATCCTCGGTGAGCATGGCATAGGCCGTGGCGACTATGCTTTCTTCCATTGCGATTGGGAATCGAAGGTTTTGGAAGCTGAGCATAGCTTTCCTTTTCCAGGAAAGTGTCAGAGTTCGATGGTCTCCATGTTGCTCGGCCGATTCGATTGCACGACCAAGCAGCTCGTCGTTGTCTCTAGACGTCCCGACCAGGACACCTTGAACGATCGCCAGTCGAGATATCACAGAGGCATGTTCGGCCGTTCCCTCACGTGCATGGTCTTTCGCCACGTGAAGCATCTCTAGCATTCTTCGAGTGTAAGGAAAGCCGCCCTGTTCAGTTGCGGCGTTGATCGCTTCTTTTATCCGGCCTGAGCCCAGATAAAGGTCGAACGCATCGCAAATCAGAGCTGCGCCTGAACTGCCGTCAATCGTGTTCAAGGCGCGACCCATACCGAAGAAGGCATCTGCCAGGGTGTCCCCATCTGATGTGAGGCGCGCTTCGTTTATGGACCGCTCAAAAAGTTTTCTGGCCTGCGCAAACTCACCAGATGAAAACGCTCGTTTCGCAGAGGAAAGAGTGTCCGCGGGTAGTTCTTCGAGGGATTGGAGGGCCTCTGCGGGTGTTAGTTCGCCGACTGCGACCCGCTCAAGGAGGTGTTTGAGCCGATCACCGTTGCTAGCGGGTGGAGTTTCCGGCTCCATCTTCTCGATAACCCTTGTCTGAGCGGTGAAGAGGTCTTTCTGGAGTTGATGTCGGCCTGACTGCTCCGGCGCCCTCTACCCCATGCCGTGCTCTGCGGCCCAGTCTTCTACTGCCAGCGGGATCTCGACCAGGTTTTCGGCCTTGGTCTTCAGAGGGATGGCGCACTCGGGGGCGATCAGCTGCACGCCTGCGTCGAGGGCCTTGTAGACCTCTTGCCTCACCTCTGCCGGGCCTCTTGCGTAGAGCGTGGTCGGGTTGTTGATGTTGCCGACCAGCCTGATCTTGCCGTCCACGGCCTCCATCGCCTCGAACGGGTCGTTGCGGGAGTCGAAGTGGAACGCAGCCATGCCGGTCTTGGCGATGTACGGCATGCGGTCGACCGTCTGTCCACAGATGTGCAGGATGATCGGCACGCTGATCTCTTCAGCGAACTCCTGGTGCAGTTCCATAAGGAAGCGACGGTAGTACTCGCCGCTCACAAGGTCACCGGTCGCATGGTCAGGCAGCGTAAGAGCGTCTGCACCGGCGTCTATCTGGGCCTGGCCGAAGAGCGTCGTGAACTCCTTCAGCGCTTCGAGTGCAGCGACCGTCTCTTCCGGGTCGTCGACTGTGCCCAGTAGGAACGGCTCGACGCCGAACACATGGTAGGCGAGGGTCCACGGGCCCATCGTCTTGCCGATGATCGCAACCTCGTCACCGAACTCCTGCTTGAGGATCTTGATGGAGTCGGTGATGGCGACGATGTCCGGGTGCTTAAGAAAATCGGCCGGGACCTTGACGTCTTTCGACGACTTCCAGATGGGGTTGGTCATGCGGACGGTTGGCCAGTTGTCCTTCTGCTCCCACTGCATGTCGCAGCCGACAGCGGAAGACTCCTGGATGATGGAGAAGTACGGCGCGATGGCGTCGAAGCCGAACTCTGTGTACTCGGTTGCGGCGAGTCGAGCGTTCATCTCGGCGTCGCGGTTGGCCTCGGGGAAGTAGGCGCCTACGAGATCCATCATCTCGACGGTTGCGACGCTGGTCGGGTTGGCCACCGGCGGCCGGTCGACCGGCTCCCCGGCAAGAGCGGCGAGCACGCGCTGGCGCGGCGTCATCTTCTCTTTCACGGTGCCGTTTGATGTGCCGTTCGCTACCATTGCTCCACTCCTGATGGTGTGCGAAATAGTTCTAGCTCTGTGCGAAGCCGAGGGTCTGTGTCGTCATCTGGCCTTCCATGTCTTCGGCCTCAAGCATCCTCTCAACTGCGCTCACGTTACGGGCGTAGGGCAGTAGCAGCCGAACGAAGCCGTCGTGCTTCTGGCCGTCCGGGAAGCGGAAGCTTGATGGCGAGACCCGCTCGCAGCCGCCGTAGCGCATGAACCCGCCGACCGTCGCCCTGATGCGTGACTCCGGCCTCGCCGCTTCACCCGTCGCTGTCACCGTGTAGACGTGGGCTCCGTCCTGCTCCTCGCCTGTGACCGAGAAGGTGAGGGTCGACTTGTTGTCTGGTGCCTCGATCGGGCCTGACGGGAGTTCATCCGGGTCCTTTTCGACCGCCTCACGGAACATGAACTTCATCGGCTGGATCAGGATGTCGCCGGCAGGAACAGTCGCCTGGTTTGGTGAGTCCGCAATCGTCTCGAGGTCACCCAGTGCCACCATGCGGTCTCGTATCTTTTCGAGCCGCTTGTCTGCGCCCGGCACGGAGCTGTAGGACCAGACCGTGAGTGTCCTGTCCTTCAGGAACAGGCCGACGCTGATGTCATTGAAGTGCGGGTCCATCGAGATGAGCTCGATGCAACTGCCGAGTCGCTTGATCGTCTCTTTGACACTTGGCCTCTGGGCGGTCTGGGTCATTTCGGCTCCGTTTGTTCTTCCATAGCTGGCGCTAAGGCTGCGGCGGCCATACTTTACACGGATAACGCCTGGGGCTTAACAGCATTCACAAGCGCCTTGATGTGGGCCGCGGTCGTACCGCAGCAGCCACCGAGGATGTTGACCTTCAGGTCATGGGCTAGCTTGCTGTAGCCGTCGGCCATGAACTCAGGCGTCTCCGGGTAGCAGTTCTCGCCTTTGACAAGTGTCGGCATCCCGGCGTTTGACTGCACGATGAGGTAGCCGTCTGTGACGGCGCGCATCTGGGTCGCGATCTCGACCATGCGCTCGATGCCGTTGCCGCAGTTGGTTCCAACTATGTCTGCGCCTGCGTTTTGGAGCTCTTCGACCGCCTTCTCGGGCGTCACACCCATCATGGTGAAGTAACCGCGCGGGCCTTTGTCGAACACCATCGTGGCGATGACCGGCAAGCTGGTGTGCTCTTTAGCAGCACGGATGCCGAGCAGCGTCTCTTCCAGCGCGATCTGCGTCTCGATCACGACGCCGTCTGCTCCGCCTTGTTCGAGAGCCTTCATCTGCTCGGTGAGAGCTTCGAACGCGGCGTCTTCCGAGATGTCGCCAAGTGGCTCGAGCAGTCCGCCAAGCGGGCCGACCGAGCCGATGAGGAGTCCGTTTTCAGGCGCTCCCGCGCGAGCGTTCTCAACAGCCTTGATATTGAGCTCCGTCGTGCGGTCCTCGAGGTCGTAACGGGCAAGACCGATGCGATTTGCGCCGAAGGTGTTGGTGAGCACCATGTCGGATCCGGCCGCGAAGTACTGGCGCGCCATCTCCTGCACCACGTCCGGGTGCTCGGCGTTCATCAGCTCAGGACAGCCGCCGGGTTCGAGTCCGTGTTCCTGCAGGTATGAGCCCGTCGCTCCGTCAAGCACCAGCAACTCGCCTGCTGCGAGGCGTTCGAGGAGACCGGGTCTATTCGAGCTGTCTGTTCCTGGTGTCACTGGCTGTTCCTTATATATGTAGCGGCGGTCCTGAGTTCGGGTTCGATAGTTAGATGCTGTTCAGGTGCTTGCGAATGTGTCTACGCCTGCCCATGAGTCGATCGCGCCGGGGTTTTCGTTGCGTTCGCCGGATTTCTGCAGGTCACGGATGCGGGCCACGAAGTCGTCCGGCATGTTTTCGTTGAAGCTTTCGGCTATCTTCTGCGCAGCGGCCTCGGCTGAGCCTTCGGTGTCGACAAACTCGCTGGTACTCCAGGCGTCGAGGTAGGCGTCTGTGCCGGCGCTGCCATCGAACATCGCCACAGCATCGGCCGCTTCCTGGAACCTGGCGTCCAACGGCTTCGAGACCTGGCCGTTCTTATCCTGCGCCTGCACCTGTACCGGGATCTCTTTCCAGTACATCATTCGGACTCTGGCCAAGTACGCCTCCGTGTTCCGGTTCTGCTGTCCAGTTGGCCCGAATCTCAGCTGATCTCTCTATTTCGAACGAGCCCTCGCGCCCTTCAATCTTAGCACTGAGGTGGTCCGGTTCCTTCAGTAGGAGTTGTGATTGAGGCCGGGACTGCTGGCAGTGTGCCTGCGCAATTGGGTGATTGCGTGCCCGTAGAACGAAATCGGCCTGCTGCCGTAAGCTAGCCACTGCCCGGCATGCCTCTCCCGCATGGGATCAAGTAGGGACGCCAGTGCAAGCAGTCGGGCGAAAGTGGTCGCTTCTTGGCAATTGACACATCATCAGACGGTTCGCCCGGAGAGTCACCGGACGCCTGGCCGGACGGACCGCGCGACACGAGAGACGATCCGAAGCACCTGGTGGTGGTCGCGGACGATTTTCCACCCGTCTTTGCCGATTCGACCGCGTTAATGCGGCTCAGGCGCAGGCCGGACTTCGAGATCGAGGTGTATACGAGTCAGCCCCGCAACGAGGCGGAGTTGATAGAGCGCATAGTGTCTGCGGACACCGTTATCTCGATCCGCTCGTCGACCGCGTTCAATCACTCGGTGATTGAGGCGGCACCCCAGATGCGACACCTCGCAGTGTGGGGCACAGCCGTCGACAACATCTCGATGGACGCAGTCCGGCGCTCCGGTATCGCGGTGACTCATACACCCGGCACTGCGACCGATGCTGTTGCGGAACACGCTCTCGCCCTGGCGCTGACGCTTTCGCACAGGGTGCATGAGCTTGACCAGCGGATTCGAGGTGGGGAATGGCCGGGTGTGCGCATCACTCAGCTTGCTGGGAAAACGGCCGGGATCATCGGCGCGGGAGCGGTTGGGCTGCGCTTTGCCGAGCTGGCGCACGGCATTGGAATGGATGTGATGGTCTGCCCCATGCAGCTCCAGGACGAAACCACCAGGAGCGACAACTTCCCTGCGTGGGCGCAGGTCACGGGGCTGGATGAGCTGCTGGAGGAGGCGGACGTTGTCTCGCTCCATGGCCGACTTTCGCCAAGCACGGACCACCTTATTGATCTCAAGAGGCTTGAGCAGATGCGGCCTAACGCTCTGCTGGTCAATACGGCCAGGGGCCGGCTGATCAGCGAGAAGGACCTGACGATCGCCCTGACGAATGACACTATCGCGGGCGCTGCGCTAGACGTTTTCGAACACGAGCCGCTTTCGCACAACAGCCCGCTGCGGTCCCTTTCGAACGTGATCCTCACACCACATTCGGCAGCGGCCACAAACGAGGCTTTAAGCGCCGGACTGAACGCCGTGGCGGACAACGTGATCGACTTTTTCGAAGGGCGTCCGGTACCGCGTGTTGACCGTTGAGGGCCTCGAATGCGCTCCTTAAGGCCACTGAAATTTCGTTGACACTCATTTAGGCCAAACTTATACTTTCACCGTTTTTCGGCCTTCCACCCAGGCGGCTCGCAGTTAAGCGCGTGCATGGCGTTCTTAACAAGCGGCCTCTGCAGGTCGATGGAGCAGAGGGCCACTTTGATCATTTATGGACGTGTGCAAGCTCTTCACCGTTGAGGTGCAGAGCCTGTCTTTTCTGACACGGTTCTGAAAAGGCGACGCGTCTGAGGAGGAATTGCTGATTGTTTAGACGACCACGACGATTCAAGACGATCGCTGGCGTTCTGATCGGCGGATCGCTTGCCCTGGCAATTGCCTGTGGCAGCGGAGACGAGGACCCGACTAACACTCCGGCCGCGGCTCAGCCGACGAACACGCCGACCACGGCGCAGCCAACAAACACACCGACGACGGCACAGCCGACCAACACACCGACCAGCGGTAACGGCGGCTCCATCTCGGTGCCTAACCCATCGACACCTAACGACACTGCAGTAATCGCGGTGGCGGACGTCGGTGACGAGAACGGTCTCAACCAGGCCCAGTCGCCTGAGACCCTTCACTACTGGGGAATTGGTGAGACCCTGTTCCTGCGTGCAGATGACGACAGCTCGATCCCGTGGCTCGCCACAGGCTTCGAGATCGAAAGCGACCTTTCCGGCGCTACGATCACCATCCGCACGGATGCCGAGTTCACTGACGGATTTGGCACAGTAACTGCTGAAGACGTTGCGTGGAGCATGAACGACGCCAACGCAGCTACCAACCCCAACTCCATTCACGGTCAGGCCGGTGACTTCGCTGGTCTGTGGGGCGAGTGGACAGCTGTTGACGACACCACGGTCACGTTTGACTTCACCCAGTTCGACGCTACCTGGAAAGACGACTTCCTGAACCAGTCCGGTCAGGCCTTCGTTGTCCTCTCCAAGGACGCGTTCGACCAGAACGGTGCAGACTTCTCACGTGACAACGTTGTTGCTTCTGGACCTTACGAGGTTGAGAGCTGGGACCGTGACGAGCAGGTGACGATTGTCAGCCGCTATGCAGATGGCGGTTCGCACTACCTGTCAGAGCTGACCCCGAAGACGAACCGAGTTCAGTTCGTTGAGGTGGTTGAGCCCACGACGCGTGCATCGCTTCTCCGCACGGGTGAAGTAGACGCAGCTCTGCTCGAGCCGAAGGACGCTGTTGCGTTCATCGAAGGCGGTTTCGGCCAGACCGGAACCGGCGGTTCTGTCCAGCTTGGTGTGTTCTTCGCAGGTAACCTGTGGGAAGACGTCTACGCTGGTGGCCCGCAGGAGGGTGAGCCCCTCCCCACCAAGGCAACCTTTGTCCACGACATTCCGTGGATCGGTTCGCCTGGCAGGCACGGTGACGACGACCTCGAGCAGGCCCGCATGGTCCGCCGTGCGCTTGCAGTTGCTATCGACCGTGAGCAGGTTAACGACACTCTGATCGGTGGCCTCGGCAACGTGGTTCACGTCGAGTACTTCTCCACCACGAGCCCTAACTGGGACTCGAAGTGGGAGTACCCGTTTGACCCGCAGGAGTCGATCGACATCATCTCGGGACTTGACGCTGACTACCAGCAGGGTTCCGCAGACAAGAGTGACAGCAACCTGGGCGGAAACGCCTTCGAGGTTTCCGTCTACGCTGGTCCTGAGCTCGGTGGTGGTACGGCTGTAACCGGTGAGGTTGCAGACGCTGTTGCCGGTTTCTGGGCCCAGATTGGCCTCCAGACCTTCACGCTGAAGTTCTCTTACCAGACCTTCCGCCCGACGGTCGTTGGCCGCTCAAACGTTCACCCCTGGATCACGTCCTGTGACAAGGGCCGCGAGTCAAACCCGTGGCACTTCCCGAAGGGACTGGTACAGACAACTCTGACCCGCGGCGGTTTCAGCTGTGGTTTCGAGTCGCCTGAGATCCTTGGCTTCTACAACCGCATGGCAACGGCCCCTGACCAGGCCGCAGCCACGCAGGCAGCTAACGAGTACCTCGACTACGTGTACTTCCAGAACCTGCAGCCGGGTGTGGTAGCCGTTCCTAACGACGTCTTCTACAACACGCAGAAGATCAAGGCTTGGCCCATGAGCAAGTCTGCCACTTCGGCTGTTGACAGCGTTTGGAACCTTGAGCTGAACTAGTTCAGCCTCAACAGGCAATTGCAACAGGCCCGCCGGTAACCCGGCGGGCCTGTTCTTTTAGGTCCTGTTTGCTCTCAGGTAGAGCTGAGTTCGAAGGGAAATGCGTGTTACTACCCGGGATGAGGGCAATCCCGCTCTCGCCGTGACTCGTAAAGTTAGTAACCGTTGACCCGTTTGATCCTGTCCGGGGTTGAATATCGGACAGGATGCGTTACCATCTGTTGGCTTTGCCGAGGTGAACTGAAAAAATGTAGTTGGCGGCAGAGCGAGCCGGGATCGAGACCGCACGGAGACAGGGCGCAGAATGACGAGATTTATAGTCAGGCGGACGATTTTTGCAGTGCTTACTGTCATCGTTGCCACATTCCTGATCCTGGCGATGTCACGAATGGCAGGAGACCCGATCCTGCTCTACGCCAAGCCCGGCGGCTACGGCTTCTCGCCAGAGCAAGAACAGGCCCTTCGAGAGAAGATCGGTATCGACCGGGCAATACCGGTCCAGTATGTGATCTGGCTTGGGAACACCCTTCAAGGTGACCTCGGCAAGACGATTCTCGACGAGAAGCCCGTTGCTCGTGTCATCACTGAACGCATCCCGGCCACGGTTCAGCTTTCACTGATCGGCTGGTTCGGCGCCACGATCATCGGGGTCTCTCTCGGTGTTCTCTCTGCTGTAAAGCGAGGCACCGTCTGGGACTACATCGGCAGAGGGTTCGCACTGTTCGGACAGGCTCTGCCGGCGTTCTGGCTTGGGCTTGTCCTGATCCTGATCTTCGCCGTACAGCTAGGATGGCTGCCGGTTGGCAGGAGAGGCGATGGGATCTGGGACGTCAAACACTGGGTCTTACCAGCGATAACCCTGGGATGGGGCGCGACCGCCGCGTACCTGCGCCTTACGCGTTCCTCGATGCTCGAGATCCTCGATTCTGAGTTCATCAAGTTGGCGCGTGCCAAAGGAGTGAACTACCGCACCGTCGTGTGGAAACACGCCCTGCGAAACGCACTGATCCAGCCTCTTACCGCTTCAACGCTGATCCTTACAGGGTTCCTGACCGGTTCGATCGTCGTTGAACAGATCTTCGTCTGGCCTGGCATGGGCTTGATGGCTATCGAAGCCGTGAATAACAACGACTTCCCGATTCTGCAAGGTGTGACGCTGCTGTTCACCATCATGTACGTGTTGTTCATCTTCATCACGGACCTGATGTATGCAGTTATCGACCCGAGAATCCGCTATAGCTGATGTAGCTGTCCTCGGAGCGACCGTCACCAGTCTCGGAAGGGAAGATTTTGGCCCAGGAAGTTAGTCAACCTACAGCAGGCAGTATCACGGATGCTGGCACAAGAGCAACGCCCCAGAGCGCGTCGCAACCAAATATCCTGCTGCGCATCTGGCAGTTCAACCGGCGGTGGCCGCTGTTGCCGCTGTTCGTACTCGCCCTGCTGATCTCCTCTGCGATCTTTGCTCCGCTGATCGCTCCAACGGAGCCGGACAACACGGCGCAGAGGCTCAACTTCCGGAACCACCCTCCGACCTGGGGACGGGCCGATGAGCACACCGGACCACGTCCAGTTGACCCTGGCCGTGATGCTCCTGCCAGCGAACGGTCCGCCTACAACCGGGCTCTCAACAACTGGCACCCTGACTCCTGGTACATACTTGGCGGAGACAACCTCGGCCGTGACCTGCTGACACGCGTCGTGTTCGGCTCTCGAATATCTCTGCAGGTGGCCGCGATCGGACTTCTCTCAGGAACGATAATCGGAACGTTCTTAGGTCTTGTCGCCGGTTACTACGGAAAATGGGTAGACGAAATAGTGGGACGTTTCGTTGACGTCTGGCTGGCGCTGCCTTTCATTCTGTTGGCACTCGCCCTGGCTGTCGTATGGACGAACGCGGAGACCGCTGGAAGAACGCCCGGTTGGTTCTGGGATACGGGCTTCTTAGTGTTCCTGCTTATAGCGCTGCTGGCGTGGACCGGCTTCGTGCGCCAGGTGCGTGCAGACGCCCTGAGCGTGCGCGAGCGCGACTATGTGCTCGCGGCCAGGATCGCCGGCGCCAGCAACCTCAGAATCCTGATCAGGCACGTGCTGCCAGGGACCTATTCGACCATCCTCGTGGTGGCGTCCCTGGCTGTTGGTGGACTGATCCTTGCCGAGTCGATCCTCTCGTTCCTGGGTGTCGGGTTCAAGGACCCGATCCCTGCGTGGGGCAAGAGCGTGTCTGACGGCCGGGCGTTCATCGAAGAGGCGTGGTGGATCACCGTATTCCCGGGTGGAGCGATCTTCCTGACGGTGATGTCGTTCAACTTCATCGGTGACTGGCTGCGTGACAGGCTTGACCCGAGGCTGAGGCAGCTGGACTAACCGGCTCTTACGGAAAAACGAAGACTGAGAAGCGCTCCTTGCCACACGGCGGGAGCGCTTCTCTTTTGCATGGAGTTCGTCCCGGCTGGAAGGCCGTCTGCCGCCTGTATAATCGCCCGGCGTTCGGATAGGGCCTAAAGTCGCCCGGGCGCCTCACTCAGAATAGACACAGACAAGGAACAAAAATGTCCGTTGGATTCGTCGGTCTCGGCAACATGGGGCAGGGCATGGCAGACAATCTGCTCGCCAAGGGCTCTGATCTCAGCGTCTACACCCGCACAAAGGCGAAGGTGGACGCAATGGCCGCAAAGGGCGCCACAGGCGCTGCGTCGCTGAAGGAGCTGGTAGAGGGCAGCAAGCTCGTCCTGGCGTGCCTGCCGGACGTACAGACCTCAAGAGACCTGTTCCTCGGCGAAGACGGCATCATCGCCCACGCCACGGCCGGCCAGATCATCGTCGACCACAGCACGGTCGACATGCAGACCTCCCGGGACTGCTACGAGGCGGCGAATGCCAAAGGCGTCTACTTTCTCGATGCACCGATCTCCGGAGGGCCGGGCGGCGCTTCAGGCGGCACGCTGGCGATCATGGTCGGTGGCGACGAGCATGCCTACCAGTCGGCCCTCGGCGAGTTCGAGAAGATGGGCGCGAATGTGCGGCACATGGGCCCCGCGGGCGCTGGAACGGCGATGAAGCTGATCAACCAGCTTCTTGTCGGTATCAACACGGCTGCAGCCGCTGAGGCGTATGCGCTGGCGAATGCAGCGAGCGTTGACATCATGACGGCCGCCGAACTGCTGAAGGTGAGCTGGGGCGGTTCGGTGATGCAGGACCGCAGCGCTCCGATCACGGCCAATCGGGATTTCCCGAACTCGGGAGCGCCGGTGCGCAACCTGAACAAGGACATGAGCATCATCGTGGAGTATGCGAAGTCGGAGGGACTTGCCCTGCAGATGGCCGAGCACGCCTACGCCATGTATGCCGAGCTGATGGGGCAGGACAAGACGGACTACGATATCGCCGGCGTGCTGGAGATCGTGGAGCAACGGTCAGGCAAGTAGATCCCGTGGGATGTTTTCGACTTGAGAACGGTTGTGTGCCGCGGGTGATGGCTCGGAGAACATCCCCTCTCCCACTAGTGGGAAAGGGTCAGGGTGAGGGCTTCCTGTCTGTCATACCGACCGAAGCGGAGGGATCTGACCGCCGACACACGGTCTCCAAAGAGATTCTGAATCAAGTTCAGAATGACAACGAGAAGAACGAGGAAACATGCACAGGATTGCGGTGATACGCGGCGACGGCATCGGCGTTGACGTCGTCGAAGAAGCTCTGAAGGTGCTCGAGGCGGTTGCGCCGAAGCACGGCATCAAATGGGAGTTCACGGAGTTCCCGTGGAGCTCTGACTACTACTTCAAGCACGGCGAGATGATGCCCTCCGACGGCCCCGACCAGCTCGCCGAGTTCGACGGCATCTTCCTCGGCGCCGTCGGTCACCCGGACATCCAGGACCACATCACGCTCAACGGACTGCTACTTCCAATCAGGCGGCGGTTCGACCAGTTCGTGTGCCTGCGGCCATCCGTTCTCTATGAGGGCGTTACATCACCGCTGTCAGGCATGAAGCCGGGCGATATCGACATGGTGGTGGTGCGGGAGAACACCGAGGGCGAGTACGCCAATGTGGGCGGTTTCCAGTACAAAAACATGCCTGAAGAGGTGGCGGTGCAGACCGCAGTGTTCACCCGGCAGGGCTGCGAGAGGGTGATTCGTTTTGCGTTCGAGTTAGCTCGTCAGAGAAACAAGAAGAACCATCTCACGTCCATCACGAAATCGAACGCTCTCGGCTACGGCATGACGCTCTGGGACAGGACATTCGCAGAGGTTGCGACCGAGTTCCCTGACATCACCACCAACTCGCTGCTGATCGATGCTGCCTGCATGGACTTCATCCGCAAGCCGCAGGACTTTGACGTCGTTGTGGCCAGCAACCTCTTCGGCGACATCCTGACCGACATCGGGGCGATCATCACCGGAAGCATGGGCCTCGCCTCTTCCGCGAACCTCGACCCGACCCGCGAGGGCGTCTCGATGTTCGAGCCGACGCATGGCAGCGCACCGGACATTGCAGGCAAGGGAATCGCCAACCCGATGGCGCAGATCCTCACTGCGGCGATGATGCTGAGGCACCTGGGCGAAGACGGCGCTGCGGACGACATCGAGAAGGCGGTTGAGGAGACCCTGAAGATCGGCGAGGTGCTGACGCCTGACCTCGGGGGCAGCTCAACGACGTCTGCGGTTGGCGACCACCTTGCGAAGCTTGTTGGCTAGATAGCAAAGAAACCTGATCCACAACGCTTGCTTTTGATCTCGCAAGTGTGGATGTGGCGATTTGCCGACGGCGAGACCTTCCAGTGCTTCGCGGGCTCCGTCTTCGATGACGTTCGCATCCACCCTGTCCAGGACCATCGTGGCAAGCTCCCGTGTTCCGCTATAGAACTCGGCGCCTGTTGATACCCGGATTTTGTTGCCGATTCTCGTTTCGAACGTCAGTCGTTCCATGATTGTTGAGAACCCGACTTTACGTAGTTCGATCCAGAGCACTGAGCCCTTGTTTCCGAACGTTGTGGTGCTGCTTGCGCCTCTTTCGTCGTAAGTGAAGGATGACCTTAAGTAACCAGTTATCAGGTAGATGCCGACTCCGCACCAGAGTGAGAACCCGACGTGGGTCCACCACGGGTTGTCCTTGACGATGGCGAGAAGTGAAAGGATCTCTATGAAGCCACTGAGCAGCACCGTCAGAATACCGAGCATCAGAATCGACAACCTTGGCTTCACAGTACCGACTGGTTGTTCGACTCCTTGAGTCTGATCGGGTTCTCCTCGACGGAGTCGCACAATGTACCCGGGTAGGTAGATGAACCCGAGGATGAACGTGATCACTCCGGCAGAAAGCGCAAGCTCTATCCAGAATGGGATGTCGTTGGGCTCTTCCATATTTATCGATGGGATCGGTTCTTTGAGCCGCGGTCTAAGTACCAGTTGAACAGCTCCACTATCGTGTAGTCTTCCCGGGAACACACCAGATCGTCACGAGCTTCCACCAATACCCGGCACAGTTGGACAAACCCCCATGAACCCATTTGAAACCGTTCCCGTTGGCCCCTATAACCTGCCTGTGATGCGGCTTGGCATGGGCGGTGCTCCGCTCTCCGGCATGGTGCTCGCCGAAGGCCTGTACGGCGGGTCTGCGCACGATGAGGCGGTGCGGACCATCCAGCGAGCCTACGAGCTTGGCATCCGCTACTTCGACACCGCTCCGCTCTACGGCAGCGGTCGCAGCGAGGCCAGGTTCCGAGACGGGCTCGCAGGCATCCCGCGGGATTCATATGTGCTCTCGACGAAGGTCGGCCGCGTGCTGGACCCTGCGCCCGGTGGAGACTCGTCTGCCGACAACCCGGACCGTCTGCCGGACCTCATCCCGGTCAACTCGTGGACTCGCAGCGACGTGCACCGGTCCATCGAGGAGAGCCTCGAGAGGCTGGGGATGGACCGCATCGACATCGTCTATGTGCATGACCCGGACCAGGAAACGTTCGGTGAGCAGCAGGCGAATGACGAGGCTTTCCCGGCGCTGATCGAGTTGCGAGAGCAGGGCACGATCAAGGCGATCGGCTGCGGCATGAACCTGTGGGAGATGCCTGCCCGCTTCGTGCGCCGTTTTGATCTTGACATCATCCTGCTGGCAGGCCGTTACACGTTGCTCGACCACTCAGGCCTGCCCGAGTTCCTGCCGCTCTGCCAAGAGCGCAACGTGAAGATTGCGATTGGCGGGCCGTACAACTCGGGCATCCTGGCACGGGACCTGGACGGTCCTGTCAGCTTCGACTACGAACCGGCGCCCGTTGAACTGATCGACAGGGCGCGCAGGCTGACCGACATCTGCCGTCGGCACTCTGTCGAGCTGAAGGCGGCGGCGCTGCAGTTCGTGCTGGCGCACCCGGCGGTGGCGACGGTGATCCCGGGCGCGCAGACGGTCGGCGAGGTTGAGCAGAACCTGACGATGGTGGAGAAGCACATCCCGTCAGGCCTGTGGCTTGATATGCGCAGCGAAGGCCTGATCCCGGACGAGGCGCCGACCCCGAGGGATTAGGGGGGCTCCTCCTCTCCCTGAGAGGGAAAGGATTGAAGCCAGCCACCCTTCGACAAGCTCAGGATGACGGGCTTTCTCCCTCCCATATTGGGAGGGAGTCAGAGGGTGGGTTATTCGTGACAGGGAAGAGCGGTGGTTGTCAGAGACTACCGACCCTCCCCCTTTACCCCCTCCCAAGCTGGGAGGGGGGAAGTAGGGCAGCCCTCACCCTAGCCCTCTCCCGATTTCGGGAGAGGGCACAGGTTCGCCGCAAGCGGATTCCCCCGGTCTGTACTAAATGCCGCACTTATCGTCGCAGCGGACGTAGTAGGTGCCGCTTGCGAAGAACCGCTCGCCTGTGGCGGGGTCTACGAAGAAACGCACCTGCTCAAGCTCGCTGTTATAGGTGAACGCCGCATCGTCAAGCACAACCGCACCGACTGACTCGTCACAGGTCCAGTCAGCGCAGCGGCCGTGCACCAGCCCTATATCGGCGTGGTAGTAGGCGAAGATCGGGATGTTCCCATCCAGGACGTGAATCTTCGGGAACTCCAGGTCTGCTTCATTGTTGACCGTCACGCCGTCGAGATCGATCGTCACGGTCTCCTTCTGGAACTGCGTGCATGTATCGACACGGCGGCACGCCTCGTGAATCACGATGCCCTCTGTGCTGTGGTAGACGATGATCGGCCGTTCGCCGTCGTCTGCGAACCCGATGTCCTTCGCTCCAACGATCGCCACCTCCAGGTCATCCAGCGTTGAGTCAGAACAGCGCACGTTGGTGCAGTTCGCCATCATCAGGCGCTGGTTGAAGCTCCACGTGTAGGTGATGCGCGGCAGACCGTTCTGCTGAATCTGCAGCACGGGGTGCTGCCCGGTTCCCGCGCCGCCGAACGCCGGTCCGCCCGAGAACCCTGACGTCTGGTGAACTGTGGACGTCACGTTCGTGCAGGATGCGTTTGTGCAGTGCGTAGTGTGGAGCGAGCCTTCAAACCCGGACCCGAACGACTCGCCGTTCGTCGAGTTGTATGCGAACAGCAGGCTGCCATCATTGTTGGTGATTATGTCGACATGTCCGAAGCTCAGGCCCGGGTCATCGTTGATGACGCGGACGGTCGAGCTCTGACACTGCACGTCCGCACATTCGATCAGCTTGAGCGCTCCGTCGACTGAGGAGACGAAGCCGATCCTGGGCAGGCCGCTCTGTGTGAAAGTGAGCGCTGCCGCTCTGGCAGGCGCGGTTCCTGCAATGGAGGTAAACGAGCGGTTGGCACAGGTGATGTCTGTGCAGACAACAACTGCGGTGTCCGTGGACGAACCCTGGGTTACCGCCAGTACCGGCAGGCCATCGTTGCTCAGTCCAAAGTCCATGATGGTCTGCGGCGTGCCGTTGAAAGTGATCTGCTGCTTCGGCGGCGCACATTCGTCTGTAATCGGGAAGGTGTAGATCTCCGTCCTCAGCCTGCCCTCCAGGTTGCAGATGTCTCCCGACCCAGTTCCCGTTTGCTGGCCCGCCAGCTCGTCCTGGGTTACATAGTCGGCAGCCGGGACACCACCTAGAGCTTCCGCATTGTTTGCCGTGATCGCTTCCTTAGCCCGGATCGCGAACGGAGCTGCCGTCACCTTCTGGCGTGGCTTCATCTCGTCATTGGAGTCGACCTGGATTCCAAGCCAGACATCCCGTCCAGCAAAGCCGCGGTCTATAGATACCTGGTTGCCAAGCTCAACTGAGAAGAGACCGTCTGCGACGCGCAGTCGGTGGCGCTCCGACCAGAGACGGTTGCCGCCGGCTGCCCGGTCGTAGAGGGAGAAGGTGATGTTGCGGGTGTCCGAGACAGGCGCGCCGCTCGAGTCGGTGATGTAGCCGCTGTAGGTGAACGTGTCAGGCACGCCGACGTTCGGAGTGCCGAACTGCGGCAGTATCGAGTTACCTGAAACGGTGGCGACTCCGATTACTGCGATCAGCACTGCGACCGCGGTGAAAGTGAGATAGCGGTACTTCGACCTTCTCATTGATGTCCCTCTCAAGTTTCGGCTTACGGTCCTGCCGTGATTGCTCCTATGAGCGTGTTCTCGTTGTCTCTCATGAACGCCAGCCCGGTGGTGTCGGTCAAAGTTCCGTAGATCACCGTCTGGCCATCGGTAGATATGAACGCCGTGCGCAGCCACGCCGGCAGAGCCTGGTCTTCTGAGAAATCGGGGATGGTCACGCCGACTGTCGGTGTCGGAGTCGCACGCTCACCGCGGCCGGTGTCTGCGGTGGCGGTTGGTGTCGCTCGTTCCACGGTTGGCCGAGCGGTTGTTGTTGTGGCCGTAGCTTCCGGTGTCGAGTCCCGCGTGGGGCTCGGAACCGGAGTCGGCGTTGGAGCACCGGGCTGAGGAGTTGCTGTGGGCCTGGACGGGGTAGCCGTAGAGTCCGCGTTACCGGGTTCAGATGTCGAGGTGGGAGATGAGACAGCGGCCGGTGTACCGCTTTCGGATGTCTCGGTCGGAGCACCTGTTGCGTCCACGGTTGCTGTCGGAGCGAAATCGCTGGACTCTGTGGAGCCCGGAGTGGCGGTGCCGTCGACAGCCTCGCACGCGGCAATGGCTAGCAATGCAGTGGCGAGGACAATGCAGGCTGCCGCTCTACGAACCAGGCGCAATATCTACTAGCTCACGAATAGGGGTGTTCCGGGACCGGCAGCGCATTCTACACACCCAGTGTTACGGCAGGGCGGGAAACGGACTCCTCACCCGGTGTGGTGGCCTGCCGCGTGTTCGGGCGCTTCGACGTGGGTCTCGACGGGTGTGTTGCCGACGAGGAAGTCGAAGTCGCAGCCTTCCGGCGCCTGCAGCACGTGGTCCAGGTAGAGCCTCCGGTAGCCGCGGGTCTCCCGGCCGTTGCCATGCCATGCCGCCGAATCGCCCTTCGTGAGACTCGCCCTGCGGCTCTCCAGTTCTTCGGGTTCCACCAGTAGGTCGAGCTTGCGGCCTTCGACATCGATCTCGATCATGTCGCCGTTCTCGACGAGCGCCAGCGGGCCGCCGACAGCCGACTCCGGCGCGACGTGCAGCACGATCGTCCCGAAGGCGGTGCCTGACATGCGGGCGTCCGAGATGCGGATCATGTCCCGCACGCCCTCCTGCAACAGCTTGCGTGGCAGCGGCAGGAACCCCGCCTCGGGCATGCCGGGACCGCCGACTGGGCCCGCGCTCTTCATCACCAGAATGTCGCTGGCGGTCACGTCGAGGTCCGGGTCGTCGATACGGTTCTTCAGATCGAAAGGGTCTTCGAAGACGACAGCGCGGCCTCGGTGCTTCATCAGCTCAGGTGATGCTGCCGAGACCTTTATCACGGCTCCGTCCGGCGCCAACGAGCCCTTAAGCACCGCCAGGCCGCCCTCTTCGCTCATCGTCCTGTCGCGGGGCAGCACCACATCATCGTTGTGGCATTCGGCATCTGCGATCTCGTCGCCGAGCGTCTTTCCGCTCACCGTCATGCAGGAGCCGTCCAGCAGGTCCTCGATGCGCTTCAGCACAGCAGGGACGCCGCCCGCGTAGAACAGGTCTTCCATCAGGTACTCCCCGGACGGCTTCAGGTTCAGCACTGTTGGCGTGGTGCGGGATAGATCGTCGAAGTCGTCGAGGTCCAGCTTGATGCCTGCGCGGCCTGCGACCGCGGTCAGGTGGATGATGGCGTTGGTCGAGCCGCCCATGGCGAGCAGCGTGCGGATGGCGTTCTTGAACGCTGCTTCGGTCATGATCTGAGACGGGCGGACACCTTCCTGCGCCAGTTCGACCGCTCGAGCGCCGGCCTGTTCTGCGAAGACGGAGCGTCGGGAGTCGGCGGCCGGGATGGATGCACCGCCTGACAGCGTCATGCCGAGCGCCTCGCACAGCGCCGACATTGTGGAGGCAGTTCCCATCACCATGCAGTGGCCGGGCGAGCGGTAGATCGCCTCTTCCATTGAGTCGTACTGCGCCTGTGTGATGGTTCCAGCCCGCAGCTCGGACCAGAAGCGCCGGCAGTCGGTGCAGGAACCGAGGCTCTCGCCGCGCCAGTTGCCGCGCAGAGAGGGGCCTCCGGTGACGATGATCGCCGGGAGATCGGCAGACGCAGCGCCCATGAGTGCAGCCGGTGTCGTTTTGTCACAACCCGAGAGCAGCACGACACCGTCGATCGGCAGGCCACGGATCATCTCTTCGACGTCCATCGCCATCAGGTTGCGGCAGAGCATCGACGTTGGCGACATGAAGAACTCGCCGAGCGAGATGGTCGGGAACTCGAGCGGGAAGCCGCCGGCCCGGATGATGCCTCGCTTCACGTGCTCGGCGAGGTCTCGCAGGTGCGAGTTGCAGTGCGTGGCCTCGGACCAGCTGTTCGCGATGCCGATGACCGGCTTGCCGGAGAAGGAATCTTCGGACCAGCCCTGCGCCTTCAGCCCGGCACGGTGCAGGAACCCTTCAAGGTCGCGGGTGCCGAACCACTCCTGCGAGCGAAGGATCTTGTCTGGCGATGAGGGGGTTCCGTTAGTTGGCATTTTTTTCTCGGTTGGGAGGGTGGTTGTTGGTGCGGATGTCCCCTCTCCCGCTTGCGGGAGAGGGTCAGGGTGAGGGTTGAAGCTCGCCACCTTTCGACAAGCTCAGGATGGTGTGTTGCCGCCGTCGTCCCGAACCAGAGTGAGGGACCCGGGGGCGCGGGGCAAGCTCAGGTAGTTGTCCTGCTCTCACCTGGACAATGCTTGTTCAGGCTGGGGCTGTCGGACAGTTTTCTGCTCATGGAACGACGAGTGCCTGATGGGTCGCCCCGCCCACCGGGTCCCTCGTTCCGACTCGGGACGACGAGTTGCCGCCAACTGAAACCTGCCACCCTTCGACAGGCTCAGGATGGCGGGGACTGACACCCCCTCACCCTGATCTTCTTCTCATTAGGGAGAGGGAGTTTCTGCGGCCTGCGTAAGATACCCGATGTGGCGACTGTCAGCGGCGATAGCGCAAGAACGTTGGAACTATTCGGCTGGTGAAGGCGTTTACTTCTTTACCCGGACGTTTCTAATACCTGGAGCGGCTCATGCTGAAGTTGGCGGTGCTCGGTTTTGTTCTTGTGCTTGCTGTGGCCTGCAGTTCCAATGCGACCGAGCCAGGGAGCGAGCCGACATCAGCGTCGCAGCCGTCATCGTTGGCTGATGCGACTGCGACTCCGTTCTCTCTCAACCTGAAAGACACGCCAACGCCCGTTCCGCCAACTCCAACGCCCACTCCGTTCAGTTTCGGCGAGTTGGAGCGCTGCGCAACGGATGTGGACGGCGTCCGCCAGATCGAGACTCGGCCTAACATCTCCGGCTGGCCTGAGAACGCCGGCCAGGCCTTCGATCCGCATGAAGTCGCTCCGTGGGGGCCGTTTGAGCGCCCGGTTGGACTGACGCCTGTCCCGCGGTACGAGCTCTCAGGCGGAATGAGAGTGCCACCGAACGTGTGGTGGGATGATGGGCCCGTGACACTGGGCATCCTCGCGGCCAACGGCTTTCCCCACCAGATCGAGTTCGATTTCAGCCGCGATCCGGTCTACGACATCGCAGTGGTCGACTCGTCAGGACAGGAGGTGTGGCGCTACTCGGACCACATCGAGGTCATACACGTTACTTCTGGACTGCAACTGGGCTCAATTGAAGAGATGATGCTGGAGGCGGAATGGGACCTGGCTGGCAAGGACGGCGAGAGGGTGGCCGATGGGCTGTACTGGGTCTACGGCATTGTGTTCCGGGAAGAGCCTTACCGCTGGCATGTGAGCCCGAAGCAGATGTACGTCGGTGAACGGCCTTCGCTACAGGATTCGCTCGACATAGAGCTGACCGCTCCCGACACAGTGCGCTGCGGCGATCGTGTGCCAATGACGATGAGCATCACGAATATTACGAACAGCCCTGTGCCCATCTACACCGGTGTCGATTTCGACAACTACCACGCCTCAGTCCCCGGCGGCGTTGAGTTCTGGAACTGGTGGGCAGGCAAAACCAGGATTCTTCCCTTGATTGTCAGGTTCATTTCTCCGGGTGAAACTCTGCAGTTTCAGCGGTCCTGGCTGTTGGAGGATGGCCAGGGAGGGAAGGTCCCGCCCGGCAAGTACGAGCTGAAGTCGAGCATCAAGGCGGCGCAGGTTGATGACGTGGCCCACAGAACTGAGACGGCATGGTCTAACATCGTGGAGATCACGGTAGTTCGATAGCCGTCGGAGAGTTCGACTCCGCAATACGTTGAGACCAGATGCAGAATTCGCACGTACCCACTCGATTTCCTGAGTTCACTGCAGCAGGCAGCCCTGAGCAGATAGGGCATGCGATCGGCGAGCAGTTCCGCGACACCATCCGAGAGATGGGCGATGTGTTGCTGGAGCGTTTCAACCGCGGCGCTGCGAAACCGGTGTCGGCGCAGGAGGCCGAGCAGGTTGCCGCGGCCGCGGTTCCGTATGCCGAACAGTATCTTCCGGACGCGGTAGAAGAACTACGTGCTACCGCACATGCCGCAGACCTGCCTTTCGAGCGCCTGATGCTGATCAACGTGCGCAGCATGCTTTCCGCGCCCGACGACGTTCCTATAGCCAGGGTGCATGAAAACGCATCTGTGACGCCCGCAGAGGGATGCACGTCGGTAATGATTGGGGCAGACGCTTCCGCGAGCGGAAGCGGTGTCGCGGGCCAGAACTGGGACAACGACCCAGCGATGGACCCGTTTTCTGCCGTCATTACCCGCAGGCCCACCGGCAAGCCGGCCTTCATGAGCTGGTGCCAGCCGGGCGTGATCGCATACATGGGCTTCTCAGACGCCGGGTTCGGCGTCTGTATGAACGCGTTGAACGGGCCGTCTCGGCGCAGCGGAGTCGGCTGGTACTTCATCGTGAGGTCGATCTATGAGGCGCGCTCCCTGGAGGCGATAGTTGCGAAGATTCGAAACTCTCGCAGGGCGATGACGGCGAACGCGGCGATGATCACGCCTGAAGGCCCGGCGGACCTCGAGATAACGCTCGACTCAGTGCGAGTGCTGAGAGCAGGCGAGGCCGAGACGCTTGTTCACACGAACCACTGTGTGCACCCGTCGCTGACCGGCTACAACGAGTCACATGCAGGCGCGATCTACGGGCAGTCGTTCGAGCGCAAGGACAGGGCGGAAGAACTGCTTGAGCAGATCGCCGGAAACGGTGGCGGCGGAAAAGTGTCGGTCGACGATGTGAAGTCGATTCTCTCGGACCGGCAGGGTTACCCGACTTCGATCAACCGATATCCTAATGACGATCCGGCGACGGGCTGGCAGAGGTCGGTGATCTCGATGGTGGTTGAGCCGGACGCTGGCCGGATGCATGTGTCGAGGGGAAATCCGGGCGACAACCCGTACGAGGTGTACGAGCTGGGGTGATCGGGAGCCCTCACCCTGACCCTCTCCCTCCCAGGGAGGGGGGACCAAACAGCGGCCGCATTGTCATTCCGGACTCGATCCGGAATCTCTAGTTCAGTTCGCGCCAGAGGTAAGTTGAGAGATTCTGAATCAAGTTCAGAATGACAGGAAGATGCCATCCTGAGCCTGTCGAAGGGTGGCGAATCAGAAGGAACAACCGCACTTGCGACTCAGCAAAAGCATGTCGATCGGCGCCGGAATTGGGTTCGTCGTGGGGATCCTGTTCACGATCGTTGCGGCCATTCGTGTCGACACCGATGAGGCCAGTGTCGGTGACGCCATCATGGTTAGCGTCTTCTTTGGGATACCGATCATCGTCGTGATGGGCACGTTCGCAGGATGGCTGTGGGACATCTTCATCAAGCCGAAGAGCCCAACTGGCGGTGAGTAGGCATGCGCTGCTGTTCCCGATGCTGCTGGCGGTGATTGTTATCGCTGCTGCAGCTTGCGGTTCAGGCGATAGCGCAACCCCGACGCCCATCGCCCAGGGCACACTGGCGGGGGTGGTGACGATAGGCCCGCTCTGTCCCGTCGAGCCTTGCAATAGCACCGTCAACCCATACCCAGGTCATGAGATCGTTGTCAGAGACCTGGAAGGTCAGTTCGCGGCGGCTGCCGAACTAAATGACGATGGAACTTTCACAGTCTCGGTACCGGCCGGTGACTACGAGATCAGCATGGAGCCGTGTGAGTACCTGGGCTGTAGATTCGGTGTGGCGACTCCTGTGGCGGTTCGTTCCAACGATGTCACGAACGTCGAGATAGATATCGACACCGGGATTCGCTGAACCAGAGCTCTACTTACGCAGCCTCAGCAGCCTGAGCAGTCTGTCGACGATTCCCTGGGCACCGGAAGGCTGTTGCGAACGCTGGGCGCGGTCTGTCGAGCACCTGTGGCAGGTGCAGTATGGAGGGTGGTTGCCGCCTCGGTAGGCCTTCTCGTCCATTTTTCCCGGGATTACTTCGAAACGAGTCCGCAGAAGCGCGGAACTCACGTTCCTATCTTCTCATACGCTCAAATATGAGATGTGAAGAAATTTCCCGGAGGTGCAGCCGCAGTGCGAACTGCGCGGCTACCTGCGATCTCGAAGCGGCAAGATCGGCACGAAACGAACTGCTGTGGTTGATTCGGTCAAAGGGTGCCGAATCGGAGGGCGGAGTTGGGTCCCGAGTCGAGAGCTAGGCGCTCTTCTGGATGTTGTCGGGAGCTGCGCTTGCCCGGGCCTTCGCCTTGAGCGCCCAGTTCACGCACATCTCAACTTCGCCGGTTTCCCAGGGCTTCGTGATGTAGTCACGGGTGCCGAGCTGGACTGCACGGACCATGGCGTGACGGTCGCCCTGTGCCGTAACCATTATCACGGCGATGTCTTCGGTGTTCGGGTCGGCCTTCAGCTTTTGTAGGACTTCGAGTCCGTCCATCTGAGGCATGGCGATGTCGAGGAGGATGACGTCAGGTGAATCCTGTTGAGCCTTCTGCAGTCCCACGATGCCGTTTTCGGCATGGATTACTTCGTGGTCCTCTTCTTCGAGTAGGGCTGCGAGCGCATCCCGGATCTCTTCGTGGTCGTCAACTACCAGTATCTTCGACATCGATAGAAGTCCCTTGCTTATCGGTCGGAACAAGCGATTTATTGGCCTAATGCCCGGATAACAGTATCGATACTGCCTGAGCGTTAGGAGTGGGAGTTGGCAGGAAGGTGTTATCTGGGTGTGCATAGCAGTTCGGTTCAAGCCTGTGACACGCAGTTTCGAGTTAGGCCGGGCCCGTCGCTAGCATGCGGCCATGCTTGCAAGATCAAAGACCTGCGCAATCGTCGGGCTTGACGGCACGGTGGTTGACGTTGAGGCGGATATCTCGCCGGGGCTGCCTGCGTTCCACGTGGTCGGCCTGCCGGACGCGGCGGTGCAGGAGTCGAGAGAGCGTGTCCGCTCTGCGATACGCAACTCCGGCGCAGAGTTCCCGATGCGGCGCATCACGGTGAGCCTTGCACCTTCCGACCTGCCGAAGTCCGGTCCCGCTTACGACCTGCCAATTGCGATGGGGCTGCTGGCAAGTTCAGGGCAGGTGCCGGACTCTCTTGCGGGCTCGCTGCTACTTGGAGAGCTTGCGTTGGACGGCAGCCTGAGGCCTACGCAGGGGATGCTGCCGATGGTGGCAGTTGGAAAGTCTGCTGGACTGAAGAAGGTGTTTGTTCCTGCTGCGAACGCTCGTGAGGCGGCGCTTGTGCATGGCATGGAGGTGATGCCTGTCGAGTCGCTGGCCCAACTGGTCTCGCACGCTCGCGGGAACTCGGAGATCAAGCCTTACGACGGCAAGGTAGCCCCTTCGGGTGGTGCAGAAGGGGTACTGAAGGAGGCTGGACGGTGGCCTGACCTTGCGGATGTGCGTGGTCAGGAGCATGCGAAACGGGCGATGGAGGTGGCTGCCGCAGGCGGTCACAACCTGCTGATGACAGGGCCTCCGGGTTCAGGCAAGACGCTTCTTGCCCGATCGCTGCCTTCGATCTTGCCTGAGATGACTGCTGATGAGTCGCTCGAGGTGACAAAGATCTACTCTGTGGCCGGTCTGCTGCCTGCCGGGAGTCCGCTGGTTGAGCGCCGGCCTTTCAGGTCGCCGCACTACACGATTTCGAATGCCGGGCTTGTTGGCGGTGGCGCCGTTCCGCGGCCGGGTGAGATCACGCTGAGTCACCGCGGTGTCCTGTTCTTGGACGAGTTGCCTGAGTTCGGGCATGCAGCGTTGGAGGTGCTTCGGCAGCCGCTTGAGGACCGCGTTGTGACGATCAGCCGGGCGCAGGGCACTGTGACGTTCCCGGCGAACTTCATGATGGTCGGCGCGATGAACCCGTGTCCGTGCGGCTATTTCGGCGATGCGCAGAAGGCGTGTTCTTGTGCGCTTTCGGGTGTTTCCCGTTACCAGAGGCGCATCTCGGGGCCGCTGATGGACCGGGTGGACATCTTTGTTGATGTGCCTCGTGTTGAGTACGAGAAGCTGGTGGCGCCTGCGGTGTCTGAGAGTTCGGCGGATGTGCGAGCGCGAATCAACGAGGCTCGTTCAGTTCAGGTGAACCGGTTTGCCGAGTCTCAGCTGGTGACGAACTCGGATATGGGTTCTACCGAGGTGTGGGACCACTGCAAGCTGGACGGCTCTGCAAACTCGCTGCTTGAGATGGCGATGAGCCAGCTTTCGCTCTCAGCAAGAGGTTTCCACAGGGTGCTGAAGGTGGCGCGTACGATCGCTGACCTTGCTGGCTCCGACGTGATCAAGACGTCGCATCTTGCGGAGTCGCTGCAGTACAGGCCGCGGCCTGTGATTTAGGGTGTTCGGTAGTGAGTTTCGGCGATGTGTTGGGATTGAACGCGCCACGACCGTTGTACGATTTCAGGTATATGCAATCTGAAAAACTCTTTACTCGACCAGATATCTGGAGTGGTGGCGACATCAGACTTGTGATGGAACTCGGCCCCAGATCGGATGCCAAGTTGCAAGCCGCAACCATCACCTTATGGGAGCATGACTCACTCGAAGGTTGCTTCAGTCAGATGAATATCGAGCCCAGCGATCAGTCGGTGATCTCTTCAGATCAGAGTGAGGAGTGTCTGGGAGAGACCTTGTTTGGCATCGCTTCCACTCCGAATGGTCACAAGATTCCGTGTTCCTCTTCTGCTGCGCGGTTCGACCCGCTCGATTCGAAACCTGCCACCGATTGGCTGTACTTTGGCCTACCCATAGGCGGCCTTGAGATCGCTTATCAATCAGACGTCGACGTGTTCTACGGCATAGGAAGCAATAAATCGTTCGTTGAGGTCAATGACTGGCTGAGGGACGTCGGTTTCCATGTCTTCAGCGGAGCACCGTTCCAGTTCGGGATGATCGGGTGGGAAGTTCCGCTTCTTGGCGAGTCAGCGAAATGGATTGCCGAAAACGGCATCCCTGAGACTCCAACGAACAGTTTGTTGGTGCCGAGTGACGGTGAACTTCAGTGGACGCCGGGCACCGGGTGACAACTCGAACCGGAGTCACCCAATCTGCGACGGTACAAGCGGCTCCGGGAAACCCCTAAACCGCCACGTCCCCTAGCTCCGCAATGCTGAAGATCACGCTGAAGGCCCGGCAGTAGATCATCACGGCGTCGTAGTCGCCGATCGCCACCTCGGGCGGGATCTCGTAGTTCTGGTTGCCCCGGTTACCCTTCAGCTCGCCTAGGTTGATGTATCCCTGGTCCTTGTCCCGTCCTTCGGGATCTTCCATCAGCAGCACGAACAGGTCGGGGCCATTCGTGACACTGAGATCCTCAAGGCGAAGGAAATTCTTGCCGTCTTCCAGCGTGTAGATCGTCGCTGATCCCGAACCCCTGTGCAGGCGGTCCTCATCCTCGAACATGCCGGTCTTGTGCCTGATCGCTGAAGGCCGCTCCATTCCCGGCGTCATAGATTCGTTCGAAACGGTGTTCTCGCCGGCCGCCTCTTCCATCACATCTTCAGCCTCTTCACGGGTCATCGCATCAGGAATCGTGGCGCCAACAGTGCGGGGAAACTCTTCATCGACGGTCTTGTTTAGGAAGAGCGGAGAGCCGAGCCACCATGCCAGCGCAATCGCCGGAATTGCGGCCACAACTGCAACTCCGGTGGCGATCTTCCTCGGCTTAGTCGCCGTCAACCAGCTGAACAGTCTCATCTTTGTCCCTCCGCGCCGTGGTCGTTGCTTCGTCTCGGGCTCTTAATCTGAGCGGGTCGATTCTGTGGTCCGTTCACTCTTAAAGAGTCTGCACTTGACGTGCTTCATTCAGGCAGAATATCGGCTCCCTGAATTTCAAGCTATCTGCATCTGCCTGTGATCTGTTTTACGAACAGCCTTCAGTCTCGAACGGCCCAATCTCTTACAACTTTGTGAACCGCCAGTCACCCGGCAACGCACTATTCGGGTCTACTCGTCAGACCCGGCGGTCCGCTGTGGCATTTGTGGCATTCTCGCCCGGCGAGTATAAATACACCCATGCTCATAACTTCGTCAGATGAACTGGCTTCCTTCTGTCAAAGCGTCTCCGGAAACAGCTACGTCACAGTCGACACCGAGTTCGTGCGGGAGCGCACCTACTACCCGAAGCTGTGCCTGGTGCAGGTGGCCGCCGGTGACAACGCGGCTGCGATAGACGCGCTCGCGCCCGGAATAGACCTCGGCCCGCTGTTCGACCTGATGCTGAACAGGGACATCCTGAAGGTGTTGCACTCGCCGGGGCAGGACCTGAGCGTGTTCCACACGGTGATGAACGATGTACCGCAGCCGATCTTCGACACGCAGATCGCTGCGATGGTGTGCGGCTTCGGCGAACAGCCGGCTTACGCGTCGCTGGTGAACGAACTTCTCGGTGAGCAGGTGGACAAGGCGTCGCAGATGACCGACTGGGCGCGCAGGCCCTTGACCGACCGCCAGATCAAATACGCGCTCTCAGACGTGACGCACCTAATCAAGGTGTACGAGATCTTGCGGGAAAGGCTTGAGGCGAGCGGCCGTACTCGCTGGGTCGACCAGGAGATCTCGGTGCTGCTTGAGCCATCCAACTACATGCCTGAGCCGGATGAGCAGTGGCGGAAGGTGCGGATCCGCAGGCCAACCCGCAAGTCTCTTGCCGTGCTGCGTGAGGTGGCTCGATGGCGCGAGCGGGTTGCGCAGGAGCGTGACCGGCCGAGGGCGTGGATCATCAAGGACGATTCACTGGCGGAAATTGCAGCGACGCAGCCTTCGACGATTGAGCAGTTGGAGCGCGTGCGTGGCGTGACACCGAGGTTCGCCGAGGGCAGAGACGGTCGGGCGATTCTGAAGGCGATCGACCGGGCGCTGGAGTCGCCTGAGTCCCAGTGGCCGGAAGTCCCGAAGCGCAACGGCAGGCCGGATGTTTCAGACACGCTTGTTGCGCTCTTGCAGGCGCTGCTGAAGATACGAGCGGACGAGAACGATGTGGCGACGGGACTTGTTGCGAACCGTCGAGAGCTGGAGCAGATTGCGATTGATGATGATGCCGATGTGAGGGCGCTGAAGGGCTGGCGCAGAGACGTGTTCGGCGATGATGCGCTGAGACTAAAGCACGGGAAGCTGGCGATCACGAGCAATGGCAATGGCGCAATTGCGGTGAACATGAACGGGCATGGAGGGTAGGGTGCAGGCCGAGCCACCCTCCGACAGGCTCAGGATGGCTGGAATGACCCGAAACCCTTGACGACTACCGCTGACCGAAACGGGTAGAAAAAAATGAAATCTGAAGTGTTCATTGCCGCTGCTGCCCGTACGCCGCTTGGCAAGTTCGGCGGCAGCCTTTCCACGACATCTGCGACCGACCTCGGCGCCACGGCCCTGAAAGCAGCGGTCGACAAGTCCGGGCTTGAAGCCGGTGATGTCGAGTACACCATCATGGGCAACATGCTCTCGGCAGGGCTCGGCATGACACCTGCCCGGCAGGCATCGATCGCTGCTGGAATCCCTGAGACCACGTCTGCGCTCACCGTCAACAAGGCATGCGCGTCCGGCATGCAGTCGGTGATCCTGGCGGCACAGCAGATCCAGCTCGGCGAGGCTGACGTGGTAGCCGCGGGCGGCATGGAGAACATGAGCCAGGCACCGCACCTGCTGCTGAACAGCCGGACCGGCCAACGGCTCGGCGACGCAAACCTGAGCGATTCGATGATCCATGACGGCCTCTGGTGCCCGTTCGAGAACCGCCACATGGGCAGCTCCGCGGAGGCGATCAACGAGAAGTACGGCATCGGCAGAGAGCGGCAGGACGAGTTTGCAGAGCGTTCGAACCGGCTCGCATCATCGTCCATAGCGGAGGGCTGGTTCGCAGATGAGATCGCTCCTGTCAGCGTCACCGGCAGGCGCGGCGCAGTCACGGTTATCGATGCAGACGAGGCGCCGCGGGCCGACACGACCGTCGAGATCCTCGCGAAACTGCCGCCTGCGTTTCCACCGGGCGAGACCGTAACAGCCGGAAACGCCTCGAAGATCAGCGACGGCGCAGCCGCGACAGTAGTGGTCTCAGATCGCAAGGCAGGCGAGTCCGGCGTGAATGTTCTTGGCCGAATCTCGGGCTACGCACATGCCGCAAACGAGCCCGGCATGCTGTTCGACGCCCCGAGACTGGCGGTCAGGAAGCTGCTTGAGAGCACCGGGGACGCGCTGGACGACTTCGATATGATCGAGGTGAACGAGGCGTACGCGGCCCAGGTGCTCGCCAACGGCGACGCCCTGGGCTGGGACACGGAGCGGGTGAACACACGCGGCGGCGCGGTCGCACTCGGCCACCCGATCGGCGCAAGCGGCGCTCGGATACTGGTGACGCTCCTGCACGGACTGCGGCGAACGGCCGGTCGCAAGGGCCTGGCCGTGATCTGCCACGGCGGTGGCGGAGCGGTTGCGATGAGCGTCGAGGCCGCCTGACAAGCGGGGAAATACATGACACAGGACGAGACCGGCGCCAAATCGGACGGGAACCCGGTTGGCGGCGCTCCGGGACTCGGCGTGTTCGAGCGTCGGCGCATCGAGGCCGGTGTGCTCGGACCGATGCTGAACGCTTTCAAGGACCGGTTCGGCGAGGAGGCGACCCGAGAGACCGCTACTGAAGTGATCACGCAGATTGCTCGCGAACAGGGCGCCGAGATGGCGAAGTTCCTGGGCAGCAACGATCTCGTCACGTTTGCGGCGAACAAGGACCCGTGGCGCAAGGGTGGAGCGCTCGACTTCGAGGAGTTCGAGCGCGGTGAGAAGGCCTACTCGTTCAACGTGACTCGCTGCGGATACGCCGATATGTACCGCAAGATGGGGTACGGCGACCTTGGCGATATCTTCTCGTGCACTCGCGACTTCGAGTTCTCTACAGGATTTAACCCTAAGATCAAGTTGAGCAGGACGCAGACGATCATGAAAGGCGACGCGTTCTGCAACTTCCGGTATACGCTGGAAGATGACGGCGAAACGGACGACTAGAAGCTGGCGTATGCCAAACAGGGAGTGTTTCCGCTAGATCGGACCGGTTTCCGGCCGCATCACATCTTCTACTGGACGGTTTGCCAGGAAGTTCGGAGGGCGATATGACGACAGAACAGGAAGAGCGGCCTTCGAGGCGCAGGATGCGTTGCATCGAGGACGGCACGATTCTCGAGCCTTCAGATACGTCCGGCGAGCCTTCGATGCGCTGCCCGGTCTGCAGCGGCGCGTGGCTGACGGATGAGGCGCTGCACGCTGTAGAGGACAAGTCGTTCGACCCTGAACTAGTGAAGGGGCAGATGCGCTACGGCGAGCACCCGACTGACCACGACTGCCCTCACTGCGGCGAGAAGATGACCCGTTTCCGCTACCGGGGCCACGGGCTTGAGATCGAGGCGTGCCCGAACGATGCGGGATACTGGCTGGACCATGGCGAGGACCGCCACATCAAGGATGCGCTGAAAGACCGCAAGCGCGGTTTGCGCCGCTCGGCGGGCGCGCAACAGGCGTGGCACCGGACGAGGCGGGGCGAGTCCGTGTCGCTGCTGGACAGGATCAGGGGCCTGTTTGGGCGGTAGGGGCGGCCAATCCTCCCTCTCAACTTGGGAGGGAGTTAGAGGGCGGGTCGGTAGTGATTGGAACGACTAGTGATCGATGTAAGACCGAACGACCCTCACCCCAGCCCTCTCCCAATCTGGGAGAGGGGGAGCAAGACAGGAAGCCTTCATTCTGGCCCTCTCCCGCATCGGGAGAGGGGATAAGGCAGCGTCCCGCAAGCAGGAGAAGAGAACCGGCGTTCTCCCTTTCCTTCGTGATCACAACTTCCCGCTGCCTGACCAACCCATGACCGTGGCAGCCACGTATCGCTTACTGTTGGTGCTGCGTATCATGGGAGCAGGCACAAGGCAGGTTCAACTGCATCAACAGACTTTGCCCAATCTGCCTACTGGCGTAAGGCCCGAACAAAAATGTTCGAAGCTAGCAACAAACGTGAAGCGAGCATCACGCTCTGCCTTTTCCCTCACCTGGGAGAGTTCATTGCGGTCGACACTCGCAAAGGGCTGGATGGCGGTCCGGGCGTTCACGTCATGTCGTTTGAAGACGTCTTCACTGACGACTTCCGTTCAAGCGTCGAGCTGGGCTTTTCCGCTCTTCTCCGCAAGCAGGGCATCGGCTTGATCGAGATGATCGGCCTGCCTCAGGAGGTTGAGGCGCTGGTGCGTGCCGAGTCGATGAAACGCATCGTCAGGATCCTCAACCACGCCGCGAACACGACGTCGACTGATATCGGCGGCGGCATCGGCGTCCTGTTCTTTGCCCGTGGCCTGCTCTCGATCGCTCCCGATCAGCTCGAAGCTGCGATGAACGACCTGTTCGACCAGCACCTCAGCGAACCGCAGATGAGCAGGCTGCTGAAAGAGCTTGAACGACTCATTGACGAAGAGCAGGCACAGGAAGGGAAGATCAGGCGGCGCGAGATGGCCCAGCTGATCAAGGGTGAGCCGGGCTCTTTCGTCACGCTGTGGCAGAACAGCGGCAACAACTAGCCGATCTTCTTCTGGTTAGCTCCCAACCGGCCCTGTGCGTTAGTCCTGCGGCGATATACTCTTTCGCCGTGGACTAGCAAATGCAAGACGAACCCACTCTCCTAGAAGACCTGTTCAACAATCCTGAAGACGGCATCCTGCTGTGGCTCGCCGAAGGCGGCCTCTGGGCGCTGCTGATCGCGGTTGGTGCGATCGCCACCTGGTATTTCGCCCGACGCTACATCCGGGCAAAGCTGCTCTCCGCAGTCCGCAGCGTAGAGGGCGATGAAGAGGAGCACCCGGAAGATTCAGGCGCCGTCAGGGGCGCAGACCGGATAGTCGCCAGCCTGATCCCGGCTGTGATCATCACCACGGCGGCCGTCATTGGCATCATGGTCGTGCTTGGCAACAACGTCGATGCGCCGATTGAGTTCTTCTCCGACCTTGGCACAGACGCCGCAAGGTGGGCGCTGACAGGCGGTGTGCGCATTGTCGTGGTGCTGGTACTTGCGTGGGTTGGACTGCGGCTCGCAAGGCGACTGATCCCGCCGATCATGCTGAGGCTGATCAGGGACAGCCGTGACGCGGCAGACCACGCTGAAGCTTCTCGAAAACGTGCAGAGACGTTGAGCGCCGTTTTCGTCGCCGCTGCGAACGTGATCATCATCGTGATCGTCATCTTCACGGTGCTAAACGAGTTCCAGGTGCCTATCGGGCCCGTGCTCGGCGGAGTCGGCATCGCCGGCATCGCGGTCGGTTTCGGCGCACAGCACCTTGTGCGCGACATGATCACCGGCACGCTGATCCTGCTGGAGAACCAGTACCGGCAAGGCGACGTTGTCCAGATCGCCGGTATCGCAGGGCTGGTCGAATCGATCAACCTGCGGCGCACCGTGCTGCGCGACCTTGACGGCAAGGTGCACACCATTCCGCACGGCGAGATTTCGACTACCAGTAACTTCACGAAGTACTGGTCCCGCATCGTCCTGGATGTCGGCGTTGCGTACAAGGAGAACATGGAGAACGTGTTCCGCGTGCTCAACGAGATCGGCACCGAGCTCGCGAACCACCCGGAGCTGGGCTTGAAAGTGATCGACCCGCCGAAGGTGCTGCGCCTGAACGCGTTCGGGGCCTCTGAGCTGACGATTCGCATGCTGGGAGTGTGCAAGCCGCTGACTCAGTGGGAACTGACGGGCTGGCTGCGCAAGCGCATCAAGGAGCGCTTCGACGAAGAGGGGATCGAGATTCCGTTCCCGCACCAGACGGTCTACTGGGGTGTCGACCAGGCGCCGCTGCCGGGCCAGCAGGTTGAGAGTGCGATGGCCGGTGCTGCTCCAGGGGGTTCGAAGCCGCCCGAGCCGGAGGTTGAGCCGGACGACTTCGAGGATCCGACGAAGCTGACGCCCGAGCAGCGAGAGGCGATGCTGGCGGAGATGGCGCTGGCGGCTCAGGCAGCACGGGACCAGATGCTGAGGGAGCAGAACGCCGAGACGAGGCTGCCGACCGAGGACAACGACTAGCTTTCCCCGGTTGACGCGTCCGTGTGTCTGTAGGCGATCGCTTCGATTTCGGCGAACCGCGAATCCCGCTCATCATCTGGCATCTCGATCGAACGCAGCATCGCTGACTTGATCGCCTCTACGTCTGACGGTGCAACTTTTTCCGCCGCATTACCGAAGATCTCCGCCGCTGTCGAGGTCTCTGAGAGGACCAACGTGCACTCCTGGCGGTTGATGAGCGGAGTCGAGAGCTGGGTTGCGCAGGCCGCGTCCGCGATAGGCACCGAAACAAGTGTGTCGGCGACCGCCATGGCTGCCAGCGCCATCGGGTAGTTGTTCTCAACTATCAGTTCGACCGGCTTGCCTGTGTCTGCCCGATGCTTGCGGTTGACATCGTTTGCCGCTTTTTCGATCTCACTTGCGTAGCGGCGGTACTGGGAGAGGTGAGCCGGTGGCGGCGCTAGAACGACAAGATACCGGGCGTCTTCTGCGAGCGATCGGTCCTGGTCCAGCATGTTCCCAAAGGCACGGATGCACCTGACGATGTTCTTGTGCGGCTCAGTGCGGTCTGTCGTGACGATGGTGTGGCGTGGGTCTTCTTCGAAGCGCCTGACAAATGTTTCGCAGCGATGAGAGTCTGCGACGGCCTGAACGGCATCTGCGTCTATGGTCTGATTCTTCACTTCGAGGCGGAGCGTGTGGCGGTTCGCCGTGACCTGATGGTTCTGGAGATCGACGTCTGCGTCGGGAAGAAACTCGGCGAAGCAGGACAGCAGGGTTCGGACATCTCGCAGAGAGGTCAGCTCGATCGTGTCGCAGGCGATGAGGCTTTCAAAGATTGCTGCGCGCCAGTGGGCAGGCAGCATTGACCAGTCTGACGGCCCCGGCCACGGAACGTTCGGTGCGTAGCGGACCTGTGCTTCCGGCAGTTTCTCTCGCACTACCCCTGCGACGAGGTGCAGGTGATAGTCCCGGAGCAGCACGCTCGGCTGCTCTCCGCTGCGCCCGGCCTCAGCAACTATCTCGTCCGCAACAAGCTGGTTGACGGTTACGAAACCCTGCTCCCATGCGGTGTGGGCTTCCCGGTCGATATTCGGGGTGTGCGTGAAGCCCCACGACCGATGATGCAGGAACCAGAGCAGCGGGTTGCAGATGATGTTGTAGTAGCGGTGGAGCGCTCGTCGAGAGGGCGTCGCGAGCCGGGCGGCGTGGCCGCCAGGGAGACCGGCCGTGATCACGCCGTTCTCAGCCGCTTCAGCTGCCTTCCGGTCGCCTGGTGTTGCCGCGACTGAGACCCAAGTCGTCCGCTTTGCCGCAGGAACATCGGTTGGAACACCGCTTGCCTCGCCTTTTTCGCCGAACGAAAACGGCCCCCGGTTGGAGGCGACGATCAGGTGTTCTGTCGCAGCGGTATCGGTGCACGGTTTCGTGGCGTCGCCGTGCTGGTTGGCCGCTTGAGGCGTCATAGGCAGCTCAAGTGATTGGCAGGCATCGCAGCCGGCGGATACAAGAAATCGCCAGCGCGAGCGCTATCTTACGCCTCGAAACAGGCGAAGATTGGCTTCAGGTGAGACCGGCAGCGTCTAACCTGCCCGAACGGCACATCGCTAGCGAAAGAGAAGCACCTTGGAGATCCCACGGACGGCCAGGAATGTCGAGCCATACTCGCTTTCGAATGACGAGCACGGCTACTTGGTCTACGGGTTCGTTCTGTATGCGAGCCAGGAGCAGCGGGACGCAGTGCAGGCGGTCCGGGATGCCGTGAAGGTGCGGCGTTCGATGCTGCCGGCGCATGTGACGGTGAAGGGACCGATCTGCGATGTTCCATCGATCGATGCGGTGCAGGCGGCTGTGGACGAAGTGGCACCGTCGACTGAGCCGCTTGAGGTGGGGTTCGATGGCCGGCCTTATCCGAAGACCACGCAGAATGGCGAGGTGATCGGTCTGCAGTCGATCGTGACCTCGCCGGAGCTGGTTGATGTGCACTCGCGACTTATTGAGGCTCTGAACCCGGTATCGGCGACCGCTTACTTCGGAGAGAAGGACGGCATATTTTCTCCGCACCTGACGGTCTATCACGAGCCAGAGCCCGAGCTTGAGCAGCACGGCGAATCGCTGTTGCAAGAGCTTGCGATCGGCGATGGCTTCACCGCTGACCGGATCTCGTTCAGCGGCCATGTCGGGCGTCCGTTCCGCGGTGAGTGGAAGTTGCTTTCGGAACACCGGTTGGGCGGGAACTAGCTCATGTCAGGCAACGTTCGAATAGCCGTCCGAGAGGCGGAGGTTGGAGATGCCGCGGCTATAGCCGAGGTGCAGGTTGGGGCGTGGAAGGTGGCTTACCGGGGCGTTGTGCCAGACGGTGCGCTGGAAGAGATCACAGTGGCGCACCGGACAGAGCGGCTGACCGAGATCCTGGCCGAGGGCGCTGGGACGTCTCTTGTCGCGGTACTCGATGGCCGAGTGGTCGGCTGGTCAGCAGTCGGAGCGAGCAGAGATGACGACCGGCAAGAAGAGGTCGGTGAGGTCTACGCCTTCTACGTCCATCCCGACACCTGGCGAAGTGGCGTTGGCCGCACGCTCTGGAACGCTTCGGTGGAGCGGCTGAAAGGCGACGGACACAGGTCGGCCGATGTTTGGGTGCTCGAAGCGAATGAGCCTGCTCGCCGGTTCTACGATGCGGTGGGCTGCGTGCACGATGTCACGGCGTCAAAGATGTTCGAGTGGAGAGATCACGCGCTGCCAGAGGCCAGGTATTCGCTTCCGCTCAATACCTGACCACGGTCCAATCTGCTTCCTTGCGATTTTGTCGCCAATTACTGATCAAAGACGTCCATGTAGGTGGGATCGAGACGAGGTACAGGCATGGTCATGTAGCTTTGCGGGACCGGCTGGCAGGACTGCCTCTGACGAGACTGTAAGATGTCTGAGTTTCTGCACTCGGTAGCGGTCCGTGAGGTCGATAATGCACCTGCGTCTCCCCACTTCGTCTCTTCTCAGGTTGGCAGTGGTTTCGTTTGGGTTCTCTGCTTTCTTTGTCGGCCTGGCTTGCTCGAACTCTGGAACGGATGTCGAGTCGCAACCCGCAACACCTGAGAGCACAGCAACACCGGCCATCGGCGCAACTCCGGACAGTGCTACACCGGAAAGCACCCCGACGCCGGACAACACGGCGACACCAAACAGGACCACGCCGTCGAACGAGGCCATAGCGCTGGATAGCTTGGTGGTTGGAGACAGCAGCGTCCAATGGATGCTGGTTAACGGCGATTCAGTGAGCGTGACCGAGGAACAGGTGGGCGAGCACATCGTCGAAGGAGGAAGTCCCTCTGGATATCGGTTCCGATCGGCCAAAGTCTCTCCAGACAACGAATGGCTGCTGATTCCGACGGGCGTCGTGGGCGAGAACTACGGTCGTCGGGCAGATTTTTTCGTGACAGTGGTATCGAGCGTGGGCGAAGTCGTAACCGCGTACGAGGTACCGTTCGAGTTCCCTTGTATCGGATTCGATCTGGGGGCTCACGTTGGCTGGACTATGGCAGAGGATGAGCCGGCAGTTCTTGTGAGCTTCCCGCCGCTTCGGGTGATCGACAATGATCTGCGGCAGTTTCTTCCCGAGGAGTTTCGCAGGGACTGTCCCTCATTGATTCTGTTGCGCACCGACGGATCGATGGTCTGGGAACTGGTGACAGAGGTGCAGTCTCCACAGTTTCTTGTCGACCCTGAGTTCATGTGGATAGCGTTCGGAAATTCGCGGGACGGCGAACCACTCGAAGTTGTGTCAGTCGAAGACCCTGAGCGGAAATACTCGATCGGTCGGGAATCCCAGTTGCCGGAAGGTCTGCGGTCGGTCAGCGAGGCTGACATCTTGACCAACTGGACACCACTTGACGACTTCTAGCCATCGGACCGACTCACCGTATGCTTCACTCGATGACTGGTGGCGTCTTGGCGACCTTCGGCGTGCTGGTCGCTCACACTTTGACGCTGAGTTCGGCCGAACCTAGAATTCGTGGTTGGCGGCTTCGTTAGCCTGAGTGCAAGTTCGAACTGGAATCCGGACAATTCCGGTGATCCTGTTTCGACGGTCACATCCTTCCGCGATGTTCGTAGTGACACAATTGTCGTGATCTCGCAGTTGTTGAAATGATGCGATCGCATCGGCGCAGCGACACGGGCGGTCATCGCGGACCTCGGCTAACACGACCAGCATCGAAGCTGCCTGAACATCCCGCAACACGAACACAGGGACCCTGAGACAAAAAAATGGCTTACATGACGGCGGACGAAGCACGGGAAGCGTTCCTGAAGTACTTTCAGGACAGAGACCACCTGCGCCTGCCGTCGGCCTCACTCATCCCATCCGGCGACCCCACGCTGCTGCTCACAACCGCAGGTATGGTGCCGTTCAAGCCGTACTTCTCGCGGGAGCTAGAGCCGCCGCACCCTCGTGTCACCACCGTTCAGAAGAGCTTTCGAACGACCGATATCGAAGAGGTAGGCGACGCCACGCACCTGACGATGTTCGAGATGCTCGGCAACTTCTCGTTCGGCGACTACTTCAAGAAGGAGGCGATCGAGTGGGGGCACGACATCTCGCTCAACGTCTTCAACCTGGAGCCGGAGCGCCTGTTCTTCACCGTCTACACCGACGACGACGAGGCGGAGCAGCTGTGGATGGACCGGGGCGTTGAGCGAGACCGAATCTATCGCTTCGGCGACGAGGACAACTGGTGGGGGCCTGCGGGCGACCAGGGCGCGTGCGGGCCTTCCAGCGAGCTGCACTACTACTCAGGCGACCTGAAAGCGATGCCGGACTATTCGGACCCTGAAATCCGCAAGGTGTGGGGCCCGAACCTGACCGACGACTTCGTCGAGTACTACAACCTGGTATTCACGCAGTTCAACCGGGACCTCGAAGGCAACGACACGCCGCTGCCGTTCAAGAACATCGACACCGGCATGGGCCTTGAGCGCATCGTCGTGATCCTGCAGAACGCCCGCAGCATCTACGAAGTTGACCACTTCCAGCCGATCGTGCGGCATGTCGAGAGCATGTGCGGCAAGAAGTGGGGCGACGACCCGAAGGTGACGGCTGCCATCAACGTGGTCGCCGAGCATGCGAGGTCTACCGCGTTCCTGATCGGCGACGGCGTCATCCCTGGCAATAACGGTCGCGGCTATGTGCTGCGCCGAGTTATCCGCCGCGGCATGCTGTTTGGCCGAGAGCTTGGCGTCGAAGGGCCGATCAGCGAGGTTGCGAAGATCGTTGCCGACGTCATGGGCCACACCTACCCGGAGCTCCGCAGCAACGGCAACTTCATCGAGCAGGTGCTGGACAAGGAGGAGGCCAGCTTCTCCCGGACGCTGGAGCAGGGCACGCAGCGGCTGCACGCAGTGATCGAGCGGGCTGGCGAGAAGACTGTTTCCGGCGCAGATGCGGCGCAGCTATATGACACGTACGGCTTCCCTGTCGAGATGACGCAAGAGATCGCCGCTGAGAACGGCCTCGATGTGGACATGGACGGCTTCGAGGCGGAGATGGAGGAGCGGCGAGAGAAGGCGCGTTCAGCTGGCACGGCGTTTGCGGGCGACTCGGAAGAGCGCAAGGTCTACGAGTCGCTGGGCATCGAGGAGACGGTGTTCCTCGGCTACAACACGCTTGTCGCAGACGCCACGGTGCTCGGCATTGTCAAGGACGGCAAGCTGGTCGATTCCGCGAGTGAGGGCGAAGAGGTCGAGATCGTGCTCGACGAGACTCCTTTCTATGCGGCCCGCGGTGGACAGATCGGTGACACAGGAGAGCTTCACAGCCCAGGCCAGGACCCGGATGTGGTGGTCGAGGTGAACGACACACGAGCGCCGTTCGGCCACATCAATGTGCAGTTTTCGAAGGTGGTCAAGGGCACGGTGAAGACCGGTGATGCTCTGACTGCGGAGGTGGACGAGGAGCGCCGGGAAAAGATCCGTCGCAACCACACTGCGACTCACCTTATTCACGCGGCGCTGCGAGAAGTGCTTGGTCCTCATGTTCGGCAGTCGGGCTCAGTCGTTGCGCCCGATCACCTGCGGTTCGACTTCACGCACATGGCCGCGATGACGCCCGAGGAGATCAGGGCGGTGCAGGACCGGGTCAACGAGAAGATCCGCCACAACCGGCCGGTCGAGGTGCACTGGACGACCTACGGCAAGGCGGTCGAAGAGGGCGCGCTGGCGTTCTTCGGCGACACGTATGAGAACGATGTGCGGACGATCAAGATCGACGCTCCGTGGAGCTACGAGCTTTGCGGTGGCACGCACATGGAATCGACCGGTGGCATCGGCGTGTTCATCATCACTTCGGAGGCCGGAATCGGCTCGGGCGTGCGCAGAATCTTCGCCGTGACCGGCGTTGGCGCCGAAGATGAGATTGACGAGAAGCTCGGGACCGTCAACCAGATGTCGCAGCTGCTCAAGGTGCCCGCCGAGGAGCTTGGCCAGCGGACGCAGTCGCTCATGGACGAGTTGGTGGCTTCGAGGCGTGAGGTGCAGCGGCTTGAAGAGCAGCTGCTGAGGCAGAGCGTTGAGGGTGGTTCAGGCAACGGCGCTGCGCAGGCGTCGTTCGATTTCACGTTCGAGTCGCCGGACGGCAGCCCGGTTAACGGGCAGGTGCGTTCCGTTCCTGCAAGCAACGTCGACTCCCTGCGGCGCACGGCGGACCATATCCGCGAGCAGATCAAGAGCGGAGTGGTGGTGCTTGGCTCGGTGATCGATGAACGGCCAATGGTCGTGGTGATGGTGACGAAGGACCTGACCGAGACCGGCCTGCACGCCGGGAACATCGCCAAGTCGATTGCCCAGAAGATGGGCGGCGGCGGTGGCGGGAGCCCGGTCGTGGCGCAGGCTGGCGGCAAGAACGCCGACCAGCTTGAGGCGGCGCTTGAGTCTGCGAAGGAGGCCGTGGAGTCGGGGCTGGCGAGCGGCAAGGGATGAGAGCGGCCCGGTCCGGGAAGCCGACGCGGCTGCTTGGCGTTGATATCGGCGAGGTGCGCATCGGCATCGCGCTGTCCGACCCGACCGGGACGATCTGCACGCCTCTGACGACACTGAACGCCGAGGGCGCACCGGGCGACCAGGAGCGCGTGGTCGAGCTTGCGACCGAGCACGAGGCAGAAGGCATCGTTGTCGGGCTGCCGATTAACATGGACGGCTCGCATGGTCCCGCGGCTCGAAAGGCCCAGGCGTTTTGCCGCATGCTGCGGTCGCTGACTGAGCTTCCGGTGATCACCCATGACGAGCGTTTGACTTCGCATGAAGCGGAGGCGCGTCTGCGGGCGGCAGGTGTGCAGCCGAGCCGCAACAAGCAGCAGGTGGATTCCGCGGCGGCGGCGCTGATCCTGGAGAGCTACCTGGCTGGATTGGCAGAGTAGGGGTATTGGTGGTCATACTCCCTCCCATATTGGGAGGGAGTTAGAGGGAGGGTTATTCGTGACTGGGAAGACCGGTTTCTGATGTAAGACCGAACGACCCTCACCCCAACCCTCTCCCAATCTGGGAGAGGGGGAAGAAACGGAAGCCCTCACCCTGACCCTCTCCCGCTTGCGGGAGAGGGGATAAGACCGAGCTGCCCTGTGCACACCGCCATCCTGAGCCCGTCGAAGGGTGGCACTAGCCTCCGTTGCCGACGAGGATCCGGAACAGGTCCTTTTTGGGTCGGAGCATGCGTTCGAAGCCGTCGGGGATGCCACGGTCGAGCGGCACGATCTCGCTTATGAGCGGTCTGACGTTGACTTTACCGCTGGCGATCAGGTCGACAGCCTTCTTGTATTCGCCCACGTTTGCAGCGGACGAGCCGACCACCGTCTTCTCACCACCAACCGTGCGGCTGAACACGATCTCCTGCGGTTCGTGGCCGAAGCCGACGATAACAGCCCGGCCTCCCGGCCTCACCCACTCTGCCGCGTTCAGCGCCGTGCCGGTCGCTCCAGCGGTCTCGATGACCACATCAGGGCCATAACCGTTCGTCATATCTGGCAACTGCTCCGCTATCGAACCGTCTGCAGGATTGAGAGCGGCGACAGCACCAAGTTCACTCGCTATCTTCAGCGACTCCGGCCTCGTGTCGATGGCGATCACCTGCGCGCCCGCGGCCTGCAGCACCTGCAGCGTCGCCAGCCCCACAACACCGCAACCGATCACTGCGGCATGGTCGCCGACGTTCACACCCGACTGCATCACCGCATGGACCGCCACACTGGTCGGCTCAGATAGTGGCGCCTCCTCGTTGGAGACAGAGTCGGGCAGCTTTATGCACATGCTGGCGGGCCAGACGGCGAGCTCGGCGAGACCGCCGTTGTCGGTAAAGCCGAAATTTCGACCGTTTTCACAGAGCGACGCCTGCCCCTTGCGACAGAAAAAGCACAGTCCACAGGTGCGGACATTCTCGACAGCCACGCGATCGCCGACCTGCAGCGATGTCACGCCTTCGCCGAGCCCGGCAACGATCCCCGCCGCCTCGTGCCCCTGGATGCGCGGCTCAGGCCTGCGGGAAAACATGTTGAACGGGTCGCGTTGCCATACCTCGATGTCGGTCTGGCAGATGCTCGAATAAGTCATCTGCAGCAGCACCTCGCCTGGTGCAGGCTCCGGGTCCGGGAAACCGGACTCGTAGCGGATATCTTTCGGGCCGTGGAGGACGATGGCTTTCATGCGTGGTTCCAGTCGGTGGTTGGTGCAACTGTTCGGGAGGCGGGTGCCGCCGGATCGCCATAGAATACCTGCCATGCGCAAGATATTCGGCGTGATGGGGCACCCCATCGGCCACACCAAGTCACCGCTGTTCCAGCAGGCCGCCATCGACCACTGCGGGCTCGACATGACGTTCGCCACGTGGGACGTTGCGCCGGAAGACCTGGCGGAAAAGGTTGAGTCTTTCCGCGACCCGGACTTCGTCGCTGCATGTGTCACGCTGCCGCACAAACAGGCGATCATGCCGATGCTGGACGGTCTCGCCGACACCGCTGAGGCTGTGGGCGCTGTGAACTGGGTGATTCCCGAGGACGGCAAGCTGATCGGCCACAACACCGACGCGCCGGGATTCCTGCGTGCCCTGAAGGAGAGCGCTGGCTTCGACCCGAGCGGCTGCAGCGCGGTCGTGTTTGGCGCGGGTGGCGCGGCACGGGCGATCGCGTATGCGCTGAAGACCGGTGGTGCTGCCAGCGTCGCGATCGCCAACAGGACAGTGGAGAAGGCGCAGTCGCTGGCCGCCGAGATGACCGACGGCAGGTTCCGGCCTACAGCGATCGGACTTGACCAGACGGCGCTTGCGGACGTTGCGCCGTACGCGGACCTGTTCGTGAACACCAGCTCGATGGGCATGGAGGGCGGTCCTGCGCCGGACGATTCACCGGTCGCCGCGGAGCTGATCCCGGCCGAGGCGACCTGTTATGACGCCGTGTACGCGCCGCCGATGACGCCGTTCCTGCTGGAGGCGGAGAGAGCGGGGGCGACTCCCGCAGGCGGGATATCGATGCTGATCTACCAGGGCGTGGTGGGGTTTGAGCTGGCGACCGGCAAGAAGGCGCCGGTTGCCGAGATGTTCGCAGCCGTCGGCGCAGAGCAGTAGGCTCTGTTCGAGCAGCGAACGGTAAGATTGATCACACGACCGCGCTGATTTCCCTTTGATAGCTTCCGGACCGCCGGAAAACGCAACTCGCTGCCCGCTTGGAGAGATATGACTGAGTTCAGATGGATGACCGCCGGAGAGTCGCACGGACCCGGCCTCACCGTGATCGTCGAGGGCGTGCCCTCGGGCCTTTCGCTCGATGAGGACTACATCGAGCGTGAGATGGCGCGTCGGCAGAAGGGCTATGGCTCGGGCGGTCGCATGAAGATCGAGAAAGACCGGGCGGAGCTGCGCGGCGGTGTGCGGCACGGCCTGACGCTCGGCTCGCCGATCGCGATGTGGATCGAGAACCGGGATTTTGCCAACTGGACGGACGCCATGTCGCCCAATCCGGTCGGCGACGATGTCGACAAGAAGACTCACACGCGCATCGTGCCCGGCCATGCCGACTTCCCCGGCGCGCTCAAGTACATGCACCACGATGTGCGCAACGTGCTTGAACGTGCGAGTGCGCGGGAAACCGCTGCACGGGTTGCCGCAGCATCCGTCGCCCGACGACTTCTGGAGGAGTTTGGCATCACGGTGCATGCCCGCGCCATCTCGACCGGAGACGAGCGGTCTGACGAGATCGACCCCGGCAAGGTGAACTGGGATGAAGTCGAGGCGTCTGAGGTCAGGGCGGCGGATAGCGATTCCGACGCTCGTTTCAAGGCAGCCATTGATGCTGCCAAGGCAGCTCGGACGACCATCGGCGGGATCATGCAGGTGGTGGCGTTCGGCGTACCTGTCGGGCTCGGCAGCTACGTGCACTGGGACCGCAAGCTCGACGCCCGGCTTGCGCAGTCGATGATGAGCATCAACGCTGTGAAGGGCGTGGAGATCGGTTCCGGATTCTCGAACACGATGCGGCCGGGGCGCGAGGTGCAGGATGTGATCGTGCCCGACCCTTCAGACCCGCGGCGCTTCAGGCAGGAGTCGAACCACGCAGGTGGCATAGAGGGCGGGATGTCGAACGGCAACCCGATTGTTGCGCAGGTTGCGATCAAGCCGATCGCCACCATGACCAGCCCGCTGCCATCCGTCGACATCAACACCGGTGAGGTGATCGAGGCGGCCTACAACCGCAGCGACATCTGCCAGGTCGCCAGGGCGTGCCCGGTTGCCGAGGGCATGATGGCGCTGGTGCTGGCGCATGCGCTGCTGGAAAAGTTCGGCGGCGACAGCCTTGCCGAGATCAAGCGCAACTACGCCGGGTACGTGGAGTCGCACCAGGAGTTCGGCGGCGGGTCGGGTGAAAGCGCTCCGTGATATGAGCTCTGACGAAGCCTCAAAAAAGGGCAACATCTACCTCATCGGCTTCTCCGGCACCGGCAAGACGAACAGCGGCCGGCAGGCTGCCGCACGCCTTGGATGGGAGTTCTTCGAGATGGACGATGAGATCGAGGCGACGGCCAGGAAGACGATCCCGGAGATCTTTGAGCAGGATGGCGAGGATCGGTTTCGAGAGATCGAGACCGAGGTTTTGCGCCGCGCCGCAGGCAGAAGCAGGCTGGTGGTCTCGACTGGCGGCGGCGTGCCGACCCGCGAGGGCAACCGTAAGCTAATGGCCGAGTCGGGCGTGGTGATCCGGCTGACGGCAAGCCCGGAGACGATCAGCTCCCGGCTTGCAGCGTCGGCAGCCCGGCGAGGCAGGGCGCTGCGGCCTCTGCTCGGCAGCGAAGCGCCGGTCGAGCGTGTGCGGTCGTTGCTGGCCGAGCGTGAAGAGGCCTATTCGATGGCCGATGGCGAGATCAATACCGAGGGGCTCCGGCACGGCGATGTGGCGCAGCTGATCGTCGACACGTGGGAGCACCTTTCCGGGCAGATGGCCGAACAGGAGGAGTTGCCAGCAGACCTCGACAGTAGGGAAGAGGAGGTGTTGCGCCTCTTGGCGGAGGGAGAAACGACACGCAAAATCGCGGAGCAGCTTCTCATCAGCGAGGGCGCGGTAAGTCGGCATGTGAGCAACATTTTCTCGAAGATTGGTGTCTCGAATCGCGCTGAAGCGGCAGTCGTTGCCGCTCGCAGAAAACTGATTGGTTGAGGCGGGTCTCAGAGTTGTTGAATTTCCACGATTCCTGCATGTGTTCGCTAACGGATACAACGATGGAGGACGTCCGGGTTGACGACTGACGAAAACCTGGCCGCTGTTGTCAGCACGACGCAGGGCGATTATCGCGTTGTTGTCGGCCGTGGCGTGATCGACGACATCGGGCCGGAGATGGCCGCTGCCGGACTCTCTGGCCGTGCCTTCCTGATCGCCGATGTTGCAATGTTCCCGACCGCCGTCCACCGTGCTCACGAGGCGCTCGAAAAGGGCGGGTTCGTGACCAACGTCATGACGCTCGAGCTGAGCGAGCGCGCCAAGAACATGGACACCGTTCTCGACGTGTACGAGTGGCTGGCGGAGCACCGCGCGGAGCGGGTCGATACCATCGTTGCGATGGGAGGCGGCGTTGCCGGGGACCTTGTCGGGTTTGCTGCAGCGACATGGCTGCGAGGCGTTCCGGTTGTGCAGGTGCCTACCTCGCTTGCGGCGATGGTCGATGCCTCGATCGGCGGCAAGACGGCCGTGAACCTGCCTGCTGGCAAGAACCTGGTCGGAGCGTTCTACCAGCCGAAGCTGGTGCTGCAGGACGTTGCGCACCTTGCCACGCTGCCCGAGCGGGAGATGGCGGGCGGGTTCGCCGAAGCGATCAAGCACGGGCTGATCCTCGACCCGGACCTGCTGGACACGTTTGAAAAACACGCCGGTGAGTTGCAAGCGCTTGAAGGCGAGCTTGCTGTGAAGACGATCCGCCGTTCCGTGCAGATCAAGGCGGAGATCGTGTCGGAGGATGAGTTCGAGCGGGGCGAGAAGCGAATATTGCTGAACTACGGCCACACCATCGGTCACGCCATCGAGAATGTGAGCGGCTACGGCAAGTATTTCCACGGTGAGGCGGTGGCTGTCGGCATGATGGCGGCTGCCGGCATCGCACGACGGCTCGGCATGATCGACTCGGAACTGGTGGACAGGCAGCGCACAGTGCTCGAACGCTACAACCTGCCGGTGACGGTCAGCGGCGTGACTGCGAACGAACTGATCGCCGCCACGAAGACGGATAAGAAGTCACGCGGCGGCTCGGTCAGATGGGTGCTGCTTGAGGGGCCGGGCAAGGCGGTTGTGCGCCGCGACGTACCGGAGGACGCCGTGCGGGAAGCAGTTGAGGAAGTGATCGTTTCAGGCTAGGCGCCACACCTCTTCGTGTTTGACCGGACGTTGATTGGTCTTTTCGTGTAACGGAAGGTTGGGCTGGTGATTCGGCCGCGTTCAAGACTGCTGCTCATCGGGCTCGCCGTGTTCGTGTCAGCGGCGGTTGCGTGCGCCAGTGCCGAGCGCGCCGAGACCCTGTGCAACGACTTTGCCAACGCCGACGCCGATCGCTACGCGGACGCTCTTGAACTTGCCGCGGCCGACCTGGAAGCCGAACTCGCAGATCTGCCGGGCCTGATCATCGTCGCCACCGGTATCGTCGATAGACCGGACACTCCGCGGGTCATTCGCGGTCGCCCGATCGGCGTGCTGGTCACCATCGACTCGACGACGCTGACGGAGTTCCCGGACACGATAGACGAGGTCCCGACGGTTCATCTCGGATGCAACGTCGGCGTTGTCCAGGGATCCCCGCCACCTGTGAACACGCCCGTGCCGGGCTGATTTTTGCTTGCTAGGAGTCGCTCACCATGACGAAGTTAACGGTTCTTTGCTCCGGCGGGCCCGTTCCCAATCAAGAGCGGTTCGGATCTGCGTACCTGCTTGAGTCGGGCGATATCCGGGTGATGGTCGATTGTGGCCCAGCGGCTGTCTACAAGATGGTGAAGCTGGGCGTCCACCCGGTCGATATCAGCCATCTGTTCCTGACGCACCACCACTTCGATCACATGGCGGACCTCGGTACGTTCCTGATGACCCGCTGGGATCAAAGCACTGGCGACGAGGAGCCGCTGAAGGTCTTCGGTCCGGCGAACACCCGGGAGATCGTGGACCGGCTGATTGGCGACAGCGGCGCTTTCGCATTCGATCTGCGTGCGAGGACCGAGCACCACCTGAGCAAGACGATGCACTCGCTGCGTGGTGGGTCGCTGCCAAGATCCGGACCTGCAATTGAGGTGCAGGATGTCGGTCCCGGCGAACTGGTCGATGTGCCCGGTCTGAGAGTGACCGCGGCGCAGACTGAGCATGTGCAGCCGTTTCACGACTCGCTGGCGTACCGGATCGATCTTCCCGATGCCTCTGTGGTGCTCACCGGTGATGCGCAGCCGTGTGACCACATCGTTGAAATTGCGAGCGGTGCGTCTGTGCTTGTCTCGCTGTGCGGCAACTTCCAGTCGAGGCTGCAGGAGCGAGGTGTTGAGCAGGGCCAGACCGGAACGCTGGGCGCTGCCGAGATGGCGGCGGAGAGCGGTGTGCAGCAGCTGTTCCTGGTGCACATGAGCACCGATCTGACATCGCAGCGAGAGAAGGCGCTGGCTGAGGTCCGGGCGATCTACGACGGCGGAGAGGTGGTTATGACGGATGAGATGGGCGTGTATGAGCTGGCGGGGAGGTTTGAGGGTGGAACGATTCGCTCTGGGACAGTAGACCGTCCGCATATCGTTCGTCACTAAACGCCGGCCGGATCGACCGACATCACCCTCTCCCTTAATCCCTCTCCCGTCAAGGGAGAGGGATGTTGTCATTCTGAACTTGATTCAGAATCTCTCGATCAATCCTCCCTCCCAACTTGGGAGGGAGTTAGAGGGTGGGCAGGTTGCGACTGGAACGACTGGTTGCCGATGGAAGACCGAACGACCCTCACCCCAACACCCTCTCCCAATCTGAGGGAGGGGAAGACAGGAAGCCCTCACCCTGACCCTCTCCCGAAATCGGGAGAGGTGACAAGCAAGCGGCCGCCGCCACTAAAGCTCCACCACCAGGTTTGCTGCTCGCCAGTCTGGTAGCTCGGCCTTGATCTCGCCGTCCGGGCCGAAGACCGCAGCCCAGCCGGGGAAGTCTTCGTCATCCGTGACGCCGGCCTGTCCGACGACCGCGATCGAGATGCCAAGCTCCTTCGCACGCTTGCCGTGGTTGTCGATGCAGGACCCGCGCCACCAGTCGAAGCCGCTCTGCCAGCTCGCTTCATCGGTCCTGCGGCCCCAAAGGCCCGGCGCCGACGGATGAAAGACAGTCCTCGCTCCGTTCTTCGCTGCGTACTCGAACTCGTCCGGCACCTCGTAGTCGGCGCAGATCGCTATTCCGAACAGATCGCTTGCGCTACCCGCCACCACCGACACATCGCCCTCGATAAACAGCCCCGGCTCACCCTCGCCGAGGTGGCGCTTGCGGTAGACCGCCTGCACCTCGCCGTTCGCCGCGTAGACCTGCGTGATGTAGGGCAGCTCCTGTCCGCTCGCCTCCACGATGCCGAACAGCAGGGCAACGCCGGACTCTCCCGACAGGTCCGCCATGCGCTGGACCGGCTCAGACTGCAGCGAGATCGGCACGTGTCCGGGCCGCTTGATGTTCAGGTAGCCGGTCAGCGACATCTCAGGAAATACCGCCATCTCACACCGCTCTGCCGCCGCCTCAGCAACCGCTTCGGCGTGTGTCGTGTAGTTGAGCTCTATGTCGCCCTTCTGACAGTTGATTGCGGCGAGCAGCGCTCTCATCAGTACATCTCCAGCTTGTGGAACCGTCCGGAAAAAGAAAGACCGCGCACTCCGTTGAGGAGCCGCGGCCCTGTTTTCGACATCGTGTTTGTGACGGTCCGCTCAGGACCGTGGTTCTATATCCCGCCGGCTACAGCAGGGACGATCGAAAGCTCATCGCCATCGCTCACCTGCGTGTCGATGCCAGCCATGTAGCGCACGTCCTCGCCATTCACGTAGATGTTGACGAAGTGGCGCAGCGCTCCGTCGTCGTCACAGAGCCTGTCCTTCATGCCGGGGTGCTGCTCATTGAGGGCGTCGATCACACCAGCGACGCTGGTGCCGTCTGCCGATACCTTGTCCTTCTGCGCGGTCAGGTTCCTCAGCGGGGTCGGGATCTTTACCGTGACTGTCATCGTGCTCCCTGCGTTCTTCTGGTGAGTATGTTGGGCCGGTCAGGCTGCAAGCGTGGTCTCCGGAGTTTGCCGCCAGACCACAGTTAGATCGCTTTCACCCAAGTTTAGACGCGAACGGCGATATTTGCGAAGTCAACGATGGACAGCGAAAGCTCCGCTCACGTGCCTCGAAGCGGTGGTACATTCGGCGCTGAAGGATGCAACCCGAGTTGGGCGATGCGAAGCGAGACTGCTGGAGACGTTCAAACATGACCGATGCTGTGATGCTGGCCGGTGACCGATACCACGACGCGAAGGAGGCCTTTGCAGGCGTGGGGCCGGTGCTGGAGGCCGCCGGGCTTGAGACGGAGTTCACCGAGGATTTCGCCTCGATAGATGGTGGAAAGCTCGATGGAAAGCGCCTTTTGGTGTTTCACCGAGACGGCATGGAGTGGCCGGGAGGGCACGACGCCCCGCCGGAACGCTGGATGCAGCCTCACCAGGAGGAGGCGATCGAGGGTTTCGTTAACGGCGGCGGCTCGTTCCTGGTGCTGCACAACTCGGCGTGGAACTACCCGTGGGACGGGCCTTACCGGCGAACGGTCGGCGGCTACTTCCAGTTCCACCCGCCGTTCCAGGACTTCGATGTTCATGTGGTCGACACCGGCCATCCGATCACGCAGGGCGTGACCGACTACGAGATCGAGGATGAGCAGCACTTCCTGTGGTTCGACTACGACCGCGTGCACCTGTTCACGAAGAGCAGGGGCAAGGACGGGCGGGAGTCGGCGGCCGGGTTCTGCCACGAGTATGGCGACGGTCGGGTCGCTTATCTCGGTCACGGCCACAAGTTGAGCTCGTTGCAGCACCCGATGGCACAGAAACTGATGACGAATGCGGTGAGATGGCTGCTGCGAGAGTGAAGAATTCCTTCTCCTTATGGCGGCGCGGGTCAGGGTGAGGGCTTCCAGTCTTCGTCATCCCGACCGCAGCGGAGGGATCTGACAATAGAAGAACGGTCAGCGAGAGATTCTGAATCAAGTTCAGAATGACAATGCGGCTAATCCCCTCTCCCGTTTACGGGAGAGGGTCAGGGTGAGGGTTGATCGGCTGGAGGCCGATAGCTCGCCACCCTTCGACAAGCTCGGGATGGCAGGTGGCTCGTTCAGGACGGCGCGCCATCGCACAAAGGGACACAAGAAATGGCACTGAACATACTGGATGACCGGATTCGTGGCGTCGTGGGCGATTCGGTCGATGTCGAGCAGGTTGTGACCGGGTTCAAGTTCACCGAAGGCCCACTCTGGGACCCGCGTACTAAATCGCTCATCTTCAGCGACATGCCGGGTGACATCATGCGCCGCTGGTCTGAGGCGAACGGTGTCGAGGTGTTCAGGCAGCCCTGTAACAAGGCGAACGGCAACACGTGGGACCTGCAAGGACGCCTCGTCACCTGTGAGCACGCCAGCCGTGTCACCCGTACTGAAGAGGACGGTTCGGTCACGGTGCTGGCGACTCACTACGACGGCAAGGAACTGAACAGCCCGAACGACCTTGCCGTGAAGAGTGACGGGTCGATCTACTTCTCGGATCCGACCTATGGCCGCATGGATGTGTTCGGATTTCCGCGGGAGCAGGACATGGACGTTCAGGGCGTATATCGCATCTCGCCGGACGGCGAGGTGACGCAGCTTGCAGACGACTTCGCGCAGCCGAACGGGATTGCGTTCTCGCTCGATGAGTCGAAGCTGTTCGTGAACGACACGGACCGCGGGCACATTCGAGTGTTCAATGTCGCAGCTGACGGCTCCGTGACCGGTGGTGATGTCTGGGCTGATGTTGTCGGCGATGGCGAGGGTGTGCCGGACGGCCTGAAGATCGACTCGGAGGACAACCTTTACACGACCGGGCCGGGCGGAATCCACGTGATTGCGCCGGATGCGACTGACCTCGGCGTGATCGGCATCCCGGAGCACATCGCCAACTTCACGTGGGGTGACGATGACCTGCGCACGCTCTACGTGACGGCGAGCACTTCGCTGTACCGGCTGCGAGTGAAGGTGCCGGGCAAGAAGCTGATCTAGGTTTTTGCGGGCGAGCTTAGTTGCGGCTCATGGATCAGGTTGTTTTGGCAGGAGATTGGCTAGCTTCTGTCATTCCGGACTCGATCCGGAATCTCTCGTTAAGGTTGTGTCAGCGGTCAGCTGAGAGATTCTGAATCAAGTTCAGAATGACAAACGACCGAACGACCCTCTCCCTCCCAGGGAGAGGGGGTAAGCTGGCGACACAGGTATCAATATCGGCCTCACAGGACACGACACATGATCACACTTCACGTTTACATGACTGCGAAGCCGGGCCGGGAGTCGGCGCTTGAGACCGGCATCAGGGACAGCTGGATTGCGGCGATGTCCGAGCAGCCGGGCTTTCTGCACGCGGCGCTGCTTAAGCCGTTCGCCGATGCCGCCCTGGACGCGCTGGGAGGCATGAAGCCTTCGCACACGTTCGAGGTGGTGTCGTACTGGGAATCTGAGGAGAAGCGGCTGGAGTGGGTCGCGAGACCGATCCATGACGAGGTCTTCGAGCCGCTGTTCGAGCACGTGGCCGAGGTGAAGCACACGCTGGCGCATGTGGCGCATAGCTGGGAGCTTTAGGCAGAGAGCCGTCGTTCTGCAACATCAGAAATTTTAGCCTTACTCAGTATTAGAGTCGTCATCGTGGTCTCGCTCGAAGTCTCGAGCGATGGCGTAGCCGGCGAAAGCACCCCCGACTGCTCCGATCACACTGGCTGCAACGCCTCCGAGTATCGCCAGAAACGGCGCCCACGGTTCATTCGCCTCGGCCCCGGCGAATCGCACTAGCAGCGCGACCACGGAGCCTGTGGCAACTAAACCGACGATGGCACCCCTTATCGCGTATTTAGACCTGTGGTGCGCGTCGGCGGATCCGCTCGTAAGCAGCCAGCCGATCACCAGGAACATCACGACGAAAACAGGTGCCAACCACATCACGTCCAACCACACCAAAAATCCCACCAATGAAGCGACCATAGCCAACAAGACAGTCAAAAGGCGGCTCGACATTGGGATTACCACCTGGTGGGAGTTAGTTATCACCCTCGCTCAGGGTTCTAACACGATCCCTGCAAGAGGTTGAGAAGTCGTTGCTAAAAGCGATTCTCTCATCCTGAGATCTTCTGAGCCGCCACGATCACCCATTCTCCGCTGTCTGCGAGTTCAGGTCGCTGGCTGAGGGAGACTTCGAGGTCGATGAGAGTCTCTTCGGCTACCGGGTCTGATGAGATGCGCTCAAGCTGCTGGCCGTCTGCTGTGAGCGGGTTTGCCGCGGCAGAGCCGATGACCTTGAAGCCCAGACCTTCGATGTGCTCTCTCAGGTAGCGGTTGGTGCACAGGAAGAGCGGCATGTAGATGACCGGCGAGTTGGGCTCTGTGATGAGAAAGCCGGGATTGTCGGCGAGCTTCTGGCGGCTGATGTGCTGGTCGAAGGTCCGTAACTGGTTCGCCTTGTCGCCCGCTGCGAAGACCGGAAGCAGTCCGTAAAGGCTCATCGCCGCGACTAAAAGGCGTCCGCCGGGCTTAACGAGCCGTGCCATCTGATCCAGCGCGGTCGCGTAGTGTTCGTGGACGTACGAGAGCGAGCCGCCGATGCAGAGCACGAGGTCGAAGCTCCGGGCTTCGACCTGACTGAGGTCGAGGATGTCGACCTCGTGATAGCCATCGGCTTCTAGCCCGGCTTCGGCGATCTTCTTTCGAGCGAGGTCGAGCTGGACCGGTGATATGTCGCCGAGCGTCACGGTCGCGCCGGCTCTCATCATGTCGATGGCATAGCGTCCGGGCCCGCTGCCTAGATCGAGCACTGAGTCACCCGCGCGCAGATGCTGCAGCAGGAAGTTGCGGTGGATCGCGTATTCGATCTTGCCGGTCAGGCGGTTCTCAAACCTCTCCCATTCATCGTGGCCGTAGTCGTTGAAGTGCTGGTGGACGTCCGGGGATTTCTGCAGTTCAGGCATGCGGTGAGGTTAGCGTGGAGCGCGCCGCCTGGAACGCCGGAGTGATGGCGATTTTTGGTCACCTGAGGTGGGGCGTGACGAGGCCTGCGGTAGCCACCCTTCGGCAAGCTCAGGATGGCGGCACATCATCCTCCCTCCCGATTTGGGAGGGACTTAGAGGGAGGGTCGGTGACGACTGGGACGACCGGTTGTCGATGTGAGACCGAACGACCCTCACCCCAGCCCTCTCCTAAGCTGGGAGAGGGGATAGACGGAAGCCCTCACCCTGACCCGCGCCCGCAAGCGGGCACCCGGCACCGGGAGAGGGGATAAGGCGGCGCCGAGGCCGGTCACCCGACCGGATGCCTGGCCGAGTCACCGAACTCCGTTTGCAGGCGGTTCAGCTCGGCCAGCATCTCGGCCTGCACATCGGCGTAGTCCGCGTTGCCGTAGACGTTGTTCATCTCTTGCGGGTCGTTTTCGAGGTCGTACAGCTCCCACTCGTCGGGTATCTGAAGCTCCGGCACACCGGTGTCCTCGGACGTGACGCCGTAGTAGTAGATCAGCTTGTAGCGTTCGTTGCGCACGCCGTAGTGCGGGACGATGCGGTGCTGCTTCATGTGCATCCAGTAGCGGTAGTACAGACTGGTCCGCCAGCTGTCTGAAGTTTCGCCGCGCAGCAGCGCCCGGCCGCTTTCGCCCTGCACCTCGTATGGGCATTCAACACCGGCGTAGTCGAAGAAGGTCGGCGCGAAGTCGAGGTTGAGCAGCATGCCATTGACGACCGAGCCTTCGGGAATCTCGCCGGGCAGCCGGGCGATGAACGGCATGCGCAGCGACTCTTCGTACATGAAGCGCTTGTCATGCCAGCCGTGGTCACCCAGGAACATGCCCTGGTCCGACGTGTAGACGACCAGCGTGTTATCGGCCAGTCCGTGCTCATCGAGGTAGTCCAGCAGCGTGCCGACGCTGTCGTCAACCGCCTGTACGGTGCGCGTGTAGTCGGTGATGTAGCGCTGGTAGGCCCAGCGGCGCAGCTCTTGGCGGTTCAGCCCTGGAGGCGGGTCGAACTTCAGGTTCGCCTTTCGGGTGTCCTCGATCTGGATTGACGACATCTTGACCGCCTGCGAGCGGGTTTCGTAGTCGTCCATGAGCGTTTCAGGCTCATAGAACTCGCCTTCGACGCCAAGATTTTCGTGGCGCTTCGCCGGGATCCACGACGAGTGCGGAGCCTTGTGGTGGACCATCAGGAAGAAAGGGTCTTCTCCGTTCAGGCTGTCGAGCCACTCGACAGCTTTCTCGGTGATGATGTCGGTGACGTAGCCCTCGTACTTCACCTCTTCGCCCATCTCGAAGAAGGTCGGGTCGTAGTAGTCACCCTGGCCTGGCAGCACGTTCCAGTAATCGAAGCCCTGCGGGTTGCTTGGCGGGTTGTTGCCGAGGTGCCATTTGCCGATGATGGCGGTCTTGTAGCCAGCGTTGCCGAGGATCTTCTGCGATTGGAGGGGGCGGGAGCTGTCGATCTCATCATCGAGTGTCAGGACGCCGTTCATGTGGCTGTACTGGCCGGTGAGGATTGTGGCGCGGCTGGGCGTGCAGATGGCGTTGGTGCAGAAGGTGTTGGTGAGCCGGGCGCCTTCGCTGGCGAGGCGGTCGATGTGTGGCGTGTTGTTGACCTTGCTGCCATAGGCAGAAATGGCGTGGGCGGCGTGGTCGTCGGACATGATGAAGAGGATGTTCGGGCGGTCTGCTGGCATTGGGTGGTTTCCGGTGGGTGAGGGAGTGGTGGACGCGGATGTGAGTCCGAGGTGGCCTGCACACGTTAGCAGGAACGCGACACGCACATGTCATCCCTCCGACTGCGTTAGGGACTACGTTCATTCTCCCTCCCAACTTTGGAGGGAGTTAGAGGGTGGGTAGGTTGTGGATGGAACGACTAGTTGTCCATGGAAGACCGAACGACCCTCACCCCAGCCCTCTCCCAATCTGGGAGAGGGGGAAGTAAGGAAGCCCTCACCCTAACCCTCTCCCGAAGCCGGGAGAGGGGATACGCTGCAGGACGGTATCCGCCATCCTGAGCCTGTCGAAGGGTGGCTTTAATCCCCCGCCAGGACCTCGCCGTCTACTGGCGTCACTTCTACGCCCTGCTCGCGGACCCATTCGAGGCCGCGGTTGATCGAGTCGAGGTCGCCTTCGAGTTCGAGCACGACCCAGCCCGAGTTGCCTTCTACTTGCGCCCGGCGGATGTTCGTGATTACCGGAAAGTCCTTGCCGAGCCGGTAGATCACAGGCTCTTTGACCTGCTCGCCCTCGAACGTGAACTTCACCCGGCGTTCTGCCATTAGCTCTTGACCGTGCCCATCACGACTTCGTCGAACGACTCCACGGTGGCGTCGATCACAGGCGGGTCGATCTTGTCCTCGACCGCCTCGAGCGTCTTCAGGCCGGAGCCGGTGATGAGAGCGACAGTCTCTTCGTCTGCGCCTATCACGCCCTGTTCCGCCAGCCGCTTGAGCGTCGAGATTACGACACCACCGGCGGTTTCGGCAAAGATGCCCTCGGTCTCGGCAAGCAGCCTCATTCCGGCCGCGATCTCGTCCTCCGGGACCGCAGTGCCTGAACCGTCGGACTCCTTCGAGATGGAGACTGAGTAGATGCCGTCGGCGGGGGTGCCGATAGCGAGGGACTTGGCGATGGTGTCGGCGATGACAGGCCGCGGGTGCGACTGGCCTTCGAGTATGGCTTTAGCGACCGGCGAGCAGCCCTCAGGCTGGGCGACATGCATTCGGGTGTCGACGCCGTCGATCAAGCCGAGCTTTCCGAACTCGTTCAGGCCCTTCCAGACCTTCGTAAACAGCGAGCCGGAGGCCACAGGCACAACTACGTGCTTTGGCGCCTGCCAGCCAAGCTGCTCTGCGATCTCGTATCCGAGCGACTTGCTGCCTTCGGAGTAGTACGGGCGCATGTTGATGTTGACGAACGCCCAACGCCGGTTGTCGCCAAGCTCTGAGCAGAGCCGGTTCACATCGTCGTAGCTGCCTCGGACGAGAACGACGTTCCCGAAGATGGCTGCGCCGATGATCTTGCCCTTCTCAAGGTTGTGCGGCAGGAACACGACTGTGTCCATCTGCGCCTTGTTGCCGTGGGCGGCGGTGGCTCCTGCCAGGTTGCCGGTCGATGCGCAAGCGATGGTCTCGAACTCGAACTCGAGCGCTTTCGTGGTTGCGACAGAGACGACGCGGTCCTTGAAGGAGTGCGTCGGGTTCGCTGCGTCGTTCTTGATCCAGAGGTTGTTGAGGCCGAGCGCTTTGCCGAGGTTCTTCGCCCGGACCAGCGGTGTCATGCCTGCGCCGATGTCCACGGCGTTCTCACGGCCGACAGGGAGAAGATCGTCGTAGCGCCAGAGTGTGAGTGGGCCGTCTTTGATCTTGTCGCGGCTGATCGACTTCTGGATGGAGTCGTAGTCGTATGCCACTTCGAGCGGGCCGAAGCAGTATTCGCATACGTAGATGGGGTCTGCCGGGTAGTCGCGGCCGCACTCTTTGCAGCGCAGCCCTTGAACGTGTGGCAATTTGCTGGACCTTCCTGGAAGCTGCAGCACTTCCGGGGTCCAGCCGGGAGTGACAGCAGCAGTTTCTGACCAAAAACTCGCTGATTCACCGACGTCCCGCTTGAGCCTTGTAGATGATTGGCGATCACAGCCCAAACGGGAAGTTGAACTGTTATCGAATATAACGACGCATTGTTGTGGCGTCAATTAGAGGTTTTCACGAGGGGTTACCGGTTTAGTCATCGGGCCACCCTTCGACAGGCTCAGGATGACAGCGATCGACCGGGCGCAGCAAGCGGTGCCCCTACCAACACCGCCATTCTGAGCCTATCGAACGGTGGTCATGTGCTAAACCAGAGCGTGAGTGACATGTGGCGAAGTCAGCTGAGGACTCACGGATATGACTACGAAATTCCAGGTTGCTTTTGATTGCGCAGATCCCGACCGCCTGGCCCGGTTCTGGGCCGAGGCGCTGGATGGCTATGTGCTGCAGCCTCCGCCAGAAGGTTTCTCAAGCTGGGAGGAGTTTGCCGACGCGAATGGGTTCACCGAGGAGGAGCGCGGCTCGATCTCGGCGATTATCGACCCTGACGGCGGTCCCAGGGTGATCTTCTTGCGTGTGCCGGAAGGCAAGCAGGTCAAGAACCGGGTCCATCTCGATGTGAACGTAAGCGACCACGGCTCTCCGGTCGAGGAACGGAAGAAACAGATCGGCCCGGAGGTTGAGAGGCTGGTCGGATTCGGCGCTTCGGTGCTCAATCCAGTCGACGGGCGAAACGACTACTGGGTGGTGATGCAGGACCCCGAGGGCAACGAGTTCTGCGTGCAGTGATGACGTGAGCTGATGTGCCGATGAGCTCGCCCGGGTTTAGCTCATGGTTCAATCTCGATATGTGAGTTCCCCAATGTGGCGGACGAGCATAGTCGGCAACATCGGCGCATGAGGTTTATCAAGTCCAGGCAGACGGCGATCGATCTAGGGCTATTCGCCGTTGTAACGCTGATGTTCTTCGCCGGTGTGCTGTTCGAAGCGAACCGCTCCGGCCGCGATCTGCCGGCAGCGCCCGGTGTTGGCGCAGACATACCCCCCGCTTCAACCAGCGACGGCCTTGAGCCTGGCTCAGAATCTTTGCCCGAAGAGGCAGACGCTCCTCTTGTGGATGCAGAAGCCTCACCGACCGCCGCACCGGCAACACCCACCCCTGCACCCGTTGTCAGCGGCACACCGAACCCGGCCGCCGTTGGCCTGCCGGTGTTCCTCGACATCGCGGGAGTCGAAAACGAGTCGGTTGTCGAGGCCGAAAATGTGACCCTCGTCGGCGCTACCACGCCCGATGCGCTTGTTTCGATCAACGGCCAGTCCGTCCCGGTCGAACTGGACGGCTCATTCTCACTTGAGCTCCAGCTGGAACCGGGTCCCAATTTCATCGACATAGTTTCCAGCAACTTGAAGGGCGAAGAGACCCGGCGCGTGATTAGCGTCGTCTCGGTCCAATAAAGGACGGCTTCATCATGCCAGCTGTACTAAGCAACTCCAGTTCCCGAATACGGCCGCTGCGCATCTTTGTGTTGGCGTTCCTGATGGTTACCGCACTCCTGGCCACGGCCATTGCACCCGGCCAGGCAACCGCAGACGATGACGACGACAGGCGAGGCATCAATGGCACCGTGATCTCGGTCGGTGACACCTCGATGAGGGTCGCCGTGAGATCCGGCCTGAAGACCGTGTTCGTGGATGCTGACACAAGGATCAGGAACGGCCGGGAAGATTTCCCGTTCTCTTCGATCTCTCGGGGCGACAGGATCTCGGCTTCGGTTGAGCCGCTTTCCGACGGCCAGCTGCTGGCGAAGAAGATCCGTGTACGCGGCAAGTCCAGCTCGAAGCAGGTCCAGCACCTGACCGGCGTTGTGATCGAGCGGGACGAAGACTCGATTCGGCTGGCGTCCCGCAACGGACGGTCGGTAGAGATCGAGTTCGATGACGATGATGACCGTCCTGAGATCGCCGACGTTGTCACGGCGATCGTGGAAAATGACCTCGCGACGGGCAGGCTCAAGGCCAGGCAGATAGACCGCGTCGACAGGATCGTCCAGAAGCTTGAGAAGGCTCTTGAGAAGCAGGTGGATAAGGCGAAGGCGTCCGTGCTGCGCAAGATCATTGATGAGAGCGCCCGCCAGCACCTGGATACGCTGAACCAGACGCTGGACCAGGTTGAGGACGAAGCTAAAGAGAAGATCCAGGCTGCGCTGATGAAGTTCCGCCGGGACTACGCAGACCTGGCCGAGCGCGTCGGCAACGCTCCACCTGAGGAGAGTTACCGGGGCGTGATCTCCGAACTGACGTCCGACTCGATCAGGGTGTCTTCGAACACCGGCGACGGTTTCAGGCTGTTCAGCATTGACGGCAGCACAGGCATCGTCGTCGGTGAGAACAGCAGCGCCAGCCTGACAGACCTGGAACTCGGCCGGACCGTGACGGTCTCATTCGCTCCGCTGGCTGACGGAGAGTCCGGCGACCCGCTGGCGTTGACTATTACGGCTGAGCCTCCCGCGCTGCCGCCTGTGGTCGCCGATGCGATCGAGGACATGACCGACAACGTTGTCGAGGGTGAGGTGATCGTTGTCGAGGACGACGCTACATCCGACTCTGTAGTCGTGATCGTCGATGAGGACGATTCTGGCGACACGGTTGGGGTCGAAGTAACGTCTGATACCGAAGTGATTGTCGATGGTGAAGAGGGCGATGCCGACGATCTTGGACCTGAGCAGCGGGTCGAGCTTACAGTCGGAGAAGACGGCGTCACGGCGGACACGGTCGTTGTCACGACAGAGCAGCCAGGACGCAGTGGTGAGGCCAAGGTCGAGACCCACATCGCCGGTGTCGTCACTGCGGTGGACGCAGACCGCAACACGATCATGGTTGCCCCTCCGGTCGGTGAGCCTCTGAGGCTGACCGTCGACTCAGCAACCGTCATCACGGTCGCCAGCAAGGAACCCAGTCTCTACGGCATCAGCGCCAACGACATGGTCCTCGGTACATCGAAGTACATCGAATCCACCTTCGTGCTGACCCGGCTTGCTGTCACGCCAACTCAGTCGGCGCCAGCGGCAGGGGAGAATGGTTCAGGCGGTTCCGGGCAAGGAGCCGAAAACGCTTCTGGGAACGCCGCTCCGTTCTCCATCGTCGGTGTCCTGAAATCGTTCGATGACGATGTGATGGTGTTCGATGGCATGACGCTGCCGAAGAGCTCAGGCATCGAGCTGCCGGAAGGCGTCGCGGCAGGCAACTCGGTTGAGCTGCTGTTCACGACCACTTCTGACGGCGCAGTGGTGCTGACCGGAATCCAGGCCAGATAGGTCGGTTTGCTAGCGACCCCGCCTCTCGGGCAGCGAAGAAGTTCGTCCGCGCCAACCTAATTCGTGATCTGCAGGGTGGCTGTCACGGCCATGAACGCAGCGACCGGGCCGGTCTCGGGCGAGACGAAGGCATCGTTGCCGTTGAGGTTGATCGTGCCGGTCACGTTGTGGCCGGCGACCTCTGCGTCTGAGAAGCCCGCTCCGCCACGGAGACGGCTGCCGCCGGAGTTCAGGTCGGTTGCGCCGTAAGAGACCAGCAGTTGCTGCAGGCCGGTGATCGGGTCTCCATCCGGGGGCGTCTCACTGCCAAACTGCAGGTCCAGAGTCGTCACGTCGCCGACCTCGCTCCATGTGACACAGCTACGCGCCAGCGTGATTCCGAGCGCTTCCTGCAGGTCCGCTCCCAGCGCCTCGGTCACTTCGCCGATGTGGGCAGGACCGGGCGGCACGTTGTCGTCCTGTTCACCGCACACGACATTCGGGTCGGAGATGTTCACCACCACGTCCGAGGTGAGGAACACCATCTCCATCTGCAGCTCACCGGGGTAGTTCATGCCGACAATGGTCGGGATCCTGAAGCTGCCGGACGGGAAGAAGTCGAACTCGACATACGAGCCCTCGATCAGGATCTCCGGGATGCCTGACTGATCCAGCTCCGCCCTGAGCTGGTTTTCTGTGGTGATCCAGCCCGGGTTAGTGATGTCGTAGATGAGGGTTGTCTGCGTGCCGCCGAGTGACGACCGCTTTTCGATCATGCACGCCAGCTCTGCGCCTCCCATGCCGCGGTTCAGGATCACCTGGATGTCGTTCGCGAGGTTGGTACTGAGTTCGCCCGCGAACTGGGAGCCGGCGGCTTCACCCGGTCCCGCGGGCTGGCAGGCGGCGAAGAGCGAAGAGCGGCGGCCCTGCGCCTGAAGCTCCTCCATGAACGGCACGATTTCGATGCCGAAGCCGTCGATGATGTCCTGCGGGACCGTCGAGAGGTCGATCGGAGTCGGCGTCGCCCTTGGCGGCGTGGTTGGCGTAGGGGCGGTGTTGAACGGGGTCGCGGTTGGCTGCGGCGTGGAGGTAGGAGCAGGCGTGGCTGTAGGTTCAGCCGAACCGCATGCGACGGCGATTGCAAAGGTCGCCAGCGCACCGAGGAGGAGGATGCGGCGGGAGTTCGATTTGCTGGTGGTGCTGAGACGCCGGACTACAGCGGTTCCGCTCAACTGATCCCCTGTTCTGGTTGCGTCCCTGCGTGCAGGCGCATCACTTTAACAGAGACGGTATACGAAGGTTGCATGCCCGTATATACCCCTGTAATATAGGGGTATAGATCGATAAGTCAACGAGGTAACACATGCCAGCCCTGCACATCTCGCTCCGCCATTTCGCCCGTTTCGCATCCTCTCCGCCGACCAAGCGAATCGAGGTTGTAAGGGATGTGCGGAGGCTTGAGGCTTCGGCGAGCGATCCTCGCATGAACTTCTATCGCGGCCTCTTCGATGACATGGAGAAGCTGCTGAGGGCAGGGCGGCCTCCGGAGGCGATAAGAGAGATCGCCTCATACCAGCAGAACTCCGTGAAGCGGGAGAAGTACCAGTCACTCGCCGATACCTGGATCGCGCAGTGGCGGGCGATGGACGTTCGCTTCATGGAGCTCCCGCCGAACCTGTACTGGAACTTCGACGATGTTGCCGTCCGAGTCTCTCCCATGCTCGGCATGGAGACTTCGGAGGGCCAGTTCGCCTCGAAGCTCTGGTTCCCGTCAGACAAGCCGACCGGAGAGCTGGTCGCGGTGATGCTCGGCGTGATGAGACTCGCCAGGGAGCAGAACCCGGAGTGGGAGGACCGCTGGGAGCCGAGTATGTGGGATGTGCACCGTGACGTCTTCATGCACCCGCCCGATCCGGACCAGTTCCACCTGGTGCTCGAAGACGCCGCCCGTTCATTGAAGGCGCTGTGGGGCGTTGAGTCGGCGCTCTACACGCAGAACGCGTATGCCGGGCGGGTCTGATATTCGCGGTCAGCCGCCTGCGAATCGCAATGATGAAAGGATTTGCGTCATGAGCCAGTCAGAAGGATCCAACACATATTCGGTGGTTGGAACGACGCCGCTGAATGCCGAGGCATACAACAAGGTCACTGGCCGGGCCGTGTACGGCGCCGATGTTCACCTGCCCGGCCTTGTCTGGGGCGAAATTGTGCGCAGTCCGCACGCCCACGCCATCATCAAAGGCATCGACGCTTCCGAGGCGATGGCCATACCCGGTGTCCTGGCGTTCGTGACCGGGGACGACCTGCCCGAGCCGAAGATCGAGGCTTACGAGTGGGTGAACATCCCGAACCTCTCGAAAGAGGTGCTTGCGAAGGGATCGGTCCATTACATCGGCCAGCCAGTGGCCGCCATTGCAGCTACCGACCGCAACACAGCGATCGAGGCGGCGAAGCGGATCCGGGTCGAATACGAGCCGATGCCATCGGTCACGTCGCTGTCCGACGCGATGAAGCCTGATGCACCGCTGGCGCTGCCGGGCATGGTCGGCGATCACCTCGGTGAGCAGGTGAAGGGCACGAACGTAGCGAGCGTCATACGGAACGAGATAGGCGACCCCGAGGACGGGTTCAAGTCAGCGACGTTCGTTATCGAGCGTGAGTTCGATGTGGCGATGGTCCACCAGGGTTACATCGAGCTTCAGAACGCCACGGCTCGCTGGCGTGCGGACGGCAGGCTTGAGGTCTGGTCCAGCACGCAGGGGCTGTTCAGCCTGCGCGGCCAGATCGCAGGCGTGCTCGACATGCCGGAGTCGATGATCCTGGTGCACTCGGTCGAGATCGGCGGTGGATTCGGAGGCAAGGCGACCGCCTACCTGCCGCCAGTCGCTGCGCTGCTGGCGAAGAAAGCCGGGGCGCCGGTGAAGATCGTCATGGACAGGCCATCAACCTTCTACGCCAGCGGCCCTGCTGCGGGCGCTCGTGTGAAGGTGAAGATGGGCGTCGACGACGATGGGAAGATCGTTGCGGCCTCTGCGACCGCCACGCACGAAGTCGGTGGCAACCAGAGGGTCGCTTCCGGCGGATCTGCCAACAACATGTTCTCTCCTTACGACATTCCGCATGTGCGCGTAGACGGGCGCGATGTCGTCACGAACACTCCGCCGACGGCCTCTTACCGCGCTCCCGCCGCGCCGCACGGCGCGTTCGCCGTGGAGTCGGTGATAGACGAGATATGCGAGGCGAAGGGCTGGGACAGGCTGGAGTTCCGCCTGAAGAACGCCTCGCACGAGGGCAGTCGAAAGGTCACCGGCCCGGTGTTCGCAAAGATCGGCGTCGAAGAGACCATGGCTGCTGCGATGGACACCGAGCACTGGCGCTCTCGGCTTGAGCGGCGAGATGACAACAGCTGGCTCCTTGGCCGGGGCGTGGCAGCCGGGTTCTGGGGCAACGGCGGCCGTGAGTCCTCGGTGAACCTGCACCTGAGCCCTGACGGCGATGTGACGATGAACACCGGCTCGGTCGACATGGGCAGCGTGAAGCTGGTGGTGGCGATGCAGGCCGCCGAGGTACTGCAGCTGCCTGTCGAGCGGATCAGGTCAAATACCGTCGACACCGACAGCGTCGGCTTCACGAGCGTCACCGGCGGAAGCAGGTCGACATTTGCCACCGGCATCGCTGCCATACACGCCGCGGAAAACCTGCTGGAGACGATGCGCCAGCGCGCGGCCGGGATGTGGGGGATTGAGCCTGATGATGTGACCTACGACGCGCAGCGGTTCGAGTGTGTGTCCGACGAGGCGTTGAGCATTGGCTGGAACGATCTCGCGAGGTTCACTCTCGAGGGAGGCGATCCCGTAAGCGCGGTCGGCTCAGCGAACCCGCAAGAGGCCGGAAACGCCGGGGCGGTGCACATCGCCGATGTTGCTGTCGACCCGGACACCGGCAAGGTGCAGGTCCTGCGCTACACCGCCGTGCAGGACGTGGGCAAGGCTGTGAATCCCCAGACCGCGGAAGGCCAGGTCCAGGGAGGCGCTGTGCAGGGGATTGGCTGGGCGTTGAACGAAGAGTACGTGATGGGTGGCGAGGGCACGATGCAGAACCGGTCGTTCCTCGACTACAGGATGCCGACTGCTCTGGACCTGCCGTTCATCGAGACGGAGCTTGTCGAGGTCCCCACACCGTTTCACCCGTTTGGCGTCCGAGGCATCGGCGAGGTCTCGATAGTGCCTGCGCTGGCGGCTGTGCGGAACGCCATCCACGACGCCACAGGCGTCTACCTCTACGAGGCTCCCATGAGACCCGGCCGCGTCCTAGAAGGGCTGCTGAAGAAGCGGACTGCAGCGCACGCCGCGGTTGGCGCTGCTGACTAGGGGTGGGGCGGTTTCGAGTGAACGCTGGCGGTCGACCCTGGAGTTGGCGCTGTCTCAGGGTCCGAAAAAACGGCTTGCACTTCAACGACCGCTCCGCCGCTACTGCACGTTGTGGAATACGCCGTTGACCATGCATTCCTCGGCAGGCGGCTCTGCATAGTTGAGGTCAGGCCTGTACTCGCTCGCCGAACCTCCGAGGAACACGGTCTCGCCGATTTTGAACCTGTTGCCTCGTAGGAAGAGAGCTCCACCTTCCCACCATACGGTTCCATCCTCGAAAATCGGGACCCAGCTATTTGAGCCGACGTATATGCAGCCGTCTTCCACGATCAACTCACCGAACATGCCGGTCGCATGGCCACCCTCGCCTTCAGAGATCAAACGCGGCAACCCCACGGTCTCTGACAGATCGGCTCCGGTGATCTCGGAGGTGGTGAACTGCCAGGTCCTTACTACAGTGTTTTGCCGACCCTGGTGATCCACGCGACCGAGCTCGACTGATACCTCGTAAGTCGTGCCCGGCTCAAGGTCAGAAGTTGGGCGATACAGGTAGTAGTAACCCTGCCAGGGATCATAGTTTCCCTCTCGTAAGTCGGTCCATGACGCCACCTTCACCGATCTTTCGTTCTGCTTGAACTGGAGGCGTTCGATCTGGATGTCGGGCGAGATCGAGACCTGCACGACCGGCATTTCACGATAGAGTTCGAATTGGATGGTGGTGTGCGGGGTGACTCCGATCGCTCCATCTTCCGGGTACGGTCTCAGCACAGTCAGGAAGGGATCTTCAGACTGCTGCGGCGTTGCGACTCTGGCCGGAGTGGGAGACGAGGATTCGAATGTATCGGCTGTTATAGGAGTTGCGGTAGGCCGAACGTCGGGAGTCGCCGTCGGCGAAGATGTTTGGGTCGGGTTGCTGGCAACAGCGGAGCTGCATGCCACTGCCAGTAGAAGCAGCGGAAATATGAGAGTGAATTTGCGCATTCGAGCCGCCGTGAGTCGAACTTTGGTCCGCAGATATCAGCGGATATCAGAAGCTACGTCATCAGCGGTGAGCCGGTTCAGTGAGTCAGAAGACCGCTACGCCAAGTCCGGCGTCTTACCCGCCCAGGGCTTAGCCTCTTCGTAGGCCGCGGATGCCTTGAGAACCGTCGCTTCGTCCTTCATGTCACCGACTATCTGCAGGCCGATCGGCATGCCTTCATTGTCGAAACCGCAGGGCACGTTAGCGCCGGGGTTGCCGGTCATGTTGAAGATGTACGTGTAAGGGATGAAGCCCCAGCGCGGGTCCCGAACGGACGTGCCGTTGATCTGCTGCTGCGGGTTGTCGATCTCGAAAGCGCCGGTTGCGGTGTTCGGCATCAGCAGCAGGTCGTAGTCGGCGAAGTAGCGGTTCGTGTACGTGCGGTACATGCCTACACCGTCCAGCGACTCCATGTAGTCGGCAGCGGTCAGTGACCTGCCGCGCTCCAGGTTGTTCCGGAAGTAGTCGGTCAGCTGGTCCGCCGAGTCCGGGTTGTCGATGAGGCGGCTGAACCGGTGGTAGCCGCTGGCGCAGAAGAAGTTCAGGAACTTTCGCTCGATCTCGGAATGCGGCTCGGGGGCAAACTCCACCTCTTCGACGTTTGCTCCAAGTTCCTCGAAGACCTTTGCGGCGCCGGCGATAGCCGCGGTCACCGCAGGGTCGCACGGTGCGCCGCCGAGGCTCGATGTGTCGAGTCCTATGCGCAGACCTTTCACACCGTCGTTCAGACCTGCTGTGAAGTCGGGTGCGGCGTCGGTGATCGTGCCGTACTCGGCGTCTTCTGACCATCCGGCCATGACGTTCATGAAGACCGCCGAGTCGAGCACGGTCCACGTCATCGGGCCAACCGACGAGTTGTTGACGAGGTTGTAGGAGCCGGCGTGGCGTCTTGGGACCCGGCCCTGCGTGGCCTTGAGGCCGTAGATACCGGAGAGCGCGGCGGGGATGCGGACCGAGCCGCCGCCGTCGCTGCCCTGCGCGATGGCTGTGATGCCGGCGGCGACTGATGCTGCCGCTCCGCCGCTTGAGCCGCCGGGCGTCCGGGCGGTGTCCCAGGGATTGCGGCACGGGCCGAAGACCCGGTTTTCGGTGGTGCCGGCGTGGCCGTATTCGGGCGTGTTTGTCTTGCCGATGATGATGCCGCCGGCGTTGCGTATGCGTTCCACGCATAGCGCGTCTGAGTCGGCGGTTTCATCGTCGGGCACTGAGCCATGCGTGAGGCGCACGCCTTCGACGCCTTCGAGGTCCTTGATCGGTACTGGGATGCCGTGTAGCAGGCCGAGGTCTTTGTCGTCTGCGACAGCCTGCTCGGCGGCCTTCGCATCGTCCATCGCCCGGTCATGCATAACGGTGATGTACGCACCGAGCTGCGGGTTGAGCGTGTCGATGCGGCTTAGCGTCCACTCCATCAGCTCAACAGGCGAGAGCTCTTTGCTGTGGATACGGGCTGCAAGTTCGGTGGCGGGGACGAAGGCGAAGTTGTCTGGCACGAGGTGATTACCTTCAGGAAGAACGACCGTCTGGACTTTCGTGCACACAGTCTCATCGCACACCGCAGGTGTCAAACCGTTTGGCCCGCCTAGGCGGACATCTCGATAATCCTGAATGGAAAACGAATCGTATACTCGATGACCGGCAGTACGTAATGGTTGAGTAACACATTCGCGTCTTACTATCTGCTTTTCATGGCTGAGTGAAGTGGCATTCCGATAGCGGATGAAATGGAGGGTGGCATGAGGATCGGATCACATCACCGGGTTTTGACCGACAGAGAGCTGCAAGTCGCCGAATTAGTGGCCAGCGGATTCTCCAACGAGAGAATCGCTACTGATTTGAATATCTCCGTGAACACGGTTAAGCGACATCTATCAAACATGATGACGAAGCTCAGCGCTGCGAACCGCGCCGAGATCGTTGGTTTGCTCAGGTCCCGCAACGGGGACCCCACTCCAACCTCGCAGTAGAGAACACGGGAGTGAACTCTGCCTCTCTGTCTGTGATCTCATTCGATTACCTAGCGGAATGATCACGCATGAACTCGTTCGAAGAGGGTTTGGTACTAATACTTTTGGGTTAACCTTTTCAAGTGATGCGGTAATTCACCGCGCTATGTAGGCTGCCTGTTCATTAGGCCTTGGACAACGAACTAAAGCTACGTGTATTGGCGCTTGAATGAGCGGTGACCGAAAGGAGAGGTTGAAAGGTAGGCGTCAATAGCGTGGTTTATTCGTAACACTTCAGCGACAAGGCGCATATACGCTGACTCATAAGTGGTTCAGCCGGAACTGAGTAAAGGAGGCCAACCATGGCCAACAGACCGGCGCTTAACAAGACTATGGCAGTTGCGGCGGTGTTCGTGATCGCCCTCCTGGCGTTGGCGGGTGGGTTCGCGACCGTCGCGTTCGCTGAGCGTCCGGAGATTCCGGATGCCCCTCTGACAACTCCACCGCCACCTCAGAGCGTCCCTTCACGCCCCGATACGCCGAGAACACTGGCCGAAGACGATGCGTTGCGAGCCCAGATTGATGCCGAAAGTAACGGTAAACGGGTAGCCGCATCCGGACCGGAAACGGCCGGGACTCTGATTTCCGTAGGCGGCAAAGAGATCCGCCTCCCGGCCGACGTCTGGGTTCAGGACTACGTAGTCGAGATCTTCTGCCCGGCGGGCCAAACGTGTGCCAGAACGCCCGCATACGAGCTTAGACGGGGAGATTCGAGCATTCTTGTCGATGCAGATGGAGTTTTCTGGTCAGAAAAGATCGAGGCCCATCCCGGTGACCAATTCGCATTTCTGGTGGAGGGGTTGAAATGATCAAATCGACACGGCTCGACTACGTTTCGAAAACGGGTGTGGGACTACTGATCGCGCTTGCGACCGTGCTCTTCTTCGCTGGCTCTGCAGCAGCCCATCATTTTGACTACCGCGCTGAGGATTCCAATCTTCAGAGCACGGCACAGTTTGGAGTGGAGAACCACAACTTCAGATGGTGGGCTCTGTCAAATTCGAACCTGCGGTGGTACGCCCCAACAAGTATCAGGTCAGATGTGGATTCTGCGGTGAGCAACTGGGAGTCGGTGATCCCCGATCTGGACTGGTTCGGTTCAACCTCATCAGCCTCCACGGCGGACCTTGAGTTTGAGTACAAGTCATGCGCTGGTGGAGGGGCTGGACGATTCACTGTCGATACCTGGTACGACGATTCAACGCGTGATGCCAACTACTGGACAGATGCGAGGATATGCGTCAGCAACACGACCAGCTACGGCACGAATGGCCGGTTGGCTGTGATTGCACACGAAATGGGGCACGCGTACGGACTACACGAGCAATACCTTGATCAGCAGACCCCATCCGCATGCAACAACGCTGTCGTCAGCATCATGGACACAGGAACGGGCAGCCCGTTGGTCCATTGTGATTCCCTGACAGGTCCGGCGCTCCATGACGAGAACAACGTGGACGCATACTGGAGCCTCGGGCAGATGGAGGCCATCACTCATAGCTACTCTGCACCTAACGTCAAGATCCAATGGGAAGACGGCGCCTGGGCTGAGCAGCAGTGGAACATGGAGTTCTGGTATCACAACGGTACGAACTGGATCATGTACGGGACTGGAACAGCGACCGCCGATATCGGCACGCACCGAGACATGCCAGTTCCAAGCGTTGCAAGAGTGCTGGAGTTTTCAGGTGCCAGGCACGGTACAGGAGAGTGGCATTCAATCTGTGGGACGCCGTACTTCGTTAAGTACAACGTCACGGGCACAGGGAGATGTTCCGAGGTCTTCTGGGTGCCGTGATGATCAGCCTGTGGCGGGGCGCATCGACTTGCGATCGGAACGATGCGACCTTGCCGCAATGCTGAGACGTGTCAGTTGAAGTGTCGACCGGCATACGTTGAGAAACACCCCGAAGTAGCCAGTTGCTTCGGGGTGTTCTTCGTGATGTTGATAGTCAGTTTTTCTCCGCTTCCCTCAGCGCGTCGTAGCAGAACTTTGCTGTTGCCCAGGGGTCGTAGTCTGGCTGGTGGGATTGCTGGACGCTGACTTCGGCGAAGACGGGCAGGTGGCCCAGGCCGTTCTCGTTGAGTGAGCGCAGGAAGAGCGGGATGTCGATCGAGCCGGCGCCGGGCAGGCAGTACTGGACCTTTCCGTCGACTTTCTGGCCGTCCTTGATGTGGACCATCGAGGAGTAGGGCGCACAGGTCTCGACGCTGTGCGCGACTTTGGCGCCCTCCACGTAGAAATGCGAGATGTCCAGGTCCAGCGTCAGATTCGGGTGCTGAGTCTGCTCCATCATCCACTTCGCCTTCTCGGGCGTCTCGAAGTCGGTGCCCGCATGCGGCTCGATGGCGATCATCGCCTCGTGCTCCGCCGCCAGGTCTGCCAGCCGCATGAAGGCGTCGCGGATCTGCTCCTTGTGCGTGTCCCACGGCGGTGCCGAGTGCCCGGCGGTTGTCGTGATTAGCAGCGGGGTGTCGTCGTAGTGCAGCCGGTTCGCCATGCGCAGCTTCGTGAGCGTCTTGTCCATTTCTTCACTGTCGTCGAGAGCGCAGACGTCGAAGTTGCCGAACAGCAGTGGAGATGGAAACCCGAGGCTCTGAGAAAGCGAAGCCAGCTTGATCTGATCGGGCGGCGCCATCTTCATCGGCGAGGTGGGCCAGATGTCGCCCATGGCGATCTCTATCGCCTCATAGCCGATCTCCTTGATCTTTGGCAGCGCCTCGAACGGGTTGACCATCGATAGGGCGTAGGTGGAGTAGCCGAGTTTCATTCTTTGTCCCGCTGCTGGCGGTGGTTGGTTCGGAAACAGCTGACCGAGCTAAGTTCAGGCCTCAGTTCGTCACCTGGCGGCCCCATGGGTCGTCGCCCGGGTTGATGCGTGCACGGCTGGCGGGAAGTGGGTCGTCTTTCACTACCATCGAAGACATCATCTTGTCGTGCAGGGCCTGCTGGTCCTTGTCGAACAGCGGGAACAGGTAGTTGATGACCCAGAAGATTCCAAACGTGAAGTTCGAAATGATGCCGACGAGTAGACCCTTGATCACGAACTCGCGCACGAAGGTCAGTCCCCATCCAAGGTCTCGGCCGTCATCTCGCACTGCGCGGATACCGAGCAGCTGCTTGCCCGGCGTCTGGCCGTTGGCAAGGGTGAAGAGCCACCAGATAAGCCAGCCGATACCCAGCGTCACGATAAGCAGCGGGATGTCCAGCAGATAGGCAGAAAGTCTTCGAAGGAACGTTGCCGCCCTGAGATTTGGGCCTGCGCCTTTGAGGTGTTTGCAGTTGATGCAGAGCCGGCCTGGCGTGTCCTCTGACACTCCACAGTCCGGGCAGAAACGTGTGGCCACCGGCTGATCTACAGTCGTCATCTGTCTGTCCCCTTTACACGAGGTTCCTGGCAGGTTCGTTGTCCGGGCGGATTCTATCTGACGATGAGGCCTTGCCGTTGTGTCGGAGCGCTAAGGGCGGCTCACATCCAAATCCCCGCTGGAAAAGTCGCATCAAATGGAGTGCGTAGGAAAAGCCCTGCAGGGAGCGCATGAAGAGATGACACAGGAGCAGAGACCGCCACTACCGCCGTTCACGCTCGAGACGGCGAAGCAGAAGGTGCAGGCCGCTGAAGACGCCTGGAACAGCCGTGACCCCGAGCGGGTCTCGCTGGCCTACACGTCGGACTCCGAGTGGCGAAACCGCGACGAGTTCTTCAAGGGCAGGGAGGCGATCAAGGAGTTCCTGACGCGTAAGTGGAAGAAAGAGCTGGACTACCGGCTGATGAAGGAGCTCTGGGCCTACACGTACAACCGGATCTCGGTGCGCTTTGAGTACGAATGGCACGATGAGTCAGGCCAGTGGTACCGTTCGCACGGCAATGAGCACTGGGAGTTCGACGAGAACGGCCTGATGCGACGCCGGGACATGAGCGCCAACGATGTGCCGATAGACGAGTCCGAGCGCCGGTACTTCGTGCCGGAAGAGGCGGGCGCCGCTCGGTAGGAGCGGTTCAAACCACTCTGAAGCGGTAGCTAGCCTGTGTGGCGCCGGGTTCCGGACCGGCGTGCATGGCGGTCTCGACGATCTCGATGCGGCGGTTCTGCTCGGTGCCGGTCAGGAGGTAGATCTCGCCTTCGTCTAGCGGGTCGCCGCTGAGCAGCGTCAGGTCGCCCGAAACACCGTTCACGAAGCGGTAGTTGACCGCGCGGCCGTCCTGCGGAGAGTTTGAGTGCAACTCACGCAGCGCGCCCTCGATCTGTTCCATCTCAGCCATACCTCGATGATATGAATGCGCGTAGAGCATTGGTGTGGCATGAGCGTGGGCAGCGTTTTCTTCTGGCGCGAGAGGATGCGGCTCGTCCAGGTGCGGCAGTTGGAGTTGTTGCGACTTGTGGTCTCTGACGCTCGGCTGTACTGATGACCGGTGCTGACGCTCGGCTGGACATAGGCAGACGGTGCTGCCACAGTGTTGCGGTCTTTGGCGAATGTCCGGTGAAAACGCAAGTTCGGAGAGGCGAGCGCAGGTTGTCGCAACAGAAACTGAGAATCGGCGTCGTCGGCTGTGGCCGTCGAGGTCGTGGCCACATGGAGATCTTCGCCTCGCTGGATGACGCCGAGGTGACCGCCGTCTGCGACCCGTTCGAGGCTTCCCGCAACGCCGCTGCCGAACAGTTTGGCGCGGCACCTTTCGCAGACTCCGAGCAGATGATGGATTCCGGTCACGTGGACGCTGTGCTTGTGGCCGCTCCAGCGCACCTGAATGCGGCGGCGGCTCTACCCGTGATCAGCAGGGGAGTGACGACGCTACTGGAAAAGCCGCCCGGATTAAGCGTCGCTGATGTGCAGCAGCTCAAGGACGCAGCCGAACGGTCTGGCGCAAGAGTGATGGTGGGCTTCGACCGCCGATTCAACCCGTTCGTGAAGCGCGCACAGGCGGCGATCGCAGAGCGAGGCGAGTTGCATCAGCTGGTAGCCGAGTTTCACAAGGACATCCGGGACTGGACGGAGGACGCACGGTTTTCCGAGGAGATGTTCGACCGCCTGATGCTGGAGTCGCCGGTCCACAGCATCGACCTGATCACCTATCTCGCTGCCTCGCCTGTGAAGAACGTGAGTTCTGTGGTCGGGCAGGTGAACTCACCGTACAGGGACGTGCACACGGCGCTGATCGAGTTCGAATCAGGCTGCGTCGCGCAGTTCACCGCCAGTTTGACCGCAGGCGGGCGGCTCGAACGCTACGAACTGCACGGAAACGCCGTCAGCGCATATCTCGAGGGTGTCAACGGTGGCTCGGTCGTTGCGGATGGCGAAAGTTCTGAGATTTCGGACGCCGAAGGATTGAGCAGCACTTTCCTGCAGGACCGGCACTTAGTGCGGTGTGCCATTTCCGGAGAACATTTCGGCGCGCAGGCCGCGACGCTTGAGAGTTCACTCGCGACCCTCGACCTTGCAGAGCGGATCTACGCGAGCGCGAAGTAGTTTATCGCTCCGCAACCGGTGTCTCTAAGACGAAATGAACGGCTGATCGCCCGCTTCCGAGATCTCCGGATCATCGTCCGGCATCTGCGGGTTGAGCGTCACCGTCACACCCTTCGTCGGGCTCTCCCAAAGAGTGACGCTGGTTACGCGCAAACCGTGCGATTCCAACTGGATTTTGACCGAATTGGCGATCTTCAAGGCCAGGTTTTCGGTCGTCGGTTGCGTGTCAGAAAATACTTCAAGGCGGTTAAGTAATTCTTCGGCGAACTGCATCACCGCGTCGTCAAGAATCGACTGTGCTTGCGCGAAACCGATGACAATCCCCGTTTTTTCGTCAACAACGCCGGTTGCGGTCATGCGCGCGCGGTAAGAATGTCCGTGCGGAGTGCCTGTTTTGTTGTCGAGGATCACAAAATGTCGCGCGTTGAAGAACGACTCGACGATGATCTCTGTTGTTGCTTCAGGCGCGTCCGGGTCCACAGGTGCGCGCACGATCATCGGCGACACCGGCGCCTCTGGCTGAGAGAGCTCTTCGAACGGATCGTGCGAATAGGAGGGTGGCGGGGAAGCGGGTATGGTCTGGAAAACGGGCCTTGCCGGGACGTAGTGAACACCGCTCCAGGCTCTTGCGAGCTCCCGTTTGACCACCCTGGCGATGTACTGGTGGCTAACTGAGCCGAATCCTTCTCGAGCAAGTTGAGTTGCGATGCCTCGCCAGCTGTTGCTCTGGAGCCACAGTTCAACTGCGCGGGAATTTCGTTCGGGCTTGGTCATGCGGTGTACGTTCGCTGAGACGTCGGTCAGGCCTGCACAGGCGGTTTTTCGGGCGTTTTCTCAGGGTTGAACGGGTCAACCTTTTGTGTCGCCGGTGTCAACCCCCACCTGAACCGGGTGGTTTACGCGGTATGCCGGCTGTCCGGAGACTTGGCCGGTCCGGGACGTGTCCCTGAAGCGATTCGGTTTTCGGCGCCAAGGTTGGCGGTGTCAACCTTTTTCGTCACCCAGGTCAACCCTCAACTGTGGTGCGTGATCTACGCCGTAAGGGTCGTTTCCCCTGATTCGAGAAGGTCTTTTGGGTGTTTTTCCGCTGCGAAGCGTCTCTACGAGCGTTTCCGGACGCCGTCAGGTGTGCTCGGTAGTCCGGACGGCGCGTAGAATGCGGCCCCCGCATACGTGCACGGCGTGCACGGCATGAACCGCGATCTTCTTTCGCGTCGCGTACGCAGACCCGGACCAAACGAAACAACGGAAAGACAGAAATGGCAGTACCTACAACCGACCCGATCATTGTTGCGCCGACGCCGATGCCTTTGCGCGCTGACGATTCGCTTGACCACGACAAGCTTGCTCGCAATGTCGAACGCTGGCTCGACACAGATCTTTCCGGTTTTGTTGTCATTACTTACGGCGGTGAGGAGCTGCACTTCGGCGAACCTGACAAAGTTGCCGCGGTGCAAACTGTTGCCGCGGCGCATAAGGGAGAAAGGTTCGTCATCGCGGGAATCGACACCCCGTCACCGACTGAGGCGGTACGTCTGTCGAATGTTTATGCGGAGGCCGGCGCCGACATGGTGCGCGTACGGATTCCGGGAGCGGCCCGAGGCGGGAGGGTGGCTGGCGGACCGGTCGAGTACTACGAAGAGGTGACGAAAGGCAGCCCTGTCCCGGTCGTCGTGATCCATCAGCCGCGTGCAGGACTGAACCCGGACGCCACGCCGGAACAGATCGGCGAGATCACGGCGATGGACAACGTCTTTTCGTACATCATCTCCCTGAACTACCGCTGGGAGTGCCGCATTCCGAAGTTCATTGCGCCGGGTGTGAAGCTATGGACCTGCAACGGGAGCATCGTGCTGCCTGGCGGCATGTTCGGCGCAAACGGCGCATGTCTCTTCTTCGGCAACTGGGGCCCGAGCCTGGTGAAGCGCATTCTCGAGCTTTCGATGGAAGGGCAGTTCGAAGAGGCGAACCGGATCCAGCAGTCGATGACGCACGCCGACTATCTCGGGATGAGCTGGGGCGTTGCTGCGCTGAAGTCCGGCCTGAACATGCTGGGCTACGAGGCGACGGTGCCTCGCAAGCCGACGCAGCCGCTGTCTTCGGAGCAGGAGGCGCAGCTGCGGCAGGCGTTCGTGGAGTGCGGACTACTGGAGGGGTAGGGGGGTGTCTGGGCGGCTGAGCGGCCGCCAGATCATGACTACCTACGAACGACCGCTCGCTTGCCCTCGTCGAGCCTTTTCAGGATCGCTTCGGCCGGGTTGATGACCTTGCTCTTTAGGTTCTCGGATATCGACTCGATATCATCGTAATCGATGATCTCGTGGCTGACCCAGTCGTAGTCTTCGACGAGCGATTCGAACATCGCATATGGCTCGCGGTTCTTCTGAAGGATCGGGATGAACGGTATTCGCGTCGCCGGAACGACTGTTGCGAGTTCGTGGGGCACCGATGCTCCGCTGGGGTCGACGATCACAAACCTCGCGAGGTTCGCCACTGCCCGGACGGTGCCCGTCAGTGACTTGCTCCTGGGTTTGTCGAAGTCGAATAGCATAGGCAGATACCCCTCGTTGCGCAGAGCGGCGGCGATCTTCTGCAAGTCATCGAGACCGCCTTCGTTGAACCTGCCAAGGACCAGGACACCTTTTTGAGTCACTGCTTCGATTACGTTGCGGAGCTTTTTCCTGTTCAGCAGCAGGTATATGAATTGGGCGACTTCGAGGTCGTCAACCCGAACCTCTGGCTCTTCGGGTTTGGTCACGATCAGGTTCTGTCTCTTCGAGGCGTCGTCGCAGAGCATTACGTCCCATACCGAGATGCCGTGGATCCGGCTGCCGGTGAGTTCTGTCCCCTGAAGTTTTGCTCCCACCAGAGACGCGTTGCTGAGGTCGGTGTTGGACAGGTCGGCATCTCTGAGGTCGGCGTCAACAAGAATGCTGCCTGAAAGATTTGCACCGGAAAGGTTGGCTTTCCGGAGATCAGCCTTGTATAGATTCGCGATCGAAATGTCGGCTCCCTGGAGGTCAGCGCCGGAGAGATCAGCCTGTGCGAGGTTGGCCCTGAGGAGCCTGGACGCGCCGTTGCCGACCCTGTGTTCATAAGGCTGCGGCTGGTCTGGCCGCGGTGAGAGATCAGCCTCTTTAAGGCTTGCGTGTTCGAGTTCCGCTCCCTTGAGCCATGCCCCACGGAGGTCAGCACCGTCCAACTGAAGCCCTCGCATGTCCGAGTAGCCTAGGCAGATGCCGTTCAGGTTTGCTCCTCGAAGATCGATTAGGCGCTTGGTCAGTGCCTGGACGTACCAGCCCTTGGTCATTACCGGCTGTTGCCGTCTCGGCGGGCGTACGATCTTGACCGAGGGCCCGTCGCCTGGGCCCGGTGCTAGGACGGCTCGAACGGTCGATTTCGAGTCAGGCCGCGGCGGTTCGGATTGCTGATCAATCCAGCGCTGCCGGATGCGCCGCTGCTTGTACGCCTCCCATTCCCGGAGCGCGTCGTTGCGTTCTTCGCTCCGTATGGGCGAGTTGGCTAGCCTCACGAACGCCTTTAGATCTTCCGGGCTGCCGGTAGATGGGTCGCTCACTGATTGCTTGCTCATGGTTCGCATCCTCCTGATCCACACCATCCACGCCAGGCACCTACGCGAGGGATTCTATGGCGGCCGCGAAGATGTGTCGACCTCGCGCTCTGTATCGGCTCCGGTGTATCCTCAGCGGCGCTCAACTTGACCAGCTGCGGCTCCTTTGCTGCAGCCTGTGATCTTCCCAAGCCCAGACAGGAACCAGCATGCACCTATCGAACAAAGAAAACCTGCTCGCCATTACGTCGGAATGGAAGGGTGAACGGGATGATGAAGGCCGGCCGCTGGTGTCGGACGACATCCTGAGGCGGATGGAGAAGGTGACGACTGAGGAGGCATGGGGTTTCTGCAAGCGGAACGGCTACAGCTTCCAGTTCACGGGCGACTGGACGACGCTGCATCCGGAGAAGGTGCTGGTTGGCCGCGCCGTGACGTGCCGCTGGGTGCCCCGGCGTCCGGATGTCCACGATTCGATCGATAAGCAGGGTGAGGCGGACGGTCGAATCGGGTTCCAGAACTCCTGGGTGATCGACATGCTCAGAGAGGGTGATGTGCTGGTGGTGGACCTGTTCGGCAAGGTGAAGGACGGCACGTTCGCCGGCGACAACCTTGCGACGGCGATTCAGCAGAACACGCACCGGGGTCTGGTGGTGGACGGCGGCATCCGGGACGTCCAGAGGATGATGGAGCTGGACGACTTCAACGCGTTCGTGCGCGGATACGACCCGACGGCAATTCTCGATGTGAGCATGCCGGACATCAATGGCGTGACGCGCATCGGCGATGCGACGTGCGTGCCGGGCGATGTTGTGCTGGGCACGATCGAGGGCTTGATTTTCATTCCGCCGCACCTGGCTGAGGAGGTTGTTGTCAGGTCTGAGCAGATCAGGCTGAAGGATGCTTTCGGCCAGCAGCGCATCCGAGAAGGGATCTACACGCCGGGCGAGGTTGACCGGGAGTTCTCAGACGAGATGAACGCCGATTTCGAGAACTGGAAGAAGGAGCAGGGCGAGGTTTAGGGAGAGGGCGCCCTTCGACAGGCTCAGGATGGCGAGTAACTGTCATTCTGAACTCGATTCAGAATCTCTCACCAATCCTCCCTCCCTATTGGGAGGGAGTTAGAGGGTGGGTAGGTTGTGACTGGGTAGACGGTCGTTGCCAGGAGACAACCGACCCTCACCCTAGCCCTCTCCCTCCCAGGGATAGGGAAGAAGGCGGAAGCCCTCACCCTAGCCCGCGCCCGCAAGCGGGCACCCGGCGTCGGGAGATGGGAATCGCTGCTCCTGAACGTCTGCCTACTTTGCTGCGGTTACTAGCGCTCGCACCAATTCCTCTAGTTCAGCCTCAGAATCCGCGGTTGCGCTGAAGGCCCACTTTGCGTTCTTGTACGCCCACAGCAGCGTGTGGCGGTCGGGCGTTTGAGGTGGGACGAACTTCAGCCAGGTCAGGTCGCCGTCCGTGCCGCCGAGTCTGCTGTCCGGCAGCACATCGTTGCCGATGAAGATGAGCATGGTGCCGATCATCACGGTCGGCGACGTGCCGTCCGGCAGGCCGCTGAACTCAGATTCGATGCTGATTGCATCGGCGTCGGCGCCGTCGAATCGCACCTCGACCTGCATTTCGTTGGCCCTGACCGTGCCCTGGCCTCTGAACTCGGCCTGTTCATACATCGCTTCGATGCCTGCGGCACTGTCCGGGAACCTGACATCGGAAAGACCGAAAGGCGCCTGCGCGCCGGGGAGTCCCTCTGCGACCGCGCCGCCCGCAGACGAAAGAATCTCCATGCCGCTGGGATCACACTGCTGGAATGGATCGTTGGTGAACGGGTGCTGCACGTAGTCCTCGAGACTGGTCTGCAGCTCCTGGTCTGAGAACGTGATGCTCAGGCAGTCTCGAAGCTGCTCAGATGCTGTGCCGAGCAGTCCTTCGGAGGTCGCGAGGTCGGCGACTGGCGGCAGCGGCCCCGCGGTGGGAAGGGCTTCATCAGAGCTGCCGCAGGCGGCTGCGACCACAATAAACAGGAGCGCGACTGACAGCAGAAGTGGCTTTACGCCTCGCCTGTTTCGGACTGCTCGCTGTCTCGTACTGTTCACTGCTTTTCGTCCCGGTCTTGCTCGGTGGGAGTGTCTAACGGCGACCATGCTCCGGTCGGATTTTCGCGTGCGGCCCGATGGCACCGCGCTCGGCACACAGGCATCGAACGTGTGGGAAGGCCGTAGATTTGGCGCCGGTGGCCGCGAGTCAGCGAGGTTCCAGTTGCTTACTTTCGATGAGATGAAAAAGATGGCGTTTGAGTGCACTTCGGCTTCGATCGCCGATGTCTACGACCCGCCGCACAAGATGCACATGGACGGCGTGAGGCAACAGAGTGACAAGAAGCTGTTCGGGCAGGCCGTGACGCTGCGTTCCCTGCCTCAGCGCAGCGACCTGATGGCGGACCTTGGCGAAGAGGCTGGCAACAGGAACTCGAACTGGCCGTTCGAGAAGGCACTGGGCCTCACCGGGCCGGGCAAGGTGCTGGTGATCGATGCGTCCGGATATTCCGAGGCCGCGGTCGGCGGCGACGTTAAGTTCACCGGACTGCAGGCGAACGGCGCAGAGGGTGTGGTGACCGACGGCTCGCTACGAGACCACGAGGGCTTCGCAGAGTTCGACTTCGCCTGCTTCGCGGCCGGGTGGACCCCGCAGTCGGGAACTGCCCGCCACCTGATCGGCGCCGACCTGAATGTGCCGGTTTCGTGCGGCAAGGTTCTTGTGCGACCGGGCGATTACCTCTTCGGCGATGCGACGGGCGTTGTGGTGATACCGGAGTCGGAGATCGAAGCGGTCCTGCGGCGGGCGGTGCTGAAGGAGCGTCTGAACGAGTATGTGAAGCGCCGGATCATCGAGGATGGCGTCAACCCTGGCGAGTACTATCCGGCGCCGCCAGAGATCAAGCGGGCGTTTGCGGATGAGCAGGGCGTAGCGGTGGAGGATGTGCCTTAGGGTTCTGGCGTGGTGCTGAATGAGCCCGATGTGAGACCGGCACCGTTGCTTTCTCAGCCGCCGCTAGGGCAACTCGCTGATATCGGCTGGCGACTTCCGTTCCACGTACGCGCGCGCGAATCGCAAGTTACGTAACCCACGATTTCTGTCACGTAAACGCGCTCGAAAACGAGATTCGTAGCGCCGCCACACGGCACTATCGTTGATTTTCCGTGTAATTGTCACCGAATCGCGACTCGTTCCGCATCAGCCACCCGCGTTAGACGTTTCATACCCTGCTAACGGGCGGTTTGTTTAGATCTCACGACGCCAGCAAGGTTCACGGTCTGTGCGCCACACTCCAGCGGACACTTGTTAGCGAAGAACCGCCTGCGTCAGTCAACCTGTGCCGGTGCGCCGTTCGCTCCAGAGATATTTCTGGAAGCCTGGTAAGCGGTGCGAGGTCTCATAGGGCCGCCCGGCGCAGGTACTAATTGACGCTTGCTTCAGGTCGCGTGCTCGGCGTGAGTCCGTTGATCGGCCTGGTTAATGGGGCGATCAATGTGGAACAGCGCTTTGCAAAAACTGCATCCACTTTTTGCAAAGCGCTAGCCATTCAGGAGGGCGGTGGCCGACGGTTCTCAAGGATTAGCAGAAGGAGCCAGATACATGGCATTCGATATTATGCTCTTCGACGATTGGGAAGACCCGGTGCTGCTGGTTGATACAGACAACAACATTCGGCATCTGAACGGCTGCGCCTGCGATCTGCTGAAGTACAGGCGCGATGAGGCGGTGGGGACCCCGCTCGGCTGGGTAATGCCGTATCTCTACGAAGAACGCCGCATCTGGATGCGGGAGAAGTATCGAAAGCACCTGGACAGGTCTTCATACACGAACGCAATCCCACTGACTTGCCTCAACAGCTCGGGACTGGCTTCAAGGGTATGGATGACCACAGAGCAGACTGACGTCTTCGGTGAGACCTGGACGTGGATGCTGCTCGATGCCGACGACGTGGCCCAACCGAAAGTAGACGGCCATCACGAAGACCCGCCTGCGAGTGCGTTGGTTACGACGTTGCCGGACAGCGTCAGGCTGTCGACACGCGACATCGAATCGCACCTTGGACCGCTGAGCCCATCAGACGGATACTTCCAGCAGGTTGCACGAGAGGTCCAACTCAGTCTCGGGTTCAGCCTCTTCGTCGCCGCGCTAATAGACACCGAAACAGGCACTGTCACTACTGACTCAGTAGCCCGTGATGGTGTGGATCCTGCGCCAGGTCGTGAACTGGGTGCTACTCATTCGATCGAAGGAACGTTTTCCGAGCGCGTCGTGCAGGAGCAATCGTCGATCCTGATACGTAACCAGGACACCGACGTACTGGCGAGGCGATTTCCAGGCACCTACCCGTCCGGCGTCGCACCGTTCAGGTCAAGCATGGTCATACCGATCTTCGACGAGAGCAGGGTGGTTGGCGCATTCGGGATCCACGCTGTGGACGACATCTATCGGCCTGAGCACATGGAAGTCATCCTGGGCTGTCTGACGGCACGTTTGGCCGCGTAGCACCGGCAGTCTCGACAGTCGTCACACCGCCGCGGCGGTCTTCGGCAGGCCGAAGGTGAAGCGGGCGCCGCTTCCTTTTTCGGAGGTCGCTTCAATCCAACCGCCGTGCAGATCGATGATGCCGCGGGCGATTGCGAGGCCGAGGCCGCTGCTCGGCAGGCCGTCGATCTCGCGCGTCCGCGACTCGTCGGCTTTGAAGAACCGACTCCAGATCTTCGGCAGGTCATCGGCCTCGATGCCTGCTCCGGTGTCGGTTACCTCGACTCGCACCTCATCGCCGTCATCGCGGGCAACGACGGTTACTGAGCCGTCCGGAGGCGTGTGTTTGATGGCGTTCTGGAGCAAGTTCACAAGCACTCGCCTGATGCGGAGGCCGTCGATCACCACTCGCTCCATCTCCTCTTCAACATCCACGGAGAGCTTCAGGCCCTTTTGCCGGGCCGAGGCAGCAAAGCCATCGACTGTCTCGAGAACAAGGTCCTGCAGCGGCGTCTGGCTGCGTTCCAGCGTGAGTGCTCCAGCGTCAATCAACGAAAGCTCGAACAGATCGTTCACAAGGTCTGACAGGATATTGATCTCGCCCAGCGACCGTTTGACGTACTCGCGCTGTCCCTCAGGGTCATCTACGACACGGTCATTGATCGCCTCCAGCATCGCCCTCGCGGAAGCCAGCGGCGTACGAAGGTCGTGGGAGATAGCGGCCGTCAGCTCCTTTCGGCTCTCTTCGAGCTGTCGTTGCCGCTCTCGGGCCTGTTCCAGGTTCTCGGCCATGCTGTTGACCGACCGCGATACGCTGCCGATCTCGTCGCTCGATTCGACCGGCACTCGTGCGGATAGTTCGCCGGCAGAGAGCCGCTCGACACCTGATGACAGCGTTTCGAGCGACTGAGAGAGCCGACTTGCGAGCCGGAGCGCTACGTAGAGCGAGATGCCGCCAGCAAAGGTGAGGATCGCGATCAAGATCGGCAGATCGTGGTCCATGTTGACGAACATCAGGGCAGAGAGGCCGACGGTGTTGATGAAGCCGATGGCCAGTACGAACGCCGATGCGACGACCATCTTCTGCCTGAGCCTGAGCGTTCCTGCGACGATGCGGTTGCGAAGCAGCAGCTCAGTTGCGGCCAGTGAGAGCAGTCCGCCGATGCCGAGGTAGAGCGCAAGGTCACGCACGTCTGACCCGCTGGGGCTAAGCAGCAGGTACGTCAGCAGAAGCCCGGCTCCTGCGCTTGCGATCAGCACTATGACGTCTGTTGTTACCGGCAGCCTGTTCATGAATCGCCTCTTACTCCCGGTCGAACCGGTATCCGGTGCCCCAGACCGTCTTGATGTGCATCGGTCGCTCCGGGTCGTTTTCAACCTTCGACCTGATCCGCCTGATGTGGACAGTGACGGTACTCGTGTCGCCGGGCACATCGTAGCCCCACACCTTCTCAAGCAGCTCTTCCCGGCTGTAGACGATGCCGGGATTGCGTGCCAGGAAGTGGAGCAGGTCAAACTCTTTCTGGGTGAGTGTGAGCGGGTCACCGTCGCGGGTTACCGAACGTTTCTGCGGAGATATCTGGATGTTGCCGACTGTGATTGGCGGCCCGATGGGACCGGTGACTCCGTCGGTACGGCGCAGCACTGCGTGAACACGGGCGACCAGCTCTGCAGGGCTGAATGGCTTGGCCATGTAGTCGTCTGCGCCGAGTCCAAGCCCGAGGACGATGTCGCTCTCCTGGCCGCGGGCGGTGAGCATGATGATTGGTGTCTTGTCGCCTGATTCTCGCATCTTGCGGGCGACGGTCAGGCCGTCCAGCTCGGGGAGCATGAGGTCGAGGATGACTAGGTCTGCGCCGTTGGAGGTTATGAGATCGAGCGCAGTTCGGCCGTCATGTGCCGATTCGGTCTCGAAGCCCTCCCGCACGAGGTAGCGTTCGACCACCTCGGCGACGTTCTTCTCGTCTTCGACGACCAGCACTCGTGTTGTCATGGAATTGCCCGCGCTCCTGTGACGTTTGTACGGACTATAGAGCAATGTTGGCCTCGGTCTGTGAAGATTTAGGGTGGTGTGGTCAGTTACAGAGGCCACGCCCGGGGGTTAGCCCGGGCGTGGCTGAGGTCTTTCGGAGGGTGTTCCCTGAGCGAAGTCGAAGGGTCTCAAACTCAGACTCTCGTCCTGTTGGGAGACAACCGTCCGTCAGCAGTTCCACACGCAGAGTCAGAGGTCCTTCCACTCCGCTTCGCTCCGGTCAGGAAACACGGGAACCCCTCACCCTGACCCTCTCCCGCCTGCGGGAGAGAGGATTCGCGAAACTAGTCGTCGTCACCTCCGCCGTTGATCCTGCGGATGGTGATCTTGGCGACAGGGTTGCGCCAGTCGTGCTGCGCAGGGTCGAGGTCGGCGATGCCGTGGACACCGGATGAGACGTAGACGTAGCCCTCTGCGCCGTCTGTGTCTCGCACACCGCCGTTGCCGCAGGGCGGTCCGGGGATGTAGGCGCAGTCCTCGTTGTTCGCCTCGCTGCCTGCATCGAGCGCCGGCGGCATGTGGCTCGAGTATCGTCCCGGCAGTCGCACGCCGTTCAGGGCAACGAACGCATCGTTTGTCGTCACCAGCATCGCTGCCAGCGAAAGCTCCTTCGCACGCTTGCTCGAAGAGACCACGACCGATGCCGTCTCGCCCGGCAGGATCGGACCGTTCTCGCCGAATATCACCTCGACATCGGCCACCGCTGAACCGCCTTCGAGCATGTCGATGAACGGGTCGAGGATGGCGTCTTCGGCAATCAACGCAAGCTCGTCACTTGCCGGTGAGCCAAGGGTGTAGATCGGATCGAGCGAACCCTTGTGTGTAGCAACCACGGCGGGTGAGATGATCTGGCCCTTCGTGATGTTCGTGATCGAGACCTCGTATCGGCGGTTGCCGCGGTCATCGTCGTCGTCATCACCCGATGCGACACCGCCTGCGTAAAGCGCGGTGGCAGCGATGGCGGCCATTGCGATGGCGATCAGCAGGATGAAGTTCCTGCGTTTCGCTATCTGAATAGACATAGCACTCTCCTGAGTTTTCCCGAAGTTCTTGTATCGGGACTCGTTTCCGGCCAGAAACGTGACAGCGGAGCGGCGACCGTGCTTATGCAGCCCGTTCGGTCACTTTCGAACGATGGCAGGTTAGGAGGCGAAGACCGGAGAAAACGATGAGAGTTCTTACGATTCCCTTAAAGGAGGAAGCCAGCTTCGCTTTACGGTGTTTCGGGAGGTGGCGGTGGGAGAGGTGAGTGTTGGGCTGTCGGTGGGTGCGGCCCGGCTGTTGCTAGCAGGCCGACTTCGTGCGCTAAAGATCCTTCGACTTCGCTCAGGAAACGCAGTGCGGTGCTCTTGCCTAGCTGGCGATGTCGATCTCTGATGAGTCCATCCGGCGGCGCACGGCTACCAGCTCGGCACCGACTAGCACGACGAATGCGGAGAAGTACGACCAGACCATCAGGACGACGAGCAGAGTCATGCCGCCGTACACCTCGAAGCTGGCGACCCGGTTCAGGTAGACGAGGAAGACGACCTTCGCCAGTTCGAACATCACCGCGGCCAGCAGCGCGGCCGGCAGGATGTTGCGCCAGCGAGTCTTGGCGTTCGGCAGCACCTTGTAGACCAGCGTGAAGGTCGTGAAAGTGACCGCAAACGGCAGGAACCGGGCGAAGACCTGCACCCATGCCAGCTCGCCGATCACCGGCACACTGAACTGCGAGACCGACTCGATGGCCGCCGACCCGAAGAGCGAGAATGCGAAAGCCGTGATGATTCCCAGCCCAACGAGCACCGCCTGCGGACGCTCCTTGTAGAACGGCAGATGCGACCTGACGCCGAAGGCCCGGTTGATCGCTCTTGTGAGCGCAGAAAGCATCGCTGTCCCACCCCAGAGCAGCCCCGCGATGCCGACCAGGCCAAGAAGCCCGCTGACTCCGGCGTCCTGGCGGGATATCTGGTCAACGAACCCGACCGAGTCGGGCAGGTAGACAGAGAAAAAGTTCTCGAGGTTTCGCCGTGCCGTTGCGGAGTCTGTGAAGAACCGCAGGATACTGAGCATCAGCAGTGTCAGCGGAAACAGAGACAGCACCGCGTAGTAGGCGACGCCGGCGGCCATCAGCGTCACGTCGTCGCGCTTGATCTGCTTCACCGTCTCGGCCGCTGTCCTGACGAACGGGCTTCGCTCGTAACCCGCGCGGTCTTCCGCACGCTGGAACATGATGTACCAGAGCGCTCGCTTGCGGTCCCTGAGAGCTTTCACGATCGGCATGTTCTGCTAAACCAGCCTGGAGGTGGTCCAGTAACTCTAGCGCTTGAGCAGTGCCAGATCACCACGCGTGATATCCGGGTCGCCCTCTTGAACGGCGAACGCACGGCAGGTGTGTGCCTCGTCGACAAGCGGGCCCTGGACTTCAACCGAGTAGGTCTCGCCGGGGCCGATTCTCGTGACAATTGGCCCGGCGTATGCGACCAGCTCTTCACCCAGCTCGCTGTTCAGTGACATGAAGACTGTTGTCGGCTGCGCGTGTCCCCGGCCGATGGCACGGAGATCGGTCGTGAGGAAAACGGCGTCCTGCGTCACCTGGCACTCCGTGTTCCTGACCCAGACGCCGCCGGTCGACTCTGCGAACTCCTCTGCGGTGATGCCTCCGGAGTCCGGCACGAGCAGTTCCCGCGGATCGTCCTCTCCCTCGGGCAGCAGCGTGGCTATGATGAGCACCACGAATATCCCGAGGATCGGTCCAACTATGAATATCGGCCGACGAGGCATGAGCAGTACCTATCGGTGTTGCCCGGACCGCAATCCGGTTGCGGGCCGGCTGCGGGCCAGAGCCGGGATTGTATTGCCAGAATCCACGCCGGTGAAGATCGGCGCTGAGTGAACCGAGAATGAAGAAGATATCCATCTACCAGGTAAGCGCGTTTTCGAGAGGTCGCTTCACAGGCAACCCGGCCGCGGTATGCCCGCTCGAAGAGTGGCTGGAGGACGAGGTGATGCAGGGCATCGCTGCGGAAAATAACCTTTCCGAAACGGCGTTCTTCGTGCCGAAAGCGGGTGGAGAGTTCGACCTGCGCTGGTTCACGCCGACTGTCGAGGTAGACCTGTGCGGCCATGCGACTCTCGCATCGGGGCATGTTGTGCTGCTGTCACAGCCGGAAATGGATGCTGTGACGTTCCACACCCGGAGTGGCGATCTGCACGTAGAGAGGCGGGGCGATCTGCTGGCGCTGGATATTCCGGCGAAGCTGCCGGTGCCGGTTGAAGGTGACGAGATGGCTAGCGTGCTGGAGCGGGTGCTGGGAGCGCGGCCGATCGAGGTGTATGACGCCGGGCTGCCGATTGCCGTGTTTGAGCGTGAGCAGGTTGTTGCCGAGCTGAGGCCTGACTTCGGCGGGATGCTGGCTGCGGGCGTTCAGTGGGCGAGTGTGACGGCAGTCGCGAGCGATTCAGAGACCGACTTCGTGAGCCGGTATTTTGCTCCGGGTTCAGGGATTGATGAGGACCCGGTGACGGGGTCGGCGCACGGCTGGCTGACTCCGTTCTGGGCGGAGAGGCTTGGGAAGAGTTCGCTGCGGGCGAGGCAGGTTTCGAGGCGCGGCGGCTGGTTGCAGTGTGAGAACAGGGGAGATCGGGCGTCGGTGGCAGGGAAGGTGCTGGACTACCTGCAGGGTGAGATCGTGGTGTCGGAGTAGGAGACAGATCGATCAGTCATTCTGAACTTGATTCAGAATCTCTCGGAGACCGCACTTCTACAGTCAGATCCCTCCACTTCGGTCGGGATGACAAAACGGGATGACAAACAGGAAGCCCTCACCCTAACCCTCTCCCGAGCCGGGAGAGGGGATAAACCGCAGCCAGACTCACTAGATCAGTCCTTGATGCTTATGCCACCCAGCGTTGCGGAGCCTGTGAGCACCAGTTTCGGGGCGTCTGCGCCTTTCGGTCCGGTGTCGTCCCGCTCGTCCTGTACGCCACCTATCGTTGTCGAGACGTTCTCGTCGACCTCCCATGAAGAGGGGACCCGGATCTCGACTCCGCCTATGAACGCTCGTATATCGAGCCTCGCCTCGCCACCTGAGATTGCTGCCGACCGCATGTCCAGCTGAACGCCGCCGAAGTTGGTGTTGACTTTGCCGCCGCGGAAGTTCTGCGAGGTGATCTTTCGATTTATGCCGTTGAAAGAAGAGGTGACGTCGATCTCGTCGTCACTGAGCGTCTCAGACCTGCTGCTTGCTCGGCCGGAGCTGGAGTCTTCGATCTTCTGCTTCACTTCATCGCCGAACGATTTCCGAAAACGAAACTTCGCGCCTCCTCCGCCCTTCGGACCGCCTTTGCGGGCCACAGGGAAGATGACCAGCCAGAGGCCGATCGTGGCGAGCATGGCTTTCGGGTAGCCGATGGTTGCGACGCCGGTGTCCGGCACGACCATGCCCCAGAAGATCATCAGCAGCCATGCCGAGAAGAAGAATGACGGTATGAGTAGTGGAAAAGGCATTTTCGTCCCTCGCTCGATCGGATATCAGCGGCGCAGGTCTAGTATGGGCCGATTGTCGCAAACAGGCAGCCGCGCTCTGTAAAGCGAGCGTGAATAAGCTGGCGGTGGCCCGGTGCCCGTTCCGGCTAGACGTTGTGCCGGCTCTCTCTGAGTCCTGTCAGCAGGTCACGAGTTGTCGGTTCAAGCGTCTGGGCGATGTCTACGAGCGCGATGATGCCTTCCAGCTTGGCTGCGAACACAACCGGCAGCCGCTTCACCTTGCGCCGCTTCATCAGGTCTAAAGCCTCCATCACCGGCGTGCTGGGCATCACTGTGATCGGCTCCTCGCTCATGTAGTCGCCAACCGTCGCCTCGCCAACGCTGGTCGCTATCGGCACCACTCGGGTCGCGATGTCCCGGTCGGTGATGATGCCTTTCACCTCGTTGTTTTCGATGACCACAAGACACCCGACGTTGGTGTCCCTCATCAGCGCTCCGGCTTCGACGATGGTGGCGCTCGGGGCGATGGTCGTGACCGGGGTTGTCATTGCGTCTTTGACTTCCATCTCGCTCGCTCCATGAACTCGAAGTTTTGGCTACTTTCAGTCTCCGCACCGGGCGTGTTGCGTGCATGTCGAAGCAGGCGATGTTGTGATGGTTGCGTGAAGTTGAGTAAACGCAGGGTTCCGGAACGCGAACAGCCCGGACGTGTGGACGCCCGGGCTGTTGTTGATTCGACTCGAACCGCTGGCTATGCGCTCCAGTTGGGATCGCGGCCTGAGAAGGCCAGCAGCTTCTCCTGTGCAGAGGCGCCTTCACCAACCTGGACCTCGGGACCGAATGATCCTCCGGCCCGTGACTCCGGGCTGGCCAGCTGGTGGACGGTCTGGCTGACCGCCTCGGCGACTTCGGGGGCCATGGAGAACTGCTGGCCGGTCGCTGCGGCCATGTCCCAGCTGTGGACCGACATCTCCATGAGCGTGATCGCTGCTGCCATCTGGGAAGGCATCTCGCCGGGGCCGAACTGCGAGTTGCCCTCGAGCGCGCCCGGCTGGGACCATGCGGCAGCGGCGGCGTCTGCGAGTGGTGCGTAGGCGGCGCCGGGGTTGTTGCCGACAAGGTCAGGCATCGGGTCAGGAGGCGCGATACGCTCCTGCTTCTTCGCCGCCCGCTCGGAGCCCATGAGCAGACCGGCCATGTGATTGGCGAGACCTTTCACGTCGAAATCGCTGCATGGCGTTGGGTCGCCAAGCTGCGACTCCTGTACGCCAGCCATCACCCGTTTGGCATCTGTTGCGGCTTGCTGGATAAGCTGTTCCATATCGTTCCTCCTGTTCAACCTGTCCGCTTCAGGTCGCCTCCCGTGCGAGGCGACCATACATCGGATTCGGTGTCTTTGTCCTCACCCGTCTGCGATCTACGGGCGAGCTAGCCGTTGCGCAGGTCAGTGCCGCCTTCGAGGTAGCTCTTCAGGTTGTTGACGAACATGCCCCAGCCGGGGTCCATCATGGCTCGGACCTGGTCCCACGGTCCGCCTTCGCCAATGTCGTTGTGCACCATCTTCAGGTCTGTGCCCTCGTCGGACGGCCTGAAGAACCAGTCGACGCTGGTCTCGGCGAGGCCTTCCATCGGCCAGCTGGTCGAGATCCTCTGGTCGCCAATCTCCGTGAACTTGCCACTCACGATGTGGTCGTCCTCGCCTGGCCTGATGAACTTCAGGTGGTACTCGCCACCCGGCTTCGGGTCGGTGCTGGCCTCAGTGGGGAACCACTTCACCAGTTGGCCGGCGTCTGTGAGCGCCGCGGCCACCCGGTCCGGGCTGGCCTTTATCGATACCGTCTTCTCGATTGTTCCCATCGTATTTCTCCTGTCGTTTTGGCCGCGTTTAACGATGCGCACGTGAATGCGTGCGAAGTTTCGTTTCCGCGATGTGTGTTGTCGGTCGTCCACATGGCCTCCGCCTGGAGGACCTGTGGTATGGCCTTAACTAGGCCCGGTCTGCAAGCAGCCTTTCGAGGCGGTCGACGGAGCTGATCCAGCCGTGCTCGTGCCCGTTGCAGGTGTCCTGGTCTGTGAAGCCTTCGTGCGTCACAGTCAGTTCAGTGCCATCGGCATGAGGCTCAAGCTCCACGGTCACAAGTGTCCGCTCAGGTGCTCCTTCCCATCCGAATGAGTAGGCGAGCAGCCTTGGCGGGTCTATCTCCTGGTAGGTGCCGTAAAGCGTTGTTTCGTTGCCATCAGGAAGGACCATGTCAACCCGGTATGCGCCGCCCACCTCTAGATCGAGCTGAGTGACGTTTGAGCTGCAGCCTTCCGGTCCCCACCACTGTGAATACCAGTCCGGGTCTGTGAAGGCCCTGAAGACCTGTTCGGGCGGTGCCGCCAGGACCCGGCTCAATGAGAAACTGAGAGCCGGACCAGAGTTCTGGGTCGTCATTCGTCGCTTTCCTCCGTTTTGTTGCCGGGCTCGCCATTAGCTTCCGTACTCCGGGAATTGGCCACTTCCAGGAATGCAGAGAGCCTGTCGAGCTGGGCGTCCCAGAACCGTCTGTAGTGGTCCACCCACTCGGACGCCGTCCTAAGGCCGTCTGGTTGGAGCTTCATCCTGTGCGTTCTGCCGTCCACCTGCCGCACCAGCAGCCCCGCACGCTCAAGCACTTTCAGGTGCTTCGAAACGGCGGGCAGCGACATCTCGAAGGGCCGCGCCAGCTCCTTCACCGTCGCCTCACCCTGCGCCAGCCTGCCCAGGATCTCTCTTCTCGTCGGATCAGAGAGTGCGTAGAAGACTCCGTCCAGCTTTTCTGCGTTTTGGTTAACCATGTGGTTAACTGTTTCATATGGCATCGGCGATGTCAAGTCGCTCGCGGGAGATTCGCACACCATCGCCACACCTAACGCAATCGTTTGAGCCAGCTTTGAGCCGAGGCCGAATTTACACGGTTCAACACCTGGCTCACACCTGATCCGAGGGGCTCAGAGATGATGACCCACCGCCATGACGCAATCGCTCGCGTGTGGTGGGAGTGTCGATACATGGCAGCTGTTCGGCCCACCGGCCACAGCACTGCGGCTGACACCAGTTAGGAGACTGGAAGGCCTTAACCCGATGCACATTCGACGAACAAAAACAGAGGTTGTCACCAATCCGGCGTCGCCGAACGGGCGGAGGTCGTCGATCTGGTCACTGTTCGAAATGGCGAGGCCTGGCTCACGAGGAGTCCTGGGCGTCGCAGTTACGAGTGTGTTATTCGCCTCGCTCGCGTGTTCTACGCTGGCTCCTTCAGCAGGCGCGCAGCGTGCCACGGCCGAACCCGGCACGCTGGCGATCTACGTCGAGCAGAGTGAGCCGGAGGTGGTCTCAGAAGCCCTGCAGCGTCTCGTTGACGATGCGTCAACACGAAAGGTCACAGACGACAGCCAGCTACTGGCATTCGATATTTCACACGTCAACACTGTAGTCGACCTGAACGGCAATGATGACAGCGCTCCGGCTTCATTCGCTGCGCCTGCTCGCACCGCGGATGAGCGCTCCGACCGGACCTCAGGCGCATCTGTTTTGCTGGCCGAAAACTCAGGTGGAGAACATGCCGGCAATACCGAAACCGGCTCGAAGCCAGCGGAAGTCGTTTCTGCAGGGGCTCTAACCGCTCCTACGCCCACGCCCGCTCCGGCCGTCGTACAGCCCGCGGGCGCCCAGGTCGGAGCAGTTGGTGGAGAAGTCGAGGTAGCACTGACTCCCACTCCGACGCAGGCTCCAGATCCTGTGGGTATCGACGGATCCGGTGCCACTCCGGGACCTGAGCCGACTCCGAAACCGACCATATACCAGGTGCCTAAAACGGCTCCGCGCGCGGACAGGGCCGTGATCGTCCGCGCAACAACCGTTCCGACGCCAGAGCCGGAAGACGATGAGGCGGACGATGAGACGGCGTCAGAGGCAGAAGAGGATGCCGCTGATGAGCCGACACCGGATATCGCAGCAGAGCCGACGCCGGTTCCGACTGTAGGTGTGACGCCGGAGCCGACAGTGGAGTCGACACCGGAACCCATCGAAGAACCGACCCCGGTTCCAACAGTTGAAGCTACTCCAGAACCGACACCGGTTCCGACGGTAGAGCCGACTCCGGTTCCGACAGTTGAAACTACTCCAGAGCCGACAGTGGAGCCCACCGCAGAGCCGACGCCGGAGCCCACAGCTGAACCCACCACAGAGCCGACTCCGGTTCCGACAGTTGAAGCTACACCAGAACCGACAGTGGAGCCCACCGCAGAGCCGACTCCGGTACCGACGGTGGTCGGCGACGATGACGAAGAGCCCGACGATGAAGAGCCCGACAGCGAGGAACCTGACGACGAAGAGCCCGACGACGAGGAAGAGGAAGAGATCGACGACTAGGAAGTGATCGACTGGCTCCATCGGTCGACACCGACTCTGAGACTGTAACCACGAAATCGATACCCGAAATGCCACACACACAGCCAAATAGCAGCAGCGAACTGCAGTCGACGTCCCGCCAGGGCCGTCGCGGTGCAGTCACGCGCCGCCTGAACGACTTGTCGAAGGCGATGGCTTCCGTGGCAGGTATGACCGAACGCCGAGCAAGCGCATCGGTCAACAGCCTCTTCCGGGCGTACAGGCAGATGCCCACGCGGCTGCGCTTCGTCACAGGAGCCGTCGCCACGGTCGTACTCGCGACCGCTGTCGCGTTGTTCACGCTGGTTCCTCGTTCGGAAATGAACTACAGCATGTCGGACGAAGACGCCTCGATGACATTTACCGCGGCGCGTGGGCCTGAGGGTGAGATCAACACCGCAAACGCACTGGAATCTATCTGGCGCGGCGCTGGCATGTCCGGCTCAACGGCATACGGGGCGCCGTCAGAAGCCGGTACATCCGATGCGATGATGATGGGCGCCCCTCCCGAGTCTCCGTCCGCCCCGGTCGCCGCCGGGATGCCCGTGCCCGTGACGCTGCCGGAACTGAGCGTGTTCCTGAGTAACGGCGATCCGGTCGAGCAGACGCAGGGCGAACGGATAGTTAGCGCCATGAACTCGCTGGCGCAGGCTGCTGCCGGCGTGAATAAATTCGGCCCACAGGCCACAGAGGCTCCGCAGGCAGCATCTGTCGCCTTTGTTGCGGCGCCGACACCGACTCCAGCTCCGGTGGCTACGCAGGCACCGCAGCCAACACCTACTGTCGTTCCTCCGACTGCAACACCTGCGCCCGCGCCTACAAGTGCGCCTGCGCCTACCGCAACCGCCACTCCGGTGCCGGTCGTCCCAACAGTGGAGCCGACTGTTCCACCGACGCAGGTCACGTCTTCCGTATATGTCTCACCCGAGCCCGATAGCCAGGCGAGCAAGGTGAAGGTAAAGCCGACTGCTACTCCCGGGCCTGAAAAGGTCGACAAGGTCAAGGACAACGCCAGTTGGCACAGCCCCAACAAGTCGACGCCAACGCCCACGCCCACACCTGCGCCTGCCGCTACGCCTACTGCGATTGCAGTGCCGGAGTTTGAGCCAATTGCCGCGGTGGTGCCCGCTCCGGAACCGACCGCAACCCCGGCTCCTGTTGAAGACCCGGTCCAGGATGATTCCGGTTCGGACTACTTCGACCCGGTTTCTGACGACGGCACGGACGACAGGACCGTTGAGTCCACTCCGGTTCCAACGGTCGAGCCGACGCCTGTCGACGATTCATACGTTGACGACACGCCGACCGTAGAGCCAACAGTCGAGCCGACCGAGGTCGTCGAAGACGACAACTCAGGCAGCTCTGACTACTCCGACACTGAGGTTTTCGCCACCGCCACTCCAGAGCCGACAGCAGAACCGACCGAGGAGCCCACACCGGAGCCGACTGTCGAACCCACTCCGGTTCCAACGGTAGAGCCGACACTCACGCCAGAGCCGGCTGACGAACCTGCCTCTGACCCTGACTCTGGCACTGACTCGACCTTGACCAACCACAGCGGCTGGATCTGGGACGAAGAGACCCAGACGTGGGTACGGGACAAGGACTACAAGAACTGGACCTGGGATGAGGCTACTCAGACCTGGGTAAAGGTCAGCAAGTAATGGACTACATCGCTGTGTGGCGAGCGTAGATCAGCAGGTTCAATCCTTCTGTAGCAAGAGATTTCCAGGGAGAAACGGTCAAAGCCGCAGTACCAACCGGACACCCTAAATGAAGAACCGATTCAAACTCACAACAGGATTCCTCGTAATCAGCATGGCGATCTTCATCGTCGCTGCCATCGTGATCACCCAGACGGTGAGGCGCAGCGAAGAGGCCAACCTGATCGAGGTGGTCAGCGAGCAGTCCAGCCGTGACGCGCAGGTGATCGCTGGTGTGGTGACGGGCTTTGCCGGTTCAAGTGAGATGAACGGCGAGTTCGGCGCCCCGGCTGAATCGCCGACCGGTCTCGGCAACCTGGCTATCAGCACCTTCCTGCAGAGCTCCAACATCGTCAGGCTTGCGGTGTTCGATGTGGAAGGCAACACCCTCTGGTCTTCGTCAGATATCAAGGACCCCGCCATGGACATGAGCGAGGCGTTCCAGGAAGCGGTTGACGGCCAGACCGTAACCAGCCTGAACAAGGGCGTAGAGTTCATGGCGCTCGACGGCACGGTCGGGCAGGGCGACATCACCTCCACGTACCTGCCACTGATCGATATCTCGACGGAGCGCCCGACCCAGATCCTCGAAGTGGCCAGAGAGGTGACCGGCACGCTCGACACCCGAATCGAGTCTGCCAAGAGCTCAATGTTCCGCACGGTCTTCGGCACACTGGGCGGCTCGTTCATCATCCTGTTCGGCGTGATCCTGTCAGCCGACATTGTCATCGGCCGGTCACGCACCCGCGCCGTTTCGCACGAGCGTGCGCTGGCAGACGAGAAGATCGTCGCCCACCAGCTGGAGCTGGAGAACCAGCAGCTTCGTCAGTTGAACGAGGAACGGGACCGCTTCCTCTCTATGGTCTCCCATGAACTGCGGACCCCGCTCACCACGATCATGGGTTTCACTGATGTGTTGCGCAGGCGGCAAGAAGGGAAGTCCAGGGAGCGTAACCAGGCACACCTCGACCTCATGCGCCGCAATGGCGAGCACCTGAACTCGCTGATCGAGGAGATGCTCGAAATCACGCGGATTGAGGCCGGCAAGTTCGAGGTGGTCAGGCACCGCTTCGAGGTCGCCCAGCTGCTGGAACAGGTGGAGGACTCGGCGAGGGTGATGCTGAAGTCCAAGAACCAGGCGCTGAACATCGAGTCGAACGTTGAGGATATCCAGCTCTACGGCGACCGTAAACGTGTGATGCAGGTGCTGCTGAACCTGCTCAACAACGCTTCGAAGTACTCGCCGCCGGAGTCGGTAATCACGCTGAACGTGGTGCACGAGGACGACTCTCTCCGGATCTCGGTGATCGATGAGGGCGACGGAATCCCGGACGCCGAGCACAAACACCTGTTCGACCGCTTCTACCGCATGGATGACGAGGCGACGCGCTCGCAGTCCGGTCTCGGACTCGGTCTTTCGATCGTGCAGGCGATCGTCGATGCGCACCACGGATCGATAGAGGTGCAGTCAGAGATCGGCCTGGGAACCGTTATGACGGTGACCTTCCCGAGCGCCCGCAAGCAGGACTCCGAAAGCGTATTCGGAGCGATTGACGAGCCGGGACTCGAGGCCGAACTGGAGCAGCTGGAGAGGGTGCGCCAACTGCGGACAGCCGCGGTTCGGGCCGAGGCTTCCTAACCGGCCGTTGGGGGGATATCTGCCTCTTCACAGAGGTCGATACCCGCTCACCGGATAATAGCTTCCGGTGGGCGGCTATCTAACTTACTCGGCCGGTAGGACGATTCCTGACTTCTCTGCGATTCGTTCCGCGACGTACTGCGCATCTTCGCTGACGCCTATGAACTGGGCCGATTTCGCAGAGAACATCCACTGCAGTCCAGTGAAGTAGAGGCCCGGCCACGCCGTAACACCCCGCCTCTGGACCGGGTAGCCGCGGCCGCCTGTCAGCGGCAACTTGATCCACGAGTAGTCGTAGCGGAATCCTGTCGCCCAGATGACCGTCGTGATGCCCGCTCGCTGAAGATCGAGCTGCGTGGGAGCGTCGGGCACGTTGATCTGCATGATCTCCGGTGGGTCCGGTTCAGGCTCCGGCGGAGCGTCCATGCCGTGCTCCGCGATGTAGCGGTCTACGTTCGCCCGCCACTTCGCAGCGTGCTCATCGGTGAACTGGAGCGTCTCCTGCAGGTTGTCTTCAAACGTGAGCTTCGTGCCGGATGCGCCCGAGAACCGGCCCAGCAGCGTGACACCGTCGCGGGCGAATGCCCGCAGGTAGATGTTGTGGCCGCCTTTTGTGCCGGACGTGTGGGCCGAGGAGCCGAAGCGTACGTTCAGCGATGACACATCATTGACCGTACGGTCGAAGCCGCCCATCTCGTTGTTCCACCAGGACGAGTCGTGGCCCCGGTAGCGCCGAGGCCGTCTGCCTGCTCGGCTGACTGAAAGAAAAACCTTGCGCCCGGCGTCATGGAGGTCCTCCATGATCTGGGCGCCCGATTGGCCGGAACCGACGACCAGCACGGCGCCTTCAGGCAGGACGGAAGCGTTCTTGTACCGGCTTGAGTGGAGCTGAGTGACGCCTCGTGACAGGCCGCCGCTGCCCCCCAGGTGTGCAGGCAGTCCGAACGCTCCCGTCGCCACAACCACGTTTTCGGCGATCAGGTCTTCGTCAGGTGTTCGCAGGATGTAGCCGCTCGGGCAGGCGCGTTCGAGTGAGGTGACCTCGGTGTTGGGCCGGACCGGGGCGGAAAAGCTGGCGGCGTAGTCGGCGATCATTTTCACCGTCTCGGCCTTCGACAGGTACCCGTCGGGGTCGTCGCCTTTGTACTCGAAGCCATGCAACCGCAGCGCCCAGTTGGGGTTGACGAGATAGAACGAGTCCCACCGCTCTTCGAGCCATGTGTTGCCGGGCTGCCCTCGTTCGAGGACTGTGTGCTCAAGCCCGAGGCGTTTCAGGTGGTAGCTGACGCTGAGGCCGGAGCCCCCGGCGCCGATGACGATGATGTTGTGCTGCTCTGCCAGTGTGGTGCTTTCGGATGCGGTGAGTGGAGTTGCGGCATCTGATGATACGCGGCGGATGGGCAGGCTACCGCTTCTCGACCAGTGCCCAGCCGGCGAGTAGACTCCGCCGTGCTGCCGAGTTGCGACGACTTCTGATGGACGGGGCACGACTTATGCGACCAAAACAGCGAATACATAGCCGCTGGGCGCGAATTGATGACATACGAAACATCGGCGTTGTCATCGTGCTGCTGTTCGGGCTTGTTCAGATGTTCCGTGATCGCATAGAGGACATCAACGACAAGATCAATGCCGACGCTGCCGGACTCGAGATCACGGTCACAGCTATGGGGATTGCTCTGACAGTGATGGTCGTTCTGCTGGTTGTGATCTGGTTTTTCACCGTTACTGGCGAGATCCAGATGCTGAAGGACTTCGCCGGTGACCGCATCCCACAGCTGCCGAGGGCGTGGCAGGCAGTGATAATGGTCGCGATTCTGCTCGGGCTACTGTTGTACTTCGCCACCAATCCGCTGGTGTTCGGATGCCTGATGGCGGTTTTCCTGGCTTATTCGCTTGTAAACGGTCGCATCCTCAACTCCCGTCTCCACCGAGGCCTCGCCCCGGTCCTGAGAGGTTCGGGGAGTGGAACTGGTTCAGCAGGCGGGGAGCCGCCACGGATTCGGCGTCTCCGAGTAATCCACGACTACTACCACGACCCGTGGCAGTGGAGGTTGACAGCAATCACGCTGGGCGTTGTGTTGGCCGCGGTAGGACTGGCGACCGCGAGAATCGTTGTTGGCGAGACGACGAGTGGACTGACGATGGAGATCGTTTCGTTTTCGTTCCTTATAGGCTCGATCCTTCTCAATGAGGTACCCAGGGCGCGCTGGCGGCACTATCGAGACCTCGAACTGGGTGAGCGCTACGGCCTGGGATGACTCGTTGGACCGTTCGACGGCGATTCGCGGGCGGCTGCGTCGGTTCCTGTGCGTTCTTCACACAGACGCGTAGTTGAACGCAACGCTACACTCGAAGCGATATGAGTTCACAGCCGCTCGAATCTCCCTCACCCGAACAACACTCCGACAGCCGCTTCCTTGCCGCGCTGCGGGATGGCGTCGTGCTTGGCGACGGCGCGACCGGTTCACTGCTTTTCGAGCTGACCGGGCGTCTCTCTGAGCGCAATCACGTGTATGAGGCGCTGAACGTTGAGAACACGGACCTTGTCCGGCAGGTGCATATGTCCCATCTGCAGGCCGGAGCTACGGCGCTCAAGACAAACACTTTCGGAGCGAATGAGCCTTCGCTTGCGCGGCTCGGAATCAAGGGCAGGGCGGCCGAGATAAACCGTGCTGCGGTGAAGATCGCGACAGAGGCGCTGGCGGAGTTTGCAGCGGCAGAGACCAGCGAGTCACCTGAGCGGTTCGTGCTGGGATCTGTCGGGCCCGTGCTTGGCGATGAACCTGTTGAGGATGTCTACGAGAGCCAGCTCCGGGCACTGATCGGCACCGGCTCCGATGACGGAGTTGACGCGTTGCTGTTCGAGACGTTCGAGTCGCTGGAAAGAGCGACCGCTGTGGTGCGGTTTGCCAACAGCATCGAGAACTGCCCGCCCATTGTTCTGCACATGTCGCTCAGGCAGCGCAGGCGAGACGGTGCCTGGAACATCGAGCCTGCCGAGTATGTGGCAAAGGCGGCAGAGGCTGGAGCTTCGATCGTAGGCGTGAACTGCTGCGCACCGTGGGAGGCTGAGGCGTTTGTCCAGTTGGCCAATGAGATGCCGCAGGTGAAGTCGGGCGCTGTGATGCTGTCGGCCATGCCGAACGCTGGTGGGTTCGAGCGCATCGGCCACCGTTTCATGTCCCGGGTGAACCCGGAATTCATGGGCAGGACTGCCCGCACGTTATCGGACAACGGCGCAAGGCTGATCGGCGGCTGCTGCGAGGTGCATGGCGAGCACATCCGTGAGATGAGCGGTTTTCTGAGGTCGAGGCGCGCTGGCGCGGTGGTCGATGTGGCCTCCTCAGAAGGCCGTCAGCCGGTCGGGCCAGAACGAAAGAGCGAGAACGGCCCGTTTTCTAAGAAGCTGTTTGCAGGCGAGTTCGTCGTGAGCGTCGAGATGCTTCCGCCCCGTGGAACCGGTCCGAGGCAGATGGCGAACAAGGCCGAGCTGGTGCAGACGCTGGCGGCGGAGAAACTGGCGGACGCTGTCGACGTGACCGATGGCTCGCGTGGGATCCCGCTGATGCCGCCCGGCGACTTTATTCAAGCTATCAAGGAGCGGTTGCCCGTCGAACTGGCCAGGGACGCGGAGTTCATCCCGCACTTCACGGCTCGGGACCTGAACCTGATGGCCGTGCAGAGCCGCCTGATCGGCTACCACGCCCGCAATATCCACAACGTGCTCTTCGTTACCGGCGACCCCCCGAAGATGTCACCGACCTATCCTCGCTCGACCGCCGTGTTCGACCTCGATTCGACTCGCATGATCGAGCTGGCGCACCGCAGCCTGAATGCGGGTGTCGATTTCGGAGGCCAGCCGCTTGGCCGGCAGTCGCAGCCGGAGACGCATTTCACGATCGGGACGGGCTTCGAGCCGGAGGCGCTGGATTCTGCCGGCGAGATGGCGAAGCTGGAGCGGAAGCTGGCTGCCGGGGCCAACTACGTGATGACACAACCGGTTTTCAACTGGGACACGCTGGAGCAGCTTGCCGATGTGCGGAAACGGGCCAGGATAGTGGTTGGCGTGATGGTGCTGACGAGCCTTGCGCACGCTGAACGATTTGCACAAGTGCCGGGTGTGCGGGTACCGCAGGAAGTGTTCGACCTGTTCGCGAAGTACGGCGACGAGGATGACCAGCGGAAGGCCGGGCTAGAGCTGGCGGTCTCGCAGGTCGGCCAGGTGCAGGCCGAGGGTTGGGCAGGGCTCTACCTGATGTCCCCGGCCTCAGCAAGGTCAACCGTCGATGTGCTGCGGGAGATCGGGCGGTAGAGGGCGTTTCGTCTGAACGCTCCGTCTGATCATTCTGCTTGTTGGGTGTCGGAGCCCGGCAGCTCCACCACGAACCTTGCTCCGCGTGTGAACTCCCGGTCCACGTAGACCCTGCCGGCGTGAGCCTCGACGATGCGACGCGTGATGGTGAGGCCGAGGCCAGAGCCTGCGCTGTCACTGGCCCTCGCCGAATCGAGACGCACGAACCGCTCGAATACCCGTTCATGTTCAGATCTGGGGATACCCGGGCCATCGTCTTCCACCGTGAAGCGTGCGCCTGAGGCCATCTCTTCCAGAGTTACCGTCACCTTGCTCTGGGCATGGCGCACTGCGTTGTTGAGCAGGTTCCTGATCCCTCGTCTGAGCTGCCCGCCAATGCCCGTGGCCTGTGCGGCGGAGACACCTGCCGAGTTGATCTCTACCGACGTCCCGACTCGCACCGCTGCTGTCTCTTCCAACACGATGTCGTCAAGGTCGATCAGCACTGGCTCCGGTGTCTGGCCTTCGCTGGCAGCCGCCTCTGTGAGCATCTCTTCGATCAGCAACTCCATGCGGTCGACGTCCGACAGCGAGGCCTGCAACATGCGGGCTGATTCGGGGTCCTGCAGACGGTCGATGCTCGCTTCGAGGTTCGTCCTGAAGGCGGTCAAGGGCGTGCGAAGCTCGTGCGAGGCGTCTGCGACAAAGCGCTTCTGGCTCTCCTGCACGGAATCGACGCGCTCCAGCATCCGGTTCATCGTGGCCGCCAGCCTTGCGACCTCGTCCTCAGTCACCGGCTCTGCAACTCTCCGGCCGGCTATCTCACCTCCGATCTGGTCGACGGTCGAACGCATGTCGTCGACAGGCTTCAGCGCCCGGCCGGCAAGGAACCACGCCGCGACTCCGACCAGCAGAGTCAGCAGCGGGACGGCGATGAGGAGCACGAGGACCAGCGTTTCCGTGCTGTCGGCCACCGTCTCAAGGTTGCGGCCGACGAGAACCGTGACGGCGCCATCGGTCGAAGCCACACCGAAGACGGCGACCCTGAAGCTGTCGACGTCATTGTCAACCGGTCCCTTCGCGTCGATAAAGCGCATCTGGCCGATGGACGCCGTCGTGCCGGTGAACGGCTGTTCCTGTGAGACGTTGCTTGAGGCGAAGACAATGGAGCCGTCGCTGCTCACGACCTGAATGAACGCGTCCTCACCTCCCTCGTTGATGGCGGCAAGCGATTCGCCAGAGCGGACGAGTGATCCGACGTCGCGGGCCCGGGTGCCGATGGCGTCTTCGATGCGGTCGATCAGCAGGATCCGCTGTACGAAGACGAGCGTGACGGAGAAGATGGCGAGGGCGATGGCGACCGTGACGAGGGACAGGAGGGCGATACGCACTCGAATCGAGTAGTGTCGTGGGTTGAGCCTCTGGCGTAGTTCGGTCAAGTTGCCGGTTCCCGTTCGGCGGACGGCATCTCGAGCCTGTACCCGGCGCCACGCACCGTGTTGATGGCCGGGCCGTTGGGAGGCAGCGCAAGCTTGTTCCTGAGCCGCCGCACGTAGACCTCAACGATGTTGGGGTCACCGTCGAAGTTGTAGTCCCAGACGTTGTCGAGCACATCGAGCTTGGAGACGACCCGGTCCGGGTTGCGGGCGAGGAACTCGATCACCGAGAACTCTCGTGACGTGAGCTGAACCGGACTCTCGGCGACCCAGCACTTGCGGGCGGCTGGATCGATCTTGAGCGTGCCGATCTCGATGCTGGAGGGGCGTGGCTCAGAGCCCCGGCGGACGAGGGCGCGGATGTGGGCTCGCAAGACCACAAGTGAGAACGGTTTCGTCAGGTAGTCGTCCGCGCCAATGTCGAGAGCTGTCGCCTCGTCCTGCTCGGCTGTCCGGGCAGTGAGCATCAGCACCGGCGTCCAGTTACCAGCCTCGCGCAGGCCCTTGCAGACGCCGAAGCCGTCGAGCTCCGGAAGCATGATGTCGAGGATGATGACGTCGTAGGGATTTTCAGTGGCGTACCAGAGACCTTCCCGCCCGTCAGCGGCTACATCGACCGCATAACCCTCCGCTTCCAGTCCTTTGCGGATGGCGTTTGCGATGTTCTGTTCGTCTTCAACTACGAGGATTCGCATGTTGGCGGTGTTCGTGTTTGAGCCGATCCTGCAGTTTCCAGCTAACACTTGAGCTTAATGAATGATGCCTGAACCGGCGCTGAACGGACCGACTTTCGCTGCGCCAAGGCCCATTTCAGCCTGCGTTCAGCGTCTGGTTGCAACCATTGATATACGAAGTGGTTAAGCAGCCGCTTCAGGTCTCGAAAGAACGATAGCTAAACAACCGGAAGGACATTGACATGCGAAGACGATACCTGGTGGGTCTGCTTATTGCGGTGATCGCTATCGGCTCCACGGCCGGTGGTCTTACCGTGTCTGCGGTATCAAGCGGCAACGGTGGTGAGAACGCGACCGGGCCTGAGGCTGACGCAGCGGCCGCTGCGGCGGTTGAGATCGTTGGCGGCGGAACGCTGCTTGAGGTTGAGCACGGCGACGATGAAGGTGCTGTGTGGGAGGTCGAGGTCCGTAAGGCGGACGGTGATGAGGTTGAGGTTCTGCTAGATGGAAACCTGAACGAGGTTGCCATCTTCCCCAATGACGACTCAGATGAGGGCCCGGACGATGACGATGATGACGAAAACGAGGATGATGACGATGCGGATGGCACCAGCTAGCCCGTCATCGCAGGCGGGGTCGAGCACCTGATCTCGGACCAATGAAAAAGCGCCGGCTCGAAAGTTCGAGCCGGCGCTTCTGCTATCCCCTGCGTACCGGGATGGCTACTGCCGCCGGAAGTGAGGTGTGCAGAACTCGTTCGAGCAATGCAGCGTCTTCACCATTCGGGAGTCAACTTCGTGGTAGACGATGAACGGGTTGCCATCGGTTCCTATCACCATCGAAATCTTCTGACCGGTAGCGCCTTCAGTGACAACCCGGTTGAAGATCGAACTGGTGCACCGGGAGTCGCTGCAGAATGCGAGGATCAGGTCTGTTGCCGACTGGTCTTCGAAAGCGACCACCGGCAAGCCATGCTGACTCAAAGCGGCAGAGTTCCAGCGGCCGAACGTACCCCCGGTACCGGCGACCTCAACCAGTGACGCTGAGTCACAGATTCGATTCGCGCACCAGGCGAGTGCGGATGCCGTTGTAGTCGTGTCCTGGTAGAAGATCAGCGGCAGGCCGTTAGTCGCGATGAGAATGTCCGTGTACAGACCGACGTTACCTGCTGTCACGAGACGCGTGATGAGCGAAGTGCCGCAGTCGGACTGGTTGCAATGGGCAACCATCAGATCCCTTGTGTTCGAGTCGTAGTACGCGATGAGCGGAAGGCCATCCGAGCCAAGGGCGATGGATGTATACGAACCCACGCCGACTCCAGTGTCAATGGTCGAGATTGTTGGATTGGTGCAGAGCAGCGTTCTGCAGCGCGCCAGCTTCAGGTCGGCATTGGTCTGGTCTTCGTATGCGATCGCGGCCAGGCCATCGGCCATGATCGCTATGGAGTTGTACCTGCCGACGAAGCCTGCGGAGTCGATAGTTGTCCTGACTGACGACGTGCAGGCCACGTTGTCGCAGTGTGCAACCTTCAGGTCCTGGTTCAGGTTGTCGCTGTACGCGATGATCGGAAGTCCGTCCGTTCCGATCGTCACCGAGTTGTGCGAGCCCGTGACAGGGTCCGGGTCGAGTACAGTCAGAGTCGCGGCAGTGCATGCGATATCTTCGCAGTGCGCAACCTTGATTATTCGCAGGTCCAGGTTCGAGTAGACGATGAACGGCAGGCCGTCGGAGCCGATTACCACGGATGTGCGCTCGCCTGCCTCGAACGACGAGTCGAGCGTGGTGATCGTGTTGACCGCCGGTGCTATGCCATTCGGATTGTCTGGCGTTCCGGCACCACCTGATGCCTGGTCTGCACAGACCCATGCGGAACCGTCCCACTGGGCTATCTGCTCGGCATCGCAGGAGAGTGAGCCGAGGATGTCGGTATCGACATCGAACGGCAGATTGAACAGATTGGACCAGTGGACAAGCTGGCCGCCTTCGCTCTCCAGGTCGTTTTGAGTGGCATAAACGTCGTCGTGGTTGTGGTCTGACCGCGCCGCCGTTTCTTCGGATCCACTGCCGGCAAAGTCGACGCTGGCCTCTCGAACCGTGTCTCCCACTTCAGTCACTGTGAACCCGGGGCCGCCTACGATATCGACGGTGTCGCCTCGTGGGCCGGTTTCTCCAGGAAAGCCCTGGACTCCCGGAGGACCTTGAGGACCGATTTGGCCGGGGAATCCTCTTGGGCCGGCGGGTCCCGTTGGACCTTCTGGCCCTTCAGGTCCGGCAGGACCCTGCGGACCGGGGTCTCCGGTTCCGCCGCAGGCGACCGCCGCGCTCAGGAAAAGGCTGAACAGTAAGAGTCCGACCAACTTGCGGTTGAGACCGGCAAGACGCGAGATGTTGACTGCCGTCGATATGTAGCTCATTGAACTGGCACCTGGAAGCATCGATATGGATGGATGGCGAGATGGCCGCCCGAGGATGAGCAGCTTGATGCAGAGTGTGCGTTACTCGCTACCGGATTGCTTCGCAGATGCGGTGCACGTTTTTTGAGAAGGTGGAGCGAACACTGATCGGTGCAGGTGATGAACAGCGCTTTTGACGATTGCTAATGCGCCCGATTTCGAGACAGTAGTGTCACGTCGGATCTATCTCTCGAGCAGTTCGAAACTGTTCAGAACCGTAAGGCATGTCTCTTCGAACGCCGCCTGCGGTAGTGCCACGCCAGTGCAGTTCAAGGCCCAGCCAGTCTGGTCTGATGACCTCACCAAGTACATCGACACAGACCTTAAATCTGCGACCGCACGCCCATCCACTTCCGCTTCCTCCCACTTCAAGGTCACGAATCTTGCATCAGCTCCATGCACGGTTGCTCCGAAGCGCTCTGCGATTTCAGAGCCCGGCAGGGATCGCCTAATGGATTCCACGGTCACGTCCGCGTACGAATCGACCGTCAGCGGCACCGATAAGTAGTCGACACCTACGAACACTATCGGATCCGCGCCACGTCCACGTGTCAGCCCGGACGAAAAAACGACCTGCGGAGGCAACTGGCCAGAGTCTGACACAGCAGAGGTCGGCCGCTCCCGGAACTCTTGGAATCTCGATTCAAAGATCTCCTACTCTTCCGGATACTGGATAGCGAACGTCTCTGTGGTGTCGACGAACTCCGTGAAGCCCGGCAGCGTAGGCGAAGTCGGTGTTGGAGTCGCGGTCGACGACAGGCTGAAAGTAGGCGTTGGCGCGCTGCTGCTGTTCGTGCACGCAACAGCGGCCAAAAAGAGTCCTAGCAACACCAACTTTGATCGAATTCGCCCACCCCTCCTGCGACGCGGCAGAACGAAGCCAGCCTTAGCCTTCTATCCGCTAACTCCAAACCCTGTCGTGTGAGTCCAGGGCGTCCCACTCGTCCGTCGGCTCGAAGAAGCCCTCCGGGTACACGGCGTGGCGCTCCGGAGCCGTGTTCAGGTGCTCCCTCACCGCCTCCTCGTTCAGCTCGATGCCAAGTCCAGGGCCTTCCGGCACGTCGACAAAGCCGTTCTCGATGATCGGCTTGGAGACGCCGTCCACCAGCGAGTCCCACCACGGCAGGTCGACCGAGTGCATCTCGAGACCGATGAAGTTGTTGGTTGCAGCGGCGCAGTGAACGTTCGCCATAGCCACAATTGGAGAGCCTGCCTGGTGCATCGCCATCGGGATGCCGTAGTCCTCGGCCATATCACCGATCTTCTTGGTCTCCAGGATGCCGCCAGAAGTCGCCAGGTCCGGGTGAGCGACTGAGATCGCCTCGGCCTCAAGCAGGTCTACAAAGCCCTCCTTGAGGTAGATGTCCTCGCCCGTGCAGACCGGCGTGTCCACCGCTTCCTTGAGCTGGCGCCACTGGTCGACGTACTGCCACGGGATCATGTCCTCGTACCAGGCCAGCGAGAACTGGTCGAGCGCCTTGCCGATGCGGATGCAGCTCTCGAGGCCGATGTGGCCGAAGTGGTCCGTCGCGATAGGGATCTCGTAGCCGACGATGTCCCTGACAACTCGCACGTACTCGACGATCGCCTCGATGCCCTTTTCGGTGACCTGGATGCCGGTGAACGGGTGCATCGTGTCAGCAACCTCAGACATCGGTTTGCTGGCCACGACGCCGTCCTTGACCATGTCGGCAATCCAGATGCCGATGTCCATCTTCAGGAAGGTGAAGCCGCGGTCCATGCGGCCCTTGAGCGCCTTGCCCATCTCGGCCGGGTCCTTGAGCGAAGGCGTGTCAGCGTAGACCCTGATCTTGTCCCTGAACTTGCCGCCAGCCAGCATGTAGGCCGGGACTCCGTAAGCCTTGCCTGCGAGATCCATCAGGGCCATCTCGACTCCGCAGACGCCTCCGCCGAGCCTGCCGTGGCCGCCGAACTGCTTGATGACGCGGAACAGCTTGTCAACGTTGCAGGGGTTTTCGCCGAGCAGTCTGCTCTTGAGCATCAGGGCGTAGCGTGCCGAAGCGCCGTCTCGCACCTCGCCGAGGCCGACCAGCCCCTGGTTCGTGTAGAGCTTGATGATCGGCCAGCGCCAGTTGCCGTGGCCGACGACGGCGATGCGCATATCGGTGATCTTGAGGTCGGAAGGGTTGGATGAGGTGCGCACGCCCTCAAGATGGGATTCGGTCGTCAAATCGTTCTCCAGGTTGTCTGTTCGCTGCCTGTTTTCGAGGCGGGTTCGGTCACGGATTGAAAAAGTGCCGGTTCATTATGCGGCAGAGCGGGGGAGATGTGGGGGGCAATGTTGATTAAGCGCTGTGACCAAACGCAGCGAGGATCAACAAGAAAACCAACACTGTCGCTGTAACAACTGATGCGCCGATAAACCCGTAGATGACCAGCCGTCGGATAGGCATAGTGAAATCATCCTCGTCGAACTCTTCGGTGTCTAACTTGTCCATTTTTCTAGGATTTGACATCACTGAGTTCACCGCCGGTCAGTCACAACCACTTCCCAACCTGCCCGCTCCATCTCTTCGATCGGGAACTCCTCCGAGAAGAGAATGAGGCCGGTTTCGTTGGACCACGCCGTGACCAGGAACGGTGGGTAGGCGCTTTCTGAGCGGGAGTCGAAGGTCCAGGTGCGCGAGATGCCGTGCTGGATGTTGCACTCGGGCACCGAGCAGTCGGGCGGCCTGTAGATCGAGATAGGCGAGCCTGTGAGCGGCAGTTCGATGCCTCGTCGGGCCCAGACCGAGATCGTCTGGCCGGTTTCGTTGGATACCGTGAGGTTACGCAGCAGGGCCAGCTGTTTGCGATCGGCCTCGACTTCCCAGTCCCAGAGCAGGATCAGGCCCAGCAGGAAGACGGCGATGGAACCCATCACGATGAGCATCGTTCGGAAGTCCGATTCGGCTGCCTGGTCTGATCGCATAGCGACCGTACTTTACGCGATGCTCGTGATCGACTGTCGGAAGCGGTCGTCTACAGCTCGTCCGTGACCAGTATGCGCCAACCGATGTTGTCCAACTGACGCTGTGTCAGGTGGTCGGAATAGACGATCTCACCTGTGGTGCTCAGCCACGCGCTGATCGCCATCAAGGCATCGGGATCATCTGTCTGGCGCTGCACCGGGAACGATTCTGTGGTCGCCTGGCGGATTCCGCAGCGTGGCGGCTCGCAGCCGATCGGATGGAATGGCTCGATCGACGCTCCCGGTGAAGGCGGCGGCGTGGCGTCCTCTCGGACCCAGACCGAGATGGTCGCGCTGGTCAAGTTCACAAGGGAGAAGTCGTGCTGAAGCTCAAGCCCTCGGGCGGATTCCTGTGCGTTAGCGGTGTTCACTTCGATCAGTTGAGCGATCTGCGCGCGCCGGCCACTGTCTCGAATATCGAGTATCGCGATCACGCCGATTAGCGCCACGACAACCGACGCAGCAGCGATGATCGACCTGCCCATCGACAGGTACTCGTACTCGCCCCAAAGAGTGCGGCCGATGAGCTGGCGCCAGAGCGTCTTCGTGCCGGTACGGCCCGGTCTTTCTGGCTCACGTGGAGGTGGCTGTTTCATCAGTTGCTTCTCGCAGGAGTCATGTCCCTTCCCACATGCCCGTCGGCTCTGAACCTATACCATCACTTCCCGCACCGCCGCTGCAACTTTCTCAGGAGTCGGGTATACGAGCGGTTCGAGGGCGGGAGAGTACGGGACGTTCACCTGTTCCGACGTGACCGTGATGATAGGCGCCTGCAGCGACCAGAAGCCCTTGCGAGCCACGATCGAGGAGATCTCGCTGGCTGCGCTGCAAGTGGTATGCGCAGGGTCGACAACGACCAGCCGTCCTGTGCGCTCGACCGACTTAAGGATTGCCTGCTCATCAAGCGGCACCAGTGTTCGCGGGTCGATCACCTCGCACTCGATACCTTCCGTCGCAAGCTGGTCTGCGGCCTTCATCGCGTGGTCTACCCCGCCGGCTATTCCTACGACGGTGCAGTCGCCTCCGGTTCGCAGTGTGTTGGCGACTCCGAACGGCACAAGGAAGTCGGGGTCGTCAGGCACCTCGCCGCGGGTGCTTGAGGCGATGCCGTCTTCGAAGATCAGGCAGACGTCGTTGCTGCGGACCGCCGACTTGAGCAGCCCCTTGGCGTCGTACGGGTTGGTGGGGCAGATGACCTTTAGACCCGGCGTGGACATGAAGACGTTGTAGTTGCGGTCCGAGTGGTGCGCCGCAGCGCCTCGGGCGTAGAACATGCGGGCCCGGAACACCACGGGCAGAGTGGCCTGGCCACCGAACATGTACCTCATCTTGGCTGCCTGGCTGATCATCTGGTCCATGCCGACCCAGAAGAAGCTGGTCACGGTCTCGACTATGGGCCGCAGGCCGCAAAGCGACGCTCCGAGGGCTGCTCCGAAGAAGCCGTTTTCAGAGAGGGGTGTGTCGATGACCCGGTCTTCGCCGAACTCTTCGACAAGCCCTGCGCTGGCACCATAGACAGACATCCGCAGGTCTTCGCCCATGACGATGACGGTGGGGTCCCGCCGCATCTCCTCGGCTGTGGCGGCTGCTATTGCATTGATGTAGTTGGTCTCTGCCATGTTTTTCTTCTCGGTTGGAAGGGCCGTTGTTAGTGCCGACTTACCGTTGTGTCCGCTCTTTCGGTCCTCCCTCCCAGCTTGGGAGGGAGTTAGAGGGAGGGTCGGTTGTAACTGGAACGACTAGTTATCGATGGAAGAACGAACGACCCTCACCCCAGCCCTCTCCCAATCTGGGAGAGGGGATGATCGTCAGGTAACCGCGTCTGCGTACATGTCCTCGAACAATTCGTGCGGCTCCGGGTACGGGCTGTTGCGGGCGAACTCAAGCGCCTCGGCTACCTCGGCCTTTGCCGCCGCGACGATCTCGTCGCACTCCTCCTCCGTTGCGAAGCCGTGTGAGATCATCGCCTCTCGGTGAATATCCAGCGGATCACGCTTCATCGCCTCTGCCACCTCTTCATCGGAGCGATAGGCGACCTTGCGCACTCGGTCCAGTCCAAGAGAGTGGTCCTCGAAGCGGTAGGTCATACACTCGACCAGCGAAGGACCCTCGCCAGCTCGTGCTCGCTCAACCGCGTGTGAAACCACTTCATGCACCGCAACCGCGTCTTGGCCATCGACCGTCACGCCGGGCATGCCGTACGCTGGGGCGCGGTCAGCCACGTTGTCTACCGAGACGGAGTTCTTGTAAGAGGTGGTGATGGCGTACTGGTTGTTCTCGCACAGGAAGATGACAGGCAGCTTCCAGAGCGATGCCATGTTCATCGACTCGTGACACGCACCCTGGTTCGAGGCGCCGTCGCCAAAGAAGACGAGCGAGACGAAGTCCTTTTTGAGCACCTTGGCGGCGAGCCCTGCGCCCGTGGCGATCGGGACGGAGGATGCGACGATTCCTGATTCACCGAGGATGCCGACCGAGAAGTCGGCCAAGTGCATGGAGCCGCCTTTGCCCTTGCAGAAGCCGTCGGCCTTGCCGAGCAGCTCGGCCATGGCGCCTTTGACGCTGCCGCCCTTGGCGATGGGATGGCCGTGTGAACGGTGGTTGCCTGCAATACGGTCGTCGTCTCGCAGTGCGGCACACGCTCCGACAGCAACGGCCTCTTCACCGATGTAGGGGTGGGCGGGACCGATCAGCTCGCCTGCGGAGTGGATCTCGATGACGGTCTCTTCGAAGTACCGGATCAGGCACATGCGCCGGTACATCTCGTGCATTGCGGCTCGGTCAGGTGGCATTTTCGGCTCTCGTGTGCTGGGAGTGGCTCGTTCGGGCGGAGATTACCACTTCGGAGGAACGACGACCTGTTGAGAAGACTGGAAGCCGAGCAGCTAGCGTTGATCGACAATCGTCAGACGCCACTCGTTCGCCTGCATCTCACTGAGGGTGTGTTGCTCGGCGAATAGAATCTCCCCGGTCCTGCTCGACCACGCGGTAACGGCGAAGGGTGGAGTTTCGTCATCCGATTCCCTGGAGACTCTCCAGAACTCCGTGCTTCCGCGCGGCAGTCCACACTGAGGTGGCGGGCACTCGATCGCCCTGTGCGCTGCTATCGACGTTCCCGTAGCAGGCGGTTGATTCTCATCGCGTCGCACCCAGACAGAGACGCTCTCATCTGTCTGGTTAGTCACGAAGACATCCTGCAGTAACTCGATCTCTTGCAGGTTCGCCTCATCCCGGATCGAGAACCACACGATCAAGCTGATCAGGACCGCAAGGATGACGGCCCCGGTGATGAACTGACGATTGATGTTTCGACGATTCGCGGACCAGGCACCGATGGTCGCTCCCGGGTGAATCAGGCTGTAGTAGATCTGCAGAGTCCTGGACCATTTGTCGCCCGGAGGTTTCTGATAGGGGTGCTGTCTCATTGCGCGCGGCTGCTAGATTGGACGGACCGTTCTGAAACTGGCATGAGGATAGTCGAACATTGGTCTTCTCGTTCTTCAGGCGTCCGAAAGCGGACCTGAGCATCGAACTCGGGCGGGACGTCGGCATTCCCGGCGAAGAGGTGTTGGCAACGGTGACGCTGACCGCTTCTAAGGACCTCGAGGTCAGGGATGCGACTGTGTACTTCGAGTGCAGGGAGCGCTACTGGAAGAACGAGTATGACACGGCGACGAAGAGTGTCCGGCCGAAGGAGAAGTCGCGAAACCTGTTCGAGAGTTCACAACGACTCATGACCGATGCGAAGGTGCGTTCCGGAATACCGGTCATCGAGCAGGTGTCGTTCAGACTGCCGGATGACGCCCATCGGACCGTCGAAGGCAAGGTCGTCAGGATCGATTGGCGGATCAGGGTCGGGATGGACATTCCGGGAGCCAGGGACCTGAAAGCCGAGCAGGCTCTGGTGGTGGAGGCGGCTCGGTCTCGGGCAGACACGACGGCCGAGGAACCTGCGCCTCTGTTCACCGACCAGCAGTTCGATGAATGTCGATTGCGCATGGAAACCGAGAAGTCCGTGTTTGCGCCCGGCGAGCCTGTTGCCGGGAGCGTGTTGCTGGACGCGCAGCAGGACTGCAGCTTCGATGAGATTCGGGTGGAGTTGATCCGCTCGGAAGAGGCTGGCGATCAGTCAGCGGACGACCGATCACAGGTGGTCAGCCTTCAGAAGGACCCGGGCGTAAGAGCCGGTCTTAGCCAGGAGTGGCGGTTCGAGGTAGACCTGCCCGAAACGGCGGTCCCTTCGATGGCGGCCTCGGACTCGACCGTTGTGTGGAAGCTGAAGGGCGTTCTCGCACGAAGCAAGCGGCGCGACTACTCGGTCGAGACTCAGTTCACCGTGAGTTGACGGGCTGCGTGCTCACTACTGGACCTTGATCGAGCCGTTCGATGACTTCGCGGTCAGCTCCGCATCGCCATCACCGATGGTGCCTTCGAGGTGGTTTCGCCCCGAGGATGTGACAAGGATCGGGAAGTCCGACGAGACCGAGCCGTTCGAGGTCGAGCCCTCGAAATCAACGCTGGCGTCGTCATCGAGATCGATGGTGATCGAGCCGTTCGAGGTCTCGAAGTCGTTCTCGCTGCCTGAGACGAGGCTGCCCGCGAACCTTATCGAGCCGTTTGAGGTTCCCAGTGTTGCCGAGCCTGTGAAATCGGTGACCTCAATCGTGCCGTTGCTGCTGTTGGCCTCCAGTTCGCCCGAAAGCCCGGAAACCGTGATGCGTCCGTTCGAGGTCCGGATGTCAGCCCCCGCATCGAAGTCGCGCACCTCGACCGAGCCGTTGCTTGTGCGCAGTACCAACTCGGCGTTTGAGGGCGCGGTGATCTCGACGTTAACCGAAGGGGACCGGCCGACCGTCGACTGGGTCTGGCGGGCCTTCACCTGGATATCGCTGCCGAACTGGGTCGCTTCGTAATCGACCCTGTCTGCGCGCGTGACCCTGGCCTGGACCCGGACAGAGTCGGTCTCTGAGCCGGTGATCGTGATGCTGCCGTTGAAGGTGTCGACGTCGATGGTTACCGCGCCGCTGACCTGGAACGTCTGGTCGTGGTCCTCGATGGGATCAGGGGAGCCGATCTCGTCACACGCCACGCCGAAGAGCAGCAGCGGGAGGACCGCAAACAGGGCGAACCGACGTGTCAGAGGTTTTCGAGTGATAGTCATCAATGCAGCAGCCTCCCTCTTTCCCGCAACACAGGCTAGCAAAGCCGAAGTTACAGGTGTGTGAAGGAGTGTGAGGTTGTGCCGGGGCCAGTTCTGACGGAGAGAGGCGTCCCTACGGTGGCCCCCGGTCGCGCAGCTCTTCGTCAGGGATGTCTTCATACCTGTACCGTCGCACTCCCGGCACGCGCCACCAGATGAGGCCGACGACTCCAAGCGAGACGATGCCGCCTACGATCATGGTCGGTCCTGCGCCGATCGCCGCCGCTACGAGACCGACCCAGACCTGTCCGATCTGGTTGGCGCCCATCGCAGCGAACGAGTGTGCGCTGGAGGCCCGGCCGAGCAGGTTGTCGGGCGTCGTGAGCTGGACGACTGCCTGCCGCATTGTCATACCGATCGCATCGACAAGGCCGAGCGACCCGACGATCAGCAGTCCGAGCCAGAAAATCTCGTTGAAGCCGAATGCCAGGAGCAGCAAGGCGTACAAGAGTGTTGCCGCGAGCACGATGCGGCCCTTGTACTTCCATCTGCCGGTGAAGAAGACGACGAAGCTGCCGGCCGCGCCGCCGGCAGCGTTTGCCGATGCAAGCTGGCCCGTGCCCTGTGCGCCCTTGCCGTACAGGCCCTCGGCGAAGACCGGGAACAGCTCCCGGTAGAAGCTGACGACCGTCACACCGATGTCCAGCAGATAGAGGCCGGGCAGAATCCGGTGAGTCCTGACGAAGTTGAAGCCTTCTTTCAACGATTCGAGTGTCACCTTCCTGCTGCCGCCCTCCGGCTCACCGGATGCCCTGATAAGTAGCGGTGTCAGGACGCTGAACCCGGCAATGGCTGCGGCGACAAGGAAGGTTATTGAGACGCCTGGGCCGTCGTATAGAAAGGCCCAGCCCAGCGGCGCAACGATGGTCGCCACCTGGAACGAGGCTGTCTGCACGGTCACTCCATTGGTCAGGAAGCGGCGGGGCAGCACCCGCGGAAGCATCGCGGGCCGCGCGGAGTTTCCAAGCATGTTGAAGACGCCAACTATCGCGGTGACGACGAAGATGTGCCAGATGGCGAGCGCATCAGTGAACGAGAGGACAGTGAGGACCGCGAGCGCGATAAACGACGCTGACTGTGTGACAGCCATCAGCTTCTTGCGGTCAACGACGTCGGCTAATGCGCCTCCGTAGATGACGGCGGGCATCTGGATCAGCTGGACCGCACCCAGACCTGCGAGCAGCGCGGCGGCGATCTCAAGGCTGGAGGTGTTGTCAGTGATCCACTGCGCGCTGGTGATCAGCCGGATGCGCATGGCGATCATCATCGTGATGCCGCTGAGCCACAGCAAAGAGAAGTCGGCGAAGAGGAATGAAGACCACGGCCTGATCGGCTTGCGTGAGGAGTCGGCTGATTCTGTTACCGAGTTGTCTGGCAAGCTTTTCGGCTTCGTTCCGGATTGGTGGCAGGGCCGGGCATGACCGGCAGGCGCGGGCTGCCGACACTACCGTGCGCGGCCAACAGCTTGTCCGGTTTGGAAGATCGGCGTGGGAAGACTGCGGGATATTACCACTCCGCAGGTTGAGGCAGGCGGTGCCGTGACCGGAATGCGAAGTTTCCGCCAGCCTGGCGGAAGAGAACTAGCCCTGCTCGGCGTGGGCGTCGATCAGGTTGTTGATCCTGCGCTGCAGCTGGCCGGACGAGATGGCGCCGGGCCAGTCGTCGATGATCTCGCCGTCAGGCAGCACGAAGAAGGTCGAGGGCAGGCTATTCAGGTTGAAGTCTTCCAGGACGCTCGAACTGCGTGAGTTGCCTGCGGGGTAAGTGACCCCGATCTCCCGCAGCAGGGCGATGCCATCCGAGACCTCGCCAAGCCTGAAGAACGGGCCGATGTCAACTCCGAGCAGTGTGACATCATCGCGGTGCTCCTGCCACGCGTCCTCAAGCACCGGCATCTCGGCACGGCACGGCGGACAGAGGCCACCCCAGAAGTTCAGGACCACAGGCTTTCCCTGGGCCAGCACCGCGTCGTAGTCCGTCTCGCGGCCATCGAGAACACCGCCTGACTGGTAGGTATCGATGTCGAAGTTTCCGCCATCACCGCGAGAGCCCGAGCACGCCACTGCGACAACCGCCGTGAGCGCCAGGACCATGAGGAGAGATGTTCGGTTGAGCTTGAACCCGGGTGCCCTGAGAAATCTGTGCTGCAAATCGGTTCTCTGCTGTGCTGATGCCGGACATGTAACGGTGGCAGGGTTGCATCGCCCACGCCCGCGCCTGCCCACCCAGCCCCTTGAGATGCATCCGGAGCGAAAAGGGTGCCGGGCAGAGCAGTCCATGACGATGCTCACCTGCTGAGATTCATTGGTCACAGTATGGTGACAGGCCGGTCACGGCTAGTACACATCTGCTGGTCGTGCAGCCGCAGTCGCGTCTCACGGCCATGCAAGCCAGAATGGCGGTGTGGCCCGCTTCTATCCAATCCACCTTTTTGGACGACTTACCGACGTCGCCGTCCAACGGCCGTTCATGTTGACCGGTTCGTTCCTTGGTTTCTCAGGAGCCATTCTGATGGTCGTGATGTTCGACGCGGCCAACCTTGGCAGAAACGTCGGCGAGTCTGCGACGGTCAGGACCGGAACCGCCTTCGCACAGGCTGAGGCTGACCTGATAGCCAACAGCTACAGCCGCTTCCTGGCCGTCCTGATAACAGACAACATCCCCGATGACCTGGACGTCGACGAACTGCTGGAAGGCGACACCGGTGGATTGACCGTAGAAGAGCTGATCGAGAACGAACTTGAAGAGCTGGAGGAGATCGTCGAGGAGGGAGACCTGCAACACATCGGAGTGCTTGACCGTGCGGGCAACGACCTCTGGTCGCTGGGCGAGGACCCGGGCAGTCACATCGATGCCGATTCGTTCGAGAGGGCGTTTGAAGGGAGTACCGTTTCGTTCCTGAACCGTGGCGAATCTGCGATCGACCACGAAGGCCAGCCCGCCGCTGTAGACCTGATCGAAAGCTATGTCCCGTTCTCGCTGGATAACGACGAGACTCCGGACGCCGTTCTGCATATGGCGAAGGATGTCACGGACGTCCTAGCGGCCAACATCACGGCCACTGAGGAGTCCGTAAGAAAGACGGTCTTTGTCCGGATCGGTCTGCTCCTGGCTATCCTCTCGGCTTTTGTGTTTGTACTTGACCTGACGATCGCGCGCAGGTTCAGGCTGGCGATGAACAAGGAGCGCATGACGAGGCAGCAACTCGATGCACGGAATGCCGAGCTCCAGCGCCTGGACAGGTCCAAGAACGAGTTCCTCAGCAACCTTTCTCATGAACTCAAGACCCCACTGGCGGCAATCCTCGGGTTCACCAGGATCATCAAGTCGAACAAGCGAAACGTCCTGAACGAAACTGAGATCAAGCAGCTCGGGATTGTCGACAGGAACGGGACGCGGCTCGACTCGCTGATCAACGACCTGCTGGACCTCTCTCGAATCGAGTCTCGCAAGATCTCACTTGAGCCCGAAGAGACGGGGATGAAAGAGCTGCTCCGATCGACGCTGGAAGGCATGGAGACAGTGATCGGCGATCGGAACCAATCTCTCACTCATGTTGTAGACCATCCCGAGCTCTGGCTAGAGATCGATCCCGTGCGGATGACCCAGGTGATCTGCAATCTCGTCAACAATGCCTCGAAATACTCTCCGGGCGGCAGCACAGTGACGGTGACCTCGATGCAGGACGGCGATCAGTGGGTGATGACGGTTGAGGACGAAGGAATGGGCATCAGCGAGACCCACCAGGACCAGCTGTTCGCGCTGTTTTACAGGACGCCGGATGCGCACCATTCGGCGGTTCCCGGCACCGGCATCGGACTTTATATCTCGAAGCAGATCGTCGACCTGCACGGCGGCAAGATCGAACTGCGGAGCGCTGAAGGGCGGGGGACCACCGTGACCGTCAGGATCCCGGGCGTGCGGTCTGCTCCGATTGAATCCAAACCCAGGAGAACAGGGTTCGCCAACACTCTCGAAGCCCTGGACGAAGCGAGCTAGAGCGCTTCGAAGGCCGTCCCGAGTCTGTCGAAGTGTGCCCGGCGCGGCATCTCTTTCCAAATCACCGCGTCTCCCTGCTATCCTGCGCCCCGCTGCGGCTTCAAGCTTCCTGAACTGCGGCCGAGGCTAAACACAACATAAACGGATGGCTAACCATGGGCGAGTTCGATGGAAAGACGGTCATTGTCACGGGCGGGGCGCTCGGAATCGGCGGCGCGGCTTCGCTGGCCTTCGCAAGAGAAGGCGCAAACGTCACGGTCATGGACGTGAACGTCGATGCTGGCAACGAGACCGTGGCAAGGATGGAGAACCTTGCTGGCAAGGGCCTGTTCGTCGAAGCGGATGCGGGAACTGCTGAGGGCTGCAAAAAGACCGTAGATGCCACTGCGGATGCGTTTGGCGGCGTCGACATCCTGTTCAACAACGTCGGGATCCAGCCGCCGAGTTCGTATGTGGACGCCGTTGAGCTGCCGGAGGCCGACTGGGACCGCATCATCAACGTCAACCTGAAGAGCCGCTTCCTGATGGCGAAGTACTGCATCCCGCACATGCGCAAGGCTGGCGGCGGCGTGATCATCAGCTCGGCTAGCGTCCAGGGCCGTCAGTCGATGCCCGGCGTATCGGCATATGCCGCCAGCAAGGGCGGCGACCTTTCGCTCATGCGGCAGCTTTCGCTCGACTTTGCGAAGGACAACATCCGGGTGCTGGCGGTAAACCCGGGCACCATCAACACGCCGATGGTCCACAACGCCAGCGGCGTTTCAGGCGCGGATCTTGAGTCGGCGCTGATCGACTACGGCAAGGACCACCCGATCGGTCGCGTCGGCCAACCGGAGGAGATCGCCAACGTTGTGCTATTCCTTGCTAGCGACAGGGCAGCGTTCATGACTGGCGAGAGCGTGACGGTGGACGGCGGCATGATGGCCAAGGGCGCATGGGCAGGCGGCGCAGGTGCGGACTTGGACTAGTGGTGCCATAGGCACTTTCCCGGTGGATCAGAGCCTGATCATGTGAATCTGACCTAACCTCTCAACCTTCCCATCACCTCCGGATTCACCACCACCTCCGGCCTCTCGCCTCGGAGTACTCTTGCGGCCTCTTCGCCTGCTCTGCGGCGGATGGTTGCCCAGCCGATCTCCGATGAGCCGGCTATGTGCGGCGTGCAAATGACGTTCTCCATGCTGAGCAGCGGGTTGTCCGGCGAGAGCGGTTCCTCCTCGTAGACATCCACGCCCGCTCCTGCGATCTCACCGGCACGCAGCGCCTCGATCAGCGCCCGCTCGTCAACAACAGGGCCGCGGGCCGTGTTCACCAGGTACGCCGACCGCTTCATCGTCTTGAGCGCATCTGCGTCAACCCAGTGGTGGGTTCCGGTCAGGTGAGGCACGTGCATCGAGACGTAGTCGGCCTTCTCAAGCAGCTCCTGCTTCTCGACGAATTTCACTCCGTACTCGGTCGCCAGCCACCTGCCGACATAGGGGTCGTGGACCAGCACCTCCATGCCTAGGGCCTTGCACTTGCGGGCGAAGGCGCGGCCGATCCAGCCGAAGCCGACCACGCCGGCCGTCTCGCCGAAGATGCGGTTGCAGATCTCTCGTGAGTACACCTCGGCCCAGCGGCCCTGCGTGGTCGCAAGGTCGAGCCGCTTCAGCTCCCGGGCGCACGCCAGCATGAGCGCCAGGGCGTGATTGGAGACCTCTTCGCTCGTAGAACCGGCGATGTTGGTCACGATGATCCCGGCTTCAGTACAGGCGTCGACGTCCACGGTGTCGTAACCGTGGCCGTAGCGGATGATCATTTTGCAGTTGGTGAGCTGCTCGACCATGTTGGCGGTGACGGGCGAGTGGTTGTTCAGGACAACCGTGGCGTTCTTGATCGCCTCGATGATCTCGCCCTCGCTGGAGACGGGGATGGAGACGATCTCGCAATCGATGCCCGCCAGCGCCTCGCGTTCGAGCTCAAGTGGCGATTCGGTGCGATCGATGTGGACGACGAGCGGTCTTTCGGCGGCTGGCATGGGCGTGCGCTCCTGGCTGATGGCAAGTCAGGGGAGTGTAGCGCCGGTGGGCGGCGGCAGGGCGTTAGCCGGAGAGCGATGCGGGGAACTGGTCACTCTTCTTCATCGATATTGGTCGGAAACCCGATGGTGCGCTCAATCTGCTCGACTACCTCAGGAACTCCACCTTCGAACGACACAGAAATAACGTTCGCCAGCGTGTAGAACGTTGGCGGACTCGGTAGGAAGAAGCCCGGTTTCTCCCCACGGTAGGCCTGCCCAAGAATTGTCGCCACAATCAGATTCGATTGCATCCCAGACACGACATGCTGGCGACTGCCAGCGACAGTTGTAACCGTGAAGGTAAGTGTTTCGGACATCGAATCAATCATTCCATGAATGGTTCCAGGTTTGAGTGTCTTAATAGGCTGTAGAGATCATTCGATCTGATATCAACTCTTCTTCCTGGACTTCTTCTTCTTGGCGGGCATCGAGCTTGTGAACGCAGCCGCTCGCTCCACCCACTCGACAAGGTCGGAGTCCTCGGCGATCCTGGCCGAATCGAGGTAGACGTACTCCCGCATCGGCCTGCCGCCCATCGGGTCGAACTGCTCCGCCTCGCCACTTTCCATCAACGTTCCGGCATCGGTTTCACCGACACGCACCATGATGCCATCGCCCCACACTCCGGCGATCATCTGGTCGTTCGACTCCAGGAACCATGCGCTGGTGCCGAACATCTTCTTCCTGCGAAGGGGCATGGCGCCGACAAGCCCGTCGATGCGCTCCTCGAGCTCCTTGTCCATGTTCGGCCACTTGTCCGCCATTGACATTTTTCTACCCTGTTTGTCGTTATGTTTGGTTCCGGCTGAACTGTGCGGGCGTTGGCACGCAGCTACTTTGACGACGGTTCATGCTATTGGGATTCGACCGCTGGTGGTCCGAGCCCTCATCAATCCGGTCTTCACCCACGTTGCTCAATCTGCCGCCAATACTAGTAGGGCTACCTACTCGCGACCAGTGGTCATGCGTATGTGACGGTTTGGTGACCCGGTGAGACTGGGTTCATGCCGGGCGAAACTGACACATCTATCCGGGAAACGTCTGCCAACCTGGCGGTCCATCGCAGATTCCGTCTCACGATAGCCTTCGTGTTTGGTTCCGTCATGCTCATGATCGCCGCTGTGTTCGCCACCGATGTGATCGGCAGGAACATCGGGGAGTCGACGACAGTCCGGCTGCAAACGGCAGAGGCGGAGTCTAAAGCCAGGATCACCGGCGACACGTTGGGACGGCTGCTTTCAAACGCTCGACTCAACGCCTCAGGACATGCCGATGACAGTGAGATGCTGCACGAACTGAGCCACACCTTCGGCGACCCGACGGTCAACCTGCGGGCACTGGTTGGAGATGATGCCGTGGATGCGCTGTTCAAGTCGCTCGATTTCCACCACATGGGGTTTGAAACCGCAGACGGCACCCAGATGTGGAGTGTCGGTTCGCAGCAGGGCTTGTCGCACGATCCGGCCGGTCTTGCGCTGGCTGCTTCGGGGGAAACGGTTTCATGGCTGAACCGAGAGATGGAAATTTCGGACGCGACCGGCGGGACGGTCAAGGCTGATCTGCTTGAGAGCCTGGTCCCTTTCGGCACCTCTGCCGAGGGATCAGAGCGAATGGTCTTCCACTACGTGGTGGATATCACTGAAGAGCTGAACAGCAACATATCTGCGATTCAGTCCGAGATCCGCAACAAGGTCCTGCTCATGCTGGGCGTCTTGCTAGGAGTGCTGTCGTTGCTGGTGCTGGGCCTCGACTTCAGGATCACTCGTCAGAACCGGGCGGTCCTGGCACGTGAACGCAAGACCCGTGAGGTGCTGGGGGCCAGGTACTCGAACCTGCGCCGCGTTGACGAGGCGAAAAACGAGTTCCTGAGCAGCCTTTCCCACGAGCTGAAGACGCCTCTCGCGGCGATTCTCGGGTTCGCCCGCATCCTGAGCAGCAATCGGCCCAACAATCTTGAAGAGAGGCAAATGGAGCAGCTGGAGATCATTAACCGAAACGGTCTGCGGCTCGACGTCCTGATCAACGACCTTCTCGACCTGTCGAGAATCCAGTCTGGCCGGATCAAAGTGATCCCGGAAGAGACCGACATGTCGAAACTGGTCTGGAGCGTTGCCGAGAGCTTCGAGACGATCGTGAGCAGTGAGCAGCAGATCCTTGTTGCGATTGTCGAGCACGAAGCGGCATGGATAGACGTCGACTCAACCCGAATAGCGCAGGTCCTGAGCAACCTGATCAGCAACGCGTCCAAGTACTCGCCACAGGGCAGCAAGATCACGTTGAACTCGGTGAACGAAGGTGACTCTATCGTCATCACGGTCTCTGACGAGGGGCCAGGGATGTCTGAAGAAGACCAGAAGCAACTGTTCACGCTCTTCTACAGGACGCCCGGCGCACTGGGCTCTTCGGTGCCCGGGACCGGCATAGGGCTCTACGTTTCGAAGCAGATAGTTGAGCTGCACGGCGGAGAGATCAGTCTGGAAAGCACCCCGGGGAGGGGCACTTCGGTGACGGTGAGGCTATTCGGAGCGAAGTCAGAGCCGTCCGATGCTGCCGGGCTGGACAAGCGATTCTGGAATACCTTGCGCGAACTGGATGAGGCGGTATGAGGAAAGAAGACGTGAATACGCCGGCTGTGAGGATCCTGGTCGTGGACGACGAGGTGGATGTGCGCTCACTGATGGTGATCGTCCTGGAGGGCGCCGGCCACGAGGTCGAGGAGTTCGAGACCGGTTACGGGGTGATGGAGAAAGTGCAGGCGTTCAGGCCCGATGTGATCGTGCTGGACGTGACGATGCCTCAGATCGACGGGCTGATGGTGCTGGAGCGGCTGAAGAGTGACCCTCGAACGGCTGGAATACCGGTGCTGATGGCGTCGGCGCAGGGCCAGAAGAGCACCATGATGAAGGCGAAGCAGCTCGGGGCGTTCGATTTCATGGTGAAGCCGTGGGTCGACGGAGAGCTTGAGTGGCGAGTGCAGGAGTGCCTCAAGCAGGTCCGTGACGACGCGGCGTGAGAGTTGCCGTTGGGGTTTGAGCAGTCGGCTTTCGTCCCGGCTCGTTCTGATCCGCAAGTTGGAAACGCTCCTTATGCGATATCGGTGTTTCCGTGACGGCTTCGCTGGCCTGAATCCGCCTGGAGTTCGGTTCCTCAGATATCATGTATCGACGAGGGATCGATATGCGAAACGCTGTCCTGTTTCCACGTCCGCGTTCGGGTTGGGGCCGATTCACCGGCAAGACCTCCGGCGATCGGCGTCCGGCTGTCAGGACACGCACGTTCCTCAGGATCGGGGCCGCGATTTCTCTGCTGGTCACCGGCGCTTTCTCCCTTCTCAGCGGCCCAGAACCTTCCTCGGCCGACCTCACCGCCCAGTCCGGCAGCGCCGACCCACCAATAGTCAGGGTCGTTGAACTAGATGCAAACATCGACATAGTCTCCGCACGCTTTCTGAAGCGTGCCATCAACCGGGCAAACGACGACCGGGTTGAGTTGATCGTTATCGAGCTCGACACGCCCGGAGGCAGCCTGGACAGCACCCGGGACATGGTGACCGACATTCTGGAGTCCGAGGTGCCCGTAGTGGTCTTCGTGGCTCCAGAGGGCGCACAGGCGGCATCGGCGGGCACATTCATCTCGGCAGCAGCCGGTCTGCTGGTAATGGCACCGGCGACAAATATTGGTGCCGCTTCTCCGGTTGACGGCTCGGGAAACGACCTGCCGGACACGCTCGAGAACAAGGTGACGCAAGACACGGCGGCATTCATCCGCTCTATCGCCGAGGAGCGCGGCCGCAATGTTGAAGCCCTTGAGGCGACCGTTCTGGTAGCCCGGTCCTACTCTGCAAGCGAAGCCGTCGACCTGAACATCGCCGACCTAATCGCTCGGACCATTCCTGACCTGCTTGAGCAGGTGGATGGCATGACCATTCCCACTTTCGATGACTCGGTGACCGTCCAGACCGAATCCGCCCGGGTCGAGAGACGGGGGATGCCGTTCATCGATCGCATCATCAGCTTCCTGGCCAACCCGAACATCGCATTCCTCCTCATCTCGCTCGGCACGGTCGGACTGATCGTCGAGCTGTGGAACCCGGGGCTCTGGATACCGGGGACGCTCGGCGTTGCTTTCCTGGTGCTCGGGTGGGTCGGCATCGGCAACCTCGACTTCTCGTGGGCGGGCGTCATCTTCCTCGCGCTGGCTACGCTGCTGTTCGTGCTTGAGTCGCAGGCAGATGGCATCGGCTATTTCGGTGTCGCAGGCGGTATCGCGCTCGTCATAGGAGGCGTTTTGCTTGTTGGCCGTTTTACCGACCCGAACCTGCCCGAAGGCACGCAGACGGTGAGCCTGTGGCTGGTCGGGATTCTCGGTGCGAGCGCCATCGCATTCGTCATCTGGCTGACGTGGCAGATCAGGCAGGCTGCTAAATCGCCGGTCTGGTACAGCGAAGGCGCCACCGCGGGCGTCGTAGGACAGGAGGCTCTCGTCACGATGGACCTGGACCCGGTCGGCGAAGTCCACGTCGGCGGCGAGTTCTGGTCGGCGGAGCTTGCTGACTCGGAGTTTCTTCCACCAGGCTCGGTGATCCGGAAGGGCGATCACGTCCGGGTGGATAGCATCGATGGCGTGAAGCTGTTCGTAAAGCCGCTCAGGGATGGTCTCTCGAGGCCGGGGGACGGTAGCGCACGGGCGAACGTGTAGACTGCGCCTGCCGAAAAAGGTGTTGGCCGGTTGGGTCCAGTTCGAGTTCCGATTAACTCTTGTTGGCTGATCGACGAAGTGTAGGAAGGACGGTGACTGCAATATGGCGATTATCAACTTCATTCGTGACTACGAGCGGCTCGCTCGGTTCAGGCTGGGTAAGTTCGAGGGCATGAAGGGGCCCGGCGTAGTCTTCGCCATCCCGATCCTGCACCAGATCCAGAAGATCGACACCCGTACCGAGGTGCTCGATATCCCGCGCCAGACCAACATCACGAAGGACAACGCTCCGATCGAGATCGACTTCCTGGTGTACCTGCGAGTCGATATCAACCAGGCAGAGAAGGCCGTCCTGGAGGTAAACAACTACATCCAGGCTGTTGTAGGTCTCGCAACGACGACCTTGCGTGCCGTAATCGGTGATATCGACCTTGACGACGTTCTTTCGCAGCGTGACCGGATCAACGAGCTGATCAGGGTCAGGCTGGACTCGGAGACTGGCCGCTGGGGGATCAAGGTGACGAACGTCGAGATCCGCGAGATCGACCCGCCGCGGGAGATCCAGGACGCGATGAACCGCCAGATGTCTGCCGAGCGTGTCAGGCGTGCGGTGGTCCTAGAAGCGGACGGTACGAGGCAGTCTGCCATTACGGTTGCCGAAGGTGAGAAGCAGTCGGCGATTCTGCGTGCTGAGGGTGACAAGCAGGCTGCGATCCTGGAGGCTGAAGGTGATCGGGAAGCTGCCGTGCTTCGAGCACAGGGTTTCGCGGACGCTTTACAGCGCATCTATGACACAGCCGAGCACGTTGACGCCAACACGATGACACTGCAGTACGTGGAGGCTCTAAAGGAGCTTGGCGCCAGTGCTTCGACGAAGTGGGTGCTGCCGATGGAACTGACGAAGATGCTGGGCAGCCTGGGCTCGTTCAACGCCGCCGGGAGTAATGAGTCGAACTAGGGCTGGTTGAGGCTGGTAGGCGGAAGCGGGCCACCCCCGACAGGCTCAGGATGGCTGGGTGAACTGTCATTCTGAACTCGATTCAGAATCTCCCAACAGACCCACGACGCTATTAGAACGAGAGATTCTGGATTTTTTCGCCGGAATGACAATGCGGCGTAGGTCTTATCCCCTCTCCCGGCTCGGGTGAGGGCTTCCTTTTGTCATTCCGACCGCGGAGTACCTACTTGCGGGTCGCGGGCTCTGGCCGTCGATGTGCGGTTGCTGAGAGATTCTGGATCAGCCCGTTCGGCTGCGCTCAGCGCAAGGACAGAATGACAGATCGGCGACGATAACCCTCTGACCATGCAAGAGCCCAACGACCCTCCCATCGCCCGAATCACCGGCATCACCATCGATGTCCTCGATCTCGCCGCCGCACGCGCCTTCTGGAAGGCGGTGCTTGGCGCGGAGATCGAGGATGAGAACGACGTGTGGGTGATCTTCGAGCCGCAGCCCGGTTGCGCCGCACTGAGCCTCCAGAAGGTGCCTGAAGCCAAAGAGAAGAAGAACCGCTCTCACCCGGACCTGAAAATCACCGACTTCGAGAGCGGCATCCGTCGTCTCGAAGAGCTTGGCGCTACCAAAGTCCAGGAAGTGAAAAGTCCCAACGGCAACCACTGGTTCGTCATGCTCGACCCCGACGGCAACGAGTTCTGTGCCATCAAGTGAGTGATCACCGGTTTTTGTGATCAGCCGACAGTCCGATCAAACTCCTGCAACCTACTCTGTAGTTGAGGATGGATTTCAGATTCACCGAGACACAGAATGACAGACCCGATCGAAGAGATTGCGCTCAGTAAGCCGATGCCGCGTGCCTGGCTGCCTGAAGGCGAGCGAAGCGCGGTGTATCGCCGTGGGGACACCATCGTGCGCGCCGCCAGCCCATGGACACCGTCTATACACGCTTTGCTGCGTCACCTCGAAGACGTCGGATTCGACGGTGCGCCGCGACTCGTGGGAATCGGTATCGGGGAGGACGGCCGTGAAGTGTTGGGCTTCATCGAAGGTGAGTTCATGCACCCGGGCTCATGGACGCTCGACGGAGCGTACGCGGTTGGCCGGTTTCTGAAGAGCCTGCATAGGGCGACCGCCAGTTTTCAGGCCGGATCGGACATGACGTGGTCTCCGTGGTTGGGGCGAGACATTGGCGACGGCTCGCCGAAAATCATCAGCCACTGTGATGTAGCGCCGTGGAACATCGTGGCAAGGGATGGGCTTCCGGTCGCACTTATCGACTGGGAGTACGCCGGGCCTGTCGAGCCGTTGGTCGAGCTTGCACAGGCCTGTTGGTTGAACGCCAAGTTACACAGCGACGATGTTGCTGAGCGAGAGGGACTGGGCACACTGGCCGATCGTGCAAAGCTGCTCAGGGCGATTGTCGATGGATATGAGCTGCCTTCAGAGCAGCGAAAAGGGTTCATTGACCGGATTATCCAGTTCGTGGTCTGCGATACGGCCGAACAGGCTGACGAGGTGGGCGTGACACCTGAGACCATGGACTCTGAACCTCTCTGGGGCATGGCCTGGCGTGCGAGGGCCGGGGCGTGGATCGTGCGGAACAGGAAGACGCTTGAACAGGCGCTGGAGCGCTGACTCAGTCGTTGGCTTTGCCACTTCCGTGATTCCGCATTAAGGTCTGGCTCATTCGAGTAGATCGTGGCATCGCAGGTCTCCACAGACCTGCCTGCACGTCGAAGGGAGCCAGAAAGATGCCGGTCACAGTTGGGGACGGAGAGTTTCGCTACGAACTGGTCGAAGGCTGGGGCAGACTGCCTGACGGCTGGGTCTTCAAGCAGGTGGCGGCTGTGGCGGTCGACCCCGAAGACCGGGTGTATGTATTCAACCGCTCAGATCACCCGGTGATCGTCTTCGATCGTGACGGCAACTACCTCTCATCATGGGGTGAGGGCCTCTTTCCGAGCGCTCACGGCATGTGCTTTGGCCAGGACGGCTCCCTGTGGCTGGCTGACAACGGCAACCATACGGTGCGCAACTTCACCACGGAAGGCGAGCTGATCCGCACGCTGGGTACCGAGGGAGTTGCGAACGACAACGCGCCGTTCAACAAGCCCACAGACGTCGCCGTTGCCTCGAACGGCGACCTGTATGTATCGGACGGCTACGGCAACACCCGTGTCCACGTTTTCTCGCCCGACGGCGAACTCAAGTTCTCGTGGGGCCAAACGGAGGGCATGCCGGGCGTCTGGGACGGTGATTTCAACCTGCCGCACAACATCTGGATCCACAGGGACCTCGTGTACGTGGCCGACCGTGAGAACCACCGTGTGCAGGTGTTCAGTCTCGATGGCTCGCATGCTGAGACCTGGACCGACTTCATCCAGCCGACCGACATCTTCATCGATCAGAACGACGTCGCTTACGTTGCCGAGTTGCGGAACCGCATCTCGATTGCCGACCTCTCAGGCAATGTGAAGAGCCGCTGGGGCCGCTTTCCGACCGATGAGCCGGGCATGTTCAAGGCGCCGCACGGCATCTGGGTCGACTCTCACGGCGATCTGTACGTTGGCGAGGTGCTGGAAGGGCAGCGGATCCAGAAGTTCCGCCGCCTCTAAAGTGCCAGAGGGTGCCACAGGCACATTCTCGTTGGGTGGACGGTGGTTCGGGCCGGTCTGCAGGGTTGCTTGACAACGCTATTGCGGGCGCTGTTCCCAGCGCCGATCGGCGGCGAAACCGGCTGGATTGTCACCGGATAGGTGCGCCTTCCGCGGCCGTTTCTCGGCTCCGCCAGAGATCCGGCCCGAAAAATACTTAACAACTTTGCCCTTTTTCGGGTTATCCGGCGCATGCAGCGTGTTCGTACTTAGCAACCCCGGATTTCGTGCCGAAATCTGGACTAAAAAGTACGTAAAAACGTTGAGCCGATGCGCCGGAGAAATCGGTGTTGAAGACGCTATGCGCTGCCGGTTTGCCGCTCGTGTACCACTGAATGCGCCGCTGTGAGGCTCGATTTCTGGAGAAACGGCGCGATACATGTATCCGCGGCTGACGCGGTCCCCGGAGCGCGATTTTCCGCGATCGGAGGGGCGGTACGACAGCCGAAACCGATACATATATGCCTGCGGGCCAGCTGCTTCCCTTGTCCGACTCGACACCGTCCGGTCCTGGCAGACAACACGGTAAGGATCCGAAATCCTCGATCAAGTCGTCGATACATATCGGCGCGTACTGGCACACAGGTCCGTACCGTGTGGAACCGACCCGTAGCTCCTGAGCAAAGCGATCCACCCACCGCCGGCCGCCGGAGCGAAACTCCCTGGCGCAACGCGGCGCATTCCGGCGCAAACCGGCATACATATCGGCTAAAGAGCGATTCCGGCGCACTTTCGGCCGGGTCCGGCAATGCGCCGCTGATTTGCCGAAAGATGGGGGCGCACACACAGCACATTCTCCGGCAAGTGAGGCACTATAGAGGCACGAGCGGCGGCAAATTGCCGGTTGCAAACTGCGGGAACCCTTCCTCCCGCACACGAACCGAGAGATCGGTGCGAGAACGAGGCTCCGGCAAGACCGGAGAAACACTTCGAAAACGGAGCGTCCGAGATGGCAAGGCTTGGAGAGTACGAATACCCGGAGATAGGCCTGCTCGAGAGCATCGAGCTGGGCAAGAAGATCTCTCGTGAGTTCGCCGGAGAGGTGTCCAGGCACGGCCTGGCCCGCTCACTGGGCATGGCTGAGCGTGGAGGGGCCTTTGCAGCCCGCATAGGCGCTCTGCGCATGTGGGGGATAGTCACGGGCCGCTCTCGCCTGAGAGTGAGCCGAGATGGCCTGAGAGCGGTCAACCCGCTCTCGCCGCAGGAATCGGACGCCGCACGCAGCGCACTCGCGTCGCACGTGAACCTCTTCGTTGAGATGGGCTCGCGTATGAGTGCAGGCCCTTACGACCACGCGAGGCTCGCAGTGCTGGTCGAAGAGATCACCGGAGCCGACCGGCCGACGGTCGCCAGCAAGATCGTGGCACTGGACCGGGTCTTCTCCGAGGTGAGGCCAGTGCTTGGAAAACGTACCACATATAACTCCGAGCCAAGTACGAAATCGGACGCCGTACCAGCATTTGAGCGTGTAGACCAGTTCCCGGAGGACCGATCCGCCGGTTCGTCGGATCACGGTTCCGAGAAGGTGATGGCGCCTGGATTGGCCGGATCTGCGATGGCTGACCGGCCGCCTGAATCAGAGCCTGTGAGTGTGGGCAGGCCGTCGGGTGCTCTTGAGGCGGGCATGGATGATGTCCCGCGTATAGAAATCGTCCTTCCGGATGGCCGGCTTTCGCTTCCTGAGAGCGTTTCGAACGTCGATGCGGCTCTGACTGTGCTGTGGGCACGCCGACAGCTTCTTGCTGCGATGGACGCCAGCAACGGCAAGGCGTCTCCGCCACCGCCTGTCGACCTGCCTCAGAAGTAGGGCACAGGTCTGTATGTTCTGTTCAGGTGCGCGATTTCGTTTTCCCGACCTGAGCGATGTCATCCCGAGCGTAGTCGAGGGATCTGACCGGACTTACATCAGATGGCCTTGCTCTCAACATTGCCACCGCAGGATGCCGCGCCAAGTCAATCCCGGCGTAGAAGCCGAACGCCAGCCCCTGGAACGAGAGCCGAACGCCGGAGACTCGTCAGATCCCTCCGCTTCGGTCGGGATGACAAAACGGAGGCCCTCACCCTGACCCTCTCCCGCATCGGAGAGGGGATCGACCGCCGATCGCTCAAATCCCCCCTGTATGTATCGCGATCTGAAGTCCTCACGTTCCTCTTCCTCGCGTCTCTCCCATTCGCCGTATGATGCTGCCAGAACGGCAAATCGACGCTGAACTGCCTGTTCAGTGGCCGGAAACGAGCGAAAAACCATCAGGGGAGTCGATATGGCAGGCGAAGAGAACCTCAAAGAGCGGATCAGGCGTGGCGAGACGACAATTGGCGTCTCAGTGCCCTGGAACGCTACCAAGAGCCAGATCGAGGACATCTGGAGCAAGGACGACGAGTACAACTACATCGCCGTCGACTCTCAGCACAACCCACTGGACGAGTCAGTGCTCCAGTCGGTCTGCGTCGCCGCACAGGAGCTCTCGATCCCTGTCCACTTCCGGATCAAGCACACCAACTACACCTTTCAGATCGGAAACTGGCTCGATCTCGGCCCCAGCAGCATCGAGGTGCCGCAGACCGAGCTGGAGTCTACCGCCCAGGAGGCTGTCGACTACTTCTACTACCGTCCAAAGGGCAAGCGGAGCTGGGGAGGCCCGACGAGAGTCGGCATCGAGTCCCGGTCTGAGATCCACGAGTACAAGGACTGGTGGAACGACTTCGGGGTGCTGATGCTGCAGGTTGAATCGATACAGGCGATCACGAACATCCCGAGGCTTGTGAGAGAGGGAGTCGACTGCATCTCGTGGGGGCCGGCCGACCTGAGCCTGGACCGCGAAGAGCACCCTCATCACGCCATCGCCGGCTCGGACGATGCGGCGATCGAGTACGCGGTAAAGGTCTGCCGGGACTCAGGAGTGAAGCTGATGGTCCGCAACTATGACTGGAAGTTGCGGGAGAAGTATCTGGAGATGGGCGCCACGGTGCTGCTGGAGCTGCCGAAGAGTTAGTGCCGGCACATAGTGGTTCTACCGCGTATGCGAGTTCGAGCGATGGGCCGTGGCGGTACGAAAGGGGGACGCGATGAAAGCGATCGGACAGATCAGGTATGGCAACTCGGATGTCCTGGAAGTGATGGAGGTCGACAAGCCGGAGCCCGGCGATGGCGAGGTGCTGGTCAAAGTCAATGCCTCGTCGATCAACTCGATCGACTGGCACCTGATGACAGGCGAGCCGTGGATAATGCGGATCACTTCAGGGATCCGAGGGCCGAAGCAGCGGCTGCGCGGCTACGACGTGACCGGCGTCGTCGAGGCGATTGGCGAGAATGTCAGCGGGTTCAAGCCGGGCGACGAGGTGTTTGGAACCGGAGAGGGCGCTTTTGCGGAGTACGTGTGCGCCCCCGTGGGTCAGATAGCGCTGAAACCGCCTGAAATGACGACTAAACAGGCGGCCTCGATGGGAGTCGCAGCTGTCACGGCGCTGGAGGGCCTGCGCGACGAGGGATTGGTGCAGTCGGGCCACAAAGTGCTGATCAACGGGGCCAGCGGCGGCGTTGGGACGTTTGCGGTCCAGATCGGGAAGGCGCTGGGCGCAGAAGTGACCGCCGTGTGCAGAACGGACAAGGTGGAGACGGTCAGTTCACTTGGCGCAGACAGGGTGATCGACTACACCAAAGAAGACTTCACCCGTACCGGCGACAAGTACGACGTGCTGTTCGACGGCGTCGCCAACCGTTCGATACGCGACTGCCGCCGGGCTTTGACGCCCAAAGGGACGATGGTGCTCTCAGGCGGTACCGGCAGCAAGATGTTCGGGCCAATCGGGCAGCTATTGCGGGCGAAGCTGATCTCGCCGTTCGTGGGCAACCGGTTCCCGAGTTTCATTGCGGATGTGACTACAGAGAGGCTTGAGAGCCTTGCCCAGCTCTTCACCGATGGGAAGGTGAAGCCGGTCATCGACACCGTTTTGCCGTTGGAAGAGGCGCGCCAGGGCATGCGGAAGCTTGAGGAGCGCACTGTGCAGGGCAAGGTGGTGCTGACGGTTTAGGCGGGCTGCTAGCCGAACCGTTCAATCTGGTTGTCTGGCGACTGCGTACCAGAGTCGACACGGGGCATTGTCAAACCTACGTGCACCTGGAGAAACCTGAGTGTCTGAGAGCCCGGCGATAGATTCACGCAAGAGCCGGTCAAACCTATTGAGCCGGATGCCGTATCCACACGTGTCTTGGCCAGTTGTGACTTTCTCGTTGATCAGCCTTCTTGGCGCATTCGCCTTCGGTCTCTACCTGTTGTGGTTTCTCGCGGCCATCTGGGGGGGTACCTGGTTCGTCATCGGAACGTTGATTCTTTTCGTGGAAGACGCGCGAGTGAGTCCTGGGAAGATCAAGTTTCTTGGAGCCAGCTTCACGTGGAAGTTTCTTCCGCTAGTAGTCGTTCTCGCCGCGCTACTGGCAGGCAGTTGCACCGCAAACATACTCACGTTCCCCGAGGTCTGCCAGGGTGACCAAGATGCCTGCTAGCCGGAATGCCGGCATTGACGCTATCCGACCTCGATCAGGTCGTCCGGAAGCGCTTCTGGCCGCTCACAGGTGGTTTCGAGTTCAATCCGGCGGCCGGCATCTGAACTCGTGCCGAACGACTCCATGATCTCCAGCACGTGTAAGGCGAGCGCTCCGCTGGCTCTGTGCGGGGTGTTGCTCAGGATGCCGGCAGCCATGTCGGCAACTCCAAGGCCGCGTGAGTTCTCGCCAAAGCGGCGGGTTACTGGAATGTCTTCCCATTCGCCGGTCGTGCTTCTAAGCAGGTGAACCGGGCCGCCAAACGTGTTCGGGTCCGGCACGGAAAGCGTTCCCTCAGAGCCGTAGACCTCGAGCCGGGGCAGTTCAGCGCCCCAGACATCGAAACTGGTCATCACGGTCGCTACGGCGCCGTTAGCAAAGTCGACGGTGCCTGCGACGTGCGTAGGCACCTCCACGTCTATCTTCGTGCCGTTCAGCGGCTCGCTGGTGATGGTCCGCTCGGGATACGTGATGCGTGCGCTGCCTGACACGGCCTTTGCAGGGCCCAGCAGGTTGACCAGCGCGGTCAGGTAGTACGGACCCATGTCGAGCATCGGGCCGCCGCCGATCTTGTAGTAGAAGGCCGGGGCAGGGTGCCAGCGTTCGTGCCCGGGTGTCGTGAAGAAGGCGGTTGCCGCGATTGGCCTGCCGATAGCGCCGGAATCGACCAGTTCCCGGCAGGTCTGGATGCCCGCGCCGAGAAAGGTGTCGGGAGCGCATCCGACCCGCACTCCAGCCTGTTCTGCCAGGGCCATTAGCTGTACAGCGTCTGAGTGGGCGATGCAGAGCGGCTTTTCGGTGTACACATGTTTTCCAGCTTCGACACCGGATTTCATCAGTTCGAAGTGGAATCCCGGCTGCGTCAGGTTGAGAACGATGTCGATCTCAGGATCGCCGAAAAGCTGCTCCGTGGTAACCGCGCTGATCGACGGGTTCTTACTCTGTACGGCTTCTGCGAGTTCCGGCTTGAGGTCTGAGCATGCAACGACGTTGATTGAACCGAAGGTCGGGAGGTTCTGGAAGTAGATTCCGCTGATGTTTCCGCAGCCGATGACGCCGACTTTCAATTCATTGGTCATTTCGCTGCCCACAGCATTCCCCTGCGCATGATCTCGCGGGCCTCCGGAACGTCGAAATCGGTGTACTGATGGCCTACTGAGCCGTAGAAGACCCGGCCTTCGCCCCACATGCGCTTCCAGTAGACCGGAATCGTGGCGCCCTTGATCCAGTACTGGCCGGCCTGGTCGCCTTTAAAGGTGGTCGTGGCCAGCACCTCGTTCGATGGGTCGACGTGCATGTAGTACTGCTCAGAGTGCATCTTGAAGTCACTGATGCCTTCCGTGATCGGGTCGTCGTAGTCGGTAATGTTTACTTCGTAGTCGATGATGCCGCCGGGGTGGGCGACCCACTGGCCGCCGATCATGAACTGATACGGCGGGCTGTGGCGGAAGGAGTCGGCCATGCAGCCGTGCCACCCGGCGAGCCCTGTGCCTGACTGGACAGCGGCCTGGAGCCCTTCGAGCTGCTCGTTCGTGATGGTGTCCTGCGTCCAGATCGGCACGATGAGCTCGAGTTCCCCCATCACTCCCGTATCCAGATATATGTCGAGAGTCTGTTCTCGCCGGACTGAGAAACCGGCATCTTCAAGAAGCGGCTGGAATACGTCTGCGCTCTTCTCGGGCGTGTGGCCTTCCCAACCGCCAACGACCATCAGGGCTTTTTTCATTCTTTTTCCGTGTTTTTCGAGAGGTTCGAGGCCGTTTCTGAGGCGGCTGAACGGGTGTGTCTGCGAAAGAGGGTTTCAAGAGTGACGGAACTCTAGCAGTTGCCCGCGGATGCTGTAGGTTTGGAGGAGGGCGCGATTCGTCCCGCCGCGCCCGTATTTCAGACCCTTTTCTTCGACCAGCACCGCAGGATATGCGGCACAATCTCACCACCTTGACCACAGCCAGCCAACAGAACCTCCTCCCAACCTCGCTTGCCGACGAGACGATCGTTGCGATCGACCTCGAGACGACCGGTGTCGACCCATCGAGCGACGGCATCATCGAGGTTGGCGCGGTGAAGTTCAGGGGCGGCGAGGAGCTTGGCCGCTTTTCGAGCGTGGTCAACCCACACCGGAAGCTTTCGAGCTTCATCATCGACCTGACAGGCATCACGCAGGACGACGTCGACCGCGGCGCTGAGTGGGAGCGGGTGAAGCCGATGTTGACCGAGTTTCTCGGCTCGCACGCCATTCTTGGCCACAACGTGGGGTTTGATGCTGCGTTCCTGCGGGCAAACGGCGTCACTCCGAAGGGCGGCTCGTACGACACGTCGGAGATGGCCCGGATCGTGATGCCAAACGGTCCGGAGTATGGGCTTGGAAGGCTTTCTGAGCGGTTCGAACTGCTGCATGACAATCCGCACCGCGCGCTTTCCGACGCCCTGGCGACCCGTGACCTGTTCCTGATCCTGCTTGAAAAATTCGAGAAGCTGGATGCCGGGACTCTTGAGGTGATGCGGCGCCTTGGGGTCTCGAGCAGGTGGTCGATTGGACCTCTGGCGGCTCAGGTGCTCGAGGCGATGCCGCCTGAGCGACGAAAGTCCGAGACCGGGCCGGCAGGCATCGACCTGAAGTCGCTGTCCGCTCGTCTGAGGACCCGCAGCAACGGCCATGTCTCCGCGGCTCCCACAGCCCCAGCGGCCGCAGAAACGCCGCCTGCAAGCCTTTCAGAGGCCGTTAACGCCATCTTCGCAGAAGACGGTGCGCTTTCCCGGCTACTTCCCGGGCATGAGGCCCGGCCTGAGCAGGCGCAGATGGCCGAGACGGTCGCGGACGCCATCGAACAGCAGTCAAATCTTGTAGTTGAGGCCGGGACCGGTGTTGGGAAGTCGCTCGCCTATCTCATCCCTGCAGCGCTGCACGCCATGTGCAACAACTTACGAGTGATCGTCTCGACCAATACGATCAACCTGCAGGAGCAGCTGCTCAACAAGGACCTGAACATCGTTGCCGAGGTGCTCAAAGAGCTTGATCCGGCCGGGCAGCCGCTCAAGAGCGCGCAGCTGAAGGGCCGGGCGAACTACCTGTGCTTCCGGCGCTGGTCGTACGCCGTCAACTCAACGCAGCCTGACGAGCGGGAGGCCGGTCTGCTGGCGAAGCTGCTGGTCTGGCTGCAGGAGACCGCTTCCGGCGACCGCTCAGAGCTTGCTCTGGGTCGGGACGGCGGCATGTTCACCCGCTACTCGGCACAGGGCGCCGCGGGCTGTCCTCCGCAGGAGGGGCCTTGTTTTCTGCGCAGGGCCAGGGCCGAGGCGACGACTTCTAACGTTGTCGTGATCAACCACGCCATGCTGATGTCAGATATCGCAATGGGTGGCGGGCTGCTGCCGGAACACGACGTCTTGATCGTTGACGAGGCACACCACCTGCAAGACGCTGCGACACGGCACCTTGGCATATCGGTACGGCAGAGCCAGCTTGCGGCCGATCTGTCGCTTGCCCTCGGCGACACAGGGGCGATCGCTGCCTATGCGACGGCTTTGCAGTCGTCAGGACAGGAAAACGTGGCGCTGAACCCGGTCCCGCAGATGATGCAGGAAGTGATGACAGCCACGGCCCGGGCTTCGGAGCTTGCGGGCGACTGCTTCGGTGCGATATCCGAGTTCGCACAGTTCGTTGCCAGACACACAATGGGCAACGATGTGCGCCTGACCGATTCAGTCCGAGAGTTACCGCAATGGTCGCCGGTCGCTGAGACGGCAGACAACCTGGTGACGGCACTGGGCGAGGCTGCGACGGGTATGGGCCGGATGCTGGCGCGCAAGGACTCGATCGACGAGAGTGATGGCCACGAATCTGCTGCTGTGCTGAACCTCTCGGCTGTCTACGAGGCGATCACGACCGCGCACGAGGGCATGCGGCAGGCGCTGATCGAGCCTGAGTCAGGCTTCGTCTACTGGCTTAGCGTGATTGGAGGCGGACGGTTCGTGGAGGTAAACGGGGCGCCGCTGGATGTGAGCCCGATATTGCGGGATCAGCTTTTCGAGCGGGATGTGACGACCGTTTTGACCGGGGCGACGTTGAGCCACGGAGGCAGCTTCGAGCGCATCACCTCTTCGATAGGGCTCGACGATGCCGGTGAGCTGGCGCTGGGATCTCCGTTCGACTACCGGCAGGCGGCGCTGATCGCCGTGCCTGAAGACATTTCCGAGCCGGGTGGAACCGGCTATGCGCAAGGCGTCGCGGCGGCCCTGGAAGCCGTTGCGAAGGGCGTGCGGGGCCGCACACTGGCGCTGTTCACCTCGAATTCGGCCTTGGAAAACGCCCGCAAGGCAATCGTTGGACCGTTGGCGCAGCTCGGAATCAAGGTGATCGGACAGGGCCACGACGGCCCGCCTCACAGGATCATGCGCACGCTGGCTGCCGAAGACGATATCGTGGCCCTGGGCGTGAGCAGCCTGTGGGAGGGCGCCGACCTACAGGGCGCGAGCCTGGACGCGCTGGTGATGGCGAGGCTGCCGTTCCCGGTGCCGTCAGACCCCGTCTTCTCGGCCAGATCTGAACTTTTCGAGGACGGCTTCGGAGAATATGCGGTGCCCGAGGCCGTGCTGCGGTTCCGGCAAGGGTTCGGCAGGCTGATCAGGGCTAAGACGGACCGGGGAATGTTCGTGATCCTTGACCGGCGGATCCTCTCGAAAGGGTATGGCCGCAGCTTCCAGCGGGCGCTTCCGAAGTCGACAGTGCGCAGGACGGTGATCGAGGAGCTGGAGGACCTTGGCCGCAAGTGGAAGGCAGCCGAAGACTTCTAGCACGCCGACGCGATTTTCTTTGATGTCGTGGGTTGTTGGTGGCGAGGTAAGTTGAGCTGGAGACGGTCGAAGGTTGGATCCCCTCTCCCACTTGTGGGAGAGGGTTAGGGTGAGGGCCACCGGAACACGTCTGCAAAGGAGTGAACGATCTTGACGCTGGCCGAACGAGGCGATATCGCATCACGGACCGCACCGCGTACCTTTTCTCTGCAAACCGCTGGGCTTGATCTTGAGTCGACGCTTGATGGTGGGCAGGCCTTCCGCTGGTGGAGAGTCTCCGAGGCTGATGAACCTGCTGCCTACGACGGTGTTATTGGGTCGACCGCTGTTCGCATCAGCAAGGTGGATAGCGCCCTTCGACGGGCTCAGGACGGCGATTCGTCCACAGGCGACGACGTCCTTGTCGAGATCCGGTCTGACTCGGCACCAGCCGACTTCGAAGATACGGTCGCCGACTACCTCAACCTGTCGGCCGATATTTCCGAACTGAGGGCGCATTTCGCGACCGATCCCTGCATCGGCCCGGCCATCACCGGATTCTCAGGCCTGCGGCTTCTGCGGCAGGACCCGTGGGAGTGTCTCGTCTCGTTCATCTGCTCATCTACTTCCAACATTCCGCGGATCAAGCTGAATGTCGGCTCCGTGGCCAGGGAGCTTGGCGAGCGGGTCGGTCCGGGCGATGCCGACTTCGCATTTCCGGCTCCCGACGTGGTTGCAGGGGCGGGCGAGCAGTACCTGCGGGACCTCGGCCTAGGGTTCAGGGCGAAGTACGTCATACCGGCGGCCAAGGCGGTTGCGAGCGGCGAACTGGACCTGTTCACGCTTCGAGAAGCGCCGTTCGAGGAGGCGAGAGCGTCACTCGTCAGTCTGCACGGCATCGGCGAGAAGATAGCCGACTGCGTGATGGCCTTTTCGCTCGACAAGGCCGAAGCATTCCCGGTTGACCGGCACATCAGGCGGGCACTCGAGCGCTGGTATGGCTTGCCGGAGGGCATGAACAACTCCAAGGCGGCCGATTTCGCTCGTGAACGATTCGGCGACTACGGTGCGGTCGCCCAGCAGTACATGTTCCACAGGGAGCGGCTTGCCCAGCGGGCGAACTGGGGTGGACGCCACATAGCCCATGCCCTGCCCGAGGACCGCAACTAACAGTCGGACCGTCAGGTGCTGGCCATTGGAGCCAGTGCGATTTCGACCAGCTCTTCAACCGTGACGCCGTTGCCCACGTCGACCAGTCGTACGCCATTTTCCGTTGCAAGCTCTTCGTAGTGAGCATTCAACAGCCGGTTGCGCTCTACGAACTTCACGATCAACGCGCGGTCGTGGTCTGACGCGTCTTCGTACCCGCTCGCCTCGAAGATGCGCTGCCGCAGAAACTCTTCCGATGCAACCAGGCACAGCGCCGAGACTCTACGCCTATCGAAGGCGCCTGTCTGGTCCGGCAGCAGGGCGGAACCTTCGAACACGAGTTGATCCGATGTTTCGGTGTCCAGGTGATGCTTGATGATCCGTTCGATGGTCACCCACATCTCACGCTGGTAGCGAAGCACGTCCCGAGCGAGCTCCTCACCGCTCATGGACAGGTAGTAACTGGCGATCCGAGCAGCGTTATCGCGAACTATTTGCCACGGCCGGCCCGGATGGCGGCCGAGGCGGTCGGTCGACATTGGACGCCAGCCGAGCCGGTTGGTGAGCGCGGCGGCCAGCGTGGTTTTCCCGACGTGTGATGCGCCGCTAATCAGGACGATTTCGGGCGGTGCGGATTCCGTCATGCGCCAACCGTTGCGACTTGCGGGGGATGAGCAGAGTATTGTTTCTACCATGCCTCAACCGGTGATCGACTCGCCATCCTGTGTGCTGTTCGATTTCGACGGCACGATGTACTCCTTCGATGATGTGTATCCGCACGTGTGGCGAGACCTCTACGACGAGTTCCGTCCCGCTTTCGGGGACCTGGAGTTCCGGCCGTTTTACGACAGGATTGGCGAGATATTCGTGGGGCTGCCGCCGGGCGTCGATATCGAGGATGAGCATGAGCACGTTTTTTCGGAGATCAAGCGCCTCTGGCCCGGTGTGGTTGCTGCAAACGACCGGTTGATCGCCGACTACCGCCGCCGGTCGTTGGAGTACATGAAGCCCCGGCCCGGCCTGCAGGATCTGCTGGCCCGTTTGGACGGCGATGGCATCCCGTGGGGGATCATCTCGAACCACGACGGCCGCAACCGTGGCAAGCTGGACGCGATGAAGCTGTCGTCCAAGCCGTCAGCCTTCATGTTGAGCGGCGAGGTTGGCGTAGAGAAACCGGACACCCGGATCTTCGAAATGGCCTTCCAGGAGATCGGTGATGTGGACCGGTCAGCGGCGGTGATGGTTGGCGACAACCCGGTGGCCGATATCGAGGGTGGGAGGACCGCCGGGATGCGCACTGTGCTGATGTTGGAGAGTCCGTTCGCCGTCGGGCACGATGGCTCCGCCGACATGGAGATCAGGCACTTCGACGAGCTGCGCGAACACTGGTTCGGTGGGTGAAGAGTCTGTGTTGGACAACGGCTAAACTGCGGCAAAACCTCACGACTGACCGTTGGCTCAGATGAAGGAGAACGCTGCTTGTCAATCTATCTCTACGTAGGCGCGGGGTCACATAGACTCGAAGGCTTCACGCACGCTGAGATCAACGTCTGGAAGCAGTTCAAAGGTGGCGTCGAGATACAGCCGCCGGAGATCCTCTGCGACATAACGGAGCATATCCCGCTTCCAGACGAGTCCGTGGACCTCGTGTACTCCCGGGCTTCCCTTGAGCACTTGACGTATCGAGAACTGCACAACCACCTTCTGGAATGCTATCGCATCGTCAAACCCGGCGGTTTCGTGCGGGCCCTGGTGCCTGATTTCGATGCGATGATCAGGGACTATCAGGCCGGAGTGGTCAAGTCGGGGACCGACTATGTGGAACCGCATCAAGATCTGCCGGTGAGTAACGCGTCCGAGTACTTCGTCTACCGGGCCCTGTATCCCGACCACTACTATCTGCACAACTTCGAAACATTAAGTGGATTCTTTGCTCGAGCAGGCTTCAACGAGGCGAAGGAGTGCGCAGAAGGCGAAACGGCTGTTACCGCAGTTCAGTCGCAGTTGCAGGAGGCCGAACAGGGCAGGAGCGAACTAGAAGTGATCATCGAGGCTCGCAAAACTGGGTCGCCGCCTGTTACTTTGGAGAGGTTCGAAAGAGACGCACCTGGCAGATTGATCTACCGGATGTTGGCGAAGTATTTGAACATCAATCTTCAGCCATACATTCGCAATCGTCCGATGTTTCCAAGCAGGCTTTGGTTTAGGGAACTCGGACGCCGACTCAAGTCGTCTATGCCAGGTCGTTAAGGCCTGCGGATACGTCAGTTCCAAACTGAGCTAAGCCATATTTTACGTTTGGTTTAGCTCGTTAGAAAAACGCTATGGCGTGGTGGCGCCAGCAGGCTGGTCCAGGTCCTGGCGCTCACGGTTCAGGAGCATCGGCAGGCGTCGGCGCACCAGCTCAAGCTCCTCCTGGCGGGACGAAACCTTGCCGTCGATTTTCGCTGTCCTAAGCTCCTGCAGCAGCTTGCCCATGACAGGGCCGCGGGGCACACCCTGCTCCGCCAGGTCGTCGCCCGTCACCTCCGCTCGGATCTGGCTGTGACGTCGCAGGTACGCCTCGATGTGGTCACGTTGCTGAGTCTTCGGCCCGGCGATTCGCTGGAACTCGATCACCGCGTTAGGTATGCGCTCAAGCAGCTCCACGACATCGCTTGGCAGGAGGTCGGCGGATTCCAGCACGGACGCTGTGCTCCTGAACGCCGCCGCTCCACGGATGACGGCCTGCCAGTCTCGGTCCGGCTCTAGGCGGGCGATCACCGCATCCGCCTCTTCCTCGGTGAGCGACGAAGTCATGCAGGCAAGTAATAGGAGCTCATCGTTGTCGTCGCCATCTGCGGCAACCTGCTCCATCGCCCTCAGGCCGCTCTCTGAGACTCGCAGCGCAGGTGAGATCGCACCGAGAATCCCCTCTGTCTCGGCTCTGCGGAGGATGTCGGCCCTGTCCGGCTCTTCGAGAAGCTTTCGAACCTCGGCTAAGAGCCGGGCTGAGGTGAGCCTGTCCAGGTAGGGCAGATCGCGTTCCAGCGCTTCGGCCGTATCGACTGCGAGCCCGAAGCCGAGTCGGACCTCATAGCGGACGCTGCGCAGGATGCGGGTCGGGTCGTCCTGGAAGCTCTTGTCGTGCAGGATGCGGATGCGGCTGCGAGCGCAGTCTGCGAAACCTTTGTGCGGGTCCAGCAGTTCGCCCCAGCTCTCGGGCCTCAGCGAAAGCGCCATCGCATTGATCGAGAAGTCACGGCGCTTCAGGTCCTCCTCCATGCTAGAGGGGGTGACATCAGGGAGCGCGGCCGGCTCGGAATATGTCTCGGAGCGGGCGGTCGCAACGTCGATACGGCCCTGTGGAGACTGAACGATGGCCGTGCCGAACTGCGAGACCGATGTCACCTCGCCCTTCACGAACTGGGCGATCGCCCGGGCGAAGCGCGGGCCGTTTCCCGTAACGACGATGTCCGGGTCTTTGGGCTCCCGGCCAAGTATCAGGTCTCGAACAGAGCCACCGACAAGGTATGCGTCCCCGGCACCGGAATCGCCAAGTGCCGCGAGCTCGCCCGCTTTCTGGAGCGTTTCGACAGTCTCTTCGGGGAGCTTGGATTCGAGAAGGCTCGCCAGTCTGGGCATGGATCGCCTCTGTGATGGATGGGAGCTGATGGCCGTGTTTGTGGCCGGATACGTGAACCGATATTAGCAGGGAGGCAAGTTCGGAGGTCAGTAGGCGATGGGGGCAAGATTCGAGGGCGTTGACGGGGCGGCCGACACGCGAAACATCTAGCAGTCCGTCGGGTCGCCGAGAAGCCGAGGGTCGATCCTGCGACTTGCGCTCGACACGCCTATGCCAAGTAGCTCTTTGTCATCTGAGAAATCAAGTGCCACGACTCCCTCAACGTTCATCACATCTCAGACTTCTGTGAATCCGTGCTTTCTGGGATCGGGCAGTGTCTTAGAAAGGTGGATGTACATCATGTCGTGTTCGCTATCGAGCGTCATTGGGACGGTGATGAACTTGTTGACAAGGCGAGATCGGGATCTATCGGGCATATTGCTGGCACGTTTGCAGGGGTGCATTCCTGTGGCTGCTGTGTCCGCCTTCTTGAATCGAAGGAGGCTGCAGTTTACAAGCGCACGGTCGAAAAAAACGAACTTCTTCGGAATCGGTGGTGTAGCCAACGAACCGCGGCCGGTTATTGATGAATCCGCGCGAAAAGCACGGAGCGAAACCCTGCGTTAAGGTCTCAGCAGCCGCCTAACCCAACGCACACCGGAGAGAAGAATGCTCGAACGATTCAAGGTGCCTGAGAAGGACCGCGTCTACGTGTCCCACGACCGCATCAGGCAGGCCACCCACGACATCCTGCGCCACGTCGGCGTCGATGAGCAGGGAGCGCAGGCCAGCACCGATGTGCTTGTCGTAAACGACCTGCGGGGCGTGGAGTCGCACGGCGTATCGAACGGGTTACGCAGGTACGTTGACGAGTACAACTCTGGTGTCCTGAACGGCACGCCCAACTTCGATATTGAGCACGAAACAAGCACCACCGCTCGGGTGAACGCAAACGGGGCGCTCGGCACGCACGTCGGGCCGTGGGCGATGGAACTGGCGATCGAGAAGGCTGCGAAGCACGGCATGGGCGCTGTAAGCGTCCATTCGAGCGGGCACCTCGCCGGATGCGGCTACTACGCCATGCAGGCGGCTGATGCGGACATGGTGGGGCACTGCATGACGGCCGGCGGAGCGAACCAGACAGTGCCGACGTGGGGCTCGAAGCCGGTGCTTGGCACGAACCCGATCGCATATGCGGCCCCGGCGAACGAGATGCCGGCGTTCCTGTTCGATGTTGCGACCACGCAGGTGGCGAACAACAAGATCGGGCTGGCAAGGCGGGTCGGCGCCACGATCTTCCCCGGCTGGATTGCCGACAAGAACGGCGAGCCGGTGCTGGAGGAAATCCCGGCGCCGGAGCAGGGCGAGTTCTATTCGCTCCACATCGGCGGCACGCGGGAGAACGGGTCGCACAAAGGTTTTGGCTTTGCGCTGATGAACGAGATCATCTGCAACGGCTTCACAGGGCTGGGGCCGGGTCCTGTCACCGGCCTCAAGCACGGCGGCCACTTCTTCATGGCGTACCAGATTGAGGCGTTCACGGACGTGGACAAGTTCAAGTCAGATATGGATGACCTGCTGCGCCACATTGCTGCCGTGCCGCCTTCGAAGGGCTTTGAGCGAGTTGTTTACGCAGGGTTGCTTGAGGCCGAGGAGGAGGAGAAGCGGTTAAAAGAAGGGATTCCGTACCACCACGAGGTGGTGGAGTGGTTCGAGTCGTACTGCGCCGAGGCCGGGATTGAGTGTGAGTTGCGGTAGCCCGCGTGTGGGTCATCCGTCATCCCGACCGCGGGGTACCCGCTTGCGGGTCGCAGGGATCTGACCGCTGATCCACGGTCTGTTGAGAGATTCTGAATCAACCCGTTCGGCTTCGCTCAGGGCAGGGACAGAATGACAGGTCAGACGACCTGCAAAAGAAAAGGCGAACGCATCTTTCGCGTTCGCCTTGCTTGATCCCCGGCCCGACCTACTTCAGCAGTCAAAGCCCCTTAACTAAGGGTGTCCCCGAAGTCGTTTCACATCGGTGGACCGTTTTCCAAATCGCCCGTCGTATCGCCTCAGAGATCGAGTTACCTGGTCGACCTGTGGGTCGTCGCACGGCCAATCGGGGCACCGGACGCCTGTCCAGTAATTTCCGAGAGCCTACAGCGTTGTTTACGTCGCTGCAAGGTTCTTCTGCTGCGCTATTCGTGAATACTCCACGCCTGCGCGGCTGAATCGGAGTTTCCCAGTCCCAAGAAGACGAGAATGCCCAGTTCAACCAACGATTGGTCTGCTCATAGACTGAAGTCGGTTCCCCAGACCTATCCCTGACGCACATCGCATGACTTAGCTGACAACAATCCGCCAGTTGAGATTCTCAAGCTCATCGCCCGCATACGAGCGGAGTATTCGGATCTCGCCATTCTCGTCGACTACGCCGAACCGGTAGCACCTGTTCGCATTCACCCGGTCGCGTCGAGACTCAATAAAGACTTCTTCAGACTCACCCGGCGAGACCGTGAATCGGAGCCGGGGGTCTCCCAGCTGAATCGATGGGTCGAAGTAAGCGCTTGGCGCTTGATCGCAGGCGTGCGCGTCTTCACGAGCGAAGATCATCAAATCTGTCTGATTCACAAGCTCGACGTGCCTCGGTTCATCAGACCGGTCGATACGGTCAACCACCATGCCTCCGACCACCAGAACGGCGAACGCGAGAGGGATGTATCCGATGCTGATCGCCAGGATGCCGAATGGCTTTACCCACAGCCTGGTCTTCCGGATCATCAGGACGCCGACCAGGATCAGCGTCGTCCCTGCCAGGCCGTACCAGAAAACGAACCAGTCCATTCGACGCCTCGCCAGACTCAGTTCAGCGAAAAGCCCTCTTCTGCGAGGCCGGCTATGTGGCGGCCGATGACGAGCGATGAGGTTGCGCCGGGTGACGGGGCGTTCAGGACGTGAACGGCGCCGTCCACCTGCTTGATGGCGAAGTCGTCCAGCAGCGTGCCGTCCCGTTTCACAGCTTGTGCGCGCACGCCTGAGCCGCCGGTCGTCAGGTCCTCGCTCTTCAGCTCAGGCACGAGCTGCTGCAGGCTCTTGAGGAACACGCTCTTGCGGAACGAGCGGTTCATCTCCCACAGGCCGGTCTTCCACTCACGCACGCTCATCTTCCAGAAGCCGGGGTAGGTGACAGTCCGTATCAGGTCTCTCGGCGAGAAGTCACGCTTGCGGTAGCCCTCACGCTTCGTGGCGAGCACCGCGTTCGGGCCGGCCTCGACCCAGCCCTTCATGGTCTGCGTCAGGTGCACGCCGAGGAACGGGAATGCAGGGTCGGGGACAGGGTAGATCAGGCCCTTGACCATGTACTCCTTCTCCTTCTGCAGCGTGTAGTACTCACCGCGGAAGGGGATGATGCGGACGCCCGGGTCTGCGCCCATCATCTCGGCAACCAGGTCCGAGTGGAGCCCGGCGCAGTTGATCACATTCTTCGTCTCGTAGTCGCCGGACTTAGTCTCGAGGACCGTAACGCCGTTTCGACGAGTGACCTTCTTAAGCTCAGAGTTGAACTGAATCTGGCCGCCCCTGGTGCGAATCCGGTCGGCGTATGCGGCGGCAACCTTGCGGTAGTCGACGATGCCCGTGTACGGCGCGTGCAGAGCGCGAATCGATTTCACATGCGGCTCGATCTCGGCGATCTCTTCTGGCTCGACGATCTTGAGGCCTTCGACCTTGTTGGCGCTGCCTCGCTCCATCAGGGCTTCGAGTCTTGGAAGCTCTTCCTGCCTCGTCGCCATGATCAGCTTGCCACAGGTCCAGACCGGGATCTCGTTCTCTTCGCAGAAGCGGGTCATAGAGGCCCGGCCCTCGACACAGAAGGCGGCCTTGAGTGAGCCTGGTTTGTAGTAGATGCCGGAGTGGATGACGCCGGAGTTGTGTCCGGACTGTTGGGTGGCCTCGTGCTCGTCTTTTTCGATTACAACGACCTTAAGGTCGGGGTGCTTCTCCAGCAGGTGCATGGCGGTGGAGAGGCCGATGATCCCTGCGCCGATGACTGCCACGTCGAACTGTTTTCCGGCCAACGTTAACTCCGGTTCCTCGGGTTTACCGGCATAAGCTGGCAGGCCTTGCTGCGCCCGCACGTCGTGCCGGTAGCTACTAGAAACGCTAGCACAGTTGGCAGCGAACGGTGACCCTTGAGTATGTTTCCAGCCGCTACGAAAAGGCCACTTTTCACTGCCGTCGACCGCGTCGATGACCAGGGCACACCGGCTGTTGACAGGATGTTTAGTGGCATGTATTTTACCAGTAAGTTAATTAACTACTTGGTGAAATACAGATGGCTCCAACCGACACATTGAGCAGAACGCTATCGGCGCTGGCCGACCCGACCCGCAGGCAGATCCTGTCACGGCTTGTCGAGGGGCCGGCTTCGGTGTCCGAGCTGACTTTGCCTTTCGACATGACGATGCCTGCGGTCTCGAAGCACATCAAGGTGCTTGAGCATGCTGGCCTCATCGCCCGCAGCAGGAACGCTCAGTGGCGGCCCTGCAAGCTGAATGCCGGGCCATTGAAGGAGGTCGCGGGCTGGGTCGAGGAGTACCGGGAGCACTGGGAGCAGAAGCTCGACAGGCTCGACGGCTACCTTGCGGAGCTTCGGCAGAAAGCGGGGACCGAAGATGTCGGTGAGTAGCGATGCAACTGCAGGCGGTGAGCTTGTGATCGAACGGGTGCTGGATGCACCGCGTGAACTTGTATTCCGCATGTGGAGCGAACCTGGGCATTTCCGCAACTGGGCTGCGCCGGTCGGCATGAAGGTGGCCGAGTTGGAGATGGATTTTCGGCCGGGTGGCGCTTACAGGGTCTGCCTTGCTTCGGACGACGGCTCTAGAACCTGGATCAAGGGGCGATTCGGAGAGATCGATGAGCCTGAGCGGTTCACCCTGGTTTCGGGTTTCGAGGACGCGGATGGCAATGTCGGTCACGAGACGTTGATGACGGTGACTCTCGAAGCGATCGGCGACCGCACAAAGCTGACGTTGCGGCAGGGCGAGTTCGATTCGACGCAGGCGATGGAAGGCAGCAGAGGCGGTTGGAATGAGGTGCTTGACAGTCTCGTCGAGTACGTCGGTTCTGAGCGAAAAACGGCGAATAGCTGAAGTCAGGCGAGACAGTCAGAGGAGTGACGAATATGGCCGAGCAGGCAGTAGAGAGCGACCGAGTGCTGATCACGGAGCGGGTGTTCGATGCTCCTCGTGAACTGGTGTTCAAGGTCTGGACCGAGCCGGAGCACATCTCGAAGTGGTACGGACCGGAGGGCACCGAGACCCGGGTCGATGAGTACGACTTCACAGTTGGCGGCGCCTGGAAGTATGTGATGGTGATGCCGGACGGGTCGGAGAAGCCGATAGTCGGTGTGTTCACCGAGATCACACCGCCCGAGCGTGTAGTGACGACCGATACGTCTGAGCAGGCCGGCGGACTGGTGCTGACGGTCTCGTTCGAAGACCTCGGAGGCAGGACGAAGCTGACTCTGCACACGCTGCACACCTCTGTCGAACAGAAGGAGATGCACGAGAAGTACGGCGTGATGACAGGCTGGCAGTCGAGCTTCAACCGGCTTGAGGAACACCTCGGCGGCCTGATCGCCTGAAGACGTTCGACGTCACCAGACAAACGATCTGTGATAAAAACGCCTTCCGGCTGAGTTCTGTGGTTCTCAGCCGGAGCACAGGTGGTCCACAGGAGCGTTGGCGCGAGCGCAATGGAGGTCGGCATGAGTTCTGTACGTGTGCTTGTTGGAACCCGAAAAGGCGCGTTCATCCTGAGCTCGGACGGCAAGCGGAAGGACTGGACCGTCGACGGTCCGCATTTCGGCGGCTGGGAGGTGTACCACATGAACGGTTCACCGGCCGATCCAGACCGCCTCTACGCATCTCAGACTCTAGGCTGGTTTGGGCAGGTGACGCAGCGGTCTGACGACGGAGGCAAGACCTGGAGCGCACCGGGCGGCGGCCCGACGACCGATGACCTGGGGATCCCTCGGGGCGAGAGCAACCGGTTCGTATTCGACGAGTCTGAAGAGACCGGGAAGCCGATGATGACGCATCAGTCGTTCGATGGCGGCCCCGAACCGTGGAAGTTCACACGGGTGTGGCACCTGGAGCCGTCCCCAGATGACCCGGACACCGTCTACGCCGGTGTGGAAGACGCCGCACTATTCAAGTCGACGGACGGCGCTCACACCTGGCATGAACTGGCCGGGATGCGAGGGCATGGTTCAGGGTCGGAATGGATGCCCGGCGCCGGTGGACTCGGGCTTCACACGCTCGTTCTCGATTCCAGCAACCCGGGTCGGATGTACTGCGCAATCTCCGCAGCGGGCGCTTTCCGCTCCGATGATGACGGAGCCACATGGCGAGCGATCACAAAGGGCCTGTACTCCAACTACATCCCAGAGCCCGAGGCCGAGATAGGCCACTGTGTGCACAGGCTTGCGATGCATCCCTCGAAGCCTGAGACGCTCTACATGCAGAAGCACTGGGACGTGATGCGCACTGACAATGGCGGCGAGAGCTGGCATGAGGTCAGTGGCGACCTGCCGAGCGACTTCGGCATGCCGATCGACGTCCACGCCCATGAACCCGAGACGATATACGTTGTGCCGCTCAAGAGCGACTCTGAGCACTTTCCTGTCGAAGGGAAGCTGCGGGTGTACCGGAGCAGGACCGGCGGCAACGAGTGGGAGCCGCTGACGAACGGCCTGCCGCAGAAGGACTGCTACGTGAACATCCTGAGGGACGCCATGGCGGTCGACTCTCTCGATGACTGCGGCATCTACTTCGGGACGAGCGGTGGACAGGTCTATGTCTCGCCGGACTCTGGTGATAGCTGGCAGGCGATCGTCCATGACCTGCCGCCCGTGATGTCGGTCGAGGTCCAGACCCTGTCATGATCCGCGTCAAACTGCCGCTCCACCTGCAGCGGCTCGCTGGTCTTGAGAGCGGCCAGAGCGAGGTTGCCATCGAGGTAGCCGGGGACGTGACCCAGCGGAGCGTTTTCGACGCGCTGGAAGTGGCATATCCGGCGTTAGCGGGAACGATTCGTGATCGAGCGACCATGCGGCGCCGTTCGATGCTGCGTCTCTTCGCGTGCGGTGAAGACCTTTCGCATGACGAGCCTGACAAGCCCTTGCCTGATGAGGTTGCCAGTGGCCAGGAGCCGTTCATGATCGTGGGCGCAATCGCCGGCGGCTGATCCAATCTTGTCGTTGCCGTGCAGAGCTTCCACGGCCGTAGCTGGAAGATCGTCTCACGCTCCGCCGTTCAAGAGGTTAGGGAATGAGCTTTCTGTGCGGGTGTTTTTTGCCCTGCGGACTGGCCGGGTCACGGCTAGAATCTTTCGAGCCGCCGAAGTGGTGGCATTCAACGGAGTCCGCAGAGCCAGGATGACAGACCAGCAAGAGCGCGCCCGGATAACCCCCAGGCCGGTGAACGCAACGTTCTTCGTCACATGCCTCGTGGACCAGTTCAGGCCGCAGGTCGGTGAAGCGGTCGTCGACGTGCTTGCCAGCGAGCGTATAGACGTTGATGTGCCACCTGAGCAGACCTGCTGCGGCCAGCCTGCGTTCAACAGCGGGTTCCGTGAAGAGGCCCGCACCGTCGCGAGGCGGTTCCTGGATCTCTTCGACCATCCCGACAGCAAACAGCCCATCGTTGCGCCCTCAGGATCGTGCACTGCCATGGTCCGCAACTACTACCCAGTGCTGTTCCGCGACGACCCCGCAGAGCTGGAGCGAGTGAAGCGGGTTGCAGGCAGGCTGTGGGAGTTCACGGAGTTTCTTGGCGATGGGCTTGGGTTGCCGGGGAAGATAGAGTCGGTGACTGACGAGAGACAGGGAGCGGCGGCTGAGTCTCCATCGTCACCGGGGCTCAATCTGATGAGCCCTACACCGGCGAGCGCCGATTCAGGCGATGCTGGAGATGATTCTGCCAGTGATTCGCAAGAGACGCGGGCGACTGCGACTTATCACCGATGCTGCCACGCACTGCGAGAACTCGGCATCGATCGGCAGCCCAGCGAGTTGTTGGAGTCTGTCGAAGGACTGGAGCTTCGGTCTCTAGAGCGCAGCGAGGTGTGCTGCGGGTTCGGCGGCTCGTTCTCTGTGAAGATGCCGGACATCTCGACCGCAATGCTCGATGAGAAGCTCGATAACGTTGAGGCGACCGGCGCCGCAAGGCTGATCGCCGGAGACACCGGCTGCATCATGCACATGGAGGGCGGCCTGCGGCGCAGAAACTCCGATATCCAGGTGCTGCACATCGCAGAGTTCTTGGCGGAGTCCCTCAAAAACCGCGCTCGCAAAGATACGACGACCGCAACCGACCCATCCGAGGCGCCCGCAACATGAAACCCGTCACGCAGGAGTTCCGGGACACCGCCGCCCGGACGATGTCAGACACCGGCATCCAGTCGGCGCTCGAAAACGTCTACAACGGTTTCTTCAAGGCCCGCATCGCTGCCTCCGAGGCGACCGACCGCTGGGAGGAGCTGCGCACACAGGGCAAGGCGATCAAGGACCACACGATCGCGAACCTTGACCACTACCTTGACATGCTCGCCACGAACATCGAGACGAACGGCGGCAACGTCTTCTTTGCGGCCAACGCCGCCGAGGCGAACCAGTATGTGCTTGACGTCGCGCGAGAGAACGCGGTCAAAACCGTCATCAAGAGCAAGTCGATGGTCTCGGAGGAGATGGGCCTCAACCATTTTCTGACTGAAGCAGGTATCGAGACGGTCGAGACTGACCTCGGCGAGTACATCATTCAGTTGGCGGGAGAGACGCCATACCACCTGATTGCTCCGGCCATCCACAAGTCGATGGACCAGGTCTCGGACCTGCTGGCCGACAAGTCGGAGGAGACCGGCGAGCGTGTGCGCAACGAAGACGCCGAAGCTTTGACTATGCAGGCGCGTACGCAGCTTCGGGAGGTGTTCCAGCGCGCCGATATGTCTGTGACGGGCGTCAACTTCGGTGTCGCCGAGAGCGGTGGGATCACGCTGGTCACCAACGAGGGCAACGGCCGCATGGCGACGTCCGTGCCGAAGGTCCACATCGCGGTGATGGGCATGGAGAAGGTGATCCCGTCAATCCGCGACCTATCGACAATGCTGCGGATCCTGATCCGGTCGGCGACGGGCCAGCACATCTCGTCCTACGTGACGATGGTCAACGGGCCGCGGCGTGAGGGCGAGGAGGATGGGCCGGAGCAGTTCCACTTGATCATCATGGACAACGGCCGCAGCAAGCTGCTGGGCGACGAGGCACTGCGGGAGTCGCTGAACTGCATCCGTTGTGGCGCCTGCCTGAACGCCTGCCCGGTCTACCGCAAGGTTGGCGGCCACAGCTACGGCTGGGTCTATCCGGGCCCGATCGGTGCGATCGTCTCGCCGGTGCTGACCGGGCTCAAGGACGGTAAGAACCTGCCGTTTGCATCGTCCTTATGCGGGGCCTGTCATGACGCGTGCCCGGTAAAGATCAACATCCCGCGAATGCTGCTGGAGCTGAGAGGCAAGGTGGCCGAGAGCGAAGACCCGACCGAACGGAGCCGTGGCAGGTGGGAACCGCTGGTCTGGAAGGGCTGGAAGTGGGGAATGATGGACCGGAAGCGGTTCGAGCGTGGCGCACGGGTCGGCAGGGCGTTCGGCAGTCCGTTTGCGAGTGACGGCTGGTTGAGCAGATCAGTCCCGCCGATCAGTGGCTGGACTTCGAGCCGGGATTTCCCGCTGCCTGCGGAAGAGTCGTTCGTGAAGCGATTTCACGACCGAAAGGGCGACTCTGAAGAGGACGGAAAATCGTGAGCGGCCGGGCAGAGTTTCTTGAGAATGTGCGCAGCCTGATCGGTCGTGATCCGGATGTACCAGTCGTGCCCGATGACGCAACAGGTCTTTCTGTGTCTGATGTCAATGCGACCACGGAAGCCGAGCAGGCGAAGGCCGTTGCGGCTGAGCGAGCAGGCGAGCTTTTCGAGGCCGCTGCCGAAGCTGCTGAAACGGCTGGGTGGACGGTTCACCGGCTGGAAAGCATGGACCAGGTGGCGAACCGTGTAATACGGATATGCCGGGAACGGGACATCGACGTTACAGTCTCGTCGGACCACGATGCGTTGGCACGAGCCGGTGTGAACGAGGCCCTTGAGAACGCAGGCGTGAGTGCCGGGGTGTTGCGCCGGGGCGATGAAGAGACGAAGCCTGCTGCGTTTGGCGCAGGCGCAGGAATCACCGGCACGGACTGGTTCATCGCAGAGTCCGGGACGCTGGTGCTGCACCCGCGTGTTGGCGTTTCGAGGTTGGTCTCGCTAGCGCCGCCGATTCACATCGCGGTGATCGAGCCGGGCCAGGTTCTGCCGTCGTTGGACGAGCTATTTGCCATTGAGCGGGCCGCGAACATAGACGGTTCGCTGGGCAGTTCCGTGAACCTGATCTCAGGGCCAAGTCGGACAGGTGACATTGAAGCGACAATCGTGAAGGGCATCCACGGACCCGTTGAGACCCACCTGATCATGGTGGGGTGAGGGGGCTGGCGCCAGTCCTCCCTCCCTCGAGGGAGGGAGCTAGAGGGTGGGTCGTTTTCTCGACGGTTTGCCACCAGGCTTCGAGTGATAGCTGGTTCAAGCGATACTCACCTGATGCCTGCAAATACGAGTTTCGCTCGAGCCCTTCGCAATAGCCCCACCTTCGCCGAGCGTCGCCTGTGGCAGTCCCTGAGAAAGCGTCAACTAGCCGGGCTCAAGTTCACACGCCAGTTCCCCATCGGTCGCTATGTGGTCGATTTCTGTTGCAGAGAACGATGTCTGGTGATCGAAGTCGACGGCGGTCAGCACGATTCGCGTCGCCAGTACGACCGCGAACGGGATGAGCATCTTGCAGCCGCTGGCTACCACGTCATTCGACTCTGGAATAACGAAGTACTTGGCAACTTGGACGGAGTCTTAGAGGCAATCCTGGCCGCGGCTGATCGGACTGCATGCAGCGGCCAAGAACCCACCCTCTAACTCCCTCCCTCGAGGGAGGGAGAAGAGTTAATCCCGCCTCGCGGCGGCCATCGCCCTGCACGCCTCTTCGACCGCTCTCTGCACCAGCTTTTCGGTGTCGGCCATCGCTTCCTGTAGTGTCATGGGGCCGCTCACGAGCGAGAAGACAGCATCGACGCCGTGGTCGTGAACCTCGTGGTAGCCGGCACCGAGTGAGCCTGCGATTCCGATGACCGGGATACCCTTGCGCCGGGCACGTTCGGCCACGGCCACAGGCGACTTGTTGAATACGGTCGATCGGTCGAACTGGCCCTCGCCCACCACGACGAGGTCCGCGCCTTCCAGCTTCTCTTCCAGTCCCACCGCTTCAAGAACGATATCGGCCCCAAGCCGCAGCCTTGCGTTGGCGAAGGCCATCAGTCCTGCGCCCAGTCCGCCTGCCGCCCCGGCCCCCGGGATCTCGGCAACGTCCCGGCCAAGGTCACGAGCGGCGATCTCACCGAAGCGCGCGAGGGCCGCATCCAACTGCTGGACCTGCTCCGGCGTGGCGCCTTTCTGCGGACCAAAGATGGCAGACGCACCGGTTGGTCCGCACAGCGGGTTGTTCACATCGCACGCGACATCTATCGAAACGCCAGAGAGCCGGTCATCGAAGCCGGAGGCGTCGATTCGTTCAAGCATTGCCAACGCCGCGCCGCCGGGCTCAAGCTCGTTGCCGTCTGCGTCGAGCATCTTTGCCCCGAGAGCCTGCGCCATGCCCGCGCCGGCATCGTTCGTGGCGCTGCCGCCGATGCCGATGATGAAGCGCGTGAAGCCATCGTCGAGCGCCACTTTCATCACCTGTCCCACGCCGTAGGTGCTGGCCTTCAGCGGGTCTCGTTCCTTCGGGTCCAGGAGAGCAAGGCCTGATGAGCGGGCCATCTCGATGACAGCCGTTTTGCCGTCGCCGAGCGCTCCCCAATCCACGTCGACCTCACGGCCAAGCGGGTCGAGCGCCCTTGTCTTCCTTACCTCGCCGCCTGATGCGTCAACAAGCGACTGCAGTGTGCCGTCGCCGCCGTCTGCGACCGGCACCAGCACCGGCTCAGCATCGGGCCAGACAGCCTTCGCTCCCTGCGCCATTGCACGGGCGATCTCGATGCCGGTCAGACTCTCTTTGAACCCCTGCGGGGCGAATACGATTTTTTTCATGGCGAGTGAGTATAGACGGGCATGGGGTGCGGCGTGACCGGCCCGTTCACCGGACACGGACGTTCCCGCGGTCGTACCACCCTGCTGTAAACTCCGGAAGCTCAGTTTCACCTGCGGTTGCAGGCCCGCTGCGGCACTCAGAATCCCGCCTCGCCGAGGCGAGCACCAGGCGTTTCCGGAGACGCATGCCTTCCATCCAACAGATAGTGAAGTTCGCTGACGCCGCCATCGACCGGCGGGCCGACGAACTGATCGCGCTGTCGAAGTCGGTGCTCGAAGATGCAGAGTCAGGCTATCGGGAGCACCGGACCGCGGCGAAGATCGACAAATGGATGCTTAAGGCAGGTCTCTCGCCACGGACAGAGATCGCTCTCACCGGCGTCGTTGCGAAGGTCGACACTGGCAGGCCCGGACCAAACATCGCGGTCATCGGCGAGCTCGACAGCCTGATCGTCCCGGCGCATCCCAACGCTCATCCGGTGACAGGAGCGGCGCACGCCTGCGGGCACCACGCCCAGCTTGGCAGCATGCTTGCCGTGCTGACGGCATTTCTCGACCCGGCTGTGCACAGGCAGTTGTCCGGCTCCGTGACCTTCATGGCGGTGCCCGCTGAGGAGTACATCGAGCTCGAGTTCCGTGAGCAGCTGCGGTCTGAGGGCAAGATCGAGTTCTTCGGCGGTAAGCAGGAGTTTGTGAAGCTCGGCGAGTTCGACGACATCGACATGGCGATGCTGACGCACACCACCGCCGAGGGAAGGCCGGGTGCCATCATCTCCGGCGCTCACAACGGGATGGTTGGAAAGTCTGCCGAGTTCAAGGGGGTCGCTGCGCACGCGGGAGCCTCGCCTCACCTCGGCGTCAACGCCCTGAACGCGGCAAATATCGCATTGAGCGCCATTCATGCGAATCGCGAGACGTTCCGCGACTCGGAGTTCATCCGCGTTCACCCGATCATTACGCACGGCGGTGACGCTGTGAGTTCCGTACCGGCGAGGGTGAACATCGAGACATACATCAGGGCATCGAATATCGACGCGATGCTTGACGGTTCTAACAAGGTGGACCGGGCGCTGCGGGCAGGCGCGATGGCTGTTGGCGGTGAGGTCGAGGTCACGACGACGCCGGGTTACATGCCGTCTCGTTATGACCCGGTGATGGCAGACATATACCGCAAGCATGCCGAGAAGATTTTCGGCAAGCAGAATGTCCGGACTTCCGGGCAGCGGGCGAGTTCGAGCGATGCAGGCGACCTGTCGATGCTGATGCCGACGATTCACCCGTGGGTGGACTGCGCGACGGGCATCGGCCATGGTGTCGACTACCTGGTGCAGGACTATGACATGGCCGTCGTGAAGGCCGGGAAGGCGATGGCGGCAACGGTGGTCGAGCTTCTGGCCGATGGCGCCGCCGAAGGCAACAGAGTCGTAAAGTCGTTCAGGCCCGAGATGACGAAGGAACGTTACCTGGCTCAGTTGCGTGAGATGCGCTCAGAAAAGGTGTACGCAGAGTAGATATGGCATCCGGAGCGATCATCACAGGCACAGAGGCGCGGAGTGTTGCGTTCTCTGCCGTGGACCGCGCAACCCGCGACCTGGTGGGTGTCGCCAAGAAGATCTATGTCGAGCCGGAGGTCGGGTTCCGGGAGCGGAAGACATCCGCGCTTGTCGCGAGGTCGCTTAGAGCGCTCGGCCTGACTGTCGAAGAAGGCATTGCCCACACTGGTCTGAAAGCCATCTGCGAGTTCGACAGGCCGGGTCCGCGTGTCGCCGTTATCTGCGAACTTGATGCTCTGCGCGTGCCATCGCACTCAGGGTCAGACCCGGAGTCAGGGGCAGCCCACGCGTGCGGTCACCACACGCAAGCCGGGATGATGCTCGGCGTTGCGCAGGCGTTGACACAGCCGGAGTTGAGAGGACTGCTTTCAGGGTCGGTTGCGTTCATCGCCACGCCTGCGGAAGAGTTCATCGATGTCAGCGAACGCCTCGAGATGAAGCGTGCGGGCCTGCTGCAATTCCTCTCCGGAAAGCAGGAAATGCTGCGGCTCGGCGCGTTCGACGATGTCGATATGGCAATGATGATGCACACCGCTTCCGGCGATGGCTCACCTCGCATCACGGTCGGCGGGACTTCCAATGCTCACATCGTCCACCACGTGCGTTTCATCGGCAGGTCTGCGCACGCAGGCGGCGCACCTGACCGTGGGATCAATGCCCTGCAGGCGGCGATGCTGGCGATCAATGCGATCAACACGCAGCGTGAAACACTGCAAGAGCAGCACATCGCTCGCATCCACGGGATTATCACCAAGGGCGGAACTGCGGTGAACGCGGTGCCGGACAACGTGGTGTACGAGGGCCGCGTCAGGGCGATGGAAACGGAGGCGCTGGCGGACCTGAACGAGAAGGTTCTGCGCTGCTATCGGGCGGGTGCGCTTGGTGTCGGGGCTGACGTCGAGATCACGACGATACCCGGATACCTGTCGATGCAGAACAATGTCGACATGCAGGCGGCGTTCGCCCGCAATGCGGAGGCGGTCGTTGGTGCTGAGAACCTGCGCACGACCGAGGACGCTGAGAGCCGAGGCGGTTCGACGGACATGGGCGACCTGAGCACGGTGATGCCCGCCATTCACCCCTACACGTCTGCAGCGGCCGGCACGGGCCATGGGCCGGACTACGTGATCGTTGACTACGACCTGGCGGTTGTTGCTCCTGCGAAGATCATGTCTGCGACAGTGATCGATCTGCTATCGAACGATGCTGCCGAGGCGCGCAAGGTGATCGGCAACTACAAGCCGGTGATGTCGCGTTCGAAGTACCTCGCCATGCAGGCGGAGCGGTTCCAGACAGAGCTCTACAAGGGACGCTAGAGACCTCTAACCGGTCCGCTTCATGCCGACAAGCTCGGCGAAGACCAGGAAGCGCTGATCAAACACCAGCGGCGGCCAGCTCGTAACCAGCGTGACTGTCGAGTTGTCGCTCGGGACGATGCGAAGGTCCTCACGGTCCTCCACTCCGGTGCCGAACACCCTGTAGGCGTATGACTCGTCCTCGGTGTCGATGAACACGAACACCGGGTCCTTCCTAAACAGGTCGAAGATGTCAGGCAGCTTCTCGAAGACTGCGCCTTCGCTTGACCCGAAGTTGGACTGGTGACCGAAGTACCAGCCCGCCCCGTTTTCCCCGGGGTTCGCGGTGCCCTGGATGTGGCCGATGATGTTTATCGGCTGTTCGTACCGGGAGATGGCCTCATCGACGACAAGGCCCAGCTGTTCGACCGTCTCGTCCATACCTATGTCCGGGATGCGCATGCGGACCGGGAGGTCAGTGGAGCCGGGGCGCAGGCCGAAGCCGGGTCGGAGTGTCGTTTCGTAGCCGTCCGGCAGTCCGGGACCGCTGAACGGCTCACTGCCGGCCCACTGCGGGTCGCTCCAGTAGCGCGGATTGACCTGCGAGCCCGGATAGAGGCTGGCGAACCGGTTCACGAGGTTGATTTCGTCCTGCGGGTCGTCCGGTGGTTCTGGCGTCGGCGCTTCGAACCCGGCCTGCCGGTCGTCGGGTGAGAGCGTCGCTTCCAAGTCGTCGGAGTTGCCGCGGCTGATGCCGGCGAAGATCGCGTAGCCGACCGCTGACAGCACCATGAGTGCGCCGAACGAGATCAGGAAGGTTCCGATGAAGCCGGGTCTTTGCAAGATTTTGAGATTGCCTGGGCGGGTGGGCCGTGCAGATTAACCGTACACAATCATGTTCACGATGGGATGTGAAGATCCTGCCAAGAAACGGCATTGATGGACAGCGTGGCGGAGAGGGTAGCGGCGGAGGATGGCGTGAGGGTTACGGGCGTATGGGATGTCCCCTCTCCCCGGGAAGGAGAGGGTTGGGGTGAGAGTTGAGGCCCGCCATCCTGAACCCACGCTAGTAGCGGTGTGGCCTGTGTGGGATCACGTAAGTGCCAGAAATCTTATCGCTGAAACTACGGTGATGCTTCAACACGACAACGTGGAAAAAAGCCAGCCAGACTAGATTTATCTCGATCAGTTTGAGCGCGCTTCGAGCCAACAGCTTGCGAAAGCTAGGCGGCGTTCCGTCGATCGAAACGACTTGTAACCGTAGTACTAGCTGTCCGGGCGTCGACTTGAAGTAGTGAGCGAAAACCGCAAAGTAAACGATGACGGCCGCGGAGATCAGAACGAACACGACGGTCGTAACCGCATCGCCGTCGAACTCGATTCCAAGCGGATTCGCCAGGACTGACAACACACCCCACAGACCAATCAGAATGATGACGCCATCGACTGCCAACGCACACGCTCGACGAATTACCAGGAGGGCAGCGTCTGCCTCCGCAATTGCAAGATCAGGCCGGTCGGTTCTGCCGGGCATGGATTCTGATCCTCGCTTCTGACCTAAATATCGTATTTGCGGGGCGGTTCTCGTCTTGACTCTCGATCGAAGATTTCAGAGACCTGCCGGACCGCCTCGTCCAGGTGGTCCTCTTCGTTGATGATGCAGTAGTCGAACTCGTCCGACTGCTCGATCTCTGTTGCGGCGGATGAGAGGCGGAACTTCATGTCCGATTCTGTATTGACGCCGCGTTCCTGCAGACGCTTTCGCAGGACAGCCATCGAGGGCGGCATGACGAATATCTGAAGCGCCTCGGGCAACAGCTGTCGCAGCCTGCGTGCTCCCTGGACATCGACACGCAGCAGAACGTGCTGCCCGCGCTCGAGCGCGTTACGCACCTGCTGTTTTGGCACGCCGTAGTAGTTGCCGTACACCTCCGCCCACTCCAGCAGCTCATCGCGGGCGATCATATTGATGAACTCTTCCTTGTCCAGGAAGTGGTGGTTCACGCCCTCTTTTTCGCCTGGCCGGGGCTCGCGTGTGGTTGCGGTCACCGTGAAGTGGTGGTCATGACCGAGCTCTGCCATGCGCTCGATGAGCGTGTCCTTGCCGACGCCGGATGGTCCCGAAATCACCACAATAAGAGGTGACGGAGTCTTCGCGGTGGCTGCGAAGCTATTCAACGGTCCCGCCGAGCTTCTCAATCTCTGTCCAAAACTGCGGGTAGGAGATCGACGCGATCTCGGCCCCTGTGATCGTCACGGGCGATTCGCTGATGAGACCTACGATGCCTTCGCTCATGGCGATGCGGTGGTCGTGATGACCCTTGAACTCGCCTCCGAGCAGGCGGCCCGAGCCGCGGACAGTCATCGTGTCTTTCGTGGTCTCAACCTGCACGCCTGCCGCCGTCATCCAGTCGGCGGTGGCGGCGATGCGGTCGGTCTCTTTCACACGGAGCTCTTCGGCATCTTCGAAGCGGGTCTCGCCCTCTGCCATGGCTGCAGCGACCGCAAGGATCGGTATCTCGTCGATCAGCAGTGGCACGATCTCACCGGCAACTACCGTGCCTTTGAGGTTGCTTGAACGTACCAGGATGTCTGCGACCGGCTCACCGGCGGCGTCCCGTTCGTTCTCAAGCGTGATGTCTGCATTCATCATCTTGAGCGCGTCGATCACGCCTGCGCGAGTCGGGTTGATGCCGACGCCGCGGACCATGATCTCCGCATCTGGATGTACAAGTCCAGCGACCATCCAGAACGCTGCGCTCGAGATGTCGCCCGGCACCTGGACATCAACGGCGTTGAGTTGAGACGGGCAGACGGTGACGTCGAGATCATCGGTCTTAACGTCGGCGCCCATCGCATTGAGCATGCGCTCGGTGTGGTCACGTGACTGCGCGGGCTGGACGAGACGCGTTTCGCCTTCTGCACGCAGTCCTGCCAGCAGCAGTGACGACTTCAGCTGCGCGCTTGCAACGGGCATCTCGTACCGCATGCCCTTGAGATTGCCACCTGCGAAAGCCAGCGGGGCGAGCGTGTTCCCCTTCCTGCCGAAGATCTCAGCGCCCATGTCCCGCAGCGGCGAGACCACTCTCCCCATGGGGCGAGAGCGGATCGAAGGATCCCCGGTGAGCACGGTGAAGATGTCGCGGCCTGCGAGGATTCCCGACATGAGGCGAGTAGTGGTGCCGCTATTGCCAGCATCGAGTATCTCGCCGGGCTCTGCCAGGCCATTCATCCCGACGCCGGAGACATGGACAGTGTCACCCAGGCCGTCCTTGCCGGGACTGCGGTCGATCTCGACGCCCAGTGCACAGAGGATGTCCAGCGTGGATGAGCAGTCTGCGCCGGGCGAGAAGTTGGTGACTGTGGCGCTGCCGTTTGCGATGGCGTTGAACATCGCTGATCGGTGTGAGACAGACTTGTCTCCGGGCGCCGTGATCTCGCCGCGCAGGCGTTTTGGACCGCTAATCGTGACTGGCATCAGCGCATTATGCGTGCCGGGACAGCCTGAAGCCAGTGGAATTGAAGTAATCGTCACTATCTACCCCACGGCAGCGACGCGAAAACCCGGACAGTCGCCTGATTGCGATCTGTCCGGGCATCGCTCTGCAAGGGTGACAAAGCGGGGAAGTGACTAAATCCAGGTCAGTCAACCACAACTTCGCCGGTAGCGTCGAAGATGCGGAGATCGCCATCGACGGTTAACGCCGCAGGGTCGCCACGCACCAGCAGGTTGAGATCAATGCTCGTCTCGAGGTCCACGATCAGGCCGCCATCGATGATGATGTCGCTGCCGACGATCTTCGGCCCGCCCGGTTCCTGGATGACCTGCTTCTGCACGTTGATCTTGCCTGTGTCGACGATGTCGAGTTCGATCGGGAGAAGCTGGCCCAGACCGATGGCGCACGGGTGCAGTGGGCCGGGCAAGGGGTCAGGCACACCTAAGGCGGCGAGGAACGGTGAGAAGCAGACATAGGTAGCACTGCCGGCTATGCCCAGATCGGTCTCGCCAAGCAGGACGTCGTGCGATGTGGGGAGCTGGACAGTGCCTTTCAACTGGCCCTCGATATCACCGCTAATGGCCTGTGCGACGAGAGGCATGTCGCCGAACGGCGTCGGCAACGTGTACTTCAGGAAGTCGTGGTCTGTGACTGTCAGTTCAGCCGTGGAGTCGTGAAGACTAGTGAGCGGAGCGCCGCTGAGAGCGGCCGCTAGTGTCTCGCAAGCATCGCCATCGCAGTCGCGGAGCTGTCCGAGCGCCCCGAGGACCATCTCATTGTTCGTCTTGACGACGACGGATGTTGGAACGCCGTACGAGTTGAACGTGAAATCAGACTCGACCGTCGTCGGATTGGCAGGGTCCTGTGAAAGTCCGACGAATCCGACGAAACCCTCGAGATTGAAGTCGGCCTTCTGGCTGTTCGCCATTGCAAGGCCCGAAACAGACAACGCAACCACCACCGCAACCGCAGCGCCAAGTATCTGGCTTTTTCGCATTGTAGATTCCAGTCAATGGTGATCGGTTCCGAGAACGGCTATTCGTCCCCGGCGTCACGCGAATGTGACAGCACCGATGCTGGAGATTTCGGACAGTCCTCGGATAGGCCAGAAGTACCAGTTGCGGTTCGCACCGCGTTGACGCATGAGTTCAGGCGCGGTGACTCAAGGCGTCGCTGGTTTGAGACGGATGGCTCGTCACGCCGCCGATTCATACTCGACTAGTGAACGCCAACTGATTCGATCTGGTCGCGAACCTGGCTATCGCATCCGGCGACGGTCGTACTTCGTCGGGTCCTTGCGTGCCATGCGTGAGCGGTTCATGAGCTGCTGGCCGATGCGGCCGAGCATGAGCGTCATGGTCGCCTCGCCCGCGGTTGGCAGAGGGTTCTCGGTCGGCATACCGGGCTCGATGCCGTTCTCGATCCTGAGCTTCTGCTCCCAGGCGTTTACGAAGATGTCGGCCAGCGGCGAGTCGGTGTCGTAGCGAGTGTTCTCATCGGCAATACCGTCACGCACCATGCCCAGCACGTCGATGAGCTGGTCTATCCAGTGCACCATCATGTCGGGGTTGGTGACGGCGGTGGCATGGCCGAGCGCCGGGTCCTGGGATGCCGGGCTGGTGATCTGGTTGAAGTTACTGTCCACGAAGCGGCTGATCTCACGCCAGGACGGACTGACCGACGCGACTGAGAGAAGCGATGCTGCGACAACCAGCGGCAGACCGTTGACAGCGGCCGAAAAACTATCGTGCTCGTCGATGTCCATGAAGACCGGACGACCGCCGAGGTCTTCGATCAGGCGGGTGGTCTGCTTGATCGCGTTCTCACGGGTGTGGACGGTTGGCATCACGGCGATGCGCTTGCCTTCGAACAGGTTGTAGTGAGCGTCAGCCTGTCCTCTGAAACCGCCGCCGACAAGAGGGTCGATGCCGACGAAGTCGACCGTAGACGGAAGCAGTTCCTCAGCCCAGTCCGTTACGGCCCGCTTGGAGGATGAGGTGTCGATAACAATCGTGCCGGCGTCGAGGTGGCGGCCGACGGCGTCGAAGATGTCGTAGACGGCGTTTGCCGGTGCTGCGAGGATTACGAACTCAGAGCCTTGCACAGCGTCGTCAAGGTTCCATTCGGAGCGGTCGACCGCTCCGAGGCGCGGGGCGTTGTTGTGCGCCTGCTGGTCAGAGTCGTAGCCGATCACCTGTATCTTGTCGCCGTGCTTGGCTCGCAGCGCCTGTCCCAGCGAGGCGCCGATCAGCCCGAGTCCGATAATCGTCACTTGCATCGTGTCTCTCCGAATCCGGCTTCTGTGTCTGTGTGGATACTTTAAGTGAAATAGCCGCTCGCCGGTTGTGCTGATGTCTACGAGCCAGGCAGCGTGTCAGTTCCACTGCCGGACTTCGATTGTGTTCGCAGATTGAGGCGGGCGGCGGACGGAACGTGAGCCGCTGGATGAAATCGGTGTTGGCTTTTACTGCCTCCACCTTTCAACAGGCTCAGGAAGGAGCATTTCCCGCGTCCCTAGCTTGCCGCAGGGTAGATATCGTCGTCCCGAACCGGAGTGAGGGACCCGGGGGGTGCGGAGCAAACTCTAGCGGTCGTCAAATGTTCACCTGGGCAGGGCTTGCTCAGGCTGGCCGCGTCGAACGGTTTCCTCTCATCTAGCGCCGTGTGTCTGACGGGTCGCCCCGCCCAACCGGGTCCCTCGTTCTAACTCGGGACAACGGTCTTAGCGACGGTCCTGGTGTTACTCGTCCCAGTCTTCCTCGTCTTCGAAGTCGTCGCTCTCCGTCTCGACCTCTTCGGCAGCCTGTCTGCCTGCGAGCGGAACCAGCGGGGATCGCTCGGCCTTTCCAGACGGCTTGCGAGGTTCGAGCTTCGCTACGCTTTCTTTCAGCTTCGCCGCATCGGCCGCTTTGACGTCCGAAAGGTCGATCACCAGCGCCGAAACCGGCAGGTTCTTCAAGACCTCAAGGTCCTTTTCGCCAGGCAGACCGGCGCCGGACGGGACCTGAAGGAAGATGTGTTTCGAGAAGCTGGAGACGAGGTCCTGCAACTTGAACACCTGGCCGACGTCGAGGGGCCATGAAAGCGAGTCCGGCTGGTAGAGCAGGAACTCGAACGGGCTGTCTTCGATGGCGCGTATCCGCTTGTCCTCGAGGCCGTCTGCCACAGGCATTCCGAGGGCCAGCTCTTCCGATAAGAGCAGCTCAGCAGCGGTGTCTTCTGATGAGATGAGCAGGAACTGGCATCCGTCTTTGGAGAGCTTCTCAGCGTCGAGCTTTCCGGCGCCGTTGACCTCAAGTCCCCAGTCGCCTTCGCCTTTCGAGCCGTCCGGCTGCAGAAGGAGGTCCACGCTGTCCGCGTCCCCCTTCGAGCCGCTGGTCTTGCCGATGACCAGCAGCACCGGGTTTTTCTCACGGGCGGCGGATTTGCCGAAGCCCATGCGTGCCGGAGCCGACTGGCCCAGGCTCGAAAGCCGTTCTGAGAACTTGCTCAACTGCGGGGATCCTCCTCGACATTTTCAGATTCTTCTTCGGGTACCCCGTCGCTGTGGGGATCCTCTTCATCGCTGCCTGAGGTCTCTTCGTCGGCCGGCTGCTCGCTGCGAGGGGACTGCCTCTCGTCGCTACGGGGATTTTCTTCGCCGGGTGCCCGCTCGCTGCGCAGGAACGCTTCCAGCTCCATCATCAGCTCACGCGGCTCAGGCCTGCCGCGTGCCTCCTCTTCAGTATCGAAACGCTCTTCCAGCTTGGCGACGTACGAAGTGAGGTCCTTCTGGCCCTCGAGCGCCTTCACAAGGTTCTTTTCGAACTCTTCGGCCTGCTTCTCAAGAGATGAGTAGTCGAGGTCGACCTGCACGAAAAGCTGCAGCTCACGGAGTATCGCCATCGTGATGGCCGGGTTGTATGTGACCTGAAGATAGTGAGGAGCATGACCCCAGATCGAGACTGAAGGGATGTCGTGCTTGCTGAACGTGTCCATAGTTGCCGAGGTGATGCCGGAGGGACCTTCGTAGTTCGGCTTCGGGTAGGTGATCGAGGGCAGGGGCAGATCGACCGAATCGCCGAGGTTCTCGGTTGTGGTCGTTCCCATGACTCTGGGAGGGCGTGTGTGCGGGACTGAATCGAGCAGAGCACCGACCGTGATGAGCAGCTTGGCCCCGTTTGCACGGGCGACTGATGACAGGTAGCCGGTGTAGGCGCCCCACCTCAGGTCCGGCTCTTCGCCGACTATGAACAGGATGTTCCTGGCGCCACTGCCGATAGGAGCGCGGTAGTAGTAGAGCTCGTTCGATGGCCAGCTCAGGTTGCGGGTGCCGCGCGGACCGTTCGAGACGTGAGGCCGGTGCTCGGTGAAGACGTAGAAATGCTCGTGGTCGATCTCACCGAACTTGACTGCATGAAGCTGTCTGATCAGCTCCCGGACGGCGCGTGTCGCAGATTCAGCAGCGTCCGGCCAGCCCGCCCACGCGGCGATTACCACGCAGTCTTCGAGGTCGGGCTGTTCGGTGAGTGTGAGTTCTGCCAACTGGTTGAGTTGTCCCTGGTGAGATTGTCCTGAGCGGCCCGGCTTTTGAGTGTGAACAGGCGGACTTCCCTTCATGCACAGACGAGTGCTGGCAAGTTTACATGTGACCGGTGGTGGCGTGCGGGCAGAGCTGCTCGGTAGAGGTTGGCCGCCTACAGCACAGCCGTACGCGCCTTGCCCCTTCGGCTTGCAAGGTGAGTAACGATCCCGGGGTCGTAGGGCAGCACCGAGATGTCAGGTTCCGGAAAGGTCTCCGGCTCCTCGCCCGCCATCGGAGTCCCGGATGCGTGGTCGCGGACGGCAATCTCGGCAAGCCGCGGCAAGACAAGCACGTCCTCTGCGTTGTAGCGGATAAGAGTGTCGAGCGCCTCGTTTTCCCCTTCCTGCGACATCGCCCAGAGTGTGATGGCATCGCGGCCGTCGAGGGTGCTGAGGCTTGACGGTCTGCCGACACCCAACGCCTGTTCGATGCGCTTCAGGCCGCCCTTCAGGCCGAGCCTGCGGAGCACGTGCATCAGGTCCATGTGGGCGGCGTTTCGCAGGATGCCCTGGCCGTACTCACGACGGAGGAACGGCACATCGAACGACCTGCCGTTGAAGGTAACCACAAGCTTGAACTGGTCGAGGTAGTCAGGCAGCAGGTCCATCTCGTCGCCGCGGGCGAAGGCCGAGAACCCGCTCTGGTCAAGCACGCCGCAGACGGTCGTGTACGCCTCGCCGCCAAGCCCAGTGGTCTCGATATCCAGGAACGCAGCCTCTTCGTAGAACTCGGCGTAAAGCCGCCAGGACTCGTGGGCCGGCATCCGCTCCGAGAAGTAGACGGAATCTCGTGCGTTCAGGCGGTCGGCTGACTCCGCGATGGCGTCTGAGAGCTCAGGGTCTCGTCCGGCTGTGTCCGCTTCAAGCTCCTGCCAGTTCGTGATGCCGCGCGACCACAGCAACTCTTCTGCTGACGAGTCGATGCCCGGGAGGTGGATGAACGAGTGGTTGAGCAATGGCCTGCGGTTGCGCCGATACCGCCATGGCCCGCTTACTAGATCGAGCGGGCCTGAAGGCGAGCGGCAACAGCATACAGGCTTCCCGCGCCAGTGACCGGGCAGATTGCACTGTGCGGGTCCGGAGCCGGAAAGACCGAGCTAGACAGGATCGCTCTGGGCGAACGGCTCGCCCATCGCCTCGGTAAGCGTCTCAATGATCAGCTTCGCTTCACCGTCGTAGACCACGATCAGGTTGCCGTTCTGGAAGAAGCTCGGGGCGACGGTCCACTGGATGAACTTGTTGCCAATTCCCCAGCCGTCGGGAGATACCAGGTCCTTTTGTGCAGCAAGCTCGGATGAGTCTGTGAACTCGTACGCCAGGACCATCTCGCCGCTGGCGCTGTACTGCACTCCGGGGATCGAGAAGTAGCTGGCTGAAAGGAAGTCATTCGCTGCCGGTCCCTGGACCCTGAGGCCTGCCGATTCGAGCGCGTCGCCAAGGCTGTCTACCGATGTTGCCTGAGGAATAGAGGCAGACGCGCCGCATGCGACGGCGGCGATAACGACGATCGAAACGATGGAACCGGCGAACAGCCTGCGGACGGACATCTAGCGTCTCCTGTTGCGAGATCGAGAACTCTGGAGATTGTGAAAGCCTCGTACGAATGGCGGTACGGGCGCGCGGAACTGATGCTAGCCGCGGGAATCTGCAGTGCTGAGCAGGGTTGGCACGCAATTGGCGTGTGAGCGGACTACTGGCGTGTGTATTCGGCGCTGAGCACTCCGTGGCCGATTACCGAGCCTCGCATCGCGGCGAGAACATCGACAGCGGTCGCCTCTTCGTCGAGAGCCAGCGGAGCGATGAGCGCGAACACGCTGAAACGGTACTCGTGCGTCTCACCGGGAGGCGGGCACGGACCTCCGTAGCCGCTCTCTCCGAAGTCGTTGACACCTTGGACTGCAGAGTCAGCCGCATCGCCGTCGATCAGGCTTTCGGCCGAGTTGTCGTCAGGGTCGAGGTTGAATGCGACCCAGTGGGCGAAGATCCCGCCAGGTGCATCGGGGTCGTCCATCACGAAGGCAACCGCTCGTGTTCCTTCAGGGGGACGCTGCCAGCTGAAGACAGGCGGTTCGTCGGCGCCGTCGCATGTGAAGCGGACAGGTATCGATTCACCGGCTCTGATGTTCGGGCTGAAGATGTCCAGCTCGACGGGCACCGTCGTCAGAGGATCGAAAGTCGCAGGGTCAAAATCCGGTTCGGCGCTGCCACATGCAACGGCGACGAGTGTAGTCAGGACAAGAAGTCCTGTTATGAGCGGGCGAGTTGGCATGAAAGGAGACTTGAGTGAAGGTCGGAGTTGGTGAACCGATGATCGTTTGATGTTAGCGGGCAGAGGATCGGCCCGGCGAATGTGATCTGATCAAACGAAGGCGTCCCGGCTTGCGTACCTGGAAACAGGCAGGTGGACATGTGGCGATAACGTTGCGTGTTTTGACGCTGTTTGCGAGACAGGTCTGATGTAGACTTTTTGGGCAACGGAGCTGTTCTGCAGACGAGTTGCGATGGGACGCACATCAGACGCGTCCTTCGAAAACGAATTCTGCCGGGTGTGGCCAGGGCTTCGAGCCGGTCTCTCGGCGCAGCACGAAAAAATCCCGGCAGCCGATGAAAAGCGCCAGCTCTCACCGGCTCAGATGAAACATGGTCGCCAATCCGTCATCGCGTGACGAGAGCCCAGCAGAACTGCCAGCAGACGTTGGCGGACTGAATATCGGTTATGCAGCCGAACTCCTAGACCAGTCAGCACCCCGACAGGTCTCACAGACAGCTACCAATAGCGGCAATGGCACCGGCATCACAGCCTCTTCCAACGGAACGGCCCACACCGGAATCGACGCCGCCACTTTCGACCGTATAAGGACTTATGCCGAGGCGATTCGCGACTTCGGCTACAGGGCGGCGGACCTCGACCCTCTCGGCTTGCGGAAGCGCTCCGAACCTTTGCTTTCCCCGGAGGTCCACGGAGTTACCCAGCAGGCGCTCTCGATTCCGGCAAGTGCCCTGCCGACCAGGGTGACCGGCGCTCCGCCTTTGCCCTCAACTGCTACAGCTGCTGACGTGATCGAACAGCTTCGGTCTATCTACTGCGGAACTTCCGGCTACGAGTTTGCCCATGTCCGCTCGGGCGAAGAGCGCCACTGGCTGGAAACGCAGGTTGAGTCGGGCCAGGGACTTTTCCTGACAGACGAGCAGAAGGTCTACCTGCTGCAGCTCCTGACAAGGGCCGAGTCGTTCGAGAAGTTCCTGCACCGTGCCTATCCCGGCCAGCGCTGGTACAGCCTCGAAGGCATGGAGGCGATGGTCGTCCTGCTGGACCAGATCGTCCTCTACTCATCTCACACAGACATCGGCAACATCGTGCTCGGCATGGCGCATCGTGGCCGTCTGAATGTCCTGGCCCACATCTTCGACAAGCCGTATGACGACATCATCAGCGGCTTTGCCGAGGGCCACTTCACACAGCTAGCGACCCTCGAAGCATCCGGCTGGATGACAGATGTTAAGTACCACCAGGGCGCCAGGGTGGAGCGTGACGTGGATGGCGACGGTACCGCCGACGTCCGGCTGTTGATGCTTCCCAACCCGAGCCACCTTGAGATGGTCGACCCGGTCGTTGTCGGTGCGGTGCGAGCGATGCAGGATGCGGCGGGCAATGTTGCAGAGTCGATGGGTGTAATCGTCCACGGCGATGCTGCATTCGCAGGGCAAGGCGTCGTTTCCGAAACACTGAACCTTGCACAACTTCCCGGTTACCAGACCGGCGGCACGATTCACATCATCGGCAACAATCAGATCGGTTTCACGACCGATCCTGAAGACGGCTTCTCAACCGAGCATCCGTCTGACGTCGCCCGCGGATTCGATATTCCGGTTGTGCATGTGAATGCAGACGATGTCTACGCCTGTGTTGCGGCTGCGAAGCTGGCCGTTGCTTACAGGCAGCGGTTCCACAAAGACTTCCTGATCGACCTCGTCGCGTACCGCAGGTTCGGCCACAACGAAAACGATGAGCCCGGCTTCACACAGCCGGTCATCTATAAGCAGATCGCCACTCACCAGACAGTGCGGAAGGTCTGGGCAGACACCGTTGTCGGCGAGGGCGCCGTTGAGCAGGGCGACGCTGACAAGATGCCGATTGAACAGACGGCGATGCTGCAGGCGACGAAGAAGAAGGTCGACTCTGAGCTTGCAGACAAGCCGAGTGCGCCGCCGGACCTCGGTTTGAGCAGGCGTAAGTTCCACGGTCTTGAACATGCGGACTCTGCCGTGCCTGAGCCGGAACTGAAGCAGATCAACAAGCACATCAGCGCTCCGCCGCAGGGATTCACCCCGCACCCAACGGTCGCCCGGCTCCTGAAGCGAAGACTCAGTGCTCTATCCAACGGTGGAACTGTCGACTGGGGCCATGCCGAGGCGCTTGCGCTGGGCTCGATTCTCAACGACGGCCACGATATCCGGCTAACAGGCCAGGATGTGAGAAGAGGGACCTTCAGCCACCGCCACGCGGCGCTATTTGACTACGAAACAGGTCAGCCGTGGGTTGCGCTGGACGGCTTCGGCAAATCCAACTTCTGGATAAACAACAGCCCGCTTTCTGAGGTCGCAACGGTAGGCTTCGAGCAGGGCTACAGCGTTATGTCTTCAGGCTCGTTAATCATCTGGGAGGCGCAGTTCGGCGACTTCGTCAACAACGCCCAGAGCGTGGTTGATGAGCTTGTGGCGTCAGCCCGTGACAAATGGGACCAGGCCTCCGGACTTGTCCTGCTGCTGCCCCACGGCTATGAAGGACAGGGTCCGAACCATTCGCACGCGCATATCGAACGGTTCCTTGCGCTGGCCGCCAAGAACAACCTGCGCATCGCGTATCCGACGACCGCCGCGCAGTACTTCCACCTTCTTCGATCGCAGGCTGCGATGCTGCAGGAAGACCCGATTCCGCTGGTGGTCATGACAGGCAAGAGCCTGCTCCGGCATCCGTTAGCCGCCGCCAAGTGCAAGCAGCTTTCGGCGGGCGGCTTCAGGCCCGTGATCCGCTACCAGAAGCCTGGCACCCGGCTCGAAGAGGTGAAGAAGGTCGTCTTCTGCACAGGCAAGGTGTTCGTCGACCTCGTGAGCCACGAGGACTTCGAGGCCAGTGAGGGGATCTCGATCATCAGGTTCGAGGAGCTTTACCCGTACCCGGAGAACTATGTCGAGCGGGAACTCAAGAAACTGCCGAATGCCGAGGAGTTCATCTGGCTGCAGGAAGAGCCGCAGAACCGTGGTGCATGGTCGTTCATGCGGCCCAGGCTCATGCGGTCATTGCCGGAGAATAAGCGGCTGCGCTACGTGGGACGACCGGCGACGCCGAGTCCTGCCGAGGGCTCTAACTGGCTCCACAAGATGCAACAGGAGCACCTGGTGAGGGTGACACTGGGCACTGAGGAGCCCGTTTCCGAGTTCGTGTAGTCGGCGTCGCGTGCCACACCGGCGCGGAGAATCTGACGATCGTTAAGTGAAGACCGGTCCGAAAACAGCAAGGGGAATGGCCAAGTGTCTGTCGAAATAAAGGTGCCACAGATGGCGGAGTCGGTCGTTGAGGCCACCGTCGGGACCTGGCTCAAGTCGGTCGGTGAGGCCGTCGCTGTCGGCGAGGTCGTCCTCGAGCTCGAGACGGACAAGGTCAACATGGAGGTCACGGCAGAGGCGACAGGTGTGCTCGAGAAGATCGTGGCCGAACCCGGCGCAACGGTTGTCGTCGGCGATGTGCTCGGCACTATCGAAGAAGGCGCCGTTGCGGCTGCGCCTGCGGCGGAGTCCCAGGCTGCTGCCGAGGAACCCGCAGCCGCATCTACCAATGGCGCTTCTGCGAAGGCGGAGGCTGCTGCACCAGCACCAGTGGCGGCAACGGCTGCTCCTGCGGAGGCGGACGCGACGCCTGTCGCGAAACGGCTTGCCAGCTCGATGGGCATCGATCTCTCCTCGATCACCGGCACCGGCCGCGACGGCAAGATCACCAAGGAAGATGTTGAAGCGGCTGCATCTGCGGCGACTCAGACCCCACCCGCTGCTCCCGCCCCGGCTCCGACAATCGTTTCTGCGCCGTCGGCAGCGGCAGTGGGCGGACGGATGGAAGAGCGTGTCAGGCTCTCACGCCGCCGCCTGACAATCGCCCAGCGCATGGCCGAGGTGCAGCGCGACTCGGTGATGACGACCACCTACAACGAGGCCGACATGACCAACATCATGGCGCTGCGGACGAAGTACCGCGACTCGTTCAAGGAGAAGAACGGCGTCAGCCTCGGGTTCATGTCGTTCTTCGTGAAGGCGGTTGTCGAAGGACTGAAGTTCCAGCCGGTTTTGAACTCAGAGCTGCAAGGCGAAGAGCTGGTCTACAAGCACTACTACGACATCGGCGTGGCAGTCTCAACAGACGACGGCCTTGTCGTTCCGGTCGTGCGTGATGCCGAGCAGAAGAGTTTTGCAGAGATCGAGCAGAACATTCGCGAGCTTGCCATAAAGGCCCGGGACAAGAAGATCACGCTGGACGAGCTGCGTGGCGGGACGTTCACGATCACGAACGGCGGCGTCTTTGGCTCGATGTTCTCGACGCCCATTCTGAACCCGCCTCAGGTTGCCATTCTCGGCATGCACGCCATCAAGGAGCGACCGATGGTGGTCGATGGCGAGATCAAGGCGAGACCGATGATGTACCTGGCGGTCACGTATGATCACCGGGTTGTCGAGGGCGCCGATTCTGTGCAGTTCCTGGTCAAGGTCAAGGAGATGATCGAAGACCCGGAACGCATGATGATCGGGATTTAGGCTTCCGGCGCCTCTATCGTCCGTAGATCGCCGGTGCCAACGCAGCACCAGCATCTTCCACGCTCTGCGCAAACCGAGTTCCTAGCGTTGTCGCTTCACAATCGAGAAAAGACCATCTCGAGTGGACGACGTTATGCGCTTTCGAATCCTGGTACTCCTCGCTTCCGTGATGTTGACCGCCGTGGCTTGCGGTGAACGAGTCGTGATCGTGACAGCCACGCCTGCAGACACGCCAACTGTGGTGAGTGCTGCTAACAGTCCGGTGGCTCAACAGCAGCCAGCCGTCGATACTCCTGTTCCTGCAAACGACGAACGCCAGACGTTCAACGCACCTGCAGATCCAACATCGAACCCTGTGACCGAATCGCCCGCGGTTGCGCCTCAGCCGATTCAGCCGACGACAGTCGCGCCTACTGTGGCACCTACTCCGACCGCTGCTCCGAGTCCAAGACCAACAAGTCCAGTGGCTCTGCCAACGAGGCCCGCACCGACGGCCACCTTGGTCGTGGTCCCATCTCCGACACCCGATCGCCGTTTCATCGTAGTGACGCCCACCCCACTCTGGGTCGGCACCCCGATCGTGATTCCAACTGCCACGCCGACATCAGTTCCGAACCCAACCCCAACCTCGGTCATACCTCCGACGATCGTCGCTGCGGCACCGGGAGATCAGTTCGAACCGACGCTCAGCTACCAGTACGAGTTGCCTCGCGGTTGGTCCGAAGTGAGGTCTGGAACGGAACTGGTGCTCTATGACTCAACGCGCATGGCGAGGATCATCATTACCGAGCGCAACGTGGATCGACCTCGATATCCCACTATCGCGTTCCTCGGCATCGAGCAGAACCCTGACCAACCTGTGGGTTGGACGAGCTGGGACCAGCAATACAAGGACTGGCCTGCGCCGGGGACGTTCTACAGGTTCATGTATGAAGGCGAGAACCACGGAATTCCGTACATGAACCTTGTCTACTGGTACCTCTGGGGCGAGGTTCACGTTGAGGTCTCTGCAGAGATTCCCGTTGCCGACTGGGACGAGCGGCACGATATGTTCGACGAGATGATGGAGGTGCTCGACTCATTCACCCCTCATATCGATGAGCCGAGACTTGAGTTGATCGATGTGCTCGCCTCCCTCGACGAATACATGACCGACAGACTGAGCGAAATCTACGGACGCGATGAGCAAATACGGGCCCGGGTTGAGCTGACCTGTCAGCAGATCTTCGACACCCTGGTGCTGCTGCCGACCTACATGGGAAATGGAACCTGGCAGGCGAGCGCGCCGAACATGCAAACTGTAGAACGATGGTTCATCTACGAACCGGGTGGCTCGGTCGCTCCAGACCTCGCGAACCAGAGTTCCTGTTAGCGCCAGATCCGTCGTCGATTCCGATCCTCGTTCTCCTTGCTACACTCCGTCCAACGCAGAGGGACGCACACGGCTTTTCCAGTCCGGCTGAGCCGTGCAACCGTGGGCACTTCCGGAGATTTCGATGCCAGTAGCGACACCGGTGAAGCTGGAGATTTTCATCGACTACACCTGACCGTGGGTACGTCAGGCCGGCATTTGGCTGGCCAGGGTGAAAGAGCAGATGGGCGACGACCTGCAGATCAAGTGGCGCAGCTTCGCTCTTGAACAGGTGAACTCGAAAGAGGGCGAGGACTGGAAGGCATGGGAGCAGGGTGACGATTACGTCTCCCGCGGCCTCTGGCCTTTGCGAGGTGGTATCGCCGCACGACGCCAGGGCGAGGGTGCGCACGCCGCATACATGCAGCGGATCCTGGAGCTGAAGCATGTTGAGCGTGAAGATATTCGCTCTCGTGACGCGGTGGTTGAGGTGGCCCGCAGGATTGACGCTCCAACGATCGATATTGACCGGTTCATTGCCGATATCGATGATCCCGAGACGCTCGCCGAGATCGGCCGCGACCATGAAGAAGCTCTGACACAGGGCGTTTTCGGCACTCCGACGATGGTGTTCGAGGACGGAACGGCCTCATTCATCAAGACGTACACGCCGCCTGAAGAGGAAACGATGAGCGCGTTTGAGCACCTGATGGGTGTGATGCGAGGCGCAAAGTACTTCGGCGAGATAAAGCGTCCGCAGCCGCCTTGGCCAAGGGGCGCCAGGGACTAGGGCCGCCCTTCGACGAGCTCAAGATGGCGCGGTACCCGTGTGCCGACGCTGTTCCCCTCTCCCGGCTCGGGAGAGGGTCAGGGTGAGGGCTTCCTGTCTTCCATTCTGAGTACATCCAAGGTTGTCATCCCGACCGAAGCGGAGGGATCTGACGGCTGACGCACGGTCTCCGAGAGATTCTGAATCAAGTTCAGAATGACAAGACCTTCCGTCTCCAACGAATGATGAGAGGCGTTCCGCACCTTCTCCCCACATGTTCCTTAAGATGGTTGCCGATCTCAAGCACGAACGATCCAACCAGACATGCCATCAACGCTTCCAAACAGAGACGACCTGCGGCAGGCACAGGCGCACATCGGCGTGGAGTTCTCGGATCCTGATCTGTTGTGCGTCGCCTTAACGCACCAGTCATACCTGAACGAAAATCCAGGTGTCGCGGGGGAGTCGAACGAGCGGTTGGAATTCCTGGGAGACAGCGCCCTCAACTACATAGTCGGCCGGCACCTGTACGAAAACCTGCCTGACCTCCCAGAGGGTGATCTCACCGTGCGTCGGGCCGAGGCCGTCCGGAGGGAAACACTGGAAAAGGCAGCTCGCAGGCTGGGTGTTGGCGAACTGCTTGTGATGGGCCGCGGCGAAGAAGCGAGCGGTGGTGCAGACCGGTCTTCGAACCTGGCGAACGGCTTCGAGGCACTGGTTGGCGCGGTCGTGCTCGACAAGGGAATCGCCGACATATGGGAAATCGTGCTGCGGTGGCTCGGACCTGAACTCGAAGACGTGATAGCGGCCAAGACGCCAAAAGACCCGAAGTCGCTGTTGCAAGAACTACTGCAGGCACGGGGCGAAGCACCGCCTGAGTACAGGGTCGTCAACGTGACCGGGCCTGACAACCGTCCTGAGTTCACGATCGAAGCAATCATAGATGGCGAAGCGCTCGGCACTGGGACCGCCGGTCGGAAGATCGACGCAGAGAGGGAAGCGGCCAGCCAGGCTGTGGAGGCGCTGGAGTAGGCGAACTCACTAAACCGGCGGTATTTCGTCCCTGAGGCGCCGACTTAGTGACAGGACTAGAGCCGAAGCACGGTTGACCGCTAATAACGGCGAGGTGTGTAGTGCAAAGGGTGAGGATCAGAAAGACCGGATGGACTGCGCGACTGCTGGCGTTCTCGATACTTGTCATAGCGACTGCCTGCAGCTCACTTGTACCAACGCCGGAACCCTCCGAACCTTCGACAGTGGTTCCAACGGCGACGGCTGAACCGGAGCCGACCGCCACGAGCACCCCGACGCCACAACCTTCACCAACACCTACGCAGGTACCGTCGCCAACCGCGACTGCGACGTCCGTGCCGACGCTGGTTCCTCCTACCGCAACACCACTGCCGACTGCCACACCAACGCCACTACCTACTCCGACACCGCTACCCACTCCAACGCCGACTGTCCTACCAACACCGACCGCGACTGCAGTACCAACGGCTACACCAACCCCTGCTCAAGCGCCTACGTCCACCCCTGTTGTGCCGACTCCGACTCCAACTGCGGTACCAGTGACATCACTGGATGAACTCGATGAACATATAGAACAGGGTCATTGTTTCCTCCTGATAAATGACCTCGAGGGCTTTTCACACTACTTGACCGTCGATTCCAGAGAAACGCCAGGAATCAGATTGGTGGAAGGTCCCCCGGGGGAAGGTGCGATCTGGAAGCTTCAAGGGAACCAGAATTCTCTTGGGTACTTCATCTATCCGATCAGTCACGGCATCACACGACTGCTATTCGATAGGAACAGTGGAGTCACTCTCACCCCCGATATCTCCACGATGAGTTCCAGTGATTTTTCCCATATCACCCCAGCGATCCTCTGGACATTGAGAGAGCTAGGAAACACCGAGTTGTGGATCACCCCTTGGAGTCGGGATCTCGAATATGCTCTAAGCATAGATACGAGCACGTTGGAACTTTCCTTCGACGAAAGAATCAACCAAGGCACACGGTGGAGATTCTTACCGACTCCTCCAAGGTTGCCCTGCAATACTTGACGTCTGGCAACAGGCGCAACTGTTCACAAAGGACAAAAATGTTCGGTCGACTGCGACGTAAAGAGAAGACAGAAGAGAGCACTCAGAAGACAGGCTTCGCGTGGAAACGCGCGTTTGGCGGCATCTTCGGGCGCGGCGGGATCGATGACGACTTCTGGGAGGAGCTTGAAGAGGCGCTCATCGTATCTGACGTCGGTGTGAAGACATCGATGGAGATCATCGAGCAGTTGCAGGAACTTGCCGAAGAGAACGGCTGGAAAGAGACCGAGCAGGTGCGACAGGCCCTTCACGACCGCATCGTCGATACCTTCGACAGTCTCACCGAAGAAGACCCGCTGCCGGACGGCTCTCAGACCGTTCTGCTTGTCGTCGGCGTGAACGGAGTCGGCAAGACGACGAGCATCGCCAAGATAGCGCAGTCGGCGAAGAGCGAAGGTCGCAATGTGTTGCTGGCGGCCGCTGATACGTTCCGGGCTGGAGCGATCGAGCAGCTGAAGATCTGGGGTGACCGCCTCGATATCCCCGTAATCGCCCAGAACGAAGGTGGCGACCCCGGCGCAGTGACATTCGATGCCATGTCAGCCGCGAAGGCACGCGGCATGGATATGGTGATCGTCGATACAGCAGGCAGGTTACAGACCAAGCACAACTTGATGCAGGAACTGAAGAAGGTCCGCGGGATCATCGACCGCGAAGGTGTCGGGTTCACAGTCAAGGTGCTACTGGTGATTGATGGGAACACAGGGCAGAACGGTCTTTCCCAGGCGAAGGCGTTCACAGAGGCTGTCGATTGCGATGGTGTGATGCTGACAAAGCTGGATAGCACTGCCAAAGGCGGCATTGCGCTGGCTATCGCAGGCGAACTGGGGCTTCCGGTATGGTTCGCCGGGACTGGCGAGCAGGTTGGCGACATCTCGGAGTTTGACGCAGCGGGGTTTGCCGACACGATTCTGCCGGAGTCCATCGCCTCTTAAGGCTTCGTAGTTCAAGTATGTTGAGAGTGTCGGCCTCTCAAACCATCCGGGTCTTCGTCTCTCCCGCCTCGCCGGAGCGGGAAGCTCTCGAAAATCAATGACTGATCTCGTTCCGTGGCTGCTGTCTGCCCAGGTTGTCGGCCTGGCGGCGTTTCCCCTCGTGTTCAGAGCCTTTCCGAGGCTTGCTGACCGCGGGTTTGGCCTGGCGATACCGGCCGGGATGCTGATCGTCAGCACGCTGATGTGGCTGTTGAGTTACGTCAATGCGCTGCCCAACAGCACGTGGGCATGGTGGCTGGTTATCGCGTTGGTTGCCGCTGGCGGCGTATTCGCCATTCGAAATCATGTGCCAGCATTGCGTGATCTCCTGAAGAAGCGATGGCCTGCGCTTGTCGCTGCTCAGGCCGTCTTCCTCGTCTTCTTCGCGCTGTTCGCTCTGCTCCGGGCAAACGACCCGAACATAACGAACACCGAGAAGCCGATGGAGATCCTGATGCTCAACGCCGCCGTGGGCTCAGACGCGGCTCCACCGGCAGACCCGTGGCTTGCAGGCGAGACCGTGGCCTACTACTACGGCGGCTACTGGAACCTGGGAGGGATAACGACTCTCAGCTCAGTGCCAACGGCCAGCGGCTTCAATCTGTCACTGGCCCTGATCGCTGCGATGTCGGCCAGTGCGCTCTTTTCACTCGTCTACAGCATGGTCAGCCGTGACGGCGGAAGCATTTTGAGTGCATCCGCGTCGGGAGTCGGTGCCTCCGTGCTGATGCTGATGGTCGCCAGTCTTGCAGGGTGGTGGGAGTTGGGAGCGCACCTCGGGGTCGGGACCGCGGGCTTCTATGAATGGCTGTCTATCGATGGTCTGCAGCGCAACCCTGACGCAGGAAACTGGCGGCCTGACCAGTTCTGGTGGTGGTTCAGGGCATCGCGGGTGATTAACACGTTTAGTGAGTCGGGGATTGGGGTGGACTTCACCATCCAGGAGTTCCCGGCATTCAGCTTCATCCTGGGTGACCTGCACCCGCACGTGATCTCGATTCCGTTCGTGATCGTTGGACTGGCAGCTGCTTACAGCCTGTTCATCTCGACAGATCGCTGGGGATGGGAGTGGGTCAGGCGAAACCCGTTCTTGGCCGTTGCGATCGGTTTGATCGTCGGGACTTCGGGCTTCATCAACCAGGCCGACGTCCTGCTGATGGCTGCGCTGTTCAGCGGCACGGTCGCCTTAAAGGCGTACGGCGAGAGCGGCAAGAACCTGTTTGTTTCTACCATTCAGGCGGCTCCTACGTTGGCATTGATTGCTGGAATCGGTGTGGTCCTCTTTGCTCCCTTCTATTTCGGAACGCTCGGCGGGCAGTTGCAGTCACCACCAATAGCCCCGGTCGCGTTCGGCACACGCCCTGTCCATTTCCTCACCGTCTGGGGTGTTTTCCTACTGTTGGCAGCGCCCTTCGCCGTGATGTTCGCGGGTCCGTTGGCGAGGCGGTACGGCGGGGCCATGTGGCGGTCTCGTTCTGAGCTGGCGTCCAAAAGAGGGAACCTGGCGTTCTCACTGGCAAGTGTGACCCCCACGGGACTCAGGGAGCGGTTCGCAGAACTTCGTTATGCCGAGGATGATGTGAGGCCGGTGGAGGCTCCTGAGGAGGTTGCCGATGCAGCTGCTGGCCCTGAGTCACAAAAACAGCCATCCGAAGACCTCCGGCTCCTGAAGCGTCTCGACCCGGGAGTCTGGGCGGCTCCGTTGCTCCTGGCCGCGGTGCCGTACTTCGCCTGGGCGATCACTCACCTGATCTTTAACGATTCAGCCACCGTCGCTGACCTGTTCACAAGACTCGGGACCGTGCTGCCACTTGGACTCGTCTTCGTAGTTCTTCTCTTCGTGACCCTGCGAAAGGCGCACTCAGGTACCACGCCCGCGTCCCTGTTCACTCTTCTCATCACCACGCTGTCGGTCTACATGCTGTTCGGCGCCGAGCTGTTCTTTGTGCACGATCTCTTCGGCAACCGCATGAATACCGTGTTCAAGTTCTACTACCAGGTATGGATCATGATGTCGGCGGTGGCCGGATATGCCGCTTTCTACTGGGCGCGATCTCATCCTGTACTTGAGCGAACACCGCTACTTCTCAGCAGAACCGCCGTGATCGTCCTCGCCGTACTACTGGTCGGCCCGGCCTGGTACTCGGTTGCGGCAGGAGTCAGCAAGACGAGCGACTACACCGGGCAGGTGACGCTGGACGGATGGGCTTTCCTAGACCGGTTCAACCCCGCAGATGCTGCAGCGATCGACTGGCTGAACGCCGAGGCAGACTCGGATGCCCGAATCGTCGAAGCGGTTGGCGGAAGTTACACGGAACACGGTCGCATCTCGGCGGCTACGGGGCTTCCCACGGTGCTTGGATGGGAGGGGCACCAGCGACAGTGGCGGGGGACTGACGAGCTGTTCGCCGGCAGGGCAGAGGAAGTGCAGCGCATCTACGAGGTGATCGACGAGGGGTTCACAAGGGATCTGTTGGACAGGCACGGGGTCACATATGTGGTTATCGGCGCAAGAGAACGTGCCGCTTACCCGAGCCTTTCAGTTGAAAAGTTCGATAGCCTTGGCGAGAAGGTTTTCGACAGCAACGGAACAACTATCTACGACGTTCGAGGTCAGTCCAGTTGACAACAAGCGCCCAGGTCCCAGATTCGCCTTCCGGTGCAGCGGCCTCCCGCCCGACTATGGGCGGCCGCTGGGTACAGGGAAAGTGGGTGCCGGCGGACCAGGTGAGCCGGGTCCAGGCCGATACAGAGTTACTCGCCACTGAGCGAGGCTTTCGCATTCCGTTCCGCTGGGAAGTCGCCGCGTACGCAACGCTGATCGCCATCGCCCTGCTTTTGCGCGTCTGGGGACTTGGCGACCGCGCCGTCCACCATGACGAGTCGCTGCACGGCTTCTTTGCCTGGGACCTGTACCAGGGCCGTCAGTACCTCCACAACCCCCTTACGCACGGCATGTTCCTGTTTCACATCATTGCGGGGACGTTCTTCCTGTTCGGCGACAACGATTTCACACTGCGACTTTCGATGGCCGTGTTCGGAGCCGCGCTGGTTGCGACACCACTGCTGCTAAGAAACCGCATGGGCCAGGTTGCGACTCTGCTCGCAGCTGTGATGATCACCTTCTCGCCGACGCTTCTCTACTTCTCCCGCTTCGCCCGCAACGACATATTCATCGCTGTCTTCACGATCATGCTGATCGGGGCGATGTTCCGTTATGTGGATGAACGGAAAGACAGGTGGCTGTATGTGGCCGCTGCAGCGATCGCCCTCGGCTTCACCGCCAAGGAGAACATGTACATCGTGGTGGCGATCATCGGTGTCTACCTTGCCTGGCGGACGGCACCTGAGATCTGGGACTGGCTCATGGGGCGGCGTGCACTCAAGCAATTCTCGCCGGAAGGCGGCTTCCTTGTGCTTCTGACGGCGTTGACGCTGCCGCTCTTCGCTGCATCGGTCAGCATCTTCGACACCGCGTTCAACTTGAACCTCTCAGCTGACAACGGCACGCCTGGTCTTGCGACCGGTGAGCCGGAGGCCGGGGTTTCGTTTGCCATTGCAGTGACGGTCGTTGTGCTGCTGCTGATCGCGGGGTGGAGCCTGGGAATGCTCTGGAAGCCGAGAGCGTGGATCATCTCATGGGTCATCTTCGCCGCCATCTTCTCGTTAATGTTCACCAACTACTACACGCACCCCGGCGGCATCGGCAGCGGAATCTGGCAGTCTCTTGGCTACTGGCTCGAGCAGCAGGAAGTGAACCGCGGCAACCAGCCCTGGTACTACTACTTCATGATCACCTCTGCGTACGAGTTCCTGCCGCTCGTGCTCGCCGTTGGAACGGCGTTCTTCTACGCGTTCAGGACCGGTCTGTTCTCGTGGGTTTTGCTGGCGATCGCGGCCGTCTTCCTTTCGGTCGGCGGCTGGCAGTCGTTCGAGGCTGGTCACGAAGCGGAGCACGTCACGGTCTTGATCCCAACGGTGCTGGGCATCGTCTTTCTTGCGGCTTTCGCAATGTACGCACGCACGACCAGCTTCATGCGTTTCCTGCTGTTCTGGTCCATCGTCACCTTCGCCGCCTACACGTTCGCTGGCGAGAAGATGCCGTGGCTCTTGACGCACATAACGCTGCCGTTCATCTTCGTGGCTGCGAAGTCGCTCGGTGACATCATCATGCACGTGCGCTGGAAAGTGGCGCTGGCGCGTGGCAACTGGCTGTTGCTGGCCGGGGTGCCGCTCTTCTTGCTGCTGGTATGGCGGCTGATCTTCATCGAGATCGAAGGCGACGTGGTCAGCTTCTTCGTGCTGTTCATCCTTCTTGCGACGCTCGGCATGCTGCTGGTCGGCCACCAGTACCTCGGCGGCCGTATCGGGCACACCGCCGCTTACGGGTCTGCAACTCTCGTCGTCGCCCTGATGATGTTCGGTTTCACGTTCCGTGCTGGCTGGATAGCCAGTTTCGTGCACGAAGATGTTCCAAGGGAGATCCTCGTCTACACGCAGACCTCGCAGGACATTCGACAGGTCTCGAATGAGATAAGGCTGGCCGGAAATCTGACTGGCGAAGGAAACAGGATCTCCCTTGCGATCGATACGTCCGACTCGTTCGCCTGGCCGTGGCACTGGTACCTGCGTAGCAATACGGGCGCTCAGTTCAGCGACCTTTCACTTGACGATGCAGGTGCAACACGGGGTGTTGAGATCGCCGTGGTAAACGCCCGTAACAACAACAAGGTCGAGCCCGAATACTCCAACACCCATACCGAGCCGCGCAGAATTCAGCACCGGGCGTGGTTCCCCGAGGACTACCGCGGCCTGACGCCGGGAGATTTCTGGAACACGATCTGGGACCGCAACCGGTGGCGAGGATCTGTCGATTTCTTCATCTACAGAGAGATATCGGGAGAGATCGGTTCTGTAGACTCGTACGTCTACTTCAACAACTCTCTTCCGCTTAGCCCGCTCAACTAGCCACTACCTGTGCTGAGGCGCTCCGGAGACTGGAACTAGTCGCTTGATTGGCCAACGTGCATTCTGGCTCGGTTTCGTTGGCAGCGCCGCGTTCCTCGCCATCTTTGTGGTCTTCTTCGTGGACTTCGACACGATTGGCGATGTTATCCGCGACGCTAACTACGCTTACATCGTCCCTTCGCTGATCTTCTACTTCCTTGCGGTGCAGGCACGAACGGTTCGCTGGAGATACCTTCTCAAGCCGCTGATCGGCCGTCCCAGGAGACCGATCTACCCGGTTGTGGTTGTCGGGTACATGGCGAACAACCTGATCCCGGTGCGCATCGGCGAGCTGCTGCGCTCGTATTACCTTTCGCTGCGGGAACCGGTGAGTGCTGCCGGGGCGTTCGGCACAGTTGCCGTCGAGCGAGCTTCTGATGTGCTTGCGCTTCTGTTCTTTCTTGCCGCGGCGTGGGCGTTCCTGCCGACGACCGGCGCTTTCGGAAACTTTGTCGACGAGGTACCGGGCGGCGCGCCTGTGCTCGTGGTCGTGGCCGTCATACCGTTTCTAGCTGTGCTGGCAATGGTGGTGGTTATCACCGTCGTATCAGAGGAATCGATTCTGCGGTTCATTGCTCGTCTCGCTGCACCATTGCCGGAGCGGTTTGAGGTGAAGGTGCTGGGGCTGGCGGCATCCCTGCTGAAAGGGTTGACGGTCGTCAACTCTCCGAAGTCGCTGGCGATCGTCTTCCTGTATTCGCTGCCAGTCTGGGCGTTCGAGGCGGCGATGTACTACCTGATCTCGATCGGGTTCAATCTAGACTCTCACTTCGATTCGCAGGTCGAGTTGATCGCGGTGTTGCTGGTGTTCACGGCTGCGGCCAACCTTGCGGGCGTGCTGCCTTCGAGCGCGGGCAGCTGGGGACCGTTCGATTTCTTCGGCGCAGCGGCGCTGATCGCTCTTGGCGTTCCAAACGGCGTTGCATCCGGCTTTGCGCTGACGGTCCACGTGGCGCTGTGGGTGCCGGTCACGGTGTTGGGCGCGATTCTGCTGCTGGCAGACGGCTCATCCCTGCGCAAGCTGATGGATGGCCTGAAGCGTGACCGGGAAGGCCAGGATGGCCCCAACACGCCATCACCGGAGCCGACAAGTTGAACATCGGAATCATTGGCGCCGGGGTTGCGGGACTCACCGCCGCGTACGACTTTTCACGGGCAGGGCACCACGTCACGGTCTATGAGTCTGCGCCATTCATAGGCGGGCAGGCATCGACCATCGAGGTCGGTGGCGGACGGCTCGAGCGCGGCTATCACCACCTGTTCACGAACGACACCGACATCATCGAGCTGATGGACGAGCTGGGCATTGGCGAGAGCCTGCAGTGGTATCCGTCAAAGGTCGGTACTTATGTGGATGGCAAGGTCTACAAGACGACGACTCCAATGGACCTGCTGCGCTTTGGAGCCTTGCCGATCTGGGCCCGCGTGAAGCTGGGTCTGTTTGCGCTGCGAGTCAGGCGAATCAAGGACTGGCAGTCGCTGGAGCCGTTTACAGCCGACGAATGGCTGCGGGAGAAGCTTGGCGGCAAGGCTTATGAAGTGGTCTGGAATCCGCTGCTCCGCGGAAAATTCGGTGACTACTACGACCAGGTCGGAATGCCATGGTTCTGGTCGAAGATCCAGACCCGCTTCGCTTCGCGCAAGGGCGCAGGCGGGGAGCAGCTCGGTTACCCGGTGAAGAGCTTCGATGAGGTGCTTTTCGCTCTGCGTGACAGGCTTCTAGCCGCAGGTGGAGAGCTGCACATCGAAACACCTGTTGAGCGCGTACTGACGCAGGACGGCCGAGCGACAGGGTTGCAGTTCAAGCGACCAGACGGCTCATTTGGCGAGCAGGACTTCGACCTGGTGCTGGCGACCGTCCCCTCGTATGCGTTCCCGGGAATGGTAGGACTGCCTGACGACTACAGGGCAAAGCTTGAGGGTGTGACCTACACCGCGGCCGTCGTGCTGATCCTTGAGCTGACGCAGGCGCTGACTGACTTCTACTGGATGAACATCGCCGACCGTTCTCTGCCTTTCCTCGGCCTGATTGAGCACACGAACATGCTGCCGAAGGAGTGGTACGGCGGCTCGCATGTGCTGTACCTGACCAACTACGTCGACCGCTCGGAGGCGCTGTTCAGCATGACGCCAGATGAGGTGCTGGAGTTATATTTGCCGCACCTGACGAAGTTCAATCCGGGCTTCGACCGGTCGTGGATCAAGCAGATGCACTACAACAGCCTGAGCGCAGCGCAGCCGATCATCGGCACACGCTACTCAGAGCGCCTCGCCGAGCACCAGACGCCAATCAAGAACCTGTGGCTGGCGAACACAACGCAGATCTATCCCGAGGACCGAGGCACGAACTACTCAGTCCGCATGGGCCGCGACGTGGCGAAGCGGATCCTGGACGCCGGTTAGCGATCCTAGAACTCCAGCGGGTCGTCGCCGCTTTCCGGGTGCTGCAGCCAGCGGATCACGCCAAAGTTCCAGGTCAGCGATAGAGCCACGACGAGTATCAACGCCAGGTACACAGGCGCGGGTTGCCACAGTCCAATCGGCAAGATTGCCAGCGCAACAACGAAACTGAAGATCGACACCGGATTCAGGACCGAACGGTACTGATCGAACTGTTCCAGCGTTCGGATAAGCACCGAGAGTGCTGCTAGTCCGAGCGATACGGACCCGACCAGCAGCCAGGTCGTGTTCTCTGGAGCGTGGCTGTCCGAGCCGTGTTCGATCAGCGTGACCATTGACGCGCCGGCCGCAGCGATGGCCATAGTCAACGGGAACTGAGCGACCAGCCAAACAGGGATACTGTGCTCGTCGTTGCGCGGCAATCTGCGCCCTGTAGCGTCGAAGTAGTTCCACCAGAGGCCGAATCCGATTATCAGAGCAAGGATTCCGGTGGCCATGGTTTCGAAGTCGCGAGTCGACTCTGCAAGCCCTTCGACGACTACAACTACAACTTCGCCCAGCACGATGATCGTGAACAGCCCGAACCGTTCAACGGTAGAAGCGCCAACAAAGCGGACAGGGCCGGCGTGCCGGGTCGTGCTTGTCATTCCGAAGTAGAAGATCAGGATCCATAGACCGACCATGACAGCCCAGATCGCGAGTTGTACGTCTTCAACGAGGAAGACTGAGATCGTCATCACCGCTACCGTGAGGGCGATCACGAAGAGGTAGCGAGTTGTTAGTGATGCGAACTCCTCGGTGTCCTGCCGCCGCACCTCGAACCACTGCCAGCCGAACAGAGCGAAGAGAATGGTGTAGACGACTGCGAATCCGCTGATCTCTTCGTCATGGCCGCCTGCGTAGACGGCGAGCAGCGCGATGAGCGCCATCTGAATGAAGAGATATGTGCGAGTCCTTACGTCATTGCGTCCGTGAAGGTCATGCAACATCGAACCGCTGACCCACGCGATCCAGATCATCCCGAAGAACACTGCGAAATCGGCTACACCGCGCCATGAGATGTCGTGCGCAAGCTCGGCCGCGAGGTTGGCGATCACAACCACGTACACAAGGTCGTAGAACAGCTCCAGGAACGTAACTTCACGTTCAGGCTGCACCTCACCGTGGGCACGGGGTGGTCGCCAGACTCTCTGCCTGAAACTCCTGTAGACGTTCACTGTTGCTCCGCTTCCGATGAACTCTGCATGTTCGGTCTTCGGCGGCAGAGAGGTTATCCGAATCCAGCGATCATCGCCGCCAATTGCCGGTCTTGAGCGACCACATGAGCATCAGGTGTCGTGTATCTTTCGGCCTGCCGCGAAGAACGGACTCTTCCGTTGACGCGGCATATTTCGAACGACTCGACAGGCAACTATCTATCCATTGAAGGACAGACGGAAGAAAACATGGGCGCACTGGACAACAAGATCGCAATCATCACCGGGTCTGGAACCGGCATCGGCAAGTCGGCGGCGCAGCAGTTCGCTGCCGAGGGCGCTACGGTCGTGCTGGTGGGCCGCAGGCGTGAGCCGCTGGAGGAGACGGCTGCCGAGATCGAGCAGGCCGGTGGAACTGCGATGGTGCACCCAACCGACCTCGAGGACGGCGATGCGGCCGCGGGCGTTGTTGCCGCGACCGTCGAGAAGTTTGGGCGAGTCGACATCCTTGTGAACAATGCCGGGCACAGCAGCCGTGTGAGATCGATGAAGTACGTTGGGCCCGAAGAGTGGGAGTCTGTCTTCAAGGTGAATGTCGAAGGCGTCTATCGCATCACTCAGGCTGCCGTGAACGACATGATCAAGCGCAAGGAGGGCACCGTCATCACCGTGTCGTCGATGGCCGCCCTGACGCCGGGACTGCTCGGCGGAGCTCCGTACAGCGCTGCGAAGGCGGCGGCGCTTACGATGATGCGTGGCATGAACAGCGAACTGCGTGCGGAAGGCATCCGCGCGTGCGCAATCATGCCTGCTGAGGTCGACACCCCCATTCTGGCGAACAGGCCTTTGCCACCCGACGCCGATGCCCGTGCAACGATGATGGGCGCCGAGGACGTGGCAGCAGCGATTCTGTTCTGCGCCACAACACCGCAGCGGACGCTTGTGTCGGAGATTGTCCTGATGCCTACCCAACCTCGAGACACCTCGGCCGACATGAAGGCAGCGCGCGAGATTCAGTCGCCGGAACAGCAGTTCTAGCTGTGGCTGAGTCACAGGATTCGCTGAAGGACACGCTGGAGTTCGCTGTTGCGCTTGCACGCGAGGGCGGCGACTTCACGCTGCCGCTCTTCCACTCAACCGATCTGCAGGTAGATCGCAAGGCAGACAACTCGCACGTCACTGAAGCCGACCGCGGCACCGAGAAGATGATGAGGGAACGTCTCGAACAACGGTTTCCCGACGACGGGATTATTGGCGAGGAGTGGGGTGTCAAGCAGGGGACAAGCGGCCGCACGTGGTACCTCGATCCTGTCGACGGCACCGAGGCGTTTGTGCGCAACGTGCCGCTCTACGGGACGCTTGTTGCGGCGGCTCAGGATGGCGAAGGGATCGCGGATGTCGGCGTTATTTACCTTCCCGCGATCTCACAGATCGTTTTCGCTTCACGAGGCGGTGGCGCATGGTCGGCAAGCCAGATTGCACCTTTCGCCGAGAGTCCGGAGATGCCGATCGGCCTGCACAGGGCGCAGGTCTCACATGTTGCTGATCCTGCTGAGGCCTGTGCGCTGTCGACCCACGACGAGTGGTGGAGAGAAACTGGGCGGGGCGAGGTCTTGACCAGGCTGATCGAGGCGTTTGGACTGCGTCGAGGTTGGGGCCACTGCTATGCACCGGCTCTTGTGGCGATGGGTAACGCCGACGTGTGGGTCGAGCCGTCTGCCCACGACTGGGACTTTGCGCCGGTGAACCTGATCATCGAAGAGGCAGGCGGCAGGGCGACATCCATCTCCGGCGAGCGCACATTCCGGGGCGAGAACCTTGTGATCAGCAACGGGAAGCTGCATGATCACGCACTTGCGGCGCTGGAAGGGTTTTAGCCGGGCGGCAGAGCTGCTTTTCGAGCAGATGCCGCCGGCCGTTAGCCACTGTTCTTCACCTTCTCGATGAAGCCGAAGACCTCGGGAGTCGGGGCGTGCGGGTTGTCCGCAAACGCACCCGTTTTGTAACCCTCCTGGATCTTCTCGGTCAGGCCAGGAGCGCCTTCCCAGGCCTTCATAGTCTCGGCGGTCAACTCGTCCCATCGTTTCGCGAGCGACTTCGCGTGCTCGCTGGATGGGTCGATCTCGAGGTTCGCTTTGATCTCGGAGATCAGGGCGGTCCAGCGGTCCTGGACGTCCTCGATGTAGCCGTCTGGCAGCGACTCTCGTAGTCTCTTCGCCTGCTCCATCTGTTCAGGCGTGAAGTTGGTTCCCATCACCTTTTCCTTCTGGTTGAACTCATTTTGAACGGCCGATGAGGCGGCGAGCGCGAGCTCCCAGTCCCACGTTCCGAACCGTGCGTGGGAGTCCAGCATGTCGCCTATCGCCGTTTCGATCTTCTTGAGGCGTTCGATCTGCTCGTTCAACGAGGCTCGCTGGATGCGCATCGAGGCAACGAGGTCGAAGTCCGGGCGTTGCAGCAGTTCGGAGATTTCGCCGAGCTTGAAGCCGAGGTGGCGCAGCGTCAGCACCTGTTGCAGTCGCAACAGGTCAGCTTCGCCGTAGAGCCGGTAACCCGACTCCGTCCTCCCCGACGGCTTCAGCAGGCCGATGCGGTCGTAGTGGTGCAGCGTGCGCACCGTGACACCGGTCAGGCTGGCGAACTCTCCCACCCTGTACTCATGCTTCATCGAACACCTCGTAGATGACGGTAGACCATGACGTTGCGTCAGAGTCAAGTCCGATGTTCTGACTAGTGCTTCGTGACCTGTATGCTGCGCTGCCAATCGCCGCCGGGCACCGTTCGACCACATGGATCCAGAAACCGGAGATCGTTCATGAGAGACATCGTCAAGGAAGGGTTCATCCTGTTCCTGCCAATCGGCATAGCGTTCTTCATCTTCAAGTTCATTTTCGACACCCTGGACGGGATCCCGCAGCCGGCCATCGAGGCGATCTTCGACCGCCCGATCACCGGCCTTGGCTTCGCGGTGATCATCGTCCTTTCACTGTTGCTGGGACTTCTGACCGCGAGCGTCGTGGGCGCCTCGGCGTACGGGAAGATGGAGGTCTACATCGCCCGTATCCCGTTCTTTGGTCCTGTTTACGGCGTTGCGAAACAGGTTGTGGCGTCCGCGACAGGCGGTGGCGAAGAGGGCGCTTTCAATCAGGTCGTCGCGGTCGAGTACCCCTCAGTGGGGATCCACTCGATCGGTTTTCTGACGAAGCGGATGACAGACGGGCGAGTGATGGTCTACATACCGTCGACACCGATGCCGAACACCGGTGTACTGATCGTCGTCGGACCGGACAAAGTCGTTCAGCTGGACATGTCGGTTGGCGATGCAATGAGGCTGATCACGTCGGCAGGAGTGGTTTCGGGCGACATCAACGTCGGGAGGGCTGAGGGGTGAGCTGTCCCCTCTACCGCCGAATCGTCCCCTCCCCCGATGCCGGGTGCCCGCTCGCGGGCGCGGGTCAGGGTGAGGGTTTCGTATCCCCCCATCTCCCAGATTGGGAGAGGGCTGGGGTGAGGGTCGTTCGGTCTTCCATCGGCAACTAGTCGTTCCATTCACGACCGACCCTCCCTCTAACTCCCTCCCAAGCTGGGAGGGAGGATTGGCCCGCCATCCTGAGCCTGTCGAAGGGTGTCATCCTGGCCAAATCCACTCCTGCCTTATCCCCCGAAGTACTCCTTCATCGGGTTGAAGTAGTGGTCCTGCCATCCGGGGCGGTAGTGGTCGCCGTCGTCTGGGACGCTGGTGTGGTGGAGAGTGACCTTTGTGCCGCCTTCAACCTCTTCCAGCAGCACCTCGATCTGCGAGTCGGGCTCTGAGTCGTCGAACTGCGTTGTTCGCCACGACTGCACGAACCGGCTTGTCGGCTCGACCTCCAGGTTCTTGCCTGAGATGTATCCGTCCCAGGCATCGAACTCTGCGCCCACTTCGTCCGAGCAGTTCGCCTCACCGCCGGTCATTTCCGTGTGGCCGTCGCTCGATAGCCACGCTCCGAAGATCTCGGCGGGTGTGGCCGTGATGGTGTCGGTAACTGTGAATTCGATCATGCTGCTGTCCCTTCGCTGGTTGGCCGGGTGTTCCGGTGAACGTCGCTTTGATCGTTGTGTGCGAGTGTAATGGGAACGCTGGTAGTGTCGAGCAGTGAGGGCCACCCTTCGACAGGCTCAGGATGGCGGGAGTACTCGTCTCGACCAGCCGTCCACCGCCAGCAGACACCACCTGACAACCCTTGAAAAACGTGCGAACTGAGGTCGACACATTTCTTCACTACGCCGCTGTTGAGCGAGGGATGTCCGCGAACACCGTTTCTGCCTATCGCAACGACCTCAACGGCTTCGTGCAGTACTTTGCCGAGGATGCCGGAGCGATGAAGCTCAACGACTGGCGAGTGATCACGCCCGATCACGTCAACGAGCTGCTGGCTGACATGGACGAGCGCGGCTACTCGCCTGCGACCCGCTCTCGCAAGATCGCCGCACTACGGTCGTTCATGAAGTTCCTCGTAGAAGAGCGTGTGCTGGAGGAGAACCCCGCTGCGCACATCCGCACGCCCAGGGCAGGGCGGCCTGTGCCGGACGTTCTGAGCACAGAAGATGTAGATGCCCTGCTTGAGACGGCCGCGGGCGGAACGTCTCCCGAGGACCGGCGTGACCACGTGATGATCGAGCTGATGTACGCCGCAGGGCTGCGGGTGAGCGAACTGGTCTCTCTGGATATCGGTGACGTGAGCCTGAAAGATGCCACGGTCCGGACGATTGGCAAGGGCTCGAAAGAGCGCGTCGTGCCGCTGCACCAGGCTGCCGTCGATGCGACCGAAGGCTACTTGCTTGGCGTGAGGCCTCTGCTGGCGATCGCTGCGCACACCGATGCGATGTTCCTCGGCAGGCGCGGTCGGAGGCTTTCCAGGCAGGCGTTCTGGCAGCGTCTCAAGCGACTGGCGTCGAAGGCCGGGATCACGGTCCACATCACGCCGCACACACTGCGACACAGCTTCGCGACCCATTTGCTTCAAGGCGGAGCATCGCTCAGGCACGTGCAGGAACTGCTCGGCCACTCGTCGATCTCGACCACCCAGATCTACACTCACCTGACATCCGAGCATGTACGGACCGAGTACGACAAGGCGCACCCACGGGCCTAGTGCAACACATTGGTCAATTCCGTTGATTGATCGAGCCTGGTTCTGTGTCCAGACTATCTGGTCGCCCGTACACCCTTCAGGGACAGAACGCCTTGGCTACGAAGCTCCGAACTTACAGACACGACGTAGATTTCGACCGGGTCGGCGAGTTCCTCGTCGACACGTTCAGCAACTCTGCAAGCGTCTCTGGCGGCCAAATCAACTGGCTGCAGCCGAGGTGGGAGTACATGCACTTCCACCCTCTGATCAACCAGATCGATCTCGATTCGATCGGAGTGTGGGAAGCCGACGGCGAGATCGTGGCGGTTGTGCATCCTGAGCACAGCATGGGCGAAGCGTACTTCGAGCTTCACCCTGAATACTCGCACCTCAAGCCGGAGATGCTGAAACACGCAGAAGACCGAATAAGCGTGGAAACCGGGACGGGTCGTCAGCTCAGGGTCTGGATAAATGACGAAGATGCTGAGTTCCGGGAAGTCCTAGTTGCCAGTGGTTACACCAGTGAAAACCGGCATGACCCGATGACCTTTCGAAGCACGAGTGGAATTCAAACCGAACCAGAACTGCCCGAGGGTTTTCGGATTCAGAGCCTCGCCGAAGATGATGATCTGTACAAGGTGCACAGGCTGTTGTGGCGAGGCTTCGGGCATGGCGACGAGCCGGTCGACGATAGCGAAGACGGTCGGGCCCTAATGGGCATCGAAGGGCGCAGGCTAATGGGCACTGCGCCGAACTTCAGGCGTGACCTGAACATCGTCGTTGTTGCTCCGAACGGCGACTTCGTCTCGTACTGCGGGATGTGGATCGAGCCTGTGAACCGGCTTGCGTATGTCGAGCCGGTTGCAACCGACCCTGATTACCGGAGAATGGGTCTTGGAATGGCCGCGGTGCTGGAGGGCGTCAGGCGATGCGGAGTAGAAGGAGCGGCTGAGGCCTGCGTCGGCTCCACCATGCCGTTCTACCGGTCGATGGGATTCGAGAAGCGGTACTGCTCGGAGCTGTGGTCCCGGGAGTGGTGATCTTCTGAAGGCCGTTTCAGTTCGAATCACAGTCAGATTTCCAAGCCCACCAGAATCCAACGTCGTACCGGCGGGCGGATCACCTCAAAACAGGTAAACTACCGTTAACTTCTGACGTGCGCGGCCTGGTCGCTGCGTACCGCCAACGCCCGGATTCGGACGCACGGGTACCGAAACGGACGACAAGGGGGTTCGAATATGACGGTGATTACGATCGAAGGCAGGGCCGGGGCCGGAGCGCCGGACATCGGCAGGATCGTAGCGCGAGAACTCGATATCGACTTCGTCGACAGGCTGATCCTGGCTGAGATCGCCCGGAGAGTCGGTTCAACAGTTGGGGCGCTCGCAGACCAGGAACGCAGGGTCCCCTCGTTCGTCAACAGGCTGGCGCAGTCGGTCCAGCGAATGCTGCACAGGTCCGCTGTCGCTGGTATGGGCGGCGATCCTTACTTTGGACCGGGCGTCGAGCACCTACTTGCACGTCCCTACAACGAGATGGACGAGCCGCCGGCTTCTACAGCTGCGGAACTCGACGATGCGCATTTCAGGGACACGACCGCAGAGGTGATCCTGGATATCGCCGAGGCAGGCAATGTTGTGATCCTCAGTCGCGGAGGCGCTGCGATTCTCAGCCACAGGACCGACGTGCTGCGTGTCGGGATGGTCGCTCGCATGGAGGACCGGGTCGCCAGGATCATGGCGCGGGAGAAGATGGACGAAGAGGCGGCGGTAGAGTTCATCGAGCACGCTGACCGGGCTCAACACGCCTATTTTGAGAAGGCTTTCAAGTCGAGTCCGATCGACCCGTTCCTGTATCATTTCATGTGGAACACTTCCGATGTTTCGGTTGAGTATGCCGCCCAGGTGACGATCGATGCAGCCCGAGAGATGGCTGACAAGGGTCTGAAATGGTCTGGCAAAGACGATTCCGCCGCTGCGAAAACTGCGGCGGTCGAATAGCCGGGATCGTTCCCCTTTAGAGCCATTTTTCAGCCCGCTTGCCGGGTGATTCGACGGGACAGAGATGCCAAGACAGAGAAGGCGGCGCGACCGGCGGCCCAACGTTTTCGTCCAGGAAGCAGCGCCACAGGGCCGCGACGAGATCGACGAGGAAGCGCCAGTCGCACTCGATGACGACGACGATTCAGGTGCTTCGACGGCTTCAGCCTCTGTTTCAACCGGCCGCTCCCGCCGTCTGCGGGCTCAGAGAGCTGCCCGGCAGGCTCGCGTCAGGTCCGAGATCTTCACCCGATCTATCGGCAAAGAGCTGCGCAAGCTCGGTGTTTTGAGCGGCGCGGTTGTGGTGATACTGGTCGTCCTGAGCTTCGTGCTTTAGCGAAGATCCGGTTGCGCTGACCAGTCTCTCGGTCCAAGACCTCTTCACATCGTGCGCCACACACACAGGTGCGCTTTACGTGCCTGTGTATTCTTGTATTGACCGGGTCCTTCGGTCTGAGTTGCAGTTGATCTGACCCGTCCGCCTGATCAAGCGCATGACCACACACACCAAAAAGCAATCGGCGCCTCTGTTCGCAGAGCGACTCGCCGCCGTGCCCCGCAAGCCCGGCATCTACATGATGCGCGGGACCAACGGGAAGGTCCTGTACGTCGGAAAGTCATCTTCGCTGCGCAACAGACTGCGATCGTACTTCTCGAGCTCGAAATCGCTCGTCGGCAAGACCCGTGACCTCGTGGCCGCGATCAAGGACTTCGAGTACATCGTCACGGAGTCTGAGCAGGAAGCTCTGCTGCTTGAGAACAGCCTGATCAAGAAGCACCAGCCGCGCTTCAACGTCCGGCTCAAGGACGACAAGACATATCCCTACATCAAGGTGGACCTGTCCGAGGATTTCCCACGCGTCTACATCACACGGCGCACTGCAAATGACGGTTCCCGCTACTTCGGTCCATTTGCGTCCGCAGGAAGCGTGCGCAAGACGCTGGACCTGCTTAACCGGCTTTTCCCTTACCGAACCTGTACGAAGGCGATCACCGGCACTGACGAACGGCCGTGTCTCGAATTCCACATCAAGCGTTGTAACGCCCCCTGCACCGGGTACGCTTCGAAGGCGGAGTACCGGGATGTGATCGACCAGGTGCTGATGTTCCTCGACGGCAACACGAACGAGGTTGTGCGAGAGATCAAATCGGCGATGGGTGATGCGTCGGAGGCGCTGGAGTTCGAGCGAGCCGCGGCGTTGCGCGACAGGCTGAAGGCGATCGAGCGTGTCTACGAGGGTCAGAAGGTAGTCGGCATGGGCCGGGAGAACCTGGATGCCATAGCCCTGGCGACCGCGCATGACGAGGCCTGGGTTGAGATCTTCTTCATCAGGCGGGGAAACCTGGTGGGCCGCGACCACTTCATCATGCAGGGCACTCGGGACAGTTCGAAGGCGGAAGTGGTCGGCCAGTTCGTGCAGCAGTTCTACGACTCCGCTTCGTATATCCCCCGGACTGTGCTGATCCCGGAGCCGATCGACGACGCAGAGATCCTCGAAGGCTGGCTTGCCGGTCGCCGTGAAGGACCGGTTAGCTTCGCCACACCGCAACGAGGAGCAAAGCGACGGCTTGTGGAGATGGTGACTGAGAACGCAGGCCAGGGCCTGAAGCAGCTCGAGATCAAGATGCTGTCAAACGACACGCTGATGCAGAGCGCGATGACTGAGCTTGAGGAGCAGCTGAACCTGCCGCGTACACCTCGGCGCATCGAGTGCTACGACATATCGCATATCCAGGGCACGAACGTTGTTGCCAGCATGTCGGTGTTCATCGACGGCAAGCCGAACACTTCGCAGTACCGCCGCTTCAGGATGAAACACACGCAGAACAACGATGACTTCGCATCGATGAAAGAGGTGCTGGAGCGACGGTTCAAGCGACTTGCGGCTGCCGAAGAGGCGCGGGCGAAGGGCGAGGAGCCGGACAACGGCGCGAAGTCATTTGGCGAGACGCCGGACCTTGTGTTGATCGATGGCGGCAAGGGGCAGTTGAGTTCTGCGCAGGAAGTGATGCTGCAGATGGGCGTGATCGATGTCCCGCTGGCGTCGCTTGCGAAAAAGGAGGAGGAGATCTTCCTCCCGGACTCGCCGGAGCCTGTGGTGCTTCCGAGGAACTCACAGGCGCTGTTCCTCGTGCAGCGAGCACGGGATGAAGCGCACCGCTTTGCTGTGACATATCACCGCAACCTGCGCAGCAAGTCTTCTACGCAGTCGGCTTTGGACCTTGTGCCGGGAGTTGGGCCAAAGCGAAAGCGTGACCTCGTCCGCAAGTTCGGCTCTGTGCAGGGCGTGCGTGAAGCGGACGTCGATCAGCTGGCTTCAACGCCGGGGATGACCCGAAAGCTGGCAGAGAAGATCAAGGAGTACCTGGGCTAGCCGGCGTGCCGGGTTCTCTTCTACGGCTGAGGTCAACTCCTTGATTGAGCGGTTCCGGCGAAGCGAAGTGCGCTCGGGCCTCTGCTGATGATGTCTGACCGGTAACATCTCTCCGCATGCTCGCAGTCTCACTAAAGTCCGGCGAAGTTGAACTCGTCGACGTCCCGCGCCCGCAGCTTGAGCAGCCGACCGATGCGATCGTGATGGTCACGACCACTGCGATCGGCCACCGGGAGGTTGCGCAGGCGACCAGAGGAGATGCCGCCTCGACTCCCGGGGCGCAGTTCGTCGGGACCGTCGTGGAGACCGGCGAGGCGGTGAGCGGCGTGAACATCGACGACCTCGTCGTGGCGAGATCCGGCGGGACTCATTCGGACGGGCGAATCACCCGGTTCGGTGAGGGCTCTCTGAACGGCGGGCATGCCGAGTATGTCTGTGTGCCCATGGCGGACGAGACGCTGGTCAAGACAACCGCGGCAGCCGAAGAGCGGACTGTTTTCGCCGGTGGCGAGGCAGCGCTGGGAATCGCCGCTGCCAGGCAAGCCCTTGATGTGGCAGGGGATGAGCCTGTCGTCGTGATGGGCTGTGACACCTCCGCGCTGACGGCGATTGCATGGCTGCGGCACAGGCGTGGGCGCACTGCCGAAATGTTCGCAGTGGAGTCGAATGCGGCACGACTGTCAGCCGCCAAATCGCTCGGAGCCGAGGAGATCGCGTTCGACGACCTTGCATCAATTCATCCCGCGGTGGTCATTACGGGCATGAGTGTGCAATCGCCGCCACCCGATCTTCATGTGATCTCAACCTCACCAGAATCGCTCGGCTGGCCCACGCTCGAAGAGACACGCAGCACAGAGATGGCAATCCGGCTCCGTCAGATCGATCTGACGCCGCTTGTGTCCACGGTCCTGCCGCTGGACGAAGCGGTCGAGGCGTACCGGGTTGCGATCGAGCGGCCACCGGGAGTGCGCGGCGTGCTTCTGAAGCCTTGAGTGGAATCCAAGCTGACCATAGACTCATATGAATCTTGCATCTGATTTAGTTCTTTCAGACGCGAAAAGGCACCCCGTGGAGCGCTCCGTTCGAGGTGCCTACGGCTTATCCCCAGATCCTCCGTAGAGTTAGGGGAAAGGCTCCCGGCCAACATTTTTTCAGCAGTACAACGCTGTAAGCCGCTCCATTTGACTTCTCAGAACCAACGGGCTGTTGGCGCCAGAAAACGGAGTTCGCTGCAAGAACATACGGCCCTCAATCCTAGGTCCTACTACTAGCGGGCTGCTAGCACAGGTATAGAGGTCGGCAGTCCAAGCATAGTCAGACTATCAGTGGAAGGGGGAACGATCAAACAATCAGCCTTGACGCCACCTGCTTGGTGTCATCTTGGCCTGGCTCGAACAAGCCAAATCGCGAACGAGTTTAGATGATTAAATCCAACCAACCTGGTTCTGTCCGCATCAAGACGATCAACCACATCGGCGTTCCAATCAGCGAGCGAGAGAAGTCGCTGCCGTTCTACAGGGACCTCGCCGGGCTAAATCTGATTCCCGCCATGGAGGATGGGAAGTCTCTGATCTGGACCGAGACCGGAGACCACACCATGGTGCATACGATCGAGGGCGCACCGATCCCGCACGTCGCCTTCGAGGTGGAGGATTTCGACGCGGCGCTTGATGCGGTCCGGGCGGCCGGGATCGAGATCATCAAGGGGCCGCTGGAGCGCATCGACGGCCAGCGAGCGTTCTACTGTTTCGACCCTGATGGCAACCGGCTGGAGTTCACAACGGCTCGGAACCTGAAGCCGATTCCGCGAGGGCGCGTCGTGGATGAGTGGGGTCGCACGAGCGAGGTGTGAGGACGGCAGACGTTCGTATCGGATGACAGGCGTCAGGTGCGCCAACACAATCGCCTGTCCCATCCCACTGCCAAAACCTAGTATTCTTGAGGTCCGTAATAACTAGTGGCCCGCTTTCACAGAAGCCTCAGTGCTCCTGGCGTTCGGATGCGGGACACATCGAGAAAACCAGCCCGTGCGCGGACAGCCTCGTTCCGATGTGGATCGGCACGGCGGACCTGAGTCCGGCGTACACAGGAAATGATGCCAAACCTTCCCCTCGCCGCCATCGAGATCCCATTCGACCCCAATATCTCTGGCGGCGATAGCGTCGCACTTAGCTGGCACGGCTTCCTGAGCTTCGTAGCTGTGGCTGCGGCTGTCTGGCTCGTCGCACGGTCAGCCCGGCGAGACCCCACGATTCTCCCCGACATGGTCTACAACACGGCCATCTGGGGAATTATTGGCGGAATAATCGGCGCTCGCATCGTCCACGTCGCAGACAACTGGAACATCTACGGTAATGACCTACCACAGGTCTTTGCGGTCTGGGAGGGCGGCATCGGTCTCTGGGGCGGAATTCTTGGTGGCTGGCTCGGCGGTGTCACGTACGCCTACATCACCAAGTACCCGGTCGGCAAGCTGATGGACCTGGCGGCTGCGCCTCTGCTGCTTGCGCAGACGATCGGGCGCATTGGCGACATCATCAACGGCGAGCACATCTCGCACACAACGGATCTGCCTTTCGCCTGGTACTTCACACACCCGGCCAGCCCTGCCCGCTCAGGCAACCTGACTGCCCACGGCGACCCCAACGCCGAGACGCACCCTGCCGTTGTCTACGAGATGATCTGGAACATCATCGGGCTGTTCCTGCTCTACAAGCTGAGGGACCGCCTGAAGCCGCATGGCAGCCTTTTCATGTTCTACCTGGGCTACTACGCGCTGGGCAGGTTCCTGATCCAGTTCATCCGCCTGGACAAGACCTACTTCGCCAACCTGCAGGAAGCGCACCTGATCGCAATCGGCGTGATGATCGTTTCGGTGACATTCATGGCCTTCAAGACTCGCTGGCGCACGGCCGAGGAAGTTTCGGCCGGGCCATCGGATGAAGGTGGACCGCAGTCGCCATCATCACCGGGCCGAAAGCGCCGGGAGCGTGCAGCGAGACGGGCAAGGGCCAAGACCAACTAACCGGCCGGCTTGCCGGACTTTCGGCTTCGGAACGCGACTGCTGCGGTTAGTGACCTGCGGAGAACTTCGTGGTCCGTTCCAACATGCCGATGCGATTCGCCGGCACCGGACGGTGCTCTCACTTGCGGCTTAGAATTGATGAGTATGAGCGGACAGCAGCGCTTCAAAGCCCTTCTTTTCGACTTCGACGACACGCTCGTGCCGGAGTACGAGGTCGCGCACGCCACGGTTGACGAGGTGTGCGCCGAAGTAGTCAGCACTCACGCGGTCGATCTTGACCTGCCTTCGACATTGAGAGCAACTTCACTGAAGACGATCTACGAGCACCCGGCGGGGGAGACGGCGCTAAGGCTGTTAGGTCCGGAGTCCGGCATGTGGTTGGCCGATGAGCTGATGTGGGACGACAAGGCTCCGATGCATGAGCTGACTACCCAGCTTGGCGACTTCCGTCGGGCGGTATGGGAGAAGACCTTCGAGGCCATTGGAGTCTCGGACGCTGATCTGGCTCATGAGCTGTCGGGCCGGCTGCCGGCGCTGGTCAAGCAGCGGCAGGTTCCATACGAAGACGCCCAATCTGTGCTGGGCACGCTCGGACAGTGGCACCCGATGGCGATCATGACCAACGGAGAGCCGGTCTTACAGGCTCACAAGGTTGAGAAGAGCGGCCTCAAGCACCATTTCGATCATGTCGTCCTCTGCCACGAGCATGGCGGAAAACCGAGACCAGCGCCGTTCGTTCACGCATTGGAACTGCTTGGACGCCGGCCTGATGAGGTGGCGATGGTTGGAAATAGCCTGGCCAATGACATCGCCGGAGCGCGCAACGCCGGGATCTACTCCATATGGATGAACCGCGGTCCGCAGAACTACTGGGACGAATCGGACGTTGAGCCCAACGCAACGGTCACGCGGCTGAGCGAACTGCTGGATGTGATTTAGACGGCATCGTCGATGCGAGTGCAATTCACCTACACATGGTGCGGTACCGGACATCGACACCCGGCAACTTGAATGTCTTCGCGTTCGATGACGCTAGGTCGCCAGTTGTTCACACTCGGCGAAAGCACGCGATTGAACCGTCTTCGGGCCGCCTAACCCTCTCATCTCCACGCTTCCCTTGGTCCAAACACCGGTAACGTAGCTGGTCATGAACTCTGGGTAGTTCTTGAAATTGATGAGCGCAAGCGCAGACAACGGCGCTGGTCCGCACTCGGCGTTCTTGGAACATTGCGTAAAGATCGTGGGGAACGGCTCACACCGATCGAAGTACGTCGTCTCCATGTTTATGAACACCGGCCGGTCGGGCTTCCAGTATTTCTTTCTCTCCTGCCATCGCTTGATCATACCTGCGAGGCCGCAGAACCATCCTATGACCGGCACCGAACAGAAAGCCTTGACGAGCCAGTGTGGATCTTTGAATCCACTTGGGGGTTGGGCGTAAACGATTACCTTGCTGCCGACCTGGGTGAAGCTGATCAACCCGAAGAATCTGTAGTTCATCGCAACCCAGCTGCGAGCGACAATCCACAGTTTCTTTCCTTCAACGCTCACCTCTTCTACGTCTTGTTGAAATCTCGCCATCACATCATCCCCTCTGACGATCGACGTCCATGCCTGCGACCTGATTGCCCTAGTCATCCATATCGGACGTGACGTGATGATGTCGTGTTCCGCTCGACGAACGCCGTAGAAAAATCATGACACCGAGGTCGCGGACGAGCGTGCGAGAAACAGATCTGAACCTCACGCAGCATCTCACGACTGCGCAGCGGCGGGACCTTATCCGATCCGAGTCAACCCTGCGATGGCCGGATGTCCAGCAGGCCGAGTTCCTTGCGTACTCTGCCCCGCCAGCTGTCGTTGCGCAGCTCGTAGACGATGTCGACCTTCCCCCGGCCAAGAGTTGCGTCGCCCAGGTTGAAGCCGATTGCACCGACCCTGCGGCCATCGTCTTCAAGCGTCATGCGCAGGTGCTTGCCGGTTGCGCCAATGGTCTTCACCTCTGACGGCACGACGCCCCGCGACATGAAGACAGGCTTGCTATTGGCTGCACCGAACGGCTCCATCACAGAGATGAAGTCCCACATCGATGCGCCCATGTCTGCAAGCCGGGTCTCTGCGTCGATCTCGATCACAGGCTCCGGGTCGTGCCCCATCATCGACCATGCTGCGGAGCGCTCGAGTTCGGCGAGAACCGCGCCGAGGTAGCCTGACTCGACAGTGAAGCCGGCTGCTGCGGCATGGCCACCGAAGCGCACGAGGGTTTCGGTGAGCGGGGTTAGCGCGGCGTGGACATCGAAGCCCGGTACGCTCCGCATGCTGGCACGGGCGAAGCCGTCAGTGACGGCGTAAGCAAGAGCAGGAAGCCGGTACTCCTCGCTCAACCTGCCGGCCAGCGGACCAAGTACACCTGCTGGATATCCATCACAGCGCACCGCGATCAGGTTCTTGCCATCGGAGACGGCATCGCCATTGATCTGTGACTGGGCGGACTTCCAGACCTCTTCGCTCAGTCGACGGCGTTCGTTGTTCGCCGAGTCGAGGCGAGCGGCCAGCAAGGACGCCTCTTCGTGACTGCTCGTGGTCAGGATGCGCAGGCTTGGTTCGGCGTCGCCGAGACGGCCGGGTGCGTTGAGCCTGGGTGAGACATAGAAGGCGATCAGCTCGGTGGTTGGTCTTCCGCCCGCTGAAGGAGGTCGTGACATATCGAGCAGGGCCTGGAGGCCAGGGTGGCGGGTGCGGCCAAGCTCCTCAAGCCCGAAACGTGTGATGAGCCGGTTCTCGCCGGTCAGAGGTGCTGAGTCTCCGATCGTCCCGAGAGCCGCCAGTGTCAGCAGGTCGTAGGGCATGTCCTCGTTGGCCAGTGCGAATACCGCCTGCGCCAGCTTGAATGCCACCCCGGCGCCGGTCAGTGGCGCTGCGATCGCGTCCGACTGTGGATTGACTAGCGCGATTGCATCAGGAGAGTCGCCGTCAAGCAGGTGGTGGTCGGTGATGATCGTCTCGATGCCCTGCGCCTTTGCGGCAGTGACCTCTTCGACGGCGGTTGATCCGGTATCGACGGTGACGATCAGCGTGACACCGGCTTCCTTGAACGAGTTGACCGCTTGCATCGAAAGCCCGTGGCCATCGGATTCCCGGTGCGGGATGAAGGGCAGTGCGGCGCCGCCGAGCTGTTCGACTGTGCGCACGATGATCGCCGTTCCGGTCAGGCCATCGACATCGAAGTCACCGAAGACGCCGACATGCTCACCGTTCCGGACCGCCTGAAATAGCCGGTCCGCTGCGATCTCCATGTCAGGCAGCGCATACGGGTCGGTGAAACGGTCGAGCGAAGGGTTCAGGTAGTCACGCGCAACGGAACGGCTCCTGATGTTGCGGTTGTAGAGCAGCCGGTTGATCAGCGGGCCGTGGGCGAGGACTGGCGAGAGGCCGCCGAGTTCGATGTGGAATCCGTCGGGCGGGGGCGCCGCGACCTTCCATTTTTTTCGGGACCCGGGCGATTTCGTAGTAGTCATTCAGTTACTGTGGCTGGGCTGGGGTGGGCGCAGCATCTTCGCGCGAACTATCCGAACCGACGCACGCCGTCGCCGCTCACAGTCACCTTCGAAACGCCGGAAAATGCGGCTGGCCGCCTAGTTTACCGATTCCCGGAAGAGCAGCGATGCGTTGTGCCCGCCGAAGCCGAACACGTTGCTCATAGCGCTCGGAACACGGCCGCGCTTCGGCGTGTGCGGCGTGTAGTCAAGGTCGCAGTCAGGGTCCGGCTCTTCAAGATTGATGGTCGGTGGAATGGCCGACTCGCTGATGGCCATGGCGGCGAAAGCAGCCTCGATTCCACCCGCTGCGCCGAGCAGATGGCCTGTCATCGACTTCGTCGAGCTGATGGGCACCTTATAAGCGTGGTCGCCAAACGCACGCTTCATGGCGATCGTCTCGAACTTGTCGTTGAGCGGCGTGGATGTGCCGTGAGCGTTGATGTACGAGACGTCCTCGGGCTTCATGTCCGCCTGTTTCAGGGCGTAGTTCATGGCGCGGGCTGCACCTTCGCCTTCAGGGTGCGGCTGGGTCACATGGTTCGCATCGCTGCTTGATCCGTAGCCTGCGAGCTCGGCAATGATGTTCGCGCCGCGGGCCTTGGCGTGCTCCTCGCTCTCAATCACCATGACACCGGCACCTTCGCCGAGCACGAAACCGTCGCGCCCGGCATCGAAAGGACGGGATGCCGCTTTCGGGTCTTCGTTGCGTGTTGAGAGAGCCATGCAGGAGTTGAAGCCTGCGATGCCGATCGGGCAGATAGCCGCCTCGGTCCCACCTGCGATCGCCACGTCCACACGGCCGCGTCGGATCATCTCGGCGGCCTCACCGATAGAGTCGGCACCCGTTGCGCAGGCTGTAACGATCGAGAAGTTCGGGCCTTTTGCTCCGATCATCATTGAGACCTGCCCGGCTGCCATGTCTGGAAGCATCATCGGGACCAGGAAAGGGCTGACGCGCGTGGGGCCGCGCTGCTGAAGCACCTTGTGCTGGTCCGTGATCGTGATGATTCCGCCGACGCCGCTGCCGATCAGGACGGCAACGCGGTCGCCTTCTTCGTCCTCCATCTTGATGCCCGCGTGGTCGAGTGCTTCAAGCGATGCGACGGCAGCGAACTGGGAGAAGCGGTCGAGACGCCGCGCCTCTTTCTTTCCAAGCAGGCCGGCAGGCTCGAAGCCTTTCACTTCAGCCGCGATGCGGGATGTGAAGCCTTCTGCGTCGAACGATGAGATGTAGTCGATGCCGGACTCGCCGTCCAGCAGGGCCTTCCAGGTTGATTCGCGGTCGAGACCGAGGGGTGTGACGAGGCCGATGCCCGTTACAACGACGCGGGTTTCCATGGGATGTTTCTCCTGGGAACGGAGTTGTGGAGCGGACTGCCCAGCGCGGCGTGCTTGCGGGTTTCCCTGCGGCGCCACTGCTGGGTGTGTGTATTAACTAGTGATGTCTCTGCGGGACGGCCCGTTTGGAGACGCAGCGAGTATAGCAGCAGAAGGCTTCCGTCTATTCAGTGCGCAAAGCTGCGGGGATGCCGGAAGTTTTAGCCACGCGGAGTAGCGAGTTTCTGGTCTGGTGTATCTGTGCGCATGGAGTAACGTCGGTATTTCGGGCGAGAGGGCTATAAGAAGGCGAGTTCATGTTGGAAATCCGGAAGGCGACGATCGAGGACTGCAAGCAGGTCACCAGGCTGGTGAACGACCTGATTCTTGAGCTTGGTGGCAGCAAACTTGAGTTGAAGAAGGCGGATCAGGTCTGCGAACGACTTGTCGGGGATGCCGGTCTGGGCGCTGCTCTGGTGGCGATCGATGAGAAGGGTTCGATCGTAGGTGTCTGCTGCATGTCGTATCAGACGGCTATCCGGACCGGTGGCGCATATGCCATTGTCCAGGAGATGTTTGTTGCGCCGGAGCAGCGAGGGTCAGGGGTTGGTGGAAAGTTGCTGCGAGAAGCGGCGACTGTGTCGGCTGACGCCGGTTGCGGTGTGCTTGAGCTAGGGATACCAGACGATGGCGAGCGACAGGAACATTTCTACCGCTCAGACGGCTTCAGCACCGTTGGGTTGCGGATGAGGAAAGTGCTGTCCACACGAGGCTGATCGGCCTGTTCCGTAGGTAGAATCGTTTCGGCGGGCTGACAGCTGATTCTGCCCGCACCCGAGTCCCTAGATCCGACCCCGGAAAACGAATGAAATTTCGCATCGAGACGCACGGCTGCAAGCTGAACATGGCCGACTCCCAGCAGCTTGCGCGGGAGTTCGTTGCATCGGGTTTTGAGCTGGCCGAGGGCGACTCTGCGCCGGACGTATTTGTGCTCAACTCGTGCACGGTGACGAACAATGCCGACCGCAAGGCGCGGCACGCAGTTTCGTCGGCGCGTCGCAGATTTCCGAGTGCGCTGGTGGTTGCGACCGGGTGTTATGCAGAGCGAGACTTCGCCGCGGTCGGTGCACTCGACTCGGTGGACCTTGCTCTGAACAACCGCCAGAAGCCGGCGATTGTGCAGTCGGTTGCCGAACGGCTTGGCGTTTCGTTCACGCCGTGTACTGACGGCGGACCAGCACCTCTCGAATCAGTCTTGCTCGGCCGCACCCGAGCATCGGTGAAGATCCAGGAGGGCTGCGACCAGGTCTGTGCCTACTGCATCGTGCCGAAGGTGCGCGGACGGGAGCGAAGCATCCCCGTCGAAGAGATCGTGGCGAATGTGAACAGGCTCGGCTCGGAAGGCTGCGCCGAGGTGGTGCTGACAGGCACACAACTCGGGACATATGGCTTTGACCTGGATGAAGCCGATCTGCCGGGCTTGCTGCGAACCGTGATTGCTGAGACTGATGTGCCGAGGATCAGGGTTTCGTCGCTGCAGCCGCTTGAGATTTCGGATGAACTGCTGGGCGTCTGGGCAGATTCGGGTGGCCGGCTTTGCCCTCATTTCCATGTGCCGCTGCAGAGCGGCAGTGACGCTGTGCTGGCCAGGATGCGACGTCGATACACAGGCAAGCAGTTCGTGGACGCGGTGGGACGGGTGCGAGACGCCGTTCCCGGTTGCTCTGTGACCACGGACGTGATCTGCGGCTTTCCGGGCGAATCGGCCGAGGACCACGCCGCGACGATGCGGGTCGTCGAGCAGGTGCGGTTCGCGGACGCGCACGTGTTTCCTTATTCAGAGCGACCGGGAACGAGCGCGGCACACCTTGATGACCATGTTGATCCATCGGTGCGTACGGAACGTGCGGCAGAAGTCCGAGAACTGACCGAATGGCATGCGAAGGAGTTCCGGCAGGCAAGCATCGGGCAGGTAAGGCCGGTGCTGTGGGAGGGAGTTGGGCGTCGCAGCGGCCTGACCGACAACTACCTGAGGGTGCGAGGTGAGGAACCGGGTGTCGTCAGCGGCAGGCCGGTTTCGATGAATGGTGCCGTCGCGATCGCGACTGGCGCCTCGGTGCAGCAGGTGTCGATCCTCGCAAGTGACTCAGCGGCCATCGAGTCTGTGTTGCTGGCGGATGTCGCCCAGGATGGCGTAATCACAGTCCGACCCGGCTGATCGCAGCTTCACTCTTCAACCGAAAAAAAACGCAAAAGAGAAGACCGCAGGTCAGGACTGCCTGCGGTCTTTCTCTTCGCTGGTGTTCAGGCTGAAGTGAGGAACCTGAACACCGATTCAATCTTTTGTTTCGATCTGCCCTTAGAAGTTGACGGGGCGGAGCTCCAGGCCTGATCGCTTTCGCTCAAGGTATCCGGCGTTGTCGTGGTAGCCGTGAGCGAACACCATCAGCCAGCCCTCTTTTTCGCAGCGGGTCAGCATGTCCTTCTTCGCATTCAGCGTCTGGTCCGGGAAGCGGTCGAACGCCGTGATGTAAGGAAGGGGCAGGTGGTTCGGAGTTGGGATCAGGTTCGAGAGGTAGACGATGCGCTCCGAACCGGTGTTGACCATGATGATCTGGTGACCCTCGGAGTAGCCGTCTGTGACGACAGCATCGACACCGGGGACGATCTGCGTGTCACCGTCCAGAAACTCGATCATGCCCTTCTCTTCGAGGACTCGCAGGTGCTCGACGCCGGGGCCGAGGTTCGGGATCTGGCGCTCGTCCGGGTTGAAGGCCTCGTTCCAGGCTGCCCGCTGCACAAGGTACTTCGCCTTGGGGAAGGTCGGGACGATGTTGCCTTCGCGGTCGAGGCGAGTTGCGCCGCCGCAGTGGAAGAATGCCAGGTGGGTGAGGACGACGAAGTCGACATCGCGGGCGGTCACTCCCTGTGCCCGCAGGTTGCGGAGCAGCTTTGATGAGGAGTGGCCGTAGATCTCCCGGCAGATCTCAGGCTCCTTGTTGCCGATTCCGGCGTCTACAAGGATGTTTGCCTGCGGGGTCTTAACCAGCAGCGAGTTAAGTCCGAGCCTTACCCGGTTCTTGCGGTCCGGCTTTGCCTGCCGCTCCCACAGAACCTTGGGCACCGGTCCGAATACCGGACCACCGTCAAGAAGAAATGAACCGTCAGAGATGACGCGGACTGCGACGCTACCGTTAGTCATTATGTTGCCCCCGGGGAGTGTGAGTCCCCTGATCAGTCAGCAAGCGGACACTTGCTGTGTTTCGTCGCCCGGCGCCGTAGATACCGGGCGAATAATTCGGTGAGGTTCGCGGCCGAAACGTTGTTAACGCTGCCTAACAAACCGCCGTGGGTATGGAAGTTATTTTGGGGAGCGCAGGGAGCACAAGGTACTTTTGTACCCACTTTCGACCGTTTACCTGTTAATAGTCTATGTTTTGTTTAGAACTTGTTCAAAACAGAGACCAGGTGCCCAGTTGGAGCCAAACTGAGGTATGGGTGCCTGCACCTACATGGATGCCGCGCCGGTTTCGACAGCGATTCACGCGGTCGGCGGGGTGTTGCACGGTGATTTCGATGCAGGTTAGTGTTCCCCGGAGACTTGTCACGGTGAAGGTACGCGTGGCGTGGGATACGGCGGTTGTCTGAGCGGTTCGTGGGGCTTTGGGGGGGGCGTTAAGCGGCGCAGGGGCTTGATGTCACGAACAGGATTGCCGGGCACCTTTCGGCAACTCCTGATGCCCTGGTCTGGCGTCATTGAGTGCAGTGCGGTGTACCGGCTCCCCACCGATTGTCCGTCTGAGTCGTACAATCCGTCGCCATCTGACATCTCGAACTCCGGGCCAGGCACCCGGTAGATCACCATTTTCGAAGACTCGTAGCAGCAGTCAGCGACAGGAATACTTATGCAGATCAACGTCATCCAGGGCAATGTCACGGACCACGCAACCCCGGCGCTCGTGGTCAACCTTTTTGAAGGAGTAACCGCTCCCGGAGGTGCGACCGGCGCGGTCGACCAGGCGCTCGGCGGAGTCATATCCAGCCTGATCCGGTCAGGCGAGATCACTGGCAAAGCTGACGAGATCACCGTCATTCACACCGCAGCGCTAGTTCCCGGCAACAACAGTCCCCTGGCCGCAGAACGCGTGCTGGTCGCGGGCCTCGGACCAAGCGAGGGTTTCAACTACGAATCCGTTCGAAGGATCAGCGCACAGGTCGCCCGCAGGCTTCGGGCGCTCAAGGTAAGTAGCGCGGCGACCATCGTGCATGGCGCAGGCATCGGCGGTCTCGACCCGGCGCAGTGTGCCGAGGCGATTGCAGAAGGCTCCCAGCTCGGCCTGTACCGCTTCGACAAGTACCGATCGTCGAAAAGCGGCGATGACGACGACAGCGCCGAAAGGCCGGAGCTGCTGGAGATCGTGGAGCTTGATGCATCGAAGGTCGAAGCCTTACAGCAGGGCGTTGCCCGGGGTGAGAGCTACGCTGCCGCAACGAACCTCGCCCGGGATCTCGTGAATGAGCCTCCAAACGTCCTCTCGCCGACCGAGCTCGCAAACCGCGCCTCTGCGATGAGCCGAGGCGCGCAGCTCGATATGAAGATCCTTGAAGAAGACGAGTGCCGTAGGCTCGGGATGGGCTCTTACCTTTCGGTGTCTGACGGCAGTAAGGAGCCGCCCAAGTTCATCCACATCAGCTACGCAGGCGATTCCGGTAACGCCGAGAACAATATCTGGCTTATCGGCAAAGGGATCACGTTCGACTCCGGAGGCCTGTCGCTCAAGCCTGCAGGCAGCATGGTGACGATGAAGGGCGACATGGGCGGTGGTGCTGCAGTGATCGGCGCCATGAGTGCGATCGCTGCGCTCAAGCCGAAGATCAACGTCCACGCGGTTTGCGCTGCCACCGAGAACATGCCGGGCGGGTCGGCGACGAGGCCGGGTGACGTGGTGCAGGCGATGAACGGGAAGTTCATCGAGGTGGAGAACACCGATGCCGAGGGACGGCTGACCCTGGCCGATGCTATCTGCTATGCCAAAGACAACGGCGCGGAGCGCATCGTCGATGTTGCGACGCTGACCGGCGCTGTCTCGGTTGCGCTCGGGAAGGGTCATATGGGCGCGTTCAGCAACGACGAGAGGTTCTATAACCAGTTTGACGACGCAGCGGCTGAACGTGGTGAGTCTGTCTGGCGGCTGCCGCTCGGATCCGTGACGAAGCGGCAGAACCGGTCGAAGATCGCCGACATCAAGAACACCGGCGGCAGAGGCGCAGGCTCGATTACAGCCGCGCACTTCATTCACGAGTTCGCTGGCGACACCCCCTGGGTCCACCTGGACATCGCGGCGTTCAACATGTCGGACGGTGTGTCCGGGGTGAATGTGCAGGGAGCGACCGGAGCTTCAACCCGCCTGCTGATTCGGCTGGTCGAGAACCTGGCCGGGTAGCAGTTTCAGAACACGGAAAGGACCAGTTCGACATGGGACTCTCACCCTCACCGGGCGTTGAGATGATCGCTGACTTCAAGAACAGGGTCGGCGAGGGTCCGGTCTGGGATCCGAAGCGACAGATTCTCAACTGGACCGACATCCAGACCGGCCGCCTGTTCGAGTACGACCCCGCCACCGGCGAAAGCAGGAAGATCTACCAGGGCGAGTACGTTGGGGGATTTGCCAACAACAAATCCGGCGGGATGGTGGTGGCCAGTTGGTCGGGCATCGGGCTGTGGCGAGAAGGTGAGGAGATCACATACATCCACCGGGGCATGATGCGCGGCAAGCCGATGCGCTTCAACGATGTAGCAGCGGGACCCAGAGGTCAGTTCTTCGCCGGGACTTATCACTTCGAGTTTGGTGACGTCGGAGAGTTGTACCGATTCGACCCCGACGGTTCGATCAACACCGTCGAAGAAAACGTCGGTATCTCGAACGGCATTGGTTTTTCGCCCGACTTGAAAACTGTCTACTACGCTGACACGACCAAGCGTAGCACTTGGGCCTACGATTTCGATGCAGATACAGGGGAGTTCTCGGACCGCCGCGACTTCGCCACCTACGAAAACGAAGCTGGGGCTCCGGACGGCCTCACGGTGGATGCGGAAGGGTTCGTTTGGCAGGCAATGTGGGGCGGAGCCTGCGTAATCAGGATAGATCCAGATGGAAAAGAGGAACGACGCGTCTCATTCCCGGCGACTCAAACATCCAGTGCGATGTTCGGTGGCAAGGACCTCAACGAGCTCTACGTAACCACGGCCTGGAACGGAACCGGAGAAGAGCCAAAGGGCAGGTACGACGGCGGTTTGCATCGTGGTGGCGAGCTATATCGAATCACGTTGGATTTCCAGGGCAAGCCGGAATTCGAGACCAACTTCAACTGGCCAGAGTAGGCTTCCTCTTCTCAAGCCGTGCAACCTGAGTTCGTGTCTCGAAATCGTCTGTGATTCCATTCATCCACAGACGCATACCAATCGCCGCACTTCCCGTCTACAATCCGGCCACCAATCTCGAAAGGAAATTTCATGTCAGACCGATCGTTCAAGCCCGTGCATGTTGGAGACGAGATCCTTGAGCGGTTCCGCCGCGTGCCGGTCGCAACCGTCTGGGGCGCAGTCCACAACCAGCTCGGCGTGACGCTTCCTTATATGGAAGGCGTGCGGGCGTTCACCCCGGGACACCGAATGGCTGGAAGGGCTCGAACACTCAGGTTCCTGCCGCCGAGACCGGACATCGACCTCGAGACGAAGAAGGGCGAAGACTCTCCGGAGTACCGGGCGATGGCTCGTTGCGGCCCCGGCGACGTGCTTGTCGCCGACCTGATGAACCGCCGGTACGCAGCCATCGGTGGCGACGTAAAGCTTCTGCAGCTGAAGATGAACGGCGCAGAGGGCCTCGTGACGGACGGCGCCATCCGGGACCTCGACGTCCTGGAAGAGGAGAACTACGGCCTGATCGTCTACGCGCAGGACCGGACCCCATACGGTGGAAGGCCATGGGCCGAGCCAGCGGAGGAGAACGTCGACATCCAGTGCGCGGGCGCTCTGGTGCGGCCGGGTGATGTCATTGTCGGCGACGACGACGGCGTTGTCGTGGTGCCTTCCTGGTACGCCGAGGAGTGCGTTGAGTGGGTCGAAGAACACGAAGGTGCCGAGAGCTTCGTCAAGAGCAAGATTCTTAGTGAAGGCGTAAGGCCCGGTAAGTACTACCCGCCGACCCCGGAGACCAAAGAGGAGTACCGGCAGTCGCTGAGTAACAACAGCTAACCGCGGCTTGCGTTTTGTTGGTCTTCAGCGAGCCGTAGCGCGGGAGTCGATTCGATGCCGGACTTGAGAGACCGACCGAACATCCTGTTCATCCAGTCGGACCAGCACAACCCGGCGGTGATGGGAAACGCGGGCGACCCCATCGTTTCGACTCCTAACCTGGACGGTCTGGCCAACCGCGGCACCACATTCGAGAACGCGTACTGTGCCTCTCCTATCTGTGTGCCTTCAAGGATGTCGATGCTCACAGGACGGCATCCCCACGAGAACAGGGTATGGACCAACACGCACGGTCTCGACTCGTCGATACCGACGTTTGCGCATGCGCTCGGTGCTGCAGGCTATCGGCCTGTTCAGATCGGCAGGATGCACTTTGTCGGGCCGGATCAGCTGCATGGATTCGCCGAACGATACGTCGGCGATCACGGCCCCAACTTCAGCGGCGGCACACCGGCTGATCACGGCGAGTTGAGCGGTACGGCCGGACCACACAGGATCAGCCTGCAGAAGTCAGGAATCGGCCAGAGCGCTTACCAGGTGCATGACGAGTACGTTGCAGCCGGAGCCGTCAGCTTCATCGAGAACTACGCCATCCGGCGCAACGCTGATGGCGGAGCGGATCCGTTCTGCGCGGCTGTGGGACTGATGCTGCCGCACCAGCCGTTCGTGGCCCGGCGCGAGGACTTCGAGCTCTACGAAGGCAGGGTCGGCCTGCCTCGAAATCGTCGAGACTTTGCCGACGAAGCTCATCCGTACCTGCGTTGGTGGCGAGAGCACAGCGGGACAGCCGATGTGCCTGATGACGAGGCGGTCCGTGCTCGCACCGCTTACTGGGCGCTGGTGACACGGCTCGATGCGTTGATCGGCCAGATCCTCGATGCGGTGGAGAGAGCGGGACTGACCGAAAACACGATGGTGGTCTATACGGCAGACCACGGCGAGCAGGTTGGTGAGCGCGGCCTCTGGTGGAAGCAGACCTTCTATGAGGACTCGGTCAAGGTGCCGGCTATCGTGTCCTGGCCGGGCGTGATACCGGCAGGGCAGCGGTCGAGCCGGGTGATTAGCCAGTTCGACCTGAACGCCACGATGCTCGAGGCCGGAGGCGCCGAACCGCTGCCGTTCTCACACGGTCGTTCTCTGGTTGAGGTGGCGAACGAACCGGAGCGCGACAACTGGGACGGCCTTACGTTCGCCGAGTACTGCACGGAGCCGAACGACCCTGCTCACTCGGACGGCGACCGGACATGGCAGCAGCGAATGGTCCGGCGAGGCGATTGGAAGCTGATGCTGTTCGCGGGGATGCCTTCGATGCTATTCAACCTGCGTGAGGACCCGGATGAGCTGCACAACAGGGCCGGTGACCCCGCAGCGGCGGACGTGCTTGGTGAGCTGACCGAGATGGCGTTGCGCAGCTGGGATCCCGAGGTGATCGATCTCGATATCAGGCGCAAGAGCACCGAGCAGGAAGTGATCAGCGAGTGGGCCCGTCGTGTTGAGCCGGAGGATCAGTTCAGATGGGACCTGAAGCCTGAGTGGGACTACCTGGATGGCTGAGGCTCGGCCTGTCTGACTGCCCGCAGTCTGGCACACGTAGCGATTGACCGCCGATGGGCGCAGTGGTAGCTTCGATATTCGCACGTTTTTCAAGATCGACAGTTGAGCGGACATTCTCGCTCACTCGGTGAACGAAAACCGTGCACACCTCCCCGATGTTCGAAATCGGGGGTTAATGGTGGGCGTAGTGTAGTGGTTAACACGTCAGGTTGTGGCCCTGAAGATCGTGGGTTCGATCCCCACCGTCCACCCCACCAGACTCCGGTCTGTACCCGCTTGAGCGGAGTGCTCGCCGTACTGCGGCGGCGCAGAACGTTCAGATAGACTGGTCTTATCCGCCGACATGCGCCCGTAGCTCAGTGGATAGAGCATCTGGCTTCGAACCAGAGGGTCGGGGGTTCGAATCCCTCCGGGCGTGCCATCTTTTTCGGATCGTGAGATCCACAGGGCATTGGCAACGCGAGAAGGCCCGCCGATGAGGTGCACAACCTCGCTGGCGGGCCTCCGAAACCACTCGCCGTCTAACTTGCAGCCGCCTCCGCCTGCTCGGCCTTTTGCTGTAACCCTGCCAGTGTCGCCTTGAGTTCCTGGTTCTCGGCCCTGAGTACACGCTCCACGGCATGGCGCTCAGCCAGCATTATCGCCAGTTCGGAGAGCAGTTCGTTCGAGTCCATAGTCGGATCCTCAGTTTCGTTCAGACACGGCCGTTCCTATCAGTTGCCGCCTGAAGGCAACGCCTCCAACCTCTGTTCAAGAGCCATGATTTTTTTTGCCTGCTGCCATATGGCACCGTTCAGAAGTCTCATGTGTTGCGTCACGTTCCACAGTCCGCCGTTGGCTACCGGTGCACCAAGTACTCCCACTCTGACGAGGTCCTCTTCGTTATAAGAAACGAACTCATCCCACTCGTCCCTGACAATGCCTTTGTCCGTTCTTGAAAGCTCAAAGGCTCGCACCAGTGCGACATCGTCTTCGGCATCCAACGCGGTAACGGTGGCGTTGACGGCAAACAGATCGCCATCCTCATCAACGATGAATCGACTTACGTTACTGCCACTCACTCTCCCACGAACCGCAAAGAGGTTGCTATCGGCAGTTAGATCGCTTAACGCGTTGGCGCCGTCATGCATTGAGCCATACAACTCGTGCAATGCGCGTCCAGCCGTAGTCTTATTGGTGTCAAGGGGACCACGACTGTAAGCCTCACTGATGCGAACAGCCTGATGATTGACGAGGTCACTGACAGCGAGTTCAAGTACGCCTCCACCCGCTCCAGTGCCTTTTCGAACAGCGTAAAAGGTGTCTGTTTCGAGAGCTACAGTTGCCGCAGTCGTGAGCCCATGAGCGACATCGGTTGACTTCAGAGCCAGGATCTCGTCGTCGTTCGCTCCCTGGTTAATCGTCAGACCGATTGTCATGTTCGCGTTGTTAGCTGTGTGGTTAATATTGACTGCGGAGCCAGCAACCACGTCCGGATCGATGATCAAGTTTGTACCGTCGTAGTAGATCTCGGCGTCCTTGCCGGTGCCGAGACGCAGCTTGACGTCGTCATCGAGATCCAGAATCGTGACATCTGCGCTGATCTGTCCCATCGGTTTCTCCTAATCTCTTACCAGCAGATCAATCTCGAACGTTATCGTCAGGATTCAGACGTGCCGGTTACCTCCTTTCTATAGCTAGAGCATGGCTCTGCGGACCGCAGATTCAGTCCACGTACAGCCGCACCGAGTTCACAGAGTAAGCCGGTGGAGTTTTTCTTTGAACCTCTCTGTGGCGGCTCCTTCCCGCACCCCTCTTCCAACTGCTTCGCAACCGTGCCGCACACCTGTCTCATGCACTTTTCCAGCCGTTGTGGGCGATAGTTGTATGACTGGCAATCCGTGATTGGGAGAAGCACCACAGGTGTTGTATCTCAGTGGCGTTTGCCGTGGTGCAATGCGCTTGCCGCACTCGGTCGGACCCGAACGCAGAATGCGGGTGACCAAAGACCGGCCATACGGCCTGTTGGCAGGCAGACAGAGACAGGTCCTGGATCACGACTTAGCGTCGAAGCGGTCGTGATAGAGAACAGAAATATGACACCGAAGAAAAGCGCCCGAAAGCCGAAGGCTAAGACCAGGCGACCTGCAGCGGCCAAGGCGGTCAACCAGAAGGCTACTGAGCAGGCGGTTGCTCCTGAGCCAACGCCCGCAGCCATGGTCCGGGCAAGCGAATCTGCATGGTCGGGCATGAACGTTCTCGGTCACTCGAAGTCGTCCGGCCTATCTCGCAACCGCATGCTCGATGCTCGCGGTGAGCTTCTGAGGTCGGAGCGAGATTACCTTGCTCTTTCCGCCGAGATGCGGGAGAACATGGCCGAAGAGGCCGAAGCCAAGTTGCGCCAGGCTAACCAGGAGCGCGCCGAGGCGTGGGCGATCGAGCAGGAAGCGGCTGCAAAGCTGACCGTGCTCAGGGCGCAGACCCGAATGGAAGCTCTACTGGCGAAGAACATCAAGGACATCGCAGACCGCAGCGCACTTTCGGTGCTCGACCGCATCAAGGAAGCGTCCGACTCGCTGATGGACTGGGCCGACCTGATCGGCAAGGACCTCACGGACATGCTCAAGAAGGAAGCTTCTGAGCAGATCGACCGCAAGGTTGCCGAGATCCAGGCACTTGAAGAGGCGGCTGATGAAGAGGGACGCGCAGCCGAGCTGCTCGAACTGACGGCCCGGTACCAGAAAGACCTGGCTGCCTAGTCATAACTATGCTGAGACAAGAGAAGGCGCTCCCGAAAAGGAGCGCCTTTTCATTTGTCGTCACTGACCCAGTAGCTGCTATCCAACTGGCGCCTGTGCTGCCATGCGGCGACGCCTCCGCCTATAGCTCCTAAAGAGACAGACACCAGCGAAACAAGCACCGTTGCCTGCACTCGATCGCTGTTCGAGTTGAAGTCGAGAGCTGCGTGGATCAGTGACTCGGCCTCGCCAGGTTCGCTGGTGGCCGTCAAGACTATCCAGGCGATTGCCGCGACCGGCACGACCATCGCGGCTACGGCGGCCGCTCCCATGCTGGCTCCGGTCAGCGGCGGACGCCTTGTCACACCTGCTCTGAAGCGCACGAACACGGCGCCTGCGATCAACGGACCGATCAGGGCGAGCCATACGTACACCAGCCCGAACAGCCAGCTGACTGCGAGCATGGCAAAGAACGACAGCAAGAACCGTTCTGAGATGCTGTTCCACTTCATCTTTTGGATGGATGCTCCGTAGCAGCCGGACTAGTCGTCGGCATGCCTCTTGTCGTACTCCTCGAACGCCTTCGCCGCCGCGTTCATGGCGTTCACCGCGGCTGGATAGCCGCCGTAGAAGAGCATCTGCGTGATTAGCTCGAGGATCTGCTCTTTTGTCCAACCGTAGTTGAGCGCGCCCGTGATGTGGCCGCCAAGCTGGTTCGGCTTGTCACGTGCTACGAGCGCAGCGATGGTGCAGATGCTGCGAGTCTTGCCATCGAGAGTCGGGCGCTGGTAGATGTGGCCGAAAAGCGTGGCATTGATCAGCTCGAAGGCGTCCTGGACAGGCTCGGTGACGGGGTTCATATTCACCGTGCCGTCGTAGTACCACTGCCGCCATTCCTTCGCCTTGTCCAGCAGCTCGTCATAGTTATGATCGGCCATGTCGTTCTCCTCTGTGTCTGTAAGTCGCGTGTTGCAGATCTTTGAGTCGGAGAGGAACGGTATCTTGCGATGGTCACACAGGCAAGACCGCGGATTGGCGTTACTCGGTAACTGGCGGCCAGACGTATGAGAGCGGAACTTCTGAGAATCCTTCGGGCGGGATACCAAGTGACCTGAGGACTCCGTCTCCCTGGCTATCCGGGGTAGTGAACGCCCGACCGGCCGAGAAGGCGCCGGAGACCTCGCCGGAGAGAACGGACAGTTCAATGACGATCATGCCGTCATCTATGCGGAACTCTTCGTCTGTGTTTGGGCGGGAGCGGATAGGGCCCCGAATGACCACGGTCCAGCTGCTTGCCGAACCGAGGGGTTCGTAGCGAGCACTTACGCTCACCGGTGGGTCTAGCAGCAGGCCGTCGTCATCTGGTGAGGCGTTCGGGACGGCATTTCGAGCAAGGTTTAGCGCGATGCCCGCGGCCTCGACACCGTTGATCTCTCCTTCTGCCTGTGCCTCGAGACCATCCGGAATGATGAGCCGTGCTGTGTCCGGCTTCACGCCTGTGAACGCCGCCAGCCAGATGACAAGGCCAAGTGCAGCCAGCAACACTGAGGGAACGGCGATCTGAACCGTATGGTCTTCGGTGACACCTGGCTGCATCAGATGGTTGCCGAGCCGGTCTGACCCCGCATGCCGCGCAGTGCTTCGATCATGCCGAGGTGGCGGTTGGCGTGCGCAAGATAGCCGACCGTCGCATCGCCAACCGTGGTGTCATTCCCGTGCCAGTCGATGAAAGGCGTCTCGTAGATTCCATCGTCGATCTCGGCGAAACGGCGTTCCAGCACTTCGAAGGTCGAGCGCGCGTATCCGATGACGCGTTGCAGGGACGGCAAAGGTAGGTCCTGCGCTTCGTCGTCCGGCAACTGAGCTCCGACGCCCCACGTTCCGAGAGGACGGTCGTCGAAGCCCCAGTCATCGGCGATTCCCAGTGCGTCCCACAGCTGGTTGCCGTGGTTGGAATGGTCGGCCTCGCCGGCCGTGACCGGTGCGAGGAGCGACTGCACATAGTCGGCCCACCGGGCCATGTGCCAGAGGTGCCACTTGATAGACGGCGCTGTCGGCGGGTTCCACGCCGAAGCCATCTGATCGCTCACCTCGACGATGATGTCAAGGAACTGCTGGTGAGTCCGGGCGAGGCGTGACAGCGATATTTCGGCGGGTGACAGTCGCATGCAGCGAAGTGTAGCGGTTGATCGTTACTTGCGAGAAGAACCGTCTACCTCATCGCCTCCCATTGCGGGTCCGGGTGGCTGGCTATGAAGTCGTGATCCAGCTCATAGCCCAGACCCGGCTTGTTGTTCACGTGGTAACGGCCATCCCGGATGTCCAGTGGCTCGGTCAGGACGGCATCGTATGCGTCCCGCGCATGATCAGTCATCTCCAGACGATAGATGTTCGGCACGTTCATCAGGACGTGCGCGCCTGAAGTCACGTTGATCGGCCCGGAGGCGTCGTGCGGCGAGATCGGCACGTAGTAGGTCTCGGCCAGCACACCGATACGCTTCATCTCCGAGATGCCGCCGGTCCAGCAGATGTCGGGCATGATGTAGTTGACTAAACCTTCCTGCAGGTACGGTGCGAAGTCCCAGCGGGTGTACTGGCGCTCGCCGATACAGAGATTGATGTCGGTGTTGCGACGCAACTGGCGCATGGCGTCGATGCTCTCGGGCTGCAGCGGCTCCTCGAACCAGGTCAGGTTGAACGGAACCATGCTGTTGCAGAGCTGGGTGGCGGTCGAGACGTCGAAGTTTCCATGCGCGTCGATCATGAGCTCGATGTCCGGCCCGACCGCGCTGCGAAGCTCTGACATTAACTCGACGGCGTGCGCAGCCGCGGAGGGTGAGATCTTACCGTCGATGTAACGCCTGTGGTGCTTGCCCATCTCCGGGCTGAACGGGTCGAGCTTGAGAGCCTGGTAGCCGAGAGCGACCTGGCGCTTCGCATCCGCCACGCAGGCTTCGATGTCGTTGGCAGGAGCGACGTGGCTGTAGACCGGAACCGACTCCCGCACTGGACCACCGAGCAGGTCGTAAACAGGCCGGTTGAGAGCCTTTCCCTTGATGTCCCAGAGCGCCATGTCGATGCCGGATGCAAGAGTGGTGGCAAATCCGCGGGAGCCGAGCGTGCCGAAGCGACGGTAGATCTGGTGCCAGATGCGGTCGATGTGCTCCGGGTCTTCTCCAACAAGACCCTCTGAAAAGTCCTGGCCTTCGAGATCGTTCTTCAGCATCTCGAGTGCCCGGCCAACGACTAGCGCGCCGCCTCCGCCGGAGTTGGTGGCCTCGCCGAGACCGGTGATGCCTTCGTCGGTGTCGATCTCGACGAAGACCCATGTGCGGCCGGTTCCGGCTTTGGTCAGGTAAACGCGCAGGTCAGTGATTTTCATGTTTTTTCTCGGTGGATGGGCGATTGCAGGTTGGTTCTAAGGCATGGGTTTGCGGGCGCCTGAAGGCAGGCCGATTATTCCACAGAGCCGCCGTCTGTGACCGCCATCACCTCCTCGGCACAGCGAACACTAGCGCTACCGGGCTGACGATGAGCACCCAGAGCGCCGTCTGCAGGTCTGTGAAAGTCGCAAGCGCGCCGATTCCGAGCGGCGCAAGGCTGATGAAGATGGCTGAGGCGCTGGTGATCGAGACTACGCTGCCGCTTCTGCCTGGCAGGGCCGAGTAGAGCCTGCCCTGTGGGATCGAGTACCAGCCGGCATTCAGAAGTCCGAGTGCGCCAAGTATCGCCACCGCGACCCAGTAGCTGTCGGTCAGCAGGAAGGCAGGGAACAGTCCGGCGACGGCCAGTGCGCTCAACCTCAGGTACGCCAGTCCGTTGAACCGTTCGAGTAGTGGAATCAGAGCAAAGTCGCCGATAAGTCCGACGATGGTCCACACCGAAACCGCCAGCGCCGCCTGCGTCAGGCTTACGTCCAGGACGTCCACAAAGTAGAGGGCGATGAAGCCGAGAAGAACATCGACCATCAGGTCGCCGAACACGAGTATTCCCAGCCACCGGGTCACGGCAAACGAGCGCAACGACCTCCAGACACCGACTAAGTCACGCCTCATCGTGCCGGGCGAAAACTCTCGCGCTGAGCCGCTCCCACCGATCTCAAGCCGGGACATTATCACTGTCACGACCAGCATCGCCGAACCCACAGCAGCGAATAGCGCTCGCCAGCTGATCCCAAGCTCACTCGCCCCGGCGACCGTGAGCGTCCCGACCACCACGCCTACAGAGCCGACGAACGTCCAGCGAGCCATGTTCTGCTGATGGCGTTCGGGGTCGATGTCCATCAGGCTGGCCTGGGACAACGACACGAATGCACCGGAAGCGGGGTAGAGCAGTACCGTCGCCCCGAGCAGCATCCAGCCGTTGACGCTGGCGGCTGCAAACAGGACTGAGCCGCCGAGCAACACTCCACCACCGATGATCAGCGGCTTGCGCAACCGGGTGTCGGCGGCAACTCCCATACCAACTTCCAGGACGCCGGAAACGATGCCCGGGATTGCAAGCACAAGCCCGATCAGCAGGTAGTCCATATCCAGGTCCGACCGAATGGCGGGCCAGGCGGCTTCCTGCAGCCCGAAGTAGATCTCGTCGAGGAGACCGGTGGAGAGCAGAAGCCCGACCGCGGCGATTGGCAACCGGCGCGCAAGCGCGGCCGGGAAACCGGTCAGTGAGAACGAAAACAGGCGATGCAATTGAGAACCTCCGGGGCGGAATCATGATTAAGGGAAATCAGATCCGTCGGAGGCGATCGCGCAAGTGAAAGATCCGGTCGCTGGAGCGTTATGCGACCGGAGGCGCTGGCCTTATTCGGTTGAGTTGATCTAACTCAACGAGGAATTTTCGAGATGGAGAATCTCATGCCGTCAAGGATAACGGCTGGACATGAGGCGATACAAAAACGGGCGGCCGTCACCCCGTTTCATCCGGCGGTATACTCCGCCCATCTTGCAGCCGCTGGCTAGGGCGTTCGATGCCAGCCCCTGCAACCAGCTCCGCACGCGAACAGTGGCCGCAAGGCCGGGATAAAACAATGCGATTTTGCTATGCACACCGGCGCTTCACGCTCTACCCGCAGTCGGTTGACTCGTGGAGCCTGACGCCAGAGAACTACACCGACGACTTCCTGAAGAGGGTCAAAGACACAGGCTTCGATGCGCTTGAGGTCGGCACCGAGGTGCTCGACAGGCTCGAGACCGAAGCGAAGGTGAAGGAGTTCGCGAAGCGGGTCAATGGCTTCGGGCTTGAGATCGGTGCGTTGCGATCTGGCGGCTCGGTGATCGATGCACACTACGGCCCTGCGAACCAGGAAAAGATGGAGCGGGCGACCAGGTACGCGGACTGGGCAGGATCTGAGGTCATTAACGGTGCACTCAGTGCTCCGCTGAAGTACCCCACGGACCGGGCGGACCAGTCAGGCTGGCCGCACTCCCAGGACGCATCACGAGACCAGAACCTGTTCTTCTATGACGAGCTTGCAAAGGTCTACCAGGGTTTCTGCGACCGCGCAGCCGATGTCGACGTGAAGGTCTCGATCGAGGTGCACCAGAACTCACCTGTCGACAACTCCTGGTCTGCGAAGCTGATCCATCAGAAGATCGATCGCCCGAATTTTGGGATCAATCCGGACGTCGGCAACGTCGTCTGGACCTACGACGTGCCGGAAGAGGATTTCGACCACTTTATGTCTGAGGTGGCGCCGATCTCGGTCTACTGGCACTCGAAGAACCTGATGCGAGTCCACCACCCGGAGAATCACCGCACGGTGTTCCTGCGAGTGCCGCTGCCGGATGGCGACGTTGACTACAGGTTCGCTATCTCGGCCATGGCCGATGCCGGGTTCAGCGGCTACATGGCGATCGAGGGCACGCAGATCGGCGACCAGTGGGAGAAGGACAAGCGCTCGCTGGACTACGCCCGGGCGATCTGGAACGAGGTCGAGAAGAGCGGTTCGGCAGCCGGAAACGGTGCGACGGCCGGTACTTCGGCTTAGGGCGGACGCAAGCCACGGGGTCATCATGACCGACCCGGACAGCAACTCCCCCGTTCTCTACAAGCAGGACGGCGGCATTGCCCACATCACGCTCAATCGGCCTGAGTCGCTGAATGCCATCAATCCTGCGTTGTGGGAAGCGCTTGACGCAGCCATGGACCAGGCGCGGGACGACAGCTCTGCACGGGTCGCGATTCTTCGTGGTGCTGGTGAGAAGGCTTTCTGTGCCGGGGCTGATCTTAAGTGGCGGGCCGAAAACGCCGAACGGCTCCGGAACGAGCCGACACGCAACAACCGTGCTCGCTTCGTCATGCCGGACTACGACCTCTGGAAACCGGTAATCGCCGCGGTTCACGGGTTCTGTCTTGGCGGTGGTTTCGAGCTCGCGATGGCGTGCGACCTGATCGTGGCGAGTGACGACGCAGTTTTCGGCTACCCTGAGCCTCGCAGGGGACTGGTCGCCGATGGCACCGCCATTCACAGGCTGGTGCGGCAGATCCCCCGAAAACAGGCGCTGGAGATACTGCTGACCGGAAGAATGTTCACGGCGTCCGAAGCCCTGCAGCTCGGGTTCGTGAACCGCGTTGTGCCGCGAGCCGAACTGATGTCATCCGCCGAAGAGCTGGCTGGGGAGATGCTGAAGTGTTCTCCGCAGGCGTTGAAAGCCACTAAACAGATGGTGGCTCAGGGTGCTGACATGACATTTCAGGAGGCGTTCGAGACCGAGTTCCCGGAATACCTGAAGCTAAAGCGATCGCCTGACTTCTCAGAGGGCGCGCAGGCGTTCGCTGAAAAGCGTGAACCGAAGTGGGAAGACGCCTGATTGACTAGCCTTGTGCGCCGTCGGTCGCGAGGCTATGCCGGTCAGGCATGTTCAGGTGCCGGGCAATCCATGACCTCGCGGATGCCGCCCGTTGGCGGACCGTGCCGAGATCAACTCGGGCAATGTGGGCCGCCGCCTCGTCGGTCATCCCCAGCACATCAGTGAGAATGACCACAAGACGGCGTTCTGGCCGCAAGCAGTGGAGGGCTGCTTCGGTGTCTGACTGCGAATCGTCTTCGCATCGCGGTGAAGCGGTCTGCATGGATGACCTCTTCACCGCCTCTTCAGCTACATATCCCAGCACCCATGAACGGGGGCTGTCTGATCCGTCATAGGAGCTGAACTCGGAGCGGGCCCGCTCAAACGCTTCGTGGACCGCCTCGGTGGCTGTCCGGTAGTCGCCGAGCATCCGGGCGGCGAGCGCTGTGGCCGGCCCGACTTCGTTGACGACTATCGTGTCGAAGAGCGAGTCGGAGACCTTGCCCAGGTTTCGCTCGATCTTGAGCATGTTCTGGGCCCGCTTAACCGCGGCCGCAGGTGTGGTGAGGTGTTGGCCTTGCGCCGCTTCTGACCGGCTGCGTGAGATGGTTGTCGACCGGCCGGACTGCCCGTTTCCGAAGTTCATTGCATCCTCCGTGCGCACTGCATAGCTCTGTGACGCTTTAGTAGAGCGTAGCGAGCATTTGCTTGCTGTTACGGGTTGGATGCGGACCCGGTGCGGTTTCGATCTTGATGATCTGTACACAATTCCGGAATGGGCCGTGAAGCCGGCACGCCCCGAACGGAAAACTCCGCAGCTCCTCACGTTCCGGGTGAGCCTGCGTTCGCCATCTCCGTTACTATTGGACGTCGGTTCCGGAACCGGCATTCTTTTCACTTTCTTCTCAACTTGCGGACGGCTGGAACAGGTCCCGTCGTCACCATCGCAAGTTTCCGTTAACAGGCCTGAACAGGAGACGAAAATGGCAGCGCCATCGGCTGACAGCGGCATGCGGCTCGAACGCGACTCAATGGGTGAGCTTGAGGTGCCTGCTGGCGCCTACTACGGCGGCAACACCCGCCGGGCCGAGCTGAACTTTCCCATCTCCGATCTCCGCTTTGGTCGGTCCTTCATCAAGGCGATTGGCCAGGTGAAGCAGTCGGCGGCCATCGTCAACAAAGACCTCGGCGTTCTGGAGCCGGAGCTTGCCGACGCGATAGTCGCTGCCGCTCAGAAGGTCATTGACGGTGATTACGACTCCGAATTCGTGGTGGACATCTTCCAGACGGGGAGTGGTACTTCCACCAATATGAACGCCAACGAGGTGATCTCGAACATCGCCAACGAGGCGCTTGGTGGTGGACTCGGCACGCGGACACCGGTGCACCCGAACGACCATGTGAACAAGGGGCAGTCTTCGAATGACGTGATCCCGACGACGATCCACCTGGCGGCTGCAGTTGCGATCAAGGACGAGCTTCTGCCTGCGATGCAGGAGCTTGAAGACGCCCTGAACGCGAAGTCGAAGGAGTTCTGGGAGGTCGTCAAGACGGGCAGGACGCACCTGCAGGACGCAACACCGATCAGACTTGGGCAGGAGTTCAAGGGCTATGCAGGAGCGATCGAACTCGGGCGCGGCAGGACAGAGGTGGCGCTGGCCGAGGTTTCGCAGCTTGCGCTTGGCGGCACAGCCGTCGGAACAGGCATCGGCATGCATCCACAGTTTGCATCCGGCGTCATCAAGCGGCTCTCAGAGCTGAACGGCCTCGACCTGAACGAGACGTCGAACCACTTCCAGTCGCAGTCGACTATCGACGGCGTGGTCCAGGCTTCCGGCGCGATGAAGACTATCGCTGTGAGCCTTTTGAAGATTGCGAACGACATCCGCTGGCTGGGCAGCGGCCCGAGAGCCGGGATTGGAGAGATCGCGCTGCCGGAGGTGCAGCCCGGCTCATCGATCATGCCGGGCAAGGTGAACCCGGTGATCGCAGAATCGCTTGCGATGGTCTGTGCACAGGTGATCGGCAATGACACGACTGTCACTGTGGCCGGTCAGTCTGGCAACTTCGAACTGAACGTGATGATGCCCGTTGCGGCGCACAATCTGCTGGAGTCGATCGGCCTGCTGGCAACCTCTTGCCGCAACTTCTCACGGCAGTGCATCGCCGGACCTGACGGCGGCGTCAAGGCGACTTCCAAGGGTCCAGACATGGTGATGCAGGGCCTGTCGATCGCTACAGCGCTGAACCCGGTGATTGGCTACGACAACGTGGCGAAGCTGGTGCACAAGGCCTACGTCGAGGACAAGTCGATTCGCGAGGTCGCGCTTGAGGAAACCGATCTCACGGCTGAGCAGATCGACGAGGCGTTGCAGCCGCTGAGCATGACTGAGCCGAAGTAGGGCGGAGGCAGACTTAGGCCGCTGCCTCTTCGTCGTCCCAGAGTTGCAGTTCGCCTTCACCGAAGAAGCGTTCGAGCTCTTTCTTGGCATCGAACTCGTGCTCCGAGCCGTGTACGAGGTTGCGGTCGACGTGCAGCGCGAGGTCGCCGCGTATCGTGCCCATTGCTGCCTCTTCAGGGTCTGTTGACCCCATCACTTTGCGTACGACCGCGATGGCGTTCGGGCCGGTCAGAGCGACGGCCATCACCGGGCCGGACGTGATGTAGTCGAGCAGGCTGTCGAAGTAGTGGCGGGAACGGTGCTCGGCGTAGTGGGCTTCAGCAACTTCCCGCTCCAGGGTCAGCAGCTTGACGCCGGCCACCTTGAGGCCGGTGCGCTCAAATCGCGTCAGGATCTCGCCGCACAGACCGCGCTGCACGCCGTCAGGCTTGATTAGGACCAGTGTGATCTCGGTTGTCACTCGCTGCTCCTTTCGTGCCTGGGGGCAGCCACAGCGTTCCACTGAAGACCGGGGCGCACAGGAGACTTGCGCAAGTCGATGCAGTGAAACGCCCTGAGTCGCCACTTTTGACGTTACTGTCGGGAGTGAGTCGGTTTCATTCGAGTCTCCACCTAATTGCTCCGTGCCGCAGACCACAGATGGTCAGCGTGACATGCAAGGACTCGCTATGGCTGCTCGTAGTTGGCGCATGCTGACCTGCATAAACTGTTGGCTCCAGTGCGCTCATTCACGAATGGAAGCTTGATGTACAGGGAACTTGCGGGGACTTACGACCGGATATACGGCGAGAAGAACTATGACGCCGAGTCTGCACGGCTTATTGAACTGATCACCGACCACAACCCTGGCGCGCAGACTCTGCTTGACGTTGCGTGTGGCACCGGCGGCCACCTTGTCCACCTGCAGAGCAAGTTCGAATGCGAAGGCGTTGACCTCAGCCAGAAGATGATCGAGCTTGCACAGGAGAAGCTCCCAGGGATGTCGTTCCATGTCTCAGACATGACCGAGTTCGATCTCGGCAAACGCTTCGATGCGGTCGTCTGCCTGTTCTCGGCGGTCGGCCACCTGAAAACCACCGACCGACTGAACACAGCGGTCGCTCGAATGGCATCTCACCTGGAGCCCGGCGGGTTGCTGGCGATCGAGCCGTGGGCCGATCCGGCTGATTGGCTGGTAGGGCGGGTCAGCCTCGACACCTTCGAAGATGAAGAGATGACAGTTGCTCGTATGTCGGTGGCCGAACCGGTGGACCGCGGCCGCTTGGTGTTGGAGTTTCTCGTTGGCACGAAGGCAGGAGTATCGCGTATCAGCGACGAGCACGAGATGGGCTGGTTCACCCGGGCCGAGTATGAAGCGGCGTTTCTGCAGGCGGGACTGTCTGTGCGTTTTGAGGCCGAGGGATTGACCCAGCGCGGACTGTATATCGGGATTTCTTCGGTGTAGCGAGGACTGATTCTCGCTTTCCGTCCTCGTAACAGGGCGAAACAGGCGTTACGGTATCCTTCAAACGGGCAACAGCAATCACGCGGAGGTCCGGGATGCGGGAAAACGAAAAATCGGCGAGCGATCTCAAGACGATCTCGGCATGGGATGCACTGCGACCGAGACGACGATCACAACCGGCGAATCCCGTTCGCTACGCGCACCTGTTCTGGTTCGGCCTGGGAGTCCTCGCGCTGGCCATCGCTCTCACCGTAGCCGTGATCCCTGCCCGCTCTGTTGAACTTGATATGCGGGATGAGGCGATCACTGCGAAGCTGCAAGGCTTTCCCGATCTGCCTCCCGGCGGTGGCAACAGTGAGGCTATCGCAGACTGGCGACAGGAGTGGCGAAACTCCGGACTGGCGAGCCTGACTCACGAACGGACGCTCGATCTTTCGTTCCGAGTTGGTGAGTACGAAGACGATTCAGCGGTGCTTAACCTGGCCGTGATGGGCAGTCTCCTGGGACTGATGATTCTCGCCGGTCTCGGATTCGGTCGAGCGCTCAACAATCTGTATGCGCTTGGCTATGGTACGTCCACTCTCTCACCTGCATGGGCCTTCGTATCGTGGCTGCTGCCGATTCTTAGCTTCGTGCTCCCATGGCGCGTAGTGACCGAGGTGCTGGACTGTGCATGGCAGAAACCGGACGATGATCCTGCGACCGCGCCGAAGTGGCCGTTGTACCTGGCCGGCGCCTGGGGACTGGTATTCGCAGCACTGTGGATCCTGAACCCTGTCTCACTAAACATCTTCTCTCCCAGGGGCGACATAGACGAGTGGATCAGTCACATCACCTGGACAGGCCGGATGCTGCTGTGGCTGCCAGTCCCGGCACTACTCACAGGAGCGCTCTTACTTGTCGTCGCCGTGAGACAGCACGGAAGGTACCGGGAGTTGGACAGGATGGCCGCGGCGGCACGGCAGCGAGCATAGGAAGAGGTGTTAAGCAAACAGCGGCCCGGCTTGGGACCGGGTCGCTGCAGCACTAGTGAACTCTGCTCGGGGAGCCCACATAGTCCTCGATGGTTGTTACAGGCTCTGGCGGGGCGTACAGACCGAACTTGTCGGCTTTTTTTGCAGCCATTTCACCTTCGGCTTCAGTGACGTACTCACCGAAGCGATGTGCGGCGTCTTTACCCATCTGCAGGGCGAATGCGCCTGCGATCACCGCGTACTGGCCGGGTCGGCCGGTCGCTCGGCCTGCCTCTCGCATCTTTTCCCTGAGCTTCACGTAGCCTCGAGCGCCACGCTTCGCCATCAGATCCGCCTGCTCTTTCGTCTTGCGCTTCAACGGAGGCGTGAGCAATGCTCCTGCGACAAACGACGCTTGGCAGAGCCTTGCGGTTGTTTTCGCTTTCATCGCGCAACCTCCTTCGCGCTTGACTGGCCGGGGAAGGCCGAAGAATCGGCCGATTCCCTGTTTCCTCACTTGCCAGCGTAGACCTGTGAAGGTGAGCAGAACGTGAGGCGCGGTCACACGGCGCGATGGTCTGATGAGGATTTTCCGCAACGTTCCGGACGGCTAGAAAGGTGCTGAAGGACGGACGGTGGTTCAGTCTGTGTTTCGGAGGTCCTTGATCTCAGTGACAGTCTTGTCCGGAGCGAACCGGCCTTCGAATTTCAGCGATGCCCTGTGGTTGTCCAGGTCCCCGTACGTCAACGCTTCAGCCGACCCGTTTGCTTCCTGGGGGTCGAAGATGCGGAACATCGTGACCTTCCGGCTGGCCAGGGACTCCGTCGTTGTGACGAAGTGCAGTTTGTCGGTCTCTTCTGCGCTCATCTGGTATGTGCCGGCCAGATATCGGGTGAGGTAGTTATCGAGTTGACGCGACTCTTTCCTGGACTTGAAGAATGAGAACAAGACATGCTCCGGGAACTGAAACGCCACTACGAAGTCAGTTCATGTGGCGTTTGTGAGCGCTGTCATGCGCAAAGAAACGACCGCTAGCCGCATTTTGTGGGCAGCAGCCAGGTGAGTTGATGCTCGCAGGCCGAAGTTGGCCCCAGCGAATGTTCCCGGCGTGCGAGGCATGGTATAGCAGGGTCAGACCGGGCACAAACGGTGAAAGACTGGCCTCGCCAGTTCGTTTTTCGAGCTCACCCGAACTGAAATCGGCCCGTGTCAGCGGCCCAACGGGAGCGGAAAGATCGAAAGTTCCCACTCGACGCCGCTCGACTTGATGTCGACTCCGATCACACCGTTTGAGTTGAGGACGACGAAGCTACGGTTGTCTGAGCCTGACTCGAAAAAGCGACTGCCGCCGTCTGCTGTCCAAACGAAGTCATTGCCAGTGGAGACGGTGAAGTCATGGTCGAACACACCTGTCACCTTATAGTCCCAGACCAGGACGTAAGAAGGCGCATCGATGGTCGCTGTCAGTGAATCGCTGCCGGTGCCGGAGAACTCGGCGATCGGCTGAACACCTGCCAGCGAGTCGATACCGTCGGGCAGTCCAGCAGACGAGCCGGCTTGATTCGCGACGGGGTTGTTGGACACGCCGGTCGACGAGTTTAGTTGCGGCAGGGTCAGGAGTGCCGCCAGGACCACGATTGCCAGTACTGCAATGACGGACGTTGCAAGAGAAACGGTTCGACCACGTGGCGGTCGAAGCTGGCGCTGACTGGCAGTGTTCCCGAGGTTCATCGTTATCGTTCTTTCGCTGTGCCTGCGCGCGTCGCGTTACGAATCGCCATGCATCACAGTTTCGATTCATGCAACGAGCAGGAGATGCAGTTGGCGCGAGTCGTCTTCTGGACAGGTGCGGCGTGATGAAGGATGAAGATGGAGCCGACGGGCGGATTTGAACCGCCGACCTGCTGTTTACGAAACAGCTGCTCTGCCACTGAGCTACGTCGGCATCTGGGAGCTGAGGCGGCGTCTGGTTAACGCCAAGCCTGAACTCTTCACGGAGAACGGCAATCAAGGATAAACGATGACCCGGCGTCAACATAGCGGGCATTCTCCCGCTTAACGCTTAATCATTCACCGGCGATGATCAGCCGATACCCGACATCGAGCGACTGAAGGTCAAGCAGGTGGCGATAGCGGTCTTCCCAGGTACCGTCTGCGAGGTCACGCGCAAGTTCGTGCACGCCACGACTCAACTCCTCGGGCTGGAGCTGGGCAAGTGGAGACATGCTGGCCCGAACCGCCTCGTCCAGGTAGGCCGTTGGCCGCTTCCAGTATGCGCCGATGAATCCGTCGATACAGTCAGCCGGCACCTCAATTGGAGTTACTTCCTCGACGTCGAGATGTTGAGAGACTTCAGCGATAGTTGGAGACTCGGTCTGAGAGGGAAGTTCGAGCATTTCGGGAAAGTAATCTGCCAGCCAGTAATTACTGCTTTCATCCGGGTCGCAAAACACGATCACCTGTCTGGGAGCGACTCTCCTCATTTCGGACAGGCCCTTTTCCCAGTCGGTCCAGTGGTGGACCGTGAACATCGCCAGCGAAGCGTCGAACTCGTGGTCATGAAACGGGAGATCTTCGGCGTAGGCGCGTACGGCCTTGCCCGCATCCGGTGGACGCTGATCGATCATCCTCTGCGACGGTTCAACAGCGGTCACTTCGAGATCAACGGGTTCGTAGTTTCCTGTCCCGGCGCCGATGTTCACAACGGTGCGAGCCGTGCCCAGCGCATCACGAACCATCTGTGCGATCCGCGGATCAGGTCGCCGCATCTCTGCGTAGCGAATACCGATGGTGTCATAGGTCGGATTGGTCATGGCTGATAGATGATACGGACGCACTGCAATCCGTGTATTTGCCAAACAGCTACTCTGCTGCCGAGCTATATCGGCGACTGAGTCAACTGGGACAGATCAAGATCCGCCGGTAAACAGCGGTGAGCTTTCAGCTCGAACGGAAGTCAGCCGGGCGATGAAATCAACGCAACCTACGGTAGCGGATGATTTCGTCGGTAAACGCTTCGGGGGCTGTTGCAAGCACAAGAGTGTCGCCATTGTCTTCGAACAGCACCGTGAACTCGGTGTCGCCACCGATGTCGGTCCTGATCGTGGCTGGCGCAACCCACTGGTATGTGAAGGTTGCGGCCGTGTCGCCTTCGCCTGTACGAGTGCCTATTCCTGAGCCGACCGTTCCTTCGAAGCTCAGTGTGCCATCCGGGCCGCCTATCTGCTCCCAGGTGCCAAGCAGCAAGGATGGAAAGTCCTCGACCTTCGGATCGGGGTCGGAGGCGCAAGCTGTTACAAGAAGGAGGATCGATAGGACAGTGACGAGGACTCCAAAGTGGAGTCGTCGAGTCATTAGTCGATGAGATAAGCCTACCGCGGCAGTTGAAGCAGTCATCGGGGTAGTAGTTGTGGTGTCGATGAGCGACATAGGTAAGTCGGTAGTTGAGACTTCCAGAACAGCATTCGGCGCGCACGGCCAGCGGATACTATTTTGGCCCTATCCTGTTCCGAAACCAACGCTCTGCAACGCCTCGGCCAAACGGCAGCGACTGCACGAACGAATCGTAGTCTCTCCTGCCCATAGGACGCCGAGGCGGCGGTGCCCGGAATTTCGTCAGGGCCCGGTAGGTAACGAAGTACGCCAGCGGCCACGTCTCCCGGGCGTGCGAGATCTGGTCAAGGATGATCTGAGTGGCGTACCCGGTGACGATCGCCAGCATCCATGGCTCGTTGACGAAGAAAAGGTAGATCACCAGTCCGGCAATCAGGTATTCCCAGCCGTGCAGCAGGTAGAACCTGAACCGCCGCGTCTTCTTCACGAACTTCAGGTAGTAGTCGAGCAGGTGGTCTGCGTCCGGCAGGACGCCGGCGGCAATCGCTATCGGCAGTGTGATCGGTTCTCCCGTCCCGGCCCAGACAGCTGCCCCCGCGGCGGTGGAAGCCGCCAGGTGAGGTTGAAGTCTCAACGGTCTTCTCTTGCCCCGGATTGGAGAGTGGCGATCAGATCAGGCGTTTTCGTGCACCCACCGCTGCGCGGCCTTGAGCATGAGCGTCACTGCGGTTGCGCCGGGGTCCTGCACCCCAATAGACCGCTCCCCGACCCAACTCGCGCGGGAAACCTTCGACTGCATATCGATTGTCGCTTTCAAGCCTGCTTCGGCCGCTGCGATCGCCGCATCGGTGCACTCTATGAGCGACTTCCCGGCCTGCTGCGCCTCTTCGAAGGCGTCGATAGCGGGAGCGAGTGCATCAAGAAGCGTCTTGTCGCCTATCTTAGCCTTGCCGCGGTCCATCAAGCCTTGCAGCGCGGCCCTTCCGATTTCAACAACATCACCGACTCCCGCGTCATCCTTGCCTTTGACAGCCGCTCCACCGCGCATCATCGCAGTCGCAAACAGCACTCCGAAGGTCGATGCGGCGGCACGGTTAAACGCCATTCCTGACCGGGCAAGCTGGTCAGAGACGGGCTTGCCCTCGAGGTCATCCAGCCCGGCGATCACCGCTTCCATGCCGCGGGTGACGGTGATGCCGAGGTCGCCATCCCCAATCTGAGAGTCGAGGTCTCTCAGCGTGTCGGCCTGCGGGACGACATCTTCGGATATGGCCCGGAAGATGCCGGGGATTGCATCGGTCATTCTGTTCTCCGTTTATGCGGCGGCAAGAGGCTATGTGCTGGAAGTCTGACTATCCACCGACCTGCTGGAGCAGGAATGGCGAGTAGGCGGGCGCATCGAGCAGTTTCGTCATGTCGTCATCCAGCTTGCAGAGGCTGATGGAAGCGCCTGACATCTCCATCGACGTTGCGTACTCGCCGATGAATGCCTTGTGGACGTTCACGCCGCGGTCTTTCAGGATCTGGGAGGCCTTGTTGTAGAGGATGTAGAGCTCTTCAGGTGCCGTTGCGCCAAGCGAGTTGACGAGAACGGCAGCGCTATCTCCTGATGAGAACGGGAGGTCGGGAAGGATGCGGTCGAGCATCTGTCCGGCAATCTCGTCTGCGGTCAGCAGCGGACCAAGCTCAACGCCCTTCTCGCCGTGGATTCCCATGCCCATCTCCATCATGCCCTCGTCAACGGTGAAGCCGGGTTCGCCAGCGGCGGGAATGGTGGTTCCAGAGAGCGCAACGCCCATGCTGCGGGTGTTGAATACGGCCGATTCGGCGGCTGCGTGCACGGCGTCCAGATCACGTCCCTCTTCAGCCGCGGCACCGGCGATCTTGAAGCCGAAGAAGATTCCGGCGACTCCACGCCTGCGTTGCATCTCCTCGTTCGGCGCGGACGTCACGTCATCACGGCCGAGAGACGTCTTGACCGGAATACCGTCTACGTCGGCCATCTCGGACGCCATGTCGAAGTTCATGGTGTCGCCGGAGTAGTTGCCATAGAGGTAGAGGACACCTTCGCCGCCGTCGATTGCCTTCGTCACTTCAAGCATGTCGTCTGAAGAAGGAGACGAGAAGACGTTGCCGACCGAACATCCGGTCGCGAGACCGCGGCCGACGTAACCAAGGAAGAGCGGTATGTGGCCTGAGCCGCCGCCGGTCGCGATGCCGACTTTGCCCTGCACAGGGGCGTCACCTCGGACGAGCGCACGGCTATCGGCGCTGACGCGCTTGAGGTGGCCGGGGAAGGCGGCGAGGATGCCGTCGATGGTCTGGTCTTCGACCAGTGACGGGTCGTTGATGATCTTGCGCATTGGCATTTCGGTGTACCGCCTTTGGGGTCTGTTGCCGGTTGTTTCAGGCTGATTCGCTCAGGGGCCAAAACTCTATGGTTGAGGCGGTTACCTGTCAATTTGGAGGCAGAGCCTCGTTTTGGTCCGAGTGTTGAAAGCTGTTGGCTCAACCGCAGCTGGACATGGAGCTTCGTCTCAGTCTGGTTTCGAGTGCAGTTGGCGCCGTGAGGGATTGGAGCCGATCGAATACGCCATCACTCACCCGATCCTCACCGATTTCGCTCCACTCGGCGTCCGGTTTGCGGCAATCTCTTTAGTAGAGGAGTGCGCCATGGATCAGCTGCCCGTCATCAAGAACATCATCGTCCCACTCGACGGATCGAACCTGGCCGAGGCGGCGCTGCCGGTGGCAGCGGCCATTGCGACAGCGGCCGACGCGCACCTCGACCTCGTCACGGTGGCGCTCACTTATGAAGCCCCGCTCGACTCACAGATGGACACGCTCACGCAGGAGGCGCTCCACCGAGCAGAAGCCGCCCTGAGAGCGAGACACCCGAGGGTTGGCAGGACCGTACTCGCCGGAGTTCCAGCTGATCAGATCAGCACCCATGCCACAGAAACGAACTCAGACCTGATAGTGATGGCAACGCATGGCCGGTCCGGACTCCGCAGGTTCATTCTCGGCAGTGTTGCTGACAGGCTTCTCACTCTCAGCTCAGTGCCTGTGCTGCTGGTGCGGGCCACGGACAATGCCTCCGAGGATCTTCTTGTCGAGGAGACGGCGTTCAAGCGAATCCTGGTTCCGCTTGACGGCAGAGAGGCCACGCCCACGGCCATTCCGCTGGCGCTAGCTATGGCGAAGCTGTTCTCTGCCGACGTCACTCTGCTCTACGCGGACGAAAACGGAGAAACCGAAGCGGCTAATCGGCAGCTCAGAGCTTTCGCCGACCTGTTCACGCAGCACGGCCTGACCGCTGAACCGGTGAGCAGGCACGGCAGCCCGGACGAGGTCATCGCCGGCGAGGCCGGAAGCGGGGATCTCGTAGTAATGGCGAGCCTGAGCGCGACCAACGTCTCGAGGGGGTCGCACCGCGGCAGCGTCGCCGACTACGTGGTGAAAAACGCCGAGGCCCCGGTCCTGGTCATCGCACCGAAAGGCTACCTCGGCTCGGCGCTGGAATAGGCGTCTTCGCGGACAGGTGACGGCCTTTCAGGGCGCCACAAAGCCTAGTCGCACCCAACCTGAAACCGCCCTGTCACCAACGACTCCAGATCGAAATCGTTAGACCGCGGTGTGATTCGACACACTCACTGTGAGTTTCACCGATTCGTGCTGTGGGAGACACCGCGAAAGCGTCTGCGAATAACCGCGTGCCGTTCGTGCGGAAGACACTCCGCCACCAGCGCTCCTGCTTGCCCAAATTAGAACTGTTGTCCATGCGCTGGGGCGGGCGGGGCTCTGCTGCGACTGGCCGGGAGCCGCGTGATGGAGTCTCCGCCTGCCCCAACGCCTGGACACGCTCAACCCCTCAGGACTCTATATGCGCGGAACGGGTTAACCGATGCTCCCGTTCTGCATTTGATCGCTTGAAAGGCGGCGGCCGATGAGCAACGTGGTACCGATCTCGGACGGAAACCTGGCCACTGTCCAGTCTGAGGGACCACCTGCCGAAGCCTCTGTCAAAACGCTTGCGGTAGATGCCGAAAAGCTCCTGAACATGGTGTCGAGCGTAGTGGTTGCGCCGGAACGCACACTGCGCATCGCACTTCTCGGTCTGTTCGCACAGGGGCACGTGCTTCTCGAAGACCTGCCCGGGGTTGGCAAGACTTTGATCGGCAAGACCGTCTCGCAGTCGATCGCCTGCGACTTCAAGCGGATCCAGTTCACGCCCGACTTGCTGCCTTCGGACATCACCGGCACGACGGTGTTTGACATGCGAGCTTCCCAGTTCAACTTCGTGCCAGGCCCGATCTTTGCAAACGTGATCCTGGCTGACGAGATCAACAGGGCAGGACCTCGCACGCAGTCTTCGTTGCTTGAGGCGATGGCCGAGTTCCAGGTGAGTGTCGACGGCGAGATCAAGCCACTGCCTCAGCCGTTCCTCGTGATTGCGACCCAGAACTTCGCGGAGAGTCACGGCACCTTCCCGTTGCCCGACTCGCAGAAGGACCGGTTCCTGGTGTCGATCGGTATCGGTTTGCCGACTCCTGAGGACGAGGTGGAGATCCTGCAGCGGTCGTTGCATGGCATGCCCGAGGCTTCACCTGTGATATCTGCGACGCGGGTAAGAGAGATGCAGTCGACCGTCATGTCTATCGATGTTTCGACACAGGTGCGCGAGTACATCGTGAACATCGCTCGTGCCACCCGGCAGCACCCGTCCGTGCACACCGGCCTGAGCCCGCGGGGCAGTGCGGCTCTGCAGCGCGCTTCGCAGTGCTGGGCTGCGTTCGACGGACGCAACTTTGTCACACCCGGCGACGTGGCGGATATTGCGGGGAGCGTTGTCGCTCACAGGCTGATGATGGCTCCCGGCAACGAGCTATCTGCCGAGGCTGTGGTGGCTGAGGCCATCGAGTCGGTTCCCGTTCCGGCTTAGTGACAAGGCGGATTAGCCGGCATCAGGTAGTAAGGGGAGTCGCAGAGTGATCACACGGCGTGGCGCAGGCATCATCGCAGTGGCGGTCGCCGTTTTCTTCCTGGCATCGGCCACGCGAGTTGGCTGGGTTCACTTAGCTGACGCCGTCCTGTGGGGCATCGTGCTGTTCTCGCTCGCCGTACCGTGGATCTCTATGCCGGGGCTCAGAATCGAGCGAACTGTTGCACGTGGCGATTACGGGAATGGTGTTGGGCCTGTCGAGGGCGACGATCTGCCGGTGACACTGACTCTCTCTAACCGCTGGTGGCTGCCACGATTTCTCGTTTCCGTCTCATACCCGGTGACCGTTTCGGGCGATGAGCGGGAGAGCCGAAGCATCTTTTTCTGGACGTGGCCCCGACGGACCGGTGTCTCTGATGAGCCGCTGAAACTGGAGAGGCGAGGCCAACACTCGCTGGGAGAGGCGTTGATCGAGATCACCGGGCCGTTCGGGATGTTCAGGCGTCGACGGCGCATTGAGATGAGCCATGGCGTGCTCGCCTACCCGGCTTGGAAGCCAATGGGCCGGTTGGGACTGATCGAGTCGCAGGCGGGAGCGCATGAAGGACGTCGCAAGTCACGCACCGGAATGGATGCGTCGGGAACAAGGGCGTACGTCGCTGGAGACCCGTACCGCTCGATTCACTGGCGCAACTCGGCTCGCAGCGGCCGGCTGGCGGTGCGTGAGTTCGACACATGGAACGACCACGCTGTCGTGTTCGCGATCGATACGGTCAATGTTGAAGGTGAGAGTCCCGAGTCGTCGCTGGACTATGCGGCCCGCATCGCTGGCAGCTGTGCACGAGTCGTCGAGCGAGACGGCGGAACAGCCTCTGTGTTGACGGCGTCCGGTGAGTCGCCGGAGTTCATGGCGTGGCCCGGCGTGATGGAACACCTTGCACGGCTTGAGCAGGAAGAGCCCGGAGCCGGTTCACTGGCACAGCATATTGCGGGACTGCAGCCGGGAAGACGATTGATGGCGTTCCTGACACCGAGCAGCAGGGATGAAGCGGCGGCGGTGAGCGCGGCCGCGAACCGGGGCATCGCCTGCGTCGCCGTGGTCTTTGGCGATGCTAACAGTGCCGAAACCTCGAGTTTCGCCACGTTGCAGCAGGCGGGTGTGCCCATCGTAAAGTGCGCTCCCGGTGAGCTTGACCGGGTGCTTGCAGAGATCGAGACGGGAGCCGGTGGTTTCAGTGCCCGCCCCAATGAGGCAACCAATGACATCCCGGTGACGGAGATGGCTGCATGACGACCGCCGCTCAGCCACTGCCTGTTTCGCCGAAGCGGCGCAGCGATTCTTCGTTGATGACGCTCTACCGGCGGATGTTCTCGGACAAGCCGGAGCGCTCTATTCGAGTCCGCATCCTGGCCTTGACCGCTTCGCTGTGGGCCGCGGCAACGCTGATCATTGTGAGTACGTCTCTTGTCGTCCCACTGATCGCAATGCCGGTCTTTGTCATTGGCCATATCGTCGCCTACAAGGCGATCAAGCGTCGCATCCCGGCGCTGCCGCTGGTCATCGCCCTGATCATCATCGTGGTCGGAGTTGCCATGCGGCATGAGCTTGTGCTGGCCGTGCGCGGCGAACGCATCCCGGTCGCACACTTCCTGTTGATTGCCGGAGCGGCCTCCGTTTTCGAAGCTCGCACACGGGCTGGTCTTTACACACAGCTCTTCTTCTCGGCGCTCATCATGTTCTTCGCCAGTGAGCTGGCCTTTGGAAACGAGTTCGCAGCGCTGCTGGGCGGTTACCTGGCGATCATCGTCACCTTCCTTGCGCTGAGCCAGTACACGGACATAACCCGGGAAGCATCGGTGGCGCGCAGGGGCGGAGCATTCGGCGCAACGGTCTTCTGGGCTGTTGTAGCGGGGATGATCGGTGTTTCGTCTCTGATCGCGTTCCTGTTGTTGCCGTGGGACGCTTCTCAGACGCCGGAGTCTGCCCGTTTCGCAATATTGCCGGTGAACGGCGCCGGTGACGGGACCGAGCCTCCGATAACGCCTGAAGAAGCCCGCCAGCTAATGGAGCAGGCGACGTTGCAGCAGGGTCCGGACGGCCAGTCCCTTGGTGGAGGGCAGGGCGTTGGGGCTGGCATCAACGATCTTGGCGATGGAGGTCCGATTGTAGGAGGTGGCGCTAATCCTGCGGGGGGCAGCGTGTTTGAGCGACGGCCGACCGGTACGGCTCTTTCGGCGCCTGATCTCGACCCCGGCACGGTGGCATACATCCGCAGCGCAGTCGCAAGCTACTGGCGAGGGGCGGTGTACGACTCGTTCGATGCACCGGCTGCAGGGGGTGAAGGCGAATGGCTCTCGACGCTGCCGGACAGGCGCAGGCTTGGCTCGCTTTTCGCCCGGCCCAATGGCGAAGAGGATGACGAGCGCTACCTGCAGACCTACTTCATGCAGCAGGGGCTGGGACGGTCATTTATCACCGGGTACGAGCCGCTTTCACTGTCGGTGCCTCGTGACCGGAACGGCCTTCCGGTCGTTGATGAAGGAGCGACCTACCAGGTGGTTTCCGGACGGCCGGCCATCACCGCTGACGAGCTGAGACAGGACCGGGGAGGCTGGGCAGCGACCGAGTTCAGCGTGCTGCCGCCGGGATACGGAGAGATCTACTCGCTGGCCCGCGCTCTGACGGCGGATGCTGAGACGGATTTCGATCGAGCTGCGACGATAGCCGGATATCTGAACGGACTTGAGTATGATCCGGAGTCCGAATCACCGTTGGAATCGAGTGCGGAGCTTGCCGAGTTCGTGTTCGGCGAGAGGCCGGGCTCGGCGATCGATTTCGCAACAGCGCAGGCCTTGATGTCCCGGGCCGTCGGGCTGCAGTCGAGGATTGCGACCGGGTTCCTGCCGGGCAGCTTCAACCCGTACTCAGGCGCTGCCGAGATCAAGGACACGGACCTGCATGCTTGGGCCGAGGTGCTGTTTGACGAGGCCGGATGGGTGCCGTTCGATGCGTCCTCGAGACCGGACTTGCCGAGCCCATCATCGCTCGAAACGCCACCGCCTTCAGGCCTGAGCTCGCTGCTGGACCGCAGGCTCGGCGACAACCTCGCATCGGCTTTGAACTCTTCACCCGGCGGATTGGCTACCGCGTTCGAATGGCTGCTCCAGGTTGGGCCGCTGTTCGGTGTTTCGATCATGCTGCTGACCGCTATCGCAGGTTTTGCCTACTGGTGGTACTGGCTGAGACACCGGATACGAAGCGATCAAGATCAGTTCGAGTGGATGAGCTACTCGGCGTTGAGCGGGTCTGATCACAAAGAACGGATGCGGATCCTGAAGTCGTTCTCAAAGTTGGAACGCAGGGTTGCTAAGGCCGGGTTCAGGCGGCGGAGGTCAAGCGAGCCGATCAGCCTGTACGCAGAGAGGGCCGCAACGTACATGACGCATGGAGCGGATGGATTACTCAACGCGGCGTCGGCAGCTGAAAGGGCCGCCTACTCGACTGAGGAGGTGAGCGTGACCGAGGCGGAGCGGGTAGAGCGCACGGTGAATACGCTGCAGATGAAGCTGGCTGTCACCGGCTGAGTTTCTCCTTCACGTCTGCGCCCGAACCAGACACGCCATTGGGCAAGTGGTAAACCGCCGCCGTAACGCAGCCCGGCATGCCAAGGACGTATGGCGAAAACAACCGCTCCACAGTAGCTCCCAGCCGCGCGCACTACCGTATTGCGCACTCGGGTCAGCTGCACCGCGTCGCATTCATCCAGGCCTTCGTTGGACCACAGACGAGGTGTAGTTCGAAAGCGCAGAAAAACTGCTTTTCCATGTCTTGAACGCATGGATAAACGGTTCGTAGAATTTCTACCAATGCCGATCAAATCACCGTTCACTCGTAGCGATAGCGCCCGCGAGACTCTGTCAGAGATCTAACTGGGACGTTGCCACAGTGGCAAATAGCTCGTACCGCGAGTTTGACAACTGGCCGGATCCTGTTCTGCTCGTCGATGCAGATGGCCAGATCGTTCATGTCAACGATCCAGCGGTCACCTCATTCGGCTACTCCTACAACGAGTTCGTCGAGCTCAGCGTGAGCGACATCGCCTCGATGATGCCTGTTGAGCGACAGGCATGGGTCAAGGCGATGTACTCGCTGGTCGGCGCCGGAAGTAGCGGCGGGCCCGGCGTTGAGCTGCTCTGCGTTGGCAAGAATGGCTCATCATTCCGTGCACACGTCAGCTTCGAGTACGCGCAGCGACTGGGAACTGACTGGAGGTGGATCCAGATCCACGTCGCCCCATCCGTTCCGACTCTGGGTCTGACGACCGCCGGTTCGGACGATTCGCAACCCGAGCACAGGTTGCTGATCGAATCGTCGGTCGAGTCCGAACTTCCGGACCTGGTCGACCAGTCGGGCAAGCTGGCTGTGCTCAAGACCATGTTGTGGGTCGACACTATCGTCGACCAGATTGCCAGTGAGGTGTCCGACCTCTTACCTATTGATGCGTTCGGCATGGCCACGGTCGACACAGAGCGAAAGACCGCGCATCTACGCCAGTGGATATCAGGCGAGGGCTCGCCGCAGCCTGTGAGAGATACCGGCGACAAGTACTCGCTGCGCGGGACCGTTATGGAGAAGGCTGCGGAGTTGAATAAGACCACGCTCGTCACCGCACGGAACCCGGAGATCATTTGGTCCGAATTTCCGGGCCTGGCCTCCAACGGTCGCAAGACCAAGTTCCTCTCCACATTGGTCTCTCCTCTGCGAATTTCGAACCGCGTATCCGGCATGGCGATAGTCAAGTCAGCAGAGCCCTTCATCTACTCGAAAGGCGATGTCGAGAAGTTGGCGAGGTTGGTCAGATCGATTTGAGAAAGCTACGTGTGATCACCCGCATTTTCTCGATGAACGGGAGCGATGAGCGACTCTGCTATGTCGTACGTACACGTATTGAATACAGGAAATCCAGGTCGGTAAACTTGCTCTGTTGCAGTCGCAACTCTCTTCGCTCGCCGCAATATCGCCGCAGGGTCTAGTAGCATCACGTTTCAGCTGAGGTGCCAGGACGGTGGCGCACGCATCGGTTCACGAATTCGACGATTGGCCTGATCCGGTACTGCTGGTCAGCCCCGACGGGCAGATAAGGCATGTCAACGAGCCCGGGACCAGGGTCTTTGGGTATTCGTATGAGGAGTTCATAGAGCTCGGGATCAGCAACCTTGCTCCTCACACCCAGGCGGAGCGGCAGGCCTGGGTGACGGCGATGTATTCAGTAGCGGAGCTGGACCACGGCGACGCGCCCGGCGTTGAACTCACCTGCGTCAGCAAGCACGGTGCGGCGTTCCGCGCGTACGTCACGTTCGAGATTGCACCCAGGTTCGGCGAGCACTGGAGATGGGTCCAGATCGACCTGGACGGAGCTTCGATCGCCATTCCCGGCCTGAACCCGGAAGCTGCGGTCGCCGCAGGGACTCAGGACCGTGCCACTGACTCGATGGATCCGCAGTTGATGATGGCGTCTCTTCGACACCTGTTTGAGGCTGAGACAGCTCTCGATGCCGTGGCTCACGAATTCCGCCGCTACTTTGAATTCGACCTGTTGGACGTAACCACGATCGACAGGGCCTCCAGGACTGTCCGTCTTTCACAGCGGGTTATCTCTCCTGGTTCACCTAAGCCCGTACGCGAGGTCGGACGATCATATTCAATTGAGGGGACGGTGGCTGAACCTGTCCTCGATTCAGGCTCGACTCAACTGATTGCGGCCCGAAAGCCTGACGACGTGTTGAGCAGGTTTCCGGGAGCGATGGTGTGCGGTAATGCGCCGAGATTCCTATCAGTGATGGTCGCTCCGATAGCGATCAACGAGCGCTCGGCGGGAATGGTCGCGCTGTTGAACGGCGAGCCGCGCGTCTATTCAGAAGCGGACGCGAAGAAGTTCACAGAACTCGTAACCGTGTTCTAGCCGGGTTTCGGTGGCCATTCACTGGCCGAACGGCTTCACTCTCCGACTCGCCGCGTGTGAGAAGAGTCGAAACCTAGATTCCAACCCTGGTCCTCCCGCCGACTTCCGGGTTGATGAAGTTCTCCGGCTGGCCGCCGTTCACCACTCGAACGACCTCTTGCGCCGTGCGAGTCTCAAGCTCGAGTGTTGAGGCCTGCGAAAAGAATGCCGTGTGCGGCGTAATGATCGCGTTCTCCTGCTTCAACAACGGGTGATCGTCGGCAGGCGGAGCAGGTTCCATTACATCGAGGCCCGCGCCTGCGAGGTGGCCGGACGCCAGCGCATCAGCCAGCGCAAACTCATCGATGAGGCCGCCGCGTGCGGGATTGACGATGATTGCGCCCTTCTTCATCAGTGCGAGCTGCTCTTCGCCGATCATGCCTCGGGTCTGATCAGTGAGTGGGACATGGACGCTGATGAAATCGGAACCGGCAAGGACCTCTTCAAACGTGACACTCTTTGCACCCTCGATGTCCTGGCCGGGCTCGAGCATCGGATCATAGGTCAGGACATCCATGCCGAGCGCCCTGGCCCTTGACCCGACCGAGCGGCCGATGCGTCCAAAACCGATGACGCCGAATGTTGCGCCGTTCATGCGCTTCATCGGCTGGTCTAGCGCGACACTGCTCCAGCCACCTGACTTGACCGCAGCGCTGTGCGGAACGAGCCGGCGGTTGAGCGCCATCACCATCCCAAAAGTGTGCTCTGTGACCTCGTCAATGCAGTAGTCGGGCACATTCGTCACGACGATGCCCAACTCCGTACAGACCGGGATGGCGACGTTATCGACACCGATTCCGTACCTCGCCGCGACCAGGCATTTCGGCGCCGAACGCAGCACCTTTTCTGTGACCTGCGCAAAGCAGAACATAATTGCATCGACGTCGGTTGCGAGACCGGCGAGAGTCTCTTCAGAGCCGTCAGGTGCGACGACCAGTTCGAACCCTGCGGCCTCCAGCACCTCGCGCTCAGGGTCCAGACTCGGCCAGACATAGTCGGTTATCAGCACTTTTCTGTTCATGGTGGCGGATGATATCGGTTGAGCGTGGACGCCGCACGGGCCGGATTTCGACTTAGCATAGGCAGTCGCCTAAACTCCTCTCAGTTAATTAGTCAAAGCCGGTTCGTGCAGCCGCCTCGACCGGCACTTTCACATCTACGCGTACAGGAGAGAAAAAAATGCCTTTCAAAGTTGCCGTCATGGAGAGCAAGCACCACCGCACCGACCTGTTCGAGAAGGCCGGGATGGAGGTGATCGAGGGTTCCGTTTCGAGCACCGAAGAGATGATCGATCTGCTCAGGGAAGCCGACGGAGCGCTGATCACGACGCAGCCGCTGACCTCACGAGAGGTGCTTGAGGCGTGCCCGAAGCTGAAAGTTGTGAGCAGGCTTGGTGTTGGTGTCGACTCGATCGATCTTGACGCAGCGACCGAACTTGGCGTACTTGCCTGCAATGTGCCGGGCGTGAACACCACGGAGGTGGCCGATCACGCTGTTGCGATGCTGCTGGCGCTGACACGCCGACTGTACGACACGATCACGACGACGCGGGCAGGGCAGTGGTCCGAGAATCCCCGACTCACGATGGAATACCAGGAGACAGTGCGGCGCATCGCAGGTCACACAGTGGGGATCATCGGTTTCGGCAATATCGGAAAGGCGTTTGCGACCCGGATTCGCGGTTTCGGGCCAGAGCGCATTCTCGCCGCTGACCCGTATGTTTCGCAGACGGCTGCTGACCTGTATGGCGTGCAGATGGTGGACCTGGACACGCTGCTCCGAGAGTCGGACTACATGTCGCTGCACATGTCTGCAACGACGGAGACGCACCACATCATCAACGCTAATGCCTTTTCGAAAATGAAGCCAACTGCGTTGATAGTGAACTGCTCACGCGGCCCGCTGGTCGACGAGGTTGCTTTGCAGGTTGCGCTGCGTGACGGCCAGATCGAGGCTGCTGCGATCGACGTTACAGAGGTCGAGCCGGTCGACCCTGAAAGCCCGCTGCTGCAGATCCCGAACCTGATCGTGACGCCGCATATCGCAGGCTATTCGCCGAAGTTCCTGGAGGAGTGCCCGATTCTGCAGGCGGAGTCGGTGATCAACGTGCTGACCGGCACGAAGCCGCACGGACTGGCTAATCCCGAGGTGATCAAGACGATCGCGGTGATGCGAGCAACCGGAGACGGCGGCCGCTGGGCAGGCGTCCCGGACTTTTCGACGGCTCTGCAGGTTTAGGGGGAAGTTCTCCCTAACCCTTCACCCGCATGGCCCTACCGATCTCTCGTTGAGCGTCACGCTTCTTGATCGTTTCGCGGCGGTCGACCTGGCGCTTGCCTCGGCCGAGACCGATCAGGACTTTGGCCCTTCGGCCCTTGATGTAGACCTTCAGCGGGACGATGGTCAGTCGGGCCTTCTGCATCTCGCGCTCGATGTGCGCGATCTCCCTCTTCTTAAGCAGGAGTTTGCGCGTGCGCGTCGGCTCGTGCTGGTCGTAGATGCCGGCCGCCTGGTACGGGGCGATGTGCGTGCTGTGCAGCCACGCCTCGCCGTTCCGGACCTGCACGTAGCCTTCTGAGATGGTCATCTGGCGGGCGCGCACCGACTTGATCTCGGATCCGGTCAGGACGATTCCTGCCTCGAATGTCTCGAGAATCTCGTAGTTGAACCGGGCGCGCCGGTTCGTGGCTATGGTGGTGTCTTGCTTCGCAGCATCTGTTGCGGCCATAGCTGACAAGTGTAAGCGGTGGTGGGCCAGGAAGAGGAGGGTGCTGGCCGGTATCGATCTGTCATGCTGTCCCTGCTCTGAGCGAGGCCGAACGGGTCGATTCAGCATCTCTCGGCGAGCGTCTTTCAACTATCAGATCCCTGCGCTGCGCTCGGGATGACAGAGACAGGCAGCCCTCACCCTAACCCTCTCCCGCATCGGGAGAGGGGATAGAACAGCGGGCACCCAACATCGGGACGAGGCAAGACAACTGCCGCCTTACTCCACGACCTTGGTCGCCGTCGTCATTCGCTTGATGGCTTCCCAGTTCCACTCGACGCCCATTCCGGGGCCTTCAGGGACTGAGACCATTCCCTCTTTGTCCACAGCTTCCAGGCCATCCGCGTAGTTGTCGCCGAATATGTCTGGAGTGGTCTGCAGGCACTGGACGTCCGGGTGGACCCAGACCATCTCGTAGTAGTTGGAGTTGCCGATGGCCGACATCACGTGGCGCTGTGCGGGCCCGGAACCGTGAATCTCGATATCTGCGCCCAGCGCTTCAGCTGAAGCCGCCAGCTTCATCGTGCCTGTAATCCCCTCGTTGTGGATCTGGCCTCGAATGAAATCGGTCGCCCCTGAAGTCAGCAGGTTCATCTTGCTGGACAGGCCCGCGAGAGTTTCGCCCTGTAAAAGCGGAGTGCTCAGGTGTTCACGCAGGCGTGCGTGCCCCAACTCCGATGCGCCGCCCTCAAAGTACGGGTCTTCTATCCAGAAAAAGCCTGCCTCGTCGCAGGCCCGGCCCACCTTCAGCGCATCAGCGAACGACCGGTAGTAGCCGAAAGCGTCCAGCATCAGGTCCATCTTCCCGCCGACCGCTTCACCGAGTGCAAGCATCACATCGACGTGGTCCTGGATCACCGGCCGCGGGTAAGGGTGGATCTTGAATGCCTTGTAGCCGATCTTGTAGCACTGCTGCGCGAACTCTGCGTACGACTCCGAGGTTGAGAGGCCGCCTCCGAGTCCTGCGATGCCTCCATTCATGGTGCTGGCGTAGGCGGGCAGTTTCTCTCTGTAACCGCCGAGGAGTTGCGATACCGACATATCGGTCAGCTTCCCGGCTATATCCCACAGAAGGATGTCGATCGCCGCGCTCTCGAGGCCAGTCACGAACTTCAGGTCGTTCCACACCTCTTCACGCTTGAGCGCATCACGGCCGAGGATGTACTGGCTGACCCCGCTGATGTCCCTGCGAAGGGGATATTCGCCAATGACTCCGGCGTCGGTGAACATCCGGGTCATGAAGAGCGACATCCCGGTCCGAGCGCCCGGGTTGTAGGTCGGGACCATGCCGGAGCCTTCCGGGCCGCAGTCCTCGATCTCCCATTCGATCTTGTTGACTTCTATCTTCGTTATCTTCGGGGGTTTCAATGCGACGCTCGCTGGCTCGTGTCTATCCGAGGCCGCATTCTAGACGCGCAGCTAGGGCGTGCCGACCCGCCCGGCTGAAAGCGAGCGGTGACTAACGAGCCGATGCGGCTGCCTGCTGGCGGTCGGTCTGGAAGTCGAGCTGCTTAATGGCTGCGGTCATCTGCACGTCGTCTGTCAGCGTGAGCTGGGAGTTTGCAGGGAACTCGACAACCACGTCCGGCTCCACGCCAGTGCCTTCGATAAGCCGGCCGGCCGGCGTGTACCAGCGACCGATTGTCAGGTAGAGGCCGCCGCCGTTTGAAAGCTGGCGAAGCAGGTTGACCGAACCCTTGCCGAATGTTGGCGTGCCGATGACGAGGGCGCGACCCTGGTCCTGCAACGCTCCAGCAAGAACTTCAGAGCCGCTGGCAGAGAAGCCATCGACCAGCACGACCAGCGGGATTTCGGGGAAAAGCCCGCCTTCTCGCACCGGCCAGTTCTCACGACGGCCACTGGCATCGATCTCGTACGTCACGAGACCGTCTGACAGGAACTCGGACGCCACGTTGACCGTGGATGTCAGCAGTCCGCCCGGGTTTGCACGCAGGTCCAGGACAACGCCCGGCGCTCCCTGGTCGATCAGCTCCTGAACGCCTTTGCGCACCTCTTCGGGCGTCTCGGCAGTGAACTGGTTGATCTTCAGGACGCCATATGGCCCATCTTCAGGGTTGAGCATGCGGGTCCGGACGCTCGGCTGTTCGATCCGGTCCCGGATGATCGGAATATCGACTGGAATCGCTGAGCCGACATGCTCGACTGTCAGGACGACCGCCGTGCCGCGCTGGCCGCGGATCTTGTTGACGGCTTCGATGACACTCCAACCGCGGGCATCTTCGCCATCGACCGCGAGGATCTTGTCGCCGGGCCGGATGCCGGCCTTCTCGGCCGGGCTGTTGTCCAGAGGCGCAGTGATGATGACGGTTGACCTGTCAGGCGCCATCTCCACCTGTGCACCGATGCCTTCGAAGTTGCCCTGGAAGCCCTGCCGCTCGATGGCGTAAGTCTCTGGCGTGATGTACGAGGTGTAGCGGTCGCCGAGCTCCTCAAGCATGGCCCTGACGGCCGCTTCGGAAAGAGCCTCGGGGTCGATGACGGATGCGTCCACGTACTCTCGCTGCAGCACCCGGTAGGCTTCCCAGATGATCTCGAGGTCTTCCGGGACTGCGTCCGGACGGGAGGCGCTCGGTGGCGGCGTCGCCGTGGCGATAGTGCCGTCTTCAAGGACGACCGGAGAGCTATCCTGTGCGACTTTCGGGGCTTCCGAGCCACATGCGACCGCTGCGATGGCTGTGAGGCCAACGAAAATCGGGAGCAGGCGGCGTCCCGTGGTTTGCCAGGGGGTTCGCCATGTAGGTGGTGTCAGCATGCGACTCTCACATTATGTCGCCCAGGGCGGCTTTCGATGGCTGCGACGGAGGTTGCCCGGTAGTGACGCAGCGGCGGCGGGGGTCGGGTTTCAGGCTAGCACTCGGCCAGGTTCTTGCGGCACGTGCAGACCGTCACATATAGCAGGTACGAGTGCTCGACTGCAGGCGATGTATTGGAGCCGTTCAGGGTGGGAAAGGTGCTGGTTGGCAGCGGCGGCCGCGGGCCCGTTCTTCGCTGTTTCGCTTCTGCCTGCTTTACATAACGTTGATAGTGCGAACCGCTTTCAAACTGGAAACCGGCCCTGCCCTGCAGGAAGGCGAGAGGTGATATCCGGGGCGTAGAGGAGGTCTGATTAACTCCGGAGCGGCTCTTTGAGGCCACTGCCGGTGATGGGCACGAGCACGGAATCGCCGTAAGATATCGCTCCTTCTGCGAGCAGTTTTTCCAGGCCGACGAATGCCGCCGCGGAGGTCGCTTCGCAGAAGATTCCCTCGTCCTTCGCGAGCCGTTTCTGCCACTCCAGCGTCTCTTCCTCGCCGACCGAAACCGCCCTGCCGCCGGACTCCCTGACGGCTGAAACGCACTGGTCGAGCCGGGGTGGGGAGCTGACGGCGATGCCTGATGCGACGGTCGGTTTAGCGTCGGCTGGAGCCCAGTCTGTGCCGTTGATCGCGGCCGTGATCGGCTGGACGTTTTCTGCCTGGACCGCATGGAATTTCGGAGCCGAGTCGACGGCGCCGGCGTCGATCAATTCGTCGAATCCGGCCCTGGCGCCGATGAGCAAAGAGCCGTTGCCGACCGGCAGGACGATGTGCTGCGTTCCGGCCGCTTCGCTCCTCGCTATCTCGTACGCGACCGCCTTCATGCCCTCAGAGAAGTAGGGCGAGAGGTTGTGAGACAGGTAGGGGAGCCTGCGGTCCTCGACGAATGATTCTGCGGCGTCTGTCGCTGCCTGCCGAGGGCCATCGATGGCATGCAGTTCGGCACCGAAAATTCGGATCTGGTCGAGCTTGCCCTGGGCTGCGTTTGCCGGGACAAAGACGTGCGCTTTCATGCCGGCTGCGGCAGCGTAGGCAGATAGCGATGCGCCTGCGTTGCCTGAGGAGTCTTCGACGAACTCTGTGACGCCTTCAGCGAGTGCTGCAGAGATGAGCACGGCTGAGCCACGGTCTTTGAAAGAACCGGTGGGCGCCATGAACTCCAGCTTGGCGAATAGCGCTTCAAGGCCAAGCATTTCCGCGGCTCGGGCGAGACTTATGACAGGTGTCTCGCCTTCGCCGAGCGTTACCCGGGCTTCGGATGAGATCGCTGGCAGGCGCGGTTCAGTCCCGGACGGCGCGGTGTCGTAGGAGAGCCTGAATAGCCCATGGCAGCTGGTGCAGTACAGGCTGCGGACGGTTGCAGGGGCCAGTTCGCCGCAGTCGAGACATTCGAGGGCAGAGTTCATCGTTGGACAGGGACTCCGAGAGGTGATGGTGGGGTGGCCTGAAGACCGAAAGTCTACAGGCTGCACCGCTGCCTCAAGCCTCCCTGGGACGGCCGACTTTCTACTCCGCGGCCTGCCCTACCGGTTCACTCGCCGATTCAAGCCCGTACGCAGACCGGGCGCGCCTGTATCCGAGCCACTGCAGCACGGCGAACTCGGCGACCACAGCGGCTACCAGGGCGATCGTGACGAACCCGGCTATCGTCAGGCCAGTCGGATCTATCGCCAGGATAACGATGCTTCCTGCAACCCAGGCTATGTCGCCTGTGATCGCCGTTTTGGCCTTGCCAAGATCGACCCTGTCCTTCGTCGCGTTCGTGAAAAGATCGTACGCGAACGGCAAGAGGCCCAGGCCGACGATCAACACGATCCAGGAGGGCTCGATGCCGAGCCGCGGGGCTATCGCGTAGCTCCCAACGGCCAGGACAAGGCCAGAGACGGCCGAAAACACCGCGTTGGCCACCAGTGACCGCCTGAGTAGAAGATCGCCCGTTTTTGCTTTCATTTCATATAGCTCCCGTATTCGCCTGACTGTTACACTTGAAAAAGATATAGTATATACTATATAAAAGTCAAGTAATAAAGTCAGGTTGAGATGGTTTCCAGTTCAACTGAACGGCGCAGCTACGGACAGGCCTGCAACGTCGCACGCACGCTCGACCTTGTTGGCGAGAGATGGACTCTGCTGCTCCTGCGGGAGCTCGCGACGGGGTCCAGGAGCTATGGGCAGCTTGAAGAGGCTCTCCGGGGCATCGGAACGAACCTGCTGGCCTCTCGACTAAAGAGGCTCGAAGCTGACGGTCTGATCGAGCGAGAGCGTGCGCCGGGCATGCGCAAGAGGCGTATCTACCGACTGACCGATCGTGGCCGCATGATTGAGCCGGTACTGGTGGAGATGGTGAGATTCGGCCTTCGCTCAGGACTGACCGGTGGTGAGAAAGATTACAGTCGTCCCGCATGGGCGATACTCGCCTCTCGGGCGGTTTTCCAGCCGGATATGGCAGCCGGTTTAGACGAACGATACGAGTTTCACGTTGGCGATGAGGTCTTCTACCTGGGTGTCAGTGACGGTCGGCCAGACAACGGCGAGGGACCCGCAGTGGACCCCGTCGTGATCGTCGAGATGAGTCCGGAGACGTTTGATCGTGTTCAGAGCGGTGCGTTGAAGATGGCACAGGGCATCTGGACAGGTGAGATCAAAGTGTTGGATGGGCATGGTCCGGCGCTTGACCGCTGTGAGCAGATCTTCGGCGGGTAAGTTCGACCCCAGAGTTGCGCCTACGGCGCGCGGTCGAGTTCTGAGACCGTGTGGAGACCTCCTGGCAGGAGCAGATTCGCCTGCAACAGAGTGGAGTAGATGGGCAGTCCGGAATCGATGTCGACCAGAACTAACCAACGCTGCGGCACTCCGAAATCGACTCCGGTTCCCTCCCCTATCTTCCGGTCCAACGTGACGACCGACGCCCACACGAGGTCGTCCGGGTCCAGCAGCACCTCACCGTTTTCCGAGAGCAGCACTCGTGCCGCATCGTGTTGCTGTGAACGCCTGTAACGGCTCTCCAGATCGCCGAACTCAAGCAGTGCGAGGGCATATGTGCCGGCGGTGTCTGGTCCGGCCTCCGACTCCGCCACCTCGACGGCCACGCTGGCAGCATCGAAGCTGGAAACGCGGGGAATTGGGCTGCAAGACGCGAGCGCAATCATCAGCGCAACGACCGCAGGTACATATAGTCGACTCCTGAGTTGGAGCCGCAACTGAGCCCGTCGGTACATATATCGAAACGCGAAACGGCGAGCCGAACCGGCCCGCCGTTCCAATCTCGTCCTCAGAAAGCCTGCGCTAAGGCGTGACAACCGCTCGGGTCACCTCTGAGCCGGCGTTTCGTCCGACCCATTCAGCCGTGTCAAACGCATCGCCGATCTTGTCTAGTGAGAACTCGTGCGAAATGACATTGGTCAACGGGTACTTGTCCTTTGTGCGGACCAGGAAGTCGATCGCGTTCGGGATGATCCACGGGTCGTAGTGTTGTATGCCGTAGAACCTCACCTGGTTCTGCACCAGCTTCTGCACATCCAGCTTTGCGATCGAGTTCGGCGAGATGTGGCCGACCTCGAGGTAAGTGCCGCGCATCCGGCACATCTGCACACCCTCTTCGACCACCGCCGGGAAACCGACCACCTCGAGCACCTTGTCCGCGCCGATGCCGTTTGTCAGCTCGAAGACTCGCTCGATGCGGGCTTCCGGCGTGTCGTACTCATTGATGTCGATGGTGTGCGTCGCACCGCACTGCACTGCCAGGTCGAGCCTCGGCTTCTGGCCGTCGATGACGATCACCTTGTTGGCGCCAAGCTCAGCAGCGACCGCACATGCGTTGACTCCGAGACCGCCGGCTCCCTGGATCACAACGTTGTCGCCGAGTTTAACGCCACCGAGGTGAAGGGCTTCATAGACCTGCGCAAGCGCGCAGTTGATCGGCGCTGCCGCGGCGTCTGAGATCGAATCGGGGAGTTTGAAAAGGTACTGGGGAGCCCGCAGGTAGTAGTACTGGGCGAACCCGCCGTTGCAGTAGGGATACTCGTCGAGGGGCTTACGGCCCATGCGGAACTTGCATGCCCCGAACTCACCTCGTATGCAGTTGTAGCATTTTGCGCACGGAAAGAAATAGGAGTAGGCGACTCTGTCACCCTCTTTGAGGGGCCGGCGCAGCGAGTCGGTGGTGATCTTCGAGCCGAGCTTTGCGACCTCGCCCATCATCTCGTGACCGAACACGAACGGGGCCCTGGGCGGCGCATCCTTCGGCTGGCCATCGCCTCGCCAGATGTGAAGGTCTGATCCGCACACCGAAGTAGCCTTTACACGGATCTGTACCGCGTCCGGCTCCATCTCAGGCAGCGGCAAGTCTCGCAGCTCCCACGAATGGTCCGAGTCGTGCCAGACGGCCGATGTTCCCTGTTCTCTCGATGCGGTGGTCATACATATCCTCTCTGCGGAGCTTCTGGACGGTGTGCAGATACTTGATGGGCTCGCCGTTCAGGCGAAAGCTTACTCCCGAGTTAGTTGAATATCACTACCTGGGGCCAAACGGCCGCTGATTGGGTATATGTACCGTTGGGGGCCGAGTGACTACTTGTCGCGCGTGCTGTACGTCTGCCCTGCCATGATCGCGACGCCGATGGCCACTCCAATAGCCACCCACAGCCCGATGTTGTCGGTCGCTGCTCCGATCGCAACACCAACACCGGCGCCAATCGCTATCCACGCGCCTGAAAGAGCGTTGGGAGTCGGTTTCTTATCGTTGTCAGGCTCTTCAGGGTTTTTCTGTTCGCTCATACGCGTCCCTACTCGCCGTTCAGGAAGCTCTCTCCTGAGTTCAGCAACAGTTCATGGATCCACACCGACCGCATGAGGTCGCCTGTCATCTTCTTGCCCTTCGACCTGATGTGGTCTGACAGCTCCTTCATCACCTTCACGACATCCGGGTGCTCGGGCTGCCCGGGATAGCCGATGCCCTGCGCGAAGTCGTTCGGGCCGATCCCGAAGTGGTCGATGCCGTCGACCGCGAGGATGTCGTCAATGTTGTCGACCGCTCCCTGGTCTTCGAGAAGCGCGCCGACCAGCATGTTGTCGTTCGAGTCCTTGTAGTAGGCGGTCTTGTCGCCCCATGGGTCTGGCGTGAAGGTGTAGTTCGTGCCGCGGTTGCCACCGAACGACCGTTTGCCTTCAGGCCCGAAGTAGCAGGCGTCAACGAGCGCCTGCGCATCCTCACCGGATGAGACGTGCGGCACGACGATGCCCTGGATGCCGCGGTCGAGGTACTGCAGGATGGTCGACTGATCGACGTTCTCGACTCGCGCCACCGCGGTCGCACCGGCTGCCTCGATGGCTCGCACCTGCTCTTCGAGTTCCGTGTAGCCGAATGGGCCGTGCTCGCCGTCCAGCCAGACGAAATCGAAGTCGAGACGGCTGAGGATCTCGATGTTGTGGACCGATGGGAACGTGAGGTTGTAGCCCTTGGCGATGCGGCCTTCCCTGGCGGCTTTGAGGACCCTGTTTTCCCTGACCTGTGACATTTAGCGCTTCCTGTGCGATGACTGGTGAATGTTGCATCCGTTTTGGTATCACAAGTCCCGCACATGTGGGCGATCTGAAGCGGCAAATAGCAACGGAATCCCGGTGAGCCTGAGAGTGAGGTTGCGGGGCTATACTCCGCAGCGGCTGACGGATCGGGCGATGAACTGATCTCAGCGCCACGAGGAAGCGAACTTGAAGATCACCCATATTGAAACGGTCAGAGTCGGTGAACTACCTGACATCATCTGGGTCCGGGTGCGCACAGACACTGGCCTGATCGGGCTTGGCGAAAGCTGGTACGCGGCGAGCACGATGGAGTCGGCGGTGCACGACCACTTTGCACCACTACTGGTCGGCCGCGATCCGTTTGCGATCGAACGTCACTGGCTCAACATGTTCAGGCTGTCTGACCACGCCGGTTACGGCGGCGCCGAGATGCGAGCGATATCCGCCATCGATATCGCGCTGTGGGATATCAAGGGGCAGGCGACCGGCGTGCCGGTCTACGAGCTGCTTGGCGGCAAGGTGCGGGACCGCATCCGGGTCTACGCGACAGGTGCTCCGTACAGAGGCGCCGGAGAGCTGGCGAAAGAACTGGTCGACGATGGCATCGTCGCGATGAAGATGGGTCCAACCATCATCGTGGCCACACCGAGCGAAGGCCAGTACCTGTCGCCGAAAGAGCTTGACCGGGCGTTACAGCCGTTCAGAGATGTGCGAGACGCCGTCGGGGACGACATCAAGATCGCGAACGATGGTCACGGCAAGTGGTCGCTGCCGGTTGCGATTCAGATTGCGCAGGCGATGGAGCCGCTGGACATCATGTGGCAGGAAGACCTGATGCCGCTGATGAACCCGGATGCGTTACTGCAACTGCAGGAATCGACTTCGACGCCTGTGTGTATCTCGGAGCGCCTTCTGTCCCGGTGGCAACTCAGACAGTACATCGAAAACGGCTCGGCACGGATTGTGATGCCGGACCTGATCTGGACCGGCGGCATCTCGGAGACCCACAAGATCGCCGTGATGGCATCTGCACACCAGGTGCCGGTCGCGCCGCACGATGCGACTGGGCCGGTGAACATCTTCGCCTGCGCCCAGATATGCATGAGTTCGCCAAACGTGATGATCATGGAGCACGTGCGCCCGTACTTCCAGGGCTGGTACGGAGACTTCGTCGAGCCGAACCTGCCGATTGAAAACGGATGGCTGGCGGCACCTGAACGGCCAGGTGTCGGAACGGCGCTGCGTCCTGAGGTTTTCGAGCGCAAGGACGTTTCGACTCGTGTGACAGACGAGCGAGCGGCTGTTCCCGGCATGGGCGATGAGGGCTGGACGGCGACAGATGGCTTTTCGCCTGAGATGGCGGCCGAGATGGATGACATCTGGCGCTTCAGAAAGATGTCGATTGACGAGACAGAGGGGCGGCTGGCTCCCACCCTTCGACGGGCTCAGGATGGCGGGGAGCGGCAGGGATGAAGATCACACAGATTGAGACCATCCGCGTCAGCCAGTTCCCTGACCTTATCTTCGTCCAAATACACACAGACGGCGGCATCGTCGGACTGGGCGAGACCTGGTACGCGGCGAGCACTGTCGAAGCTGCCATTCACGATCACTTCGGGCCGCTGCTGATCGGCCGTGACGCAGAGGACATCGAGGCTCACTGGCAGACGATGTTCAGGGTTTCGGACCACGCCGGCTACGGCGGGGCGGAGTTGCGCGCGATATCGGCGCTGGACGTGGCGCTGTGGGACATCAAGGGACAGCAGCTCAAGCTGCCCGTCTTTGAGCTGATAGGCGGCGGGACCCGCCACCGCATCAAGGTCTACAACACCCTCGGCGTGTATGGCGATATCACCGACAGCTACGATGTCTGGCGGACTCCGGTCACGGTAGCGAAGAGCCTGCTGGACGAAGGTATTGGTGCGATGAAGTTCTCCCCTACTGACTTCATCGCCCGCCAGTCAGACGGGAACCTGCTGTTCAAGAAGGACCTTGATCGTGCGCTCAGGCCCGTCCGGGAGATCCGGGACGCGCTCGGCATGGAGATGCAGATCGCGAACGACGGCCACGCAAAGTGGAACCTTGCGACCGCGATCAAGATTGTCCAGGAGATGGAACCGCTGCAGCCGATGTGGCATGAAGAGCTGATCTCGCCGTTGAACGAGGATGCACACCTCAGGCTTCAGCGGTCGACGAAGACGCCTATCGCGGTGGCCGAACGCTTGATGACTCGCTACCAGCACAGGCGGTTCATCGAGTCTGGTGCGGCGAGGATCGTTATGCCTGATCTCACCTGGACCGGCGGCATCTCCGAGGTGAAGAAGATCGCCATCCTGGCTTCCGGCCACCAGTTGCCGATTGCGCCGCACGACTGCGTGGGGCCGGTGAACATGCTGGCGTGCGCGCAGATCTGCATGGCTGTTCCCAACGTGATGATCATGGAGTACAACAGGGCCATGCATCGCGGCTGGTACGGCGATTTTCTCCATCCGAATTTTGTTGTGAAAGACGGCTTCCTGATGGCACCGACTGAGCCGGGAATCGGAGCAAGACTGAAGGACGGCGTGAGGGAACGGTCGGACGCGACTGTTCGTGTTAGTAGCGAAGCTCGCGAGCCATGGCTCTTTTCGAGGGAGCGATACACGTACCCGCCGAAAGACCTACAGTAAGAGTTTGAGAGGAACTGAGGACCGGTAATGACAGACAGCAAGCGGATCATCTTTATCGGCGCCGGGGCGGTTGGCAGCTACCTTGGCGGGTGGCTGGACCACACCGGGCATGACGTCACGATCGTCGACCCGTGGGCCGAGCAGGTGGAGAAGATTCGTGCCGACGGCCTGTATGTCGAAGGGCCGCACGAGCCGTTCACCGCTCATCCGAAGATGTTTCACCTGCACGAGAACGAGCTGGTCGCAAGGCAGGAAAAGTTCGACATCGGCTTCGTTGCCATGAAGGCGTATGACACTCGCTGGGCAGCGCACTTCATCGACCCCTTCGTGAAGCCGGAAGGCTACATCGTGTCGTCGCAGAACTGCTGGACCGACCCGATCATCGCAGAGGCGGTGGGCGCAGAGCGTTCGGTTGGGCTCGTGATGTCATCGATCTCAGTGGCGATGTGGGGGGCAGGAAAGGTCGAGCGTCCCGGCGATACTCGCAGACGTGATCACGGACACGACGTCTTCCGGGCAGGCGAGCACGATGGCTCGGAGTCGGAGCGCATCCGTGAGTTGGTTGAGATGCTCGACCCGATCGATGCAGGCAAGACGACGACGAACCTGTGGGGAGAGCGCTGGGCAAAGCTGAGCCAGAACAGCATGGGCAATCCTGTCGTGGCCGTCTCGGACATGGGCATGGCCGACCTGAACAGGGAGCCGAGAGGCCGCGAGCTTCAGATCAGGCTTGCGGCGGAGTGTGCCCAAGTCGGTCTGGCGCTCGGCTACAAGGTGGAAAAGTTCGGCGGGATGGACCCGCAGATGTGGGCCGACTCGACGCGCGGCGATGTTTACGAAGAGCTAGACGGAGTGCTGGCTGAGAAAGCCGGCGGCGCGAACTGGCGGCCTTCGATGGGCCAGGATGTGGTGAAGGGGCGGCCGACCGAGATCAACCAGATGAACGGCTACGTGGCGGAACGAGCCTTGGAAGCAGGCATCGATGCGCCGGTGAACCGGTCGATGGCCGATGCGATCAGGGCCGTTGACGCTGGCGAGCTCAAGCCGGGGCTGGAGAACGTCGAGATGGTGCTGGCCCGAGCCGGATTTTAGTTGAGGCAGGGCACCCTTCGACAGGCTCAGGTGGCTCTGGCTGATCAACCCTCACCCTGACCCTCTCCCGCGATCGGGAGAGGGGATAAATCGGGATGACAGAATCTCCTACCCTTCCTGCGTGTAGCCGTCATCGTTCACTGTGCGGCTCGTCTCAGCGTGGTCGCCGCGGGTGCAGATCTCTATGCGATTGCCGTCCGGGTCGTAAACAAACAGGTGGCGTTGACCGTCGTGGCGCACGCCAGGCTGATTAGCCAGTGGGATTCCCGCCGCTTCGAGGACCTCGACAACAGCGTCGAGGTCCTCGACTTCAAATGCGACGTGCTGCCTGCCGTCTTTCGCACCGGGATCCGACGGCGGGTCGATCAGGTGGACCATCGAGCCGTCGGTGCACTCAGTCCATGCGAGCGTGTTGCCGTCGACCTGGTGCGGGATGACGTCGAGCCCGACCACATCCCTATACATCTTCATCGAACGGCCGCGATCTGCGATCGGCAGGCCCACGTGGTTGACGGTTTTGACTTTAATTTTCGCCATCGATTTTGCCTCGTCTAGTTCGCGGACTCTGTTGGTACCGGTATAGCGTCCAGCATCTCCACGATCTTGTTGACAGTCCGCCAGTTCCGATTCGTCGCCTTGATGCCCTGCTTCGGCTTCTCGTGGAGCGTCGCTGCTGCCTTACTGCGGCTCAACCCGTTCGGGCAGTACATGTAAGCCACGCTCTCGATACGTTCGTACTCATCGCCTTCGTCGGTCCGAGACCTCGCCCGGTCAGCCCATTCGGCACTGCCGTCTCCTGAGAGAAATGTCAGGACAGACGCCTCAGCCTGCTCGTCCGAGAACGGGAACCGCTGCACGGCTCTTTCGAACTCGTCTGCCGACAGGACCATCGCGGGCACTGAGATACTGAACGCTCCAACAATGTTCGCTTCGATCATCTCTTCGAGCGCCGCGGTATCAGTTGGCTCCGTAGCGAACACAAGGTTTCCGCTCTGGATGTAGTGGTTGACGTGTCGAAATCCCAGCGAGACGAGTGCCGTCTTCAACTCCTTCATCGGCAGCTTGTTGTGTCCACCGACATTGATCCCGCGCAGTAGCAGAACATACCGCTCGCTTCCACCTGCCATCGCTACGGCTCCCGCGTGTATCCCAACTCGTCAGCGACCCGGTTAGACGGCTTCAGGCCGCTGGCAGTGGTGAACTCGACACGGTTGCCATCTGGGTCGACGGCGAAGATGTAGCGCTGTCCGTCGTGCCGCTCTCCCGGCCCCTCATCCACCTCGTAGCCGGAAGCCTGCAGTTCTTTCACCGCCGCATCGAAGTCTTCAGCCTCCATGGCGAAGTGGTAGCCGGCCGAGTCTTTGCCCGGCGGCGGCTCGATCAGGTGGACCATCGTTCCATCAGCAGTCCGCATCCAGACGATGTTCTCGTTGTCGACCATCGAAGGGATCACTTCGAGACCGAGGATGTCACGGTAGAACTTCAGCGCCACTTTCCGGTCCTTGACCGGCAGCCCGACATGATTGATCGTTCGCATCTTCATTTTTCTATTCCGTTCTGGGGAAGATACCCGTCGATATTTGATCCAGCGCGATGTTCGTTCTGGAGAGATCGCCCGGTGCTAGTCCGGTATCTGAGGTGTGGCTGTGATCTCTGCGATCATCTCGATCTCTACCGAGATCTGGTTCGGCAGGCTGCCCATCCCGACCGCCGACCGGGCGTGCTTTCCGGCATCACCGAACACCTCGACAAGCAGGTCGGAGCACCCATTGATCACTTTCGGGTGGTCGTTGAAGCCCGGGTCTGCGTTGACCATGCCGAGGAGCTTAACGATGCGCTTCACGTTCCCGAGGTCGCCGACCTGAGACTTGAGCGCCGCTATCAGGTTGATACCGCAGAGCCGCGCCGCCTCGTACGCTTCGTCCATTGAAACTGCATCGCCAACTTTGCCTGTGATCATCGAGCCGTCAGGCCTGCGCGGCCCCTGCCCTGAGACGAAGACAAGATTGCCGGTGCGCACAGCCGGGACATAGTTGGCGACTGGTGTCGCGGGTGTCGATACATCTATGCCCAACCGGGCGAGGTTCTCTTCTGGGTTCGTGCCGGTCAATGTTTCGCTCCGTGTCGAGGTATCTGGTGGTGGCGTGATTATGCAGCAATCTGCGAGAGCGTATCAGTCGGTTGCCGGAGTTGCGGAGGCAAATTGTCAATCGTTCGAAACAACGCCTTCGGCCAACGAGTAGAATCGGCGACTGTTTGATGTCCTGCGAAAGCTAAGTCGGTCCCAACACCTTGCTCGGAAAGAAGATATGAAAGCTGCTCAGATAGTCGGACGTCGGGATATGCGAATGATCGAGGTGCCGGACCCGGAACTCGCGGAGCCGGGAGACGTGAAGGTCAAGATCGACTACATGTCGGTCTGTGGTTCAGACATCTACCTCGAGTACGACGCCGATCTGCCCGAAGAGCACTACCCTCTCGCACCTGGCAAACCGATCCACGAATGCGCCGGCGTGGTCGTGGAGTCACGTGATCCTGACTACAGGGATGGTGACCGTGTAATCGTCATTCCGAACGAGGCAGCGGGCGCTTCGGAGTTCGTTGTGCAGAAGGCAGACAGGCTTATCCGGCTGCCTGAATGGGGTGGTCTTGATGAGTGGGTGATGTGCCAGCACTCCGGCACCGCCTTGTACTCCGCAAAGAGGTGGGGGAACGCCGTTGGCAAGCGGATTGCGGTGCTCGGCCAGGGTGGAATCGGACTATCCTTCACCATGTTTGCCAGCAAGCAGGGTGCCGCACAGGTGGTCGGCATCGATCTCGAGGAATACAGGTGCGAGAAGGCGCTAGAACTCGGCGCCACCGGCACCATCAACGCGTCGTCGGACGATGTTGCTGAAGCAGCGAAGGAACTCACGGACGGAAACCTGTTCGATGTGGTTGTCGATGCCAGCGGAAACCCGACAGGTCTCGACACATGTGTCAGCATCGCTCGGTCTGAAGGACAGGTGATCAGCTTCAGTCTCACTGGCGACGAGCCTGTCAGCTTCAGACATCTCCGCTGGATGGGAAAGAACCTGCAGCTGAACGCAACGGTGATCGCAGCGACCAACCAGCCGGTCAAGGAGATAAGAGAACTGGTTGACCTTAGAGACCGCGGCTGGGCAGATCCGGGTTTGCTGAAGACTCACGAGAGCTCGTTCGATCAGTTGCCAGAAGCATATGAGCAGTACCGAAAACGCGAAGATGGCGTGATCAAGATCGCTATCAAGGTGCCCTGATCCCGGCAGGCCGCTGTAACCGATGGCATAATCGCGGCCCTATCTGTTCGCCCAACCCCGGCCCGCTTGTGGTCCAGACCCTCACAGGGTCTCTAATCTGGAGGAACACCATGGCAGTAGCAGTTGGCGAAAAGGCGCCCAACTTCACGCTCGTTAACTCGGACGGCCACGAGGCTGTGAGCCTGGCAGACTATGCCGGAAAGAACGTTGTGCTGGCATTCTTTCCGGCAGCCTTTTCCGGCGTATGCCAGACAGAACTCTGCACGTTCCGGGACTCGCTGAGCCAGTTCGAGTCGCTCGATGCGCAGGTGCTCGGCATATCGACTGACCCACCGATGGCGCAAAAGGCGTTTGCCGACCAGAACGGCGTGAACTTCCCGGTCCTGAGCGACATGCATCACTCGGCAATCAAGGCCTATGGCGTGGAGTTCGAGAACTTTGCGGGCGTCGAAGGCTACACCGCAGCACAGAGGTCTGTCTTCGTGATTGGCAAAGACGGCAACGTCAGCTGGGAATGGCTGGCGGACTCGCCCGGAAACGAGCCTCCCTACGCGGAGGTTGAAGCTGCGGTGAAAGCGCTCAACTAGCGAGTCGAAGAAAAGAAATCTTCTGACAGGAATCCCCCGGGAGCATACGGCTCCGGGGGATTTTCTTTTTGCGCGCTCGGCAGCTTTGCACGACCGATTTCTGTCGCCAGTGATCCGTGTAAGCCTCACCTGCGAAATACATGCGTCTGTAGTGATCCAAGGGCAACGAGCGTTCCGGTGCCGCCGATATCCGGCGTCGCATACGGGCGGTTTTCGGGGCTGCTTCATACGGAGGAACCTGAACGACATGTATTCAAGATTGGCAGCCCATCCGATGGGCCCGCTCGGGCAGCGGCGTGTGCTCGGGACAGCAATAGCGCTGCTGCTCATCGCGAGCTTTGCATCGCTGGCGCTATTCAGCCAGGGAGACACCGCTCGCGCCGTCGGCACCGAGGTGAAGGTGACGGCGAACAGCGAGTTCGGTGACATCCTGACCGATGCGGCAGGACGCTCTCTCTACCTGTTCAAGAACGACCGAAGAAACGTCTCTAACTGTTCCGGTGGCTGTCTGACCGCGTGGCCGCCGCTGCTGACTGACGAGGATCCGGTTGCGGGCGAGGGCGTCAACCAGGGCCGACTCACCGCCATCGATCGCGGCGACGGCACTATGCAGGTCGCTTACAACGGCTTCCCGCTCTACTACTGGCAGAACGACGTTGTCGAGGGCGACACCGGCGGCCAGGACCGGGGCGACGTCTGGTTCCTGGTAAACCAGTACGGAAGCTCGGTGCACACGTCAGCGATGATTCAGTTGAGCGCGGACGCGACATTTGGCGACATCATCACCGATGAGTCAGGCCGCGTGCTGTACCTGTGGAAGCGTGATGAGAAGGACGACTCGAACTGCAACGGCGGCTGCGCGCTTGCATGGCCACCGCTAATCACGCGCGACGCTCCAACTCTCGGCGCCGGACTCGCCGAGGACCGGCTGGGAACGATCACGCGAGATGATGGTTCGACGCAGGTCACCTACAACGGATGGCCGCTCTACTACTGGTTCCGTGACTCAGACCCCGGCGACACGCTGGGCCAGGAGGTCGGAAGGACGTGGTATGTGCTGTCCTCGCACGGCGCAGCAATCCACACCGTTGCTCCGCTGAACCTGGCGTCGGGCAGTCCGTTCGGCACGATTCTCGCTGACCGCAGCGGGCGCACGCTGTACCTGTTCGACCCGGATGACCCGGGTGTTTCGAACTGCGCGGGTGGCTGTGCGCTGAACTGGCCGCCCTTCCTGACAACAAGATCGCCGATCGACATCGGCGGCGTGGACACCGGCCTGCTCGGCACCACCGAGCGAGCAGACGGCTACACGCAGGTGACGTACAACGGATTCCCGCTGTACTACTGGGTCAACGATGTCAGGCCAGGCGACACTCTTGGGCAGACCGTCGGCGGCGTATGGTGGGTGCTGGACGCGAATGGCAACAAGATCGTCGCGCCCAGCCCGAGCCAGATCGCACAGCGAGACGTTACTGCTGCGACCGGCGGCGCACTGCGGTCCAACACCGGCGCGGTCGCTGTCACGATTCCTGCCGGAGCACTGGCCTCAGACGGGTCCTTGCAGCTCGAGCCGATCGCAACCCCGGCTTCGACCCGCGGCCTGGATGGAGTGCGAGTGCGCGGCGAGGTTGTCGACATGCGGGTACTGGACGGCACTGGAGCGCCTGTTACCGGCAGGCTGGCAGGTTCCGTACAGGCCTGTATTACGTACTCTGGCGAGGATGCTGCTGGGTCCGTGCGCGGAGCGCTTGGCCTGAGCGTGCTGCAGTTCGAGCCGGGCGGTTACTGGGTCAGGCTGAATACGCAGGTTGACCTGTTCAACGGCCAGGTCTGTGCGAGCACCTCTTCGCACGGTGCGCTGGCGCTCGGCCAGGCGACCCGCTGAATCCAGCGATAGGAACGCAGAAAAGAAACGGGCCGCTTTCGAGCGGCCCGTTTTCTCTGTCTGGCATCACCGGGAGCAGGCGTTCAGTTCGTTGCCGATACAGGGCAGGTGCTGAATCCAAAGATCCGGTATAGCGGGCATGTGCCGACGAGGCCGGTGAGCAGCGGGACGAGGCCGATGAGGCCGATCCACTGCCATGGTCCTTCGATCAGCAGTATCGTGGCGAGCAGCGCCACGCCAACCACGACTCTCAGAACACGGTCGATGTTTCCAACATTCCGGGCTGTCATATCTTCCTCCTGTCCGGGAACGCTGTCGCGTTCCAGTTCCTATCTCACGAACAACTGTAGGAACAGGAGGCTTCGCAGTCTGTGACTGCGGTCACGTAACGGGTGTTGGATTCAGGCGAACTGGCGAAATCAGTCTGCGGTGGACGAGAGAGCTGTCAGTCCAGGACGGTCAGTGACCTCCACAAATCCTCTGCCCGTCTGGACAAGGCCTTTTCTTTCGAGATCGTTGAGGATCCTGCTGACGACCTCTCGCGCTGTGCCGAGTTGCGCCGCGATCGACTCCTGCGTCTCGCTCAGCCTCGGATCGCTCGTGGTTGTTCGGCGCAGCAGGTAGCCGATAAGCCGTTCGTCCATCTTCTTGAACGCGACGTCATGTACGAGCCCCATGACCGATGATAGGCGGGAGTTGAGAGCGTCGAACACGAAAGCCCGGAACAGCTCGTTCTCCGCAAAGAGTCTTGTGAAAGTGTCTTGCGGCAGAAGCCAGGCTTCGGTCTCGGCCTCGGCGACAGCCATCGCGGGGTAGCTGCTGCCCGCGAGGGCGGACGAAGCTGCGAGCACGCAAGTCTCTCCCGGCTCGATCTCATACAGAGTGATCTCGTGACCGGACTCCGCAGGGGTGAAGACACGGACGAGTCCGGAGAGAACCAGAGGCACGACCGTTACATCGTTGCCCGGAGCGAAAACGAGGTCGCCGGGGCGCAGTTTCTTGATCGCGGTCGATTGAAGGACCGCTTCGCTGGTCGCGCCGGCTCCCGAGAACAGGGCCTGGAATCGGTCTGGAACGCTTGTCGCCATCGTCAAAGTGTAATCAGATAAACGCTTGGTAGAGCTGTCCTGCCACCGCTCCGAAGAGGATGTGAGCAACAGCGAGCTGGGCCAGCGTGGCTTTGCCGTAGCGCAACAGGAACGGACCGGGATCGCCAATCAGTCCGATCCTCACACCCCTGTGAAGTGCGCGGGAATAGGCGAACGTGGTTCCGCTCACTATGAAGAGCGCGCCGCCGGTCGCCGCTCCGAAGAGGAATGCGAGGGAGGCCACCTCGAACCCGACCTGTACAGCGGCAACTACAGAGCCGTAGAGCACGCCGCCTACCAGGAACATCAATAGCCCGGACAGATAGGCGTAGGTGGTCTCGATGGTGACGGCAGACCCCAGCAGATACAGGGGATTCATCGGGAAACGGAGCGGCAGGAACGCCAGCATCAGCATCACGGGAAGCAGGACAGCCAGCACCGCGATGAGGCCCGCGACCGCTGCGATATCGAACTGGAACACCAGTTCCGTCGCCGTCGATGCGGCATCATCCATGGGCTATTCCGCGGCCTCGGCTGGTTGTTCGGGCTCGACAATGATCGCCGCCAGCTTTTCGAGGTCTTTGCGCAGGACCTTGCGGATCATCGGCTTCGCAAGCCAGCTCGTGAGGTAGAAGCCCAGCGCCGCCATTGCCGAATCAGAGAAAGCGGTCTGGTTGTACGTGATGTTCGTACCGGTTTCTGACGGTTCCAGGACGTAGTGCGCCTCGATCGGGTACGGGCCTGAGATGGTCTTGAACCTCAGTTCGGAGTTGGGCTTGACGTCGATCAGCTCCATCTTGATATCGGAGACCTTGTTCCGGTACTTGTACTTCATGCCGAACTGGCCGCCTCGCCGCAGTTCAGAGCCCGGCTCCCACGCCGCCTCTTCCACACCGTTCATCCATTCGGCCATGCGCGGCGGATCGGTCAGAACGGCAAACACCTCGTCGGGCGTTGCCGAAACATAGCTGCTGACGCTCGCCTCGATCGTTGCCATACATTCCCCCGCTCGTTGATCCGGATTGGAAACGAGGCAGATTCTAATTCAAGATCGCGCCGCCGTTGACGTTCAGCGCCTGGCCTGTGATCTCCGATGCATCGTCGGAAGCGAGGAACGCGACGGCCTTGCCGATGTCTTCAGGCGTTTGTTCTCTGCCGAGAGGCATGGTCGCCTTGATGTTGCGGTCGAAGATCTCTCGAGCAGAGAGGTCGGCAACTTCCGGGTTCAGCGCCTTGTGGTTGAGCGCAATCGCCTCCCACATGGGCGTCCATAGGCGGCCGGGACACACGGCGTTCACGTTGATGTTGTACTGGCCGAGCTCGATTGCGAGGTGGTGTGTGAACTGGATGGCGGCGGCCTTCGAGACTCCGTACGGGATCTGCACCGTGCCGCGTCCCGGCTCTGCTACACCCCTGGGGGCGCGGCCGCCATGGGACGCGATGTTGACGATCTTGCCGAAACGTCGCTCCTTCATGTGCGGAGCGACAACATCGGTGGTGTTGACCATTCCCTGGACGTTGATGCCCCAGGTCAAACGCCAGTCATCTGCGTTGTAGTCCTTGCGCTCATTGAAGTTCGCCGCGCCGATCACCCCGGCGTTGGGCACGCAGATGTCAATTTGGCCGAGTTCCGAGACGGTGCTTTCGACCCACCGCCCTATCGAATCGACATCTGTCACATCGACAACACCGGATATCGCACGGCCACCTGTGGACTCGATCTCCGAGGCAGCTGACGCTGCGGCATCGCCGTCGATGTCAGAGACAGAGATAGTAGCTCCCCGTGACGCAAGGACGAGTGCGATGCCGCGTCCGATGCCACGGCCAGCTCCGGTGATCGCGGCGACTCTTCCCTGCAGTTGATCGGCCATGCCCGGGCTTGCCATATCGAGGTACCTCCGCTCTGGCCTGCTGTCGCAGACCGGTCATTGATAGCGGAGGCAAGCATAACCTCAGACGGCAACTGACGAGGTTAGGTCGCGAGCCATTCCGTGGTTTCGGCGCGGGATGCGAAGTAGCCGGTTGGGAACTCGGCGGGGCCTTCGGGTGCCGGAGTTCCACCGATTGGCGGGGAGCCAGCGAGCATGTGGAACGCGAACTTCGTGATACCGAGCGAGTTGTAGCGAGGGATGATCACCTCGTCACGCCAGCCCATCGTCTCCGGCACCCACTCCATCTTGAATGACGTGGCATCGACAAGCACGCGGCGGGACGGGCTTCGCTCGGCGACGGTCGTGAAGTTGAGTAGCCAGTCCTGGAACTCCTTCTCCGTCATCTCCGCGGTCGTGTCATACCACCTGATCTCAATGAAACCATCGTCCGGGTGGTCGATGATCGCACCGTATGCGTCTTCGAACATGTGCTGAGGCGGCATCTGCTGCTGCTCCTATGCGGATGTATTGGTGATCGTTCCGCTCATGATTGTCGCGGTGGTATCTTCTGGCATTGTCGTTTCCGACATTGAATGTGCTGTTTCGGACAGACAGGTCTTAGCTCGGCTTGAAGGCCGGAGTACCAACATGACATCGGTGGCCGTGCTGGCGCTAGCGGGGTGTGCCTCTATCAACGTTGCGGGTGTTTTCGATGCTTTGCGGAAGGCAGATGCTGCGTGGCGGTTCGCCGTGGACCCTTCGGCCGAACCCGTTTTCGAACCATTCTTCATAGGCCCGGACGAGGAACCGGTGCGTTGCCAGGACGGCCTGATCATCTCGGCGCACACCCCTGCTTCGAGGGCGGCTGCACCGGACATCGTGGTCATTCCCGGTCTCGAGGACGATGTGAAGAGCGGAATCAAACGTAACGCCTCGTTTGTACCGTGGATAACACGGTGGGCGGATGCTGGCTCTTGCATCGCCACATCATGCACCGGTGCGTTTCTGGCCGCGGAAGCCGGGATACTGAACGGGCGAACGGTCACAACGCACTGGGTTGCGGCCGATCTCTTTCGGGAGCGTTATCCAGACGCCTCGCTGACGATCGAGGAGATGGTGATCGACTCTGGTGATGTCATCACGTCAGGTGGGGCAACGACCTTCCTGAACCTGGTGATCTATCTCATGGAGAGGTTCGGTGGCCGGGAACGAGCGCAGGTAGCTGCGAAGTTGATGCTGGTGGACGGGGACCGCACAACACAGCTGCCCTACCTGGGACTGAGCAACCCTCGGACTCATGATGACCACGAGGTGCACCACGTGCAGACGCTGATCGAGTCGAACCTGACCGGAGAGCTTGGCGTTGACGCGCTTGCTTCGAAAGTCGGGATGAGCGCTCGGACACTCGCTCGCAGGTTTCGGCAAGCGCTGGGTGAGTCGCCCGGCGCGTACCTGCGCAAGGCTCGCATGAGCGAGGCACGGCGGCTTCTGGAAGGAACAGGCCAGCCCATTGCGGATGTGATGACCAGCGTGGGCTACTCGGATGCCGCCGCGTTCGGCCGGGCGTTCAAGCGGGACGCGGGGCTCAGTCCTAAGCTTTACAGGCAGAAGCACCGGGCCGAAACGGTCGCTGCCGGCTGAAACCGTTCCTCGGAATCATCACCAACAGCTTGCGCCGCAGATGTAGACTTGTAGCTTGACCTGGCGCCCGCAGCCGTTCGAAACGCGGGCGCTCTTTTTTGCCCCTGCATCCTGTCTGCCCGACAGGCCGCCCAACGTGGAGAAAAAACCGTGGTTGCCAGAACGCTTAAGAACACCGATCTCGAAACGCTCGTGTCTCTTTCGAAGAGGCGCGGCTTCATCTTCCAGAGCAGCGAGATCTACGGCGGACTGGGTAGCGTCTGGGACTACGGTCCGGTCGGCGTCGAGCTGAAACGCAACGTGAAGGACCTGTGGTGGAAGGCGATGGTGCGCGACCGCGAAGACGTGGTAGGCATCGACGGCGCCATCCTGATGCACCCCGACGTCTGGGTAGCCAGCGGCCACGTCTCGAGCTTCACCGACCCGCTGGTCGAGTGTTCGAACTGCCACCGCCGGTTCCGTGCGGACCACGTCGAAACGGAAGGTTGCCCCGAGTGTGAGGGCGAACTGGGCGAACCGCGCCAGTTCAACATGATGTTCCAGACTCACATCGGTCCGGTGCAGTCAGACGACAACCTGATCTACCTGCGCCCTGAGACGGCGCAGGCGATGTTCGTCAACTTCGACAACGTACAAACTACGACTCGCAAGAAGCTGCCTTTCGGCATCGCGCAGCAGGGAAAGTCGTTCCGCAACGAGATCACGCCGGGAAACTTCACGTTTAGGACCCGAGAGTTCGAGCAGATGGAGATGGAGTATTTCTGCACGCCGGGCACCGACGAGGAGTGGCACCGTTACTGGATCGACTTCTCGATGGAATGGTACGTGAAGTACGGCCTGCGCAAGGACAAGCTGCTGGTCCGCGAGCACACTGCCGACGAGCTTCCTCACTACTCGAAGGCGAGTGCCGACATTGAGTTCGAGTTCCCGTGGGGCTGGGGCGAGCTTGAGACGATCTCGAACCGCACCGATTACGACCTGAAGGCGCACATGGAAAAGTCGGGGCGGGACCTGAGCTACTTCGACCAGGAGAAGAACGAGCACTACGTTCCGTACGTGGTGGAGCCAGCGATGGGTGCTGACCGGAGCGCGCTGGCATTCCTGGCGGATGCCTACGACGAGGAGGGTGAAGGCAAGGAGCAGCGGGTGGTGCTGCGCTTCCACCCGGACGTCGCTCCGTTCCAGGTGGCCGTGCTGCCGCTCTCTCGCAACGAGAAGCTGGGGCCGAAGTCACGTGAGGTCTATGACGCCATCCGGCCCTTGTTCAACACGCAGTTCGATGACACGCAGAGCATCGGCCGCAGGTACCGCCGGCAGGACGAGATCGGCACTCCGCTGTGTCTGACAGTGGACTTCGAGACGGTCGAGAGCGATGACGCTGTGACGATTCGCAACCGCGACTCGATGGAGCAGGTGCGGGTGCCGGTGAGCGGTCTGGTGCAGGCGATCTCCGATCAGATGGAGCAGATGCGTAAAGAGGCTGTCGGTTAGGCGGAAGCGGTTCTGATCCCGTCTTCCATCGAAGTGCGAAAACGCGACCCGGTTCCTGTTCGCGTGGCGAAATCCGCAACTTTCTGAATGTGCAGACTCTTTGAAGGCGCAACACTCGACCTGAATGTAGATTAAGCGTAAGCCGGTGCGCGGGCGGTGAACGATAACGTTCCAGACTCGAGAGGTTTGCCATGGACGCACTTTCGAACCGCTTTCGTATCGTCCTGGTCCTCACGCTCGTCTCCATCGCTTCGGTTGCGTGCAGCAACGCAGTCGCACCGAGTCCGACCGCAGCAAACGAGTCCCGGGTTTCGTCCACAGGTCCGACCGCCACGACGCCTCCTGTAGCGACTCCGACTCCCGAAAGTGATCTCGGCCCGGCACGACCGCTGACGGCTGAAACCCTGGACGGACAGCAAGTTGACCTTGCCAGCTTCGCCGGCAGTCCGGTTGTCCTGTTCTTCTGGCGAGAGCACGTGACCGGCATAGAACACCAGCTTGAGTTGATGCAGGACTTCTACGAGACCTACTCGCCCGTCGGCGTTGAGTTCCTCACCGTCACAGACCGGGAGCATGGGCTTGGCCGCAAAGTCCAGACGATCCTCGCCGACTCACATGCAATGCTGCCAACGGTCATGTTGGAGGATGCCGAATACATGCGCAGCTACGGACTCGAGCTGCCGCCCGGCGCCGTCCTCATTAATGGCGATCAGAGGGTTGTCTGGAAGTGGAACGGCTTCATCGACCGGCAGAGGATGACGACCGAGATTGCTAATCTCGCGGGCATTCGGCCATTGCCCTCCCGCCATTCTGGGACCGTGATTGTCCCAAAGGAGTCGCGAGAAGGATTCTTCGCCTCCACTCCGCTGAAGGATCACCTCAGCCTGCAGAGTGCTCTGGAACCTCTCGCGAATCAGCCCGTCGTCGTTTTCGTCTGGGCCACCGGCATCACATCGACTGCTCAAAGGCAATTTCTCGAAACGTTCCTAGCGCTTCAAGAAGAGTTCGCCAACCAGTCTGTTGGATTCATCGGGGTCGCCGCGCAGTTTGATGATCGCGTCGAACAATGGACCGTTGACCCCGATGAGTTCGATTTCCCGGTGATCGCTGCCGATCAGCGGGAGCTGATGACCGAGCTAGGAATAACCGGCTTCCCGACCACTTTCTATCTTGACCGCTATCACCTGACTGCGGGCGTCCGATCCGGGTCACTGGATCAGAGGTCCGCCGAAAACATAATCGGAGACCTGATCTCAGAGCGTGCGGTCCAGATGGAGACAGGTAAGCGTTGATCCGCACGAGGCTGTGGGTGATCGTCCATTCTGAAAATGTAAGCAAAACTTTAAGCTTTGACCGCGACCGGAAGCTATAAAACACATCGAACCGTATACAGAACGGGCAGCAACAGGCTCGGCACAGCAGCATATATCCGGGACGGCAACAATGATTCTTGATACGACGAAGCGATTGCTGGCCTTTGGAGCATCTATCGGTTCCAGACGCCAGCGAGTGATGGCAGGGGCGCTCGTGGTCGCTGCAGTAGCGGTCGCCTGTGGCTCCGACACTCCGACCCAGGTTGGAGGCATCCCGCTCGAAGACCGGTCAACCGCAACTACAGGCTCAAGCTCCACCGGCCAGGTAGTGAAGTCCGACGACGCCGCTCCTTCGTTTGTGGTCGAAACCTTCCACCACGGCACATATGACCTTGACCAGACGGTCGGCAGACCTGTTCTGATCAACTTCTGGTTCCCTTCATGCCCGCCCTGCCGTGCGGAGCTGCCTGACCTGCAGGCTGCCTACGAAAAGTATGGAGACGAGGTCGACTTCCTCGGCGTGCAGCAGACCAGCGTCGATACAGTCCAGGAGGGGATAGATTTCCTGGGCGAGCTGGGAATCACTTACCCGAACTTCGCCGATGAGACGGAAGAGACCTCATCGCAGATCCAGATCTCGTACAGGGTGCTTTCTTTCCCCACGACGATCTTCCTGAACCGGGACCACAGCATCAGCAGGACCTGGAGCGGGTTGATCAACGAGAAGAACCTCGAAGAACAGATCGAAAAGGTTATTGCCAGCTAGAGCCTGGCGAAGACTGCAGAAAACAGGGAAGCCCTCTTCGACCGGCGGAGAGGGCTTCTTCGCGGTATTCAGCATTTCGAATCGCGGCCTTCGCAACAGGACGGGAGAAATTTCCTGCGATAATCGCTTCTCATGTTTGGAGACATCAGCGCAGCCGACTGGCTAATACTCATCGCCCGCTGGGCGCACATCACCGGCGCCCTTGCGTGGGTCGGCGGCAGCATCTTCTTTGCGCTGGTGCTTCGGCCGGTCTCTGTTGCCCAGCCCGAGGCGATGCGCGGCGTGATGAAGCCGATCGGCTCCGTCTACCGCGAGGTCGTCGATATCTCGGTCGCCGCGGTGCTCGTTTCGGGGATCGTGCTGATGTTCGACCGGTTGACTGGCGACGATGCGACGGTAGCGTGGGTGGTCGTCTTTGCGGTCAAGCTGGCGATTGCGATCTGGATGTTCTACCTGGTGTGGAGACTGAGGCAAGCGGGATACCAGCCTCCGGGCGATCAGTCCGGCGGGCTGCTGGGCCGCATCTCCTGGCTGCTCGGCTACAACGCACTGGTCTTCTTCGGAGTGGTGGTGTTCTTCCTGGCGACGTTGCTGCGGGAGCTGTTTGAGAAGTCGGTGTCTGCTTAGGCTCGAACCTAGCCGTACCAGGGTTTGACCGGCGTCGTATCCACTGATTCCACCAGCTCCCGGAAGCTCACTCCCATCACAGGGTGCATGAGCCTCGGCGCGATCTCCAGCAGCGGCACGAGCACGAAAGCCCGCTCGGTTATGGCCGGATGCGGCACGAACAGCGTGTAGTCCTTGCCGACGGTTGCGATCTCGGCATCGCCGTACAGCAAGATGTCGATGTCTATCGTCCGGGGCTGGTTCTTCTCGTGCGGTCCCCTGCCCAGCTCGCGCTCGATCTCTTGCAGCGTCATCAACAGCTGCACCGCATCGAGGTCGGTCTGCAGCTCTATCACCTGGTTGAGGTAGTCGCCCTGCGGAGTTTCGACGCCCCACGGAGGGGTTTCGAAGATGGTCGATTCATGTGTGATCTGGCCTAAAGCAGCTATCTGCTTCCGGGCTTTCGCTAGATACGCGCCGCGGTCGCCGAGATTGCTGCCGAGTCCCAGGTAAACGACCTCGCTCACGACTTCTGTTCCGGCTGCCATCCACGCACCACGGCATCGGCCATCCCTGTCACCCTCGCCATCGCCCGCACGTCATGAACCCTCACCATATCGGCGCCAGAGGCGACAGCAAGGGCCATTGTGGCAGCCGTGCCTTCGAGCCGGTCTTCGACCGGAAGGTCGAGCACAGCCCCGATGAACGATTTACGGGATGTGCCGACGAGCATCGGCAGGGCGAGATGTTCCTTGATAGCCCGAAGTCCTCGCAGTACGGCGAGACTGTGCTGGGCGGTTTTTCCGAAGCCGATGCCGGGGTCGACGAGTATCCAGTCCCGGCTCACGCCCGCCTGGGCCGCTGCCGTGACGGCGTTTTCCAAGTCTGTTGCGACGTCCGCCACAGGATCGATGTACTTCGCCTTCGGGCGAGTGTGGCTGATGATGAGGGCTGCGTCCGTCTGTGCGGCTGCCGACGCCATCGCCGGGTCGCCAAGCATCGAGACATCGTTGATTAGCGCAGCACCGGCTCGAACAGCGGCCTGCCCAACGCCCGCCTTCCGGGTATCGATGCTGATGGGCGCGCCGAGCCGTCCATCCAGGGCCTCGATCACCGGCAGGACGCGTGCGCACTCCTCTTCTGCACCGACCGGCTCCGCTCCTTCATAGACCGACGGCGGACGTGTCGACTCTCCGCCAATGTCGATCACATCCGCACCCTCGTCTTCCATCCGCAGCGCCTGGTCGACGGCTGCCTGGACCCAGCGCTTTTGATCAGCGCCGGAGTCGATCGTGCCGTCACCCGAAAACGAGTCCGGCGTGACGTTGACAACACCCATCACGTAGGTGCGCTCGCCCCATTCGAAGTTGTGGCTGCCGATCTTCATATTCCGGTCTTGCCTGTCGTTGCGTTCCTGCCCTCGAAAAGGGCAGGCTGATGGTAGCAGTCAGTTGGCCTGCAATTTGCTGATGAATCCGGGTTGCAATACGATTTAGCGCAGCCTTTTGCGACCGTCGATTCATCGAGTCAATGGCCTTCTCAAGGCCCATTCGAACCAGACCACGGAGAAACGAAAATCTCTTCCGAAACAGAAACCCCGGCCGGCTCCGAAAGCACGAAAACCCCTCTTGAGACGTTGAACGAACGCCGAGCGACAGCTCAACTCGGCGGTGGCCAGCGCCGTATCGACTCCCAGCACGACCGAGGAAAGCTGACCGCGCGTGAGCGGATGCAACGCCTGTTCGATGACGGCACGTTCACCGAGATCGACTCTTTCGTCACGCACCGCTCAACCGACCTCGGCCTGGACAAGCAACGCTTCGAAGGCGACGCCGTTGTCACAGGCTACGGCCTGGTCGAAGGCCGAACGGTCTTCGCATACGCACAGGACTTCACGGTGCTTGGCGGCTCGTTGTCACTGGTGGCCGCACAGAAGATCTCGAAGGTGATGGATCACGCAGTGCGCACAGGAGCGCCCGTTGTCGGCATCAACGACTCGGGCGGGGCCCGTATCCAGGAAGGTGTCGACTCTCTGGCAGGTTACGGCGAGATATTCCGCCGAAATACTCTTGCTTCAGGAGTCGTTCCGCAGATCACGATAATCGCCGGTCCTTCGGCTGGTGGCGCCGTCTACTCCCCTGCAATCACCGATTTCATCTACATGGTCGAAGGCATCGGTCAGATGTACATCACCGGCCCTGACGTTGTGAAGTCGGTCACCGGAGAAGAGGTGTCGCACGAAGAGCTTGGCGGAGCGGCGGCACATGCGTCCAGAAGCGGTGTTGCGCACTTCACAGCGACTGACGAAGACGACTGCTTCAGGCAGGTCCGTCGGCTTCTTTCTTACTTGCCCTCGAATAACGCGGACTCGGCGCCAGAGCGGGAGACAAATGACGACCCTAGACGCAAGGAAGCCTCGCTGGCGTCGGTGATTCCGGACTCTGCGAACCAGCCCTACGACGTGATGGACGTTGTGCTGAATGTCGTGGACGACGGAGATTTCCTGCCAATCCACCACGACTTCGCAGGGAACATCGTTGTCGGACTGGCCCACCTAGATGGCCGGTCTGTAGGCATCGTTGCTAACCAGCCTGCCGTGATGGCCGGGATGCTGGACATCGACGCTTCAGATAAAGCGGCACGGTTCGTGCGCTTCTGTGATGCGTTCAACATCCCGCTCGTGACGTTCGTCGATGTGCCGGGCTTTATGCCAGGCACGCACCAGGAGTACGGCGGGATTATCAGGCACGGCGCGAAGCTGCTTTACGCGTACTCCGAGGCCACCGTGCCTAAGATGGCGGTGATCCTGCGCAAGGCATACGGCGGGGCGTACATCGTGATGAGCAGCAAGGAGCTGCGCTCAGATGTGAACCTTGCGTGGCCGACAGCCGAGATCGCCGTGATGGGCCCTGAAGGCGCGGTGAACGTGATCGGGCGTCGAGAGATCGCCGATGCCGAGGACAAGGACGCGAAGCGGACCGAACTTGTCGCCGACTACCGGGAGCGGTTTGCGAACCCGTATGTGGCGGCGAACCGCGGTTATGTCGACGATGTGATCGACCCAACAGAGACCCGTCCGGTGCTGATTAAGGCATTGCGCATGCTGGAGACGAAGGTGGACTCAACGCCACCGAAGAAGCACGGCAACATTCCGCTTTAGGGTGAAGGCACCCTCACCCTGGCCCTCTCCCGCAAGCGGGAGAGGGGACTAAAAGCCCTACACCCCGGCGATGATGTTGTTGAAGGTTTCGCTTGGGCACATAGCAGCCGTTGCCTTCGCAACGTCGGGGCGGTAGTAGCCACCCAGGTCCTGCGGTGAGCCCTGGGCGTCTTCGAGTTCCGACAAGATTGTTGATTCGTTGTCTGCCAGGGCCTTCGCAACCGGCTCGAAGCGCGCGGCCAGCGCGCCGTCTGAGTCCTGCTCTGCAAGCGCCTGTGCCCAGTACAGCGTCAGGTAGAACATACTGCCCCGGTTGTCGAGCTCGTTCACCCTCCTGAGCGGCAAGCGGCCGTTGTCCAGGTAAGCTGCGGTGGCGGTATCGAGTGCATCGCCGAGCACCGTCGCGCTCTCGTTGCCGAACTGATCACCGAGGTGCTGCAGAGAGGCTGCCAGCGCCATGTACTCACCCATCGAGTCCCAGCGCAGGTGACCCTCTTTCTCGAACTGCTGCACATGGCGTGGAGCCGAACCGCCGGCGCCGGTCTCGAACAGTCCGCCATCGTTAAGCAGCGGCACGATCGACAGCATGCGAGCGCTGGTGCCGAGTTCAAGGATCGGAAAGAGATCAGTCAGGTAGTCACGCAGCACGTTGCCGGTGACAGAGATCGTGTCCTCGCCTTTGCGGATTCGGTCGAGCGATAGCTGCATCGCATCCACCGGAGCAAGGATCCGGATGTCCAGTCCCTCCGTGTCCTGCTCACCGAGGTACATCTCCACCTTGCGGATCAGTTCGGCGTCGTGAGCGCGGTCTTTGTTGAGCCAGAAGACGGCCGGCGCTCCGGTCGCCCGGGCACGCCTGACAGCAAGCTGCACCCAGTTCCGAATCGGCAGGTCCTTCGTCTGGCAGGCCCGCCAGATGTCACCCTCTTCGATTTCGTGCTCAAGGAGCGTCTGGCCGTTGCCGTCGACAACCCGCATTGTGCCGGGAGCGGCGGCCTCGAACGTCTTGTTGTGCGAGCCGTACTCTTCGGCAGCCTGCGCCATCAGTCCGACGTTTGGCACAGTTCCCATCATCGAAGGGTCGAGCTGCCCATTTAACTGCACGTCCTTCACGACGACGTCGTAGATGCCCGCGTAGCTGGAGTCCGGGATGATGGCCTTGCAGTCCTGCAACTCGCCGTCAGCGTTCCACATACCGCCTGAGTCACGGACCATCGGCGGCATCGAAGCGTCGATGATCACATCGCTGGGCACGTGCAGGTTGGTAATGCCGCGATCTGAGTTGACCATGGCGATGCCGGGGCCGTTCTCGTAGACAGCATCGATATCCGCTTCGATGGCGGCCCGTTTGTCGTCCGGCAGGCTGGCTATCTTCGAAACGATGTCACCGAAGCCGTTGTTGGGGTCTGCACCGACCTCTTCGAGAGCGTCTGCGTGCTTGGTGAAGACGTCGTTGTAGAAGACCCGGACGGCGTGTCCGAAGATGATCGGGTCCGAGACTTTCATCATCGTGGCCTTGAGGTGAAGCGAGTAGAGAACGTCCTTCGCCTTCGCGTCTTCTACCTGCTCGGCGAGGAATTCGACCAGCGCACGCTTGCTCATAAAGGTGGCGTCGAGAACCTCTCCGGCGAGCAATGGCACTGAATCCTTGAGCACGGTGACGCTTCCGTCCGCCGCCACATGCTCGATCTTCGCCGTCGTTGCATCAGCGATGGTCGTCGATTTCTCGTTGTTGCGGAAATCGCCGGCACTCATGGTCGAGACATGTGTCTTCGAGTTGCCCGGCCAGTTGCGCATGCGCGGCGGATTCTTCTTCGCGTACTCCTTGACCGCCCTCGGAGCGCGTCGGTCCGAGTTGCCCTGCCTGAGAACGGGATTGACCGCGCTTCCCATCGCCTGGTCGTAGCGAGCCTTTGTGGCCCATTCTTCGTCGATCTTCGGGTCGTCGGGGTATTCGGGCAGCGCAAAGCCCTGCGATTGCAGCTCTGCGATGCAGGCCTTCATCTGTGGAACCGAGGCGCTGATGTTCGGCAGCTTGATGATGTTCGCTTCCGGTGTTTCGACCATGCGGCCGAGGTCTGCCAGGTCGTCGGAGACCTTCTTGTCGCCCAGCAGGTCCGGAAACAGGGCAAGGACGCGGTGTGCGAGTGAGATGTCACGGGTGTCGACGCCGACACCTGTTGCACTGGCGAATGCCCTGATGACCGGGAGGAAGGCGTGCGTTGCTAGGGCGGGTGCTTCGTCAGTCCATGTGTAGATGATGGTTGGCGAGGGGGTCATGTCGGTCCTTGCTGGGGTTCTGAGACGGTGTGGTGGTGCAGTTCGCGACCCGGCAATTCAGTATAGGCATTTCCTGCCCTGGTTCCCACGTGCTGCCACGGGCTTCAGGGATGCAGGGAGCCAACGGATCAAGACGATCCTCACATCCCGATCATCCGCAATGGCTGCGGCGCAAAAGTCCGGTCTCCAAACTCGCTGGTGCTGTGGCAAACTAGGTGCCCGCCGAGACTTTTCCAACCGCCCACACAGTGGGCGTGGCTGTATTCGGCAGAACAAATCTGAATAGCTAACAACAACCCCAAATATCTCAAAAATGAGATTGCAGAGAGACAGATCATGAGATTCAAGGTAACGGTCGTCGGAGCAGGATTCGTCGGTTCCACAACAGCTCAGCGCATCTTCGAACGCGGCTACGCCGACGTCGTGCTGGTGGACATCGTCGAAGACAAGCCGCAAGGCCTTGCGCTCGACATGATGGAGTCTGGTCCAGTGCTTGGCACCGACGCCAAAGTGGTCGGTTCGAACGGCTACGAAGAGACCGCCAATTCCGACGTCGTCGTGATTACGGCCGGACTTCCCCGCAAGCCCGGGATGACCCGAGACGACCTGCTCCTCACGAACATGAAGATCGTCGGCAGCGTGACAGAGCAGGTTGCGAAGTACTCACCGAACGCCGTGCTCGTGATCGTCTCGAACCCGCTCGACGCCATGGTGCAGCACGCCAAGGCCGTTTCCGGCTTCCCCAAAGAGCGGGTCGTGGGAATGGCCGGCATCCTGGACACGGCGCGCTTCCGGACCTTCCTCGCGATGGAGCTGAACACGTCGGTCACGAATGTGCAGGCGTACGTGCTTGGCGGTCACGGCGACAGCATGGTCCCGCTGATCGGCACCACTACTGTTGGCGGGGTTCCGGTCTCGGAGCTGATCGAGAAGGACCGGCTTGAGGAGATCGTGCAGCGTACTCGCGACGGCGGTGCAGAGATCGTTGGGCTACTGAAGACCGGATCTGCTTACTACGCACCATCAGCGGCATCAGCGCAGATGGTCGAGGCGATTCTTCTTGACCGAAAAGAGATCTTGCCATGTGCCGCGTTCCTTGAGGGCGAGTACGACATCAACGGCCTGTACGCCGGAGTGCCCGTGAAGCTTGGCGCTGGCGGCGTTGAGCAGGTGATCGAGATCGATCTGACCGCCGACGAGAAGGCGGCGCTGATGCGGTCAGCCGATGCTGTGCAGGAACTGGTCGACGTGATGGCGGAGAACAGCTAACGTTGGCAGGACAAGGCTGGACTCTTCACGGGTAACCACGAGACTCGCTTCGGGTGACTATATTGCGAAGCGAGTCTGGATCCGTTGCAGTGGGTGCCATCGGCTGCAGTGGCTCTTCCTGAACGGGTCCGCGGCTCCGGCGATCGCGTCGGAGATCGAGCTGAGCTGCTTCAGGACCTGCTTGAGAATCGTTAGGACGACGATCAGGTCTTCTGAACGCGAGACCTCGCCGATGTGAAACCTTGATGCATCCTGTTCGCCTATAGTCGACATCCTGGCCTCAGCAAGCCTCAATGCACAAACTCGCTCTGTCAGGTGCGAAACGTAGTCATCAATTGCGATTTCTCGATTCGACTGCGTTATCGAGTCCAATCCTGTCCCTCCCTATTTTTGGTGCGGAGGTTTTACAACCGTGGTCTTGAGGCTGTCAACACGGTTTCGGGGATATCTGTCAGCGCTGTTCAGGTAGGTTGATCGGGGTCGCCGGGCAACGGTACTTGCGATCTCGAACTGGAGGGTATGTCCCGAATGTGCGGCCGTTTTGTCCTGATACTCAGCGAGGACGGGGTTGGCGAGCTTATTCGCGAACGGGACATCCCAGCCGAGGTTCTGCGAAGGCTCATAGAAGAAGGCCGTGCGCAGATGGCCGGTCCCGTGCGCTCACTACCGAATCTTGCGTTCGCCAGCTACAACATCGCTCCAACTCACCAGGCCCCCATAGTGGTTAACCGGGACGGCCATAGGCAGATCGAGCTAGCCCGCTGGAGCTATGTCCCGCCTTACTGGAAAGAAGAGAAACCACCTAAGTTCGCAACATTCAATGCGCGTGACGACAAGCTGAAGTCTTCTGGCGTGTGGCGGAGCGCGATCGACGGTCATCGATGCATGGTGCCGGCAACCGGGTTCTACGAATGGGAAAAGCGGGGCAAAGAACGTCTGCCCTACTTCATTCACCGCAAGGAAGGACAGCTAATGGCATTCGCCGGGCTATACAGCATGCGCACAAATCCCGAGACAGGCCAGACGCAGACCAGCTTCACAATCATCACCACACCTACGAACAGTTTCATGGAGAAGCTGCATGACCGTATTCCACTCGTATTCGGAGGAATCGAGGATGAGCTCTGGTCGCTGTGGCTGGACCCGCAGACGAAGTTTGAGCGGGTTGAGCGGCATGTGGCGAGCCGGGAGTGGCCGGAGATGGCGATGCACCGGGTCTCGACCGACGTGAACACCACTGGCAAGGCGAAGTACGTGAACGAGCCTCGCCTGATCGACCCTGTAGAGCCTGAGCCAGAGCAGGGCGGACTGTTTTAGGCCTCTTGGACGGGCTCGACAGCCTCCCGCGAGTCCTGCTCTTCGTCTAATCTTGTTTGCCGTTGGAAGGAACCAGCGACAGCAGACCTGCAGGAGAACAACTTGGTAGCTCGGCTCAGCGGCAAGACGGCGGTCATATCAGCAGCCGCACAGGGAATCGGCAAGGCGACGGCGCTTGCGTTCGCACACGAAGGCGCGCAGGTGTGGGCGACGGATATCAACGAAGAAGCACTGGCCGACCTGCACGGCACCGACCGCATCAAGACCCTGCGCTGCGATGTGACTGACCCGGCCTCGATCGAAGCGCTGATCGCACAGACCGGAGCACCAGACATCCTGTTCAACTGTGCCGGCTACGTCGCTATGGGAAACATCCTCGAGTGCACCGAGCGCGACTGGGACTTCTCGTTCGAGTTGAACGCCAAGGGCATGTTCAGAATGCTGCAGGCCTACCTACCGCGGATGATCGAGAACGGCGGTGGCTCAGTCATCAACATGTCGTCTGTGGCATCGCACCTCATGGGCGTCGCGGACCGGGCAGCCTACTCGGCAAGCAAAGCCGCCGTCGCCGGACTGACCATGTCGGTCGCGAAGGACTTTGTTTCGCAGGGCATCCGATGCAACGCCATCGCGCCAGCCACAGTCGACACTCCATCGCTGCACGACCGGATCAACATGGCTCCAGACCCTGAGCAGGCGCTGAAAGACTTCCTGGCCCGCCAACCGATGGGCCGCATCGGCAACCCGGAAGAGATCGCCATGCTCGCGGTGTGGCTGGCGTCCGACGAGTCGAGCTATGTCAGTGGCCAGATCCACGTCATAGACGGAGCGATGACCCTCTAGCATGACCAGTCCCGGCGCTCCAGACGCATACGCCGTCGACGGCCTGACACCGGAGAACGTGGTGAAGATCGCCTCGCTGGATGATCTATCTGCGGCGCTTTCGGAAGCAAACGCTGCTGGCAGCGCAGTGATTCCGTGGGGCGGCGGCACCCGCATGAGCGTCGGAAACGTGCCGGAGCGCTACACAACCGCGCTGGATCTGACCGGGCTTTCGAGCAACGTTATCCACGAAGCAGGCGACCTGACGCTGGTTGCCGATGCGGGTGTAACAATCGCCGAACTGGGTGAAATCCTGGCGAAGCAGGGCCAGCGGCTGCCTTTTGATGTGCCTCAACCCGATCGGGCAACCGTGGGCGGCAGCGTCGCCTCCAACGCAGCTGGACAGTCCCGGTCTTCTCTCGGTGGAATACGTGACTGGATCATCGGCATCAAGGTCGTGCTTGCCGACGGCACTGTCACGAAGTCCGGAGGCCGTGTCGTCAAGAACGTGCAGGGCTACGACCTCCACCGGCTGCACACGGGCGCTTTCGGCACTCTGGGAGTTGCCGCTGAGGTAGCGCTAAAGGTCATCCCCATCCCCGCACAACAGAGCACGGTCTCGGCATGGTTCAGTTCTATTGAAGACGCCGGCGAATATGCGATGCAGGTGTTCAATGGACCTGCCATGCCGGAGGCACTAACGGTGTTTGCAGGCGGCGCTGCGGTTTCGCGACTCGAGAAGCTCGACACGTCGGTTGACGCAGGTGAAGCGAGCGCGCTCGTGCTGTCGAGTGTTTCCGGTGGAAAGCGGGCAGTGGAGAGGCGGGAGAACGACCTGACCGGACTTGCCGGGTCGACCGGTGCGAACGGCTACGAGGTGTTGCGAGGCGACGATGGCGCGGGGGTATGGAGTGAAGCCGAAAGCGGGGAAGCTCTTCGGCTGCGGACAACGCTCAAGCCTCGCGATGCCGTTAAGCTGCTTGCGAAGACGCTGAACGGCGGCAGCCCTGAGCAAGCCAGTGGCGAGTTGCAGGCCGGGTTCGGCACGGTAACGATCGATCTGGCCAGCAAAGATGTGCAGAGCGTCGCCGCGATACGAGAATCTGCGCGCGGATACGGCGGCGAGGTCGTGGTCGAGCGCTGCCCTGCCGACATGAAAAGCGAGATCGATGTGTTCGGGGATCTTGGTGACGCGCTGTCCGTGATGAAGAGCATTAAGCAGAGGTTCGACCCGAACCGTGTGCTGAACCCCGGCAGGTTTGCAAGCCGTATCTAGAAGAAATGGCCGAGGCGATTTCAGAATGACAGATCAGCACCTAGAACAGCAGGAGCACCCGATTGCGCCCGCCGGAACGTTCGCCGGCTTCACAGGGCCGGACGCGCCGCGGGACGAAGATCTGTACAAGTGCGTGCACTGCGGCTTCTGTTTGAACGCCTGCCCCACCTATCTCGAAACCGGTCTCGAGATGGAGTCGCCGCGGGGCCGCATCGCCCTGATGAAAGGCGTTGCCGAGGGCCGGCTGGCGATGACCGAGTCGGTCGTGGGTCATTGGGACCTCTGCCTGCAGTGCCGCGCATGTGAGGTGGCCTGCCCCTCCGGAGTGCCGTACGGCCGGATGATGGAAGCGACAAGGGCGCAGATAGAGTCCGGCTTCAAGCGGTCCTTCAGAGAACGAGTAGGCCGCAAGATCGGGTACAGCAACATACTTACTAGCCCAACCAGGCTCCGCTGGGTTGGCCGTGCTGCCAAGTTCTACCGGAACTCCGGCATGCAATCGATCGCCCGAAAGACCGGTCTTCTCGGCATGCTGCCCGGAGACCAGGAGTACCTCGACGATTCGCTGCCGCCGTTGAGCAAGGACTTTTTCGTGGCCGATGGGCAGGTGATCACGGCTGAAGGCCAACGCAGAGCGAAGGTTGCCATGCTGGCGGGATGCGTGATGACGTTGACGCACGCGCCGGCGTTGGAAGCGGCGGTCAGAGTTCTGTCTCGCAACGGCGTGGAGGTGCACCTGACAGCCAACCAGGGTTGCTGCGGGGCGCTGAACGCCCACGCCGGAGAGCTCGAGACAGCGCGGCAGATGGCACGCCGCAACATCGATTCATTCCTGACCGCAATTCCGGATGCAGTGATAGTGGCGTCTGCGGGCTGCGGCTCGACGATGAAGGAGTATTCAGAGCTACTCCACGATGATCCGGTCTATCTCGAAAAAGCTGAACATGTTGCCAGCCTGACAAAGGACATCCACGAGTTCCTGGTCGAGCTCGGACTACGACAGCCCCAGGCGTCTCTCGCTTACACCGTGACCTACCAGGACGCCTGCCATCTTGCGAATGCACAGCGGATCACCGAAGCGCCACGACAGGTACTCGACTCAATTCCCGGCCTGAAGCGTGTTGAGATGCCGGAGGCCGCGGTCTGCTGCGGCTCTGCTGGCACCTACTCGATCACGCAGAAGGAGATGTCGCAGCAACTTGGCAACCGCAAGGCGGCGAACATCCGCACCACGGAAGCCGAGATCGTCGCGACCGGCAACCCCGGCTGCGCGCTGCAGATGGCATCGGCCCTCAAGCGTGCCGACGCCGACGTGCAGGTCAAGTACGTCGTTGAGCTGCTCGACGAGGCCTACTCGAGAGAGCCGGGCGCTTAAGGCTTAGTTGCCCCGGGCCTCCGCAAACGAGTTCGCCAGGACCTGGTAGCCATCTGCATTCGGGTGGATATCGGCCGCCGACAGCATGTTGGTCCACGCCCCGGCGTTGTCCGCCATCGCAGGGAACGGATCAGCTACTGTCGCACCAACAGCCTCGGCTTCTGCAGTGATCGCTGCGTTCAGATCGGCCACGACGCTCGATGAAAAATCTTCAAGCGGCAGGCCGATTCCGAAGTCGAACGGGTTGTAGACCGTCATCACGTAGAACTCCGCGCCTCCGCCGAGGGCCGCATTGAGCTGATCCAGTATCGTGCGGAAGTTCGGTCCGAAGGCGTCCAGTGCCGCGCTGATGCGCGCCTGGCACGCCGCGCCTCTTGGGCCAGTATCGCCTTCCAGGCAGTCGTCGGAACCGAGGTGAGCAAGCACATCATTGGCTCCGAGATCGATCGTGAGCACGCTGACGTCGTTGTTGTTGAGGACCGACAGCGCCTCACTAAGCTGCGTGCCGCTCTGCATCGATATGGTCGATTCGCCAGAGATGCCGAGGTTCACCAGCCCAAGCGTCTCATTGCGCTCGTTTTCGAGGAAACTGTGGAAGCGGGAGACGTATCCAGTCCGGGCGTCTGATACGCCTACGTTGGCAGCCAGCGAGTCGCCGAGTGCGAGATACAGTGGGCTGCCAGCCTCTGACGCGGTGCGTCCCGGCGGAACGACGTCACCACCCGGGGGAACCGGAGGTGTTGAACCGGACCCGACTGCGTTCTGGAGCGCGGCGATGGTGCTGTCAGCGACAGTCGCCCCGGCTGCCTGCACGCCAACAATGCTGATCACACCCGGACTCAGGTTCACCGCCTGTATCTGCGTCGCGCCCGACTCGCGGAGCCGCTCGTTGATGTCCAGCACCTCGTCGATGAACGGCTGAACCTCGTCTTTGACGAAGCCAGGCGTTGGCAGTGAGCTAAGGCTGACCGACTTGAGCTCAAGCTCGACCTGTCCCTGTTCCAGCAGGATGCCAATGACACCTGAGAACCCAACGCCGATTCTGCCCGCAAGCTCGCCACTTACCTTCACATCCTCTTCGCGGATCTCGACACTGAGGTTCTGGATACGTTCATCGGTCCCAAGTTCTGATTCCAGGAGATCCGAAAGGTTCTGGTCCGTCAGTTCCAGGAAGAAGGCAGACTTATCCTCGATAGCCTCGCGGATGTCCTCTTCAACCTGCTCGGCCCGTGCCAGCACTTCGGGCGAAGGCGGCTCGGGGTCGACCCGGAACGCTGCTGACAGACCGGGGATATCGACTCCGCCGATGACCGCAAGGTAGAGGGCGGCAGCCCCAACGATTACAACCACACCCACGACCGTCAGTGCGATGATCGACTTCAGTCCCAGAAACTTGAACAGAAACATATGCAGGGTCCCCAACTACGCAGTCATCCAGCAGGCTCGCCGTACTCATCAATAGTCCGAGCCGACGGGCGGCATTGTATGTGAGCCCCGTTTTGCTGTGGTCATCTATTCGTCCGAAGCCGAAAATAAACTGTGAAGAGCCGGTGATCTGCGACGTGCGTAGTTGCAGATAGACTCGGTTGAAAGCGCGGCGATGGGAAGGTGGATTTCGGGGCAGCGATGGAATCCGGTAACGAAAACAGTTCTGAACAGGCAAGTACCGGCGCCAGTACAGGTCGTAACTACGCTGGCGTGCGTATTACCGCGCCACCGCGTGGAGATGCCGCTGGAAGCAGAACCATGGAAGACCTCTCCGCCGAGCTGGACCAGAGGTTGGCGAAGAGGAGCTTTGGTCGTAGCCAGCAGGCGAGAATCCTTACCGGATCTGCGCTGTTCGGCGTGATCGTGGTCGTGCTGTTGCACGAGTTCGGCCACTGGATAACGGGTCTCGCGGTGACCGGCCTTTTCCCCGACTTCCTGTTTGTTGCGGTGCGGCAGAAGACGACCGAGTTTTCTACCATCGGTGGCATCGTTACCTGGGGCGGAGGCCCATTCGTGCACCTGATCGTCGTGTGGGCGGCGATAATCTTCGTCACCGGGCGGAGTCGCACGCACCCTCGGCTGTTCGCCGCTACCGGCGGCGCGGTGCTTTTCACGCTCCTCGTGCACCTGGTCAACTGGGCCGGAGCAACTTTCACTCCTCCATCCGAGTGGGGAAACGACCTGCCAAAGGTCGCCACATTCTTCGGCTCGTGGGCACAGTTCTGGATGCACCTGCTCAGCGCTGCATTCCTCGTGGCCATACTTATCCCTGCATATGTCTGGCTCACCGTGACGAGGACGACTGGTAGGCAAGGCCTGTATCTCACACCGGTTGTGCTCGGAGCCATACAGGGCGGCATACTTGTTGTGATCATTACGTTTTTCATTTCGATCACCGAGTAGCGATTCGCACGAACCGAGGACCTCTCCCCTGCCAGACAGATCCGAGAACTCAGGAAAGCCGATGGTCGAAATCGGCCGCATCAGACGCGCCGTGGGCCTGGATGGTCGTGTCGAAGTAGAGCTGTACTCAGGCGACCTGTCCCGCCTTGCAGTTGGGATGACTGTGGCTGCAGGTGACCGGGAGTTGACGGTCGAGAAGGTATCTCCAGGCAGGAAAGGCCTTCTGAACGTGTATTTCGAGGGTGTGAAGGACCGGAACGCCTCGGGTTTACTTCGGGGCGTCGAACTCAAAGTGCCCGAATCCTTGCTGCCTGCCGCCCCAGAAGGCGTCTACTACCACTACCAGATCATCGGGTGCTCGGTCGTGACTCAAGAAGGAAGCCAGATCGGCTCTGTCTCTGGCATCATGGAGACAGGCGCGAACGACGTTTACGTAGTTTCGAAGCCCGGGGGTGGCGATATTCTCGTACCTGCCACTCGCAACACGATCACCGAAGTTGATACCGTTAATAAGGTGATCACGGTCGATCTGCCCGAAGCAGGTTCGGGCAAGCAGAAACAGGAAGACCAGGACTAGTCCGTAGTCCAGCACCGGTCATGCAGGTCCGATCTCCGGGCGAGCATATTTCGGAAAATCTTGTTGAGGAACGAAGAAGATGTCAGGTCACTCTAAGTGGAGCACGATCAAGCACAAGAAGGGTGCTGCGGACGCCAAGCGCGGGCAACTCTTCACCCGGCTCTCGCGGGAGATCATGGTCGCTGCGCGCTCTGGCGACAGCAACCCGGACATGAACTTCCGCCTGCGTCTTGCCGTTGACAACGCACGTTCGAACAACATGCCCAAGGACAACATCCAGCGGGCGATCGAGCGTGGAGCGGGCACAGGTGACAGCGGTAACAGCCTCGAAGAGATCACATACGAAGGCTACGGACCCGGTGGGACCGGCATCATCATCCAGACCCTCACCGACAACAAGAACCGGTCCGCCACCGACGTCCGAACAAAGCTGACCCGCAACGGCGGCAATATGGCTCAGTCCGGCGCCGTGTCGTGGAACTTTGAAACTAAAGGCCAGATCGTCGTGACTGTCGAAGGCCGTGACCCGGAAGAGGTGGCGCTCGAGATAGTTGATGCTGGTGCCGAGGATGTGGATATCGAGGGATCCGAGATCAGCGTTACCGCACCTTTCGACGGCTTCCCGCAGGTGCAGGCGGCGGTCGAGAAGGTCGAGGGTGTGAAGATCGAATCAGCCGAGATCGCGATGGTCCCCACTTCCGTGGTTGAGCTTGACCACGACAAGTCCCGTCAGGCGATGCGGTTGATCGACGCTCTTGAAGAACTTGACGACGTGCAGAAGGTGTTTTCCAACGCCGAGTTCTCAGAAGAGGCGCTGGCAGAGTACGCGCAGGCTTAGCGAACCCGCCAAGCTGCACCAGAGCAGATGCCAGCCGCAATCGAGACCGACCAGCTCACGAAGTTCTACGGAGAGTTCGTCGGCCTGCGCGACCTCGACCTTGTTGTCGAGCCGGGCGAGGTGTTCGGGCTGATCGGACCGAACGGCGCCGGCAAGACGACGACCATCCGTCTGCTTCTCGATTTCATCAAGCCGACTCATGGCAGCGCACGCGTGCTCGGACTCGATACCCACGCCGGCTCTCAAGAGATCAGGCGGCGCACCGGATACCTGCCCGGCGACTTCATCACCTACCCAAACCTGACGGCCGACCAGATATTCGACTACTTCGCCAATCTCCGGGGCGGCGATGTCGACGCCGGCCGCAAGGAGTTGTGTGAACGGTTTCGGCTGGACAGCTATCGCAAGTTTGGCGAACTGTCGCGCGGCAACCGGCAGAAGGTCGGGCTGGTGCAGGCTTACATGGGGCACCCGGAACTGGCGATCCTCGATGAGCCGACCAGCGGCCTAGACCCGTTGCTGCAGATCGAGTTCCTCGATCTTGTGAAGGAGCGACGAGCCGCCGGCGTGACGCAGTTCGTTTCGTCTCACCTGCTGCCGGAGGTTGAGGCGGTTTGCGACCGCGTCGGCATCATCAAGGACGGCCGGCTGATTGCGCTGGAGACGATCGATGCGCTGAGAGCAAGGGCGCGAGCTACGGTGACCATCGGCTTTAAGGACGGTGCGGAGACCCGTGCTGCCGACGCGTTTTCCCGGATCCCCGGAGTGGAAGTGAACAAGGTCTCAGACAGCCTGATAACTCTACGCAGCCAGGGCGACATCGACTCGGTGGTGAAGACGGCGGCGCGCTTCGAGATCGCGTCCTTCGAGAGCCATCCTCCGGCGCTCGACGAGGTGTTCATGGCGTACTACAACGGCGAGCCTGCCGTTGAAGAGGCAGAAGATCAGGCTGAGTCGCAATGAACGGCTTCTACTTCCGCAACATCTACGGGAAGACGCTGCATGACCAGCGGAGGCTGACGCTGTGGATCGGCGTCGGGTTAGTTGCCGCAGCGCTCTACACCACCCTGCTCTTCCCGGTTGTCAGCGACATCTCGGGCTTCGAAGACTTCATCCAAGAACTCCCGGAGTTCTTCCTATCGCTTGTCGGCGGCGCGTTGCAGTTCACCACGCCAGAGGGGTTTCTCAACACGCAGCCGTTCTCCGTACTGGCGCCTCTGCTCGTGCTGGCCTATGCGGTGATACGTGGAGCAGGGCTGATCGCCGGTGAAGAGGAAGCACACACGCTTGACCAGCTGCTGGCGAACCCTATCGGACGCGTGTCACTTGTCCTTCAGAAGACCCTTGGAATGCTCACGGGACTTGTCGTGCTTTCCGTCCTGCTCTGGTTCGGGATTCTTATCGGGTCGTCGATAGCCGGGTTCTCGGTCGATCTTTGGAAGCTGACACAGATCGTTTTCAGCCTGTTCCTGCTTGGAGCTTCTTCAGGGATGATCTCGGCGGGACTCGGCGCAGCGACCGGACGGCGAGGCAACGCGGCGGGCATAACCACCGGGATTCTCGTCACTGGCTGGCTGCTCAACGCGATCCAGCAGCTTGCGGAGGTGCTGGAGTGGACCCGCTTCATCTCGCTGTTCTGGTACTACAACGGCAACAACATCCTGATCAACGGCCTGATCGGCTGGCATTCGCTCGTGCTTGTTGCAGTCGGAGTTGCGTCCATCGCCGCAGGAACATACGTGTTTCAGCGGCGTGACCTGCGTTGAGGCGCCGGTGGGCGAGTAGAATGTTCGTGCGTTTATCAGCCCGTGCGACTCGCCTGCTTTTCGTTCAGCTTTTGACGTAGCTGACGAGTTCGATAAAGGACCTCCAGGAAAGAATATGTGCAGATCGACAGCGGCCCCACTGATGGCGATGGTAGGCATGGCGGGCACGGCAGTCGGTATCGGCATCGCTGTGTTGAAGGAGAAGGCCGACCGTCGGGCATTCAAGCGAGAGGCCGAGGCGGAGCTTGCGGCGCTGGACGAGGAGATCGAAAAGAGCACAGCGCCTGTGGATGAGGAGCCGGAAGTGGCTGAACTCGAAGCGCCGAAGTCTGACAAAGATGAGCCCGAACGCAGGGACGATTAGCTCGAGGATCTCTTAAGCCTCGATCGGACTCGGCGCCGGACGCCAGCGTTATGCTGAGAGTCTAATCATGAAGCTACTCCTGGTCCGGCATGCTAAAGCGGAGGAGCGGGACGCATCCCGATGGCCTGACGATTCTCAGCGTCCACTGTCCGACCGGGGGATCAAGCAGTTCAGGCAGGCTGCAAAGCAACTCGGTAGAAGCGTCACGCCTGATGTCGCTCTGACCAGCCCTTTCGTCCGAGCTGTTCAGACCGCCGAGATCCTGCATGAGACCGCGGGATGGCCCGAGCCTGAGATAGTCGAGCGTGTGGCGCGCAGTAAGTTCGAGGACCTCGTGGAGCAGCACATGCAGATTGGAACTGCATCGCTGGCCATCGTTGGGCATGAGCCATCGATATCTGTGTACATCTCCAGGCTGATCACCGGCGGATTTCAGGCCGAAATCCGCATCCGCCCCGGCACAGCAGCCCTGCTGAAACTCGACTCGCCTCACACGGGCACTCTTCAGTGGCTCGCGCCGACGCAGCTGTTCCGGTAGCGGCCGGACCGTACAGCACCCAATTGCTTGCGCGGGGAAGTCGCGGCAGCTACGCTGCCACAGTTCCCACGCCCCGTTGTTTGCTGAGTCCCGCACGGACACTGGCAGCGCGGCGTAGTGGAACAGGCGAAGTCCCCAGTTTCGAAATCCCAGGAGATTCTTTCTTATGCCCGTAATGAGCGGTGGCCAGGCAGTTGTTCAGACCTTGATCAGGGAAGGCGTCGACGTGATCTTCGGTCTGCCCGGCGTGCAGATGTACGGAGTCATCGACGCCCTGCGGGAAGAGCCTGGAATCAGGATGATCACCGCTCGCCATGAGGGCACGACGACCTATATGGCTGACGGCTATGCACGGGCGACAGGCAAGCCCGGCGTGGCACTGGTCGTCCCGGGACCCGGCATCTACAACGCCGCCGCAGGTCTGAGCACAGCGTACGCCAGGTCGTCGCCAGTGCTCATGATCGCCGGGCAGATCCCGCGTGCGACTATCGGCAAAGACCTCGGTGGACTGCATGAGGTGAACGACCAGATCGACACGATCAAGCCGGTCACCAAGTGGCAGAAGCGCGTGATGAGCCCGCGCGAGGTGCCCGGCGGTCTCCACGAGGCTTTCCGGCAGATGAAGACGGGACGGCCAAGGCCGGTCGAGTTCGAGATGCCGCCCGAGGCGATGGTGGAGCGCGAAGAGGTCGAACTGCAGGAGCCTTCGCCGCAGGACAGGTCGGCACCGGCATCGGACGTGTTGGCCGAGGCAGCAAAACTGATCAACGAGGCTAAGAGCCCGGTCATCTATGCAGGCGGTGGCGTGGCTCGTTCCAACGCGGAGGCAGAGCTGGTCTCATTCGCTGAAGCAACGAACATACCTGTCATCACGTCGGCGGGCGGGAAGAGCGTCATCAGCGACCGGCATCCGTTGAGCCTCGGCTCTTCGCTTGGCCCTGCTGGCATGGTGAAAGACACCATGGAGAATGCCGACATCGTCATCGTGATCGGTTCGCGCTTCTCGCTCCGAAACCCTGCAGGCAACAGCGCCAAACTGATTCACATTGATGCCGACCCATCAGTGATCGGCCAGATCGTGCCTAACACGCTGGGGCTTGTTGGCGATGCGAAGGGCACGCTGGTTGCTCTGCAGGCCGAATGTGCAAAGAACGGCGGTTCGCAAAGGCCTTCACCGGCCGAGAGGGTTGCCGAGATCAAGGCGAGCCTGGACGTTGCGGATGAAGAGAAGGACCAGCCGCAGGACTCGATTCTCAAGTCGCTCCGAGAGGGCACGCCGGAGGACGCGATTCTCGTCTCTGGGATGACGCAGCTCGGCTACTACTCCCGGCTGCACTGGCCCGTCTACAACGAGAAGACATACATCGACTCTGGATACTCGGGCAATCTGGGCTTCTCATACCCGACCGCGCTCGGCGCTAAGGTCGGCAGGCCTGACCTGCCCGTGGTCTCGATCTCGGGCGATGGCGGGTTCATGTACTACTCGGGCGAGCTTGCGACGGCCGTGAAGTACGGCATCAACGTCGTCTCCGTCGTGTTCAATGACAACGCCTTCGGCAACGTTGCTCGTGACCTGGACATGGACTTCGGCGGCCAGTACGAGGCGGCCCTGCACAACCCGGACTTCCTGAAGCTGGCCGAGGCTTACGGCGTGGTTGGTATGAGAGCCGACCAACCGACCGACGTTGGTGACCTTGTTGCCGATGCAGTGAAGCTCGACAAGCCGGTGCTGATCGAGGTGCCGGTCGAGCGAATGCCAAGGCCGAAGCTGATGTCGAACAGGGCGCCTTGGACGCTGCCGCAAGAAGGGCTGATCAAGTAAGTCGCCTTTCAGCAGGCTTAAGACTACGAAACTAAGAAGCGCCTGCTCCGGGTCGGAGCAGGCGCTTCGCTTTCACTCTGTCAGCCAGACCTAGTCTGCCTGCACCGGGGTTGGCGGACTGGGCGGACTCGTCGCCTCTCCGCCTTCCACTCGCACGTCCGGCAGCCAGTTGAGCCAACTCGGCAGCCACCAGTTGTTCTTGCCGAGCAGCTTCATGGTCGATGGCACCAGGATTGAACGGATGATCGTAGCGTCGACGAAGATCGCCACGGCCAGACCGAATCCGAACTGCTGGAACATCACCAGGTCTCCCAGTGTGAAGCCCCAGAACACGGCAACCATGATCAGCGCGGCACCGGTGATGATGCCCGCCGTGCTTCGCAGACCGAACGCAACAGACTCATCGTTGTCGCCGGTCTGGTCGAACCGCTCTCTGATGCGACTCAGCAGGAACACCTCGTAGTCCATCGACAGGCCGAACAGGATTGCGAAGAGGAAGAGCGGTATCCACGCCTCGATCACCGGCACCTGCTGGAAGCCGAGGACGTCGATCAAGAACCCTTCCTGGAACACGAGCACTAGCAGTCCATAAGCAGCACCAACCGACAGCAGGTTCAGGATGATCGCCTTAACGGGCACGATCAGCGATCTGAACACGACCGTCAGCAGCACGAAGCTCAGGAACAGCACGACCCCGATTACGATCGGTGTCCACAGGTCCACCAGATTGAAGAAGTCGACTTCGAAGGCGCGCTGACCGCCGATCAGTACGTCGCCCGGTATACCCGCCGCCGGCACGTGAACATCACGCACGCTGCGGATGAACTCGGTGATTTCGTCCGGGTTGTCGATCGGCTCGAGGTTGAGGACGACGACACCAACGGAGCCGTCGGCGCTGACCTCGTAGTCAGAGGCAGCTCTGAACACAGGCTCCTGTTCAAGACTTGTGATCAGTCTGTTGATGCCCTCGCGGGTGACGCTCAGGTCCGCGTTCCCGTCGACGACAACATCAATGGGCGAGACCTCATCCAGGCCACCGACAAACTCGGTCTGCAGGACATCGAACACCTGCTTGGTCTCGAAGTCCTCAGGGAACGTCTCAGGTCCGTTGAAGCCGAGGTTGATGTTGAAGTATGGGATGGTCAGCGCAGCAAGCAGAGCGAAAGTCACCACCAGGAAGATGACGGGCCGCTTCAGCACATTACGAGTCGTCCAGTTCCAGAACCCCCGTGTGGTGTCGTCATAGTCGGTCTTCTGCGCCAGGAACGGGAACTGCCATGCGTTCACTTTGTCTCCCAGGACGCTGAGAAGCGCCGGGAGGAAGATGAGTGAAAGCAGGACCGTGAACACGACAACAAGAATTGCGCCGAGAGCCATCGAGAAGAAGATGGTGGTCGGAACGATCAGCATGCCGATCAGGGCGAACACTACCGTGACACCTGAGAACAGGACGGCTCTGGATGCGCTGGCGCCGGCAAACGTGATCGCGTCGATCTTTTCCCGGCCTCTCGCTCTCTCTTCCCTGTATCTGGCGAGGATGAATAACGTGTAATCGATACCCACCGCTAACCCGATCATCGTGATGAAGTTGGTGACAAAGAACGGGATGTTGTCGTAGAACTGGCCGATCACCGAAATAGCGGCGTAGCCGAGGGCGATTCCCAGGATTGCGATGACGATCGGGATCCAGATCGAGCCCGCGCTGCGCAGCACGAAGATGAGGATGACGACCGCGACGGCAAGCCCGATCGACTCGCCAATGATGAGGTCTCGCTCACTGATCTCCCTGAAGTCTGCGCCCGTTGCGCCGACTCCGAAGATGCCGACCTCGAACTCTCCACCGTTTTCGCTCAGATCATGAATGACTTCGAGCAGGGGCTTGACCGTGTCGCCGGCGTCGAGAAACTCTCCTGCGAGTACAACCGGGATACGGACGGCGCTGCCGCTTCTACCAACGAAACCTGCCTGTTCGGGCAGGAAAGCTGGATTCGGCACCTGAGCCGGTGCAAGCACTGTCTCTTCGCCAAGTCCGACGATGGCGGCATGGACCTCGTTGATCTTTGCTGTGAACTCCGGTGAGTCCCATTCGAGAAACGGATGCCGGATCAGCACCACCTCAACGTCCCGTTGCTCATCCCGCAGACCGCTCTCTTCAAGCAGGTCCTGGGCAGTCACACTTTCCTGGGAGACGGTGAACTCACCGTTTCCCTCCGTCGTGGCGGAATCGAGGAACGTGCCGATCAGGCCGACTCCGATGATGAAGATCACGATCCAGACGGCTATCGTTGGCCACGGCCGAAGTGCAGCCGATCTTGCCAATCCTTCTGTTGAAAGACTCACTGTTCTAACCTTCCGTTCGCTCTTCTTTCACCGTTGGCGGAGCCTGCGTGAATGTTTTCACGATCTGAATGATACACCACTTATGTTGGTTTACTGTGCGAGTATCGACGTAATCCGTTCCATTGGGCCGCACCGGTACGATAAATGACCGGAATGACAGTGAATCCGTCAATCGCCGACGTTTACTCAGACCCGGGTGCCGGTATTGCGTACCCGGCAATGCATGGGCGACTCCGTATACTCAACGTATTCGCCGGCTGAGATTCGACATTTTCTTTTTCAGAGTTCGTTCGAGGTGTTTCCGGATTGTCCGACCAGGTACCTGTTGCTCCGTCCGGCGTTGCTGAGCTTGTACGTTCGATCCACGCCGTACCGGGCAAGATCTGCATCGTGGTCACAGGAGCCGGAACTCAGGCACTGGCATGGCTTTTCGCCGAGCCCGGGACCTCCCGGACAGTGCTTGACGCAAGGATTCCCTATTCGCAGGCGGCCCTGGACAAGTTCACCGGCACGAAGGCCGATCAGCACGTGTCGGCGGTGGAGGCGATGTTGATCGCTGAGAAGGCGTTGGAAGAGGCACAGCGGCTTGCGGGCGATGACGATCTGTTGCTGGCGGGAATCGGGTGCACAGCAGCGATCGCAACGGACCGGGTGCGCCGCGGTGCGAACCGCTGTCACGTTGCACTCGCAGTCAGCGATGGCAGGAGGTCGACCGTTTCACTGGTGATGGACAAGGGCGCACGCTCTCGTACAGGCGAAGAGGAGATTACGAGCCTGATCGTGCTCAATGCCGTGGCCGAGGCGAAGCTGGTGGAGGACCGCGTTGAAATCCCACTGGTCGACGGAGAGGAGTTGCTGAGGACCGAAGATGTGGTGACGGCGTGAGTGTGCTCGATGAGCTGTACGCTGGCGACTTGCGGTCTGCACTCCTCACAGTCGACGGTTCGTGGTCGCGCAGTCCTGATCTTTCGGGCTGCATCGTGCTCGCCGGTTCCTTCAACCCGCTCCACGAAGGTCACATGCAGATAGCAAAGATCGCCAGCGAGATAACCGATCGCAGGGTGGTCTTCGAGATATCGATCGAGAATGTCGACAAGCCGGACCTTCCACGGCCGGAGCTTGAGCAACGCCTTTCGCAGTTCACAGGGGTCGGCGATGTGGCGGTCACGCGTGCCCGGCTGTTCTCAGACAAGGCAGCGCTGTTGCCGGGCGCATGGTTCGTGATCGGGTTCGACACCGCTGTCAGACTGCTCGATGACCGCTACCACAGCGACGGCGATGCAGAGGCGGATGTGCGCAAACTTTCAGATGCCGGCGTGAAGTTCGTGGTGGCCGGGCGGGTTGACAACGACGGCGTTTTCCGCGGTCTCAAGGACATCGATATCCCGCAGAACCTGGGCGAAATGTTCATCGAGGTCTCGGAGTCTGCGTTCCGCTCAGATATCTCGTCTACTGAGCTGCGGAAGCGCGGTTCTCGCTAGAGCAGCGGGTACCTTCGAGTACCTTCTCCATCGCCTCGCCAAGCATCTCGATCTCCGGCTCCGAAAGCTTCGAGAAGAAGTGCTCTTCGATGCCTCGCAGGTGCGTGGGAGCCGCTCTCCGAAGCTCTCTCTTGCCCGCCGGGGTGAGCACAGCGTATGTCCCGCGCTTGTCGTCCTCGCATGGCTCGCGGCAGACCAGGCCCGCCGTTTCCATTCGGTCGATCAGGCGTGTCAGGCCGGAACGCGAGTACAAAACACGGTCTGCGAGGTCCTGCAACCGAAGCCTGTCTTCGCCGGACGCGGATAGCTGGAGCAGCACGTCGTACCACGGCAGAGAAAGCCCTCGCTCATCCACGAGGCTCTTGTTCAGGATCTCTGCTATCTGCTGATGCGCCCGGAGAAACCTGCCGAAAATCTCCAGTTGGTCCTCGTCAGGCCGGGCAATGTCTGACCTTTGCGTCATAATTCAATTCTACGTCTCTCGTGTAGGAAGTGCCCTTTGCGGGTCCGCAGGTTCGCGCAGAGACACCTTGCTGCCGGGACGGGACAGCACGTAACCAAGCAGTTCCGACGGAGGATTAGATGGCCGAATCACAGGGAAGGATGGCGACGCCTGGGGCGGAGAAACTGGATGAGATGTTCCTGAAACGCTGGTCCACCAGGGCGTTTTCATCAGAGCCGCTATCGGAATCTGAAATCAGCACCCTGTTCGAGGCTGCCCGGTGGGCGCCGTCTTCGAACAACTCTCAGCCCTGGCTTTTCCTGTACGCGACGGAAGGTCCTGAGCGAGAGCTTTTTAACTCCCTGCTCCGTCCCGGCAACCAGACGTGGGCGACGAAGGCCCCGCTGCTGGCGTTCGTGCTTTCGCGCAGAGGAAACAACGAGGGCCGCGTCTTCCGGACGAACCAATTCGATGCGGGAGCGGCATGGATGTCGCTTGCGCTGCAGGCGCAGAAGATGGGTCTGTTCACGCACGCTATGGGCGGCATCGAGATCGATGACATCCATGAGAAGCTTGATATCTCGCGTGACGAGTTTGACGTGATTGCAGGGCTGGCGATAGGCCGCCGAACCGAGGATCTGTCGGAACTGGCCGAGGACCTGCAACAACGTGAGTCGCCAAACAGCAGGAAACCGCTGTCAGAGGTTGCTCAGAAATGGTCGGCCGGTTAGCTGACCGGCATCCAGCCCATTCCCTGGTTCGCCTCTTCGAGTCCGCCCCTGTAGACCCATTCACGGCCGGCTGAGTCGACCTTGCGCGCCGACTCGGAGCCGATGTCGAGCTTCAGAGAGCCCTCTTCACACTCGATCTCGATGGAAAAATCCTGGTGAGAAGTGACACGGACCGGGCGGCTGTGCATCACGTTCGAGTCGTCGACCGAAAGCGTGAGCCACGGCTCCTCTTTGCCTGTCACAACCTGCGAGAAGCGAGCCTTGTCGACGATGCGGAAGCTGGTGTCTTCACAGCTGAAGAATGGGCTGGACGGGAACGGGTCAAACGGAAATGACACGGTGAATACCTCTTGGCGGGGCGGTTTGGACGGACCTGCGAGGCTGAAACGGTGAATCGGCTATCCGAGGGCCGGTACGGTTCCCGCTTCGATTCGCAGCAAGTTCAGCTGGTTATCGATCTCCTGGCGGAGCTGCTCGATTCCCCAGCCTTCCGTCGCAGACGTGAGAACTGCAGATTCGTCCTGCGGCAAGAGTGCCTGGGAAAACGAGTCAGGCTCCCCAGTATCGGGCGAGGAGGAGACCAGGTCCCACTTGTTCAGGACCAGGATTCGGGGAGTTTCCGCCAGTCCCATGTCTTCCAGCACGTCTTCCACAACCTGCGCCTGTTCTGCGGCGTAGTGACTACTCACGTCAACAACATGCAGCAGCAGGTCGGCCTCGTGCGCTTCCTCTAGAGTCGCTCGGAAGGCAGCGACAAGTATCGGTGGAAGCTTGTGGATGAAGCCGACTGTGTCTGACAGAGCCGCCTTTGTGCCGGAGTGCAGATAAAGCTGGCGTGTCGTCGTATCGAGTGTTTCGAACAGGCGGTCACGCGAGCGGACGTCGCCAGAGGTCAGTCTGTTGAACAGCGCCGACTTTCCGGCGTTCGTGTATCCGACGAGTGAAACAGTGAATGCGTCACGCGTTCGCCTGCGACGCTGCTGGTCCCGCTGAGACCGGACACGCTCGATCTCCTTCTTGACGCGGGAGAGCCGTGAACGCACCAGTCTGCGGTCGGTCTCAATCTGCGTCTCACCCGGTCCCCTTGTCCCAACTCCGCCACCGAGCCGTTCAAGGTGAGACCACTGCCCTGCCAGCCTTGGCAGCAGGTATTCGGTCTGGGCAAGCTCGATCTGGAGCTGGCCTTCACGAGTGCGGGCACGCTGTGCGAAGACATCGAGGATGAGAGCCGTGCGGTCGATCACCTTGATCTTGAGCAGGTCTTCGAGTGCACGCTGCTGCGAAGGCATCAACTCGTCATCGAAGATGGCGGTGTCTACTCGATGGACGTGAATCGCCTCTTTGAGCTCTTCCAGCTTGCCCCTGCCGAGGTAGGTAGGAGACGGTTTTGGGAGGTGCTGGGTGACCTGTGCGACCGGGTTTGCGCCGGCGGCACGGGCGAGTTCGGCCAGCTCGTCAACTGAGTCTTCCAGCGTCCACACACTCCGGTCGCTGCGGACCCGAGCGCCTACAAGGCAAACTCGCTCCCTGAACGGCCCTGTTGAATGTGTGCTTCGGTTTCTTGGCAAATGTTGTGTTGGACGCGAAGGTCCGGCTGGTTTCCGACTCTGTTTCTAGGGTAAACCACTCGAAACATGGCCGTATCGCCAGGAATTGCCATCCCACAGGGTTGCACGTAGGTGCAGACCTCAGAGATCAGCCGAGCCTCAGACCACTCAGGCGGCTGATGCCCTCGTCGATCAGTTCATCGGGGATGGTCAGCGATAGCCGGATGTAACCCTCACCTGCGGGTCCGTAGCCGTTGCCGGGCGTGACGACAACGTTCCTCTCTTCGAGCAGCTTCTCGGCGAACTCGGCAGATGTCGTGCCATCAGGAATCGGCACCCAGATGTAGAGACCCGCCTTCGGCGCAACAGCATCGATGCCGATCTCATTGAGCGTTGCGACAACGCGGTCCCGTCTGCGCCGATAGATCTCGTTGTTCTGGTGAATCCACTCTGGAGACAGGTTAATCGCCTCCATGCCCATCTCCTGCACGGCCTGCGAAGAGCCGGAGTCGATGTTGGACTTCACTCGCATGAGTGCGTTGACCATCTCGGAGTTGCCGACGGCCATGCCAACCCGCCAGCCGGTCATGTTGGCGGTCTTCGAGACGCTGTGGAACTCCATTGCAATATCTCGTGCGCCTTCGGCCTGCATGATCGATGGAGCGACGTAACCGTCGTACGTCACCTCTGAGTAGCAGGCGTCGTGGAGAAGAGCGATGTCGAACTCTTTGGCGAACTGAACGGCCTCGTTGAAGAACTCGACTGTGGCTGTCGCCCCTGTCGGGTTGTTCGGGTAGTTGAGCCAGAGCACCTTCGCCTTGCGGGCAACGTCCGTCGGGATCTCATCGAGTCTTGGCAGCCAGTCATTCTGCGCAGTCAGCGGGACGAAGTGACTGGTGCCGCCCGCGAACATGGTGCCGATCTCGTAGACCGGATAGGCGGGGTCGGGGACGAGCGCGATGTCACCGGGGTCGATGAAGCAGAGAGCTGCGTGTGCAATGCCTTCCTTGGCGCCGATCAGATTGATCACCTCGGTCGCCGGGTCAAGTTCTACACCGAACCGGCGCCTGTAGAAGTCGCTGACGGTCTGCCTGAACTCCGGCAAGCCTTCCGACTCGGGATACCTATGATGCTCAGGTTTTCGCAAGGCGCTTTCGAGCCTGTCCAGTACTGGGTCAGGGGTCGGGATATCCGGGTCGCCGATGCCGAACGAGATGACGTCGATGCCCTGTTCCTTCTTGGCAGCGATGGCGCGGGAGATGCCCACGAACAGGTATGGCGGAAGCTCTTCGACTCTCTTTGCGAATCTCATGTTTTTTCCAGGGACGGTCTTGTTGGTGATGGACTGAGGAGTTGCGGTAGCTGAATGCTCGGGTGTTCTAGGATGATTGCCTGAGCGGCCAGTTAGTGTACCCGCTGTCGAGTGTTGATTTGAGAGTGGGTGGGACCGATCAGGCCGACGTCTATAATCGGCCAATCATGTCAGCTGCACGCCGAATCGCGTTGTTGCTTTTGCCGTTACTGGTGATTGCGGCGGTCGCGTGCGGTTCTGACGGCGGGTCAGAGCAGCCTGCGGGCTCATCCGATGGCGAGGCCCTCGAACCAGTCCCGGTCCTGAAAACGGACCGCACATTCACGATTGAGCAGCTTGAGGACGCGGGCTGGAAGAACTCGAAAGAGCTTTCGGCTGAGACATTGCCCAACGCTGAAAGTGCCTGGTACGGCTTCTACAACCGGCGTGACGTAGAGGTGCGAGTCTACTCATCGCACGAATCGGCGGTTGCAGACGGCACCGGGCCTGCCGACGAGGCAACTGGCCGAGGCAAGCCTGCGCCGTTCGCCGTCGGGGGCATCAGCGCAACACGGACCAGCTACGGCGCATACGCGATAGTCGGAAACCTGGTCGTGCTGTGCGAGGTGCAGATCTCGGAGTGCATCGACCTGCTCGAATCGCTGGACTAGTCGGGCCAGACGCCTTCGAACACTTCGACAGCGGGGCCCTCAAGGAACGCCTCGCCACTGGCGTCCCACGAGATCTTCAAGACGCCGCCGTCAACGACCACGTCCACCTCGTCGTCAACCAGACCGTGCGCTCTTGCAGCGGTGGCGGAGGCCGTACTGCCCGTTCCTGACGACAGCGTCTCCCCTGCTCCGCGCTCGAATATGCGGGCACGGATCCTGGAGCGGGAGAGCACGTTGACGATCTCGAAATTGATGCGGTTCGGGAACATCGGGTGCTTTTCGACCAGCGTGCCGATCTCGACCAGCGGGAACTCTTCGACAGGCTCTCCAGGGAACGCGACGGCGTGCGGGTTGCCGACCGCGAGGCAGGTGATCTTGAGAGTTCTGTTGCCGACCTCCAGTGGAAAATCGTGAACACGGTCTGCGCCGTTGAGCACAGAGGGATCGACCGGGATCTTCGCAGGCTCAAACTCCGGCACGCCCATGGCCACCTTCGCAGACACCACGTGATCGCTCGCCATGGTCGGGACGACGGTGCGGACGCCGCCGCCGGTCTCGACAACCAGGCCGTTGTCGCCCGGAATGGCAATCTTGCGGTCAATGACGAACTTGGAGAAAAGCCTGATACCGTTCCCGCTCATCTCGGCCTCGGAGCCGTCCGGGTTGTAGACGCGCATGCGGACCTGCGCGCCTTCGGCAGCGGCCGCATCCTGGGGCTCCTGCACGAGCACGATGCCGTCTGAGCCAACGCCAAACGCAGGCTTGCTCATCTCAAGCGAGAGCTGCCCCCAGTCACGGTCTATGCCGCGACCGTCTATGGCGATGTAGTCATTGCCTGCGCCCTGGAGCTTCGCGAACGGGATCGACATCTTTTCTCCTGTTTTTATCTGTGCGTTTGAGGTAGGTCAGCAGGACCGCGCCTGGCGTGGCTACGAACCACTCAGCCACTTTTCGACTGGCTCGATTACTCGGCTGATATCGCCGTCGGTCACGTCGAACCAGTTGATGCGCGGATCTGCCTGCTTGAACCAGTTGTTCTGGTGTCGTACGAGCCGGTTGGTCACACGAATTGTACGTTCTCTCGCCTCGTCAATCGCCATCTCGCCGCTGATCACCGACACAAGTTCCCGATAGCCGATCGCCGAAAGCGCCGGTGAGTCGAAGTCGACACCGGCATCGATCAGGTGCTTCACTTCGTCCAGCCAGCCAGCGGCCAACATGCGGTCGACGCGCTCCGCAATCCGCCGGTGCAACTCAGCGCGCTCGACGTGCAGTCCGATGACCAGCGAGTCGTATCCGGGATCGATTGCTTCCCGGTTTTCGTGCTCACTGCCGGACGCGATCCGCTCCAGCGCTCTGATCACACGCCGGTGGTTCTTGCCGTCAATGCTCTCTGCCACATGTGGATCAAGCTGCTGCAACCGGGCGTAGAGCGCATCAACACCATATTCGGCAAGCTCTTTTTCCAACTGCGCTCGGAGTTCGGTGTCAGGTGGCACGTCGGGCACCTGCCAGCCTTCGAGCAGTCCCCACACGTACTGGCCCGTTCCACCGGTGATAACCGGCAGCTTTCCCCGGTCCTGAATGTCGCGGGCCGCAGCACTCGCATCGGACAGGAACCGGGCGAGGCTGTAGGTGTCGGAAGGCTCGAGAAAACCGATGAGATGGTGTGGGACCGATGCCAGCTCTTCGCCGGTTGGGCGAGCCGTGCCGATCTCCATGCCGCGGTAGAAAAGACGGGAGTCAGAGTTGACCACCTCGCCGTCAAACTTCTGCGCGATCAGGATCGCAGCGTCGCTTTTGCCGGAGGCAGTGGCTCCGACTACGACGACAAGCTTTCCGCCGGAGGATCGGGAAGTCAACGGATCTACGCTGCCTGTGCTGTTCAGGCCGGGTTCTCTTGCAGGCGCGCTGTCATCTCGACAATGCGCACGAAGTCTTCGCTCTTGAGGCTGGCTCCGCCGACCAGCGCGCCATCGATGTCCGGTCGGTCGACGAACGGCCCGATATTAGTCGCGTTGACGCTGCCACCGTAGAGTATCCGTATCTTCTGCGCCGCTTCCGAACCGGCAAGCTCGGCCAACTCTTGTCGCAGCTCGCCGATGATCTCCTGGGCCTGCTGTGGCGTGGCGGCCTCGCCAGTTCCAATTGCCCAAACAGGCTCGTACGCAACGATCAGCGAGTCCCAGCCTGTGTAGCCGTCGAGGCTCGCCTTAAGCTGGCTTCGAACAGTGCCGACGGCAGCGCCAGACTTGCGGACTTCAAGGTCTTCGCCCACACAGAGAATCGGAACGAATCCCGCGCTGTTCGCCGTAACGGCCTTGGCCGCAACATCGGAGTCGGTCTCACAGTAGAGCGCCCGCCGCTCGGAATGACCGACTATGACATGAGTTGCCAGGCCACCGAGCATCGAAACCGAGACCTCACCAGTAAACGCGCCCGACTCCTCGGCCGAAACGTTCTGCGCGCCAACACTGACCCGGGTTCCATCGACCGCCCGGGCGACGTCCGCCAGCCCGGTGAAAGGCGGGCACACGATAACTTCAACACTCGCAAACGGCTGGCTTCCGGCCGCAACCGCGGCCGCCAGGTCGCGCCCTTCTCCGGGCTTCGTGTTCATCTTCCAGTTGCCTGCGATCACAGGCGTTCGTTCGCTCATCTGAACCTCTGAATCGATCTAAGCGTCGTCCAACGCGGCAACGCCGGGAAGGATCTTTCCTTCGAGGAACTCGAGCGAGGCGCCGCCGCCCGTCGAGACGTGCGTGATCTCTGCCCTCAGTCCCAGTTCTTCGATCACCGATACGGTCGAGCCACCGCCGACCAGCTTGAATGCATCCGGCACGGCTGCGATCGCTCTCGCAACTGCGTGCGTGCCTTCGGCAAACGAAGGCCACTCGACGACGCCCATCGGCCCGTTCCAGATGATCTTCTTCGCAGCGATGATCTCTTGCGCGTACAGGTCTCTCGTCTCGGGACCCACATCGAGAACAAGCTGGTCGTCCGGCACGTTCGTCACGCTGACAACGGTTGGAGTTGCGTCTTCGGCGAACTCTCGTGCGACCACAACGTCCGCCGGTGTGATCACCTTCGCATCGCTCGAGAACAGCAGTTCACCTGCCGTATGTACCTCATCATCCGAGATCTCAGCGGCGCCGGACTCGTACCCCTGCGCTTTCAGGAACGCGGCGACCATGCCACCGCCGACGATCAACACATCAACTCGCTTCGACAGGTTTTCGAGGACCTGGATCTTGTCAGCTACTTTCGCTCCACCGATGACGGCAACCCCCGGCTTCTCCTCAGACTCAAGCGCCCGAGTGAGCATCTTGAGCTCACGTTCCATCAGGTAACCGGCGACGGCGGGCAGGTGTTCAGTCACTCCCACCGTTGAAGCATGGGCCCGATGAGCGGCGCCAAACGCGTCGTTGACATAGACATCTGCAAGCGATGCCAGCCCACGCGAGAAGGAAGGAAGGTTGGCTTCTTCTCCCGGGTCGAACCGTAGGTTCTCAAGCATTGCGATCTCACCGGGTGCGAGGCCACTGACAACATCCGCGGGATCGACCGCATCTCCCGGAAGCCCCGCATCGACCACCTGCACACCGAACCAGTCGCTCGCCCGTTCACGGATCGCGGACATGCGGAGCTCTTCGACTACCTGGCCTTTGGGCCTGCCGAAGTGTGAGCAGAGCACAATGCGGGCTTTGTTGGTCTGAAGGTGATGGATGGTCGGCAGCGCAGCTCGAATGCGTGAGTCGTCGATGATCCTGCCCGTGCCGGGCTCAGTCGGGACATTGAAGTCGACCCGCACAAGACAGGTCTGGCCCTCAACATCCACGTCACGGACCGTCATTTTCTCCATCAATCGGTCTCCGAATCGACTGAGCCGTTATCGAGCCCCGCAACAGCAGTAACCAGTTCGCCCAACTTGGATTTGGCCTCGTCACTGAGATCGGTGTTTTCCAGGACGTCTGACGCTTCGGCTATCTTGCTTTCAACAGATTCGATAGTGAACCGCTTGCTGCCTGCCTGTTCAACCACTGATGTCACATCGGCGATTTTCGTAGGATCAATCACTCTTTGAACGTAGATGTCTCCGAGCTGCCGCTTGATCTCTAACGGAGCGGTCTCGATAGCGTGCGCAACGGGAAGGTTCTTCTTCTTGGTCAGCAGTCGGCCATGCTGGACGGAGTCAAGCTCTTCGCCGCCCCAGAACAGTGTGTAGTCGGCTGCGAGTTGCCGGGCAGTGCCTGCCAGTTGGCCGAACTGGAAGAGCGTGTCCGAGAGATCCGGCCTACCCGCCGCGATCGCGGCGATCTGCGCAGAAGCGCCGAACAGCGCGCCGGACCTTGCAGCGACCATATCCACGTACTTCTGGACCGTGAGGCCAAGCTGCTCTTGCATCGTGATGTCGACATATTCGCCCTCGCACATCAGCATCGCAGCGCGGTCGAGCGATTTCAGAGAACCGGAAACGGCCTCGACCGATTCGCCCTTTTCCGACAGTGCAAACAGTGCCATTCGGGCCATCGCGTGCATGCCGTCACCGGCGTTGATTGCCTGCGCCGGGCCCCATGTCCACCAGACAGACGGCCGTCCGTTGTGCTCTGTGTTGCCGTCTTCCACGTCCTCATGGATAAGCGAGTAGTTGTGCAGCAGCTCTATCGAGACGGCGTAAGGCACGACATTGTTCGCGCCTGACTCAGAGAGCGCGTCGGCGACGGAGATAGCGAACTGGCCATGGACACGAGGTCGTGTCGGGATGCCGGAGCGGTCGCCGTTCTCATCGACCCAGCCAAGCTGGAACGACATCATGCGGTAGAGGTCGAGCTCTCGTGATGTGATGAACTCCCGAATGGAGTCTTCGAGCCGTTGCGCTATCTGCGCGTCCACGCCCGGGAGCAGTTCGCGTCTGAGGTTTTCGACGGTTAGATTCAAGCTGGTTGGGTTCTGGGTTCAGTAGGTGAAATCGGCTCTGCTTTCTGCCGAAACATGGTAACTGTTCCGGAGCATGGGCAGATCAGGATCAGGATCGCCTTGCAACTCGAAGAATCTCGGCTTCCGGTATCGAGCCTTCTCTGAGGATGTTCGGAGCATCGTTTTCGAAGCTGACGACAGTCGATGGCGCGCTGTGCGGACCGCAACGAGCATCGACAATCGCGTCCACGATTCCGTCCAGTTGAGACATCACCTCGTCCGCCGTCTTGCAGGGCTCCTGGCCAGACCGGTTGGCGCTGGTTCCCGTCAGCGGGATTCCCGCCAGGGCGATCAGGTCACGAGCCAGGTCATGGTCCGGCACCCTGGCACCGACAGTGCCGGTGCCGGCAGTCACAGCAGTCGGAACGTCAGGGCTTGCAGGCAACACGAGCGTCAACGGTCCCGGCCAGTACTCGCTAGCGAGTGCCGCGGCAGCGCCCTCCAGCGGTTCGCCTGAAACCTGCGGAACCTGATCGGCCGATGAGAGCAGGACCGGCACGGGGTTTCCGGCCATCCTTCCCTTCGCCTCGAACAGCGCCTTGACAGGCTCTTCTCTGATAACCGCGCCGAGTGCGAACAGGGTATCGGTGGGAAACGCCACAAGTTTGCCCAGTCGCAGCAGCTCTGCGGCGCGTGAGATGTCTGAAAGCTTGATTAGCTCTGTCATGACGTCGGTATGAGATCCGGTCGCCGAAACCGGCGAAAACGCCGTTCCGGAGATACAATTTTCTTGTGTTGCTTGCACTCGCTTGGCCGGTGCCAAAACGGTCCCTGAGCAAACGAAAAGTATTCGTGTTGACTGAGTCTAGCAGCGCTGTTAGCTTGAGCCGTTTCCCGAGCCCCTGAACCGAGAGAAAAGATGACCTCAAACTCCAACGGCTCGAAAGCACAGACCGAGCCGAAATCCAGCGCTCCAGGCCAGTCCTCAGAGGACCTCAACTCCCGGGTTGCAACCTCCGGCGACATCGAGGTCGGGACATACCTCGAGATCGCCCAGAAGGAGCCTCCGAAGGGGCAGCACGAAAACGTTCCGCTGCGCACCGAGACGATCGTCATCCTCGACTTCGGTTCGCAGTATTCCCGTTTGATCGCACGCCGCATCCGTGAGACGAATGTCTACTGTGAGATCGTGCCGTGGAACGCTCCTGACGACATTCTGAAAGAGCAGGATGTTAAAGGCATCGTGCTCTCGGGCGGACCGAACAGCGTCTACGCGCCTGGCGCTCCACAGGCGCCCGCGTGGGTATTCGATGCTGGCGTGCCGGTTCTAGGCATCTGCTACGGCATGCAGTTGCTCGCTCATCAGCTTGGCGGCAAGGTGGTGGCCGGTCTTGAGCAGGAGTACGGACACGCCGTAATTCACAAGGACGGCGCTGGAGTCGAACTACTCGAGGGGCTCGACGGCGATATTCCGGTCTGGATGAGCCACGGCGACCGCATCGAGGAGCTTCCGCCGGGGTTCCGGTCTATGGCGTACTCGGACAACTCGCCGGTCGCCGTCATGGGCTCCGACGAGCAAAAGATGTTCGGCATCCAGTTCCATCCAGAGGTTGTCCACACCCCGCAGGGCGCCGAGGTTCTGCGGAACTTCACGTTCCGAGTATGTGGAGCGAGCGGCACATGGACACCTGCAAACTTCGTGGACGACGCCGTCAGGAGGGTGCGTGAGCAGGTCGGCGACGGACGGGTGATCTGCGCTCTTTCAGGCGGTGTCGACTCTACGGTTGCCGCGGCGATCATCCACAGGGCCATCGGCGACCGGCTGACCTGCATATTTGTCGACAACGGCCTGCTGCGCCGTGGCGAGGCAGAGCGAGTGCGAGACGTGTTCGCGAGGGACCTCGGCGTCAACCTGATTTTCGAGAACCAGGCCGAGCGTTTCCTATCGGCGCTCAAGGATGTGACCGACCCCGAGGTGAAGCGTAAACGCATCGGCGGGGAGTTCATCAAGGTCTTCGAGGAGGTTGCAAACAGGCTCGGACAGGTCGACTACCTTGCGCAGGGCACGCTCTACCCGGACGTGATTGAGAGCACTTCAGCCGAAACGACGGCGGCGCACAAGATCAAGACGCACCACAACGTCGGCGGGCTTCCCGACCACATGAACCTGAAGCTGGTTGAGCCTCTGCGTTACATGTTCAAAGACGAGGTTCGCCGTGCCGGGACTCAGCTTGGGATATCTGATCAGGCGGTGAACCGCCAGCCGTTCCCCGGGCCGGGTCTCGCCGTCCGCACCATCGGCGAAGTTACTCATGACAAGCTTGAAATCCTGCGGGCTGCCGACTGGATCCTGATTGACGAGGTCAAGGCGACTGGTCTCTACGAGAAGCTCTGGCAAACGTTCGCTGTGCTGACGAACACGCAGACGGTGGGTGTGATGGGAGACCGGAGGACGTACAGCTACGTTGTCGCCATCCGCGCCGTCCAGAGCGAGGACGCCATGACGGCCGACTGGGCGAGGCTGCCTTACGACACGCTCGCCCGTATCTCTAACCGCATCGTGAACGAGGTTTCTGAGGTGAACAGGGTCGTGCTGGACATCACCAGCAAACCGCCGGGGACCATCGAGTGGGAGTAGCCGGGACCGGTAGATCGCTATGAGGACGCTGCCATGAAAGTTCTTGTTGTGGGAAATGGCGGCCGAGAGCATGCGCTGGCATGGAAGCTTGCGCAGAGCGACCTCGTATCCGAGATCCTGGTCGCACCCGGAAACGCTGGAACAGCCGCCGTCGGTGAGAACGTCGATGTCGGCGCCGAGGACGTGGATGGCCTGCTTGAGCTGGCGCTTGAACGGAGAGTTGACCTCACCGTCGTGGGACCGGAAGCCCCCATGGTTTCGGGCATCGCAGACCGGTTCACCGAAGCAGGACTGAAGATATTCGCTCCGACCGCGGCGGCCGCACAGCTTGAAGGCTCAAAGTCCTGGGCGAAGGACCTGATGGGCCGGGCCAGTGTCAGGACCGCCAGCGCTCGTAGGTTCGACAACTCCGAAGAGGCGATGTCCTACGCTCTCTCGTTACCTGAGGGTTCGTTCGTCATCAAGGCCGATGGCCTCGCAGCTGGCAAGGGCGTGCTACTTCCGGACACGCACCAGGAGGCGTCGAACGCGATCGTCTCGATGATCGATGGCAACGCCTTCGGTGACGCGGGCGACACGCTGCTGATCGAAGAGCGTACCTCTGGCCCTGAGGTGAGCGTGTTCGCTTTCGTGCAGGGTGAGCATGTCTCTGCAGAGGTCGCAGCATGTGACTACAAGCGGGTGAACGACACGGATGACGGACCGAACACCGGCGGGATGGGCGCGTACACACCGCCCGAGTTCTGGACGCCTGAACTTGCTGCGCAGGTCCGGGCAGAAATCCTTGAGCCGGTAGCGCGGCAGATGGTTGCAGACGGCGTGCCATACAGCGGCGTCCTTTACGCAGGGCTGATGCTGACTGAGAACGGCCCGAGCGTGATTGAGTTCAACTGCCGCTTCGGCGACCCTGAGTGCGAGGTGCTGATGCCGGTGCTCGAAAGCGACCTCGCGGAGATATGTCTTGCCGTTGCGGAAGGTCGGCTTGCTGAGACCGCGGTCGAATGGGGCTCGGGCGCTCATGTCTGCGTAGTAATGACGTCCGGCGGATATCCGGGCAAGTACCGGACCGGACTTCCGGTTGCAGGTCTCGAGGACGCAGGTCTTGTGTTCCATGCAGGAACCTCGACCAATGACACAGGTGAGACTGTGACTGCGGGCGGGCGTGTGCTTGTTGCTGTCGGTTCAGGCGACGACGTTGAGGCAGCTCGCGACGAGGCTTACTCAGCGGTTGATGCGATCAGTTTCGATGGCGAGCATCACCGGTTCGACATTGCAGAGCGTGCCATCGGCCAAGCGGTTGCGGCCGGTGTGACGGCACAAAGGCCGTAACGGTGAGTTCGCTTCCCAGCATCGCCGTCTTCGCCGATTTCGATGACACTCTGACTACGAAGAACGCCGCGCAGTTCTTGCTGAAGAGATTCGCACCGGACGCGTTGCAGAGGTTCACGACGGAGTATCGGTCGGGTGAGATCACGTTTCGCCAGTACCAGGAGCTCTCCTTCAACGCGGTGGAAGCCACGGTGAGCGAGATGCAGGAAGTGGCGAAAGAAGAGATCGAGTTGCGTCCCGGCCTCGCCGAGCTTCTGAACGCCATCGACTCAGCCCAGGCAACATTTACAGTCGCTTCAGCAGGTCTCGACATCTATATCGAGCCGGTGCTCCAACAGCACGGGCTAACAGGACGAAACGTGATCTGCGGCACCGCCTCAATAAAGGATTCCGAAGGTGGTGAGTTCCGATACGATTACCCTTTCACCGAAGCGAACGCAGTGGACCCGTGCCGCGGCGACTGGGCGACCTGCAAGTGCAAGGCATTAGAGACAGCGGGTGATGCGATAACCGTGTTCGTGGGAGACGGCAGCACATCCGATGCCTGTGTCGCTCCAAAGGCAGACTACGTGTTCGCAAGAGACCGGCTGCTTCGTATCTGCCGGCAAGCGGGTATCGAAGCGACACCGTTCGAGGATTTCTCGCCGGTGACCGATCTCATTAACCGGCTGAACGCGGAACTCCAGCAGGAACAGAAGTCACAGAGATGATCCCCAGGTATTCACGTCCGGAAATGAGCAAGGTGTGGTCTGACGACAACACCTTCGACCTGTGGCTGCAGGTTGAGATCGCCGCGTCGCAGGCTTGGGCCGACCTCGGTGTCGTGCCTGCCGACGACATGGACAAGATCCGCTCGGCGAAGTTCTCCCGCGAGACGTACGACCGACTGTTCGAAGAGACCAAGCACGACATCGTTTCCTTCACTCGCGCCGTGTCGGAATCGCTCGGCCCGGAAAGCCGCTGGATACACCATGGCCTGACTTCGAACGATGTAAAGGACACCGCGCTTGGGATGCAGATGGCGCAGGCCGTGGACATCGTCGATGCCGGTGTAGCCGGGCTGATGGATGTTCTGAAGCGCCGGGCAGTAGAGTTCAAGGAGACACCCTGCATCGGACGTTCGCACGGTATCCATGCCGAGCCGATGAGCTTCGGCCTGAAGCTTGCGATGTGGTGGGACGAGATGAGGCGCAACCGAGAGCGGCTGGCCGCAGCGCGCACCCGCGTTGCGATATGCATGCTCTCCGGCCCTGTCGGCACGTTCGCCGGCGTCCCGCCTGAGATCGAGGAGTCGGTTGCGCGCCAGTTGGACCTGCAACCAGCTCCAGTCTCGAACCAGGTGATCCAGCGCGATAGGCACGCCGAGTTCGTGCAGGTGCTGGCCCTTATCGCCGCGACGCTCGACAAGATGGCTACCGAGATCAGGGGTCTGCAGCGCACCGAAGTTGGCGAGGTGCAGGAGCCGTTCGGCAAGCCGGGCTTCGTCACGAAGGGCTCTTCTTCTATGCCGCACAAGCGCAACCCCGAGCTTTCGGAGCGCATCTGTGGACTGGCAAGGGTCGTCCGAGGCAACTCGGTCGTCGCCCTGGAGAACGTCGCGCTCTGGCACGAGCGGGACATATCGCACTCATCTGCAGAGCGGGTGATCCTTCCCGACTCAGCGCTGGCGGTCGACTACATTTTGTCGTTGATGACCGGGATCATCGATGGCATGCTCGTCTTCCCGGACAGGATGATGCGGAACCTGGAGTTGACCCGGGGACTGGTCTTTTCGCCACGGGTGATGCTGGCTCTGGTTGAGGCAGGCGTCGACCGTAAGGTCGCATATGACACGGTGCAGCGCTGTGCGATGGAGTCGTGGGATAACGAAAAGGACTTCAGGGAGCTCATCAAGTCGGACTCGACCGTGCTGGAGAAGCTGTCCGTTGACCAGATCGAGCCGCTCTTCGACTACGGCTTCTACCTCCACCACACCGACCACAGCTTTGCCAGGCTCAGGTTTCAGGCAACATGACACTCGCATCAGCTATGTAGAGACCGTCATTGCCCGGCCGGGTGAGCCGCGGCAAGGTGCGTGATCAGCCTCTTACGCAGGCAAAAGGCGAGAACCTTGTAGACGGGGAGTTGTATCGTACGCTTGAAGCGAAGAGCATCAATTTGTTTGCAGTTGCGCACGGACATGCCAAACGAAAAGGTATGATTCTTGCAGACACCAGGTTCGAGTTCGGCTTTGTCGCCGGTGGACTGATTCTGGTCGATGCAGTGCTGAAGCCAGATTCGAGCCGGTTCTGGGATGGGGATGATTGGAAGCCGGGGACCGCTTCTCCAGCGTATGACAAACAGTACCTTCGCGAATGGCTGCTGAAACAGGACTGAAACCAGGGGCCTCCGGTGCCTGAGCTGCCGGATGATGTTGTGACCGAAACGCAGAGCAGAAGAGATACCTGAGCGCTTACGAACGGCTGATCGGCAGAACTCTCGCGATATGAGCGCGCCCTGCCTCAGCCGCCAAAACAGATAGCCCGATTCCCGGGACAGAAGAGATATGGCTAGCAAAGACGATTCAAAGCGAGTAGCAAGCACGCGGCCAGACCGCCGACGCGGCATGACGAAGTCGCAGATCCGCGCTGAGCGCAGGCAGCGAAGCCAATCTCGGAAGAGGCGGCGACGCACGTTCTACCTCATAGGAGGAAGCGCCCTGGCCGTGGTCTTCATCTTGAGCCTTACTCTTGCTCCGGCACTTGGAGGCGGCCATGGCGGCGCGGGAAGCAACATCCACTCCGGTGAAGGCGGCAACCTGAACACAGGCGGTCCTGTGCCGCTCGATCCCGATGACGGCAGAGCTCACATTCCCACTGGCGTCGCAGGAACCGGTTATTCGGTCCGTCCCGCAACGTCAGGTCCACACTGGTTCGACTCTGACACTCCGGCCGGTGTTCCGGCTCCAGCTCGCTGGGGTGTTTACGACACGCCGCTCCCCGACGAGGTCCTGATCCACAACCTGGAGCACGGCGGCATAGGATTCCACTACGACTGCCCAACAGGCTGCGATGAGCTTGTGCGGCAGCTTGAGGACCTGTTGCCCAGGAACAAGTCGCAGTTCATCATGTCGCCCTACTCGGGCATGGAGTCTCAGATAGCAATCACGGCGTGGCGGCACCACCTGTTCCTTGATGAGTTCGACGAGGAGCAGATACTGGACTTCATCGACGCCTACCAGGACCGCGCACCGGAGAGCATCCCCGGAAACTCGTTCTAGCTTCGGAGTTCGGCTGTCGGGTTAGAGCCGGTATCGGCTCTGTGACCGCGGGTGGTGAACATGGGACGTTTCGCGCAGCAAAGGTTTCAGCTGGTCAGCTTCGCAGCGATTGGTGTGCTCACGGTCGCCGGCGTTATCTGGATAGTCCGTCCTTCGTTTGAGTCCTCTGACGAACCTTTGCCAGAAGGACTGGCTGAACAGATTGAACAGACCATCGCGTTCAGCCGCATGGACAGCGTTGTGGCCAGGGTCGGCGAGATAGAGGTGCTGGAAGGCACGATCGAGGGCGCTCTCGCAGCCGGGCAGAACAGTTCACGTCCTTTCGATCGCAATCAGATCATCAGAGAGGGGATCGACTCTGAGATCGCTATCGGTCTGAAACTGCGGATAGCTGAGCGCGAAGGTCTGGTCGGGTCGCTCGAAGAGGCGGTCAGGCAGATGGAACTGAACCGCGCTTCGTGTGAAGCTGATGTGAGTTGCCGGGCGTTCGTAGACGGAATCGTGTCGGCCGGACTGGCAGATTCAACGGACGAACACTGGCAACAGACGGTGACTGCTTACCAGGAGAACATCTCCGTCTCAAACGTCGATAAGTTGCTGGCCGGTGATCCGGCGGTGGATATCAGGTTGCAGTCTGACATCGAAGCGTGGAGAGCCGAGATTGCGGCCGCAGAGCAGCGCATGATTGCCGATGTTCAGATCGAGTGGCTCGATCCAGACTACCGGGCTGCCTATCTGGCCGCTTCGAACTAGCCTCGCAACCCCTGCGGCTACCAGATTCGATTGCGGGCGTTTTGCGCGGGCTGGATCACAGCTAACATGGTCGGCATGAAATTCCTCGCACAGATCCAAGTCACTCTGAAACCCACGATCAACGACCCGCAGGGCAAGACCATCGCCCAGGGTCTGGGCCGGCTGGGCTTCGACTCGATCGAGTCGCTGCGGGCCGGGAAGTACTTTGAAGTCCGACTGGACGAAGCCGACAGAGAGACAGCAGAAGCAAAGGTGAAGGCGATGTGTGAGAAGTTGCTCGCCAACCCGGTGATCGAATTGTTCTCGTTCGAGGTTGAGCCTGTAGCCGAGCCTGCTGCGACTACGTAGATTTCCGAAGCTCCGCCAGCGCTCGACAAGTTGCGGCCTGACGATCACCTGGTGGAAGGTCCCCAATCAGCTGCCGGATCAGCCCGGTCCCATTTGACGAACTGGAGCCTGCGAGGCCATTCCATGAAGATCGGAGTTCCGAAAGAGATCAAGACCGGCGAGCACCGGGTTGCGTTGACACCTGCAGGTGCCGCACGGCTCATCTCGGCGGGTCACGAGGTCGTGGTGCAATCCTCTGCCGGCGACGGCAGCGGGTTCAGTGATGATCAGTACGTCGCAGCCGGAGCGACCATCGCACAGCAGTCAGACGCCGTCTGGGCTGAGGCCGATCTGATCGTCAAAGTAAAAGAGCCTGTCGGCCCCGAACTTGACTACCTGACGCATCGTGGAGGCGACCTGACGCTATTCACCTATCTGCATCTTGCCGGTGTCCCGGGACTTGCAAAGGCTCTGTCCGAGGCCGGAACGACGGCAATCGCTTACGAGACGGTGCAGACAGCGGACGGCCATTTCCCTCTACTGGCACCGATGAGCGAGGTTGCCGGCAAGCTGGCGGTCCACGCCGGTGCCGAATACCTGCGCCGACCACAGGGCTCGAAGGGCGTGTTGATCTCGGGCGGCCCCGGGATTCCGCCTGCCAGAGTCAGCGTGATCGGAGCAGGAGTAGTCGGGCAGAGTGCGGCGAAGCTGGCGATGGCCATGGGTGCCAACGTCACTCTGCTGAATCGAAGCTCCGGCAAGCTACGGGAGTTCACGGCACACGGCTATCCCGGCAACCTCACAACTCAGATCGCTGACCCCGAATCGGTGGCCGCGGCTGTCCGGAAAAGCGATGTGATCATCGGCGCTGTCTATGTCGCAGGGGCTAAAGCCCGGCATGTCGTGACACGCGAGATGATCGCTTCTATGCAGCCCGGCTCTGTCGCAGTCGACGTCTCGATCGACCAGGGTGGCTGCTTTGAAACATCGCACCCGACCACGTTCGAAGACCCGGTCTTCATCGTTGACGATGTGGTGCACTACTGCGTCGCAAACATGCCGGGCTCGGTTCCGCGCACCTCTACACTCGCCCTGACCAACGAAACCCTCCCATACGTACTTGCGATCGCAGACGACGGCATTGAGAAAGCGGCGAGCGGCGATGCGGCGCTGGCGAAAGGAATCAACGTTTATCGAGGCGCGGTTACAAGCGAGCCTGTTGCCGCCGCAACGGGCCTGCCGCCGCAACGGGCCTGGAGTTCAGGCCGGTCGGTGAGTGGCTGACGCGCTAGTCCGTCAGCGTGCCCTTTGTGCTGGGAACGCCGTCCGGGTTGCGCGGGTCGATCTCGGCAGCTGCCCGTAGCGCCCTCGCGAACGCCTTGAATGCCGATTCAATCACATGGTGCTCATTCAGTCCGGCGAGCACTCGGACATGCAGGTTGAACTTTCCTTCAAGCGCCATAGCCTCGAAGAAGTGGCGCGCCAGGTCGGCGGGAAACTCTCCGACGTTGTTGACCGAGCCCATATCCACGACCGCGTAGCCGCGCCCGCTCAGATCGACAACGACCTGTGTCAATGCCTCATCCAGCGGCACGGTCCGGTCGGCCATGCGCACGATGCCTCTGCGGTCTCCCAGTGCCTCCCGAATTGCACGGCCGAGCACGATCGCTGTGTCCTCGACGGTGTGGTGGCTGCCGGTTTCGAGATCGCCGTCTGCAGAAACGGTCAGGTCGATCAGGCCGTGGCGTGCGATCTGGTCGAGCATGTGCTTCAGGAAGCCGACACGCGTGGTTATGTCGGCCTTGCCTGTGCCGTCGAGGTTGAGCTCCATAGAGATCTCGCTCTCTTTCGTTTTTCGTTCGATCTTCGCCGTTCGTGCCATTTCGTTTTCCGGTGTTCTCTCAGCTTTGCTTACTGCGCAGCGACGCGATCAGGTTACAGCGAACCTGGGGCGCGACGGCATGTGTATGCGCCGCAGGATTCAGTATTGACGGACTCAGAGGCGTGGCCTCGGAAGATGCTTCCAAAGACCGGCTAGTTGCCGACGACTTCGGTAATCGCCGAGATCAGCCGATCGGTCTGCTCAGGCGTCCCTGCAGAGATACGCAACGAGTCTTCCAGTCTGTCCTTATCGAACAGTCGTACGAAGATCCCTTTGTGGCCAAGACCTTCGTAGACCTCTCGTGCAGACCGGCCTTCGAAGCGGCAAAGCAGGAAGTTGCCCTCTGATGGGTAGTAGCAAACGCCATCCAGCCCATCCAGCGTCTGCTCAAGCCTTTTTCGCTGTTGCACCAGAGTGTTGGCCCGATCAAGCACCTGCGACCGGTTATCGAGCGCTGCGATGGCGGCGGCTTCCGCGGCTGCATTGATGTTGTACGGCTGCTTGATGTCCATCAGGTGGCGGATCATCGTCTCGGACGCGACGCAGTAGCCGACTCGCAGCCCGGCGATCCCGGCCCACTTGCTGAACGACCGCAGGATCACCAGGTTTTCGTACTCGTCCAGCAGGTGGCACAGCGTCTTGCCGCAGAACTCGTAGTAGGTCTCGTCGATCGTAAGGATCAGGCCGGTGTCCAGCAGAGCCCGCGCTTCAGCTTCGGTCAGCAGGTTGCCCGTCGGATTGTTCGGCGATGCCAGGAAAATGAGACGTGTCTGGTCGTCGATTGCGTCCAGCACGCCGTCGATGTCTATCGACCAGTCGTCTTGCCGCGGCACCATGACGACCGAGGCGTCTGCAATCCGGGCGCAGAACGCGTACATCCCGAATGTTGGCTCACAGTCGATCAGCTTCTGTCCCGGCTCAGTGAAAAGTCGGAGCAACAGGTCGATGATTTCGTCACCGCCCGCCCCTGCCATGACGCGTTCGATCGGCTGGCCGGTGTACTCGGCGAGCTTCGTCCGAAGACGACGTTGCTGTGGGTCCGGGTACAGGTGGACGACCAGATCGTTCAGCGCGTCGGTCACCGCCGGTGGCGCACCGTAGGGGTTCTCGTTGGCGTTGAGCCGGATCACGTCCTCGGGCTTGATGCCTGCGGAGCGCGCAAGCTCCTCGGAGGGGTCGACTCCGTGATAGGTGGCGACCTGCACAAGGTGAGGCCGCATAAGTTTCGTGATGTCTGTCATGTTCGTGTGCCTGCGAACATCGTAGACGGTTTTTTCACTCGCCGGTAAGTTTTCTTCGCCGTCTGTCCGCGGCCGCAGCATGTCCGTCCAGCCCTTCTGCCCGGGCCAGCTCCGACGCTTCCGTGGCGAGGTTGAGGAAGCTTTTCTCAGACAGGTTCAGATAAGGGCTGAAGCGCAGGAAGTTCCGCACGCTCAACGCTGAGGCGAAGCGGGCGGTGCCACCGGTCGGCATTACGTGGCTCGGCCCGGCGACGTAGTCGGCCATCACCTCGGCGGAGTACTCGCCCAGGAAGATGCCGCCCGCGTAGCGGATCTGAGGCAGATAGCTGGTTGCGTTTTGAACCGAGACGCAGAGGTGTTCCGGGGCAAGCTCGTTCGCCACCTGTATCGCTTCTTCAACTGACTCAACGACCACTATCAGGCCGTTCTCTACCGCCTTGCCTGCGATCTGGCGTCGCGAAAGCTGCTTTAGTTGCGCTGCGACCTCTGCTTCAACGTTATCTGCCACCTGGTCCGAAGTTGCGATCAGGACTGGCAACGCAACGACGTCGTGCTCGGCCTGCGCAAGGAGATCGGCGGCGGCGAAGACTGGATCTGCTGTTTCGTCCGCGACAACTGCGGTCTCGGTCGGGCCGTAGAGGCCGTCGATACCCACATCGCCGTAGACCGCTTTTTTCGCGGCGGTCGTGAATGCGTTTCCAGGGCCACAGACGATATCAACCGCCGGGACCGTTTCGGTGCCGTACGCGAGTGCGGCTATCGCCTGTGCGCCACCGATGCGAAACACACGGTCTGCTCCGGCGATTGCCGCGGCGGCGAGGACAACAGGGTGCGGGTCTTCGCTACCCTGCCCCGGTGTCGCGAGAACGACCTCGTCGACGCCTGCAACCTTTGCCGGCACGACCGTCATTACGACCGATGAGGCAAGCGGTGCGACGCCGCCCGGCACGTAGACGCCGGCGCGGCCCAGTGGCCGGACCTCCTCTCCGAACTCACCGGAAGGATCGCTCCAGCCTTCCGGTATCGCAGCGCTTTGGAACGTGCGCACCCGCTCCACCGCCAGCTCAAGAGCGGCGCGAGTCTGCGACGAGACTTCGCTTACCGCGGCTCTGACCCGGTCTGCCGGAACCTCAAGAGGCCGATCATCTATCTCCATGCGGTCGAGTGCTGCAGAGATCCGCCTGACCGCAGCATCGCCTTCCTCACGGACCTCGTCGATGACTCGCTGGGCAAACTGGTCCGGCGTCATCTTGGTGTCGTACAGACCGTTGCCATCGGTAAGGATTGAGCCGGAACCGCCGGAACGTGCGTTCGCCACGGCCTTGAGTCCGGCCTCCAACCCGTGCACGCGTCGCATCACGCGCCCTCTCCGGCCTGGCTCCGGTACTCGTTGACCGCCTTTTCGAGAGCGACGAACGACTCGCACTCCTTACGAAACACGTACGTCGCCTCGGTCACGGTGATCGAAGTGCCGCCAAGTGAGCGGAAATAGTTCACCGCATCCAACGTCAGCGTGCGAGGGATCACGACCTGCACGTTAAACCAGAGTCCTGGCAGCGATGAAAAAACCTGTGAGACGCTCGGGCCGTCGATGCCTGAAATATCCTGCCGCTCAAGCACTCGGTCCGCCGCTGCTTCCATGCTGTCTGCCGTGAGGTTGAACGAGACGCGCTGGTACTTGCGTGACCTCCGCGACGCCTCGATCCGCTCCAGAAGCTCGCTGGTCACCGCCATCTTCTCTTCGTCTTCTGCGAGCAGCCGCACATTGCCGATGATCGTCGCCTGCGATCCGATCACAACGCCATCGATGAGCGGCCGGAGCTGGTTTTCCCTGAGGGTCACACCCGAAGCGGTGATGTCGGCGATCAGGTCGGCATAGCCCATGAGCGGTGCCGCCTCGATCGAGCCTGACGAGGGAACAAGCGTCACATAGTAGATGTCACGCTCTTCGAGAAAACGCTTGACGAGCCTTCGGTACTTGGTGGCGATGCGAAGCTCGCTGCCCTTTTCCCGGTACTCGAGCGCAAGGTCGGCGAGGTCGGCCATTGTCGTGATATCCGCCCATGAGTCCGGAACGGCGATGACCAACTCCGACTGTCCGAAGCCAGCGCCTTCGCCGATCTGGATGGAGTCGCCGTTCTCAAGCCTGGACTCAAGGAACCTGTCGAGTCCCACGATGCCTAGGTCTGCGCTGCCGCCGTCGACCTCACCTGTGATGTCCGATTGACGCTGGAAGAGGATTTCAACGCCGGGAAGCGCCGGAATAGTCCCCGTGTAACGCCGCGGGTTGTCACGACGAACCGACAGGCCGCATGACTTAAGGAAATCCTGTGCGCCATCGAAGAGCGCTCCGGAAGATGGGATCGCCAGGCGAAGCTTGCTCATCGGCTCGCACCCGCGCTGGACTGGCCGCCTGACGAGTCGACGACGATCACATCCTGGAAAAGGCCCGATTCCGCTTCATCTGCCGTATCGAACACAGCCACTCTGCCGTTCCGCCTCAACTCTGCCGCGGTCGCTGCCGCGGCCTTCCATGAAGACTCGTCCGCTGGCTTGACCAGCACCGGCCTCGACTGCGCCTCGTCTCCGCCCGTTTCCGGCACCAGATCGACGACCGCGTCGAGGTTGTAGGCGAACCCGAGAGCAGGCACATCTTCACCCAGCCCCAGAGCGCGAGTCAGTCCGTCGTATCTGCCACCGCCGCCAAGCGAATCCGTGGCGTTCGGTGTCGGCAGGATGTCGAACAACATCCCTGTGTAGTAAGCCACTCCACGGGCAAGGCCGTAGCGGATGCTGATGCCGGATTCGTCGATACTGAGAGCGACCGCCGAGTTTACAACCTGCTCAATGAGCAGGAAGCATCTATCATCCAGATTCGCTGAAGTAGCAATCTTCCGGCCTTCGTCGATTGCGGTACCCGGACTGCCGGAAACGGACATGAGCTCGCCCAGCATCGAGAGCGCTCTCTCGAAGTTGGCGGGGTCGTCGGCAACGTTCTGCTTGCGGGCGAGACGAGCGATCACCTCGGCACGTGTGCGTGAGCCGGCGTTTGCGCCAAGCGGACCGAGCGAGCGGTCCAGGACTCTTTCGATCTGGGAGATATCGTCTGATCCTGCGGCTGCACCAAGTTCGGAGTCTCCGAGCAACGACAGTTTGATCGCCTGCGACCTGACGGCTTCGAGTTCTCCATTCGCGATGGACTGAGCATTGGCAAGCAGGAACTGGCTTGCCCGTTCGGACAGTTGGAACTTCTTCAGCAGCTGGCGCAAAAGGCCGACGTGGCCGAGCGCGATCGTCACCGGTGGCAGACCAAGCGCGTCCAGACCGTCAACGGCCATAGAGATAACTTCGCCGTCGGCCCACGGCGCGGGCGCACCGATCAGTTCCGCGCCAAGCTGGTTAAACTGGCGGGTCTTCGGACCGTCGCCGTCTTCCGGAGCCGCGTAGCGGAACACCGGGCCAAAGTACTGGTATCGGCAGACGCGCTCGCCTGCTTCGCCTGTCTCGATGGCGTGGCGGATGACGGGGGAGGTGAACTCCGGGCGCAGGCTTGTGCGGAGGCCACCGGGCTCTTCGAAGTCGTAGAGCCTGCTCGAGAGTTCGCCGCCTGACTTGCGCAGGAACAGTTCAGTCTCTTCGATAACCGGCGTATCGATCAACTCATATCCGCGCAACGAGAGCAGAGAGCCGCAGGTGTCAGCAGCGTCCTGGACGCGCGCTATCCGCGCCGCATCTGCGTCGGCTGTGTTCGGCAGTCTTCGTATCTGTCTCAGCGTTGACATCCCGGTTGTTTCGCCGTGCTGTGTCCGTACCTGCTTATTGCGCAACCGACCGCAGTGAGGCCGGAGCGACTAATTCTAAGCCGTGAACGGTTAACAGTGGGACGCGTGCCAGCACCACTGTTGCGGTTTTGGGGCAGGAAGCAGCCGGAAATCAGTGTCGTCGTGGATGGACACTACCGCTGTTGAAGGCGAAGCAACGGATCGTCAGAATCGACCGTCTCACCGAAATCGAAGAAGGTCAGCTCTGCGCGTGTCGTTTCGGTCTCGCCTTCTTGGCTCCCTCTCCACTGCGGTGAAGTGAACACCTCGATCATGATCTTGAGGGGCAGGCCATCTTCTCCGACCCACATGTCCCATGTGCCAGACTCTCCGATCGTTCCAGAGATCGATGCTCGATAGTGGAGGCTACCGTTAGGGTATCCAGGTGAAACGAGACGAATGTCTTCGAACTGCAGGAAATCACCCAGCGTCGCGGGAGGAGGTTCCGTCAAAAAGGGGTTGATGTGAGCGATAACGAACGCCTCGGCAGAACCGACATTGATGTAGCCGTAGCCGCCGGGAGCAGGAGAAGAACTGTCGAAGTATCGACCATTCTGTTGCTGAAGCCGCGCGGTCCGTTCCGGTTCGCTGAGGTCAACCACAGGAATCCTCGCAGCGACTTCGCCCTTGAACTCGGGATCGATCTCCAGAGTTCGCTCGATGCGGTAGAGGTCGGAATTCAGATACAGCGATTCGAACCGGTGAGTCCCGCCGACTACGCGCAAGGTTGCAATCGGGGTACCGGAGATGAATACCGGATGCACGGGTATTGAGCCATCTCCGCACATCCCTGCCGGCCTTGCAGTCGTGCTGGTGCACTCGACGATGAACTCTGCGGCTTTTTCATCATCGACTCCCAGCAGGCATGCGCGGTCTAAGCCATGCTCCACGCACTCGAGTTCAGTGAAGCCGTTGTTCATAAAAAGGGATCTGAACTCCTGTGAGTCCAGCAGGCCGGCGCTCATCGCTGCCGGCAGTGTGCTGACCGATCCTCTATGGCGACTTGTTGTGGACAGTTCTGCCTGCACCTTGAATGGTCCCGCTGTCTCCAGTCGGTCAAAGACGCTCATGAACTCGGTCTCGTCTGCCGGAGTGCCGAGCCCAGTGAGTTCCTGCGTCGATCCGTCAACTGTCTGATCCGGACTCTCGGCCACTGGCGCTTCGTCCTCACCACCGTTGATCAGAACCACCCACAGCGCAATGGCAGCCACCAGGACAAGCACCGTGCCGGCAGGGGCCAGCCACTTCGGAGTTCGCAATCGCAGTCGGGTGTCTGTCTTCTCACTCGCCATTCGCTTTGAAAGACCTGTCCAGATGTCCGGGACCGGAATCTCCTGTGCTGTGGCACGCAGACGGCTGCGGACGATGTCACCTGTCCAGTTGTCGACGAACCGATCTTGTGTTGTCATGATCGAAACTCCTGCAGCGAGCTGTCAGCCGAATCGTGCTGATCGATGCTCTTCCGCAACTTCTTCAACGCTCTGCTCAACCTCGACCGGACCGTTCCGGGTGGCCAGCCCGTCGCAACGGCGATCTCCGAAAGAGACAGCTCCATGTAGTAGTGCATGACCACCACTGCCCTTTCATCGTCTCTCAGGCTGTTCAGCAGGCCAAACAGTTCGCTTGCGGTCTCGGAATGCAGGTACTGGCGCTCCGGCGAGTCTGGCGCGGTGGGATCGTGCAGTCCCGGCACCAGCCTTATCGGATTCAGCGAGCGGCGACGCCGTGCTCCCCGCAGGTGATTGAGCAGGATCCTCATGAGCCACGCTCTGAGCTGCGTTCCGGCCTTGAACGAGCCGATGGCTCTCCAGGCCTTGAGAAACGTCTCCTGGACCGCGTCTTCAGCCATTGCCGGGTCCCGCGTCAGTATCACGGCGGCGCGGTACATCACGGGTCCATGCGAGTCGACGATCAGGCGAATTGCGCCCGAGTCGCCCGATTGCATTCGAAGCACTGCCTCTGTCTCAGTGTCCATCCCGGTCCTTCCGCCGGAGTCCTTTGCACCATTTAGCGCCTTGCACAGTCAACAACGCGAAAATGGGCCAGGGTGTTCCCGTTTTCACTTTTTGACCCGACTATCCGGTGGCAGATAATCTTTTGCGATGCCTGACACTGACTCACCAATCGCATCTCCAAAAACCTCTCAAGAACCGGTCGCGGCAACGGAAAAACGGCCTGTGGCGATCGTCACCGACTCGGCCGCCGCGCTAACCCCGGAACTCCTGTCCAGCCACGAAATCCATGTCGCGAGCATGGAGGTGACGGTCGATGGTCAGACATTCGTTGATGGCCCGGACGGATGGCTCGACGATTTTTACACCAGGCTGCGGACGCTGGATCAACTTCCCACCACGTCTGCCCCGAAGCCGGGTGCGTGGCTCGAAGCGTTCAAATTGGCGGCTGAACAGGCAGATTCGATCTTCTGCATCACGCTCTCAGCCGGTCTGAGCGCGGCCTACGACGCGGCGAGAGTGGCATCGGAGTTGGCGTCAAACGATCTGCCCGAGACGAAGATCACGGTGTTCGATTCGAAAGGAGCGGCAGGTTCTCAAGCCCTCATTGTTCTCGAAGCTGCGCGGATGGCCAAGACCGGCAAATCGCACGACGAGATCAACGAACGCGCGAAGGCGCTGGCGGAGAAGGTGCGGCTCGTGGCTTACCTGGACACGCTTGAGTATGTTCACCGCGGCGGCCGCGTGCCGAAGATCGCCGTCTGGGCGACTAACCTTTTCAACATCAAGCCGGTGATGGAGTTTTCTGCAGGCCGAGTCGGTTCGATCGCCCGCCCGCGTTCACGCTCAGGCGCCTACAAGCGGCTCCTGAAAGAGGTGACGAACGACATGCTCAGCCGTCGCGCTCACATCAACGTGATGCACGCCGACGCCGAGGAAGAGGCGCGGTCGCTGATGGACGAGTTGGGCGAGCGGCTTGAATGCGAAGAGCTGTTCCTGACGCAGTTCCACCCGTTCATGGGCGCACACACTGGCCCCGGTCTGGTCGGAGTCTCTTACTGGGGCGAGTAACGGTCTAAGCCAGGTCGCTGAAACCCCAGACCTTTGCGGCCGTCTTTCCAAGCACCCAGTCGATATCGTATCCATCGGCAAACGCGGGATGGTTGCGCACGCCTTCCAGCGTGTTCCGATATCCCTCACGACCCGCGCTCGGCGGGAAGTCGCTGCCCCACATCATGCGCTGGACGCCGAACGCGTCCTTCGCCATCTCGAACAGCGGCGGAACGTTTTCGAATCGGAACTCTGGCAGCAGTCGGGGCGGCCGACGTGTGATCTCGCCAAGGCCCGGCACTTTGATCGTGGTGTTGGGGCGCTGCGCGCATTCAAGCGCCGATTCGTAGGTCGTGTAAGGCGGCTCTGTGATGCCGACGCCGGCAAGGTGCTCGATAACAACGTGGGTGTCGCTACAGGCGTCCAGCATCGACTTGAACTCTGCTGAAGCAAACCCTTCAGCGTTGCCAAGGCAGGTAACGACCAGTCCGAGTTCACCTGCCTTTTTCCAGATATCGTGCGGGTGTGGCGTCCTGAACTCCTGCCCCGGGTAGATCCTGACACCAGCCGCGCCGCGCTCGGCTTCGCGGGTGAGGTCGCCAAGAGGGTCATCGCTCTCAGGGTCGATCAGCACTGCAACCTTGAAGCGGTTGCCACGGCTTGCGGCCTCGTTGAACAGATAGGTGTTGTCGTAGGTGCCAGCGTGCTGGATCAGGACTGCAGCGTCCACGCCGTTCCTGTGCATCTGGAACTCGAGCACCTCGATCGGCTCGAACCAGTTGCCACCTGCATGGCAGTGAGTGTCGATGATTGGCATTTTGTAGGTTCCTGCGACTGATGACCAAGCGACTAGAGATCGAAGAGTTTACTCGCAAGTTCTCTGTCGAGTTGTGATAGCGAATGGAGGGTTACGTCGCCTGCCGGAGTGACACTTCTCAAAAACTCGTCCTGCTGAACGAGTACAGAGAAGAGTCCGGCGGCGTCGAGGGCTCGCATCCCCGATGCAGAGTCTTCGACTCCGGCGCATTGGTCCGGCGACAGCTCCAGCAACTGAGCAGCGGTCAGATACGCCTCCGGATGCGGCTTGAGGTTTGTAACCGATTCTTCAGTCACACGATGTGCGAAGAGATCTTCCCAGCCGAACTGAGCCAACACCCCGTCGACGTACTCGTTCTCGCCCGAAGTCACGAGCGCCAATGGGACTTCGAAGCCGTGAATCAACCTGAGTGCCGCATCCGCGCCGGGCATCGCTTCCAGTCCGGTTGCAAAAGACGTCTCCCATGCAGGCAGATACGCCTCTAGCACATACTCAGCGGATGGAAAGCCGTAGTGGTCGGCGAGCATCTGCATGCCGGGAAGAATGCCCGCGCCGAACGTGACCGGGTGGTCTGGTGAAAACTCATCAACACCGAGCGATTTCAGCGCCAGTCGTTCGGACCTGACATGCAGCGGCCCAGTGTCGATCAGGGTTCCGTCGAGGTCGAAGCAGGCCGCCTTGAGCCCGCGTGACTGGCTCACGTCGCGATAGCCATGCCCGCCGTGCCAACTCCTGAACCCTCGGCCAGCACCAGGTCGTCGATCTCTTTCTTGACCGAGTCCGGCATGTCCCAGTCGCCAGGAAGGTCCTCGTTCATCTCCTGGGGCGTCTTTGCGCCGACGAGCGCCACGCTGACGACCGGGTTCTTGATGACCCAGGCGATAGCCAGCTGGGCAACCGTCAGACCGTGATCTCCAGCAATGGTCTTCAGCTTTTCGACGACGGCGATGTTCTTGGCGAGGTTCTCCGGTCCCCAGCTCTGAATTCCGAAGTTGTCGCCGCGCCTGCGCCAGTCGTCGTCCTCGAAGACGTGGTCGGCCTTCCATGCACCTGTGAGCAGGCCATGGGCCAGCGAGCCGTATGCCATGATGCCCATGCCGTGCGACTCGACGAACGGCATCACGTCTGCCTCCGGCCGCCTGTCGAAGATGTGGTAGCCGATCTGATTGGTGACGATCGGCGAGGTCTCGAGACACTCCTCCATCATGGCGACGCTGTGGTTGGATACGCCGGAGTGCAGGATCTTGCCTTCCTTCTTGGCGTCTTCCAGCACCTGCATCGGCTCCGAATGCGGACGGGTGTGGTCTGGCCAGTGGATCAGGAACAGGTCGATGTAGTCGGTGTTCAGCCGCTTCAGGCTCTCATCGATCGACTTGCGGAGCTTCACCGGATCGGAGTCGGCAACCGTTGCGGCGGAACGGTCCGGGTTGTCGCGCTGCCACTCGCGGGCGCCCTTGGTCACCAGCACGATGTCCTTGCGGAACGAGCCGATCGCCTTGCCCATCAGCTCTTCGCCGTATCCCCAGCCGTAGATCGCAGCGGTGTCAAATAGCCGCACCCCGCCGTCGTATGCGGCCTGTGCGGCCTTGATCGCCTCTTCGTCATCGAGCGAGCCGTACATTCCGCGGCCCATAGGCCATCCGCCGTAGCCGATGACCGTCGTCTCAAGTCCTGATGTTCCGAACGTCCGGGTTCGCATTTTTCTTCCTCTGTCTCGATGTACCTGCTGGCGGATCTGCAGTTTAGAGGCCGTCGTCTTGTTGGGACTCTCAGTTCGGGCGTAGTTTTGACCGGCAACGGGCATAAGTCAATCGCCAGACCAGTTGAAGCCGCGTCATGGTGGATGTTCGGACACGGCGGACTGAGGAAATTCGGTTTATCCTCCGGCAGATTTCGAAAGACACTCGCTGAGCATGGAGCGACGATTGGCAGACTTTTCGTGGGACCGGCTTGAGCCCGCCGTCAGTGCGGCTGTTCAGGCCGGCGACGTTGGCATACCTCGTTCAGTTCGAGTGACACTCCACGTTTCTGGAGACGGAGATGTTGAGCGTCTTTCGAGTGCAGTCCTAAGCGCAGGCTCGGCATGGTTCGGCGGTGAACCGACCGACCACTGGACGAACGCAAGCTCACCTCAGTTGCAGATCGTGATGGCGCGTTGGGCAAACGGCGGCTCGGTACTGGTTAGCGTTTCGGGCGGCGACGGTGGCCGGGTAGGCGGTGACTTTACTCTGCTCGGGTCCAGAGGCACCATCTATCACCGGTTTGGCGGAGGTGATGCATGACTCCGCAGCACCAGGTGATTGGCGTCGGCGGCAATCGGACGCATCTTGAGGGCTACATCAGGTCGTTCGCAGCAGACCCGCGCTGCGAGGTGGTCGCCATAGCGGATGAGCCGGACTTGCCCGAGTACCGGGAGCAACTGAACCGGGCGCTGGCGTCGGAGATCGACGTTCCTTACATGCCGCTGGATGAAGCCCTGAGCCTGGACGGTGTGGATATCGCATGCGCATGCCCGGACATGGAGCATCGAGGCGGTGTGCTGCAGCAGTGCCTTGACTCGGGTCTTCATGTCTACATGGACAAGCCTCTCGCCGGGTCGGTCGAAGCGGCACGTCAGATCGCAGATGCGGCGAGTCGGTCGAACGGCGTGACGCAGGTCTTTTCTCAGGCCCACACGAGCTGGGCGCAGCGTGCACGCGATGCGATTCAGTCCGGTGAGACCGGAAGCCTGCTCGCCATTCACTGCGACATGCTGATGGCGAAGGGACACCTGAGCGAAGTGCCCGACGGACTGGTGCGCAACGAGCGCGGCAACGACGGCAAGTTCACCTTCGTCGAGGCCAAGCGAGAGCTGTTCGACATGGGCGTCTACCCGGTCTCGCTGGTCACATGGCTGTCGGATCAGAAGGTGCGTGAGGTGCAGGCGATAACAGCCAACTACTTCTTCGCAGAGCACGCCAAGCTGGACATCGAGGACTTTGGAGCGATGTTGTTGACGCTGGAAGACGGCACGCCCGCGACGATCATCGCGGGACGTACCGGCGTTCACAGCCACCCGATGACGGGTCAGCAGCAGATCAGCCTGATCACAGAGAACGGTTACTTCAGGTTCGATGATGATGAGCCGCGTATCGAGGTCTACTCACAGGAGACGAGTTTTTCGAACCCGGAACGGCATGATTTCGACCCGATGATGATGTGGGCTTCGACCCGCCGGGACGTCGGCCAGCCGAACAAGAAATCGTGGCAGCCGCTCGATTCGACCGACCCGCAGGCAGATGTAAGGGCGTTCTTGGACTGCATCGACTCAGGAGAAAGACCTGAGATCACGGTGAGTGACGCAGCGCACCATGTTGAGGTGTTGATGGCGGGTTACGAGTCGGCAAAGACCGGGCGGACAGTCAGTCTGTCCTGAGCCGCTAGAACTCCACGCCACCATCTGGAGAGACTCGTTTCACTTGGTCAGAGCCGGTGAATGCGCCGGCGTGAATCGTGACGTTCACGCTCTCGCCTGCTCCAACTTGCAGCGCCGTGCCGTTTTCCTGCGCCTGCTTGAGGCCGCCGTTGTGGAAGCTGGTGCACGGCTCAAGACCCAGGTTGTAGCAGCGGCCATACCACGGGTAGCCGAACCCGCCCGCGAAGTTGCGCCAGAACCACAGGTACTTGAACGTATCGGCTGGATACGAGACTGCCCACCCAACGCCTGCATCCGGGTTATGCAGCGCGTACCAACCCTCGGACATTCCGGTCATATATGCCATGTCCAGTGATCGGTCGGATGGAGGCGGGATGTGCGAGAAATCGGTCTCGCCGCCTGCTGAGAGCGGAACCATAGGCCAAGGCCCTTCGTGGCCGGGCGTCAGCTTCGAGTTGGGGTCTATGTCCTCCGGGTGGCTCAACACCGTGCAGTCCGGCACGTAGAGCCTGGTGTCGCCTGAAAGGAACGGCGGACCGACCGCTATGTGCTCAAGCCAGACAGCATCCTGCGGCTCTTCCGCCTCGTTGGTCAGCGTCTCATCCAGCCGCAGCATTGAAGAACCTGACTCAAGCGTTAGTGTCTTCTCAATTGCGAACGGCGTCCGCACGCTTTTGGCAGCGAACTTCACCGAGACCCGCTCTGGCGTATCTTCGACGATCGTTGCGTCCCACGGGATGGTGTTCACGTCTCCGTGCAGTCCCATCTCGGCACCAGCGACCGTGTCGGGATAGCCGCCGTGCGGAACCGCCGTCTGCCAGCCGCCCTCGTAGAAGTCGAGCCAGACCGAGCCTGGATCACCGGTTGGCGGGACGGACAGAGCCGGGTTTCGGACTCCCCACGGCGTGCGCCACATGAACTCTGTGTCGGTGGGCTTGTGGACAAACGAGTAGATGTCGGCGCCCTTGTCGGCGAGCGCGATGACTCTCACAAGCTCGTTTTCGAGGACGACTGTCTTCAGGCCGCGGAAGCTCCACGCATCCGAAACCCGGCAGCTGCTTGTTCGTTCGTCCTGGTAATGCATATGCCCCGCGCCCGTCTAAGGCTTGATCAGAACCCGGAACACGTTCTTGTCCGGTTCAAGCATTCGGTTGAAGCCGTCTTCAATGGCACGATCTAGCGTGATCTTCTCTGAGATCAGGTCTTTCACCTTGATCCTGCCCGAGCCGATCATCTCGACCGCCGCAGCCATGTCGCCCGGACCTGCTGCAACAGAGCCGACCACCTTGCGCTCGAACCCGACGATGTTGTTGAAGTTCATCTGGGGCGTGGCCGAGTAGATACCGACGAGAACAGTGGTCCCACCTCGCCTTGTCCAGTCGATGGCGTCGACTGGCGTCTGAGCAGCGCCAGCCGTCTCTGCGACGATGTCTGGGCCGATACCGTCCGTGAGTTCGAGCAGTTCGTCTGCAGCGCGGCCTGAGGAGGCGTTAACGGTATGGTCTGCGCCCAGTGATTTCGCTGTGGCCAGGCTTTGCTCTCGTATATCTACCGCTATGACCCGGGCTCCGGTCGCACGGAACGCCTGAGTCGTGAGCAGACCGACGGTGCCCGCTCCGACCACCGCCACCGTGTCGCCCGCTTTGACCCCTGAGTTTCGAACTGCACGCACGGCAACGGTCGATGGCTCCACAAGTGCCGCCTCTTCGTCGGAGACCGTGTCCGGCAGCTTCACGACCTTGTCCGACGGCCAGACGAGAAACTCGGCTAGCCCGCCATCCGCAGATAGACCGGCGACGGCCATGCTGGGGCAGACCGCCTGCTCGCCTCGCTGGCACCAGAAGCAGGTGCCGCAGGTGAGGACATTGTTGATGGCGACCCGTTCGCCCGGGCGGACATCGGTGACTCCGCTGCCGACGCTTTCGATATGACCCGTGACCTCGTGGCCGAGGGTTAAAGGCGCCTCCCGACCGGTCAGCGGGTTTGGGCCGCCGTGCTGCACCCAGAGCGGGCCGTGCTGCCATTCTTCGATGTCGGTGGCGCAGATGCCGGTGTGCGTGACCCTGACGCGGACCTCGCCGTCAGCGGGTTGGGGCGCCGGGATGTCTTCGAGTCTGATGTCCTTGTTGCCGTGGTATCTGAGCGCTTGCATCTTTTCTCAGGGTTAACGTCGGTGGTACTGGTTGCAGTTGGCTATTGGGTACCCCTACCCGCTAACCCGCTTCCACTTACGAAGTGACGGAACCTCTCTTGGCGGGTCCAGCTGGGAGCCGTATGCGGTGTACGAGACCTCGGCGATATAGACCGAGCCCTCGGAGTCGACCGCCATCCCGTGCGGCGCCAGGAACTGGTCGACGCCCTCGCCGCCAAGTTCGTTGCCGAAGCGGCCGACCTCTTTGAGCTCACGGTCGTAGATCACGACGTCGAGACCGAGTCTCTTCACCCCGGCCTGCACTGCCGGAGCAGACGCTTCAGCAACGTAGATGTTGGCGTCAGCGTGTCGGCCCGCGTAGACCGCTATCGGCCTATGCGAGATCATCTGCTGCACGAACTCGCCTTCCAGCGTGAAGATCTGCAGCCGGAAGTTCTCCCGGTCACACACCATCACATGGCTGTTTCCAAGCATGGTGATGTTGTGAGGCAGGCTGAACTGGCCAGGTCGTGACCCCGGCTCGCCCCACGAAAGGTTGTGCTTGCCGTCCTTGTCGAAGCGGTGGACTCGCGAGTTTCCGTAGCCATCGGAAACGAAGATGTCCCCGCTGACCGGGTGAATCGCGACGTCTGTCGGACGGTTGAATGGCTCGCCCTGCTGCCACTCCGCAGCCTTACCTCGTTCGCCGATCCGCATGATCAGCTCGCCGTCCCGTGTGCGTTTTTCGACCATGTGAGCGAGGTCGTCGATCAGGTACAGGTTGTCTTCCTGGTCAGTGCGAATACCGTGCGGACGCTCGAACTCGCCAGCACCCCAGTGCCGCAGGAAGTTGCCATCACGGTCGAAGACCATGACCGGCCAGTTTCCCCGGTTGAACACATAGACGTTGTCTTCCGAGTCGACCGCGACAGATGTCGCCTCCTTGAAGTTCATCGGGTGCGGCAGTTTCGCCCACCCGAACTCAGGCTCAAACTTCGTGGCTTCCGTTACTGGTCCTGGCATTTTCTATATCTCCTGGAGGTGGGCCCGCTATTTGACGGGCTAGGGACGGGCGTCATTGAAATGGCTTAATCGCTGACTCTCCGCCACTTGCGCAGGCTCACGATCTCGCCCAGTGGCGGGCTATCGAGCCCGCAGTTGTCGGGCCGCGAGTAGTAGTTGGTGTAGGCGACTTCTGCTGCATACATGCTGCCCTGCGAGTCGGTTGCAACACCGTGCGGGGCAGTGAACTGGTCGGGTCCCTGGCCCGGCAGCGGCGCACCAAGGTGCTGTAGGAAAGTTCCTTCAGCACTCAGTACCGCAACCCTTGCGCCCAGGTTCGGCACGCCTCTCTGCACGGACGGCGGAATCATCTCACCGACGTAGAGGCTGGTGTCGCCGTTCTTACCGTTCGTGATCGACATCGGGTGGTGGATATGCCACTGCGTGACGAACTTTCCTTCGAGGTTGAACACCTGCAAGCGGAAGTTTTCACGGTCGCAGACCACTACGTGCTCAGTCCCGAGCATCGTGATGTTGTGCGGCAGACTGAACTGTCCGGGTCTTGTGCCGGACTCACCCCACGACAGCAGGTGTTTTCCATCCTTGTCGAAGCGGTGCACGCGGGAGTTGCCGTAACCGTCAGAAACGAACAGGTCGCCGGTCTCAGGGTGAATCGCAATGTCGGTGGGACGGTTGAACATCCCTCCACCCTGCCATTCGGCCGCCTTGCCCGGTGTGCCAAGCGTGAAGATCACCTTGCCATCATTCGTGCGCTTCTGCACGAAGTGGCCATCATCATCAACGAGATAGAGGTTGTCTTCGGCGTCGATCTCGATGCCGTGTGGCCGGGTGAACTCGCCGTAGCCCATACCTCGGATGAAGTTGCCGTCGGTATCGAAGACGGCGATCGGGTCTGTGCCACGGTTGAAGATGTAGACGTTGTCCTTCGCATCGACCGCCACAGAGGTTGCGTCTCCGTAGAAGCTGATGCCCATCGGGAGCTTGGCCCAGTGTGGGACCGGTTCGAACTTCGTTTCTGTGGTTGCGGGCGTGAGGGCCATTTCGTAGCGTTTTCCTGGTTTGATGTTGGGTTTGGCATAAAATCGGTCTAACCGGACTTCGCGGACTCCAGCCATTCCTTGAGCTTCGACGGCATCCACTGCACGAGGTTGACGCTCGACTCCACATCCCCCGCCATCAACCGCCCTGCCGCTCTCACCTTCGATACAACATGGTCCATGGCCTCGACGACCTCCGCGTGCTCGGGATGGCCGTGGTGGCCGAGCGACTGGGCAAGGTCTTGAGGACCGAAGGTGATGAGATCGATGCCATCGACCTTGAGGATGTCGTCGATGGTGTCGACCGCGTGCTTTGTCTCGATCTGAATGGCCACGGTGACCTGTTCGTTGAACTCGGCCATGTATTGAGAGGGTGACTTGCCAGTCAGTCCGTAGTCACGGCCGCGAGAGGTGCCGAAACTGCGTTCACCCTCGGGACCAAAGCGAGATGCCTGCGCGATGCGCGCCGCCTGTTCGGCGTTGTCTACATGCGGACAGAGGATGCCCATCAGCCCGCGGTCGAAGGCTCGCAAGATGGTGTCGGTCTCGGTGTTCGGGATGCGGGCCGTGCATGTGAGGCCGTGCATGTCGGCGACCCGACACATCATCTCGGCAGACTCCCAGTCGAAGACGCCGTGTTCCATATCGAGGTGGAGGTAGTCGAAGCCAAGGTATCCGGCCCAGTCGGCGAGCGTCGGTTCCGGGAAGGTGAGGCCGAGTCCGTAGGCCTTTGTGCCGGAGTTGATTGCCGCCCTGATTTTGCTGTTTCGCATTGTGGTTCCGTGGCTGAAGAGATTTCTTGAGCGCCCGAACGTCTCGGCCCGCCCGCTTGAACGGGACTGTGCAGGCAGCGGGAGTATACATTCGAAGGTGAGGACGGTGAGGGGCAGGAAACGCTCATCGCCACCCGACGGCATGGCTTCGGCGTACCATTGCCAGACGCAGTGACCGGTCACCGGTCCAACCCTCGTTCGACCGACTACGGAGAACAGATGAAAGCTCAACAGGCGCGCCTTCCAGATGACTGAGCAGACTGACCAGTCGGAACATAGAAGGGGCGGCCTGTTTCGCGGCTACTACGTCGCGATAGTGGTGTTCCTGTCGACAGGACTCTCCATCGGCATGGCTCAGTACTCATTCGGCGAGTTCGCCGGCCCTCTGCAGGAGGAGTTTGGCTGGTCGCAGACTGAGATCAACCTGTCGCTGACCTTCGCCTTCGTGTCTGGCCTGCTTGCACCGTTCATCGGAAGGCTTTCCGATCGCTACGGCACCCGGCCGGTGATGTTCTTCTCGCTGCTTTCGATCGCACTTGGCTTCGTGCTCCGTCCGTTCATATCCGAGCTCTGGCACTGGTACCTGTTCAGCATGCTGGTCTATGCGGGATTCCCGGGCGCAACCGTGCTGCCGAGCGGGAAGATGGTTGGGATCTGGTTTCCCGAGACCCGCGGTCGTGTGATGGGCGCGGTTACGGCAGGCAACAACTTCGGTGGCGTCACGATGCCTGCGCTGGCAGCGACGATCATCGCTTTCGCGTCGTGGGAGTGGGCTTACGTCAGTTACGCAGCGATTATGGTGGCGCTTGCACTGGTCGCCCTGGTCGTGCTGCAGGAATCGCCAGAGGATGTCGAGAAGGAGCGCATCCGCACGGGCCGCGGCCCATTGCCTGGCGGTGGAAAAGGCGCTCTTGCCGGGATCAATCTGAAACAGGCCCTGCGGACCAACTCTTTCTGGCTAGTGCTGATCGGATTGACCGCGGCGATGTTCACATACCAGGGAGTGTTGACCCAGTTGAGGCAGCACTTCGGCGAGAACGGGTTCGAACCGGCGCTTGCAACCTCTGCTGTGACGATCATTGCCGCGATGGGCATCGGCTCGAAGCTGGCATTTGGCCGGGCATCGGAGAGGTTCTCTGCAAGAAAAGCGACGGCAGTCAGCACGGCGCTTCAGGCGGCCGGTGTGGCGCTGATGATCATCCCGGGCAACGCCTTTGTGCTCTGGCTTGGGATCTTCGTTTATGGACTCGGCTTCGGAGGACTTGGCGCGTTGATCGTGCTCGTGGTGCAGGAAACGTTCGGCCTGCGGGAGTTCGGGTCGATCATGGGCATATTCCAGATGGCCTCCATCATCTCGATCTCAGGCGGTCCCCTGCTGGCCGGAAGCATCCATGACGCCAACGGCAGTTACGACCTGGCATTCGGCGTCATCATCGGGATCTTCTTGCTGGGTGTCGTCACCCTGTTCATCGCAAAGCAGCCGGACTGGGGCCAGCAGGCCGACGATGGGGCACCGACCGGACCCGACCGCACTACCACCAGCCCCGAAGCCGCCGGTGCAGACTGACCTCAGGCCACGCGCCGAAACGGAGGTATGTGAAGAACAATGAGAATCGCGACGCTTGGCATCCACCATGAGACGAACACCTTCGCTTCGAATCCCACGACGCTGGAGGTTTTCCAGAAGTCAGGGCTCCAGACCTACGGCGTCCAGCGCGGCAGCGAGTACATCGAGATGCAGCGAAATGCTCAGACGTCCCTCGCAGGGTTTCTACAGGCCGCCGATGAACTCGATTTCGAACTGGTGCCGCTCATCTTCGCTGCCACTGACCCCGCCGGAACGATCACCTCCGAGGCGTTTGAGTCACTTGCGAGCGAGGCGCTACAGATGCTTCGTGAGCAGGGACCTTTCGATGGCGTGCTGCTGAACCAGATGGGCGCCGCGGTCTCTGAGCAGTACCCGGATACGGACGGCGAGCTGGCGAGAAGGGTGCGGGAAGTTGTCGGCCCGGACGTGCCGGTGGCGATGACGCTTGACCTGCACGCCAACATCTCACGGCAGATGGCCGAGCAGACCGATGCACTGGTCGTCTACCGGACGAATCCGCATGTCGATGCAGTGCCGAGGGCGATCGAAGCGGCGCGCCTCGTGCAAGAAATGGCATCGTCCGGGCAGAAACCTCACAAGTGGCTTGAGCAGCCGCCGATGGTGATCGGGATTTTCCAGCACGACACCCGTGAGCAGCCGATGAAGGCGATCATCGATGACCTTGAGTCGGTGCTGGCGCAGGACGGCGTTGTCAGCGCCTCGATCGGCCAGGGTTATCCGTGGGCTGACGTCCACGAAAACGGGCTGGCGGTCTATGTCTTGCACCGGGATTCTGTCGAGGCGGCTCGTGATGCGGCTGCCTGGATTGCCGAACGGGCCTGGAACCACCGGCATGAGTTGAATGTGCCGAAGGGACTGGGTCCGGCAGAAGCGGTGGAAGAGGCACTGGCGACGCCGGCAAGTGACGGCCCTGTTGTGCTACTGGATGTCGGTGACAACATCGGAGCCGGCAGCTCTGGCGACAGCACCTTCCTGCTTGCCGAGGCGATGAAGCGCGGCGTCCCATTCTGGTTGCAGACGATTCGTGATCCGGAAGCCGCCGCAACCTGCCATGAAGCGGGAGTCGGCGCGCAGGTCGAGCTTGAGGTTGGTGGAAAGTCCGACTCACTGCACGGCAAGCCCGTGAAAATCAGCGGTACGGTAGCGAAGCTTTCTGACGGGCGCTTCGAGGACTCAGGGACGGTCCATGCGGGCTGGCGTTACTTCGACGGGGGTCCAACGGCAGCGGTAGAGACAGACGCGGGACCGACGGTGGTGCTTGTGTCCACACGCGTCGGCAACATGAGCCGCGAGCAGTTCTACTCACTCGGCTACAGGCCGGAAGAGTTCAACGTCGTAGTGGCAAAGGGTGTCGTCTCGCCAAGACCCGCGTATCAGCCGATCGCACGCCGGATGATCTCTGTCAACTCGCCCGGCGCAACAAGCGGCGACATGAGCCACTTCGAGTACAGCAACATCAGGCGCCCTATCTTTCCGCTTGATCCAGCAGCGCGCTATACACCCGGCAGGCCTTAACGCTCGTCCGCTATCAGCTCGGCCAGCCGTTCACCGATCATCATCGCCGTGACGTTCGTATTCGCACGAATGCAGTCCGGCATGATTGAGCAGTCGGCCACCCGCAGGCCGTCGATCCCGTGCACTCGCAGTCGTTGATCCACGACCGCCTGCGAGTCCGTGACAGGCCCCATCTTGCAGGTGCCCGAGATGTGGTGCATCGTCGAGACGGTCCTGTACATCCACTCTTCGGTTGCGTCCTGCGACTCCAGAATGTCGTCTGTCGGGTCGACTCGCTCTCCGAGGATGCCCTTGAACGACTCGTGGGATGCGATCTCGATGCTCAGTTTCACGCCATAGCTCATGCGATCTCTGTCAGACTGCTCGGACAGGTGGCGGTAGTCCATTACCGGATAGTCAGCTGGATCCGCAGACTTCAAGTGCAGCTCCCCGGCGGCCTTCGCGAGGAAGAGTCCTGTGGAGATGACAAGTGCGCGATCGGCCGACCGCCAGCGCATCACCATGATCATGTCGTTGCGAAGCTCTGAGCCATCAGCCGTGTATCGCAGCGCCACCTTCTGCTGGCCGAATGTTGAGTCGGGCATCTCATATTCGGGCGCGGCGTTCCAGCGGACATGAACGCTCGGGTGGTCTCGCAAGTTTTTGCCGACACCGGGGAGGTCCGCGACGACGGGGATATCGAAGTGGGCGAGGTGACTTGCCGGACCGATGCCGGAGAGCATCAGGAGTTGTGGGGACTGCACAGGTCCTGCGCTGAGGATAGTCTCACCACCGTGAACGCGGAATACCTCGTCGCCCGATTCAACCTCCACGCCGGTGACGCGATCGCCATCGAAAAGCAATCTTCGGACATGCGCGTTCGTGCGGATGGTCAGGTTCAGTCTGTGGCGCGCCGGACCGATGTAGCCGAGGTTGGTGCTCCAGCGGATGCCGCCGGGGTTGTTGAGAGGCAGCGGACCGACCCCGGTCGACTCCGGGTGGTTGTGGTCTTCGCACTCGGGGAATCCGGCCGCCTTGCATGCGGAGATAAACGCCAGCTGGTCGGCCATCATCTCGTCCGGCTTAGCGCGCTGGGCGATGATCGGCCCATCTTTGCCATGGAAGTCGCCGCCGACGTCAACATCGGTCTCAAGTTTCCGCATAGCAGGCAGAACGTTTTCGAAGCTCCACAGGTCGTTGCCTTCCGCGGCCCAGTCGTCGAAGTCCTCGGGGATACCGCGCAGGAAGACCTGGCCGTTTATCGAGCTTGTGCCGCCGATGACACGGCCGCGCGGCACGGGCATGGATTCGTTGAGCGGGTTGGAACGAGCGGTGAACTGCCAGTCATGCGCGCCTCCGACAACAAGATCGGCGCCGGTTGCGAGTCCTTCACGCAGGTCGTCAGGGAGAGATTCGACGGTCGGATAGTCGGGGCCGGCTTCGAGCAGCAGCACGGAGACTGAAGGATCTTCAGACAGCCGCGCCGCAAGCGCGCCGCCTGCCGAACCGCTGCCAACGACTATGTAGTCATATGTGGCCATGCTTGACTCCGTGCTGGTGAGTGACCGCTGAAGTGCCACCCTTCGACGGGCTGAGGATGGCCGTCCGGCCCGGTGGCCTAGTCGACTTCGATGTCGTCCCTGCCGACAAAATCCACGAAGTTGCGCTTGAACAGCACCGGGTCCAGGCCGTGGAAGTCGCCGATCAGGTCATCCTTGCGCATGTCGGGGTGCAACGTGATTCGGTTGTTTATCACAGGGAAGGTCGCCCAGGGATGAGGAACCTGTAGAAATCCGCTCTCATCCGTCTCGTTGGCAAGCACGTAGTAGTCACGGCCGTTCTCCAGACACAGCTCGAAACCGCTCCTGAGACCGAGGACGTTGCCTTCCGATGCGGGTCCGGTAACAACCTCGTCCACGCGGACCACGTTCTCCAGTTCGGCGGTCTCCTCGCCGAAGGAGTGGCCGGTCGTCCTGACGCGGATCAACGCCTGGAACGCGGCGAGCTCGGCTGTCGATGGTGTGTCGAACTCCACCGAGCTGTCGCCGAACGGATGGTACTCGCATGCGATGCTGCCGGAGTCACTGCCGTCATCTTCCGAGCTGGCGCACGCCACTGCGATCATGACGATGATCGACAGGGCGCTGATGGTCAGTCTGTTAGGTCGGGTTCTGCGGAGCAAGTTGGTTCGTGTCACTGCGGCTTAAACCGCTCGTCACGCCACGAGTACAGCGGCGTCCAGCCGATCACATCCTTCGCAAGCTGTGTTGAGATCGGCGCCTCGAACCCTTCAAACTCCCTGTTGAGCGGCACATCCGGATAGACCGTTTTGATCGCCTCCATGGTCGGAATGTCCAGCATGATGTCGTCGGCATTGAGGAACATGCGATTGTGACCGGTCCAGCCGTCTGACTCGACAGACATCACGCAGGCTCTCGCCGCGTCACGGATGTGCAGGTAGGTCCAGAAACCCTGGCATCGAGTCCACGGATCTGTGATCGGATTGGCAGCGAGGTTCTTGAAGTAGGCGTCGTCCCACATGCCGTTGAAGCGCATCGAGTTGATCGACATCCAGGGGCTGCGCCGAGCAAACCCGTCACCGACCTCTTCGCCAATCCACTTGGCGATGCTGTACGGGTCTTCTGAGCGGGTGCCCACGTTGTGGTCCATCGGGAAGTATTCAGGCGGTTTGACTTCCTTGGGCTCCCATCGGGCGGCAGTTCCCATCGCGCCGACTGCGTTGTACGAGGAGCCGAGCACGACCTTGCTGATCTTGAGCTGTTCCGCCGCACGGCAGACATTCCACATCGATGAGACGTTCGTGACGAATACGTCTTCTTCCGTGTAGTTAGCAGCACTCGGGCGAGAGGCGAGCGAGATCACAGCGTCGCAGCCGTCCATCGCAGAAATCACCTGGCCGTAGTTGGCTATCTCGACCTCGAAGAACTTCGGCAGCTGAGGCCAACTCTCGCGCATCTTCACAGCCGCATCGCCGCTCGCGGTGCCGGTCGTTCCGCTGTGACCGAGGTTCGTACTCATGCGGGCGACGTCTGCATTGATGACCGTGTGGCCGTTCTTGTACAGCTCGTCGATTACGTAGTGGCCGACGATGCCGGAGCCGCCGGTTACAAGGACTTTCATTCACTGCTTCCTTCGAGCGGTCGACTGGTGAGCAGACATCTTCAGGTTTTCGGCCAACAAGTATGCCAGCCACAAGCGCCCACGGAAGATATAAGCTGGCTGAATCTCCACGGTTTTCAGCCAGGTTCCGACAAGTAGATGCCGCTTCCAGCCGTCGCCAGTCACGTCAACCATGTGCGGCTAGATCATCCGCTCGGCCGGAAGGTCGCGGTGATGGGTCATGGCGGCAAGACGACGCTGGCACAGGCGATCGCGAAGAAGTACTCACTCGAGCACATCGAGCTGGACGAGATCGGCAATCTGCCGGGTTGGGTGCGGCGGCCTGCCGACGACTTCAGAAAGATCCTGGAAGAGCGCATGGCAGTGAACCCGAATGGCTGGGTCACCGACCACTATCACGCCGAGGTGGTCGACATCATCCACGAACGCGCCGACTCTCTGATCGTGTTGCAGCTGCCGTTCCCGGTGATGCTCTGGCGCAGGGCAAAGCGTTCGTTTCGCCGCGCGCTGACCGGTGAGGAGGTCTGCGGTGGCAATGTTGAGACCTTTCACCAGATGCTGTTCACCCGCAACTCGGCGATCTACGAGATGTGGCAGAAGCGAGACCGGTACAGGCGATTGTCAGAAACGGTCTCGATGGCAGCCCGGCACGGCATCAACTTCTACCTGATCCGCTCGGCACGGGAGCTTGAACAGTTCTATCGGCTACACGGACTGGAAAAGCCCGTTTAGCCCGGCAGGCCTTTGTCAGGGTTGTTGCGGGCGTAGTTGGCCTGCCTGAGACCGAATTTTTCTTGCAGTTGCACCGTCAGGCCGCCATCGACCATCAGTGTATGGCCGGTGATGAACGATGCGTCTTCTGAGCAGAGGAATGCGATCGCGCCCGCGATGTCGTCGGGCACTCCTGTGCGGCGCAGCGGGTACTGGTTGGCGAAGAACTCAAGACCCTCGGGATTATCCTTCCACATCTCGGCCAGCCCTTCCGAGACTATGTGGCCGGGGCCGATGGCGTTTACGCGAATGCCATCTGGTCCGAAGTCGTTGGCCATCTGCCGGGTCATGCCGACGACAGCCGCTTTGCCCGCCTCGTAGACCAGCATTTCGGTTTCCTGCAGCACGCTGTGGACTGACGCAAGGTTCACGATGGAGCCGCTGCCGTTAGCTCGCATATGCGGCAAAGCGTGCTTGGCGCCGAGATACAGCGCCTTCACGAGCACATCCATACCCCAATCCCAGTCCTCTTCCGCGACCTGCTCGGCCGTTCCGTGGATGCGCGACTCTCCACCGATAACCGAGAAGGCGTTCTGCACAAGGATGTCGAGCCGGCCCCACTTCTCCATCGCCTCGGCGATCATGCGTTCAATGTCTGCGGGGAGTGCAACATCAGCATGTGTGGCGATTGCTGTGCCGCCCGAGGACGTGATGCGCTCGACGTTTTCCACCGATGCTTCGTCGTCAATGTCTGCGATCAGCACCGACGCGCCTTCGGTCGCGAGCCTGCGGGCAGTTGCACCGCCGATGCCGAGCGCGCCGCCGGTGATGACCGCAACCTGTCCATCGAATCGTCCAGCCATGAGAGATCCTGCCTGAGTTTCGTTCGTGATGAGCCGGCGTCTCTGACGCGGGTGGAGATCATAACCCGAGAAACACGAACAGATCAGCGCACAGAGAAACGTCGCATGCGACTTAGATGCGGCTCTGGATCTCTGCTTCGGCGCTTGGCACTTCCCGGCCCGGTTCAGGCTCGACCGTGATAGCGATGGAGTCGCCCTTCTCAAGAGCAAACTCGAAGTAGCCACTCCATTTGGACTCGGGGTTCGTGTTGAAGTCGCCGATGGGCACCCAGCGGTCGTCGCGAATCGCCCAGAACTGGTAGGTACTCTGGCCGGACAGTGTGTCGAGGTTCCCCACGGACAACATGAGACCGTCCTCGCCAAGAGTCGTCTCAACCCGGAGCCAGTCGCCCTCCGGGTCTCGCCGGAAGTGGTCCAGCTCAGTCGTCGCACTCTCAGTCGAGATCGAAGCCACACCCCAGCCGATGAGCGCGCCGATTGCGATCAGAGCAACGGCTGCCGCTCCGTATGCTGGCGCGCCATAGCTTTGGATTCGCCGTGTCCAGCTTTGTGATGAGCGGCGTGCTTTTGGTACTGGCTGGTGGACCGCAACGTCTGCGACCGCGGCGCTCAGGATGCGGTCCCGAAGTCCGGCAGGCGGTTCGATCGATGGAGCGGCCTGTGAGAGGCGCGAGGTCACCTCGCTGAACGTCTCGACTTCGTGGTCGAGCTCGCATTCAGCGAGGTGGCGTTCGAACTCCGCCATCTCACTCTCGGTGAGCGCACCGAGAGCGTATGCGGCGCTGTTCTGGCGCAACTCTTCGCAGTTCATGATCGTTCCTCGCCAAGCCCGAATGCGGTGCGCAGCTTGTCCAGCCCCAGCCGCATTCTCCCTTTCACCGTACCGAGACTGACCCCGGTTTCATCTGCGATCTCACGCTGTGTGAGGCCGCGAAAGTACGCAAGCTCAATCACATGCTTCTGCTCTGCAGGCAGGTCTTTCAGTGCGCTCACGGCGTCAGCCTGCTCGGTGAGTTCAACCGCAAGCTGCTCAGGATCTCCCGGCTCGGGGTGTGAACTCTCCAGTTCCAGCGCCGAGTTGGCTCGTGCTGATCGGGCTCGCTTCCGAATGTGGTCGACCGCCCTGCGGTGAACCATTGTCAGCAGCAACGATTCGATCTTGCCTCTGCTGCGGCTGACCGTTTCGGCCTGTTTCCAGAGTGAAAGAAAGGCGTCCTGAACGGCATCTTCAGCAAGCGCTGAATCACCGGTGACGGTGTAGGCGAGACCGAACGCGCGGCGGCCCATCAGGTCGTAGAGCTTACCGAGCGCCTCGGTGTCTCTTGCCGCGATCCCAATCGCGATCTGGTCGGAGTCAGCGAAGCCGTTTTCGGCACGGCTTTGCGGACTGGGCGAACCAGGCGAACCGGCGCGTTGCGCCGACCTGTCTATGTAGTCAGCCCGGTCCGTCATCCCATCCGCCGATCTGAAAGGCGTTGCGACTGCAACTTTATGTGCAGGGCCGACCATTCTAAACCGGGCGGGTGAGGTCATCGTTGACGCGGCGAAACCGGAAGGTGTATGCAGTAGCTCGTGCTATCTGCACGGTTGTTCGCTCGCGACGAACGACCGGATCAGCGGTCGAGGACCAGTTTTATGCGCCTATTCTCCTACCGGTGGATAGAAGCCGGCAGTGACTCCACCGTCGATCAGCAGCTCGGAGCCTGTTACGTAGCTGGCGTCATCTGAGAGCAGGAACAGGATTGCTGCTGCTATCTCCTGTGGTTCGCCCCAGCGGCCAAGCGGCACCCGGTCGGTCCTGTACTTGCTCAACTTTTCGTCATTGAAGATCCACTGGGTGAAAGGAGATTTCACCCAGCCTGGCAGAACGCTGTTGACCCGCACGTTCGATGGAGCGTACTGGATAGCGGCGCCGCGAGTGAAGTGAGTCATGCCCGCACGAGATGCCGCATATCCAGCGCCGTAGGGAGAAGACCATCGGGCGGCCATCGAGGCGAGGTTCACGATCGAGCCACCGCCGGACTCCTTCATCGCCCTAGCGCCGTGCTTTACGCCGAGGAACATGCCGCGGTTGGTTACGTCCATCACCTTCTGCCAGGTGTCGACAGGAGTCTCGTCGATCGCCATTGTGTCCTGGATACCGGCGATGTTGACCAGGTAGTCGAGCCGCCCGTGCTTTTCGACCGTGCTCGCGATTGCCGCTTCCCACTCGGGCTCGCTCGTCACGTCGTGGTGCAGAAACTCAGCGGTGAATCCGGCATCGCGCATGTTCTGGGCGGATCGCTCTCCGGGCTCGTCCTGCACGTCCGTCAGCACCACAGCCTTGCCGCCTTCACGAAGGAAGCGCCACGCGGTCGCTCCACCAAAACCCATCAGTTCACCCTCAGTCGCGGCTGCTGATCCAGTGAGAAGAAGGACCTTGCCTTCGAAACGGCCGGGAAAGAGTTGCTGGTCGGACGGCATCGTGATCTCCATGCGGTTGCCGGGATGGGTCGATAAGAGTCCGGAGATTATGGACTAACTCTGGACCGCTACGACGAGGTTCGGGAGCAGAATTCCGAACAGCCCGCCGAAGAGCAGGAACGTGACCAACACGTGGCGCTTCAGTGTCGGCAGGAGGTACAAGGCAGGTATCAGAGCCGCGGTTGCCAGGAAAAGCAGGACCAGCAGGAAGGCGGCGCTGGGGACAAGGACGGCGTCGGTATCGTCCGGCCGTATTGCTCCCACCAGCGCGCCGAGCAGTCCGCCGAACAGCATCCAGCCAACTACGGCGATCAGTCCGCCGAATATGATCACAGTACCGGCTCTCGAGTCAGGGTTGTTGAACGCTGCAAGCGGTCGACGGGAGAGGACGAGCAGCCAGTAAGCCTGTACGGCAAGGCCCATGATCGTCCCGGCGATGGTGCCCGCGACGAACTCGCTCATGGGGTGTCCTGCCCTTCCCTTCCCTCGGGAGCGAACGGCTCGGTCAGGAACGCTCGCCAGCCGCGGGTCCTGCTGAGAAGCAGCTGCCAGGCAGTCCCCATCTCCTTCGAGGGCGGGATGGCGAACATCGAAGGACCGGCGCCGCTGAGCGTGATCTCTCGAGCACCCAGTCCGGCAAGAGCGTCACGGTAGTTTGCCCAGCCTTCGAACACCTCGGGGGCGAGGTCCTGGAAAGCGTTGAAGAAGAACTCGGCAGGTGCGTCGTGGCCTGCCCTGATACGGGCGGCAAGTTTGTGCGAGAGAGCGCCACGTGTGAAGCGGCTTGGACCCATGAGTGAAAACAGCGTTTTCGTCTTGTCCGGGATGTGGATCTCCGGATAGAGCAGCAGGATGCGGTCGATAGCAGGAGTCGGCAGATAGGTGATGTCGTCGCCTTTGCCTTGCACCAGCGCAGCGCCCTCGTGGACAAGGAACGGAACGTCTGAGCCGGTTCGACCGCCGATCTCGGCCAGTTGATCGAGGCTGAGGCCAAGGTCCCAGAGAGTGTTCAGTGCCCGGAGTGTTGCGGCGGCGTCTGCCGAGCCGCCACCGAGTCCAGCGGCTTCCGGAATTCTCTTCTCCAGCGAGATCGTCGCGCCCGAGGACACGCCCGCCTCATTCTGAAGCTCTCGGGCGGCAATCAGGGCGAGGTTTCTCTCGGACGGGACACCTCCGTCGTTCGACATACCAAGTTCATCGGCTTCGGCCACCTGCACGGTGTCGTGCAGACCGATGGTGGTCATGACTGTGACGAGGTTGTGGAAGCCGTCCGGTCGCTTGCCTATGATCTCCAGCGTCAGGTTGATCTTGGCGTGCGCCAGTTCTGTGACAGTGCTCATGTTGCCGTCACCTTCTCAGCGCGGCCGCTCGCTCTTTGCGAGAGGTGCCGTGGACCACGAACGGCTTACCTGCGTCTTTCCATGACGCAAGGAGGTCCTTCCACTCGTCAATCGAAACGGTTGCAGGTCGCCGCTCGGAATCGATACCGGCTTCTTTGATGATCGACCTCGCAAGCGCCGAATCGATGTTGAGACCGGTCGCCATTGAGTTGTGCAGCTGCTTGCGAGGAGCCTTGAAGCCCGCCTTCGCCAGCTTGAAGAAATCGGCACGGTCTTCCCTTGCGACCAGCGCTTCGGACCGAGGCTTCAGCTCGATCACTGCGGATGTGACCTTCGGCTTTGGTGTGAACGCCTCAGGCGGGACCGTGAACAGTAACTTCGTCTCTGCGTACACCTGCACAGCGATCGAAAGCATGCTCATGTCACCGGGCTCGGCCTGCATCTCGTTCGCAACCTCGCGCTGCACCATCACGACCATGCGTTCAGGCGGCTGTTCCGACTCCAGGAAGTTGCGAATGATCGGCGTTGCGGCGTAATAAGGCAGGTTCGCAACGAGCGTGTAGTCGCGTCCTGTGACTAACGGCAGCGAATCGGGGTCAACGGTACGTCCATCGGCCTCTACAACGTCGACGTTCTTGTTCCCGACGAGTTTTTCCCGAAGAACTTCAACCAGCAGCGAATCGAACTCGATGACGGTGAGGGTTCCGGCGGTAGCGGCCATCTGGTGAGTCAGAGCGCCTTTGCCGGGACCTATCTCCAGCACGGTTGAAGACGAGTCGATAGAGGCTGCGCGAATGATCCGGCCGGCGATGGCGCGGTCTGTCAGGAAGTTCTGTCCAAGCCGCCGTCGTGCCATGTCTGTGAACCGGGCGCTCCGAAACTGTTCAGCCGGAGCGCGGACCGCGAGGTCGGGTTAGAAATATGTGGCCGTGCACCCTGAAATCGACCCGCGCCCGTCACATGCCCGGGCGGACGACTCGAGCCCGGCTATCCCACGGCACCCGAGGGATCCAACTTACCGTTGCTTCCTTCCGGACCTGGCGGGGTTCGCAGGGCCTCGCCGCGCAGGACCAGGCTCTCAACACCGTCCGGCACAGACAGAGGCGAAGAACGCTAAGGTCTCAATCAGGGAGTTAAGCCTCGCTATAGCGGATTGCGAGTTCAGGGTGCCGCTAACTCCCCGCCTAGCACGACCATCTTCAATCCTACTACCGGATAGATCGCCCCGATACTTCACACAAGGATCACATCTCTGCAAGTTGGTGCTCACATCCTGTTCCGAATATCCTTGGCAGCAATATGAACAACAACTCCGCACCCGTCCGCAAAGCAGTCATCGCAGTCGCAGGACTCGGCACAAGATTCCTGCCGACGACCCGCTCAGTCCCGAAGATCCTTATCCCCATCCTGAACGTGCCGGTCATCGAATACGCCGTTCGCGAAGTGGTGAACTCCGGCATCACAGACATAGCCGTCGTGATGTCACGTGGCATGGAGCCTGTTGTCGACTACTTCGGCGAACACAAAGATCTTGTCCACATCCTCGACGAGCGGGGCCGTACTGAGCTGGCTGATCGGCAGCGCGAAATCGCCTCACTGGCGAGCTTCACGACGCTCTACCAGGACAACCCGCGCGGTCCCGGCCACGCGGTGCTGATGGCCAAGGACTTCGTCGGCGGTGAGCCGTTTGCCCTGATGTTTCCCGATGATGTGATCTGGCACGAGACCCCCGCTGTGAAGCAGCTCCTTGATGTGCGCGCTGCGCATGGAGGCTCGGTGATCGCGACTCGTGCGGTGCCGGATGAGGTGATTCCATCAAAGGGCATCGTTGACGGAGAGGAGATTGCCGAGGGCGTGCTGGCGCTCAAGGGAGTTGTCGAGAAGCCATCTATCGAGGATGCGCCCTCCAACCAGTCGATCATCGGCAGGTACGTGCTTGAACCTGCGGTGTTCGACTACCTCGAAGGCGAGCACGCCGGCGCGGGTGGCGAGATCCAGATCACAGACGCTATCGAGTCGACGATCGGGAAGCTGCCCGTTCACGCCTGCCAGTTCAAGGGCTTTCATGCCGACACCGGCAACCCCGGCGGGATGCTCAAGGCTTCGCTGCATGAGGCAGGCAAGGACCCGGCGCTACGAGAACTGGTCAGGAACGCCATCTCCGACTGGGATTAGCCCGACCGCCTGGCCATCAGTTTACGTCGTTGATTCTCTCCGGGTGATCCAAGACGGCTTCGGCTGCGAACTACTGCGACGGGCCGGTTCACAGGCTGTCCTCTTTCGTAGTCAAACGAATCCGGAGATCGCACCTTGCAGTTCAATCCTCTTTCCCTGACGAAGAAACGAGCCGCGTTCTGGCTTGGAGCCGGTCTGATGGCCGTGGCGATCGCCTGCTCGAGCTCAACGCCGACGCCCACGCCCGCCAACGCGGATCCCACCGCAACGACCCGGCCTGCTGACCCAACCGCCATTCAGCAGCCTGATCCGACGGCGACCACCGCACCGGGGGTTCCAACGAGCACTCCGGCACCACAGGCGACCGCCACTGATATCCCGGCAACGGCGACATCGGTTCCATCCACGCCTGTCCCTGGCGCAACAGCTACGCCTGTGCCGCCGACTCCGGTCCCACCGACACAGGCACCACCAACTCCCACTCCGGTGATCGTTGTGACACCGGGAGTGCCAAACACTGTTGAGTTGAGCGCTGCGAAAGACAACACCCTTTACGAGTCGTCAATCGGCGCTTCAAGCAATGGCGCGGGTCAGGGGATATTTGCCGGCCGAACCAACAACAATGTGTTGCGCAGAGCGCTCATTCAGTTCGACGTTGCGAGCGCCATTCCAGCAGGTTCCACGATCGAATCGGTTGAGCTGACGCTATCGGTCACGAGGACTGTCACGCAGACCCAGCCATTCACCGTGCACCGAGTCACCTCTGATTGGGGCGAGGGAGCTTCCGACGCTTCGGCGAACGAAGGCCAGGGCGGCACGGCCCAGGCGGGTGATGCGACATGGGTACACACCTTCTCGCCTGACCGGATGTGGCAGACGCCCGGCGGTGACTTCGTTTCGCAGGCCAGCGGCCAATTGAACGTCCAGGGCAACGGAGCGTTCACGTGGCCGTCAACGGACGGACTGGTCGCCGATGTGCAGCGATGGGTCGACAATCCGGGCTCGAACTTCGGCTGGGTAGTAAGGGGAGATGAGGTTGAGCAAAAGTCTGCAAAGCGTTTTGGCAGTCGTGAGAACACGAGCGAAGCGGCCCGGCCGAAGCTGGTGATTACGTTTACACCGCCAGGCTCGCCGGTACCGACTGCTACCGCAGGATCGGGGACACAGCAATCTGGCGGGGCAACCGAGCCTTCCAGCACAACCGACCAGGCTTCCACCCCGACGCCAACGGCCACTGCAACGTCCACGCCGGTCCCGCCGACACCTACGCCTGTTCCACCTACGCCAACAAGGGTGCCTCCGACCGCGACCACAGTTCCTCCGACGCCGACTCCGGTGAACGATCCGTACGTACCTCCGTACTAGGTCTGGGAACCCTGCCTCCGCAGCCGGGATGTGGCTCTTGTCAGCACTACACCGGTCGCGAACACAAGCAGACCGGCGCCTCCGAGCGCCCATTGCACTCCGATGAGCTCGCCGAGTGCGCCGAGCCCGATGTGACCGACCCAGCCGAAGCCGATCGCGAAGACCCAGCCCCCAATTGCCCGGCCGCGCATGTGCTCGGGGACGTTCGCCTGAAGCAGTATCCACTGCATGGCATCGAACGCCCCGGCCGCCATCCCGACACCCAGGATCAGCACCATCGACAGTGGGAAAAGGCCGGAGGATGCGAACGCCATCAGGAACGTGCCATACAGCAGGGTGATCAGGACAAGCAGCCGTTCCTTGTGTCTGTAGTCGCCGAGCATCGCCAGGACGATCACGCCGCCCAACGAGCCGAACGACGCCATCATGTTGAGTGCTCCGAGACCGGTGCCTGCGGTCCCGAGAACGTTGACCGAGACCGACGGCAACAGCGCGCCGAACGCGAAGCCAAACATCTCGACTAACACCGCTGCGATCAGGAGGACGCGCACGACCGGCATGCCCCAGAGCAGCTTCAGGTCGAGGAATGATTGCTTGAACAGCCCGAGGCCAAGTTTTCCCGCATTCGAGACTGTGTTCGCCGTCTGAGTAACAGCGCCGGATTTGATGAACAGGGTCGCGAGAGTCGCAGCACCGAATGCAGCAGCGCCGATTCCAAGAGCACCGGGCACACCAATACCGTCGGTTGCAGTGCCTGCGGCAAGGGCTCCCATCGCTCCGATTCCCCTGGCGCCAACAGACTGCGTTGCGACCGCGTTCATCCGCAGCCTGCGGGGAACTGAGTCGGTGACAAGTCCCTGCGTTGCGGGAATCTCGAACGACTGGCCGATGCCTCCGAGAGCTGTGATCACGAAAACCGGCCACAGCACCGGCGATTCGACGCCGGCGAAGTAGGCGAGCGCGCCGAGGACCAGCGCTTTGTAGATGGCGGTAAGTGCGAGGACGCGTCTGCGGGGCCAGCGGTCGACGACCGAGCCGGCGATCGGAGCGGCGATCAGGGCTGGCGCCTGTCGCGCGGCGAACGATGCAGCGGTGAGGAATACCGAACCTGACTGCTCAAGCACGAAGAAGCCGACAACAAGCCGTTCTGTCCAGTTGCCGAGGGACAGCAGGACTGTCGCCAGCCAGACGCGCCGAAACTCAGCGACAGACCACGCACGGCGCGATGATCCGTCGTCAGCCAGCTGGTCCAAGGCGGCCGGTGACGAATTGCCGAGCGCTTCCGCGGTTGTGTCCTGTGAATCCACCGCGAGATGTTACGCCGGTCTCGTGCCCAGGCGAACTGGCATGAACTTGGCGGATCCAGACAGAACTCCACCGGATGAAGCTTCGACTGGCTAAGGCATGCGGCTTCTGCTGCCGCGGTATGAGACCTGCTGGTGCTCCGGGGGTATCACCAGCACCGGGTGTTCAGACGTCCTGATCACCTTGTCTGCGACGCTGCCGAGAAGCCAGCGCTTGATTCCAGATGCTCCATGCGAGGTCATCACCACCATGCGATCACTGGACTTAGAGACCTCGTGAATGATCGCCTCAGCCGCTGTCTCTCGGATGTTCACGAAGCTTGCCGTGATTCCACGCCGTATCGATCGATCGGCGACTCGCTGCAGGTAGCCGCCTGTCTTCCCACCGGGCCTGCTCTCCCCTTCTATCTCAACAACCGGATCTGCAAGCGCATAGGCAGAGTAGGAGGTGTTCGGAGCGGTGCCGGAGAGGTAGATCACTTCGCCGGAGGTGTGGCTGGCGATCGCCTCGGCGACCGGGATAGCGCCCTCGGCGAAGTTCGAGCCGTCAAGAGGGACGATCACTTTGCGCGGCAGTCCCTCTCCATCTTCGAACCCGGCCACCTCACCAGGCCTCGCCAGCATGATGGGCACGCCGGTCGAGTGGAGCACACGGTCGGAGACGCTGCCGAGGATGCCGCGCATCACGGCGGACCTGCGATGCGTGACCATCGCGATCAACTTGGAATCGAGCTCCCGCGCCTGGTCCACTATCGTTTCCGCCGGATCTCCTGTGGTCACATGGGAGGCGACGGTGACGTTGCGCTCCTGCAGCCAGTCGGCCTGCGTCCTCAAATAGTTCCGGGCAAACTCTGACTCCTCCTCAGCCACGGTCTCACGGTCCTGCGAAGCATCTGACTGCTTGAGCTTCGATGGATCGATCACTGCCAGCAAGTCAACGACCGATTCGAGTTCGGACGCGAGTCCAACCACCCAGCTCCGGATCTTTTCAGACTCCGGTGAACCATCAAGCGGGACCAGGATTCGATCAAACATTCGATGCCCTCGGCTGGCGGGCGTGACCGGCAACGACCGATTCACTCATGCAACAGACTCCTGTCTCAGACGTGGAGACGCCTCTGGTGAAACCAGCTTATCGCTACCCGGTGATGCGGTAGATCCTGTCGCCGCTTCGGACTCTCGAGTCGACCTTCATCGCAACGTCGTCGCCCGGAAATGCGTCTGTGATCTGCTTGTGGTCGATCTCCATCGACTCAGCTGCCTGCTTGAAGTTCGTGGAGTGGCCTACGAAGCGCACAGTGTCGCCTTTGTGAATAGGTGCGTTCAGGTCCAGCACGGCAACGCCCTGGTGGTTGTAGTAGTGCGTTACCCGGCCGACCTGCATCGCCGCAGGCATCTGCCTGACTTCACCCGCTCCGAACATCAGGTCATACATCACCTGCCCGAACGACTGCGCGATATCGGTGTACGAAACGACACCAACAAGGTCGCCGTTCTCTACAACTGGAAGCCTCTGGACATGCTTCTCGCGCATGAGATGGCTTGCGACCACGAGGTCTTCGTCGGGACTGATGCCAACGATTGGCGAACTCAGATACTCGCTGACCGATCGGCTATCGGGCATCTCGCCCTGCCCGACGCACCTGACCAGCAGGTCGCGGTCGGTGATTACACCCTCTGCTTTGTCGCCTTTGCCGACGACAAGCATTCCGACATCTTCCTGCGCCATTAGCGCGGCGGCGTCTGCGACTGAAGCCGTGGGCTCAATCATCACGGCGCCGTAGACCATCACATCTTTGACTCGCATAGCTGTTCACCTCGGCATGTCGGTTGGTTTGATTGCTGTTGAGGCCACCCTAAAACCCGCAGCACGATGAGACCGCGAGGATCAATGCGGTGGCGGTGAAGGGAGTGTGAGGTTGCGCGGTCGAGAGTGGCGTTTAGCTTTTGACGGCGTGCTGGCGTTCCAACTGCAGCACCGCCATGAACGCTTCCTGCGGCACCTCGATGGCGCCGATCATCTTGGCCCGGCGCTTCTTGCCTTTCGCCTGCTGCTCAAGCAGCTTGCGCTTGCGGGTGACATCGCCGCCGTAGCACTTGGCGAGAACGTTCTTGCGCATCGCCGAGATGTTCTCCCGGGCGACGATCTTTCCGCCTATTGCAGCCTGGATAGGCACCTGGAACATCTGCCTTGGGATGAGTTCCTTCAGCTTCGCGGCGAGCTGGCGGCCCTGCGATTCGGCGTTTGAGCGGTGAATGATCAGCGACAGCGCGTCCACAGGCTCGTGGTTCACCAGCACATCCAGCTTCACCATGTTCGACTCGCGGCGATCGATCAGCTGGTAGTCGAGAGAGGCGTATCCACTGGTCACCGACTTCAGACTGTCGTGGAAATCGACAAGGATTTCGGCCAGCGGTAGGTTGTATTCCAGCAGGACGCGCGCGTCCTGAGAGACGTTGCTCGCGCCGTTGCCCTGCGCCGGCTGCAGGTACTCCATCTTCACGTATTCGCCGCGCCGCGTTGTGACCAGTTCCATGATGCCGCCGATATAGCGCGACGGCGAGATGATCGTGATGTTGACCCACGGCTCGAGCACACGGGCGATGCGTTGCGGGTCGGGCAGCTTTGAAGGGTTGTCCACTTCGATAGTCGTGCCGTCGGTCAGTTCGACGGTGAACGAGACGCTTGGGGCCGTGGCGATCAGGTTCAGGTTGTACTCACGCTCGAGCCGTTCCTGGACAACGTCCATGTGCAGTAAACCAAGGAACCCGCAACGGAACCCGAAGCCGAGCGCGGCTGATGACTCTGGCTCGAACACGAGCGCTGCATCGTTCAGCTGAAGCTTGGAAAGGGCTTCACGCAGCTCGGGGAAATCGTCGCCTTCCGCCGGGTAGATGCCTGTGAAGACCATCGGTAGCTGTGTCGAGTAGCCCGGCAGCGGCTCGGTCGCCGGTTTTGACGCCAGCGTCATGGTGTCGCCGACACGGCAGTCGCGAACGTTCTTCAGACCGGTCGCGACGTAGCCGACCTCGCCGACCGACAGCGAATCTGACTTCATGAGTACCGGACTGAAGTAGCCGGTCTCGAGCGCCTCTGGCTCCACGCCAGTGCGCATCAGTTGCACCTTTTCACCTGACATCAGTCGGCCATTGATGACCCTGACGTATGCGACGACCCCCTTGAACTGGTCGTACTTCGAATCGAAGATCATCGCCTGCAGCGGTGCTTCCGGGTCACCCTTTGGCGGCGGGATCAAGGTGATCACGGTCTCGAGCAGGTCGATCACGCCTTCGCCAGTCTTTCCGGATGCATACAGGATCTCGCTGTCCTTGAAGCCAAACGCCTGCTTGATCTCGTCAGCAACTCGCTCCGGTTCCGCAGCGGGCATGTCGATCTTGTTGATGACGGGGATGATTTCGAGGTCGTGCTCTAGCGCCAGGTAGATGTTGGCCATCGTCTGGGCCTGGATGCCCTGTGTGGCATCGACAAGCAGTAGCGCACCCTCGCATGCGGCCAGCGAACGGGAAACCTCGTACGAGAAGTCGACGTGGCCGGGGGTGTCGATCAGGTTGAGCTGGTAGTCGATTCCATCCCGGCTCTTGTACGGCAATCGGATCGCCTGCGCTTTGATAGTGATCCCGCGCTCACGCTCCAGCGCCATCGTGTCGAGGTGCTGGTCGGTCAGGTCACGATCGGACACGGCGCCGGTCTCCTGGATGAGACGGTCGGCGAGGGTCGACTTGCCGTGGTCGATGTGGGCGATGATGCAGAAGTTGCGGATCTGAGACTGGTCCATATGACTCAATTGTAGGTGGCGTTGGGGCGTCTGGCATCGGTCCTGGCGACATCATGCTGCCGGTTCTGCCCACGGGTTCTTCACCCGCTCTCGGGGATCAAGTAATGCGAACAGGTGTACGATTCGCAACTCGATAAGCGTTTGGCCTCACGATTCGAACGGAAGTCTGATCCACATGGCGACTGCGAGCGAAAACAGGTACGACAACATCTCATCGGAAGCAGTTGAGAAGGCAACCGGACGAAGCTGGGACAAGTGGTTCGAGTTGCTGGATTCCGCGGGCGCAAGCGAGATGAAGCACTCTGAGATCGCCGCGTGGCTCAATGAGAACCACATCGAAAGCGGGTGGTGGAGCCAGTCTGTGACGGTTGGCTACGAACGAGCGCGAGGGATGCGGCAGCGTCACGAGAAGTCGGACGGCTTTTCGGTAAGCGTCAGCAAGACGATTGGAAAGCCGGTCTCGGAGCTTTACGCCGACTGGACCGAAGGCGGGCGAAGGGCGAACTGGCTACCCGATGTCGCTGATATCGATTTCACGACTGCGAACCTGAACAAGAACCTCAGGGCCAGGTGGCCGAACGACGGTTCGCAGCTCATCGTCTACTTCTATGACAGGGGAGACGACCGCTGCCAGGTGGTTGTGCAGTGTGAGCAGTTGGGCAGTGGGGATGACGTGGAGCCGCGAAAGGGTTTCTGGAAGGATGCGTTAGCCAGGTTGGCAACCGTCGAAGGTCAATGATGCGATGGATTCGGTAACGCGAAATCGAACAGCGCTGAGCGGGATCTGTCTCAAGGCCGGCATCACAGTTCTCGCACTCGCAGTGTTCGTTGCCAGCTCACCCACGATTGCGCGGGCTGACGACGATGGCGGCGTGCGCGACAACTTCAGGGGTGATCCACCAGGCACGCCGCTAACACTGCACGAGCCAAACGAGGACTCGGTTGGTGGTGGATGGATCCAGGGCGTCGGCGCGGATTTCCAGATCGCGGCGGACGGCCGGTCTGTCCGTGATGCCGCACTGAACCTCCCAGCGAGGATCGCCGTGATCGACACGCAGGTCACCGAATACGACCTCAGCGTCACGATAGAACGAGCCGGTCCGAGGACATTGACCGGTGTGGTCGTCAGATATGTGGACGAAAACAACTACTTAGCCGCGACCCACGATGGCCGCAGGCTAAGACTGGTCAGAGTCGTGGATGGGGATGAGACGGTGCTGAAAGGGCGGTCATTCGTGTCGAGAACGGGCGAGCCTGACCTGTGGAGGGCGGAGGTCCGCAATGAATCGATCACCGTTCGGGTCAACGAGCGACGCAGACTGAGCGCTTCTGACTCGACTTTCGCAGACGCAACTCTCGCAGGTTTGATTCAGCAACCTTCACAGGACACCGTGTTCCGCAGCTTCGAGGTCGAGTCAAACAGGGACGATGACGATGAAGACGACGAGGACCGCAGCTCCGCGACCGAATCGCCTGCGCCAACCGAACCGGTCGTTCAAGACAGCTTCACAGCTCCCGACGGCACCGCGCTTTCTCCGCACACCGAAACAGAGATCGTCTCCGGCGGTGGCTGGAGTGAAGTCACAGGCGGCTGGGAGATCGTTGGAGGCAAGGCGATCCTCGCTACCCCGGACCCGGCGCGACCCTCAGGCGATCACATCGCCGCGATCCCATCGCAGGGCGCGCCGCTGCAGGAGATCTCTGCCGATATCACCTGGAACGGCGGGTTCGCAGGTCTTGCGTGGAACGTAGTCGCTGAAACCGCGTACTCACTCGTGTTTTGGGACGGCGTTTCACTCGTAGTCGGACGGGTCGAAGGTGGAGCGTTCCATGAACGTGGAAGACGACAGGCTTCATGGACTTCGGGTCAGAGCCGCAACCTCCGTATAGAACTGCAGGATGGCCATGCCGCCGTCTATCTCGATGACAGCGAGGCGGTGCTGCTTGCGCTTGGAGTGGAGGCGCCAACGGTCCTTAACGCTGGACTGTTCGATCGATTCAACGCGGGCAACAGCTTCGACAACCTTGTCGTGAGGGAATCTTCGCCCGGACCTGAGATGCCGATACTCGTGCCCGACCCGCCGATCGGGCCGCCTGCGCCTTCCGCCCCACCCAACGACGCGTGGCTTTATGACAGCTTCAACTCAGCCGACTTCTCGCTGCTTAGCCACAGGACGTCGGAGATCAACCCGTCTGGCGAGGGGTGGACCGACGTTAACGGCTTATGGATGCTGCTGGACCAGCAGGCTTCCGAGCAGTCGGGCGTCTTCGGTCCGCTGGGAATCGACCGTTTCGCAGTGATCGACACCGGCACAGATGAGTACGAGCTTAAGTCGAAAGTCACGTGGGACGGCGGTCGCGTCGGCGTTTTCTTTAGCGGACGGTCGAACAGCCCGGACGATGCGGGTCGAAACGGCTTCATCTTCTTCCGCAGCGGCGAAACGCTGCATGTCGGCAGGTTGATCGGAGGTGTCTACTTCCCGATCGCCTCGACCGAGCGGTTCAGCTGGAGGGCAGGCCAGACTAAGACGCTGAGAGTTGAGGTCGAGGGTGACCGGGCGAGGCTGAAGCTCGGAGGCAGGACCATCTTCAGGTTCAGCAACGCAACGCTCGAGGGCTCAACCTGGGCAGGTCTGTTCCAGCGTGGCGGACAAGACGAGCGCTATAACGATTTCACGGTGAAGCTGCCGTAGACACGTGCCTACTTGACGGCCCTAAGCCACGGTTCGCCCTGTCCGTTCGGGCTGCTCAACCGGCTGCGGCGTCGCCAGTTTGCTGACCTGCGCCGCTTCGTCGGCTTCAGTTGTTTCGCCTGTCTTGAGCAGCACAGTGATGCCCAGCAATAGCACTGCTCCGGAAACTCCTGCGATGGCAAGCGCCCACTGCGTGCCCAGAAACTCAGCCAGTGAACCGAGAACAATCATGCCGAACGGACCGAAGCCGAACATGATGAACCGGACACTGATGACTCGGCTGCGGAACTCCGGCGATGCGGTCAACTGCATCGTGATCATGTTCGTCACGAAGTAGAGAGTGGCAACGCCCGCCGCCAGTCCGGCGATCAACACCGAAAGCAGGAACACTTCGGATACGGCCAACGCGATCACCAGCCCGGCGAAAAGGAATCCGGACACAACGGTGAGTCGCTTCTCTCCGAACTGCCCTGAGACCGGCACAGCCAGCACCGCGCCGAACAGCGCGCCAAGTCCGATCGAGACCTGCAGTGCCGCCAGTCCGCCCGCGCCCTGGTCGAGAACATCTTTGGCAAGCGGCGGCAATAGCGCCACCCATGTGTTTGCCGTCACGACCAGCGCGAACCCGGCGACCAAGTACCAGCGCAACTGCCTGTGGCCGCTGATGTACGCAGCGCCCTCCCGCATGTTCTGCAGGAAGCTGCCCCGGTGGACCGAGGGCGACTTCGCGACCGCCTTCAAGCTGGCGAAAATAGGAATCGCAGGCAGGACTAGCGCAGTACCGAGAACGGCGGCGGCTCCAGTTCCGGCGGTCGCAAGCACAAGTCCGCCAATCAGCGGCCCCGAGATCTGGGCCATGTTGAACATCGCAGGCGATAGACCGAGTGCGGCTCTCTGCAGCTTCGGCCTGACAAGATCACCGACGAGCGACTGCCTCGATGGCGCATACGTTGCCGCCGTGATCCCGTGTACACCGGTCAGCAACAGCACATGCCAGGCCTGAACAACGTCGGTCAGTATCAGCACGGTCGAGGCCGCGTACGTTGCAAATACGATCGTCTCGCCGGTCGCTATCACACGTGTCCGTCGGAAGCGGTCAGCCAGCTCTCCGCCGACGAGTGTGAACACCAGCATCGGTGCGATGAACAGCACCGGAACAAGCGAAACCAGGAGTGGCGAACCGGTCAGTTCGTTCACCAGCCATCCACGGATGAGCATGTGAACGAAGAAAGCTGAGAAGCTGAAGAACGCCGCGATGGTGTAGTGGCGGAACTGCGTGTGGCCGAGTGGTGCCAGCGGGCCTATGCGGCTGATTTCGTAGACCGGACGGTGCAGGCCGCCGGTGTGGGGAGCGCGCGGGCGCTTCCTGCGCTTTTTGGGTTCCCATGCTGCGCCGGATTCGTGGCCCGGAACTTTTGAGGCCGAGCGCCCTGGGAGATGTAGATTCGGTTTCGTTTCTGTGCCTGTAAGCAGAAGGCCGAAGCAAATGCTTCGGCGCAGCCCAAAAAGGTGGGGTTGATCGACCAGTTGTTAGCTACAAGTATCCACCTGAAGTGTTACCGGTTCCATACGTAATTTGGCCTAAACGCGTACGGAAATGTCGAAGTTTCGAGGAAAGAGGCGAGCGGCTACCAGACTCGCGAGATCTGCTCGAACGCATAGTAGCCAAGCAGGGCGACGACCAATGACTGAACAACCTTGCCTGCAAACGTCGCCGCCAGGAACCGAGTCTGACTCACACCGGTCAGTCCTGCGAAGTATCCGGCGTAGTCGAACATAGGATTCGGGACGGCTGCGACAACGAAAGACGTAGTCGTGACGTTGCGGGTGTACCAGGCACTGACTCGAGAGGTAGCCCGGTAGAGCCGTGTGCCGGGATCAGGCTGCGACCGCTCGGCAAGTCGAGAACCGGCCTTTCCAAGCGCGTAGCAACCGGCCATTCCTACGGTGATACCGGCAGCAGCCGCGATCGCCAGCAGCACGGGATTGAGGATCGTGGCGCCCGCGAACACCAGTGTCAGCGTCGGGACGGGCAGGAAGAACGTGATGCTGCCCAGCGCGCCCAGGAAGAAGACGGCGAGGTAGCCGAAGGTGAGCACCATGCCTGGGTCGAACGTCATATAGCGCTGCAGGACGATTGGCGCTGCGATAGCAGCGAGGATGATGATGAGTCCGAACCAGCCGGCGACGGTACTCCGCCTGGCGGTCCCGCTCATCGCCGGGTTGGTTGCTTCTTCGTTCAGCGCTGAAAGCGGAGCCGGAGACGTTGTGACCTGCTGCATAAATCGAGGCTCCCGATTCCAGGTGAGGGCTGACGCTGCGGAAGTTATTCGCCGGAAAGGGCTGACAGAAGAGAGTTGGCTGCTACAGGCCCCCGCCGCCGCCAGCCGGGACAGGTGGGTACCCGGCGGGCCGACGGCGAGGGCGTGGTCTGAACAGTTTCAGTAAGCCTCGACAAGAAAACAGCACGCGAGCCGGTGGCTCTGGGTGTGGGTTGCGTTTTGAGTGTCGGCAGGTCGCGAGCCGCCAGCTTGCACCTGAACGGCTGTCGTCAGCGCATGGCAAAATAGGCGCATGACATCGATAGAACCTGCGCAGAAGGCCACCAGCGCAAGCCGCGAGCTGATTGCAGATCTCCAGGCGATCGTCGGCGAACGAAACGTGGTGTGGAAGCCAGAGGACCTGCTTCTCTACGAGTACGACGGCTCGATCGACCGCGCTTCGCCCCGGGTGGTCGTGCTGCCCGGATCGGCTCAAGAGGCTGCCGAGAGCGTGAAGGTCGCGAATCGGCATGACGCTTTCATCGTTCCTCGCGGCGCCGGAACCGGTCTTTCTGGCGGCGCTGTGCCCCTTCGCGACTCAGTGGTGATCGGAATGGCGCGGCTGAGTCGCATCCTGGAAGTGGATACCGACAACCGGGTGGCGGTCGTTGAGCCGGGCCTCGTCAACCTCGAGCTCTCAAACCATGTCGAGCAGTTCGGGCTGTACTACGCCCCCGACCCATCGTCGCAGAAGGCCTGCACCATCGGCGGCAACGTTGCCGAGAATGCGGGTGGGCCGCACTGTCTTGCACTTGGAACGACGACCAACCACGTACTGGGTGTCGAGGTGGTGCTGGCGGACGGCACCTTGCTATGGCTCGGCGGCCATGGCAGAGAGAGTGCTGGCTACGACCTGCGAGGTGCGTTTATCGGCTCCGAAGGCACATTCGGCATCGTCACCAAGGTCGCGGTCCGGCTGCTGCCGATACCCGAGAAGATCCACACCGTCCTGGCGGCGTTCACCTCGCTCGATGCGGCATCCCAGACGGTCTCGGACATCATCGCGGCGGGCATCGTCCCAGCTGCACTGGAGATGATGGACCGCATAACCATCGACGCATGCGAGCCGGTCTATCACCCCGGATATCCCGCCGATGCCGAGGCCGTGCTGATCGTCGAGATCGATGGCCTGACCGAAGCGGTGGATGAACAATCAGAGCTGGTGGAAAAGATCTGCACCGACAACGGCGCGTCTGAGCTTCGTGCGGCCGATGACCCTGCCAAGCGTGCCGATCTCTGGGCAACCCGAAAGGGCGCAATCGGAGCGTTCGGCACCATTGCACCCAGTTATTACCTTGTAGACGGTGTCGTTCCTCGCACAAAGCTGCAGGAGGTCATGCGGCAGGTGAAGGCCGTGGGCGATGAGCTTGGCCTGACGATCGGCAACGTGTTCCACGCGGGCGACGGCAACCTTCACCCTTGCATCCTGTTCAATGAGCGCAATCGCGACGAGGTGCTGAAGGTTATCCAGGCTGGTGAGCGGATCCTGGAGATATGCGTCGAATACGGCGGGGCGCTGTCAGGTGAGCACGGCATCGGCATCGAGAAGCAGGCGTACATGCCGCTCGTGTTTACCGATGACGACATGGACGCGATGAAGGGGCTGCGAGAGGCGTTTTTGAACCCGGACCACGGAGCGGACACCGCTGATGCGAGCGAAACATCGGCCACGCCCATCTCGGAGCGCTTCAATCCCGGCAAGATCTTCCCCGGCGGCGCGAGCCACGGTGAGGCATACGGCATCACCGAGCACTCGGTGCGCAGAGCAGGCCGGCACGACGAGGTTTAGCCAGCACGGCATTTCAGTCCTCGATTTTTACAACGTGGACCGTAGCTGCTAAAATATTCCAAAAGTTGGAATGATACAGTTTCAGAACGCTTTCAGGAGTCGATGTGGCACTTAGCAGAAACCAATCGACCGTTCTCGATGCTCTTGCAGAGCACGGCGGTGAGTTGAGCGGTCTCGACATCGCCGACATCATCGGGACGCTCGGCAACAGCAGCGTCTATGCGGCGTTGTCTGCACTTCAGCGAGACGGACACGTCGATGCTCGCTGGGACTTTTCCGAGTCGCATCCTCGTCGGATGGTGCGGATTAACGAAAGCGGACTGGCTGCGATAGCTGCGGCACGGAAGCAGGAAGAAGAACGCCGCGTTCGGGCTCGCAACAGGATTCTGTCTAAAAACTGAAAGGAGAGCAGGCATGAGGCTGTTCATCGCACTGGTCAACCTGCCCCGCACTCTGGTACTCGGTCCCTGGGCATGGCTCTGGACCTGGACCTACCCGCTCTCGAGGCCTGCAATCGATGAGGTGCGTGCCAATGCCCGGCCTGACGGACTCTCCGCTTCGTCGATCATCGAGACCGCAAGCCTGTTCATCCATATGCCGTTCATGGCCCGGTCTCAGCACTACGCAGAGCGATCGAACGAAACGGAGTCTGCGATCTCGGCAAGTGACGGCGTCGAATCGAATGCCTATGCCGGGTACCTCAGGCGTTGGCGAGTCGAGTCGCTGTGGCGCACAAGGCTCCGTGAACTGCTCGTCTGGTCGACGTTCGCCAGTTGGTTCGTCGGCTGGGGTTCGATCGAGGCTTCGTTCATCTTCACCGGCAACTTCCTGTTCGAGACGCATGAGACGCCTGAAGCGGCAGGTTACGTGTCGAACTATTTCAAAGTTGCCGCGTTGTTGTTCATCGCGCCGTTCGCCTGGATCATGGTCGGACTTGCCACTCTCCGAGTGACCGGGCGTAAGGCGTAACAGCCCACGGCCCGAAGTCTCCGCACTCCCCTGCTGTAGACTGTCGCTCCCTTCGCAAACCCGACAGCACAGCAGGCGGTCTGACTCGTGAGCTCATCGCAGAAACTTCGCATCGGCATCATCGGCGCGGGCAGCTTCGCCAACACCCACATGAACCAGTTCGCACGCCTCGACAACGTCGAGGTCACTGCATTCATGCGGCGCAACCCGGACAAGCTGGCCGAGATGCAGAAGCAGTGGGATGTGCCGAACGGCTACACCGACTACCACGAGATGCTTGCGAACCCGGACATCGACGCCGTTGACATCATTACGCCGACCGATTCGCACAGGCAGATTGCCATCGATGCTGCGAAGGCCGGAAAGCACATCCTCTGCGACAAGCCTCTTGCTCTGACCGCGGCAGACTGCAAGGAGATGCTTGAAGCAGCCGAGAGCGCCGGCGTCATCCATTCGACCAACTTCAACCAGCGCGGCAACACTGCGATCGGCCGCATGAAGCGGTACATCGACGACGGCTATATCGGCGGCCTGATTCACGCCAACATCTGGTGGGGCATGACGAACCAGCACGGTACGAGGCCGGAGATCCTCTCGTGGCGGTTCAAGCCCGAGACCGGAGGCGGGACCGTCTACGAACTGATCCATGTGTTCGATATGGCAAGGTTTCTTGGCGGCGAAGTGGCACGCGTCACTTCGGTTCTGAACACCGCGGACAAGCACCGGCCGTTCAATGACCTGCCGGAAGGAATGGACGTTCACGTCCCGGACTCATCGGCGTTCCTGCTGGAGTTCGTGAATGGCGGCTATGCAGTCGCTCATACCAGCTTCGTGACACGACTTGTCGACCCGGACGGCGGCACGCATGCCCGTATCGAGGTCTCCGGTACCGGCGGCGTGATCCAGACCTCAGGACGGCACGCCATCAAGGGCTACTCAGGCGATGCACGTGGCGGCGCGGCCGAGCTTGAGCCGGGTCCCGCCTACCCGCAGCCGTATGAGCGGTTCGCCAACGCGTGCCTGGCCAGCGACCAGTCGCTGGTCGAGACGAGCTTCTTCGACGGCATGAAGGCGGCGGAGATCGTCGACGCGGCCTACGCGTCATGGGAATCGAAGCGCTGGGTCGAGCTGACGCACTGAGCCTCCCGACAGCCGGCTCGCGTCATCGCCCGCATGCCGCTGGCAGGGTTTATCCTGTGGCCGTTAATCGTGCCTCTCGACTGTCCTTTCGTCCCTAACGCAGCACTGGCACGCACCTGACTGGAGGAATCCCATCACTCTCGAATACGTGAAACTTGGCCGCACCGGGGTCAAGGTCTCGAACATCTGCATCGGGACGGACAACTATGGCAACGACTACGGCTGTGACGAGCAAACGGCACACGCCATTCTGGACCGGGCACTCGACTACGGAATCAACTTCGTCGACACGTCCGACTCATACTCGGCAGGAAACTCCGAGACGGTCATCGGCAACTACTTCGAGAAGAACGGACGTCGCGACGATGTCGTGCTCGCGACCAAGTTCCGTTCCCGCGTCGGCTCAGGTGTCAACGACATCGGCGCTTCCCGCTATCACATCGTGCGCGCCGTCGAGGCTTCGCTCAAGCGACTGAAGACCGACCGCATCGATCTCTACTACTGCCATTCGTGGGATGACGAGACGCCGGTCGAAGAGACGTTGAGGGCGCTGGACGACCTGGTGAAGTCCGGCAAGATTGTCTACCCGGGATGTTCGAACTTCCCGGCGTGGATCATGTCGAAGTCGATGTGGGCATCGGACGTGCGGAACCTGAGCCGGTTCGAAGCTGTGCAGAGCGTCTTCAACATCCTGCAGCCGGGGCTGGCGATGGAGGCGATCCCATATGCCCACCAGAACGGAATGGCGGTCGTGCCCTACTCACCGCTGGCCAGCGGCATGCTGACCGGTAAACACCCCCGCAGCGGGCCGATCGAAGACTCGAAATTCGGGGCACGCGACAAGTCCCGTGGCGGGGCGCTCGTCAACCGCTACTGGAATGAGCCCCGGCTCAACGCGGTCGATCGGTTGACAGCGGTCGCCGAGAAGCACAACCAGTCGATGATCAGGCTGGCGCTGCAGTGGGTCTCTGACTTCCCCGGCGTTACGTCGCCAATCTTCGGCGCTCGGCGCATCGATCAGATCGAGGGGATCATCGAGGCGCATTCGGAGCGCGCCCCGGACGAAGCGATGGCCGAAGTGATGGAGATTGCCGAGGACTTCGCAGCCAACAGCCCGATGGTCTATCCGCCGAACCCGGGCGGAGCGTTCGGCCGGGAGACCAGACAGCCTGTGTGAGGCCGGTCTCGGAGACTCGCTGTCAAACCACCTCAACGGAACAAGATATGAAACATGTGAATCTCGGCCGCACCGGCCTCAAGGTGTCTGAATACTGCATCGGCGCTGACAACTTCGGCGACCAGACCAACGCCGCGGACGGCATCCGGATCATGGAGCGGGCCTTCGACGTGGGCGTCAACTTTATCGACACCGCAAACTCATACGGACCTGCCGATAAGAAGGGCATCTCCGAGGAGATCGTCGGCAGGTTCATCAAGAGTCGCCGCTCGGAAGTCGTGCTCGCCACAAAGGGCAGGAGCCGGATGGGTGACGGGCCGAACGATGAGGGCGTGAACCGCAAGTATGTGATGCAGGCGATTGATGACTCGCTGAAACGTCTCGGTACCGACTATGTCGACCTGTACCAGATCCACGCGCCTGACCCGACTACGCCGATCGACGAGACCGTCGACGCCTACAACGACGTGGTTCGCGCAGGCAAGGCTCGCTACATCGGGGTCTCGAACTTCGCCGGCTACCAGCTGATGGACGCTCTCTGGAAGCAAGACAGACGAGGGTTGGCGCCGTTCGTGAGCGTGCAGCCCCGCTACAACCTGCTTTACCGGGAGCCGGAGCGAGAGCTGTTCAAGGTGTGCGCCGATCAAGGTGTCGGTGTGATGGCATACAGCCCGCAGGCCGGCGGCTTCCTACTGGGCAAGCACCGCGACTTCGAGGCGGAGACCGGGACTCGCTTCGCCGAAAGCTTCAGGGCCGCAAACTTCTATCGCCTCACATACTGGAACGAGCCAACCTTCAACGCGATGGAGAAGTTCATCCAGGTGACCGAGAAGTACGGCATCACGCCAAACGCCCTGGCTCTTCGATGGGTGATTTCGAACCCGGTGATGACGTCTTGCATCGTGGGTGCTCGGACGCTGGAGCAGCTTGAGCAGAACCTGGAAGCCTGGGAATCGAACGTGCCGCAGGAAGCGCTGGACGAGGCAACTGCGATCGGTGACGAGCTGTGGGACACCGCGCCGTGGAAGCCCCAGATGCAGATCAACCGAGGACCGTCGCCATTTCCCGGCATCGACTCACCGGTGAAGTACGCCAGCCCTGCGTAAGACGACTATCGGTCGACGGGAAGTCCGCTTGGCACCGTCTCCGGCACGAGATGGGAGAGATCGCGTGCGGCCGGGTCTGTCAGCGCCTTCAAGAACTCCACGATCTGCGCCACCTCGACGTCGCTGAGATTCGGCATGTCCGAGATCTCTGTCGCGAGGTTGCGTGCGATCAGCTCCATCCGGTCATCGTCCGTGTAGACGTGAGCAAACTCACCGTCGAGCGCAGCACCGGTGTTGTCACGAGTGCTCCGTGAGAACTGCCTCGCGCTCCAATCGTTCAGATACATGGCGGCCGACTCCGAGCTTGATGCAGAGTCGCCATAGGTTTCGAGGGCTTCCAGCGGGTCGAGGTGGTGACTGACAGCTTCTTCAAGCGATGAATAGGCGCCCGAGTGGAACCAGGGTCCGGTCAGTTCGACGTTGCGGAGCGGAGGCGTCCTGAACCGGTAGAGGTCCTCGAAGTCGAATGTGACGCGGAACCGGCCGAAGTCATCAGGTGCTTCCCCGCCCTTTCCCGGCCCCGTCTGCGGCGAAGCGATGTTGTGCTCTTGCTGGTCAGTAAACAACGGTCCTGAATGGCACGCTGAGCAGTTCGCTCTGCCGAAGAACAGCTCAGCGCCTCTTCTAGCATCGTCACTCAACGCAGCCTCATCACCGGCGACAAACCTGTCCCACGGACTGTCTGCAAAGGCGAACGCATTGGCCTCGAACGCGGCGATCGCGAGTCCGACATGCACAAACGTCAGGTCTTCGGTCGGGATATCAGGGAAGGCCTCCGCAAACAGATCGACATAGGCGTCGATGTCGAGAAGTCTGACCATCAGCGCTTCCCAGATCGCCTCTTCATCGTCGAGGAACGCCAGCTCGTTTCCACCCTCTTCGTGAGATGCCTCGTCCTTGTCACCCAGCATCTCTTCTCTACTGGTGACAGGGAACATCGCCTGTGCAACCAGCACATTGGGAATCTCGCTCGGCAGATCCTCACCGGCGGGGCTAGTGATGCCCATCAGGCCTTCGCGTTCAATCCGGCTATCCCAGAACATCGTCTGCCACAGGGGAGCGCCGCGGTTGAAGATCTCAGGCGCGTTGCGCGGGATGAAGTGGCGACCAGCACCGAGCTGTCGTTCTGCCGCCAGTCCGATGCCTCCGGTGCCGATAGAGACCGGCACGCCGTCACCAGATGCCGCGTTCGGGTGGTGGCACGTCGCACAGGAGATGTCGCGGTTGCCGCTCAGGATCGGATCGAAGAAGAGGGCCTGGCCAAGAGCGAACAGCTCGTCAGAATGAGTTGGGCCGGTGTCGAGCACGGTCTGTTCCAGTTCGGAGAGCCGGTCACGCAGCGACTTCTCGGCCGGGTCACTGTCTTCGCCCCGGCAGGCAAACATGCCAATGGTGAGAAGAGCGAATACGAAGCAGGCGAACATCGCTCGCAGCGCGTTAACGCGGTCCAGGCTTATGCGTCGACCCAAAATCGGACCTCGTTGCAATGCCGCAAAGGGCGTGTCCCTGTTGTCAAATGCCGGCGTTACTGCCGGCGACATCATGCTTGTACGAAGATCGTACTGCCGCAGACCCATCCTGCCTGTACACTCTGCGCCGCACGAAGCTACGACTTACTTGCGATCGCTGCAAGCCCTGGCCGCAGGCGATCTCGAAAGCCAGCCAACAAACATACCTGAGAGGTGAAGATTTGCCAGCAAAGGTCTTAGTCACACGGCGACAGTTCGAGGACCAGATGGATCGCCTTCGGGCAGAGGCCGAGACGGTCGTGCTGACGCGGCCCGCGCCTGCCACACGGGAGGAGCTTCTTGAAGCCGTGAGGGGCGTGACCGGGATCTTTGCGCACATCACTGACCAGATAGACGGCGAAGTGATGGACGCGGCCGGAGACTCGCTTAAGGTGATCGCCGAATTTGGCGTCGGTTACGACAACATCGATACGGCTGCGGCCAACGAGCGCAACATCGCGGTCGGCAACACGCCGGGCGTGCTCACTGAGACGACAGCCGATTTTGCGTTCGCACTGATCCAGGCGGCGGGACGACGGCTTGCTGAGAGTGACCGATTCGTGCGACGCGGCGGGTGGAAGTGGTTTGATCCGCTGGATCTTCTGGGCCTGGACATCAACGGGTCGACACTCGGGATTATCGGTATGGGGCGCATCGGCAGCTCAGTTGCGAGGCGTGCAGTTGCGTCAGGCATGCGAGTGATCTACTACAACCGAAACCGGGCCAACGAGGAGCACGGCGCCGAACTGGCTGGATCCCTGGACGAGCTGCTGGAAGAGTCTGACTTCGTGACGCTGCACTGCCCTCTCACGCCGGAGACCCAGGGCCTGATCAGCACCGATCAGTTGAAGAAGATGCAGAGTCATGCTGTGCTGATTAACACGGCACGCGGGCCGGTTGTGGACACCGAAGCGCTGACAGCGGCGCTGAGTTCGGGCGAGATCGCATATGCAGCTCTCGATGTGACTGATCCCGAGCCGATTCCTACCGACCACCCGCTTCTAAAAATGGAGAATGTGACGCTTCTGCCGCACATCGCCTCTGCGACGGTTGGAACGCGCAGGAAGATGTCTGAGATGACGGTGGACAACATCCTGGCGGTCTTGCGGGGTGAGTTGCCGCCGAACTGCGTGAACAGTGATGAGATCAACTGGGCTTAGGAAGTTTCGGGCCGCCTGGTTGGGGGCTGTCATTCTGAACTTGATTCAGAATCTCTCCGAGACCGTGCATCGACGGTCAGATCCCTCGACCCGCTAGCGGGTACCCCGCGGTCGGGATAACAGCACCTCAGCCATCCTGAGCCTGTCGAAGGGTGGCGAGCTATCGGCCTCCGGCCGATCAACCCTCACCCTAGCCCTCTCCCGAACCGGGAGAGGGGAAGCAAACGCTCTAGCTGACCTGCATGCAGACCTTGATAACTTCGTCGGTGTAGTTGGCATACATGTCGTAGGCTTTCTGCACGTCGGCGAAGTCCATGTTGTGGGACTTCAGCTTGCCCGGGTCCACCCACCCACGGTCCTTCAGGGCGACCATCTCCCTGATCTCCTTCGTGGGTTCAGACGTTGCCGCGATCTGGGTAGGGATGATCGTGCAAGCCTTGCGCATCCACTCATGGTGGAAGAAAGACGTGCGCTCCTTCAGAGGGCCGGTGAGCGAGAAGTTGATGAACGTTCCCCAGCGCTTCACAACCTTGATGCAGGTCTCGAAGCCAGCCGGATCGCCTGAGGCATCCACAACGATGTCCACGCCCTCGCCTCGAGTGATCTCATCGATCACCTCGTAGAGGTTTTCAGACTCAGGGTTCACGGTGTGCGTGGCGCCAACCTCAAGTGACTTCTTCAGCCTGTAGTCAAGGCGGTCGATGCCGATTATCTGTTCCGCGCCCTGCGCCTCCGCGATCATCGTGAACGAGAGGCCGATTCCGCCCTGGCCAAGCACGGCGATCTTCTTGCCGGCCGGGTTACCCCAGTGCTTTGCCGAGAAGAGGACCGTGCCAGTGTGCTGGCACATCACCCAGTCGTCGATAGGCCCGTAGTGAGGGATGGGAATCACGCGGATCGCTTCCTGCGTGATGTACTCGGTAAGCCCGCCAGTGACGCCACGGCTTGGGATAACGATCGCCCTCTGGCCCTCTTTCACCTCCGGCATTCGGCTCTCGACAACTGTGCCCGCGATCTCGTGGCACGGCATTCCCGGAGCAAGTGGGTAGGCCTCTTCTGGAAGCTCGGCATGGTAACTACCGTGAATGTCGCTGCCACAGACCGAAACAGACTCGATCTTTATCTTTGCGAAACCTTCCTGTGTCTCAGGTTCCGGTATGTCAATGAACTCAAATGTCTGTGGTGCGACCAGCCGCGCAGCTTTCATCCGGTTTCCAGCCTCCTCGATGGCGTTCTGAAATTTGGGCCGTGCGGAACTTTACACCTGCGATAGCGCAAAGTCAGCAGACAGTTGGAGCAGAGAAGGATCAGCCTGCGGACTCAGGACCACAGTGGTGCTACGATTCGGCCCGGCGAACAGCAAGACCGTGTCAGCATGCGTCCGCCACAGCCGTAACCCGCTCGTTTCACTGCCTGCGAAGCCCCATCCGAGGAGAGCCCTGAATGAAGCCTGAGGTCAAGATCACGAAGCTCGAGGTCGTCACCTTCGAGTACCAGCTTGAGAACGTCGGCAAGGACTACAACACCTTCAACATGGTGTACGAGCCGGGTGGCCGGCTGACCCAACGCGGCAGCATCCTCACGATGCACACGGACCAGGGGATAGTCGGCGAGTATCCCACAGGCGGACCAGCTCTTGCCGAGGTGGCAATGGCGGCCCAGTACCTGATCGACAAGAACGCGCTCGAACGAGAGATGATCTACAACGACACGAAACGCGGGCTCAGGCACGGGGCGATGCTTGGCGTCGGCGTGATCGACATCCTGCTGTGGGACATTGCAGGCAAGCTGTATGACGAGCCGATCTACCGCCTGCTCGGCGGCTCGAAAAAGCCCCTCCCTGCGTACGCCTCCACGCTGCATGGTGACGAGAACGGCGGTCTGACTACGCCCGAGCAATTCGCCGATTTTGCGCAGCAGTGTCTCGAAATGGGCTACCCGGCATTCAAGGTGCACGGCTGGGGACTTGCCCGGGACAACATCAAGCGCGAGATCGACAACGTGCTGAACCTTGGCAAGAAGTTTGAGAACAAGCTGCATCTGCTGATCGACCCGGCATGCGAGATCAAGAATTTTGGAGACGCGCTGGCGCTGGGCCGTGCGTGTGACGAAGCGAACTTCTTCTGGTGGGAGGACCCGTACCAGGACGGTGGCGTTTCGCAGTTCGCCCACCGCAAGCTGCGCCAGATGGTGAAGACGCCGATTCTGCAGACCGAGCACATAAGGCTGCTCGAGCAGCACGTGGACTTTATCGTTGCCGACGGCACCGACTACGTACGCTGCGGCGCTCACGAGGACGGCGGCATCACGGGCGGAATGAAGATCGCCCATGCCTCCGAAGGCTTTGGCCTGGACATGGAGCTGCACGGTCCGAGCCCGGCGCACAGGCACATGATGTCCTCGATCCGCAATACGAACTTTTACGAGCTCGGGCTTGTCCACCCGAACGTGAAGACGACTCGGCCACCTATCTACAAGGACTACAACGACGACCTGGACGGCGTCGACAAGGACGGCAACTTCTGGGCGCCGGACGGTCCGGGACTTGGCGTCGAGCTGGACTGGGACTGGATCAGGGCGCACCAGGTGGACTCAGGAGTGCTTGCGGAGGCGTAAGTCAGACGCGGGACAAACGCTCGCTTTGTCTCGGCCCATCTGACGAGACAAAACTGCCGCGATGAACTCATCGGCCATCCTGAGCCCGTCGAAGGGTGGCAGACTTCCGCCAGACCTTGACCATGAAACTCTCGCTTTCAACCCGAGTTGCTGAGGCGCCGCGCCGCAAGGATGTGGCGCTTATGCCGCTCTCGGAGATCGCCGATCTCGCTGTCAAAGCCGGTTATTCGGCGCTGTCGATGCGCGCCTCGCAGCTCGGGGTTGGAGCGAGTGCAGATGATCTCGCGGCTGGTCAAACGGTATTTGACCAGCGCGGTCTTGCCGTCTCGATGGTCACCGGTGACATCGACCTCGCGGCGAACAACAACCGGGCGCAGATGGCGCTGCAGAACATCACCCCGTACCTGGACCTGGCGAGCGCCCTTGGGTGCGCGCTGGTCAGAGTGATGATGAAGGCTGACACCGACATCCCACATGCCCGCCAGGCCGCTGATGAGGCAGCGGAGCGAGGGATCAGGCTGTCGCACCAGACACATACCTGCACCCTGTTCGAGACCGTCACCGGTGCGGTCAGGGTGCTGAAGGCGGTGAACCGGCCAAACTTCGGCGTCACGTTCGAGCCGGCGAACCTGATGCTGGCAGGCCAGCCATTCGGCAGGAAGGCAGTTCAGGCTCTCGAGCCGTGGATCTTCAACGTCTACATCCAGAACCACAGGCTCAACGAAAACGGCACCCACATCCAGGAGACATGGAGTCGCGGCCCGAGCGGATTCGATCTTGTGCCGCTTAACGCGCCGGACGGCATCGATTTTCGTGAGACGCTCGATGCGCTGTCTGAGACTGGCTACAACGGCTACGTCACGGTGCACCAGAACGTGGCTGACGGTCTTGATATTGCCGAAGGCGTCGCCTCATTCGCCGAGTATCTGCGGTCTATCGGCGATTTCTACTAGCTTCGGACCGTCACGTCGCCCGCGGTGCTGATGCCGTCGACGCCTTTGCTCGATTCGAACACAACCGCCTTCACGGTCGCTTTCCGGGTCTCGCCTGCTGCAAACACCGCTGCAGTGCGCTCATCACTCCCCGGCTCTGGCACACCCGATGCAAGACTCGTGAACGGCTCGAGGCCGACGTTGTAGGTGCGGCCATACCAGGGGTAGCCGTAGCCGCCGCCGAAGACCTGCCAGTACCAGAGGAACTTGAAGGTCTCGCGAGGCCAGACAAGCCCAATGCCGACTCGCCTGTCAGGGTTGGTCACCGCGTACCAGCCGTCTGACAGGTTCTTGAACACCATGTAGTCGGCGAGCCGGTCCGATTTCGCAGGGAACTTACGCAAGTCAACCTGCGACCCGTCCGGCGCCTCGGCCATCGGCCAGTTACCGCTCGTCCCTGCCTTGATGCGGGCGTTTCCCGCCTGTATCTCTTCGGGTGGGGAAAAATGGTCGGACGCCGGTAGGTCGAAGATGCAGTTTTCGGTCAGGAACGGCTCGCCCAGTGCGACATGCTGCCCCCATTCGACCTCGGCCGATTCCTCCGCCTCGTTCGTCACACTGTCTTCGACCGTCAACACCGCCGAACCGGACTCGAGCGTTATCTTCTTCTCAATCCAGAACGGCGTCCGCACCGTTCGCACCCAGAACTTCGCGCTTACACGCTCCGGAGTGTCCTCGACTATCTGCGCGTCCCACGGCATTAGTGTCGCCTCGGTGTGCTGGCCAAGATCAGCGCCTGCGTAGACCTGCGGCTGACCACCAGTCGGGGCAATCGTCTGCCATCCGCCGATGTAAGCGTCATGCCAGACACCTTCGCCCCAGCCAGTCGAAGGCACCCACTTCGTCACATCGCGGACGCTCCAAGGCGTCCGCCACATGAAATCTGTGTCAGACGGCTTGTGCACCAGCTCGAAGATGTCAGCGCCCTTGTCCGCCAGAACACTGACTCTCAGCAGCTCGTTCTCGAGGACGACCGTCTTCAGGCCTCGATAAGTCCAAGCATCGGATATGCGACAGCCGCGTGTGCGTTCGTGTTGGTAATGCACTGGTTACTTGCCTCTGCGACATTAGTGACAGGCGAATTTCGTTTGAGTTCCAGTTGGAGTCCAACTGAAAAGCGCCAGTATAAGGGGCATCTCGAAACTTACGAGTTGAGTGGATCGGATTGTTGTAATCACCCAAGAGTTGCGGTGTAAACCCGTTTCACTCAGACCCACCGATTCGTCAAACTTAAAGGTGTCTGATCTCATGGACCGAATGGCTGGCTGGGGCTCGCCTTCGCATGAGATGGAAATCTGATGTGGTCCTCGGAGGACAGCTTTGGCACGTATTCTCGTGGTCGACGACAACGCCGACGTCCGACTTGCGCTTGCGACGATTCTTGAAGACGCAGGGCATGATGTGCTCGAAGCTGAAGACGGCGAGCAGGTGTTCGACCTGGTTATCTCGGAGAACCCGGAGCTGGTTCTTCTTGACGTAATGATGCCCCGTGTCAGCGGCTTCGACGCCCTGGCTACTCTGAAGGCCGACACACGCACATCCCAGGTCCCGGTCATCATGGTCACGGCCAAAGGCAGGCCGGAAGACATGGCGATGGCCCGCTCACTGGGCGCGGTCGAGTACATCACGAAGCCCTGGGCTGAAGGTGATGTCGAATTGAGAGTAGACTGGGCCCTGGCCACCACTCAGGCCAGCTAACCAGCCCGGCCTCTCAACTGCGCTAACCAAGCTCGTACCGGCCGGTCCGAAGGTCGTGAATGACCGGCGCCGCAGTTCTCCTCGTTCTGATCTCAGCGTTCGCGCACGCCTCGTGGAACCTGATGGTCAAACGCGCCGGCACTCCCGAACTCGCCAACTGGTGGATGGCGACGTCTGGCGCAGTGATCATGCTGCCGACGGCCATCGTGCTGTTCATCCTCGATGTTCCCTCCGCAACCGGCTGGGCCTTCATCGGAGGGACGATCGCCCTTCACATCCTGTACTTCTTCACTCTCGGCCGCGCCTACCGATACGGCGACCTTTCAGTCGTCTACCCGGTGGCACGCGGCCTCGGACTGACACTCATACCGATCCTTGGCGTGCTTCTACTCGAAGAGTCGGTCTCGGTACAGGCATCAATCGGCATGGCGCTGATACTGATCGGGATCATCTTTGTCGGCCTGAGCTCACGGACCGGAGATAGCGGAAACAGGAGCCGTAGAGGGATATTCACCGACAAGGGCGTCCTGTTCGCGGTGGCCACGGGCGTGATAATCGGCTCTTACTCAGTGCTCGACAAACGGGGTGTGGAGCACGTCACTCCGGTGCTCTACATGTTCTTCCTCACTGCCGGAAGCTCGCTCGGCGCATTGGCGCTGATCCACAGAAGTTATTCGCGCGCCCAGTTCGCCGCCGAGATGCGGAACCACTGGCGGACGATCATTCTCGGGGGAATGTTGCAGTTCCTGGCGTACGCGCTGGTACTCAGCGCACTGCGGATCTCGCAGGTCAGCTATGTAGGCCCGTTCCGTGAGATCGCGATCGGCTTCGGGGTGGTGATGGGCGCGCTGATCCTGAAAGAGCACGTCACGCGAGGGCGAGCCGCCGGAGCGGCATCGGTCGCCCTGGGTGCGCTGACGATCTCCTTCGCACCTTAGGCGCCCGCTGCCTACTGCGCTTCACTGACTACAACGACGGGCCGTTCGGCTGTGCGGATTACCTTGTCCGCGACTGATCCAAGAATCATCCTCTTCAGCCCGGATGAGCCGTGAGACGCCAGCACGATGATCGAGTCTTCGTTCTCGGCTGCCGTCTTACGAATCGCATCGTCGGCATCGCCGTTGACTGTCACGACTGAGGTCTTGATCCCGTCCGGGATCTGGTCATCGCCGATTCGTTCAAGGTATGTACCGAACTCGACCCGGTGCAGTTTCGCAGTTGTCTCGCTGCCAAAGAACCCGAGGAAGCCGGAGCCATAGGCGCTCAACAGGACGATGTCTGCGTTCGCCGATTGCGCCAACTCCGTGGCGACCGGTATTGCGCGCTCGCTCTCATCTGAGCCATCGAGCGGAAGGACTATCGTTCTCACCGCGTTATCTGAGGACTCGAGGGCCTTGAGGGTGTCAGGGTGAATCGCCATCACGGGAACACCGGAAGTGCGGACCACGCGGTCCGTCACGCTCCCGAGAACACCTCGTGAGACCGGCGTCTCCCTGTGCGTCGCCATCACGATCAGGCCCGCGTCCAACTCTTTCGCCGCGATCCTGATCTGGGACGACGGATCACCCATCCAGACATCGGTTTCGACACTGATTCCCTGGCCTTCCAGTGTCCTCTTACGTGCGGTCAGGTAGCCGCGTGCGGTCTGGACCGCTTCGTCGATCGCGTGGCTGCCGTAACCCGGCTCCACATCTGATCGCTGTTCTGTGCTGACGGGCCGCGTCGCGCCGACGGTCGACCCGGCTGCAGTGACGACTCCCACGCTTCCACCAGAGTCGAAACGGCGTCCGGGCCCTATCGGCTCCAGCACGCTCAGCCAGTCAGGGTCGACGATCGCTAGCAGCGTGATCTTCGCTCCGGTCCGTGCCGCCAGCGACGCAGCCCAGTTCGATACTCGCTCTGCTGTGTCCGAACGGTCGAGAGGTACAAGAATGTTGTCGATCATGATGTCGAGTCCTTTACCGGTGATCAGGCCGGTCACGGCGTGATTCGCCGCCACCGGGAACGCGCCATTCCCACGGATACTTTCTAAGAATCGACACGAGGATGCCGTGATCCGACACTATCAACGCATGAGCTATGCGTGAATAAGACGGCGGGCTCGCCTGATCAGGCGCTTTCGTAACGGACTCGCCGATCAAGCAACGGGAGAAGCAGGTCGAGTAGGAACAGGGCGACTGAGAGCAGGACGATCACTACGAACGCTATGCCGGTCATCATCGTGATGTCTCTCTGGTTGATCGACTGCCAGAACAGGAAGCCGACGCCCGGGTAGCTGAAGACGAGTTCGACCAGCAGCACACCGGTCAGCAGCGAACCGATGGACGCGGCGAGTCCGGTGACCTGGGGCAGGATCGCGTTCCTGAGCCCGTATCGGAAGAAGATGCGGCGAGGGTTCAGGCCTTTGGCCGCGGCGAACACCATGTAGTCCTCGCCCTGCATATTGATCATCAGTCCCCGCATCGTCACGGCCCACAGGCCGGTGGTGGCGATGATCACCGAGAGCGCCGGAAGAACCGAGTGGTAGAGCGCGCTGGCAATGAACGGGATGTTCCAGCCGGGCGATAAGTCTGGGTTGAAGTTGTCCCAACCGCCCTGCAGCGGGAATATCTGCCATTGGAATGCCAGGAACCAGATGAGGATCCAGCCAAGCAGATACAGCGGGACAGATGAGCCAGCCAGCAGAGGGATAAAGCTCCATCTGAAGATACGCGGCGCTCCAGGCCACGCCATCAGTCCACCAGTAAAGGTCCCGACTGTGAATGCGATGACGGTCGCCACGCCCATCAGGCCAAGTGTCCAGTAGAGCGAGTGCTGGATCACGTCGAAGACTGAAACAGGGAAGAACCTGCGGGAAGCACCGAGGTCAAAACGAGCGAGCGAGGTTATGTAGCGCCTGTACTGGACGACGATCGGATCACCGAACCCGAACTGCCGCTCGAACGCAGTCCGTGTCGAACGGCGGTCGTTCTCCGAGATCAGAGACCTCAGGAGCTGTTCCTGCTCCGCCTCCAGTTCGTCGACCACTCCGTCCGCGGCGTTTGCAGTGCCAAGGCGCTCAAGCTCTTCCTGAAGCTGTTGCTGGATATCCCTTATCCGCTGGACTTCAGGCGATGGCGTGAAGAAGCCGGCGTTCGACGGGTTGATCCCGAACTGGCGAGGCACGAAGAACATGAAAGTAGCGCCGACCCAGATGATGAAGACCATGAACAGGAAGCGCTTTGCGATGCGGTGGAACAGGACAGAGCGGATGACCATCCCGAAAAACGCAGCGTCCAGTTCCGATGCGCTGCCAGTAGCACGAACACGGACCGTGCTGGTGGGCTCGAAAAGTGAAGGCTCGTTGCCCTGAGCATTTGATCCCACAACTCCCGGCGAACCGGCGCGGTTCGAAGGCGGTCGACTCCAGATGCTGATGGAACTGCTCCGTTACTGGCGCTGGTTACCTAAAGGAACGACTCGAACAGAAACTCGAAGAGCGCAAACGGCCAGATTGTCACGAGGAACAGCACGATCACTGCAGCGACGCTACTAGCGGCGTAAAACCGCCTCGCTCGCTCAGGACTCTCGATCGGACCGGCGAACCTGGCGATAACCCAGAAGATCGCTCCCGCGACAAGCCCGAAGAAGATACTGGGGCCCATCCATTCCGCCCAGAACAAGAAGGTGAACATGGGCGTGGAGAAAACCCAGTCACCGAGCATCTGCTGCACGGAGCCCTGGCCTGTCACGTTCGACACGCCGGTGATGCCTATGACGAACAGGTTGAGCGGTGTGAGCAGTCCCGTAATCAACGGCATGACGATGCCGTAGGCCAGTCCAACGATCATCAGCTTCAAGAAGCTGGGCATCAACTCATCGAACTGCTTGAACACCAGGTAGATGAGGATGATGCTCAGCGGCCCGGCGAACAGCGCGGCACCGGCAAGACGGAAATAGGTCGCCCACGCCGGTCGATCCAGGATGTAGTAGTAGTCGGCGTCCTGCAGAGTGATCACTATCTGCAGATACGGGATGATCAGAGCCATCGCCGCTGCAAGCGGCAGCAGGGCGATGACGGTGACGCGCTGGCGTCTTCCAACCTCAGCGTTAATCGTTTCGAGCGCGAGTCGCCGTTCTTCGAATCGGTCTGCGGATGCACTTGTCTCTGTCAAAACGGTCTCGGGTTAGCTGATGCTGGAATTCGGTGGATGCCCGTCTGTCGAGGTCGAATCTCATAGACGGAGCATCTAAAGAGCGCGGTGGCCGGCACGAATCAGGAACGGGCGATGGAAACCGGACAGTTGAGATGATAACGGTTCGAAGCGTGTTTACGCCCGGCATCGTGGCAATTTTGATCGTCTTCGGTGTCGCGTGCTCGTCCGGTTTGGCCGGTTCTCCAACGCCAGGTGAGCCTGCGCCGGCCATCAGCAAGCGGGACGCAGTCCGTACTGCACTCACGGCCTCGCAGGACATTTACGACAACCTCGTCTCGCTCGGCACCGTCGGCGTGACGGCAAAAAGCGAGGCCGAGCCACGACAGGATGTCTCCAGCTTTTTCGTCGGCTTCGAGCTGAGAGACTTCGGAGATGTTGGTGCCTGGCTGGTCGAGGTCAGATTCGCAATGGTTGGCGCGCCGTCTGGTGCGGGAACGAGCTACACGTTGTTCGCTATCGACGCTGGCAACGGACCGGTTCTTGCGCAGAGGACATCGCCGGTGCCTTGGATAACCGGGATCAGTTGATGAAGGTGGAGAGACATGGCGGCGATTAGGTTCGAATGACGCTCCTACAGGCGCTCATGCGATAGCCGGAGCGTCCGCTGGTCCCGACGCACCGTATAATCTGGCGTCGCTGCGACAAGATCGCGCTTTGCAGGACTGGGACTCGCAGAGTTTCCTCAACTTCACCAGAACGCCGGAGAACGCCGGGAGAAAACGCTGAACAGCATTAGCGCGAATAAGCGGATCATTGGCCTCGTTGGAGTTCCCGTTCTCATCCTGGTCGGCGTGGGGGTCGGCCTCATCTTCCTGTTGAGCGATTCTGACGACTCAGGTGGAGATGCAGCACAGCCGAGAGCGTTCGAGTCCATCGAGGAGCTGTTTGCTCGGTCAGGACCGGACCCTTCCGAACGAATCGAGGTGCCGGGTGTTGGAGACGGGACTCCTGCGCCTGACGAGTTCGCACCGTTTGCAAACATCGCACCGGTCATCGGCCCATCGGCGCTGATCGAGAACCGATATCCGGGAGTTGCAATCTTCGACTACGACCGCGACGGAGACCTCGACTTCTATGTGACTGCGGCCGAGAGTGGTGCAATCTTCCAGATCACTCGAGGCGGCCCCAACCACCTGTTCCGCAACGAGGGCAACGGGGTCTTCGTTGATGTTGCCGCAGAAGCTGGCGTCACGCTGGCACAGCAGAACAGCTCTGCAGTTGCCGCATGCGACATCGACAACGACGGCTTCCAGGATCTCTATGTAGCCGGGCATGGCCGCATAGGCGACGGCCTCGATTACCGGTCGATCGCTGACACCCCGGAGCTTGGCGCCATCATGTTGGACCGCATCCTGCTCAACAAGCAGGACGGCACGTTCGATGACATCACCGTCTTCGCGGTCGGCCAGCAGGGGAACGTCAGGTCAGCGATGAGCGTCTCCTGTGCTGATGTTGACGGCGACGGCTGGCTGGATATCTTCGTTGGCAACCGTGCCGACCAGGATTTTGTTCGGTTCGACGACGCCCGCCACCACGGCCACTTCAACGTCTTCTACCGCAACAACGGCGATCTGACTTTCACCGATCTCACCGTTGAATCCGGTCTCGTAAGCCCGCAGATCAAGCTTCTTGACGAGAACGGTGTTCCGATCACCTTTTCAAGCGTTGACGGACGTACGCTTGTCGGGTTCGACCAGTCGCTGGTCGACGGCAACAACCGGCTGGCAGGCGACCCGGCGGGCCAGACGTGGGCCTCGATGTTCTTCGACTATGACAACGACGGTGATCCTGACCTGTGGATCGCGGATGACGGCGACGTGCTGAAGCTGTATCGCAATGACAGCGCAGACGGGCAGATCATCTTCACTGCCGTACAAAATGAACTCGGCATTGGCATGTCCGGCCAGTGGATGGGCTTTGGACTTGGCGACTACGACGGCGATGCCGACCTCGATGTGTTCGTGACAAACATGGGGTTCCATCGGCTCGCATCACCGCAGCCGATTCCGCCCGGCGGCGACTGCGCCTACTCGTCGCAGTACGGCTGGGGGACCTGCTATCACTGGCTGCTGGAGAACAATGGCCAGGGCGGGTTCACGAATATGGCAGGCGAGACCAGCATTCAACACAGCGAGGTTCTGCCGCCTGAAGCCCTGAATGACGATTTCTTTGCTCCTGACTGGACGTTGCCCAAAGGGCTTGAGGCCTACGAGTTCGGTTTTGGCACGGCGTTCTTCGACATGGAGAACGATGGCGATCAAGACCTGTACTGGCTCGGATCGCTTGCATCTCGCGGTGAAGGCCCGAACGGTGGCCTTGCCCCTGCGTTCGGCCGGTTGCTTCAGAACACCGCCAGCGGCTTCAAAGATGTGACGATCGAGGCACGTGTCGTCGACGCACTCGGCGTTGATTACGCCAACCTGGATCTTGACGACCCTTCCAGCAGCAGGCTTGGCGTTCAGTTCCATGAGAATGGCAAGGGCGTTGCGGTTGGCGATCTGAACGGTGACGGCTTCCCTGACCTGATCGTGACGAACAGCAACGGCGAGTCACTGGATGCCGAAGGGAGACGGATCGCCGTCGGTGGGCCGCTCTTCGTCTGGATGAACAGTGGCGGTGACAACAACTGGGTAACTCTCCAACTCCGAGGTCGGATGTCGGAAGACCGCACGGGCTCTAACGCAGATGCAATCGGAGCGCGCTTGACCCTGGTTTCAACCGGATTTGGTGGCCAGCCCCGGACCCAGGTGAGAGAGGTGCTCGGCTCTTCGAGTTTCCTGTCAATGAGTTCACTGGACGTGCAGTTCGGTCTCGGACCTGCGGAGTCGATCGACTCGCTGACGATCGAGTGGCCGAGCGGACTGGTTCAGGAACTCAGCGGACTCCAGGTCAACACTACGCACCAGATACTTGAGCCAGCGAGCTAGTCACACTGTCTCACTCGATTCGGCCATTCAGGGCCAAACTTTGTGATTCTTCCGCGTATCGAACTACAATGCGCCACCAGAAACGTCAATAACCGCTCACAGCACGGTCCAGGGTCGACAACGGCCAGCGGGTGAGTGGCGCCCTGAAAATCACCGAGGTAGCAACATGAACCTGAGGCTGAATCCGTTCCAATGGCGGCTTGCACTGCCGCTCCTGATCATCTTGATGGTGCTGATAACGGCATGCGGCACGGACGACGGCTCCGGTGCGAACTCGGATGGCTCTGGAAGCTCTGCCGAGCGGAATCCTGCCGATTTCACCATCCAGACCGATGTCGTTTTCTCGATAGACGACCTGAAAGCACTTGGTTGGAAGGAGCAGCGAGACCTGCTGCTTGACTACCCGGAATCGACCGATGCGAAGTGGGGTTTCATCAACACCAAGGAGCTTGGGGTTCTTGTCTATCCGTCAGCGGCTATCGCCCAGGTGCAGGGTGCGCAGGCGGCGCTGGAGCAGACGGCGATTGGACCCGACGGTAAGGCGGTCGGCGAGCAGGACCGGATCTCATGCCGGCAGGCACAGGGTCAGAGCGCAGTCGGTCTGATGGAGTCTGAATCCGGCCAAGACCGCGACTCATCGAAGGCGTTCCACATCTCATTCTCATCCGACACCACTCTCGAGCAGAGGGTCTGTGCCAACAAGTTCCCAAAGTACACGGAGTTCCGCATTCTCGGCAACATGGTGCTGCTCTGCGAGGGCGAGGGCCCGACTGGCGACGGCGCTTCCAAGAACTGCAAGGACCTGCCAGACCAGCTCCAGGGCAAGTAGTCTTCGGCCGATCGCTCGGAGAATTTGAGTCCAGTGCGGCTAGAACTGGAAGTAGATGAATTCGCCGCCTTCTGAGCTTCGCATCACCAGTATTCCGGTGAAGAAGAGCGTTGCGAGCGTGGCCTGCCCTGCCCTTGTGGCGCTGAGTGATGGCCGGGCGACACTGAATCGGCTAAGGTCGAGCGCGCCTGCAGCCGTGTGCAGCCAGATCGGTATCGAGTAGATCATCACCTGTATGAGCAAGAACGCAGCAAGCTCGAAGCCCTGTGCTGTTTCGTCGAGGGGCGACGTGGTGAGAACGCCCCAGATGTGCGCAGTGCTGGACTCGCGGAAGAACAACCAGCCAGTGCTCACAAGCACGAAAGTGATGGGCACAGCGAGCGGCTTCAGCAGGGGGCTAAGGTTTGCGCCTACCGGCACAACTCGTTGTAAGTACACGAGCGTTCCGTGATAGCCGCCCCAGAGCGCGAAGTTCCACGAGGCGCCGTGCCACAGGCCACTCAGCAGGAACGTTGCCATCAGGTTTACGCCTGACCGCGCCTGGCCCGTTCGGGAGCCGCCGAGCGGGATGTAGACGTAGTCACGGAACCATGTCGAGAGCGAGACATGCCACCGGCGCCAGAAATCGGCAGGCGACCGGGCCATATGAGGATGCCGGAAGTTCTGTGACAGGTTGATGCCGAAGAGGCGCGCCGTGCCTCGCGCGATGTCCGTGTAGCCCGAGAAGTCGGCGAAGATCTGCAGTCCAAACGCCAGCACACCGACCCAGATCAGGGCGAACCCCGGCGATTCGGTGGCGAACGCGCGGTCTGCAATCACGCCGACGTTGTCAGCGATCACCAGTTTCTTGAAGAAGCCCCAGAGGATGAGCATCACCGCGCTCTGCAACACCTGCGGAGATGTGGTCCGCTTCGACTCGAACTGGGGCAGCAGTCTTGCCGCTCGCTCGATAGGTCCCGCCACCAGTTGCGGGAAGAACGAGATGAACAGGGCGAAGTCGAGCAGGTTTCGTCGCGCTTCCACCCTGCCCTGGTGCACGTCGATCACGTAGCCGAGACCCTGCAACGTGTAGAACGAGATACCGATTGGCAGGATGATGTTCAGCGTGTTCGAGAATGTGCCGAGGCCGATGGAATCGACGAAGTCACTGGCGCTGTCTACGAAGAAACCGAGGTACTTGAATACAGCGATGACAAGCAGCGTTGCAGCGATTGCCGACCAGAGCGGGAGTAGGCCTTTGAACACTGATGCCGAACGTTCTCCCTGTGGCCGGACGGAGATCGCACTGAAGTACATCGCCAGCGTGAAGCCTGCGAGTAGCAGGGTCAGCAGCGGGTCGACGTAGCCATAGAAGACGTAACTGGCGACCAGCAGCAACAGGTTTTGCTGTTTACGACCGAGCAGCCAGTACAGCGCGAACACCGCCAGTAAGAGCGCGATAAATGACAGAGTCTGGAATGTCATCCGCCCTCCTCCGTTCCACTTGCGACGCCGCGCAACAGGTGCGCCGCCTCCCGGAAGAAGATCTCCGTGTAGTCGAGCAGGTAGAGTTGGCGAATGTGGAAGCTGTCGTAGTAGAGGGCCCGGTCAACGGCACTGTTGCCGGTGAAGTCAAAGTAGTCGAGGTCACGTTCTGCCAGGTAGCTGGCAAGGTGATCCGAGTAGCGCCGCATGCTTTCGGTCTCACGCACCGAGCCGTCGAGGTTGGGACGCGCCTGCACCCGCACAAATACGAGGTTGATGCTATTTTCAGCGGCGATCTGCAGCATCAGGGGCAGGAACGACGGCTCAACTGAATCGGCGAACGGTCTTTCGGGGTCGGGAGGTGGAGGGTCTTCGTCAGCCCCTCGCTGGTTGTGGAATGCGAACTGGTCATCTGCCAGCGACGACAGTTCGTCACGGTTGGATGGCAGGAACGCTGCTGACAGTTCGGAGACTGCATCGAGCGCCTCGTCTTTCTGTCGCTGAACCGGATAGACCCGTTCGAGAGAATGGATCGCCTGTTGGTGCAGTGAACGGCGGGCTTCGAGAACCTCCTCAAACTCACCGTCGTCTGAGCTCCGCAGGGACGCGATCAGCTCTCGGTTCCGCTCATCGAGCGGGGCAAGCGGCTGGGTGATCAGGTCGTTGCGAAAGAAGACGAAGACGGTGTCAGGCGGTGAATCGGTCGCAGCAACCAGGTTTTTCAGTTGCAGATACCAGACGGCGGACTGGGAGCCGGGTTCGGCGAGCGACACCACTTCAGTCCCATCCAGCAATTCAGATAGATGATCGGGATCGATACGCGTTTCTAGCATCGAGTTGCCGATGAAGACGATCTCTGGTTGTCGTGCGTTCAGATCGTCCAGTGAAGCCTGGTCGAATTCAGTGTCCTGCCAGAATCGCAGTAACAGCGCAGGTGTGGCGAAGACGATCAGAAGGAACGCCGCGAGCCAGAACCATTGCCGGCGCTCAGTCTCAGCAGCCCGCGCTTCGGCTTCTCCGGCAAGGTCAGCCTTCACCTCTACCGCCTAAGAGACCGGAATCCTGGTCTTGAACTCCGGCTTGCCCTGGATTCCGACCTTGACCCGGTACAGATCTCCGCCGCGATACGTCGAAAGCTCGAAGCCATCGGGCTCCATACCGGAGAGCGTGCCATCGGAGCCGAACGATGCGGTCGTCACATACAGCTCGTCCAGATCTTTGCCGCCGAACATTGCGCTCGACGTCTGTGCAGCAGGTATCTCGACACGTCGTTCCTCCTTGCCGTCCGGGTCGAAGCGGACGACCATGCCGCCGTACCAGATCGCCGACCAGACGAAGCCCTCGGCATCCACAGTCATCCCGTCCGGGATCCCGACCGATGAACTGACCGTTGTGAACACACGCTTGTTACTGATGTCGCCAGTCGCCGCATCTCGGTCCCATGCGTAGATCTCACCGGCAACAGAATCGGTCGAGTAGAAGGTCTTGAGGTCAGGTGAGAAGCCCATGCCGTTGCAGAGTCCAATGCCTGTGTCGATCACCTCGGCGCTGCCATCGGGCTTGAACCTGAAGACTGAGCACACATCGAGGTGTCCGCTGCCGCCGATGAAGCTGCCGTCAGGACCCGCGATCACGTCATTCAGCTTGATCGGCTGGCCGTCCACCTCGCCGTGATGGAGCCACTTCCAGTCGTCATCTGAACGCCACTGCTTCACACCTTCCCACGTTCCGACGGTCAGTCCTCCCGGCTCGTTCACAGCAACGCCGGCTACGAACTCGCCATCGTGGAGTTGCTTGTTGACGCCCGTTGCGGGATCGTATTCCCAGAACCTGCCGCCCTGGATATCCGTCCAGTAGAGAATCTGGCGGTCTCCGTCCCATACAGGGCCTTCGCCCACGATAGCGTTCTCGGCAGCCAGCTTCTCGACCTCGTAGTTCATCAGACTCCTCGCTCGTAATCCATTGGCCTGTTTGCTGGCGGGAGGTTACATGTAGTCGCCGCAGATGGGAACTGGCGGTCTCCGGCACCAGATTCCAGTTGGCGGTGCAGTTCGGCCTGCGGTGCCATACAATGCCGCCGCTATGAAGCACTAAAGACGTTTTTCGACACCACGACTCCAACTCGGGACGGATCGATGGACGAGGTAGCTAAACGAAATCGGATCTACTTACGAACGGTGCTGGTCAGCGCAGTAGCGCTCGCATCCCTGGTTATCGCGGCCTGCGGTTCAGGCGGAAGTGATGTTGAGTTTGAGCGGATCCAGGACACTGGGTCTGTGCTGACACCGGAGAATGTGTTCGCGGCTGGATTCAGGGAGTCGAAGACCTACTCGGTTGAGGGGCTCCCTGGCGCGAGTGACGCCATGTTCGGCTTCTGGAGAGCGTCGGGTGGCGATCCACTCGACTACGAACTGCGTTTCTACGCTTCTCACGGCGACGCTGTCAGCCTCGGAACTGCGCCCGCCGAGGAGGGAACCGGCGATGACGCCGTCCTCGACGCGGAATCCGCAACCTATAAAGAGGGCGTACAGGACCGCAGGACGATCATTGGGGCCGGCGGCGGTGGAGGCGCACGAAGCGGCATCGGGCCGAAGTACGCCGATTTCGTCATCTACAACAACGTCGTGATCCTGTGCCCGGGAGGGCAGGTCGAGCAGTCGCACGAGCGCTGCGCAGACCTGATCGAAGCGGTTGGAGGTCAGTAGTCTGAACAGACCAATGTTCGGTATCTCTCGAACGAATCGCCTGATTGCTAGACGGGGCGTGCTGACGCTCTTCGTTCTCTCGGCATTGGCACTCGCCGCAGGCTGCGGTACAGACGATTCCGAAGATACGAGTCCCGAGTTCGCGCAGGTGGTCGCCTCTGAGACCACATACGGCCTGGCTGATGTCGAGGCTGTCGGCTACAAGGTCTCGAAATCGTATGACGTCGAAGGGCTCATCGGTGCTACAGAAGCGCACTACGGCTTCTGGCAGAACCCGACGGTTGGTGGTCCTGTGGACTACGAGGTGAGGGTCTACCCGTCGCACTCCGTTGCGGTTGAGTCTGGAACTACGCAGGCTGAGGAGGTGACCGGTGAGGACGCCCTGCTGACCAGTAACAACTCAACCTGGTCGGAAGGCCTGTCGGATCGGCGGGTCATCGTCGGAGGCGGTAGCCGGGGAAGAAGCGCGGCCAGGTATGGCGACTATGTCATCCTGGGGAACCTGATCGTGCTCTGCCAGGGACGAAGTGCAGACCAGTCACAGGAGCGGTGCGACGATCTGGTCACTGCTATCAGAACGACCGGTTCATGATCTGCCTACCTCAACCGGCAAAGTCGAACGGTTTCGTGAGGTATAATCGCTCCCAATTTCGATACCGAGGTATGGACCTGGTCGTTACGAACAGTCCTGCGCCCCAAGGATCGTAAAAATTGAGAGCACGGGGGACGTTTCGGCGTTTGTCAGACCAAGGAGTGAGCAAGATGAGTCATATCTCACGGATTAGACCCCTGCGCAGCCCTGTGTGGCTAATGATCGCGCTGTCGATAGTCGCAATTGCCGCAGTCGCCTGCGGTTCGGACGACGGCGGCGACGGTGGATCGAGCGGTGTCGGCTCTTCCAGCGACAGCGGATTTGCCAAGATCGCCCAGCCTGAAGAGATGTTCTCTCTCGAAAGGCTCGAGGCCGACCTTGGACTCCTTTTCAAGGAGAGCAAGACGTATGACGTTGAGGGCTTGGATGGCGCCACAGCGGCATACTACGGCTTCTTTGGACCTGACCCCTACGATCGCGCTGAGGTCGAGATCCGACTGTATCCGTCGCATCAAGTTGCACTCGACCAGGGCGTCTCGTTTGCAGACGAGTCAACCGGCGAAGATGCCGTGCTGCTTGAAGATGTGCAACGTTGGGACGAAGGTCTTACTCAGCGTCGTCAGTGTGCCGGCAACGGCGGACACCACTCTGGCAAGTGCGACAATGCCAAGTACGGAGACTATGTGATCCGCGGCAACATGGTTCTCATGTGCCAGGGCAAGGACTCTGTCGACGCTCTGAAGAATTGTGAAGAGTTCCTCGACGCAGTCGCAAACGCAGGTACCGGCGCTTAAGTAGTCCGTTTTCAGGTAGTGGCTTAAGTCGACGGCAGCACCGTAGCTGATGAGGCCGCCGCAATCGCGAGACTCGAATTCCAGCTAACACAGGCAGGCGAATCAGATGGTTGATCGGTTCCGTTCTCGTTCGATGGTGTTCACGATCCTGTTTTCTGTTCTCGTTGTCGCCTTAGTTGCCTGTGGCTCAGATGACGGCGATTCGAGATCCGATGGCGGCGGCAGTGGCGTTGGCTCCGGTGGAGCTGGACCCAGCAGGACGGTCCTGGACAACGGTCGTACGTACACGGTAGAGGACATCAAGTCGACCGGCGCCAAGACGCCCAAGCAGTACGATGTGACCGATCTGCCTGGCGCTATCGACGCCTGGAACGCTCTGCTGAACCAGAAAGAGTACGAGGCTCGCTTCTACGCCTCGCATGCGGATGCCGTTTCAATGGGAACCAGCTGGGCGGAGTCTGTCTCAGGCGAGGACGCCCAGGTTGTCGGTGACTCTGTGCTGTGGGACGAGGGCGCAAAGGACCGCCGCCAGTGCAACAGGAGCGTTGCACACTCCGGCTGCAACTACACGGCTCGCTACGGCGACTTCGTGATCCTGGGCAACATGGTGCTGCTCTGTGAGGGCAAGGACGCCGAAGAGGCGGTGCAGACCTGTAACGTCATGACCGAGCTGATGGGATAGCTCTCCGGGCGTTTTCGTCCCTATCACGGACGACTCCACTTTTCGGGTGATGAAGAACTCTCCTCAGACCCCGCTTCATCAGCTTAGATCTTGGATCGTCCGCGGCTGAGGCTGCAGTCCAGGCGTTAAGTTCTCAGCAGGAGCCGTCAGTCGTCATTCTGAACTCGATTCAGAATCTCTCGCTCCGTCGGTAGGCTCAGGGTAGGAGCCCTACTCTTCGATCAGTCTCCTGCTGCCTACGCTCACAGCTCCAACAACAGTTAGCTAATCCAAAGCGAGCCGAACGGCTGGTAAGCGTGCCCCGGGATACCCTCCGCGATCTGAATAACGATCACCGCTCGGCTGCACCCGGTTCTGTCAAAAGTCGTAAAAAGCAAAGACCCCGCCGGAGTTGCCTCCAGCGGGGTCCTCGTTTTTCGTCTTGCTTCGAAGCTGTCTAGTTGACTGCCTCGATGCTGTGCAGCACCAGCGACCACGTGAGGTGCCATGAGGCCTCGTTCACGTATCCGCTCGTGTCTGTGCCCTGCGGCCAGTTCGTCCAGCGCGCCTCGTTCATCACGATGCGGTGGTAGAACTCAAGGATCGGAACGTCTGGCAGCTCTTCGAGCCAGATCTCCATAGCTTCCTTGTAGAGCTCAATCACAGCAGCCTGGTCGTCAGGCGAGGTCTTTGCGACTTCGTCTGTCAGGCGGTCCCACTCGGCGTTCTCCCAGTGGTAGAAGTTCACCTGGTGTCCACCCGGGATGTTTACCGAAGCGGACTGGTAGAGCTTCATCGTGAAGTACGGGTCACGGACCGATCCGCCGTGGCCGAACATCAGGCACTCGAAGTTGCCTTCAGCCATTCGGCTGGAAGCATCCGGTGGCTGGATGTAGCTGGCGTTGATACCGGCCTGCCGCAACTGCTCAGCCGTGATAGGACCGAGGTCAACCCATGGGCTGAACCCGATGATCTCACAGTTGATCGTGTTGCCCTGTGCGTCTGCCCAGAGGCCGTCAGAGTTCTTGGTGAACCCTGCGCCCGTCAGGAGAGCGTCACCCTCGGCAGGGTCGTGCTCCAGCGTGTCATACGTCTCAAGCAGAGGCGCAATAGCGTCGAAGTACGGCTGCAGCGGCGGGTACTGCGGCATGGTCAGCGGGTTGAACGCCGCTGCACCGTCGTAAGCCACCTGTCTCAACTCTTCCCTGTCAAGGTACTTGCTGAACGCCCAGCGAACGTCCGGGTTGTCGTACGGGCCGAACTTACCGGAGTTGTTGAACGCAAGCGAAACAGGCCACCAGTCAACGTAACCCAGCGGGTTTTCGGTACCGGTGTGCGTGATGAGGTCTGAGTTCCTGCTGAGCACGTCAGCGATAACAGCCGGCGTGGTCATGGAGGAGTAGTCAACCTGGTCAGCGATAAGGGCCTGCGCGCGTGCCGTCTGGTCCGGAGTTGGCAGATAGATGATCCGCTCTGGCTCCGGCAGCTTGGCGTACTGACCGAGGTCAGACTGACCTTCACCCCACCATGAGTCTCGTCGGTCGATGACCTTCTGCTCCGGCGTGCCGGAGACAACCTGCCACGGACCTGTCGAGAGTGGGAAGCCCTTTGATGGGTCGAAGTCCTTGAACGTCGTCCAGTCCTGACCGTTGTAGTGGTGCTCAGGAACCATGTAGACGCCGATGTCGAACTTGTACGTCAGCAGGAACATGAACCGTGGGTCCGGGCGGTCCAGGAACACCTTCACCTGGTGGCTGCCCGTCTTCTCGGCCCTGTTCATTGCGTTGTCAACGTCTGTACCCCAGCGGACCTGCTCTTTGAGGTCCTTAAGAGTGTTCAGCGTGTAGACAACGTCATCTGCGTTGAACTCTTCACCGTCACTCCAGTTAACACCCTGGCGAAGGTTGATGGTGAGTTCAGTGAAGTCGTCGTTGAAGGACCAGTCCGTGGCAAGCCATGGAATGGTCTCGTCAGCGAAGGCGCTGAAGAACGCCAGTGGCTCGAAGATGATATTCGGGCCTGACTGGTGGTTTGCGCCAATGGCATAGGGGTTCCAGAGTTCGTGGTCAACGAAACGGCCCTCTGCGCCACCGAGGTAGCTGATAAGGGTCTTGTTTCGGTCGATATCACGACCCGCGGGGATAACGTCTGTAGCTCCTGAAGAGCCACCGCCCCCGTCTGAGGAACCTCCGTCAGTGGCCGCGCCACCACCGTCAGATGACCCGCCGCCGTCACCGGAGTCGGCCGGTTCATCGCTGCTACCACAGGCGATGGCCGCCATCATGGCCATTGCTAGCAGTGCAAGCAAGATTCCTCTGTATCGATAAAGATTCACTATTGCTACCTCCGTCAGGGGCTGCTGTGACGAAAAATGTCGACCACAGATATCTCCCGAAGACTGGATCGCCTTCGATTAGCGGGCATTTTTATAACGAATCAGGTAACCAGTCAAGCGAAGACGGCAGATGGCGCAAGTAGGAATTGATCTGGCGCGAATTGCCCGGTTGCAACCCTGCTGCCCAGTCAGCTCGGTGTTCCCTCCACCGTCAGCCCGCTTCTTAGTAGGATGGCGAAATTTGACAATTGCCCCACCGCAGACGGTATGATTCGCCGTCACTTGGCACGGTTGAGGGACCGGCGCAGGATTCCGGCGCGTCTTTAGGCTTGTTGCCTGAACCCACACAGAAATCCTGCTGCGATTGCGATTGGCTTGATTCGGCTTAGATCGGGAATATCTGGCAACCGCCACAGCGGCGTTCAACGACAGGACATGTGATGTCAACAGCAGCCGACACACCCTCCACACCCGGTGACGAGGGGCTTGAGCCGAGCAGCCGGTTAGATCTCCTCAGGGAGGCTGGATTTCTCGCTGTAGCGCTCGCGATCTATCGCAGCTACGTGTTCCGCAGGTTCATCTTCCTGCTGTTCGTGATCTGGATCGCAGCCACCGTTATCTTCATCATCCCTCGCCTCTCCGGTCAGGACCCTGTCAAAGAGAAGCTCCTGCTGGAGGCCCAGCGCGGTGGCGCAATCCAGAGCGGTCTCGACGCTGTTGCCAAGAGCTACCAGGCAAGACTTGGACTGGACCGGCCGTTGCTCACCCAGTACGGCAACTTCATGTACGACATCGTCCGGTTCGATCTCGGCCCTTCGATCTCATTTTTCCCAAGGTCGGTCAACTCGATCATCGCCGACTCCATCATCTGGAGCATCGGTCTTATAGGAACGACGATCATCCTGGGGTTCTCTATAGGCACCCTCGCGGGCGCCTACTTAGGCTGGCCAAAAGCTCCCGGCTATGTTGGCTTCTTATTTATGCCGTTCTTAACGATTTCGGCCATACCTCAGTACCTGGCCGGAATCATCCTCGTGTTCATCTTCTCGGCACAGCTCGAGTGGTTACCACTCTTCGGACCATATGAGCCGGGTACCACCCCGGAGTGGTCGATCGGCTTCATCATCGAACTGCTGAGGCACGCGCTGCTTCCTGCTCTGGCGCTGGTGCTTAGCGCGGTCGGCTTCTGGGCTGTTGGCATGCGCGGCATGATGATCAACAACCAGGGCGAAGACTTCATGATCCAGGCCGAAGCGAAAGGCCTGAAGGGAAGGCGGATCTTCTTCCGTTACGGAGTGAGGAACGCGATGCTTCCCCAGGTGACAGGCCTGGCCCTGGCGCTTGGAACGCTGCTCACTGGAGCGCTTCTGATCGAGCGGGTGTTCGTGTACCCCGGACTTGGCGACATTCTTTTCCAGGCCATCCGGCTCTCTGACTTCTTTGTGATTCGCGGAATCGTGTTCACCATCATCGTGATGGTGGCTGTGGCCACGTTCCTGCTAGATGTCTTCTACCCGTACCTCGATCCTCGAGTGAAGTACTCCCGGAGCTAACATGGCATCTGCAGACACGCCAATCGAGTCCGCAACCGCGCCCCAGCCTGAGATCCCTGAGAGCGGCTGGTCTGAGTTCTACGAGAACCGGTTGCAGCCGATCATTCAGTACGCGAAGCGGAACCCCCCACTGATCGTGGGCATCGTTCTGCTCGCGAGCCTGCTCATATTCGTTGGCATCGGACACCTTTTCTACGACCACGAACGGTTCCGGCCGCTTTCGGTCCCGACGCGTGAAGCGCCGTCCTGGGAGTATCCGTTCGGCACAGACACCCAGGGTCGTGACCTGTTTGCAGTCGCGATCAGGGGAACAGTGCTCACACTCCGAATCGGACTGATCGCGGGTGCGGTTGCGGTTGTCGTGGGAACAATCCTTGCGTTCGTCGCCGCCTACTACAGAGGGTGGGCGGACGCGCTGGTCAGGGTCTTTGTTGACGTCGGCCTGACTATTCCGCCGCTGCTGATCCTGATCCTGATCGCCATCAACACTTCCGAACCGTTAACGGTCGACCAGATGGGATTGGCGATATCTATTGTGGCGTGGGTGTTCCCCGCCAGGACCATCCGAGCCCAGGTTCTTGTCCTTAGAGAACGCTCCTATGTGGAGATAGCGCGCCTCTCGGGCACCAGTGGCCTGGCGATCATCTTCAAGGAGATGATGCCGAACCTGTTGCCGTATATCACGGCCAGTTTCGTCACTTCGGTGGCCGCAGGAATCCTGGCATCGATCGGACTCGAGGCCATCGGCCTGGGTATCTTCTCCGCTCCCACGCTCGGCATGACGATCTACTGGAACATCCAGTTCTCGTCGATCATTCTCGGCATGTGGTGGTGGTGGCTGCCGCCGATCATCACCATCATCATCGTGTTCGTTGGCCTGTTCATGATCTCGGCCGGCCTGGATGAGTGGTCTAACCCGAGACTGAGGAAATCAGTTTGACGACAGCTACTCCAGCGCCAACAGAGGCGATGCGATCGAACATCTCGGATGAAGTGGCGCTTCGGGTCGAAGACCTGAAGGTCTACTACGAGACTCCACGCGGAACGGTTAAGGCTGTGGACGGCCTGACGTTCTCTCTTAAACAGGGTGAACGGTTTGCGCTTGTTGGCGAGTCGGGCTCTGGAAAGAGCACACTGGCCATGGGACTCATGCGCCTGACCCGGCCTCCGGGCCACATCGCAGGCGGCAGAGCACTGCTGCATGGCACAGACCTGATCGGTCTTGATGAGGAAGAGATGCGGAAGGTACGCCTTTCGCAGATGGCGCTGGTTCCACAGGGTGCGATGAACTCGCTGAACCCTGTCATGCGCGTTGGCGCGCAGATCGCTGACGGCATCATCGACCACCTGCCAGAAGGCGAGAAGAAGCCTTCCAAGCAAGAGATGAACGACCGTGTGCTCGGCCTGCTTGACAGGGTGGGCCTTCAGCCGCTGGTCGCACGCCTGTTCCCGCATGAGTTGAGTGGAGGTATGAAACAGCGTGTCGCGATGGCGATCGGCATATCTCTAAACCCGTCTGTGATCATTGCGGACGAGCCAACAAGTGCGCTGGACGTGATCGTGCAACGCCAGATCATGCAGACGCTTGGTCGATTGCAGGAGGGACTGAACGCAGCGGTCATCCTCGTTGGCCACGACATGGGCTTGGTAGCGCAGTTCGCAGACACAGTCGGCGTTATGTACGCAGGCAAGTTGGTTGAGGTGGCGCCCGTCAGGACGATGTTCAAGAACCCTCTTCACGCCTACCCGCGGCTGCTGATCGACAGCATCCCGACGATGGACGTCAAGAAGAGGCTTGTCGGCATCCCGGGCATGCAGCCTTCACTGCTCAACCTGCCTCCGGGCGATCCGTTCGCACCGAGGTCACCGCTCGAGTTCAGTCCGGAAGATGCACTCGTAGAGCCGAAGCTGGTTGAGGTTGAGCCCGACCACTGGGTCGCCCTCTCCCGGTCGTCCGTTGAAGATTTCGATAAGTACGCCCACCTGGTGGATTACTAGCCACGCGCAACCGGCGTGATCAGTCTCTCCAGTCGCACTCAAGCAGGAAACTTCCATTGCCTCCACTACTAGAACTTAAGAAGGTCACCAAGATCTACGGTGGCGGGTTCCTCAACAAAGACGACCAGACGATTGCCGTCAACAAGGCATCGTTCACCATTGAAGAGGACGACCCGAAGATCGTGACTATCGCCGGTGAAAGCGGCAGCGGCAAGACGACGATGACCCGCATGCTGCTCGGCAGCATCACACCGACTCACGGCGAGATGTTTTATCGGGGCAAGGACTTCAAGAAGCTGAGCCGCAAAGAGCGCAGGCAGTTCCAGCTAGAAGTACAGCCGATTTTCCAGGACCCGTTCGAGTCCTACAACCCGTTCTACAAGGTTGACCATGTCCTGCACGCGCCGATCAAGAACTTCAAGCTTGCCAGGTCAAAGGACGACCGGGACAGGATGGTTGTCGAGGCGCTGCACATGGTCGGCCTCCAGCCGGACGAGACGCTCGGCAGGTTCCCGCACCAGCTCAGTGGTGGCCAGAGACAGCGAATCATGGTTGCGAGGGCGCTTCTCCTGAAGCCACGCGTGATCCTGGCCGATGAGCCCGTTTCGATGGTTGACGCTTCGCTTCGGGCGACAATTCTCGACAGCATCCAGACTCTCAACAAGGAGCTGGGCATTACGATCATCTACATCACGCACGACCTGACTACGGCGTTCCAGATCAGTGATTCCATTCTGATCATGTACCGCGGCAACGTGGTGGAACACGGCAACGTGGAGCGCGTGATCCACAACCCGCAGCACGCGTACACAAGGCTGCTGATCGACTCGATCCCTCAACCGGACCCGGACGACCGCTGGGGCGAGCTTGTCCGCGCGACCGGCACCGACATGGTTGGTACAGGCCGTCAGCGTGACATCTTCGGTATTGAGCCGGGAATTGATGTCGAGTACGACGAGGTGGAGCCGCAGCACTGGGTGCTGCGGAGCGGCGCCGGTGTAGACGGTGGAGCACCAGGCGGAGCTGTAACTGCAGGATCGGTCTGATCTCAGCGGCGTCATAGACGCTCTCTGCGTTCAGCGCATCGTCGTAACTTCGACTGCCTACGGCCCTTCCGTGAACACTCCAAATGTGACGCTGTGTACACGCAGCCCTTCTGCGTCCGCGGTCAGTCTCAGTTCGTAACGCCGGAATTCGTCCGTCTCGATGATCCGGTACATCCGCGACTCATCGACGTCGATCAGGCTGCGGCCGCTAGAGTCGAACCGCACGTCGGTGCCTGCTTGTTCGGGAGTCAGCGGCTCGCCATCCAGTTCAACGACCAGTGTGCGCGGCGTTCCTTTCGTGCCTAGAACGGCATTGACGCTGGTCGCGAGGAACGGGAAGACGATGTAGCCCTCACCGGCAGACGCCAGGGAGTCGGACTCATTCAGCCACGAGCCGTCCAGCTCGAACTGACCGTGCCTGCGCAGTCCTGAGTCGATGTACTCGACCACACGGTCCGGCCCGAGATAGAACTCATCCTGTGCGGCGAACAGCCCGGTCGACTCGTATCCCAGCCTGTACCCGGCGTAGAGCTCACGTGTCTGAGTGTGCGCGTTCTCGGCAACCGGAGGTGCGAAGTCTCCACCGATTGGGAGTCCAGCAAGGTCAATCCCGGCGGCCTCCATCGCTTGCCTGATCTGCAGCTCAGTGTCGTCGTAGCCACCCTCACCGAAGTGCCGGTACGCAACCTCGCCATCTGCTCCGATCAAGTAAGACGTCGGCCAGAAGTGGTTGCCAAACGCATCCCAGGTCGCTTTCTCGCTATCGACTGCGATCGGATACGCAAGCCCGGCGTCTTCGACTGCGTTGGCGACGTTGGCCGTGACCTTCTCGAAGTCGAACTCAGGTGAATGAACACCGATCACGGTCAGACCATGCGGTCCGTATCGCTCGTGCATCTGCCTGAGAAACGGAAATGTGCGCACACAATTGACGCATGTGTAGGTCCAGAAATCGAGGAGGACGACGTTCCCATCGGCGGATAGCTGTTCCAGGTCGAGTGGCTCCGAGTTGACCCAGTCGATGATGCCGACAAGTTTTGTTTCGGGGACTGTGTCGAGCGGATCGGCGAGACCCGTGTCTGCAAACAGCGGGACTGTTGTAGGTGTCGGCGGCAGCACACCGGAGCTGCTGTTGCTGCCGGGAGTTAGCCGCGCTGGATCACCGGAACCATCATCACCTGGGCCGCATGCAATGATCGCAGCTACTGCGAACACTGCGAGTAACGCCGGTAGATAGTTCCGAGTATGGATACGATGCGACACGAAAAACGACTTAGCTGATGAAGAAACGCAACTGAAGAGGTAACGGATATGGTACGGCACGGTATCTCTCGAATTGCGAAGCCCAACTAAACTCTGCGAGGTGCGGAATGAGAACACGGCCCGGACTAATACTGCTGATAATGCTGGCCTTGTTCTCAGTTGCAGCCTGTTCGAGCTCGGCAAGCCAGTCCGGCGATCTCGTTGCTGATTCTGTGCGTGCCGGGTCGTTCGAGCTCACCGATAGCGACGGTACGGTCCGAGCATCTCTCGAGATGGCTGACGGCACACCACAGTTCGTCTTACGTGACCCCGACGGGAGCAATCGGCTTCATATCCGACTGGATGATGTCGGCAATCCGACACTCAGCCTGTTTGACGGCAATGGCGCACGCAGAGCCGGCTTCGAGTTCGCCAACGGCGTCAACCCGGCGCTTTTCCTGCGTGACGAGGCTGGCAGGCTCAAGGCCGGGATGCAGGTGCAGACCGGCGGCGCTCCCCTGCTCTTCCTTCGGAACTCAGATCTCGAAGACGGCTTTGCAATGACGCTAATCGACGGGGATCAACCCGTGCTGGGTCTGTCTGATGAACTCGGAAACAGCCGTACTTTTCTCGGGTTGGATGAAACAGGTTCAGGTTCGTTGGTCTTTGTTGGGCCAGACGGCAGAATCGAGTCAGTCACGCCTTGAGATCAACGGCTCGCTCCAGGCCCGGCCTCCACACCGACGATCTCCGCGCTATGATGCGCTCTCTCGAACTAGCAGACTGCCGCTGAGTTTGACGAGATACTCCCCGCTCCACCTGACCAGGAGGTAACCCGTGACGACCTACCAGGGACTGATGGCTGAGACCGTGATGCACGACGGCGCTGACGGCGATCAGATCAGCGCCTACTTCGCTCGCCCGCTCGGCCCGGGGCCGTACCCGAACGTGATCGTGGTCCACCACATGCCTGGCTGGGATGACGCCACGAAATGGCTGGCCAGCCGCTTCGCGTTCTACGGCTACAACGCCATCTGCCCGAATCTCTACCACCGCGAGGGTCCTGGTGAGCCGGACGAGGTTGCAGCCGTGGCGCGTGCCGCCGGCGGTGTACCCGACGACCGGTTCATCGGCGACATGCTCGGCGCGATGAAGTACCTGAAGTCGTTGCCCTACTCCAACGGCAAGGTCGGCATGATCGGCTTCTGTTCTGGCGGCCGACAGAGCTACCTCGCAGCAGGCCGCATTCCGGAGCTCGATGCCACTGTCGATTGCTGGGGCGGCAGGGTGATCGCTTCAGAAGACCAGCTGACCGAGCGGCAGCCGGTCGCGCCCATCGACTACACAGCGGATATCAACTGCCCGGTGCTTGGGATATTCGGCAATGAAGACCAATCGCCAACCCCGGAGGATGTTGACAGGACCGAAGAGGAGCTGAAGAAACACGGCAAGGAGTATGAGTTCCATCGCTACGACGGCGCAGGCCACGGCTTCTTTGCCGTTGACCGCCCCGGCTACAGGCCTGTGCAGGCCACAGAGGCATGGGAAGAGGTGTTCAAGTTCTTCGGCAAGCACCTGGCGTAGTGAGGAAGCGAGATGTTATTTGCCATCCTGAGCTTGTCGAAGGGTGGCGGGCTATCGGCCTCCGGCCGATCAACCCTCTCCCTCCCAGGGAGAGGGGATTTACGCCGGCTATCGCGGGACCAGGCGCAGCAAGCGACACCTCAGTGACCACAAGGAAGAAAAATGTGCTCTTGGATAGTTGAGAAGGCGAAGATGGACGGCGTGGCGAAGGGACCGGACGGCTGGATGGATATCGAGCAGGCGAACGTCTACTTCGATCATCCGTTCAAGGCGCCGATGGACCATGCGCTGATCATCGATTTCGTCCACGACCCGGACAGGCCGAACGGCCGGGTGGCGATCGAGATAAGCGCGGAGTCCGGCCGGCGGCTCATCGAAAGCATCGAGCGAGCGCTGACAACTGGTGAGGCTGTACATGTGCTTGGTGAAGCGGCTCACGCATAACCCAGGAAAGGCGAGTTCATGGCGAAGAAACGAGTGCTGGTTACGGGTCTGAGCGGCGTTGTTGGATCAGCGTTGAGAGACGAGTTCGAGGAGCGATACGAGCTGTCTTCGCTGTCGCGTTACGGGGCAGAAGGCATCGCCGACGAACGCAACTTCAAAGGCAACATCTCCGACATCGACTCAATCCTGCCCGCTTTCGAAGGCCAAGACACTGTTGTCCACCTTGCGGCCGACCGGAGCGCCACAGCGGACTGGGCCTCGGCGCTCAAGAACAACTTCGTGGGCACTTACAACGTGTTCGAGGCGGCGAAGATCGCCGGCGTAAAGCGCGTCGTGTACGGAAGCTCGCAGCACTCGACCGGTGGCTTCTACCTAGATGAGCCGTACCGGTACATCATGGCCGGCGAGTTCGACAAGGTTGAGCGGCCGTATCCACTGCTGGACGAGACGATCCCTATTCGGCCTTCCGGCTACTACGGCACTTCGAAGGCATACGGTGAGGCGCTCGGCAGCTACTACGCCGACTATCACGGCCTGTCCTCCATCCACCTGCGCATCGGATTCACCATCTCAACGGACGACCCGACTTTCGGCGGAGGAGCGCTTGCGCTGTGGCTGAGCCACCGTGACACGGCTCAGGTGCACGCGAAGGCTGTGGACGCCCCTGAGGACCTCAAGTACACGGTCGTTTACGCCACGTCAGACAACTACTGGAAGATCTTTTCCCTGGACAGGGCACGCAAGCTGCTTGGCTACGATCCGCAGGACGATGCCGGACCGGAGCTAAACCCTGATGCGGAGATGGCCGAGCGGGACCGCACGGAGTACAAGGTCCACGAGGACTGAGGCTAACCGGCTGCCAGGGCGTCGGCGAGGTTGCGGCAAGTGTCGACGTTCAGCTCGCACAGAATCACGGTGTCACCTACGACGGCAAACGCCTTGTATTTCGTGACTGCGGCAGACCCTGCCCCGCGGTTGCTGGCGCCGACCTGACCGCCTTCTCGGAACTTCTGATCGATCGCGGCTGATGCCGACTCAACCCCGAGCGTCGATGCGTCCTGGTGCGAGTTGTAGAACCTCACCTCGATGTCCTTCTGGTCGAAGAAGCCGTACCAGATGTCGGTTGAGCCAGGGACGGTGTCGGTCGGGAACTGCTTCGACTTCTTCCACCCGGCTGCGACGTAGTCATCGAACGTGAATGTGCGGTCAGCGTAGAGCGTGGTTGAGACGGACGCCAGATCATCGTCGCCACTGCCGTCAGACGCCGCGGGCGCTGAGTCCGAGTCAGATCCGCAGGCGATGGCCAACGCCATCAGCACGGCAGGAACGGAGAGCGCCAGCGAACGGATCAGCCGCAGTCTGGTTGCTGAAGCAGAAGTCGTGTCCGAAACGTGCATGGCTCACCTCGCTATCGATGACGGGCACTCCTGTCATGCGAACAACATGAGGAGCACCGACTGTTATCGGCGGTAAGTTAGCACAGTCGCGAAAAGCGGGGCGGGACGGCCCTATTTAGCCGGAATCAGCTCAACCTTGCGCACGATCTCCTTCGTGGAGACGATGTGCTTCTGCAGTCCCAGCTCCTTCTCAGACATCCCCATCGCCAGTCCAAGAAGCTGCGGGAGGTGGATGATCGGCAGGTCTGCCTTGTCACCCCGGTTCTTCCTGCGCGCCTTCGGCTGGTAGCCATCAAGGTTCAGGTGGCACAACGGGCACGGCGTCACCATGGCGTCGGCGCCGCCATCCTTTGCTGTCCCGGTATGGTTCGAGACCATGCGCAGCGAGTTCGCCTGGTTGATGAAGAGGATCGGAAAGCCACAGCAGGCGGTCTTGCCTGGGAAGTCGAAGACTTCGCCGCCGACAGCCTCAATCAGAGTCTCCAGCGAAGTGTCCCGGCCCGGGTTCTCCTTGAAGCCAAGGGCATCGCTCGGCCGCACCATGTAGCAGCCATAGAATGGGGCCAGCTTCACGCCGTCGAGCTGCTTCTGGAAGGTGTTCTTGAGCGAGTCGAGACCGATGTCCTCGATCGCCACCCAGAGCAGGTGCTTGACCTCGGTGGTCCCCTTGTACTCGAGACCTTCGTCAGCAAGGACTTCGTTTATCTCAGCGAGGTAGTCGGCATCGCGCTGCACACGGTGGTTCGCCTGCGACATCACTCCCTGGCAGGTTGAGCAGATGACTAGAACATTGAGTCCCTGCTGCTCGGCCATCGCAAGCGTGCGGATGTTCAGCACATCGCCCATCTTGCGGTTCTTTTCCTGCAGCACACCGGCGCCAGTGCAGGCGGCCTTTGTCAGCTCTTCCCACTCGATTCCGAGCCGGTCCATGACAGCGACTGCCGATGCGAACAGCTCCGGCGCACCGCCTCTTGCAACACATCCGGGGTAGAAGGCGTATTTCACTTGCGCTCGCCCTCGACTTTCTCGTAGGCGTCTCTGATCTTCTGTTTATCCTCGGCCTTATGCGGGAACAGCGGCGGTAACTTGCCCCTCATCATCGCCTTCAACCCAACGGGTATCAGGTCAAGCAGGCGAGGGATGTTGGTCCAGCCTGCGCTATCCAGCGCCAGCCTCGTCTCATCAAGCCTGCCATTTTTCTTGACCGAGTTGTAGAACGATTCGGTGTGGTGATAACCGTGCGTGTTCCGGTTGCCAGCCTCGATAGCCGCGTCACGCAGCTCCATGATCCGGTCCATGGGTGCGACGTCCTTTGGGCAGACCTCAACACACTGCATGCAGCGTGTGCAGTCCCATATACCGCCGTCCTCGTCATTGAGCTTCTTCAGGCGGGCGTCTCTCTGGTCGTCCCTCGGGTCTTCAGTGAAACGCCACGCCTTCGCGAGCGCGGCCGGTCCGATGAAGTTGGAGTCGACTTCCAGCACTGTGCAGTCGGAGACGCAGCAGCCGCACATGATGCAGTTCATGGAAGTGAGCAGGTTCGTCATCGACTCGTTCGAAGCGAGGAACTCACCGCTCTCCGGCTCTTTGTCCGGCTGCATGTACGGGTCGACCCGCTTGATCTGGTCGAAGAACGTGTCGAGTGAGACAACCAGGTCCTTGACGACCTTCTGGTTGCCCATCGGCTCGATCGTCAACTGCTCGCCGTTGGGTGCGAGGTCGGCGACACGCGTCTTGCAGACGAGCCGTGCCCGGCCGTTGACACGCATCCCGCACGAACCGCAGATCGATGCTCGACAGGAGCAGCGGAGCGCCAGTGTTCCATCGACCTCCTCACGCACATGAATGAGCGCGTCGAGGATTGTCGAGTCAGGGTGGATGTCAACCGAGTAGTCCTGGAAGTGCGGTTGAGAGCCGGCTTCTCCCGGATTGTGTCGTTTGACCTTCAGGTTCGTCTGCATTAGTAGACCCTTTTCACCGGTTCCCACTGCGTGATCACCACGTCCAGTGTCTCGGTCCGCACGCCCTCTTCGGACTTGTAAGACAGCGTGTGTTTCAGCCAGTTTTCGTCGTCTCGCTCTGTCATATCGGTGCGGTAGTGGGCGCCACGGCTCTCTTTGCGCATGAGCGCTCCCGTAGCGACCGCCTCGGCGCAGTCCAGCATGAAGTCGAGCTCGAGGGCGAACATCAGGTCGGTGTTGTACACCTTGCCCTTGTCCTCGACATAGATACTGGCGTCGTACTTCTTGCGCATCTCGTGGACCTTGGCCAGCGCGCCTTCCATGGAGTTCTGGTCCCTGAAGACGCCGATGCCCTCGGTCATGCCGGTTGCCATCTCGTTGCGGATCTCCGCCGTGCGGCTGCCCTTCGGCCGGTCGAGCAGCGCTTGCAGACGCTCTTTCTCAGCCTTCAGATGAGCCTCGCTATTCGATCCGTTCTCGCCGACGGTCTTCACATACTCGACCGATTTCACCGCCGCTCTGCGCCCGAACACGATGGTGTCCAGCAGCGAGTTTGCACCGAGCCTGTTTGCGCCATGTACCGACACGTTCGCGCACTCGCCTGCGGCGTAGAGACCCGGGACGATCGTCTCGCCGTCTGCGTTGGTCTTGATGCCGCCCATGATGTAGTGCATGCCGGGACGGATGGGTACCGGCTGCTCGGCAAGGTCGATTCCGAGGAACTCGACTGCCACCTCTTGCAAGTAGCCGAGCCGCTCCTCGATGAACTGTCTCCCGAGGTGTCGCAGGTCAAGCAGGACGTTTCCATCTATGCCGCGGCCCTCATTGATCTCTACCTGTTCGGCACGAGATACGACGTCGCGTGACGCCAGCTCCATGTAGTCGGGAGCCGACTTTTCCATGAAGCGCTCGCCCTCGCTGTTGAGCAGATACGCGCCCTCACCGCGGGCGGCCTCAGAGAGCAGGATGCCGGTGCGGGCGAGCGTCGTCGGGTGGTACTGGATCATCTCCATGTCCATCAGCGGAGCGCCTGCACGCCACGCGAGGGAGAGGCCGTCGCCCGTGCAGATGAGTGCGTTCGTTGATGGCTCGAAGACGCGTCCTGCGCCACCAGCTGCCATTAGCACCGCCTTGGCTCGAATGGCGTGCAGCTCACCAGTCTTCATATCGAGGGCGATAACGCCCCGGACAGCGCCCTCCTCTTTGATCAGGCTGGTGACGAACCACTCCTCGTACACCTGCAGGCCATGCTTCAGCGCCTGCTCATAGAGAACGTGAAGCATTGCCGAGCCGGTGATGGCACCGACGAAGAATGTGCGTGCGACCTTCTGCCCACCGAAGCGTCTCGTGCCCAGCCGGCCATCGTCGCCCCGGGAGAAAATGACGCCCATGCGCTCGAGTTCGAGCACAGCCTCGCCGGCCTCGCTCGACATGATCTCAACCGCATCCTGGTCAGCCAGGTAATCGGAACCCTTGATGGTGTCGAGAGCGTGGCCTTCCCACTCGTCACCACGGTCGGTCAGCGGGGCGTTGATACCGCCCTGCGCCGCGTTGGAGTGGCTCCGGACTGGATGGACCTTGGTGATGACCGCGGTCCGCAGGCCGTTCTGCACGCCTTCGACAGCAGCTCTCAGCCCGGCAAGTCCTGCTCCTATGATCAGCAGATCGTGTTCGTACATTGTTCTCCCTGCCAGCTAGCTGAGCGGCGCCTTTGCGGCTCCTCGTTCAAATGCATTCGATGCGATGTGGTAGATGGCGATCGTCATCTGGTCCTGGAGTTCGCCCTCGCGAATCATCGTTGAGATCTTCTCGATGGGTACCGTGACCGTGTGTATATCCTCGCCCGCATCCTGCGGCAAGGGGTTCTCATGAAGGTCTTGTGCAAGATAGGCGTGCGTGTATTCGGTCGAATAGCCGGGTGCGACCCAGGATCCGCCGAGCGGCATCATCGAATTCGCACTGAATCCTGTCTCCTCACGCAGCTCTCGATGCGCCGTCGCGAGCGGGTCTTCGCCGGGCTCGCGGGTACCTGAAGGAGCCTCCAGCAGTACTTTCTGAGCAGCCTGCCGCCACTGCTTCACGAGGAGGATGTGGCCGTCATTGGTGACGGGGAGGATGACCACAGAGCCGGGGTGGTCAATGATCTCTTTGGAGACCGGTGGACGGTCGCCGAGACTGAACTCGTCGATCCTCAGTGAGATGCGCTGCCCATCGTGGACTTGCGTTGAGGAAATGGTATGTCCGGTGAGGGGTTCCAAGTCGGCTATATGTTATCGGAATCCCCGTTTGAACGGGGCTCTCGCGGGAGAGGGCCTACCCTCATGCCGAGCCTGCGTGAAAGATCGGCCCAGAAGGCGTCACGCTGGCGCTTCCGCAGGAACGATGCCTTGATGTCAGCGTGCGAGATCTTGACCGACTGGCCGTCTGCGAGGGAGTGGTCAAAGAAGCCGTCTGCGCTGAGCGTGGCGGGGGTGGAGCAGTGAACGGTCAGCTCCAGCGTGGAAGTGGACCTGAGTACGACGCCACCAAACTGGCTCATGTGTGTTGCGATCGGCTTGACCAGGTAGTCCTCGGATTCCGGGTCCATCACCGGTCCGCCGAGCGAGAGCGTGTATCCGGTTGAGCCGGTCGCAGTGGAAACCACAACACCATCGCCCCTGTAGTCGGCGAGGTGCACGCCGTCGATGACGGTCTCAACTTCGATTACCCGCAGCACCGCGCCCCGGGCAATAGTCACGTCGTTCAGCGCATGAAGTTCCGGAGTGTCGATACCGCTGATCTCAGCCTTCAGCATGTACCGCTCATCGAGCCTGCCGTTGCCTTCCAGGTACCAGCCAATGCCCTCGACTGCGTCAGACGCATCGATCTCGCTCATGAAACCGACGCGACCCATGTTGATGCCGAGTATCGGGATGTCCCTGGGAGCCGCCTCGTGAGCACCGCGCAAAATCGTTCCGTCACCGCCGATGGTGATGATCAGGTCGGTGGCATCGAGGTCATCTTTGCGGGCCGGCAGCGTGTCCTGTGTCGCCGTCCACCAGTCGTGCCCGTTCCCGTACTTCGACTGTAAAGCGACGACCAGCTCGACAGCCTCTGGGAGCAGACCGTGGTGGATGATGCCGATGTTCTTGTACTTCGTCATAGTCGAGGACCTTGCCTGACTCGTCTTGCCGACCATGTTGAGACGGATTGTCGCCCGCCTCAGGCTAAACCGCCAGCAGGTCCAGCGACTTCTCGGCGAGCCTCAGGATGAGCCACGGCACTGCGCCGAAGAGAGCGATACCCGAAACCGCGACTCCTGTAGCGAGCACGACAGGGAAATCGGCTCCGATCTTCGAGTCGTCTTCAGGTTCTTCGAAGTAGACGGCACGGATGATGCGCAGGTAGTAGAAAGCGGAGATCACAGTGTTGACGACACCGACGACCGCAAGCCACAGCAGTCCGGAGTTGACGGCGGCGCTGAAGACCACGGCTTTCGACATGAACCCGACCGTCGGCGGTACTCCAAGCAATGAGATGACGCCGATCGCCAGCAGCGCGCTGAGCATTGGCGATCTTTTTCCGAGGCCGTTCAGGCTGCTGATCGCGTTGGAGCCGGTGCGGCTGGAGATTGCGATGATGGCGAAGAAGACGGCGAGGTTGGTGAACGCGTAGCCGGCAAGGTAGTAGAGCGTGCCCTGCGGACCTGCGATCGGGTCGCCCGATTCGGTGTTCGCGGCAACGGCTGCCACACCGATCAATATGTATCCGGCCTGCGCGATGGTCGAGTAACCGAGCAGGCGCTTGATATCGGTCTGCGACATCGCGAGCAGGTTGCCGAAGACCATTGACGCCACAGCCAGCGCCGCAAACAGGCCAGACCAGTCCTGCGCCAGCGAATCGGAGCCGAATGCCGTGTACATGATGCGCAGGACCACTGCGAACGCGGAAGCCTTGGAAGCGGTGGAAAGGAATGCGGCAACTGGGGTCGGCGCACCCTGGTAGACGTCCGGCACCCACATCTGCCACGGAACCACGGCCATCTTGAAAGCGAATCCCGCCACGATCATCACGACTGCGAACAGGACAGCGTAGGAGCCGAATGGCACGTCCGGATCCGTCGGCAGGTCGCCGAGTCTCGTCAGTATCAGCTCAAGGTTGGTCGTGCCTGTGTAGCCGTATATGAACACGATGCCGTAGAGCAGGACCGCGGAAGCGACGGCCGAAAGGATGATGAACTTCAGGCCAGCTTCAACTGAGAAGCTATCCCGCCGGAAAGCGGCGAGTGCTGCGGCAGGAAGTGCAGTCAGCTCAAGCGCCACGTAGATCGATATCAGTTCGCGAGCGCTGACAAGCAGCAGCATGCCTGTGACTGAGAACAGGACAAGTGCGAGGAACTCGCCTTCGAATCCCTTTAGACGCTCGACATAACCCACCGACGCGATGATCACCGCTGCGGTTATGCCAAGCAGGAGGAAGTGGAAGAACAGCGCGAATCTGTCGGCTACCAACGAGCCGAAGAGACCCGTCGCAGCTTCGGTGTCGCCAACCACGTCGAACCAGAGGTTGAGCGAGAACAGCAGGGGGATGATCAGCAGGATAGCCGCGGCGTAGGACAGCACGCGCTTGTTGCCGATGAAGAAGTCGGCAAACACGATAGCGATGGCCACTCCGGTCATCGCTATCTCAGGCGACAGCAGCCATAGGTCCTGAACTGTCATCAGCGGATCGCGGCCTCGATTCCAAGCTTAAACGTGTCGGTAATAACGGACGGCCAGATGCCGACCAGGAATATCGGAACCGTCAGAGCGACAACTGCGATCATGTCGACCCAGTTGGCATCGGTTAGCTCTTCGTAGGTCTCATTGGACATGCCACCCTGCGCCGGTCCCGGACCAAAGAAGGTCCGCTGAACCATCCACAGCGTGTACCCGGCGGCGAGCACCACTCCGAACGCGGCAACGCCTGTTGCCCACGGCCAGACTGTGAACGTGCCGAGGAACACCATGATCTCGGCGACGAAGCCGGAGAGCATCGGCAGTCCGAGCGAGCCGAACCCGGCGATGATGAAGAAGATGGCGATGATCGGCATCTTCTTCGCCAGACCGCCGAGGTGCGGTATGTGGCGGGAATGCGTGCGCTCATAGGTCAGGCCAACCATCAGGAACGCCAGTCCCGTTATGGTGCCGTGCGTGAACATCTGGAGCGCGGCACCATTAAGTCCACCCTCGGACAGCTCCGCCGCAGAGCCGCCGACCGCGGCAATACCAAGCATCACGAAGCCCATATGCGAAACGGAGCTGTACGCGATCAGTCGTTTCATATCGGTCTGCCTGATCGTGACGATCGCGCCATAGATAACGCTTGCGGCGGCGATCGCGGCAAGAACGCCCGCGGCATCATGAATCGTGAAGCCGTCCGTCTCCTGGAAGAAGCCAACATTGATGCGCAGCAAGCCATATCCGGCCATCTTCAGCAGCACGCCGGCGAGCATGACCGAAACGGCGGTCGGAGCGTCTGTATGGGCGTCAGGCAGCCAGTTGTGGAGCGGCCAGAGAGGAAGCTTCACCGCAAACGCGATCAGGAAGAAGCTGAATATCAGCGCCGCCGGTGCGATCAGGTCAGCGCCTGCGATCAGCTCGGGGACACCGACGATGCCTGCATCGGGTATCGAAACCATCGCGAACGTGTCGACTGAGGACGACAGGAAGATCGCAAGGATCGCCACGAACAGGAACGCACCTCCGAATAGCGTGAACAGTACGAACTTCATCGCCGAGTACTTCGGCCGCCCGGTGCCCCAGACCGAGATCAGCATGTACATCGGGATCACTTCGAACTCGAAGAAGACCAGGAACATCAGCAGGTCTAGGGAGACGAAGACACCCATCACGGCTGTCTCAAGCAACAGCAGCCAGAAGAAGTACTCCTTCACCCGGTGCTCGATCCGCCAGGAGGCGAACGCTGCCGCCATACCGAGGATGCCGGTCAGCAGAACGAGCGGAGCGCTGAGGCCGTCGACACCCAGCAGGTACTCGGCACGCAGCGCATCGATCGGGATCCAGCCAGAGATGCGATCGACGAACTGCACACCGCCCTGTTCACGGTCGTACGCGACGAACACGACGATCGTCAGCACCAGCGTGACGGTGGTCGCGCCGATAGAGCTCCAGCGCACAGCCTGCTTGTTGCGCATCGTCAGGGCGATGACGATCGCAGCTGCCGCCGGCAGGAACACCGTGGCTGTTAGCAGGCCGCTAAACATCGGTGCCTGCCCTGCTCTGCGACTCTATGTGTCCGTGCTTAACCATTTATGCCTAGCTGCCCCAGACCAGAAGTGCGAATAGGACGATCACGAATCCGATGGCCATGACTGCCGCGTATGCTTGCGTCTGGCCGTTCTGCACATTCGCCAGCCCGCGGCCGAAATTGCCCGTCAGCTTCGAAAGCTGAACGTTCAGGTTGTCGATCCAGGTAATGTCGAACCACGCCAGGAACTTCGCCACGCGTTGATAGAACGCCTTCACCGTGAGGCGGTCCTCATAGAGTTCGTCAAAGTAGAACTTCCTTAGCAGCACGGTGTAAACGGGCTTGAATCTGCGGCCCATTGCTGCAGGTGAGACTGCGCCAGAGATGTACATGGCGTACGCGAGCAGGATTCCACCCGCTGCGAGGATCGAAGAGATCGTAGCGATCGGGATGCTGAACTTCGGATCTGATCCGGCGTGAACCGCGTCGGGCAACAGGCTCGCTTCCGAGTGGCCGTCCGCCTCTTGCCCCTCCGCGCCGTGGCCTTCGCCATGTGAGAACACATTCACGTTGCGTTCTGTGACGAAGGTCGCGAAGGCGTGTTTCTTGATCGGGCCAAGGTCAGGCAGCGGATTGACCAGGAACCCCACGGCGATAGCGAGTGCCGCCAGAACCACCAGCGGAGCGACCATCACCCACGGCGACTCCTGCCTGTGGGTGTGGCCGAGCCCGACCGGTTCCGGCTCGTTGTTCTTTTTGGCGTCCTCTGCTTCGGCCTCTGCGCCGCCCTTGTACTCGCCGTGGAACGTCATATAGATGGCGCGGAACATGTAGAACGCCGTCATGAAGGCGGCAACTAATCCGGCGACCAGCACAATCCAGCCGACCGCGAGGCCATCGTCAGAGCCGCGTTCGAACGCAACCGTCAGGATCTCGTCCTTCGACCAGAAACCCGAGAGCGGGAACAGGCCGGCGAGAGACAAACTGCCGATCACCATCGTCCAGTAGGTCCACTTCATGTCCTTCCGCAGACCGCCCATGTAGGTCATGTTGAAGGTGCCAGAAGCGTGGTGGACCGAGCCTGCGCCCAGGAACAGCCCGGCCTTAAAGAATGCGTGCGTGAACAGGTGGAATATCGCGGGCGCGTAAGCACCGATGCCAAGCGCCATCACCATGTAACCAAGCTGACTGATCGTCGAATATGCGAGAACGCGCTTTATGTCCTTTGCGACCAGACCCATCGACGCGGCAAATACGGCTGTGAAGGCTCCAATCAGTGCCACAAGGTCCATCGCGTTCGAAGCTTCGAACAGCGGGAAGAACCTCGCTACAAGGAACACACCCGCGGTCACCATGGTGGCCGAGTGGATGAGGGCGGATACCGAGGTCGGGCCTTCCATCGCATCGGGCAGCCATGAGTGCAGCGGGAACTGGGCGGACTTGCCGACCGCTCCCATGAACAGGCCCAACGCAACCCACGTCGCCACGCTGGCCGCGATTCCGCCTGCGCCGATCACTTCGTAAAGTGTCGGGATGTCGAGCAGGTCGCCGGGCACGTCCTGGTTGATGAAGAACAGATACAGGATTCCGAGCAGGAAGCCGAAGTCGCCGAACCTGGTCATCAGGAACGCCTTCTTCGCCGCGGCTGCTGCAGACGGCCGCTCCATCCAGAAGCCGATCAGCAGGTACGACGAGACTCCGACGAGTTCCCAGAAGACAAAGAGCTGGATGATGTTGCGGGACGTGACCAGTCCGAGCATCGACGCCGTGAAGAGCGCCATGAAGGAGTAGTAGCGGGTGTAGGACCTGTCTCCGTGCATGTACTGCTGCGAGTAGAACTGCACGAGAAGTGAGACGCCGCTGACCACGACGAGCATGATGGCGGTCAACTGATCGAGCATCATGCCGAAGGTCAGTTCAAGGCCGGCGATTGAGATCCATTCGCGAGGTTCATGCAGCGTCGCTCCGTCACTCGCGACTGAGATCAATGCAGCGATCGACAGCACGAAAGAGCCCAGGACGGCGGCAATCGTCAACCAGCCTGCGACCAGTGTCTGTGGTCCGAGCCAGACGCGGATCACCGTGCCGTTCAGCACGAATGCTGCGACAGGCAACCCTATGATCAACCAGGCCAGGGGCTCAGAGAACAATTTTCTCTCTTACAGCTTTCGGATTATCTCGTCTGCGACATGCTCGCGGCCCTTCGGAACAAGAATCCTGAACGGAACACGCTCACTCCATTCAAGGATCTCGCCCTCAGGCAGAATCTTCGCCGGCAGTCCCTCTCCTTCGAGGAGGTTCTTCCACATCTCGGCAATCATCAGGTTCGGAGCCTTTTTGTAGTCGATCCACATGGCTACTTACTCATCTCCGAGACGTCAGTGATCTCGACTGTCTGCTTCGTCCTGTAGAGGGCAAATATGAGAGCAAGCGCAAGCGCCGACTCCGCCGCTGCAACTGCGATGACCAGCACAGCGAAGACGTGACCGGTGAGCGCTGCGCGGACCTCGTTCGCAGTCACGACTCCACCGTCAGCTAATCCGGCGGAGGGCGTGAAACGCGAGAAGGCAACCGCGGCGATCACGACGGCGTTGAACAGCAGTTCGAGTGACATAAGCAGCGCGATCGTGCTGCGGCGTGAGAAGACGCCGTAAAGCCCGATGGCAAAGATGATCCCAGAGACCAGCAGAACGTTTTCGAGGGTCATTAGCCGCCTCCCCTCGATTCCTGCTCATCAGGACGCGGCCGCATCAGGGCAAGACCGCCAATGAGCGCGGCGACGATCACCAGCCCGACAGTCTCGAACGGCAGGACAAACTCGCGAACGAGAAGTCCGCCGACTGTGCCGGTGCTGTCGTTCAGAACGCCGGTTTGAACTTCGGAAACCGTACCGGCCGGAAGAGTTACAGACGCAAGGTTCTCCGTGGCGATGATCCGGCCTTCGCCGGACTCCAGCTGCTCTTCAACGAACTCACCAGCAAGTCCGGCGACAGCATTGCTGTCTGTCAGGTCCTCGTTGAGTGTCCAGTCCGTGTTGTAGGCGGTGACGGCGATCGCCGCAAGCGCCAGTGCCGAGACCGTTACGGATGCATAGCGACCACGTGAGGGCTGGCTGCCGCGTGACACGTCGGCGATCATCATCACTGAGAAGGCAATCAGGATGGAGACCGCGCCAACGTAGACGAGGATCTGCACCACGCCGACGAACTCAGCGTTAAGCAGGAAGAAGATCGCGGCCACGCCGATGAAGCTGCCAGCGAGGAACACCGCCGCCTTGAAGACGTCTCGCACCGTCACCACTGCCAAAGCAGCAGCGATGGTGACCGCTGACGCCACCCAGAAGGCGAACGTGACTACTCCTGATGCTTCGAAGGTTTCGTTCACTTGCGCTCGTCCACCCAGCGTTTCTTGAGCTCGTCAGATGACGGCTGCTCGTGCCTGCCCGCCTCGTGGTGGTCGTCGATGCCCTCGCCCTTGAACGGATTGAACTTCCGCTCTTCCTCTTCAAATTGGGGCCTGTACCAGCTTGAAGGCCGTTTCAGGTTGTTCCGCAGCTGATCGACGTCGATAACGAGGTCGTTCCTGACGTAGTTGCCGCGCTCGAACTGGCTTCCCATGTGGAGCGCGTCGTAAGGACACGCCTCGACGCAGAGCCCGCAGAACATGCAGCGGCCGGTGTCGATGTCGAACACATCGATGGCGTAGCTCTCGCCTTCCTGCACGTCGATGCCGCCGGGGTGAGTGACGATCTTGATGATGCCGAGCGGGCAGTACTTGGCGCAGCTTGCGCAACCGGTGCAGCGAGTCTCGAACCATGTGAACTCGTTGCCCCTGAACCTTGTCGCTTGCTCAACCTTTTCTGGCACGGTCGCCATATAGAGCAGCGCCTTGATGCCCTCACGCGGGTTGTCCGTAAGGAACTTGAGCGGATTGACTCCGGCGTGTTTTGCCGCACCGAGCAGCCCGACCTTTCGGTCCGGGTACTGCACCGTGTGCGTCGGCCGCACGAAGTTGCGCATCGTGATGCCGAGTCCCTTTAGTAGTCCCTGACCAGGCATCAGTCAGCCACTCCTTCCAGGGCCTGCTCTTCGGTCGCAACCGGGTAAGCGGGCAGCGTCTCGCCCTTGTCAGCATCGTAGGGCTTCGAGGCAAGCAGTTTTCCGATGAGGTAGATCGATGGGAAGAACACGGCCCAGTTGACCGCCGCCATGATCCACAGCTCGCTCGTGCTGAACATCGATCCGTCTGGCTCTCGGTCTGACATTGCAGCCGTGAGAATTGCGGTGACGATCAGGTTGATCATCGTCAGCTCGAAAAGACCCTTCCAGGCGAGCGTCAGCACCTGGTCGATACGCAAGCGAGGCCATGTTGCCCGGATCCAGACAATCACGAATAGGACGCCAACGACCTTGGCTGCGAACCATATGTGTGAAGGAATCGGCTCCCAGCCGCGCCAGCCTGACAGGAACACAGTTGTGATGATCGCTGCTCCGGCGATAGTTGCGGCCCATTCGGCAAGGAACAGCACACCGAACTTCATGCTGGAGTAGTCGTTGAGGTGACCGGCTGCCAGTTCAGACTCTGCTTCGGTCAGGTCGAATGGTGTACGGCTCATCTCGGCGAGCGCAGCAAGGAAGAAAACCAGGAAGCCGAGCGGCTGGACGATTATGAACGGCACGTCCTGCGCCTCGATGGTGCCGGTCATCGAGAGCGTGCCGGTGATCATCAGCACACCGAGCAAAGATAGCGCCATCGGGATCTCGTAACTGACGAGCAGTGCGACGGCTCTAAGTCCGGAGAAGATGGCGATACGGTTCGCAGATGCCCACGCGGCCATCGCAATGGCAAGACCGCTTGCTGACGTGATCGCGATGACGAAGAGCAGACCGATGTTGATGTCAGCAACGACCGTGCCGATGCCGACAGGAATCACAGCGAACACCATCAGCACAGGTACAAGCATGATGACCGGAGCAAGGTTGAACAGGAACCGGTCTGCCTGGTCCGGCACGATGTCCTCCTTGAACATCGTCTTGATAGCGTCGGCGACCGAAGTCAGGGAACCGAACGGTCCCCAGCGGTTTGGGCCGACCCGGTTCTGAAATCGCGCCAGGATTCGACGCTCTCCCCAGATCAAGCCGAGCACGCCGCCCAGTATCCCCTGGATGAAGAGGTTGGTTATGACGAAAGCCGTGAGCGCGAACGCCACCCACTCCCAGCCAGCCGGCAGAAAACCTGCGTCGTAACCGTGGGATTCGCAGCCCTGGCTCTCTCCCGCGATGTAGCAGTAGATATTCCTGAACAGCGAGTTGTCGAGGAAGCTGTCGCTCACCTGTCCACCTCACCCATGTTCAGGTCGATACTGCCGAAGCTGACGAACAGGTCTCCCATCAACGTGCCTATCAGCATCTCTCTTAGGAGTGTCAGGTTGATGAGCGAGGGGGCACGCACGTGGCAGCGATACGGTGAGATTCCACCGTCAGAGACCAGATAGAAGCCAAGTTCGCCCTTGGAGCCCTCGATGGCAGCGTACGCGTCACCGGCGGGCGGGCGGACAAGGTAAGGAACATCGTCGTGTGACGGCCGGACCGGTCCTGGCTCGATCTGCTGAATGCACTGCTTGATGATCTTGATGCACTCTCGCATCTCCTGCATCCGCACCCAGTAACGGGCGAAGTTATCACCGGCATTGTGCAGCGGACGTTCGAACTCGACTTTGTCGTAGTAGTCGTAAGGGTCGCGGTGGCGCAGGTCCCAGTCCACGCCAGACGCACGCAGCATCGGTCCGGTGATCGATGCGTCAATCGCAACCTGCGGGTGCAGGATGGCGACGCCCTTGGTGCGGGCGAAGATGATCTCGTTGCCGGTCAGATAGTCCTCTAGCTCATCGATGCGGTGCGGCAGCGCGGCGAGGAACGAGTCGAGCGTCGGCCAGAACTCTTCGGGTGCGTCCATGAAAACGCCGCCCGGCCTCAAATACGAGTTGGTGATCCGGGCGCCGCACAGCATCTCGAACATCGAAAGAACGGTCTCGCGCTCGCGCATCGCGTACGTGAGTGGCGTGCCCCACGCGCCAAGGTCCTGCAGTAGGAAGCCGATCGCCACCATGTGGCTGGCTATGCGCTGAAGCTCGGCTGCAATCATGCGCAGCCAGACGCCGCGTGGCGATGGCTCGATGCCACATAGCTTCTCGACAGCGAGCATGTACGCCTGATTCGAGAGCATCGAGGACACGTAGTCCATGCGGTCGGTCAGCGTTACCACCTGCGCGTATGTCCGCTCCTCAGCCAGCTTCTCCGAGCCGCGGTGCAGGTAGCCGAAGATCGGCTCCACGTCCTTGATCTCCTCACCGTCGAAGGTGACGCGGAACCTGAACACTCCGTGCGTGCTGGGGTGCTGAGGTCCGAGGTTTATGGAGACTGGCTCTGTCTTGAGCGTCATTTCAGCTCTTCCACCGGAACGAGCGACTGCGCGTACGTAGCGAAATCTTTACGGAGCGGGTGTCCGGGGAACCCTTCCCACAGCGCTATCCGCTTCAGGTTCGGGTGCCCTTCGAACCGGATACCCATCAGGTCCCAGATCTCCCGTTCCTGCAACTCTGCGCCGCGCCAGACAGGAGTCACGCTGGGAACCGTCGGCTCGTCTTCCCTGCCCCAGCCGCACTTCGATTTCAGCACGGCCTTGGCGTTCTTGGGCAGCGAGGTGAGGTGATACACGAGTTCGAAGTGATCGATGTAGTCGACCGCAGTCACGCCTGAGAGCAGATCAAACTTGAACTCTGGCCTTGTGCGAAGCCCGTCGCAGACCTCTCGGATGCGGTCTTGCTTGATCCAGGCATCGGTTGAGTTGCTTTGGACCGTTGCCCCGGGAGCAAACGCCTCGATGGCCTCAGCGAGCTTCTCTCCTGACCACTGCCTTGTCATGCGGTGCCTGCCGGGATGCCAGAGAGGCTGTAGCGTTTGATCTTCTCGTGTAGCTGCATGATTCCGTACAGCAGTGCGTCGGGGCGTGGCGGGCAGCCGGGGACGTATACATCGACTGGAACGATGTGGTTGACGCCGGGAACCACTGAGTAGCTCTCGTAGTAAGGACCGCCGCTGGTGGCGCAAACGCCCATCGAAAGCACCCATTTCGGCTCGGCCATCTGGTCGTAGAGGCGGCGAAGCGGAACTGCCATCTTCCATGTGACCGTGCCGGCCACGATCATCAGATCGGCCTGTCGCGGGGTTGCCCTGAAGGCCTCCATGCCGAAACGTGCGATATCGAAGCGGCTCATTGCGGTCGCGATCATCTCGAAAGCGCAGCAGGCAAGACCAAACTGGAGCGGGAACACTGAGCTCTTCCGGGCCCAGTTGAGAAGCGTGTCGACAGAGGTAACGATGGCGCTGCGCTGCAACTCATCGGTTGGACCGACCAGCGGTTCGGCGAACGGCTCAAGGTGAGTCGCCTTCATCTGGTTGATCTCGCGGCCTTCGTCGGCATCAGTGTCCCAGGTCGTCTTGATCAGTGACGAGCCGGGGTAGAAGTCTGCAGCCGCGCCGTACGCGCCCTGCAGGTCGGCAAGAAGCGTTTCCTTCTCGTTCATTGCCACTCCAGGGCTTTCTTACGCCATGCGTAGAGATATCCGACTGTCACGATGAAGAGGAAGACAAGTACCGCACCCAGAGCGGCCCAGCCAAACTGACTTGATAGCACACCGTGTCGCACAGCCCACGGGTAGAGCAGCACGGTTTCGACATCGAACGCAACGAAGAGAAGAGCGTAGTAGTAGTAGCGGAAGTTGAAGCGCGCCGGCTTGTCGCCGAGCGGCCTCATTCCACCTTCATAAGGGGCGCGCTTGATACGCGTGGTCCGCTGCGGCCTGACCTTGATAAACGAGGCCATGTACGACATGCCCAGCATGCCGAGTGGCACGCCTACAGCAACGCCGAAGAAGATTATGAGTATTGCGTAATTTCGAAGGTAGTCGTCAAACATTTTCAGCTACCGCGTAACGCCGGTCTGAAAAGGTTTCAGAGGGGCGCGGGCAGCATAGCACCGGCGTACTTTGCCAGCAAGTGAAAAAGAGCACAATCCAGTTTGGATTGGCCTTTTCCCGAACTGAAAGCGGGAAAGCGAATTCGCCGGTTTCCTGGCCGGGCAGAGGCGCGGTTTTCCCGTCGCCGCCACCCGCAGGAAACTAGTCGAAAACGATGACGCCCCGGCCGTCTTCACCGCGTGCAAGCGCGTCGTACGCTTCGTTGATCTCGGAGAGCGGATAGCGGCGCGTGATCAGGCTGTCGATGTCGATACGGCCCTTGGTGTAGAAGTCGACCAGCTTGCCGAAGGTCTCATGTGGACTTGCAGAGCCGTAATAGCTGCCGACAAGCGACTTCTGGTTGCGGACAAGATCGACAAGGTTGATGCCTGCCGTCATGCCTTCCGGAGCAAGTCCGACCAGCACGCCCGTCCCGCCTTTGCGGAGCGAGTCCATCATCTGCTCGGTTGTGATCGCACTGCCGAACGTGTCGAAAGCGAAGTCAACTCCGCCGTCTGTCAACTCGATGATCTTCTTGGCGGGATCTTCGGAGCGAGAGTTGATCACGTCGGTGGCACCGAACTTGTATGTGAACTCCAGCTTGTGGTCGTGGATGTCGACGGCGATGACCTTCGATGCGTTGAGCAGCTTCGCTCCCTGTATGGCGTTAAGCCCGACACCACCCGAGCCGAACACTGCGACAGTCATACCGGACTGGATGTCGGGCTGGTTGATGACCCCGCCGACACCTGTCGTTACGGAGCAGCCAATGAGGCTGGCAACGTCCATCGGTACGTCGTCTGAGACCGGGTAGCAGGCCTGGTGCGGAATGACGATGCTCTCGGCGAATACACCGAGCTTGGCGAACTGGTGAACCTCGGCGCCGTCGGAGTCTTTGAGCCGGAAGGTGCCGTCGTACTGCCTGGTCCCGGTCAGGCGGTTGGTGTCGCAGAGCTGTGGTGAACCAACACGACAGGACCGGCAGTGTCCGCAGTTCGGCACGAAAGATAAGATGCAACGGTCACCGGCCTTGACGGACGTGACACCCTCTCCGACCTCTTCGACGATGCCGGCGCCTTCATGCCCGAGCACTATCGGCATCGGGAAGTTGGTCTGACCGAGCATCACGTGGTGGTCGGACGCGCAGACGCCCGCGGCTGCCATGCGGACCCGTACTTCGCCCGCTTTTGGCTTCTCTTGCTCGAGGTCGACGATCGGCATGGCCTTGTTCGGCTCATATAGAACTGCTGCTTTTACCATTTGTTGTTCTTGTTTGCTCGTAATGAAGAGTGGGTTGTGAACGTTTCGCCAACTCAGAAACCGATCTTAGCGCAAATCGGTGCGTCGTCTCGAAACAGCTGGATCGAACAAGAAAAAGCGGGGCGGCCGGATGTCGGCTGCCCCGCTAATGTTCGAATCTCGATGCTCTAGCTGGTCTGGATAACAGCGCCTGACTCGAGCATGTTGGCGACCTGCGCCTTGATTTCCTTCACTTCCATGATGTGAGGGGAAGCGCCCTTTTCCTTCTTGTTCCACAGCTCACGCCCGTCCACCTTGACGGTGAAGACGCCGTTTGCGCCGGGCTTCAGGCTGATCGCCAGCGCCGGGCCCGCTGCCTGGAAAAGCTCGCTGGCCATGTAGGCGGCGAGGTTGGCGTAACCGCACGGCACGCAGTATTCGATCTCAGCTTCCATCTTCCAGTCTGCCACGGTCTACCTCCGAAGTTAGATTGTCGGGACCCAGAATTGGCCCCCGCGAGTAGAGACGCCTAATCCTAGCACGGCGATTTAGCGCCACAACGGGCTGGCGACAGGCGATAGGACCGCGTCCGATGGGACGTAAAGCGGGTGTCGCGGCTCACCGGTCCTGTTCGCACCGAGCTGATGCACCGGTCTGCCGGACTTCGATATGAGCTCTCGGACGCCGTCTGCCCTGTTGTTCAGCGTTCCGTGATTACCCCATGCTGCCACAATGACATCAACCGTCTTCAGGACATCTTCAATGACCTGGTCATTCTCAGGTCCGACCGGGTCTTTCGCCGTTCGCAGCTCTGATGGATCAGTTGCTCGCAAGGCGAAAAGGTTCACGACCAGGAGCTCACTCATTCCCCATTTGCTGGCGAAGTCCACGCAACGGCTGATCGTCGGGTCGTTGGACTCCGCATCTGCCGTCGAAGGGTTGAGCATGATGAACAGGCACGAAAGACCAGAGTCGGTGGTTGGGTTCAGTTGTCTCGTAAGCAGGTAGCGGTACTTTTCACACCTGCTGAACAGCGCAGAACCACGGGGTTCGGACTTCGCAGGTGATAGTTTTTGCAGCAAACCGCTATACTCCCGCAACTTCGCCCGGTGTCGCCCTTCTCAAGACGGCCTGCCGGTAGTGACTGGAGAACCGATATGGCACAGGTTGAACTCAGACAGGTTACAAGGGAAGACGTCGCACGTATCGCCGAGTGGCTGAAGGACCCCGAAGTTGCAGAGTCATGGTTCGGCCGTTACACGTACGGCGACCCGGCCCACCTCGGGTACGACCCCGAGGACATGATCAACGCATCGCAGGCGGAGTGGGACGAAGTGTTCCATGACCCGCATCACCAGCCGCACCGGGACATCTTCTCGATCTACACGCTCGAGGGTGAGCATGTAGGCGAAGGGCAGCTTTCGATAGACGAAGCTCTTGGCGACGCTCAGATATCAGTGCTGATCGGTCGCAAGGACATGTGGCACGGCGGGTTCGGAACGGCGGCCGTCCTAGCCATGCTGGAGCATGTGTTCGAGCACTTGCAGCTTCACAGGGCATGGGTGGACGTTCCCGAGTACAACATGCCTGCCCGCGGAATGTTCGAGAGCATCGGCTTCCAGCACGAGGGAACGCTGCGGCAGAGCCGGCCGCACGAAGGCGCGAGGCACAACTCGGCGATCATGGGGATGTTGGTCGAGGAGTACGAGCGGCACTACCCGAACGGCGTCACCAGCCACGTCATCGACTGGGACAAGCAGCACATCTAGACCGGCTTCAGGTCTGCGAGCGCCGGGCCGAGCACATCCAGGTACTTCAGGGCCGACCCTGTGTTGAGCAGCACGACTCGCTCGTTCTGGCTAACTTCGCCCGTTTCCAGCAGCTGCTCCAGCGCAGAGAGCGTGGCTCCGCCTTCAGGCGCAGCGAATATCCCCTCGTGCTCGGCCATCTTGCGCACTGAGGCGACCATTTCAGGGTCATTCACCGTCAACGCTGTGCCGCCACTCTCGCGGACTGCTCTGAGGACCAGGAAATCGCCGACGGCTGCGGGCACTCGCATCCCTGCAGCCAGCGTGTGTGGATCCGGGAACGGCGTGGCGAACTCTTCGTCGTTGCGATAAGCGGTGACGATTGGCGCACAACCTTCTGCCTGGACACAAACCATGCGCGGCCGCTCAGAACCGATCCATCCAAGTGCTTCCATCTCATCCAGCGCCTTCCAGATGCCGACAATCCCGGTCCCGCCCCCGGTCGGATAGATAATCACGTCCGGCACCTCGAACCCGAGCTGCTCGACGATCTCGTAGCCCATCGTCTTCTTGCCTTCCGGTCGATACGGCTCACGCAGGGTCGAGACATCGAACAGTCCGTGCTGCTCGGCCGCTTCGCCCGACAGCTTCCCGGCATCGGTGATGAAGCCTTTCACGAGATTGAGTTGAGCGCCGTAGGCAACGCACTCGATCTGGTTCGCTTGTGGAGCGTCCTCGGGCATGAAGACATGCGCCTCCATCCCCGCTTTCGCTGCGTAGGCAGACATCGCTCCGGCCGCGTTGCCCGCCGACGGCATGGTCAGCTTCATCTGGCCCAGTTCGTGCGCCATCGAGACTGCGGCTGAGAGGCCACGGGCCTTGAACGAGCCGGTGGGGTTGACGCCCTCGTCCTTGATGTAGAGCGAATCCATGCCAACTAAAGCGCCGAGTCGTTCAGCTAGAAATAGCGGCGTGAACCCTTCGCCGAGCGTGATGATGCTTTCGTCCTCCTCAACAGGCATCACCTCTTCGTATCGCCACATGTTCGAAGCGCGGCCGGCCAGAGCGGACTTGGTCAGTGTGCGCGCGGCGGATTCAAGGTCGTAGCGTGCGTAGAGCGGCTTCTGATCGTCAGGGCAGAGCCGCATCGGCTCCCTGTGCGAGTAGGTCTTACCGCATAGCGTGCATTCGAGGTGAGTAATGGTGGAGGAGGTCATATGTCTCCGTGGCAGGTTAGCGTGGCGCGACTGTGCAGTCGTGAGTCGGGAGTCAGGCGAAAGCGGAGCACATGTTACCGCCGATCTGATCGGGGCAACTGCGTATTGCCCTACTGAAGGGACTCTTCCGGCTCTTCGGATTCAGCGGCCTGCTCGGTGAGTACAGCCGCTGCATCGATCGGCACGGGCCGCCACGCGACTCGTCTCGGGACAAAGTTTGCGCCGAGCGCCTGCCTGAGGCTGCTGCCGTCAGCATCAAGGAGCCACATTGCGCCGGTGATACGGTCGATGACGGCGGCCTCCGAGTTGTCCGGCGCCCATGCGGCGAGGAACGCCTGGAACGGCAGTGGAACCAGGCCGGTCACTTCACCGGTTTCTCCATTGAGAACCAGCAGGCTCTGCCCGCCCCCGCTCTGATTGTCGATGGCGAGGATGAACTCGCCGTCGTCCGACCAGCCGAACGCGGAGAGGCCGGCCTCTCCGATCTGCACAGGCGGTACTGAACCGTCTGAGGACACAACGTGAATATCGACATCGGTCACCGAGCGGGAAATGGTGAAGACGATCTTCGATCCGTCCGGCGACCACCATGGAAGCAGGCTCTGGACATCGTCGTTAGTCGAAAGCTTGGTTGCGTCTTCCAGCGTGATCGGCTCGATGTTGCCTTCGGAGTCTGGAATCGGAAGGTCGGCCACATAGAGCTGCCAATTGGCATCTGTCGTGACGACGAACGCCAGTTTGGTGCCGTCTGGTGAGTAAGCAGGCATCGCAGAGCCGGCAGGGATGTCTACGAGCTGCCTGATCGTCCCCGTTTCGATCTCGATGTCATATATCTGGATCGTCCCGCTTACGTCGGACGAATACGCGAGTCTTGCGCCGTCCGGCGACCATGCCGGCGAAAGCTCGATTCCGTCATCAGTGTCGAGTTCCGTAGCAACAGGCAGGATATCTGCAGTCGTCAGATCGATCAGCAGCAGTCCAGCGTCAGTCGTGTTAGACACCTCGACGGCGATCATGTCGCTGGACCTGTCTCGCACGGTGATACTGGCGGTCTCAACGATTTCGGTCAGGTTGCCTGATGCACCGGCCGGCAAAGTGGCAGTTACGGCTCCGATGAACTCGCCGGTCTCGAACCCGGCTGTGAAGATACCTGTGTCTCTAATAGTCCCGCCTGCGCTGACACTCCACACAACGTCGACACCGTCGATGATGTTGCCGAACTCATCTACTACCAGCGCTACGAACGGGTTGCTCGCGCCGACCGGGATAGAGTCGACCAGTGGAGCGAGCGAGATACCTGCGGCGATCCCCGGAAGAATCGTCATCTCAACTTCGGTCAGTGATCTGACTCTTTCGATCTCCCCGGTCGCTGTCAGCAGAGGCCCGTTCACTGAGACTGCCGCTCCCGAAGGCGTAAACACACCCTCATCAGATAGCTCGCCGAAGGAGTCATCGACCAGCTCCCATTCCAGCGATTCCAGCTCCAATGAGTTCCCGAAGCGGTCAAACGCCGAGGCCGTGAGAGTCACAGGAGCACCGACAGCGACCTCTTGAGGGGTTACAGATACGTCCACTCGGTCGAGGATTCCGGTGGTGATATTGCCGGGGACCGTCTTTTCCAGGAACGTCGACCCAACGCTCACTCGGATCCTCGCCAGTGGCATCTCCTCTTCGGTGGGCAGCGTGCCAGCGCGGAACTCGCCGCCTGCAAGGATCGAGTCGATGCCAGGACGCAGCGGAGACCATTCGATCTGAGCGTCGGGAAGAACATGCCCCTGTCTATCGGTGGCCGTTACCTTCAGGTCAACCCGGTTGTTCACCCGCAGGTCGATCACCTCTGGCTGCACCACGATCGAATCGAGTGCGCCGTAAACAACCTCGGCCGGGATTTCGAGCCGGGCGGTCACACCAAGCCGCTCGTACTCGACTGTGACTGCGTCTTCGTATTCACCTACTTCCGGTCCAGCAATGAAGGTGCCGTCTTCTAACACAGACCCCGCCGACTCAGACGAAACCCAGGTGAAGGTGGCGTCTGTGACCGGATTGCCGAGCGCATCGAAAGCGGCAGGTGAAAGCTGTTGGCGCTCTCCGCTCTCCAGTACCAACGAAGCAGGCTCAACGGTTATCCAACCTGCCTCACCCGGCTCGAGCGAGATCAACTTCTCGGAAACGGTCTGAGATCCGCCGTCGGACACGGTCAGCCTGGCGGTAAGTTCACCGGCGTCCTGGTAGGTGTGAGTCGGGGATCTCTCGGTACTGGTCGCGCCGTCCCCAAACTCCCACAAGAACGTCGCTCCACCCGAGTCTTCGACGGGCGTGAAGCTCACCTCGTGGGGAACGGACCCGCCATCGGATGAGGACTCGAACTCAGCGACAGGTGGTGAGCCGCAGGCTACCGCGGCGATCGAAGCACTGAAAACGGCGAGTAGTGCGAGCAGCTTCGCCGGACTTGAGATGAAACGAATGGGAGTGCGCCTGGAGCTTGTCCGTTCTAGGAAGTTCTGTGGGATTGGACATCGTCCGCTGGTCGAGGGTTCTTCGGTCGAGTCGGTCAACTTTATTCGACCAGCGGAGTTCGTGTTGGAGTTCGAAGTCAATTGTGGTGCGGTGCTGCGGGTGCTCACTGGCGAGGTGTACGAGTAGACGGACGATAAGGGATTGCGCCGGTGACGCACCGCGAACGCCGCGGTGGTGGCAACACACAGTGGAGCGTGATTTCACTGTGTGCCGCCCCGGCAACCGTTCGTGGTGTATCCCCGGAACCGTTCGGCCTGAGTGACCGGTAGATTCAATTGAGCAGGGCGCATTCCCCTTTGTTGTGCCTGATAAATGGTGATCCGACCGGCATCCCCCTTCATCTGCCTCGGTCGGGGTCAACGTGAGGAGACTATGGCTGCCACCATCCTTGTGGTCGATGACGAGCAGGACATCCTTGAGCTTGTTTCGATGCGGCTCGAGATGGCCGGATACCGCACGGTTCTCGCTCCATCCGGCGAAGAAGCCCTCCGTTCGTTCTTCGTTGAGCGCCCGGATCTTGCGATTGTCGACATCGACCTGCCCGTGATGGACGGTATTGAGCTATGTTCCCGGATGCGGGAGATGTCAGATATCCCGGTCATCTTCCTCTCGGCCATGGGGTCCGAGCTGGACCGCGTTAAGGGGCTGCAGGCCGGCGCGGACGACTACATTGTCAAGCCTTTCGCCAAGGATGAGCTGGTAGCGCGCGTCGAAGCCGTAATGCGCCGTGCCACGATGCCGGCCCTCAAGGGCGGTGAGGACTCATATATCGATGCCCAGCTGACGATCGACCACAGGGCGCACCTCGTGGCGGTCAGAGGCAATGAGGTTGCTCTTTCGCCGTTGGAGTACAGGCTGCTCACGTCGCTGGTGCGGCACTCGGGACAGGTCCTGAGCCACCACCAGCTACTCGACATGGCCTGGGGTCCGAACGCCATGGAGACCTCGCCGGACAGCGTGCGGCTATATATCTCGTATCTCCGAGCCAAGATCGAGGAGAACCCTAAGCGGCCACTGCTGATCGAGACTGTGCGAGAGTTCGGCTACCGCTACGTACGCCCCGCCTACTACGAGAAGCCAGAAGCACAGGCAGCTTAAGCACGCATCGCTCCTGCCGATCAAGCACTCAGGCTACTCGTCGTGATTCCTGTCGAATCGGCAGTCTCACTGTGAACTCCGAGCCCTGGCCGCGACCGCTCTCGACCGAGACCGACCCGCCATGCAGCTCAACTAGCGCTTTCGTAATCGCGAGGCCCAGTCCGGTTGAGCCGGCCTGCCTGGTCTCACCCCTGTTGATACGGGCGAATCGCTCGAACAGCCTTGGCTGATCTTCTCTGCTTATCCCGACTCCCGTGTCCTTCACGCTGACCAGTAGTTTGGTGTCGTCAGTAGTCGCTTTGACCGATATGGAGCCTTTAGGAGGTGTGTAGCGGTGAGCGTTAGACAGCAGGTTGGTGAACACCTGCCCGATGCGGAGCCTATCGACGTTTAGTACGGGCAGGTCATCTGCGATATCGAGTGAGACGTGCTGCTGCTTGCTCCTGAAGTCGGCCGACATCGACTCGACCAGATCAGCGAGCAGTGACGCTATGTCGACCTCGGTGGGCTGCAGGTCGAACCTGGCGTTGTCGATCCTCGAGAGGTCCAGGATGTCGGCAACCAGCCGTGCAAGGCGGCTACTGTTGCGTCTCACGACCTCCAGGAGCCTTGCAGATTCAGGAGAGTGCTCACCACCAGCTTCTTCAAGCAGCAGGTCGACGTAGCCGACGATCGATGTGAGAGGGGTTCGCAGTTCGTGAGAAACCATCGAGACAAAGTCCGTCTTCGCTTCCTCAGCTGACCGCTCCGCTGTCACATCTCTGAAGACGAAGAGTCGCCCAATGTAGTCGCCTGATGCGTCATTAACAGGCGACGAAGACATGGAAAGCGTCCTGGGCACAGGCGACTTAATCCGGACATCGACCGCAGCGACCGCAGCGTCACGGCTGCTGTTGATCCTCGCCAGCACCTCGAAGAAGCTGTCACGGTCCTCAAGCTCCACAGTTGCCGACTCCCGCACCGCGCCCCAGTCTTTCATGGTGAGAATGTCCGGGTCCGGCATCCCGAAAGCGTCGGCAAACGACTGGTTCGCCATCAGCAGCCGGTTCCGATCGTCGATCACCACGATGCCCTCGATTGCTGATCCCACGATCACCCGGATCTGGCTGGTCTTCATATCGAGGTCTGAGTGCGCGTTGCTGCGGGCCTTCAGCAGCGAGAACATCGAGATCGACGCGAACACGGTCAGTCCCAGTCCGCCAGAAAGCACGATGATCCACACGTTCCGTTCCAGAGCGCTCAGACCGAACTGCTCTGGTGTCTCGAACTGAAGGTCCCAGCGGCGCCCTGCGAAGTCCAGGCTGGTCTGGACCCAGCCGCTGGCAAGCGCTCCGCTCGCCTCTGGATCAAGTTCAGGGAATATGAGTGAAGATGGCCTGCCGGGAGCCGAATCGAACACTCTCAGAGGAACTTCGCCAAGGTTGTTCCTGTCAAGAGGGCCGGCCAGAAAGTCTGCGGCCCTGTACACCGTGAACACGTAGCCAATCAGCGGTCCTTCTGACGGGAGGTTGCCCGGCTCGGGATCACCGAACACTGACTGAAACATGAAGAACCTGGGCTGGGAAGACTCGTTCGTCCGCAACGTGACGGCGCCCGATGCAACGGGCACCCTCTCCCGCAACGCTTCTTGCACGGCAGTGCCGAAACGCGGGTCGCTAACCAGGTTTGTTCCCGGTTCGATCAAGTCTTCGATCGGCGGAAAGGCAAACGTGACAGGAAAGCGTTCGGAGACGGCCGCACCAGCATCAAACGCCGGCATATCGATCCCTTGCTGGCGCATCGAATCTGCGAATGCGTCGGCCTCAGAGGCGAGTACCCGGGGAGCGAAGCCAACGCTTTCGGATCCGGTCACACGCTGGTTGAGCGTGCTGGCAAAGATCTGAAACCGGTTGTTCGTAAGCTCAGACTCCGATCTGACGAACGCCTCTAGGGCCGCCAGTTCCGTGAAACTGTTCTCAAGATCGGCCAGGACGGTGTTTGAGGCGTCTTCAATCGAGTCGGCGAACCGCTGCTCACTTTGAGAGTTCAAAATGGCGCGGACGCCCAGGGCTGTTCCAAGTGTCATCGCGAGCAGCATCAGGAAGGTTGCAGCAGCCGCGATAACGCCCAGCCGTCTCGTGAACGCGCCGTTCTGACCGTAGCTCCCACTACCGGTTGCAGGTTGGCGGGTTTCGGCGGCCAGGCTCACTACGCAGCCTCGGGCATCGAGCTGCTTCTGCCGGATCTTCGGCCGAGTAACTCTTCGAAAGAGTCTGGTTCGGTGGACGCAGGTGCGAGCACAGGCGATCTCTTCATGCCGGCCAGCGCCGAGGCGATCATGCTGGCGCAGCGGGCGAGTATCACGTTGTTGCGGCCCTGCATTTCGTCAGCAACGACGGAACCGATCGACACGGCAACTCGGGGTTCGTAGTCCTCGGAAGACCATTCCGTCGCCCATGAGTCGAACTCGTCGGGGGTCGAGCGACGCTCAAGCAGCGCGGAGACTTCGCGCCCTATCGCAGGTACGCCAAGCTCGGACATGATCTGCAGTCTGCTCAGGTCCGACCGCCATAGGGCCGCCTCGAACCGGTTGAACTTCACCAGCGCGCCCAGACGGACCGCGATGTCGGCGCACACGGCTTCAATGCCTGCCGACACCTGCAGCGGCTCTTGTATTCGAACGATGTTGCGCTGCCGATTCTCTTCGGCGGTCTGGTTGCTCACGTCCCGCATTGCGCACACGGTCACCGGCCTGTTCGCCCAGTGATGCGAGAACGGCCAGAACTCAACCTCGTTCACTTTGAGCTTGCACACATCGAACTGGCGCACGGGACTGTCCGCCAGGTGACTCCGCGCGTGACCTTGCTCTTCTCGCAGCATCTGGGCCCGTACCGGCTTTCCGGGCACGAGATCGATTCCCAGTGGACTGCCGGTCAGTTCGGCCGCCGATCGGCCCAGCAACGACTCTGCTCCGGCACTCACAAGCACGATGTCACCCGTCTCGCCAATCACGACGATTCCATCGGCACTGTCGATGATTGCGTTTCTGAACCTGGCCTCAGCCGCGGCAGTGGAGACTTCCGGGATCTGGCGTCGAGTCGAAACCGCCGCTGACCTGATGGCGTTAATGAGATCCTCGGCCTTGCAGTCTTCCTTCGTGAATGTGGCAACCGCGCCAGCCCGCGAAAGCGTCTCCGAAAGGGAGCCATCCGCGACGCCGGTTAGAACGATGAAGGGAACGTTGGGTTGAGCTGAGCTGAACTTCGAACAGGTCTCTATGCCAACCGAGTCCGGGAGAGTGAGGTCAAGGACCGCGAGGCCGAACTGAAGGTCTGCTGCTTCTTCCAACCCGGCCTGCAGTGATCGCGCCTGCGTGACATTGAACTCGCCGGGTGCGAAATGCCTGACGCGGTCCAGAAATAGAGCAGCCGCGTTTGGATCGTCTTCTACAAGAAGTAGTTCTGTGGCTCTGGAGCCTTGAGGCATGTGCAGGTCCCTGGCAGATGCGTGGCTGCGGTCTGAGATCACACGATCCGTCCGCTTCGTTGAATGGTGTGCCGAAGGTGTGCATCCGACCATTGGGGACTGCACGCACGGGCCGTGGCGGCTTGCCGACGCTGTCGCTCAGGCGGCGAGTTCGGATGCGGAGACTCGCACGATCCGGCGCTGCAACAACTCGCCAAGACGGTCTGCTGCGATGTCGGCGACGACCTGCACTTCCGGTGAGACGCCGGTCTCCTGAGAGATCGATGTGACGGGCAGCTCTGGCATGCCGCAGGGCACGATCATGTTGAAGTGAGACAGGTCGGTGGAGACGTTCAGCGCCAGACCATGCATCGCCACGCCGCCGCTTACCCGGACCCCCATAGCGGCGATCTTCCGGCCGGCAGGGTTCTGGCCTTTGGGCGGCTTCGCACCCGGTTCTCCTCCAATCCATACGCCGGTCTTGCCTACGACCCGGTGGCCCGACACTCCGAACTGCTGCAACGTGTCGATCACAACCTGCTCGAGGATTCGCACGTAACTGACAGGCCCAAGTTCGGCTTGCCGGATGCTGATCACCGGATACATCACCAGCTGGCCAGGGCCGTGATAGGTCACTTCACCACCCCGATCTGTCTCGACCACCGTTGCTCCGATCGCCTCCAGAGCGGAATCAGAAGCAAGGATGTCTGCGCGATCCGCCCGGCGCCCGAGCGTGTAGACAGGTTCGTGCTCCAGCATCAGCAACGTGTCAGGACCGGTTCCAGCCTTCCTATCTTCGAAGAGGGACCGCTGGATTTCGAGAGCGTCCATGTACGGCATGGTGCCAAGCCATGCTGACCGCAGTTCAGGAAATGGTGGGAGAGAACTGCTCATTCCAGTGCCGTATGCGCCGTGATGCTCTCAAGGCCGCTTTTGACGTCCTGCAAAAACGCCGACGCCTCGGCACCGTCGATCACCCTGTGGTCGAACGAAAGACAGATGTTCATCATCGGCCGAACCTCGACCGCGTCGCCCTCGGTCACAACGGGACGCTTCACAATCGCCTCGGTCGTCAGAATCGCCGCCTGCGGGTGGTTGATGATCGCTCCACCCCATACCGAACCGAGCGCGCCTGTGTTGTTGAGAGTGAAAGTGCCGCCACTCACGTCTTCGAGCGTCAGTTTTCCTTCTCTGGCTCTTTCGACCACTTTCGAAAGCTCTTTCACCAGCTCAAGCACAGACTTGGTATCAGCGCTTTTAAGCACTGGCACGACAAGACCGTCCTTACCGGCAACGGCTATTCCGACATTGATTTCGTTGTGGGTCAGAATGCCATCTTCCTGCCAGGAAGAGTTCAGGAGCGGGTTTGAACGTAGTGCACCCGCCGTGACAGCAAGCGCAAACGGCAGGTAAGTGAGGTTGACGCCGTGCTCTGCCTGTACGGAGTCGCGGTTTGCAGAACGACAGGCCGCGAGACCGCTGACATCGACTTCGACCGCAGACCAGGCGTGCGGGATCTCCCGGAAGCTTTTAGACATATGCTCGGCGATCATCCTGCGGATCGCGGACGGTTTCGTCAGATCGCCCGTTGTTGTGGCCATAACGGGTGCCGCGGCACCCGACTCGGCTGCTGCGAGCACATCTGCCCGGGTGATGCGGCCTCCGACACCGGTGCCAGTGATCGCCGACGCATCAAGGCTGTGCTGCTCAAGCAATCGTCTTACCGCCGGTGAGAGCCTTGCGAAGCCGGTTGAAGGCTTCGTCGATGCCGATTCGGCCGCAGCACCGCCGGATGAGGGCTCTTGAGTCTTCTCGCCCAGCGAGGTGTCGCTGAACGCACCTCCCGTCGGCCCGACGTTGGCAGCTGTAATCATGGAACCGACTTGATCGACATTGGCCATCTTTAGGCCCGACGGAGTGCTCTGAGAGGTGGCAGGAGATGCCGGAGTAGGGGCAGACAGCTCTGTGGCCGCTGCAGGGGGCGCCATAGGCCGACTGATGCCCTCTGCGGCCTGTGGAGCGTCCTCAGCGTCCATCTCAGCGATCACAGCGCCCATTGCCACCGTGTCGCCCTCCCCTGCCACGATTCGAGTCAGCTCGCCTGTCGCAGGCGCAGGGACCTCCATAGCCACCTTGTCGGTGACAACCTCAACGATCGGCTCGTACTTCTCGATGCGGTCGCCGGGCTTCTTCAGCCACTTCTCGATGACGGCCTCGGTCACCGACTCGCCGACATGTGGCATCTCGATCTCGAATGGCATCAACGCTCTCCAGCGCATCGGTCCCGCAGACCGGTGGACTAAGTTGCGGCCAGCTTCCGCATCGCTTCCAGTATCTTCTCGGGCGACGGCATGAACGCCGCTTCCTGCAACGGGCTGAACGGCATGGGAGGCAGCTCTGGCGGCGTCACCCTCATCACCGGCGCATCTAGATCGTAGAACGCTTCCTCTGCGACAACCGCCGCTACTTCCGACGACACGCTAACCGCCGGCGTGTCTTCCTGCACTATCAGCACCTTGCCGGTGTGGCGAGCCGCCTCTGCGATCGACGCACGGTCCAGCGGCCGTAGGGTTCGGAGGTCCAGCACCAATGCCTCGACGCCATCCTGCTCTGCGAGCGCCTGTGCCGCCTGCAGCGTGTAATGGAGCATCAACCCATACGTGATGACCGTGATGCCGTCGCCTTGCCGCTTGACGTCAGCCACGCCAATGGGCTCTGCGTACTCTTCGTCAGGGACTTCACCTCGGACCAGTCGATACGTCTTTTTGTGCTCCAGGAAGATCACGGGGTCGTCGTCCCTGATCGCTGACACAAGCAGGCCTTTCGCATCATAGGGTGTCGCCGGTGCAACCACCTTCAGGCCTGGAGTGTGTGCGAACAGCACCTCGATGCTCTGTGAGTGGTACAGACCGCCTCGCACGCCGCCTCCATACGGCACCCGCACCGTCATCGGTGCCGATTTGCGGCCGTTGGTGCCATAGCGCACCCTGGCGGCCTCTCCTACGATCTGGTTGATGGCAGGCCACACGAAATCTGCGAACTGGATCTCGGCGATGGGCCGTTTGCCGTTCACCGCCGCACCGAGTGCAATGCCAGAGATCGACGACTCGGCCAACGGAGTGTCGATCACCCGCTCCTCGCCAAACTCATCGACAAAGCCGTCGGTTGCCAGGAACACGCCGCCCCTGTGGGCGATATCTTCGCCCATGATGAAAACATCGGGGTCTCTTCGCATCTCGGACAGCATCGCCTCACGAACAGCCTCGATCACCGTCTTCTGGCTCACTGGCTGCTGCTCCCGGCGAAGAGGTGATCAAACATCGTCTCCGTAGTCGGATAGGCCAGTCCATCGACCTCATCGGTCACAGCGTTGACGGTTGCCTTTGCTTCAGAGTTGATCGCCTCCACTTCGGCGTCTGTCAGCAGGCCATGCGCAACGAGCATGTTCCCGGTGATTTCAATCGGGTCCCTTGCACGCATCCCTGCGATGTCGTCCTCAGGCCGGTAACGCGTGTGGTCATCGTCCGTCGTGTGAGGCAGCAGGCGTTCAACGTTCGCCTCGACCAGCGTCGGGCCGTCCCCAGCACGTGCCCTCTCGGCAGCGGCCGAGACGGCTTCATAGGTGGCGAGCATGTCTGTGCCATCCACGCTGACACCGGGGAAGCCGTACGCCGACGACCGGCTGGCGACACTATCCACCGGCATCTGCTTGTGAATGGGCACTGAGATGGCGTAGCGGTTGTTCTCGCACATGAAGATGACGGGCAGCTTGTGGATGCCCGCGAAGTTCATCGCCTCGTGAGTGTCACCCTGGCTCGCTGCGCCATCACCGAAAAACACGATCGCCACGGCGTCCGAGCCGCTCATCTTGTCTGCGAGGGCCACTCCGACGGCGTGCGGAAGCTGGGTTGCCACGACATTCGAGAATGAGAACAGGTCGACTCTCGGGTGGGCACCGTGCAGCGGAAACTGTCGGGCGCCGCTCATCGGCTCGCCCTCTTTGGCCAGGAATCCGCTCAACAGCTCACTCGGCGTCGTGCCCAGACCGAGCATCGCCGTGAACTGACGGTAGTAGATGAGGAAGTGGTCTCGTTCCGGGTCGAGTGCCTTGACTGTGCCGATCTGGGCAGCTTCATGCCCCTGCGCTGACGCAGCGATAGCCGCTTTTCCCTGCCTGTTCAGCAGCCAGACACGCTCGTCAAGCGTCCTGCTGAGAACCATCGTGCGGTACATCTCGACGAGGTCAGAGCCGGAGAGGCCTTCGGGAAGCGACAGGTCCTGCCCGTTCAAGTTCGAGTTTGAAGTCATCGAACGATTATAGTGCGAGCGAAGGCGCTCACGGCGTGCTTGATACGGGCTTTGCACAGTCCGCATGTGAGAACGGTGCCGTGCTGAATCTGGGATAGTGAGTCACGTCGTTATACTTTCGTGGCGGCGTACAGGCTCAAACCGCGCCATGCTGGGTGACATCTTCCTCGGTCGCACGACAACACGTCATGTCACCATAGTCCGGGCCAAGCCAGCACCCGTCGGCAGTATTGAGACGAACACCCTGGAGGAGCGCATGAGGCGCGGTATTGCACTGATCGGAATTTCTATTCTTGCTGTCGCAGCAGTGGCCTGCGGGTCTGATGACGATGGGAGTGCCTCCGGCTCTCAGCCGACACAGGGCGGCCTTCCGGTTGCAACTGCCACGACCGCTCCGGGAGGGGTCGGACGGATGCTTCAGCCGGGTGACTCACCCGCTCCACCTTCAGGCGCGCTGGACACCAGCAAGAGCTACACGGCGACGATGAAGACCGAGAAGGGCGACATCGTGATTGAGCTGTTCGACGATATCGCCCCGCTCTACGTCGAGAACTTCGTCAACTTATCGCGCATCGGCTTCTACGATGGCGTGACGTTCCACAGGGTGATCGCTGACTTCATGGCGCAGGGTGGCGACCCTGACGGAACTGGCTCCGGCGGCCCCGGCTACCGTTTCAGAGACGAGTTCCACCCGGGCATGCGTCACAGTGGCCCCGGCATCATCTCGATGGCGAACGCGGGATTCAACACGAATGGCAGCCAGTTCTTCATCACGTTCACCGAGACTTCGTTCCTGGACCCGTTCAACGCTGACGGCTCTGCGAAGGCGTGCAGCGCCCGGAATGTCTCCTGTCACGGCGTGTTCGGACAGGTGATCGAGGGTATGGATGTTGTGAACAGCATCAGGCTCCGGGACCCGGGGACCGACCCGAGGCCCGGTGATGCAATCATCACAATCGAGATCACAGAGAGCTAGAAACCAGGCCGTGATCGGGTTCGATCATGGTGCCCCACAGAAACAGCACGGAAAGGAACCTAATTGGTAGACCAACTGAAACCACCCACCGGTGCCCTGAACACTGAGAAGTCGTACAGCGCCACGTTCAAGACGGCAAAGGGGGAGTTCGAGGTGCAGCTCTATGCGGATGCAGCTCCAAGGACCGTCGAGAACTTCGTGAACCTTGCGAACGCCGGCTTCTACAACGGTACGACGTTCCACCGGGTGATCCCGGGATTCATGGCGCAGGGCGGCGATCCCACCGGCACCGGTACGGGCGGACCGGGATACCGCTTCGAAGATGAGTTCAACCGCTCGCTGCGGCACGATTCGGTCGGCATCCTGTCGATGGCGAACGCCGGCCCGAACACGAACGGCAGCCAGTTCTTCATCACCTACGGCCCGACTCCTCACCTGGACGGTGTCCACTCGGTATTCGGCAAAGTGGTCAAGGGAATGGACGTGGCTCTCAGCCTTCGTGAGCGAGACCCGATGAGTGATCCGCAACCGGGCGACGAGCTCGTGAGTGTTGAGATCACAGTCGAGTAGTCGTTCGCAATAGCTGGAAAACAGAAAGGGCGAGGAGAAATCTCCTCGCCCTTTCTTTCGTGTTCTATTCCGGCCTGACTAGTCGTCCGCTGGAGCGAAGACCATCGTCGCCCGTGCTCTACGCTCGTTCGTGAACGTCAGCAGCTTGCCGCTGATGCCGAGCCATACATCGTGCTCAAGGTCGACGACAGGCGGCGCAGGCCTCGAGTTCACTCGCAGGCTTGGCTGCGCGTCTGACTGGTCGTACTCAAGCTTCACGCCTGTTCGGCTGAACTTGAACGTCCCTGTGTGGAACGGGAGTCCACGTACCTCGGAAGCGTGCACCGTGTCAGCAGAGGTCAGCTTCTTGATCCAGCCTCGCTTCAGGTTGCCGAAGTCGGCAACGAGGTTGTCCTGGTCGTCGTAGATGAAGCCATGCGGGTGCACCCTGCGTGACTGGATCACTACCAGCACGAGACCGACAACTGCGACAACTCCGATGACCGACCATGCCCAGATTGGCAGACCCACGATCAAGAACGGTTGCGGTGTGATCGTGGCGTTGGTCGAGATCGCAGGTCCGGCTGTGAAGTACTCACGGCCAAGGTAGTTCGTCTCAAGCGCAACGCTAACCGAGTAGTCGCCTGAGGCTGGCAGAGCGCCGATCACATCGAACGCAAAGCCCTTGCCAGGCTCCGGCTCGCTGCGAGGCACGACAGTGCCGGTGGTCTCACCATCGACGCTTACTATCCGAACATTAAACTCGTCCGGAGATGCCAGGTATGGGAAGCCGCCAACGACGCTTTCGATCGTCGCCAGCACTGCATCGTCGCCCTCGTGGATGTTCACATCGAACATGCGGGTGACTCTGACGGAAGGGAACTCCTCGGTCTTGTAAGAGCCGGTTCCGGTCAACTCCGATTTCAGGTCGGCCCAGCTCATCGTGAGCGCAACGTCGTTGATACCCTGTGACTCAGGAGATGGCAGCCGTACGCTGAACACTCCGTCACCGGCGGCAACGTCACCAGCAACACCTTCATCGTTCATCTGGTAGACGTTCGTGAATCCGTCTGCCTGGCGCACCGTGGCGTTGATAATCGTTCCCGGAACTGCAACTGGGGATCCATCGATCGTCGATGCGGCGGTCAGGAGACCGGGCTCGCCAATGGGCAGAGGTGGCTGATCGATGATCTCGACCCTCAGGGGAGTTCGGGCGTCTACGCCCATCACCAGCTTGCCGCGGTCACCGGCGCCAGCCGCAGTCCAGGTTCCAGGAGTTGGGTCCGTAATGCTGAAAATGATCACGTTCGGTGAGCTGATCACCTCAGCATTGCTAAGTTCGCTGGTCACCTGGGTGCCGTTCGGGCGGAACAGCTCGGTCGATGTCTCAGGGTTGAAGCGCAGGAACGCAACCTTGGCCAATTCGGTCATTGGAGCGACTTCGAACGTCGAGGTGAGTTCAGAACCGTTCAGTTCTGCATCGATCACCGTGTTCAGGTTGACGTCCGATGCCTCGAACAAGAGCGACTGCAAGCCTTCAGGCTGACCGAGGTCGAAGTAGCTGCCACCTGAAGAGGCGGGAAGCTGGCTCATCAGGGCCCTCAGCGCAGATTCGGTTGAGAGCAGCGTCGCAACGTCGATGGACCAGCCTTCACTTGCGTAGAGGTCTCCGACGCTCTGCAGGCGGGCGCCTGTGCTCTCAGACTCGCCGAGAATCCGCCCCGGAGTGATCATGAACACCCGCGAGCCTGGCTGGGCGTCATTGCGAGTAAGGAATGAGAACACGTTTGTGAGAACGTTGAACTGGTCGGACTTCAGTGGAGCCGGAGTCTGTTCGACCAATTGCAACTGCTCTCCAGCGACGGTGACGATGTTCGTGCCTGCAGGTGCAGTTACGGGCGGCGTCACATCTTCGCCGTACCGGACGATCACCATCTCGCCTGAACTGAGGTTGCCGGCGAGTGTCATGAGGGCGGTTTCGAGCATCGCCATATCGGACCTTGAGCTGGCGGCTCCGGCGTCCAGTGCGATGACGGTCAACACCCCGGGCTCGTCAGCGGCCTTTGACCCGGCGTTCGCCGGGAGAGTAGAGGCGACGAAGACGATGGAAATAGCGATTAGTGCGATTACGGAAGGCCGACGCATTGCGGGTTGATCTCCATGGGGCGCTGGGAGGACGTTTTTCACGCCTCGGGCTGCTGGCGAAATGCTCGAAAACGACGTCTGAGCTCGGTTCTCGCACCGTCAATCAGAGCCGGAAATCGGCCTGATTCCGCGCGGTTGGAAGACGGACAGAAAACTCGGTACTCGGCTGCGCTGAACTTGGAGCAGCGTATTCGCGGCGCATTTCCCGGCGCAATTCGCGCATGCTGCGAGTTTCAGCCGATAAACGGGGATTTACCGTGTAGCCGAACTTGAACGGCGCGATAAGAGTCAGCCTTTATGCCCGGCCTGCATGGACGCGAATCCCGTTCGGATTCGATTGACCGGCGGCAGGGTGCGGAATAGACTCCCGCACCGTCGGCACCTCCGCTTTCCAACCTCACCTCCAGCCCGATTTCGAGGCCTTGCTGGCCCAGATTTTTCAGGCTGCCAGAACCGGAATAGAGCATGAAGATCACTGGTCTGAAAACCACCGTTTACGAGTACCGCGACCCGATGAGGGTTGGGGACGCAAATTCACCTTCAGGCAGGCGGCGGGCCAGCGGCTGCGTCGTCGAACTGTCCACCGATGAAGGCCTCACCGGTGTGGCGTTGGGCGGCGGCGGTGCACTGCCTCAGATCAACGGGCTGGTGAACGGAATCCTGATGGGAGAAGACCCGAGGCATGTGACAGGCCTCTGGCAGCGGATGGTCGAGCGCTACTTCAAGGGCGGTCATGATGGCATTGCAAATGACGCTATCTCGACCCTCGACCAGGCCCTGTGGGACCTCAAGGCGAAGGCCAATGATGAGCCGCTCTGGAAGACGCTCGGCGGTTCCAACCGCAAGGTCCTTTCGTACGCCTCAGGCATCGATATGCCACTCTCTGACGACCAGATCTACGAGTACTACGCTCGAATGGCGAAGGACTACGGATTCAAGTCCGGGAAGCTGAAGGTGGGGCTTGACCAGGACGCCGACCTGAGACGCATCGAGCGGATGAAGCAGGGTCTCGAACATGCCACCGACAAGCCCGGACTGCTCGTCGACGCAAACGAGTACTGGTCTCCAAAGCAGGCCATTGCGAAGATCCGCGAGATGGAGCGCCACTTCGACATCGGGTGGGTTGAAGAGCCGGCCCGGCGATGGGATTTTCTTGGGCTCCGCCGAATCGCAGACGCTATCAAGTCGCAGGTGTGCGCAGGAGAAAACCTGGACACACTCGGCGACTTCCTTCCGTACTTCCACAACCGCTCCGCAGATGTCGTCCAGGTGAGCACCGGGATGACCGGTATCACATGTGCGCTGCAGCTGGCGGACGCCGCATATGGATTCGAACTCCCCGTCACTATGGGCGGATCGGGAGGACATCTCAACGCCCACGTCGCCGCTTGCCTGCCGAACTTCATGATCATGGAAGTCAGGCACCCCGAAGCCCCGGACGGCGTCTACACGACGGACATCTACTTCGAAGACGGTTACGCCATCCTCGGCGACCGGCCCGGCGCGGGCATCGAGATAGACAGGGAAGCGCTTGAGCGCCAGTCGGTAGAACGAGTCTCGTTCGGCGCCGGTTCAAGCCCATTTGGCCGGCGACCTGGAGCAGGCCTGTGGGAGTTCCAGCCGACCGAAGAGGAGAAGGCAGCGGCCGAAGCGGATGCAGAGGACTTCGTTCCATCACACGTGTCAGCCAACACAACTCAAGCCTAGACCTGAGCTAAGAACCTCAAACCAAATACATCACCGCAAGCGAAGAACGAAGAAGAAAAACATGAAAATCACAGGCTACCGGCTCGAGCAATACATTCAGCAGATGGACCGCGCCATTGGCGACGCCAACTATCCAAAGGGCGACGACCTGATGTCATCGGCAATCCTCTGGATAGAGACCGATCAGGGTGTTTCAGGCATAGCGCCGGCCGGAAACGCCGCCGTTGCAGACCTCTTCCACTTGATCGAGGGCGAGGACCCGCGTGGCGTGCTCGGCCTCTGGAAGAAAATGGTCGACTGGGTGCACAAGGGCGGCAACGAGGGTGCTGTCAACGGCGCCATCGCAGCGATAGACGTCGCTCTGTGGGACCTGAAGGCCAAGCTGAACGACGAGCCGTTGTGGAAGACGCTGGGAGCACGAGAGGGCCGTGCGAAGGCCTACGCATCGGACATCGGCTACAACCTGACGGACGAAGAGCTGCACGCCTTCTTTGCACGCATGGCCGATGTTGGCGTCGAGGGCGGCAAGGTGAAGATCGGCCTTTCGATGGATGACGACCTGCGGCGACTCGGCATCGTTAAGGACGCCCTTTCGAAGGCGAAGAAGCGGCCTTACCTGAACATCGACACGAACGAGTACTGGTCGCCAAAGCAGGCGATTCGATACATCAATCAGATCGAGGAGAAGTTCGACATCTTCTGGGCCGAAGAACCGGCTCGTAGATGGGACTTCGACGGTCTTAAGCAGGTGTCCCGCGGCATCACCGCGGCCGTTGCATCGGGTGAGAACCTGAACGACATCGGAGACTTCTACCCGCTGATATCGCAGCAGGCGATTGACATCGCCAACATCAGCGCCGGGCATTCGGGAATCACGGGGTGCAGGCAGGTGGCCAACATGTGCTACGCCTACGAGATTCCTGTGACGATGATGAACTGCCAGGCGAACTTCATGGCCCACCTGGCCGCTGCCCTGCCGAACCACGGCATGATGGAGGTGGTCGACCCCGGTCGAGAAGCGGCGTTCGAGAGCTGGGACAACCACATCGAGGAAGGCTGGATTGTGATGGGCAACGAGCCGGGACTTGGCATCAAGATCGATGAAGCGAAGCTGAAGGCTCTGCAGGACAATCCACCGGACCGCAAGCCGGGCTTCCCGTTCCCTCGCCGTGAAGGCGCGGGGCTCTACATCAAGGAACTTGAGCCGGGTGAGGTGGCCTGGAAGTAGGCGTACCTCCAGCCTGAGCCACAACTGGATGGCAATCACAACCATCCTGAGCCCGTCGAGGGGTGGCATATCCCGCGGCGCATCTAGCTTTCACTAGAAAAGAACCAACATGAACAGACTCAAAGACAAGATCTGCCTGGTCACCGGTGGAGGACGCGGACTCGGCAAGGCGATGGCTGTAGCTTTCGCTGAAGAGGGTGCGAAGGCTGTCGCAATCTCGTACACCTCTCGACCTGACTACGCCGAAGAGACGGCAAAGCTGATCGAGACGGCGGGTTCAAAGGCCTACGTCCACCAAGTTGAGGTCACGAGCCGCGAGTCGATCAAGGCGTGGATCAATGCGATCGCCGCAGACGAGGGCCGCATCGATGTCCTCGTCAACAACGCCGGCATCAACCGGCAGGGGCCAATCGACACCGTCACTGAGTCCGACTGGGACGAGATCATGGCTGTCAACCTGAAGGGACCGTTCCTGGTCTCACAGGAGGTGCTGCCTCACATGGTCTCTGGCGGAGGCGGCCGCATCATCAACATCGCCTCGGTAAGCGGGCTCTACGGCGGCCCAACCACAGCGCACTACGCAGCATCGAAGGCCGGCCTCATCTCGCTCACGCAGGTACTGGCAAGGTGGGGCGCCCAGCACAACATCCTCGTCAACTCGATCGCTCCTGGCATCATCGAAACCGACCTGACACGAGAAGAGCTGCGCTCCGGCGGCGGTGCCACTGTCGTCGGGCTGACACTGCTCAAGCGTCCCGGTCAGGTGGGAGACGTCTCCAGCCTCGCGGTCATGCTCGCTTCAGACGAGCAGAGCTACATGACCGGCCAGACCATCTCGCCAAACGGCGGCAGCTACTTCACCGCCTGAAAAGCGAACGCCCGGCGCAGGTGCCGGGCGCTCAAAAACCAGCTGATCGAGTTTGGCCGACTACTTCGTGCCTTCTTCAACTTTCCAGGTTGTCTCAGTATTGCCGCGGGACCGGCCGGTGTCGTCGAACTCGGTGTAAGTGACCTTTATCTCCTCGAAGTTGATGGCGATCGTCTCGGTCGGGACCGCATCGCCGCCGGTCGAGCCGGATATCCGGTAGCTTGTCACCATCACGTTGGTGAGCTCGTACTTGAGATATGTTTCACGGCTGTCGCCTCTTGAGGGCGAAGTCAGCTCGATCTCGAGCTTGGGAATCACCTCTCCCGTGGCGATCTTTTCTTGCAGCTTCGGCGAAGACTTGTCGATCTCCTTGACGAGAACAACATCCCCAAAGGTGGCTGCGGAACGCTGCCGAGTCGAACCCGAAATCCCCGCCGCCATCGGCCGGTGGATCCCGTAGCTGATCGAAAGAACATCGATCCACTTGTCGTGGTTGGAGTCCTTGGATTCGCCGTCGATGCCATCGAACTTGATGAATCCTGCCGATGCGGGAGCCGAAGCAGGAGCGGCCGCGCTGTCCGCTGCAACCGTTGAAGGCTCGTTCCCGTCACGCAGCACGACCGTCGCAGCGGCGACAACGGCCGCAATGGCGATGATCGCCAGCAAGAACGTCCGGGTTGAACCGTGGTTCAGTTGCAGAATGGATGGGGACTTCATTTCGGCCTCCTGGCTTCAGTTGCTTGGTCTGGAATGTGAACGGTTCTGTTGGAGCTATGGCTTATGACGCAGGACACCCGAGCCACGCAAGCAGCTCATGGGGATTCACCGCGTCGTCGATGAATGGAGAGACGGTCAGGATGCCCAGCACCTGGCCATCGAGCACGATCTGTGGCGGCGCGGCGGATTCGGGGTTGAACGGACTGTTCGCGCCGAAAGCGCCGCCGTACTGAGAAAAGTCGTTGAAGATGCTGTTGGGCCCGAATGCCGCGCCGCCGTCAAGGAGGTTGTCGCATATCGAGTTCAGCGCCTCTGAAACGGGACGGACCACACCGAGTTCCAGGCCATCAAGGCCGACTAACGCCGCGCCTTCGTATCGGCTCATCGGAGATGTTTCGATCTGCCGGGTCGGGACAGAGCCGCCCGTTGACGGTGGTCGAGTTGGCGAAGCTGTGGGATTCGTGCTCGATACAGCCGTCGGCGTCGCGTTCGAGCCTGTGGCAGAAGTCGCAGTGGCTGTTGCGGTCGGTGCGGGTGTGAACCTTGGAGTAGGCGTCGGCACCGGACGGGTCGGCTGCGGGCGAGGCGTTGGTGTCGAGAAGCCCGGCAGCTCCGGCAGAGCGCCAGGTGTGTTGATCGGCCTGACGACGATGGTCGGAGTGACGACAGGGATGGGACGTACCGATAGGGGCGTCGGCGTTGCGCGTGTGACGATGTTGTCTGGCGTATTTGCCGGAGTAGGACGCGCTCCACTGACAGGAGTTCTCTCCACAGTTGTCGCGCGGGCATCGGGCGTGTCAGTTGGAGCAGGCCGCGAGACCTCTGAAGTTGCCGTAGGCTCAACCGTCCCGGTCGCGAGTTCCTCACACGCGATGAGAGTCATTGCGGCAACGGTAAGCGAGAGCCCGGCAAGCGATTTCGCGATCCGTGGTCGACGTATCAAACTGGCATCCGTCCATACTCAGTTCGGGAAGGCGCGGTTGAGGTTGGCCGCGCTGATTCAACAGAGAAGGTATTCGGCGCGGTGGACAGATTGCATACTTGGACGGAGACGGCTTTCGTCTGAATCGCCTGAATCGTGGGTCGAGGCAGCGTCAGCCAGACTGAGCGGCGCGGAAGACGGTTGCCTCACCCTTCAGCACCGTCTCGCCGTGTTGGTTCACAACCTCGAACTCCATACTTCCCATCGAACGTGATTCGCGCCATGACTTCACGGTGCCGGTCGCGGTGATGGTGTCGCCAATGTAGACAGGTTTCGGAAACGACCACTGCTGGCTCATGAACACACTTCCAGGCCCCGGCAGGTCCATCGCAACCAGCGCGTGCAGCAGACCGGTAGCGATGCCACCCTGCGCAAGCAGTCGCCCGAAACGGGTGTTGGCTGCGAAATCTTCGTCGAAGTGCAGAGGGTTGTAATCGCCGGTTATCTCGGCAAACTTCTTCACGGAGTCCGAGGTGACTTCCAGGGTTCGTGCAACCGACATTCCGGGCTCTACTGTCATCGCATCGCTCCAACTGTTCGCTTCCAGGAAATTCGGGTACGCTTGCGCCGCCACAACAGCCGCATCACACGGAGTCAATTTAGATGAAGGTAACCCAGATAAGGAACCTGTCTGTCCAGGACAGCGATGGCCGAAGCTACTACGTCGTGCGCGTCGACACCGATGCCGGCATCCACGGTCTCGGTGAGGTCGGCATCCGCAACTGGGGCCGCGCCATTGGCAATGCCGTCGACCACCTCGCCGAGCTTGTGATTGGTGCGGACCCGTGGGAGACCGAGCGGCTGTGGCAGGAGATGTTCCGCTCCGGGTTCTTCCCTGCTGACAAGGTCTACACCTGCGCGATCAGCGCCATCGATATCGCACTGTGGGACATCAAGGGCAAGTCGGTCGACAAGCCTGTCTACAAGCTTCTCGGCGGCCCGGTCCGAAACAAGGTCGTCTGCTACCCGCACACACAAGGCGGTTCGCTCGAGCAGTTGGTCGACAACTGCAAGAAGGCGGTCGATGACGGCTGGAAGTTTGTTCGCTGGGGCCAGCCTGAGACCGGAGGGCAGCTCGAAGCTCCGGGAATCAGCACGCTGGAGCCTGTGAAGTCGATGCGCATGGCGGTCGAGCAGATGTCGCGTGTGCGAGAAGCGGTAGGCCCCGAGATCCAGATGTGCTTCGACGCCCACACCAGGCTCGACACCACCCATTTCATCGAGATGGCCAGGGAGCTTGAGCAGTTCAAGCCGTTCTTCATCGAGGACCCGATCAGGTCTGAGAACACCGCCAGCTACAAGAAGGTTTACGAGAAGACCAACGTTCCGATCGCGGCCGGTGAGCAGTGGGCTTCCAGGTGGCCGTTTCGAGAGGTGATTGAGAACGAGTGGATCGACTACGCTCGCATCGATCTCTGCATCGTGGGCGGGCTCACCGAGGCGCTGAAGATCACACACTGGGCTGAGACACACTACATAGATATCGTGCCGCACAACCCGCTTGGACCGGTGAGCGCTGCTGCATGTGTCGCACTGACGATGGCGTCCACGAACGTTGGCGTACAGGAGATGCCGAGAGCGCCGGGCACCTACGCCACCGACCTCTTCCCTCAACAGATCGAGTGGGAAGATGGATACTCATGGGCGCCGGATGCACCGGGTCTTGGCGTCGACATCGATATGGACGTTGCTGAGAGCCGGGCCGTTGACCCGCACGGCTGGCCGCCGCGACTCCGAAGGGAAGATGGCGCCATCACCAACTGGTGATTGTCCGGTAATGCGCCGTGCTGCAACCTTGATTTTCGCAAGGGGAGGAGCATGCCCGGCAGCCTAAAAACTGTCGGGCATGCTTGTTTTACTGGACTTCGGTCCGGAGGGACCTGATGCCGTTCGTGTACAAGCCTTCGCTGTGGGGCTTCACCGCCGCCGCCATCTTCATCGTGCTGGCGGCAATCGAGATCCAGAACGACAGCTGGGTCGACGCGTTGATGTGGGGGATGCTCGGCTTCTCGTTCGCCGTCAAGTACCTGCCGAAGTTCCTGATCTTCAGCCTGCCAGGCTCAATGGCATCCCTCATCACGCTGATTGCAGGTGGAGCAATGTTCATCGCAGACGCTTCAGACAAGCTGAACTAGGCCTCAAGCCTTTTCGGTGTCCTAGGACTCCGACTTCACGAGTCCGACGATGTTTCCTGCAGGGTCCTGGAACTGGGCGAATGTGACCATGCCCGGGATGACCTCAGTCGGCATGGTCGTCTTGCCGCCGGCAGCCTCAACCTCTTTCAGCACCGCATCAGTGTCCGGTACCTCTATGTAGACGGTGACGGCATTGGATCCGTTCGGTAGCGAGCCGACTCCGCCGCCGATTCCGGAACCGCCAGAATCGGTATCGACGACGCCGTAGTCCATCTCAGGGTGGACCTCAATCTTCCAGCCCATCACCTTTGAGTAGAAGGCTCGCAGCGCGTCCGGGTCCTTGCCCATCAACTCGAAATGCACAATCGGGTAGCCCATCGCCTCTTCTCCTGATCACTTATCTCTCCGCGCCAATGAACTGCCCTCTCCGGGTAGTTCGAAGTGCGCGGGATGCTATCAGAGAGGTGTGTTTGAACAGCTAACATTGGCGTAGTAGCCGAGGAGACAGCTGTAGTGGGCGCAGATCTGACACGAACAGAGGATCAGCCGGCCCTGGAGACTCCGAAGCCATCGCTGCCGATGCCACCCTTACCTGTTCTCATGGTCTGGATGCCGCCTGGCTTTCGAGGGGCTTCGTCTTCCTCGTAATCATCCTCTTCGTCTGATTCCAGTTCGATCTCATCGCCGGTGGGCCTGACACCGAAACCGGAGGAACCGACTCCACCCTTGCCCGCTTGCATCGTCTGGACTCCGCGAGGCTTCGGTTCGGGCACAGTCGGAGCCTCCGGCATCTGAGGAATCGCCATCTTCTGTGCGGCCGTCGCCGCTTCAAGGTCTGCACCCTCGCTTGCGATCTGCCAGATCGCCTCGAGGACTCGCCGCAGTTCCGGGTCTATCCAGTGAATTCCGCGGCCGACGCTCTGCACAAGTTCAACGAACCGAGCGCCTTCGGTAACGTTTTCCGCGACGGCATAGGACCACGCAACACCGAACATTCGGGCATGCCTTCGGACATCGATGCCGGCAAGGTCGTTCACCATTACCAGGATGCCAGCCTGCGGGCAGGCCTTAGATAGGTTCCTGGCAATCTCGAGACCGCCGAGCTCTTCATCAAGATGGACGTAGACGGCGGCGACATCGGCCTCTTCGGTGAGAACCTTCTCCACCGCTGTCATCTCGTTTTCAGCCACGCCAGCGAGTTGGACCTCAGTTGAGCCAGAGATCTTCGACGTGAGTACGGTCCGCATCGGTCCCGGTGCTGCGATCAGGACCCTCGTTGCGGAGATCGGCTTCGCTTCAGGCAGCTTCAGGTCTGGCTTCACCGGTTCCTGGGCGCGGGTTCGAGCCGAGTGTGAAACCTTCTTGCGTCTTCTGATCCTGCGTGCCATGTGGTGCCTCTGGAAATGCTGCTGTGGAGGCAGCCTCCACCTGTGACATCAACTTTGCATGTGCGCGCGAGCAGACGGATGCGGGCAGGCCGGTTGCCTCACCTGTTGCACACCAAACCCAACCCCGGAGCAACCTCTATGGGAAACCACGGATTCACAAGCGGTTTTGCTCTGAGGTTCTACGGACGATCAGTAGATGCTGTCGGTCCTGACTTTCATGATGACGCGGGGCCTGTCAGGATGGTGATTCGGATACGGTCGCACACCGTCATACTTCTCGGAGAGGAAGTCGATGTGCTCTGCGGCGTTCTCGGCGCTGATATCGACAACAGTACCCCGGATGTTCAGGACTCGCGTGTACGGATTCTCCGCGTCGTAAACGCCAATGGCGACTCGCGGATCGCGGCGCACGTTGCTCGTCTTCACCCGACCGCTTTCGCTGTTGACAAGCACATGTTCGCCATCGGTGTCGACCCAGACCGGCGAGACCTGTGGTGAACCGTCGCTCATCAACGTCACGAACTGGGCAAGATGCTTCTCTCGCAGCAACGCGACCTGCTCATCCGTTAGTCTCGCCATGGCACAAGCCTTCCTGATTGATGGGTGAGGAAAGCCGATGATACGCCGTCGATGCCTATTCGAGCAGGATGGTCGATGTCAGTTCAAGCGGCGTTGTCAACGTGAGAGACGTTTCCGGCGCTTTGTCAGTCGTAATCCGGATAGTCACCTGGTCGCGTTCGATCAGCGCGTCGGCAGCGGCATCGACGTAAGGATCCGACTCGTCGGTTCCCAGGTCAAACCAGCTGTTCGCAGTGTCTTCAGTGAACAGCCAGATCGTCATCTCGGCGCGCTCACCCTTCTCTAGCACGTTGTCTCCATCGTCCGTGCCCGGGAAGCTGACGGTCCATGCAGCGGACGAGGTGCTGAAGTTCTCCGTCGTGACCGAGACAACCGTCGCCACCTGAGCGGTTGAAAAGTCCGGGTCGGTGCCGGTGCTGTCGGATGTGTGCGGAGGCGTGAGATCGATGCCGTCCGCCAGGTCAGCGGTCAGGAGCATCGTGAGTTTCGCCACCGCCTGGATATCGCTGCCACCAAGGTTGATAACGTTGTTGCCATCAACGTCGATGTCTCCCCGAGTTGCGATGACCGGACCCTGCACCTGTATCGGTCCAACGGCGTGGCTAAGCCCGCGGTTCGCGGCCAGCGTGCCCGCCTCCGCCGACTCACCGCCAAGCGAAAGCAAAGCGACGGTAGAAATGGTGGCGACGACGGTCGCAGCGACCATGAAGATGGCAACTTCGATCGCGGAGAAGCCGCGCTGAACTGTGTTTGGTGCTTCCGGGCGCGTGTTCACACCCTGAGCATCGGCGCCTCACATTGGAACAGAAGCAGATGTTCAGGTTGGTTCAGGTGTGGCGCCGGTTTCCGGCCGAGATCAGTCTATGGTCGCTCCACCGTCGATCACGATGTGCGCGCCGGTCATGAATGACGCCTCGTCGGATGCCAGGAAGAGCACGCCCGACGCGATCTCCTCGGGCTTTCCCATCCGCTTCATCAGGGAGTCCTGGCCAAACTCCTGGTAAGCCTCCTCCGGGTCGAGGCCGAGAGATGCGATGTGCCTGTCTGTGGCCCTTGTCCTGATCGAACCGGGGCAGACTGCGTTCACACGGATGTTGTCCTTCGCCAGGTCCATCGCAAGGCACCGGGTCAGCTGGGCAACTGCGCCTTTAGATGCGTTGTATGGAACGAACTCCGGCTGCGCAATGTAGGACGAAACCGACGCAAGGTTGACGACTGCTCCGCCGCCGTTCTTCCGGAACTCAGGCAGGCACTCGCGTACCGAGTTGGCGTAGCCGATCACGTTGACACCGAAAACGCGCTGCCAATCATCGTCCGTGATGCTCTCGACAGTGCCGAAAACAAAGGCGGCAGCGTTGTTTACTAGGATGTTCACTGTGCCAAACTCTGCGACCGTCGCATCGACGGCGCCTTTGACCGATGCAGAGTCGGAGGTGTCGGTCCTGTGAAAGATCGCCTTTCCACCTGCAGAGCGAATCTCTTCTGCCACAGCGTTGCCCGGCTCCTCTTCGAGTTCGGCGACCGTGACTGCTGCGCCTTCCGAGGCGAATCTCAGGGCGATTGCCCTGCCAATGCCGTTGCCAGCCCCTGTGACAATGGCAACCCTGTTTTCAAGTAGCATGATGTGATCTCCGCTGTTCAGAATTTCGTGATGATCTTGGCGGTTGACGAATATATCGTTGGAAGGTGGATCGCGCCGGTCGAATCGGACCGTGGGCGGGACTCTGACAAGCACAACTCGGGAAGGAACGGAAATGGTTCTCAGCAGAGGATTTTTCGGCAAGAAGAGACCGGAGGCGGCGCGGCCGGTCCCTCCCGGCCAGTACCTCGAAGACGGCTTCCCTGTCCTGACGGCCGGTCCTACGCCACGAGTCGACCTGGCGACCTGGGATTTCACCATCCAGGCGGACGGTGAGACGCTGGGCAACTGGAACTGGGAGCAGCTGAACGATCTTCCGGCGACCGACATGCACGTCGATATCCACTGTGTCACCAAGTGGTCGAAGCAGGACACCGACTGGCGGGGCGTGACGATCGATGACCTGTTCGAATCGGCTGCTATCAGTGAGGCACCCGGCGACTACGTGATGGCGTACTGCGACGGCGGTTACACGACCAACCTGCCGACGGAGGACATCATCGACGGCAAGGCTCTGATCGCATATGAGTACGATGGCGAGCCGATTGAGCCGGGGCATGGCGGACCCGTTCGTCTCTTCGTGCCTCATCTTTACTTCTGGAAGTCAGCCAAGTGGATCCGCGGCCTGCGTTTCATGGACGAGGACGCGCCTGGCTTCTGGGAGGCATACGGCTACCACATGTACGGCGACCCCTGGAAAGAGCAGCGCTACGCAGGTGACTAGTCCCTGCAGCTTCGGGGCGTGACATGCCGAACCCGTCCGAATGGCAGATAGCCACGGTTGAACAGGTGATCGACGAGACGCCGCGGGTGAAGTCCTTCCGACTTTCAACTCCCGGTATTCGGCGGTTCAGGCCCGGCCAGCATGTCGACATCCGCTTGACGGCGCCCGATGGCTACCAGGCGCAGCGGTCATACTCGATCGCGTCTGCACCGGAGGCGGCTTCCTCTTTCGATATAACTGTGGAGTTGATCGAAGATGGCGAGGTGTCGCCGTACTTCCACCAGGTGGTGCGAAAGGGAGATCAGATTGAGCTGCGCGGCCCGATAGGCGGGCCGTTCACGTGGACGGCGACGCAGGGCGGTCCGCTGCTGCTGGTTGGCGGTGGATCGGGCGTTGTGCCGCTGATGTCCATGCTTCGGCACCGAGCAGCGAGTTCAGATGCGGAGTTGCGCGCTGCCCTGCTCTACTCGAGCCGTTCGCACGACGATGTGATCTACCGAGATGAGTTGGAACAGATGGCCGGTGTCAGCGATGGTTTCGACCTGAACCTCACTCTTACCAGGGAACGGCCTTCCGGCTGGACCGGCTTCGATCGGCGGGTTGACGCGCCGATGCTGGAAGATGTGATCGGGAAGCTGGGCAAACCAGCGCTCAACTACGTCTGCGGCCCAACCGGGTTCGTTGAGGCGGTCGCCTCCATGCTGGTTGAACGTGGAATCCCATTTGACAGCATCCGGACCGAGCGCTTCGGGCCCTCGGGAAGCTAACCACAACGCTCAAAACCGGCTGATCGAGATCGGTTTCATCTCAGGTTCTGACGCCTCTTCGGCAAGCATCTGCGCCATCTGCCGCCCTACCAGAAGGCACTGAACGATTCCGCTTCCACCACCGCCGGTTGCCACACTCACCCGATCACCAACGGCGCCAAGTATCGGCAGATCGTCGGGTGTCGCGGGACGGAAACAGACGGTGTGCTGGGCAACAGGCCAGTCCGCTGACTCGGCCATCATGGTCCGAGCGTTGGTCAACAGTTGCTGCTTCGCAGTATCTGTCGGCGCCTTGTCGAAGCCTGATTCAGCAGCTGTGGCGGCCACCCACACCAGTCCGTCTTTCTTGTTGACCAGCGAGCAGGGACCGTGAAGGTGCATCGAGAAGCCTGCGTCATTGGGCGGCTGCAAGCGCAGGATCTCGCCCTTCGACGGATGCACCTGCAACTTCACGCCGAGGGGTTTCACCAGTTCAGTTGACCATGGCCCGGCTGCAACCACCACGTTCTCAGCTTCGTAGTGGCCCTGGTCTGTGTGAACCATTGCGGAGTTGGAGCCATCCTCAATGGACGAGACTGTGGCTGTCTCCATGTGAACCCCTGCCGCCCTCGCACACGCCGCAAGCGCCTTCACAAAGCTGAGGCTATCGATGAAGTACGGTCCGTTGACAAGCGCACCACCGAACTCGGTCCCCAGAAACCGTGAATCGAACGACCTAATCTCGGCCTCCGATACAAGATCGGTCTTGAATCCCATTTCCGTCCACTCAGCGGCGTAACTCGCCCCGAACTCGCGCTCTTCCCGCGAGTAGAACAGCTGCAGAGTCGGTTGTTCGTCCACTTGCAGGTCGAAGCCCGAGGTTTCCTCGATTTCCTGCGTCGTCTCCCGGTGGGCGTTGTAGGAGAGAAGCGCGAATTGCTGTTGTGCCTCCGGTTTTGCTATTTGCCCGGCCGGCAGGTCTCTTTCCGTTTCGCCAGTTGAGCCTGAACCTCGGAGCAACGGATCTAGCCTGCCAAGCGCCCAGCCAGAAGCCTCAGTTCCGACCGGCGCCCTGTCCAGCACCGCCACTGTCCGTCCGTTCTTCGCGAGTTCCCACGCAGTTGTTAGTCCGAACACACCCGAGCCGATCACGATGACGTCTGAACTGGAACTCATTTTGAGGGTCTCCGGGAACGGACTCAGGGTTACTACGGGCCGGGCGGTGCGGAGTCTAGCACCGGAAATTGCGCAGAATCTCACGCTGTTTGTAGTGCGTCCCTGCCCGGCGCTCGGCTTGATCGCATATAGGTTTCGTGTGTGACACGCGCCCACGGGAGCCTGGCTCTTAAACAGGCGGCATAGCGAAACCGAGGCCACATGAAGAGAAACGTGCTCATAGTCGAAGACTCGGCGGACGTCCGCGAAGGGCTCCAGATCGCACTCGAAAGCCAGGGCTACCAGGTTGAGTCGGCCGCTGACGGCCGGGACGGCATCAAGCTGTTCAGGGAGTGGCGTCCGGACATCGCGCTTCTCGATATCAGGATGCCCCGTATGTCCGGCATCGACGTGTGCACACTCATCCGCCACGAGTCTGACGTGCCTGTGATCATGTTCAGCGGCGTAGACGAGTCAGACGACGTGAGGCTGGCGATTCAGCGCGGCGCAACCGACTACGTGCTGAAGGACACAGGCTTCCGTGAGTTGCTGAACCGGGTCTCGAAGCACCTGTCGCGCGTAGCCGCTGACCACCTGTTGCCGCCACCTGTGAAGTCGACTCCCACAGGCAGCAACGTGGTGTCGTTCTCTCCCGCGATCACACAGCAGCCGGTTCAAGAGCGAACGGTCAGTCCAACAAAACAACCTGCAGACGTCTCAGGTCTGATGGTCAAGACGGTCAAGGTGGACGCTCCTACCCCGGCATCGGTTGAACCAAGCGGAGCACTGGAAAACCTGGTAATCGTGGCACACAGCGAGCCTGAATCTCTAAGCGAGCTGGTGGCTTTCGCCGCCAGGACCGGTTTCGAGGTCGCGTCCGCAGGCACAGGCCGTGAAGCTATAGAGATACTGGCCGGCCGAAGGCCGAAGCTTCTGATCATCGGTAATGTTCTCACCGACATGAACTGCATCAATGTTGTGCAGGCCGTCGCCAATCACTCACTTGGCGAGTTGATGGGCGTTGTGCTCGCGCTGGGTCGAAGATCACCGGAACTTGCGAGACGTGCTCGGTACATGGGTGTCCAGGAGACTGTGTTCAGGCCATGGGGCGATGGTCGAATGGACCTCGCCATTCGCTCAGCACTAGCAGCCACACGAGCTGCACGATCGAGGCTGGAGGCAGCCTGATCTGCGTGTGAGCCCGGCTTCGTTGCGCTACTGCACCGGCGAGAAGTCAGCAGCGTGCATCAGCATGTTCTCCATCGTCAGCGGAGAGACGCCAGCTTTTGGCGGCCAGCCGATATCTGCGAACTTCTTGCGGGCCTCGGTGCGAGCCTCGTAACTCTCGTACGACCACATGTGCATCCACTTGTTCAGACCGCCGATCTCGGAATACCAGATGCCCACCGGCTGAGACAGCTCCATCCGCGCCTCGATCTTCGGTCCCCACGCATCGATCACCTTCGGGATCGCGTTCGGTGGGTAGGTATAGGAGCGCAGTTCGAAGAGCGGACCGATGTTCCGCTTGATCTGGAGCTTAGGCAGGAACGGAGCCAGTAGACAGATGTCTGACTGCTGTCGCACCATGACCGAGCTGTTGTCCGGGGGCCAGATGCCGTCCTTAACGACCTGCGCCCTGATCTCCGTGCGCTGGTTGAGATCCTCGTACTGCCAGATGTGCATGACTCGGTTCAGTGGACCGACTTCGGTGTAGAAGAAGCCCACGAGTGGTGAATACTCGATTCGCCTGTCGACCAGCTCAGCGGTCTTTTGAAGGAACTCTGAAGTCCCTCCGGCAACAAGGTCGTAAGTGCGAATCTCATGGATCATCAGACGGTCTCCAGGCAGATTGATCTTCGTTTGGTCGTACAGTGCAAGCTTCGCCGCTGTGGAAGCTTACATGCGTGTAGAGGCGATCGCTGGATCTGTAGTCCGGCTGAGCGGGTAGCCGCGACCGCCTGCTTCACGTTTCTGGGAGCGTAGAGCGGCTACTTGACGAGGTAGAACTGATAGCCCGAGGCGTGCGCGCCGCCCTTTCGGTCAATCTTCCTGAGCAGCGATCCGAAAAGCCGCAGAAACATTGATCTCTTGTTCACCATCGGCACGAAGTTCATTATCGTCTCGACACGCCCTCTGACCGGGCAGATATCGATGGACGCAAAGTCTCTGAACAGGTACTTGATGCCGTCCACGGAAAACCTGTAGTAGTCCTCGAAACTGCCGCCCGCGTGGTACGGGTACATCCACGGGACGTAGACAAACATCTTGCCTCCGGGCTTCAAGACCCGGTGCATTTCGGAAACAGCCAGGAACGGGTTGTAGACGTGCTCGAGGATGGAAGCACAGATGATCCCATCAACACTGGAATCCTCGAGCGGGAGATCGCAAATGTCAGCAACTATTCCCGGACTCGTCTCAGGATCTATGTCCGCAGTCGTTATCTCTCCCTTGACACGATCTGAAAGCAGCTCGGTCAAGCCTCGTGTCGCACCACCGAAATCAATGACCGAATCACAGGTCTCGAAGATCTCAGCAATCTTGCGCAGCCGGTACTTGTCCCACTCGGGGAGTCCTCTCGTGGACTTAGCCCGCAGCGCGGTGAACCCATAGTTCACGCTCGGATCTAAACGGTAGTCGGCAAGCTCAAAAGGCAAGATCGCTCCAGATGTGTTGTCGCAGAGTTCGGGCCGGACTCTGAATAAACATCATGGCGCCTTGATCGTAGTAAACGCCATCCGGTTAACGAGCATCATTCGGCGAAAAGCGGAGTTGGTGGGCCCGGCAGGGTTCGAACCTGCGACCGATCGGTTATGAGCCGACTGCTCTAACCACTGAGCTACGGGCCCGTGCCTCGGGTTTCTGCCTGACCATCCAGCGGGTGGGGATTAGGCCAGTCCCGGGATCAAGGCGGCTTCTACAAGTATGCCTCAACCTTGGCGATGAGAACATCTCCGGAGTCGATGAGGTGAAAGGTGCGTCTGCATTCAAGGTCGGTTCGCTCAATCGTCCGCGCAAATGTTCCAGTTTCTATTGAGAACCACCTGACAGAAGGATTCTGAGGTGGGATTCGTGCTCGACGGTGTTACCCGCCAACATGCCTCAATCCCCCCTGCGGTCAATCAGCTCACCGACTGCCAGCAAGAGCATCCCACCCACGAAAGGCAAGATTGCCAGCCGCATCACCGTGAGCCACTCCACGTCCTGGTTTCGGGACAGATCGACCGACGTGATGAGAGTCGCACCGAGCGTCAGCAGCGCGCCGACCCTCAGCAGGAAAACGATCCAATCGAACGCCGGCTCCTCGTAGTCGAACGGCCCCTCGTCTTCTCCGAAGCGCCGAACCTCATCGTCAGAAGAGCCGGTCTGTCCTGTCTGTCGCATCTCTCAGGGCCTCCGATGCCATTGGCGCGATTGGTCTCGCTGTTCCAGTCATGTCCCTCGTGCAATGGCGAACTGTGGCAGATGCTACCTGAACAGGGTTGCGACATACCTGCCGGTGCTAGACTGCGCGGCGCAACTTTCGCACTCCCACGAACTCGATTCTCTGAGAGCCGCTCAGCACGCAGGAACAAGAATGAAGATCACAGACGTCCGGATGGAAATGTTCAAATGGCCGCGTACGAAGCCCATCACGAACGGGCTCTACACCTACACTCACAACCTGCTGAACATCGTCGTGATCGAGACCGACGACCCGGATATCACCGGCATCGGGCTCTCGGGCGCGGTCGAGGTCACACCGGAGATCGGTGCGGCAATCGTCGAGCACTTCAAGAAGGCGCTCGTAGGCATGAACCCGCTGGACAACGAGCGGATCTGGCACGAAATGTGGCGGCCAAAGCTGGTCGGCAGGCGCGGCATCACGACTCGCGTGATCTCCGGCATCGATATCGCGTTGTGGGACATCAAGGGAAAAGTCGCCGGCCTCCCTGTTTACAAGCTATTGGGTGGGTTCACCGACCGCGTCGACACCTATATCGCAGGCGGCTACTACGAGGAGGGAAAGGGGCTCAAGGAGCTTGCCGAGGAGATGGAGCAGAACGTCGAGTTGGGTGCGACGGCGGTGAAGATCAAGGTCGGAGCGGTCCCGATCAACGAGGATATCGAGCGTGTTCGTGTGTGCAGGGAGACGATCGGCCCGGATGTGAGGTTGATGGTCGATGCGAACAACGCATACCGCCACTACCAGGCGATCGAGTTCGCTCGAAAGGCTGAGAAGTACGACCTGTTCTGGTTCGAGGAGCCCGTGGAGCCTGATGACTACATCGGACAGGCTGAGATCACCCGGGCGACTTCGGTGCCTGTGGCTGCCGGCGAGAACGAGTACACCCGCTACGGGTTCAGGGACATGATCAACCACCGGGCCGTGGACATCCTGCAGCCTGACGCGCTGATCCTCGGCGGAATCACCGAGTTCATGAAAGTTGCGGCGCTGGCACAGGCGAATGACCTGGATGTGGCTCCGCACGGTGCGCAGGCCGTGCACATTCACCTGGTTTCAGCCATCTCAAACGGCCTGATCCTGGAGTACTACCGGGATACGGTCGACCCGATGCACGGCAAAGTTTGGGAGCATGAGTTGGAGTTCAAAGACGGCAAGGTGCACGCGCCGGACCGGCCGGGCCTCGGACTGGAGCCAAAGTGGGACACGCTGGAAGAGTTCAGGGTGGGGTAGCGTCCACTTTTATCCAATGCAGAAATCCTGACCTATAATCGCCGTCGCTGACTGAATCTCAGTGCTCCAATGCTTCCGGAAGAAACATGCCCAACTTCGACTACGCCGCTCCCACATCGCTCGCCGAAGCCGCTGACCTAATGAGCGGAGCCGCCAACGGCAAGACTGTCCGGGCGCTTGCAGGTGGCACCGACCTGATCGACCAGCTGAAGACGAACCGGCGTAATGCTGACCTGGTAGTCGACCTGAAGCGAGTGCCTGAGTTACAGCGGCTGGAGACCGATTCCGAAGGGCTGCACATCGGCGCGGCCAGGTGCTGCTCAGATATTCACCACGACCCAACGGTCAACTCACAGTATCGGGGGCTTGCAGACGCGACCGGTCTTGTCGGATCAGTTCAGATCCAGAACCGGGCGGCTGTCGGCGGGAATGTTTGCAACGCTGCGCCCTCTGCCGACACTACGCCGAACCTGCTGACGCACGAAGCCGTCGCTGTGATCGCCGGAAAGTCCGGCACCCGCAGTGTCGACTTAGCAGATTTCTTCGTCGGCCCCGGCCAGACGGTGCTGCAGCCGGATGAGTTCCTGCAAGAACTGGTCCTGCCCGCGCCTCCGGAGAACAGCGCTTCGGCTTACCTCCGCTTCATCCCTCGCAACGAGATGGATATCGCGGTTGCAGGCGTTTCCAGTTTCCTCCACGTTGACCCTGCTTCAAAGACGGTCAAGAAGGCGCGCATCGCACTGGCGTCCGTTGCTCCTACGCCAGTACGGGCCCGTGGCGCAGAGGCCGTCCTTGAAGGCAAGGTGATCTCAAACGAACTGATATCCGAAGCTGGTTCAGCGGCGGTTGAGTCGGCCACTCCGATAACTGACGTGCGAGGCTCGGCCGAGTACAGGAAAGAGCTGGTAAACGTGCTGACCCGCCGTACTTTGAATATCTGTCTCGAGCGAATCGGATTCTCTCTTTAGCTCGAGCCCAGCGAAACCATCGCCAATCCTGCAAGACTCCCAAAACAGAAAAACGGAAACCAGATGGCAACAAAGCACATAAACGTCACGGTCAATGGCACGCCACACGAGGTGCTCGTGGATTCCACATGGACGCTGCTTGAGACGCTCCGGGACGGACTCGGTCTCACCGGCACCAAGGAAGGCTGCTCAAACGGCAACTGCGGCGCATGCACCGTTCTCATGGACGGCAAGACCGTATGTTCCTGTCTTGTGCTCGCCCCAGAAGCGGACGGCCGCGAGGTGACAACGGTCGAGGGGCTTGAGATCGATGGGAAGCTCTCGCCGGTGCAGGATGCCTTTGTTCAAGAAGGAGGTTTGCAGTGCGGCTTCTGCACCCCCGGCTTCCTGGTATCGACTACCTTCCTGCTCGAAAACAACCCGAAGCCGACTGAAGAGGAGATTCGCCTCAACCTCGCTGGCAACCTGTGCCGCTGCACCGGCTACGACAAGATCGTGAAGGCTGTTCAGCGGGCCGCGGGATCGTAGACCGCTGACCCGGTTCTTAAGGCTTTCGAGTAAACGCGTCTCTCTCCAGTTCCAGTGACCGGAACATCGCCAGGACCATCAGCTGCTCATCACCGTTGAGTCCGTTCACACTCATGCCCAGGTGCGCTGGCCCCCAGGTTGTCCGCGCCGGCAGCTTCCGGTTGTCAAGGTTCGCGAATCTGATGAACACTCCCGTGGTGCTGAACTCATCCGCCTCTGGCGATTCCGGTTTGACGAACTGGAAGTCCCCTGCTGCTAACGCTTCCTCCCACATGACGTGTGGTGGATTCGGGATATCAGCTATTGCGCGGTAGCTCGGGCTATAAGGTGACCCGGCAAACGCGCCAAAATCGTAGAAGATCGAAAGCTCACCGTTGGTCAATATGCCGACAAGCGTGTCAATACCTTGTCGGTTCTCGAACTCCCACCCCGGCGGCAACAGCATCGTGAAGGACCTGAGGTCTGTTCTCGCCGGGGTGCGGACCCAGTCATCGCGAATCGGTACGTCGTCGAGTACCGGCAGCTCAGGTAGAGCCGTCAGCGGCTTGTACCTGATCGACGTTAGCACTCTGCCGAGCAACTCCTGGTCTACCCACCCTCTTGCATCGCCGTCAACACGCAGAGACGGAGTGATTTCACCGACATCTCCGCCGGGCATGTGTTCGAAATAGATTCCAACCTGGGGGCCCGAGTCGAGCGCGGACGGCTGGGCAAGGTAGAGCATCGCCTCCTGCCCTTCAATGACGGGGAAAGTGACGACTGACCGGTCGTCAGCCTGGAGGATTTCAGCGCGGCGAATCGAGCCCTCCACGCCCACATAAAACCGGAGGATCGGCGTTTTTACTCCGCCTGGCGGGATTGGACCGGCTATCCAGCCGGAGAATCCATGAGATGACGGCCACGACTCTCCAACTGTCCACCCCGGCGGCAAATCGATCGTGAAGCCTGCAAGCGGGTCGGAGGCGTTTCGTGCGAGCAGTCCTTTGCGCGCCTGCACACGTGTCCAGCCGTCCGGCAACTCCCAGGCTTCAGAAGCGGCATCGGGCGTTTCAGTTGCTGTAGCCGGCGGCTGTGTTGCCCTTACAGGAGTCCGGGTCCGTGTGACTGCAGTTTCGGAAGGAGTTTCATCTAGCCCTGCCGAGAGCGAACCACCGGAACCCGGAGGTGTGCCCTTGACCTCGGAGCCGCAAGCAACGCTGAAGATGGCAACGAGCGGTACGGCGACTAGCACCGCAGGTTTTCTGTTTAGAAGACTCAAAGAGAACTCGCCAGGCTTCGATTCTAGAGTCGGCTACTGAGACATAACGTCACGGGCATGCAGTTTGTTCCAGTTGTTCCACGTCAATCCAGGAAAATCCCTGTGCTAATCTGAGATTAAGTGTCACTCTGACCCGAAATCTCCCTCGAAGCATCTAATTCCAGTAGATCAGGCGAGTCCGCAGACTTTTCGGATTCGCAGGTACTTTCAGCAGGAACTGAGAATGGAATCTGTATTCAGAGCCGCAGTCGACGAAGCCAGGTCCGGCAATGACCACGTAATCGCAACTGTGATCAGGACCTCTGGCTCAACTCCGCAGAAGTCCGGCGCAAAGCTTCTTGTCCGCAAGGACGGCAGCGGAGTGGGCACGCTTGGCGGAGGCTGCGTGGAAGGCGACATCTGGTTCGCGGCGCGCCAGCTCCTGAAGCGTGGCGGCGGCGCCGAGACGCGGGACTATGAGCTCAATGAAGAGCTTGCCGCGCAGGACGGACTGGTCTGCGGCGGCACGATGTACTTCCTGATCGACCCCGTCCGCACCGACGAAGAGACCTCAAACACCTACGGCGAGTTCGCAGAAGAGGTGGTCACCGCCTACGAAGGCGGCGCACCGGTGGCTATCGTCAACATCGTCGTCGCACCTGAAGGCTCCGACCTCAAGGTTGGCTCCCGCATGCTGGTCCGTGAGAATGGCGCCACAAGCGGCTCACTCGGAGACGAGAAGCTCGAATCCGTCAGCGCTCGCCAGGCACGCGAGCTGATGGCTCTTGGCAAGAACGACTACTTCGTCATGGACTCCGGCGTCGAGTACTACATCGAGGCGTACACGACACCGCCAACGCTGGTAGTCGCCGGCGGCGGACATGTAAGTAAGGCGCTGGCTCCGGTTGCAAGGAGCGTTGGGTTCAGGCTCTTCATCCTTGACGACCGCGAGGAGTTCGCGAACGAGGACCGGTTTCCCGAGGCAGAACTTGTGCAGGTCGGCGACTACGAAACCGGTCTGCAGAATATGCCAATCAATGCCAACAGCTTCATCGTGATCGCAACCCGCGGCCACCGTTACGACGACGCGGCTCTGGCTTCTGCGCTCAAGACGCCTGCAAGCTACGTTGGCCTTCTCGGAAGCAAGCGCAAGACGATTCTCATTTACGAGGCGATGCTGAACCGCGGCTTCAGTGTCGATGACCTCCGCAGGACACGTTCTCCAATCGGGCTCGACATCGGTGCGCGCACTCCGGAGGAGATCGCCATCAGCATCATGGCCGAGATCCTGATGTTCAGGCTCGGTGGCAGTGGCGGCGCGCTCAAGCTCGAAGAGCGCCTGATCCAGGCAGCGGTCAAGAAGGCAGCGAAGTCAGAAGAGCCGGTTTCTGCTGACTGATCTCGCTGGCCGGTCGGGCCGCCTGTTCCCGTACCATCGGTGCCCATGAACGTAGCCGCAATTCTTCTTGCCGCCGGTGAATCCTCCCGCATGGGACGTCCGAAGCCAACTCTGCCGTGGGAGGGCACGACACTTGTCGAGTACCAGGTCAACAGCCTGATCGCAGGCGGGGCAGACGAGGTGTTCGTGGTCACAGGGAAGAGTGATTCAGAGGTCGCTCCGATACTCGAGCGACACCCAAGTGCGCACCGCGTCTACAACCCGGACTACGCGCGGGGCAAGACGACGTCCGTGAAAGCGGGAGTTAACGCGCTCACGGGCGATGTCGACGCGATCATACTGCTGGCTGTCGACCAACCACGCCCGGGGTGGGTGGTCAAAAAAGTGCTGAACTCCCACCTCGTTTCCAATGCGCCGCTCACTTCTCCAAGGTTCCAGGGGCACGGCGGCCATCCCCTGGTCTTCTCAGGCGAACTGCGAGACGAGCTTGCGGCTGTGACGGAGGAGAAACAGGGCATCCGCGAGGTGTTCCAACGCCACGAGGCGGAGATGAACTCGGTCGTGTTCGAGAATGAGATCATCCGGCTCGACCTGAACACGCCCGAAGCATACGAATCTGCCCTAACCAGCTACGCGGCCAAAGCGGCGGAGCGGGAATGAGGTCACGCTACAATTGATGCAGGTAGCCGATAACGATGCCCGACAACACGCAACTGCGAGGCTCAGTCTCATGAATGACCTGCGTGACAAGAGTCCGGACGAACACCGAGAACTCGAATCTGTTGATCCGGGCTCCGAACGCCTGGTTGTCCTCGTCGTTGCATGGATAGCGCTTGCGGTCCTTCTGCCGCTACACATCCTGTTCCTGTACAACGTGTTCTTCACGAAACCGGCCTTTGGACTCTTTGCACTCTTCCTGGCTTTCGGTCTGCCTCTGGCGGTGGTCGACATCTTTGCTTACAGGTGGTTCAAGGACAACTTCACCGTGTTCCGCTGGATCAACCGCAGTGAAGAGGCACATAAGCGCAAAAGCGAGCGTCGATGACCTCGTTTGACGACGCCCGGACGTTCATGCAGCGGAACGGCATCGATGCCTGGCTGACCCGCGACTACCGCTACACGAATCCCGTTTTCTGGCAGGCGTTCGGCAGCCATGTCGAGAACGTTACCCGTCCCGTCTGGCTGCTGATCCCTTCCAACGGCCAGGTTCAGCTTCTCGCCCATGACGTGGATACGGGCAGGTTTGACAACTTCGAGGCCGATGTAACCGGGTTTTCGAATCGAGACTCGATGGTTGCTGGTCTGAGGCAGATGCTTGGCGGCCTGGGATCCGATTCACCGACGGTGGCGATGGAGTACTCGGAGCTCTACCAGTTGCCGCGTGTCGGACGAGTCGACGCCGGGACGATTGAGCTCGTACGCAGCCTCGGAGCGCAGATCGTCTCGTCAGGCGACGTTATCCAGTATTCGACCGAGCGGTGGTCGGAAACTCAGTTGGAGTCGCACCGCTTCGCCGTCAACGCGCTGGCGCGCATCGTAAAAGAGGCATTCAAGTTCGCGGGCGAGAACGTGCGCTGGGCTCTGACGGAACACGATCTGGCCGAACATATCCGAGGTCGTTTCGACAGGCTGGGGCTAGAGTACGACGACGGACCGGTGGTCGCCTTCAACGAGCACTCATCTGACCCGCACTACGAGCCAAAGCCCGGCGACTCGGCGGTGATCCGTCGTGAGGGCTGGCTTCTGATCGATCTGTGGGGTCGGAAGAGGCAGGAACCCGGCGCTGAACCGACGATCTCGGGCGATATCACCTGGGTCGCCAAACTGGGAAAACCGCCGACAGAACGGCAGCAAGAGGTCTTTAACGCGGTGCGCACAGGCCGTGATGCGGCGTTCGAGTTCATCGAATCGGAGGTCCTCGCGGGCAACACGCCCGAAGGCTGGCAGGCAGACCGCGTCGCTCGTGATGTGATCAGCAAGGCCGGGTTTGGCGACTACTTCGTTCATCGGCTCGGCCATTCGCTGGGCAACGAGGTCCACTCGAACGGAGTCAACCTCGACGACTGGGAGACCCACGATACTCGTAGGCTGATCGAAGGAATCGGGGTGACGATTGAGCCCGGCATCTACCTGCCGGAGTTCGGCGTGCGGCTCGAGATGGACGTCTTCATGAGTCTGGACGGTCCTGAGATCACGGGTGAGCGCCAGGACGAGATCGTCCAGATCGAGACCTGAGCTAAAGCACCGCTTCGATGGCGTCCTCTATCGTGTCCTCGGCCAGCTTTTCGCCGTAGTAGACCACACGCAGCCTCACAAACCGCCGCGGGTCGATGGGAGTCGGGTTGCCGGTCGCAATGATCGAGACTTCGGGACTGGAAACGATGCGTGAAAGCGCGAACCGAACCCGGTCCATCTGCTTCGTGTCGATGTCGTTCACGTAGACAGCTATCGAGCAGGTCCGGTATGGCGTACCGCGGTTCTGTTCGTCTACCTCAACCTTGACCTTCTCCTGGCCGGCCATCCGGTCTCTCCTGTCTCGAAACTGCATCCAACTGGCTGCTGACTAACGCGGAAACTTCATGCGCAGAATACTTGCGCCTGCTGCCAAAGCAAAACCCTGCTGCTAAGATCGAACGCCGAAGGGAGACGACCTCACTTGATTCCTGGAATGTGGAACATCGGCCTCAAAGAGTGGGCCGTGACGATCGATGCGATCGGCCGTGGCGAGCAGACCATTCTTCTGCGCAAGGGCGGCATCAGGGAAGACGGCAAACACTTCAAGATCGAGCACGAGCAGTTCTTCCTGTATCCGGGCCACTTCCACGAGGGCGAAACTCTCCTGAAGCTCGAAAAGCGAGGTCTGCTGGGCGATTCAGAGCCTGAAGATTTCGAGAGCGTGGTTGAGCTTTCGGTCTTTGCTGAGATCGAGGAAGTGATCGAGATTTCGACCGAGTCCGAGGTGAAGGCTCTCAGTGAGTTCCACATCTGGTCTGATGAGTTCGCCGAAAAGCGATTCAACTGGAAGCCGCGCCACCCGCTCAACCTGATCATCATCCGCGCCCACCTGCTTCAGCAGCCGCAGGCATTGCTCGTGATGGACGAGTACTCGGGCTGCAAGTCGTGGGTCGAGTTCATCGAGGACTACCCGGTGGGCGTCACTTCGCCCGTGATCCCTGAACGCCGCTTCAGGGCGCAGGTGGACGCGATCAAGAACGCTCTCGCTGCCGAGACCACACCGGCTGGATAACAGACGTTCATCTGACGGAACGAAAGAATCGGCTCAAGAAGCCAAGAGGAAGAATTGAAGTACCGAAAGCTCGCCGGAACCGATCTCACGCTCTCAGAAGTCGGATTTGGCGTCTGGAGTGTCAGCACGAACTGGTGGGGCGAGGTTTCGGAAGCTGACGGCATCTCGCTGCTGCAGGCGGCTTTCGACCGCGGCATCACCTTCTTCGACACCGCTGACACCTACGGAGTCGGCTACGGCGAGGAGATCATGGCGAAGGCGCTCGCAGACCGGCGAGACAAGATCGTCATCGGCACCAAGTTCGGCTACGACCTCGAGGCCCCGCGTCTCGGCCACCACAAAGAGCGGCCGCAGAACTGGGACCCCGACTTCGTTAAGACCGCCTGCGAGAAGTCGCTGGCGAGGCTCGGCACCGACTACATCGACCTCTACCAGCTCCATAACTCACGCCTGTCGGCAATCCAGCGCGACGACACGGTCGCGGCGCTTGACGACCTTAGATCGGCTGGAAAGATCAGGCACTGGGGCGTTGCCGTTGGGCCAGATATCGGCTGGATAGAAGAGGGTGTCTACACGCTCAAGGAGCGCAAGGTTCCCGCCCAGATCATCTACTCAGTCCTTGAGCAGGACCCGGCCAATCGGTTTATCGACGCAGCGTCCGAAGCCAACGTCGGTGTGTTCTGTCGAGTGCCGCACGCCTCCGGGATGCTGGACGGCACATACACCAAGGAAACGCAGCTGGACTCGATGCCGTTCGATGCAGACGACCACCGCTCCTACCGCAAGATGCAGTGGTTAAGCCAGTCGATCGAGAAGCTGAAGCAGATCGATTTCCTGATCTCCGGCAAGAGCGCAACAGTCGGTCAGATAGCGATCAAGTTCTGCCTGGCTCCGCAGATAATGGCGTCATGCGTACCAACTATCACGACCGTGGAGCAGCTGGATGAGTACGTCGCTGCCGTGGACATCGACGAACTGCCCGTGGACGAGCTTGAGCGGGTTTCCGAACTCTACGAGGACAACTTCGGAACTGGTGACAAGGACCCAATGAAGTCTTCGCAGTCGGCGACAGGCTGGGTCGACACGTCCAACAACCCTGTCGAACGTGCCGCGATGGCCCGCAGCTAACGGGATTGCCTGGCTGCCGTCTTGGACCGGGCCCGGCGTCTTCGCCTGCTGCTATCCGTTTTTTTCCTTAGCTTCCGCCGGCTGGCTGTGGCGGCTGAGGTTACAACCTTCTCAGGCGTGACAGGCCGGCGCTTTTCCGCAGCCTCGTGGGCCTTCCTGATCTCGTCTTCGAGCAGGTTGAAGTCTCGCTGCGGGACGATGTGCAGCATGCCGAAGAACGCAAGCGGCCAGTGCTCAGCGGGCCACTTCTTCACGTACTCGAGGGTCGGCGCAATCTGCGTCGCGTCGATGTAGTCGTCGGGCTCCAGCATCAGGTCGAGCGAGACCTTCACGCGGTTTGGAAAGAGTTCGTTCTTCTCGTGGTGTTTCCAGATACGGGTCTTCTCTTCGAAGTGCTCAGACGTGACCGTGGCTGTGGCGGCAAAGCCTTTTTTATCCTGAACGTAGAACAGCAAGCGGTCTTCGGGTGTGATGCGGACCGCTTTACGGCGGTTGCGCGTGTCGATGCCGACCACCTCGAAACCGCGGTCGCGGGTGATATCGAGGTTCTCCTCGTCTGTGACCACCATCCAGAACGTCTTGCTCATCTTGCTCCCGGCGATCCGATCGGTCGGGTCTGTATCTTGCTCGAAGCCATCGACAATCATATGTCATACGCGCGGGAAGATTCAGTTTCAGGCCGGTTCATGCCTTACACTCAATCGTCCTACCCGTAGCACAGGATGTCAGCCGACGGAGCCAGGAATGACAGATGCGAAAACAGGCGCGAGTCCGATCGAGTCGAAGGTGATCTCTGTGCTGGACTCCTATGGAGTGCCATACGAGGTGGTTGGGATCGATCCCGACTTTGCCGATACCGCTGCCTTCTGCGAAAAGTACGGCTTTCCGCCCGAGCGGTCTGCCAACACCATCATCGTTGCCTCGAAGAAGCAGCCGAAGCAGTACACGGCGTCCGTAGTCAGGGCGACCGCGCGGCTGAATGTGAACCACTGCGTGAAGCAGCTAATGGGGAATGCCCGGGTCTCGTTCGCCAACGCTGATGAGACGGCTGAGTTGACAGGCATGATGATCGGTGGCGTTACGGCTCTGGCGCTTCCACCCGACATGCCGATCTACATCGATCCCGGTCTCATGGACTGCGACTACATCATCCTGGGCGGGGGTAGTCGCTCGACGAAGATAAAGATCTCGCCTGAGGTGCTGACAAAGATCCCGAGCGCCGAAGTGATCGAGTGCTTGATTCAGAGTTGATTCTCGACCATCCGCCCATGAATCGAACTGGAGCTGCATGATGCCATCCGGCACCGTTGTCGCTGACCTGCCGGCACCACCCGAGAGGGTATGGGAAATCCTCACAGACTTGGAGAACGCGCCGTCGTGGGTGCCTGATCTCGTCTCCGTTCGACGGCTCGATAACGGACCCATGAAGGCAGGCTCGCAGTTCGAGCAGGTGATGAACGTCCAGGGTCGGCGAATGGAGGTCACGATAACGATCCGGGAGTTCGATGCACCCCGGGTTATTGCTCACTCAGGGGAAGGCAAATCGGTCAAGATCACAGGCCGTGCCAGCATCATCGAGACGCCTAACGGGTGCCGGGTCACGAACGATTGGGGACTTGAGTTGAGCGGGCTCCTGAAGCTCGGTTCGCCGATTGCCGGCAACTGGACTCGGAACAACATCGAGCAGTCGATGAGCGCGCTTCGAGCCAGGTTGGAAGGGTAGACCTGATCAGGCAAGTCTCAGGCCTGAGACCTACTCGGCCCTGCCGCGCTGGAACTTGTTGCGAATCCAGATTGCGAGAGCGTTCATCGACAGCAGCATGATCAGCAGCGCAAGAATCGCAGCGGCTGCGATCGACTGGAAATCAGCCTGTGGCTGCTGCACCCAGTTCAAGATCTGCAGAGGCAGGACTGTGAACGAATCTCCAGGGCTAGTCGGGACCGAAGTGATAAAGACGATGCCACTGATCATCAGGATCGGAGCCGCTTCACCGATCGCCCGCGACAGCGCGAGGATCACACCACTCATGATCCCCGGAATCGCCTGCGGCAGCACGATCGACTTCACCACCTGCCAGCGCGTCGCTCCCATGGCGAACGCAGCATCTCGATAGCTGGGTGGCACAGCCCTGATCGACTCCTGCGTGGCAATGATCACGATCGGCAGCACGAGCAGTGTGAGTGTGAGTCCGCCTGCGAGCACGCTGCGTCCGAGGTTCATCAGGATGACGAAAATGCCCAGTCCGAGAATTCCGTAGACGATTGATGGGACGCCGGCGAGGTTGGCGATGTTCAACTGCACCAGCCTGCTAAACCTGCTTCGGCCTGCGAACTCTTCAAGGTAGACAGCGGTACCGACGCCGAGCGGGATAGTAAGCGCCGCGGTAGTCAAGATCACCCATGTCGTTCCGATGAGTGGGGCAAATATCCCGGCGCGCTCGGGTCTACGTGACGCATAACTCGTGATGAACTGCCAGTCGAGCCATCCCCAAGCGTCAGTGATGACGGCGGCCAGCAGAGTCACCAGTCCTGCGATACCGGTGAGAACAGAGGCGGCGAACAAGGCGAAAAAGAAGCGGTCTCGCCACGATCGATATCCAAGACTTCGTCGCGAATTAGCGGCCGCGCCCTGTGCTATCGATGCTGGTGATGAAAGTCTCATTCGTACTGCTGCCTGTACTTAGCGACCACCCAGCGGCCGAGGATGTTCATCCCCAGGGTCATGAAGAAGAGCAGCGTTCCTACAGCGAAGATGCTCTTGAAGACGATGTCGCCTTGAGCCGTATCACCCGTCGCCACCTGAGCGATGAACGCAGTCATCGTCTGCACAGACTCAAGCGGGTTGGCGGTGAGCTGGGGGCGGCTGCCGGCAGCGAGGAACACGATCATCGTCTCGCCAATGGCCCGTGAGATCGCGAGGATCAACGAAGCGACGATGCCGGACAGTGCAGCCGGCAGGACCACTTTCGTAGCCACCTCGAACCTTGTCGCCCCGAGTGCGTAAGCGGCGTTCCGCAATGAGTCCGGCACGGAGCCCATCGCGTCCTCGCTGAGGGTCGAAACCATGGGCATGATCATCAAGCCCATGACGATGCCGGCGCTCAGTGCGTTGAACAGGATCAGGTCTGGGAAAATCACCTGCAGCTGGGGTGTGATGAAGCTGAGTGCAAAGAAGCCGTAGACAACGGTTGGGATCCCCGCTAGGACCTCCAGAATCGGCTTGATGACGCGCCGCACCCGGTCCGGAGCATACTCGGACAGGAAGATCGCCGCGCCCATGCCAAGGACCAGCGCGATCACACCGGCGATGATCGCCACCATGAAGGTTCCCGCCACCAGGGGCAGAACGCCGAACTTCTGCGGGACGAACAGGGCCGTCCACTCGGTCCCGAACAGGAAGTCCCAGATGGGGATCTCGAAAAAGAAGCTGATCGTGTCTCGAAGCAGTGAGACGAGAATGCCAACGGTGGTAAGTATCGAGATAACAGCGGTGAGTCGCAGGACCCAGATAACGAGCCGCTGCTCGAGATGGCGCCGCGCCCGATTCCGCCTGAGACTGGCGTCGACCGTGCTTTCGGTTGCCTGGCTGGAAGTGGTGGGACTGTTCTCAGCTACCAATGATTACGCGCTCGGTCCCGAACCGGCTGTTTGCGAACTCGATACAGGCACAGCGATGGTTCTCCACCATTGTTAACGCAGTGTTAATCCGCGGGCACAGAAACGGCCGCTTCGCTCCCGTTTTCGGAGGGCATTAGAATCGAAAATGTGGTGCCTTCTCGAACCGTGCTGCTGACAGAGATAGAGCCACCGTGAACTTGGACGATATGCCTTGAGATCGCCAGTCCAAGACCCGACCCACCGTCGCTCCGTGAAGAATCGACCTTGTAGAAACGTTCGAAAACGTGTGCGAGGTGGGCCGGCTGGATGCCCGGCCCGTTGTCTTCCACCTGCAGCAGAACCCGTTCACCTTCAGGCCTCGCTAGCAGCCGTATTGTTCCACTGTCAGCAAACGCGTTGACCGCGTTGGTGATGAGATTGGCGAGGACCTGTTCGAAGCGAGCGGGGTCAGCCTTTATCGCCGGAGTGCCTTCCTCGACCTGCACTGAGATCTTGCTGTTCGACCGCGATGCCAGTAGTTCGAATCGTTCTTGAACACCGTTCAAGAACCGCTTGACGTCCACAGCTTCCAGGTTCAGCGGCGTCTGCCCCGACTCAAGTCTGGAAAGCTCCAACATCTCCGTGACCATGCGTTCGATGCGTGTGCTGTCTTCGAGGATCCGTTGCAGGAAGTTCTCGCGCGCTTCCGGGTCGTCACCTGCGCCTCGCTGCAAGGTCTCGGCAGAAGCCCTGATCGCGGCGATCGGTGTACGAAGTTCGTGAGACGCGTTGCTGACAAACTCCCTGCGAGTGGTCTCCGTCTGCTTCATCGCGGTGATATCGGTGAGTATCAGGACCGTCTTACGACGACCATCGCGATCATCGATTGGAGACGCGTTCGCCTGGACGGTCTTCCGCGAGTCCCTGATCTCGATCTGGGCGCTATCGGACTCGCCGGTCTGTGCCGGAAGTACCGCCAGTTCGTTCAACTCATAGTTGTTGTTCAGCGAGATCAAACGGTCGCCCTGAGAATAGGTCACGGCCGGGCCCAGAAGTCCGATCGCCGTTGGATTGGCAAACTCGACGATTCCATCCTCGTCGACCAGCATCACGCCTTCTGCCATCGATTCCAGGATCAGGTTCAGACGCTCGCGCTCTTCGCCTGTATCGCGCATCGCGGTGACGAGTCTGTCTGCTAGACGGTTGACGGCGCGGGCCATGCGGCTAAGTTCGGCCGGTCCCTCCGGTTTCAAGCGGTGCGACCGATCAATAGATGCGGTGCGCAGAACGCCCTCTGTCATGCGGCCGAACTGCAGGCTGAGCTGCCGTGTACGAACTGCGCCTGCGACGACAGCGAGGACGCCCACAACGACGGCGCCTGTCACATCGAAAAGTGTTGCGGCAATTGTCGTAGCCACAACAAGTAGTAGCACTTCTGCGAGGATTCGCCACCTGAGCGACCAGGAGCCCATTTTCACACTCGTTCTGTCGGCAGCAGGCTGCTACGCGCTGAATCTGTATCCAACGCCGCGGACGGTCTGGAGGCGGACCGGCGAAGAGGGGTCTTTCTCTATCTTCAGACGCAGCCAGCGGACGTGAACGTCAACTGTTCGCGTGTCGCCGCTGTAGTCGAAGCCCCATACCTCCTGAAGCAGCTGGTCGCGAGAATACACTCGCCCCGGTCTGGCGGCGAGAAAGGCCAGCAGGTCGAACTCCCGGGGCCGCAGCTCGATCTCCGACTCGTCGACCACCACGTTCCTCGAGGCGCTGTCGATCCGCAGACCTCCAACCTCAATGACATCACCGTCGGACGGAGTGCCACGTTCGCTGAGAATGCCGATTCTGCGCAACTGAGCTGCCACACGCGCCAGCAGTTCCTGCATCGAGAACGGCTTAACCACGTAGTCGTCTGCACCGATGTTGAGCCCGGCGATTCTGTCCGCTTCAGAGTCCCTGGCCGTCAGCATTATCACGGCGGCGGTTGAGCCTTCTCTGCGCAACGTATCGCAGACCTCTATGCCACCCATGCCGGGCAGCATCAGGTCCAGTACAAGGAGGTCTGGCCGGTTGGCCCGCGCCAGGGTCAGCGCCTTCTCGCCGTCTCCGGCGACCAGGACCTCGTAGCCCTCTGCCACGAGGTTGTACCGAATCGCTTCCTGCAGGTTTCGGTCGTCCTCTACCAGGAGGATCTTGCTTCTATTGACGATCTCTGCTTGCGGTTCCAGTGCCTGCGTGTCCCTATCGTCAGATGGCTGAAGTGCGCCGGGTTTAACACTTTAAAGCTTGCATTGGATTGTTAATTAACGGTTAGCGCAGTACGGATTTCGCTCTCCGTGCAGAACCGCGGGCTGAGTGCGGCAGGCGTCATGCAACGCGCTTGCGACGATTGTTGATGTAGTCGACAAGAACGTAGTCGCCGAGGTTTTCGGGAGTCGTGTAGAAGGCGCGACCGCGGTTGATGCGGGAGACATAGTCGATGAACTGCGTCAGGTAGCTGGTCCGCTCCAACATGAAAGAGTTGATCACGATACCTGCCGTTGTGCAGCGCCGGATCTCGTCGAGTGTCAGGCTGATGGTCCGGCGACTCGGCGGGTAGTTGAAGTGAGGCGCGCCGTCTTCCAGGTGGGCAGTCGGCTCGCCGTCCGTCACCATGATCACCTGTCGCGTACCTGCTCGCTCCCTGGTCAAGATTCGACGGGCCAGCATCAAGGCGTGGTGCATGTTCGTCCCCTGCAGCCACATGTTCGGCTGTAGCTCAGGCAGTTCCGAGAACTGGACCTCTTCTGCGTGGTCCGAGAACCCGATGACGAACAGCCTGTCCCTGGGAAACTGACCCTGGATCAGCGACTGCAGCGCCATCGTTACCTTCTTCGCAGCCGCCCATCGGCCTCCATTGAACATTGAGCTGCTCTGGTCCAGCAGCAGGACTGTCGCCGCGCTCACGGTGTGCTCTGTCCGGTCAACCTCGAAGTCTTCCATCTCGAAGCGGACCGGTGTGCCAGGTCCTGATCGGAACACGGCGTTCATCAGCGACTTGTTGAGGTTCGGCCGGAAGGTTTCGCCCGGCTCGTAAAGGCGTGTGTCACCGGTGACTTCACCGCCCTGCCCCGATTCTGCGATGCGGTGCCCGCCGACGTTCGCCTTGCCAAGGCTCCCGAACACCTCGTGCAGTGCCTTGTCTGCAAGCCTGCGAACGGCTTTCGGCGTGAGTTCCCACCTGTCGCCAGAACGCCGGATATATCCGAGTTCTTCAAGCATCCGGGCGATCTCTTCAAGCTGGTCGATGGCACGTTTCGCATCTTCACCAAGCATCTGTCCAAGCTGTTCTGTATCGATTCCATCCAGCTCACCGGAACGCCCTGCCTGCTGCAGTGAACGCTCCATCATGTCCATCTGCTGAATCTGGCCCATCATCTCCATCGCCTGGTCCAGGGTTAACGACTCCTCGCCCATAAACGGATACGCGCGTGCCAGCTCTTCAGGTGGCCGAAGCTCCTGCAGAAGCGCCGCCATGCGGGCCATCTCCTGCAGAGTCTCTGGGTCCATCGACTCTGCGAGCGACTCCATCAGCTGCTGTCGCTCCTCGGGAGACATTCCCGCCATGAGCGACTGTGCCTGCGCCATCTGCTGCTGCATCTGATCGAGAAGTTCATCCAGCGTCTGCGGTGGATCATCGCCGAAGTGCTGGCCAAACCGGTCCATGAACTGCTCGAATGCAGACTGCAACTGGTCCTCAGGAGCGCCGCGCAACTTCTGCTCCATCAGATCGCTCATCGCCCGCATCATGTCGCGCAGCTCTTGCCGCTCACCCTCGCCCATGTTTTGCAGGTTCTCGGCGGCCTCTTTCGCGACATTTCCGATCATCTGCCGGCGCAGCATGTCGAGTAGTTCCTGGAACTGCTCACGCGCCGTTGAGTCGATAAACTCGTAGTCGCTGAGTTCTTTCACGGCACCGGCGACGCTTGGAGGCAGGTTGTCCATCTTCTCCTGCGCCGCTTCAGCACGCTGCTTCACGAGGTCCATCGCAGACTGCATCTGGTCTTGCAGCTCCGCCGGCACGTCCTTCATACGCTCTTCAGCCTGCCGAACACTCGCCTTCGCTCCTCGGCGCTCGTTCTTCTCGACTTCACGCATCCGTTCCCGCAGGTCGTCCATGACGGAGTCCATGTCGTAGCGAGAGATCTCCTGGTTGCGCTGCTGACGAAGCCGCTGGATCAGGTCTTGAAGCCCTTGCATGCGGGTGCCTTCGGGCGAGTCCATGCCGGACTTGAACAGGTCGCGCAGCGCAGACTCGAGGTCACCGGAGTCGAAGATGGAGTCGGCGATCTCATCGAACAGCTCGCTGCCGTCCGGCGCGAACGGCTGCTGGGTCCCGTCCCACCTGGAGTAGCGATAGGAGGTCACGCTGCCTACTCCCGGTTCCGCCTGCGACGCCGCTCGAACCTGCGCCGAAGCTCTGCTCGCCGCTCCTCATCGAAACCTTCTGTCAGGTCGATCTCAGGTCGCGGCGGAGGCGGCGGCTCCTTGGCGTAGCGGAATCCGCCCTCGATCACATCACGGTTGAGTTGACGGGTGAGATGCAGTCCTTCGAGCACGAACTCCACCGCCGATGCGGCTTCTGAGTCCGAGCCATCGCAGCCGAGAGACTTCACCACCTCAGCCAGAACCGGGACCGACTGCAGCTGGTCTGCATAGTCTTTCGATGGACTGTTAGCGCTGGCCTCAGCCGTCACACCCGACTCGAAGGTCGAAACTATCTCCGGCAATGGGCTGGGCGGGACTACTCGGTTGAAAACCTCGACCACCGACCGCCGCGTCAGGTCCTCGATGATGCGGTCCTCCCTGCCCTCCTCGAACGTCTCAAGCTCGATCTTGCCGCGCATCGATGAGGCGAGCGCCGGTAAATCAGTCATGCGGGGTGATGCGCAGTCCTCACCGACCTTGATGGCCCGCTTAAGGGCTGCGCTCCGTAGCGTCTCGTAGTTCGAAATGGAGAGCCTGACGCTCACACCTGACCGCTGGTTCACTTCACCGCTGCGGCGTGCCTGGTGGCTGAGCTCGGCGACGATCTCCGACATAAAGTCGGGCACGACAACCTGGAGACCGGCGTCGCTGAACTGCACGCTCTCCTGGTCGACGATGCTGCGCTCGTGCTGCGTCGTCTCCGGATAGTGCGTGCGGACCTGCGCGCCGAACCGGTCTTTCAGGGGCGTGATGATGCGGCCGCGATTGGTGTAGTCCTCGGGGTTCGCGGTTGCGACCACCATGATGTCCAGCGGCAGGCGGATGTTGTAGCCGCGGATCTGGACGTCCCGTTCCTCCATCAGGTTGAACAGTCCTACCTGGATGCGCTCCGCAAGGTCGGGGAGTTCGTTCACGCAGAAGATGCCGCGGTTAGTGCGAGGGATCAGGCCGTAATGAATGGTCAACTCATCACTCAGGTATCGTCCTTCAGCGACCTTGATCGGGTCGACGTCACCAATGAGATCGGCCATCGAAACGTCCGGAGTAGCAAGCTTCTCCCCGTACCTGTCGTCACGGTGCAGCCAGCCAATCGGCGTTTCGTCGTCCTGTTCTTCGACCATCGCCCGACCCGCAGCTGATATCGGGTCGAGTGGATCATCATTGGTCTCTGTGCCTGGGAGCACCGGAACAAACTCGTCGAGGAACTGCGTCAGTGAACGGATCAGTCGAGATTTGCCCTGGCCGCGCTCGCCGAGAATGGCGATGCTCTGCCCGGCGAGCAAAGCGTTCTCCATCTCTGGGACGACGGTGCTTTCGTAGCCGACGATGCCCGGCAGCAGGGGCTCGCCTGACCTGATACGTTCGACAACGTTGTGGTGAATCTCGTCGCCGACGGACCGTGACTGGTAGCCGGACTTTTTGAGCTGTCCGAGGGTGGCTGGCCGTTCGGGCTTCGAGCGGGAGGAGGTTGGCATCGCGGACATCCGTAGTCTGAGGGTGTAACTAGGTGCTACGGAGCCTGAGCCTTGCCGGTTCAGGTTCCATCATCCGGTCCGGGCCTGAACTTGATAGTCGCACACCCCCGGCACAAGTGCCAGACCACGGGTGTTCTGTGCGATCGGTGGCTAGACGTTCTCGCGCCGGCCCGATTTCGCAGACCGATACGCGGCATCGATGATCTCTATCGCGGCCATTCCGGCCCAGCCAGGCGCGTAGTTCGTCGCGGTCTTCCCGGTCACAAGGTCGGCGAAGTTGTCGGGAGGCCCGCCGCCTCGATACTCACCGGCGTCCTTGTCTAACTCCATCTCGAAGTGATCTCCGTCGTGGCGCTGCACAGCGAGCCGAGAGCGGTCGCAGTCGATGCTCATCACGCCTTCGGAGCCAAAGATGCGGACGTCGAGCTGGAAGCCGGTGTCTTCGGGCATGTTTCCGGCGCCTGAGAATGAACCGATCGCGCCGGACGTGAACTCGACGGAAAAGGCGTCATACAGCTCAACCTTGCTGGTTGGTGCTGATGTGACAGCTGAGACCGAGCCAGGCCGCAGCTCCGTGAGCCAGGACGCCATGCCTGCCGAATGCGACATCTGGGCGAGGGCGTATCCGCCTCCCGCCACCTGTGGGTCGGCCCATGTGTCGGCAGCAGGTTCGAACATCACTTCGCCTTCACCGCCTCCGTCCGACAGGAATCGCTTCCCCTCGAGCAGCTTGCGGATAGGCGATGCCATGTGGCACATCACAAACTCGATATCGCCAACTGCGCCCTGCTCCATCCGCGCCTTGGCTTCCTGGATGAACGGGGCGTAATGCCAGCCGTATGGAACGAGTAGTTGAACGTTGTTTCTCTCGGCCGCCTCGACCAGTTCCCGGGCGTGTGCTGCTGTCGTGGCGAGCGGTTTTTCGCACATCACGTGCAGCCCTCGTTCGAGAGCAGCCAGAGCATGTTCGTGGTGCAACGAATGGGGAGTGCTGACCACAACTGCATCGAGTTCCATATCGAGCAGCTCTTCGTAGCTCTCGGTGGCGTGTTCGAACCCGAAACGGCCCTTCACCTGCTGCAGCTCATCAGCGCCAAGTCGGCACACTGCTGTCATCTCAACATCATCATGCTCAACAAGCACGGGCATGTGGTTTGTTGTCGCCCACCAGCCTGCGCCGATGAAACCCATTCGGGCCTTGCCATCACTCATCGCTTCGCTTCTCTTCCGCTTCGTCCTGTGTTGGTTCGTCAGCTTCCGGTGCAGAGAAGCCAAGAATATCCAGTGCTTCGTTCACGGCCGAAGAGCCCTGGTCTTTTTTCTTGTGCTTGCCGCGTTGCGACTTCGGCTTCCGCTTTTTCTTTGGCCGCGGCATCGAAGCCTCAGCCCGACGCTGCTGGCAGCTTGCGCAGGTGCAGGTCTTCGGGTGCTTCCCGGTCGACCAGTTGTGCCGCTCTCTCATAGTGGCTATCCGTGACCAACTATCCGTGGAATGTAGGCGTGTGTGAGCCGACTTCTGCCTTAGCCCGCAGTTCCATCTCTTCGGCAGTGTGTGGATTGTCCGGCCAGTCTTCCGGCGCGACGTGCGAAAGCCGCAGCATCAACCGGCTGATCTGGCCGACATACTCCTTCAGTTCGCGCATGTTCAGCTTTTGTGCCGAATCTCCGAACTCGTGGTGGAACTCGGATGTGGCGTGGCGGCCGTAGAAGCGCCAGCGCCACAGGATCCCGGCCGGGATGGCGGCGCGGGTGAACGGGAAGTGATCGGAGTGGGCGTCGAGCGGTCCCTGCACATGGCATGCGAGCGAGTCGTTCATGGTGTCGAGCTGCGATTGCATGAAGTCGCGCATGTGCTCGGTCATCACAACGACGCCTTTCATATGCCCGGTCGAGAGCTCATCAAGGTTTAACGCAAACCTAGGTGGTGAGTTGAGCCCGTCTTTGCCGTGGTGTTTTGCCACGTACGCATAAGCGCCCTGCAACCCCTGCTCTTCGCCGGACCATGTTGCGAAGCGGACTGTTCGGGCGGGTCCGACACCGGTCTCGCGCTTCAGCGCGGCCAACACCCTGGCCGCTTCCATGACCGCCACAGTTCCCGACGTGTTGTCATTGCCTCCGGGTGTGCCAAAGACGGTGTCGTGGTGGCCAGCAACCATCACATGCTCGTCTGGCCAGACTTCGCCCTTGATCTCGGCTATGACGTTGTCCGCCGGGGCATCGAAGAAGCGAGAGTCGACTCTAAGAGTGGCCTTGACTCCACCGGCCGCCAGGTACTTGAGTCTGCCGCCGGCTTCGAACGAGATGTTCAGCGTTGGAAGAGGGTGAGGAGCGATGCCGGGCGCCCGCCAGTCGTTGGCGCTGCGGTACTCCATCCGCCCGCCTGTTTTCGACTCGATCACGATTGCCGCAGCCGCTCCCCTGGCGGCCGCCATGCTGAGCCGGGCTGTGTGAGGAAGGGGTGGCGTGAACGGTTCAGGGCCGAGCGTCATCATCACGATTGCGCCGGTCATCGAATCGCCAGCGGCGTCAATCTCCCGCTCTGTCCCGTAACCGAGATCAACTACCGGAGCCGTCAGTTCCACAGGCGGGCAGCGCAGGAATGGCTTGATCTCAAGCGACTCGCCGGTTCCGGCAACAGTGAGCGAAGCGCTGGAATAGTCCCAGGTATCCAGCTGGAACTCTTCGAGCCGCGCCGACTCAAGACCGTTCTGCTCCATCTGCTCACGGATGTAGGCGGCTGCGCGGTGGTCCGCCTCGCTTCCGCCCCAGCGCGGGCCGATCTCATGACACAGGTGATCTCGGTATTCGGGGATGCGCGATCCAGCCCACGCCTCGCCCATCAGGAATCGGTCGATCTTCGCCCAATCGAGTTGCGCCAAAACTTGCCTCGGTCTGCGTTACAGAGTGAATCGGTCCAGCTTCGCCCTTGCGGGGTGAATACTGGCGGAACCGGATTAACGGCGCAAGTTCGGAGGCGGGTCGAGAAGGCTAGCCGGCGGCGCGTTCGAGTTCGATCAGTTCGTCCTCGTCAGCATCGAAGTCGTCGCCGAAATCGTCAGCAGGCTCGAACTCTTCGTCCTCGACAGCGACGACAGGCTCTGTCGCTACAACAGCAGCAAGCTCGGCCTCCCGCTTCGCCTCTTCGTAGTCCAGCTTGCGAACGGACGCAGCGCTCTTCTCGAATCCGCAGTTAAGGCAAGAGAGGTAGCTGCCGAAGAAATCGGACTCCAGCTGGACCGTGCCTGTTTTGCATCGAGGGCATGAGTTGAAATACAGCATCGATGGCCTCCAGTTGGGAAATCGCCGATCGGGCAGGTCGAGACCGGGCGAATTCGCACCATGCATTGAAATTGGCCGCACGATATAGGCAGGCCCAAACACCCAACCAAGCGGGATTTGCAACCGGTTTCCGTGTTTTTCGGCCAGTTTCAGCAGACGGCGAGATGGACACGCCGGAAATCACTGCCTGTCACGCCTCCGTCACCAATTTGCTGCGGACAGGGTGAGCCGATAGATTTCCAGTCAGTCAGGCCAACTCGATCCTCGCGAGAACTCCAAGCCAAAAAGGAATGCCAACAATGCCTCGTCTTTACGTCCTCGGTGCAGGAACGCCAACGCCCACACCCGACCGGTTCGGCTCGGCGTTTGTGCTGGATATCGATGGCGAGAAGATCATGCTGGACTGCGGGCCGGCTGCGACGCACAAGCTGGTCAAGGCCGGGCTGTGGCCGACCGATATCGACCACCTGTTCTTCACTCATCACCACTTCGACCACGACATCGACTACCCGTGCTTTCTGCTCTGTCGTTGGGACCAGAGCATCGGCAAGGAGAACCAGCTCAATGTGTTCGGTCCGACGCTAACTGAGAAGATCACTGAAGGGGTAATCGGTGACGACGGGATCTTTTCGCATGACTGGAAGGCACGCGTCTACCACCCGTTGAGCCAGCAGGTCTACGTGAATCGCGGTGGCAAGCTGCCTCGACCGAAGCCGGACATCAAGGCGACCGATGTTGGCCCCGGACACGTGTTCACCGCCGACAAATGGGAAGTGAATGCAGCACCGGCCGAGCACGTACAGCCGTATCTCGACTCACTGGCCTACCGGTTCGAGGCCAAGGGCGGGAAGTCGGTCGTATTCACAGGCGACACGCAGCCGTGCGATTCGGTCGTCGACCTGGCGAAGGACGCGGACGTGCTGATCTCGATGTGCTGGGACGACCAGGAGATCATGGACGAAGGTGGTGAAGCTGTCGGTCAGACCGGAACGACCGGTGCCGCTCGGATGGCTGAACAGGCCGGTGTGAAGAAGCTCGTGCTAGTGCATATGGGCCCGCACATCTCACAGCACGGCCCGCTGGAGAAAGGACTTGGAGACATCCGTGAGGTGTTCTCAGGCGAGGTGATCTACGCCGAGGAGATCATGTCCTTCGGGCTGTAGCTCACATCTAACTCGAGTCGCCATGCAGTCACGTTCGATCTGCTCATGCAAGACGTTCTGACAATCGTCGTTTTCTCCGCCATCGCATACCTGGTCGGCGGGATTCCGTTCGCCTACATCGCTGGCAGGCAGACCGGAGTCGATATTCGTACGCAAGGCAACGGCAACGTGGGGACGGTGAACGCGTTCCGCTCGCTGGGCTGGCAGTACGGCATTTTAGTGTTGTTCTTAGATGGCCTCAAGGGCACAGTGGTGGTCGTGGCGGGTCGGTTGCTTGATCTCCCGGACGCCGGTCTGTTCGCCGGAGCGCTGGCCGCCACTATCGGCCACAACTGGTCGCCTTACATAGGCTTCAACGGAGGAAAGGGAGTCGCCATAGTCTTCGGCATCTCAGTGGGGATGATGCCGGTGCTCTCCTGGACGGCGGCGCCCTTCGTCTTCGTGACCTACTGGTTCACAAGGAGCTGGGTCTGGGCTTTTGGCGCCGGCATCATCGCTCTAAACCTGATCATCTGGCTTGCAGACACCCGGACTGAGATCGTTCTGTTCTGCATAGTTCAGAGCATGATCGTAGTTGCGACGCACTTCGGTCGTGAAGCGGCGGAGATCAGGAAAGCGATCGCGGCCCGGGAGTGGCGAAAGGTCGGTCAGTTGGAGTAGCTGTCGCCATCACCACACCCGCACGATGTGATTCTGCGTGAACGGCCTTACTTCGCCCATGCCACGAAAACTCTCCCTGTAGAGCTCCGGCGGCACGGCGATATCACCCAGATAGAGTTCGCCAACTTGCTCCCTGGCGGCCCCTTCTCGCAGGCCGGTCTTCGGCAACGCGATAGTCAGAGTGGCATCTGCAGAGATCGAAGGCGAGCCGACTCGCCCCGATGTCGCTTCGATACCACTCGGGATGTCGTTCGAAATAATCGGCGTCGGATGGGAGTTGGCTGCATCGATCAGCTGCGACGAAGGTTCACGCGGATCGCCTCGCATGCTGTAGCCGAATACGGCATCGATTAGCAGATCGGCTTCGGGGAGGTCTTCCCCAACGAACTCCGAGATCGGTACGTCCGACCGTTCAAAGACTTCCAGTTGCGAGGCTGGAGCCTCAGTAAACCTCTCGCGTGGAGCGGCCAGGATCACTTCGACATCTGCGCCTGCATTCGCAAGGTGCCTCCCACCTGCTAACCCACCGCCGCCATTGCCGCCGGACCCCGCCAGAACGATCACCTTTTTGCCCGCCGGTTCTCCTTCGAAAAACCGCTCCCGAGCGAGGACGGCAAGGTTTCGGCCGGCGTTCTCCATCATCTGGAGGAGCGAAATGTGGAAGTCCTCGATCATCGCCCGGTCAACTTCACGCATCTGCTCTTCGGTCAGGAAAGGCAGGCCTGCGGGGGCTTCGGGAAATGAGTCTGTCAACTTGAATCCGTGCGCTTTCGCCGGGCGCTCACGCCCGTTCGCCGACGATCATGCTGTAGCTGAGAGTGCCGTCTTCGACGTGTGTGCGAGCGACATTCACCATGTCCCGGACATCCTTGATCGTGTCACGGCTCATATCCAGTTTTCCGAGGCCAACCGCCGCTTCCGCCATCATCAACGCGGTCCGTAGACGCTGCACGAACTCCTGCGCCACATGGTTCACGTCTTCGGCAGCCACGATGTCGAATCCAGACGATTGGATCAGCTCGACATACTCGTCGTGACTCAGCGCATCGCCTATACAGAGAGCCGACGCCACGACGCCATCCAGCTCGTCAGGCAGATCACCTTGCACCGTCACATCGGTCAGAGCAATCTTTCCGCCAACCGGCAGCGCTTCACGCAACCGTCCCAGGGTTTGGCGCTTGCGGCCTAGCGTCGATAGGACGCACTCCATCAGCAGCGTGTCGAATCGTCCCGGCTCGATCGCCATATCTTCGATGTCGCCCTGTTCGAAGCTGACGGCATCCGTCAGGCCCTGGAGTTCCGCTTTTCGTCGCGCCGCCTGGACGCCAGCCTCTTCGAGCGTGATGCCCACGATCTCGCATCCGCGCCGGGCCGCAAGGTGCAGTGATGACGAGCCATGCCCGCAACCCACGTCCAGGACGCAGTTGTCGATGCCAATTCCTGCAATGTCAGCAAGCTGATCGGTGAGCGCGAGCCCGCCGGGATGCAGCGACTCTCCGAGCAGCCACGACGCCAGCGGGTGTGAGTAGAGGGTTGTGCAGCACGACGCAACGGATTCGTTACTGATCGTCTGCAGTGTCTGTTCGTTTGTGCTCATCCGATTCCTCTCATCTCGACGCGTCCCCTGTTTCTCCAGCGCCCCTGTCCCTACATGGCCGCAGCCTTTTCGCCCATCTCCGGACAGCTTGCGACCTGTGGGAAGGCCCGGCTGCGACTCGCTCGCTCCTCGATCATCACCTTCAGCTCATCCAGGTGGTGCCGCATGTGCGACCCGATGATCGGCGCAAATAGCAGCTTTCCAAGGATCCAGCCCGGCCATGACCAGCGGATGGCGAAAGTGCTTTCGTAGCGCATCAGCGTGCAGCCTTCACGGTCCTCGAACGTGAACCGGTCCTTGAGCAGCTTCAGGCCACCAGCTATCGGTCCCTTGCCCGGCACGAGATCGAAGTCGATCTGCTCCGGTTCGTTCAGCGTTACCCACTCGGTGGTGGGAAACACCCTGTTCATCCCCAGCAGCTTCACTGGCGTCGAAAAGGCAACAAGCTTGCGATCGCCTTCGTCCTGCAAGATCTTCGGGCCCGGAACGCCGCCTCCGGACGCCGCCGCACCAAACGCAGTAACCACTTGAAAGGCAAGCCTGCGGTCAGCGTGGATATGAATCTCAGCAGGTGGCAGCGCGATCGGCTTGATGGTCATTTCGAGCCGGCTCCGTTGCCAGGTGTCGAACTGACCGGGCGAGAGATGCGGGTTATTCGCTCTCTCGCCCTCTGCTTAACCATCTCATCACGCACCTCTTCGCGGTATCCCACGTTGTTGTACGAGCAGAACGGGATCAACCTCCCATCCGGCGTCGCGATCTCGACGCAACACTTCATCAGCTTCTTGATGTCGAAGGTGTACGGGTCCTGGAAGTCCTTGATGCTGATCGAAAACAGGTGCTTCGCTATGTCCGAACCTTTGAAGCCGTGAAGCGAGATATCTCCGCAGGCTGCACAGAAGCTATCGGTCATCTTGTCCGAGCCAGGCGTCGCCGAAGAAGACCACAGGGCCTCAAGAGCGCCCTTCACATCCTCGGTCAGCTCGGGCATCGCACGATTCGTTATGTAATCAAGATACTCGTCCACGTCCACAATCCGAGGCAGCGGTGTCACAGTGCTGTCCTCGTCTATGTACGCGTAGGTAATCGACTGGCATCCGGGGTGGCAGCACGGCACTGGCACAAAATCCGACTTCACAAATTTTCCGTCCATGCCGTCATCGATGCGTTCGATTACTTCCGGGATAGTCACCCGGTTCATCGGGTCGAACTCTAGATGCCGGCCGGTGTGGGTGACCGGCTGGAACATGACCGCTCGTACCGCAGGATGCTCAAGACCGAACTCGACGAGCGCGGGGATTTCGTCTTCGTTAACTTCGCGTTCGATGGCTGCGACGAGAATCGTGTTCAGGCCAAACTCGGCAAGCCTGTCGAGTACCTGTAGTTTCTCTTCAAGCAGTGGCTCGCCGCGCAGTCTGACATAGGTCTCATCGCGAAGACCGTCGAACTGGAAGTAGATCGTCGGTTCTAGCGCGGCGAACTCTTTGGCCCACTCCGGGTCCCGGACTATCCGCAGGCCGTTCGTGTTCACCATCACATGGCGAATGCCCTTCGCTTTCGCCAGCTTGATCATGTCGAACAGTTCGGGGTGCAGGGTCGGCTCGCCGCCTGAGAACTGGACAGACTCGGGGTCGGCCTCTGTGCGCACGAAGGTGTCCAGCATCGTTTCGCATTCGTCCATCGTGATGTTGTAACCGGGTCCTGCATCCGCGAAGCAGGTGGGACATGCGAGGTTGCAGGCAGTGTTGACCTCGATCAGGACAAGGCACGCGTGCTGCTTGTGATCCGGACACAGGCCACAGTCGTAAGGGCAGCCGTCCTTGATCTCAGTGCTGAACTCCAATGGGATGGTGCCGGGCTTGTTGTACTTCAGGCTGTTGATATAGCCCTCGGCATCAGGCGAGATCAGGACTTCGAGCGACTTGCCATCGTTGCAGCCTGCCGGGCACCGCTTGCGCATGATCACCTGGCCGTCCTTCAGGTGGATCTCACCGTTGATGATCTGCTTGCACTCAGGACACATGGTCCGTGTCAACTCATGGAAGACCGAGTCGGCGGTCTTCATCACCCGCTTGCCAGTCGGCTGGTCACCGGACTTACCTGAGTCCGTTCTGTCTCTCGCACGGGTCAAGAGTCGCTCCCGGGTTTCATCAACGTGATTGGCGTCATCTGGTCTGCCTCTTTCCGTGCGTTTTCGTGATTGCTGTCTGAAGTTTTGATGCAGGTAAGCGAGATCAGGTGGCGCTAAGGCAAGCATATGGCTTGCCCTAGGACACTACGGGCGGTTCGGCTTCGGAGATGGGTGAAGCCTTGACTGCAACGGAGATGAAACAAACGCCGCAGGTTTCTCGAAGCTCTGCGGCGTTCTGTCGGTCAGTTGCTTGGTCCGCTCACGGCGGACGGAGTTAGTGGCTTCAAGCATGGTGGCCGGCGAGTTGGGCTCGCACGGCCAGCCACTTGAACCACAGGAAACCCTTCTCTTCGATCAACAGCGCGACCGCTTTCGCAGCCAGCACTTTGGAGACCAGTAACTCGACGCCCTCATCACGCACCCTGCGGTACGCGCTCATGTTCGTCTTCCTAGCGTAGGTGTCGACCGACACCCTGGCGTGGCCGCCTCAGCCGACAGCTTCGAGGTAGTCGAGAGCTATCGGCCGGTCTCTTTTGCTGAGGTTGCGCTTGGCGCCCTCTGTCATCAGCAGTTGCATTGCGTTCTCTCGAAGGTCGAGTCAAGCGCAGCGGACGCGCCCATGACCTTCGAAACTCCACTTGCGGACACACGCGTGAGATGAGATAGTCCGGTCGCAGACTGGAACTCGCCTCAAGTATAGATGCCGGATGTGCCGCCTCAGGTGCGAGCAGCCTCCGATCGATTCTTTTGGCGAACATCGTAATGGTGCGCCAATACGGCGGGCTGCAGGCGTTGCGAATTTCGGAATTCCATGTTGGCGCGGGTGTGCATTTGTGATAATGTTCACACTCGACGATTCAAGACGGAGCCTGGCAGTGCCCGAGACTCCCGGTCCGCCGGCCAAAAACGGCGAAAACGGAGAGGGCAAGGAGCCTGGCAGCCGGAGTCAGAGCGGGGACTGGCAGGAAACGGCCATCCTGCTCGCACGGATATCCGGCATTGGCTGGTATGTTGCGGGGAGCATTGGGGCTGGGATAGGTGCAGGCTGGCTGCTGGACAGGCAGTTCGGCACCGAACCGGTGCTCCTGCTGATAGGGCTACTTCTCGGCGTCATTGGCGCGTTTGCCGGGATGATCAGACTGCTGAGTGCGTTCGGCAGGCGAAGCACGAAGCGTTGAAACCGGTCTCTCGGGACCGAAAATAAAGGGCAAGTCAGGGACAATTGGGGAAACTACTCTCTAACCCCAAACTTCTTATCGCCGCCCTCCTGGCGGTTGCCGTGTTCCTTATCTCCGTTGCGGGAGGTGCTCTCGGTGCATCTTTCGATCTCGGATTCCTTGGCGGGCCGATTCCGCTAATCCAGCTGCCCGCCGAATACATCGTCGAAATCGGCAGCTACCAGCTCATGAACACGTTCGTGATGTTCTGGCTGGCGATTCTTGTCATCCTTCTCCTCGTTTTCCTCGCTACCCGGAACATCCGCGAGATCCCGGGCAGGTGGCAGAACCTGTTCGAAGCGTTCTTCGAGTTCTTTATCGACCTGGCAGAAAAGGCCGGCGGCGGCCGCAAGGGCCGCATGTTCCTGCCGGTCGTTACCGCCATCTTCCTCGGCGTTCTCTTCTCTAACTGGCTTGGCACGGTTCCCGGTGTTGGCACCATTGGCCGCATCGAGACGGTCGAAGAGTTCATGGTCCTCAAGCTCAAGAAGGAGCTGAAGGCCGAAGGTGAGTCCAAGCTAGCGAAAGACTTGAAGAAAAAGGGCTTCCCTGAGTTCGTCAGGACCTACAGCGAGGACGAGCGAGTTGAGCACGCTCTGGAAGTCGTGTTCGCCGACCACGCCGAAGACAAGCTGATTATCTTCTCTGGAACTTCCGGGCTCGGCCTGATCACCCCCGGACGCGGTGAGCAGTGGAAGGTCAGGCTCAACCAGGTGGTCGACCTCTCCGTCGATCTCCACAACGACGAGCAGACCGAAGAGTTCCTTCACCAGGTCGAGAACCCTGAAGTGTTGCCCGGTGTTGAACCGGATGAAGACCAGAACTGGACGAGAGCGGATGTTGAAGACGGGCGTGTCGGCCTTCTTGTTCCGTTCTTCCGTGGCGCAAGCACCGACCTGAACACGACTCTTGCAATCGCCATCTTCGCGATGGTCTCGGTGCAGTTCTGGGGTTTCCGCACGCTCGGCTTCAGGGGCTACGCGGGCAAGTTCATCATCAACCCGATCAAGGACCCAATCGGCTCTATTCTCGGCATACTCGAACTGTTCCTGGAGTTCGTCAAAGTCGTCTCTTTCACATTCCGTCTATTCGGAAACATGTTCGCAGGCGAGGTGCTGTTGATCGCCATGGGCTTCCTCTTGCCATTGATCGGAATCATTCCGTTCCTCGGCCTGGAGCTGTTCGTCGGCGTGATCCAGGCGATCATCTTCTCGGTACTGACACTGATGTTCGGCGCGCTCGCCGTGATGGCACACGACCATGGCGACCACGACGAAGAAGGACACGGGGAACACGCGCCAGATTCGGCGGAGGCGCACTAATACATAGGCTGTCTGTGTCGGCGGCGGGGTGAGAATCCCGGCCGGCACAAGAGGTAAAACCGGGCAAATGCAAGCGCAGTGGTCCCGGCAAATGCGGAAGGGTCTCGCAAAGGAGCGGGACCCGTCGTAAGAACGCAAGGGACCCTGGAGGGCTCAGTTGGAAAACATTACGGAATTTAAAGGGCTTGAAGCCATTGCAGCGGCCATCGCCATCGCCATCGGTGCGATCGGTCCGGCTCTGGGTATCGGCATGCTGGCCGCCAAGGCTATGGAGGCTCTGGGACGGAACCCGGAAGCAGCAGACTCGATTCGCCAGAACATGATTCTGGCCATCGCCTTCGCAGAAGCCATCGCCATTTACGCCCTGGTTGTGGCAGTCATCATCCTGTTCGTTTAGCAGCAGGTCAGACACTGCCTTAACAAGGCAACGCAGAATATGGCTGCCGGTCATGAGTCGAATCTCTTGACCGGCAGCTAAAGACACCTGCGGAGAGGGCTATGGAAGCACTTGGAATAAACCTGCCGGGTCTGATCACTCAACTGGTCAGCTTCACGGTTCTATTTCTCCTCCTGTACAAGTTCCTGTACGGGCCGATCACGAGGATGCTCGACCAGCGAGCAGACCGGATCAAGGAGAGCCTTGAAGCGGCAGACCGCGCTCGTACGGAAGCGGCATCCTCTGCAGAGGCTGTTGAGAAAGAGATGGCGAACGCCCGCATTGAGGGCCAGAAGCTGATCGCTGAGGCGCAGGAGGCTGCACGCCGGGCAGGTGAGCAGATCCAGGAGCGATCACAGCAGCAGGCTGAAGAGATGATTGCACGGGCCGAGGCCGAGATAGCGCAGCAGCGTGACTCGGCGATCGAGGATCTGCGCAAGGAGTTCGCAGGCCTCGCGGTGCTCGCAGCCGAGCGTGTTGTTGAACGAGAACTTGACCAGGCACGGCACCAGGAACTGATCGACAGCGTCCTCGAAGAGGGACTGTCGGCCAGCAAGAACTAGGCTGGCGCAACCAGAGCAACTCGTCACCGCTAGACCGATGACGAGAACGGAGAACAGATGGCGGGAGCAACTCCCAGGAGATACGCACAAGCGGCGTTCTCACTTGCACTCGAAAACGAAGGAGTGGACAGGTGGGAAGCCGATCTTCAGCGCACGCAGGAGATCCTGCGTGATGCTGACGTTATCGCGCTCCTTTCTGCTCCGCAGGTACCTGAGAAGGTGAAGCTGGACGGTGTCACGACGCTGCTTCCAGACGTGGCGCCGCTCATCCGAAACATGGTGTCGGTGATGGTGCTTCGAGGCGATGTGCTCAAGTTCACCCGCCTCGTCCAGGCTTTCACCGAGATGGCAGACGACAGCCGAGGCACGGCGAGAGCTGAAGTCGTCACCGCCGTTCCTCTGGACGACACCCGCAAGCAGCGGGTTGCAGAAGGACTCGCGTCTCTGATCGACCGCAAAGAGGTCGTTCTCACTGAGAGGCAGGATCCGGAGATCATCGGCGGCATGGTCGCTCGGGTTGGAGACAGGTTGATTGACGGCAGCACACGGACGAGGCTGAGGGCTTTGAAAGACGACCTCGCAACCGGAGTGTAGGTAGACGGATTTCCCATATGGGCCTTATATGCAAGAGATGCAAAGCAGTCTTAAACGGGAACAGGCTTTAGAGCAGGAAAAGAAGGTGTCCGATGTCGGTTAGAGGCCAGGACATAGCTTCGGTCATCAAGAGGCAGATCGAAGAGTTCGGCGGCGAGTTGACGATGGTCGATGTCGGCACCGTCATCGAGGCCGCAGACGGTGTCGCCCAGATTCATGGACTCTCGGGCGTCAGGCTGAATGAGATTCTGCAGTTCCCGGGCGACGTGCTCGGACTGGCGCTGAACCTGGAAGAAGACTCAGTCGGTGCCGTGATCCTCGGTGACTACCTTGGCATTAAGGAAGGTGACGAGGTCCGCAGCACAGGCCGCATCATCGAGGTGCCGGTCGGCGACGCAATGCTCGGCAGGGTTGTTGACCCGCTGGGCCGTGAGCTGGACGGCAAAGGCACCATCTCTACCTCGGAGACTCTTCCCGTCGAGAAGATCGCTCCCGGTGTTGTCACCCGAAAGTCGGTTGACGAGCCGGTGCAGTTTGGCATCAAGATCGTCGATGCAATGGTCCCGGTGGGACGAGGACAGCGTGAGCTTGTCATCGGTGACCGCTCAACCGGAAAGACTTCGCTCTGCGTCGACGCCCTGATCAACCAGAAAGACTCGGACATCATCGGTGTTTACGTCGCTATCGGTCAGCGGGCAGGAAAGGTCGCTGCAACCGTTAAGCGGCTTGAAGACAACGGCGCTCTCGAAAATACCGTAGTCGTCACAGCAAACGCATCTGAGTCGGCCGCTCTGCAGTTCCTGGCTCCGTACGCAGGCTGCGCAATGGCCGAGTACTTCATGGCGCAGGGCAAGGACGTCCTGATCGTTTACGACGACCTGACAAAGCACGCATGGGCTTACCGCCAGATGTCGCTGCTGCTCAGGCGCCCGCCGGGACGTGAGGCGTACCCCGGTGATGTCTTCTACCTGCACTCCCGACTGCTGGAAAGGGCTGCCAGGCTGCACCCGGACCATGGGGGCGGCTCGATCACCGCACTGCCGATCATCGAGACGCAGGCCGGTGACGTTTCGGCATACATCCCGACCAACGTGATCTCGATCACCGACGGGCAGCTGTTCCTTGAGCCGGATCTGTTCAACTCCGGTATCAGACCGGCTGTGAACTCCGGTATCTCGGTGACACGTGTCGGATCATCCGCACAGCGTCCCGCGATGAAGAGCGTTGCGGGTAGTTTGAAGACTGAGATGGCTCAGTTCGACGCACTGGCGACCTTCGCACAGTTCGGTGCTGAAGACCTCGACCCTGTGACGAGGCGACAGCTCTCGCGTGGTGAGCGTTTCAGGGAGATCCTGAAGCAGGATGAGAACGCACCGGTCTCGTTCGAGAACATGGTTGCGATGTTCTACATCGCCAACGAAGGCGCGCTCGAGGACGTCGAGGTTGACAAGGTCAAGGCGTTCGAAAACGCCTGGTACGACTACGCGTCAGCGAACGTTCCGGACGTTCTTAAGTCGATTGCCGAGTCCGGAAAGCTGGAAGACGGAGACAAGGCAAAGCTGGACGAAGCGGTAAAGGGCTTCAAGCAGACGGTGTCGCTCTAAGGAAAAGCGAAGGTCTCGGCCTCTCCTCGACGGGTTGGCTGAGAAGCTCCGATAGAAAAAGATGCCAAGCACCAAAGAGATACGAGCAAGGATCCGCTCCGTCAGCAGCACGGCGCAGGTCACGAACGCCATGCAGCTGATTGCCGCATCGAAGATGCAGCGTGCCCAGCAGATGGTGCGTGACGGTCGCGACTACGCTGAGAAGATGCGGGAAGTCCTCTCGGACCTGTCCAACGTAGGCGATCAGTTCGACGATGAAGACACACGCATCACTCCCCTGCTTGTCTCTCGACCGGTCAACCGGGTTCTGATGCTGCTCGTCACACCGGACCGCGGTCTCGCAGGCGCCCTAGTAGGAAACCTGAACCGGGTCGCCGGACAGTTCGTGCGCGACTCCGAAGTCCCGGTGTCCGCAGTCGCGATCGGTCGCAAGGGTGAACGCTTCGCAGGCCGAATCGTTGAAGAGATGATGGCTACGTTCTCGGTTGAAGACCGGCCCAGGCTCGACGACACAGTCTCGATCTCACGCTTCATAGCCAACCAGTTCGTGGACGGCGAAGTGGACCGCGTGGTCATGATCTACGCCCAGTTCGTCAACACGGCCGTGCAGAAGCCGATCGTCAGGCAGATCCTGCCAGTCGAACCGGTCGAGGCTGACGACACTCCGGGTGCGACCGACGCGGGCATCGAGTACATCTTCGAACCGGACCCCGAACTCGTGCTCAACACGCTGGTTCCAAGATATGTAGAGACGCAGGTGTACCACTCGATCCTCGAAGCGATCGCAAGTGAGCACTCGGCAAGAATGGTGGCGATGCGCAATGCCACGGACAACGCGAATGAACTGATTGAAGAGCTGACGCTTGACCTGAACAAGGCGCGCCAGGAACAGATCACTGGAGAGCTGCTGGACATCGTTGGTGGTGTCTCGGCGGTCGAAGGCTAGTAAACCAGCGCGCTAGACGAATGCGCGCAAAGGACCAGGAGAGCCGGAAATGGCTAAAGGCAGCAAAGGCAAGGTCGTACAGATCATCGGCACCGTCGTTGACGTGGAGTTCCCGCCGAGTGACCTGCCCGAGATCTACAACGCGGTCGAGACCGAGATCGACGGCGAGCGGCTGGTGCTCGAAGTCGAACAGCACGTCGGCAACAACTGGGCTCGCTGCCTGGCTCTGGGAACGACTGACGGACTGTCCCGCGGCGCCGAGGTGACCGATACCGGCGACTCGGTTGCAGTACCTGTGGGCGCTCCTTCTCTCGGCCGAATCTTCAATGTTGTGGGCGACCCGATCGACGACGGCGACGCTGTTGCCGGTGACGCCGAACGCTGGCCGATCCACCGCCCTGCCCCCTCGTTCGCTGACCAGTCCGCAACCACCGACATCCTTGAGACCGGCATCAAGGTCATCGACCTCATCACACCGTTCGCTCGTGGTGGAAAGATCGGCGCTTACGGCGGAGCCGGAGTCGGCAAGACGGTCATCATCACCGAGCTGATCAGGAACATCGCGCAGGAGCACTCCGGCGTGTCCGTGTTCGCAGGCGTCGGAGAGCGTTCCCGTGAGGGCAATGACCTCTGGCACGAGATGCAGGACTACGGCGTGATCGGCTCGACAGCCATGGTGTTCGGCCAGATGAACGAGCCACCCGGAACCCGTGCGCGAATCGCTCTGACCGGGCTAACGATGGCCGAGTACTTCCGTGACGTGCAGAAGCAGGACGTGCTGCTGTTCGTCGACAACATCTATCGCTACATCCTCGCCGGCATGGAAGTATCAGCTCTGCTGGGTCGCATGCCTTCAGCTGTGGGATACCAGCCGACCCTGGCAACAGAAGTCGGTGACCTGATGGAGCGAATCACCTCCACTCAGGACGGCTCGATCACATCGTTCCAGGCTGTTTACGTGCCTGCTGACGACTACACCGACCCCGGTATCGTCACGACATTCGGTCACCTTGACGCAAACGTTTCTCTCGACCGTGCGCTTGCCGCACAAGCCCTGTTCCCGGCCGTTGACCCGCTCGCTTCGAACTCACGCATCATGGAGCCGGCGATCGTTGGAGATGACCACTACAACGCGGCTCGCGGAGTGCAGCAGGTGCTGCAGCGCTACAAGGACCTGCAGGACGTCATCGCCATTCTGGGTATCGAAGAGCTATCTGACGAAGACCAGCTCACCGTCGCCCGAGCCCGCAAGATCCAGCGCTTCCTGACGCAGCCGTTCTTCGTAGGTGAGGTGTTCACCGGCATCCCCGGGAAATACGTCTCTCGCGAGCAGACCGTGCAGGGCTTCCTCGAGATCCTCGATGGCAAGCACGACGACCTGCCGGAGCAGGCCTTCTACATGGTGGGCACTATCGAAGAAGCGGTCGAGAAGGGCCGTGCAATGCAGGAGTCTGCGTAAACTCCGGACGCTCCGGGAAAAATCGAAAAACTGTAGATCAAGGGAAATTCGCGAATCATGGCGCGACTTCAGGTGGACATAGTTACGGCCGAAGGCCGGATCTTCAACGGCGAGTCCGACTCTGTGACTGCGCCCGGATCAGACGGTCAGCTGACCATCCTCCCTTCCCACGCGCCGCTTATCACCAGCCTGGACGACGGAGACCTCAAGTACATCGACAACGGTGAAGAGCACCACATCGCTCTGCTCGGTGGCTTCATGGAGGTCAACTCCAACAAGGTTACGATCTTGGCGAACGCTGCTGAAGATGAGGGCGACATCGACGAGGCCCGCGCTCAGGCGGCGATCGAGAAGGCCCAGCAGAGGCTGGCAGAGCGCACAGAAGACATCGACATTGAGCGCGCGTTGGCGTCTCTCCGCAGAGCGCGTGTGAGACTCAACGTTGCACGCAGGCGTGGCGCACGCGGCCTCGCCGGACGGGTACCACCGCAGCCCAGCTAGCGAGGGCGTAACTGGCTCGTAACTTTCCCGGCAGTAGAACTCTGCAATCACGTCAGAGCAGTCTCGTTTGTGACCGCAGTCGGCCGATCGATTTCTGCACGGAGTTGGCGTCAATTACGGAGGGACACTGTTGTCTTTGATCGAGTTCTTGCGCACCCGGCTAAAGTTTGGGACCCGCAGCGGGTTGCTGCTTGTTTCACTCACAGTTCTCGTCGTGGCTGTTGCGTGCGGTGGTGGCGAGGACGACGATGGTGATGATGACGCGACGTCCACTCCTCAGGGAACCGCAGCAGCGGGAGCGACCTCGACTCCACGCCCGGGCAGCACCGTAACCGCAACGTCATCTCCTTCAAGCACATCGACACCAGGCTCTGTATCCACGACGGTACCCGGTGCTACGGCAACGCCAAGACCTGGAGCCACCCCTACCTCAACATCCACTCCTCGCCCGACTGCTACGGCCACTCCGCGTCCGGCACCGACAGCCACGGCCACGCCTGCTTTCTCCAATGCAATCGCGGCCGCTGGAAATGATCTCGATACCAGGATCGGCAACTTTGTCGGGCTGAACGGAAGCGGAAGCTCCGACCCGGACGGAGATCAACTCACATACACATGGACTCAGATCAACGGTCCGGACGTTACCGGTGGCGTTGGCAGGTTCGTCGGACCGACGCCCAGCTTCCAGGTGCCACTGAGCGTCAGCACGCTCATCTTCACACTCACAGTCAACGATGGCACCGGCGAATCACTCCCAGACACGGTGCAGATCAATGTGTTCGAACACGTCGGCGACCCGGGCCTGTTCGTTGATGGGAACTCCGGCAGCGATGAGACCGGGGACGGGACTCGGGAGAGTCCGTTCGCGTCCATTGGTTACGCGATCAACCGAATTAACGGTCCGGACCAGGACATCCACGTGATGTCTATGGACGACGGCTCGGCGTACGAAGAGTCTGACACTCTTTCTCCTCCGACCACTGCCAGCCTCTACGGCGGTTACGGTCCGAACTGGGTGCGTGATGTCGTCGACAACAAGACGAAGATCAACGGAGCGCCCACCGCGGTCAGGTTCAGGGTCGTTGATGAACCGGCATGGTTCTCAGGGTTCGATGTGACCGGCGCGGATACCACTACTGCCGGTGAAGACACATTCGCACTACGCACGGATGCTGGCGGATCAACCTTCATCATCGAAGACAATATCCTCCGCGCAGGAAACGCGGGCAATAGCGGACCCGGCAGATCTGCGGGCACCAGCTACGGACTGTTCGTCGGCGAGCTGTTCAACATCGTCATCAGGCGAAACGAAGTCATTGCCGGAAACGGTGGCAACGGTCTGAAGGGCGCCGATGGCTCCCAGGGCACTCCCGGGAAAGAAAGCGGCACCAGAGGCAAGGATGGCGAGGACGGCGGCACCGGCGGCGCCGGCGGCGATGGCGGCAACAGCTCGATAGATGGTGGGCGTGGCGGGAATGGTGGCGGAGGCATTATTCCCGAAGACGGAGACGGTGGAACGGGTGGAGAAGGCCCTGCCGGAAACGGCGGTAGTGGTGATCCTGTAGGCGAGGGTGGAGTGGGTGACGGTAAAGGCGGTGGCGGCGGCGCAGGTGGCGATGGCGGGTCCGGTGGTATTGGATCAGGATCTTTCTCTTCAGAAGGACTTTTTCGGACGGGTGACGGGAAGAACGGCGGAGCCGGAGGACACGGCGGAGGCGGTGGTGGTGGCGGTGGTGGTGCTGGCGGAGTAGGCCTCACCGGTGGTGGTGGTGGTGGCGGCGGTGGAGGCGGTACCGGCGGTACCGGCGGAGCCAAAGGCAACGGCGGAGGCGCTAGCATCGGCATTCTCCTCTATGCGCCTGTGTCATCTATGCTCGAAGACAACATCGTGGTTGCAGCCAATGGCGGCAATGGCGGCAACGGCGGAGCTGGAGGAACTGGCGGAGCCGGCAAAGGCGGTGCCGTCGGCGGCACTTTCGTGTGTTCTTTCCTCGGATGTGACATCGGTCGAAGTGGAGATGCCGGAGAAGGTGGCGGCGGTGGCTCGGGCGGCATCGGCGGCCAGGGTGGCGGCGGAGCGGGCGGGCCTTCCTATGGCATCGTTGTTGGACCGGGCATCTCGCCTGAGATTGTCGATACGACCATCACCGCGGGCAATGGCGGTAATGGTGGCATCGGTGGAGCGGCCGGCCTTGGCGGTTCTCCAGGCGGCAATGGAGGCAGCACAGGCGGTGCTGGTGGATGCTGCTCGTTCTTGCTTGAGACAGCAGGTGACACCGGCTCCGGCGGCGGCGGCGGTTGGAGCTACGGCATCTACGACACCAACCTCACCGATGGAGCTAGCCCCACAATCGTCCGTTCTCAGATTACTACTGGTCAGCCGGGAGTCGGCCGAGCGATTAACGGTACAACCGGAAAGAGTGGAGAGACAAACGGAGAGTCGAGCGAGCCGAAGTAAGACCGGCGCTCACCAGCCTGCCCCGTCTTAATCAGGTTTTCGTTTCGGACCAGGTTCGGCCTGAAGCAGCTCTACTCCGCACGCCTTCATCAGGTCACGCGCGTTAGCCTTTCCGATCGCTCGCAGCACATGAGCCGTCACGCGCCTGACCTGCTTGGGCGGTGCCTGCTTGACGACTTCCGCATGCTCATCGAGCAGTCCCCAGAACGGCGGGAGGTCACCGGGCCATACGAGGCCATGCGGCGCCATCAGGTAGTGAAAATCGGCGGCTCGCAGGTACGCGGGATCGTGGAACTTGGTGCTGAACACCTGCAGCCTGCGCTCTGCTGCCCTGTGTCGAGCGTTCGCCAGTTCCTGCGCCTCGGCGACCAGTGCCGCGGCCGCTGTGTCTTCGTCACTGACGATGCCGGCAAGCTCCGACGCGAACGCCGCCGCCTCGGCAAGCCCTGACGCGTCCTCCCGCAGACGCTTCTTGTCACGCGCCGTCTTGTGGTCCTTCAGTAGGTCGGACCGAGACGACTTAACTTCGACCAGGTAGACGCGGTTCTTGCTGTCGACACCGACCACATCGGCAATACGACCTGACGGGCCTTCCAGCCGGACCTCGAATCCGATCACCCGACAAGCCGCGCTCTCGTACAGCCATTTCCACGCGGCCCACTTGAGTTCGTAGGTCAGCTCTGTTTCGTTGCGCCGCCTCAGCGATGTGGTCATCTGGTGCCGCCTCTCCATGTGCCGCGAGCATCGGATTGTCGCGGATAGAGATTCGAACAATTGTGCGAAAACTGCGACATCTTTGCGAGATTTTTTAGAACACTCGTGCTATTTTCCCTGACAGAACAAATGTTTCCCTGCCTTGCTGAAGCGGCGGGCAGGGACGAAGACAGGAGCAGATTTCGATGCAGACGGTAGCCGGGCAGGCAGCGCTTTTCACAGAGACAAAACGGTCCACGCCGGTCCACGCGGTGGGCATCGGTGACGCCGGGTGCCGGGCGGCGTCTGAGATATGGCGCCGGAGGATACCGGGCGTCGCGGTGACGTGCGTCGACTCTGACGCTCTGTCGCTCGAAAGGTCGCAGGCTGACAATACCGTGCTGCTGGGTGCCGCCACTCTGCATGGCTTCGGCTCTGGCGGCGATATCGACGCGGTCGCTGCGGCAACGCGAGCGCAGGCAGGGGCGATTTGCAAGCTTGCTGAAGAGGCCGTCACCGCGGTTGTGATTGCAGGGCTGACAGGCGGAACAGGCACCGGTGCAGTGCCGTTGATCGCAGGAGCATTGAGTTCAACGGGTACACAGGTGATCTGCCTTCCGATCATGCCGCTGGAGTTCGAGCCAATCGACAGGCATCTTGCTGCCGGAGATGCGGTAAAGCGGCTGCGCGAGGTGTGCGACGGGGTTTTGGAGATTTCGCGTGCGGCTCAGGGTCCGGTGAACGATACATCTGGAACGGGAGGCGTGGCGCTGCGACAGGTATTTAGCGCTGACCGGAACTTCGCCGCAGCTTTCGTGAGAACGGCTTCGTCGATCGTGAACGCCGATCCGGTGCGGTGCGACGCGAACTCAGGAGACTTGCAAGCGGTACTGCACGACGGAGCCTCGGCGGTATTCGGGACCGCTAACGGCTTCGGCCACACTGGGGCCGCGGAGGCGACTCACGCTTGTCTCGAAAACGCACTGCAGGGTACTGGAAATCCAGATGCGATGGAGCGGGCGCTGGTGCTTGTGGAGTCGGGGCCCGATATCTCCGTCTCACATGTCGCGACGATCACTTCGCTAATCGAGACTCGGATCGGCTCAGAGGTCGAGCTTCATCCTGCGGTGCGCCGGTCGAGGCTTCTTGGTGGGAATGTGCAGGTTTCGGTCATTGGCGCCATGCGCGAGCAGAAACGGCCGGTAACGGTTGAGCCGGTTCGCACCAGGCATCCGCGACAGAGCGACCAGTTTGTCAACACTCTGCGAACTCTGCACCGCAGCGCCGTGCTGAACTGAAAGAGAAGATGTGCCGCGTTGCGAGACCGTAGACCTCGCAGCGCTGATAGTCGCAGGCCGGGTGGGCGGGCAGCGCCCTCGAACCGCTCACCCGGCCGACGACTGCCGGTGAGACTCATCGGTCGTCAGCCGCTGGCCCGAGGGCTTCCCGGGTAAGTGCCGCCTGCATTCATCGCAAGGTTGCCGCCGTCCATCGGCAGTGCCATGCCGGTCACGAAGGATGAGGCGTCTGATGCCAGGAAGATCGCAGGCCCCTTGATCTCTTCCGGTTCTCCAAGACGGCCAATCGGGATTCCGCTCACGAACGTGTCCTTCACCTCCGGTGTCGCCTCGATCCGCTCGCGCAGTCCGTCATTCCAGACCTGCGCCGGCAAAATGCAGTTGACTCGCACGCCCCGCGACGCCCATTGCGTACTGAGTTCCCGGGTCATCTGGATCACCGCTGCCATCGACATCCCGTATGGCATGTGTCCTCGTCCAAGCGAGTTCCATCCACCGATGGAGCCGAAGTTGATGATGCTGCCCTTGCCCTTCTTCAGCATGCGGCGTCCGGCCTCCTGGCACATTACGAACCGACCGAACACCAGGTTCTGGAACACCTGCTGCACCTCTTCGACCGGCATCTCCTCTGGCGCTCCCATGTGCCCTTCTCCAGCCACATTTCCTATCACGTCGATCCCGCCGAACTCACTGTCCAGCACACCGAACGTCCGGCGTATCTGGTCGACGTTGGAGACGTCACAATCGACCGCCAGTGTCTTCCGGTCGAGTTTCGCTATGTCGTCGGCAGTCGCTTCCGCGCCAGGCAGGTTGATGTCTACGAGCAGCACATCTGCGCCAGCCTCGGCGAACCCGATCGCCATCTGCCGCCCCATGCCGCTGGCAGCACCTGATACCAGCGCAACTCTTCCTTCGAGACTGAACAACGGGTGTGACATCTTGGGTGGCTTTCCAGTGGAACGGTGTGAAAATCGTCGCCGGATATTACGCCAACGGGACGGCTTGAGGTGAACGGGTTTGAGGCAGGCGACACAGTATTCGGCAGACGAGATCAAGGCGATTGCTGCCTTGGCCGCAGAGTGGCGAGGCTGGGACCTTCTTCAACTGAAGACCCGCCGTGCACCAACGTCGTGGAATATGCGAGATGTTGCTGCGGAAACACTGACCGGACGAGAGTCGGTTCTCGACATGGGCTGTGGAGATGGGCGCCTGCTTGCGTCCCTCGCAAAACGTTTCCAGCGGGGAATCGGTGTGGATGTTTCCAAATCACGCATCGACCGGGCGAGGCTCACGTTGCCGATGAAGCTGCGGATGCGAGTCCACTTCACCCGCGCATCGGCACACGCGGTCCCCGCGCCGAACGGCACGTTCCAGCTTGTGCTCAACCGCCACTCGCCCCTGTTCCCGGCTGAAGTAGATCGAGTGCTGGCGCCGGGCAGCGTGTTCGTTACCCAGCAGATTGGCAGAGAAGATGCCCGGGCCATCCGAGCGGCGTTCGGCGATGAGCGCGCAGCCTCACGGCCGGAGGAAAACCTGCTCCCGCATACGTTCGCGAGGTTGTCAGCGCTCAACTACCGCGTGCTTCGGCACGAGCAGTACGACGTGCCATTCGTCTTTGGCGACGCGGCCTCGTTGCTGTTCTGGCTGCAGGCCGTACCTGTGCCCCATGACTTTAACATCGAGCGAGACGCTGAGACCGTCATGGACATCATTGACCGTCTCGGCACACCCGGTGGAATAGTCACCAACGAACACAGGGAGTTGCTCGTCATGCAGAAACCGGAGTGAAATGAACTAAGCTTCCAGGTACTCTGCCAGTGTGCGAATGTTGTACTGTGCCTGTTCACCGTGCAACGCTTCAACTGCACACCGGGCAGTGTCTAGCGAGGTGAAGCAGGGGATGCGCTGCTCGGCGGCCGAACGGCGGATGTGGAACCCGTCCTGCAGTGTCTGCCGGTCTCCTGTTACTGTGTTTACGACAGCAGACACGGTGCCATCCTCGATGATGTCGACAACAGTTGGGCCTTCGCCGGCGAGCCGTTTCTCGACCTCTGTCACCGGCAGGCCGAGCGTCCTGATCATTGCCGCCGTTCCCGCCGTCGCGTAGATACCGAATCCGGCAGCAGCGAGCTCACGCACCAGCCCCGGTGCGTCCGCCTTATCGCCATCCGCCACGCTGAGCAGGATGTTGCTTGAAGGCTTCAACTCAAGGCTCGAGGCGATCAGCGCCTTGGCCACCGCGCTATCGAAGTTGTCGTCGATCCCCATCACCTCACCGGTCGACTTCATCTCAGGGCCCAGGAAAGTATCGACCCCTGCAAGCTTGGACATGGAGAACACTGGAGCCTTGATCGCGATCAGGTTGCGCTTCGGTGCCAGACCGGGCTGTAGCCCAATCTCACTAGCGGCCTGTTTCAGCGACTTGCCGCGCATCACGTCGACCGCCAACCGCACCATGGGTACGCGAGTGATCTTGGAGATGAATGGGATGGTGCGAGATGACCGCGGATTCACCTCGATGATGTAGACCTCTGGCTCGCCCGGGTTGCCGTTCGAACGATTTCCGTTTTCGAAACCCCGGTATGCACCACCGCCAGTGATGACGAACTGGATATTCATCAACCCCTTCACGCCCAACGCCCGCCCTACACGGCGTGTGTAGTCGACGATCGTGTCGACCTCCGCTTCGGTCAGCGACTGCGCAGGGTAGACCGCCATCGAATCGCCGGAGTGCACACCGGCACGTTCGATGTGCTGCATGATCCCGGGGATCAGGATGTCTTCGCCATCACAGACAGCGTCGATCTCGACTTCGACCCCTTCTAGGTAGCGGTCAACAAGAACGGTCTGGTTAGGTGACGCCTCTATCGCGGTCTCGAAAAAGCGCACCAGCTCCGAAGAGTTCTGTACGATCTCCATCGCTCTTCCACCGAGCACGTAAGAAGGCCTGACCAGCACCGGGTAGCCGATGTTCGACGCGATCTGCATCGCCTGCTCTGCGTTGCGGGCGACTCCGCCCGGAGGCTGTGGCAGACCGTGACGCGAGGTGATCTCGTCGAACTTACCGCGGTCGGTAGCGGCATCGATCACTGACGGCTCTGAACCGAGGACAGGCACGCTGGCAACTCCCAACGCCTGTGAGAGGTTGATCGCGGTCTGTCCTCCGAACTGCACCATCGACGGTGGGAGGCCGTTTGGTGATTGGGCTTCTCCAGCGTCACCTTCGCTGTCGGTGCCGACACCGCCTTCGTTCTCGATAATGTCCCGCACGCTCTCTTCGTCGAGCGGTTCGAAATACAGACGGTCCGAAGTGTCGAAATCGGTTGAGACGGTCTCCGGATTGGAGTTGATCATCACCGCCTTCAGGCCAGCGGCTTGCAGCGCCCAGGCGGCGTGGACCGAGCAGTAGTCGAACTCGATGCCCTGCCCAATCCTGATTGGCCCACTGCCGAGCACGATGGCGGACTCGCCGGACTCAGGAACGGCCTCGTTCTCCTGTTCATATGTCGAATAGAAGTACGGCGTGACCGCTTCGAACTCACCGGCGCATGTGTCGACCATCTTGTAGACCGGCTTGATCCCCCACTCCTTGCGCAACTCTCTCACCTGCTCGGGCAGGCGGTCGGCGAGGGTCGCGATCTGCGCGTCCGGGAAACCCAGCCGTTTGGCAGCAAACATAAGTCCCGGGCTCAGGTCCTCGGCAAGCAGCCGGCGCTCCATGTTCACGATCCGTTCCAGGGCACGGGTGAACCACGGATCTACGCCGGTGATCTGCGAAACCTCTTCGGCCGATGACCCGCGCCGGATCTTTGCAGTCAGCTTCCAGAGTCTGTCGTCGTCGGCGTCAAGCTCGGGCGGACCGCTGTCGGTCCACGACGGGTCTTCCCACAACAAAGAGCCGCGACCGTTTTCGAGCGAGCGGACCGCTTTCTGCAGCGCCGCTTCGAACCCGCGGTCGATCGCCATTACCTCACCGGTCGCCTTCATCTGCGTGCCAAGTGAACGGTCGCCAGTCGGGAACTTGTCGAAAGGCCAGCGCGGGATCTTCACAACGCAGTAGTCAAGCGCCGGTTCAAACGCCGCAGTCGTCTTCTGTGTGACCGCGTTCGGAATTTCGTCCAGCGTCTTGCCGAGGGCGATCTTTGCTGCGACCCGGGCTATCGGATATCCGGTGGCTTTGGACGCGAGCGCAGACGAACGACTGACACGAGGGTTCACTTCGATCACGTAGTACATCGGCCCGTCCTGGTCGATGGGTGGCAGCGTCGCCTCAACGTCAGGACCCGGCCGATAGGCGAGTTGCACATTGCAACCACCCTGGATACCAAGACCGGTGATGATGTTCAGCGAAGCGGTCCGCAGACGCTGGTAGTCCTTGTCATTAAGCGTCTGGCTGGGTGCGACAACGATGGAGTCACCAGTGTGGACGCCCATAGGGTCGAGGTTTTCCATGTTGCAGATCGTGATGACGTTGCCTGCCCCGTCACGCATCACCTCGTACTCGACCTCTTTCCACCCGAGCAGGGACTTCTCAATGAGCACCTGGCCGACACGGGAGGCGGAGATACCGGACTGCGCGATGCGCCTTAGTTGCGATTCATCGGTCGCGACGCCACCTCCGGTTCCGCCGAGCGTGTATGCCGGCCTCACAACCACCGGGTAGCCGATCTGTTCTGCTGCCTTGAGGGCGTCTTCCACATTGCTGACCGCTTCCGACGGAGGAACAGGCTCACCAAGCCTCGACATCAGGTCTCTGAACAGATCACGGTCCTCTGCCATCTCAATGCTGCGGATAGGCGTGCCGAGGACCTTCACGTTGTACTTCTCGAGAATGCCTGCTTTCTCAAGCTCCACTGCGAGGTTGAGGCCGGTCTGTCCACCGAGCGTGCCGAGAATGCCGTCCGGTCGTTCACGGTCGATGATGCGCTCAAGGACGGGCACGGTAAGTGGCTCGATGTAGATGTGGTCGGCCACGTCTTCATCGGTCATGATGGTCGCCGGGTTGGAGTTGACCAGGATCACCTCAACGCCCTCTTCACGCAGAGACTTGCAGGCCTGGGTCCCGGCGTAGTCGAACTCAGCCGCCTGGCCAATGATGATCGGCCCGGAGCCTATGACGAGGACCTTTTTCGGAGCTTCGGCTGTAGTCATCTACTTCCTTCGAGAATCAAGTAGCAGGATGTGGTTCACGTTTCGTGCCGGGCTCAGGTGGATGCCTGACCAGCAGGCGCAGGTGTCTTCGCGCTGCCATTTCGCACCATGTCTACGAACCGGTCGAACAGGTACTCGCTGTCATGCGGGCCCGGAGACGCCTCGGAGTGGTACTGAATCGTCATCACCGGGAGCTTTGCGTGCCTCAGGCCTTCAACGGTTCCATCGTTCAGGTTTATGTGACTCACCATCAGGTCGGCAGGCAACCCTTCCGACTCAACCGCATATCCGTGGTTCTGCGCTGTGATGTAGACGCGGCCGCTCTCCATATCCTTGACGGGCTGGTTACCGCCGCGGTGGCCGAAGTGCAGCTTGAAGGTGTCGGCACCGAGAGCACGCGCCACGACTTGGTGCCCGAGGCAAATGCCCATGAGCGGCACAGTCCCGATCAGCTTCTTTGCAGATTCGACAGCGGTGGCGAGGAATATCGGATCGCCGGGGCCTGGCGAAAGCATCACGCCGTCCGGCTCGAGTGCGAGGATATCTTCGGCGGTTGCGTCATCGCTCACGACTGTGACGTCACAGCCGCGGGCCCGGAGTGAACGCAAGATGTTCAGCTTCACTCCGTAGTCGTTGACCACGATTCGCAGAGGCCCGTTGCCCCGACCATTCCGGCTTTCGACACCTGGCGCCGTGCCATCGCCCGTCGCGCCTGCCTCCACTCTTGCAAGACCGGCCTCGCCTTCGGACCAGTGTTCGCGGGACTGCCAGGCCCTGCCTTTCAGGTCGCTGAAAGCACGTGATCGTTCACCTGCGTCTCCGTCCCAGCGATAGGTCTCGCGTGTGCTCACGTCATGCACGACATCGAACTCGCCGTAACGAGGCGCTGCAGCCAGCTGTTTGAGCGCTTCAGCGGTCTCTCTGGCAGTGATGATCCCCATCATCACTCCGATCGAACGCAGCTTGCGGGTGATCGCCCTGGTGTCGACTCCCGCAATACCGACCACACCGTTCTCGAGCAGATAGTCGTGGATGGTTCCCTGGGAAAGCGTGTGGCTCGGCTCTTCGCAGTCCTCGCGCACCACGAAACCGCGCACCTGAATGCGCCTCGACTCCACGTCGGCGGGGTTGACTCCGTAGTTGCCGATCAGCGGATAGGTCGGCATCAGGATCTGGCCGCCATACGATGGGTCGGTCAGCATCTCCTGGTAGCCGGTCATCGATGTGTTGAAGACCACCTCACCGGTGGTTTCGCCCTCCGCGCCAAGTCGGATGCCCTCGTAAGAAGAGCCGTCTTCGAGCACGAGCCTGACCGGTCCACGACTTTCTGTCACGAGCGGATTGCCTCCCTGTCAGTTGGTTGCGAGTTAAGCGAAATCACGATGCTGGTTGGCCTGCAGTGCTTGAACTCCAGACGGTGTGTCCGCCGAAGATCGTCTCGACAACCCGGCCCTTCAGCGTCACTCCATCAAGCGGGGTGTTGCGACTCAATGATGCGAAGTTATCGGGCGATACGGTCCATTCGGCGTCCGGGTCCAGCAGAACTATGTCCGCCTCGGCACCGGCCGCAAGCGTCCCGAGACCGTTGCCAAGAATCCTGGCAGGCGCCGTCGCAAGCCGCTCGATCAGGTCGCTCAGTGAAAGCACGTCCTCATGGACCAGCTGCATCACCTGTCCAAATGCCGTCTCCAGCACATTGATTCCATGTGCTGCCTCGTTATATGTGCAGACCTTGTCTGTTGCCGCGTGCGGGGCGTGGTCAGTTGCGATGATGTCGATCGTTCCATCAGCCAGCGCTTCCCTGACCGCTGCGACATCGGCCAGCGAGCGCAGTGGAGGGTTGACCTTGGTGTTGGTGTCGTAAGCCACCGCGGGCACCGCGTCCGGCACCTCGCCGTGGAGTCCATACACCCACGCGTCGCTCAGAGTCAGGTGGTGCGGCGTCACCTCTGCGGTCACGTCAAGGCCGCGTTTCTTCGCCGCACGGATCAGCTCGACGCTTGCTGCAGTCGAGACATGCGGAACATGCAACTTCCCACCCGTGAGCGCCGCCAGTTCGATATCACGTGCGATCATCACCGCTTCAGCGCTAGCAGGCACCGGCGGAAGCCCGAGGCGTGTGGCGACCGGGCCTTCGTTCATGACGCCGCCACGCACGAGGGAGTGGTCTTCCGCGTGGTTAATGATCGGCAAGCCGAGAGCGGTCGCGTAGCCGAGTGCCTGGCGCATGATGTTCGGATCTGAGACCGGATCACCATCGTCCGAGAAGCCGATCACACCGGCCTCGGCCAGTTCACCCATTGGCGAAAGCGACTTTCCCTTGCGACTTTTCGTAATCGCGCCGATCAACAAAACCCTGACTGCTGCGACGCTTACCGAACGACGCTTTACATCGTCGATGACCGCTGCGTTGTCCTGGCACGGGTCGGTGTTCGGCATAGCGCAGACGGTTGTGAACCCGCCGCGCGCCGCGGCTTCAGTACCCGACTCGACCGTCTCTTTCCACTCGAACCCGGGATCCCGCAAATGTGTATGCAGATCAACGAATCCGGGAGAGACCACAAGGCCCGCGGCATCAACAACTTCATGGCCTTCAGGAGCAGCTTCGAGCGGCGCAGCAGTGATCTCTATCACCTTCGAACCATCGATCAGCACGTCGGCAACACGGTCGATGCCCTGTGAAGGGTCGATCACGCGCCCGCCTCTGATGATGCGTTTCGTTCCTGGCATATCCGCTATCCCCGGCCCTTCGAGCAGATTGCGTATAGCACCGCCATCCGGAGCGCCACTCCGTTGCGCACCTGCTCCTCGACAACCGACTGCGCTCCATGCGCAACGTCACTGCTTATCTCAACGCCCTCGTTCATCGGCCCAGGGTGCAGCAGCGGCGCATCCGTTTTAGCCAGCGCAAGCCGCTTCCTGTTGATCCCGTAGAGGTTCGAGTACTCGCGCAGGTCTGGAAGGTGCCCGGCATCCTGCCGCTCACGTTGAATCCGCAACGTCATCACCGCGTCAGCATCTTCCAGCGCCTCTTCGACACTACCCACTATGCGAGCGCTCTCCATCCCTTTTTCTTTCGGCGACGCGCCGGCATACCAGCCTGCGGGCATTAGCGTCGGCGGGCCACACAGAACGACTTCCGCGCCCATCTTGATCAGGCCGAGGATGTCGGACCGGGCGACCCGGCTGTAGAGCACATCGCCAACTATCGCTACCTTCTTGCCCGAAAGGTCGCCCAGCTTCTGCCGGAGTGTGAACAGGTCGAGCAGCGCCTGTGTCGGGTGTGCATGGAGACCGTCACCAGCGTTAACCACCGGTGCGTTGACATGTCTGGCGACGAAGTGCGGCGCACCAGAGTGCGGATGCCGGATAACCAGGGCATCGACCTGCATCGCCTGCAAAGTGAGCGCAGTGTTGTAGAGCGACTCGCCCTTGCTAACGCTGCTCGCAGAGACCGAGACGTTGATCACGTCTGCGCCGAGGATCTTTCCGGCTTCCTCGAAAGAGATACGCGTGCGGGTGCTGTTCTCGTAGAACACCGTCACGATGGTCTTGCCACGCAGGGCCGGAGTCTTCTTCACGTCGCGGCCAAGAACCTCGAGCATGCCCTCAGAGCTATTGAGCAGGTTGGTGATCTGCTCAGTCGTCAGGGAGTCGATATCCAGCAGATTCCTGATCTCTGCATGGTCGGAAGACTGATCGTCTGGACCGATGACCAGTTCGCCGTCGGTGCTGGCTTCGACTCCATCTGCAACTGCACTTTCGGTACGCGGCTCGTTCCGGGTGGTCATGCACGCGCTCCTACAGGCGAAGTCCTGATCAGGTCTACCTGGTCCACGTCGTCCACCTCGGCCAGCTTCACCATCACCCGTTCGTCCTGGGCGGTCGGGATGTTCTTGCCGATGTAGTCGGGACGGATCGGCAGCTCTCTGTGGCCGCGGTCTACAAGGGCGGCAAGCTGTATGCGGCTTGCGCGTCCAAAATCTGACAGCGCGTTCAGGGCGGCGCGAGTCGTGCGGCCCGTGTAGAGAACATCATCGACGAGAACGACCGGGCGGCCTTCAAGCGAGACTGGGATTGACGTTGGTTTGACCGGCTGGCTGGATGCCTGCTCAGGGTCGTCGCGGAAAAGGCGAGGGTCCAACGAGCCAACAGGCGGTGTGAATCCTTCGAAGTGCTCAATGTTCGCAGCGAGCCGGTTCGCGATGTGGACGCCACGGGTCTGCACACCGACCAGGACGATGTCCCGGTTTCCCCCGTTCCGTTCGAGGATCTCATGGGAAATGCGAGCGAGTGCCCGGCGAATGTCATCGCCGGACAGGACTACCCGGGCGCTGGTGTCAGAGGCAGAATGGCCGTTCGGGTTAACCATTGTCCCGGCACCTGCGTATGTGCTGTCCGTGCTGCAAAAAAATACCCTTGCCAGCTCAGGGCAAGGGTGTGCGCACGTCCGGCGCCCGCTTTTCGTGCAGGACGCGACCGTCAGTGCTTCACCGAATCCTTGCCAGCCTCACTGGACCGGAATTAAAGGCTTCGATCAGCCGTCATTTTCAACTGCGTTTGAGCATATCACCGGTACTGCAAGCCAGCAATCGCAGATAGTGCAAAGAGCCGGGTACGAAGGCACCGTGTGGTCAGGTGGTGGGGCACAGGGACACAGTCTGTGCATCGATGAGCAGATGTATCGTCCCACGCTCGTGAAATGGCTGCCTACAGCCCCTCTACCTGGCTGATCTCGAAGAGGTGTCCCGAGGGGTCACGGAAGAAGCACCTGATTTCACCACCCTGCTCTGCCATCTTCGGCGGCGTCAGAAACTCTGCTCCGCGTGATAGCAACTCCTCGTATATCGCCTGGCAGTCCTTGACCCTGATGGTGAAGGCCGCGCTCACGGTGTCCGGGTTCACGGGATGAGCGAAGGTGACCGTCGGCTTGTCTGGCGTCGGACCGCCACCGGTAACGACAAGAATCCAGCTGCCGAGAAAGCTATATACGAGTGAAGTTCCACCGTACTCACGGTAGAGATCGGCGCCAAGCACGTCGGAGTAGAACCTCTTCGAAGTCTCTATATCGTCGGCTACGAGGATCGTTGTGAGTTCTGAGGTTGAGTCCGGGAATGGCATGGTCTGTGTGCTTGATCTGGGTTACAGAATTCGGTCGACGACCCCTCGCAGGTAACGCGCCTGGCCTGCGTGCTGGATGTTGTCGCTGATCACGCTGATCAGCCTGACTCCGACCGAGACCGGCGGATCATATGAACGATCGATGATTCGGTCGAGTTCATCAGCGTCCACAGAATCAAGATAGCGGAACGTCCTGTCGGACACCGCGTTGTGATGCGCTATCAGCAGCTCTGCATCAGGCGAAATCGCAGCAACTTCCTCAGGTCCATGACCCCGCCCATCGTTTTCCGGGTCGGGAGCCATCCCGAACTTCTGCGCCCAGCCGTCTGTGACCCACGTCTGCTCAAGCCCTGCGATCTCGGAGACGTGGTCATCCTGGATGCGTGTGAGGTGCCAGGCAAGCCAGGCGATCGAGTTGGCGCCCGGCTCCGGACGATACGAGAGACCATCGGTCGAAAGGCCGTTCACAGAGGTGTGAACAAGCTCCCGTATGCGCGCAAAACCGTCCTTAAGCAGGTCTTTGCTTTCCATATTCCTGTGCCTATCGCCCAAGCTGTTGAACTACAGCGGCTTGAGCCCCGCTTCGGTCACACCGACCGCTGACCAGTTCCGAGGCTTAAGTGCCGCTCCGCAATCGCACCTTACCCTGCTCGCTCGCTTGCGGCGCAGGATCTTGCTACCGCACGAAGGACACTCGACCGCGTACCTGAGACGTTCTCGCCACGCGTTGTGGTCGACGTCAACGTACCTGCCAGACTTCAACCCAAGTTCTCTGCAAGCTGCGTTGAACTCCTTGCCGTGCGCCCGCGCCTTCGGATCACGGCTGTGTACTATCGCATGCGCAACCTCATGCAGAGCGACATGCTTCTGCTCATCATGGGTTCCAAGCGCCAGGAGCCGTGACGACAGCCTGATCACGTTCTTCGATGGTGTGAAGGTTCCAAGAGTCCGCAGCATCCTGCGTGAGACCTGGATTGCCGGCATCTCGCCCTCCGGCACCCACTTTCGGAACGTTGACCGGATCAGTGCGAAGAGGTCGAACACAGGCGGCGCTGCAGGTGAATCGAGGCCGGGGAGCGCAAGTTGAGAGATGCTGTTCGAGGTTTTCTGACCTGGACGAGGCATTCGGAGATTGACGTGGTTGAGACCGACTGTCGGATGTAAACCCCAAGCGTAGCCGTCTCCCTGAGTCGAGACGGTGGAGGTGACAGATGGAACTGGCGCCGTTCAGGCCTGAAAGCGCGCCGGGCTGAGAAAACCAGCGTCTATCCCGGAATCGGTGCCTGTTGCGAAATCGGCCGCCACCTTCCCCAGCGCAGGCCCGAGCACGATACCGTTCCGCCCTCCACCAGTCGCAACGATGATATTGCTTTCGCTCTCCAGCGACCCGACGATCGGCAATCCGTCGGCGCTGACCGGACGCAAACAGGCGGTCTGCCTTACGACTTCCGCTTCAGCAAGGAACGGAAGCACCTTGCGGGCCGATGCCAGGATGCCGTCCCTGGCACTATCGGTGATCTGTTCATCGAAGCCCACGCGCTCTTCAGTTGTGCCGCACCAGAGCAGGCCATCCGGTTTTGAACCTGCGTAGTCAGAGTCCCACCACAGCGAGACACGCATCTCAGGCGCCGGTGCGTTCAGTCGTACGACCTGCCCTCTCAGCGGCTCGACAGGGACTATGACTCCGATAGTCTCAAGCAGACGTGAAGTCCACGGACCTGCCGCGACAATCACCTTGCCCGCCGAGTAGGTCTCGCCATCTGCGGTAACACTCACATCACCGGCGCCACCTGATGAGATCGATTCAACCTCTGCGTTGACCAACCTGGCGCCCCGAGCTTCTGCAGCATTCCACAGGGCACTGGAGTACCCCGATGGGCTGATCTCTGCCGACTCTCCCAGGTACAAGCCGCCGCGCACATCCGGAGAGATGCGCGCCTCTATGTGACTCAACTCGCCGTACTCGAGCCAGCGCACATCCCCGATCAGCGGCGGGCCCGAGCGATAAAGGGTTCTGTACTGGTCTGCCGTGTGATCGTCCAGTGCCAGCAGTACAGATGCCTTCTCCCTCCGAAGTTGTTCGCAATCAGCGGACAGCTTCTTAGCAGTCTCTCGGTGAAGCTCAAGCGACAGTTTCGTCAAGTCGTCGGCCGGGTCAGAAGGGTCGTCGAACAGTCGGGGAAGCAGAACGCCGAATGCAAAACCAGATGCATGCGCAGCGACCGAATCCTTTTCGATCAACAGCACATCGTGGCCCTGCTCAGACAGGAAGTAGGCAGCAGAACACCCGGCGATTCCTCCGCCGATGATGATCACATCTGCTGAACGTTCAGACACTGGCTCAACCCCGGGCTAAGAGGTTGAGAGGCGACGGGTTGCGTATGCGGTGTCGTCCTCGTCCACCGTTCGCCTGCGTGTGCGACGTGCTACCTCGGTCTCCTGCGCCTTCTGGGCGACCGCCTCGGCAACGTTCTGAGCGACGCGCTCGTCGAACACGCTCGGGATGATGAAGTCCTCGGAAACGGCGTTGTCAGGAATCACGTCCGCAATCGCCTGTGCCGCCGCGATCTTCATCTCGTCGTTGATCTCACGGGCGCGTACATCCAGCACACCGGCGAAGAGGCCGGGGAAGCAAAGCGAGTTGTTGACCTGGTTCGGGTAGTCGGTGCGGCCGGTAGCCATCACTCGCACGTTGTCAGGAACGTCTTCAGGCCAGATCTCAGGGTCCGGATTCGAAAGCGCGAAGACGATCGCGTCATCGGTCATGGTTGCGATCTGCTCGGGCGTTACAAGCCCCGGACCGGCGAGTCCAAGGAACACGTCAGCATCCTTGAGCCCTTCTTCGAGCGAGCCAGTGAAGCCTTCAGGGTTGGTGTTGGTGGCGTACCACTGCTTCATCACGTTGTCGCCGTACTCACGCTCCTTCGATAGGGCGCCCTGCCGATCGAAACCGATGATGTTGTTCACACCATAGGACTTCAAGATCTTGGTGCACGCGGTACCGGAAGCACCGACACCTGCAACCACGACCTTCAGGTCGCCCGGGCGCTTTCTAGTCAGCTTCAGCGCGTTGATCAGTCCAGCCAGGACGACGACCGCAGTGCCGTGCTGATCGTCATGGAACACGGGGATATCGAGCTCTTTCTTCAGACGGTCCTCGATCTCAAAGCAGCGCGGTGCACTGATGTCTTCGAGGTTGATTCCGCCGAATCCCGGCGCTATTGCCTTGACAATGCTGATGATCTCTTCGGTGTCCTGCGTATCAACGACGACGGGCCACGCGTCGACCCCTCCGAACTCCTTGAACAGCAGCGCCTTGCCTTCCATGACAGGAAGCGACGCTGCAGCCCCTATGTTGCCAAGGCCAAGGACAGCGCTGCCGTCGCTGACAACCGCGACTGTGTGTCCCTTGCCAGTGAGCGTCCAGACCGCTTCAGGGTCGTTGTGGATGGCCATGCAGACTCGGCCGACGCCAGGTGTGTAGGCTTTCGACATATCGTCACGTGTGTTGACGGCCGTCTTGCTGTGCATCTCGATCTTGCCGCCGAGATGAAGCAGGAATGTTGGGTCTGAAACCGTGCGGATGCGGACGTTTTCGACGTCTGCAACAGCCTTCGCCACCTCTTCGCCGTGCTCAATCGAGCGGGCATTGATGGTGAAGTCACGGACCATCATTCCGCTTGAGGTTGAGACGACGTCGATTGCGGAAGCGTCGCCGCCTGCGTCACCGATGGCGGACGTTATCCGGCCGAGCATGCCGGGTGAGTTCGGGTATTCGGCTCGGACAGTGATGCTGTATGCGACGCCAGGTGCTGGTCCAGCCATGCGGAGATTCTCCTTGAGAAAACCGTTAGTGCAGGTTGAGTTTCGGTCGGAACCCGAGAGGCCTGTTGGCCAAGAATCGGATGTTGCAAACGAACGATGTGCCGTGCGCTCTGCCCTATCGTTCAACTTGATCTCAGATGCGCCCGAATTTTACCACCGGGGCCGGTTCCCAACCGTTGTAGTTCCATGACGAAGTAGCCATGAATTTCGAGACGAAAGACGTGTTCCCCGTTACTTGAAAGGCTCGGCATCACCGATTTCTCAGACCGGCTCCGCTCAGGCGACGCAAAAATGTCGTAAAGTGCGACCCTCGCGCACGTTGCCACTGCAGGAGATAAGAATGACTCAGGCTCAGGGCCAGCCACCGGCCATAAAAGGGAAGTTCACGACGGCGACCATCACTCGCCGGGAAGACATAGCCCATGATCTGTGGAAGATCTGGCTCAAGCCCGAACAGCATTTCAACTTCAAGCCGGGCCAGTACTGCACCATCGGCGCCGGCGGCATCGAACGCCCTTACTCCATCGTCTCCTCCCCGGATGAAGAGGAGATCGAGCTGTTCATTGAACTTGTGCCACTACCAGACGGCAACCTGACGCCGATTCTTCACAAGATGGGTGTCGGCGAGACGGTCACTCTGCGACCTCGTGCCAAGGGAATCTTCGTCATTCAGCCCAACTTCAAGAACCACGTTCTTGTCGGCACCGTCACGGGAACCGTCCCCTACGTGAGCATGCTGCGAAAGTTCCTGAACGACCCAGAATGGCTAACTGACGGCGACATTCCTCGGACCGACCACCGTTTCTTCGTACTCGAAGGCGCCAGTTACGTGCACGAACTCGGCTATGACGAGGAGTTGGGCAATCTGGCCGCAGCGCACGATTTCATCGACTTCATGCCGTCCATCAGCAGACCGACCGAGGAGCCTAACGAGGGTTGGACCGGAGCGACCGGCCGCATCAACACTCTCGTCGAGGACTACGTTGCTGAGAAGGGACTTGTGCCTGCCGAGACCTGTATCTACGCCTGTGGTCACCCTCAAATGATCGAGGATGTGCGAGAGCGCTTCGAGGGCACCGACTTCCACTTCATCGAGGAGCGGTTCTGGAAGGACGACGACTAAGCACCTGGTAACGGGGTGATGGGTACGCATGCCGCCGAAGGCTCTGCTGTTCGACTTTGACGACACGCTTTCCGATGAGGCCGAGTCGCTTCGAGTGGCAGTGCAGAACTCTAACCAACGAGTTGTACCTGAGTTCCTGCCCGACACTGACACCGTTCTTTCAGCTCTTCGTCGTCTATCCGACAAAGAGTGGCAGCGGTCATCGATGCGACCGCGCGGGCGACAGATCGGCGTCAGTCCGTGGGAGGTGTTCTGTGGAGGATTCCAAGAAGATCCTGGCGAACCCGGGTTCCGGTCGGAGGGCGACCGCATTCGCCCATTGATCTGGCGACAGATCATGGCCGAACTCGGGGCAGAAGACGACTCGCTCGTCGATGCGCTCTCAGAAGCGATACTCGATGAGGGGACGGGCCCGCACGAGCCTTACCCTGGCACTGAGATCCTGATCTCGGGCCTCGCAGAGCGGTTTGACTTCAGTATCGTGACGAATGGCCACCCGGATATTCAGCGCAGGAAAGTTGTGAAAAGCGGCTTGAGGGACCGGTTCAATGTCGTCGTGGCATCGGGCGATCCCGGCGTCGAGACCAAGAAGCCAGATCCAAAGCCGTTTCAGCAGGCCCTCGGCGAACTGAATGTTACGGCCAGGGAGGCAATGATGATCGGCGACAACCCGGTCAACGATATCGCAGGTGCTGCCCAACTAGGCATGCAGACGGTCTGGGTCAATCGCTCAGGAGAAGCTTTCTCAGGTCCGATCAAGCCCGATCACGAAGTCTCCGATCTGTCCGAGCTTCGGAGAATACTTGCAGGTGGCTCTTGAACGGCGGAGTTGCATAGCGTCTCGGTGACCCCGCATAGATTGCGCTAACATGCGGTGCGCAATAATCAGCAGCCGTAGCTCGCAGAGCGCAACCGGCTTCGAGCAGACATCCGGCACACGGTTCACATCGACCGCGAACGATTTCACGGTAATCAACGGAGTAAGACATGGCAGAGAAAATAGGATTTGTTGGCCTCGGCATCATGGGCAAGCCGATGGCACGCAACCTGATGAAGGCGGGCTACGAGGTCACGGTCTACGACCTGTTCCCGGAACCGGTGGACGAGCTGGCGGCCGAAGGTGCCAACAAGGGTGACTCGCCCGCCGACGTCGCAAGCAAGTCGAGCATCGTCGTCACGATGGTGCAGAACAGTCCTCAGTCGGAGGCTGCAATCCTGGGCGAGAACGGCGTTCTCTCCGGTGCCAGCAAGGGCGACCTCATCATCGACATGAGCTCGATCGAGCCCGGTTCCTCGCAGAAGACCGGTGCCGCATGTGACGAAGCGGGAGTCGGTTTCCTCGATGCTCCTGTGTCTGGCGGTGAGCCGTTCGCTGTCTCCGGAGACCTGGCGATCATGGCCGGCGGAAACGCCGCCGATTTCGAGACCGCGAAACCACTGTTCGATGTCATGGGCAAGTCTTCGGTGCTATGCGGCGGACACGGTGCAGGCAACGTCGTGAAGCTCGCCAACCAGATATGCGTGGCCTCCAACATCATGGGACTGGCCGAGGCGATGACTCTCGCAGCCAAGGCAGGCGTGAACCCTGAGACGGTGTTCGACGCGATCAAGGGCGGACTTGCAGGCAGCAATGTGATGAATGCCAAGGCTCCGATGATGTTCGAGCGCAACTTCAACCCGGGCTTCAGGATCGAACTGCACTACAAGGACCTGAACAACGCTATGACGGCTGCGAGCGACCTGAACGTGCCGCTTGTTATGACCGCTCAGATGCAGCAGATACTCGGTGCACTGATGGAGTGGGGACACGGCAAGGAAGACCACGCCGGCTTCCTGCACTTCCCGGAGCGCATGTCCGGAGTAGAAGTCAAGAAGTTCTAGCCTGAGCCTTTTCGGACCGATGAACGGCGATGCCTCAGGGCGTCGCCGTTTTGGTTCTACGACAGTATGATGCGGTGTGTTCCGGGGCGTTTGACCTCGAACATCTGAAACAGTACTGAACCCATGGACCTGATCGTCAATAGCTCGTCTCATAGCCTGAACGTGGACCACGAAAGAAGCCTGCTCGATGTGCTTCGAAACGAGCTCGGTCTCACCGGGTCGAAGTACGGCTGTGGCGAGGGCAACTGCGGTGCTTGCACGGTGTTGATCGATGGCGAGCCTGCTCAGTCATGCATCACGCCCGTTACCGCTGCGGCAGAACGCAACATCACGACGATTGAGGGTCTCGCCGATGGCGAGAGTCTGCATCCGGTCCAACAGGCATTCGTCGAGCACAGTGCATTCCAGTGCGGTTACTGCACATCCGGCTTCATCATCAGCGCCGTCGGTCTGCTCAACCGCAATCCAAATCCTGGCGAGCGTGAGATCAGGTCAGGTCTGAACGGCAACATCTGCAGGTGTGGCGCCTACTCGAGGATTCTAGAGGCGGTGAAGTCTGCGGCAGGCGGAGAGTCGGCGGAGTGAGCAACATCGAAAACACAGCTGATTTCGCGCTCAAGGTCGTTGGTCCTCCACGTTGGACAACGCCGGACGATCCGCCTGTTGCCGCCGGCGAACCGGCTTTGCTGCTCTTGATCGACCGCGAGGGAAAGGTCTCTGTCTACTCAGGGAAGGTCGAGTACGGCCAGGCGATTCAGCACGGCTTCGCGCTCGCTGTGGGCGATCAGCTTGGAGTCTCGCCTGCCGATGTCGATGTTGTTCTTGCCGACACGGCACGAGTTCCGTGGGACAGGGCAACAGTCGGAAGCGCGTCTACTCGAACGACCGGCGTACAGCTCGGGCGTGCTGCTGCAGCCGCCCGTCGCAAGCTGATCGCACTCGCCGCCGCGCATTTTGGTGTAGACCAGAAAGATGTGGCCCTCGACGACGGCCATGTTCGAACCGCCGCCTCTGCCAGGTCTGCCTCGTTCCAGGAACTCCTCGAAGATCAGTCAATTGAGCTGGACATACCGGGAGACGTGGAGCCTCCCGCTCAGTTATCCATCGAGAATGGGTCGGATCGCGGAGTTCGCGTCGACGCAGTCGAAAAGGTCACCGGCAAGGCGGTCTACGCACAGGACTTTTCAGTTCCGGGCATGTTGCACGGCAAAGTGATTAGGCCTCCTTCATACGGCGCGACACTGCGTGACATCGACACCTCGCGCGCTGAACGCGTTCCCGGTTTCGTCAGTTTCGTCCGAGATGGCAGCTTCGCTGCGGTTGTTGCAGAGTCCGATCATTCCGCGAGCCGTGCTGCTGAGGCTGTCCGAGCGCGATGGCAAGAACAGCAGGACGACTCGTCCGACTGGAACCTCCCTGCCCTGCTCAAAGACAACGCAGGAGAGGAGGCGGTGCTTCAGCAGGCGGGTGCACCAGATACGGCACTCGAATCTGGAAGCGTCGTCATAGAAGGAACGTACTTCGCACCCTATGTTTCGAACGCCCAGATGGAGCCGAGCGCTGCCGTCGCCGACTGGCAAGACGGGAGTCTTACGGTCTGGTGTGGGAACCGGGGCCCGTTTACTGAACGCACGCTCCTCGCCGAAACACTTGGCCTGGACGAGGACAACATCCGTGTAGTCACTCTCGCCGTAGGCGGCTCGTTCGGCACCAAGACACCGACTGTAAGCATAGAAGCGGCTCGAATGGCGATGGCCGTCAATCGCCCGGTCAAAGTCGCCTACAGTCGGTCAGAGGAGTTCACCTGGAGCACTGTCAGGCCCGGCGCGCTTGTCGAGGTCAGGTCGGCGGTCAAGCCCGACGGTAAGTTGACGTCCTGGGAGTACCGAGCCTACTACGCCGGTGAAAATGCGTTTCGAGGCCGGAGGGGGGCGCCGACTCCCTACGACGTTCCGAATATCAGTGTTTCGGTCTTCGGTTCGAAGTCCCCATTGCAGTACGGCTCCTACCGGTCGCTCGGTGGTGCGACCAACCACTTCGCTCGGGAAGTCCACATGGACCGCATCGCCCGGCAGCTTGAGATTGATCCGGCCAAGTTTCGGATCAATAACCTGTCTCACCCGCGTTACCTGCGGGTTCTCAAGCAGGCGATAGAAAGCTTTGAATGGAACGCACGCAATCGCCGGGACAACGTCGGTTACGGCATGGCCATCGGCTTCGACGCCGGGAGCTACGTTGCCCAGTGTGTCGAAGTTGAAGTCGTGGAACGGCAGGTTAACGTTAGCCGAGTCACGACGGCTTTCGACTGTGGCGCAATGTTCAACCCTGACGGAGTCCGCAACCAGGTGGAAGGCTCAATCATGATGGGCATTGGGACAGCGCTCTGGGAAAGCGTCGAATTCGACGGCGGCCGTGTGCTTAACACCGGCTTCAACAGGTACCGAGTGCCCCGCCTGATGGACACACCTGAGATCGAAGTCGTGCTGATAGACGACCCGTCTAATCCTGCGACCGGAGCGGGAGAGCCGGGAATCGTGCCAATCGCAGCAGCAATAGCCAACGCTGTCGCAGACGCGACCGGCATCGAGATCGACCAGCTCCCCATCGAACCTCAACTGCGTTAGAGACTCCGCACGCTGTTGACTATCTTCCACAGGCGGCCATATCATCCTTGCGCTGTCGAAAAGACAACGCCTCCCGGGTGCCGTCAGCTTCTTCAGGAAGGGCTTGCGGTGAAAAGGGAAAGCGGTGAGATTCCGCTGCGGTAGCGCCACTGTAATCGGCGAGTCCGTCTGCACATGCCACTGACCGGTCCTTGACCGGACGGGAAGGCGCAGACGGGCATCAGAGCCGAGAGTCAGGAGACCTGCCCGAGAGGCTGAGTGACCGCTTCCCGCCAAGGGGTGGCTCTCGGCCGCAGGTTGTTCCGGTGCCGCCGCGTCCCGCTGGCGTTCACCGCAATCTGTAGCAAGAGACAAAAAGCCCTGGCGCGAGCGTCGGGGTTTTTCGCGTGCTGCGAACTACGGTACGGAAACAACGCGGTTCAATCGCCGCAACATCGGTCGTCTACCGGCTTCTGCTCGGGACGGCTGTCATAGGCACTGCTCTTATCGCGGCGTCTCTTGTCGCGCTCTCGACAGGGCCGGTCGCCATTCCATTCACCGACGCGCTCTCTGCGCTGTTCGGCTGGGTGGGCATCGGCGACTCCTCTGCTTCCGACACTCAGCAGGCCGTGATCGAAAATATCCGGATCCCGCGACTGCTGCTTGCGGTTGGCGCAGGGGCTGGACTCGGCGTCGCGGGCGCGACGATGCAGGGACTATTCCGCAATCCGCTTGCCGACCCGGGCATCATCGGCGTCTCAGCAGGCGGCGCACTTGGCGCAGTGATCGCGATCGCCGCCGGACTTGCCGTCGCATCGACGCTGTTCCTGCCGCTCTTCGCATTCGTTGGAGCCGGCGTGGCGACCGTCGTCGTGTTCGTGGTCGGCGTAGCGGCAGGCGGGCGAGTATCGATGGCATCGCTGCTGCTGGCTGGTGTCGCGGTCAGCTCGTTCTTCGGTGCGATCACGTCAGCGATCATCATTCTCACCTCCGACCTGGAGGCGCAGAGAGAGATGGTGTTCTGGCTGGCCGGTGGGCTCGAAGGTGCACGCTGGGAGTCGGTGCGGATAGTCCTGCCAATCGTGCTTGCAGGGATCGCGGTGCTCGTCGCTTATGCACGAGACCTGAACCTGCTGCTCGTCGGTGAGGACGAGGCGAGGTCGCTCGGTGTCCGGGTCGCATTCGTGCGCATCGTGCTGTTGAGCATCGCTTCATTGCTGACCGGCACCGCGGTGGCGTTCACCGGGACGATCGCTTTCGTTGGACTTGTTGTCCCGCACTCAGTCCGCCTTGTCCTCGGCCCGGACCATCGGGCGTTGATCCCTCTGAGCGCGCTTGGCGGCGCACTCTTCCTGCTAGTAGCAGACACACTTGCGCGGAACGTTGCCAGCCCGGTTGAGATCCGGGTCGGCATCATCACCGCGCTCACTGGCGCTCCCTTCTTCCTGTTCCTACTCATAAGACAACGCACACGGGCTGAACTCCTGTGACCTGCGGATGGAGACTTTCAATGACGGAATCGATGCGAAGAAGAGTTCGACTTGTTTCGACGAGAACCATCGCGGCTGCACTTGCCATAGCGGTGATGGCACTCGCTGCCTGCTCAAGCGATGAACAGCCGGCACCAACCCTTGAGCCAACGACTGTTTCCACCCCGGCAGTGGCCGCCGGGTTCGAGGTGTTCGCGGATGTTCCGGGGATTGTCGACCCGACCAACTTCGGCTGGCCGCGTGTGATTGAGACATCTTCTGGCAGGATCGAGATCGCCGCGGAACCGGAGCGCCTCTACAGTCTTTCGCTGGGACACGCCGAGATAATCGCGGCATTGCGGGGCGGCGAGGTACTGGTCGCAACCGCGAGCTTCTTCAAGGACCCTGGCACCTCGGCGTCGTACTCAGAGTTCGTCGGCTCGCCGGATGCCGGAAGCGACCCCGAAGAGATAGTTTCCCTCGACCCGGAGATCGTTATCGCATCCGCCTTTACCTCTGCCGACCTGGTCGAACAGCTGACCTCCGTGGGCATCGATGTGGTGAAAGCTGATCTCGAAGACTCAGCGCTTGGCAACGTGCCAAACATCCTCCTGCTCGGATACATGCTCGGCACGGAGGAGCGTGCGATCGAACTGGCGGACCAGGTCACGGAGCGGGTGAAGCTGGTCGCTGACCGTGTTGCTGGCTCGGCGGACTCCTCCCCGCGTGTGCTGGCGATCTCCCGGTTCTCAGACATCTTCGTCGCCGGTGGAGGCTCCACCGAAGGAGGCATCATCGATGCAGCCGGCGGCATCAATGCCGCTGCGGAGGACGGAGTTCAGGGCCATCAGTCGATCAGCATCGAAGGTATAGCCGCTCTGAACCCGGAGATCATCCTGCTGACTCAGCCGGAGGATTCGGCTCTCGAGTTCGCAGACGAGCTTTACGCGGATCCTGCACTTGCCGACGTTGCTGCAGTCCGAGACCGCAAGATCGTGTACGCCGACCCGACTTTCTACACCACGCTCTCGCACTGGAACGTCCGAGGCATCGAGGAGTCTGCTCGACTCTTCTATCCGGAAGTATTCGCAGGCGAAACGTTCCTCGCCTTTACTCACCCGTAAGCAGATGACGCAAGCACCTCCAGGACAACCAGCGGCAACAGCCAGACCGGCCAGCGGGTCTGTGCTGGAGGTGCGCGGCGCTGTGGTCAGCTTCAACGGCAGCCGTGTGCTCAATGGCATCGATGCCCGCGTCGCGCCCGGTAAGGTGGTGGGAATCGCCGGGCCGAACGGCAGTGGCAAGACGACGCTGCTCAGGGCGATGGCAGCGCTCGTCAGGCTTGATGCAGGGACGGCGCACCTGAACGGGACGGAGCTCGAGGACATTCAACCCAAAGAGCGAGCCCGGCAGATCGCCTACATGCCGCAGTCAACGGCCAACCATTCGTTCACAGCGCTGGAGTTCGTGCTGATGGGCCGATACCCGCACCTGGGCCGTTTCGGGCTCGAAGGCAGGTCGGACCGCGAAATCGCAGAACGGGCGATGCAGCGCACGGGCACTCTGGAGTTCGCAGACCGCGGGCTCCAGTCACTGTCGGGTGGCGAGCGACAAAGGGTTGCGCTGGCCCGGTTGCTGGCGCAGGACGGTGATGTCATGCTGCTCGATGAGCCGACCGCGAGCCTGGACATGCAGCACCAGTTGCTGACAATGGCGACAGCCCGGGAAGAAGCGTCGAGAGGCGCGGCTGTGGCCGTTGTCCTGCACGACCTTTCGCTGGCGGCGCGCCACTGCGACAGGTTGTTGCTGCTGAAAGACGGCCAGCTGATCGCCGGGGGAGATCCCTGGAGCGTGGTGACGCAGGCTAACCTGCGAGACATCTTCTCGGTGGATGCCGCGGTCGAGCCGGAACCGATCTCCGGCAAGCCGCTGGTCTCGGTGCTAGGCGTTTCGGAAGGCGCTCCGCACACTCCCGGCAGGGGTCAGCGCCGGGTGCATATGATCTGTGGCGCAGGGTCTGGCCGTGACCTGATGCACCGCCTGACGCTCGAGGGCCATGCCGTTTCGGCGTGTGTCCTTGGCGAGGGTGACGCCGACCGGGAAACGGCGCTGCGCCTCGGCATCGAGCACATTCCAGCTTCGCCGTTCTCTGTCGTCTCGCTTGAGCAGGACGCCGCCCACCGCAGGCTCGTGCGGCAGGCCGATGTTGTCGTGGTCTGTGAAATGGCCGTGGGGCCGGGAAATCTGCGCAACCTCGAAGCGGCAGCAGAGGCAAAGAGCCTGTTGCTGATCGCCAGGCCGGAGGGCAGCCAGTGGGACTACACCGACGGCTACGCGAGCAGCGTGCATGAGGAGCTGCTGGGACGTGGCGAGACCGTTGAGCGCGACCGGGTTGTGGATACGGTGGCCGAGGTCACTTGATGCGCAGTTCGATGCCCGCAGTCATCAGGTAGACCTCGCCGCAAACAGCAGCCACTCGCTGGTTCATCATCCCGTGCATGTCGGCGAACACATTGCCGAGGTGTGTCGTCGGCGACACACCTGAACCGACATCGTTTGCCACCAGGATTGTCGGCCTGTGAGCACCGCTGATGGCTCCGGCAATCGAATCGAGCGCTGGCAATACCGTTCGTTCAGCTTCTGCACTGAAGTCTGGAGCCCCAGGTTCGCCGCACCGAGCCAGCAGGTTCGAAAGCCAGATCGTCAGGCAGTCGACGATGACTACCGGCTCTTGACCCGTGGCCGAAATCGCTTCATGCAGATTCAGAGGCTCCTCGACCGTGTTCCAGTGCTGCGGCCGGTCCGCCCTGTGCCGCTCGATCCGATCGTTCATGCCGGAGTCGTCTCCGCTTCGTTGAGCGGTTGCGACGAACAGCACCGGCTCTCCGTTTGTGATCTCTTCAGCCAGCTTCGCTGCGAACCGGCTCTTGCCGGACCGCACGCCGCCAAGCACCAGCACTGTTCGCTTGGGCGGGTTGCTCACCAGATCACTCCCACGTCGAGGTCTGCCTCCACCAATGCCAGCAACGTCAGTAGCGCCGCTATCTCGGTAAGCTCGGCTACCGCCCCGTAGATGTCGCCCGTCACTCCGCCGATCAGGCGTCGAGCGTAAAACGCGATCCCCAGACCAACGATTACCGCGACAATACCTGCGACCAGAGCCGGTAGTGAACCGAACACCACTGTGAGCACCACAGTGGTGACAACAGCAAGTGGCATCACGAAAGATGAACCGTTCGAGTACGCCGCCCCGATGCCGTTCGCCCTCACGTACTGGAAACGGGCGACCACGACAGATACCACGCCTCGCGACAAGACCGCAGCGACCACCAGGAGTGACCACCCGGTGTCCGGGTCCAGCGACGAGACAACAGTCCACCTGATCAGAAACGCCAGGGCGATGGCGGCCACACCCAGCGTGCCCATCCGGGGGTCGGACATGATCTCCAGTTTTCGCTCTCGGGTCCGTCCGCCGAACAGGCCATCACATGTGTCACCCAATCCGTCGACGTGGAGTGCACCGGTCAGAACGACCGGCGTAGCGACAGCGAGAGCCGCTGCGACCGCAACCGGGAGCGCCTCGGCCGCCGCTACGAACACACCTGCCGACGCAAGCCCGATGACCGCTCCCACGAATGGGAAGAATGCCGGCGAGTTGGCTGCTGCCCGCTCGTCGAACTCAGCGCTGCCCTTGCCGACCGGCAGCACCGTCAGCAATCGCACTGCAGCCACCAATGCACTCATCGGACCGCGCCCGGATCTTCCGCAACCGGTCCGCTGACTCTCGCTTCTGCAAATGTCGCCATCCGGTTGTGCAGGGCGAGGGCGGATTCGACCACACTCAAAGCAAGCACGCCGCCTGTCCCCTCGCCCAGTCGCATCTCAAGATCGAGCAATGGTTCCAATCCCAGGTGCGCAAGCGCGATGGCGTGACCCGGCTCGACCGACCGGTGCCCTGCGAACATAAACTCCCGGACATCGGGCTCTAGGGAAGCGGCGATCAACGCGGCAGAGGTCGAGATATATCCATCGAGCACGATCACTCCCCTGCCTGATGCTGCTCCGATCATCAGGCCCGCGAGAAAACCGATCTCGAACCCGCCGACCTTCGCAAGCACATCAAGGCCGTCGGATGAGGACGGCTTGTTGACCTCGATCGCCGCCTCAACAGCGCTGATCTTCAGCGCGAGTGAAGTGTCGTCAACACCCGTCCCACGACCGGTCACTTTCGCCGGTTGGCTCCCTGTCATCACCGCGGTGATGGCAGCCGCTGCGGTCGTATTACCGATGCCCATCTCACCCGGCACAACGGCAGTTTTGCTGCTTTCCGATAGTTTGGCCCCGAGCTCGATTCCGGATCGGACGATCACCTCGGCCTCTGACGCGGTCATGGCCGGTCCCTGCGTAAAATTCGCGGTTCCGCGAGCCGGGGCGACCCGTCGGATTCGGTCATCCGACAGCAGATCACCGGCGACTCCAGCATCGACAACGACCACCTCCACGCCGGCCTGCTCGGCCAGGACGTTTATGCCGGCTCCTCCGGCAAGGAAGTTCGCAACCATCTGGGCGGTTACCGACTGTGGATATGCGCTCACGCCATCGGCCGCTACGCCGTGGTCGGCTGCAGTCACGACGGCAAACCGAGACTCGAAACCGGGTCGCTCAGTCGCCTGGATGCCAGCGATTTTGATCGCAATCTCTTCCAGTCGGCCAAGGCTGCCCGCTGGCTTGGTGAGCGTGTTTTGCCTTGCTCGCGCAGCGTCAGCGGCTGAACGATCGATCTCTGGGAGTCCGGTTAACTTCATGGGGCATTGAGGTTACCCAATCGGCAGACCTGTAGGTGCCCGTAAGCCGGCTCGAAACTGCCGTTAGCGAGTGTCAAGGAGTTAGCCGGGGCCACATCATCACTGCGGAATGCGACCAGCAAGTCGCCGAGCAGAATTCACAGTCGCGAAAGACCGGGGTTAGTTCAACGTATTGAGGTAAGCCACGAGGTCTGCGACTGTCTGGTCGTCGAGGTGGCCAAAGCTGGTCATGACCGCATTGAACCCATCGACGATGACGGCGTTCGGGTCCTTGATCGACTCGATCAGATAGGCGTCGCCGCCCAGTGCCTCAGCACGAGTCCCGACGCCCTTGAGGCCCGGCCCGACGAGGCGATTGTCGCCTTTGGAGTGACATGCGCTGCAGCTCTCCGAGTCGAACAGATCCTCACCTCGCGCCACGTCGCCAACCAGACCTGAAGGCGTCCCAGTCGCACCCGGCACGCTCGTGGCGGTTGCAGCAGGCTGAGATGTTGCGGTCGGATCAGCACCAGAATCACCGTCGCCGCCACAGGCAATGGCGACCATCGCGACCAGGGCCGCGATGAGAGTAAGGGAGATTCGGGCGGAGGTCATTTTTTTCATGGGACTATCTGACTGTCGTGGCAGATGAAAGACACAGCGTCGAGCGGTGAGTTTGATGGTGAAGCGACTGCCATTTCACAACTGAAACATTGTATGGCACTTGAACGTTGCTAAACGCGGTCGAGCAATGAGAAAAACCTGAGCAAGGCAAGCCGGGTTCACCTGCTACATTGCGGGCCATCATGGAAGTGAAAACGTGATCTGGCTGCAGTTCGTGGTCGCCGTTACAGTGGTGCTCGTTGCCGGGTACTTCATCGTCAAGTTCGCCGACGCGATCGCAAGCCAGACCGGCCTCGGCCGCGTGTGGGCCGGGGTCCTGCTCCTCGCCACTGCTACCTCGTTGCCAGAACTGGCCACCGGACTCAGCGCGGTCCGGCTCGTCGGTGAACCAGACCTGGCAGCTGGTGGTGTTTTCGGCTCGAACGTCTTCAACCTGATGCTGATCGCAGCCCTCGCTCTGCGGCCGGCCTGGCGTGGGCTGCTGTTCGCTCCGACAGTGGAGGTCCAGCGCCTGGCAGGTGCAGGAGTCGGGTTGATAGTCGGTGCCGCTGCGATCCTGCTGTTGGCTCGTCCCGGAATCGACGCTCCGCTGCCACTGCTCACATGGCTTCCACTGCTGTTGTTGCTCGGGTACGTTGGTGCAACGTTCTGGATGTTTCGCCAACCCGGTTCAGTACCTCCCGTAACATCCGCCGCGGCAACAATCGATATGCCCCGGCCAAGCTGGCGGTCGACGATCTGGAGGCCTGTCGCAGGCTATTTGGCAGGCGCCGCCGTCGTGATCGCAGCCGGCGTGTGGATGTCTGAACTGGCTGATGAAATCGCAGTTCAGCTGGACTGGTCGCACAGCTTTGTTGGCTCGCTCTTCCTCGCCGCAACCACATCACTTCCGGAACTGGCGGTGGCGGTGGCCGCGCTGCGGGCTGCAAGGCCACAGATGGCGCTCTCGAACCTGCTGGGCAGCAACATGTTCAATGTTGGAATCGTGCTGCCAATCGAAGCGCTGTCGCTTCAGTCGTCGCCGATGTTTCGTGACGTGTCGTCGTTTCACCTGATCAGTGCCGGCATTGCGATCACCATGACGGCACTACTTGTGTTGCGAGGCTTGCCAGAGCGGGCCGAGGCCGAGATGAGAGTGCGACGCGGCTACCACAGGTGGGCGGTCACGCTGCGAGCGGTCGTTATGATCGGCCTGTTTCTCCTGAGCCAGGCACTGGTATTCGTCCTGGCCTAGCCTCACGCCAGCGTCTCATCACACTCCCGGCAATGGAGCGGTGTCACCGACTTCGGCCTGCCACAGGTGGAGACGCGCAGCCATGGCCCGAACCCTGTCCCTGTGCTGCGGCTCATCGAACAGGTTCTGAGTCTCGTTAGGATCGGTGTTGAGGTCGTAGAGCTCACCATGGTCGCCGACACAAAGTGTCAGCTTCCATCGATCGGCGGTCACGACGGAACGCCACGGAAGCGTGTTCATGAAGTTCATCTCGGCAACCCGATCATCGGGCATCGACCACGAATCGCACTCGTCGGTCAGGTCGCGGTCTCCGACGCCGTTGTGTTGGACGATCACGTCGTTACCGTCAAGCGAATCGGTGCCGGTGAAGACACCGGCCCGTGAGACGCCGTGAAGGTGCTCCGGTACCGGCTGGTCGAGCAGGTCCAGCAGAGTAGGCAGCATGTCGATCTGGCTGAAGTTGCCGGGTACCCGAGCGCCGTCACCCTGCTGCCAGGGAATGCGGACCAGCAGCGGCACCTTCGCGGCCTCTTCGTATGGGGTCCGCATCTCGATCATGCCGTGGGTCCCGATCATATCGCCATGCTCGCTCGTGAACACCACTATGGTCGAATCGGCGACGCCCGCGTCATCAATCGCCTTGAGAATCGCGCCCGCCATGTCGTCAACAAGCCTGACATTGCCGAAGTAGTTCGCTCTGAGCTGGCGCATCCCGGCCTCTGTTGCGGTCGAGATGCCGTCGCGCACGCAATCGCTGAACAGCTCTGCACGGATCCGGTTGAAGAACGAGCTCGTCTCCGGGAACTGCATGAACGTGTCGTCTACCGGCAGCGTCTCGGCGTCATACATGTCGTTGTACGGCCCCGAGAAAGGCGGGTGCGGCTCGATAGTGCTGACGTACAGCACGAATGGCTGTTCTGCGTTCGATTCGATGAATTCCGCTGCCTGCCGGGCTAGAAACGAGGCCATCTGCTTTTCTGGCGGCAATGCGGCCCGTTGAGCCTGGGAGAAGGTGGGGCTCCCCGGATGCTCCTCTTCAGGTTCGTAGCCAGCCTCAACAAGGTCCTCGTGATAGTCGGAGAACCTCGTCTGGTCGGCCGGATCCGTGTACTCAGGCCACCAGTAGTCGTTGCTGCTGACCCAGTGGTCGAAGCCTCGCTGCTTGACGATCTCGTCACCAAGGTGCCATTTACCGACATAGCCCTTCACGTAGTCGTCCGGAACCATCTGCGCAACGGTCTGCACATCCGGCGGCATGATCAACCTGTTCCGAGACATACCAGCGGCCGGCGGATAGAGGCCGGTGAGGAGCGACGCCCGGGCCGGCGCGCAGACGGGCTGCGTGACGTAGCAGTTGTCGAACACAAAGCTCTGCTCGGCGAGCGCGTTGAGGTGCGGCGACTGAATCCAGTCGTTGCCGTAGCAAGCCATTGTGTCCTGGCGCAGGCGGTCCGGAAGGATGAAGACGAGGTTGGGTCGGACGGGCCGGTCAGGAGACGGCATTGCAGGATCTTTCGCATTGGTCGCGGGTGGTCAGAAAAAGCGCACTCTAACGGTTCGTGGAGGAGTGATCTAGTTCCCGCCGGCCATACCCGGTGTCGGCTGTGCTAATGTCCCGGAGCGATCATCGCTATCGGCCATCTCAGACCTCGGCATGTACTTCAACAGGCGTCTCTGGATATACACGCGCGGCTTCCGCGTTCAGCTTGCAGCCGCGGTGCTGTTTGGCCTGCTTACGGCCGCTGCAGGTATCGCACGTCTGGCGCTGCTTGGAATGGTACTGGCGCGGGTCATCGAGGGCGACGGCATGGGTGAGATCACGCCCTGGATCATCGCTGCGGCCGGGACGATTCTTCTGCGTGCTTTGCTGCAGTACGGCAAGGAGATGTCAGCGCACAGTACGGCTGCGGCCATCCAGCTGCACCTGAGGAACAGGCTCTACGAACAGGCGATCGACCTCGGACCGGCGTACTTCACACAGGAGCGCACCGGCGATTCGATGCTGACGATGGTGGATGGCGTCGAGCAGCTCGAAACCTTTTTCGGACAGTATTTGGTCCAGCTGTTTACCGCCGCGCTCACACCGATCGGCATCTTCCTCTACCTCGTCTTCCTTGACCTACCTACGGCGCTTGTCGCACTGCTCTTCGCAGTCCTGACTCTGCTGGCTCCTGCTCTATTCCACAAGTGGAACAGCTCGAGCAGTACCCGGCGTCGGGCGGCTTACGGCGACTTCGGCGCGGAGTTCCTCGATTCGATCCAGGGTTTGGCCACACTGAAGGCGTTCGGACAGGGGAAGGCGCGCGGCCGGATGCTGGCAAAACGTGCGCACGAGGTGTTCAGGACCACGATGTGGGTGCTGGCAACGAACGCCGGCTCGCTCGGCGTGACGATCGCAGGCATAGCCATCGGCACGGCTGCGGTGCTGGCGGTCAGCGCGGTCCGGTTCTCGGCCGGTGACATGTCCCTCGCCGCACTACTGATTGTCCTGATGCTTGGCATCGAGATGTTCCGGCCTTTCCGCGAGATGAGTCAGCTGTTCCACCAGGGCATGAACGGCCTATCGGCAAGCCAGGGCGTTTTCACCCTTCTCGATGGAAAACCGCAGGTCGATGATTCAGCGCAGACGGCCGGTCGAAAGCTTGGGCCTTCTGTCGAGTTCAGGAACGTCACATTCAGCTATCCCGAGTCCAGTCGTACAACGCTGGATGACGTCTCGTTCGTGGTCCGCCCGGGCGAGCGCGTTGGGATTGCCGGTGAAAGCGGTGCAGGCAAGACTTCGATCATCAAGCTGTTGCTCCGCTTCTACGATCCTTCCGCGGGATCTGTGTTGCTCGGCGGGACTGACGTGCACGATCTGTCACTGGCGGACCTGAGGTCGAAGATCGCCGTGGTGTCGCAGGACACCTATCTGTTCCACGGCACTGTGAAAGACAATCTGCTGTTCGGCAACCCCGGAAGTACGCAGCAGCAGATCGAAGAGGCAGCCCGTCTGGCAAATGCGCACTCATTCATCCTCTCACTGCCTGAAGGCTATGACACCGTCATTGGCGAACGCGGCGTGCGTCTTTCAGGAGGCCAGCGACAGCGAATAGCGATCGCCCGAGCGCTTCTACGTGACGCACCGATCCTTGTCCTGGATGAGGCGCTTTCGGCCGTTGATGCTGAAAACGAGAGCGTGATCCAACAGGCGTTGGACCGGCTGATGGAAGGTCGTACGACGCTCGTCATCGCCCACCGACTTTCGAGCCTTCGCAATGCGGACCGGACGCTTGTGATCGAAAACGGCCGGTTCGTGGAGTCGGGATCTCATGACGAGCTGATGGTCGCCGGCGGCGCTTACGCGGCATTGATGGCCGAGCAGGTGGAAGAGGCGGTGGCAGCATCGAAGTCCGGCCTGAGCGCGGCGTCAAACGGCGCGGCGCCAGACCTCCGATCGAGCCGCGATGCCGAACACCGAAACTTCGAAGCGCCTGATCACCTTGCACCAACAGACGCCATCCTCAAAGCGGAAGGCCTCGGCTGGATCTCTGCGTCTCGGGTCCTACTTGCGCTGATCTCGCCGTGGAAGTTCAAGCTGACCCTGAGCTTCGTCACCGGTGTCCTCCGGTTCATAACGCTCATCGGCGTCGGCGTCCTCTCCGCGCTCGCCGTTGCGAGAGTCACCTCCGGAGATCCGTTTGGCTGGCTGCTGGCCGGGCTCTTCATCCTTGCGCCGGTCAGCGCACTGCTGCACTGGGGCGAGAACTGGGTGTCCCACGACGTCGCGTTCCGCTTGCTCTCTGAGATGCGCATAGCGCTCTACAACAAGCTCGAAAAGCTGGCACCCGCCTACATGGTGCGAAGACGCACAGGCGACCTCGTTTCGATGGCCACGCAGGATGTCGAAACAGTCGAGTATTTCTTCGCCCACATCGTCGCTCCCGCGTTCGTCGCCGTCGTCGTGCCCGCCGGCGTATTGATCACCCTGCTGTTCATCGGCTGGCCGCTCGCGCTGGCCCTGATCCCATTCCTGGCAATCGTCGCCATAAGCCCGCTGGTCTCTAGGGGCCGGGTCGACCGGCTTGGCTCGCGCTCCCGCGAGCAGCTTGGCGAGCTGAACGCACACGTTGTTGACACCATCCAGGGCATGCACGAGGTGGCGGCCTTCGAGCGCGGACCGGAGCGCAGGCAGGAGTTCGATCAGCTTGCGACCGAGTACGTGAAGGTTCGCGTTCCGTTCTTCAGGGAGTTGACCCTGCAGAAGGTGTTTCTCGAAGCGGCGACCGGGCTCGGCGGACTCGTGGTCGCTGTCGTCGGCGCCGCGCTGGTAACGGACGGCTCGGTCGATTCCGGCCTTCTACCCCTCGCATCGCTGATCGCCATGGCAGCTTTTCTGCCCGTTTCGGAGATCGCGAACGTTGGTCGATTGCTTGCCGATACCCTCGGCTCAACCCGCAGGATCTATGCCGTTCAACTGGAAGAGGTGCCGGTCCAGGATGGGCCGGGTGTCACCACGAACGAGCGAACAGCTTCGAATGAGATCTCGTTTTCCGACGTGACATTCAGCTACGACTACTCGAACCGGCCTGCGCTAAATGAAGTTTCGTTCACGGTCTGTTCCGGGCAAACGGTCGCGCTCGTGGGCTCTTCAGGAGCGGGCAAGACGACCGCCGCACACCTGCTGATGCGATTCTGGGATCCCGACAGTGGCTCGATCTGCATCAACGGACACGACCTGAGAGAGCACGAGTTGGATGAGCTCAGGGAGCGAATCGCACTGGTTGCGCAGGACACGTACCTGTTCAACTCCTCGCTGCGACAGAACCTCCTGGTGGCTAAACCGGACGCGTCAGACGAAGAGGTGCGACAAGCGGTCGAAATGGCGGGGCTGGCGAACTTCGTCGACTCTCTGCCTGAAAGGCTTGAGACAAAGGTCGGCGAACGCGGCGCCCAACTTTCGGGAGGTCAGCGACAGCGAGTTGCGATCGGGCGGGCGTTCCTCAAGGACGCCAGCGTGCTGATCCTCGACGAAGCGACGTCGCATCTTGATGCGACGACCGAACGGCAGGTGCGGCAAGCGCTGGACCGGCTGTCAGGCGACCGCACGACGCTAGTGATCGCCCACCGCCTGTCAACCGTCCGCAACGCCGACCTCATCGTCGTGCTGGATGAGGGTCGGGTCGCTGAGCAAGGCACACACACCGAGTTGATGGCCCGTGGCGGTATGTACGCCCGGCTGGTAGTGAGCCAGCTGCAAGCGGTGTAGACGCTGACTCTGTCGACAATCGGGAATCAGCAATTCGTTGAAGCACCGCCCGACGACGAAAACATCGATTAGGCTGTCCGATCCTTGTCAAAGATAGACAGCCTGAGTGGTCGGGACCACATCTAGCGCGCTGAGCGTTGTATGCACGTTTTTGGACAAAGATTCAAACGACAGATAGTCAGCAGACTCGGACTACTCCGAGCCGCCTTCGATGATCTCTTCGATCCGCTGTCGGTCGAGGTTGCTTGGCCAGTAGTTGACTGACGGATCAAGGATCATCTCTCGAGTCGACTCGTGGATCGCTACGGTCTTGTTATCGAGCTGGTTGATCTGCCGGTCCTCCTTCATGCCGACTCCGAGCAGCCAGCCCATGAATCCTTCCGGGGACTTCGAGACTTTGCCTGGACGCATTGATTCTTCGAGGACCTCCGACCAAAAACCTGGTTCAACCTCAAGTCCGCAGTTCTGGATAGCCTCACCAACCATCCACCGCATGGTCTTCGCCGCGATCGAGGGATCGCCGCCACCGCCAACATCTGAATGCGTACCGGCGAACCAGCGCTGCTCTACAACCTGCCCTTCGCCGACCTCGTCGAACCACAGGTTCGGCTCATATGTCGGGCGTTTCTCGTCTATCGCAAGCGCGTGCAACGCTCGTCTGACAAGCGGAGAGACCTTCGTGTCCTGGAAGGCGTGATGGTCCAGAGGAAAGATATGCCTGTGGTCTTCGATGACCTCTGCAGTCTCACTTGATATCCGTTTCAGGAAGTCCGGCGTCACTTTCGCAGCCGACCGCTTCACCCACTTACGCCTGAAAGGCCACGTGGAGTAGTACTCGAGTGACTTCAATATCCGGTTGCGCGGCACACCCATCAGGCCAACTGTGTCCCAGACTCCCAGGAACTTCACTTCGGCATGATGCGAATAGTCTGCCTTCACCTGGGAAGGCAGCACGCTTTCGTCGATGCGGCGAAAGACCTCATACGCGTGGTCGATCAGGTCGGAGTGCTCTTTACGGAGAATTCCACATGCGGCGATCAACCCGGCCAGGCTGCGAGCGGTGAACGCGCCTCTGCTGAAACCGAAGAGCAGCACCTCATCACCAGGTTCGTAGTTGTGGACAAGGAACCTGTAAGCATGCTCAATGTTCTGTTCAAGCCCGTGACCAAGTGCTCCGCCCGTTAACTGATCTTGCCACCCGGCGCTGCCTACTCCCCACTGGTAGTAAGTGATCTGGGTCGTGCCGTCAGACGCGACCGGATTCACCGCCCGAGAGAGTCGCAGGACGTTGGTTGGTTTCTTGCGTTTGGGGCTGTGACCGGTGCCATCGCAGCAGACGATAAGGCGGCGCGGAGCTGTACCACTTGATGGTGTGTTTGTGCCCGGTTCGGTCATCGGGAGAGTGTAACGATATTGATCTGTCTCCCGAGAGTCACACATCAATGAATGTGGGTTCGAATAAGGCTTTCGGCCCGGGGTTGATCAGCTCTTCAGTCGGCCCTAACTAGCCCGCCCGGGAAACGGCAGTAATCAGCCGCGCTCCCACTCCCAAACAACAGGCGCATCCAACTCAATCCAGCCCGTTTCTAGATGCAGGCACGCGTGTGCTCAATCGAACTTCGCCGCAATATGGATTCAAACTGGAAAGAATCCGTGTATTGCGTTGCGAAATCTCACTCAAACGAAGGCACTCAGAGCCCCTGTCTTCCAGCAGATTGAGCGTTGGAAGCTCAGCGGTATTCGGTCACGTGCGCTCGACCGGGGCGCTCGAAGCCGTTGGTACACGGCGATCACCGCGCTCGCGATCTGGGTCCTGATCCCGTACTTCCGACCAGGAGATCCACCCGGAGTCGACGCTCCAACATTCCTGCACTTCGCCTGGGTCTTCGAGCAGTCACTGTCCGGCGCAGGGCACTCTTTTCTCCAAGATCCATGGTGGTACGGCGGGCTGCCATATCTACAGGCCTATTCACCCGGAGGGTACGGAGCCGCGGGTCTTCTTTCGGCCCTGACTCCATTCGAGTTGGCCACCTCGTTTAAGTTGGTGATGTCCGCGTCTCTTATCGGGATCGGCCTCGCTACCTACTGGGCGGCCCGGACACTGGGATTGAGATCGGTCTACGCCTTCCTTGCTGCTGCTTTGACACTGCTCTCGTACCCCGTGCTTGCAGGTGTGGGAATCTTCGGCTGGCTGCCGACCTTGAGCTCAATGCCGTTCGCCCTCGCTGCTTACGTACTCTTCGAGCGCTGGACCCGCACTCAGAGCCGGCGAACCGTATTGACAGCCGGCGCTTTGCTTGGACTGTCGCTAGTAGCCCATCACATGACCGCGATCACGTTCGGTATCGCGATCACTGTCCGGACAGTCGTGTTTGCTATTGACACTCCTGCGAACCGACGGGCGTCGGTTCAAGCTCTTGGGCTTGCGGCGTTGGCCACCGCAGCGGTTTCGGCGTGGTGGGCAGTCCCATTCCTCATCAACACGGTTTCAGTTGGTTTTCAACGCGAGTTGGCTGGCAACTGGGAGTTCGACGCCGCTACGTTCGCCTCAAGTCTGTTCGATCGCGGCCGCATCGGCGTCGAAACCTACCCGTCGTATATCGGCTACGTTCAGGGTGCTCTCGGGGTTGCCGGAATGATCTACGCGATTGTCTACCGAACCAGGTTTCGAGGCATCGCTATCGTCTCCGCGGTGCTTTTCTGGTTCTCGATGGGCGCCGCCTTGAATCCACTGATTCGCATCTACCCCTTCAGCGGATTCGACGTTTCGAGATTCGCTTTCTACATCGCCCCTATGTTCGGGCTGCTGGCTGCATCACTCGTTCAGAAGCTGGCTGCTGACAATCGTCTGCGTAGATACCCCGCTACGCCGTTCGCTCTGATATTACTAGTGCTGCTCATCCCAGTCATTGACACGGTTCAATCCCGAGACGTGTTTGAGCCTCAGACTGAACCTGAGTTCGTCACCAGGTCTATTGACTGGATTGATGAAAACATTCCTGCAGATTCGAAGCTGCTGGCAGTCGGCTACCGCAACTGGGACGGATACTGGATACCGGACCGTGCAGGTGTGCCGATCATGGATGGCTGGTATGACGAAGGTGCTGCCAACTGGAGAAACGTGAGGGAGTACCGGGTCATGGGCTGGCTGGCGAGTGTGGATGCCGAGAGACTGCACCAGATTATGTCGGACGAAGACACAGACTATCTCGTAATTACCCGGTGGGACCTGACCGACAACCCGGCGCTTTTCGAGTCAGCGGTTTCCGAGAGGCCGGACCTGTACCGAGTCGAAGCGGTGCTTGATGGAACCACGGTTTATCGACGGAGCTGAGACGACACGAACTCAGGCCGCTTGCTGATCGTTCAGCTCTACAGCAGATTCGTTTCGATCACCGATCAGCCGCTCATACAGTTCTCCGAATCGGGCTGCCACGTCACTCCAACCGAAGTTTTCAGTCACGTGGCGTTGGGCCGCGGTTCCCAGCATCAGGGCTCGTGATCGGTCTTTCAGCAAGGACGCCACAGCCGTTCCCAACTCCGACGGCGATTTCTGTTCGACGAGAAGTCCTGTCTCATTGTGCTTGATCACATCCGGGATGCCGCCCACCCTTGTGGAGACGATCGGCAGACCACACCCCGCGGCCTCCAGCAGCACGACTCCCAGCGCCTCTGTGTCACCGCTCTCGGCGACCACTGAAGGCGCGACGAATACGTCAGCTGCGCTGTAATAGGCCGGCAGCTCCGTGTTAGGCCGAGCGCCCTCGAAACTGACTGCGTCTCGTAGACCAAGCGCTTCAACCTCGTCTTCGAGCATCGCCCGTTGTGGACCATCGCCAACGATAGTCAGCTTTGCGTCCGGAACCTGCGAACGAACTTGCGGCATAGCGCGAATCAGGTACTCGACGCCTTTCTTCTCAGCGAGGCGTCCCACGAAGAGTATCCGTTGAGCATCGCTCCATACTGAACCCGGGTTCTGCTTGTTCAGGTTTCTGAACTCTCCCAGGTCAACACCCATTGGTATCACTGTGGACTCGCGGCCCGTAAGCTCATGCACCGCCCTGCCCATTGCTGAAGAGTTGACTGTGATCGCGTCGTGCCTGTCGGCGACGAACCGGATCACTCCTCTACGTACTCCTTTGGTGCTGGCAAAGACGTCGCCGCCATGAGCCGTGAGCAACTTCGGTGTCTCTATCCATGCAGGGAGCACCGCTGCGCTCAATCCCTGCGGTATGAACCAGTGGACGTGCAGGAGATCAAACCTGTGTCTCTTCATAAGCCGCCAGGTGGAGAGGGTCTGAGCCGCGAGGAACCCCGGCACCAGGGCCCAACGAAGCGGCCGCTTCTTGAGGTTTTCCAGGATTCCACCGCCATAAGCCAGAGTCTCCATCGACGCCGGTGCGTAGCGGAACCTGTGAACCTGGAGGTTGCCCATCCGCTCCTCCAGCGCCGCCCCTTTCGTGTGGGGCGCGAGTACGTGCATCTCGTATCCCAACTCAGCCAGGTGTTCAGAAAGCTGAAAAACGAACGGCGGAACGGTATCCCCGGTCCAGCGAGGGAAGGTCGATGCCATCACGAGAATGCGTTTCATAGTCTCTCAACTTCCATCTCTAGTAAGTGCGCGAGGGTTCGATAGATCGATTGTCTCGGTTGGTTATGCCGGGAGAGTGTCTGAGTTCTCTTCGTCGCAGGAGCAGGACGGCAATCTCAACCGTGCTGACGAGTGCAAGGTCCGCCAGGACAAGGACAATCCTGCTCGCGGCTACAACAGCAGCGGCAACGGGGCCAGTAAAGGCGGGTCCAACGAACGCAAGAGCGACTCCGTCCCGAACGCCAAGGCCACCTGCGGAGAAGACGGAGATATAGCCGATGCTGGCGCCAATGCCCCAGGCACCTGCAAGAAGCAGATAGTCTCCCGGTGCGAATGGCTGCACAGCCAGTGCCACGAGGACAAAGAACACGAGCTGCATGCCGGCATGAAGCCAGTAGATGAGCAATATGCTGAAGAGGGCTTTGTCAGATGGAACTGAGTTGCCGCGGAGCAGCAGTGAGCCTTTGACAAGCCACCTAACTGTTCGGTTATCCGACTCTGTCGAGGCGGTGACACGGAAGAGTGAACGCACAAGTATCAGCAGGGTGCTGAACGCACCGACCGACACGACGATGGCAAGCGTCCAGTGAGTCCACGTACCAAGGATCATCGCCACTCCGAGCAGTCCAAGCGCGCTGTATGAGATTCCTGCCTCGAGCGTGGTGCTCGCGGTGATCGATTTCGTCGAGATTCCGGCGGACCGGCCATACAGGATCCGGCCTCCGAACATCCATACCCTTCCGGGGATGTATCTGGCCAACCAACTGCGTGAGTAGGCATGAATCAACCCACGGTCACCCAGACGAGGCTGGATGTCCGAGTCTGTCTTGACCAGACCCAGCAGTCGAATCCACATCACCGGCAGAGCGCTGATCACCAGGACGTGAAGTACTAGTGCCGCTGCCAGCCAGTCAAGACTCAGTTCGCTCAGACGCAGTCCTGAGTTGAACGCTTCGTACGTGTACCAACCGACGGCTACAAGCGCTCCAAGTCCGAGGGCTCCGGATACCAGCCGAACCGCTGTTTTCCTGCTCAAGGTCATGGTCCCAGCACGCTCACTGCCGGCCTGGAATCGGCCGATAGTGTCAATGCGATCGACTCGCCCGCTCTCAAGATGCCGTAAGAACCCAATGTCCTGACTTCACCATCAGCCGACACCAGTTCGACGAAGCCGTTTTCGAACACCACCGTATCGCCAGCGAACACCGGCTCTTCGGTGAGCAGTTCGTTCGAACCGAACTCGATCTTGAGTTCAGCCACACCGCCTGTGCGAGAACTGGACGAAGCGTGAGGCTCGCCAGACCATGAGCACCCAAAGTGATCCCCGTCACAGTAGTCGTGCGCCAGGACTGCGCCGTCGACTAGCTCGATGCCATCCCAGATCGCCAGTCCGTGGCCTCCTTCTTCGTCAGCCACGATGCTTATCTGGATGGCAAGAGATGCCGCATCCTCGCCTAGTTCACCACCGTTGATCACGATCTCTTCGAACCCGGACGTTACCTGTTCGAGCCGGGCCTTCGGTTTGGACAGGTTCTTGCCATTCTCATCCTGCACGAACACGAGGACCTCAACCGCAGCAGCGGACAGCTCATCAACCTTCACGCTGGCACGGAGATTCCATGATCCCGACTCGATCTCTTCAGTGGCGAGCGAGAAGGTTCTGCGAACTCGTTCGCCGGCGACCGGAGCCGGGAGAAGCTCCATCCTCAGGGCGCTGGTTCCATAAGCAGCCTCAGCTGTGGTTACCTCAACCGGTCCCTGTTCATTAGGGCCGCGCCATGAATCAGCACCGGTTTCGAACGACGGATTGGTGACCAGGTTCCTGCTGGATCCGTCGTTCTCAATCGCAACGGTGAACGTGTTTGCAGGCGCCTCAAACACGGTCTCGAACTGAGACGCACTCGAGGGCGCGTCGATCGGCGCTCCGAAGCCGAATCCGGGCGGGCCAAATGCTGGCTGATCTGACGGATCGCCTGACTGTTCTGCCGCGGCAGACAGTTCCAGCACCTGCGGATTGCTAGTGATTTTCCACAGGTCGCCTGCAAAGCTTGGCTCGGCGACGAGAGTCAGTCCGAGGAAAAGCGGCTCAAGCTGGTCGGACACGATTTCCATCGCGTCCTCGGGCTCGTTGGGACCGAACATATAGTAGACAGGTTGTCCCCGCCGCGCCGCTTCGGCACCGGTATCGGCGAGATGCCGAAGGTTGGATTCGGTTGCGGTATCAGGCCAGATGCCGATTGTCCGCCTGTAGGGAACAGTCCACTTATCAAAACTGCTTCCGGCAACAACCAGCGCTTCCGGCTCGGTGTTGAGATCGTAAAACTGCTCGAATCGCTCTGAGTTCACGCTGACCGTGCGGTCAAGATTCGAAACAGACTCGGGCTCGGTGTGCCAGACGTTGTAGCCACTGGTGATCACGAATGCCGTAATGACCGGAAGCGCGTAGCGGTGCGGCATTTTCGCGAGGGCGAGTGCTGCTCCTGTGCCCAGCAAGAGGAATAGCGGCATCCAGTATCGGACTAGCGTCACACGCAGGTCCGGTTCCGTCTGACCCGCCAGGAACGTTCCAGGGTCATTTCGACTGAGGAACATGTAGAGGAACGCAAACGCCAGCACTCCCAGACCATAGCCCCCGAAGTGCTTCGAGGCGTTTCCTAGATTCTGCGCAAGCCCGATACCACCGAGAAAAAGCAGGAACGGACTCAGAAGCAGCACCTGGTAAACGAAGGTGCTGTAAAGGGTGCCGTAGTCAACAGGCTGCGGGAACAGCGCCAACCAGAAGAGTCTGAACGGTTCCAGAATCACGTTCGACGCCGGCTGGACGCGATCTGGAAAGTTCTGTTCGAACAGCAGCGTGTAGCTGACCGTTTCCGGGGATCCGTTCGTCCACCAGTTCAGCAGGGCCAGCGGCAGCACGAAGAAGCCGACGACTGCGCCAGCGAAGACGAACATGAGCCGGATCTTTTTCTGCCTGTCGGCGCGTCCGAGGTGAATGAGTGCGAGGACGAATGCGAACCCGACCATAAACAGGAACGGCGCCTCTGGTATTCGAGAGAGACCGGCAACGCCCAGCATGCCTATACCAAAGAACAGATGGCGTTCTGACCGAAGTTGGATTGCACGCACAAGCAGCGGCAAGGCCAGTGCGACGAAGAGGAAGGTGAGCGCAACGTCAAAGTAGACTCTCGAACTCCAGTACCACAGGGGCGTGACCCCCAGGAACGCCCACGGAACATACGGTGGAGCCGAGGGAATAACCCTGCGTACTAACAGTGCTAGCGCGACGAACAGCGCTCCCGGGATGATCGCCAGGACTACAGGTGCAGCGCCGCCAAAAACCGCGGTTGCGATACCGAGCACGAGCAGCGGCAACTGCGAGTATGTCGGGACCGAGCGGCCGTTGGATTGAGCGAACCCACGCGGTCCGGTCGAGTATTGCGGATCAGCGAGCGTGATCTCGTCCTCGACATACAGCCTGCCGTGCTCCGCAAAAGTTTCAGCGGCAAGGAATCTTGTCGTCTCGTCAGGGCTGTTGAAAGCCCCCTGGAAGCCGACTCCAAGAATGACGGCTGGTAAAAATGCCAGGAGAAAAAGCAGGACGTACGGGGCGGCCGTAATCGCCCCGGTGGCACTGGCCAGACTCGCGACACTTTCGTAGCGGCTCCGAGCAATGACGGAGCGCTGCTGCCACGTCTCAATCGTTCCACGGCGCACGTCAGAAGCTATCGAGCCAGCGGCGGTCCTCACATCATCTGCGAACCTTCGGGCCGCCCGAATAACCGGCGGTGAGGTATGCCCGGCGGCCGGGAACAGGAAGCCGGGATCGCGTCGAGAGTCGACCATTATTCAGACCTCCGGAATTCGACGAAGATGTAGCCGCGGCCTGCGCCTAGCTTCTGGTACTTGTAGTCAAACCTTGAGATCGTCTTCAGGACGCTGTGCGCTGCCGGTTGCCAGAGACGCCACATCACTGAGACAGGCAGATAGGCCATTCGAAAGCCGATGCAGCCCATGTCCAGTGTCCTGACAACCGAGCCACCGGCAGCTGCTATTCCATCTTCGAGATCACCGGGCCGATATCCTCTTCGGATCGTGTGGTCCCAACGACGGTCCGCCCAGTTCTGGAGAAACCAGGGGAAGATCCTGATATCGCTCGATGGGACCGTGAGCACACCGCGTCCATCTGGCTTGAGGACCCTGAGGGCTTCGCTCAGTAGCTCCTCGGGACGTTCGACGTGCTCAAGCACATCAAGGAGCAGCACCAGGTCGGCCATGCCGTCATCCAGGGGCGCTTTCGAGCCATCCGACTCGATATATCGCACGTTCGCGGAGCGCAGTGACTCGTCCGGGAGGTGGGGCTCGACGACAATGCGTTCGTCAGCATCGATTCGACTGCTGATCGCCCCATCGAAGCCGCCGATATCAACCACGGTCCCGTATCGTTTTCCGAGAATCCCAGCAAGGCGCAAGGTCTCAATCCTGTGCGCCGTTCCAAGCCGATTGACCGGCACCGGATGAGGTTCGACCGTAGTCGTGCCGGGCTGCTGGAACTGCACCACCTGAGTGGATTCATGCTGTGGGACGGCCTCTTCAAATGAAAACCCGTCACGTTCCGTTTGCAACTCACGCATCTGCTAACTCCAGTTCAGGTACTTCAAACACCCTGATGTCGCCATGCGTACTCGTGTACGCCAGCGGGTAGAGGGCCTCGACCTTCTCCAGGAAACTCCTGGGAATAAGCTCAATGTGGTTCCAGGCGTCATCGTCAACCACCTGGTTTTCTCGAACCACCACGTAACGTGCTTCGGCAGCCCGGACGTAGTGGTCAAGACTCTCGGGCGGAAGGAAATAGGCGCGGTAGTTAAGTCCCTCGTCCCACAGGTCCTGGCGTTGTGAGTAGTACTCCCACTCATACACGCTGGCGGCGACGAAGGCTTCGTCCTCACTTAGCTGGCTGTTCAGCCATCTGGCGGTTTCCTGAACGGACGCGATGCCACCGACAGCTTCGAACCCGCCACCCTGCGAAGAGTCATAACGCTCCAGCACTTCGAACTGAGCCATCAGAAGCGGGACGACTGCGCTGACCGCCAGCACCAAAGCCGCAGCCGCAAATGCCGGCACTGCAACGCTTTTCATTCCATCGGTGACAGATACTCGGTCTGCTCGCATGCGAAGCTGCGAAAACGCTCTCGCCAGTTGGCCGGAGAACTCGGTGTAAGGCAGGACGAGTAGAACAGTTGCTACCACGGGGACGTAGAGGAAGAGTCGCTTGGTATCCGTTCCCCAGTACATCGCAACATAAGATGCCGCGAGCACAGTGAGAACAAGGCGCACACCCGGATTGCGTCGAGCCGACCAGAACGCAGTCGCGAACGCGGCCATCAACGCCAGATTCAGGGACCAGTGAAATGCCGGGGCTGAAGGAGTGTCGTAACCGCTGAATGACTGCGGATACAGTGTGTGGATCCAGGTAAATCGAGATGGGTCCAGGAGGTTTCGCCAGTAGACTTTGCGCGCCTCATGGAGAACGGTTCCTTGCTCGTAGATGGCAACGCCGTCGACCTCGTGATCAAGCTCTACCGACCATCGCTCTTCTCTCTCCACGACCCCGCCTGTCAGAACGCGTCCAGCGAAGCCGGACTGCTCATCCGAGAGTGAGGCGATCGGGACATTGCCCGGGTCTGTGATAGCGCCTGTCCTTGAATACAGATAGAGATACGGACCAGCCGAGACGACGGCGACAAGCAGCGCGATGGCCAACGAACGCTTCAGTCCAAGACCCGACAGCGCGACGAAAACCAGGACAGCGAGCACGACCGGCAGGCCGGTCTGCTTGATAAGAGAGGCGGCGGAAAGCGCGGCTGCCAGGAGCGCGGCATTGCGTCGAGAAGGTTCGTCAATCGCCCGTAGTGCGAAGTAGAGCGAGGCCACCACTGCAGCGGTGAGCAACGGTTCCATCAAGATGAGAGACGAATACCAGAGCATCACCGGGCTGAAAGTCACGAGAGCCTGAGCCGCCAGCGCCGCTTTCTGAGAGCCGGTGACCTCCCTGGTTAGCAGGTAGCTGAACCAGCTGACAAGTCCAAACGCGAAGAAGGAGACCGCCTGCACGCCGGCCGGACCGGCGATGGCGTGACCGATCGCCCCGCTCAGGTGATACAGGGGCGGATAGTGAGAAACGACGGTCGTCTCAAGACTCAGAGAGTTCGCGATCTGCCGTGCAAGATTCACATGCAGAGCACCGTCGCCTGTTGGCTTCATGCCGAGTCCGGCGAGCGCGGCCATCGCCACGGCAACCGCCGCAAGACTCGCGCTGGCGAGACCTGGCGGCGATGCGTGAGCGATGCGTTCGGGGAGATAGTCCCGTCTGTTTAGTGAGGCGGTACTAATCAATTTTCCGGTCTTTGATCACGTACAACGCGTCCTCGATCAAGGTCCGGTTGTCTGTCGACATTCCTGCGATCAGCCCTAGCGCAATTAGCTGCAAGCCGAACACGAAGCCAAACCCGGCCATGATTGCCGATGGCAATAGCGGGCTGACGTGACCTGTCAGCGCGAAATGAATTAGCACACGGGCTCCAAGCCCGACTCCGATCAACATCGCGAAGATCCCGATCATCATCATGTAGCCGAGCGCATGCTGAGAGCCGACCATCTTGCCCACGGTGAACGCGGCCTTCTTTCCGTAGCTGAAGAAGCTGCTGACTAACCGAGACTCACCCGCAGTGCGTGCCCTGAACGTGATCGGCACTTCCAGTACCTGCAGCTTCTTGAACCCGGCCTGGAGGATCGTCTCCTGCGTGTAGGTGTAGTGAGACAGCACATTCATTGACAGAGCAGCGTGGCGGCTAAGGGCGCGATAGCCGGTGTGAGCGTCAGTGATCGGAACTCCCGAGAGTTTCTTCACGACCCAGGTTCCGAAGTGATTGCCGACGCGCTTCGACTTGGGCATCGACTCAATGCTGCCAGCGAGACGCGAACCCATGACCACATCCGCCTCCCCGGCAAGAATCGGCCCAACCAGCAAGGGCATTTCATCAGTCACGTACTGGCCATCGGCATCGATATTGACGATGACATCGGCGCCCATCTTCAGCGCTTCGGCAAGGGCCGTTTTGTAGACCTTGGCAAGACCCTGGCGGCGGACGAACCTGACCACAGAATCTGCACCGGCTTCTACAGCGATGTCTTCCGTTCGATCGGTAGAGCCGTCGGACAGAACGAGGATCTTGACGTTGCCGATCCCATCCATCTCTCTCGGGATCGCGCGGATAACATCACCCAGCGTCTCTTCTTCGTTGAGCGCTGGAATCGTCACCACCAGCGTCTTCTCGTCCGCGTCCGTCATCGCCGATTCCACCTGTTCAGGCAGGAACGGGATCGGTTCGGGCAAAATCTTTTTGATCTCCAGGTCCAGGTCATGTAAGTCGGCTATCTGTCGTTGCTGCATCTGTCATCTCCTGGGCGTGATCCATCGGAATCACACGGGTGCCGGGCTATGAAGGGTTCGAGTACGACTATCTGTTCTTCTTGGCCAGTCCCGGCGGCAACCAACCTTGCTTCTTGTTTTTGCGCCGGTCCTCTTCGGAGTCGTCGTCATCCTCATCCCTGTCGTCGTCATCCTCGTATTGACCTTCCCTGTCGCCGGAAGAATCATCTGAGTCGCCATCGGAATCCTCGGCGTTCCAGAATCTCTCTACCTCATCCGAATCGTCGTCGTCCTTGCCCGAACCTCGGGAACGTCGCCCGCTATCTTCCGAGTCATCGTCTTCGTCGAATAACTCTCGGTCTCTGTGGCCAGGAGGCACGAAGTCGTCATCAAGTCCTGGAGGACCCGTGTGCTCGTGGTTCTTGTCTCCGAATCCCCATCCCGGCCGCTCACCGCCGCCATATCCATAGCCGTACCCGTAACCCAATCCCTCTCCCTTTGCCGAAGCCAGGGCCGGCCAGGCGATGAAAGTGCCCAGCACCCCCAGAGTGACCATGGCTACCGCAATCGATTTGACGTTCATTTCGACAACCATCTCTTTCTCGGTCCAGAGAGCGCTGACGGTGCGCTCCGATCAATTCGGCGAAGTGGTGATACTCGGCCTCAAGCCGCCAACAGTGGCTCGGGTCGATAGCCCCAACCCGCTTCGTCTCGGCTGACCCTTCCATCACCGGGGCGGTAGTAGTCGAAGCCGAGGTGCGCCATGAGTTCAGGGTCAAGAGCACGTCTTGCGTCAATGAGCACCCGGCTCTTCATCAGCCTTCCGATGGCCGAATAGTCCATCGAGACAAGCTCAGGCCAGGCCGTCGCAAGCACAGCGGCTGAAGCGCCTGAGACCGCCTCACTCGCGGACTCGCAGACAGTCAGGCGATCCCCGAAATCTCTTTCGATATCTGGTTTTTGCGGATCGAACACCCTGACCTCGTGCCCACGCTCAAGCAGCTGGTCGACGAGCGGGACAACCTGGCTGCCTCGCAGGTCATCTGTCCCTTCTTTGAAAGTCAGACCGAGCACGGCGACAGAGTTGCCTGGCTCGTTACCTATGAGTCGGTCCAACCGACTCACAATGTGGCTGACCTGGTTTCTGTTTACGGTCCGAGCCGCTGTTACGACCGGAGATGCGATACCGGCTGTTCTCATGAACTGCTCGAGCGCGGCCGTGTCCTTCGGAAAGCAACTCCCGCCCCAGCCGATACCGGCCTCAAGGAACCGGGGTCCAATTCGGGTGTCCAGCCCCACTCCGGTCGCCACCTGGCCAACGTCCGTACCGCTGTACTCACAGAGCAGCGATATCTCGTTGATGAAACTGATCTTCAGCGCCAGGAACGAGTTCGATGCGTACTTCACCAACTCAGAAGCCGTGGAATCGACAACCACCACCGGGCTGTTAAGTGAGGAGTACAGGTCTGCGACCATCTGAGAGACATTGGGGTTGTCTGATCCGACGACGATTCGGTCAGGATTGAGAAAGTCTTGAACCGCTCTGCCCTGGCTGAGGAACTCCGGGTTCGAGACGACACTCCAGCCGTGGCCGTTGCCTGTAGACGCGTTGATCTCTTCCTGCAGTCGAGAGCATGTGCCCGGAGGAACTGTGCTCTTGATGCAGAGCGTGCGCGAAATGTCGGAATACTGAAGCGCTGTCTGGACGGCAGCTTCGAGGAAGGTCAGATCAGCGGACCCGTCCGCCGATTCAGGCGTGCCGACAGCAATGAAGATGAAGTTGGCGAGTGAGAGGGCCTCGGTGGGATCCGCCGTAACAGTGAGACGGCCGGCCGCCGAATGCCTTGACCACATCTCAGCAAGCCCGGGCTCCCGGATCGGCATCTCGCCCCTGCGCAGGAGATCCACCCTGGCGGTGTCGGACTCCAGACATCGGACGGTGTGGCCGAGTTCGGCGAAACATGCCGACGTGACAAGGCCGACGTATCCGCCGCCGATCACTGTGATTCTCGCCATAAGGGACACCTCGCTAAGTCAAATGAACCGATTCGGTCTACAGAAAAGCTGCAGACGAACCAGACATTCGCGTCGCCAGTCCCTTGGCACGGAATCAACTTTTTCATTTTGCAAAACCAAAGCTCAGTATCTGGTTGAGCGCGAGAGTGGGCTGCGTGTGGCAGCGTGTGAGCAAGCTGTTAGCGTCTTTCTTTTCCGGAAACCAGGACGGCCGCGGACTGAGTCCGCGGCCGTCTCTTAAGAACCTGATCTGCCTGTTGGCTAAACGATCTCGCAGCTGATCAGTGTGTTGTTTCCAGCACCTCCGTCACAGGTGTCGCGATCGGCGCCGCCATCCAGCAAGTCGTCACCGCCGTTGCCTTCGAGGCGATCCCTGCCGGCTTCGCCGAAGATCTTGTCGTGACCTCCACCACCGGTTATCTCATCACGACCGTCACCGCCGTGGATCTCGTCATCACCGGCGTTGCCGTCTACGCGATCCTTGCCAGCTCCTGCATGAATCGTGTCGGCGTCTGCGCCACCCCTGATCCGGTCGTTGCCTTGCTCGCCGACGATCAAGTCTGAGCCTGGGCCACCGTTGATCTCGTCATTGCCCTGGCCGCCATGGATCTCGTCGTCTCCGGCACCACCGTTCAGTTCATCGTTCCCGTCACCGCCCTTGATGTTGTCCTGGCCAGCATTACCGTCAATGCGGTCTTTGCCATCATTGCCAAGGATGATGTCGTCGCCTGCTCCGCCGGTGATACGGTCGTGGTGCTTTCCACCGGTGATGCGGTCGTTGCCTGCTCCGCCACTCAGATCATCCTTCCCATCGCCTCCATCAATCTGGTCATCGCCAGTGCCGCCCTTAATGACGTCGTTTCCTGCGTTACCGCGCAGGTCATCAGAATCGGGGCCGCCGAGAATCTCATCATTGCCATTGCCACCCGACAGCCGGTCGTTACCCTGACCGCCAGATATGAAGTCTCGTCCATCCTGGCCTTCGACAATGTCGTTCCCGGCACCCACGACGATAACGTCATTGCCATCCCCGCCGGAGACCAGATCATCGCCCGCCCCCGTGGTGATTTCGTCATTGTGTGATCCGCCGTGGACTTCATCGTTCCCCGGCCCACTGGTGATGACGTCTTTACCGTGACCGCCCAGGATCTTGTCGTTGCCAGCACCGCCCTCGATGGTGTCGTGCCCTTCTTCACCATGGACAATGTCGTTTCCGGCACCGGCCTGAATGACATCGTTGCCCTTTCCGGCGAGCAGCCTGTCGTTTCCAGCCGCGCCGATCAGCCAGTCCAGGCCTTTGGCACCAATCAGTCGGTCATCACCCGGTCCACCGAAGAGAGCGTCGTCTCCCTTCCCGCCATCGATGGTGTCGTTGCCATCAGCACCGAAGACGGTGTCGTCGCCGGAACCGGCGCAGACAATGTCGTTCCCAGCTCCGGCGAAGATCCGATCGCTGCCACCCAGCGACACGATGACGTCGTCACCCGGAGTTCCGTAGATCACTTCCGAATGCTTCGTGCCGACGATTGTCGGCTCATGACCAAAGCACCGGTCTTCCCCGTATCCGTAGCCAAATCCGAAACCGGCGCCCTCGTCACCCTGGGCGACGATTGGAGTTGCGAATAGAGTGCCTAGTACCGATACGGTCAGGGTTAGCGAAAAAAGAAGCTTTCGACTCATGGGACCCTCCCAACAAATGTTGCCCACCCGCGTGAGCGATCTTTTGCAGGCACAGTCCCACTAACCAAACTAAGAAGTCCTGATCCGCAATGCGGTTGGGAACGGTTCGGACATGGTTGGCCGGGTGTGTGAATCGGGGAATCGCGCAGCCCTGATCGCGGTTTTCGACAGCAGCGCGCCGACAGTCTGAACTCCGGAAGAAAGCGACTCGGGGGATGGAACATCCGGTAACAGCTAACCGCCCTCACCGGTTCCAATCATCTTCAATGCCGTTCCACAACCCTGAGGGAACTCACGGCTTTTAGATTGGAAGGAACCGGCACGGCCCACCGCTCAGACATTCGCGGGTAGTCCCAACGGTATCAACACCGGGGCCGTGCCGGTTCCTGTGCATCGAGTTCAAGGTGGAGTCGGGATTTGGAAGAGTCCCACTGGACGTGAAAAGGAACCGCCCGCGTTGTGCGGGCGGTTCCTTTTTCAGCCAGTTGCCTGGCGATGAAAACCTAAGTTCTTGTGTCCCATTCAGCGGCGAACAAGGCGAAGTCTCGCAAGTCGATCACGCCGTTCTGGTCCAGGTCTGCCGCCGTAACGTAGGCGCTATCGCCATCGCTGCTTCCCCAAGCACCGGCAAACACAGCGAAGTCCTTGAGGTCCACGATGCAGTCGCCTGAGAGGTCTGCAGGACTGCAATCAGGATCGTCTTCCACGACCCATGTAACTCGCTCTTTCCAGGCGTTTTCCCACGTGGTGGAGTTCGCACCTCGCCCGGACTCGTCCAGCAGCACGGACCAGTCGTCACCTGAGCGCATAGCTGCCAGGAGGTCATAGCTACCCTCCGTCCAGTCGCCCGTGACCCTGCAGTCGAACGACCAGTAGGTCCACGCTCCACTGCCAGGCAACTCAACATCGGCCCGGTTATTGGCAGTCGGGTCGGAGTTGCAGGACAGCGTGCCGTGCCGACCGGTTCGAGCGAGGTTGACGACCAGGTTGACGCTCTGTGCGGGACCGGTGGTCATTGCACGCAGCGTGATCCTGATTGTCTCGCCCCGGTTGAAGCCAGCGGTCCTATCGCCAGGGTTGCTTGAGTGCGGCTCGCTTGAATCGTCGGTGATTGCGTACAGCTCGACCGCGTACTCAGGGCCCGGAACTTCAACGAGCGACCGGTCTGCGATCACCTTTATGGCCGGTTCGAGCTTAGGAGGTGACTCAATCTCCGAGTACTTGATCAGTACCTCGTCAAGTCTCTGCAGGATCACGCGTTCTGTCTCTTCTGGACTCCCACGGAACCATGCGAACAGCTTCCAGAAGCCGAGTTGGTCGAGCCAGGAGAGGAAACCTCCACCGCGCACGATTCCCAGCTGGGACTGATGGAACACTGCGGCCGAGAGCGTCTTCCACTTCATGAACTCAACGGCGCTGGCTGCCAGGTCTCCGTTGTGGGCATCACTGCCCGCGGCCATCCTCGGCGCAACGTCGTTCAGGATGTCGTGCATCTCGTAGTGGATCTTGCCCGAGTATTCCCCGATCTGGATTGCGTCGTAGACGCCGTTGAGGCCGTATACGAACTGCGATACTGAGTAGCCGATTGCAACGGCAGAGGCGTAACCGCCGACTGCGTGCGCCGAGACGACGCCTACTTTCGAGGCGATCACCGGAGCAAGTCGGACAAGTGTCACACCGACCTTGTCGATCAGCAGATCGGCAACTGAGTCTTTAAACGCTGCGTAGACACGGGCGCTCCGGTGCTCGCCATCACGAATGGCCAGTTCGATACCAGCCATCAGTTCCGGATCCACACTCGCTCCGGCTGACGTGAGCCGGGCACGGAGAGCCTTCAGCTTCTTCACGTCCTCGTCACCCGAGAAAGCTGCTGCTCCTGTTGTGACGATCATCTGCGCCCAGTCGAGCTTGTCTACCTCGAAGCTGGTCTTGAGCGTCGCTGATGTCGGGTCCGGCACGATCACTTCGAAGGTCTTGCCGGTCTTCACCTCACGAATCTCCCAACCCGGGACAGTGTTCAGTACCCCGGCGACGGAGTTCGAGAACGATGAGTCGTACAGGAACGCTACCTCCTTCGCGGATAGACCGTAACTCGCCAGGTGAGCCGCATCGGCTTCAAGCAGTGACTTGGCCAGGCTTGCGCCCGTGCACAGCTTGTCGCACAGTCCGACGATGGCATCGGAAACCCTGTTGATGAAGACGCCGTCGACCTCTGAGGCGAGCCGGTTGGCTTCCGTCAGCGCTGCCGCGTACTTCTCACGCTCAAGCTTTAGGCGGCTATCCGCCTTCTGCTTGAAGAAAACGATGAAGCCGTCGATGCCGTCATCCCGGCTGATGAGCTCCTCGTACTCTCCCCGATCTATCGATGCAGTGCTCCAGTGGATGGAGTCGGCGCCCATCTTCACGTTGGCGCTAATTGCCCCAAAGTTCAGCAGTTCAACGATGCTCTCCATGCTGCGGACAACCTGGGAACCGTCCCAGAGCGCTCCACCCGTGATCTTGTCGATCGGGAGACCGTTCGCGACACTCGGCGCGAGCCAGATCAACGGGTCGGTATCTTGCTGCGAGTTGGCGAACCAGTAGAAGGTGCCGCGCTTGCCGTTGTAGGCAATCGGTGAGGAGGCGTAGACCGACTCCCCCGGCCTCAGTAGCTGACGAATCGCTTCCGGGTGGTCCGCGACCGAGCTGCTCATCGTGACGGCTTCGAAGTCCTTCAGGTCATACGGATTGCCAACGTGCAGGTAGTAGTAGACGTTGCCGTTGGCCGGCATGTTCTCGTAAGGACTCTCAGGCAGCATCCAGCGGAAGCCTGCTTTAGTCCACGTCTCACCTGGAGCGATCTTGAGGTTCCAGTCCTGCAGCGTGACGTCGTCAGCGTCCCAGAGGGTCTTGTCGTTCGATGCGATCAGCTTGATCCAGACATCGGCGGTTGCGTTGCCGGTGTTCTTCACGCTGGCGTCGATCTCAGCCTGTTCACCCCATTTCCACGGTGTCGCCTCAGCATTGAAGTCGACGATGCTCAACGCCGCAGCCCCAATCACCTCGGCCGCGCCATCTATCCAGGAATCACGCCAATCGATGGTGTTCGGACCCGGTGTGGTCTCATCTAGCATCTTGTTCCAGTCGCTGGCATCACGCAACGACCCGATGAAGCTGTAGTCGCCAACCGGCCACGACTCGTCAACCCTGCAGTCGAAGCTCCAGTAGACCCACGCGCCGCCTCCGACCACCTGCCGATCTGCACGGTTGTTTGGCTGCGGATCGGAGTTGCAGACCAGGTTGCTGTAGTTGTTGGCAGGCGCCAGGTTGACGACTACGTTGGCGTTGATCGCCGGGCCTGTCGTCTTCGCCCTGGCGGTGATGCGGATGATCTCACCGGCCCTAAACGACGTCTGTTCCGTGCCCGGGTCCGGCCCATGGAGCATGCCGTCGTTCCTGCTTATCCGGTGCAGCTCAATCGTGTGCTCCGCCGGCGTGCTCATCTGCACCGCCTCGAACTCCTTCAGGTCGAACGGGTTACCGACGTGCAGGTAGTAGTAGACAGTGCCGTTCGCCGGCATGCCGCTGTAAGGCTTCGTCGGGAGCGTCCACCTGAAGTTGGACCGGCTCCAGGTCTCGCCCGGGGCAAGCTTCACGTTCCAGTCCTGCAGAGTGATGTCGTCAGCGTCCCAGAGGGTCTTGTCGTTCGATGCGATCAGCTTGACCCAGACGTCGGCGGATGCGTTGCCATTGTTCTTGACAACAGCGTCGATCTGAGCTGTCTTGCCCCACTCCCAGGGGATGTTCTCTGCATCGAAGTCGACAATGTCCAGCTTGGCAGACGGCGTGCTCATCTGCACCGCCTCGAAGTCCCTCAGGTCGAACGGGTTGCCGACGTGCAGGTAGTAGTAAACCGTCCCGTTCGCCGGCATGCCGCTGTAAGGCTTCGCCGGGAGCGGCCACCTGAAGTTAGACCTGCTCCAGGTCTCACCCGGGGCAAGCTTAACGTTCCAGTCCTGCAGCGTAACGTCGTCAGCGTCCCAGAGGGTCTTGTCGTTTGATGCGATCAGCTTGACCCAGACGTCGGCGGACGCGTTGCCATTGTTCTTGACGACGGCGTCGATCTGAGCTGTCTTGCCCCACTTCCAGGGTGTGTTCTCTGCATCGAAGTCGACAACGGCCAGCTTGGCCGACGGCTGTTCGACGCGCAGTGTCTTTGTGTATACGGGCCAGCCCTGCTGGTCGACCACTCGTACAGAATCCGTCGGAACGATACTGCCGTCGAGAGTTCCCCGGTAACGGAGAACGAGGTCGCCAGCGCGTGACGGCGTGACGGTGACTCTCATCCGGCGGAGTTCACCTGTTGACCAGGCGTTCTCCTTGGCGGTGACCAACACGTGCTGTCCGCGTACCTGCCCTCTCGTACGGTGCCAGATGAGTTGTCCCGGTGAGTACACGTCCGGACCTTCGTCCCAGTTGGTGTCAAACCCGGAGTCATACTTCACCTTCGCTCCGCTGGCCGCGGAACCGGTTATCGAGACGTCCAGGTATCCGGCGTTGCGGGTAGCCGTCCCCTTGTTCTGGATCCACAGGTCAAAGGTGTACGGGCGGCCTACCAGCGGATTGCCCGAAGGCAGCGAGATATCCACGGATGGAACTCCTGCCTCCAGCGTCCGGGCGGACGCCCTGGATTCGCCAAGGACGAACCCTGCTACCACCAGGACTGAGACTGCGATCAGACCGAGCAGCCTTAAGGCGCCCGGTGGCGAAAGTTGGCTTTGGTTAAACATCTTGGTCCCTCCGTTCGAAAACTTCCGACAGTTACCGTGTTGGCATTCTGTTTTCACTTGACGGGCCGCAAATCACTGCAAGGTCACGGTGACATCACCGATCCATAAGCAGGGTTGCGGCACCGTAGATTCCGGCCACCCGGTGGAGTGCAGGCGGCGGTGGGCCAGAGGGTCCATCGCCGCCTGCATCGGGCTAGGTAAGAGTGAAAGAGGCGAGGATGACCTGGCCCCCGTCAATCTCAATGCCGGCCTGCCAGGTGCCTTTCCTTCCAGCCCACGGAGTACCAGCAATGTCGAGCGCGCTCCATACCCAGTAGGTGCCCGAACCGTTGTCTCCGTACCTGAAGTCGGTGAAGCGCCTGACCACATTCCCGTTTGGATCGATCCAGACGAAGGAGAAGTCCTGCCTGGCTGTGACGTCTTCGATCTCGATCAGGAAGCTGGCCTGGCTGTCAGTCGAGCTGAATGTGTTCGTGCGGCCGTGGCATTCGGCGGGAGCGCCTGCGAAGACCTGGTAGCAGAAGTCAAAGCTGGCGACCGTACCTGATCCCTCACTGACCGCTGCACCTGCTACCGTCACAGTCCCGGTGATCGTCCCCGAGATGTCAGGAGATGACACCGTCACAGAGTAGGTCCTGGCAGTGCTGCTGCTGTTCGCAGGAAGCTGGAACTGGCTGTTCCAGCAGCGCGAGGTGTACTTCGGTGAAGCCTCGTTGTGCACTGCAACTGCGCACTGGTTCCCTGCAGACTCGAGCGAAAGCCCGTGGCCCGTCAGCGTGAACTTCACTCTCGGTGAAGAACCGTCGAACTCCTGCGTCGCCATCCCCACCGTGACCCGGCCACCGTTGCTCGGAAGAGACCGCGGCTCGATGTGCAGCGCAGGCTGCTCCCAGCGGTCGGCCGGGACTGCACCTGCTACCGTCACAGTCCCGGTGATCGTCCCCGAGATGTCAGGAGATGACACCGTCACAGAGTAGGTCCTGGCAGTGCTGCTGCTGTTCGCAGGAAGCTGGAACTGGCTGTTCCAGCAGCGCGAGGTGTACTTCGGTGAAGCCTCGTTGTGCACTGCAACTGCGCACTGGTTCCCCGTAGACTCGAGCGAAAGCCCGTGGCCCGTCAGCGTGAACTTCACTCTCGGTGAAGAACCGTCGAACTCCTGCGTCGCCATGCCCACCGTCACTCGGCCGCCGTTGCTCGGAAGAGACCGCGGCTCGATGTGCAGCGTCTGTTGCTCCCAGCGGTCGGCTGGGATATCGATGATCACAATCGGTTTCTCAGCACAACTAACGTCCATTGAGGTCATCAGTGTGAGGACGGTCTCAGAGCAAACGATCTCCCAGCCGGAGAACGGCCTTGTTGCGATCTGGACCTGCGTGCCCGGTGTGTACATGGCAGAACGGCCATTAACCGCCGGACTGACAGAAACCATGCCGTGAGGCATACCCATGATGCCCTCAGCGACGTCCTTCCCATTGATGGTCAGGCGTACCCGGAGGTCGTGCGACTCACAGTGGACGTGTGAGTCTCCATTGATCCTCAGCAACCCGGGGCTGCAGTCGATGCGGAACCCCGGATCGGCAACCGGCAGCACACGGACTGAGGTGCCGGGCTCGTATCCGAAATCCTCCGAGTGAGGTGCCGGGCTGATTTCCACGTACCCACCAATCAGGTCCATGCGCGGTCCGGTGACGCGGTCACCGTTGATAAACAGTGACGGTGCGCGCTGATCGACCCCGACCGGCACGGAGGCCGGTGCGGGCAGCTCTAGGTCGAAGTCCGTCGTGAAATCGTCACGAGTGACTATGTTCGCTGTTGGAACGGCGAACACAGCAACGGCTGGGACCTCGGCGAGCACCTGGAACCGGAACCGTGCAATGTCTCCGGTCAGTGGCGTCCGCATTCCCGCCTTCGGCGCCGCGGTGTAGCGAGCGATGCCGAGCCCGATCTCTCCCGAATCGAGCACCAGTGGGCTGTCTCCGAGAAGCGATCCGGGGTTTACGGTCACGAGGCGCAAGAGCGCCGGGTCAAACTTCAGGTCCACCGACGCAGCGCCTGCGACTTCCTCCAGGCTGCCGTCCACTGCGACTGTCAGGTACTCACCAGCGGAGAGCACAGTCGCAGGGTTTATGAGCCTCATCGTGATCAGGCCCCGGGGTGCACTTGCGTCAGCGTCTAGTCGAACGGACTTCGAAGACCCCGTGCTCAGGCGAATCGAGTTCGCCGAGTTGGAACGAGACGGCATTTCGGCGTTGACGATTTCGAACTCAGCGGTACCGCCTGAAGTGGAAGTCACTTCAAAGGTGAACCGGACCAGCGATCCGTCCTTGAGGCTGGGCGCCTGGCTTCCACGTGGGGCAGCGGTGTATGTCGCCGTGCCAGTACCAGATCTTCCGTCTTCGATGACCAGCGGATTGGACCCGAACAGGTTTCCACTCTCAACAGACACGAGCTTCACAGCGGATTCGTCGAACGACACCGACACAGATGCTGCTCCGGCCGGCAGGCCGAGTTGAGCGTTCACCACTATGGTGATTCTGTCGCCGATGCGGCTAACGTTTCCATTATGCTGTTCGACGCCCAGTGTCAAAGCACCAGAGTTTGCACCCTGAGTTGGTGTCGCAGTAGGCGGAATCGGTGTAGCCGTCGGGGTCGGAGGCACCGGTGTAGGCGTTGCCGTTGGAAGAACCGGTGTAGGCGTCGGTGTCGGAACCACCGGTGTGGGCGTTGAGGTTGGCGGAATTGCCACCGTCGGCACAGCAGTTGGCTCCAAGGGCGGTTTCGGCTCCGCCGTCGGATCGACATCCGGGATTGGTCCCACAGTCGGATCAATTGAAGGTGGTCCCGCAGTCGCAGTCGGATCAGTGATTACCGATGTTGGCTCCGGGGTTGCCGAGGCCGAGACAGTCGGTGTTGCTGTCGCCTGGTCTCCGTTTTGCGGGGTCGGAGTCGCGAGCAACTTCTCCAGATCACAGCCCGAGGCGGAAAATGCAGCCATCACGATCAGGCTGATTACCACAAGGCGGCTAACAGTGAACCGCCGGACTATACCTCCGCGACCGACAACCATCTTCCTTTCGTTGACATTACTCATCGCAGTGCCCTCCTGTTGTGATTCGGACCACAGTTACGTCGGCACATGCTGCTGTCTGGGTTGCACACGGATATCAACGCCGAATCAAGGTCATATCTCGGGTTGATAACGACCGCCGGAGTTGACCGATCGAAAAGTCTCCGGGTGCGACGTTCAGCTACTCGCCCCTAAACCGTCCCGCACGCGTGACGCACGGGTAGGGAGGCACGTCACGCAGCGAAAAAAAATGTCCGGCCAGTCAGGCGTGATCTGATCGATATGTGGCGGTGATCCCCTGCTGATATTCAGCCTGAAATCCGGGCGCACGATATCTGCAGTGTTGATTGGTAACGAGATTTCAGCCGGAGGGATACGATGAAATCGCTTTTTCTAGCAATAGTGGTCGGCGGCGTCGCAGCATTCGTGGCATGGGGCGCTTCAACGGACTGGCAGGCAGTCACGCAGGCCAAAGAACAGGTCACGACGGCCATCGAGCGTCAGCGTGAGCCGAGTTCGGCCAGAGTGATCAGGCAGAACAGCACTACGATCGGCAGCAACAGCAGATCCACGCTTGACCAGGCCAGCTCGGCGTACTCGAAACAGACTGGCCGCAACCTCGAAAACGACTACGCGAAGCTCAACGAGGCTGCAACGGAGATTCAGACCAAGAGCTCGGAGCTCTACAACCGGGGCAAGACAGAACTGGGCTCACGTCTCGGACGGGACATCGACCGGGACATCTCCAGCGCAAAGAGGAAGATCTCAAGCAAGCTTGGTGGACTCTTCGACTAGTTTGCAGATCAGGCGAATAGAAAAAGGGCCGGGACACTAAGTCCCGGCCCTTTCGCGTCTACTTCTCTTGGCAGACATCAGAAGTTCAGCTCAACATCGATGTAGCCTTCGATTATGCCGTACGCGGCACCACCGGCCGCGGCGGCGGCGAGCGTGAGAATGAACACGGTCATCAGGAACCATTTGAAGAACCTTGCCTTCTTCGATGAACGAGGAATAAGGCTCTGAATAGTTGCCATGTCTAGCATCGGCGTCACCGGCATTGGAGCTGGGGGATTGGTAGTTGACTCCACCGGCCTCGCGTTGGGCATGGCCATTCGGAGCGCTGTCGCCATTCCACCAGCGTTCGCAAACCTATCTTTAGGGCTCTTCGCCAGCGCCTGGTCGATGATCTCTGCAACCGGCTTGGGAACTTCGGGGTTCAACTCACGCATCGGCTTGTAACTGCTGCGTTCGTGCATCCGTATAACGGCAAACGGAGTTTCCGCAACGAACGGCAGTTGACCAGTCAGCAACTGGTAGAGAACGCAGCCAAGCGCATAAACATCCGATCGGACATCTGCCCGGCCGGTGGCCTGCTCGGGCGCCATGTAATAAGGCGAACCCATCATCGATCCAGTGGCGGTCATAGTCTCGAAGTTCTCGGCTCTTGCGATTCCGAAATCGGTGATCTTCGGGACGCCATCCGCGGAGATTAAGACGTTCTGGGGTTTTATATCTCGGTGCACTATCTCACGCTGGTGAGCGGCAGTAAGACCGTCCGCTATCGCTGAACCCAGTGCAACTGCACGGTCCGGTGGCATCGCGCCCAGGCCCTGTATCAATGAGTTGAGGTTCGTAGGCAGGTATTCAAGAACAATGAAGTGGTTGTACTGGTCCTGACCGAGCTCCAGAATCTCGACCACGTTCGGATGCTTGATCGCGGCGATCATTGACGCTTCACGCTGGAACCTCGCTACATAAGACACGTCGCGCGAGAGGTTGCTGTGCAGCACTTTTACGGCGACTATGCGGCCTGAGCCTTTGTCGAATGCCCGGTACACAGCGCCCTGCCCACCGGTAGCAATCTCATCCAGCGCCTGGTACTTGCCAATCGTCGGCAGCGGGATTGGCGTCTGCAGCATTTGCTGCTGCTGTTGTTGCTGCTCTTCGCCAACGTCGATGACCATGCTATTTCGCTCCTCTTCTCCAAACCGGGAGCTTGTCTCTCATTGACCGTAATCCTCTCATGATTGCGGCCATTGAGAACTTTTCATTGCCGTTGTTCAGATCGCTCAGAGAAATAGTCTCATCGGTGAACATCGGCGGCGCCTGCGTCGTGTTGAACTGGCTGTTCACTACGCGTGCTACCAGAATCGTGATGTTGTCCTTGCCGCTGGAGCGCAGAGCGCTCTTCATGAGTTCACCCGCGCTCTTCTCGATGTCACCGGTCAACAGTTTTTCGATCTCATCGTCTTCAAGTGATTCAGTAAGACCGTCTGAGCAGAACAGCAGCAAATCTCCATTCTGAATCTCACTTTGAAAAATTCTTACAGATACAGAGTTCTCCAACCCGATGGCTTGCGTAAGGATGTTCCGGCGAGGGTGATTGCGGGCGGACTCAGCAGAAATCGCACCGCTGTCCACCTCCTCCTGGATCCAGGTGTCGTCAACCGTCAGCTGCTCGAGGCTGCCGGCACGCTTAAGGTAGGCGCGGCTATCGCCCACATTTGCGATCGAGATGTGTCCTGGTGAGAGGGCCGCTAGCGTCAACGTCGTGCCCATCCCATGGAGCCCGGGTTGCCGGGCCATGCGGTAGACCTCGCGGTTGATGGACTCGACCACCTGTTTCAGCACGTCAGGAATGCTTTGCGCCTGGCGGGCGAGTCTCATGAAATCAACGCCCTGCCTGCTCAAATGCTTCACCGTCAACTTGATCGCAAGCTGGCTGGCCACCTCTCCTGCAGCGTGACCACCCATCCCATCTGCAACAGCGAAGATACCTTCGACTCCGCGCGCGGTGTTTGGAGCCAGAAGCGAACAGTGAGAGTCCTGGTTGGACTCTCTGACGTTGCCGACGTCCGAAACGGTGGCAACTTCGATCGGGTTCCGGTCACCCAGAATTAGAGTTGTTTCGTTCATGGCTGTCACTGCGGCTGTGACGGTGGTTCGGACTGTGCTGAGTTGACCTGCCTCGACTGATCCGTCATGGCGGAGGGATCAGGATGCGCCGGCGGCGTCTCAGCCCCAGGGGGAGTGGATGCCTCCGGACCGGGCTCCATCACCATGATTCTCGATGATCCCATTTTGATGAGGTCACCGCCGCTGATCTCGACACCTGTGACCGGGGTTCCGTTTACAAGCGTCCCTGAAAGGCTGCCAAAGTCGAACACTTCGTACCCGGTCTCGGTCTTTCTCAGTACACCGTGAATGCGAGATACAGACTTGTCCGACAGCTTGATGTCGCAGTCGTCTCTCCCGATCGTCGAGTCACCATCGACCAGTGTGAATGAACGACCGGCATCAGGGCCGTTCCTAACAACTGCAACACCGGCTGGTTTCGGCGCCGGCAGGCCCTGGACCATCGTCGCGTCCAGCGGGTCGGCAGGGCCGACGGGATCGGAATCGTACTCCACTTCGACGATCATGATCTGTGTCCTGCCCATGGTGACGATGTCCGTGTCCCGGACCGCGACACCGCGCACATGGCGGTCGCCAACCCAGGTCCCTGTCTGACTGGCCAAGTCGAACACCCTCATCCCTTCGGGACCGCCTTTGATCAGAAGGTGGCGGCGGGAAACCTGCGGATCGGCGGTGTCGAGATTGCAGCCGACGTCTCTGCCTATGACTGTCTCGCCGCTCCGTATTTGGGCAGTAACCCCCTGGTTTGGACCGGAGGAGATGGCGAGCCATCCAACCAAATCCTGAGGGGTTGATCGAACCAAAACAGTCTTGTCCGGGTCGAAAGCCGCATCAGGTCCGGCCACCGGTGCTGCTTCGTCTGGTTGCTCTTCAGGCATGCCTGATTCCTCGTTGTCTGATGTCGTCTGCGTGTCCTGCCCCTCCATGAACACCAGTTGTGATTGGCCGATAGTTATTTCAGCGCCTGACCGGAGCATCTGCCCTTCAGTCTCTTCGCCATCAACCGCTATCGGCGCGCCAGGCACATTTTCGAGTCGATACCCATCCCCGGAGATGGCGATCGTGGCATGGCGGCGGCTGACGTACGGGTCTGCAACGATGACGTCGTTAGTTTCGTCTCGCCCGATGGTGGTAACTGACTGGACCAACGGTATCGACTGGCCGGATTTAGGTCCGGACTTGAAAAGTAACCATGCTGAACTCGCCGTTTGGGTGCGGGTCTGGGATTGCTGTTGGGTCTGCGTCGTTTCAGGTGCACTGGGCGGCTGATGAGGAATCGATGCGGCAGCGCTTCCTGGCTGGACCGCTCTATCGACGTTGGAGAAGGAGTCTGCCTCGAATCCTGAAAAGTCCGCCAGTTCTGTCGATGCGACCGGCGCTGGTCGCTGCTTCTTCAGACGCAGCAATGCCATAACCCGCGACAATCCGTCAGTTATTGCGCTCATTGTTTGTCTCCAACAGATATCCGTGTCCGGCACGAGTAATCAGGTAAACAGGATCGGAACGGTCATGCTCGATTCGTGAGCGGATATTGAATATGCAATTGGTTATTAGTTGCTCGCTGATCGTGTGAGGAGGAACCTTTGGCCAGCCAGCTCGTGCAATCTCATCTCTGGTGCAGATTTTGCCGGCGTTCTTGTACATGTACTCGAGAACATCGAACTGTGTTGGTGAAAGCTGCTGCTCAATCGGCTTTCCATCGATGAAGACCTCGCGGCGGTCCAGGTCAAGTGACAGGCCAGATCCCCTGTCTACAGTCTCTGGCGGTTCGGTGATCCACGTCATAGTGGTGTTGTGGTCGACGAACTTCAACTTCAGAACGCCTCGCCCCAGCTCGAACACCTCGCCGTTGCTGAGAACAGTCTCTTCGGTCAGCCGCTTACCTTCTACAAATGTTCCGTTCTTGCTGTCCAGATCACGCAGCCAGTATTGGTTATCTCGTAGTTCGATCTCGGCGTGCTGATGAGATATGTACGGGTTGATGAAGGAGATATCTGCATGACCCGTATGGCCTAATACGTGACGATTTAGCCGCAAGGGAATCGGTTGCTGGTCGCCGGTACCGCTCAGTACGAGCAAAAAAGCTCCGTTGTTCGCATTCATGCCGTCACCGTTGCATCAGTTTCGTATCGACTATGAAGGGCTCCAAAAGTAGCGGGGATTCTAGCACCGGACTGAGTGAAGGGGTTTTTGGTCGGTTCTGATCACTCCATTCGGCAACCGTCGCTAGCGACAATCTGCGACCTGTGAACCTGGCTCTCTGCCGATACTCTTAGGCTGAAACTTCAGGCCAGCTCTACAGCAAGGTCTCGCATATGCCCCGACGTCACGACGGAGGATTCTCGTAGGCTTCGGCAGTCAATGTAATGGCCCTGGAGGGATCAACAGGCGCGGGTGTTAAGAACAGGAGGCCGCTTCGCCCTACGCCTCGCTGTCGTTTGGCCCGCATGCTCTAGCGTGATCGACACCCTGGTCCTCAGAGCCTCACCGTTTCGCACTACAACGCCGACAATCGGAGTGCGTTTACCGTTTTCGACCAGGATCACTTACACGCTGCTGATTTCAGCGTAGTCGGCTAACCGCCCCTGAGTCAGGCCAGTGTGTGCTCAGTCCAGGCCTAGAGGATTTTCGAGAGAAGCAGCGAGATAGAAAATCTGAACTGGTGGGGAAGGTGGGATTCGAACCCACACGTCTGTTAAGACACATGCTCCTAAGGCATGCGCGTCTGCCATTTCGCCACTTCCCCGGACCTAGTCGTCGACTCGCCAAGTAGCAAGTGTGGTCTTTGATTCACTCGGTGCGAGAGCACACAAGACCGGCGATCGAGCGTTCGGGCCGAAGCCCTGGATAGTCGATGATAGGTTTCCGTTCGTCACTTGCCAAACGCGAAAACGCGCCATTCCCGGCTGTTTACACGGAGTCTGAGCAGTGCTCTTTGCCGATCATCCGAACGCGAGAACGCCCTGCGGATATGCCGCAGGGCGTTCTCATTTCTCGTCCAGTCGGACCTGAACTCTATGCAGAGTCCTTGTGCTGCTGCAGGAACGGCGGCAGGTCGACGTCGTCGTCAACGGCCTCATCCATGTCCAGCGGCACCGGGTCGTTGTCAGACTCCTCAGCAGGCGCCTCCGCAACCGGCTGCTCAACCATCTCTTCCTCGGCTTCGTCAGCCATAGGAGCTTCGTCCATTGCCGGAGCTTCCTCGGCAGCAGGCTTCTCAACCTTGCCGGCCGCGGAAGGGCCGTTCAACTTCAGAACCTTGCTCGTCTGCTCGATCGGGAAGCCGGTTGCGATCACCGTGATGGTCACTTCGTCCTGGATCTGCGGGTCCGTGACCATACCGAAGATGATGTTTGCGTCCGGGTCAACCTTACCTGAGATGATCTCGGAGGCCGTGTTCACCTCGTCAAGCGTGAGGTCGCGTCCGCCGGAGATGTTGAAGATCACTCCGGTCGCGCCCTCGATCGACACCTCAAGCATCGGGCTGGAGAGAGCTGCCTCTGCGGCCTGCTCTGCCCTGCCGTCGCCCTGGCCGTGGCCGATGGCCATCCATGCCGGGCCTGCGCTCTTCATGACGGAGCGGACGTCGGCGAAGTCAAGGTTGATCTCACCGGGGACGAGGATCAGCTCTGCGATCGACTGCACACCCTGGCGCAGCACATCGTCTGCCATGCGGAAGGCTGTGTCCATCGTCATCGGCTCGGAGCCTGCCGTGCGCAGTCGCTCATTCGGCACAACGATGAGTGTGTCCGAGACTTCTGTAAGCCTGGCTATACCCTCGTCTGCCTGCTTCATGCGGCGGTTGCCTTCAAATTTGAACGGCTTGGTGACAACACCGACGGTCAGTGCGCCGATCTCCTGCGCAACCTCGGCAACAACCGGTGCTCCACCTGTTCCGGAGCCGCCGCCCATGCCGGCTGCGACAAACACAAGGTCTGCGCCGTCCAGCATCTCGCGGATCTGGTCTCGGTCCTCTTCCATGCACTGTCGGCCGCGCTCGGGGTCACCGCCGACGCCAAGACCTCGCGCTGTCTGGTCGCCGACACGCATCACGACGGGCATCTCGCTCCGAGACAGAGCCTGAGCGTCCGTGTTAACGATGATGTAGTCGACCTCTGGAATACGGTCGCGGTACATGCGGGATACGGCATTAGAGCCACCGCCACCAACACCGACAACCTTGATCTTTGCGGCGCCGATGTCACCGTTCGGCGTGTTCTGGTCAAGCATTTCGTGTACTGCTCCTGCGTCCTATCTGTAGGGAGCGAAACTGCGGCTTCCGGAGCCGTATCGTCGCTACGGCAGGCGGTCAGTCCACCTGCACTCACCAAGCTATGCGCTGGCCGTTAGAAAATAGGCCGCGGGCAGTGTGGCGCAGGTGTGTCCGAGGTTTGTGTCTATAGGGCAAACCTAAGGCACGCTTTACTCCAACGGCATAGGGCTTCGCACACGCGAGACTTGTTCGTAAGTTCAATTACAGCCTGGAACCGTTGGGAACCGAGAAATGGCCGCCAAATATTCCATCAAACGAAACTCTCTGTCATCAAAATGGGGCGTCTGGGCGAACGGCACCGAGGCCTCGTCGACGGTTGAGAAGCTGCTGGTCGAGTTGAGGACGCAGGAGGATGCTGAGGCGTACTGTGCCAGGCTGGACGCCGGTGAATCGCACGACGCGATCGTTACGGCGCTTTCGGCAAAGAAGCCCAAGAAGGAAGGCGGCGGTCTCTTCGGCCGTTTCAGGAAGGGAGCTTCCGAGGAAGCGCCCGTGGCTTCGGTCAATGGCGCGGTCAACAACCCCGTGATCGAGATTGAGACTCCTGCGACTGCAGAGGATGTTGAACAGGCCGTTGAGCCGGAACCGGCTCCGGCCCCTGTCGCCGAGGCGCCAAGCAGGTTCCAGGTGATTGAACAGCCGAAGCCGCAGCCGGCTCCCGTTGTCGAATCTCAGGCCGAGGCCGTTCAGGAGCAGCCGGAACTGGAGATGGTCCAGGAACCTGCTGCTGAGAACGAGCTAGAGAAGGCGCCCGGACCTGTGGCTGAAGTGGAGCCAGAATCGGCGGAGGCTGTTCAGGCTGACGCGGAAGGAGAAGGGGAGCGGGTCAAGATGCATGCCAAGCCTTCCTCGCTTTCGAACAAACTGAAGGCTGCATTCAGACGCAAGAGTGCGACCGAAGAGGCCGCGGTTCCAGAGATGGCGGCCAATATCGAGGACGCCGAACCGGTAATCGAGCAGCCTGCACCTGAAATCAAGCCCGCTCCGGTTACAGAAGTGGCTACTGAGCCGACCCCAGAACCGAAATCTGAAGAAGTGCAGCCGGTCGAAGAGATGTCCGAGCCGGTTGCAGAAGCACCTGTCGAAGCTGCAGAAGCACCCGTCGAAGCTGAGGAACCGGTTCAGAAGACCGAGCAGCCCAAACCCGAGCCAGAACCGATACAGAACATCGAGCCGGAACCGGTGCCTGAGCCGAAGCTGACACCGGTGCCTGAACCAGAGCCCGTCAAGAGCGAGGCAGACTCGGCACTCGTCGACTGGACCTTCACACCGCCGCCCGACGTGACTCCGGAAGAGCTGAAGGCATCCGGCTTCAAGGCTCCGGAAGCACCTACTCCCGAAGAGGAGCCAGTCGCAGAGGTACAGTCAGAAGCACCGACTCCCAAACCAGTGGCTGCGCCAATGCCGAAGGCAACGGCGAAGAAGCCCGTGCAGGTCGATCCTGAACTCTCGCAGCCTGCCGCAAAACAGCAGGCAAAACCTGCGACTCCACCGGCAAAGACCGGCACCGAAAAGCGCAGTATGACCGTCGAGATCGGCATCTCGAAGGCACTGAAAGACGTCACGATCGGAGACCCTCGCGTACCTGACAAGAAGTACAACAAAGTCGCATCGCAGGAGTACACCGAAGTCAGCAAGGCATACTCAGTCGGCTCACCGGACAAGCTCCACGAAGAGCTGATCCACCTCGCAGCTGTCTGCCTGGCATGGGCGGACGCTATCGAGAAGCGCAGGGCAGGCGAAAGCAAGGCAGCCTGACCAGAGACGGGAGAGGCACACATGGCGCCGATCTACCCAAACCGAGAATCGAAATCCAACAGCCGCATGAGGCTTCATGGTGACCGCATGCGGGCGGCCAATGCCGGTTCACCGGGCATCCCTCGCCAGGCTAACGTGTTCATCATCGGCAACCAGGCATTCTTGATCGCGGTCAAGAAAACGCTCGATGCCGTCGGAGGCTTCCACCTCGTCGGAGCTTTCCGCAGGGACGACTTGCAGATCAGCCTCAGGCGCAGCGTCATGCTGAAGCAGACGCCCCGCGTCGCAGTGATCCACGAGCCACCGGGAGAGCGCAAGCAGGCCGATGATGCCGCTCACAGCGTGCTTCAGATGTACCCGGGCTGCGGAATCGTCCTGATCTCCGGCGACGAACTCGAGGCCGAGACCGAGCGCAAGATCGATGTGCACGACTACAACGCGATCGTGCTGCCGGAAACGGTGATCAAGCACCCGAAATCGCTGGCCGACGGCATGCACGCCGCCATCAGCGAAGCAGGCAACCCCGAGCTGATCGCCTGATCTCTAGCTCATCGGCAGAAACTTCAGGCAGACCGGCATCGGGCAGCGAATCTCACGCCCGATCGGAGTGAGTTCTCCTGTGGTCGAGTCGATCTCGAACTGGATGATGCTGTCGCTGTCCTGGTTCGCCGCATAGAGATACTTGCCGTCAGGGTGAATCGCGAAGTTACGCGGTGTCTTGCCGCCCGTCGATTGGTCACCGACCGCTGCGATGCTGCCATCTGACTCGTCGATGCTGAAGATCGCCAGCGTGTTATGGCCTCTGTTCGAGCCGTAGACGAAGCGTCCGTCCGGACTCACATGCACGTCAGCAGTCGTGTTCTCGCCGCTGTAGCCCTCGGGGAGCGTCGACAACGTGTTGATCTCGGTCAGGTTCCCTGTGGCCGCGTCGTAGTTGTACGCGGTCACGGTGCAGCCAAGCTCATTGATCACGTAGGCGTACTTGCCGTTCGGGTGGAAGTCGAAGTGCCTGGGGCCAGCCCCCGGCGCGGTCATAGGCGATGATCCCTCGACGAAGTTCAACTTGCCTGCATCGAGGTCCATCTCGTAGACGCGCAGCTGATCCAGGCCAAGGTCGTTGATGATTGCGAACCGGTTGTCGGGCGAGAGGTTCGCTGAGTGCGCGTGCGCCTTTTCCTGCCGCTGCGGGTTCACCTTCGTTCCGCCGTAGTGCTGGATGAAATGGGAGCTGGGCTTGAGGGAGCCATCCCCTTCAACCGGAAGCATGCAGACGCTGCCGCCGCCGTAGTTCGCCACAACGGCAAACTTCCCGGTGGCATCGATCGAGACGTGACACGGACCGGGACCGCCCGTCGACTGCTGGTTGATACGGGAAAGCTTGCCGCTGGACCGGTCGATCTCATATGAGATCAGCGCTCCGCCAGGGACCCCTGACGACTCAGATACCTCGGCTACTGCATACAGGTGCTGCCGGTCCGGATGGATCCCCAGGAAGGACGGGTTGCTGATCCCCTCTTCTACATGGACCTCCGTCATGCCGCCCGATTCGCCGTCCATGCGGAAAACGTAGATGCCCCTGCTGGCACCGGTGCGCGTGTAAGTACCAACGAACATCAGCCAGTCAGCCATGATGTGGCCTCCAATCTGCTGCAAGGGCCTCTCAAGCTGACACGTCGGAACGAGACCCAGAGTCGGACAGTCATCGAAAAGTGCGGGAACCTGCGGCTGATCTGCCGAAGCCGCCACCCGGGGAGTTTGTGGCGGCTACACTACCATCCGGCAGCCCACTTGCGCACCTGATGCGCACAAAATAACGGTCGGCCGGCCACTATCCCCCAGCCCCACGGTCTTCCAAGGAGTGCGAACTTGCCTGAAGAACAGAACATCAAAGCTCCGGTCCGCATGAAGATCACCGACGTTAAGTCGATCCCATTGCGGGTTGTCGAAACCGTCGGTGAGATCACGCCTGCGTGGAGTCCTGACCGCCCTATGCCGATCCAGGTCGGTGGTGGCTCATTCGTCGAGATCCACACGGACCAAGGGCTTGTCGGCATCGGCCCGGCCGTGAGCGATCAGTTCATCCCAGCAATCAAGGCGTACCTGGTTGGCAAAGACCCTTTCGATGTCGAAAAGCACGCTCACGCCCTGCGCTACTACGTGCGCGGCCTTCCGTACAACGGGACGGCCGGAATCGATATCGCTCTCTGGGACCTGATCGGAAAGGCGTGCGGACAGCCACTCTACAAGCTGTGGGGTGGCGGTGACGACCGCATGATGCCCTACGCCAGCACGATCATGCTGTCGACGCCCGAGGAGCGAGCCGAGTTCGCAGCCGCCCGCGCCGACGAGGGCTGGAAGGCGATCAAGCTTCGCATCCACCACGACACCATGTCAGAGGACCTTCGAACGGTGGAGAAGGTGATGGAGGCGGTCGGCGACCGCATGGACGTGATGGTGGACGCCAACCAGGCACAGTCAAGCGGGACCTGGCAGCCGGGCCCGGTCTGGGACTTCAGGCGAGCGATGGAGACGGCGATCGAGCTGGACGATATGGGCGCGTACTGGCTCGAGGAGCCTCTGCCCCGTTACCAGTTCGACAAGATAGCCGAGATGTGCCAGAAGGTGGAGATGCGCATAGCGGGCGGCGAGAACAACCCTGGTCTGCACGAGTTCGTCGAGATGGTGACGAACGGCGTTTACGACCTGCTGCAGCCGGAGAGCATGGTGATGGACGGCGTCACGGCGCTGCGAAAAGTCGGCACGCTGGCCGAGCTGTGGGGCAAACAGATCGTTCCGCACCACGGCGGAGGTAACATCGGTGTGATCGCCCACCTGCACCTTGTCGCCTCATGGCCAAACGCGCCCTACCTCGAGCTGCTGCACGACCCGCCCATCGGCGACTACAGGCACAAGTTCGCCATGATGGCCAACTTCCCCGAGGTCAAGGACGGCTGGATGGAGCTGCCGCAGGGCCCGGGTCTCGGCGTGGAGATAGACCGGAGCATGATCGCGGAGTAGCCGGCGCGATTGAAGCGGCAGTTGGGCAGAAACTCAGCCACTCAGTTCACTACCGGTTCATCAGCGAACGTTGCCACGATGATCGCCTCTGAGCCATCGCTGAACTGAACGCGCATCGCCAGGTCGCCTGCATCGCTGAAGCCCGTTGACCTACCAGCGTTGGTGACGGCGCCATCGAGGAACTCGGCAAAGGTGACGGAGACCTGCTTCGGCCCTGTGTTTGTCTGGAGTTCGAACGAGTCTCCAATCCCGATCACCCTCTGCAGTGTTCCGCGCGGTGACTGCATCCAGATCGACTGACCGAACGCGAAGGAGAACGCAACCTGGCCACGGACATTGCTCGCCAGGTTGATAATGCCGCTCGGGACCAGCGATACCGGGCCGCTCTCTCCAGGCAGAGCGTCTGAGCGGGCAATCACTCTGAAGCCATCTCCGTCCTCGGTAACCACCATGCTTATCAGGTTCTGTTGCTCGTCGAAACCGTTGGCCAGGAACGTGACGTTCCCATCCGGACCCATGAGCGGGATATTGAAGTTACTCAGCTCAATGTTGGTGCCGGTCAATCGGTCGCCGGTCTCGATCACCTTCTCCAAAGCCCCGTTCGGATCGGTCTTCCAGATCACCTCGCTGACCGTCGTCGGACTACTCACGACACTCAGATACGTCACATCTCCGGCCGCGTTCATAGATGGTCGCAAGATGGTGTCGTACGTTCTGCCATCAGGGGTCTTTTTGTTCGTCTGGGCGATCGGCTCGAACCCGGTCGGCCGCTCCAGCCACAGTCCGGCCTCGGCCTGGTTTGAGCTGTTCGGGTTGTTTTCGAAGTAGCCCGGCAGGTACAGCAGGGTCAGTCCCTCATCGCTGAACCACGAAACTTCGACCCTGTCACCGCCGCTGGTCCTCCACCCCTCATCAAGACCGGGCAGCGCCTGTCCCTCCATCAGCACAAGGCGATAACTGCCGTTCGGATCGCGCAGCCACAGTCCCCTGCTGCCTGCGACACCGCGGAAGAGAACCGCGCCCCCGTTCGTCACCTGCGGGAAAGCGGGGTTTGAGAGCGGCTGGTCTTCCACCCCGGGGGTCGTATCCCATTCCTCTGCAATCGACGCGAACCGACCATCTTTATCGATCGACACGATGTAGCTATGGAACAGGTCGTTGGATTTCGACCGAGCCGCGTAAACAACAGTTCCCGCGCCGTTCACTGAAGGCGGCTCGAACGCAGTCGTGACAAGAGTTCCTATCAGTCCGCGTCCGCCCGGAACGCTGATTGGCTCCACCACGCCGCCGACCAGGACGTCTTCCTCAAACTGGTAGACGCCGGCAACGTTCCCGGATACGAAAGCGGTGAAGTATGTGAACCCGCCGCCTGTCGCCGGCATCAAGAACCCCTGGAAAGGTTCGCCGGTTCCAGGAGCCGTATCGAACGTCGTCGCCGCAACCACCAGCCGCAGCCGATCGTCGGCCGCCAGCGGAGTTGGGAACGGTGTCTGCGTCGGCCGCACGACTGATGTAGGCGTGGCGGTAGCGACCAGTCCGGCTGCTGCGGTGGCCAGCGCATCGTCGCCAACCATCGAGGTGGCGGTCGCCTCGGCTGCGGCTGTGCTGATGCAGCTCAACGTTGCCGTATGGGAGATCCTGACTGTTCCCTTGATCCCACTCTCCGGAACATCCTCGCTCGACTTAGCGGTGGCCGACAGGGTGTAGTTGGCCCTGCCCACGCTTGAGCACTTCATTCTGCCAACCATCTGGAAGGTCGCCTCATCGACTTCAACGCCTCGGCCTGACCAGCGTCTCGTGGACCTCTCCGTGAACTCGCCGAGTTCCAGCTTGCTTACGGCTGGAGCCGGGGACACGACACCGCTGGTGAAAATCTGATCGATCTCGATCCGTTCGGAAACCAGCCAGGTCCAGTCAACAGAGAACGACCAGGCGTTCTCTTCCTCGCGAATGCGCGCATCTGCTCTGAACGTTTCGCCAACAGGTAACTCATCCGGAACGACCTGATCCATCGATACCCTCAGGCCGCTCTCACGAGTGATCAGCTTTGAGAAGTGTTCCAGTTCGCCTGTGACCGTTAGCGTCTGAGAGTCGGTGTCGAACCGGTTCTCTACGTTTCCAAGTGGCTCGGTGCCATCTGAGTCTGAGACGACCAGTCCGAGGACTGAAAGCTCTCCAGACTCCTGGTCGATCTCGATCTGGTCGCTCTGCAACGTCAGTTCTACGGAGGCAGGTACGGCAAAGCGGAGACCATCGGGCTTGAGATCGAAGGCGACATCATGATCGCTGCGAGTGACCGAGATGTTGACGTCCTCGGAAACGGCTCCCGGCGGAACTGTCAGTGTCATGGAACCGTCTGCCAGCCGCAGTTCGCCGCCGCCAGACGCGGTTATGCGGGCTTCTGCCGTGCTGTTGTCCTCTTCCGAGGAACCGCCGCAGGAGACCGCAAGTAACAGTCCGATGAACAGTAGAGGGAATGACAGATGCCGGTGCTTGACTGCAGTTCGACGAGGACCGGTCATCGACTTCACCTCTATTGGGGCCGGTTCATGGGCGCACGATGGTTCGCGCCACCGCACCACTGAGCATATCTTCGAAGGCCTCGTTAATCTCGTCTAATGGGCGAAAGTTTGACTGCAATTCGTCCAGCTTCAGCCGTCCTTGCCGGTACAGTTCGATGAACCACGGGAAGTCGACGCGGGGGCTGCCTGTCCCTGCAGAAGAGCCGATCAGCCTGCGGTCCAGGAACAGCGGTCCCATCGGCACGTTCACTTCCCCGCCCGTCGGTGGCACTCCAACCATGCAGGCCGTGCCGCCGTCGCACGTAGCTTCAAAGGCCTGTCTGACAGTCGGCGGCTTGCCGATCACTTCGAAGGTGTAATCGGCACCTCCGTTGGTTAACTCCCTGACTGCTTCGACCGGGTCGTTCTTAGATGCGTCCACCGTGTCCGTCGCGCCGAACTGCCTGGCGAACGGGAACTTCGAGTCAGCGACGTCAATGGCGATGATCTTCGACGCCCCCGCAATCACAGCTCCCTGGATCACGTTCAGACCGACGCCGCCACAGCCCCAGATGGCGACCGTCGAGCCTTGCTTGACCTGCGCTGTGTTCACCACCGCGCCGACGCCGGTCACAACCGCACACCCGATCGAGGCCAGCTTTTCTATCGGAACATCGTCCTGCACCTTGACCAGGTTCCATTCGGGGACGACGGTGTGCTGCGAAAACGTGGCGAGGCCATGATGCAGCACGGTCCCGTCGAGCTTCTTGAAGCGGGTGGTGCCGTCTGACATGAAGCCGCGTTCGGCTCTTATGCCGTTGCAGAGGTTCCAGCGGTTGGACGAGCAGTACTTGCACTTGCCGCACATGGGCCGGATGGCGAACACGACGTTATCGCCGGGAGCGAACGCAGTCACGCCCTGCCCGACCTCCTCGACCACTCCCGCCGCCTCATGGCCCATCACCAGCGGCACGGTCGCTGCTTTGATGTGCCCATCAATGGCGTGGTAGTCGCTGTGACAGGCGCCGGTGGCAGCAACTCTGACCAGGACCTCACCGGCCTGCGGATCCTTTAGTTCTACCTCTTCGACGCTGATTGGCTGCTTCGCTGCATAGAAGATCGCTGATCGAGTGCGCATTGTTCTCACCTGTCGCCTGGCTAGTGCTTATCTGCGGTGCGCCCATCGCGGCGGGATGATATACCGGGCTGACAGATTTTTGACTACAAGGTGCGGCGAACTTCGGAGCGCGCTATGGCTGAGAAGATCCTGTTCGACACCGATATCGGTTCCGACATCGACGATGCCGTAGCACTCGCATGGCTCCTGGCCAACCCGGAATGTGATCTCGTGGGTATCACTACGGTCTCCGGTCAGCCTGAGGTGCGGGCCAGGCTCGCAAGCGCCCTGTGCCGGGCGGCCGGCAAGGACGTGCCGATAGTCCCGGGTGCGGCGAGGCCACTGGTGGTTGAGGCTAGACAGCCCATCGCGCAGCAGGCTCCTTCTCTTAAGCGATGGGAGCACGACGAGACGTTCTTATCGGAAGATGCGATCGATTTCATGGCAGACCTGATCGACAGCAATCCGGGCGAGATCACACTATTGGCGGTAGGGCCGATGACGAACGTAGCGAGGCTGTTCGAGCACAGTCCAGAGGTACCGAAACAGTTGAAGAAGCTCGTGCTGATGTGCGGTCGGTTCGGACCTGATCAGCTTGGTCAGCGGGCGGCAGAGTGGAACGTTTACTGCGACCCACACGCCGCCGAAGTAGTGCTGAATACGGAAACGGACAGGACACTGGTTCACGGGCTGGATGTGACTACGCAGGTACGAATGGACGCCGACGAAGTCCGCAACAGGTTCGATGCCCCGCTTTTGCAGCCTGTGCTCGACATGGCGGAGGAGTGGTTCAGCCGCAGACCGTTGATAACGTTCCACGACCCGCTGGCCGCGGTCGCGACGTTCGATGAGTCTATCTGCAGTTACGAGCGTGGCTTCTCGACGGTCAGTTTGGACAGCGGTGACGAACAGGGACTAACAGAGTGGCGAGCCGACGGCGGCGATAACCTGGAAGTCGCCTTTGAAGTAGACGCTGAGAAGTTCTTCGAGCGGTACTTCGGGATGTTTTAGCGGCACCGGCTACTCCGTCACTTCAAGACGCGCTACAACGTCCTCATCCAGCTCTATCCCCCACCCCGGCCTGTCACTGAGCCACATCGAACCGTCTCGGACCTCCGGGTGAACCGAGAACAGCTCGCGCTTTCGGTCCCAGCGCTCGAACTCAAGCTCCTCGGGAGATGAGTACATGAAGGGGTCAGGGAACGCCTCGATGATCAGGCCGTTGCTGGCCGCAGCCACTAGGTGGGCATGGATGTGTGCTCCGTGATGCGGCGCCATCTGCACGCCAAGCCGTCGGCACGTATCTGCCACTCGCAGCCACTCCGTCGGGCCGCCAGTTCTCATGCAGTCGAACTCCATGAACGCGATACCCGCGTCCCGTGCCATCGACTCCGCCTCCCAGTGAGTTGCGGTCTGCTCACCGCCCGCAATGTCGATATCGATCGACTCGCTAACGTGTTTGAGTCCTGCGTTTCCTTCGTACCAGGCAACCGGCTCTTCGAACCAGAAGATACCGAGGTCTTCGTACTCCTTCGCGGCCTTGATCGCCATGTTGGCGTCGTAGGCCTCGTTCGCATCCAGCATCAGTTTCACATCCGGCCCGACGGCGTCCCTGATGGCTGCGACTCGCTCAACATCCTCTGACAGCAACATCCCACCGACACGCACCTTGAGCGCGTTGTAGCCGTGTTCGCGGTACTGCCTGCACTCCGCCGATAGCTGCTCAATCCCTTTGCCTTCGCGGTAGTAGCCGCCTGCGATGTACATCGGCACTTCGGGATCGTCTCCACCCAGCAACTTGTAGACAGGCTGGCCAGCTGCCTTGGCTCGCAGATCCCAGAGCGCCATGTCGACCGCTGCAAGCGCAGAGAGCATGCTGGAGCGCGACCAGCCTTCGGCATTCCAATGGTGCCTGTAAGTGAGACCAAACACCTTCTGCCAGAGCTGTTCGACCTGAAGAGGGTCCTGTCCGATGAGCAAGGGTGCGACGGCATCCGGCACGATGCGGGCTGCGTTCGCGAGCCGGGGTTCGCCATCACTACCGACGCTGAAGACGCTGCCTGCCTGGTCGCTATGGCCAACCCCGGTCAACCCTTCATCGGTGTGGACGAGCATGACCAGCTCATGGGGTCGGTTGACGGGTAGAAGCGACATCCAGAAAGGCGGGTCTATCGGAGGCCAAACCAGCACTTTTGCTTCGACAGACGTGATCTTCACAGCGCGTTCTTTCCTCTCGTTGAGTCGCCCATCCGGATACCAGCGGGTATTCTAGCCCTGCTCGCAGACCGGCCCGATGCGGCCATCGGTCCGGCGCAGCGATCGATGGCACCAGTAGTAAGGAAACACCAGTGCGAGTTGTTCAGTTTGTTGTTCCCGGGCAGGGCAGGCATGTCGGAGTGGTCGACGGCGACTCTGTGACCGATATCACATCTGCCGCACCGGCTCTGAAGAGCGTTTACGACGCAGCCGAGCAGGCTTTCCAGAACAACACCTCTTTCGAGGAGGTCCTCTCCTCACACCTGGACCGGAGTCCGAGAATCTCCTACGCGGACCTCCTAGCAGCAGCGCCTGGTGGCAACTCGCCATACCTCGTCTCGCCGGTCGCTCATGAGGATCCGCACCGAATCCTTGTCTCAGGGACCGGGCTCACGCACACGGGGTCGATGAAGTCCAGGGATCAGATGCACTCGGCAGACGCCGAAGAGTCTTCTGAACCACAGAGCGATTCGGCAAAGATGTTCCAGATGGGCCTGGACGGCGGCAAGCCCGCGAGCGGCACCCGCGGCACTTCACCTGAATGGTTCTACAAGGGCAACGGAACTGCGATCAAAGGGCCGGGCGAAACGCTCGAACTACCGGCTTTTGCTCTCGACGGAGGAGAAGAGCCGGAGCTCGCTGCCTGCTACATCATCGATCCCGAGGGAACGCCCCGCAGGCTGGGATTCGCGCTGGGCAACGAGTGGTCGGACCACGAAACCGAACGCATCAACTACCTCTACCTTGCACCGTCGAAGTTGCGCGAATGCTCGGTTGGCCCCGAATTGATCACCGACTTCGATTTCAAGGAGCTGGAACTGACCTGCACCGTCACAAGAGCTGGAGAGACGATCTACGATTCCGGACCGCTTTTCACCGGCGAGGAGTACATGAGCCACACCCTGGCGAACTGCGAAGATCACCACTTCAAGTACCCGCAGCACCGGGTGCCCGGTGATGTGCATGTTCACTTCTTCGGGACCAGCCGACTTTCGTTCAGTACCCGTGACTGGAAGTTTGAGGCCGGTGACGAGATCGAGATCGCATCTGATGGGTTCTCGGCGCCACTTCACAACACTGTGGACAGCGGTGCTGCAGATGCCGGCGAAGTGATCCCGGTCGTCAAAGCCTGATCAATCTGAACGTCAAAGGATAACGACAAATGAAACCTGTCATTAAGAACGCTGAAGGCAACTCGAATCCCCTGCTCGGTCCCGAGGCAGGCAGCTCCACCTCCGTGCTTCTGATGGTTCGGCACAAGCCTGGTGAATCGAGCCCGGACCATGTTCACGACTGGGAGCACATGGCTTATATCACCGAGGGTTCAGGCGTACTGACCGTCGAGGGTGAGCAGTATCCGATCAAAGCCGGTGACGCCGTGCTTGTGCCCGGCGGCCAACGGCACCAGTTCACGAACACCGGCGACGTGGTGTTGAGCCGCGTCACAGTCAATCCATTGGAGTCGGTGCAGAGCTAGCTTGCACCTGTTGCTCCGTTTCGGAGATCCCGGCCCTCTGCCTCTCAGCCAGAACGAAGCTTGCACGGATTTCAGGCTAAAACATCTCTGCACAGTGCCGTTCACGCGTTGCTAGCATCCTCAGCGAGGCCAGGCGTGAGCTAGCGAAGATTCCTAAAGTTCATTTGCTCAGGAGAGACAGGCAATGGCAGATCTTTACCAGGTGATAATCCTCGCATGGGACGTGCAACGCATGGCTGAGTTCTATCGAGATGTGGTCGGGCTTAACGTTACGTTCCCGGGTCCGGATGCCAAGCTGGAAGACGAAAACTGGGTCGAGTTCGATGCTGGCAGCGCGAAGCTGGCTATCCACGGCGGCGGCGATATCAGGGGCAGTGGTTCGGTGCTGCTGTCAATCAAGGTCGAAGACCTCGATTTCACCTACTGGGACCTCAAGAAGCGCGGAGTCGATATCCAGAAGCCGCGTGAGGTGTGGCAAGGAACCCGCGCCGCCAAGGCACGCGATCCTGAAGGCAATACCATCTCGTTCGAACAGGTTGCATAGGTTTAGCCAGACCGGGCGTAAGGCCGGCGAGACAGCCTCGGCGTCATTGATGCCGCAGCTGTTCTCTGTTTGGCCGGATCTCTACCCGAAGTAGGACTTCAGCCGTTCGGAGTCCCAGAAGTTGTTGTTCCGACGAGCAGTTTCCAGGGGAGGTACGGGAACGATGTTGTCGGGATGTACGTTCATTGGGTCACGGTCCCGACTCCGATACTGCTGAACGCCTTCATGGACCCAACCGGTCGCGAGGTAGAACAGGACGTGGCGCGCATTGACCAGCTGCGTTGTTCCACCGCCAAGAGTGAGAAGGAACTGTGGGTAGCGCTTACCCCTCGCAGACTTGGCCTGACCCACCCAGGCCCATCGATCGGGGCCAACAACCTCAATCCTGTCGAAAACCTTCTGTCGTCTCGAAAGCTGCTCCTCAGTCAGCTTTTCCGAGCCGCGGTGCCGCAGCCGACGTTCAGGCGAATCCCCGCTGTCACGTGTTTTCGATTCAGGCGTCATTTTCCGCTGAATACCCTCTATTGCCAGCCCGGCTCGCGGCGAAGGCTAGCACGCACGTTCAGCGAGCGAACTCATGACCTAACGAAAACGGGAGCGCCCATTTGAGCGCTCCCGTAGTCTGACGATCTATTTCAGTTCCAGCTCTAGCACCTGCTGTTGTTAGAGTCGAAGGAGATGAATGAGCCGCCTGGTTCGAACACTCTCCATGTTTCGATTCCCTGCAGCGTGTTCGCCGAGGCCTGCCAGATTCCGTCTCCAAGGTGGACAGGTGCCTGTATCAGATCGGTGAAGATCTGCCTGCAGGTCAACTCGTACCGAGCTCTTACGACTTCATCACGGGCGTAAACCCCGCTCGGCCTGTCGTCGAGTCGCTGTGCGAGAACCGTAAGCACGTCGGACTCTGTGAAGAACCGAGCACCGTCATGTGTCTCAAACGATTCCAGCACGCGCTGCAGGCTGCCTCGGACCGTGGAGCTGAAGTCCCAATCAAACGTGGGTATCTCGGCGGAGACCTGCACTCGAATATCGCCCCACATAAACCACTGGATGAAGTTCCGGTACTCGATGCCGTTCTTCACACCCGTGTACTGGTGTTCGTAGGCTTCGTCGGCTCTGATCGAAGACTCGCTCAACTTCACCCAGGAGTCCCAGCCTTCAGGTCTCGCAGGCTCCAACTGGATTCCGTGCGCAACCGCGGTCGGGTACTGCCAGGGCTCTGTAACTATCTCGTCAATCGTCACAGTGATCTTGCCGGAACGGTCGTGGAGAATGATCGAGGACTCCGTCCTTGCCTCAGACCAGCCCGAGGCAAGCTCGTACTGGTAGTTCAGTGAGGGTTGGAACTGATCCTCCGGTGCAGCAGAGACGATCGTCACTGGAACCGGCGTGTTCAACGGAACCGGCGTGGACGTGGCCGTTGGCACGAGCCTCGGAGGCGTGATCCACAGAGGCGTCGGAGTTGCGAACGGGTCGAAAGGTACAGGCGTCGCAGTCGGTTGTCGGACAACGGTCGGGCGAGGCGCGGTCGTCTCGACTGGAGAAGCCGGGCCGGGCACTGTGCCTACAGTGGCGGCAGGCTCAACCGGAGACGCGACGCGTGTCGGCTGTGAAATCGCCGTTGGAGTCGCTGCCGATGCGGGTCGAGGCGCAGTGTTCAGCCGGTCAGATACGGACGGGCGGCTAGTTGCTACAAGCGTTGGAGTTTCGCTGTCGTTCGAAGCGTTCGGTGCCGGATCGGCAGCGCCGGCGCCTGGCGCGCAGGCAGCAATTGCCATGGTAAAAGGCACCGCAAGCAAGAGAAGTCGCTTTTTCATCAGAACCAACCACCCGTTGTTGAAGATAGAGTCGCTCTCGGAGTCGGCTCTCAGATTGTGAGGAGACGATTCCGGACGCGTGCTGATCAACTGGTTCAGACCGAGTGGCTCAGACCGTTGCGCACGCCCCAAATACAAGGGTGCTTCAGCAGCTCCCTTTTAAGGTGTGGACAAGGCTTGATATGGCGGTGAGGTCTGTTGGAAGTTTTGGCCCAAACTTAGAGGTTGATTGCGGCGACAGCGCACTCAGGCGGACCGGATCGGTCAAAACTGACGACTTGAACTCATATTCCGAGTCGTCGAGCGCATGGAAGAGGAGAAACTATGGGCGAAGGCGGGCTCACAGCGGTAGCCTGATGTCCACCACCGGCAGCTGCAATCTCAGTTCGAAATGCTCCATCCCGTGGGCGTATGGCAGGCCGTTCCATGCCTCGAATCCGGGCTGGTGATCTGGCGCGTAGCCGCTGGTCGGCAACCAGGTCTTGTACAGCCAGTCGAGCGCCCTCATCTCAAGCTCTATAGTCCCCTTGATCTCGAGTTCGGCGACCGTCATCCCTTCAAACGAGGCGACACTCACATCACCATCGACGGCCACTTCGCTCGGCACCTCTATCCCCACGTCATACCGGCACTTCTCTAGCGGCACAATCTCCGGGTCTTCCCACTGATATCCGAGCCACTGGCCGCCTTCAAGCCCACGCGTCCGCGCCCAGTCCACCAGTTTCTCCGTTGCCCTCACCACGCCATCGCCTTTGTATGGCCTGTGCACGCGTAGATACGCAACCCGCCGTTCAGGGATATCTCGCATCTTCACCTTGAAGCCATCGGGGTTTTCGTTCGGGGGCAATCGGGAGAGCCGGTGGTCATCGCTATCGGACCAAACCACCCTCTCCATCTGGTTGCGCCTTGAGGCTCGAAACTGTTCGAGATCGAACTCCCGAGCCGATTGACCATACTGATTGCGAAAGCTCCTGGAGAAGTCGGAGCTGGATGAAAAGCCACAGGCGTGCGCAACCTCCGTCATCGACGTACCATTCCTGTGAGAGAGGAGATAGATCGCCCGTTCGAGCCGGACTCGCTTGATGAAGGCGTTCAGAGTCTCCCCGACAAGCCCGCGAAATATGCGATGGAAGTGGTAAGGAGAGAAAGAAGCAACACGCGCCACATCCTCGAGGTTGAGTGGTTCCGACATATGGCGCGTGATGTGGTCGATCGCCCGGTTGACCCGGTTGACGTAGTCGGGTTTCGCAAGATCTGACAAGTCGGCTGCTCCGGCCCTATTGTAGGCTGGCGGACATGAGCAACGAACACGCATCTTCTCTTGGCGCCTTCTCAGTCAGCCTTGCCGTCAAAGACATCGAAAAGTCGAAGAACTTCTACGCCGTGCTTGGCTTCGAGCCGGTCGACGGCGCGGAGGAGCAGAACTGGCTGATTCTGCGCAACGGCATCGTCACCATCGGCCTGTTCCAGGGAATGTTCGAAGGCAGCCTCCTGACCTTCAATCCGGGCTGGGACGCGACTGCGAACAGCCTGGATGAGTTCTCAGACGTCCGGGAGCTGCAACGAAACTTGAAAGCACAGGGAATCGAGCTGGCGACCGAGGCCGACGAGTCGACAGCCGGACCGGCGAGCATCACCATGACCGACCCCGATGGCAACGTCATCCTGATTGACCAGCACGTCTAGCGCCCTCTCTCATCCGAACATCCGAAGTCTCAATCGGTCGAATTTTCCGTTGTACTGACTCTTTTCGAGTCCGAGCCGATTTCGTATCGGAGCGTGTGCACGGGAGGTGAAATCCCACCATTCCGGACTCACGGGACGCGATTAGTTTTCGGCAATCCGCACACCTTCACTACACGTGCGGCACACCTTTGAGCCACTGCCAAATTGGAGGGGCTCACCGCGCGGCTCACCGGTGATCCACCAGTCTTGCCGACTTTGAGCTTCTACCAGATCGAATACCTGAAAAGAGTGTGGGATTGTCGAATCAATGTCGGGTCAGAAACCGGGGTCGCGATAGAGATGGCCCAGGGACCGCGAGCCAGAAAACGGGAAACGAAATGATCTCTGAGACGCACGTGAAAACAACAGACGGTAACACCGGCACAGGCGCGGTCGTTCAGTTGGTTCGCGAGACGGTGAGTTCTTACTGCCGTTTCTGCAGCCCTGGCTCCATTCGCAAGGCCGTTTCGTTGGGTTTCGCACCTTCCAAGCGCGTTCTGCTCGCGGGCGTACTGACAGTTTCGGTCGCCTGTTCTTCGGTACAGCCGGCCTCGGAGTACCAGCGTCAGCAACCGGTGAACGAGGCCCCCGTTCTATATGCAATTGACGACGAAGACTTTGAGAAGTCCGCTGTCGTCTCTCGGGCTCTTATGTCAGCTGTAGCCGACTCCGAACCCGAGGTTGTGGCGCTGCCCCTGGCCTCACTGACCACTCCTCAAACTCAGTCCGAGCCAACGGCGCCAGTGGAACCTGGCGCACAGCAGTTCTTCACGGCAAAGTCCGGCGTTGCGTCAAACGAGTCAAACGTGAAGCTGGCATCAGCCATGACAGGAATCATCAATGTCGCCAATGGCGGCTCGCCAGTAACTTCAGGTCCGGTTTCGGAGCCTGTTGTGCTGGTCGCGGCGGTACGACCCGACCCGGTCGGCGAGATCGCGAACGGACCTCAGACCGATCCGCCCCCGACGCCGGTTGCCTCATACGTTCAGCCTGAAATCACTAACAATGAAGCAAACGAACCGGCGACCCCGCCGGTCGTGGTAGCTGACCTGGCCGAAGCAGATCCCGTGCCTCCAGTCGAGGAGACGGTGCCGGAAATCCCGGCTCCGGTCACACCGCCGGTTGAAAAGCCTGAGACACCGGCTGCATCGAACACTCCGGCTACTCCGGCAGCACCGCCGGTTGAGAAGCCTGAGACACCGGCTGCATCGAACACTCCGGCTACTCCGGCAGCACCGCCGGTTGAGAAGCCTGAGACACCGGCTGCGTCGAACACTCCGGCTACTCCAGTAACGCCGCCGGTTGAGAAGCCTGAGACACCGGCTGCATCGAACACTCCGGCTACCCCGGTCACGCCACCGGTCGAGAAGCCTGAGACGCCGGCTGCGTCGAACACTCCGGCTACTCCGGTAACACCGCCGGTTGAGAAGCCTGAGACACCGGCTGCATCGAACACTCCGGCTACTCCGGCAGCACCGCCGGTTGAGAAGCCTGAGACGCCGGCTGCGTCGAACACTCCGGCTACCCCGGCTACACCGCCGGTTGAGAAGCCTGAGACACCGGCTGCGTCGAACACTCCGGCTACACCGCCAGTTGAGAAGCCTGAGACACCGGATGTGCCCAACACGCTGGACACTCCATCCGAGGATGATGAGCTGGAAGCATCAGACGCTCCAGACGAGCCAACTGCTACGGAGTCGGACGACGAGTCAGAGTCACCAGGAAAGGGCAAGGCTCTCGGCAAGGACAAGGACGAATAGAAACATCCTGATAGTCGTAGCTAACAAAGCATCGGATCGGAACAGTCACTAAAGACATGCCATACAAACTCACAACAGGATTCCTCATCATCAGCGTAGCGATTTTCGCTGTCGCAGCGATCGTCATCACACGATCGGCCGAACGCAACGAAAAGTCCAACCTGATTGACATCGTCAGCCAGCAGTCCAGCAAGGACGCACAGGTCATCGCAGGAATCCTCACGGACGTTGTGTCATCGCCAGATGGCGAGATAGGCAGCGGTGCTCCGTCCGATCCTCTTGCGGGCTACAGCAACCTGGCTACCACTACGTTCCTTGCGAACTCCAACATCGTTGGCCTGTCTCTGATCGACACGGAAGGCAACCTGATCTGGACGAGCGAATCCGGCGTTCCGCATCGGGTTGACGAGTCCAATCAGGCCTACATGAGCGCTGTAGCCGGAGATGCGGCCACGCGGCTGGACGAAGGCGTCAATGCCGGAGACAGCGCATACGGTGACCTTGTGTCGACCTACATCCCGCTGCTCGATGTGAACACAAGGCAGCCGGCCCAGATCATTGAGGTAAAGCGTGACGTGACTGCCGATCTGCAAGCACGGATTGACAGCACCCGGAACACTAACTTCCGAACTGTGTTCAGCACGCTCGGTGGCTCTTTCGTGATCCTGTTCGGCATCGTCCTTGCAGCCGATGTGCTGCTTGCGAGGTCACGCAAGCGGTCGATCTTGCAGGAGAGGTCGCTTGCAGAAGAGAAGCTCGTGGCAGGCCAACTCGAAATCGAGAACAAGCAGCTTCGTGATCTCAACGACGAGCGCGACCGCTTCCTGTCCATGGTTTCGCACGAACTGCGGACGCCGCTTACGGCCATGGTTGGTTTTACAGACGTGGTCCGCAACCGCCTCGAAGGTGAGTCGCTTGAGAAAAACGTCAAGCACCTGGACGCCATGCGCCGGAACGGACATCACCTGAATATGCTCATCGAGGACATGCTGGAAGTCACTCGCATCCAGTCAGGCAAGTTCGAGATCGAGAAGGACGGATTCGTGCTCGAAAACCTGCTGAAGCAGGTTGAGACATCTGGACGCGTTCTTCTTCGGCCCAGGGGTCAGAAGCTGAACATAGAGCGGAGCGCAAAAGACCTGGAAGTCCATGGCGACTCACGCCGGATCATGCAGGTCCTGCTCAACCTTCTGTCGAACGCGTCCAAGTACTCCCCTGCGGATGGCAAAATCACAGTTTCCGTCGAGCAGATCGATAACTCTGTCAGGATTTCGGTCACAGACGAAGGTGCCGGTATCCCGCAGGAAGAGTGCAACCGGCTATTCGAGCGGTTCTACCGACGTGACGACGAAGCCACTCGCTCTCAGTCAGGTCTTGGCCTGGGTCTGTCCATCGTCAAAGCAATCGTCGATGGCCACCAGGGCAGCATCGAGGTCAACTCGACCGTCGGAGTCGGCACGACCATGGCCGTGACGCTCCCCGGCGCCCGCAAGGTCGCACCTCAGGTGTCAACAACACCGGAGCTGGCGCCTACCCAGTGGCAGCAACGGCGCGACCTGCGGAGCGTTCCGCAGGGCGCCAAGCTGGCGTCCTAGCCCGGGCCTCCAGCGAGGTCTCTGGAAAAGCTTTCTCCTGGCGGTATCCTGCGTTCCACAGTCGCTGCCGACCGGCTCTTGCCGGTCATACCAGGCAAGCCGGCTGCCCGATTGATGCAACCTACCTGCAGGAGCAAACATGAGATTCGCCATACTCGGTATCTCGCACGAGACAAACACGTTCTCGATCGTCCCGGCCACTTACGAAGAGTTCGAGAGCCGGATCATCGCCCGGGGACAGGAAATCCTCGACCTTTTTGCGACCTCCGAATACACGATCGCCGGTTATCTGCAGGCGGCCGAAGAGTTCGGCTTTGAATCGGTGCCGCTCATGTACGCCCGTACCGGACCCATCGGCACCATCACTAAAGATGCCTACGACCGTCTTTCGACTGAAATGCTTCAGATGCTCCAGGACCGGGGCCCGTGGGACGGTGTGCTGATCGCAAACCATGGAGCGGCCGTGTCTGAAGAGTTCCCCGACATGGACGCCGAGTTCACCCGCGCCGTGCGCGAGATCGTCGGACCGGACGTACCGGTCGGCATCACGCTGGACATGCACGCCAACATCTCGAAAGAGACCGTGGCCAACACCGACGCCTGCGTCGTCTGGCGCACCTGCCCGCACCTCGACACGAAGCTGCGAGGTCGCAAGTGCGCTGAGATCATCTACCGGGCCGCGAAGGGCGAGATCAGACCGGTGCAGTTCATCGAGATGCCGCCGATGCTGGTCAACATCGTCAAGCAGTTCACCGGCCAGGAGCCTATGAAAGGCCTCGTGGACGACTGTGTTGAGGCCAACGAGCGCGAGGGAATCATCGACACTTCGATAGCAGAGGGTTACCCGTACGCCGATGTGGAAGAGATGGGCATGTCATGGATCGCGATTGCCGATGGCGATATGGATAAAGCCCGTGAGACTGCGAAGTGGATGGCTAAGCGTGCGTGGCCAAAGCGAGAAGCACTGAACATGCCGGTTCCAGGCATCGAAGAGGCACTGCGGATGGCCGAGGAGCGCTATGTCGGACCGAAACCGGAGGGCGTCGAAAACTTCGTCCCGGACGACGGTTCCGCCCTTGCCGAAGCCGAACGCTCTGAGCATTCGCACCTCGGCCCGATCGTCCTGATGGACGTTGGAGACAATATCGGCGGCGGCTCGTCTGCCGATTCGACCCACATCCTCAAAGTTGCCCGGGAGATGGGGGTTCAGCGTTTCCTTCAATCACTCTACGACCCAGGGGCGGTTGAGCTGTGCGTCGCAGCCGGTGTTGGAGCCGAGATCCAGCTCGACGTCGGTGGCAAGACGGATGACATGCACGGAGAGCCGGTACGTGTCGTTGGCACGGTCGTGAGCATCGATGATGGCGACTACGAGGAGACCCGTCCGACCCACGGCGGTGGCCGGTTCTACAGTGACGGCCAGCGGGTGCGCTTCGACACGAATGACGGCATGACGATTCTCCTGACATCGGTTAGATCAGGCAACACTGCTCGCGAGCAGATGTACTCAATCGGAGTCCGTCCCGAGGAGTACCGTGTGGTTGTGGCGAAGGGTGTGAGTTCGCCGAGGCCCGCGTATCAGCCGATCGCGGCCGAGATCATCATCGTGAACACGCCGGGTGTGACGACAGCGGACCTGAGCACGTTCACCTACGAGCGCCGAAGGGTGCCGCTCTACCCGTTCGAAGAGCCGGTCTATCCGGCTGAGTAGCTGGCCGTTGGCTCTCGGACAGGCACGCAGGGACTCGCTGCTGCCTTAACAGCACCACTCTCAGGGCCTCGTCGGTAAGCGCCATCCGCCCTGGTTTTAGAGTGAGTATGGGATACGCTGGCGACTCTGTCCGAGTGCGATGAGCTGTCAGTAATAGGAGAAGCGTTGCCGTGTCGATCGGCGCGAGTTGGGATGCCGAGTACCGAACGGGGAGGTACGTTGGAGAGCCACCAATCCCGTTCGTGTCAAAGATCGCTGAGGTGCTGCGCGAAAACGAGACTGCTCATCAGGGCGAAGGACTTTATGTCGGCTGCGGGAACGGCAGGAACTTTCTGCCGCTGATCGATGACGGCCTCAGGTTGGTTGGTCTCGACCTCTCCAGGGAAGCGCTGAATCAGATATCGCAGCAAAGACCGAGCCTCGATTCCGATCAACTGATCTGCGGCGACTTCCTGACATTCGACACCGGTAGAAGAAAGTTCAACTACCTGATCGCGCTACAGGTCTTCCAGCACGGGGACGGTCAGCGAGTAAAGGACTACTTCATTCGGGTTGCTCAGTTGTTGAAACCCGGTGGGCTCTTCTTTCTGCGAGTCAACTCGATTTCTACCCAGATTGTCAGGTCACACTGCGTCGTGGAACGGAACCGGTCTGGCGGCTTCACGATTCGGTATGACGAAGGCCCCAAGAAGGGCCTGCAGGTCCACTTTTTCAGCGAATCCGAAATCGAGGAGCTACTTGGAGCCAATTTTCAGCCTATTGTCGATTTGAGAGAAGACCTGACTCAAAGAGAACCGCCGCTGTCAGGCTTTTGGTCACAGTGGGAAGGCGTTTGGCGACGGGCTTGAGTCGATGACACGGAGCCTCGGCAAGTGAGCGATGCTGCATAGCCAGCCACCGCCGTCTAAGCGGTCAGGCCAATCGCCCGGTTGACCTCAATGCCCTCATTCGTCGCGTGGTAGGTCGGGAATGGCACACGTTTCGAAGTGTCGATGTCACGCTGCAGCCATTCTCGCTCCTCCAGTTGAACCAGCGAGGTCGACAGCGCCCGATCTGTGATCGTGGCTAGGTCCGACTTGATGACCGAAAAGCGTTGCGGTGTGTCCGTCAGTGCAAGAATCGGAACCGTCCAACTTCGTCGCAGCAGCGCGAACTCGCTGTCGTCGGGCACTGCCTTCACGATCCTGTCAGCGGTCTCGGCGACTGCAATGCCGGTCTGGGTCAGCCGGAACTCCGGGCGCAGCGGATGGCCATGACCAGGATTTCTCTCCAGGAGATTGAGTTGGACGAGGTGCTTCAGGCTTGAAGCGAATGAGGTCCGACTCGCGTTTGTCGCAGCCAGCAAGGGTGCTTGTCGTCCGGGAACACCCTGGTGCAATAGAGCCAGGATGTTCAGGGACCATGCCCGGGAGGTGATCTTGACAAGCGATCTAATGTCCATAAAATAAAGTTACACTATTTTTAATCCGAAAGGAAGTCCGATGCCGCTCGTCTCTCTGAAAAACACCATCACCATCGCGATGTCTGTCCGCGACCGCCATGCAAGCGCGGACTGGTATAGCGACAAGCTCGGATTCGAGTTGATCCACCACATCGATGAAGCCGGCTGGAGCGAGATGCTGACCAAGACCGACAACGTGATCCTGGGGCTGGGTGAACAGGCTGAGGCGTCGCCGGGCAATATGGTTCCGGTTTTTGGAGTGGACGATATCGAGACGGCGCGAGGGTCTCTGGAAGCGGCTGGGGTGAAGTTCGATGGCGAAACTGACACCGTTGAAGGGATGGTCAGTACGGCTACGTTCTACGACCCGGACGGCAATGCTCTGATGTTGGCTCAAGACCTGACGGAGTGACTGGCTCCGCAGAGATCTGCGGTCGGTTCGTCTACCTGGCAAGGGCCTCTGCTGAAATAAGCAAGATCGATGGTCGAATTCGCTCATCCGTGAGGTAAGGCCGCTCGCGCTCGATCACTTCAGAGGCATGTGGCTCCAGCATGCGCTTCACACCGAAACCGGCCTCCACAAGCGAGTTGACGATCGTCGCCATGGTCCGGTGGTACATCACCACGTCATCGACGTGCCAATGGGAAACCCGCTTCCCTTCGTCTGAGTAGTGCGACAGCTTCCAGGCTGGCGAATCTCCTGACATGTCCCAGGGCTCATCTGGCCGCGCCTTGTGAGGAGCCGAGATGATCGGATGTTCTGTCAGGAAAACGTACGTCCCGCCGGGCCGTAGCCACCCATGAACCTTCTCGAAGTGCGGCGCTACGTCTTCGATGTAGTTCAGCAAGTAAGAGCTGATTACGAGGTCGAATGACTGCGGTTCGAATGCAGCGTCTTCAGCCGCGATTCGCAGATAGTTGATGCCGTCTTGCCTGTACGATTTCGCGGTGGCAAGCATGCGCTCAGACACGTCCGTGCCGATCACCGAATCGGCGCCATTCTCGACCAGCCACCTGCACATCTCGCCCGCTCCACAGCCCATATCCAGTACGCGTAAGCCGCGCACGTCCGGCATCAGGCTCCTGATCTGGGTGTACTCGAAGTCCTCAGCGCGACCTGCGGCTTCAATCCGCATCCGGTCGTAGCTGGCGAAGAACTCCGGGTCGTCATAGATGTTCTGAGGTGAAGACATGGCGAGATTCTAATGGGAACCAACTACTACGATACGAGCGTCATGTCTCGAACAGGTGTTGACCGCCAAGACAGTCTAGCTGGCTGTCGTGCCAACCATCGCATCGATCCAGATTGGCGCATATGGTGAGGTGCAGCCCCTGGAGACCGGGTAATCGCGGAAGACTCCCAGCTTTTCTCCAATTGCGATGGCCCTGCTCCGGTGCTCGGGGAAGTTGATACCGATCTCCACGAGAGCGTAGTTCATAGTCCACTGCGCTTGCGGCGCGGCGTCCGCCATCTCTGACTCGATACGGTCGAGAAGCGCCGTGAGGTCGAGTCCATCAGGGCTTTTCGAAACGCGCTCCGCAGTAAGGTTCCATCCTGCGCGAGATGCCATCGGGTCACTGTCAGTTGACCAGCTCTGACGCAGGGCCTCTCTGTCAGGATGACGCTTGACGACGTATGCGTTGAGCCAGTCTGCAACCTGATCGAACTCCACTGACCTGACGACCTGATCCATCTGTTCGACCGAAAGTTCCTTCGGCTTCATCAGCAGGACCGCCAACAGTTGCCCGTCGATGTTCCCTGTCTGCCATAGATCCATCGCCAGATCGTGATCGGTCTTGATCTCTTTCGCCAGCTTGCGAATGTCACCGAGCTTGACGCCAAACTGGTTATCTCCGGCACCAAGCTTTCCGTTTTGGGCTCTCACTTTTTCGGAGCCGAGCGCTTCGAGTCGGAGGAGCGCTTCTTTGAGTTCCATGGTCACATCTGTCCTGAGGTGATGCCCGACTGAGGTCAAGAACCCCGTATCAGGGAACTATAGACCCTTAGTCCATTCCTCGAACTGCTATGCGGCTTCTCTGTTCAGATCAAAGAAACCGTCTACCGGCTACACTGTCGACTGCGCCGTACAGGTGGTCTTCGCAGAGAACATTGGTGACGCGCCGGGGACTCGAACCCCGAACCTAGTGATTAAGAGTCACTTGCTCTGCCAATTGAGCTAGCGCGCCGTAAACAATTCAAACTGAGGCCCTGAGGCGTGTCAACTTGGCAAGCGCGCAACAACTGCTGATTCCGACAGATTCGTCCGGCAGATGGCTCGGGAGGCGGACTCGAGCACGTGGTGAACATGCCCGCCGCCCCCGTTGATCGGCTACTGCTTCGACGCAGGCACTCCGCCAACAGCCCAGTCGTGTTTCTCAACTTCCTGGAAGATGATTGTCGTCGCTTCGTCCGGGATTCCTGCCGTCTCTGAAATCGCCTTCGTCACGGCCTTCGCAAGCGCCTCTTTCTGTTCCGGCGTGCGTCCTGCATACAGCGCTATGTTCACTACTGGCATCGTTGCCTCCGAGTTACGTACCAAACCTGGTCAATCGGTGCTCTCGTCAGGCGAACAGCATATTCCAGCGCAAGGCCCAGAGCCACTGCTCACATTCCGACAGCCAGTCGATCGATGAGAAGCCGCGGGAGCCCGATCTCCTGCATCTGATGCTGGGTCTCCGCCACGGGATACTCAACACGCAGAAATCGAATTCTTTCCGCCTCAGTGTTCAGCAACGCATATGAAGCTCTGGGGTCGCCGTCGCGCGGTTGACCAACACTGCCGGGATTCAGGAACCATCGCCCTTCGGTCAAATCCACTACCTGGTTGTGTAACGGATGAATTTCCGTTCTCGCATCAGAAGAAACGTTAATCGCGACCGGTACGTGGGTGTGGCCGTTTACGCAGTGCGGGGTCTCGAGAAGGTCAAGATTCGCGGCCGCGACGCTGTGCCCGGTTGTGTACTCCCAGACAGGGTCCCTGGGCGACCCGTGGACCAGTGTGAAATCGCCCCGTATTTCCTGCACAGGCATCGTCTCGATGTAGTCCCGTCCTTCGTCCTTCAGTACCTGCCCGGTCCATTCGATAGCTGCCCGCGCATACAGATTGAAGTCCCTCGAAGAGATCGAGCCGACAGCAGCAAGCTCGTGGTTCCCCGCAATGGCCACGGCGCCGATGCTGCGCAACCGATCAAGACACTCGTTGGGCCGAGGCCCGTACCCCAAGGCGTCTCCCAGCGACCATACCTCGTCGACCGTTCCGACGCGCTCGGCATCTGCCAGCACAGCTTCAAGCGCCGCAAGGTTGGCATGGATATCAGAGAGTAAGAGGATGCTTGCCACGGTGGATCTCGCCATTTCTGAAAGGTCGGCTGTCCATTTGAGAATAGCGACCTGCCGGACCCTCGCGCACGCTCATGCCCGTCCATATAATCGCCAGGATGCAATCTTCACGGCAAAGTCAATCCGGCCGCCTGGGTGAGTTCGAGTTGATCGGAGCGGTCAAGCGTGTGATCGACGGTGCGCCCTCGTCCGAAGACGTGGTCGTTAGCATTGGCGACGATGCTGCTGCAGTCGAGTTCGAGTCGGGCGTGCAGGTGATGACAACCGACACGATGGTCGACGGCGTTCACTTCGTGAACGGGAAAGCCGACTGGGCGGACGTCGGCTGGAAATCTGCGGTCTCGAACCTGAGCGATATCGCAGCGATGGGAGCAACCCCGCTGCACGCCCTGGTGACGCTTGGTGTGCCACCTGACATCTCGGTCGAAAACATGGAGGAGATGTACGGCGGAATGACGGCGGCGTTTCGGGAGCTCGGTGGCGTCATTGTCGGCGGGGACGTCGTTTCGTCCCCGGTCTTTTTCGTGACTGTGGCGCTGACCGGTCGGGCAGCAGAGATCGACGGCGAAGCTGTATTGCTGCGCCGAGACTCTGCGCAACCGGGCGATCTGGTCGGCGTGACCGGACCGCTCGGAGGGTCTCATGGTGGGTTGAGAGCTGTGCTGGACGGTCTTACCGGACCAGGTGCCGACGCCCTGAAGCGGATCCACTACCGGCCGGTCCCGCGTCTAAAAGAGGCGAAGGAGCTTGTTGAAAACGGAGTTGCCTGCGCAATGGATGTGAGTGATGGGCTTGTCGCCGACCTGGGGAAGATATGTGCCGCAAGTGAGGTCGGCGCCGTAATCAACGCAGCCGACGTGCCGGTCCCGCCTGAACTGTCAGAAATATTCGGTGATGACGCCACCGAGATGGCGCTTACTGGCGGCGAGGACTACGAACTGGTCTTTACAGTTCCGTTTGACCTTATGGACCGACTGCTGGCGCGCCACCGCGGGATAGTCACGCATATCGGCAGAATCGTGGAAGAGTCTGATGAGGGAGAGCGCGTAACCGTGCTGAACGCCGACGGATCTGTGAAGAAACTAGCGCGAAGGGGATGGGACCACCTCGATGCAAAATAGTCCGTTCCCGTTTCCACTGATGCCGTCACAGGCTCAAGGACTGATGGTGGAGAGCCACGCCGAAGCGGAAACCATCTTGATCGGCCGGGCAATCGGCGAAGCACTGAGGCGCGGCGATGTTGTGCTTTTGATGGGTGACCTCGGTGCCGGGAAGACGCAGCTGGTGCGCGGGATGGCGATCGGCATCGAGAGTGAGGTCGCCGCACGCAGCCCGACTTTCGTGATCGTCAACGAATACCGGGGACGAATCAGACTCAGTCACTGCGATCTTTACCGGGTCGCGGGCCCAGATGAGGTCGAAGAGCTGGCGCTTGAAGAGCGGCTAACCGATGGGGCGCTCGCGATCGAGTGGCCTGAGCGTGCCGAAGGCAACTTTCCGCATGATGCCCTGCTTATTCAGATCGAGTTCGGTGATGGTGACGACGACCGCACACTGACGATGACTCCCGGTGGCGACCGCGCCGCACACCTCGCCATGCGCGCCGCGGCCATCTACGAATCGCTTTCATCCGCCTACATGCCCAGCAACGAGACGCCAGAATGAACCTCATCGCGATCGATACCTCAACTCGCTGGGCGGGCGTTGGACTGCAGACTGCGTCAGGCGAAAAATCCGAAATGGTGTGGCGTTCCGACCAGAACCACGGCCGTGAACTAATGCCCGCAATAGCTGAACTGACAGACCGTGCCGGGATCACGCCTGCGAACCTGACTCACGTCGCGGTAGCACTTGGACCCGGCGGCTTTAGTGCCGTACGAGTCGGTATAAGCACAGCACTCGGTCTTGCGCTGCCAAACGACCTGCCCTTGATCGGTGTCCCAACCCACCAGATCGAAGCGCATCCGTACTTTGACGTTGCATCTGCTGCATCTCCACTCGTCTCACTACTACCTGCTGGACGGGGGGAGCTTGCCTGGGCGAAGTTCGAGTCACCGGACGCAGAGCCTGAGATTGGACTCGCAACATTCGATGAGTTTGTAGCCGGCCTAGACGAGGGCGCCAAGCTATGCGGCGAGGGTGCCGAACTGCTCGCTGAGCAGTTGCCAGCAGAACAGATTCTCTCAGGCGAACCGCCGACTCGCTCGCCGCTGTCGATGCTGGAGATTGCAACGCAACGTGTCGAATCTGGCGATACCACTCCGCTCACAGAGCTCAGGCCGATCTATGCCCGGCCTCCGAGTATCACCATGAAGAAAGCTCCGACCTGAGCCGGAGCCGACAAACTTCGCCGACTGCCACACTGAGCCTGAGTACGCAGGTAAAGTAATCTGTCGGCACCGCAACTATCTGAAATCGACCGGCCACGCAGCCGGCAGATCGCAACAAGACCAGATCGGGAGAGATGATGGCAACCGAAACAACCCTCGTGCTCGTAAAACCAGATGGCGTGCAACGTGGCCTTTCCGGCGAGATTGTCCGTCGCCTCGAGCAGACCGGCATGAAGATCGTCGGCCTCAAGCTGATGCAGGTCTCAGAGGAGCTCGCCGGCAGGCACTATTCCGAGCACCAGGGCAAGCCGTTCTATGACGGACTGGTTGACTACATAACGTCGTCACCCGTCGTTGCACTGGCTCTTGAAGGACCGGACGCCATCGCGATCACCCGCAAGATGATGGGTGTGACGAAGCCGGCCGAGGCAGCGCCCGGAACCATCCGCGGTGACTTCGGTGTGGATATCGGCCGAAACCTGATTCACGGCTCTGCGAACGCGGAAGACGCGGCGCGAGAGGTTGGGCTGTTCTTCTCGGCAGACGAGCTTCTGCGCTGGGACCGCAGGATCGAAAGCTGGATCACCGAGTAGGGTTTTGTTCCGGCAACACACCCTTCGACCGGCTCAGGATGGCCGGATTCCGCTGTTTGGCACAACGACTTGCCTGCCTACTGCAGCCGCACGACCTCAGTACCACGCGCCCAAAGCTTGTCCAGCGCGTAGAAGTCGCGGCTGTCCTGGCTGAAGAGGTGGACGACAAAGCCCGGGAAGTCGATCAGGACCCATCCGCCCTGCCCCGCGCCCTCGCGGTGTCCCGCGTGAAGACCGTGCTTGCGGATCTCACGTGTCAGGTCGTTGGCCATCGCATCGAGGTGGCGGTCGGTCTCACCTGATGCGATCACAAAGAAGTCGGCATAGGAGCAGATGCCTTCCACGTTGATGACAGCGATATCGGAAGCGAGGCGCTCGAACAGGAACTCGGCGGCGTGGCGCGCATAGTCGGAGGTCGACTGCAGTTCAATCTGTGCGTCTTTTTCGGCGCCCGGTGATGTTGCCATTGCCCCGATTGTACCAGCGAAGGCCGCTACTTCCGAAGAATGACCACTCGGTAAGGCCTTCACACAGGCGAAATCTGGCGGTCCACGGATACACTTGTTGAGATGAGCGCAAACTCGAAGAAGAAGCGAGCAGTTGTGGCGATGAGCGGAGGAGTCGATTCCTCCGTCGCTGCTGCGTTGCTGGCAGAACAGGGCTATGAGGTCATCGGAGTCACGATGCGGCTCTTCGACGCGCCGTTCGAGAACGCAGGCCGACTCAGCAAGTCCTGCTGCTCTCTTGAGGATGTCGAGGATGCCCGGGCCACCTGTCGTGTTATTGGTGCGAAGCACTACTACATGAACTTTGAATCAGAGTTCCGCGAGCATGTGATCGATTACTTCGTTGGTGAGTACGAGAACGGCCGCACGCCACACCCCTGCCTCGCCTGCAACGACCGCCTGAAGTTCGACTTCTTGATGAAGCGCGCAGAGTTCATGGACGCCGACATCGTGGCCACCGGTCACTACGCGCAGGTTGTCGCTGGCGACGGCGACTTCCGTTTGATGAGCGCCGTCGACCCGCTCAAGGACCAGGCGTATGTCCTCTACACCCTGACGCAGGATAAGCTGGCGAAGCTTGCCCTTCCTGTCGGTGGATACACCAAGGACGAGATTCGGGCGCTTGCGGTGAAGTTCGGGTTGCCTGTGGCGGACAAGCCAGACAGCCAGGACATCTGCTTCATACCCGCGGGCAACTACAAGGAGTTCGTCGAAAAGCGGCTTGAGACACGCGTCCCTGGAGTTCTACGTGACTCGTCCGGCACGGTGCTTGGCAAGCACGATGGCGTCCACGGCTTCACCATCGGCCAGCGGAAGGGCCTGCCGATCAACGGCGGTACTGGCCGACCTGTCTTCGTCACGCACATCAACGCGGCCACCGGCGACATCACGGTGGGTGATGCGAAGGACCTCCTGAAGACGAAGCTATGGGCGTCCGGTGTCAACTGGATATCTGGCACTGCTCCTGCAGGTCCGGTCCGCTGCGAGGCGCGTATCCGGTACAACGGCAAGAACGCCTCGGCGACGGTCACACCCCGTGACGACTGGGCAGAGATCGAGTTCGATGAGCCTGTGCGAGCGATCACGCCGGGCCAGGCGGCTGTGTTCTTCGACAGCGGCGAGGTGCTTGGCGGCGGTCTGATCGAACCCGCCCCTCCCCACGAACTCTCGCCTGACGCCGAGGCTGCCGCGATCGTCGGCTGATCCGGTTGCTGCGTCGTGCGGCTTGGTGACTGGCGGGAGAAGAGATAACCTCTGCTCGCCGCCGGGTCGACGGACCTGGCCGTTCATTCCCTCTCCAGCTTCCGGGCACCGCATGCTGATCAGGACCGATTCTGTTCCTGCGACTCCTTCTCTCCACTTTGAACAGGAGCTATGGCAACGTGGCATCCTGCACATCGCAGGGGTCGATGAGGTCGGCCGTGGCCCGCTTGCGGGGCCGGTCGTCGCAGGGGCAGCCGTGCTGGATGCGGACACCGCGGAATCATGGTCAGGGCTGTTCACCGACAGCAAGCAGATGACCGAAGCGCAGCGGGAGGTCGCCTACGAGGCGCTGGTTTCTGGCGGGGTCGCTCACGCCGTTGGCGCATGCTCTTCGGAGGAGATTGACGCCATAGGCATTGCTGCAGCGACAAAGCTTGCTATGGCTCGCGCTATAGAAGGTCTGGACCCGCAACCACATCACCTGCTGATCGACGCAGTCAAGTTGGATGCTGTTGCCCTGCCGCAGACGGCGATCATCAAGGGCGATGCGGTCTCTATGTCGATCGCAGCAGCTTCGGTGATCGCCAAGGTCACCCGGGACCGGCTCATGTCATCGGTTTTCGAGGAGAAGTTCCCTGGCTATGGCTTCGCCTCGCACAAGGGCTACGGAACAGCCGCTCACATGGCGGCGCTTCGAGAGCATGGGCCGTGTGAGATCCACCGGAGTTCGTTTCGCCCGGTGCGAGAAGCGATCTTGAGAGGCTGATCTCCAGTGCCAGCCACAAGGAAACCCAGAGCGACCAACCGGCTCAACCTCCCGGCCGGAGCAGGCCGAGCAGGCGAGGCGGCAGCCGTCGATATCCTTCGACGGCTTGGCTACCAGGTCGTTCGCACTAACTACCGGGTGCGTGAGGGCGAGATAGACATCGTCGCCAGCCTTGGTGACCAGATCGTTTTCGTAGAGGTGAAAACCCGCCGCTCCAGTTCGTTCGGTAGTCCCGAGGAGTCGATTCCTCCCAGGAAAGTCGAGCGACTAGTCGCCGCTGCGCAGAGCTACCTTGCCGAGACCGGTGCCGAGCAGGCCGATTGGCGGATAGACCTGCTTGCTATCGAGATGGACGCGGCCGGGCATGTGGTGCGCTCGAACCTTGTGGAAAACGCGATCGGCTTCTAGGCTTCTCCTCTGCAACTACTTCGCCCGGGAGAAGAGCCCATCCCGTTCTGGGTCATTTCGCTATTCGTCGTGATCGCCTTTTTCGTCCTGGCGGCCTGCCTGCGCCCGGTGATCGGCACCGGTTTCGAGTGGGCGTGCTGGCGACCGAAGTGCTGGCGTCACAGAGAGCGGAGTAACGATGATGACGACAGCGAAGACGATGGCGATGTGCCGTTCCTACGATAACTAACGGGTCGCCCTTTAGGAGACAGAAATGCTTGAAGGAAAGGTCGCACTGGTCACCGGCGCAAGCTCCGGTATTGGCCGCGCCACGGCAAAGGTGATGGCCGCTCATGGCGCGAAAGTGACCGTCGCCGCGCGGCGGCAGCCGGAGCTCGAAAGCCTGGTTGAAGAGATCAGGGCTAGCGGAGGCGAAGCCGCAGCCATCCGCACCGATGTCACTGTCGAATCGGAAGTTCAGGCGATGATTGAGTTCGCGGTCAGCACCTATGGCCGACTCGACTGCGCCGCCAATAACGCGGGCGGTGGCGTTCCTGCGAACGCGGACTGGCCGGACTCCGACCCCGAGCCGTTCCTGAAAACGATGGAACTGAACACAACTTCGACGTGGCTCTGCATGAAGTACGAGATCGCCCAGATGCTGCAGCAAGGTGGCGGCTCGGTCATCAATACCTCGTCCATCGCCGGTCTCCGCGGCACTACCGGTGAGGGGTATGCGTCGGCCAAGTACGCGGTCAACGGCCTCACATCATCGGCAGCAGCCAAGTACGGAACCAGCGGCATCAGGGTGAATGCCGTGGCACCGGGGATCATCGACGCAGGTAGTTGGGCAAGACGGTTCACCGAAGACCCAAGCGTCCGCACAGACTGGAACGGAGCCATCCCAGCTGGCCGGCCGGGCGAACCGGAGGAGGTTGGCGAGGCGATCGCATGGCTTGCATCGGACGCGTCTTCCTACGTTACCGGCGTCATCCTGCCTGTCGACGGCGGCAACGTCATCACGATCAACCGGCCAGACTCACTGGCCTAGAAGATAGCGATCGGGTTCACCGGCGAGCCGGTCGCGTTTGGAATCCGCAACGGGTTGATGGTGATTGCGAACTCCCAGCGGCCCCGACGCCTGCACTCGTCTGCCAGGTCGTCCAGCCATGCGTTGTCCAGGATCCATAAACCCATGCCGACAATCCCCACCTGGTGCACCGGGTTCGTGAACTTGTCATAGCCCGTTGGAATAACATCGTTGCCCGAGTCGGAGCCCATCACTGCGATCTCGCGCTCGTGCATGAACGGCAGGATCTCCGGCTTCGGTCCTGCCGAGCCCTTTTCCCAGACATTCACGCCACCCGTACGCTTGCGCTCTCCAAGCTGGCCAGTGCGCATCAGCAGCACATCGCCCTTCTCAACACGGAACCCGCACTCAGCCTCAGCCTTCTCGATATCCGCCATGCCAACGCCATCGCCGCGCTCTACCAGCTCGATGCCACGCAGGTAAGGCGCGTCGACGAGAACGCCCCTCGTGACTATTCCGCCTCCTCCGGCGAGCACGTTGTTTGTGCGGGCGCCCTCGTCAGTCGAGACGTCGCTCATCGGGAAGCCGTTGTACATCTTGTCGTCCCAGAAGAAATGGGCGAGGGAGTCGACATGTGTCACCGTGTGGCCATGGAAGATGATCCCGAAGAAGTCCATCGCCACCTGGCGCTCCTTCGGCTCACCTTCCTTGGTGTCGTAGCCGGTACGGACCATGTAGTGCAGTGGCGGGCGCGGTACGTCCGGTGCGTGCGCGTAGCTGACATCGAGAGCACAGCTGACCGTATTGCCGTCTTCAACAAGCGACATCGCCGCCTTCGTTTTGGCATCTGAGAGGTGGTTCAGCGTGCCTTTCTGGTCGTCATCACCCCAGCGGCCCCAGTTGTTCAGGTCCTTGTTCAACCAACTGATCAACTGCTCTTCGGTCGGGCGCTCTGCAGGCATCTTCTTCTCCATGTTTCGATGACGTGGCGTGGCGGAGCGGAGTGTACTTCGAATTCACCAACAAGGCTCGAAGACCATGAACCGGATGACCCACTGCGGCAGGTCGCATACAATCTGCGCTCTCTAACCCGCAGATTCGGAGAACGACTTGGCAGACAGCGCCCAGCGCAACGACTACCTGCAGGCACAGGTGGAGGCGATCCACCGCAACTTGCGTTTCCTGGAGGTGGTCGCGACATCGCCGATCGGCCTCACCACCGACCTGAAGTCGTTGCGAGAGGCGATTCCGGTTGCGGCGGCTACGGAAGAGCGAGACCGCCAGGCGTTCATCGATGTAACCGGGCGCGGCAAGGATCCTCGAAACACAGGACTGATCGCTGTGGACGATGTCCGGCAGGCCATCCAGCTGGTTCAGTCGCTCACGCCTGAAGGCGAAGAGGTCCTGTCGGGCGACTGGATCGACCGCGCCACGAAGGTGCTCGACCGGATCACGGACCGCGTGGGCAGCGATATCAGGCAGGCGATCGCGGCTTCGTTCGACGGTATCTACGTGATAGTCGACGCCGACCACACAGACAGCCGGCCTGTGGTAGAAGTCGCCGATGCCGCCCTCTCTGGCGGGGCCTGCGCCATCCAGTTGCGGGACAAGGCAGGCGAACGCAGGATGACGCTTGAGACTGCAGGCCAGATTCAGGAGATGTGCACAAAGGCCGGGGCTGTCTTCATCGTCAACGACTGGGTAGACATCGCAGCGATCAACGGCTCGGACGGCGTGCACCTCGGCCAGAAAGACATCCCTATCGATAAGGCCCGAGAGCTTCTCAATGCCGGGCAGATCGTCGGCACATCAAACGCTCTTCAGCAGGAGGCGCTCGACTCTGAGTCGGACGGCGCTGACTACATCGCGGTCGGTGCGATGTTCGCGACAGACACCAAGCAGGACACGCGTCCGGCCGGTGTCGAGACGCTACGGCAGGTGAAGTCATCGGTTGGCGTGCCGGTGATCGCGATCGGCGGGATCAATAGCGACAACATCGGCCAGATCGCCGACGCCGGCGCCGACTCAGCCTGCGTCGCGACGGCCGTTACGAAATCCGCTGACCCTGAAGCGGCGACACGCCAGCTAGACCAGCTCTTCAAGCAGGCCTAGCCGGCTGGGAAGCGGCCAACCACAACTGTTTGGCTCAACACGTCCCAACTCGCGGGCCACACAATCTGTCCAGTAGGCCCGCGGTTCTGTTGACCTGAATCGGCCTCCGGGATACCCTCGCATGTCAAGTTCCCGATTGCTTGGGGACAGGGGCTATAGCGGCATATCCGCCGATTTTCGTCAGGGACGAACGCAGGCTGAAACTCGCCGAACATTCACGCGAACCTTCCACGACCCGCAAGAGGGGTCCACGGAAGGTTCTTTCGCGGAGGCTGATTTAAATGAGTTCAATGTTGGTGGCTATCATCGCAGGAGCAGTAGCACTGCTTGCTGCGGGTGGGTTCGCCAGGTGGGTAACCAGTAAGTCTTCAGGCACCGAAGCCGTTCGAGAGATCGGCGGCCTGATCCAGGAAGGCGCAACAGCATTCCTGCGCCGTGAGTACCTCTATCTTGCGGCCTTCGTGATAGTGGTGTTCGTGATCCTGGCGCTGTTCATCGACTTCAACATCCTGGACAACGACAGGGTTGACCAGTTGCAGTTGCTCCGAGGCGAGGGCGGTATCGATGTCGACGGTCCATGGACCGCCATCTCCTACCTTGTGGGAGCGATCGGCTCGGGACTTGCAGGCTGGGTTGGAATGAGCATCGCGGTTAGGGCGAACACCCGCACCGCAACGGCCGCTCAGACGGGCCTGAACCCTGCGCTCCGTGTCGCCTTCGGCAGTGGAACGGTAATGGGCATGACCGTCGTTGGTCTCGGCCTGATCGGCGTGACACTCCTCTGGCTCATCTTCCGGGACCCGAACATCATCGCCGGATTCGGTTTCGGAGCATCGTCAATCGCACTGTTCGCCCGTGTGGGAGGCGGCATCTACACCAAGGCCGCTGACGTCGGCGCTGACCTTGTAGGAAAGGTAGAGGCCGGACTCCCCGAAGACGACCCTCGCAACCCTGCGGTGATCGCTGACAATGTCGGCGACAACGTTGGCGACGTGGCCGGCATGGGAGCCGACCTGTTCGAGTCCTACGTCGGCTCGATCATCGCGACGATCGCTCTCGCATTCACGATCGGCGTTGCCGCGACCGGCGGCACCATTCAGTACGACTCTGACCTGGTCGTGCTTCCGGTCCTTGTTGCGGGTATTGGCATCTTCGCAGCGATCATTGGTGCTGCGGTCGTGCGCACTCCGCCAAACGCCGGTATGGGAAGGCTGCTCTGGGCGTTGAGAATCGGAATATTCAGCGCCGGGGGCCTTGTGCTCATCGGCGTCGCCGCTGCCATCTCCCAGATGGACTTCACCGACAACCTGCCAGCCCTATCTCGTGACTATGACCTGTTCTGGGTCGTGGTGATAGGACTGGTTGTCGGACAGGTGATCGGCACATCAACCGAGTGGTTCACCTCCTACGAGGGGTTCAAGCTCGGCCCGATCGAAATTAACCCGGTCTCATGGATTGCAAAGCAGTCTCAGACCGGCCACCCGTCGACGATCATCGCCGGCGTTGCCGTCGGCTTCTACAGCACACTCATCCCGACCATCTCGGTCGTGATCGGTGTGTGGGCAGCCAACGAGCTTGCAGGACTCTACGGAGTTGGACTGGCCGCTGTCGGTATGCTCGCAACGCTGGGTGTGACGCTGGCGACCGACGCCTACGGACCGGTTGCAGACAACGCGGGCGGAATCGCCGAGCAGGCGCACCTCGACCCCGAGGTCAGAGAGCGCACGGACGCCCTCGACGCTCTCGGCAACACCACGGCTGCGACAGGCAAGGGCTTCGCAATCGGCTCCGCAGTTCTTACGGCGCTTGCGCTGATGGCTGCCTACGGCCAGATGGCGGGAATAACGACACTCGACCTGCTCACGGCTGAGGTCTTGATCGGCGCATTGATCGGCGCGCTCTTACCGTTCCTGTTCTCCGGCCTCACTATGCAGGCTGTGGGAACAGCGGCCGGGTTCATGATCGAAGAGGTGCGCAGGCAGTTCCGTGAGATCCCCGGCCTGAAAGAGGGCAAAGAGGGCGTGAAGCCTGATGCCGCACAAGCCGTTGCGATCTCGACGACGGGCGCGTTGAAAGCGATGATCCTGCCGGGACTGGTGGCGATCGTCGCCCCGATCGTGGTCGGTGGAATACTGGGAGCGAACGCTCTTGGTGGTCTGCTGGCAGGCTCCATTGTCACCGGCTTCCTGCTCGCCATCTTCATGGCCAACGCAGGTGGCGCCTGGGACAACGCGAAGAAGTACATCGAGCTCGGACACTACGGCGGCAAGGGCTCAGACTCTCACGCTGCCGCAGTCACGGGCGACACGGTCGGTGACCCGTTCAAGGACACCTCAGGACCTTCGATCAACATCCTGCTGAAGCTGATGGCGGTTGTTTCGCTCATCTTCGGCCCGCTGTTCGTCTAGGTCTCGCAAAAAGAAGTTGCTACAGTCAGCCCCGGCAAGTTTGCCGGGGCTGACCGCTTTTCGAGAAAACCGGGCACCTTCGCCTCACGAATTACTCAGGTGGACGGCTGTTACGTGACACGAAGTGGCCTCTAGATTGGTTAGATGAAACTCCTGCTCGTTGTATTTCTCGCGCTGTTATCCATGGCCGTGGTCGCCTGTGGGTCGGACTCCACCGACAGCTCAGGCAGGTCGCTGCCGCCTACTAACGGCCAGTACGACCGCGTCCTGCAGCTTGCGAAGGACAGTGTTGAGACCCCCGATTTCACATTGAACTCTGCGTCCGGCGATGTCGTGCGACTCTCAGATCTGCGAGGCGATGGGCCACTGGTGGTCGTGTTTTACCGGGGCCTGTTCTGAGGCATCTGCCATGCGCAACTCGTGGAGTTGCAAGAGCGGTACGCAGAGTTCAAAGCTCTCGGCGCCGAGGTGGTGACGATCAGCACTGATGACGAATTGGACGCAGGCCGCATGAGAGAGAACTACGGACTGCAATACCCAGTGCTTTTTGACACGTCGGCGGACGTCGCTCGTGCCTGGGGCATCTACAACCTGCTGGACGACGGTGTGGCCGCCCCTGCCGCGTATGTTTTCGATGAGTCGGGCGAGCTGTTCGCATACCGCATCGGGGAGAGCATCGCTGACCGCCCTACGGCTGCAGAGTTGCTGGCGACCATAGCTGCGTCGTAGTTCCGCTCTCATCGCCTCAGGGCAGGCGGTATCATCTGGCATCCATTCGCGCCAACTCAACAGGGTTGAGAATTGCCAGATCCCGCCTACAGCAACGCTCTGCTTACAGATCTGTATGAGCTGACCATGTCGCAGGCTTTCTGGCGCAACGGCATGAACGGCAGTGCGACCTTCAGCCTGTTCTTCCGGGGTTTTCCAGAGGATCGGGGCTTTTATGCCGTCTCCGGAATCGACGAAGCGCTCTCGTACCTTGAGTCGGTGCGGTTCAACTCTTCGGACCTCGACTACCTGCGCTCGACATCGCTCTTCGACCCGAGGTTCCTGGAGCACCTGGAAAACTTCCGCTTCGGCGGCACTGTCAGAACGATGCGGGAAGGCACCATCGCGTTCGGCGATGAGCCGATCATTGAGGTGACGGCTCCGCTGATCGAAGGTCAGATCGTCGAGACCGCGCTGCTCAACGCCGTGACCTTCCCGACGGCGGCGCTGACAAAAGCCGTCCGCATAAAACAGGCGGCTGCGGGCAAGCCTGTGGTCGAGTTTGGCGCTCGACGCGCACAAGGACCAGACACCGCCGACATCGCCTCGCGCTGTGCTGCAATCGCCGGTTTCGCTGGCACCAGCAACCTGCATGCGGCGGCTGAGTTCGACTTGCCGATCGCCGGGACGATGGCACACGCGTTCGTGCAGTCATTCGAGACCGAGCTAGAGGCGTTCCGGTCATACGCGGCGGAGTTCCCCGACTCGACGACGCTGCTAGTGGACACATACGACACGCTTCAGGGGATCCGAAACGCCATCACTGTCGGTCTCGGGATGAAGGAGCGTGGCGAGTATTTGCGGGCTGTGCGGCTGGACTCTGGTGATATGGCTGCGCTTGCCGTACAGGCCAGAAAGATGCTTGATGAAGCCGGTCTGACGGAGACGCGAGTTGTTGCGACCGGTGGGCTGGATGAGCACTCCCTCGCCGAACTGGTCGCCACGGGAGCGCCCATCGACAGCTACGGTGTCGGAACCCGTTATGTCGTCTCATCCGACGCGCCGTACCTCGACTCCGTCTACAAGCTGGTCGAGTACAACAACCGGCACACTCGCAAGTACAGCCCTGGCAAGCAGACGTTGCCTGGCCCGAAACAGGTATTCCGGGTCACACAGGACCGTGGCTTCGTGCGAGACCTGATCGGCACCACGGACGAGACCCCGACGGCCGATGGCACACCGCTACTGGAACCTACGTTGCAGGACGGAAGACGAGTGCGCCCAGCAGACACGGTGGAGAGCGCAGCAAAGCGCTTGAGTGAACAGCTTGCCAGCCTGCCAGACGGGGTCCAGACCCTGCGAGACCCGGAGCGTTATCCGGTAGAGCTAACCGCCACGATGGAATCGCTGCGAGACCATGGAGCCACGGACTAAGCCGCTTTCACGTCGGCGACACTGGTCAACTCAGCCCCGGCGTCCTTCATTTTCGCGACCGCCTTCTCGCCATCGTCCGATTCGACGTTGACCGCTGCGATCGCATCCTCGATGAGGAAAACGTCGAACCCGAGAGCCCGGGCATCCAGCACGGTGTTCAGCACACAGTAGTCAGTCGCTAGTCCTCCAACGAAGACACGCGAGATGTCGGTGCGCCGCAGCTGCTCTTCGAGGTTTGAGTCGAGAAACCCTGAATAGGCGTCAACTTCTGGATTCGAACCCTTTCGGACGATTGAGGTGCCTATCGGCAGTTCGAGGTTCTGATGAAACTCGGCCCCGCGTGAACCCTGCACGCAGTGCGGAGGCCACGGACCGCCCTGATCGTTGAACGACGAGTGGTTCTCCGGATGCCAGTCCTGAGTCGCGAAGATGCGGACACTTTTCATCCTGAAATGCAGGGCGACGTTTGACAGAGCGGTAGCCACCTCGTCTCCGCGGTCCACCGCAAGCGAACCACCGGGGCAGAAGTCATTCTGTACGTCGACGATTATCAGCGCGTCAGATTCTCCAAGCTTCAAGTCGTCCTCCCCACTTTCATCAAAATCGTGCCCACATCATACGCTCTGACGCAAATCGATCACGAAATACGTTTTCTCTCGCCACGTGGTGACGGTAATTCTCGTGTCCCCACGACCGGATAGCCTGATGGCGAAACAGTCGACCTTAAGTCGAGTCAGCGCTTGCACGGGTTGGCGGCTCGGCTTCCCGGAGATGCGTTCAAGCGGCTGTGCCCAGTGGACTCGCCGGAGCTACTGAATCTCTGACAGGAACGGATTCGATCTGCGCTCATCGCCGATTGTCGATGACGGTCCGTGACCGGGATAGACCCCGGTGTCATCCGGTAAGATCATAAGTTTGTCCCGGATGCTCTCTATCTCCTGCCTTCCATCCCCACCCGGCAGATCGTACCTGCCAATCGAGTCCTTGAAGAGCGTGTCGCCTGTGAAGACCATCCCTTCGAACAGGAAGCATGTACTGCCCGGGGTGTGGCCGGGGGTACGGATGAGGGTGATCTTCCCGGATCCCAGTGGCAGCGACACAGCGCTGTTGATCGACATATCCGGCTCTGGTGGCGCAGTGAATCCCCCAAGGGCTGAAAGCAGCCAGGCGGGCGGATTGGCCGAATATGGAACGTCTTTGCGCGCTAAATAGAACTGGCCTCCGAGTTCTTCGTGAAGCAGGCTCACACCGCCTGTGTGGTCAGGGTGGCCGTGTGTGCACAGGATGTACCTGAGTTCCAGTTCAGCGGTTTTGACGGCATCGACTACGCTCGCAGGGTCACCGCCAGGATCGATCACGGCACATTCGTCAGAGCCATCGGTCTTGAGGATGTAGCAGTTGGTCTGCAGCCCACCGACGACGAGCGTGGTAAACAGTGGCATGAGTTCTCGATCTCACAGAGCGCGGTCCGCCCGCGAACTGTCACGAATCTTATCGAACCTCGGCGGCCCGGACGACTAAATCAGGTACCGACTACCCAGTCGACGATCGGCCTGCCGTAGTAGAGGGCGATGAGGCCGCCTATCGAAAGGTACGGCCCGTAGGCAATGACTCGGGCGTTGCTGCCGAACACCCTCGCCGCAAGCACGAAGAGCGCCACAATTCCACCGATCACCACGCCGATGTACAGGCCTAGGAACAGCATCTGAAGCCCGAGAATCGCTCCCATCGCGGCCGCAAGGTGAGCGTCGCCTCCGCCCATCAACGGACGGTTGATCTTCAGCCCCAGCCAGTAGATCGGGTAGAAGACAGCGAACCCGGCCGCAGCACCGGCCAGAGACTGCCACCACACCAGGTCCGGCCAAAACGGCGCGAATGCCAAAGCCGCAAAACCCGTGGGCCAAACAAGCTTGAATGGCAGGTAAAGAGTCTCGAAGTCGATGAATGCCAGCGAGATCAGCGATGCTGCGAACAGCGCGACCGCGATCATCACGGCTGTGTTGTCGTCGAACCTGACCGCGGCGAGCCAGAACGCACCGGCAGTCGCCAGTTCAAGCGTCGGGTAACGCCATGCACCGTTGGCAATCTGCATCCTCGGAGCTTCCCGGGCTCCGAAGTATGAGAGCAGCGGGAGGTACTCCCACCACTTAAGTGGACGGGCGCGGTCTGCGATGAACGGGCCGTCGTACTCCGGGTGAAGAGGCGGGATACGGTCCGAGATGGTGTTCATCACGGCCCCGACGAAGAGACCGACTATGGCGAAGGCGTATTCCATGCGAGTTCAGCCGGGAAACGCAGTTCGGCGATGCTGGGAAGGACGCGCTGAACCGGCTCTGACTCAAGTTAAACGCCCGAGCCAGTGAACTCGCTATAGAGACTTCTGCCAGATGGTGTCTATGGCCTGCACACAGGCCTCGATCGCCTGCTCGGCAGCGCCGGGCGCAAACGGACTCGTCGTGACCTCGTAGCCGCCCTCGGGATAGGCGTACTTCATCGGCATGTAACCGTAGTAGCCGTTCGAATAGCCGCCAAACACGGTCCAGTCGGCAACCGACCGCCGCTTTACCTCGACGCCGATCTCAGCGAACGCCTCGACTGGCAGAGCAACGAAGGCCGTGTTCCCGATGCGCATCACCTGTACCGGAAGGTCGACAGAGCCGCCAGTACCGAACACCTCGGCGATGTTCTGTGCGATGTAGGCGCGCTTCGAAGGGAATGCAGCCTTCTTGATCTCCTCGATCTCCGACGTCTGCTTGCGCACGGCTTCGAGATGGTCCTGGGCCGCCTTGAACTGAGCTCTTACCTCATCTGGCGGCGGAAGCTCCTTTGCAGGGAGCGTGAAGGTCTCGAAGCTGACACTTAATCGGTCATCCGGCTCGCCTGACTGCTCATCGACATAAAGGCCAAGATCAGCGCCCGAAGGCTCGATCTTTACCAGCCGCTCTTTTCGAGGAACGGGGTCCATGCCCAATCGAACCCTCGAAGCTTCGAGTCCGAGCCTGTGCCCTGCTCTGTGATAGACAGCAAGGTTGCCGGTGAAACCGTCGATGGGCCCGATGTTGCCCGCTGCACCCTGCAGGAACAGGCACATTCCGCCGACGTTCTCCTCGACCACCTTGCGGGTGACGCCTGGATAGTCCGGTGTGATGAGCCGGTTGTCCTGCGCCATGATCGTCGGGTGGCATGCATAGTTCACGATGGTCGCTATCGACGCGCCCTCCTCGTCGTCGAACGCGGTTACCAACACCTCGTGGTCGACGAACCCGTCCCAGTCGCGGCCCGTGTAGCGAGTGCCATCCTCGGTCTGCGGCCTGCGGTTCACGTTGATCTCGCACTGGCCTGACGCAGTTGTAACTCGAGCTTTTTTAGCGTTCTGCTTGGCTTCCTGCAGGGCAATGATCGCCTTGCCGGGTATCGAATCGAGCCACGGCTCGACCAGATCGGCGCCTTCGACAATCCAGCTGACTCCCGTGACCGGGCCTGAATGGGTGTGGGTGTAGGCGATGCGCAGGTTCTCACCCGGAATGCCGGTCGCCTCCGCAACGGCATCTCGAAGGATCTTGTCCCGTTTGACGCTGATCGTTCCCTCGTCAATATCTAGAAACGCCAGTTCGACACTGCCCTCTTCGTCCGTCACGTACAGCACCGTGCAGTAGAGTGGCATGTCGACGCCTTCGGCACGCTGGTGGGTCTGCGCGCCCCAGCCTGCATGCGCAATCCCGACAGGCGGCGTGATATCAGCTCGGGCAGTTCCAACGATCAGCATCTTTTTCTCCGTGGTTTGTTTGGGTCAGGTCCAGATCGAAGCCGGGTCAGTCATCCTTCGATTGCTGCTGCAGCCTGTAAAGGGCATTCAGGGCGTCGAGGGGCGTCATCTCATCGATCTTCAGTTCCCGCAGTTCCTGCAAGACCTCTGGTTCGGCTCCGAACAGCGAAAGCTGCGGCGCTGGTGCGGCAGGACCTGCGCTTCGCGATTTAGCGCCGTTTTCGAGCTTCTCCAGGAGGTCCCATGCCCGCGCGACCACCGGCTGCGGCATCCCGGCAAGCCTCGCAACGTGAACACCGTAGCTACGGTCTGCCCCACCGGGGACGATGCGCCGCAGGAACACGACTTCATTGCCGTCTTCTGAAACAGCAACCCGGAAGTTCGCAGCCCTTGGCAGTTCGTCTGCCAGCGCCGTCATCTCGTGGTAGTGCGTGGCGAATAGCGTCTTGCAGCCCAGGCCCGGGTCGTTGTGCACATGCTCGGCGACGGCACGGGCTATCGCAAGGCCGTCGTATGTGCTCGTGCCGCGGCCGATCTCATCCAGCACAGCCAGTGAGCGCTTTGTCGACTGGTTCAAGATCGTCGCAGTCTCAACCATCTCGACCATGAAGGTTGACTGTCCACCAGCTATGTCATCACTCAGGCCGGCGCGGGTGAAGATGCGGTCGATCACGCCGAACCGTGCCTCGACGGCGGGAACAAAAGACCCGGTCTGGGCGAGGAGGGCCAGCACGGCGACCTGTCTGATGTAGGTCGACTTACCGGACATGTTGGGTCCGGTGATGATCGCGATCTGCGTTCCGCTCGATGACAGCTCGGTGTCGTTCGGAACGAACATCCCGGGCCCAAGCGCCGCTTCCACAACAGGGTGTCTGCCGTCTTTGACGTGGATCACATCGCTGTCGTCCACAACAGGCTTCACCCAGCCACTGAGCGCCGCCGCCTCAGCCATACTGCTCACGACATCCAGCCACGCTATCGCCGAAGCCGCCGCCATGATCTTCTCGCCGTGAGCAGCGACCTCACCGCATATTCGCCTGAAGATTGATCGCTCAAGCTCCTCTATCTGCTCACTGGCGCCGAGGATCTTCGACTCCAGCTCCTTCAGTTCGGGAGTGATGAAGCGCTCTCCGCCGGTTAGAGTCTGACGCCTCTCGAACTCCTCCGGTACGAGGTCAAGGTTCGGCCGCGACACCTCTATGTAGTAGCCGAACACCTTGTTGTAGCCGACCTTCAGGGACTTGATCCCGGTCGATTCACGCGCCCCTGACTCGATCGCAGCGATGGCGCCGCGGGCGTTACTGGCCAAATCCCGCAGCTCATCAAGCTCTGTGTCAAAGCCGCGGGCGATTGCGCTGCCATCACCCACGCTTGCTGGCGCATCCTCGGCTATCGACGCCTTGATCAGTCCGGCGGCCTCATCGCACGGTTTCAGTCCGGCGACAGGTGTTGATCGGAGACCGTTGTTCACAGGTCCCACGATCTCAAGTAGCTGCGGGATACGGTCGAGTGAACGGCCCATCGACTTGATGTCGCGAGGTGTCGCGGTGAAGGTCCGAGCCCGGTTCAGCAGTCGTTCAAGATCAGCCACTCCGCGCAAAGTTTCTCGGACCTGCTCACGCTTGATTGAGTTCGAGACGAAGTCTGCAACAGCATCCTGACGGTGCTTGATCGCATCCACGTCCATAAGCGGTCTTGCAAGCCAGCTGCGCAACAAGCGTGCGCCCGGACCGGTCCGAGTGTGGTCCAATGTAGACAGAAGCGAAGGAGCGTCACTCCTGCCGGTTGAAGATTCCAGGACTTCGAGGTCTCGCAGTGCTCGCCGGTCCAGCTGCATGTAGTCGGTGTGTTGAGTGGTCCGCAGCGAAGTGACCTGTGGCATGGCGCCAAGCTGCGTACCGGAGAGGTAATCGATCACGGCTCCAGCTGCAAGCACGGCATTCGCGGAGTCGGCGCACCCGAACGCTTCAAGCGACTTCACGCCGAAGTGCCGCTTCAGCAGGTCCGCGGCAAGTTCCGAGTCGATTCGAGACTCGTCAATGTCCCGAACGACGATCTTGCCGTTCGTCCGTCCGTCGCTGTCCTCCGCCAGCGCATTCCGCACGGCTTCGTCGACAAGAAGCTCGGACGGCCCGAGTCGCTCGACCTCACGGTTGAGAGCATCGAGTGACAGTTCAGAAGTCACGAACTCGCTTGTTGAGATATCGATGTAGGCTAATCCCGCTGACTTATCGTCACCCACCGCGGCGGCAAGGTAGTTGTTGCGGTCGTTTGCCAGCAGTCCTGGCTCCTGAACCGTCCCCGGCGTGACGACTCTCACGACAGCCCGGTCGACGATGCCCTTTGTCGTCGCCGGATCTGAAACCTGCTCGGCGATTGCAATCTTGAGACCCGATTCGACCAGCTTTGGCAGGTATCCGTTCAGAGCGTGGTGAGGTATGCCAGCCAGCGCAGACTTCACTCCACCACCTACATCCCGTGACGTTAGAGCGATATCGAGGATCTGCGCCATCTTCTCGGCGTCCTCATCGAACGTCTCGTAGAAATCGCCCATCCTGAAGAGCAGCAGAGCGTCCTGGTACTGCTGCTTGAACTGCAGGTACTGACGGCGGCCGGGGGAGAGACGGCTCTTACCGGAACGGGCCTTCTTTTTCGGCGTGCGCGGCGATGCCGGGGTCTTTTCGGCGCTTGGCATTGCGGGATTTTAGCCGCTGACAGACCGTCGCGTGCCGGTATTTGGCCTTGGGACGTCGGATCAGTAGCGGATGTTTGCCACGTCGGTTGCCGCCCAGCGCAGCGACCTGACCTTGCTGCCCAGGGGGACCTCGAACGCCATGAAGCCGGCAAGCTCCTGGTCAACCTGTAGTGTCCGGTCGCCCCAGAGCGGCAAGGCCTGAACGCTCAACCGCGGGTTGAGTTGTTCGCCCTCAGCCGGCCACTGGACCCGTTCCACAACATCGATCGGACCCACAGTAACCCCGTCTTCCGTGGTGATCTCGACAGCATCCGTGTCAATGGCGAGGTTAACCACGCCGGAGGTCTGGTTTATCAACCGGAGCTGAATGTAGACGATGGACGTGTTCTGCCCTTCCGGCACGATGATCCACGTCCGAGGAGTGCCTTCGGCATCGTTGGCGTCATACGTCACATAGGGACCGATTCTCGGCTGGTCTGACTGCACCCAGATCGTGCGGCCAGCAACGAAAGTCGAGTCGGGCTGCTCGTCTACAAGCGTTATCACCGGCACGAGTACAGCAGCGGCTATCACTGAAAGGGCTGCGAGTCCAATGAGCAGCCATGGCATCGACTCTTTCGGCACGCGAATCTGCCGTCTGGCCTGGACCACGCCGCTGCGGTCGACATCGAGGTATTCGGAACCGGCCTGTCCCTTGAACCGTGTCTTGGGAGTGTAGGACAGCACAACGCGGGTGATTTCATCCGACATCGACTCGGCACTCAAAACGGTGTATTCGAGTTCGACCTCGCGCAGTTTCGGGCCGTAGTCGTACTTGTTTGACTCGGCGTATGTGATGGCGGCCTGCACCTGCTTCGGAAAGGCCTTCCATGCCTCTTCCTCAGTCATCTCGCGCAATGCGACCTCGGACTGGTCGGCCGGACCGGGCTGACCTGCTGCCGCGTCGGTCTGAGCGCCAGATGGCACTCCTGACTTTATCTGCTCTTCGGTCAAATAACTCTCCGTGTAGGCCTTTTCGTCTGCTGAAAGCGTAGTTTCGGCAGAATCAACTGCTGTCTTTGAGGTGTTCGATCACGCGGTGCGGATTGGATTCATTTTCTTCGTAGCACCGGTAGGCATCACCGAAACCACAGCAGAGCATTGTACTAGTGTGTCGGTTAGTGCTCACCTGACTTTCGGATCACATAGAGCGCAGGCGTCCCACGATCTCGGGAACAGCAGCAATTGTCTCTTCGGCATCCGCTTCTGAAGATTCCCGACCGAGCGAGATCCGCACCGAACCGACTGCCAGTTCTTCACTTAGCCCCATCGCCATCAGCACATGCGAAGGCTCAACAGATGCAGAACTGCACGCTGAACCGGAGGAAGCGGCGATCTCCTTGAAGTCGAGGCCCAACAGCACCGGCTCGCCCTGTACTCCCGAGAACGATAGGTTCGTGATGTTCGGCAGACGCTGAGTCTTGTGGCCGTTCAGCTTCGTGTCCTGCAGTTTTTCTGTGATCCCGGACTCGATTCTGTCCCGCAGAGCCGCTGTCCTGGTCACGAACTCCTCGCGCTCCGCCTCGGCAAGTGCGAGCGCTGCGCCCATCGCAACGATGTAAGGAACGTTCTCTGTTCCCGACCTGCGCTGCCGCTCCTGCCCTCCCCCGCTCAACAGCGGCTCGAGTGGCGTGTTCCGCTTTACGAAAAGCACTCCAACGCCTTTAGGTGCATAGATCTTGTGACCTGTCAGAGATAGCAGATCCACTCCCAGAACCTTCGTATCGAGTGACATCTTTCCTGCAGCCTGAGCCGCATCCGTGTGTATCTTCACGTCGCCACCAAGCTGATTGGAGCGCGTCCTGGCAAGCCGAGATATCTCGGCCACATCCTGAGTGGTGCCCACTTCGTTGTTCGCCAGCATCACGCTCACCAGGACCGTGTCCTGTCTTACGGCATCAGCTACATCCTGTGCGTTGACACGGCCAAACTCGTCGACCGGCACGACGGTCACCTCGAAACCGTCCTTCTCAAGCTGTTCTGCCGGGTGCAGCACAGCATGATGCTCGATCGCGGAGGTGATGATGTGACGGCCCTCCGACCGCATGGCTTGCGCAACGCCCTTGATCGCGGTGTTGTTCGACTCGGTGCCGTTGCCAGTGAACACCACTTCGCTGGTGCGGCAGTTCAGGACCGCAGCCACCTGCTCCCGCGCCTCGGCGACGGCATCTCGAGCTTCCTGCGCCAAACCGTAGAGACTGGACGGGTTGCCGAACCGCTCAGTGAAGTACGGTTCCATGGCCGCATACACCTCCGGACGCACCGGAGTGGTTGCCGCATGGTCGAGGTAAATCACTTCTCTCGCCTTCAGGTCGAATCGTGTGTAGAAATCTCTCCGATTACCATCCTACTATTCACTCCAGCTTTAGATGCCGGGAGAAGTCCCGCCGGCCAACTTTTCTCGTTACCTGCTGACAGTAAAAGTCCAACTCCGGTACACTTGCGTGCTTGTGTGGCGTGAAATCCGGTGCGCGTCGAAACGCCGTATCCAGTCTTCGCAAGACCACACACGTGGACGGCCTGTCGGCAGCTTCCAGGGCCTCGATCTGAGCGCCGTCCGGCAAACAGAAGAAACACGGTCCTGCGGAGGGACCCAGACTTGATAAAACTTGAGCACATGTCGAAGAACTTCGGCCCTTACCCGGCCGTCATCGACGTGTCGTTTGAGGTGCTGAAGGGCGAGATCGTCGGCTTCCTCGGCCCAAACGGAGCAGGCAAGACGACGACAATGCGGGTTCTCACCGGCTTCACACCGCCTTCTGAAGGCAAAGTGACCGTCGCCGGGTACGACATCGAGTCCCACTCTCTCGACGCCCGCCGCCACATCGGCTACCTCCCCGAGTCCGTGCCGCTCTATCTCGATATGACGGTGACCGACTACCTGCAGTACATGGGCCGCATCCGCGGGATGAACCGCAAGTGGATTGACGAACGGCTGGACCGTGTAATCGACGTAGTCAGACTGGGTGACTACCGGAACACGCTCGTCGGCCGCCTCTCTAAGGGCTACAGGCAACGCACCGGAATAGCCCAGGCCATCCTGCACAACCCCGATGTTCTGATCATGGACGAGCCGACTATCGGCATCGACCCAATCCAGGTGGTTGAGACACGAGAGCTAATCAGCGAGCTCGGCTCCGAGCACACGCTGCTGTTGAGCTCTCACATCCTGCCCGAAGTAAGCATGATCTGTAAGCGCGTGCTGGTCATCAACGATGGCCGCATCGTCGCCGACGATCAGCCGTCGGCACTCTCATCCCGCCTCCTGCACGCCGAGCGAATCGAGCTTGGTGTTAAAGACGCAGAGGCGCGAGAGGTGATCAACGCACTCCGCGACCTGACCATGGTCATCGACGCTCGATCAGACAGTCGGGCAGAGCAGCAGCAGAGAGCGGAAAGCGAAGGCAGACTGGCGCTACTGGTGGACGCAAGGCCGAACCAGGGAGCGTCCGAGACTATCGCGAGGACCATTGTCGATAGTGGCTGGGGCCTGACGACACTGAATCCGCTTCCACTCACCCTTGAAGAGATCTTCCTCCAGTTGACGACGGAAGAGGAGTTTGAAAGCTAGGCCGTGCTTACCAACATCGGAGTGATCGCGGGCAAAGAGATCCGCACATACTTTGCGTCACCAATGGCATATGTCGTTGCAGCCGCATTCCTCGCCATCACCGGTTTCTTCTTCGTTGCATCTGTGTCGGACGCCTTCTCCGAGGCATCCATCCGCGGCTTCCTCGCCGGCGCCGTCTTCTTCATGATCTTCATGTCCCCCGCGTTGACGATGAGGCTGATTGCAGAAGAACAGAAGCTGGGCACACTCGAGCTCCTGTTCACGTCGCCGATCAGGGAAGCCGAGGTCGTGCTTGGAAAGTTCATCTCTGCCTTCGTCATCCTCATCGTAATGTTCGCTCTCTCGCTCTTCTTCGTGCTGTTGCTCTACATCTACGGAGTCCCGGACAGCGGTCCCATTGCCAGCGGTTACCTCGGGCTCATCCTTTACGGAGCGGCGACGCTTGCGGTTGGCATATTCGCCTCGGCGCTCAGCTCGAACCAGATCGTTGGGCTCGTGGTCGGTGCCGGAATCCTGACCGCTCTCACACTTATCGACCTGATTTCGGAGCGTGTAACAGGAACGGCACAAGAGGTCTTGAACGGCTTCCAGCTTGGAGCATCGTTCTCCGTATTCGACCTGGACAGCTTCGGTGTTGCGCAGGGCGGGCACTTCGCGGACTTCGCCCGCGGCATCATCTCTCTCGGTGATATCGCCTATTACCTGTCGCTAACAGGCGTCTTCCTGATTCTCACCGTCGTAGTTCTTGAAGCAAGAAGGCTGCGCTAAGACAACATGACCACTTCGAACGAACCACCAGTAAACAGGCCGCGCCCTGACGAAGTCCGGCCAACCGCCGCCGGTCTTTACCAGAGGCTGCGTGACAACGCGTCCTCCATAACGCAGTCGCTCACGCTCGCCGGTATCGGTGGAATCGTACTCGGTGGCATCGTCTGGATATTCATCGTTGACCTCCGAGGCGCCGCGCTCATCGTCGTGCTTGCCGGTATCGCACTGCTGGCGGTCGCAGGTGGAATCGCATGGCGGACCGTCAGGAGCGCCGTCTTCGGCAGAGGAGGCAAGTACGGCTTCAACTCGGTTTCGATATTGCTTGTAGCGATTGGAATCGGCGGAGCGTTCAACTTCCTGCTGTTCTGGGCAGATGGACGCCCTAATCCTCCCGGGTTCCTGAGAGTGGACACGACCTTCACTAAAGAGTTCCTGCTCGAGGACAAGGTGCGCGTGACGCTTGAGAACCTCACGGAACCGGTGCGAATAACGGCCTTTTTCCCGACAGACACGGATGCCGAACGTGCCGCCTGGCGAGAGACGGAAGACACGCTCTCGGAGTTCGAGCGCAGGTCCACGACTCACCCGCTTGAGTACCGCCAGATCGACCCGGAGCTCAACCCGGGTGAGGCGAGCCGGTTCGGAGTAACCACCTTTCCGGCGCTGGTCGTTGAAGGCATGGAGTCTCAGCGCCGCGAGATTGTGAGGCCGTCGGACGACGCTGCTACGGACCTTGACACATTTACCGAACAAGACATCGTGACCGGGCTGCTCGTCGTGAACCAGATCCAGCAGAAACAGGTGATGTTCATCTCCGGGCACTCGGAGCGCGACATCACCGATGGGACGACTCCCGATGGCTACGGACTCGCCGCGGCCGCTCTCGACCGTGAGAACTATCGAGTCACCAACGCCACGATGCAGGAGCTTGGCTCGCTGATCGTCAACGCCGCTCCTGACGCGCTCCCTGCTGTCGTCGTCATCGCAGACCCTAGGCAGGACCTTTCTGAGAACGGCTCGGAGATCCTGCGCGAGTACGCCAGAACCGGTGGTTCGGTCTTGCTAATGCTTGAGCCGGACGTTGCACCTGACTCTTTCCTCGCCTTCCTGTCACGCTACGGCGTCGCAGTTGGGGTCGGTGAGGTCGTCGACACCGCAAGCTTCATCCCGCCGAACCCGAGGTTCCTGCAGATCAAACGCTCGAACCAGCAATTCCCGCCGCATGAGATCAGCCCGGAGTTCGACGTTCTCTACTTCCCGGGCTCTACCTACCTGGCGACTACGGTTGACCCAACAACAATCCCGATTACAGACGATGGAACACCGTTCGTTGAGCACCGTGTGATCGCCACGTCCACGCTGGCCAGCTGGGCCGAAACGGACATCGATGGCGAGATCGAGTTCACGCCTGACTCAACAGACCGTCCAGGGCCACTTCCGATCGCGGTAACGGTCGATGCCATCGCTGAGTTACAGGGCCAACCAATCATTGACGCAGGGGAGTTCGTAGAAACAAACATCGTCGTTATCGGCGACACCGATTTCGCGGCCAACCAGGCCTTCGCCTCGGCCAAGAACGGTGATCTGTTCGTCAACTCTGTTAACTGGCTCGCGGAAGACTTCGAACTGATATCGATCCGATCGAAGACCGCAGCATTCCGTGAGCTTGTGCTGACATCCACCGAACGAGACTTCATACGCTGGAGCGGCTGGCTGCTTATGCCTTCGCTCATCGGCCTCGCCGGAGTCTGGTCCTGGTGGCGAAGGCGGTAAAGCATGAACCTGCGCGCTAGCCTCGTTCTTCTCATAGTCGGCTCATGGGTGGCCGTCGGTGCTGCCTGGGTTGTCGATTCGGACTTCGGCGGTGACGAAGGCACTGAGGATCAGCCGCCATTCTTCTACAACGTCCCGGTAGAAGACATTGTCAGGATCTCGCTTGAGAACGAAGGCGAGCAGGTCTCGTTTCACTACCGTGAGAGCATCCGACGCTGGTACTTCGATGAGTCGGAGGAGTACACAGAGACGCCGGCCGATCTGTTCAGGTTCGGTGGTATCACTACCCTTCTCGGAGGTCCTCGCACCTCCAGGGTGTTGAGCCAGGACATCTCAGATCCTGCTCAGTTCGGACTTGACGAGCCCAGTAGTCGATACACCATCGGACTGCGAAACGGTGACGAGCGAGTGCTGCTTATCGGTAACCAGACAGTGGACGGCGAGAACACCTACGCACAGATCGAAGGCTTCCCGCAGCTGGTACTTGTCGACACGAGCTGGAGCAGCGTCCTGGACCGCCTGGTGCAGGAGCCGCCGGTACCGGAGTGGCTCTTCGCACTGGATCCTGACCAGGTGCGTGAAATCCTGCTGTTCGAGGAGAACGAGGTGGTGCGTGCCTACGGCATCAACCGTGAAACGAACACCTATCACCTGTGTGACCTCCCGGTCGAGGACGACCCGTGCTCTGGAACGGTCCCTGTAGACCCGGATGCGTTCAGGGCCGCACTGGACCACATCTCGGAACGCGAGATCGAGGGTGCAGTCGCCCTCGGCCTCCCGGACGAGGACGCCTTCATTGAGTACGGCGCAGACCAGGACTCTCCATACATGGCGATCCGTATCGAGCGACCTTCACCAACACAGCCGAACGTGACCGAGGTCGACAGGGTCTCGATGACGATCGGTGACGTCACTCCGGACGGCAACTACCGCTACGCGGTGGCGAACGAGACTTCGGACGTGATCCTCGTCGATAAGGACTGGGCCGATCAGGTGCTTGAGCTGTTCCGCGGCGAGCCTCTAACAGCTTCCTAGAGAGTCTCCGGAGCCTGCCAGCTCGTTTTCTTTCTGCCTGGTTCGCAGGGTTTTTGCACTCGTCCCTTAGTTGCCGAATCGCAGCTCCAGTTCAGTGTTCGCTAAACTGCGCATCACAGCGGTTCCATCGCGGTCGTCATAGATCAACCACGACTGGACCGACATGCCACTTAGCGGACCACCTTCCACTTGACGGGAACAGCTATGAACGGAGAGATCATCACCATCGGCCGTGAGCTGCTGATGGGCGAGATCGTCGACACCAACACGGCCTACTTCGCACAGGAACTCGCCAACGCGGGAGTTACTGTCCGCTGGTCATCGCAGGTCGGCGACGACCTGGATCAGCTTCACGAGGTGATCGGAAGAGCGCTCGACCGTTCGCAGGTGATCGTCACGTCCGGCGGTCTTGGACCGACGAGTGACGACCTATCCCGTGAAGCGGTCGCAAACGTTCTCGGCGAGAATCTGAGCGTTGATCCTGAGATGGTGGCGTGGATCGAGGGCGTTTTCCGAGAGCGCGGCATCCTTGAGATGCCGAAGACCAACATCAAGCAGGCGCACATCATTCCGTCGGCCGATTTCCTGCCGAATCCCGGCGGCACCGCTCCCGGCTGGTGGGTAAAGCGCAACGGCAGCCACATATTCATGACACCCGGGCCGCCCCGCGAGATCAAGCGGATGTGGAACGACCACATTGGGCCGGCTGTGAGAGAAATGACAGGCGCGGACGTGGTTCACACTCGCATTCTGCGGACTGCTGGAATGACTGAGGGTGGGATCGACGAGGTGCTTAACGACCTGTTCGGTACCGAGAACCCGTATCTCGGCATCTACGCACATGTCGACGGTATCCAGCTACGGATCATCTCTCGCGCCGCGACCGATGAGGAAGCCGTTGCGTTGACCGAACCGCTTGAGGCGGAGATTCGCCGGCGCATCGGATCCGCGATCTGGGGCGCAGACGATGACTCCGCAGCTACACGACTCGGTGAGTTGCTGGTCGAGAATGGCATGACCGTTGGCGTCGTTGACTCGGGCACTGGCGGGACGCTGGCTTCACTGCTATCCCATGCGAAGGGACATGAGCGTTGGTTCCGCGGTTCGATGGTCACAGGACCGGGCGGAGCGCCACTGGCAACGCCTCTGCTTGAGTCGATGCTTGGCGGTCCTGCCGGACGCACGACCGGGACTGTGAGCGAGGCTGCCGCGGTACAGATGGCGGTAAACGCCCGTCAGTTGATGGGCGCGGAACTGGGCATTGGAATCACGCCACCGTCCAGCGAGGACGATGAGCAGATGAAGGGCACCATCTTCGTGGCATTCGTCTCATCCACGGGTCGTAAGGTCGTCCGCGCCCGCTTCTACCAGTCGCCCGACCGCGCCCTACCCCGCGCCTCAATGTTCGTGCTGACCGAGGCTGCGCGGACGATCGCGGGGGATGAGGTGTAGGGCAGGGACCCTCGCCCTAGCCCTCTCCCGAAATCGGGAGAGGGGATAAGTCGCCGCCATCATGAGCGGAAATCCAGCCATCCTGACCGTCGAAAGGTGGCCGCGCTAAGTCGTCAATGCCCTGTACAGCTGCGGCAGCCTGGCAGGCAGCATGTTGATGTCTGGCAGGACCTCGTAGGAGAAGTCCTCCATCATCGTCTTCAGGTAGTCGTGCCCTGACTTGTCCACGGTCAGGCAGAACGGCGTGATACCCAGCTGCCGCGCCTCGATCAAGGCCTGCCGGGTATCATGCACCGCGTACTCCTTCTCCACGCCCTCACGGGAGTAGCCGCGGTCCTGTGGCCTGCCGTCCGATATCAGGAACAGGAAGCGTGAGCGGGCGTCAACCTCGGCCAGCTTTGAAGTCGTGTGCCTGATCGCGGGGCCCATGCGAGTTGCGTGAAGCGGAGCAATCCGATCGATTCGCCGCGGGACCTTGTCCGAGAATTTTTCTTCGAGGTCCTTGATCACGTAGTACTCGACGTTCTCACGTCCGTAGCCGGAGAAGCCGTAGATGCCGTAGTCGTCACCGAGCGTTTCGAGGGCGTTAACGAGCAGCACAATGCCCTCTTTCTCGACATCGACGATGCGCTTGTAGGAACGGCGCAGGCCCTCGGCACGGCGGGACCTTAGCCACACCATGTACTCAACCGGGTCGTCAGGTGCGCCCCAGTCGTCCGACGGCTTCTTCGCCTCGTCGATCGCCTCGGCTGTCGACGCGCTCATGTCCAGCAGGAACGCCACAGATACGGACCGCTCGGTCTTGTTGCGCCGCCAGTAGACCTTCTCATCCGGCGTGATGCCGATCTTCATGTCGATGACGGCTTCCAGAACCGCGTCCAGGTCCTGCTCTTCGCCGTCCTCGAGCCGCTTCTGCTTGCGGTACTGCTCAGGCACCACGAGTTCGAACTGCTTGCGGATGCGGGCCAGCAGCGACGAGTTGTCGATCAGGGTCTCGCGGAAGAAGTTCGGCTCGCCGTCAGCCATGTCCTTCTCGTGTACAAGGCACCAGCGAGGCTTGTACTCACCAGCCCTGAAGTCCCACTCGTCGTACGTAAAGGTGCTTGGCTCGGTGGCATCGAGCGGACCGCCGTCTTCATCCACGTGCTGCATCGGCCCCTGCTGGAACTGCTGGTTCTGCGGATCCCGCTTCTGCAGCTCCTTCATCAGGTTCTCGATCAGCTCGTCGGTGTTCGGCGCCTCCTGGCCTTCCTCGCCCTCCTGCATGTTCTGCTGGTCCATCTCGGGAGCGTTCTTCATCAGCTCTTCGAGCTGCTCCTGCGAGATCGGTTCCATGCCCTCGATCTCTTCGCCCATCTCTCCGCCGTCGCCGAGCTGCAATTGGGACAGAAGCTGGGAAAGCTCCGGTTTGAACTCACCGCGGTAGTCGATCTCCTGCGGTGACGAGTAGTCCTGCTCACCCGGTGCCTGGTCTTCAGCCTGCTCTGAGTCCGGGCCCTCGTCAGACTGCTCCTCATCGCCAGACTGCGGCTGGGCTCCCTGCAGGAACTGCTGAATCACATCATTGCGGTCGACCTCGTCTTCGCCGCCCTGCTGGTCCTCGCCCTCTTCGGACTGCTCGTCGGGGTCGACCGATTCGAACTCGTCCTCGTCGACGTCCTCGTTACGTACGTTTTCGAGAATCGAGTAGATGCGAATCGTTGCCTCGGCGGCGTCCTCGACGGTCGCCTCAGTGTTCCTCATGCGCTCCAGAAGCCGTCGGACCTTGCGGGCCGCTTCGATGTGCTCTTTCGGAGCGACAAGGCCGTCGCGCTGGCCAAGACTCCAGCGGATCAGGAACTCGACCAGTGACTCCCGGGCAGGGAGTTCTTCGAGGTCAGGCCGGTTCTCCAGCGCGCTCTCCTGCACCTTGCGGTACATCTCGGAGATTCCCTTGTAAGCATCGGTCACCATCGAGTCGATACGTGTGCTCTCGACAACGGTGAAGACGTCGAGCGCCAGCTTGTTGTCCGGGAACAGGTCGAAGAAGCGGGACATGTCCGTCAGGAACTCGCGCTGCTGCGGAGCCGGCTCTTCGCCGGCCTCGCTGGTACCGCCGGCCTCTCGCAGGTGCTCAAGCTCTTCTGGAGCCATGCCTGACTGCGAAAGCTCCATCTGTTGCTGCAGGAGCGAATCGGATTCGATGTCTGCCGCCACCTTCTCTGCGCCGGGAAGGTCAGGCCGCAGGTCATCGAACATCGAAGACGGGCGTCCGAACGTGAAGTCGAACGAGCCGAACTCGATGTGGCCGATCTGATGGGTCGAGACCACCTTGTAGAAGAAGAAGTTCTCGTCCTTCGTCAGGTAGCGGTTGATTACGGAAGGCAAGTAGACGGTCGTGCCCTCGGTCGTCGGCAACTCGCCCTGGAACCAGCCAATGTTCTTGTCCGCAAGCTGCTGGGCCGCGGACACCTCGATCGGGTGGCCGGTGAGTGCCTGGCAGTACATGCGAAGAACATCACGGACACGGTTTAGTTCGATGCTGGACGACAATGCATCGAGGGTCTCACTGGCGGCCGCTGACTCCAGCCTGAAGAAGCTGACGGCAGCGTCAGGGTTCTTCTGGCTGATCTGAGTCCCGCGGGCGTGCCATTCGGCCATCTGCGCGAATGTAACGCGCTCCAGCACGCCCGGCGCCGACTTCAGGAACTCCGGAGCGGCGGCGGCGTGAACAGACGCCAGTTTGTCTGTCAGTTCCAGCAGGCGCTCGCGTGATTCGGAAGGAACGCTTGTCACCGCCTTCGAACCGGCGCGGAGCAACGCCCCAGAGTCGCCTGCGCCCATGGCGTTCAGGCGCCGTGCCAGCGAAAGCAGAGCAACACGTTGAGCCGATGGCAGGTTGACCAGCGCATCCGAACCCGACTCGAAAAGGTCCTTGACCTCACGCCATGACGACTCTGAAACGGCGCGTGCCAACGCAATGAAATGGTCTGCGTCTGAGCCGAGCCTCGGGAACAGCTCAACTCCGGAGTTCAGCGATTCGGAAGCGGAGTCGTATGACCGCCTTGAGAGCACCTCCAGGAAGCCGCCGAAGGAGCAGAACTCGTCGAACGATAGCGTCTCAAGAAGCTTCGGCGTGCTCTCGAACAGCCTTGCGGCGAGAGCACTGGACTTCCATGTGCCGCGGTACAGGGCTCGCGTGACCGTCGCCCAGTCATCGATATAACGAGGTCTGAGCCGCAGCACCGCGGTCGGGCTGGCCTTGAAGAAAGCGACCGCGAGTGCCGGCGATTCTCCGCAGAGGCTCGAACCGGTGCGGCCCCAGCGCAGGAACTGACCGCTGGGCAACTGGCGCTGAACGGCCGCCGAAGAGTCGAAGAACTCTGAAGCCGCCTCCCACGAGCGGACCGTCTTGCGGGCAATCTCCAGGCCGGTCGCTGCCCACTCCTGCAGGGTCTCATCAGCGAGCCTACCTGACAGGTTGCCGTTGGCCATGCGGAACCGCTCGGCAACCGGTGAAGGGTACTGCTCCAGCTCCGTTTCGATCTGCTGGAGAGTCAGCGTTGCCCCGCCTGAGTCCTTCGCCTTCGGCTCTTTGCTCTCGCCTGTGTCTTCAGTTGAACTGTTGTCGCTCACTGACCTACGACCTCTGGAAACTCTCCGGCAGACTCACCGCCGGCCTGTTCGGGCCCATCGAAGATCTGGGAGAGGATCCTTGCCGTCGCTCCCCAGACCACCATTCCTTCATGTGCATATGCCTTCAGATCGCGCACCACGCCGTCCCGCCTCAGCAAGATCCTTCGACGCTGCTCCGGCGACGTGAACGTCTCCAGGGGGAACGTCGCTACCTCTTCCACCTCGTCCGGTGACGGCGAAATCTCGGTGCCGGGATTGAGCCATCCTGTGAACGGCCACACCTCGAACCTCGTACCGACCGTCTTCACCGGTTCCAGCCCGCCCCAGTAGTCGATCGCGTTCTCTGGAACTCCAAGTTCCTCTTCTGTCTCTCTGAATGCCGTCCTGAGCAAACCGCCGTCTTCGGACTCCCTGACGCCGCCCGGGAAGGCCCACTCACCTCGGTGACTTCCACGCTCGCGGGGGCGACGCATCAGCACCAGCCGTGCCTGCTCCTCCTGGATGGTGAACAGGACAAAGACCGCTGCACCTTTCCGCGTCGTGAATGGGAGCTCCGTCGCGCTCACGTTCCGGGACCTCAAGATGGCCTCGTACTGTTCGATCAGTTGCTGAGCGCGACTGGACTTCAAACCCTATCTCGCTGAAACGTGGTGGCTACGGGAAAATCGACGATACGACCTCGTCAATGCTGCGCTGGATCTGCGGGTCGTCGGTGATTCCCCACGTCACACCAACCTGGCATGCTCGGCGGGCCGAGATGCCCTCCCTGATCAGGCGGCCGGCGTAGATCAGAACGCGGGTGCTGGCGCCCTCTTCGAGTCCGTGCTCCCGCAGGTTGCGGATCTTGGCGCCAAGTCTTGCGAGGAGTTCTGCGCTGCCCTCATCGACACCCGACTCGTGGGCGATGATCTCCGCCTCACGCTCCTCGTCCGGGAAATCGAACTCGAGCGCAACGAACCTCTGGCGCGTCGAGTGCTTCAGGTCCTTCATGGCGTTCTGGTAGCCCGGGTTGTATGAGACAACCAGCAGGAAACCGTCGGACGCCTCGATCACCTCGCCCAGCTTGTCGATCGTCAGCGTGCGGCGATGGTCGGTCAGCGGGTGGATGATGACCGTGGTGTCTTTTCGGGCCTCGACAACCTCATCCAAGTAGCAGATGCCACCCGCCTTGACCGCCCTTGTCAGCGGTCCATCAATCCAGCGGGTGCCGTTCGAGTCCAGCAGGTACCGGCCAACGAGGTCGCTTGCAGTCAGGTCCTCGTGACATGCGACGGTCACCAGTGGCAGATGGCCGTTGGCCTCCTCAGCCCTGGCGGCGGCTTCGTTCTGGCCGATCCTCCATGACATGTACTCAACGAAGCGGGTCTTTCCTGTGCCGGTTGGACCCTTGAGAAGAACCGGGACTCGCTGCCTGTACGCCGCCTCGAAGACCTCAATCTCGTCCGAACTGGGGACGTAGAAGGGTTCTTCTTCGACCACATACTCCTCTACGCGAATCTCACGGTAGTCTTGCTTCGTCGTCATATTTCCTTTGCCTTCTTTTCAGGACCGGCAGCTGCAAGCAGCCTGTGTTTTTGCCCGGGTCACACTACTGACCTTCTTCGACAACCTCTCGCCAGAGCCTCCTGACCGTCTCTTCCAACTCTTCGAGAGTTCCATCATTCGCAATCACCCGGTCCGCCTTCGCAGCTTTCTCTTCGGCAGAAAGCTGAGCGGACATTCGGGCTCTAACCTGCTCATCTGACAGCCCGTCACGTCTCCGGACGCGCTCGATACTCACGTCCTCGGATGTCGTCACAGCCCAGACCTCGTCAACAAGCCGTTCCCATCCGGCCTCGAACAGGACCGCGGCTTCAAGAACTGCTGCAAGGGCTTCTTCGGCCTCTGCAGCGTCAAACTCGTCCTCGACGACCTTCGCCATCACCGGCCAGACCGCCTGTTCAAGCCGCCTGCGTTCGCTGTCATCACCGAACACGATGGCGGCAAGTGCTGCACGGTCGATGCGCTCATCCTCGTCCAGCACATCCTCACCGAACGTGTCGACGACAGCCTGGTGACCGGGGTCTCCTGGCTCATAGATCCGGCGGCTGACCTGGTCTGCGAAAACCACGCTCGCGCCCAGCGATGCCATGATCTTCACAACCTCTGCCTTGCCGGAGCCGATAACGCCTGTCACGCCGATCTTGATCATTCTGCAGCCTGATACTTGCTCCAACCTGACTATTCTACACACTGTGTGGTGAACTCAATCACAAAAACCGGTTGTCGCGCACTAGAATTCGAAATCCGGCTGCTAGCATCGAACCGTTCGACAGATATCCGGTGAAGCGGACGAATCACGACAAATGACGAGTAGTGAGACAGGCAGCGGCCAGGCAAATGGCCAAACAGGTGGGCGAAACGAGCGGCTCCGCTCGATACCGTCCGTCGACACCGTTTTGCGAGACCCTCGCATCGGCGCGCTCGCCGGAGAGCTGTCGCTGGCCGCCGTGACCAACCTCGTTCGAGAGGTTACCGACTCTGCGCGTGCGGCTGTGTTGGGCGGGGCTGACGCTCCGGAGTTCGAGCAGCTAACGGAGCGAATCCTGAGGCGAGCCGAGCGGTCCTGGAGCAACTGGCCCCGGAGAGTGATCAACGCGACTGGCGTAGTGCTCCACACGAACCTGGGCCGCGCACCCATGAGCGCTGCGGCTATCGAAGCGGCGGGCATGGCCGCGGCCGGTTACTCGGACCTGGAGTTCGACCTCGACTCAGGGAAACGCGGCTCACGGAACTCCCGAATCTCGCAGGTGATCGCCGATGTCTCAGGCGCTGAAGCCGGGATCGCGGTAAACAACAACGCGTCCGCCGTCCTGATCGCCCTCAGCGCAATCGCCGAGGGCAAAGAGGTGATCGTCTCACGAGGCGAGGCGGTCGAGATTGGCGGAGGGTTTCGAATACCGGATGTGATGCGCAGGTCCGGCGCAACGCTTGTCGAGGTGGGCACGACGAACCGTACCTATGCTCGCGACTACGGTGCAGCAGTCACACCAAACACAGCCGCCATTCTCAAGGTCCACCCCAGCAACTTCTCAGTGCAGGGATTCACTCACGAACCGGATCTTGCCGACCTGGTTGCCGTCGGTCGCGAGCACGACATTCCGGTGTTGAACGATCTCGGCTCCGGCACACTGCTGGACACACGCAGGTTCGGCATGGAGCGCGAGCCAACGGTGCAGGACTCCGTCACGGACGGCGCCGCGATCACGATGTTCTCTGGCGACAAGCTGCTGGGCGGGCCGCAGGCGGGGATCATCGCTGGAAAGCGAGAGCTGGTCGACCGCATTTCGAAGCACCCGCTGGCAAGAGCAGTCCGGATGGACAAGATGGCGCTGGCCGCGCTGACGGCCACACTACTCTCATATCTCAAGGACGATGCCGAGAGTGAGATCCCTATCTGGCGCATGATTTCGGCGGACAACGAGACGATCGAGCAACGGGCGAATAGCTGGCGAAAGAGCATCGGGGTCGGTGAAGTGAAGTCGGGGAGATCGACAGTCGGCGGTGGCAGCTTGCCAGGCGAAACTCTTCCAACAAGCGTCCTTTCACTTCCCGACGGCGACGCCGAAACGCTCGCCGCCGCCTTGCGGTCAACCGAGACTCCTGTAATCGCACGCATTCACGAGGAGCAGCTTCTGCTGGATCCTCGGACCGTCCTGCCGGAGGAGGATGAGCAGGTGATCGCTGCGCTGAAAGCGGCGCTTGCCGACGATGACCCGGAGCAAAAGGCTTGAGCTCCGCGAAGAACTTCGGGCAGCCTGTCCGACCATCGATCAAGCCTGTCGAGATCGAAATCGATCTTCACGGCATGATGGTCTCCGCAGCGACGTCCGCGACCGAACGCCACGTAGCCAATGCCCACGCGGCCCGGTTGCACATCGTCAAGATCATCCACGGCCACGGCACCGGCGCACTCAAGAAGGCTGTCCACAGGCTGCTCAAGTCATCGCCACTGGTGAAGAAGCACTACCTCGCAAGCTACGGCGACGGCGGCCACGGCGTAACGATCGCAGAACTCGACTACGGCCAGCGAGGCTCTTATAACGCCCGCGCGAACAACGCGATCACGCCGAAAGCTGAACGCCGAAAGTAGCCGGCGTCGCGGACGGCCAGTCCTCACGCCGCACCCATACCCGGCCTCACATCCTCACGTCCGCATCACTTCCCGGGCGGATACTGAATTCTGGCGCATCTTTTGGCGCCCGCAGTTTTCATCAATGTCCGGGGCGCGGCCCAATTCCGATGGCAGAAATCATTAAGCTCGAAAAAGTTTCACGCCGCTACCAGGTCGGTCCGGCGACCGTCACCGCTCTTGAATCGGTATCCCTGACCGTCAATGACGGCGAGTTCGTGGTCATCCTCGGCCCATCAGGGAGCGGTAAGACCACTCTCCTGAACGTGATCGGAGCGCTTGACACTCCGACATCGGGAGAGGTCATCGTTGGTGGCAAGCAACTCTCAGGCGCTTCACGCTCGGACCTGGCACGTATCAGACGTGAAACGGTCAGTTTCATATTCCAGAGCTTCAACCTTTTCCCTGGCCTGACCGCTCGCGAAAACGTGCAGTTCGGGTTGGAATCCTCAGGCAACAAGAACCACCAGTCTGCGCTCGAAACTCTTGAGAGCGTCGGCCTAGGCGACCGGGCGAACCACTTCCCGCACGAGCTGTCCGGTGGAGAGCAGCAACGCGTAGCCATCGCCCGGGCACTGGCGACTGGAAACCCGGTGCTGCTTGCCGACGAGCCGACGGGGGAGCTCGATTTCGCCACCGGGGCCCAGATTCTCCAGCTGCTGCGAGAGCAGGCGACAGCCGGGCGCGCCGTGCTGGTCGTGACGCACAACAGGGAGATCTCTCGCATCGCCGACCGCGTTATCTCACTTTCGAGCGGAAAGATCGTGGCTGACGGGCCTCCTGAGGGTGGCAGGCAGGAAGTCGCGGCCCTGTCATGGTGACTGAACCGCAATGAACAGCTCGGGGATATGGCTCAAGTGGTCATGGCGAGACCTGCGGATGCGCTGGCTGCAGGTTGTTGCGATCGCGCTCGTCATTGCCCTGGGCACGGGCACCTTTGCGTCTCTCTCAGCCGCAACCACGTGGCGGACCATCTCTGTCGACGCTGCCTATGAGACCACGAACATGTTCGATCTCCGGGTGCATCTGCCTGATGCGAGCTTCATCCCGGAAGGCGATTTCGCAGAGCCGGCGAGGCGGTTGGTGGCGGAAGGCACAGTCAGCGGGTTCCAGGAGCGCCTGATCCTTCCGACACAGGTGCGGGTGCAAGGACCTGAAGACGAGATCCTGGTGCGCGGACGCATCATCGGGTTCGGTGATTCAGGTGGTGGTGAGTGGATTGCAAAGCCTTACGTGATGGCGGGCGACGATTTGGGCTCGACTGGTGGGCCTGAAGTCCTGCTGGAGCACAACTTCAGCAAGTTCTACGACCTGCCAGACTCTGGCGAGCTGGTCGTAGGCGGAGACGTCACAGCGGCCTACAGAGGACAGGCGATAGCACCGGAGTTCTTCTTCGTGGTTACCGGCGAAGGCGGCTTCCTTGAGCAGTCTCGATTTGCCCTGCTCTACACGACGGTCGAGTCGGCCCAGGTGATCTCTGGCTCCGGCCCTGTCGTCAATGACCTGCTTTTAATCTTCCCGGAAGGCGCGGACACGGCTACTGCCGAGTTGCGGGTGCGGGAGGTACTTGAGGAGTCGCTTGGCGGCGTCGGTTTCACGATCGAGCCGGGCGAAGAGCAGCCGGTCCTGCGGGCGATCTACGACGACATCGAGGGCGACCAGCGGGTCTTCAACATCTTTAGTCTTGCCATCGTCTCCGGCGCCGTCTTCGCATCTTTCAACCTGATCACACGGATGGTCGAGTCTCAAAGACGAGAGATCGGCATCGCGCTCGGTCTCGGAGTCCCACCCTGGAAGGTGGCGATCAGACCGCTGCTCGCATCTGCCCAGATCGCGCTTCTTGGCGTTGTGCTTGGCATTGTTGTCGGCGTTCTGATCGGCCAGGCGATGCAGGGTGTCTTCACGGACTTCCTGCCGCTACCCGAATGGAAGACGCCGTTCCAGTTCGGTCTCTACACGTGGGTTGCGGCACTCGGGTTCGGAGCGCCCTTCGCCGCAGGCCTCTATCCGGTCTGGAGAGCGGTAAGAGTGCCGCCAGTCAATGCCATTCGCACCGGGCATCTCGCTTCCCGGGGCGGCGGGTTGTTCACGGTTCTGCAGAAGGTGCCTGTACCCGGCAGCGTGCTCACGCAACTACCGTTCAGAAACATCCTGCGCGCTCCTCGCCGGGCGATCCTGACCTCACTGGGTATAGCGGCGACCATCACGATTCTTGTTGCCATCGTTGGCCTGCTCGACTCGTTCGTTGAGACTATCGAGAGAGGTTCGGCAGAGGTGGAGGGATCGAGTCCGGAACGCTTCACCGTGCAGCTTGATCGCCCTTATCCGGTCAATGCGCCTAATGTCCAGGCAGTCGTTGATTCGCCAGTCACCCGACGTGCAGAGCCGTTCCTGCTCACCGTTGGCACGATTCTGGATTCAGAAGACGAGTTCGATCTGACGATCCAGCTGCTCGACCTCGAAAACGGCATGTGGCAGCCGCGGCTGATCGAAGGTGAGTTCCAGCCGGAGGTGCGTGGCCTGGTAATCGCTGAGAAAGCAGCAGATGATCTCGGTATCGGGCCGGGAGACACCGTTTCGGTCCGCCATCCCCGGGTGACGCCGTCAGGAACGTTCACTCTGGTTGAGAGCGAACTGCCCGTCTCTGCAGTCCACCCTCACCCGATGCGGTTCGTCACGTACATGGATATCCGACACTCCGAGCTCTTCGGCCTTGCCGGCACCACGAACTCGCTGTACATCCTCCCCGAACCGGGTATCACGACAGACGAGGTGAAGCGAGCGTTGTTCAATGTGCCGGGTGTCGTATCGACGGAGCCGATCACGATTCTTGGCGACGTGTTCCGTGACCTGATGGAGCAGTTCATCGGCATCCTGCAGGTGATCCAGGGAGTTGTACTGTTGCTGGCGCTGATGATCGCCTTCAATACGTCCAGCATCAGCATGGATGAACGGGCCCGCGAGCACGCCACTATGTTCGCTTATGGCGTGACACCGCGCCGGGTGCTTGGCCTTGCCATCATCGAGAGTGGACTGATTGGAATTCTCTCTACGCTGATCGGCATTGTCGGCGGCTACTTCCTGATGCTCTGGATACTCGGAATCACGGAAAGCAACGTGTCGCCGGACATCAAGCTGACCGCCGTTCTCTCGATCGGCACGGTCCTGACAGCCGTTGCGCTGGGGGCGATCGCGGTCGCCGTTGCACCGTTGCTGAACTACAGGAAGCTGAGGCGGATGAACATACCGTCGACACTGCGCGTGATGGAATAGCACTGCATCTAAGCGGCAGCCTGATCCGGGGTTTCCGTGTTACAAATCTCGCTGAGACGATGTTTGCCAGCGAGCTTCCTGTAGCCTGCCGCTCCAGCCATGACACTGTTCGACCATAGACGTGAACAGATCCAGCGCCGCAACGCGCCACTTGCCACGCGCATGCGTCCGCAGTCACTCGATGAGTACGTCGGCCAGCTGCATCTGCTGTCCGACGATTCCGTCCTACGTCGCGCCATCGATGAGGACCGCGTGCCGTCGATCGTGCTCTGGGGCCCTCCCGGCAGCGGAAAAACAACTCTCGCCCGGCTGATCGCGCACGCAACGCAGGCGCACTTTGAGCAGCTCTCTGCCGTCACCTCGGGAGTGAAGGATGTTCGGGAGGCTGTCGCAGCGGCTTCCGACAGACTCGGGCAGCATGGTCGCCGGACAATCCTTTTCATCGACGAGATCCACCGCTTCTCGAAGTCGCAGCAGGACGCTCTGTTGCCGCACGTCGAAGAAGGCATCGTCACACTGATCGGCGCCACCACAGAGAACCCATCTTTCGAGGTGATCTCTCCCCTGCTCTCCCGGGCACGCGTCTACACGCTGGAATCGTTGCGGGATGAGGACATCGCCGAACTCGTCGACCGGGCACTCGCGGACTCAGACCGTGGTCTTGGTAGCGAGAACGCCGAGCTGACGGAGGACGCCCGTTCCTTCCTGCTCAGGGTTGCGAACGGCGACGCTCGAACAGCGCTGAACACGCTCGAGTTATCGGTCGAGTCGACTCCGCCGGACGACGAAGACAGGCGAACCGTCACCGTTGAGACCGTTGAACAGTCGCTGCAGAGGCAGGCCCGTTACGACCGGCTCGGTGACCAGCACTACGAGACCATTTCGGCGTTCATCAAGTCGATCCGCGCGTCAGACCCCGACGCCGCCATCTACTACCTTGCTCGCATGATCGACGCCGGCGAAGACCCGGTCTTCATAGCGCGCAGACTGGTCATATCGGCTGCTGAAGACGTCGGACTGGCGAACCCGAACGGACTCGCAGTCGCGATCGCAGCTAAAGAGGCGGTCGAATTCATTGGCCTGCCCGAGGGCCGCATTCCCTTAGCGGAGGCGACCATCTACCTCGCTTCCGCGCCCAAGAGCAACTCGGCGTACAAGGCGATCGATGCGGCGCTCTCCGACGTTCGAAAGGGCCGAGATGAACCTGTCCCGATGCACCTGCGAAACGCTCCGACACGGCTGATGGCTGAACTCGGCCATGGCAAGGGCTACAAATACTCGCACGACGCCCCGGGGCACTTCATCGCCATGGAAAACCTGCCGGAGCGACTGCGCAACCGGTCGTATTACAGACCCGGAGTGCTGGGCTCCGAGGCGCAGATCGCCGAACGGCTCAGGCAGTGGTGGGGTGAGTCACGCTACAGGCCCGAACAGTCACCTGAGTCTGGTGACTCTGACTAGTCCGCCTGTCGCAGCGCGGTCCACACGTTCTTCAGGCTCATGCGCTGACCGTAGAGCAGCAGCCCGGCCCTGAAGATCCTCGCCGATACCCAGAGCAGCGCGAATGCCGAAATCACGACAACGATCAGACTCGCAGCTACTTCCGCGGCACTGACGTTGCCCGCGCTCAACCTGATCATGATGGTGGTCGGCGCCGTAAACGGCACGAACGAGAGAACTCTGGCCACCGGTCCGTTAGGCTCTGAGATCAGCAGCGACGAAAGCCAGACAGGAATCACTGCCGGAATCGTGATGATCGCCGATATCTGCGAAGCCTCCCGAACAGAGGTCGTTGCCGCGCCCATCCCGGCCATGATCACAGCGAACAGGAAGTATCCGGCGATGAACAGCAACAGCACCGTGGCCAGGATGTCCGGTCCAACCTGAAGCGAGCCTGCGTTTGGCACCTGGTCGATGATCAGTGGCCCGAGCACGGCCGTCGAGGCTACCCAGACTGTGACCTGGATAAGGCCGGCCGCACCTAGTGCGAAGACCTTGCCCGTCATGATCGACAGCGGAGTCGCGGAGGTGATGATCATCTCGATCATCCGGTTCTCTTTTTCGTCCGCGACACTCTGAAGAAGACTGCCGCTCCCAGAAAATATGGCGATCATGAGCAATATGGCGAAGATGAACGGCACGAAGAACTCGCCCGCCTGCTGGGCGTCTGGAGGCTCCTCCGTGACTGTTCCATCGTCCGCAACTTCGAACACAGTGAACGCTGCGGGGCGTACGACCCTGTCGAGCAGCGCCGGCTCAATCAGTTCAGCGATCAGTTCAACGGTTAGAAACTCCCTGAAGACGTTCCCAAGCGCGTCTTCAGAGAAGAAACCTGAGTCGGACTTGAGCCAGCGGACCGTTCCGGTCTCCAGGTAGTTCGCTGGAATGATGAAAACCGCGTCAACCTCTCCGGCGAGCAGGCCGTCGACACCATCGTTCTGACTCAGATACTTCCTTGGCATGTCAGGCAGCCCCAGGTCGAATATGATCCCGGCGTTGTCGACGTAACCGATGCGGCTGCGCTGCGAAACCTGCTCGCCATCGTCCGACACGATGTTACGGATCACAGGTACCGCAAACAGAGCAATCAGGAGCGCGGCCGGAACCAACAGAGTCAGAATCTGCCAGCTCCGGCGATGGATCTGTCTGCGGAACTCCTCTGTCAGGATCACCCGTGTCTCAGGAGCGATAACGCGCACGCGTCACCTCCTCGATGAACACATCGTTCATGGTGGGCAAGAGAAGTTCGAACTGTTCGATCGATATCCCGGCATCGAGGTAAGCGCGGAGGATACTCTCCGAACTGCGGTGATCGTCCAGGTCGAACTCCATCACACCCTTCTCTGGCGCCACCCTGCCATTCCGAAGTGATGGCGGAATCTCCGCGGCTCTCACGCGCACCGCGCTGGCGCCTCTGTCACGCTTGATCTCGTCAATCGACCCGTAGAGCAGCATCCGGCTGTCGGCAATCAGAGCGACTCGCTCACACAGCTCTTCTACGTCCGACATGATGTGCGTGCTGAACATGATGGTTGCGCCCCGGTCTCGCTGCTCGAACAGCATCTGCTTCATGAGCTGCACGTTGAGCGGGTCGAGGCCCGAGAACGGCTCGTCAAGAATGATCAGCTCCGGCTCATGAAGGATAGAGGAGACGAACTGGATCAGTTGCGTCATTCCCCGGGAGAGCCCTTCGACCTTCTTGTTACGGTGCTCGAAAAGGCCTACGCGGTGGAGTAGCTCGGTACCACGGTCCTGGGCCTCTGAAGACGAAAGTCCCTTCAATCGGCCCAGGTAACGGATGATGTCCATCACCTTCACCTTGCGCAGCAGACCGCGGTCCTCGGGGAGGTATCCGACGCGGTTGAGAAGCTCCCGGGTAGGTTCTTTCCGGAGAATGCGGACAGATCCCGAGTCCGGTTTGATGATCCCGAGCGCCATGCGGATGGTGGTCGTCTTGCCAGAGCCGTTCGGGCCAAGGAAACCGAAGATCTCGCCCCGGCGCACATCGAAGGAGACATCACTCACGACGACGCGGTTTCCAAACGTCTTCGTGAGGCCTTCTATTTCCAGGACTTTGTCGAAAACTCGCATCTGTTGTTGCCCGAGCGGTTCAATCAGTCACGTCGTTCGCCCCAAAACGTGGTCTACCGCCTGACTGATACGTCGAGACTGTCGCAACGATTTATTACGTTGGTACTTAACCGACGGCCTGTCCACCCGGACAGCACCTGTTTGATCGGACAGGGGTTCTGAGATTCGGGTTATGCGATATCCGCCATTACTGAGCGCATGGCGATCAGAGTGAAGTCGATGTCTTCGCTGTCGATGCCGTAGTGGGTAACCATACGGAGGTCTGAGTCTCCGCCGTTAATGTAGACGCCCTGTTCCTTTAGCAATGCAGCGATCCTGTTGCCTGAGCCGTTCGGAACGCCGAACCGCACGATATTCGTCTGGATCCGTTCAGGCTCCAGCTCGATGCCGGGAAGCTCGGCGAGGCCATCGGCAAGTTTCTTAGCGTTGACATGGTCTTCCTCCATGCGGTCGATCATCGAGTCCAGCGCCACGATTCCGGCCGCGGCAATTACGCCCACCTGCCTCATACCGGCGCCAAGGATCTTCCGCCACCTGCCGGCCTCCTCGATGAAGTCGGCATCTCCGACGAGAACACTGCCAATCGGACACGAAAGCCCCTTCGACAGGCAGAAAGTCGCCGTATCGACCGGCGCGGTCAGTTCTTTCACATCGATTCCTTGAGCGACAGCCGAGTTGAAGAGCCGTGCGCCATCAAGGTGTACCCGTAAGCCGTGGTCTCGGCCGGCGTCCGCCATCACCTGCGTCTCTTGCGGTGTGATCGCCCTGCCACTGGTGTTGTTGTGCGTGTTCTCGATGCACAGCAGCTTCGTCCTTGGCCTGTGGTAATCGCGCGGTTTCACGGCCGCATGGATCAGGTCTGGAGCGAGAAGTCCATCGTTGTCAGTCTTGATCGGGTACATCACGACGCCGCCGAGTACGGAAACACCGCCAGCCTCGGCGTTGAAGATGTGGCACTGATCGCCAAGAATGATCTCGTCACCGCGCTGTGCCTGTGAAAGCACCGATACCAGGTTCCCCTGTGTGCCCGAGACAACGAACAGCCCGGCCTCCTTGCCTAGCATCTCCGCGGCCTTGTCTTGCAGCCGGTTGACCGTGGGGTCGTCGCCGTAGACATCGTCGCCGACTTCGGCCTCGTACATCGCCTTCCGCATCTCGGGGGAAGGCTTGGTGACGGTGTCGCTGCGCATATCGACTCGGATTTCCATGTCTTTAGTTCGCCTTCCGATTGAGAACTCAGATGCAGTGGTGCGATGGGCTCGACCGCCCAAACGGCCTGCGGATTCTAGCAACGTAGTGGCTGTTTCGTGACCCCGTACCGGTCCTCTGTCATCACATAAAAAAGCCCCCGCCAACCGAAATGGGTGGCGGGGGCAGCTCCGGATAGCGCCTGGTCGAGAAGGCGCGGAGGGAACTAACTAATGAACTACGGGCAGACTTGTGCCAGTACCTGTCCGTTCACGTCCCAGGTGTATGTGCACTTGGTCGGGTTCTGGCGCAGGTAGTCTGGGAACAGCGACTGCACACCAACGACTGAAGTGTCGAAGTCTTCACCACCAGCGACGGAGAAGTCGGAAGTAGCTCCCGAGCTTGCGCCTGTAGTGGTGTTGTCCAGACCACGGTCAGCAATCAGAAGGTCGATGGCTGCCTGAACTGTCTGGCGTTCCGTGTTGTTCGCTTCGGTGTCACCGGACCCAACAAATCGGCTCACGTTTGGAATTACGACTGCTGCGAGGGCGGCGATGATGCCGATCACGACTAGCAGCTCGACCAGCGTGAAGCCTCTCGACCGGGCATTCACTTCGCTCTGCATGTTTATCCTCCAAGATTGAACGTGCGCCAAGTTCTCGGCGCTGATGAATCGACATTACGGAGCGAAGGTGGTGCCGTTGGTGCTGGGACGATTGCAACCGGTGTGCCTCGGTGTTGGAGCCATCTCGATGAGTTGAGTAAGGACAACTCCAGCCCAAATAGTGGGAAGATTCTCCAAACTTCATCCACAGCCGCGCCGTATACTCAAAGCGTGACTACAGAGACACCGGCACAGAACGAACCCGCAGCTCCTGCAGGCTCCGAACCGCCCCAGGCCCCAACGCAGGGTGAAAAGCCTTCCGGCAACCGGAAGTCGCTCTTTGCAGATCCCGTTCCGTGGATACTGCTGGCGCTATCGTTCGGGCTCGATCAGCTGACAAAAGCAATCGTGATCGAAAACCTCCGCAGGGGCGAGTCCTGGCCAGAAGAGGGCTTCTTCCGCTTCACGCATGCCTGGAATACGGGAACGGCATTCAGTCTCTTCCAGGACCAGAGCACCATCCTGACGTTTGTCTCGTTCGGCGCAGTGATCGCCCTCTACTTCGTCTACCGATCTGTCGAATCGCCGACCATCTGGGTGCGGATGGCGTTCGGGCTTCTGCTCGGTGGCGCTTTTGGGAACCTGATCGACCGCATCAGGCTTGGACACGTCACCGACTTCCTCGACGTTGGCCCGTGGCCGATATTCAACATCGCCGACTCTTCGATTGTTGTCGGCATCTTTGTACTGTTCCTTTTCTTCTGGACGAACCCTGACGACAAGGACACGAAGAAGGAAGCGGAGCCACCGGAGCCAGCTCCGAGCAGCACTCCCGGCAACCAGCAGGAACCGGGATAGTGGCCCGCCGGGTCGCATGGACAGTCTCCGAGGGCGATAGATCGCAGCGACTTGATGCAGCACTCGCCGGACATGCCGATTGGCTCTCCCGCTCAGCCGCCCAGACGGCCATCCGCAATGGCAAGGTGCGGGTCAATGGTTCAGTTGAGACCCGGCCGTCAGCCACGGTGAAACCGGGAGACGATATCGAGTCATTCCTGCCGGAGTCTGCAGAACGCGGTCAGAGACCGACAGCGGCAGATATCTCAGTCGCAATCGTCTATGAAGACGACCATCTGATAGTCGTGGACAAACCGAGAGGCATCGCCGTCCACCCTGGGCCCGGCCATCCCGATGACACGCTCGTAAACGGCCTTCTCAGACTGTTTCCACATATCGCTGATGTCGGAGAGCCAGATCGGCCCGGAGTCGTGCACCGGCTCGATCTAGACACCAGCGGGCTACTCGTGTTCGCGCTAACGCCAGAAGCCTACTCCGCTCTCGGCGCTGCGATGCGGGAACGTTCGATCAAGCGCACCTACACAGCGCTGGTAGACGGTCGAGTGCAGCCACCCGAGGGAACGGTCGATGCTCCGATAGGCCGAGACCCTGCCAATCGGACGCGACAGGCTATCGTCAAGTCCGGCCGCGCAGCGCGCACTCACTACAGAACCATCGAGAATCTGCCTAACACAACACTGCTGGAAGTCGAACTCGAAACGGGGCGCATGCATCAGATCAGAGTGCACATGACCGCGATCGGCTTTCCTGTTCTCGGGGACATGACGTACGGCAAAGCTCCAAAGGTCCCTGGTCTCGACCGTCAGTTCTTGCACGCCTCGCGACTCAGCTTCACGCACCCGATAACCGGCGAACAGATGACTCATGAGTCGCCGCTGCCCGAGGACCTTGCCGCTGTGCTCGACCAGATGCGGGACAACTAGCCCGCGCTTACGTTGTGTTCCGGCGTCCGGGCCGATACATTTTGAGTATGTCTACTACTCCTGCACGAACCCGCTTTGCACCAAGTCCAACTGGCACGCTCCACATTGGCGGCGTGCGCACAGCGCTCTACAGCTGGCTCATAGCCAGGCAGACAGGCGGACAGTTCGTATTGCGCATCGAGGACACCGATCGCAACCGATACGTGGAAGGTGCGGAGCAGTCGATCATGGACTCATTGCGCTGGCTTGGCATCGACTGGGACGAAGGCCCGGATATCGGCGGTCCGTACGGACCCTACACGCAGTCCGAACGCCTAGAGCACTATCACGAGGCGACGAAGAAGCTTCTCGAATCCGGCCACGCCTACGAAGACGACACGACGCAGGAAGAGCTGGCTGAGCTGCGCACGGCCCAGAAAGCCGCGGGCAAGCCGCCCGGCTACGACAACCGGGGCCGGTACAAGACGAAAGAAGAGATCGAGGCTTCACGCGCCGCCGGCAAGCCTATTGTTGTGCGTTTCAAGATCCCGGACATCGGCAAACTCAAGTTCAAAGATGCCGTGCTGGATGAGGTGGAGTTCGACCTCTCGCTGCTGCAGGACTTCGTGATCATGAAGTCGGACGGCTATCCGACGTATCACTTGGCGCACATCGTTGATGACTGCATGATGAAGATCTCACATGTTGTGCGAGCTCCCGAATGGATCCCGAGCACCCCTCGGCACATTCTCATTCACCAGGCTCTTGGCTGGAACCTGCCCGAGTACATCCACGTGCCGCTCATCCTCGGCAAGGACAAGTCGAAACTCAGCAAGAGACACGGCGCTGCATCTGCTCTCGAGTACCGCGAACAGGGATATCTGCCTGATGCAGTCTTCAACTTTCTCGCCCTTCTCGGCTGGTCTCCCGGTGACGATACCGAGGTGATGGGCCGTGATGAGATCATCAAGCGATTCTCAATCGACCGCATCCTCAAGAGCCCGGCGGTGTTCGACAGCGAAAAACTCACCTGGATGAACGGCGTCCACATCCGGCAGTCGAGCGTTTCCGATCTGCTGGAACCGGTTGCCACTGTCCTCGAAAGACCGGAAGCCGACGGCGGCATGCCAGATTCGGTCAACCGTCCGATAGACCGCGATTTCCTGGTTGAACTGCTGCCACTGGTGCATGAACGACTCAAGACTCTGAATGATGCGACCGACGCCCTTTCCTTCTTCTTCCTTGAAGAGGTCCACCCGGATGTTGAGGCGCTCCCCGGCCGCAAGTCCGACCCTGAGACCGCTGTCCGATCACTCGAAGCATCGCTGGAGCTGCTGAAATCGGTTGAGCCGTTTGAGCCGGAGCACCTCGAAGCGGAATTCAGAGCGCTCGCTGAGAAACTGGGTATGAAACCCGGGCCGCTTTTCACCCCGGTCCGCGTCGCAGTGACCGGGTCGAGCATGGCGCCGCCTCTGTTCGACACTATCGCCGCGATCGGCCGAGAGAAAGTCGTTGTCCGCGTTGAAAACGCCATTCGCCTGCTCTCGGCGGTGGCTTGATAGTCGAAGTCACCACGCCGTCACTGTGGTTGTCACCTCTCACGAACCTTTTCCTGTGACGTGCGAACATCTGTTGATCGGTAACTAGCATTGGTCAGACTGGCCGGGTCCGGGACGGAGCGAAATGTTCAGGGACGAGGGGACTGAGCCGAGCATAGAGTTCAAGCGACGCATGCGTGAGCGCGTCGAGCGAACTCCAACTACGCTGCTTGTAACGGTGATGCCGTTCCTCGCGGTTGCAAGGTTGGCGCTGATCGCATGGGGCTTCTACACTCGCAGTCGATGTATCGCCCTGTCGAAGCAGATCGATTCCGATCGCGACCTGCGTTCAATCGCGGCTCCATAGAACTTAGTCGCCGGTCCGGACCGAATTGACCCTGTGCATCACGGTTGAGTATCATTCTTGAGTAGCGATCAGGCGCAGGGGCGCCGAAATCTGTATCAGCAAGCTGGAGTCTGGCAATTGGAAGTTCGGATAAACGACGGTGAGAGCTTCGAGGCGTTCCTGCGACGTTTCACCAAGCGTGTTCAGCAGGAAGGCATCGTCTCCGAGACCCGCCGGCGCCAGCACTTCGAGCCGCCGAACGTCCTCCGCAAGAAGAAGGCTGCTTCGAAGCGACGCAAAAGCATTAAGGCAACGCTGAAGCACGCCTAGACTTGCCGCACTTTGTATGAACAAGAGCGCCCAACGGGCGCTTTTTTCATTGCCGGAGTTTTTCGGTGCTGGCAAAACTCAAACGGCACTGGTCAGCCGGTATGATTGATGCTGGCCCGTGAGGGCCATAGTTGACCCATGTTTGGCTCAAATTCATCAGGAAGAAGCATGAAGTTCGGAGTTGTCGTCTTTCCCGGGACCTGGAGTGAGCACGACACGGTCTACGCGGTGCGCGATGTGCTGAACCAGCCGGCCCGGCTAATCTGGCATAAAGAGACCGATATCTCCGACTGTGATGCTATCGTTCTGCCGGGTGGCTTCAGCTACGGCGACTACCTTCGTTGCGGCGCCATCGCCCGTTTCTCTCCTGTAATGCAGTCGGTGGCTGAATTCGCAAAGCGCGGCGGTCCCGTCATCGGTATCTGCAACGGCTTCCAGGTGCTCTGTGAAGCCGGCCTGCTTCCCGGCGCTCTCGTGAGGAACGAGCACCTCGAGTTCCGATGCGAGTGGGTCAACCTCCGAGTCGAGAGAACAGACACAACGTTCACCAACTCAGCCAGCACCGGCCAGCTGCTCAGAGTTCCGATATCCCATGGCGAGGGGAACTGGCAGGCAGACAACGAGACCGTGAGGCGCGTCGAGGATGGCGGCCAGGTGTTGCTGCGCTACGCAGATGACAACGGCAACACCTCTGAAGGTTCCAACCCCAACGGCTCCATCAACAGCATCGCCGGTATCGTCAACGAGTCGGCGAACGTGCTGGGCCTGATGCCGCACCCTGAAAAGGCGTGTGAAGAGCTGATCGGCGGAGCGGACGGCAATGTACTCTTCGAGTCGATGATCAGGTCTGCTGTCACGACCCTCGCCTGAAATCAGCACCGACAGCCACTTTTACATCGCTCACATTGCCTCGCGTGCGCGAATTCCGTTTCCGTATTAGACTGCCGCTGGCAATCCATATCGATCCAATCGAGCACGGAGGTCTGCTATGGCGGTCGAGTCTGGGGGCGGCGCAACTGGTGTCCACACCGGAAGTAGCTACCCCATCACGGTAACGGTCGAGACCCCGGAGTCGTTAAGCCGGTGGCTGTGGCTATTCAAGTGGCTGCTCCTCATCCCGCACTTCATCGTCCTGTCTATCCTCGGCTTCGTCAGCTGGTTCACATTGCTGGCATCGTGGATCATCATCGTGATCACCGGGAAACGGCCAAAGGGACTCTTCGACTTCCATCTCGGGTTATTGAGATGGTCGACCAATGTGAACATCTACGGGTCTCATCTCACCGATAGATATCCCGAGTTCACGATGGATGCGAATAGCAACTACCCGGTCCAGGTGACGGGCGAATACCAGGAAAGCGCCAGCAGGGTGTCGACGTTCTTCAGGTACTTCCTCGTCATCCCTCACTGGATAGTGCTCTGGTTTGTGGGGATCATCTCTTTCTTCGTGATGTTCATCCACGTCATCGTGGTCCTCATCACCGGGAAACCGAATGAGGGGATGTTCAACTTCCTCGTGGGATACAACCGCTGGCAGGCTCGGGCAAACGGCTACTACTGGCTGCTGACCGATGAGTACCCGCCGTTCAGCATGGACTGACCGGCAAACAGGCACAATCTGCGGTAACGTTGACTCTCTGATTTCTGATCCTTTCAGGCGGACACCGGTTGCGCTTCGGCGTGTCGCTGTCCTGCGCTGATCTCATTGGAGAACCTCGCTTGCCGGCACCATCCGTTTCCCAGGAAACACTCGACGAGATCGCCCTGAGCAGAGCTGAATACGAGGCGATCGTAGACCGACTGGGCCGGGAGCCCGGAGGGTTGGAACTCGGCCTGTTCGGCGCTCTCTGGAGCGAGCACTGCGGTTACAAGCACACAAAGCCGTTGCTGCGTCGCCTGCCGGGCGAGTCGAACCGTCTGCTGGTTGCACCCGGCGCCGAAAACGCGGGCGTGATCGACATCGGCGACGGTCTTGCGATAGCGATGAAGATCGAGTCGCACAACCACCCCTCCGCCGTTGAGCCGCTTCAAGGTGCTGCCACGGGCGTCGGAGGCATAGTCAGAGACATCTTTGCAATGGGCGCCAGGCCGATTGCCCTGCTCGACTCCCTGCGCTTCGGTCAACCGCAGGGCGACCCGCACATCCAGCACCTGCTGCACGGCGTTGTCAGTGGAATCTCCTGGTACGGCAACTGCATAGGCATCCCGAATATCGGCGGCGAGACCTGGTTCGACGACTCGTACGCGGGCAACCCGCTGGTGAACGCCATGTGCGTAGGACTGATCGAAAACGCCCAGATTGTCAGCGCGACGGCCAAACGCCCGGGCGATCTGCTGGTGCTCGTCGGAGCGGACACAGGTCGAGATGGAATCCACGGCGCGTCGGGGCTCGCGTCGAGGACCTTCGAGGAACAGGCCGAGATGCGCTCCGCTGTTCAGGTCGGAAACCCGTTCCTGGAAAAGGTGCTTATCGAAGCTTGCCTCGAAGCGATCAACATCCCCGGTGTGAACGGCATGCAGGACTGCGGCGCCGCCGGCCTCACGTCTGCAGCTATCGAGATGGCCGAGCGTAGCGGCATGGCTCTACACATCGATGTCTCACGTGTCCCCCGCCGCGAAGAAGGCATGACGCCTTACGAGGTGATGCTCTCTGAATCGCAGGAACGCATGCTGCTGGCTGTCGAAAAGCGTGCTGTCGATGCTGTGACTGAGCTTTTTGAGAAGTGGGACCTTGATGCCACAGTCATTGGCGAGTTCAACGCCGGTGAGAATGTCGATGTGTTTGATGGCGAGTCGAAGGTTAGCTCGACACCTATCGAGCCTCTCACCAGCGCACCCGAGTACGCGTTCAACGCCCCGAAACCGAAGTGGCTGGCAGACCTGCAGTCAAATGATCCCGGCCGATTTGGCACTCCGGACATCTCACCGTCCGACGCTCTGCTCAAGATGCTGGCATCGCCCAATATCGCGTCCAAGCGACCGGTCTTCAGGCAGTACGACCACCATGTGCAGACAAACACGGTCGTCGAGCCGGGAGGTGACGCCGCTGTTCTCAGGCTCAAAGGCACGTCCCGCGGCATAGCAGTCAGCACTGACTGCAACGGCAGACTCTGCTACCTGGATCCCCGGCAGGGCGCGCAGGCGGCGGTTGCCGAGGCGTGCCGCAACCTGGCCTGCGTCGGCGCAGAGCCGCTTGCCCTCACAGACGGCCTCAACTTCGGTAACCCTGAGACCGAGACCGTGCAGTACCAGTTGAACCAGTGCATCGAAGGGGTCCGGGACGCTGCGCTTCAGTTCGGCATCCCTGTAGTCAGCGGCAATGCCAGTCTCTACAACGAATCCGCGGGCACGGCGATCTACCCGACCCCGATTGTCGGCGCACTCGGCCTGCTCGAGGATGTGACGAAAAACGCCACGATTCCGTTCAAGAACGAAGGTGACGCGGTTCTGCTGCTGGGGCGTTCGAACACGTGGGACGGTGCTGGAAGCCTTGCAGGCAGCGAGTTCAACGCCCTGTTCCACGATGACGTGAGCGGCCAGCTTGGGATCGACCTTGATGACGAGGTGAGGCTTCAGGCGCTGTGCCGCCAGGCTATCCGCGCAGGGCTCGTGAACTCGGCGCACGACTGCTCAGACGGCGGACTTGCGGTCTCGATTGCAGAGTCGGCGATCACAGGCGGGCTGGGAGTGAAGATTGGCGAACAGTTGCCCGGACGCTGGGACGCTGCGCTGTTCGGAGAAGGCCAGTCTCGAATCGTCATCAGCCTTGCACCAGGCAACGCAGCCGAAGTTCAGTCGATGGCCACAGATCTCGGTGTACTGGCGCGACTGATCGGCACCGTTGGCGGAGATGAGATCACCTTCGGCGATGTCTCCGTCGAACTTGCAGCAGCGGCGGATGCGTGGGAGAACGGATTCGAGCGGGCGACCAGCAACTAGTCCTGCCCTCCCCATTCTCCTCAATGACAGTCCCAACAACCATTCGTGAACTCGCAGACCGCTACGAAGTCCTGCTTTTCGATTCATATGGAGTGCTCGTCAATGAGTCGACCGGACTCCCGGGCGCACGTGAGCTCATCGAGTGGCTCGAATCGTCAGGCAAGAGCTACTTCATCGTCACGAACGATGCCTCCCGGTCGATCGAATCCCGCGCCGGAAAGTTCGTACAGCAGGGAGTGCCGGTGCCGCAGCAGCGGATAGTCAACTCCGGCTGCCTGATCCCGACCTACTTCCAGCAAAACGACCTGTCAGGCGCGCCAACCGCAGTGTTCGGCAGCAGCGACTCCATTGATTACGTGAAAGAGGGCAAAGCCGAGCCAGTGCCTTTCGACCGCATGTCAGAAGCAGAGGTGTTCGTTCTTGCCGATGACTCCGGATTCGACTGGAGACATGAAGTCAATGCCCTGGTCAGCACGCTAAACCAGAAGGTCTTGAACTCCGAGCCGTTCAAATTGCTCCTGCCGAACCCGGACCTGATCTATCCGAGCGGCGAACAGACATACTCGTTCGCCGCTGCCGCTCTTGCGGATATGGTCGAGGCGGCACTCATTCGACTATTCGGAGACGCGCCCGAGCACCGGTTCGTGCGGTTGGGCAAACCGCATGCGCCGATCTTCGATGAAGCCCTGAGACGAGCCGGCGCCTCTCGCAATAGTCACTCGGCAGTGATGATTGGCGACCAGTTGGAGACGGACATCGCAGGCGCCGTTGCATACGGTCTGCCATCAGCAATCGTGACAACAGGCATCAACCGGCTTCACACCGTTGAGGAACTGTCAGAACTGCCAGCAGATCACCGACCCGACTACCTGCTCACCAGCCTGTCTTTCTAGAACGTCTGAACTGCGATCTGCAACGTTCGGACGCTCTCGCTGAGACCTACGTGCCACTTCGAACGGGCTCCAAATTGACCTGCTCCTGTAGAATGGCATCAGATAGCTAGCAATCGGAACTCGCGAGTGACAGGCTCGCGTTTTCGCGTACGGGGTGATCAGCAATGCCAAGATATGACTACAAGTGCGAGGCCAAAGGCCACGTGTTTGAGGTCACGCAAAGCTTCAGCGATGACCCGATCGCCTTCTGCCCGGAAGACGGAAGCAAGGCCGAGCGGCAGCTCTCTGTGCCGCACGTCATCTATAAGGGCTCCGGCTTCTATACCACTGACTACAAGAACAATGGAAGCTCCGGCGGCTCTTCGAAGTCGAGCAGTTCCAGCTCAAGCGAAAGCTCCAGCAGTAAGAAGTCCGAGTCAGACTCGAGTAGCTCTTCTAAGTCGAGCGGTTCGAAGTCCGATGCCAAGTCGTAGCAGCTATTCTTGCTGCTGTGATTCCCCCTAACGACAGGCTAACTACCCCGAACAGGTGGTCAAACTGAAAGCCGTACTTCAACGCGTTAACAGCGCGTCCGTAGAGGTCGATGGTGCTATTAGAGGCAGCATCGGCGCAGGTCTGCTGCTCCTCATAGGCATCACGCACGACGACACGGAAGAAGACATCGTCTACGTCGTCGAGAAGACCGTGAACATGCGGATCTTCCCGGCCGAAGACGGCGACTCAGGTTTCGATCGCTCGGTGCAGGACATCGGCGGTGGGCTGCTACTGGTAAGCCAGTTCACGCTCTTCGCGTCAACTCGCAAAGGCCGCCGCCCCGGTTTCACAGACGCGGCCCGACCAGAGGTTTCAGAGCCGATGTTCGAGCGGGTTGTTGAGGCGTTTCGGGCCACCGGAGTCCCGGTCGAAACAGGCGTTTTCGGAGCGATGATGGACGTGAAGCTTGAGAACGCTGGGCCCGTAACGATCATCCTGGATTCAGCGGACAGGCTGACGCCGCGGCGGGGTTAGGTTCCTCTCACCGGCATCAGTTCGCGAGGTCGTTTCTGCACGTCAATCCCGATCGTTCGGAACATTCCCGTAATCGATTGCGTTTACTCTCTGACGTACTCAAGCGAAGCCGTCGGAGCCATATCGCATGCGACGATTCAGAGCGATTCAACTTTCAATTCCGTTGACGATACTTCTCATCGCAGTGGCCGCATGCGAAACAGATCGTCCAGGTGATGCTGACAACGACTTAACAGCTTCTGCACCGACCATCACATCGCCCGTAGCCAAAACTCCGACCCCAACACCAACTCCGACGCCCCTCGTCGGCGAGCCTCCTATCGTCACAGTCGAAATAGTCAGTGCGCCCGAACGCGATCCCGCTGTGATCGATCTTTCGAATCTCTCTGCGGAGCAGATACTCGCCACCGCGGAGTCGAACTTCTTGAAGTCTGATTCGTACCTTGCAGACGTCTTCGTCACTCATTTTCTCGGCGATCGTCTCGGCAATGATGAAACCATTGCGTCCCGAACCCTGATCGAGTTCGGGCCGAACCTGCTGGCGCACACGATTGAGACGAGTGATGAAACAGAAACCGAGCACCTGTATGTCCGAGGATTCAGCTACTCGCGGCCACACAACCAGCCTGACCATCCGTGGTTCGTGATGGGCAGGGAGCGGCTCGACGCAGTCAGATGGCTGAACATGTTCATTGGCGGAATCGGCAATCCACAGCTGGTCGCAACTCGCGAAGAAAACGGCAGAACGCTGGTGGAACTTACCGGTAGCTTCCATTTGGCGTCGTCCGGCCCGCCAGCGATCACTTTCAAACGTGTATGGAAAACGTCATCCAGTATCGTCATTGATGCCGATCTGATGCTGCCGGTTTCGGTGGCTATCGAGTACATCTCCGAGTTCAGGGATCTCGAAACTGACGAACTGCTCGGAACGAACGGGTTGATAGGCGAAGCGACGATTTCGGCATATGGGCAGGTGGTTGTGCATGCCGATCACCCGACTGATCTCGTCCCGACGCCGGTACCACCACCGCCAGCAACGCCAACACCCTCTCCTACTCCGCTTTCAGCTGAGATGCCTGGTACGTAGAAATCACCAGCACGCATGTTCGCATCTAGCGGTATAATGTGAGGTGATGCAACGGGGACGCGTGGTTTCGACAGGGAACTCACCGGTCGGTTGCGAGCCGTGGCGCTGACCCACGTAAAAAGCGGCAAAACAATAAATGGCGAACGTGAAGTCGCCCTCGCAGCTTAATTAGCTAGCGACGTTCTGCCCCGCCCCAGCCCGGCGGGCGGGGTGAAGAGCGCTGAAATGTCGGGCTGCTGCGACGGTTCGGCGGTGGCCGTCGCTCAAGACTAACCGCCTGGCCGTGGAGCCTGACCCGCCGGTGAGGCTGGCACCACGGTGACTACCGATCACCGGATACGCTCGTAGACGCCCTCACGGAAACCTCTCTGGACGGGGAGTTCGACTCTCCCCCGTCTCCACCATGAACACATATCGGCTCCACAACGAGTCTTGCTTGCCACATGTAGCCGCAAAGCTTGTGGGAATGCCATCTCACCGTCGACTGCCGTTTCATTGCCAAAGACCCGGTCAACTTCAAAAAATATCCGATTGGCTGCTACGCGGATAGCTTTGATTCGTCTATTAGGATAGTCCGCACGAAGCGACTACAATTTTCGCTGTGCAGCCTGATGGGTATTCCCGGCCTCATCAAGCTTGCCAGTATTCGAATTCCACTGACCGCATAGGTAGTCGATGGGGTTTCTGTTCTCCTGTGACGAACTGGGACGATGGACCGGGGTGGGGGCCCTAATAGCCGGGGAACCGTCATATGGACGAGCATAGACTCGTGGCCGCGGCAATGCGAGGCGACAAAGATGCGTTTAGTGAACTAATGGACGCAACTGCCCCGGATGCCTATTCAATCGCCTATGCGATCCTGCGCAACCGAGCCGACGCCGAAGACGTAGTTCAAGAAGCGGTTATCTCCGCGATGAACGGGCTGGCTGGCCTGCGCAAAACCGAGGCTTTTAAAGGCTGGTTTCGGATCATCGTCGCGAACCGAGCACGCGACGTCAGGAGGCGGCAGCAAGGCGACGCACCCCTCGATTCGAACCACCACGCGCTGCCTGGTGTCTTCCATGAGTCTGACCTATCAATCGACATACGCGATGCGATCGGCTCTTTGCCCGATTTCCACCAGCAGGTCATACTCATGTATTACTCAGGACTCAGCACGCGTGAAGTGGCTTCGGCCTTGGAACGACCGATAGGTACCGTAAAGCGAGTACTTAGCGAGGCATATCGCATACTTCGCAAATCGCTTGGACCAGACTATGACTACCGAGACCGGCGCGATGGACCATAAGGCACTCACAGACCGAATACCCGATCTGATGGCCGACAATATCGGCAGGTGGCAGCGCTGGAGGCTCAGCCGTCACCTGAAGTCGTGTTCGCCATGCCAGGTTGAGGTCCAGCACTATCAGGCTATTCATTCAGATCTTTCCGAAACGGTGCCGGAGATTCTCAAGGAGAATCGCCATGGCGATGAGTTCATGGAACGAATCCGGCACACCGTCGCTGCACAACCATTGCCTGCCCGTGTCAGGCAGCGCCGGTTTCCCATTGCACGAGTGGCTGTACCGACCGCTGCGGTCGCACTAATCGTCATCGTACTCACGCTTGTATTGAATCTTGGTGGGAGCAACGAGCTATCCGCTCTATCCCTGGCGACACCCGTTAGAGGAGCGATCACCGTCACCCAGGCAGGCGATCCGGTTGCTGACGGTACGTTCGGCTACGTCTCACCCAACGAGTGGGAGCGGTCGACCACCTTTCACCGTCTTCCTGATTCTGTTGCCACACTCTCAGAGATCACTGTCGAAGGAGAGACCTTCTCCAGGCTTGGTGACGATGCATGGCGGTTCGTCGGTGACACGCCAGCCGAAAGGCAGCCCGTTCCCGGCCTTGGCGACCTCGGGTTGGCCGAACGGCTTTTCGATGCCGTCCTAAACGTGTACGAGTTGAAATCAGACGGCGAAACCGAGTTCCAGGGCGAGCTGCTGACACGGTTCAGGGGCGAGGATTCGGGATACGCGTCGCAGATTCGAGATTCGTACTTGGCCTCAGGTGCGACCGAAGAAGAGGCGGCAGCACTCTTCGATTTCTACTCTGCGAACAGGCCGGAAATCACCGTACTGGCAGACACTCAAGAGCGTATACGGGCGATCTTCATCACAATCCCTGTTGTCGATTCTACGAAGCCTATGCGCGTCGAACTCGTGATCGCTGAATTCAACGCGGTTGTTGATATCAACTCCCCGCTCAGATAGTCGCCACTCCAATCAATCACCGGAGATACAGCCTTTTCTGGTCCGCCGTTCATTGGCGGACGAACCTGTCAGGTGAGCCAGGCCGGGCAGTCGTGTCCGGGACCGCATTCCAAATCCTCGTTCAGCCGCGCACTCGAACCCTGTCGCTCTCTCCAGGTTCTTTCCTTCCCATAACGAATCTCGCGCTTGTGATTTTTTTCGCGAGCCGATCGGTCTCCTGCTGCGTCTTTATTAGTGACGGAACAACCTCAGCGCGCCCAGTTCTTCTTTACTCGGCTACTGCAATAAGTCGGCATTGGAATGGACTGACGGTCTGCGGTCGACGAGCAAGTCGGAAGAATGGAATCAGTAGAAAGGAGAGTGTGAGCGGCACTGTAAAAGTCGACTGTACGATAACAATTATTAGAAACGGGACAGACATAATGAATAAACGACTATTTGTCGGGGCAACTCTAGTGCTGGGCGCGATTGTGTCAATAGTCGCAGTATCATGGCCCAGCGGGTCAGCCTCTCAAGCAACAGCACAGCAACTCACGCTTGAGGATAGATTCCCTGACCTTGTCAGCCAATTAGGAGAACCGGTGACTCAAGATTTTGTCAGCCAATTCGAAGGAACGAATCTGGATTTCGTACTGGAAACAGCAAGAGTCACCACAAACGAGTTTGGTGCAACTGTCATAACTTGGGACGAGCCAGCAGGTGTCCGACCTAGCGTGGCAGAAGCATTGAAAATGACGGCTGAAGCAAACGAGAAAGACGACTCAAGCTTGCTGCCTCTTTGTAGCCAGGCTTACTGGGACTACTTGATCGAGAACAAGCCACCTGAGGGCCAAAAAACTTGCAAGTCCGTGCCTGAACAGATGGTTTTGGGTGCACCTGGAAGTCCTGCTCTAAGCGTGACTGACCCTGATCACGTCGGCTACTATTATGACGCGGGCACAGCAGAAGGGATTTACGGTAACATCACAATCACCGACCCAGTCGTGCCTTCAAATGGATTCCTCGCTGCTCGTCATCTTGCGCAAAGGACCAACTACCTTGGCAATGACTGGTGGATCGAAGCTGGCTGGGTCGAATACCCTAGTTTATTTGGTAATGACCAGATCACGTATTCCCAGGTCTGTAACTCGGCTTCGAGCAGTTGTTTTTGGTACGACGGTGCTGAATCTGATTGCGACGACGCCAACAACGCAATAGTTTTTCTCGGGTCTGAAAATGATCCAGCGCAGACGTGGAGGTCTTGGTGCTGGAACTTCGGCACCTCGACTTGGGTTGAAATGCGATCGACTAGCTGGAGCGATGATGATGCCAGTGTCGTTGAATCAATGACGGAGGTGGCCGAAAACGAACCTGGCACCATTAACATCGGGGGAACGATAACTCATTACGCCCTCGATCTTCGACTTGGTAACACTTCTTGGTTTGATTGGGACACAAGTTTCAGCGTTGCAACCCACTCTCGTGAGGAAGGCGGTTACAACCTCACTACAAACACTAGCTACTATGACTTCAGTGTTGACGACTAATAGGAGATACATCGAGATCGCCAACGAATCAACTCGGGTAGGCTGACACCCAGGTGCTTCAGCAGTGAGCTGAAGATAGGTGCCGGGTCGTCACGAAAAGCGCTGCGTCCTGCGGTCTTGGGATTGGCGACCCTGCACCACCTAACTGAGCCAGTAGAAACAGCGTCGCTGGGAATGCAATCGAATAGCATTATCACTGGCGAGGCACCTATCGGCTTGGCCACCACTTCGCTCGATTGGTATGTCAGGATAATCTCCATTCATGAAGTAAGAGGTGAATCATTGAGATCCAAGTGACGGTCTATAATGTATACGGCGGGGTCATCGCTACGACGGAGAGACCGATGGAAGTGCAATTTGGCATGCTACCACCATTCGAACGATTGCATTTTCAGAGGCTCTCATTTTGCTCGCTCGTGCGTTGTCACGAATCAACATAATGAAAAAAATACTATACATAAGCATGGTATTAATGCTAGGCGCGCTAGTGTCAATCATCACAATTGCCCTATTTGGCAGGTCTGAATCCCCAGCAACAGCACAGCAACTCACGCTTGAGGATAGATTCCCTGACCTTGTCAGCCAATTAGGAGAACCGGTGACTCAAGATTTTGTCAGCCAATTCGAAGGAACGAATCTGGATTTCGTACTGGAAACAGCAAGAGTCACCACAAACGAGTTTGGTGCAACTGTCATAACTTGGGACGAGCCAGCAGGTGTCCGACCTAGCGTGGCAGAAGCATTGAAAATGACGGCTGAAGCAAACGAGAAAGACGACTCAAGCTTGCTGCCTCTTTGTAGCCAGGCTTACTGGGACTACTTGATCGAGAACAAGCCACCTGAGGGCCAAAAAACTTGCAAGTCCGTGCCTGAACAGATGGTTTTGGGTGCACCTGGAAGTCCTGCTCGGTAATTGATGCCGATAGTGAGGCGGACTGCCCGAACGTTTTCCTGTCTGAATCATGTTCATCCGCGAGTTCGACTCTCCCCCGTCTCCACCATGAACACAGGTGCTGATGTTCAGGGGCATTCCAGCCCACCTGACATGGCTTTTTCGCGTCAGGGACACGCCGGATCCGGCTCTGGCCGATGCCAGCTGGAGCACAGGATAATCTGTGTCGGCGTGGCAGAAGTGACCGGATCAATCAGCACAAACCCGCAACAAGGTGACAGCGGAGCTCCAGTAGTCGACCCGATTACAGGCACCACAGTAGAACTCACTGGCTCCTTGTTTGCTATTTCTGAAACTTTTCCTAAGCGATTCTGGTTCTCTCATATCGGAGACATTTACTTCGAGTTAGGTGGAGCATCCGGAATATGGGATTCGTGCGTTCCTTCAGCGTTCCCATCATGCTGAACAGAAATAGGTGATTACGGCGTTTTCTGGCCGTTGAATTGGGAGGAGGCCGTCAATGGTCTCCTCCTTTTCGTTTCGCAGCACGTTTGATTTTTTTCCGATGACGCCCCGGACTTAACTGCTTCGATAAGAGGCCAGATCGCTAGTACAGATCGATGACCCACCGCGAGAATTTTAGTTGCGCGGCGATGCAACTTGTGATTATCCAGGTAAAACAATAGGATGACGGATCACCATGAGTATCAAGACTGTCGTAATATCCCCTCTCTTCTGGACGGGATTGATTGTAGTCGGCCTCTGGTTGGTGCTCGGCTATGGGTCATACAGGAATGTAGAGCAGTTCGATGCCATGTGGCCGGTTGCGAAATCTGTCCTGCCGTAGGACGACCGCAGGCTCTATGGCCATATTCGATATTCGTCGGCCCTGATCCCAGGCAGAACCCTTAAGCGAGCTAGACCGAGCAGCCGCGTCCAAGACCGCGTCGGCAGATCCTCGCTCAGCGGCGCACTCGAATCCTGTCGCTCCCTCCAGGCTCTCTCCTTCCCATAACGAATCTCGTGCTTGTGAATTTTTCGCGAGCCGATCGGTCTCCTGCTGCGTCTCTATTAGTGACGGAACAACCTCAGCGCACCCAGTTCTTCTCTACTCAGCTACAGCAACAAGTCTGAATTTGAATGGACTGACGGTCTGTGGTCAACGAGCAAGTCGGAAGTATGGAATCAGTAGAAAGGAGGCGGTCTAACGAGATCGATAGATGCCGATCAGAGCAAGATGTAGTTTCCGAATAGCATTGAATTGTGAGGACGATAACCCGTGATTCGAACCATAAAAATCCGACGACTCACCTTGACGTTTGGCGTATCAGCAATCGCTGTCATCGTCGCAACGTTTATTCTGTCCACCATGACCGGCAACCAGGCTCATGCCGGTATAGACGAGACATCAACATCAGCGAGGGCCAACTACGAGGGCACTCAACTCAGCTTCATTGCTGAGACCGGAAGAGTCATCACCAGAGAAGACGGCAACAAAGAGCTTGTGTTCGACAGACCGGAACTACCGAGTCTCGAACAGTCCATCAAGATGATGGAAGCTGCCAAGTTGGCAAGAGATCGCGATCTATTGCCGCTCTGCAGCCCCGAATACCTCCAATATGCGAAGGAGAACAACCGCAGAATTGAAGAACCACCTAGCGAGTTCTGGGAAGCACCTGGGTGTGTGGCAATTCCCGACCGCATCATGATTGGCCCGGCGGGGGGGCCTTCATACTCCACGTCAGATTCGGACCACGTCGGCTACGAGTACTATGGCACCACGGAGGACCAAGGTATAAATGGCAACATCACCGTGGTCAATCCGTCAGTCAACCACAGCAACAACGATGAAGGCTTCGCCGCTCGGTTCCTTGCGGTCGAATTTGGTTCCACTAACTACTGGCTTGAGGCAGGTTGGGTCGAAGCTGAGTGGATGGGAGACTCCGACAGACACACCTACTCCCAGAAGGCCAAGTCGACAGACTCGACCTTCACCTACCCGATATACGACTCATATTGTGATCCTGCCGAAGGAAATGTGATTGTGTATATTCGGGCCGAACCTACGGGCACGGAATGGGACAGCAACTGCTGGAACTTCAGCACCTCTTCATGGCACGAGATGCACGGCGACTGGAATCTGACCGACGACGATGCTGATGAAATCCAGGCGCAAGGAGAGGTTTGGGAAGATTACTTAGGTGAGATGTCAATCCCTGCTGTCAGATTCTATGGCCCGCTCGAGCTGTGGGACGACCACGTCTGGAAGGATTGGACAACGGCAATGTCCGGTTGGACACGCCTTGTAGAAGAGGGTGGATACAACGTATACGACAACACCCAATACTACGATTTTGACGTCGATAACTGAGCGTCAGTCGTCAACTAGCCCAAAATCAGTCATCCGGGACCGTACGTGGCGAACGCCCCGAGCAGCGCGAAACTGCTCGGGGCGTTTCGAAGCCAGTTCGTTGCATCCTTCTGAATCGAACCGTCAGTGTCTCAACAACATCTAGTACACGTGAAGAGAGCATTTCGCTTCAAAAAAAAGTCAGTAATCCGAAAGCAAGCTTGGTAGAGTGACAGTAGACTAGTTTCGGGATGGTCAACCCATGCTTCCTTCGCTACGACGGTTCAACGGACTCGGCTTAATTTTCTTATTTGGTGGGATCGCTATTGCCGCAATCATCTCAGCGGTGTGGCTTTCCAGCCTCCCTGGCGACCTAAGTCAAGCCAGTTCCGGTGGTACGCCGGGCTTGGATCCATCTATAGCGGATCAGTTCGACGGAACCAGGCTCGATTTCATCGTCGAAACTGGACAGATTGTAACTCTCGAAGATGGCAACAAAGAGTTGGTATTTGAAACACCGGAACCGCCTAGTATTGAACAGTCCATAGAGATGATAGAAGCGGCCACGCTGGCGAGAGATCGCACTCTCCTACCGCTGTGCAGCCCAGAGTTTCTCGAATACCAAGAGGCACACGCTCCGAGTCTAGGATCTCCTCCCACTGACTTTTGGGAGGCGCCAGGGTGCATCGCGATCCCCGATCGGATCATGCTTGGACCACCGTGATTCTCCTAGCTCACATCAACCATCCTGGAACAGCTTGGTGTAACCGCGACTGAGGTATACGTAAAGGACAAGTTCTGGCAAGAAGAAGACGTTTTAAAACGAGATCACACAGTCTCAAATGCTGCGAGGGTCGAGAACACAGGCCGACATTCAGTGTTTGGCCCAAATGGAATGTCCACGCATAGTATGCGGATTACTAGTCCCAGCGGCGCAACGGAAATGGTGTATTTCCAAATCCAGCCTGGTGGGTCTATCGTTAACATTACCGAAACTGAGTATGAGGCCATTTTCACCTCAGCCTTGGAAGGTGCAGAGGCTCGTCGCGACTGATTGGAGTTCAGGCGAGACTACGAGAGTCGCCGCGCTGCATAACCAGCAGCCAGGCGGCTCTCTTTTCTCGCCGTAAGAACTTAGGACAGAGTCCCTGTGAGAGTATTCAAATACAAAGTGGCAACGACTCTTGCGCTCGCATTTGTCGCTTTTAGTTCAAACGCTTGCTCGGCAACGGAACATTCACTGTCACCCGAGACAACAAGTGATGGCCCCACAAGTACTGTAGTGTCCGCAACTAGTGCCGCCACTGACGTTCCAGAGAGCGTGGAACTCGAGGTGCCCACAGAGCCCGATGCTGCCGGTGGGCCACCTCCTCCGTCTGAGTGGCTTCTGGCACCACGAGAAGTAAGACGTGTGTCCGACAACGGGATTACGATGGCGATTGAAGCTGTCAGCGTGACCGGTCAGCGTATTGACGTTATCTACTCCACTAACGTTGAAAGTCGAGATCAAATCACGGGTGTTGTGCCCGCGAATGTTCGAATCACTGACAACACCGGGCAAGTGTTTGGCGTCGAGCAAATCAGCGAGATCGGCAACCTTGGAGACATGAGTCTGGGCATCATCTCGTTTCAAAACCCTGAGGCCTCGGCCGGTGCCCCTATTTCACTTATTGTCCGAACGTTTTCGTCTGCCGGTTCTGTAGGCGAACAACGAACTGGGGGAAGTTGGGCTTTCGACTTCTTGAAGCGTGGCGACTACTCAATGCCATTCGAAGGCAAATGGGTCGCGCTGAAACCAGCATCTAGATACGTAACCGTCGAACCTCCAGTAGTCAACGGACCACTTTCGCCTTTTAGTGTCACGCTGACAGACGACGAGGATCAACTTGTGGCCACGTACTACTTCCAGATCTTGCTTGAAAGCGGCGTTTCACCAATCACATCCACACAATTCGACGATGCCATGAAGCAAATTCTCGACACCATCCCCGATCGATATAGCTTCGTGCCAGATCCTTAACGCGTCGTGTGCAGATGTGCAGATGAATGGACATATGCCACAACTCTTCTCGGCTCTCGGCGGACCCGGTTCCACCGTTCGCCGGGTGAAGTTGAGAAGGTGATGTGCCCCCTCCGAAGCTGGGCCAGAGTGAATGTTAGAGACTCTGGATATGACGCTGGACGGGAGAGTCAGTCCGATCGCCAGCAGGCCACTATGACCGAGTTCGACTCCCCTCGTCTCCACCATGAACACAGGTGCTGATGTTCAAGGGCATTCCAGCCCACCTGACATGGCTCTTTTCGCGTTAGGGACACGCCGGATCCGGCTCTGGCCGATGCCAGCGGGAGCACAGGAACCGCCCAGTATTGAACAGTCCATATAAGCGTGTGTGCATATGGGCCTTCGGACTCTCGTCCGAGGCAGTTCGGTCTGGGACATCTCATGCCCTGCCCCACTCTGACTCAACATCAGTCACCTGGTGATGCGTGACACGGTAAGTTGATCGGTCCTCTTCCCTCTATTCCGCCTTCGAGTTCAATGCTCTACGACTTTTGCGCTTGTGAATTTTTTCGCGAGCCGATCGGTCTCCTGCTGCGTCTCTATTAGTGACGGGTTTGAAAAAAGGAGGTCATGCGCATGCGAAGAAGACTCTGGCTGTTCGCGCCGGTTCTGGTGCTAACAGTCACAGGAACAGCGCTGCTTGGTCTGAGCGTCGCCGTTGCGATGCCTGGGTCGGCGGCGGCACCACCATTCGATGAAGGGTCGGTCATCAGATCCTCATTCGTGATCGGGCGTGGGATTCAGGCAGGAAACGTTCCCGACGAAGTAACCGCTAACTACTGGATGCTGGTCGGGGCCGACGGCGAAGAGAAATCTATGAAGGCGACTCTCACAGATGAAACCGGGGCCCTGACTCAGGAAGGCATCCGGCATCGTGCTGACGGGAATGCAAGCACCTACGTGAGAGAAACAGGTGAGGTGATCAACACAGAGCGGCCTCAGGGCCTATCAGTCGTTATGTGGTCGCAAGACTCCGTGAAGCGAGAGCTGCTCGATGAGGGGTTCGAACTGATCGGCGAAACCGTGATCGCAGGTGTTCCCGCGCAGGTATTCGAACAGAAAACAGACTCACACGAAACTCCGTCTGGTGAGCTATTTGAGGTGTCGGGGATCGACCCGAAACAGGTGACCGGTGTTGTGCGGCGAGTCTACGTGGGATCCCAACCGTTCGGCGTGGACCTGGGCGAAGAAGGTGGCTACCTGCTCGAAAACGGGTCGGAGTTCATCCCCTACTACCGTCGAGTGACCGCGTGGGAAGTTCTAAACGAGGCTCCTGCGGGGACATTCGAGTGGTCGCCGTCCGTGGCCGGGGAGGTGACCCGATGAGTCTGCGCATGACCCGCAGGAGAACTGCCCTGGCCGCGGCGGTGATCATCTCGCTGTTTACATTCACGACAGTCGTGTCCGCCCACCACGCTCTTCAGTACACCGACTCACAGACCACATCGTCCGGTAACTGGATCTGGTGGAGAACCGGTTTCGATTGGTTCCATTATGACAACGTGCATTTCCGCGGATATGCAGCAAACGGTGGTACGCCGGCCAACCCGGGAAGCTTTGATCGGCTGTGGGCTTCTACCTGGGCGGGTGCCAGTTGCGACAACGGCCTGACGTTCCCATGGAGCGGGAGCGGTTCCGGCACCAGTTACGACTCGACGTTTGTAAGTACCCACAGTTCGGCAGTGTTCATGCCGGCCTGTTCGTCCTCACCCAAGTACCGCAGCCAGACGTCCCATCTATGGGAGGACGGCCTGTGGTCAACAAGCAAGTCCCAAACATGGAGTCAGTAGAAAGGAGAGAGGACTTATAGCAGTCTTGGCCAATTGAAAGCACGCAAGATTTTTGGCAATGACAGTCGGTCACATGGAGGCATGAAATGCTCAGTTTTCACAATTCGTTCGAGTATTCAGTCGAAAGACTGCGCTCGAGGTGGAGAGTTTTGTTAATCGGTGCGATGCTTTCGCTCGTGTCGCTAACGATTACTGGATATACGGTTTTCTCGACAGACGATCATTGGGGTTACGTTGGCGATTTGGAGTGGAGTGTCAATTCGTACGTGTATTATTCAAGCTTTGACGACACTGATGTGACGTTAGAAAAGCACAACATGTACACATACAACCACGACAGCACTCAAAATCCTAAATTGATGGTGATAGAGACGGATGTATTCAACTCTTCAACGGAATTCACCGACGGGGGATGGACGGGTACGCCAAGCGTGTACTCGGGGTCCAGTTACTACAAGTCATTGGACTACAACCCTGATCTAAACGCCACGATGCACTACTTTGTGCAGGTCGAACATCGGGCGCGTGGTGGCTACCCATGGCTGAAGAATCGAGTGTACTTCTTCGACGATGACCCCAACTTCGTTTGTAACGAACCACTAAAGGATTGGGTTGTAGTCACGGTCGAATCCCATGACACATGCCCGTAATTCGATTCAAATCTCGGCATATCATGTTGGCATCGATTGAGGTTTGCACAGAATGAACACAAAATTAATACGCACGTCGTTTGTAATGGCTGTGGTTGTGGCAACTATCACTGTCGGAGCCTATTTCGGTTTCACAAAGATCAATCGCGTCATGGCGCAATCTGGATTAGATGGATACACACTGCCTGTCATGGATGGCACAAGTTTACCTCTCACAGTTCAATATCAGGATCCTGAGGTAGTGAGAATCTCACCAGACCCAGGAACAGACTTTGAGTTGATGCGAGAAGGCCTGTACCTAGAGCAGGGCGGTAACATCGTTGGCCTTAGTGTTGGTAACGTAGGTTCACGTGGATTCGACGCTCAACTACCAGGGGCGAACTTCAGCACCAAACCTTCATCGCTAGTGCTGCCGACGGTAAACGTCGGTTCGGAGTTCCGAAGCGCCGCACGTTTCGCTGATGGTGCCATCCTAGGACCAGACGGATTGACGTTCGAGTTTTCGGAAATCACTTTCGACGATCAGAACGACCTCTGGGTAGTGCAGTACAAGCCGTCTCGCGACACCTCCACGATAATTGACTCCGCTGTGTTGAAATCGGGTAATGAGGTGATCAGGAGTGCAGGATCTTCTGCACACTACGAGAGGTCGGGAAGAGTCAGTGGGGCGACCATTGAGTTTCCAGCGACGGCCGGTGATCTGCTGAACAATCCCACAACACTGTTCGAAATAGCTGCTATCAAAACTGCAGCCCGGGTTGAAATTCCACTTAAAGCGTTCGAATAGTTCGGTCGAGATGATGTCGACCGCATGAGCTTATGGCAGGACCGCGGCTCATGCGGTCGACTTTAACAGGAATCAACATGCGCTACCTCGCCATATTGTTATTGCTACCCGCCGGCATTCTCCTGAGCATGGGCTGCAGTTCAGGTTCTTCCAACGAAACTACTCCCGTGGACGAGGCCAAAGTCATCGTCGAACACGCGGCGGATAGTCAATGGTTGAAAATAAGGGATCACGTCACTTCAGAGTTCAAAACATTTGACGAAGACGTTTTCGTCGAGGCCATTCAGTTTTCGATACCACCAACTCCGAACATCCCTGACTGGACGAAGATTACTCAACTGGGCAAATCAATTGTTGTGCATGATGCAAACGCACCGTTTTACGGGTTGGTGTTCGTGAAGGAGGCTGGCGAGTGGAGATTCAACCCAGGGCCAGACGTTCTCACGATCGCCAATCGAATCACAGATCCGGCCGCCTTCGAGAGCAGCAGCCTAGAGACGATGCTTTCCAGATCGAATAGCAGCCCGGATCTCGCCCGAGTACTTCAAGAAAGACCTTTGTATGTCAATCTTGAGCCGAATCGACTGACCTACGCAACAGAACTATCGATATCGACCGAGGAGCAAGTCACGATCGATCTTGCGGGGTTCACGTGGGGCTCTAACGGCACGCAAACTCCCGGGTCGGTGACTTGGGTAAACGGCCAGGTTGACGGAAACACACTTCGGTATCCCGCGGTTGATACGACTAGTTCACAGCAAATCACTATTCGGCTGGTGATCGAACTCGACCAGTCAGTGGAACAGGATCAAGAAGTGTCGATCACTTTTGGAGAAATAAAGATCGGAGATGAAACAACTGGAACACTGGTCAGATCATTCAATGCAGTGGACTATCGCATTCTGGGCGAATAGTTTTAGCTCTCCAGTAACGAGCTGACGACGCCTGACGGGGGCTGATGGCGAGTTCCCCCTGCCCCTTACCGACGCAGCAGCCGCTGCTGCCATCTGTAGCGGGGCTCCGAAGAATCTCCGTCGACTACTGTGCATCTGCCTCCGCCATGGCACTCGGCGGATGTGTATCTCATGCGTCATAAAGATGACGACGAGCGGCAGTGGGCGGTCCTTGTCCTCTCACAATGGACTGAGGCCGGAGAACTCGTGACCAACTCGCTAACGGATACCCAGCTACGTCGGCCCGCTCCCATTAGGCGTTCGGCTCATATGTCGTTATTGTCAGAATCGCCACCGAGTCGTTCTCCTCCAAGCAGTGTGGCCAATTAATCACTGGAATACTTGCGACGACAACGAAGCAGAAATTCACCTAGAGTCTATTTCTATTCGTCGATTAGCGAATCGCGCCTCAAATCAACACGAGGTCTTCTCTCATGCTGGACCCGACTCGATGTTCGACTTCCTGTCCAGCGAGGTATGAACTGCGCTCGAACGATACTGAGCGGGCGGTTTCAGCCGGTTTAGCCGGGCTCGACTCACGTCTTCATGACTTTGTCATAGATTCGAGTTGCGTACAGCGCAGATCGTGCTAATATTTCCGCCCCTAGATCAAGCATCAGGGACCGATCACAGCGCAAGCGCGATAACGATCGCTAAACGGTTTCGATGTATAAATCTCGTCACTCTGGACAGAGACACGTTCGTAAGGAAGTTGCGGTAAATGACTAATCGCAAGCTCACCGTAAGAACGGCTGCCATAGCCACTGGCGCCGTTGTGATGCTCGCCGTCGCGTTTTCTGTCCTGGGATCCAACGGCGCCTCCGCAGTAACAGGCTCAATCTTCGTTGCAAACGAGTGGTCGACGATCACGAACGAAAGCCCGGCGCCGGGCGGCTTCATATCTGGTAGCGACGTCTACTCAACCTACGCCGAACCTGGTCGGCTGATCGAAACCGATTCGGATCTTGTCCGTATAACGGTGATCGATCCGGATTTCGACGTGCTGGCAGTGCATACCGTCGATGACTCGGCCAACATCACCGTGCCCACCACCGGCGGCGGCGACGGAAACGACACGATCACACCTGCAACTCTCGGATCACTTGCGATCATCGAACTGACAGGATTGGGCGGTGTACTGATCGCCGGGACGCTTGCCGATGTTCAGGCAAACACCTCGATTAAGGCAGGTGCTGCCGAACTCAATGTAGACAACGGCGGGACCGGGCTGAAGATCGTCGCCTTTTTCGCTGGAGACTCCGTTAATTCTCCATGGATACAGGTTCAGGTGCATGTGCCTGGCCCGCACACCATCACGGAGATCGAATACCAGACAAGCGCAGTCGACTCCCTTACCGCAGTTGTAACAAGCGATCTTGAAGTCGGCGGCATCACAGTGGAGCTGGAAGAGTCCGGTGTTAGCAGTGGGCGGTTTGTAGGCTTTGTGCGGCTTGTGCCGAGCTCAGGCATATCTTCCAGCGGTGCACCAGCGGTCTCTGACGGCGTTCCAGAACCTGGCGCTGCGGGCAGTATTAGGACCGGCGTTGGTCCCGTGGTAGCTTCCTACTCCGATGATGCCGTGTTGCGCACGAGCAGCGTCCTCGTCGACGTTTCGCCACCAGCCAGCGTCGCAACCGGTCCGACACCTGGCTCATCAACTCAGAACAGCCGACCGACATTCAGCGGCACCATAGCCGACACCGGCTCCGGACTGGATGTCAGTTCGATCACCGTTGCATACGACGATGCCAACGATTTCGCTAATGTTCAGGATGTAGTCAACACCGCGACGGGATTCTTCGTAGGTACCTCTGTGCCACTCCCGATATCCACGGCAGGCGCCCTGGACGGCGACCCTGATTTCAGCTTCTCGCAATCGCCGAGTTCCGACATCCCTGGCGGCGGAACTATCACCACTCCGGACCACATTGTGGACTGGGTGATCAAGGCATCTGACCTTGCCGGAAACATCGGCCTCACAGACGCCGACCCCGTGACATCAGGGGTTCAGCTCCCCACCGTGAAGATCGACAAAGTGATACCGGCCTTTTCCACTACCCAGTCGGAACACAGGACCGGCATCGCGTGGTCAGTTTCTCCACCTGGAGAAGTGGTAGCTCGAAACTCCATACGGGTGGTTTTCAACGACAGTGTCGCCAACGTCCAGCCATCCGATTTCACGGTCACCCTCGACTCTGGAGCGATAGTGGTACCGGTCGGCGTCACCGTTCTGAACAACCCGACCATTCCATCCGGATTTGTTAATCGAGGGTTGGTGTACCTGGAACTTGCAGACGATTTGGCTTCCGATGAGACTCCAACGGTGGAGTTGCAAAACGCCATCTCCGACCTGGCGGGTAATTCCACGTCTGTAGGCTCGGTAAGTGTCACGGACGGTCTGGGGCCGCTACTGACACTCACAACGTCTGGCGGATCAGGCACTGGTGTCGGGGACCAGGGTCCCGGTGGTCTTACGAATTCCCAGATGACACTCACGATCACGAGTGATGAAGCTCTTGCGGCTGCGCCGACGGTGGAAGTTTTTACCCTCGCCAGCGGTTTTCCTGAGTTGACCCCAACGGCACTAGGCCAGGGAGCAAATACATGGGCTGCCACGTATGTTCATCCCGGGATCTTGCCAGACGGGATGAGGGCCGTAAAAGTCAAGGCTGTGGACGTGTCTGCCAATGAGACGACTTTAGGTGACAACTTCACGCGCGTTTTCAGCGTGGATAGATCGGTGCCGATACCTGTGATCTCAGTCGGCCCTGTCCGAGGGTCCGCTGAAGTCCTGTCTGCGAAGCCGACGATCACTATCGACTTCGCCGGGACCGGAGAAGCGTCCTCGATCACGCTGCCACCCATTCTGCTGAACGGAGCCCCAATCACCGACACGTTCACACCGTCTTTCAATAACCGGATATTTCTGACGACGGTGACAACCGACCTCACGGATGGCGATCACACGCTCTTTATACCTGGCGGGACAGTTGTGGACGCCGCCGGGAACACCTTGTCTGTACCCGTGCAGTTCGATTTCACAGTGAACGCAGCCAGTTTCGTCGGGTTCGAACTGTCGCCGACGCCTCTGCCCGTCAGATCCGATGAGGCGGCGGTAATTACAGTCAGCGTTGATGACCTGGGTCCGATCACGCCAGACGAAATCCAGATCAACCTCGCGCACGACGATGCGATGTTCTTCATGCAGAACCCGGTTTGCACTGGTCCATTTGCTGGCGGGACCGCATCCGCTGTCGTACGCGATTCAGATGACCTTGGGTCATCGTTCACATGCACTCTCGGTAGTGGTGCCGTCGGCACGACCGGGCCCGTTGCGACATTCGAGCTGGTGAGGCTCAGTGCAGGCAACCCCACGCTGAGCCTGAGACTGGATGGGCCTGCCCCAACTCTTGTGTTGACGGGGAGCCTGGTGATCGCTGTTCCTGACGTGGCGCCGACCGTAGACATTCTGCCGGGGACTCGCATCACCGGAGAGATCACAATCCAGGGCGTTTCAGACCCGGTAGCTTTCGCTGCACTGGAACCAGAGCTGACGCTGCAAAACATCGCCGGTGGCAGTCCCACTGTTCTAACACCGGATACCGACGGCACGTTCTCGTTCGAAGGTGTATTCGACGGCACGTATGACCTGACGATCGAGGCTGAGGGCTCGCTCGGGCGGATTCTCTCCGAGTTCATCATCTCGGGATCCGATCTTAGCCTCTCGCCTGTTGAGCTGAGAGGCGGAAGAGCGGACTCCGGCGATTTGATCGACGGTGCCGATGTCTCAGCGGTTCTAAGTAGCTTCGGTTTCGGACCGTCCGATCTAGATGGACAGAAAACCGTCGACACCGGTCTCGTCGTGGACTTCGACGGTGACGGCTTCGTATCTGCATTCGACATCTCGATCGCCATCAGCAATCTCGGCGAATCCCGTCACCAGGTATGGACCGATCCTTCAGCGGTGCATCCAGCCCCATGAGGCACATGGGACCATACCGGTTGATTAACTTCCGGGCCCTGGGTGTGCTCCCGGTCATGGAGCGCGGACTCATCTACACGTTGGCAGGCAGACAGTCATGAAGACTCGACGATATTTCACCGTCCTGTCGGCTGTCGGCGCAATCGCCGCGTTTCTTGCCGCCACGGTGATTGGCGGCACGGGAAGTTCCAGCGCTCAGTCTGCGGATATCGAAATCAGTTACGCGCCCGGCGCGATAAGCCTGCAGGCCGGTGAATCCGGCACCGTCGAGATTCGCGCGGACAACCTCCCGGTTGGACAAGCTGACACGATGCAGTTGCTCATGGGCTTCGACTCGCAGGCGATCGAGATTACCGCTGGCCGCTGTGTGGGCCCGTATGGAGGCGGGTTTAGCACGGGCACGGTGGAGATTTTTGGGCCGACTGATCGCGGAATGGCATGTTCGGGCGCAGGGTTCCCGACCGCTGATAGTGGCATAGTGGCCGAGATCGACATCACCCACTTGACCACCGGCGACACGACCATATCTTTCGCGTTTTCTTCGCCGTTCGGAGTGGCGTTTCTGGATGGAGGAACCCCGCACACCACGCTGGCAAAAAACGAGTTACTTGTAACGGATGATGACATAAGCCCGGGCTTCCGCTTCCTGCCGGATGTCATCTCGATGGGTAACGGCGAATCTGTGACCGTCGACATAACATCGGGTCTGATCGATCCCGGTTCGGCCGATTTCGTCCAGGTTTCCATTGTCCACGATGACTCAGTCGTCGCGATCGATTCGGTCGCCTGCAAAGGTCTTTACGAAGGAGCGACTCTGGTCGGCCCCGCGCGAGTCGAAAACGACACAGCGACCTCTTTCTCATGCAACTTGGCCGGTGCTCCGCTGGATGAGTTGGGCGCTGTGGCCGAGGTCACGTTTACAAGAGTCGGCCCCGGTGATCCGACCATTTCATTCGTTCCGACCGGTCCGTTCCGGACCGCGTTCATAAGTGCTGGAGTTGAAGTCAGCCAGGGCAACCTGGGTACCCTGCAGGTTGAGACAGCGGCATTTCCGTGTGCAATCGAAGCCTACGACACTGATCTCGATTCTCTAATTGACCGTGACGAGGCTATACAGGCTGTCACCGATTTCTTGCTTCAACGTGTCGGCGTGTTCCTGCAGCCACTGGTCCGCACCGAAGCGATCGAGATCGTTACGGCCTTCCTCCTGGGTACCGCCGCCGAGTGTTCACCATGAACGCGGGCCGACCGATGCTCGCAAACGTGTTGACGAGTGGGTCAGGCACGACGTGGAAAGCTGCGACACTGTTGGTGCTGATCGTGTCGGCGCTGGTCAGCCTGTTTTCGGGTAACTGGATCAGCTCCACAAGTGCCGACTCGCAAGGCACAGGTCCCGGTCCGTTGACCCCGGAACAGACGCTCCTGACCGCTGACCCGCTGCCCCAGGGGATCCTGTTAGCTCCGGGCGAACAGACCTCAATAACTCTCAATCTCATTGATGCCACAGGCTCCGCGAACCAGACCCTTCCAAACCTGTCTATTAGCTGGGTGGTCAATGGCCCTGGGATCTCCATAGTCGGTCCAGACACGACGCTGACGGTTGTCATTGAGGCAGACTCTCCGGGTGTTGCGACGCTACAGGCGACTGCTGTTCAGCAACAGGAAACACAGGACTGGACGGTGATACGGGAAACGACGATCGGGGTTGTGGATCCAGACGTCCTGGTTGAACGAAGTGTCAGCAGTTCCGTTGCATCCCCGGGCCAGGAGATCACCGTTTCGGTGGATGCAACGAATGTGGATCACTTCTACGCCGTCCGGGAGACTCTTGGGCAGTTGGAACTGTTATCCGACACTGCTGACAATTTCGAGGACGACGTGTTCGTGATGCTGGGATCGTCGTCCTTTGAGTACGTTGTGCGCGTGCCTTTTTCTGCTCAACCTGGAGATTCATTTGCGATCTCAGGTGAGTTCTGGGAAGACCCGGCAGTCGTGCGGGGTATCTCTCCCGCCGATACAACCATCACCGTCGACGTCCTTAGCCCCGCGATCCAACGCACCTTGAGCAGCAGCACTGCTTCTCCCGGTGACGAGATCACAGTGACGATCGAGCCTACTGAGATCGCCCTTTTCTATGCAGTCAGGGAAGACATCGGTCAACTGGAGCTGGTTTCCAACACTGCGGACAACTTTGAACAAGACGCCTTTGTGATGCTCGGTCCGGATCCATTTCAATACACGGTCCAAGTTCCTGCGACTGCGCAAAATGGCGATACCTTCCCGATCTCAGGAGTGTTCTGGGAAGATCCCGGAATTGAACTCGTCGTGTCTCCTGCGGATACGCTGATCACCGTTGAAGTAGCCACGACTCCGACGCCCACAGCCACGACACCGGCCGGAGGTGGTGGTGGAGGTGGAGGTTTTGCTCCAGCTCCCGCCCAGCCAACTGCGACGCCAGCGCCTTCGACGCCTACTCAACCTCTGAATGTGGTCGCAGAACCAGGCGACAGCAGCGTCACTCTCAGTTGGGACGCTCCAGAGTCCGACGGAGGTGCGCCAGTTACCGGTTACAGGATATTCAACACCGTTACCGCCACAGCGACGACTGTGGGGGCTTCCGTGTTTTCACATACGGTGACTGGTCTCACCAACGGAGTTGCCTACTCGTTCCAGGTCTCAGCAATCAACGCGTCCGGCAATGGTCCGAGCGTTCTTGTGGGACCGGTCATCCCTGAAGCAAGTGGTGACTCCGACGACGCTGAGGCGGTCGAAAGCGCAGCCAGATCGGCGTTCGGTGAGGGCGTAGAGATTACCGACCCCAAACCGTCCATCGACACGGGTGAACCTGGAGTAACCGCCGTTATCGGTGCGACGGGTGTGACTGAAGGGCAACTACCGGTCGGGGGATTGAGCATCGAGTCGGATGACCTGACACTGGACGCTGATGAAACCGGTGCTGGTACTGCCACGCTCATACTCGGCGAAGAGTTAGTGGTCAGCGGCCCCGTCGAAGTGATGGGAGCGGCTGACGGCATCGCTATCCAATTCCAGGATCCGGATCTTTTGTTCACGCCGCAGATTGCGCCGGAAGAGTTGAGTCTGCTGGCCCCGAACGTCGGCACGCCAGCGGCCAGCTTCAACGTCGATCTTACGTCCGTCACAGATGGCGTTTCCGTAAGTGCAACCTATAGCGACACAGTGCCTGGCCAGGTAGCCGCGACCACCTTCGCTCTGGAAGGCCTCATTGACCCGGTAGTTCTTGATGACATCGGAAACGACGTCGCATACTCAATCAGTGTCGAAAAGACAGGGCTCGACAACGAGCAACTGGGCGACAACACGGTCAGCATGCGTGTGAGCGAAGCGTGGTTCGACTCGATGACGGAAGCCGGTAAAGCCGTGGTTATCACCAAGACCAGTGACAACGGCGACGTCTTTGTTGAACAGGCCGTCTGCATTCAGGATGGAACAGACAGGATCTGCACAGCCACATTTAGTGGAGCAGCGGGCGGGTTCTCAGAGTTCACACTTTTGGCCCTGACGACCCGGGGCAATCCGACCCCGACACCCACGCCAACGGCAGTGCCGGTTCCGCAGCCAACGCCAACAGCGACTCCCGCTCCTTCGCCAACAGCCACCGTGCTTTCGGCGCCAATTGATCCGCCAACGCCGGTTCCGACGACCGCTGGAACCGTGTCGCCAACCGCGACAGTTTCAGTACCGACAGCTACGACAACGCCTTCACCTACCGCTTTGCCTCAAGTCGTACCTACGGTTCCAACAGACGTGGGTGGCGGTGGGGATGATTCAGGTGGCGGAGTACCTGCATGGATCTTCATCCTTGTCGGAGTGGGGACGGTCGCCGCCCTGGGCATATACGTAGCACGAGGGCTCATAAAGCCGCTGTACAGGCGTTCCTGATCAGGCGTGAACAGGCCAGCGAAAAGAGAGTCACGAGGCCGTTAGGACGAAGCTCAGGCAACAATAGAGTTTTCGGTAAGGCTGGTTGACGACATCGACGGGCCTGCGCAGATCAGCGATCTTCCGTCTCCACCATCATTGTCATCCCTAAACTCACGGTGAGTTCAGTTTCGCTCTCGCCCGGAGCCAAGTTGTACGCGACGTCTCGGACTCTGGATAACGATCTGGCTCGACCGAAGCCCAGCCCACCTAAGCCGACTTCCCACTACCCACCAGCCTCGGCCGTTGCAGTGCGGGCTAGTTCGAGCTTGGAGATGATCCTAGGCTTTACTTCGCCGTCGTCCTCGGAACCCCAGAACTCTGTGTTCGGGAAGAAGTCCTCCCACGCCCAGTCGAGAGAACTGACATAAGGCGCTCTCTGGAGGACCGTGCCGCGAAGCGGACCGCCGGTCGCTATCCCGCGACTGATGTCCCACTCGCTGCCTGTTTCTGAATCGGTGATCGTGCCGTCGGCGGCGATCTCGAAGGTCAACTCGCCACTGGGGCCGGCCGCCTCTGCCTTTTCACCCGTTGCGCGGCTGATGAAGACCTCGATGTTCCTGCTTTCGCCATCGGCGAACACGGCGACCGGCACATCGCCGACCCGGCTGTTCACAACACCCACATTGGCCGCCGAGCGGAAGTAGTACCCGGTCGCCGCATCGCCTATTGCGACTCCTATCACGAAGATATCGTGCGCAATTTGCGGTGAATACGTCAGGTTCGCCCGCTCGTCAACTATCACCAGTGTGTCCGGGTGTTTTTCGACCCACGTCTTCCAGGGAACAAGATCGAACGGCATCAGCGTCAACTGGGCTCCGAGCATCTCACCTTCGATCGCGGCCCCCCAGGGCTGCGACCAGATGCTGCGCGTCCCGTGGTCCCACCATGTCATTGCTGACATGAACAGAGCGCTCTGGTTCCCAAAGACCAGAGTTTCGCCATCAAGTCTGCGGTCGTGGACGAGGCCTGTCAGGCAGATTGGACACCAGGTGACCAGCACCGGGATGCCGCCAATGTTGTCGTTCACCATCTCCCGTATCCGCATGAAGCCGACCGGATAGGCTCGGGCGTCTCCGTTGATCTCGACCCCCATCACGAGTTCGTCGTCCAGCAGGACCAGCTCGTCAGGATCAACGAACTTCGGTGCATAGACTGGATTGATCGAGTCAGGGGGAATCGCTTCGAGGTCATCGAAACCCAGGTCTATCGTCCGGTCGAGAGCTCTCAGTTCGGGCCGCGGGTTTATCCTCTCGAACGCCTCGATGTCGAAGATGAAGTCGTCTCGCTGCGGCGGCGGCGTGACTGTCGGCTGCAACGGAGGGGTCGGAGTAGGTGGCTGGACTGCGGGCGTGGGTGATCGAACCGGATCGGAGGTCGGATTTACCGTCGGCAAAGGCACCGAGGTTCCCGGAGATGCAGCTGAACTACATGCGACCGCGGTGATGGCGGCTATCAAGGTGACCCCGAGTAGCCCGCCACGGCGGGTGCTCGTGAATTTGAACCGTATCGGCATTTCAGAGGCTTAGATGAGAAGTTGGGCTGGGAGAATCAGCAATGCCTCCAGATTTTCTCAAGAGTTGCCGGAACTCAGTTCGACTCCGTAGGTACCTGCTCACTCTGAAGTATCGTTCTCAGCCGACCCAGGGCGCGGTACTGCATTGCACGGACGGCTTCGGGTTTCTTGTCTAGCTGAAGAGCTACCTCTTCGTGGCTCATGCCGTGGAGAAACCTGAGTATCAGCACCATCCTCGGCTCTGGAGAGAGCTTCGCAACGGCGGACATCAAGTCTTCGGTCTCTGATCTCCTTATCGTTGCGAGGTCGGGCATGTCATCCGGGTTCTTCGTAGCGGACTCGAGCGCCTCGTCGAACGGCACGTTCGATTCTCTTCGCCTGCGGGCACTGTCGAGTGCCTGGTTATGAGCGATTGAGAACAGCCACGAGTCGAACTTGTTGACGTTTTTAAGGGTTGGAAGACGCTTCCAGGCTCGGACGAACACATTTGCGACAACGTCTTCCAGGTCTGCCTGGTTACGAGTGATCGAGTGAACGTATGCCGCCACCTTGTCGACTCTCTGTCGATAGAGCTCGCCAAAAGCGGCTCTGTCTCCCCGGCTGGCAGAATCGACAAGCCCGGTGATCAGGTCCCTCGGCGTTGAACTTCTGGAGAAGTTGAGATCGCTGCCAATGGTTCTTGTCGCCGGGCTTTCGCCGGTTTCATGGAAGGCTTCAGTCATCTTCGCCTTCCGTCTCTGAGTCCTCTTCTTCCTCTTCATCAGGAGGGTCTTCGGACTCAGACTGGTCTTCTTCGTCCTCTATTTCGCCTGGATCTTCTGGGTCATCGGGATTGGTTTCGGTTGACTGATCGATTCCCGGTTCCGGAGTCGGGTCAGTAGCCGCCTCTGTACCTGGTGAGTCCGGACTATCATCGTCAGAGCCGCCGGGTGGTCCCCGTGATGAGGACCCAGAACCGTCGTCTGTGTGGCTGGTTTCGCCATTGTCAGACTCTTGATCGGACTGCGTTTCGTCCTCCTCTCCGGGCAGGTTTCCTGACGGATCTTCTTGCTCGTTGTCCGCAACATCGTCATCGTCCGGCGCGCTCGTGTTAGTTCGATCGTCATCGACTGCTGCATCGTCATCTTCGGAGGATGAGTCGTCCGGTTGGTTCGGGGTTTCGTCATCGTCCTGAACGGTTTCATCTTGATCGGTTCCGCCGATCCAAGTGGAGTCGTCGTCTTGATCGGATGCGCTGAGGTGATCACGACTTGATTTCGCATCTCCAGTCGGGGTTGGAGCCGGGCCAGGGTTGTCAGGCGGCTGACCAGACGAGTTACCTGAACCACCTGGACTATCCGAACCGCCCGAACCATTTTCAAACTGAACATCGGATCCGAAATCGTCGCTTGCCGTTGGCTCGGATCCGGTCAGTAGCAGATGCAGATCGTCCAGGTCGGTAAGAAGCTGAGATCCAACAAGGCTCCCCGGATCGACATGTGCGGATAGTCGTTCGCTCACCTGTCTTACCGCAGCGATCGCTTCAGGCAGTTCCGAGTCTGGCAGCAGCCCAGAGTTGAACTCCACATAGACGGCATCGAGGGCTGCACCCAGGCTGTCGAGCTCAACCGGGCCCAGCTGTGAGTCTTCCAGCGAGTTCTCTGTGATCTGAACCAGCGATTCGTGCGCCCGCACCGGAGCCTCGATCGTGGAGGGGTTGAGCTGGACCAGGATGAAGAGAACGACCACGATTGCCGCGGCGGCTCCAACGGCATGAATCGGGTTCAGTCTGATGCTGCGGACCGGGCGCAGCCACCTGGAGGTGAACGGTCTTACCTGTTCGTCATCCAGCGAGGGTTCAATCTGCGCCCATATCCGGTCACTGTCTATTGCCGGCGACTGACCGAACGCATCCTGCAAAGCCGCCGCCAGATTCGCACGATCGATGAGACCAGAGCGCTCGCGACTGCCGGCCATCGCCGGGTTGGCGATCAGCTCATCCAGCAGCCGATGGTTATGTTCTTCTGCGTTGTTCAAGTCGTTCTCAAGCGCTCTGCGCAGACGTCCCCTTGTTACGTAGACGCAGTAGTCAGGCTTTTGTGACGGTCATTCGAATATTCGCCTCCAGCGTCACGAAACCGCAGGTCGCCCGTCTACCCGGCGTGCAATCGAGCCAGGGCCACACATCTGCCTTTCCTTCTTTTGCACTCGCCCCGATATGTGTGACGGGCGACCACAGGTGAGATGCGGAGCAACCGACAATGACCATCGAGGCACTGGGACCGAGCCGATTCGACCGGGCGAAACTGTCCTTTCTTTCGCGGGTGGTGCCCACCAGCAAAATGCACGATCTTAGGATCGATATGCGCCCGAAATCCGGAGACCTGGTTGTAACCCGAGTCCTTGATATTGGCCATCACGGGCGGATTGATCTTAATACGGGAAGGCGAACCACTCTATTCAGGAACGACAAACTCGTCCTCGTATACGGGCACAGGTACTCACCGGATCAGTTCGAGTCAAAGGTTCCTGGAGACCTCGGTCCCTGCCACATCGCGGCCGCAGGTGGACTGGCATCGTTGGTCATTTCGAAAAGGGTTGGGATGGCCGATCCGACTGTGGTTGAGCCGATCGGCCTTGTCGTGGACGCCAACGGCAAGGTCCTGAACACGCTCGACCATGCACTTCAGGCTGAGAATCATTCGAAGTCTGTCCCGGTGATAGCTGTTCTGGGGACGGCGATGAACTCTGGAAAGACTACGACGGCGGCGAGTCTCATATACGGACTGAAGAGTACCGGCCTCAAGGTTGGGGCAACGAAGGTAACCGGGACGGGTGGCGGACATGACTATTACCGCCTGCTCGACTCTGGCGCGCACCAAGTCCTTGACTTCACCGACGCAGGGTTCCCTTCGACCTACAAGCTTGCGCCGTTTGCTGTCGAGAGCGTCATGGCCACCTTGATGAGCCGCCTGGTGTCCGCAGGCTCCGAAGTGGTGGTCGTCGAAGTGGCCGATGGCGTGCTCCAGGGAGAGACGGCGGCGCTGCTGCAAAGCGACACATTCCGCAACTCTGTCGATGGTGTGCTGTTCGCCTCGCGGGATGCGTTGGGCGCAGTAGCCGGACTCAGGCAACTGGAGCAACTCGACATCCCGGTTCTCGGTGTAAGTGGAATCTGTGGCGACTCGCCACTGGCGGCGCGTGAGGCAAGGAACGTGCTCGGTGTCTCTACCTACTCAATGGCCGACCTGATGGACCCGAAGATCGCCAGCGGTCTATTGAGTTACGAGTCGAACGCCGTCAGTGACTGCTCCGCGGTTTAGCAGCCGTGCCGCCAATCATCACCATAAAGCGGCTGCCGCTGCTGGCCCGCCTGCTCGTGAACTCGCTCGCCCAGGCCGGGACCGCGATCGCCGCGATCTTCCTGCTCCGAGCTGTGTTCCAGGGTTTCGTTGAGCCAACTTCGCGTTCAGACGTGGTCTGGCTGGCCCTGGGAATCGCAGCTGTCGCGATGGCACGCTCCTTGCTGCGCGTTGCCGAACGAGTGGATTCGGAGCGCCTGGGCCAGGACTACGTCGGGGCGACGCGGTCTGCCCTGTTCGACCGGTTGAGCACCACGACCCCGGCATGGCTAATGCAGCGGAGCCAGGGTGTTCTTATGGTGAGGTTCGCAACCGATCTGAACGGGATCAGACTCTGGGTTGGCAACGGCATGCCAAGACTCATCGTTGGCCTGATCGCATCGGTCGCGGCTATCGGAGCGCTCTGTGTAATCAGCTTGCCGCTTGGTCTGATCACAGTCGTGGTCGTCTCATTGACAACCGTCGCCGGGGCGATTGTTGCAGTCAGGTTCCGGAGTGCAACTACCGATTTGCGGAGAAGGCGAGGCCAGCTCGCCAGCAACACTGCAGACCGAATCCTGAGCATCTCGACCGTCCGTCTTTCCGGACAGGCGCCGAGAGAGAGGAGGCGGATCGACAGGCAGAGTGTGAGGTTGATCTCGGCCGCTACAACGCGTCGGTTCTACGGGTCAGTAATAGGTGCGCTGCCGGAGCTTGGGAGCGGAGTTGCGATCGCCATCGCAGTGATTTCGCAGATCAGTAGCGGAAACTCGGCGGGCTCTGTGGCAGATCTCGTTGCAGTCGTCGCGGTCATCGGCCTGCTGTCCACCTACTCGCAGGACATCGCTCGCGGAGCCACAGCCTGGAACACCTATCGCGTCGCAAGGATCAAACTCAACCAGGTCTTTGATGCGCCGGTGCACGAAGGGACGGGCGTCTCGGGCGAGAAGTCGCTAATACCGATGGTTGGCCGTCTTCGGTTCGATAGCGTCAGTTTTGAAGACGTGTTTGACGGGCTCACGTTTGAGCTTGAGCCGAACACTGTGACCGCCATAACTGGACCGAACGGCTCTGGTAAATCGCTGGCGATCGAGATCGCGGCGGGACTCGTCAAACCGGACTCCGGAGCGGTCGAGATCGACGGTGTCGACATCGCAAGTATCGACGCTTCGCTTCTTGCTCAGTCTGTCGGGGTGGTTTCGTCACAGATACCGCTGGTGCGTGGATCGTGGAGGCGCAACCTCACCTTTAGAAGTCCGGACAGTACCGATTCTGAAGTCACCGAGATTATTGAGCGAGTCGGACTGACTCAGCACGTGGCGACACTCAGGCGCGGACTGCGGACACAGATCAGCTACGGCGGCGCCGGTATGCCGTCAGGCATCCGACAACGGATCTTCCTGGCGCGGGCCCTGATTGGCGGGACGAAGGTTCTACTGCTCGACGATCCCGACATCCACCTTGACGCTGACGGGCGCCGGCTCGTCGCAGCGGTGCTCAACTCACGCCAATACACGGTCTTGATCGCAACCAACGAAGCAGACCGAATCGAGAACGCCGACAAGATGATCACTCTGCCGACTCCCTGACGTATGTAGATATCACGCAGCTGCCGACTCTCATCAACGACTCTGAAAACTAGAAACCCACATCTGTTCGCCAGGGTGAAAACAACTCCCTGCGAAGTCATGATTCCTGTGAGACGCTCCTGAAACACGCCTGTACGGAACAAACGAGTTCCACAGTCAGAGCAGATCATGAGCGAGCAGATTTCACAGCGGAGACTAAACCGCACACTGCTGTCCAGGCAGAGGCTTGATATTGGTTCGAATGAGTCCGCAATCGATCTCGTCAAGGCTCTGTGTGGCCTGCAGGCACAGGACGCTCAGTCACCATACTTCGCGATTCACGCCAGGCGAGAACGCTTCAAACCTGATGAACTCGAAAGCGAGCTCAGGTCAAAACGAATCGTTCGTGCCACTCTCTTCCGAAGTACCCTCCACCTGATCACCGCTGAAGACTACCTGGCTTTCTGGCCACTGGTTAAGAGTGGAATCGAGCGAACATATCGGGCCTACTATCCGTTGGAAGCAAAAAGTCTGGATCGATCGGCACTAACTACTTCTGTCGAGAAGATCCTTGACGCCGGACCAACATCGCTCGCCACCATTCGAGACCGGCTAGCACCTGAGTTCCCTGATGCAGCGCCCGGTGCTCTTTCGTGGGCGGCCCGCGCCTACTTGCCGCTTATCCAGGACCCCGAGAGTACTTTGTGGAACAACCGGTCTCGGCCGAAGTACGTTCTGGCGACTTCAGTGTTGCCGGGAGCGTTGGGCGGTCCAGCCGAAGAGGATGTCCGGCTGGTCGAACGCTACCTGCGTGCCTATGGTCCAGCAACTGTCTCTGATCTGACCGCCTGGGCAGGAGTGTCGATCTCCCCTGCGTTTAAGAAACTCGGTGATCGACTCGTGAAGTACCGAGGACCCGACGGCAAGCAGCTCTTAGACCTCTCTGAACTGTCTCTTTGCTCGGAAGACCGCGAAGTACCTGTTCGATTAATGCCTCAGTGGGATGACCTCGTCCTCGGCCACAGGAACCGCTCGCGAGTCATCTCGGACGCTGCTCGGAAGAAAGTCATCATCACCGTCGGCCGCGTTTTGCCATTCGTGTTGGTCGATGGCTTCGTAGGCGGAACCTGGATGCTGGAAGAGTCCGGCGATCAGATACGAGTGGACATCGAACTTTTTAGTAAGCACAGCGATCACGTCTACTCCGACCTTAAGACAGAGGCAACCCGTCTGGTTGAGTTCAGTCGAGGTTCCGATGCCCCGCTGCAGATCAATATCAAGCAGGCCAGGAGTTGAAGAAGTTGGTCCTCTGCAAAGAATCACCACTCATCCAGCTCCGGACGGTATCGAAGAGCTTTCGCGAGACGACTGCGCTCGACTCTGTCTCATTCGATATCAACCGTGGAGAGATATTCGGACTGCTTGGACCTAATGGAGCCGGCAAGACCACTTCGATACGGGTGTTGTTAGGACTGACCAAGCCTTCATCCGGGCAGGTGTATCTAAAAGGCGCGCCAATTGACGAACTTGGAGTCGACGGGCGACGCCAGATCGGATGGGTCGCCCAACAGAGCACCGCAGACCCTCTACTGACGGGCCGTGAGTACCTGACGCTGATTGCCGAGCTCTACCAGGTCCACGATGTAAAAAGTCACGTGCAGCGCACCCTGGATGAGTACGGATTGTCCGAGGCTGCAGATCGTGTCATCCGCGGCTATTCAGGCGGCATGCTGAAACGGCTTGAGATCGCGGCCAGCATCATCCATGACCCGGACATCTTGGTCCTGGACGAGCCGACAGCGGCTCTCGATGTGACAACCCGACATCAACTGTGGGATCTCATCCGCGGGCTGAAACGAAGCGGCCGCACAGTGATTCTCACAACCCATTACCTGGACGAGGCAGACGTACTGTGCGACCGAATAATGATCCTCAACAACGGCACAATCTCAGCCGGGGGAACATCAGATGAGCTCAAGCGAGCCGTAGGCACGCGTGACCTGGTACTGGGCTGGGACGATGAAGTAGTGGCCGCGCAAGCCCGGCAAGTTCTCAGCGGCGAACTGAATAACTCGGCGCTGCGTGCCGTCTCTGGCGTCATTGAGGTTCCGATTACCGCCCAATCAAATCCCACGGTCGAGATCGTCGATGCGTTGCGAGCGGCTAATGTCCCGCAACCTGACCTGTTGAACCTCAGACCGGTTTCTCTGGACCAGGTATTCGCCCGCGTGACAGGACGAGTCATTGACCCGGCAACTGGATCAGAAATCGTCCGATCAGACTCCGAGCGCTCCACGGAGCCCGAAACTCGACTCCCCGTTCCTCCGTTGGCTGAAATCGTTGATACCAGTGCTGGGCAGCCATCCCTCGGCAGTCCGCGACCTGGAACATTCCTCGCCGAGTTGCCACGATTCGCTTCCCAGAACTTCACATTGCTGAAACGCTGGCTCTGGAGGATGAAACGAGACCGGTATTCCCTGGGTGTGGCTGTGTTGCAGCCAATCCTGTGGTTCGTGCTCTTCGGGCACATGTTCGAGGAGACGCTCAATACCGCATGGGCTGAAGGCGGGTATTTGCGGTTCATCACAGCGGGTGCAGTAATGATGTCGGTCTTCAACTTCGCTCTTGTAACCGGGCTCGAAGTGATGTTGGACCGGGAGCGCGGGACGCTTGACAGGCTGGCCCTGTCGCCGATGCACAGACTTTCGATCGTGACCTCGCGCCTGGTGTTCGTGATGGCCGTGGGCGTCCTTCAGGCGATCGGCGTCATCATCGTAGCGACACTTTTTGGAGTCTCATTCGAAGAAGGCTTTTCAGCAATACCGGCGCTGATAGGGGCTGCGGCTCTCCTGGCGGCCGGTGTAAGCGCCCTGTCCGTCGGCCTCGGTCTGGTGCTGACTAACCACGGCCAGTTCTACTCGATCACCGGTCTGGCGGCACTTCCAGTGGTCCTGGTGAGCACGGTTTTCGTTCCCGTTGAGTCGATGCCGGATTGGCTTGCCTGGGTCGCCAGGGTGAATCCAATGACCTATGCCGTCAATGGCGCTCGCGCTGTCATCGTTGGTGGACCGGATGCGGACTCGCTCTGGATTTCTTTCGGCGCCCTGGCAGCGTTCGCAGCCGTGATGACCTGGGGAGCCATGATCGCTGGACGCAGAGGCATGGCGGAATGAGGACCATGTCAGACTCGAACCTGAAATCGCCTGAATCATGCCCCGGGCCGTCTCCCGACGGCCCGGGCAATCCTCACTTCTATTTTCGGACCAACCGAGCGTCAGCCATGGCGCACTCGTGATCTCAGGGCCAGCAGTGCCAGCGACATGCTGACAACCCCGACGCCCAGTACTGCGCCAATGCCTACAAGCAGAGACTCTGCGTCCCAGCCCTCGGAGATCAGAGAGCGGAGCGCGTCCAGCAGGTACGTGACCGGATTATAGTCGGCTACCGTCGACATCCATCCCGTCAGGGCTTCTTTCGGCAGGTACAGCGTCGTCAGGAACACGAACGGCAGGAACAGGAGGAACGAAGAGTTCACAGCTCCTGCGTTGCCTGTCTTCAGTGCGATGGCGTAGACGAACCCGGCGTAGACCAGTCCCCACAACCCGGCGATCAGCACGAACACGAGAACACCAAGCGGTCCGGTTTCGAAACCAACGCCAAGCGCAACTCCCAGCAGGATCACCGGAACCGAAAGAGCGACGACCAGTGCAAAGTCCGCAACCATCAGTCCGAGCAGTAGTGCCAGGCGGTTGATCGGAGTTATCGATAACCGATCGAAGTATCCGGTCTGTATGTCGGTAACCACCGTGATCGCCCGGGACACTCCGGTGACGGCGAAGATGATCGCGACCGGCAGTTGGAACTCCTTGTAGTCGATCCCAGGAATCCCTTCGGCCACGTTCTGCAACGCACCAACCGTCACTGCGAAGAAGAACACCGGAAAGATGAGCGGCGGTATGACCGTCTCTGGATCCCGAGGGATCGATCGAAGTGCGCGGATTGCAACCGCCACGACTTCCCGGAAAAAGCCCGCCCTCCGAGCGCGAATTTCACTCGGTATGTTTAGTGCTGCCGTGCTCATGCTGCTGTCTCTTTCGTTGGGTCTTCAAGTTTCATTCGCTCGCCGGTCACCTGCAGGAAAACGTCATCAAGAGTCGGCGTGCGAAAAGTGATCTCTTGAACATTGACACCGGCGTCATTCAGAGCGACCGCAATGCGGCCGATCAGTTCAGCGCCGTTGCTCACGCTTATCGTCAGCTCTGCGCTGCTGACATCGACCTGCTCCACGTTCTGAACATTCCTCACAGCCGAGCTTGCGATTTCGGGGTCGCCTTCTACTCGCGTGACGATGACATCAGAGCCGATCGATCGCTTAAGGTCTCCCGGAGTGCCCTCGGCCGCCAGCCGTCCGGAACTGATGATGCCCACGCGGTCGGCCAGTTCGTCGGCCTCTTCCAGGTACTGGGTCGTCAGGAAGATCGTCACACCGAGCTCCCTGTTGATCCGGCTCACCTCCTCCCAGACTCGGGCACGGCTGATCGGATCGAGACCGGTTGTCGGTTCGTCCAGGAACAGCACCTCCGGGTTGTGGATCAACGCTGCGGCGAGGTCGAGTCGTCGCTTCATGCCCCCCGAGTACGTGCCGACCTGCCGCTCCATCGCGTCGCCAATGTCGATCAACCTGGAAAGGTCCTTCATTCGCTGATCGATCTCTCGGCCGGAGAGTCCATAGAGGCGACCCTGCAGCCTGAGTGTCTCGCTTCCCGTCTGCTTGTTGTCGAGCGCTGCGTCCTGTAACGCAGCGCCGATGCTCAGCCGGGCTTTCTGCGTGTCCTTGACGACGTCGTTACCCGCCACCACTGCTCTCCCCTGCGTTGGTGAAAGCAGCGTGGTCAGCATGCGGACGGTTGTCGACTTGCCCGCTCCGTTCGGCCCGAGAAAGCCGTATACCTCTCCTTTCGAAACCGCCAGCTCGATGGAGTCGACTGCTCTGACTCCGTCGAACTCCCTAACCAGTCCTTCTGCAAAAACTGCGTGCTCATTCACTTTTGTCTTCCTTCGACTGCCTGTTTCCGATTGGCCGCTGTGCGCGACTGGCCACCCGCCTTACGTCAGGCTGTGACCGGTCCGCTGGTCGACCGCCGACCCTCAATCTACGAACGCGGCACGTCCGCTCGGATCATCCGAAAGATGCATAAAAGGTGTAGACGGAGGATGTAGCTGACTGGCTGCAGGGAAAGGGCTTGCAGTCAGAACCGCAGGACGAACTTCGGGGCGTACCGGCCTGGCAGGGTCAGTAGTTACAGAAGGTTCAACTCGTGCGCAGTTTTGACCGCCTGCGTACGGTGATTCGAGCCCAGCTTGCTGTAGATGTTCGCGATGTGCCTCTTAACGGTGGGCAGGCTGATGAACAGCTGGTCGGCGATCTCCTGGTTGGTTAACCCGGCCGCTACCTGGCGCATGACCTCCACCTCTCGCACCGTAAGCGCTTCAGGCAGCGGTGGAGCCGGTGCCGTGGGTTGGGCCGGCTTGCTGCCTGCCTCCTCTTCACACATCGAAAGAAGCCTCTTCGCGTAAGCGGCCGATGGACTGGCGTCGCTGACTTCCTGGAGGAGACTTCGCATCTCGTCACCGCCTGCGAGAAAGACTCGTGCGTAACCCTCAGGTTCGCCGAGCGTCAGCGCGCGCTCAAGCGGCTCTATCGCTCGGTCAAACTCCCCGCGGGCCGATTCAGCCAACGCCAACTGAACAAGGATGTCGATGAGCGGTCCGTTTCTTCCACCCTCTACCGCCGCATTCAGAAGGCGGTTCAGCAGTTGCGATGCGTCGAGTAGTAGTTGCTCCTTGTCTTCGCTCTTGAACCGCTCTATCAGGATCATCGCGAGCGTGGTGTGCTCGAACTCGCGAAGAAAAGTCAACTCGTCATCTATAGACAGATCTTGCGTCCTCAACCAGGCGACAGCCTCGACCACCCTGCCCTGCCTCATCCATATCCGGGCTTTCATGGCCGGAATGGGTCGGATATCCGGCATCACGCTGGGAGTGGACACACGCTCTGCCGCTTCGTACATCTCGAGCGCGCCTTTGAGATCTCCTTCGAACTCCTTGATCTTCCCGCGCACGAGGAGCGAGCGAGACTCGTAGGCCTCCCACATCGCCTGTTCTCCGAGCGCCTCGCTCGCCGCGAAGTATCGCCTCGCAGACTCAATATCGCCCTGTTCGAGGACGGCTTCGGTCAGTCCCAGGTGAAGGTCCGCTTTCCCTCTCTGCAACGGTCCGCTGAGACTGTCGAACGCCCGAATCGCCTCTCGGTATCTCGCTATCGCTTCGCGGACCCTTCCCTGTGCCATCCGTATCTCGGCGAGTACCATGGTTCCGCTTAAAGCCGCAAGTTCGTCTCCTGATTTCCGTATCTGTTCGATGCTGTGGACCATGGAGTCATAAGCGGCATCCAGGTCACCGTTTTGCAGTTGAGCGAGCCCAACGGTCACCGACGGAATGACGCGGTCGAAGTGGCTGTCCTCCGGCAGGAGTTCGAGGGCTCTTTCAGCGTACGAAAACGCCGAGGCGGAGTCTCCGACGCCCTGCGAATAGAACGACCGTGCCGATGCGATGGTCGCTGGTATCACGCTGAATCCGGCTTTGTCAGCCACCTTGACCTGGTTTGCAGACTCACTGGAGTCGGCCATGCGCAAGAGTTTTTCAGCTTCGCGGATACGCGCCTCCCCGGCCTCGAACTCACCCGAGAACAGGAGGATCCAGGCATGTGCCATCACCAGCACCGGCCTGACTCTCACCGCTGATTCCGGCAGCGACTTCAGCCACCCCAGCCAGGTGGCCTCTTCGTTCGAGCGAAGGGCATCTCGCCATGCGAGGTCTATCAGGTCCGCCGCCTTCTCGAAGTTCTCTGCTGCCAGTGCGTGGCGAATCGCATCAGGCAGGTGGCCATGCTGTTCGAACCACGTACTGGCTCGCTCATGGAGAGCCGGAACAAGCTCCGGGTTCTCTTCTTCTAATCGCGAGCGGAGTACATCCGAGAAAAGGTGGTGATATCGATACCACTCACGCCTGTCGTCCAGCGGTATGACGAAGAAGTTCCCTCGTTCCAGCTTCACCAGGACCTTACTGCCGTCCTGAATACCGGTGACTGCATCGCACAGAGACCCATCCAGACGATCAAGAATTGAGGTACGCAGCAGAAAGTTTCGGACGTTTTCGTCCTGCAGCTGCAACACCTCTTCGGCCAGGTAGTCAACGATGTATCTGTTGTGTCCGGCGAAGGTCTCGATGAAACCGGAGACGTCGTCCCGCCCCTGCATCGAGAGCGCCGCCAACTGGAGACCTGCGATCCATCCCTCCGTCCTGCTCTCAAGACCGGCCAGATCATCGGCGGAAAGCTGGAGACCCATCACATCGCTCAGAAATACCGCCGCTTCCGACGAGGTGAACCTCAGGTCGGCAGCCCTCAACTCGTTCAGTTCGCCACGTCCTCGCATGCGGCCGAGGGCCAGACCCGGATCTCCACGACTCACAAGAATCAGGTGCATCTGTTGCGGCAGATGTTCGATCAGAAACGCCACGGCCTCATGAATCGGCTCGGTGTCGATCGAGTGATAGTCGTCCAGGATCACCGTGAAGTCTCGATCGATTCCGCTGATCTCATTTATCAGCATCGTCAGGGCAGACTCGATGGAAGATCGGTTCTGAGTTCTCAGTGAAGGCAGGAGGTTTTCACCGATGTGTGCGTCTATCCGCTGAAGTGCAGCGACGAAGTAGGCCCAGAACAGCGCAGGGTCGTTGTCACGCTCATCAAGTGAGAGCCAGCTGGACGGGCGCTTGACGTTCGAACTCGAGGAGAGCCATTCGGAGATGAGAGTGGTCTTGCCGAATCCTGCCGGAGCGGAGATCAACGTCAGTTTGCGCTCAACACCCGTGTTCAGACGTTCGATCAATCGCGGGCGCGGAACCACAGATGACCGTAGCTTCGGTGCGAACAGCTTGGTCTCAAGTAGTGGACTGTTGCCGCGGTCTTGTCCCTCTGAGTCTGCCATCACCAGATTATGCCTGACCAACACACCATCAACTTGCTCTACTTTCTTCGGCCAGGTGCGACGTGCGTTTCCGAGGCAAGTGGTGAAAAGCAAAGCGTGGGCCGTCCGACTGGTGATCGGACGGCCCACGCTACCTTCTTGCCGTACTGGTGATTACGGCTTGAAGACCGTTATGGAGGAACCGGTGGAGTCACCATCCGGGTCGGCGTTTGAGCCCGAGTCGTAGTCGAGTTCAGGGTGAACCAGGTCGGCCACTTGCCAGGCGATGGCTCCCACTTTCATGGGTATGCCATCGGTTGCGATGAGGCAGACGCCAGTCGCGCCGGTTGTGCAGCTCGCGTTGCCAGCCGCTCCGTTCCAGGCGCCGAGCACGACCGCGCCGCTCACCGGGTTTCCTTTCTGATCCGTCACCGCGATCAGCAGGTGCGCAGTCCAGAGGTTTCTGAACTTCTGGACCGACCCGTCGATGTCTGCGATGTGCAGAACCTCCACTCGGACCGGTTCAGGCGTTGGTGTCGATGTCGGCTCCGGCGTTGGGGTGGGCGAAGGGATTGGTGTGGTCGTTGGCTCAGGCGTGGCCGTGGGCACAGGTGTTGTCGTGGGTACCGGGGTAGCGGTCGGCTCTGGCGTGCTGGTGGGCGATGGCGTTGGCTCAGGCTCAGACGGAGCCGAGTGTGTGCCGTCGTCGATCTCTGAGCCTGCCCCGAAGTTCTGCTTGATCTCCGAAGCGCTCAGTGCACGGTCGAACAGTGCGACAAGGTAAAGCTCACCCAGCCACGGGCGATCACCCGAAAACTCGTTACCGATCGCAAGCCGGTAGCCATCCGCCCAGTTCGAAAGGTCTCCCTTCACCGTGTCAGCGGCCACAACCACGCCGTCGACGTAGACGGTCGTCTCGCCCGACGCAGAGCGCGTGTAGACCACGTGCGTCAGTTCGGTACTGACCGTGTCCGAATCGGTCGCGGTTGAAGGCGTTCCGTTCAGACTTGTACCCGTTGTCCGCAAACGAACGTCAAAGGCCTGTTTGAGCTGACCGAAGGTAAGGTTCCGGTTCCAGGGATCGGCCGAGATCGACACGATCCTTGCCGGCCCGCTCTGCGTCAGGTTCTCGGGCCGGATCCAGGCCTCAACGGTGATCTCGCCACTTGCGCCCACCGCATCTGCGATCTTTCCGGCTGAAGAAGCTGAACTGATCAGCGTCCCGGAGTCGATGCTCAACGCGCCGGGAAGCCACGAAACCCGTGACGAGTCCTGCACCGCCAGGTTGAGCGGCGTTCGGAAGCCGGACGTATCGGTGACAGTCGCGCCAGCGGCTTCATCGAACTCGTAGAGCACGATCAGGCCGTTCGATGTGCGGTCTCCCGCCGGAGCCGTGATCGGCTCGGGATCCGCCTCTGTCGGTACAACGACAGGAGTGGGCGTTGGCGCCGAAACGGTCGCCGTAGGCACTACAACGGGTGGAGAATCCGGTGAGGTTGAACCAGACTCCGAGAACCAGGGGTTCCGGAACCTCTGGACAGGCGTGTAGGCGAACATTCCGGTCGCCGGGTCGTGTGCCCTTGCATAGACCGCAGCGTACTTCCTGTCCCAATCCCTGGCGTCGAACGTGAAACTCTCCGTGTCGCTCGAACCTGCAAGGACACGGTAGATGTCCAGCGCCAACTTGGCGCCGTCCGAGCTCTTGTGGAAGAACTCGACCTTCACTGTGTGGTCACCAGCCGGCAGGTCCACTCTCTCGGTGCCCTCGAACGTGCAGCAAGCCGAGACAACACCCCACCTGCTGACGACCCGTTGGCCGTCGATGTAAAGCCGGAAACCGTCGTTGGCCCTGTACTTGAACTCGTACGTACCGCCTTCGGACCTGAGCGTCCTCGTAAGGCGAACAGACCAACTGGCGTCTGGCAGCATGCCGATCAGCGCGGAGGCGTCACGGTTCTTGACGAAGCCCGGGTTTTCAAGGCCCCAGGTGAAGTCGATCTCCATCTGGTTGAGGGTCGCCACCGGCGCCCCGGAGAGGTCCGGGTTCGGGAAGTACTCAGCGACCCACGGGTTGCCGTCTTTGAACTCGTCGACGAAGAACTCGATCTCACCGCGGCTTCCTGTGAAGCCCTGCGCGGTTGCACTGAATGTCACGGGACCGGATGCGAGGTCTGTTTTGCTGAACTCGGTGTTCCACTGAATCGTGGGTGGTGATGCCCACTTCGCAGGCTGCGCGTGGCCGGGGTCCACCCAGGCGTCGAACTCAGAGCTGAAAAACGCCTTCGAAGACGGCTTCGACTGGTCAGGCCGCGTCAGACGGAAGTTTTCGGGCAGGCCGTCGACCGTGCCATCGTAGTTAGCAACATCGAAGAACACGTCAGTCGCTTCCCAGCTGTTGCCGAAGCGGATGTTGTTTGGTGACCGAAGCTCGGTGTCGATGACGGCGTTGAATGTCGGTATGCAGTCTGAACTTGACGAACCACAGGTCGACTTCGACAGGTGGTTGATGTCGAACTTGGAGTGGTTCTCGAACACGTTTCTGATCGTCTTCGCAGGCTTACTCGGAGATGGAGGAAGCGTGTAGAAGTCGATGAACAGGCCGTCCGTGGTCGGGTAGGCGTCCTCACCGGCGAGGTAGGAGTCCTGGATAAACGGCTTATTGTTGCGTGAACGGAAGTTGGATGAGGAGTTTCCGACCAGCGTATTGCCGTGGAACTGCACACTGTTCGAGTAGGCACCCCACTTAGCGCCGATGTTGTTGCGCCATCCGGTGAAGTCCACGATGTGGTACTTGCCGTGGTTCTGCCACCCGAACACTCCGTTCGCGTACGACGAGTGCGTCTCGTTTCCGACGAACGCCGTTCCCGTAGAGGCAATCTCATTCTCCTGCCAGGCGAAGCCCGAGGCATCCGTCGAGCCATTCATGCTCACTACGACGTTGTCGATGTAGTGGTTCTCGCGCTGCGCATGTATCGCAGCCGGACGGCGGTCGCTGCTGTCTAGCGACGTCACCTTGACCGCAAGGTTCCTGATAAGGGTGTTGGTCTTCGGCCTTGGTCCCAGCTTTCCGGCAGAACTCTCCTCCAGCCAGAACCCGGATCTGAGACCACGGTAGCCGATGTTCTCTTCGAGGATCATACCGAGCGAGTTGTGCACAACGATGAACCGGTTCTCGGAGTCCCAGATGACGTTGCCTCGCACCTTGCGGCCAACCGACGACTCCGCCATGAGATGGAAGTGGAGCGGGTAACGGCCGAACACATCACGCGGCCCGAGTTTCTTGAACTGGGTAAAGGTCGGTGCACCGAAAGCGCCCCACATGAAGAGTGTGTGCGCTCGCTCTCCGGTCTTCGAAGCAACCCGCACGTTCCTGGTCAGAAGAGCGATCTCGCCTCTCAGCGCGTCCGGATCGATCGAGCCGGCGTGGGTGTACTTCACGGGCGAGTCGAGCAGGATCTCGGTCGTCCCATCACCGCGAGGATTGATCGCCTCAATCTTTCGCTCTTCGTCCTCGGTAAAGAAACCGGTTGTCCCGATCGCGTGAGAGTAGTTGCGGCCGGTCGCGGTTATCAACACATCTCCACCGACGTACCAGTCAGACAGGTCACCCTTCGCGATTACTGTCCTTGATCCCGCTTCGACCGGAGCAGCAAGCTTCGTCCACGGCCGTTCGATAGGTGCGCCGTGTGACTCCCAGCGGCCACCGTTGAACACCCAGAGGCCGGTGTCAGATTCCTCGAAGAACGCTCCGCCTACGAACCGCGAGTTGTCCGCGACATCAAAGACGATAGCCGCGCTGACCGCGTGGTGGAGCGGGTCAGACTCGGTGCCGGCAATCAGCTCACCGCCATCGCGGACGATAACGTTGCCTCGTGACTCAAGCACCGTGTGCGCTTCACGCGAGAACTCGAGCGTGCCAAAGATGTCCAGTTTGCCGATTCCGGCATTCGAAAGATTGGAGTCGAAGATGACCCGGTGCCCTGCTGCGATCTCGACAGACTGACCGGGCTGTGGCGCAGACCCGGAGCTCCAGGTCGATGGACTGGACCAGTTGCCGCTGGCCTTTGAGACCACGTCAGCTCCGACAGCGCTGACAATGTCTTCGCGGCTCCCGCCGACTATCAGTCCGACCGAGATCACGCTCGCAATAAGTCCAAGGACACCGAGCTTCCACATCCGCAGCGGATTGCTCAACGACCTCGAGACCGTGGCTGAAAACCCGCTGCGCGCCGACAGTTCAGAAAATCCCGATTTTGCTCGCATTCGTCTACCCTCTGGCATCTGTCCGCGCGCCGGGATCGGCAGACAGATGGTCCTGGTAGCGAGCCTCGAATCGGGCTTGAAAACGGCAATCTTTAACTACATCTGCACCTAGAAGCGCAGATCAGCCGGTTGACCAGGATGAACGGGCGGTGCAAGCAACAGCTACGCAGGCTCTGGATGAGCCTTGATCCCAGGAATGGGAACTCGCCATCGGCAGCTAGGAGTTTTGACTGGCGGACATCCCCTAGACGGGGGTGCTCCACGGGCGTAGCCTTCAGGCGAGCGGGGCTGAGGCGGCTTTACTCTCCAGGACTTTTTGGGACGTTCGGGAGTGTTCTGTCCGATCCTCGGTCTCGCTTTTTATTTGTCCATAGTTTCGTCTTGAGCCTTTATGTCGTGGGGCGGCTCTGCTCCCGGGCAGTGCTCCTTTCTGTTTCGCTGCGCATCTTGCTTGGCTCGGCGCAGCGCCACGGCTGAACTATCAACCACAAACCTTTCCGGAACGCGAGAACCGCGCGCGGAGGTTTCCTTATTCCATCCTGCGCGTGTTTCGGCAACGGCGTGTGTGCGTGCTGATTGGAAAGGATTGATAAGCGGCTTGGTACCGGATTAACGGAACTCTGACCGCAGTTCCGTTACTCGTACATGACCTGACGACTCGATTCGAGCAAATCGCTTCCGCTTCCGTGTTTGGACTGGCGTTCGCGGCGTTCAATCCGGCGACACGGTTTCCCAACTTAAGACGCCACGAGTCACACAAGAGTCATTGGGAAACACGTTTGTGCGATCCTCACACACCGTTGTTGCTGACGAGGTGACTGCATAGAAAACTCGATTCCATGAACGAACCAGGCCAGACCGAATCACCTGCTGCCCAGCGCGAAACCTCGAAGTCTCCCCGATATCCGGTGACCCCATGGTCGACCCAGAGGCTTTATCGGCCATTCGTGCGGACCTCGCTCGTCCTGGCACTCCTTCTCGGTTTCGCGACCGGGTCGGGGATGCTGGTTGCAGGGTCTTTCGGCGTTGACCGCGGGGTGTGGTGGATCACTCATGCACAGGCGCACGGCATGGCCCAGGTATTCGGGTTCGCCGGTCTCTTCACGATGGGTATCGCGTTTCACGTCGTCCCAAGGTTCAAGAACGGTTCCTTGAGATTCCCGATGGAACAGCGAGTGGTCCTCAACGCTGTGATCGCCGCTGTGGTCCTGCGATTCGCCGGCCAGAGCATCGACGAACATCCAATCACCGGAATCCTTGCCGTGGCTTCAGGGATCTTGCTTCTGCTGGGCGTCATCGTCTTCGTGTTGACGATCTACGGCTCGCTCCGATCAGGAGTCAAGTCAGCCGGGCCGGTTCAGCGGTGGATCTACGCGGCACTCTTCTGGGCTGTCACTTCGGCATCTATAAACATGGCGGTCGGTGCGTGGCTGCTCGACCACGAGGCCTCGATTGCACCGCACTTCCTGAACACGGCAATGATCGATGCAGGACTGTATGGCTTCATCGGCAGCTTCATCCTTGGCGTCAGCACAAGGGCGGTGAGCGGGTTTCTTGGACTGAAACCGATGTATGCCCGATCTGAGCAGGCTGCGTTCTGGGTATTTCAGCTGGGGCTAGGAACAGTCGTCTTCACACTGGCGTTCGAGGGATCTGCGGAACTGGTGGCAGTTGGGCGGCTGGTCCTAGTGCTGGGGATCGTCGGTGCCATTTTTGCTCTGCGAATCCTTGAGCCCAGCTTGAATGTAAGGCGACCACTCTCGCCCGGAGCCTATCCAAGGTTCGGGTGGTTCATTCGCTCGGCGTATGCCTGGCTTGTGATCGGGGCGGCGTTTATTGTCATCGAGTCGATCGAGGTGCTTGCCGACAGCAACATACTCCCCGTCGAGACGAATCGCCCTGTGCTTCACATCGTGACGATGGGGTTTGTCACGTCGATGATCGTCGGGATGGGATGCCGCATGATCCCACTCTTCGAAGGATCGTTTCTAGCTGGCCATCGACTACTAGATGCAGCGTTCGGTCTACTAGTGGTGAGCGTGGTGTCTCGCACCGCCGGAGGCTTTACCAGCAACGGGTTGGCAGACGCCATGCTGGGTATTTCCGGATCGGCAGGACTGCTCGCCGTCGCCTTTGCGTTCTGGCCCATCTTCCGGAGCATGCGGGAACCGGCACGCGAGAAGTACCGGAAACTCGCCAGGGAGTTGGGCCTGTCACGAGTCCGGCTTGAGCCCGGACTCGCTCGTGCCAGCCGACCGACAGAATCTGCATCCAGCTAACGAGAGTCAAGGTCGGTCATGAATGCCAGTCTTGACCGTCACAGGTCAGTCATCCAGAGACTGTGCGAATGCAAGTAGATCAGTCAGGTCCTGCTCCGTCCATCCTCTCGTTGAGACGGCTGGCATAGCACTTTCACCCGGCTGGCCGTAAAGCGCCTTGTGCAGGAACTCCCACGGGTTATCGCTTGCCAGGTCACCTATGTAGATGGGTGACGAGTCCGAGCCGAAGTTGATGCCTTGGCCGTCATCACCATGGCAACTTGCGCAGGTCCTTGCGTACCTTGTCTGCCCGTTGGATATGACCGGAATCCCGCGTGGCTGCAACGTCTCGTAATCGATCAGGTCTGAGTAGTTGACAAGGCCTTCGCTAAGGAACGCGGCCAGTGCGTTCAGGTTTGTGCGAGAGATGTCGAAACGGAAGTCGTGGTCCGCGTTGAATGCTCCTTTCAGAGCTGCCACCAAATCTTCGTTTGGAAGCGACCTTCCAGCCCTGATCACGCCTGTAAAACCGGTGAAGTGCGAGCCAGATGCGTACGCTCCGGTAGCGCCTTTATAGTCCCATCCATGGCATTCAGTGCAACGGAACGTGCCTGGGCCTGACCGCGTGTTGGTCGACTGCGTCGCCCAGAGCGGGTGGTCGCCCGGCAACGCCTCGATGCCTGACTCGATCATCCAGTTGTCGTACAGGCGGCCACCAAGTGCGACAAGAACCGGGTCGACCGCACCTGAGCCCCCCGACGCAAGAGCCGCGTCGATCAGATTCACCACCTCATCATTAGTCACTCCGGGTCCCGCCGGACCCTGCGGTCCCGCGTCGCCTGGCGCTCCGGCCGCCCCGGGAGGTCCGGAAGCTCCGATCGCCCCGGTAGATCCGGGAGGCCCAGGAGGACCAAGAGGTCCCTGTTCACCGTCTTCGCCGTCCGGGCCCTGGCAGGCGACGGCTGACACTAACAACAGTCCGACAGCGAGCAGCATGAACTTGCTCCAGCCTGATGACAGTTCGGACCGCAACCTGTTGACCATGGTTATTTCACTCCATGTTGAGTAGGAAGAAAACGATCTCATCGAGTTCCTCTTCCGAAAGCGAGGTCACGTCGTAGGGATCCATCGCCTCGCTGTATCTCGAATTCGCCGGACGCTGAGGATCTCGGACGAAGGCGCGAATCTCTTCGGCCGTCAGGTCTTCCAGCGTGGGGCCTCCATCGGCTCCCTTGGCAAGCTCTCCGTGGCAGATATCGCAACCGACGTCCAGGAACAGGCGCTGCGCCGCGGCAAGGCGAACGGTGTCCACGGCCGGGCGAGTGGGTGTGGCTGTCGCAGGGACAGAGGTCGGAGTCGGCGATGCGCCCGGCTCCACCGTGGCGGCGGGTCCTGAAGGCGTTGCGACCGGAGCGGCTGTCGCTGTTGGAGCGGGGAATGGAGTTGCCGTTGCACGCGCGACCGGCTCAGCCGTAGGCGGTGCTTCGGGGCGCGAGGTCAGATAGGCAGCGATGAGTTCGAGGTCATCACCGATCAAGTGAGCCTCGGCATAGCCCGGCATGGTCTTTGGGCCCTGCCGGACAAGGTTCTCTATCCGCCTGAGAGAACTGCCGTTGATTGAAGGTCCGACTACGGTACCGGCACCGTCCGTCCCGTGGCAGCTTGCGCAGCCGTACCCAACGTAGGCAGCGTATCCGGGAAATTCAGACTCTCTCGCCGCCTCAGACGGCACCCAGCCATCGGGCCCGTCAGATAGGTCGCCCACGAACGCCAACTCGGTCCGGGTGTAGCCGTCTAGCTCTTCAGAAGTGTTGAGGTGCGTTTCGCGGCCATAGTTGTCCGTAGCCCATGGGCGGATAGTCGTGACCAACACCAGGACACTCACGGTCGTAATAAGAATCACGACGCCGATAGCCGGCCCAATGATCCCGGCGTTGCGGTTTCGGTTCAGGAAATTAAGCACCTGATCCTCCGCTTTCCCGCCTCGCCCTGAAGTTGGCCCATCCGATCAAGCCAAGCGACATGATGAAGACGATCCACACGATCGTGATTACGGCAGTCGTCATCCAGACGTTCGCGCCCGGGATGCGATACGGTCGGAACTCGCGGTAGATCTGGCCGCCGCTCACAACCTCCAGCTCAGCTGCAGAGGACACGGGTGCGAAAACCTCGTTCCCGGCGAAGCTGGCCGTGATGTTGTTCATCCCTTCGACCCGCGGCTCGAACTCAACGAGAGCGAGTCCCTGGTCATCTGTGATCGCGGTGCCGAGATCAAGGCGGTCCGAGACGTTCAGAAACTCGACATCCAGTTCAAAGCTGACCTCGGCGTCGTAGATCGGGTTCCCCAGTGGGTCTTGCAGGTAGGCGGCCAGCGCGATCGTCTCGCCTGCTGTGGCCTCTTCCTGAAAGCCGATGGTGATCAACGGCTCCGGCTGCTGGGCCAAAGCAGGATTCGAACCGCCGATAACCGATGTGCTCTGCAGTGCTGTGAGGACCAGCAGTCCAGCAGCAAGTGCCAGCAATCCCCTCTTCGTCTCGCTTGCCGTGCGCAGGGTGTTCATGACACCGCTCCCTGGGAGCGTGCGTCGACCTGGACCGTTTCGATCTCACCGGTCTCAACCATCTCCTGCACCGAAATCGCAGGGGCAAGCTTCAGCATGATCATGAGGACCAGTCCGAAGAATGCGCACAGTCCCATCACGATGAGAAGTTCCGTGATGGTGGGCATGTAGTTCGGCGGCTCGTAGGGATTCAGGGGAAGGCGTAGTCCGCCGATCACGATGAAGTACCGCTCGAGCATCATGCCCACGTTGGCCAGGATGCCGGCGATCACGACCCACTTGATGCCGCGCGTCCACGGATTGAGCATGAGCGCTAATGGCGCGATCAGGCCGAGCCAGATGTACGACCAGAAGATCGGCGACATGGCTCCGTCGGCCAACTGGTAAAGGTTGAACGGCGCATCGCCCTTGAGCTTGAAGCCGGCCGTCACCAGGTCGCTGACCTGGAAGAAGATCATCACTCCGCCCGCGCCGGCCAGCAGCTTTCCGAGGTTCAGGAAGTGACGCTCTGTCAGGTACTCCTGCAGCCCGTTCAGGTTGCGTAGCAACACCATGAACACCACGATCAACCCGATACCTGAGTAGACCGCGCCGACAACGAAGTAGATGCCGAACATGGGGCTGTCCCACGGCTCTCGGAGCGTCATGCCGAATATCCAGGACGTGACTGTGTGCATCATCACCGCCACCGGGACGATCACGACCGTCATCACTCGCAGCGAGATATCGAGAGCGCGTACCTGGGTCGGATGCCCGGTCCAGCTCGCCGAGAACATGACCACGAACAGCCTGCGAATCGGATCGAGCTGAGCGCCAATCCGGTCTCTGACAAGCGCAAGGTCCGGGAGGACCGCCAGGTACAGGTAGATCATGCTGCCGGCGAGATAGGTCGTGAGGCCGTAGACATCCCAGACAAGTGGCGACTCCCAGCGTCCGAACAGCAGGATGTTGAACGACCGCTCGGGGTGGCCCATGTCCGCAAAGATGAACAGCGCAGCGGTCAGCAGCGCAGCGACCGTGATGTACTCGGCTCCGCGGCTAATCGGCGACCGCCAGCTCATGTCTGCAAGACGGAGTCCGGCAGAAACGAACGTGCCACCCATGCTCGCTCCAATGAAGAAGACGAACATGGTGATGTAGAGCCCCCACGTAATCCGGTCCCGCATCCCGGTGACGATCAGACCTTCACGAAGCTGGTAGATCCACGCTATGGCGCCGATTACCACGAGCACGAAAAGCACGCCGATGGCCGCGAGATAGTGGCCACTGAACCGCTGCATCGACTCGATGGTCTTGTCACGGAGAGTGTCAGTTGGGGTCATCATTCGTGCGAACGCTCCCAGTGGTCTCCGTTCTTCTTGACATCGGTAATCCACCTGACCGGCTGCAAGCCGGTGGTCTTCGGGTCCCGTCCCGCCAGTTCGCCGTGACCGGGGATGTAGTAGACACGCGGCCGAGTCCCGAGCTCCTCCTTGTAGCGATATGCGGAGTGATCCGATAGGAACTCGCTGATCTTCACCACCTCAGCGCCGTTGGTGGCTATGTCTTCTTCGAGGTCGCCGTAGTAGATCGCGTTCTGCGGGCATCCGGCGGCGCAGAACGGCAGACGGCCGGCGCGAGCCATCTCCGGGCAGAAGTCGCACTTGTAGACGACACCCTTCTTCATCGGCAGCTGGTGCTCGTGGCTGTGGTCGATGAAGACGGATGCAGGCTGAGTCGGCGGCTCGCCCCAAGTGAAGGAGCGGCGCTCGTACGGGCAGGCGGCCATGCACATGCGACAGCCGATGCACCGCTGCTGGTCGATCAGGGTGATGCCTTCAGGAGTCGTCCACGTCGCTCCGACCGGGCACACGTTCACACAAGGCGCGTTCTGACACTGCATGCAAGGCGTGGGAAGGAAAGACGTGCCTTCCTGGGGCGGCTGTGAAGACGCATCAAGCGCCTCAACCTCGCCATGGTCGTGGGTCAGCTCGTGTTCATAGACCTCGATCCATTGCATCGGATCAGGGACGAAATGGCCGAAGTTGCAAGCTTCAGTGCACTGCGGTCCTGTGCCCTGGGACTGGCACCCGTCGCAGCGGCGCTGATCGATGATCATCATCCACTGCCGCAACCGCTCCTTCTTGCCATCGTCCTGGGAGTTGGCGGCGTCTGCGGTCTCGGCAGCAGAACTCGGAGAGTCGTCACGTAGAGCGGCTGGCAGACCGGTGAAACCGACACCGGTAACCACCGCTGCCCCACCCATCAGTTTCAGCATCTGACGTCTGCTGACTTCCCACTTGCGTTTGTTTTCGACTATTTCCTGTTCGCCAACTTCGTCGGTTCCCATGGTCAGTCCCTGTTGTCCCCCTGGTGTTGATCCGCGCCTCGTCTCGAGGAGGGTGCAGGTGCATCAATCGCCTACCGGTGGTGGTGGTTCATCGATGACCTGCGGCACATGGCAGGATGTGCACACGTATCTCCTGCCCTGCAGTTGCCCGGTGACAGTCCCGCTCGTGATCTCTGTGTAGTGGCTGATCGGCACCTGGACGGCGACGTCGCCATTGATTGTCTTGCCCGTCTCATGACACGACATGCAGGAGTTCTTTTCAGCCGTGATCACCAGGTCATCTGAACGGTGAGGAACCAGCGGTGGTGCGCCCGGGAAGGCCCGGTCGAGAAGACTGGCGTCGCCGGGCGGGACCTTGGTGAAACGGTTGGGGTCGATCTCACCAGTCGCCAGCAGCGTCATGATGTAAAGCGCGTCGTCCGGGTCCGGCGTTGCAGTGGCTGGAGATGTTGGAACCGCGGTCGCAGCCGAAGTGGCCGTGGCCGGTGGCTGTGTCGGCGCTACAGGATCAGGCGTCTGCGTCGCGTCGGGCGCTGATGTCGGCAGCGGCGTCGGCGGCACCGGAGTCTCATCGGCCGATGAACATGCTGCGCTGACGGCCATCATGGACATCGACACGATGAGCAGAGAAGCGATCAGGATCAGCCGGTTTTTGCGGATGGTCATTAGGCCGGCCCTCCCAGCTTCTCGATCTTCACCGCGCATTTCTTGAAGTCGGTTTGCTTCGAGATCGGGCAGTAGGCGTCCAGCGTGACGTCGTTGATCATCACGTCTTCGTCGAACCACGGGACATAGACCATGCCCTGCGGTGGCTTCACGCGCCCGTTGATATCGGCCGTTACCTCGACGCTGCCGCGACGAGACGTGATCTTGATCTTCTCGCCGTGTTCGATGTCCCACTTGATGGCGTCACGCGGGTGAAGGTTGGCTGTAGCGTGCGGGTATGCCTTCCAGAGCTCTGGAACGCGGCGGGTCATGGTGCCGGAGTGCCAGTGTTCCAGGACACGGCCTGTCATCAGCCACATCGGGTACTCGATGTCTGGCACCTCAGGCGGCGGCTCGTACGGTCTCATCCATATGATCGCCCTGCCGCCGTTGGAGGTGTTGCCGTAGAAGTTGATCCCGCTGCCCTCCGGCACATACGGGTCGTACTGTTCGTTGAACCGCCACGGAGTCTCCTGGCCGTCGATAACGGGCCAGCGGAGTCCGCGGGTCTGGTGGTAGAGGTCGAACGGAGCGAGGTCGTGGGCCTTGCCCAGTCCGAACTTCCGGTACTCGTCCCAGATTGCTTTCTCTATGTAGTACCCGGCTTCCAATGAGGCATCGGAATGCGGATGTCCGTCCACCAGCGGATACTTTGCCCCATCGAAATCGAAGAGGCTGCCAAGGCCGAGACGCTTGGCTATCTCGATCGTCTGCCACAGGTCCGACTTGGACTGGCCCGGGGCATCGGTTAGCTTCTTCCAGAAGTGCGTCCTGCGCTCACTGTTGCCGAACGCGCCTTCCTTCTCTATCCACATGGCCGTCGGCAGGATCACATCCGCCAGCTCGGTCGAGCGAGTAGGATAGGCGTCTGAGGCGACCACGAAAACATCACCGCGGTTTACCGCGTCTCGGTAGCGGTTCAGGTTGGCGTAGTCCTGGAACGGGTTCGATACCTGCGACCAGAAGACCTTAATCTCACCGCGGTCGACCGCACGGAGCATCTCGACTGCGTGGAATCCTGGCTTGGGCGGGATAGTGCCTTCCGGAATGTTCCAGATCTCTTCAGTAATCTTCCGGTGTTCCGGGTTGGCGACCACCATGTCGGCCGGTAGCCGGTGTGTGAATGTACCGACCTCCCGGGCCGTTCCACACGCGCTCGGCTGTCCGGTCAGTGAGAAGGGGCTGTTGCCGGGTTGAGAGATCTTTCCTGTCAGCAGGTGGATGTTGTAGATGAGGTTGTTCATCCACGTTCCACGAGTGTGCTGATTCACACCCATGGTCCATAGCGACATGACCTTGATGTTCGGGTCGCCGTAGATGTCGGCCAGCGTGCTCAGGTCCTCGGGCGAAACGCCGCTGATCTCCTCCACGACCTCCGGTGTGTACTCGCTGACGAAATCAGCATAGGTGTCGAAATCAACGACCTTGGCGTCCTCTGCGAACTGGAAGTTGTCCTCGAGCCCGTAACCGATGTTTGTCTTGCCGGACTTGAACTGAACGTGGTCGTTGACGAAATCTGTGTTGACGTTCCCGCGCTGGATCAGCAGGTTGGCGATGCCGTTGGCGATCGCGAGGTCCGATTGCGGTTCGAAGATGATCTCCTGCGTCGCCATGTCTGATGTCCGGTTGGAGGCGACGGTCAGGTTGTAGATCTTGGTGTCCGGAGCCGTCATGCGGCGGTCGGTGACCCGGGCCCACAGCATGGGGTGCATCTCCGCCATGTTTGCGCCCCACAGCACGAACGCGTTGGCATGCTCGAAGTCGTCATAGCAGCCCATCGGCTCGTCGATGCCGAACGTGGTCATGAAGCCTGCGACTGCGCTGGCCATGCAGTGGCGAGCGTTCGGCTCGATGTTGTTTGAGCCGATCCCGCCCTTGTAGAGCTTGGAAGCGGCATAGCCCTCCCAGATCGTCCATTGCCCTGACCCGAACATCGAGATCGAGCCGGGTCCGAAGTCGCGCTTGGCCTCTTTCATCTTGTCTGCGATGAGGTTCAGCGCTTCGTCCCAGCTGGCACGGCGGAAGCGAGGCTCGCCCGGTTCGCCCTTGGGAGTGACACGGATCAGCGGGTCTGTCAGGCGGTCTTTGCCACCCTGGATCTTCAGGAGGCCGTAGCCCTTGACGCAGAGCAGTCCCCTGTTGACGGGGCCTTCAGGGTCACCTTTGACCGAGACGATCTTTCCGTCCCGGGTGCCGATGAATGCGGAACAGCCTGTGCCACAGAATCGACACGGAGCTTTGTTCCATTCCACCCCTTGCAGCTGTGGTGCTGACTCTGGTGTTACATCGCCTCGGGTGACTCCCGGGAGGGTGGCTGCTGCGACGGTTGCGAAGACCGAAGCCGATGAGAGTTTCAAGAATTTCCGACGAGAGATGGATTCCATGCAGGCTCAGTCCTCGCGGTTCTGTTCTATTTCTATTAGGGGCACTTTCGTGAATGCCGTCATTGGAACAGACCCCGCATGTGAAAAATGGCACGTGCGGTGAGGAAACCGTGAGCAGCAGCGGAATCGAGTAGAAAGCAGGCTTAGACGAGGGCGCTGATCGGCGTTTCGGGCGCGCTTCTCGCGAGAAAAGGTCAGGGCCTTCGGTTCGAAGCGTGACCTTGCCTCGTGACCTTAGCTTGATTGGACAGCGGGACCTTTCCTTAGAAGACCACCGGATAGCTCATCGGCATCTCTCTCTGACTTCTTCCGGTCAGAACCTTGCAGAACTCGACCGCGTCGATGTCGATCTGCACGCCTCCGGAGCCTCGCTGAAACTCGCCGCCAGCAGGGCCACCTAGCATCAGAGTGAAATCGCTGGTGTGCTTCGTCGCCCAGTGGGCAACCACGTCTTCCACAATGCGTGCGTCGTGGTCTTCTGTAGCCTCGAACGGCTGCTCCAACGCGGTCGCCAAATCCCACCTGTGCATCCACTGATCCCGGGTGTAGGCCACGTCCATCAAGAACCCGGCGCTGACCCAACCTCCCGTCGGATCAGGTATGCGCAACGGCCGCAGCAGGCGAGGGAATCTGCGCCTTCCTTTAATGGCGCGTTCGGCCACGGCGTTCATGCGCTCTGAAAGTTCCGTGGGACTCAGCCTCTTGCGGGCATCCACCTGCACAGAGCTAACGCCATCAGCCAGGTTCACCGTCCGCTTGCGCGCCCGCCACGCCCCTCTCACCAGCTGCCACACGTTTTCCCGCAGCGAAGCGTTCGCCTCCGACGCGCCAAGCATATGAGCGACTAGCAGTTGCACCGACCAGTCTGAACATGGAGTCGGTCTTTCCCAGTCCGAATCACTCATTCCATTGATCAGCTTTAGTGTGCGGGAGTACTCGGTCGTTGCCAGCCCGACCATCTCGTCGCCTTTGATCGGCGCGATCTTCTCAACATCCATCATTCGCCTTCCGTCGCACCATGATGCGGTTCGCCGCATCCTCCCGAGTTGGCCGGATTGTACGCAGATCGAGTTTCCGACACAGCACGTTTGCTTCCGGGCTGAACTGCGGTCGAATAGAATCCACCTGGATTCACGTTGACGATCACGATCTATGGAACTTCCATCCACATCAACCGCGCTGTTCGGCCGCACAGAAGAGCTGGCGCAGATCTCCGAGTATTTGGCCAACCCGGAGTGCCGCTTGATCACGCTGGTCGGCCCCGGCGGAATCGGCAAGACGCGTCTCGGCATCGAGGCGGCCCGGCAGTACGTGCAGCTGGGCGAAGCGCGTGCGGTCTTCGTGGACCTGCAGGCGATCAGGTCTCCTGAATTCGTCGTCACGACTCTCGCTGAGTCGCTCGGAGTGACCGTCAACGACTCAGAAACGGCAGTTGAGAGGATCGCGCACTATCTTTCGAGCAGGCCAGTTTTGCTGCTGTTCGACAACTTTGAGCAGGTTGCTGATGCTGCAGGCTCGCTCGGGGAGCTGATCGACCAAGCGCCTGAAACTAAGGTGCTAGTCACATCCCGCACGCCGCTGCGGTTAAGCCAGGAATGGCTGTTCCATGTCAACGGCCTTCCGGTTCCTCAGGCGAACCGCCCGCGCCACGGACTGAGCGTGGCATCAACAGAGCTGTTCATCGACCGGGCCCGCCGCATGCGCCCCGATTTTGAATCCGACTCAGAGATGGCATCGATCGAGCGTATCTGCCAGATCACCGAAGGCATGCCGCTAGCACTGGAACTTGCCGCCTCGTGGACACGGATGTTGAGCTGCGAGGAGATAGTTGCCGAGATCGAGAGCAACCGGAAGTTCCTCGCGACTAACCTGCGCGACATACCTGAGCGGCATCGCAGTATGCAGGCCGTCTTCGACCAGGTTTTGCGCGTTCTGGATGACGATGAGCGCGCTGTCTTCGGAAAGCTATCCGTTTTCAAGGGAGGGTTCGCAAGAGAGGCTGCAGAAAAGGTGGCCGGCGCAGACCTGCAGATCCTGTCATCACTTGTCGACAGGTCGCTTGTCCGTAGGACCGAAACCGACAGGTACCGGATACACGAGCTCGTGCGACAGCTTGGCGAAGACCAGCTTTCGAACTCAGAGGTCGCGTTAGAACAGGTGCAGTCTGCTCACTGCGATTACTTCACCGAGTTTCTTGCGAAGCGACGGGACGGTCTATGTGCTGATCTCCAGGTCGAGTATGTGAACGAGATCGAGCCGGAGTTGGAGAACGTCAGGGCCGCCTGGAAGTTCGGAATCGAGCGCGGGCTGGACGAGCAGATCAACAAGGCGACGCTTCCGCTGGCGCTCTACAACCAGTGCCGGGGCCGCTTCTCGGCCGCCGGAGAGCTGTTCACGCCCGCGGTCGAGGCGTTCGACAAGATCGAGCGGCATTCGCAGGGCTCGGAGGTGATGGCCGAACTGCTGACCTGGCACGGCTGGTTCAAGCTACGGCAAGGCCAGGTCGTCGAATCGGAGTCGATATTCCGCAGGTGCTTCGATATTCATCTTGCGCTCAACCTTTCGCCGCCCTCTGGATTCGCAACCGACCCGGAGCTTGGTCTCGCGTATATCGCATCGACGAAAGGCGATATCGAAGCGGCAAGACACCATGCACGCTCGGTGCTGAACCGAGCCAAAAAGCAGGGCCATGACCGGCACGTCATCATGACCAATCAGCTCCTCGGACACCTGGCCCTCAGGGAGGGCGACCTCGCCGCAGCGGGCTCGCACGCACGGACCGGTCTCGACATGTGCAACTCGCTGGGAGAGAAGTGGTTTTCGGCGTACTGCCTCGACATTTTGGGCGAAATTGCCGTCATCAACGGCCGGACAGATGAGGCGACGAGGCACTTCGAACTCGGCCTCAAAGTCCGTGAAGCGTTCGATGACAAAGCGGGGATCGGACTGGCTCACGCTTACCTCGGCGAGCTTTCGATGCTCTCCGGCGCAAACGACAAAGCCCGGTTCCACCTTGATGAATGTGAAGAAGCGCACCTGCTGGTTGGCGATACAGGTGGCGTGTCACGGGCAAGGTCCAACCTCGGCCTGCTCGACGTGATCGCGGGCGACTTCGCTTCAGCAGCCGACACACTGTCAGAGGTTTTGGACACGGGGCTGAAGATGCAGTTCATGTCGTTGGTGCTGGACGCGCTCTCTGGCATCGGACAGATGGCGATCCGCGCAGGATTGGACGACGATGGCAGGCGGCTTCTCGCGTTCGTCGTCAATCATGAGTCGACCGAACCGCGCACCCACTCTCAGATTCAACGCTTCTTGAGCGAGTCCGGATCAGACGCCGATCTGCCGGACAGCGACAAAAGCCTTGATGCCTGTGTCAAAACAGCTCGTGATGTGCTGGACCGCGCTCCAACTCTCGCACCAGTCGAGCCAAAACCCACCGGAGCCGCACCCTCAGACGGTGGACTGCCGGAGCCGTTAACCAGCCGAGAGGTCGAGGTACTCGGACTGATCGCGGACGGCCACTCGAACCAGCAAATAGCTGACGAGCTGATCCTCTCGCTCGGCACGGTCAAGTGGCACAGCAACCAGATCTACATGAAGCTGGGAGTCCCCAACCGCACCAGCGCCGTCGCTCGCGCCAGGGAACTCGGCGTCCTCTCGACGACCGTCTAGCTCAACCCATTCTCTTCCTTAAGACCCCGGATCAAACCCTCGGTTGGGTCTGACCCCTCGCCAAATACAAACCCTGTTGCCCAACTTTGGTTAGGTCCGCTCCCGCGCCGCGGTGCCGAGACTGTGTGCATCGACCTTTTCGAGCAGCCGCACAGGCACAGCCAGACCGGGAGAAACAGACATGGGCACTGAGCTGAAGATCCGTTGCAGGGACCTTGGCGTGGACCACGACTCCTTCGTCTCCGGGACCTCCCTGGAAGACCTGATCGATTGCGTCGAAAAGGCGATCGCAGATGAAGGCGTCGCACCGAAAGACGCCTCGACCGCTCAGGTTGTTCGAGACACGGTCCGCAGTGCGCTCGTGCAGTCGTCTCGACCGGCGGCAAGACGAAGCGTAAGCCTCTCCGGCCTCATCGCAACGCTCGCATCGGAACAACTCTCAGTAAGGAGAAGCTCGTGGAAACCTGCTGTATGAGCTTGTCCGAAATCACTGAGCCGAAACATCAATGGAGACCGCTGAAATGGTGACCCTCACGAAAACAGAAAAGTCCACGTCCGAGAACATTTCGCCGACAGTCCGAACGCAGATCGACGAACCAACAGTCGTTGTCGAGCCGGACGACGGCACTCAGATGGCGAAGAGACTGAGCGCATCGCTCAACGACCTGACCGCCGCAATCATCAAGCAGTCGCACCGCAAGCCTCGCAAGTGGCCCAAGTGGCGCTAACCACCGACCGAACGAATCCAACACGACAATTGCCTAAACGAAAGAGACCAGACATGACTACGACGTCACCACAACCGAATCAGGCGACGACCGCATCTCCCGTGCCGGAGATCCAGCAGCAGGCCGGGAAGCTGATCACCCACGTGGCAGGCCACATCGCATTCAAGACCATCACCATCGGCCAGGACAACGGGCTCTTTGCAGCCCTCGACTCCAGCCCGGAACCGTTGTCCGCATCGGAGCTGGCATCTGTGGTCGAGGCGGACGAGTTCTACGTCGAGGTCTGGGCGAGGGCCGCGTACGCCGCAGAACTGCTGGAGGTGGACGAACGCAACCGCTACTCGCTGGCACCGCACATCGGCACGCTGCTCCTTGACGACCAGCACCCCGGCTACGTCGGCGGCATGCCAGTCGTGTTCAGCCAGGCCGAGATCCTGGACAACTTCTCCGCCAACCTGAAGAACGGTAAGCGGATCTGGTGGGACGACACCAGCCCGGAGTTCATCGATGCGGTGAGCGGCACCGGCCGGCCGTTCTACACCCGCCTCATCCCTGCCGGCTTCGACAAGATCCCCGGCCTGACCGAAAAGCTGAACGGTGAGGTCCGCGTTCTTGAGCTTGCGAGTGGCACGGGCAATGGCCTTGTCCGGTTCGCGAACACCTTCCCGAATACCACACTGATCGGCGTCGACGGAGATGAGCACTCGATCGACAAGGCATGGGACAGGGTGCAGCAGGAAGGCGTCGCCGACCGGGTGTCTCTTGTGCACAGCACGCTGGAGGACTTCGTCGACGAGGACGGCTACGACTTGGTCTTCATCAACATCTCGATGCACGAGTGCCGCGACATCGACCGGGTGACGGAGAACGTGAAGCGATCGCTCAAGCCCGGCGGAGTGTTCGTGATCTCTGACTTCCCATTCCCGGCGACGCACGAGGGTCTGCGGACTCCGGCTGCCCGGGTGCTGACAGGGATCCAGTACTTCGAGGCGCAGATCGACGACCAGCTAGTGCCGACAGCGGTCTTCACTGACCTGCTTGACCGCCACGGTTTCGAGGATGTGCAGGCGTTCGACATCACGCCGGTGCACAACCTGATCTTCGGCAGGAAGTAGAGGACCGTCGACACAAGCAGGAGGGCCCGTGGGTGATTCAGCCTGCGGGCTCCTCGCGTTTCAGACAGGCAGCTCCCGGCGCGCCTATCCGCTGCCGCCGTCCCACGGCTTCGCTGACCGCGGCGACATCTCATCGATATGCCGCTCTGCCCAGTCGGCCTGCGGGATGCGGGGCCAGAGCCGCTCGCCCGCTGCCTGCAAAGCTCCGGTCACTGCAGGCACCTCGAACCCGGCAAACACCCGATCTTCCATCACTGTCCGGCCATTGATGACCACCTGCCGCAGGTCCTCTTCACGTGCGGAATAGACAAGGTTCTTGATCGGATCGCGCATCGGCACCATCCAGACGCTTCCCACGTCCCAGACCAGGATGTCCGCCTTCGCTCCCTTCGACAGCCGACCCAGATCATCCCTGCCCAGCGCGGTCGCGCCTCCGACGGTCGCTGCGTGGAACACATCTGCAGCAGTCGCCGTGTTGGTGTCTCCTTCGACCAGCTTTCCAACGACCGCCGCCCATTTCATCGCCTCTAGCATCGACTGCGGTGAGGTGTCTGTGCCAAGGGTCATGTTGACTCCCGCCTTCACGTACCTGCCGAAGCTTTCGAGCGCGATCCCCCGCCGGGCAAACACCCACGGTGCGTGCGCCACGCTGGCACCGGAGTCTGCGAGGATGTCGAGGTCGTCGCCTGCGATGCTGATCTGGGAATGGCTGTTCAGGAAGATGCCGTGGCCAATGATCGCCTGTGGGCCTTTGCGACCGAGAAATCCGATGTCATGCAGCCACTCAATTGGCGTCCGGCCGTGCCGTCGCATCATCTCGTGAAACTCCACGACCGCCTGCGCCGCGTGGGTCTGTATGGGCACGTCGAGATCAATCGATACCTCTACTGCTCGCTTGAACAGCTCTTCGGTACAGGTATCGACCTGCAGCGGGCAGAGCATGCCTTTGATCAGGCCATCTACACTCCCGTTACGCTCCTCTATGAACCGGACTGCGGTATCGAGACCGTCAAACCCGGCCTGCTCGTCCCATTCGTATCCGACGTTCCGGCCGTCACGGGTGATCCACTTGCCTGACCTGAACAACGGTGCGACGTACGTTCGCAAGCCGACCTCGGTGGCTTTTTCGGCAACAGCCTCCGCCATCGGGTCCATCGAAAAGAGAGTCGTGGTCCCGCTCAGGATCAGTTCGGCCATGGAAAACGCTATGGACGCCCTTGTGCCCTCTTCGTCCTGCGCACCGGCTCGAGCAGGAAGCATTTCGTAGAGGCCCGACATCCAGAAGTTACGGCTGCCGACGTCCTCGATGAACGACTTGTCGAGTGGCGACCCGCCGATATGGGCATGGAGGTTCACAAACCCCGGCGTGACCAGGCGGCCTGCGCAATCGATTACTTCATAGCCTTCGTCGTCTGTCCATTCGTCTTCGGTACCGACGAACGTGATTGAGTCATCTTCATAAGCCACGACACCGTTTTTGATATGCAGGTGCGCCGCACCGTCCCACGCAATGACATGCCCGCCCTTGAGCACCGTCTTACTCGTAGGCAAATGGACTCTCCTCGGTCTCGGGACCACTCAGAAACAGCCAGTGAGGTTCGGACGGCCGGCCTGTTCGCTCATCGAACGGGCTGTCCGAATCGGATGAGCCGGATCATACGCGATCCGAAAAAACGACACGGTGGCGTGATCGGAACAGTCAAGCCGCAGCCCGCCGCGACTGCCCATCTGCGGTTAACGGTCGTTTAACATTGAACGCTCTGAACTCGACGATCCCGCGCCCACCTGGACCGAGACTAACGCCAGCTGATGACCGACCCATCTCCGGATGAGAACTCCGGCACTCGCATCCCTGACCGGCCTGACTTCCCGGTTGACTGGGAAGATGACATAGAACCGACGCTCCTCTGGTCATGGGACAACTTCCACTCGCCGCTCCCGCGCACGCCCATGACCCAGGCGGTGAGCCGTATCACACGTCCGGGGTTCAGCCAGGCTGCTAAAGACACCGGAATCTACCGGCCCGGCGGCCGCTCAAAGGTCGTCAACGGCTACCCGTACGGCGCCTCGACTGCGCCGCCAATGACGGACGAGGAACAGTCTCGAAGAGAAGAGATTCTCGCGGCCGAGACGGTCACGGTCCGGGAGAACTGGGACAAGAAGTGGCTCCCGGAGCTCAAGGCTGACCTCGCAAGGTTCAAGGCGATCAGCCATGCAGAGCTTTCCAATGTCGAACTCTGGGAGACGCTTGAAGAGATTCTGGAGCACCACACTCATCACTGGAACATCCATCACCGGGTGGTGATGCCGGTCATCGAGCAGTCGAACCGCCTCGACAGGCTGGTCGACGAAATACTTGGAACAGAGGACGAATCTGTCGCCGCGGTCCTGCTGCACGGAGCGGAGACTCTCACGGTAAGCTCGATCAAGCGGCTCGAGGCCCTGGCAGAAAACGCCCGTTCCGACGAAGAGCTGTGCGAAACCCTCAGGCCGGACTCATCACCCTCCGATATCACCGCTGCTCTTGAGAGTTTCGAAGCGGGACGCGACTGGCTTAAACAGCTATACAACTACCTGTTTGAGTACGGATATCGCTGCGCAGGATTCGACCTCAGCTTCCCGACGTGGGTTGAAGACCAGACCTTCGCGTTCCAGATTGTCCGCAACCTGCTCCAGAACCATGACGGAAGTGCCCCGACGGCAGAGACGCGAAAAAGACAACTCGACCAGGAGCGGGACGACCTTCTGGCGAAAGTGCGGCGTGCGGCCGAGGACAGGCGAGAACTGCTGGAAAAATTCGAGAACGAGTTCGCCCTCGGACAGCAGACATGGCCGCTGAAAGAGGACCACTCCCACTACATCGACCAGGCAAGTACAGCCGTCGTTCGGATCACCATCGCAGAGATCGGACGCCGGCTGCAGGCTTCAGGTGCGATCGCCGATGCAGACGACATCTGGTACCTGGAACTCGATGAAGCGAAGACAGCTGTGCTCGGCAGCAACGCCGACGATCTGCAGGCCAGCATCGTTGAGCGCCGGGCTCTTCGCGAAAAATTCTCGAAAATCACTCCACCGAAGTACGTGGGCACGTTTCCACCTGACCATGAGGGCGAAACCGAGCCGGAGCGACCAACCGAAAGCGGTGGAACGCTGCGCGGCACGGCGGCTTCGAAGGGCGAGGCGGCCGGCATCGCCAGGGTTGTGCTTTCGCCAGACGATTTCAACAAGGTGCGCAAAGGAGACGTTCTGGTCTGCCGGAGCACCGCCCCTATGTGGACTCCCCTCTTCAGCATCATCTCGGCACTGGTTTCAGAGGCTGGCGGCGTGCTCTCCCATCCTGCGGTCGTCGCCCGGGAGTTCAAGCTCCCGGCTGTCGTCGGAGTGCCAAACGCGACCGACTTGATCGCAGACGGACACCCAATCACGGTCTCCGGCACCGATGGCCTGGTACACACGAACTGATGCAGTACATCATCGAGTTCGCCGATGCTTCCGACCGAGCAGTCGCGGGCGGCAAAGGTTACGGCCTGTATCTGCTCACAAGCTGGGATTTGGAGGTGCCGTCCGGGGTGGTGCTTGGTACACGTGCCTACAACGAAGCCATCTCTTCGCCAGAGTTGGCCGGTCTGATTGAGTCAGGCGAAGCGAGCACCATTCGCGATTCAATCAATAACCTTGAGTTCTGGCCAGCGCTAGCCAACGAAATTGAACAGGCCTGGGCGGATCTGACCTCCACTAACGGCACAGACCTGCGTGTTTCCTGCCGCTCCTCCGCAACAGCCGAAGACTCGGCCGCGGCCAGCTTCGCGGGACAGTTCGCAACTGTTCTCGGAGTTGCAGGGCCAGACGGCATCGCCAACGCTGTCAAGCAGTGCTGGGCGTCGGCCTGGTCGGATGAAGCGTTGGCATATCGGAATACGGCAAACACCGAAAATGACAGGGTCTCTATGGCCGTCGTCATTCAGAAGATGGTGAGAGCCGACACATCGGGCGTCGCCTTCAGCATCAATCCCGTTACCGGCGACGACTCGGAGATCATGGTCAATTCGAGCTGGGGTCTCGGCGAAACCGTGGTCTCGGGCCTCGTCTCACCGGACATGTTCACCGTGCAAAAACCGGACATGCAGATCACGGGTCGAGAGATTTCGCAGACCAAGTCAGTTCGACACGTTGTCGCTCAGGACGGCTCTATCGAGGAGCAGTCTGTTCCCTATGCGGACGCCATGCAGCCCTCGCTAACAGACGAGCAGGTTGCTGAAGTCGCGTCGATGGCGTGTCTGGCCGAAGAGAAAGCTGGATCCCCACAGGACATCGAGTGGGCATACGAAGCAGGGACGCTCTACCTGCTTCAAACGAGACCGATCACAACGGTCTAGGTCACAGCCTGCCGATCTTCGGATTGAGCGCGAAGACCACAGCCACAACTGCGAACAGTCCGGCGCTAAGAGCCAGGAAGCCGGACCAAACACCGAACTCGTCGGCGAAGATACCGGCCAACAACGCGGCGGCAGGCATCATCCCGGTGTCCAGCAACGTCGCGGCGATCACACGGCCCCTGAACCTGTCCGGGGTGCTTTCCATCAGCAGCGTGGTGTTCATCGCCCTGAAAGAGGTCTGCGAAACGCCGATCACCACGATCAGCGGGAACACCAGGAACAGCACCCCGATCTCGGCGGCTCCGGCAAATCCAAGCAGCGCCGCTCCATAAGCGATGCCAGAGAGCACCAGCAACCTGCCCTTTGCGCGAATCTTTTTCTTCGAAGCGATCATCAGTCCGCCGGTGAGCCCTCCGATGGCGCCGACCGACATGATGTAGCCGATCATGCTGGTGTCGCGGCCAAGCTCATCGACAAGCTGAGGTAGCAGCGACTGGTAAGCGAAGCCGATCGCAAGCGGACCCAGCCCGAAGAGCACCAGTGACAGCACAACCCGGTTCCTGCCGATGAACTTGAACCCTTCGACGAGCTGGCCGATCGGGTTGCCCTTCGGACGTCTGGCGGTGATCTCTGGCATCTCGATACGCGTCGTGAACCACAGGACCACAAGGTAGGCGGCCGCCGAAAACACATAGGCCCAGCCAACGTCCGTCGCCGCGATAACTGCTGCGATGATCGCCGGTCCGATCAGCCGCGTACTGTTGATCGCTATCGAGTTGAGCGTCAGCGCATTCGTCAGCTGATCTCGCTTCACAAGGTTCGGGATGATGGTCGTGCGCACCGGCTGGTTCAGCGCCATACCTGCGCCCAGTCCGACGGCAAGCGTGAAGACGTGCCACAGTTCAACGACGTTCGCCAGGATCAGCGTCGCCATCACGGCATGCATCAGCATGCTCCACGACTGGATGACCATGAGCAGCTTCTTGCGGTCGAACCGGTCCGCCGCCACTCCACCGAAAAGCCCGACCGTCAACATGGGCAGCGCCCGTGCGCCGAGCACACCGCCGACAGCCGTAGACGACTCGGTCAGTTCCCAGACGAGCACGCCTCGCGCAACCATGTCGGCATGCATCGCGGTCGCCGCGCCGAGCTGTCCGAACCACATGTAGCGGAAGCCGCGGTTGCTTAGAGAGCGGAATGCGCCCGGCAGCTTCAGCGGCCCGAGCGCGGGCGCTGCCTGCTCAGGCTGATCTACTTGGGCTGGTACGTCTGTTGCCACGCATGCAGCCTACACCCACCTGAAAAGCCACCGCGATCCGGGAGCAGTCTTCTAAGGAGATCACCGTTGCTGAACGGTCGGTCAGAGACCAACATTCGGCTCATCCGGCGAGTAGAATCCTCGGCGATGCAACAGTCACCGCAGTCCGCCGACGCCTCTCCTACAACATCCAGGGACTCCGCAATCGACCCGATCAAGTTCGAGGTGATCCGCAGCGCTCTCACGCAGGCGACAGAAGAGATGGCGGCCGCGTTGCGCCGTTCCGCCTACTCAACCAACGTCAAGACTCGCCAGGACTTCTCCTGCGCATTCTTTGATCGCAACCTTCGAGCGGTTGCACAGGCCTTTACTCAGCCGGTCCACTTGGGCTCATTCGTCCGACACGTTCCGCACGCGATCCGCGAGTACGGCGCAGACAGGCTCGGTCCCGGCGACATGATCCTGTCCAACGACCCTTATGGCGGTGGTGTCCATCTCAATGACATCGCCCTCATTGGGCCCGTCCACTACAACGGTGAGGTGATCGGCTACACCGCCTGCCTAGCCCACCACGTCGACGTTGGCGGCGGCGCGCCGGCTTCTGTCGGGGCATTTCGAGAGGTCTTCCAGGAAGGGGTCATCATCCCTCGAGTGAAACTGGTTAAGGGCGGCGAGATCAACCAGGATGTTTTCAACCTGGTGCTCGCCCAGATCCGTTCCAAGCGAGAAACAGCCGGTGATTTCCGGGCGCAGATCGCATCCAACCGAACCGGTGCGGCTCGCGTCACGCAGATCGTCGACCGCTACGGCCTCTGCCAGTTCAACCTGTATGTCGATGAGTTGATCGAGTACACGGCCCGCCGGACGAAGGCGGAACTAGAGAAACTGCCACACGGAGAGTTTTCCGCCGAAGGCTTCGTCGACAACGACGGCTTCACAGACAAGGTCGTGAAACTGAACGTCAAGGTGACGATCGACAGTGACGGCGTCCGTTTCGACACCTCCGGCTCGGACAGGCAGCGGCGTGCGCCGGTCAACTCCACCTTCGCCCAGACCTACTCTGCATGCGCCTACGCGCTGCGGGCTCTGATCGACAAAGACCTGCCTGTCAACGACGGCTTCTACCGCTATGTGCACGTCGATGCACCTGAGGGCACAGTCACCAACTGCGTTCACCCGGCGCCGGTCGTCGGCGGGTGGGAGACGCACGTCCGCCTGAATGACCTCATCTTCATGGCGCTGTCCGATGCCCTGCCCGACGCCGTGTGCGCCGGCACAAAGTCGATGCAGTGCCACTCTGGATTCGGTGGCCTTATCGAACCGGACGCTCATGACGGCTCGCTCGAATACTTCTGCTTCCTCGAAACACTTGCCGGCGGCTACGGTGCCCGACATTCATCGGACGGCCCCGACGCGGTGCAGTCGCATGGCCAGAACACCGAGAACGCGCCGATCGAAGAGACGGAGTCGAACTACCCGGTGCGCATCACTCGCTACGAACTTCTCCCCGACTCAGAAGGCGCGGGCAAGTTCCGCGGTGGTCTCGGCCTCCGCCGCGACTATCAGTTTCCACAACCGGTGACTTTCACCGTGCTTGCTGATCGCGACCGCGCCGGACCGCACGGACTCTTCGGCGGAGGGACTGGCAGTAAATCCGTGTATGCGGTCATCGACGGCGATTCCGAAGAAGAGTTGAGTTCCAAGACAACCGTCGATCTCCAGCCGGGCCAGGTCATCAGCTACCGCACATCCGGGGGTGGCGGCTACGGCGCTCCGACAGATAGACAGCCCGAGCAGGTCGCAGATGACGTCCACAATGGCAAGGTCAGCGTCGAGCGTGCCCGCTCCGTCTACGCAGTGGCGATTGACCCCGAAACACTGGATATCGATGTTCCCGAAACTGCCCAACTGAGGGGTAGGTCGGCGTGACCACCAGCATCGACCCGATTCGCTTCGAGGTTCTACGCAGCGGCATGGTGCAGGTTGCCGAAGAGATGGCAGCAACGCTCCGGCGCAGCGCCTACTCCACCAACGTCAAGACCCGCCAGGACTTCTCCTGCGCCTTCTTCGACCGCAACCTGAGGCCCGTTGCGCAGGCATTCTCTCAACCCGTTCACCTCGGCTCGTTCGTCCGTCTCATCCCGCAGGCCGTCACGACCTATGGCATCGAAAACCTCGAGCCGGGCGACATGCTGGTCGTCAACGATCCGTACAGCGGCGGCAGCCACTTGAACGACACCACGGTGCTCGGCCCGGTCCACCACGAAAACAAGCTTGTTGGCTTCGTCGCTTCGCTGGCCCACCACGTTGATGTCGGCGGAGGTGCTCCGGCCAGCATCGGGCCGTTCAGGGAGATCTTCCAGGAAGGCATCATCATTCCACCTGTGAAGCTCGTGCGGCGAGGCGTGATTGACAACGACATCTTCCGCCTGATCCTTGCCCAGATCCGGTCGAAGCGCGTCACCTCCGGCGACTTCCGGGCGCAGGTGGCCGCAAACGCCATCGGTGCGAAACGACTCGCCGAGCTCTATGACCGTCACGGCGCCGATCAGTTCGAGCGCTACATGAACGAGGTGATTGAGTACACATCTCGCCGGACCGCGGCGGGAATCGCAGAGCTGCCGAACGGCACCTTTACCGCGGAAGGATTCCTGGACTTCGACGGCTTCTCGGACGACGTCGTGAACCTGAAGGTGTCGATTACTGTCGGCGACGATGAGGTCCTGTTCGACATGACGGGTTGCGACCCGCAGCGCCGAGCCCCGGTCAACAGCAGCTACGCCATGACCTTCGCCGCCTGCGCCTACACATTGCGGGCGCTGATGGACACCGATCTCCCGCTCAACGAGGGCTTCTATCGCCATATCAAGCTTATCGCGCCCGAAGGCACAGTCATCAACGGCCGCCACCCTGCACCGGTCGTCGGTGGCTGGGAGACGCAGGTGCGGCTGAACGACCTGATGTTCAAGGCGCTGTCCAGGCCGATGCCGGACGAGATCGCCGCCGGGTGCAAGGCGATGATGGCGCAGGCAGGGTTCGGGTTGATCGATCCAGAGTCCGGTGAGTACCACTGCAACTACGAGGCGCTGGCCGGCGGCTATGGAGCACGCTCGGATAAAGACGGCCCTGACGCAGTTCAACAGCACGGCCAGAACACCGAAAACGCGCCTGTCGAAGAGATCGAGACACACTTCCCAATGCGCATCTCTCGCCTCTCACTGATCGAAGACTCGGAAGGCCCGGGCGAGTTCCGGGGCGGCATGGGCATGCGTCGTGACTACCACTTTCCTGATCTCGAGGCGACCTTCACCGTGCTCTCTGACCGCGACCGGGAGGGGCCGCACGGCCTATTCGGCGGCGACACCGGTCGCAAGGCTTACTACATCCTCAACCCGGAGAACGACTCCGGACAGCAGCAGGAGCTGACTTCGAAGTGCGTAGTTGACCTGCAGCCGGGCGACACGGTCAGTTTCCAGACCCCGGGTGGAGGTGGATACGGCCCGCCGGAGCGACGTGATCCGGCGCTTGTCCTGAGCGATGTCATTAACGGAAAGATCAGCCGGGAGCGAGCTGAGAATGTCTACAGAGTAGCGCTGACGGCGGACGGAATGGCGCTGGATGAAGGCGCAACACAACAGCTACGGAGCGGTTCTTGACCACGCAAACCCCGGACAACGGCAACGGAAAGTTCAGGATTGGCATCGACATCGGTGGCACGTTCACCGACGGCACCCTGATCGAAACCGAATCGGGAGAGGTCACGACATCCAAGGTCCTGACGACGCCGGACGATCCGTCCCTCGGCTTTATCTCCGCGGTGCGCCGACTGCTCAGCAACGGCATCGAGGCGGAGACAGTCGATCATGTCGTCCACGCCACCACGGTCGCAACCAACGCCATCATAGAAGGCAAAACTGCGCCGACCGCTTTCATCACCACAGCGGGCTTCCGCGACATGCTCGAGATCGCCCGTCAGATACGGCCCTCGCTCTACGACCTGCAGTTCGAGAAGCCACCGCCGCTGGTACCGCGCCGACTCTGCTTCGAAGTGCCCGAGCGTCTCAACGCGAAAGGCGAGGTGGTAACGCCGCTCGACCACGATGCGGTCCGAGAAGTAGCCGCAAAGATAAAAGAATCAGGAGTCGAGTCAGTCGCAGTTTGCCTGCTGCACTCGTACCGCAACCCGGCACATGAGAACGCCGTTGGCGAGATCCTGCGTGCCGAAGTTCCAGAGGTCTCCGTATCCCTGTCGTCCTCAGTCGTCCCGGAGTTCAGAGAATACTTCCGGGCGAGCACAGCCGTGATCAACGCCGGCGTGCGTCCTATCGTCGGTCGCTACCTGACCACCATCGAGCAGCGACTGAAGGACGACAGTCTTGACGGCGACCTGCTCGTGATGCAGTCCAACGGAGGCGTCTACACATCTTCGGCAGCAGTCGAAAAGCCCGTCTTCATGGTCGAGTCCGGCCCGGCCGCAGGCTCGGTCGCAGCGGCTGCAATCGGCACTGCGCTCGGCCATCCCGACGTGCTCTCGTTCGATATGGGCGGCACCACAGCGAAGGCATCGCTCATCCGGGACGGCAGGCCTTCGGTCACCAAGGACTATACCGTCGGCGCCGCAGCCCAGAGCGGTGCCGGAGCGTTCGGCGGCGCCAACGGATATCCCGTTCGCACGCCGGTCGTCGACCTTGTGGAGGTCGGCGCTGGCGGTGGCTCAATCGGCTGGGTCGACTCAGGTGGAGCGCTTCGAGTCGGGCCTCACAGCGCAGGGGCGAGTCCCGGACCGGCGTGCTACGGGCAGGGAGGAGAACAGCCGACGATCACCGACGCCAACCTTGTGCTCGGGCGGCTTGACCCTGCGTACTTCGCAGGCGGCGAGATCCCACTGGACCGAGATCGTGCGGTGAAGGCGATCGAAGAGCACTGCGCCTCGAAGCTTGGATTAAGCGTTGAGGAGACGGCGCACGGCATCATCGAGATCGCAACGACCGCGATGGTGAATGCGCTGCGGCTGGTCTCTGTGCAGCGCGGGCACGACCCGAGGGATTTCATGCTGGTCGGGTTCGGCGGCGCTGGTCCCGCTCATGCGGTCCGCATCGCAGAAGAGGTCGGCGTGAACCGGGCGCTGATCCCGCTGGAGCCTGGCACCGCGTCGGCGATGGGCCTGCTCACTACCGACATCCGGCTCGAAAACACCACCACAGTAATTAGCAAGGTCGAGTCGCTTGACCTGGCGCGCATTGCATCAGCATTTGACGACATGGAACGCCAGGGAGCCGAGATGCTGGGTCACTCGGCCGCCACGCACTCTGGCACTCGGTTCGAGCGAGCTATCGAGATGCGCTACTACGGCCAGAGCTTCGAGTTGACCGTCGAAGCGCCTGCGGGGGATATCGACTCAGACTGGCTGACGACGCTGGTAGAAAAGTTCCACGCGGCGCACGAGCAGGCGTACGGCTTCAGGGTCGACGATGAACCGGTCGAGATAGTGAACCTGCGCTCGACGGCAGTCGGCGAGATCCGCAAGCCGGGACTCAAGGAGCTGCCCGCTGACGGCCGTTCGCTGAACGCGGCTCTGAAGACCAGGCGCGATGTCTACTTCAGTCCTGAGTCAGGCTTCGTTCAAACACCTGTCTACGACCGGGTTCTGCTCCCGCCCGGCGTAGAGTTCGGCGGGCCCGCGATCATCGAGGAGAAGGACTCAACGACGGTTGTGCTCCCGCAGTGGAGAACACACGTTGATCCCTACGGAAACCTTCTGATCAGTAGGTAGTAGCGGCGATGCGGCGATCACCCTTCGACAGGCTCAGGATGACGGGCGTTCTTGCGCGCGTCATCTTATCCCCTCTCCCGCAAGCGGGAGAGGGTGGCCGTATGGCTCTTTCTACCCGGCGTTTGCGATCGCCGCTGCGATCGCCCGTTCGGCGTAGACCTGCGTCATCGCTTCTCGGTACTCGGCCGAAGCGTGCACGTCCTCGTTGAACATGCCGTTCAGTTCTGCGCCAACGCGCTTCGAAGCGTTCCGGATCACGTTCGGCGCCAGCTCCTTGCCTTCGAGAATCCGCTCGGCGCGGCGAGCTCGGACCGCATTCGGCCCGGCACCGGTCAGCGCAACTCGCGCCCGTTCGCAGACACCGTTCGAACCGAGCGTGATCACCGCAGCAACACCGACAAGCGCGTAGTGAGACGCCTTGTTCGCCATCTTCACGTAAGCGGTGCCCGTGTTGGCAGGCAGCTTCGGAATGTCGATGCGCACCAGCACTTCGTTCGTGCGAAGCGCAGTCGTGAGGAAGTCCTTGAAGAACCTGTCTGCGGGAATCTCCCTCCCTGAGCGCTGCGACCCGGTCACCATCGTGGCGTCGAGTGCAAGCACAACAGGCGGCAGGTCGGCTGCGGGGTCCGAGTGAGAGACGGCGCCGCCGATCGTCCCGAAGTTGCGCACCTGGGCATCCGCAACCTGCGAGGCGGCGTCAGCAAGCACAGGGGCACCGCTCTGCACATCGGCAGACGACTCAAGCTCGTGGTAGGTCGTCATGGCACCGATGCTCAGGCCGTTCGCCGTGCTCTTGATCCCCTTCAGGTCGTCAATCCCCGAAAGGTCGATCAGCGCCTCAGGTGAGGCCAGTCGCAGCTTCATCAGAGGCACAAGGCTGTGCCCTCCCGCCAGCAGCTTTGCACCACCGCCATACCTGCTCAGCAGTCGGGAAGCCTCGGCGACCGACTCCGGCTTCTTGTACTCGAATGGAGCGGATGTCATCGTCACCATGTCTAGCTGCCCTTCCTTGCTGCAGACCGTTTCGCCCGCTGAGCCTCTTTGGCGTCCTGGATTGTCTTCCAGACCGTTTCTGAGCGGAGCGGCATGTCGATGTGGTTCACGCCGAGGTGCTTCATAGCGTCAACAACGGCGTTGATTACGGCCGGGCTGGAGGCGATAGTTCCCGCCTCTCCGGCACCCTTGGCGCCGAGTTCATTGACGTTGGTCGGCGTCACCGTTCGGTCGGTCGTGAACGAAGGCAGGTCTTCAGCCGTCGGCACCGCGTAGTCGAGCATCGAGCCGGTGAGCAGCTGGCCGTCATCGTCGTAGACCGCGCCCTCCTGCAAAGCCTGTCCGATGCCCTGGGCGATTCCGCCGTGGACCATGCCATCCACGATCATCGGGTTGATTACGTTGCCGATGTCGTCAACAGCGACGTACTTCACGACCTTCGTCTCGCCCGTCGCCTCGTCAATCTCGACGACGCAGATGTGCGCTCCGAAAGGCCATGTGAAGTTTTCGGGGTCGAAGAAGCTGGTCTCCTCAAGACCCGGCTCCATCCTCGGCGGCAGATTGATCGCCGAATGCGCAGCAAGCGCAACATCGCCGAACGGCAGTTCCTTCTCCGGAACATCCTCCAGCCGGAAGACACCGTCTTCGAACTGCAGCATCTTCGGGTCGGTATTCAACTCGTGCGCTGCGATCTTCTTCGCCTTGTCGACAACCTTCTTCAGGCTGAGCATCAGCGCCTGGCCACCGACCGCCAGCGAGCGGGAGCCGAACGTCCCGGTTCCGAACTGCTGCCTGTCTGTGTCGCCGTGCAGGACATCGACGTCCTCCATCGGCACGCCGAGCGTTGCTGAAACGATCTGTGCGAACGAAGTCTCGTGGCCCTGGCCGTGCGGCGAAGTCCCGGTCAGGACCGTCACCTTGCCGGTCGGGTGGACACGAACCGTGCTGCTCTCCCAGAGGCCAGCGCCGGCGCCAAGAGCTGCGGCTACAGCCGACGGCGCCATTCCGCAGATCTCGATGTACGTCGAGAAGCCGACACCGAGCAGCTTGCCCTCCTTGCGGGCGGCACGCTGCTGGTCACGGAATTCCTTCACGTCAAAGATCTCAAGCGCCTTGTTGAGGACGCCCCTGTAGTTGCCCGAGTCGTAGTTGACTCCGGTTGCAACCTCCTTGCCGTTCTTGAACGGTGCCAGGAAGTTCTTGCGCCGGACAACGACCGGGTCACGCCCGATCTCCTGCGCAAAGCGGTCGACCATGCGCTCGACAAGATATGTCGCCTCAGGTCTACCTGCCCCGCGATACGCATCAACAGGCGTCGTATTGGTGAAAACACCGGTCACGTCGCACGAGATGTTCGGGATCTTGTACTGGCCCGAGAGCATCAGGCCGAACAGCACCGTAGGGATGCCGGGCGCAAACGTCGAAAGGTAAGCACCTAGGTTGGCGTAGATGTGCGCCTTCAGGCCGGTGATCGTTCCGTCCTTGTTGCCACAAATCTCAACGTCGGCGATGTGGTCGCGTCCGTGAGTGGTGGCGACGTAGTTCTCCTGCCTGCCCTCACTCCACTTGATCGGCCTGCCAAGGTTCTTGGCGATGATGCCGGCGATGATCTCTTCGGCGTAAAGGTAGAGTTTGCAGCCGAAGCCACCGCCAACATCCGGCGCGATCACCCGCAGTTTGTGTTCGGGATGGCCGGTCACCAGTGAGAACAGTAGCCGCATCAGATGAGGAATCTGAGTCGACGTGTAGATCGTCAGGTGATCGTTGCCCATGTCGTAGTCGGCGACAACGCCGCGAGTCTCCATCGGGTTCGGGATCAGCCGCTGGTTGATGATGCGCTGCTTGACCACGACCTCCGCTGACTTCGCAGCCTCGCCGTAGTCTCCACCATGCACATCCCAGTTGAACGCGACGTTGTTCTTCGCATCTTCGTGCAACTGTGGAGCGCCGGACTGTGTCGCCTTTTCGGCGTCGACGACCGCCGGCAGCACGTCATATGTCACATCGACAAGCTGCGCAGCGTCCGCAGCAGCGGCTGCGCTTGTCGCAACAACGGCTGCAACCGCGTCACCTACTACTCGTACCTTCTCGAATGCCATCGGCGGGTGGTCCGGAGCGACCATGTCCTCAAGCACCCAGCCAGCCGGCAGTGAGCCCATCTGCTCCTGCAGATCGGCTCCGGTAAATACGGTCTCGACACCCGGCGCAGCAGCAGCCGCCGAGACGTCGATGTTCTTGATGACCGCGTGTGCGTGCGGACTGCGCACGAGCGCGAGGTGCAGCATGCCAGCGATCTTCACATCGTCGACGTACTTGCCGCGGCCCGTAATCAGACGGTCGTCCTCGATTCGCCTTACGGCATCTCCAAGCTTTGCAGTGACCATGTTTACTTGCTCCCCGCGGCTGCGAACTTAACCGCCTGGACGATGTTGTGGTAGCCGGTGCAGCGGCACAGGTTGCCGCGAATGCCGGTGCGGATCTCTTCCTCTGACGGGTCTGGGTTTCTCTCCAGAAGCTCAACAGAAGTCATGATCATGCCCGGTGTGCAGAAGCCACACTGCAACCCGTGCTTCTCCTTGAACGCAGCCTGTACCGGATGGACCTGCCCGTTCTCCGCAAGCCCTTCAACAGTGGTGACCTCGCCCCCATCAGCCTGGACGGCGAACACGGTGCAAGACTTCACAGACTTGCCGTTCAGGTGGACCGTGCAGGCGCCGCAGCTGCTGGTGTCACAGCCGATGTGGGTCCCGGTCAGGTTCTGGACCTCTCGCAGGTACTGCACTAATAACGTTCGCTCATCGACGGTGTCGGTCCGCGATGTCCCGTTTACGGTTACAGTGATCGTCGTTGGCATGAGCAATACTCCGGTGCTGATGCGTGGTTACGGCCGCGAAAGTGTCGACAACAGGTGAAGGTGCTGTAGCATCGGCCAGCGTTTTACAGGGCTTTTAACACGCCTCTATCGTGTTGGCAACATCGTGCCTCCGCTATTGGCGCAGGCAAAGACCGGAACCGGCTAACAAACACTGCGAAAACCGTAAATCGACGCTGTCTGAAAGCATCGATTCGACGAACGGCAAAGGGAGAGACGGCTTGGAGATCACCGGCGAGTTCAAACTCAAAGGCAGCAGGCAGGAGATCTGGGATGTTCTGAACGACCCGGAACAGCTTGCGAAGGCGATACCCGGAGCGGATGAGCTGATCGAGGAAGAGCCTGACCACTTCAGAGCCGAGATGAGCGTCGGCGTCGGCATGATCCGAGGCAAGTTCGGCGGAAGCGTGGTGGTCGAGGACAAGGTAGAGCCGGAAAGCTACAAGATGTCTGTCGATGGCAAGGGCGGTGCCGGATGGCTGAAGGGCGAAGGCAAGATCTCGCTCGCCGAGAATGGCGCGGATTCAACGGTGATCGACGTAGCAGGCGAGGCGTCAGTTGGCGGTCTGCTGGCGAGAGTCGGCCAACGGATGGTGCGCAACGTGGCCAACTCCCTGATGAAGCAGTTTTTCCAGAACGTAGAAAAGCAGGCAGCCGCGAAGCGCGGGTAGGCGTTTGACGCGCCAACTTCCGACGGGCTCAGGGCGGTGGGTTCTTCATCCCCTCTCCCGATGCGGGAGAGGATTGAGGTGAGGGCTTCCTGTCTTCCCCCTCTCCCAGATTGGGAGAGGGCTGGGGTGAGGGTCGCTCGGTCTTCCATCGACCACCGGTCGTCCCAATCACGACCTACCCACCCTCTAACTCCCTCCTAAGCTGGGAGGGAGGATCAACGAGAGATTCTGAATCGAGTTCAGAATGACAAGAGGAAGTGAAGAAGGTGGCGGAGGGTGCGGGATTCGAACCCGCGTGGGAGTTTAAGCTCCCTCCCGCTTAGCAGGCGGGCGCACTAGGCCTCTATGCGAACCCTCCGCGGTGGGGCCAAGGCCAGTAGATTCACTATATCTGCCGGTGATGATGGTGCGCAAAGCCAAAACTACCCATGCCGGGAACAAAGTGAGAGGCGAAGTTTCACTGAAATGGGATTGGTGCGGGTGGATAGGTGATCTAGTGCCCGTCGCGCCGCTCCGAATCCCTCCGCCGACTCTTTGAAATCCGCATCGAGCATTGGAACGAATCCTGTTTCGGAAGCGTTTACTCGACAGGTGCAACTACGAGAATAGTGCAGCTTGGACCGGCCTTGCTCTACAGACGATCAACGCTTCCTCTCACCATAGCGGCAATGATCGCCGTCGTCGCCGCGTGCGCAGGATCGGACTCCTCGCCGACCTCGACACCGGAGCCCGTCCGGACAGATATCCGCGCCGTGAACATCCTTCCGGATGCAAAGTTCCCCGACGCCAACTTCTCGGCCATTCTCCCGGAAGGTTGGGCGGCAGTCGACACCATCGATGACCCGCTGCTCAGAATGGACCGTGCTCCAACCGGAATTCTCTCGAAGTTCGGCGAGCCGTACGGACGAGCGTACTACGCAATCACCCCTGCAAACAGTCCAGGCGAGTACCGCGTCCCGACCGGTTACGTCCGTGAACACTGGGTAATCGACGGTGTGAATATCGACTGGATCGTGCCGATAGACGCTTCAGATGATGAGGACCGCCTTCGCCTCTTCGCAACTTTCGCATCGATCCCGGGCGATCCCGACGAAAGCTTCGGGCTGACTCTGAGAGCGTATGGTCTGAGCACGTCGCAGTTCCATGAGCTGAAGCAGATCGTCGAGTCTTTCCGGCTGGCACCCCCGCCGCCACTGGCGGAACCTCCTGAGCCTGAAGTCACTCCGGGACCGGACTGGCAGCGAGTGGAGGCGCGCTGGACTGGCGATGGGCCACCGCGGTTTTCGGTTTTGGCGCCACCGGGCACGACGTTCGAGCCGAGTATCGGCTACGACTCCCTGATCGGCACCTTCACAGTCGGAAACATGGAGATATTCTTTGATTTCGGAAACGCCTCATCCGGCCCGCTTAACCCAGACGGCTACATCCGTTACGACGACGAGGCAGAGCACGATGTCTGGGTCGAAGTGATCGACGGCAAGGCGTTCACTATGTTCAGACCAGCTTCGGTCGAGACGAACCGCAGTTCTCACACTGGCATCACTGTGCCACGACTGCCCGGACTGCCTGACCTTGTGGTCGAGCCGAGCGGCTCGTACTCGTCGTCCATCCTCTCGTGCGGAGGATCATTCTGGACGTCAAGCATCGATCGAGACGAGCAGGAACTTGCGCTGGCAATCTTGAGAACGATCACCGACGACGCTGCGCGCCCCCGCTGCAACTGACCGACCCCTACTTGATCAGGCGTCGGCGCATCAGCCACACCGCGATCGGCCAGAACACCGCGATCAGCCCGATCATGTACAGCGCCGACCACAGGTGCGTGATCTCCAGAGAGTTAGTCGCAAAGCCGCGTGCCATGTGCACAACAGGTGTCAGCGGCATCGCCCAGGCGATTGGCTCAACCCAGTCGGGCAGCACGGAGACCGGGAAGAACGTGCCGCTGAAGAAGAACATCGGTGACGCCACAAGCGTGAACACGAGTGATAGGAACACTGTGTACGGAGCCGTGGCGGCGAAGAAGAAGCCGAGGGTGCCGAAGACCATTCCGCTCAAGACCGCAGGAATCAGAATTCCGATCGTCGTCCATTCCGTTATCCAGCCGAGAGCCACAGCGAAAAGCGCGACCGAAACCGTGGTGAACAGTGAACGTGTGACAGCCCATGCGACATCACCGGCCGTGATCTCGAAGATCGTGCTCGGAGTTGTCAGCTGCGTCTCGTAGATCTGGTTGTCTATCCGGTGGTACGCGTTCCAGGATGTCTCGAACAGAGCATGGAACATAGCCGTTCCAATGATTAGTCCGGGTGTAACGAACTCGGCATACGTGATCCCGGGTTCCACATCATCGACCAGTTGGCCGATGCCGAAACCGACAGCTAGCAGCATGATCGCCGGCTCGACGAGGATCCACGTGATCATCACCTTCCAGTAGCGTGTGAGCGCGGTCCAGTGCCGGAGCCAGATTCCTGTCACGCTCCGCCACCTGAAGGCTCCCGCCCCGGTCATCTTGAGTGCTGCCGCAGAAAGCGTCATTCGTCCCGCAACTCCCTGCCCGTCAACGTGATGAAAACGTCTTCCAGGTTTCCCGATCTGTAGTTGACCCTGATGCCCTCGATATCCGAAATGTCAGGGCGCTTCCCGTTGCTCGATGTGATGGTCGCCATGGCTCCAATCTCGATCATTCGGAACGGAGTCCCTTCGAGCCGCTCTCGCAGTTTTCCGAGCGCAGCATCCGATCGAGTCCGCACATGCGCCACCTCTTCACCGGCATGCCGTGCGATCAACTCATCCGGCGCGCCCTCGTCAAGGATCTTGCCGTGGTCCATGATCGCCAGTCGGTCACACAGTGTTGTCGCCTCTTCCATGTAGTGAGTCGACATCAACACGGTCACGCCCGACCGCTTCATCACCGCAAGCTGCTCCCAGACGCGGTTTCTGCTCTGTGGGTCGAGACCGGTCGTCGGCTCGTCAAGCACAACCACGGAAGGCTGCGTCAGGAGGGCTCGTGAAATCGCCAGCCTGCGCTTCATGCCGCCGGACAGCTCGTACACGTTCGCAGTCTTGCGATCCTCAAGGCCGAAAAAGGTGAGGACCTCGATTGCACGCTCTACGGCCTGCTTCCGGGACAAACCTTCCAGGTAGCCGTGCAGTGTGAGGTTCTGCAGGACGGTGAGACCGCTGTCATGGCCGTCGTGCTGAGTCACAACACCGAGGATCTCTCGCACGTCCCGCCCGCGCTCTTCAACGTTGATCCCACCGACCTCGATTCGGCCGGAGGTTAATGGCGAGAGAGCACTAAGCATCCGCATGGTCGTGGTCTTACCGGCGCCGTTCGGACCGAGAAGGCCGTAAGTTTCGCCCTTCTTCACCTCGAACGAAATTCCTGCGACCGCGTGAATATCTCCGAACCTCTTTTCGAGGTTCTCAACGGAGATCATCGTTCGGTCAGATTCGGTATTTCCGGGTTCGTTGGTCATCTGAAAGTGGCGCGGCCAGCCGTACAAAACGACTCGAAGAAAAGGAATGCGAAAGGGCGCGACTGACACTTTAGCGCGAATTCACCACTTCCGGCATGGCAAATGTCAGTGAGTGCAGCGCACGAGGAACGGCCTGGTCTAACCCGTGTTCTTGAGGCCCGCCGCAATGCCGTTGATCGAAAGCAACAGTGCCCGAGCGTGCAGCGGGTCGGTCTGCTCCTCACTCCGGCTCCGTTTCAGAAGCGAAATCTGCAGGTAGTTCAGCGGATCGATGTACGGCGCCCTCACGCTTAGCGTCCGTTGCAGCACGGGGCTGCGGTCGAGCAACCGCTCCTGCCCGGTGACTCGCAACACCTCACGCATCGTCCGCTCAAACTCACCTTTCACCATCTCGAACACGTGGTGTAGCGACGGATCAACCAGCGCCTCGACATATCGCTCTGCGATCGAGATATCGGTCTTCACAAGCGCCATCTCGACGTTTGAGATCAGTGTCTGGAAGAAGCTCCAGCTCGAGTACATCTCGTCGACCGCGTCGCCGGTCCAGTCCTCTCGCGCCTTTTCCAGCGCGGTGCCGACGCCGAACCAGCCGGGCACGATCTGCCTCGACTGCGTCCAACCGAACACCCACGGAATCGCACGCAGGCTGGAGAGTCCGGTGATCTGGCCGCCGCGCCGCGCTGGTCGTGAGCCGATGTTCATCGCTCCCAGCTCTTCAACTGGAGTACTCGACGTGAAGTACTCGACGAACCCGTCAGTCTCGACAAGCCCGCGGTAGGCGCTGTAGGCGTTGGCGGAGATCGAGTCCATCGCGTTGATCCAGCGTTCAATCTCTTCTTGCGTGTGTCGCGGCTCGGTATGGAGCAACGACGCCTCAGTCACAGAGGAGATAAACAGATCGAGCTGCGATTCGGCGATGCGCCGGTTGCCGAAGTGGTCGGAGATCACCTCACCCTGCTCTGTCAGCTTTATGACGCCGTTGATGGTGCCGGAAGGCTGCGCAAGGATCGCTTCTCTTGTCGGACCGCCGCCTCTACCGACCGAGCCGCCGCGACCGTGAAACAGGAACAGCTTGATGCCGTGACGCGCCGCGCACTCACGCAGTTCTCGTTGAGCCTTGTATAGCTCCCACTGCGATGTCGTGATTCCGCCGTCCTTGTTCGAGTCCGAGTAGCCGACCATCACCTCGGCCGCATCGCCCTGCAGCGAGATGATCTTCCGCACCTCGGGGTCAGACCAGTAGTCTTCCATCACGTCTGCCGCGTTCCTCAGGTCGTCGATCGTCTCGAAAAGCGGCACCACCCTGAGCCGCGCTACATCCTCGGACGCCAGTGTCAGACCAGCCTCCCGAGACAGCACCAGCACCGCCTTCATATCAGCTGCGCTGCGGGTCATCGAGATGATCCAGGTGTCGATGGCGTCCTCACCGAACCGGTCCTGCGCGTCCCGCACCGTCTCCATCACGTCCAGCACTTCCTGTGTGCGCTCGGACGGCTGCGATGCAGCGCTCAGCAAGGGCCTCTTGCCCGCAAGCTCTGCCGAAAGAATCGAAGACCGCTCTTCGACACTAAGGTCAGCAAACTTTCCATCGCTCACACCGGCGCGGTCCATCAGCTCAGAGATCGCCGCGTTCGATTCCGCAGAGTCTTCGCGCACGTCCATCTGCGCCATCGTGAACCCGAACGTCTGCAGCGTCGTGATTACTCGCCGCAGCGGACCCCGGGCCACATGCTTGCTGCCGTTCTGCTCCAACGAACGCTGCATTATCAGGAGGTCTTCCATCATCTCCCCGGCATTGGAGTAGTACGAACCGTCCGGCCTGTCCCAGTCGATCGCCACGGCAAGCTGGTTGACGATGCGCTGATAGATGTAAGCGCACTTCAGGCGGTAAGGCTCTTCCTCATCAAGCCTCGCGTACTCCTCGAACGTGTCCGGCATCACCTCACGATCGCGCTCCAATGACAGGCGCAACTCTTCCGAGATTGGGATGATGCGTGTCGACTGACTTAACTCTGTCGCCAGCGTGCGCACCGTTTCCCGCAGCCTGCGCAGGGCGCGCTGGTTGTGCAGCGCCAGCGCATTCCGCGTCATCACGGCGGTCACGTTCGGGTTGCCGTCCCGGTCTCCGCCCACCCACGTCCCGAAGCGTATTGGACTCGAGAACCCGGAGGTATCGATGCCATTGTCTTCCAGCGACTCAAAAAACCGCTCGACAGAATCGGCGGTCGTGCCGGTCGCTAGCTGCTCCAGGTAGTAGAGGACATTGCGGGCCTCATCGAGAGGGCCGGGACGGGACTGGCGCAACTCGTCGGTCTGGATGATGCCTTCGATCAGCTCCAGCATGCGTCGCCGCCACGAGGCATCGCGGCCGTTTGGCCCAACCGACCTGTTGAGCTGGGTGCCCATGGCCTGGAGCTTGCTCAGGATCGACCGGCGTGCCGACTCGGTCGGGTGCGCCGTGAACACGGGCCTGATGTGGGCGCCGCGTGCGAACTCCGATATCTGCTCAGGTGTCACGCCGGACTGCAACGCACGTTCGATCACGTCGCCGACCAGGCGGTCAGGGTCGGTCAGGCCAGGCGGAACGCGGTAGTGCTGCTCAGTGGTGTTCGCGATATGGAAGTAGATAGTGAATGCGCGGACCAGCCGCACGATCTCCCAGGTCGAAGCCTGGTTAAGGCGAGCAAGTAGCCGTTCATTGTCCGACTCGCTGCTTTCTGTGGTGTCGGATGAACGGATGGAGCGAGAGCCGAGACGGACCCGCTCGACAAGCTCGAAAAAGTCGTCGCCCCACTGCTCGCGGATCACATCGCCCAGCAGGTTGCCGAGCTCGCGTATGTCCTGGCGCAACGCTGTGTCGCCGGTGCCGTTCGTGCGATCAGTTGTGGATTCGACGGTGGCCATAACGCTCGCCTGCCCGGCTCGGGACTTTGTCAGGGGTAGCTAAACGAACATTCGATTCAACGGAACTCTATTGTGGCCCATTCCCGCCCTGCTTCTTCAGGCTCGACTACTCCGCAGGTTCAGGGTTGCCGCCGGGTGTCTCGCCAATCCACACCTCACCGCCCTCGAAGTACTCCTTCTTCCAGATCGGCACAACCTCTTTGAGCCGGTCGATGAAGTACAGCGCGGCTTCGAACGCCGGTCTCCTGTGCGCTGCCCCGACCGCCACCACCATGCTCGTCTCACCTATGTCGACACGGCCCGTCCGGTGCGCCACGGCTACCCGGCCGATCTCCCACTTCTCCTTCATCTCGTCGATCACAGACTGGATCTGCTCGTCCGCCATCGGCCGGTACGCCTCGTACTCCAGGTAGTCGACGGTCCGTCCGGCGTTGTGGTTGCGAGTGACGCCGAGGAAGGTCACAACAGCGCCATCTTCTTCGGTGGTGACATGATTTGTCAGCGGCTCGGGGTCGAGCGGGGCCGTCGTGATGAGCACGTTCTGGAAGCTGTCGTCCGGCAGGCCTGTGCGCAGTGCAGCGCCGCCACTCACAGGCGGGATCAGGGCAATCTCGTCGCCGTCTTTGACGCTGTGGTCAGCCTCCACATACTCTCGGTTGAGAGCGATCATGATGTGGCCCCGCATCTGCAGTCCGCCCTCAACCTGCTCAGATGCAGCGTCGATCGCGCTCTGCACAGTGGAACCTGCAGAACTCTCCTGATCGTCAGGCAGAGTGACCGCTATTGAGGCTGTGTCAGCCCGTTCACGGAGTCCGGCGAACAGGCGAATGGTGACTTGCATGGGGCAGTGTGATTCAAGATGAGTTGCAACGCGTCAACCAAATATACGATGCGAACGAGGCGGATGTGCAGTTCCAGACTCTTATTGCCGGATGACTGTGTGCGCTATCTGCACTCCAAAGCAGCAGCTCAAGGCCGCACGGCCAGATGGACCCGCTCAACACCTGGTCGCTCAACACACCGTCGTTAGAATTCAGTCTCCAACTTTCGGACAGGTAACGAAGCCGCATCGGTAGACATGCCCATCAACATAAAGCGTCGACCGATCTACCTGCTCAGGCACGCACACTCTGAGTTCCAGCAGGTGTTCGAGGAGACCGGCATTGATCCCGGGATCATCGATGCCCGCCTGTCACCGACCGGCGCAGGTCAGATTCAACAACTCCAAGAACGTCGTGGTCTGCCGAAGTTCGACTTAATCGTCTCTTCTCCGCTATCCCGTTGCCTGGACACATCGCTAGCACTTCAATCGACACAGCCAACTACGCCGATTTCAGTAGACCCGCTGCTCAGGGAGAGACTCGGCGATATGTGCGACGTCGGCAAACCCGCAAGCACTCTGGCAGTCGAGTATCCAACACTGGACTTCAGCGTTCTGGCGGAGGTGTGGTGGCACCAGGGCCCGGTGAACTCCGACGGTGTAGCGATCGAACCCAGGGATCTGCTGGCGGCGCGGGTGACGAAGTTCAGGGACTGGCTCGACTCATCGTCCGATCAGACGATCGCGGTAGTCAGTCACTCAGGCTTCCTGAAGAGGCTGATAGGAACCAGTTTGCCTAACTGTGAGTTGTTCGAATGGGATCTGTCGAATGAACCGAAGAAATTCGCTGCGACCTGAGCTTTGACACGCACTCTGGTGCGCAACTAGAATTATCGTCCGTTCCTTCAGTTCAGTCGCTGCGGGACAATGCGCCCGAAAAAGCAGCGCACACCTTAATCATCGCAGTCTGGCCTTTCCGCTTGCCTGCAAACATGTCCAGACACCCGTTACGGGGAGCATCCTGACCAATGGTTCGAATCCGACTCAAGAGAATGGGCGCAAAGCACCGCCCCTTCTACCGCATCGTAGTTGCTGACCAGCGCGCCGCCCGCAACGGCAAGGTGATCGAGGAGATCGGCACCTACGACCCGCTGCAGGACCCGCCTGAGATCAAGATCGACGAAGAGTCGGCGGTCAAGTGGCTCAAGAACGGAGCCCAGCCTTCCGAGGCGGTGGCCCACATGCTGCAGACCCGCGGCATCACAGACAAGGCAAAGGCTGCCGCAAGTGCCTGATAGCACGAGGCCAGACGAAGACGAGGAGCAGGTGGAGGAGACAGGCACCCCGGCCGATGAGTCCTCCGGCTCTGAGGAGGCTCCCACTGAGGAAGCTTCTGACGAATCACCTGACCTCGTGGCGATTCCCGACGTCTCGGATGACGACGACGCATCTCCGTTGCGCGAGATGGTCGAGTACGTCGCCCGCGCCCTCACTTCCAACCCGGACGCGGTCCGCGTGTCTGAAGAGGACGATGGCAACCGAACGGTTTTCCACCTGAGCGTTGATGAGAAGGACAAGGGCAAGGTGATTGGCCGTGACGGCCGCGTCGCCCAGTCGATCCGCTCGCTGCTTCGAGTCGCCGCCACAAAGCAGGGCACCCGCATCACGCTAGAGATCGACTAGGTTCTGCCCTGAGCTACCGCCGTCCTGAGCTTGTTGAAGGGTCGCCCCTGTTTTGATCCCCTCTCCCGATGCGGGAGAGGGTGAGGGCTTCCGGTCTCCCCTACTAAGTCCCGACCCTCAGCCCCGGGTTCACCAGCGCTCGCAGCGACTCAATCGCTGCCAGGACCGCAAGGTGCGATGTCTTCGGGTTCTTCGGGTGCGGCCGGTTCACGAGTTTGAAGTTGAACTCACCGAAACCGCCTCTGGCCCTGATCTCGTGCACATTTCCCGGTGACTCGGGATCAGCCACGACCCGCACCGTGGTCCGTTCCGGCCCAATCCCGGCAAGACTCACAGTCGCAGCCACATTCACGTTCGCCGGAAACAGCTTCACGGCATCGGCCGCAGGCCCGTCATACACAGTCACGGGAGCATCAATATCCCGGCTCTCCCAGTCAGCAAAGCCCGTTGCGCCGGCTAGCGCAGCAGGACGCTTCGTCGAGACGATCTCTACAGATTCGAGGTCAGCCTGCACCGCCCTCAGCGCATCAATCCCGCCAACCGCGCCGGAAGGCACGATGATCTGCGCTCCGCCCTCTTTCGAAGCTGCCGTCAACTCAGCGAACAGCTCCGGGTCCATCAAGGCTCCCGAACTCATCAGCAAGAGCGAGCGACCGGACCTGAGAACGGCCGCACCATGCGCCCGGACAGCAATCTGCGAAGCGCACTCAGCCACGATGTCCAGTTCGCCAGATGCCAGGAAGTCCGACTGCTCGGTGAAGCCTCCGGGGTTCGAATCCAGGCTCCGAGAAAGCGCCGCGACCTGTGCCGGATCAACGTCCAGCAACGCAGTCACGCGAGCGCCGGGAATCCCGCCGGGACCGTCTTGACCGACTGCGCTCGCCAGTTCGGCGCCCATCGACCCGCAACCGATTACGCCGATACCGACCGTCCTCTTCGCCAGGACGCCGTTTCGTTCTGATATTTCACTCGTAGCCATGGCTAAAGCATACGCTGAATCGACTATGCAACGTTCAAAAGGGCTCTGAAATCGAGCCTGGCGGTCCAGGAATTTAGTTGCCGATCCGCCCTCGTTCCTAACTTGACCGCATCTGCAGGCGAGCTATCCTAGTCTGTTAAGCAATTGTGATGGCCGTAACGATCTAACCTCGCCTTAACCTCATGCCCTCGTATCACGTCTGGACAGTTGGCTGCCAGATGAATGTCGCAGATTCGCAGAGACTCGACCTGAGCCTCGAGCGGATGGGGCTTGATCGCGAAGAGGCGATCGAAGCGGCAGACGTCGTGATCGTAAACACCTGCGTCGTACGGCAGTCCGCCGAAGACACGGCGACCGGCCTTCTTGGCAGGCTGGGCAAGCAGAAGCTTGAAGACCCCCAGCGGGTGATTGCTGTGATGGGCTGCATGGTCGGCCCTGACCAAAGGGACCTTAAGCGGCGCTTTCCCTACGTAGATGTCTGGGCTCGGCCGCAGGAGTTTCAGCCGATTGTCGAGACGGTCGGTGCTCGCACCGGTCTCAGCACCGAAGGCTGCCTGGCCAACCTGACGCCACAGCAGCCGGACGTCGCAACCTTCGTGCCCATAGTTCATGGTTGCGACAAGTTCTGCACGTTCTGCATCATCCCCTACCGTCGCGGCCGTGAGATGAGCCGTCCTGTCGAAGAGCTGGTTGACGAAGTGACCCGCCTGACAGACCGCGGCGTCCGGGAGGTCACGCTGCTTGGCCAAAATGTCGACTCCTACGGCCACGATCTGCAACCACGAGTCGACCTCGCCGACCTGATGGAGCAGATCCACGAGACACCTGCTCTCGAACGCATCCGCTTCCTGACATCGCACCCGAACGACATGTCCCGCCGGATCATCCGTACCATCGCCGACCTGCCCAAGGTCTGTGAGAACGTGAATCTGCCGTTCCAGGCGGGCGATGACCGTGTACTTGCCGAGATGCGTCGTGGCTACACCTCGGGACAGTTCCTGGAACGCATCGACGAGATCAGGGAAACCATCCCTGGAGTCACCCTCACAACGGATCTGATAGTCGGCTTCCCGGGCGAGACCGAAGCCGAGTTCGAGAGGTCGATCTCGCTAGTGGAACGGGTCAGGTTCGACAAGGTACACTCGGCCGCCTACTCAGAGCGCAAGGGCACCTACGCATCTCGCAAGATGCCGGACACTGTGTCGAGAGATGAGAAGAAAAGACGGCTCCGCGCTGTTGACGACCTGCAGGCACGCATTCAATCTGAGATAAATGCTGACCTTGTTGGTCGGCAATTCGATATTCTTGTAGATGGAGAAACCCGAGGACGCCTTCGAGGGAGGACGAGAGGCGACAAACTTGTTTACTTAACAGGCGGTGGGCCCGCCCTGGGCGACACGGTGCAAATAGGAATCACCGGAGCTTCGCCATGGTCTCTAGAAGGGGACTTACGGGCCACCCAGACTCAGAAAGAGCTGGTCAGTACATAATGACGATGACTTTGAGCCGGCAGACCGTGATTCCGGTCACCGAACTGGAACAGTCTGCATTCTGCCGGTCAGACGGTAACCTTCGAACACAGACACTAGAAGAGGAGTTCAAAGCCGGCGTTCGCTGGCAAAAGATCCCGACCCGGTACATGAAGCTCTCTCCAGAAGAGATCGATGCCGGGATTGCCGAAGCAAGAGAAGCTCTCGGCGACCAGGTGATCCTCCTCGGCCACCACTACCAACGAGCAGATGTGATCAAGTACGCCGACTTTCGCGGCGATTCATACCTGCTGTCCAAACAGGCTGCTGAAGTAAAGGAAGCTCGAGCGATCGTCTTCTGCGGAGTCCACTTCATGGCGGAGACCGCAGACATCCTGAGTTCCGATGAGCAGTCGGTAATCCTCCCGAACATGGCCGCAGGCTGCTCTATGGCAGACATGGCCAACTTCGAAGAGGTCCAGGACTGCTGGGACGACCTGCAGTCTGTTCTCGAAGGCCAGGGCAAGGTGATCCCAATCACCTACATGAACTCAACGGCCGCCATCAAGGCCCTCTGTGGCGAGAACGGCGGCCTGGTCTGCACCTCGTCGAACGCCGACAGGGCATTCGACTGGGCGTGGGAACGGGGCGACAAGGTGCTGTTCCTCCCGGACCAACACCTCGGCCGCAACACGGCGATGAAGATGGGCATCTCAGAAGACGATATGGTCATCTGGAACCCGTTCAAGCCGATGGGCGGTCTTTCGCCAGAACAGATCAGGCGGGCGAAGGTGATCCTGTGGCAGGGCCACTGCTCGGTGCACACGCGCTTCACGACGAAGCAGATCGCCGAAGCCCGTGAAGAGCACCCGGACGTGAACATCATCGTTCACCCGGAGTGCACTAAAGAGGTTGTGCAGTCGGCCGACTACGTTGGCTCGACCGAGTACATCCAGAAGATGATCGACGCTGCGCCCGCAGGCACCGCCTGGGGCGTTGGTACAGAGGTCAACATGGTGAGCCGGCTGGCCGAGGCCAACCCGGACAAAACCGTGTTCTGCCTCGATCCGGTTGTCTGCCCATGCGCTACGATGTACCGCATCCACCCGGCCTACGTACTGTGGGTGCTGGAAGGCCTCGTTGCAGGGCTGGTTATCAACCGCATCGAAGTCCCTGCCGAGACAAAGTCGAACGCGAAGCTGGCGCTCGACCGCATGCTGGAGATAAGCAGGTAAGCCATGCCAAGCCAAACGGTCCTGCCATATTCGCTGGACCGTGCGGTTGAACTGGTCCTTGCAAGCATTCAAGAACGGGTGCAGCAGAATTCTGCCGCACCCGTTTTCGTTGGCGTCTCAGGCATCGACTGTTCCGGCAAGACGACGCTTGCTAAGGCGCTTTTCGCAAGTCTCCATGGCGTTGAGACCAGTGTTGAGCTCGTCTCAGTTGACGACTACATCATCCCGCGTGCGATGCGGCGGTATCAGCCCGTCGCACACATCAACTACTTCGAGAACACATTCGACCACGCGGCGCTGTCCAGGCGCATTGCTGAACTTCGGCATGAGGCGGATATAGACCTCGTTATTGCCGAGGGCGTCTTCTTGTTCAGAGAAGAGCTGGTGGACAACTGGAACCTGAAGGTCTGGTTGGAGATGGGAACCGAGCACTCTGTCCGGCGAGGCTCGGCAAGAGACGCCGGGTACTTCGGCTCGGTTAACAACGCCCGGTTCGAGTACGAGCGAAGATTCGTGCCGGCACACGAGTACCACCTTGAGCGAGACAAACCGCAGGAAGCCGCCGACTTTGTCTTCAACGTGGACTGAGGGGACTCTTATCCCCTCTCCCGGCTCGGGAGAGGGTTAGGGTGAGGGCTTCCTGCGTTTCCTGACCGGAGCGCAGCGGAGTGGAAGGATCTCTGACTCTGCCTGCGGTCTTGCTGACTTACGGTCGTCACCTAACAGGGCGAGTGATTGAGCAGGAGACCCTTCGACTTCGCTCAGGGAACACACGTCCCCCTCCCAACACATCAGTGGAAACTCCCTCTTCGGCACACGTCCCCTGATGTATCCTCGAACCAATGCCACCCATTGACACACTCGAACTGGAACGCGTCGTTGACGCCGCGCTGACCGAAGACCTTTCCGGCGGCGACGTCACGACCGATTCGCTGGTCCCGCCGCACATCCAGGCGTCTGCGCGGTTCGTGCCGCGCACCCACGGTGTGATCGCCGGTCTGGACGTTGCCCGCGCAGTCTTCGCCCGGGTCGACAGCGAGGTTCAGTTCACGCCACACCTCATCGACGGTGATGTCGTCGAAGGTGGTGAGACGGTCGCCATCGTCTCTGGAAGCCTCGCATCAATCCTCAAGGCCGAGCGCGTCGCGCTCAACTTCATGCAGCGCATGAGCGGCATAGCATCCCTGACCGCACAGTTCGTCGCGGCTGTCGACGGCACAGACGCGGCCATAGTCGACACCCGGAAGACCGTCCCGGGTCTCCGTGCCTTGGACAAAGCGGCGGTTGTCGCGGGCAGAGGCCGCAACCACAGGCGCAACCTGTCAGACGGCGTGCTCATCAAGGACAACCACATCGCGGCCCTGCAGGCAGAGGGAATGGGCCTGCAGCAGATCATCCGCCGTGCCCGTGCGCAGGCGCCGCACACCGTCAAGATCGAGGTCGAAGTGGAATCGCTGGTCGAGGTGCAGGCGGCACTCGAGGGCGGTGCCGACATCATCATGCTCGACAACATGCGCATCGACGAGATGCGGGAAGCGGTTGAGATGTGCCAAGACCAGTGCCTGACCGAGGCCTCTGGAAACGTCACGCTCGACTCTGTCCGCCAGATCGCGCAGACCGGCGTCGACATAATCTCCGTCGGCGCGCTCACCCACTCAGTCGAGGCGATGGACATCGGCCTCGACTTCGATGAGCTGGAGCAGTAGTCTCCGCCCGACTTGACCGTAATCCGTCTGCTCGCATCTCATCTATTGATTGTCGCCTGTTCGTGATCCAGATCCAGCGTCCCCTCGAACTACCTGCGGAATGACCTCCCTCAAGCCGTTCGCCGGCAGAACTCTCCTCACCGTACTCTCGCTCATCGCGGTCATCGGAGTAGCGTGCTCGTCCAGTTCGACGCACGACCCGATCGCAACGACTCCGCCTGCAACTCCAACAGTCTCTTCATCTGATGGGACAAGTTCTCCGGGCGCTCTCGCAACCTCGACTACTGTCCCAGACAACCCGAATCAGCAAAACGGCACTACTTCGGAGGAGCCAGAGGCGTCGACTAACCGGATTGCGATCACATCTGCCGACGGCTCCATCTACACGGTGGATCCGGACGGTTCGGACAGGAGACGAGTAACTCTCGCAGGAGGCGAACCCGGCGACAGGTTCGCTGCTTTCTACGGCTGGCCGACATGGTCACCGGACGGTCGATATCTGCTAGTCAGCGCCTTCACTCCGGACATCGCCGGGGGGTTCGAGACGTCACTTCTGCGGCTGCCCGCAAACCAGTTCGAGATGTTCCAGGAGCTGCTCTACCGCGATGTGCCGGGCACTAACGGCATCGGCGGCGTGCCCCACTTCCCGGTCTGGCACCCTGACGGCGGCTCTCTTGCGCTGATCGCAAACGTTGGCCAGGGCCTCTCCACGTTTCTGATCGATGTCGAGGACGGCCTCGGGCCTGCCGTGTCGAATGGCGCTCCCGTCTACCTTGACTGGTCTGCCGACGGCTCTCACCTGCTGGTCCACACTGGCGAGGTGCTGGTGCTCCACGACTTCGATCCCGACGGCAGCCGCACCGGTTCACAGCGCATCGGGCTTGGATCTATCTCCTATCGGGTACCACAGTTCGCTCCTGACTCGGACATGTTCGCCTACATCGACCTCGCCGGGGGCCTGCGCAGCCTGCTGGTCAGGACTCCTGAGGACACCTCTCCAACACTCAGCCGGCTGGCACGCGCCAACAACTCATTCGCATGGTCGCCGGAGGGCGAAAGACTTGCGTTCGCAGACGGCAGCCGCGCCGGCTTCTACGAATCGCTCAGGATCATCGACCCTGATGGTGACCCAGACAATGACGTGGTCGTCGATACACCTGTCCTCGCTTACTGGTGGTCGCCAGACAGCCAGAGCATCCTGCTTGTGATGCCCGGAGGGGAGCCAGAGAACGCAGCTCTCGCAGTGGTGGATGCCGCGTCGGGCGATGTCAACTTCCTGGGATTGATCGAGCCATCGGCTGAGATGGGTTTCGTCATCGGTTTCTTCGATCAGTACGCGTCCGACCTGCGCCTGTGGTCGCCCGACTCAACGCAGTTCATCTTCAGCGGCGTTCTGAAGGAAGGTCTAGCGGCCGAAGATGCCGGGACGCAAGTGCAGCTTGGCGACCCCGATTCCAGCATCTGGGTCATCGATCCGTCTGGCGTCGAACCGCCCCTCTCGCTGGGCGCAGGCGGCTTCGGCACGTGGTCGCCTCAATAGGCTGAGTCCACCGAGCCAATCGGTCGGCGCAAAGAGTTCTGGTCAGGCGTAGCATTCCACGTCTATGCCAGCGGACCCTCCGTCAACAAGCGCACAGCCGCGCCCGAAATTCCAGATCAGATCGCTCGTCTGGTCCGTCTACGCCCCGTCATTCATGCTCACCCTCGGGCAGGGGCTTCTGATCCCGGTCCTGCCCATCTTCGCCGACAACGAGTTCGCTGCCTCGGCGTTCATGATCGCCTTTTTGGTGACCGCACGTCCGCTCGGAACGATGGTCTTCGACGTGCCGGCCGGGATACTTGTCAGCGTGTTCGGCCTTCGCAGGGTCATGCTCGGCGGAGTGCTTCTCTTCGCAGCAGCCTCAGTCCTGGGTGGGATCAGTCCGAACGTCGGCGTGCTGGTGGTCGCACGAATCCTTGCGGGCGTCAGCTTCGCCCTGTGGAGCATCTCGCGCCACGTCTACATCGCACAGACTGTGCCCATGGCGAACCGCGGGCGCGCCCTTTCGATGTTCGGAGGAATCAGCCGCATAGCCGGAATCGCCGGGTTCTTCGCGGGCGGAGTGCTGTTCGGAGTGGTCGATGAAAGAGCGCCGTTCTTTGGCCAGGCGATCATCGCCATCATCACAGCAGTGATGGTCGTACTGACATTCAAGGGCTCGTTGCGGGAAGAGAACCGGTCATCGAGCCACAACATTTTCCCGGTACTCGGGCACACGCTCTATGACAACCGCGGCATCTTCGCCACGGCCGGCCTGGCCGCCGTCACACTACAGTTCCTCAGGGCGGCACGGGAGCTGATCCTTCCACTTGCGGTGAACGAAGTCGCAGAGGGCGACACCGAGGCAGGAATCCTCTCCGGCACCCTGTTCGGCGTGATGTCGGTGATCGATTCGGTCATGTTCCCGGTCGTGGGTTACGTGATGGACCGTTGGGGCCGGAAGCACATCGGCATCCCCGCTTACCTGGTCCTGGCGGGAGGCTTCGCTCTGGTCCCACTGGCAGACACGTTCCCGCTGCTGATGGTCGCAGGCGTGCTGGTCGGGCTTGGCAACGGTCTCTCTAGCGGCCTCGTTCTGACGATGGGCGTGGACTTTGCACCGAAAGACAGTCCGGGCGAGTTCCTGGGCGTCTGGCGGTTCATATCAGACGGAGGAGGCGCGTCCGGTCCGGTGGTGATCGGCGGCATTGTGCAGGTGCTGACACTGGGCGCGGCTTCGTTGGCGACGGCCGGCATCGGAGGCGCGGGCGCTTTGATCCTGCTGTTCCTGGTACGCGAGACGCTCGTCAAAGAGGAGCCGGAGCCGTCGCAGAAGACCGTGCCCTAAGCCTGCCCTGCCACAAACTCGTGCAGGTCCCGCAGGCACATGGCGTCATCTTCAGGCGCACGACCGTCCACCCAGTCCTTGCTCTCGCCCGTGAGACCCTCGACCGCGCCAGCCGCAACGGTGCTCTTCACCCACTCGTAGCCCTGCTCCACGCTTGGCAGCAGATCATTGCCCGTCATCAGGCCAAGCTGGGCGACCAGCCCATAGCCGCCCCAGTTCGAGGTGCTGGCGATGACCAGCTTCGTCGTGGTCGTAACGCACGGGTTGTCGGGCAGCTTCGGCGTGCCCGGGATCACCTTCTGCAGGTTGCCCATGCCGATCTCGTTCCCGCCGTCACCGATGCCGACAGAGTGCGGGTGCTGGTCGAACAGGTGGTCCACCTTGGCGTTGAACTTCGAGATGTCCTCGCCCCTCCAGTTCCGGTACGTCCCGTCGCCAACCAAACCGGCGCGCTCGATCGAGATCAGCACTGATGGCCTGTACTTCGCTGTCACCTCATTGGCGAACTGCGCAGATTCGAAGTGAGTGGCGACCGGAAATTCGATCACCTCCGCATCGCCCGAGATCGACTTCACAACGTCCACCGACCATTTGTCCGTGACATAGGCGATCTCATAGCCGAGCTTCTTCAGAGCCTCGCCGATGGCGACAGCGCCGGGCGGTCCATCGGTCTCCGATGCTCCGGCATACGCTATGTAGAAGCCGGTCACGATGAGCGCTCTACCCGGTCGGTCCAGCACCTGCTGCGCCGCCTCTTCAACGTAGTTGGATGGCAGGTGGGAGCGCAGGGCTGAGATGCCCCGGGTGTCGTCCTGCAAAAGAATGTCTTCGATCGATTGGTGTGGCATGGCCGCAGATTCTACAGCTCAGAGCCACACCTCGCGATGAAATGGGCGACCGATGCGCGGATGCCCAGTTACGGATTAGCGCGCCCACACACGAACGTCGCGCAGACCCTCCGCAGAATTGAGCAGAGAAGAATGCGGAAGGTGGTCTGAGCGTAGTGCGAATCCGGCGGTCCAGAAAGACTCTTATCCCGGTTGTGACGGTACTTGCCGCGGCAGCCCTGATCACCCTCCTGCCTGCGGTATCCGGCGAGAGAGTCGACGAACCGGCGACGGCGCAGCCGACGCCCACAACCGATGGACTGCAAGACCTGCCGACATCGACGACACCCTCCGGCTCGACATCGGTCCCGACCTCAACTCCCGCTCACGCCGAAAACGCCTGCCCACTGCCCGACCCGCTCGTGAAGCCGCCGAACAACCGGCCGTTGATCGAAGGCACAGTCGGCAACTCCGTAACGCTGGACGGCGGCTCACTGTTCGACCTGCCATCAGACGCAACCGGTCACCGCTGGACACAGGAGTTTGCCGAACAGAACTCTCTTGACTACACCACCTACACCGATGTCAGGATCTCCAACTCCACGAGTATCGCCGCCTCGTTCCGTCCAGCCACGCCCGGCAAGTACAGGTTCCGCCTGACCTCTTCAGACACCTCAGTAACGCTTTCAACCAACGAGGTCGAGGTGCTAGTGCCAGCGCCTGAGAACCGCTTCGATTTCCGGTCGATCAACTTCCCGGACCTTTTTGGTGAAAACGGAGGCGAAGCCTTCCGGATCAACCGTGAAGATCCAGCATGCCTGGACCGGGTGCTCGACCACGCCTTCTCCATGGCGGAACGCGTCAACGCCAACTGGCTGACCATCGTGCCGGCTCAGTTCATGGTGCAGTACGACCCGACGCCGAAATGGGGAGCAACCTACGAGAGTCTCTCGCTCACCGACGACGACCTCTACAAGGCGATCATCGACAAGGCGCACGAGCACGGACTGAAGGTGCTGCAGGCTGAGCAAGATGCTCCCGATTTCTCGCTGGCAGACCTCAACCACGAGCACTGGCTCGAAGTGCGCCAGACCGAGGCTTACTGGGAAGGCTGGTTCGATGAGTGGACACCGTGGGCCATCGAGCGCGCTGCGAGGGCCGAACAGTTCGGCGTGGACATGTTCTCGCCGTTCGTCTGGGCCAACGACCTGCTGCAGCCAGAAAAGTACCCGGACTATGAGAGCCGCTGGGACGAGATGCTGAGAGGCATCCGGGAGGTGTTCTCGGGTGACATCGCTATCTGGTCGATAGGCTCGATAGGTCCCTCCCTCACGTTCGCGGACGATCTCGACGCCGTCATACTGTCGCTGGATTCGGGCGGCCTGTTCGGCCAGGACCACATAACGGACAGGTTGAAACCCGAACTCGACCAGGTTGTTCGCTCTGTGAAGGAGAGGATTGACCAGAGCCGTCCAACGCTGGCCAAGAGCGGTGTGCCGGTCTACTACTCGCCGATCGCAACGAGTTCAGATGGCCAGCGCGGGTCGGAGGACCCTGAAGAGCTTGCGACCTTCGTACCTGACTTCCAGGAGCAGGCGATCTACTACGAGGGCATGTTGCAGGCGTTCGCAGATGAGCCCTGGATCACGGGCATCATGCTCAGTGTCACCGACTGGTTCGACCAGTTCGCCCGCCCACCAGAAGGCCTCTACTTCGACCAGACTTTCCAGGCGTCACCAAGGTCAAAACCGGCAGAAGACGTGTCTGCACTGTGGTTTGGGGCGGAGTGAGGTGTTCTCCAGACACCCTTCGACAAGCGGTCTTCATCCCCTCTCCCGATACGGGTGAAGGTTTCTTCTCCGTCATCCCGAGCAGCGTCGAGGGATCTGACCAGGCACACATCTAGCGACCGGTTCAATCCGGACATAACCGCAAGATGCCATCTTGACTCGCTCTCGACGCGCATGTCGAAAGCAGACTTCAGCGAACGAAACTCTTCACCAGAGTCTCATCAGATTCCTCCGCTTCGGTCGGGATGACAGGAACCCTATCCTCTAACTACCACCCGAGTTGGAAGCGGGGACGGACAAGAGATTCTGAATCAAGTTCAGAATGACAGTCATCTCCGCCATCCTGAGCCTGTCGAAGGGTGGCCCAACCGTCCCTAAATAACCGCCAGGTCCTCGTCCTTCAGGTCCGTCACGAACATGTGGCCCGGTGAGTGCGTGATCATCAGCTCCGACTTCGAGGCCATCGCAACAGCCTGTGGCGTCACACCGCAAGCCCAGTAGACCGGCACCAGCGAGGGGTCCTCGGGAATCCACGCATCGCCGAAGTCCGGCTTGTACGGGTCGTCGATACCCAGTGCTGCGCCATCGCCAATGTGCACAGGCGCGCCATGTACAGAAGGAAACCGGGAGGTCGCCTGCACCGCCCTCACAACCTTGTTCTCCGGAATCCAGCGCTGGCTCACCACCAACGGCCCGGCGAACGGTCCGGCAGGCGTCGTCTCAACCGACGTAGTAAACATTGGCACGTTCTGGTCTGTGCCGTAGTAAGGCAGGTCAATCCCGTTGCGCATCAACGCATGCTCGAACGAGAAGCTGCAGCCCAGCAGGAACGTCACGAGATCGTCGCGCCACCAGTCCTCGAGAGTCACCGGCTCGTCGACAAACTCTCCGTCCTTGTAGACCCGGTAAAGAGGCACGTCTGTACGGATGTCGGACCCCGGAGCAGAGATCTTCGCCTCGACCTCGCCCGGCTCGATCACTTCGATCACCGGGCAAGGCTTCGGGTTGCGCTGGCAGAACAGCAGGAACTCGAACGCAACCTCCCTGGGCAGAATCGCCACGTTCGCCTGCACAAAGTCAGGCGCGGCGCCCGAGGTCGGCTGACGGTACTTCCCTGCCCTGACAAGGCTGCGGACCTCGGCGCCGGTCTGCGGCACCTGCGTTGCTGTTGTCACGGCTTCAGGCCCTCCTGCTCAGTTCCGATCGTGTAACTCAGAGAGAATACGAATTCGACTATATTATGATGGTTCTAACGACTGGCAGGTGGAAATCGCTCAACCTGAGGCGTCATAGCCGGAGTGGGAGGTTGATATGGCGATCCCTCCAGGCCCGCAGATCCCGTTCGACCCGAAGCGCAAGTACGGCCAGAGTCCGGGATTCGTCAGCCGTCACTCGGGCAAGATCTTCATCGGCGTGATCATCCTCATCCTGGCATTGATCGCGTTCTTCTCGATCACAGTGTTGCTGTCGGATGACAACGACGACTTCTCATCACTGATCGGCGATGCCGAGTTGACATCGGGAGAACTCTGAGTGACTGGCGGCCAGCACTTCTACCACTACTCGGAAGACCCCGGCATCAAGCTCTTCGAGCCACGGCCCGGTCGTCGTATCGAAGGCCGTCCGGGTGGCGAAAAGCTCGTGTGGGCGATCGATGAGCATCACTCGCCCGTCTATTACTTCCCGAGGCAGTGCCCACGTGTTGTTCTCTGGCCCATCGAAGGGTCCACGCAGAGCGACGTCGATCGCTGGATGGCGACCGATGCACGCATGGTCGCTCACATCGAGCGGGTGTGGATCGAGCGCTTCAACAACTGCCAGCTCTACCGCTACACGTTCGATGGCTCCGGTTTCGAGGATCTGCACGACCATGGAGTTCATGTGAAGCCTGGTGAGGTGGAGCCGATCGACGTCTCACCGGTCGGAGACCTCGGCAACGCGCTTGCCGGCGCGAACGTCGAACTGCGAGTCGTTGAGTCGTTCCAGCCCCTTGCCGGCGCATGGGACAGCACCCTGCACTTCTCTGGTGTGCGACTGAAGAACGCGCAATCGCAGCTGGTCCTGACAGGCGTCAACCCGAGGTGAGCCCGAGATGGAGTCGCAGCTAAAGCAGGACTGGAACACTTTCAGGTTCGGGTTCTTCTGGTTCGGCGCCGCTGTTACGGCCTCGATCAGTGTCTTCATGCTTGTAATGGTGCTGCGGAGTTCCGAGAACCTCATCTACTGGTACGCGTTCAATCTGGCGATTGGACCAATGATCGGATATCTGGTGGCGTGGATAGGCTCTGCATACCTTTCCGTCCGCGTTGTTGCAGTCTTCCTGTTCCTGCTCTCACTGTGGGCTACTTTGAGTCCCGGGATGATGCTGTTACATAGCCTGGGACTGCTGGCCCTGATGATTGGCACGCCAGACCGTCCGTTCCACCTTCGTAAGCAAGAGCCGCTGCCCCAGCCCGACCGGTAGCAATCATCTGCGCTACTATTGCGCCGCCTGTCGTATCGCGTCCGCAGAACCCGATGCACCACCCTTCGACGGGCTTCAGGATGGTGCGGCTCCTTTTCAGCACCAGGAAAAGAAATGAAGATCACCCGCGTCGACCAGTTCTCACCTCGCCCTCGCACCCGCCTCGTCCGCATCACCACCGACACCGGCATCGAAGGCTGGGCCGAAAGCACGCTCGAGGGCAAGCCTCAGTCCGTTCCCGCGGCAATCGACGAGTTCGCCGAGTACCTGGTCGGCAAGAACCCGCTCCGCATCGAGCACCACTGGCAGCAGATGTACCGATCCTCCTTTTTCCGGGGTGGGGCACACAACATGTCGGCCATCGCAGGAATCAACGCGGCGCTCTGGGACATCGCAGGCAAGCACTTCGGCGTGCCCAGCTACATGCTGATGGGCGGGAATGTCAGGGACCGTATCCGGGTCTATGCGCACTGGGGCATCCGTGACCTTTCTGATGAAGGACTTGCAGCTTCAAAAGAACGGCTGGAGATGCTGCAGAAGAGCGGCTACACCGGCTACAAAGCAGGTCCTGCGGGGACATGGCGAGCTCACGAACCGCCTTCGCGCATCGACGAGTTCGTCAAAGCGGCATACATGATGCGGGAGTGGGTCGGCGACGATGTAGAACTCTGTTTCGACTTCCACGGCAAGATGACGCCGGCGCTGGCGGTAGAGGTCTGCCATGAGATCAAGGGCATGCGGCCGATGTTTGTCGAGGAGCCGGTGCCGCAAGAGAACCCGGACGCGCTTAAGCACGTCTCCGACCACGTGCCGTTCCCGATAGCGACCGGTGAGCGTTTGCTGTCCCGATGGGAGTTCCGCGAGGTGATCGAAAAGCAATGCGTGGCTCTGCTCCAGCCGGACGTTGCCCACTGCGGCGGACCGTCCGAGCTCAAGCGCATCGCCAATTATGCCGAGACCTACTACCAGCACATCATGCCGCACTGCGCCATCGGCCCGTTGGCGCTGGCGGCTTGCATGCTGGTCGACGCCGTTGTGCCCAACTTCCTGATCCAGGAGCAGGTCGACGCAGGGCTTGGCAATGGGCTGCTCAAGAAGAACTGGGAAGTGATCGACGGGCACATCCCGTTGTGGACAACGCCGGGGCTTGGTGTCGAGGTGGACGAAACCGAGGCGACGAAGCCGTACACGGGTGAACAGTACGGCTACCACAAGGAGCTGGGCGGCGAGTACTACTACGAGAACGACGGCTCAGTGGCCGACTGGTAGTCCACGAAACACCGCAAACAGAAAACGGGCGTGCCGCAGATGGCACGCCCGTTTTCGTTCAGTTCGATTGAGAACTAGGCAGCTCGGTCGAGAGACTCAGGCTGCTCATAGGAAGGAGCCTCCATGGCCATCTCTTCCTCGTCTTCACGGCGGTAGATCGACCATGCGCTCCACCCTGCGAAGAGTGCGCCCATAGCAACGATTGCAGCGCTGACCGAACCGAGCAGACGCAGGTCTGCTGCGCCGTTGTTCAGGCGAGCGGCAAGCTGGCCGTCAGCGACCTGGCCAACCTGGGCAAGGCCCTTAACAGCAGGCTCGACATTGCCGTACAGCAGCACGGTCCCGTCCATGTGGTTTGCGGTCGCAGCCTCGATGTTGCCGGACTTAGCAAGCTCCATCGTGCCGGCGAAAGCTGCGTTCATCGCAACAAGAGCCTGGTCTGACCCGGCGAGGGCCTGGTCAATCGGCTCCTTGCCAGCGGCGGCCAGCACAGCCTTGCTGGAGTTGTACAGATCAAGACCGGCGTCGTAGAAGCCCTGAGCTTCAGCAGGCGCGTGGCCTGTTGCAGCGAGAGCGTCCGCGCCCATCATCTGGAACCATGCGAGCTCGATATCGGCGGCAGCCTTGGAGATGGCCCCGAGCTGAACGCCGCCATCAGAAGCGTCGTTGATGTCGCCCGCAGCTGCGAACGAGGCGTAGACCGTGACCGCAAGCATCATCGAGACGGCGAAGACGGCGATCGGGTTGCGCCACTTAAACAGTTGAGACATATTGCACCCTTGATCTCATTCCGTGTCCGATCTATTCGGGACACATTGAGACACCTGTTTGGTGTTCCATCGGTAGTTGCAGTAGACCCGATAGGTGTTTCCACCAATAGAGCAGATTCCCGAAGTGGCCTCAGGGTTATGCGCAATGCGCATGAGCCGATGGGGTCGCCCCCAGATGAGCCCATTGGCTCAAACCATGAAAAAGGCGGGCTTTCAGGTTGCGGGCGGAGGGGTCTTGGTTTCGGCCAGAGCCGCCGGCAGCCCTTTCACCCGTTGCGCAGGATGCGGTCGTCGCCTCGCCTGATCGTCACACCCTGGCGGTCCAGCTCTTCGAGGAACGCAAGCACGTACTTGCGACTGGAGCCGAACAACTCTCTCACCTCGTTGATATTGATGGCTCCACCGGCCTTTGCATGATCTGCCACTCGCGCCTTCATATCTTCGAACGCTGAAGTTGCAAAAACGACGTCACCAGCCCGCACAACCTTGTTCTGCCCTTCGAGACCGGCCAGCAACTCCGCGTCCAGCGGCGAGTCGGTGGGCGGTGAGTAGGGATCGGATAAGATCAGCTTGAGATAGGAGTCTACCTGTGACTGCTGCTCCGGACTGAGCTCTACAGCGTGAGCGGGCAGCCAGACCAGCGCGCCGTTGCTCTTGAGTGCATCCTGGTCTGAGAGCGTTGCGACCACTCGCAGAAACGAGGCAGCCTTGAGCTTGAGCCGGTTCCGCAACTCTTCACGTGGCATGCCGGGCCGGAGAGGATAGATCCGCTGGAACCCGGCAACGGCGCCTTCGACCTCGGAACGCAGCGCCGCCCAACCGGCCGACGAGTACAACAGCGGACTGCCACTTTCACCGATGTCCACGGCGTCGTTTGCATCTATCAGCTGGCTGACAAGTTCCTCCGCCTCGGACTGTGACATATTGGCGCTGCGGCCAAGTTCGGCCACGGTCGCAGGCTCGATCGAACGCAGAGTCTGCAGTGCGGCGCTTTCACCTGACCCGCTGGCCAGCGTTTCGAGTTCTGCGATCACATCACCGTCATTCCTTCGGTGACGCGGCGCATCCGGCACCAGGATCACGCCGCCTGCCATCGTGTCCTGTGTGTCCCTCAGAATGAACCGGTCACCGCGCAGCATCGGCACAGGCTCAGTGGTCCGCAGCTGTACCCACCCGGACTCACCCGGTGCAATCTCATCGCCCTGCAGCACTCGCACGGTGACGGGCACCTCGCGACTTCCCGCGAACAGCACCAGTTTGTGGTTGTGGCGCACCGCTCGCGGCGCGTCAGCAATCACTCTCAACGACGCATCGAACGCCTGCGACGAGTTCAACCAACCGGGAACGGTCAGCAGGTCGCCGCGCTCGATCTCGTTGTGCTCGATGCCGCTCATGTTCACAGCGACCCGAGTGCCGGGCTGTGCCTCTTCCAGCGCGGTCTGATGCGACTGCAGTCCGCGGATCCTGGCCTTGCGGCCAGCGGGGAGCAGTTCGACTTCCTGGCCTGTGCGAAGCTTGCCGCCAGCCAGCGTGCCTGTGACGACCGCGCCGAATCCGGACATGGTGAATGAGCGGTCCACGGGCAGCCGGGGGCGGCCAAGGTCGGCATGCGCTTCAAGCTGGTCTAGCTGGGAATCGATCTCCGCAAGGAGCTCAGGAATGCCCGCGCCGGTCTCAGCGGAGACGGTCAGGAGCGGAGAATCCTCAAGCGTTGTGCCCTGCAGCACCTCTTCGACATCTGCAGTGATCAGTTCCAGCCAGTCTTCGTCGACCAGGTCTGATTTCGTGATGACCGTGATGCCGCGCTCGACGTTGAGCAGGTCGAGGATCGCTAGGTGCTCGCGGGTCTGCGGCATCACGCCTTCATCCGCGGCAACGATCAACAGTGCAAGGTCAACACCGCCGACACCCATCAGCATGTTGCGCACGAACCGCTCATGGCCGGGCACATCGACGATGCTGATCTCACGTCCGGAAGGTAGTGTGACCCACGCAAAGCCAAGCTCGATGGTCATCCCGCGACTCTTCTCTTCCTTGAGACGGTCGGGGTCGATGCCGCTAAGGGCGTGGATCAGCGTCGATTTTCCGTGGTCGACATGTCCTGCGGTTGTGATGACGAACATACTGCAAAGTGTGCCAGAGAGCGGACGGGATTGGTGAGCGCGTTTCCTGACCGGAGCAAAGCGGAGTGGAGGGACCGTGTGTGGGCTTGCTGATGAGTAGTTGTCTCCAACGTAGGACGAGTTACTGAGCAAGAGACCCTTCGACTCACTCAGGGAACACGCCCCCTCTTTCCGATACCCTATCCCCTCTCCCGGCTCGGGAGAGGGTCAGGGTGAGGGCTTCCTGTTTTCTTCCCCCTCTCCCAGATTCGGGTGCCTGCTTGCGGGCGCGGGCTGGGGTGAGGGTCGTTCGGTCTCACATCGACCACCGGTCGTTCCAGTCACAACCTACCCTCCCTCTAACTCCCTCCCAATATGGAAGGGAGGATTGGCGAGAGCGTTCAGAATGACGGTCACTCGCCATCCTGAGCCTGTCGAAGGGTGGCTTAATCAAACCCGACAGCCTCCGCCGCAGCGACGAACCGCCCGAAAACCTCGTTGCCCAGCAGCCTGCCGCGCGCAGAAAGCCGGATCCCCTCGCCGTCCTCAACCAGCAGGCCTTCCCCGGCAAGCTCCTCAATCTCGCCTGCAAATACATCACGCAACGAACTACCGAACCGCCGCTCGAACTCCTGCCCACTCACACCCACATCCAGCCGCAGCCCCATCATCATCGTCTCGGCAAGCTCCAACGAACGAGTCGTCTCTTCCACAAAGTCGACGGGCCCACCTTCGGTCATCTTCCGCAACTCGTCCGGGGACGACTCCGGCACCGGCTCCCGGCTCGGCTGCGAACCGCTCAGAACGGGTAACGGTCCAACTTCATCCGGCTCGAAGCCGAGCGAGCGCATGTACCAGCGCGGCGACCTTGTATTGGCGAAGCGGTGGCCGAACAGGGATGAGTGCGCTCCCGGCCCTACGCCCAGGTATGGGCCGTTCTGCCAGTACACCAGGTTGTGCCTGCTCTCCATGCCCGGCAGCGCCCAGTTCGAAATCTCATAGTGCCTGAAACCTGCGGCGCCGAACCGCTCCTCGGCCATCAGGTACATATCGGCCGCAAGATCGTCGTCAGGCCGGTCGATTCGCCGGAGCCGCACATCGGCCTCCAGCGGAGTGCCAGCCTCAAGCTGCAATCCGTAAAGCGAAACGTGGTCTGGCCCGAGCGCTAGCGCCTGCGAGATCGACGCTTCCCATTGCGCCAACGACTGTTCCGGCAGACCGAACATCAGGTCGAGCGACCGGTTCTCAAAACCTGCCTCACGCAGCAGCCCGAAAGACCGCGTCGCCCCTTCGGAGTCGTGCCGACGCCCCAGCGTCTGCAGCAGCTCATCGTCGAAGCTCTGCACGCCCATCGATACCCGGTTGAACCCGGCATCCATCCAACCCGAGGCCTTCTCAAGAGTCACGTCTCCGGGATTCGCCTCGAGTGTCACCTCGGCATCCGGCTCAAGCGGAAACCCGCTTCGCAGTGCGTCCATGACACGGCCGATGTCAGCGGAAGAAAGATAAGAAGGCGTCCCACCGCCAAAGAAAACTGTCCCCGCAGTGCTCTCGCTCAATAGCTCACCCCAGCGAGAAAGCTCCTCGCATAAGGCATCGATATAAGTCGGGATCAGCTTCTCGATGCCTGCGTACGTGTTGAAGTCGCAGTAAGGGCACTTCGTCTCGCAGAACGGGATGTGAACGTAGATCCCGATCGGAGATCGATCGACAAAACCAGAAGAAGAACTCGGGTGCGTCAAAGTCCACCCGCTCCGATCATCTGCTGCCCGGTGTCCACAGACCGCTTGAAGAGCCGCTCGACTCTTCAGGTGGCTCCGGAGCGGAGGCCTGTCCCGGCGCCTGTCCCTGGGCAGCGGCCTGTTCGGCGGCACGACGTGCGGCCTCATTCACCTGCCTGATCCAGCGCTCGAGAGCGTCCAGCTCTGGCGGCGACACGATGAATTTCTCCACGCCTTCAGGCAACTGGATATCTGTGGTGCCGCTCAGAATCAGCACCGCCTCGCCGGGTTCAATCTTCTCCTCAAGCACCTTGTCGAGCGCTCGCTGGCGCCTCATCGCCGCATCCTGGTAAGAGGCCTGGACAGCGCCCGCAACACCCTGGCTGATGAACCCGACCTGCATGCAGCGGCCCCAGTCGATCACCTCGGCGAACAGCTCCTGGTCCTCGTACTCGTCGAGCCGTGCACCGGCGTCTACCCTGGACTTCACCATGTGCCACGCCTGCCGGTTCGTCTGCTCAAGCATGAGCAACGCATCGTCACCCGCGCCGAGCACACCTTCGGCGAAGATCCGCTTCACCACGCCCGACCGCGCCTCCAAACCGGAGACCTGCTGGTCCGCTGCCTGCCAGTAGGCGTTGAACAGCTCCGTGAAACCCTCGGGAGCCTGTGCAGAGGGCTGGATGAAAGGCACGATGTACGCCTTGCGTTCGGTCAGCACGGAGCCGTTGTCAGATTCAGCCAAGTCTTTTTCCTCGATTGGTTCTAGCCGTCAGCCTGCTGAAAGTACAGAATCTCCCGATGGACGTTGTTCGCCTTAAACGGAGAACAGGAAGTTGACTATGTCTCCGTCCTGGACCACGTAGTCGCGGCCTTCCTGCCGCAACGCCCCATTGGTCCGGGCGCCCGCAAGACTTCCAGCCTTGATGAAGTCATCGTAACTCACCGTCTCGGCGCGGATGAACCCGCGCTCGATATCCGAGTGCACTGCACCGGCCGCCTGCGGCGCCGGTGTGTCGACCTCGATGGTCCACGCCCGTACCTCATCCTCTCCGACAGTCAGGAACGATATCAGTCCAAGCACGCTGTACGAGAGCCTGATCATCCTTTCGAGCCCGGACTCGCCGGCCTCAAGACCGGAGCGCATCTCCATCTCTTCTTCGGGGCTCATCTGCGCCAGCTCCTCTTCGAGCCGCCCGCAGAGCACTGCACCACCTGACTTCCGGCCAGTCACGAGCTCGGAGAGCTCCTTTTCGAGCTCATCGGAGCGTGCAAGATCGTCCTCGCCGACGTTCAGTGCAACCAGCAGCGGAAGCCTGCTCAGGAGAAACGTGTCCGAGATAGCCGTGACCTCGTCCTCTGAAAAGTCCTTATCGCGGGCCGCTGTGCCGTCCTCCATCTCAGCCTGCAACGCCTGCAGCACCACGATGTTCTTCTCAGCTTGCACCCGCTCCTGTGACTTCATCCCCTTCATGCTGTCCTTGATCCGCTCGATTCGCCGCTCCAGCAGCGAGATGTCGGCGAAAAGCACGTCGAAGTTCACCTTCTCGATGTCGCGTCGATAGTCGACATCGCCGAGTGCGTGGGGAACGGAGGGATCATCGAACGCCCTCACGACATGCAGAAGCGCATCTACACGCTGGAGCTGACCCAGCGCCTCGCCCGAGAACAGGTCTGCGCTGTCTGCCGAGTGCGCGCCCGGCAGGTCGACGTACGTGACCTCGGCAGGAACGGTCCGCTTCGGATTGAAGATCTCGGTCAACCGATCGAGCCGTTCGTCCGGCACGTGCGCGACGCCGATGTTTGCCGACCTGTTGCCGCCGAAGCTGCCCGACTCCGCGGTGCCGCGGGTCAGCGCGTTGAAGACGGTGGTCTTGCCGCTGCCGGGAAGACCGATGATTCCAATCCGCATGCTGTTTCCGTTGATGGTGGGAGAAGTGGTCGCAGGACTGCGAACAGCCCGAACGAAAAGGATATGCCAGCAAGTGCGGATGGGCTACTGGCGCAGGTGTCATCGTGACCGAGGTCGAGGGATGACAGCTCTTTCGCCATCCTGAGCTTGTCGAAGGGTGGCGAGGTTCGACCCTCACTCTGACCCTCTCCCGCAAGCGGGAGAGGGGGGAAGCTGCCCTAGTCCTCGTCGACGTAGCGGAACTTGCCGTTGATCGGCTCCGGCCCGTCATCATCGTCACGCGGACCGTGAACGTGCTCCGAGACCAGCTTGCGAGGAGACAGCACGACGAACAGCGTCAGCAGCACGCTGGCGACCAGAACGTCGTCCAACTGCCCGATGCCCAACTTGAAGTCTCGTAAAAGGTCGATCGGCGAAAGAACGTAGAGCACGGCTGCGAGGGGAAGGATCTTCAGGAGGGGAAAGACCCGGCCGTCCCAGAACAGCAGCCACGAAACGCGCAGCAACTGCCCCACGAATGGGATCATCAGCAACAGCCTGATCAGCAAGTTGCGCCTCCCCGGGCGACTACAATCATTTGTCCGCAGTCTGGCGTCCGTGGCCTGGCGGAGACACTGATATGCTCGCCGCGCAGACCGGTCGATAAGATGCGACCAGAACGCGTTCCCTCAGTAATAAACGGTATCACCAATTGATAAGAGTCTTTCACGGCGACGATGGATTCTCGATTAGCGAGGCGGTCCGCCGTGCGAAGATCTCGGTTGGCCCTGAGGAGGTGCGTGACTCCAACATCACCACTCTTGAAGGCAACTCCTTCAAGCCGTTCGACATAATCGCGGCTGCCAGCACGCTGCCGTTCCTCGCAGACAGAAGGCTTGTACTGGTCTACGGCCTGCTGCAGTCGATGGATGGCCGTGGCAATAGCAGGGGCTCTGAGTGGGACGAGTTGCCGAAGATGCTGGCGGACCTGCCCGGAACCAGCGAGATCGTCTTTGTGGAAAACGCCGCACTGCGAGCGAACGCTCGCGGAGTAAAGGCAGCCGGTCCCGGCGCTGAGGTCCGACTATTCTCGACACCAAGAGGTCCAGCGCTTGAAGCCTGGGCCAGAGACAGATTCACCCACCACAATTCATCAGCCAGCCGGGACGCAATCGCTCGTCTTGTATGGCTGGCGGGCGGCGACCTCCAGCTTCTTGACAGCGAGATCGGCAAGCTGGCGCTGTTCGCCGGGGAGCGGGAGATAACGCAGGCCGATGTTGATGGGATGGTCGCCGAAGCCCGGGAGGCCAGCATATTCGCAGCCATCGATGCCGTCCTCGAACGCAGGCCCGGCGTTGCGATGCGACTGATGTACAACCTGCTGGAAGGCGGCACTTCGGTAGGCTCGATCATCTCGATGCTCGCGAGGCAGGTGAGACTGGTACTACTGGCCGGAACACTACGTGCATCCGGCGTCGAACAGAGCGAGATTGGCAACCGAATCGGCCTTCGGAATCGTTACGCACTTGAAAAGACGCTCAGGCAGGCCTCGCGCTTCGGCAAGGACTATCTCTCGATAACGCACCGCCGCCTGCTCGATGCAGACCTCGACATCAAGACAGGCAAAATTGACGAACGGCTGGCACTGGAGATCCTCGTGGGCCGGCTCTCCGGCGCCTGAGTTGCATCAAACCGAGACATGTTCGGCACATTCACCCTCTGCAAACCCACCAGCTTTCGATGGCGTAATGTGTGGCAGGGGGCGTCGGGGTAGGACTAGCCTGCCGCGCCAGGCTCACTCCGGGAGACAGGACCGCGGGACAACCTGAACGCATGAGATTGATTGTTCCAATACTGGCCGTGTCCCTGGGTACGCTGGCTATTGCGTGCAGCGGTGGAGATTCGGGCGAGCCCACGCCTGATGGCAACCAATCCGCACCTGCCCCAACCGCGACGACAGAACCGGAGGCAACTTCAACCCCGGCGCCCACTGCGACACGAATCCCGCTCGCAACCCCAACACCCGAAGACGAGCCGGTCTCTGAGACTGAGAGCGTCAACCAGTACACCCGCGCTTACGGGCTGCTCGCACAGGGCGAGTACACAGACGCAGAGCGCCAGTTCAACACCGTTGTGCAGCTGGAGCCGGGCTTCGCGCACGGCTGGGACGGCATCGGCCAGGCGCTGATGTTCCAGGGCGAGTTCGAGGAATCGCTCTACTACTTCGACAAGGCGATAGAGCTTCGGCCTACGCTTGCCGCCGCCTATTCGCACCGTGCACTCGCCCGCGTAAACCTGAACGACCTCGACGGTGCGCTGAGGGACGCAAAGCAGGCAAACCGGCTGGACGACGAGGAGATCGACCCTTACATCGTCATGGGCCGCGTGCAGGCCCTGCAGGGAGACGCCTCGGAAGCGCTGCAGAACTTCAACATTGCAGTCGAAAAGGCGCCGGACGATGGCGGCACCTACTGGTGGCGGGGCCGTTTCTGGCGTGATGTGGCCCAGGACTTCCAGTCAGCACTCGCCGACTTCAACAGGGCCATAGAGCTCGACCCGGCGATCGCCTCGATCTATCTCGACAGGGCGATCCTGCTGATCCAGGGCAGAGCGGACTTCGACCTGATCCGTGCCGATCTCGAAGAGGCGATCTCGCTTTCGCAGGACCCGAGACTTCCAGCGATCATCGCAAGGGCGGAAGAACTGCTCCAGCTCATCGACGATATCGAGGCGCAGGGCGCGGCCGCTGCAGGCTAGCTGGCGGCCAAGACGCCAACAGGCCCGACAACTTCGTCCACCGAAGCGCGGATTTCTGTGTCCGGCTGAAAGACAGCCCATGCGAACCAGAAATGGTTGGCGTGGATCACGGGTTCAAGCTTAGTCCCGGCCAGCTCTCCTTCCTGCGCAACGCCGAGCACGTTCCAGAGGCTGCCTGTCTCGGCATCACGGATACCGTCCTCTGCAACCTCAAAGGTCAGCGAGCGGCCGTCCACCTCACGTAGGAACATCGTGGTTGAGCCGGAGGTCAGCTGCTGGTCAAGCGCGTCGAAGAACGCCGAAAGGGTCCCATCGTCGAAGAAGATCGCAACGTCCTCGCCGTTCACCCGGTCGTTAACCACGACCGTCTCCTCAAGAAACGTGAACGGGTACGCAACCACAGCATCGCCAAGCTCGACCGTCAGCACCCGCAGATTCGCAGGCAACCGTCCGTCCAGCTCGCCGTCGAACGCAAACGGCGAGACGTCCACCGAGTCGTATCCCGCATAAGGCGCAAGGTCATAGCTCTTCGCCGGGAAGCCAAGCTCGTCGAATATGCGCTCCATCACGAGGCCGTCTGGATACTGCTCGGCGAAGGTCTCCCAGGCGATGATCGGCGAGTTGATGATCTCCAGTTCCGTGCCAAGACCGGCGTAGTGACCAACGATCGCCTCACCGGTTATCTGCTGCCACCAGCTTTGCGTCTGCCTGTCCCACATCACAAGGTCGCTGTTGCGCACCTTGCCGGTCGTCCCGAACGTCAGTTCAACGCCATCCACAACACGCTCGAAGCTGATCGCGGTGTTACAGAGCGGGCAGAACGTCACGGTGACCGGCACGCCGCCCACGGTGTCGTTCGCAATCTCGTGCCACATCAGCATCGCAAGCGGATAGGCGCGTGCGTCTCCATTAATCTCCACCGCGATGACCGGCTCACGAGGCTTCATGTAACTCGGCGCGTCCGACACCGGCGCAAAGGTCGGTTCGTCGATCGGGTCAATGCCGTCCCGGTTCAGTATCGAGATGAACTCGTCTAATCCGACCAGCTTCTGGGAAAAGTCGGTCTCCCAGCCTTCAAGCTCTCTGAACCGCAAAGCCCTGCGCTCATCGTTTGGCAGGAACGTCAGGTCGGGCGTTGGTGTCGGGCCACCAGGCACCGTAGTTGCTGTCGGCTCTGTCGTCCGCTCGACCGCCGGTGACAGGGTTGCCGTCGGTTCCGGAACCGACGTAACGGTTACGGGTAGCGTTCGGGTTGGTTCACGACCGCCTGTGCCGCAGGCAACTGAAACCACGGCCACGAGACCGATAGCCAGCGCAAGGCCGCGTGTCCTTGAAACGGCTCTCAATCCCATGGTGAAGTCCCGTGTTGACGTTCTCTGTACCCGCCCAGTAGCGCCGCCACTACGGCGCCGCTGACACGGGGCCGATCACGTCATCTACCGTGCCACGAATCTCGGTGTCGGGCTCGAACACGGCCCAGGCGAACCAGAAGTGGTTCTGGTGAATCACCGGTTCAAGCTCCTTGCCGTCCATCGGGCCGGATGTCGCCTTACCGACGATGTTCCATACCGAGCCAGTCTGCTCATCCACGATGCCAGTTTCGCCAAGCAAGAATGTCAGCGTCTCGCCGTCAACAACTCTGCTGAACATCGTCGTCGAGCCGGATGTCTGTGCACTGGACCGTGCATCCAGGAATGCTGACAGCGTGCCGTTGTCGAAGAATGCGACCACATCGGTCTCACCGATCGTGTCGTTGATGACTAGGTTCTCTTCGAGGAACGTGAACGGGTAGGCAACCGTTTCGTCATCGAGCTTCACAGTCAGCACTCGCAGGTTGGCGGGCAGCCTGTCATCAGTCGGGCCGTCAAATGCGAACGGGTCGTTGTCTACCGAGTCGTATCCTGCGTATGGCGGATCGTCGAAAGGCCTGATCTCCTGGCCAAGCGCATTGACCTCACGGAGCAGGACCTGGCCGTCCGGGTACTGGTCTCGGAACGCTTCCCAGGCGATGATCGGCGAGGGAATCTGCTCCAGCACCTTGCCCGAGAGCTGGCCGACGATCGCCTCGCCCGTGATCTGCTGCCACCAGGATTCGGTCTGCCTGTCCCACATCACGAGGTCGCTGTTTCGCAGGTTTCCACTTGTGCCGAAAGTCAACTCATGGCCTTCCAGCACTCGCTCAAACGCTATCGCCGTGTTACAGAGCGGGCAGAAAGTTACGGTAATCGGCTCGCCACCTACTGTGTCGTTAACAATCTCCTGCCACATCAGGATTGCCAGCGGGTATGCGCGGGCATCGCCATTGATTTCGATAGCGATAACCGGCTCCCTGTCACGCATGTAACTCGGAGCCTCAAGTGAGTTGGCGAACTCTGGGAAGTCGACCGGCTTGATCCGGTCACGTGGCAGCAGGTTATCGATCTCAGTGAGCGAAACCGTTCTCTGATTGAAGTCGGTGAACCAGTTGAACGAAAGCTGCCAGCGCCTGGCTGCACTCAGTTCAAGCCCTTCAAGGTTCTCCAGGTCGGCAAAACCGGTTGGGCTCACGAACAGAGGGTCGGTTACGCCCGAACCGGGACCATTGTCCGCGGATCCCGAGTCTCCCGGGGTTGCGGTGGGATCCGCCTGTGATGATGTTGGTGTTTCGGTGCGCGGCGTATCAGTTGAAGAGGTTGGCTCTGACGATGAGGAATCGCCACTACCGCAGGCGACGGCAATCGCCAGTCCAACGGTTACTGACATCAGCGTCAGCCTTCTGTGTCCCGTTTTCGAAAGCAGGTGCAGGGGCTGGCGGAAGGAAAATTGCATTGTCCCGGTGCTCCAGAAGCATCTTCATTGAGAGTAGGGGTCGAAACTAAGATGCGTTCAAATGCCAGTCGACGCGAAACAGCCTTAACAGTTCGTTGACGATCTTAGAAACGAACGCCTGCTGGCTAGAGGTCCGAGAGGCTGCGGAAGGTATTCACCATCTCAACGGCTGCATCTGCGTAGCTCTCGGCGTGAGGCACACGGGCGACCGCCTGGTCTGTCGTGTAGGTTGTGAGGACGCCGAAGATCACCGGTTTCCCGGTCTCTTCTGCCACACGTGCAGTGCCGTCTGCAGCGATAGACGCCACGTGCTCGAAGTGTGCGGTCTCGCCGTTGATCACAGCTCCGATCACGATCACGGCGTCGATGTCGTCACGAAGGGCAAGCTTCTTCGCCGCCAGCGGCAGTTCGACCGAACCGGGCGTATGGACAACTGTGACATCGCTCGATTCAACGCCCAGCTCTTCAAGCCGTGCAATGCAGAGCTCAAGCATTCTGTGAGTCACATACTCATTGAAGCGAGCGACGGCGATGCCGACACGGATGCCATTGCCTTCGGTTGACGGGACGATCTCGCGGGCCACTAGTCGTCGTCTCCGACTATGTCCAGCAGGTGGCCCATCTTGTCCCGCTTGGTGTTGAGGTAACGGCGGTTCTCGCTGTTCGGCTCGATGACGAGCGGCACCTGCTCCACCATCTCAAGCCCGAAACCTTCCAAACCGACGATCTTCTTAGGGTTGTTGGTCAGGAACCGGAACTTGCGGACGCCTAGGTCTCGCAGGATCTGCGCACCAACACCATAGCGCCGCAGGTCCATCGGGAAGCCGAGCCGCTCATTCGCCTCGACCGTGTCGAGGCCTTCATCCTGCAGGCTGTAGGCACGCAGCTTGTTGATGAGGCCAATGCCGCGGCCTTCCTGCCGCATGTAGACGAAGACGCCCTCGCCTTCGGCTTCGATCTGCCGAAGAGCGTACGCAGCCTGGTCTCCGCAATCGCAGCGCATTGAACCAAACACATCGCCGGTCAGACACTCGGAGTGAACACGCACCAGCACCGGCTTGGAACCGTCAATGTCACCCTTCACCAGCGCGACATGTTCATCGGGGTCGACGAGGCTCTTGTATGCGATGGCCCTGAACTCGCCCCAGCGAGTCGGCAGGCGGGTCTCAACGAGCCGCTCGATCAGCTTCTCGTGCGACATGCGGTAGGCAATCACATCTGCAATCGAGACGACCGGGATGTCGTGCTTCTTAGAAATCTCCTCGAGCTGCGGACGGCGGGCCATCGTACCATCGGGGTTCATGATCTCGCAGATCACGGCCGTCGGGCTCTTGCCTGCGAGCTTCGCCAGGTCCACCGACCCCTCGGTCTGCCCTGCCCTGACAAGGACGCCGCCTTCCTGGTAACGCAGGGGGAAGATGTGGCCGGGCTGTGCGAGGTTGCCCGGACCTGCCTCGCTGTTCGCAAGCAGCCGAATGGTGTGCGCCCTGTCGGCGGCCGAGATGCCGGTCGTGATGCCGTCTGCTGCGTCTACCGACACGGTGAACGCGGTGCCGTGCGCAGAAGTGTTGTTCTGCACCATCATCGGCAGCTTGAACCGCGCAAGGTCGGCAGCAGTCATCGGGACGCAGATCAGGCCGCGGCCTTCCATCGCCATGAAGTTGACCGCTTCAGGCGTGATGTCCTCCGCCGCCATGGCGAAGTCGCCTTCGTTCTCACGGTCCTCGTCGTCGACGAGGATCACCATGCGGCCGGCCTTGTAAGCGGCGATAGCGGCTTCGACCGAACGCGTGGCAGCACCAGAGCGTTCGCCCTCTTCGGTCCTTATTCCCTGTTCGTCTGACAATGCTTCTCTCTTCGAGGCTGATCCGGCGCTACTTTACGCCTGACTAGGCCGTTGCCTTCGAAAAATGCGGCGTAACCATTCTCTCGACATACTTCGCCGTCACGTCTACTTCGATGTTCACGGCGTCGCCGATGGTCCGTTCGTTCAGGGTCGTGTGCTCGAACGTAAACGGAATGATCGCAACATCGAAACCATCGGCACGTGCTGCGGTCACGGTCAGGCTGATTCCGTCGACCGTGATGAAGCCCTTCTCGACGATGTATCTCATCAGGTCGGGGTCACAGTTGAACCGGATGCGCACCGAGTTGCCGTCCTCTTCAGCACTTACGACAACGCCTCGACCGTCGACATGGCCTTGCACCATGTGTCCACCGATGCGTTCGCCTAGCGCAAGTGCGCGTTCGAGGTTCACACCACTCCCTGACTTCAGGGCATCGAAGTTGGAGCGCTCAACCGTCTCAGGCACCGTCTCAACCGTGAACGCGCCGTCACCGATCTCGACTACCGTGAGGCAGACTCCGGCGACAGCAATGCTGTCGGACACCTTCAGGTCCTGCAGCACGCCGACCGCCTCGACCGTCATGCGGCTCAGGTCGTACGACCTGACTCTGCCTACCTCTTCGACAATTCCGCTGAACATTCGAAAATCTCCGGTGCATGCCAGGTGATGCCCTCGTGCGCCCTGCTCCGGCATCTGGCAGCATATCCACTATAAGCCCGCAATCGACCTGTTTCCGGGTTTTTCGTAGTTATCAGTTGCACAAAGGGCTCAACTGAGCCGGTTCCTGGGTGAATAGCATGCGATTCGCAGGCGTCCGGAGTCGAAGGGTCGGCTAGTCTGTCATTCTGTCCCTGCCCTGAGCAACGTCGAACGGGTTGATTCAGAATCTCTCGGAGACCGTTGATCAGCGGTCAGATCCCTCCGCTCCGGTCGGGATGACAAACGGAAGCCCTCACCCTGATCCTCTCCCGTATCGGGAGAGGGGATTGAGCCACTACCGCCCTGAGCGAAACTCCGTCATCCTGAGCCTATCGAAGGGTGGCTTTACCGCCTCCACCAACCAACGCCTCTCCACTCATGCTCCAGATAGACATCATCACGCTCTTCCCCGAGATGTTCGAAGGGCCGTTCTCGGCCAGCATCGTCGGCAGGGCCGTCGAGTCGGGCCTGGTATCGATCGAAATCCACCAGCTGCGGGACTTCACGCATGACCGCCACCGCACAGTCGACGATGAGCCGTTTGGCGGCGGCCCCGGCATGGTCTTAAAGCCTGAACCGCTGCTCGAATCGGTTGAGCACGTGACGCAGCTCCGCGGCCGTCAGAAGCCGCACACGGTCCTGCTCTCACCACAGGGAGCAACGCTCAAGCACAGCAAAGTCGCCGACCTTAGCGACATGGACAACCTGCTGCTGGTCTGCGGTCACTACGAAGGGGTCGACCAGCGGTTTATCGATGCGGCTGTTGATGAGGAGATCAGCATCGGCGACTACGTGCTGACAGGCGGCGAGTTGCCTGCGATGGTGCTAGTCGATGCGGTGACACGCTTGCGCCCCGGTGTCCTTGGAGATGAGCAGTCGGCTGAGCTCGACTCCCTCGCACCCGGTCTCGATGGACTTCTGCAGGGTCCGGTTTACACAAGGCCGTCCGATCTCAACGGCAAAGAGGTGCCGGAGGTGCTGCTCTCAGGCGACCACGCGCAGATCGAACAATGGCGTCGCGAACAGGCCGTCCGGAGCACACAGGAGCGCAGGCCAGAGCTACTGGAAGACTGGCCCGAGTAGCGAACACCGCCTCGCCTGCCGGAGATGCGCAAATTACTCCTTGCCGCACGGCGGGACGGATAGCTACAATTACAAGGTTGGTCTCCTCGATTCGTTACATCACCGACGCTTCACGGCGTCTTTTCGCGTGACCGGCCTGACTGGCCGTGCACAGTGCAAACAGGTTAGGGCCCGTCATGATCGATCTGAACACTCTCAACGGCGATGCGCCGAAAGCCGACATCGAGGAGTTTGGGCCCGGCGACACGGTAACCGTCAACCTCAGGATCATCGAGGGCGACAGGCAGCGCATCCAGGCTTTCCAGGGCAACGTGATCTCCGGCAAGTACAACCCGGACCACATCCCCGCTCCGACCGAGACGTTCACCGTCCGCCGGCTCTCATACGGCGTTGGCGTTGAGCGAATCATCCCGTTCTGGTCGCCCAACCTTGAGTCGGTCAAGGTGACACGGCACGGCGCTGTCAGGCGCTCCCGCCTCTACTACCTCCGTGGCCGCACAGGCAAAAGCGCCCGAATCAAGGAGCGCCGCAGGCCCGCAGCGACCGGCGGATAGCTTTCTCCCGTTTCGCAAGATTTTCCTGAAGAGACCGCCAGTGCTGGCGGTTTCTTTTCTCAGGCCAATGATCCCCACGCGGTATGATCGCCTGAAAGCCAACTCGGCAAGCTCGAGATGAATCAATACACAACAACAAATTTCATGGTGATGGCCGATCCGCAGTTCGGCATCGCAGCGTTCTTGCTCGACAAGCACAACGGCCGCACAACACCCGAGCGAATTGGCGAGTCTCTCGCGCCACCCGGAACTCCGACATCGGGCTGGCCGTACGAAGCTGAACGGTTGGACCGAGCAATCGCACTGGCAAACGAGATCAAGCCGGACTTCATCGTCGTGCTGGGCGACATGGTGATGCACTGGGACAACGCGGAGCAGCGTGCTGATGTGCTGGCAGCCTTCGAGAAGCTATCTCCATCCATTCCGGTTCGGTGGGTACCGGGCAACCACGATGTTGGCCATGACTTCTTCGCGCCAACTGAGGAGACCCTGACCTCGTACCGTGAAAGCTACGGACCGGACCGCTACACGTTCACCGCGGGTCCGGCGCGGTTCATCGCCTTCAACACCTCTCTTTTCGACAGATCGAACAGCGCCTCTGAAGAGCGCGAAGAGCAACTCGAATGGCTCGAAGCGGAACTAGCGAAACCCCTCGAAGATGGCGTCGAACACACCATCGCCTTCGCACATCACCCGCCGTTCTTGCAGGCCATCGATGAAGAGCCAGGCGACTACAACCTGCCCGGCCCCGGTCGTGAGCGGCTAGTCGACCTTCTAGCCTCGAACGGTGTCAGTCACATGTTCGCAGGCCACACTCACGCCAACTACCTGACCAGGCACGAAGACCTGCGGGTCATCGCGACGTCGGCAATCGGCGTTTCGAGGCATGGGCACGCGGGCGGATACCGGCTCGTAGAGGTCACTCCGGACGGCGTGTCCCACTCTTTCCACGCCCTCGTCTGAACTCGACCCAAACTCAGGCCCAAAGCGGCTGGAACCGATCGAAGCGCAGTATCCCGACCCGTTTGTAGCGCGGCAGTGAGACCGCCGCGCTGCCGAACGCTGTGACCTTCTCGGTAAACAGGTTCATACCGGGCGCATCTCCCACATTCTGCGGTTTCAAGTGGGATGCTCCCGAACCAGCCCGCCGATACCCCTTGCCGGCGGGCTGGTCGCGTCTGCGGCACTTCCCGCCTCTCCTATAGCCACACGACTGGCAGCCGCTCAACTGGCAGGAACATCACACAGCCGCTGATGGTGGACACGCACCGTGCTCCAACAGGCCAACTTCCTGCTCTGTTAGCTTGGAACTGGACAACTGTGCCCCGAACTGGAGCTCAAACTGGCCTGGCCCTTTTCCAAACGAGAGGTCGACCCCGGCGAACGGGCGGCGGCCGTCCAGATCTACCAGAGGCTGTTCACCCAGCCTCGGAAGCTCGCGACTCTGCGTGCCGAGTTCGACGCGGCGGTGCACGAAGGCAGCGAGAAGGGCACCAATCCGCCTCTGCTCGTCCTCTTGCAGAACCACGCGGTAGCAATCACGAAGCTGATGTCCGAGAACTGGGGCACGGTGGTTGACGAGACCGAGCCGTGGCCTCGCATGAAGACGAAGCGCAGCCACAAGCAGTCGCAGCGCCTGCGCAACCTGTTCATCATCTACGTCGAGAAAACCCTGCGCTGGCTCGACTACTTCGTCCTGGACCCTCGCTGGCTCAACCTCACAGCAGTCAACTATGCAGCCAACGCCGCAAGAGAAGCGGCCAGCGAGGTGCGTGAAGCGAGGCTCAAGTTCGAAGAGGAGTTCGGCCTGACTCGCGAGGATCTCGGCGCCGCATCGAAGAACGGTGCGGCGGATGAGGAAGCGGTCCCGGACGATGAGAGCACGGACGCTGCCTGAGTTTCTTCGAGCGTCTCGACTGAGGCCAGCGGATTCCGCACTCGCCAGACGAAACCTTCTGCTCTCTCCCCTTAATCTTCCTCCACCGTTAGCATGTGTCTCGATCAGTCGTAACGGCTGAACGACACCTATCGGCTCGAGAGGCACATTTCGAATAATGCCAAGGCAGAGACGGCGTAGAGAGCGGAGGCGTCCGGTCGAAACTCGCAACCAGCCCGTGCTCGTGGACGAAAGGCCCTGGTACTACCGCTACGGCTACCATGTCGGAGTCTGGGCCGGCGCGGCGCTCGGCGTCGTCTGGTACGCCATCTTCCGTGATCTCATCGGGTTGATAATCGGCATCATCGCGGGACAGATCGTCGGTGTCCTGCTCTCACGAAGGGGCCGACAGACCTGACCGGCCCGTCACGCAATCGTTACGCAACCTCGCTACCATTAACGTTCAAACTCCTAGACCCTGATACTCGTAATACTCTTCCTACCCGTCAACTGCCCGGACCGGGCGTAAGCAAAGGCTGAAAGCCATGCTCATCAGGCCTCTTAAACAGTCAGATTCGGAAGCGGTCCGCAAGCTGGACAAGGAGATCCTCGGCCCCGACCGCTCCGCAACATGGGACCTTTACCTGGAACGGTTCCTCGAGATCGCCGAGATGGACGCGCTGCCCTACCCGCCGTGGGGCTGCTTCGTCGCCGAAGAGAACGATGCCGTCGTAGGCTTCCTGTTCTCCGAGCGGCAGTCGACCGTCTACGGCCTGCCGCCGGGGGCCCGCATCGTGGCGATCGCAGTCCACCCTGACCACCGGCACAAAGATGTCGGCACAGCCATGGTCAACGCCCTGATCGCACAGTGTGAGAACGAGGGCATCCAACAGGTGTTCGCAGCACTGCTGGCGGCGGACAGGCGGGATGCCAACTTCTTGCGGTCGCTGGGCTTCGATGGAGCCGCTGTACGCGTCTATGTGAAGCAGATCGGATCCGAGGGCTCGAACGGCGCCGGAGTCGCAGAGGGTGAGAAGCGTGCCTACGACGCCATCGTGGAGCGGGTGTCAGAGCAGCTGAAGCGTACGCAGGACCGTGGCAGCGACGCGCTTGATGCCGCGCTGCAGCGAGCTTCCGAAGTGACGACTGCTGCCGGGGAGTTCACATCCGAGCAGATAGACCGCGTTTCAGGCTATGTGCGGCGAGACATGTTCAGCCTGTCGGAGAACCGTGAACGGGCGACCGAGCTGTTCAGGGAGCGCTTGCGCCCATCGAGGGTAAAGTCTGGCTTCCTGTCGCTGGCATCCGAGGTGTTTGAACGCGCCGGCTCCGGCCTTTCACGCCTGAGTGACCGCATTGAGGCGCCCCTGAAGTTCGAAACAGGCGAAGTGACCGGTCCGGGCACGCTGACCTGTACGTCCTGCGGCTCACAGATGCGCTTCCGTGACTCAGGCCGCATCCCACCCTGCCCCCGCTGCCACAAGACCGAGTTCAGGAAGGGTTACTAGGGAGAGCCGGGTCCGAGCCGTCTGTCTGAGAACGCGCCCATACGGCGTAGACCTCTTCGAACCGGCGTTCCAACTCCATCATCTCCTGGCGCAACGATGCGGCTGACTCGAAGTTCTGCTGAAACATCGCCTCGTTTTTCAGCATTTCTACCCGTTTCAGTTCGACAGCCAGGTTCTTCAGAAACTGGGGCCACTCACCGCCGGGCACCGAGCCACGGTGGTCTCCGGTAGAGCTGTCGACGAACCGCTCTAACTCGGCTCTCACGTTTTTGGCCGTCACACCCAGGCTTTCGAGAACATCGCCAGCAACTCCCTCACCCTGGAGTACAACTCCGAGGAGCAAGTGAGCGGTCCCAATGTAGTGATCATCCCGCAGGCGGGCCTCGTCCACAGCCAGTTCGATGACCTTCTTCGCCTGTGGGTTGAGCCCTATTCCATCGGGAATCCGCCGCTCGCCCCGGCCAATCGTGAACGCAACGACCGATCGGGCCTTCGCCAGGTCCACGTTTAGGCTGGCGAGGAGTTTGGCGGCGCTGCACTCCGGATCCCGCATCAGGCCGATCAGTATGTGCTCGGCTCCGATGTAGCTGTGGCCGAATCGTTGGGACTCCTCCTGCGCCAGCGAAAGCGTCCGGCGCGCCCGCTCCGAGAATTTTTCGAACCTGCTGGGCATCGGTCACCTCCCAATATCGGAAGCCACAACCGCCGACACTTTCTTACCCCGTCAGGGTCCCCGCAACTGAAGCCTTGGACCAGCCGAACCCATCCGACCAGCCAGCCCTACTTCAGCTCTTTCGCTATCTGCTCGCAGGCCTGCATGTAGATCGTGGCGTCAACGTTGATCGACAGGTACTGCACGCCGAGGTCGATCAGCCACTTGCCCATCTCTACGTCCTTGGCATAAGAACCGACTGCTCTGCCCTGCGCACGCGCCTTGCCAGCAGCTTCCTTCAGTGCCGCCTCAACCTTCGGGTTGCGCACCTCTCCCGGCAGTCCGAGTGACTGCGAGATGTCGTAAGGGCCAAGGAACAGCACATCGATGCCATCAACAGTCATGATTTCGTCGAGGTTGTTCAGACCTCGCTGCCCCTCGATGTGCACGACGATCATCGTTTCGTCGTTCTGCCTGTCAGTGTGACCTGCACCTTCGTTCACGTAGTAGTCGCCAGCCCGGGTGAAGACAGACATGCCGCGCTGGCCCAGCGGCGAGTACTTGGCGGCGTGGATCACCTTGTTGGCGTCATCCACGTTGTTGATCTGCGGCACCTGCACGCCCTCGGCGCCGATATCCAGGACCCGCAGGATCAAGCGCTCATCGTTGTCGCCGACCCGAATGATCGGAGCGACTCCCGTTCCCTGTGCCGCGATGACGAGGTCTGTCGCCGACTCCTGTGAGATCGGTCCGTGCTCGGTGTCGATGATGCAGAAGTCCATGCCCGAGTAGCCGAGCGCGTCCATGAGCGGCACTGAGGGGATGATGACGAACGGCCCGACGACCACCTCGCCTGCCTGCAACCGCTTCTTGAGTTTTCCGAGCTCTGGCATCTTTTTCTCCTGCGCGGCGTTCGGGCAGCGCTTCGTGTTTGGGGTTCTATGAGTGAAGTTCAGCGCCAGAGTTTATACGCAGATGAGCCGCAGCGCCGTGGTCACGCAAGCAGCACAGGCACCATCATCTCCGCCGCAGAAAGGCCGCCGTGCGTCGACTTCAAGAGGTCGGTGCGGTCACCCAGCACTCTTGATGTAACTATGGCGCCTTGGCGGCTGATGGCGCAGAAATCGCCGAGCCTCTCGCGGACTGCAGCAGTCGGAGACTCCGGACCGAGCAGCCGGAGTTCGAGAAGCTCGTTTGTCGACAGCAAAAAGAACTCGTCGCCGAACTGCTCCCTGAACTCTCCGGCAAACCGGTCCGTCTCACCCTCCTTCACGTGGAAGTAGTTCGCCCGCGGCTCGCCAGACTGCGTGCACTTCATGAGTCTTGCCAACGAGTGGGCGGGATCAAGCTGCAGATACTTCTTCACGTCCAGGTGACCGTGGTCAGCGGTCACGATTAGTCGTGCCTTGCCTTCGACGCCACTGGCAAGCTCTCCCAGCCCAGCGTCAAGCTCGCCCACCGACTCCGCGGCCTCTTTGCTGCCCTCTCCGTAGATATGCGCGGACAGATCGACCATGCCCCAGTAGAGAAAGGTCAATGAACGACCATTCGCAGACCGCACTCGCTCCACAGCTTTTTCAACGCCGTCAGTGAACTCTTCATATCCCTCAACCGGTGCACCACCGGCCTCCGAGCACAGTGTCGGCAGGCTGTCTTCCAAGGCAGCAGGCATCAGGAGCTTGCAGTCGATGGCCAGCCTGCCCGGAAATGGCTCGCTGAGAAACACGTCCCGCGGTTTCACACCAAGCACGCCCAGGTCCATCCCGTCCGATGACCGCACCCACTCGTACACAGTCGCCCGCTCTCCGATAGGCGGCAGATAGACCCACCAACCGGTGAAGCCGTGGGTCGCCGGATGCTCGCCGCTGAACAGCGCAGTCATGTTTGGGCCGGTGCTTGAAGGAAATGCGGCAGGCTGCTCCCAGCCAAGGTGCAGTCTTGAAAATGAGTCATCAGGCAGCGAGTTGACGAAGTTCATCCCGAAGCCGTCAGCAATCACCACCACCAGGTGTTCCGGTTCGCCTATTCGATTTCGCACCTCGATCGTCGCCGGGTCGTCCTGCCACGGCGAGTGCCCGCCAAAGCTGCTGATAGCCCGTGCCAGCGATACCGGGTTCGGCTGCGACCAGTCTGGCCGCACGAACTCACCGCTGTCGAACGCAGCCAGCAGCGCATCTGCGTCTGATTCCATACAGCGGAGTGTAGCCGTGCCCTTCCAGTCCGATATCCTCATTGCATGGCATCCGCACGCTTCGTCTTCCTCGGCACAGGCACGTCTGAACGCGTGCCACGGGTCACATGCCTCTCAAAGAAGCCGCCGACATGCACAGTCTGCATCGACTCCCAACGCCCCGGCTCGAAGAACTACAGGCGCAACACCTCGCTGCTGATCCAGGCAGAAGGCCACTACGGCAAGCCTGTAAACATCGTTGTGGACGCAGGGAAGTCGTTCTACGAAGCATGCATGCAGTGGTTCCCCCAGTACGACGTCACAACACTCGATGCGGTCGTCCTGACGCATGCCCACGCGGACGCAATCGCCGGACTCGACGACCTGCGGGACTGGACGGTGTTCTCCCGCCAGAGCATGCCACTGTTCGCACGCACCGAGGACATACCGACGCTCTCGAAAACGCACTTCTACCTGCTCGACACTTCAATCCGTATGAGCGGCGGCGGGGTCGCCAGCGTCGATGTTGTCGAAACGGATGAGCAGCCGTTCGACGTCGTTGGCGTGAAGTTCATTCCGCTCCCCGTTGAGCACGGACACGGGTTCACGAGCAACGGATACCGCATCGGCGATGTCTGCTACATAGCGGACGTGTCCGCCATCCCGGAGTCGACACAAAAGCTGATGACCGGCTGCAAAGTGCTGGTTCTGGACGCGCTCCGCAAAGGCCGCACGCACGGCTCGCACCTGACACTGGAAGAGGCGATAGATGTCGCACGCCGTATCGGCGCGCCGCGGACGCTGCTGACGGACATGGCGCACGACATCGACCACGAACCGGTCAACGCAGAGCTGGCAAGACTGAAGGACTCGGAAGGTCTCGATATCCAGCTGGCCTACGACGGACTGTCGTTTGAAGGCGAGCTACAGGCTTAAGCCAGCTGAGCCTGCCTCAGCATGCGGCCGCGCTTCTCGTGCGAACGGAGCATCTTCTCAAGCTGCGCGAGTCCTTTGCGGGTGTCGCTCGCAACACGCGCCGGGTCGAGTCGCTCCATGCGGCGCTTGAACAGCCAGTAGGTGAAACTGTCGCCCTGGCCAAGCGAGTGGCCGACCGGGTTCAGGTCGGACCCAACCGTCTCGGCCAAGCCCGACTCCGAGCAGTACTCGTCCCACAGGCCCGCGCGGTCATTGCCATACAGTCGCTGGTAGACCTCGTCGCAGCGGTCGTCAGACGCCGCACGGCCGCTAGCAACGCGGCGCTTCACGATCTCTTCGCGGCCCGCGACGATCAAGCCCTGCTCAACCGTCACGCCGTAGAAGAAGCTAAGGCTGGCGCGCGACTTGTCCACGCCAAGGACCCGCATGAACTCCGGCTCACTGAAGCCGCCGAACAGGTCTGGCATGTCGAGCCATGCCTGCCACTCATCCCGGGGCGGAGAGTTCTCGACGCTATCCATGATCCGCCGGGCAAGCAGTCGCCAGTCAAAAGCCTCGCCGCCGATCAGGTACTGCAATGACTGATCGCCGATGACCTCAGAGGCCTCGGGCCACTGGCCGACCGTTTCAAGCACAAGCTGCTTCCAATCGTCGGGCCGGGCGATGAGGTTCATCTCTAGCTCGACCAGCAGCTCGGTGGCGGGACGCGAAGCTCGCGTGATGTCCACGGGGCCGTCAGCCTGCACCTCGGCAGCCAGGGCCTCGTCCATGTTTTCAGGACTTGTGGTCATAGTTCTCCATGAAAGCATACCGATCAGTTTTCGGCGTGGAGAGGAACTTCAGGAACGCCGCGTGAGGAAGCGTATTGACAACCCGGTCAGGTGTGCACCAGCCACGCCTCGCCATACCAACGCCGTATCGCAGATCATCGAACTGGTGAATTCGATGCGAGTCTGTGCCGATGGAGAACATGACTCCGAGGTCGATCGCTCGTCGAATGTGCGTGTCTTTCAGGTCGAGCCGCGATGTTGACGCGTTTATCTCGAGCAGCGTCCCGGTCTTTACCGCGGCCTTGCATATGGCATCGAAATCCAGTTCGACGGGCGCGCGTTTCCCAATGAGGCGCGTAGTGAGGTGAGCAATGACGTCGAGGTGTTCGTTCTCCATTGCGGCGATGATCCGCGCTGTCATCGTGTCCCGGTCCTGTTCCATCGAGGAGTGAATTGACCCGAGCACGACATCCAGCTCTGCGAGCGCGTCGTCCGGGTAGTCCAGCGAGCCGTCCGCAAGGATGTCCATCTCGGTGCCAGTCAGCAGGCGGATTCCCTTTGTCTTCTTGTCCAGCGCCCGGACCGCGTCGTTGTGCTCTGCGAGTTTTTCGACGGACAGTCCACCAGCGACGGTCGCCGATTTCGAGTGGTCGGTTATCGCCACGTACTTGAAACCGGCCTTCTTCGCCGCGTCGACCATCTCCTCCATGGTGAAACGGCCGTCTGTCCAGTCTGTGTGCGAATGCAGGTCACCCTGCACATCCTCGACCGTGATCAGGTTCGGAAGCTCGCCCTTTTCCGCGGCGTCGATCTCACCCGAGTCTTCGCGGATCTCGGGCGGGACGTACGGCAGGTCGAGACGTTCGTAGATCGCCTCTTCGCTGGCAAACTCCTCAAGCTCGTCAGTCTCGATGTTCTTGGCGCCATACTCATTGAGAGAAAGGCCCCGCTTGTTGGCGCGATCACGGAGCCGGATGCCATGCTCCTTGCTGCCTGTGAAATAGAGGAGCGTCGCTGCGAACGCCTCGTCCGGCACGACCCGCAGGTCGATCTGCAACCCGGAGTCCATGACGACCATCGACTTCGTCTTGCCCTTGCTCATCACGTCGCTGACGTTCGGCAGCGTTGTGAAGGCATCCATCACCGCTTCCGGGTCGTCTGCGGAGCAGAGCATGTCGATATCGCCGATCGTCTCTCGGTGGCGGCGCAGCGATCCGGCACATGTCAGGTTCCTGATGCCTTCGATCGCCGCGTTCAGGGCATCCATCACGCGCTCGGCCTCGGGCAGCGCCTGGCCAATCGACACGCGCTCGCCCTGGCTGATCCTGCTCTTCAGGTGCCGCAAGATGTTCTGAGCGACCTTCTTGCTGATGCGGGGCAGCGACTCGAACTCGCCTGACTCAATTGAAGCCTCAAGCGCCTCCCTCGAATCGATGCCGAGGTCTTGCGCTGCCCGCATAGCGGTCTTCGGGCCGACTCCGGGGACCTGCGTGATCTCAAGGATCCCGTCCGGCATCTCGTCCTTCAACTTCTCGAAAAACCGCAACTCGCCGGTCTCGACCAGTTCCTGCACCTTCGAAACGATGGCATCACCGAAGCCAGGAATCTCCCGCAGCAGCTCTTCATCGGCATCTGACAGGTCAAACTGCAGGTTGCCGATGGCGTCTGCTGCACGAGAGTAGGCGCGTGTCTTGAAGACCGAATCGCCCCGCGCCTGCAACAGCGTCGCGATGTTCTCGAAGACCTCTGCGATATCTCGGTTCTGGAGCTTGCGAGTGGTTGTCATGACGGCGTTCAGGCTTGCGGGGAAGATCAGGCAGAGAGCTCTAATTGTGACCGAAATCGCGCCAGCATGTCATGCCGACCGAGTCGGTCTCGTGGAGCGATGTGACCCCATCCAATGGATCTGGGTCAGAGCAGCTCTCACTCGGAGCGTACAGGACCTACGCGAGGTCTCTCGCTTCGATCAGGAGACTCGCCGCCAAGCCCTACCGCTGGCTCTTCGCCCGCTTCATCGCCGCACGCTCTAACTTACGGCGCTCCTGGCGAGTCAGCTTTCGACCGTCCGGCGTGTGAGTCGGTACATCGATCTTCTCGGCGCCGTGGCCGCGCTCGACATTCGCCATCACCGACTTCTGGCCGGCAACGGCAGCCGCACGCCTGCGAGCGCCATCGTCAGCACCACCCGACCCGTTCGCAGATGGAACGCCCGCAGCCTGTGGCTTCGCGGCCCTGATGTTCTGAGGCTGGGGCGGTGGCTGCTGTGCAAGCGCCGCACGGAAGATCTGGCGAGAGATGTTCGATTCGATGCGGGTCACAAGGTCTTGGAACATCTCGAAACCCTGGATCTTGTACTGCACAAGCGGGTCACGCTGTCCGGCCGCCTGCAGGCCAATGCCCTGCCGCATGCCGTCCATAGTCGTCAGGTGCTCAACCCAGAGGCGATCGACTGCTTGCAACATGATGGCTCGCTCCAGCTTGCGCATCATGTCCTCGCCGAACTCGACCTCACGGCGGTCATAGAGCTTGTCTGCGTACTCGACAAGCTGATCGATGATCTCGTCGCGCTCGTACTCGTAGACCTCGTCTTCCTCGTCGAAGATCTCCGGAATCGGAAAGACGTTGTTCAGCTCGCGTTGGAAGCCGGGGACATCCCAGTTCTCCTGGTCGCCAGAAAGGTACTGTTCAGTTATAGCCGTCAGTTCCCGTTCCACGTAACCGAAGATGGTCTCCCGCAGCCCCTCTCCTTCGAGAACCTGCCTGCGCAGCTTGTAGATAACATCGCGCTGCGTGTTCAGCACGTCGTCGTAGTCCACAAGCGTCTTGCGGATCTCGAAGTGCTGGCCTTCGACCTTGCTCTGCGCACTCTCAACGGTCCGGGAGATGACGCGGTTCTCGATCGCCTCGTCCTCGTCCCACTTGAAGGCGTTCATGATGCCGCGGATGCGATCGCCGCCAAACCACCTGATGATGTCGTCTTCGGTGGAGAGGTAGAACTGCGTCGCGCCCGGGTCGCCCTGCCGTCCGGCTCGACCGCGCAGCTGGTTGTCGATGCGGCGGGACTCGTGACGCTCGGTGCCGAGCACGAACAGACCACCCGCGTCCAGGACTTTCTGGTGGTCCTCTTCCCACTGCTCTTCAGTCAGATCGAGAGCTTCGGGGTTTCCGCCGAGGATGATGTCCGTTCCACGACCAGCCATGTTGGTCGAGACCGTGATGGCGCCGGGGCGCCCGGCCTGTGCGATCACCTCGGCCTCTCGCTCGTGCTGCTTCGCGTTCAGCACATTGAAGTGCAGGTTGCGCTGGCGCAGGAGCTCGGCGAGGTGTTCAGATTTTTCGATGGAGGTCGTGCCAACAAGCACCGGCCGGTCGGCCCGCGACAGCTCCTCAATCCGGTTCGCAACGTTCCGCCACTTGGCGTCTTCGTTCATGTAGATCTGGTCGCGCATGTCGTCCCGTTGCACATCGCGGTTGGTCGGAACAGACAGCACTTCCAACTTGTAGATCTTGAAAAACTCTTCCGCCTCGGTGACCGCCGTACCGGTCATGCCGGCCAGCTTCTTGTACATGCGGAAGTAGTTCTGGAGCGTGATCGTGGCGTAGGTGATCGATTCGCGCTGGACCTCGACACCCTCTTTCGCTTCGATCGCCTGGTGAAGACCATCCGAGTAGCGCCGGCCCTCCATCAAGCGACCGGTGTGCTCGTCGACAATCACCACCTCGTTGCCGCGCACCACGTACTGCACGTCACGCAGGTACATGTGCTCGGCCCGGATAGAGTTTTCGACGAAGTGAGAGAGCGCCTGGTTTTCCGGCGAGTAGAGGTTGTCAACGTTCAGGGCTTTTTCGACGCGCTCGATGCCGTCTTCGGTCATCGCAATCGTCTTCTTGGCATCGTCTATCTCGAAGTCGCGGTCACGGCGCAGCTGACGTGCGACCTGTGAGAAGCGCCTGTACTCCTGGCCGGACTCGCGTGCCGGACCGGAGATGATGAGCGGCGTTCGCGCCTCGTCGATCAGGATATTGTCGACCTCATCGACGATGGCGTAGGCGAGCTGCTGCTGCACCATGCGCTCTTTCTGGTCGACCATGTTGTCGCGCAGGTAGTCGAAGCCAAGCTCGTTGTTGGTGCCGTAGAGAATGTCGGCTTTGTAGGCTTCGCGCTTCGAGGTCTCGAACATGTGCGCGCCGGCAACATCTGCGAACGCGAACGCGCCGTCCTCGTCCCGGTCCTCCTCAGGCTCAACAACCTCGCCGTTAGCTTCGGCTTCGGCGGCCTCACGCTCCTTACGCTGCTCAAGCGCACGTTCAGGGTCGTAGACGAAAGAGGCGCCTGTTTCGAGACATCCCACCCGGAGTCCAAGCGCGAAGTAGATGGCGCCCATCCATGAGGCGTCACGCTTTGCCAGGTAGTCGTTAACGGTGACGACGTGCACGCCCTCGCCGGTCAGCGCGTTCAGGTATGCAGGGAGCGTGGCGACAAGGGTCTTGCCCTCACCGGTGCGCATCTCGGCGATCTTGCCCTGGTGCAGAGCCATCCCGCCGATGAGCTGCACATCGAAATGCCGCATGCCCAGCACACGTCGCGAAGCCTCTCGCACAGCTGCGAACGCCTCGGGCAGCAGTTCGTCAAGTGACTCGCCCGATTCGAGACGGGACTTGAACTCCGGTGTGAGGGCGCGCAACTCCTCGTCCGAGAGGCTCTTCATCTCGTCTTCGAGAGAGTTGATCTCTTCGACAGCGGGGCGGAGGGCCTTTACGGCTTTTTCGTTGGAATCGCCGACAATTTTGTTAAGCAGGCCGAACATGATTTTCCAGGAAGCTTGATTACCGGCTAAAGGTTGCGGAGTTCATGCGGTTTCGAGCGGCAACCGCTGAGGAACGGACAGTTCGGCCGGTCGGCTTCCGGCTACCTGAAAAGGGCGCCTACAGACCGGCCTTCGTGAATTCGCTTGATCGCCTCGCCAACCAGCGGAGCAATCGGCACAACCTTCAGCTTCGGGTGCTTCTTCCTCTCCTCGAGCGGCATCGTATCTGTGATGACCAGTTCATTAAGGTTAGAGACTGCGGTCAGTTTTTGCGCTGCGTCACCCGGCAGAACTGCGTGTGTTGCACACGCATAAACACCCTTGGAACCGTGCTCGGCGAGTACGTTCGCCGCCGCGATCATGGTGCTACCGGTGTTGATCTCGTCATCGAACAGCAACGCGTACTTGTCTTCCACATTACCAATTACGTTCAGAGTCTCAACGCGGTCGTTATTGCCAAGCCGCCTTTTCTCAATTATCGCAAGAGGCGCGTTCAGGCGAGAAGCAAAGCTCCGTGAGCGGCGGGATGATCCGATGTCCGGCGCCACAACCACCAGGTCCTCGTTTGGTATGTCCTTGTTCACGAAGTAGTCGACAAGCATCGGCGCAGCCGTCAGCTCGTCTACGACCGTCGAGAAGAAGCCTTGCACCTGTGCTGCGTGCAGGTCTACGAGGATCACCCTGTCTGCACCTGCCGTTCCAATGAGGTCGGCAATGAGACGCCCGGTGATCGGCACGCGGGGCTGGTCCTTCTTGTCGGTCCTGGCATACGAGAAGTAAGGCATCACCGCCGTGATGCGGCCCGCCGATGCTCGCCTGGCTGCATCGATGAAGATCAGCATCTCCATGATGTTGTCGTTCACCGGGTAAGACGTTGGCTGCACGATGAAGACATCACGATGCCTGACGTTATCGAGGATGCGGACGAACGTGTTGTCGTTGTTGAACTTCGAGAACTCGGCATTGCCAAGATCGCACTCCAGGTATTCGCAGATATCCTCTGCGAGCCCGGGGTGCGCACGCCCGGTGAAGATCATCGGTCCGCCGTTAAAAAGCAACTCAAACTCCTCGGTAGTCAGGCGACCGCTTTTCTCGTGCCGCAGCCATGCCTTCAGCATGGTCTGCCGATGATAGCGTGATTGCCTCGGCCGCGGCGGAAAACTGGAGAGCTGAAGCGAGGTCTACACCGAGACTTCTGTGCATCATCGTCTTGGCAAGACGAGTGGCGATTGGTGGTCCGCCAGCTATGCGTGCCGCGAGAGAGCTTGATTCGGAAAGTAACTCGTCGGCCGGCACGACTTTGTTGAGGAACCCGGCGTTCAGCGCGTCGTCAGCGCTGAGGAAATCGCCGGTCAGCATCATCTCGGCCGCCTTCGCTATTCCGAACAGCCGCGGATAGAACCAGACGCCGCCGTAGCCGGGGAAAAGCCCCACCTTTATGTAGGCGGCTGAGAACCGGGCGCCTGGCGCCGCGATGCGCAGGTCACAGGCGCAGGCGAGATCAAGTCCAGCGCCGACCGCCGGGCCGCGGATGGCAGCGATGACCGGCTTCTCGATGTTGAAAAGGCTGAGGATGATTCGGTGCGACTGCTCGAAGCCGCGCCTTAAGGCGTCGGCGCCGCCAGGACCGGGCGAGTGAGGGCCGGGGAAGTCACCGCCTGCGAGTTCGTTCGTGTCCACCCCGGAGCAGAACGATTCACCCGCGCCGGTAAGAACGATTGCCCGGACCGACTCGGTCTCAGCGAGGTCCGAAATCGCCTGATCGAGCGCCGGAATCATCTCGTGATTCAGCGCGTTGCGGCGGGCCGGACGGTTAAGCGTGATGGTGCCGACAGCGACGTCCTCATCAACCTCGACAAGGACCGTCTGTTCAGCGTTTTCAGTGGTGTCTGCGGGCATCCGCAGATGTTACCAGCGGAGCAGAGTGGAGACCGATTCTTCTGTCCCCTCTCCCGCAAGCGGGAGAGGGTCTAGGGTGAGGGTTGAAACTCGCCACCCTTCGACAAGCTCAGGATGGCAGACGAACAAGAGATTCTGAATCAAGTTCAGAATGACAGCCGTGGAAAAACCTAAGCAGCTTCGAGCTGTTCGTCCTCTTCCGGAAGGTCCGGTGTCACAACCTCTGGGCCGAACATGGAGCCCGTGCCTGAAGACACCGGCACATCGCCTCGCCGTGTCTGGAAATCGCGGTTGAACCCGCACTGCAGGCACTTGGCATAGACACCGTAGTTGTCACGGTCCAACTTCACATCGCCGCTGCAGCGTGGGCACGCCTTCGTGTAGAGCATCTGATCGCCTTCTGATTTGGCATCGTCACTGGTTTTGGGCACATCCGCCGAAAACGGGGGCAGGTTATTCGGTCGTATGACCCTGTGACTTGCGGTATTCACCAGTACGGCATGGGTGCTGGCACGCAGACGCCAGTTTGGCCGCGGTCAGAGAAAGCAAGAGCCGGCTAGCTGAGCCGTTTGGCGTACTCGTCAGCGTCGAAGCCGAACAGCACCTTCTTGCCGGTGATCAGTATCGGGCGGCGGATCAGTCGGGGCTCCTCGAGCATCAGATCGATCAGTTCATCATCCGAAAGTTCGCCACGTTGAGCCCGGTAGGGCCTGGCGCTGGGACTGCGCCATGAGAACATCTCATCAAGCGTGGTCATTTTTGCGATGCGCTCGATCTCGGCACGAGACAACCTGTCCTTGAAGAAGTCTCGCTGTACAGCGTCATCGGTGGCTTGCGAAAGGGCCCCTTTCGCTTTACGGCAGGTGTCTCAACTGGTGTAGTGGTAGAAGATCGGTTTTTCGGCCAATGGTCAGCCTTTCGTAATGGTGTTGATGTACGCTAACCGCTGAGTGTAGACCAGCCCGGCGGCCGATGAGTTCACGCGGCGATGAAGCCCGATTATCAGGTGCGATGGCGACTGACGCTAACCAGAGTGTTGAAGTGTCCAATGAAGAGGTATTGCGCACCTCTCGGTTAGACCTGTCAGCCTTCCGACACCCGCGCCATGGCCTCGCCAGCCTGCACCGCAGAGGCTCTCGCAGCCTCGTCAACCTCAGCATCTATGCAGCCGGTTTCTCAGGCCTGTGGACAGCCTTCGGCAACGCCATCCTGCCGATCAAGATCGATGAAATCCTCGCCAATGGCGGCTCGACGATCCTCGGTATTACGTTCGATGCGAACGACAAGAACGGCGCCATCGGGATAGTTTCGCTCCTCGGACTGGCGATAGCCGCCCTCGCCCAGCCGATCGCCGGCGTACTGAGCGACCGCAGGACCGGACCCGGAAAGCGCATGCCCTTCCTGCTTGCAGGCGCGCTCGGCATGGCGGCAGGACTTATGTTCCTCGGCATCGCCGGAACACTCTTAGCCCTGATCGGTCTCAACCTCATCATCCAGGGCATGGGAAACGTTGGGCAGGGAGCGGCAAACGGCCTGATCGCCGACCATGTGGACAAGGGAAGCAAGGGAGCGGCGGCAGGTGCGCTCAACCTCTCACGGATTACCGGTGCAGCGATACTGGCAGCCATAGCCCTCGCCATGATGGGCCAGTACGACAAGGAGACAGCGTCCTGGTGGATGATCGCTGCCCTGAGTCTAATGGCGACAGTGGCCGTTGCTACAAGCCTCTGGACCATCACGTCGATATGGATGAACGGCGACTCGGAGGACTCTGAGCCGGCAGTCGAGCCTGAGCCTGCGGCAGATCCGGTCGAGGCCATCGCGACGAAAGAGCCGACGAAGGAAGACGGCGCCATTCCGCACGACAACTACCTGCGGTTCCTGGTTGCATTGACTATCGTCATCACCGGCTTCTCTGCGCTCCAGCTCTACGCATTCTTCTACCTTGAAGATGTGATCGGGCTGGATAACCCGGCCCAGGGCGGCGTGTGGATACTGCTCACGATCTCTCTGGCGACAGCGATCACGGTGCTCCCTGCCGGAACTCTTACCGACCGGGTCGGCCGCGACTCGATGCTGGTTACCGGCGGAATAATCGGCGTGCTCGCGACCACCATCCTGATCTTCGCAAGCTCGCTTATCGTCGTGGTGCTGACCGGCCTACTGATCGGCACCGCCATCGGCATCTTCCTGACCGTTAGCTGGGCGCTCGCGAACGACCTCGTCTCCCAGCGCCACGCCGCTCGTGACCTCGGTTACGCAAGTGTCGCAATCCTGATCGGATCAGCCGTCTCACGCATCGCGGGCATCGGTGTTGACAGGCTCAATGAGGTGCAGGACGCGCTCGGCTACCAGACGGTCCTCGGCGTCGTAGCGGTCTGCTTCGTCATCACCGTCGCCCTCATGACTCGCCTGAACGTCCAGGCCCCAGCCAGCGAAACAGAGTCACTTCCAAATCAGACTGTCGCTGACTAGCGAATCCGGTTCGCGAACCGAGATATTCAAACCTCGGACCACCGGCGCCTTGTCTATAATTCGAACTCTTCGGACTTACCGTTCGTAGTTGAATACGGCGGCTCGCCGCAACCAACCTTGCTCCAACCAGGGAATCTCAAAAGCAACATGACAAGTGCCGAAAAGTCGACGGGACAATCACTCGACGTCTACCTCGCAAGCCCGCGAGGATTCTGCGCAGGCGTTGTGCTCGCTGTCGATATCGTTGAGCTGGCGATCGAAAAGTACGGCACTCCTGTCTATGTAAAGCACCAGATCGTCCACAACCCTATCGTCGTCGCCGAGACCGAACGAAAAGGTGCTATCACAGTTGAACAGGTGACGGACGTGCCCGAGAACTCGGTAGTCGTCTTTTCGGCCCACGGCTCGCCGCCCTCCGACTACGAAGAGGCCGAGCGCCGCAACCTCACTGTGATCGACGCGACCTGCCCCCTTGTGACGCGCGTCCACAACGAAGCCAAGAAGTACGCGCGCGAAGGCAAGAAGATCATCCTCGTGGGACACCGCGGTCATCAAGAAGTGATCGGCTCGACCGGCCAGACCGATATGGCCCTGGTTGACGAGCGCGAGGGCATCGATGTGCCTGAGTTCGAAGGCGATCCCGAGGTCGCAGTGCTGACACAGACGACGCTGTCCGTCCGAGACACCGCGGCGGCTATCGACGAGATCACAGATAAATACCCAAGGGCGCTGGTAAGAAACGACATCTGCTACGCGACGACCAACCGGCAGCAGGCGGCGAGCCAGCTGGCCGAGGTTGCCGAGATGGTGCTGGTGATCGGTGCGCAGAACAGCTCAAACTGCAACCGCCTCAAGGAGGTTGCGGAGACCTACGGCGTGCGCTCGTACCTGATCAACGGTCCTGAAGAGATGGACATGTCGTGGTTCGACGGCATCACTCGAGTCGGCATCACCTCCGGTGCATCCACACCGGAGTCAAGTGTCGCGGCAGTGATCAAGGCGATTGACCCCAAGAACGTGATCCACATCGGTCAGGGTGACGAGAACATCACCTTCCGGTTGCCGCCTGAGCTGCAGTCCGTCCAGAAGACCGCCGGTGTTCGGACCGGCGTGCGCAGATAGCTACCCAACACGTACGAAAGAGCCGATTTGAAGATCACTTCTGTCGAATGTCTTGTCCTTGACGCGGAGTACCCGTATGCAGTCATCCACACCGACGCCGGCATCACCGGCTTCGGTGAGTGCTTCCGCCGCGGCCCGTACGTCTCCAAAGCCGCCATCGAGACGATTTTTGCCCCGCTGCTGATCGGAAAAGATCCGTTCGACACGACCGATATATGGGAGTCGATGTATCGCGCAGGTGGCGTCGCGGGGCCTCCCGGAGCTCTGCTGACGGCGGCCGCCGGCGTCGATATCGCTCTCTGGGACATCAAGGGCAAAGCGCTGGATGTGCCGCTCTACAAGCTGCTCGGCGGCAAGAACCGCGACCGCATCCGCGTCTACGCATCCTCGCTTCAACGCGACCTTGCGCCGGAAGTGGAAGCGAGACGCGTCGCAGAGTTCCGCGACAAGGGATTCAGCGCTTACAAGATGCACTCCGCCGTTCCGGGCCGCATCGACGACCCGGCGGACACGACGGTCGAGAACGTGAAGGCGATGCGGAAGCTGGTCGGCGATGACATGGAGATCCTTGTCGATGTCAACGGCGCCTACTCCGTGCACCACGCCATAGAGATCGGCAGAGAGCTGCAGGACCTCGGCGTCTTCCACTTCGAGGAGCCCGTTCATGTCCGAGACCTCGATGGACTTGCAGAGCTTGCTGACGCGCTAGATATTCCGATCGCCGCCGGTGAGAACGCTTATACACGCTGGGACTTCGAAGAGCTTGCAACACGCGGCAAACCCGACATAATCCAGCCAGACGTTGTGAAGGCGGGTGGGATCACTGAGTTCGAACGCATCACATCGGTTGTCAGCACACACGGCCTGCCGATGACGTGCCATAACACGCAGCCGTATGGCTCGACCGCGGCGCATGTTCACCTGATCGCCGGCCGCACCGATTTCCCGTATGCGCAGGAGTACAACATCGAGCATGTGGGCATCCGCGACGCAGGCTCAATCCTGAAGGAGCCGTACGAGGTGGAGGATGGATTCATCCCGGTGCCGGAGGGGCCGGGACTTGGGCTCGAATACGACCTGGATGTGATGCGGTCCCGTGACCGCAAAGGGTAGCCTCGGGCTGATTGGCGTATCGCTGCTTGCGATGGCAGCGGTGGCGTGCGGTTCGTCTGAAGGCGGGGAAGCGATGCCGCTTACGGCAGAACCCTCCTCGAGTCCAGCCGTGACCGCGCCAACACTTTCGCCAACTCCTGTGCCAACGGCGACAGAACGCCCGGTCACTCCCACCGTGACACCGCTCCCAACCGGAACGGTTAAGGTTCCGCCAGCAACGCCCACATTCGTCTTCATCGACAACTCCGACTGTGCCGCGATCACCCGGCAGCGACTACCACTGGCCGATGTGCGTATCAGCGATGGCGAACGCTGGACAGCCTTCGCTGCTGAGTTGGCGGTTACTCCTGCCGAGCAGGCGCAGGGGCTCATGTGCCGCTCGTCTGCAGGCAACGGCATGGTGTTCGCCTGGGATTTCGAGAGGACAGGCGGGTTCTGGATGTTCAACACCTACGTGCCGCTGGACATCATCTTCCTCGGCGCAAGTGACGGCGCCGCCGCGTTCGTCCAGATGGAGCCTTGCCCGCGGGAGGACGGAGAGTCTGATGCCGACTGGCGTGCCCGGTGCTCGGCGGAAGCCGCTGCCTATCAGCCCGGAATCGCCTACACCACCGCCCTCGAACTCGAACAGGGACTACTCGAATCGTTCGGTTATGACACTTCCGACCCAGCCGGAATTAAGATAACGGTCACACCCCGGGAGTGAGATACTGCTAACTGTCATCCCGACCGAAGTGGAGGGATCTGACCTCAACCCCGGTAGGGGCGCTGCTTGCCGCGCCCGGTACTGGCGGCAGTCAGGACTTCGTTCAGGGTCATGAAGTTTGATGAGAGATTCTGAATCAAGTTCAGAATGACAAAGGCTTGAACCCTCACCCTGACCCTCTCCCGAACCGGGAGAGGGGAATGACACCGCCGTCCCGATCCCGTCGAAGGGTGGCCTGCACGTATCCTCTCAGCCAACTGAACAGAGACAAAACACATGAGCTACCAACTGATCCTTCTTCGCCACGGCGAGAGCGAGTGGAACCTTGAAAACCGCTTCTCCGGCTGGAAAGACGTCGACCTGACGCCAACCGGCGTGGCCGAGGCGAAAAAGTCGGCGAGACTCCTTGCCGGCGAAGGTCTCATCCCGGAGTTCGCTTTCACTTCCGTCCTCAAGCGCGCCATCCGAACGCTGTGGCTCGTACTCGACGAGATGGACCGCATGTGGATCCCGGTTGAGCGCTCATGGAAGCTGAATGAACGGTCGTACGGCGCTCTGCAGGGACTGAACAAGGCCGAGACCGCAGCCAAGCACGGCGATGAACAGGTGCTTATCTGGCGTCGCAGCTACGACATCCAGCCACCCGCGCTCGGGCCCGACGACGAACGCAACCCTCGCCACGATCCTCGTTATGCAGACCTCACAGATGCCGAAGTGCCTCTGACCGAGTGCCTTAAGGACACCGTCGCACGAGTGCTTCCATACTGGAACGAACGCATAGTGCCGCAGATCAAGACCGGCAAGCAGGTGATCGTTGCAGCGCACGGCAACAGCCTGCGAGCTCTTGTGAAGCACCTGGACCGCATCTCGGACGAAGAGATCGTGAGCCTCAACATCCCAACAGGCGTGCCTCTGATCTACGAACTGAACGAAGACATGACGCCCGTTAGCCACCGCTACCTCGGAGATCAGGCCGAGATTGAGGCTGCGATGGCAGCAGTTGCCGCACAGGGCCGCTCGCAGAACAAGTAGCAATACGGCGAATTAGCCGTTTCCGTGTATGTGAGTTCAGGCCGTCATGTTCGTTTGAGTGCAACCCCCCATACTCGCCCGTAATCGACCGCGCTAACTTTGTGACAGCACCGGGGGCAACTGCTGCCAGTTCAACTGGGCCGCAACCCTCACACAGACGGGCAGATACCGCGGGGCGGCAACACAGGCGATAACTGGGTGCAGGCATCGCCAGCAGCGAATCGCTACGAGGCAAGTTCACTTCGGTAAAAGCTGGGAAACAGGCGATTACCTGATCTGTTTACCGCTAAGACCCTTCGAACGAAATGGTGTATTGATTTACTCCGGCCATCGTGAGAATCGACCACACGGCCATTAAGAGGCGACAGCCGTTAGGCCTGCATGACACTGAGCACAGAACAGAAGCGACAAGAGAAGTTCGAGTTGATTGGCCGGATATCGGCCGGTCTCGCACATGAACTGAACGGCCCTATCGGCATCGCACTCGGATTCACCGAGCTGGCAAAGGAGACGCTGCAGGGCGCAAACGGCGGTATCGACGGCCAATCGGCCGCGAAAGTCTCCGAATATCTGAACCTGATTGAGAGTTCCACGCGTCGAGCAAGGGAGCTTGCCCGGGGTGTTTGGGACTTTGCCAAGTCTGAGCCCGGCACTGTCCAGGAACTCGACCTTGGCGAACTGGTCGACCACGCCGCAGCACTGTCCGGTCCTGCGGTCAAGGTCGGCAGCCTCGAGATTGTCTCGAGAGGCGAACAGCCCGAGGTGATGGTGATGGCAGACCGTGCATTGACGCTGCACAGCCTGGTGCAGGTCATGCTCTCCTCTATGGACGCGTTGCCAGGAGGCGGCTCCGTCTACTGGGAGGTCAGATCGGTCGAGAACAGTGGTGGTGAGTTCACTCTCACGGCAGAGCCGTGGGGTGAGGTCTCTTCAAATGAGTGGCCTGTCGATGAGCAGGTCCGGTCGAGCTTCGAGTCGCAGGGAGGTTCGCTCAACCCTGTGACCGGAGTAAGCATGAAGGGCGGAAGTTCATCCGCTCTGGCATGGATAGTTTCGGGAACTTTGCCGGCGGCGCCCGGCGAGGCAACCCAGGCCAGCTGAACTGGCCATAGCTTCGGAAAACGTTTGGTCCAGTTCAGATGGACAATGGAGGCAGTTTTGACTACGGATTCGGTCGCAGTGAAGTCTATTAGGGTTCTCATGGTTGACGACCATGAGCTGATGCGGCAGGCCTACGGCATGCTGCTCAACACAGACCCCGATATCCAGATCGTCGGGTTCGCAGGCGATGGCCAGGAAGCCCTTGGCATGGTCGATCGCCTGAACCCCAACGTCGTCATCATGGACGGGCGAATGCCCAGGCTCGACGGTGTCAGCGCATCTCGCATCATCCGTGAAAAGCACCCTGACATGGCAATCGTCCTGCTCTCAGCGTTTGACGACGACGAGTTCGTTCGAGAGTTCCTCAAGGGTGACGTCAAAGGCAAGGCATACCTGCTCAAGCAGTCGCTCGAAACCTTCGACGACCTAGTGCAGGCGGTGAAAGACGTCGCGGAGGGCAAGACCTACCTCGCAAGCGAGATCGTTGCCAAGCTCGCCGGCACGCAGAACAAGGTTGAGAGCCAGTTCCTGTCTGAGTTAACAGAGCGAGAGCGAGAGGTTCTCGACTGCATGGCGCGCGGGCACTCGAACGCTGCCATCGCAGAGGACCTGTTCATCCAGCCCCGCACAGTTGAGCGTCACATCGGGTCGATCTTCGGCAAGATGCGGCTGCAGCCCCAGCCTAAGGCGCACGCCCGTGTGCAGGCGGTGCTCGCATACCTGCACGACACCGGTCGGCTGAAGGAAGGCCAGAAGCCTCCGGCCAAGCAGCAGGAGGAGCAGCCCAGCGCTGCCGCTGCCGCAGACGCCGACCAGCCCGCATACCTGCGGCACGTGAAGCAGATGACGCAGAGCGCCTAACAGGCATCTCAAGAAGAGAAACTGAAACGCCCCGCATCGGCTTGATGCGGGGCGTTTTCTTTGCCATCTGCGGCGACGTGACGTCCGGCTACCAGGAGATCTCGCCGCCGTCGATGACCAGCTCGATACCGGTCACCCATGCTGCCTCATCCGATGCGAGGTACAGCACTCCGTAGGCGATGTCGTTCGGCTTGCCCAGCCTGCCGAGCGGCGTCATGTCCACCCTGTACTTGTGAATCGCAGGGTCCGAGTGAATGTCAGTCGTCATCGGCGTGTCGGTGAAGCCGGGGTGCACCGAGTTGACCCTGATGTTGTCCTTTGCAAGTTGGACTGCAGCTGCCTTCGAGAACGTTCGCGCCGCGCCCTTAGACGCGTGATAAGCGGCACCGGCCGGGCTGCCGACGATGCCGAAGATCGATGAGATGTTCACGACGGAGCCACCGCCGCCCTTGCGCATGGCCGCAACCGCGGTCTTGGTGCCAAGCATCACGCCAGTCGAGTTGACTGCAAACACCGTGTCCCAGTTCTCGACGATCGTATCCTCGACAGGTGGCCGCCCCTTCGCACCCGACATGCCAGCGTTGTTGACCACGATGTCGAGCCGACCCCACTTCGACATCACATCGTCGACCACCTCGTTCCAGTTCGGCTCGCTGGACGCATCGAGCCTGCGGAACATCGCGGCATCACCAAGTTCGCTCTCCAGCGCCTTGCCTTTCGCCTCGTCAATGTCGCCAATCACGACCTTGGCGCCGTGCTCAACGAACAGCCTGCAGCACGCCTCGCCAATGCCCGATGCGCCGCCAGTGACTATCGCCGTCTTGCCTTCCAGTCGTGGTCCTACTGCCATGAATCTTTTCTGCCTGTCGTTAGTGATGAAGTTGCGCTGTGATTCTGCGGGCGTTAGCCGCAGGCGCATTTTGCACGAAAACCGGCCGTAGTGGAGCAGCTGTGCCGGAGTGACTGGCCGATGGAATCTACTTGGAGTGTAGACTGAGCCAGTGAGTTTTTTCGATGTGATCGTCCTCTGTACGGTCTTCATTATCGTGATTGTCTATCTCGACAATCGTCCTTTCTTACCTGCAGACATGAACGTTTCAAATTTGTCCCAACATTTGAGATCGTTGGGTCAAGTTCTCTGGATGGCGTTTCGACCTCATGTCCGCTCACTCACTGCGTTCGATGCCACAGGCATACCGCAAGCGATTCCAGCGCCCGGAGTTCTCACTCTTCTGTGGTGGATAGGAAACCGAGCGGATACGTGTTGGGGGCGGGAGGATTGTGTGTCCACTGAAATCGTGTGGGCAGTCATCGCACCACTGGGCGGATTCATGCTCCTTCTTTTGTGGGCTGGTACTCGAATTCATGCCGACGGCGCGTCGCGTTTGCGGTTGGGTCGGATCGCGATGAACGAGTCCGACTACACCGGAGCTGCAACTTGGGAACTGATGGTGTTTAACGACGGTAGTAAGCCATACCGAAACACGAAGGCAACGGTTCTTGGGGTTAGCAGATTTACAAGAACTACTCCAACTCACGCACTGGTGGGAGAGAACCTGAATTGGCCTCGTCCCGACCGGTGCCAAAGTGATGTCACAGGAGGGGGAGTACCACACAGGCTAGAGTTGATCAGAGTGGATCGGTATATCGCTCAAACAGAAGACGGAAAATCTGGTCCGGCACACACTACGAATATCGCTTATTGTGGCTTCAGTCTCGAGGAAATACACGAAAGGCCCATTCGAGGTCCATCGCTAAGGGTGCACGTTGCGGTCAGCGCTGAAGCGAAATCCACGCTGTTTATTTCGGTAATTGTCGACAGCCGAGCAACATCACAGAGAAAACCGGACGCTGTTGTACTGGAAAAAGTCGCGAAGAAGCGCTTTGACCTGCCAGCACTCGATTCACCGATCGAGATGGGAAACTGACTTCAGGATGCAGGTCGACAACTCGTTAGCGGCCGTCGTAGTTTGTTGGCAAGCACCCGCGTATTTCGCATCCCCGACTCCGGTGAGCCTAGGCGGGCTAGTCCAGTTCCTCGCGCAGTGCGATGTCATCAATGAACAACACCATCTGCTCGTCCGGGTCGAGGCCTACTATCTCCGGCAGCATCGCAAGTTGCAGATCGAACTCCGCTGAGGGCAACCCGAGGCGTGGAGAGAACAGGGACCTCAGCTCGGTCCACTCTTCCTCCGTGACAGGGATCTGGCCAGATGAACCGCCGCGCCTGAACGTCTCATCTTCATCGCTCTCAAAGAACTTCCAGCCGGCCCAGAACACCGCTCCAGCCTCGGTTTTCACGCGCGCCGTCACCCAGTAGCGTGAATCCGGATCAACGGCGATTCGGTCAAGAAACTTCACAACTATCCACTGTTCGGCAGTTGCGGGCGAAGACAACTTCAGTGCCCGGCTTCCGCTGTACGACTCCTCGGAAGTCCACTCGACCGATTGCCCAGGCAAGAGCTCAACGATCAGCTCCCAGCCATCCGCGCCCGGAGATCCGAGTTCGAAGTCTCCATTCGCCAGCAGGTTCTCTCCCAGGCGAACTCCCGGCGTCGGCGTGGTAGTCGGCGCCGGCGACGGAGTTGCTGAGGGCGTGGGCGTGAGAGTTGGGGCCGAGGTGACCGTCGCGGTTGGACTCAGACCGGAGGTCGAGGTCTCGGTCGGAACAGACTGTGGCAGTGACGTTGGTCGCAGGTCGCGGTCGAGTGTGGGGACAGGCGTCGGCGTCGGATCATCGCTTCCTGAGCATGCTGAGACGGCGACGGTGCAGATGGCCAGCAGAAGAACGAAACGCATTGCGGCGGGATTATACCGAGGTCAAATTCGCAGGGCCGAGAAGGAGCCGACCCCCACTGACCGGCTCCTCCCCACTAAAGCCCTTTGTAGTTCACGAACTGGCTCACAACCTCGAGCGTCTCGACCAGCGGCTCGGCGTCCTTCATCACCTGCTCGATCGGCTTGTACGCGCCCGGCGCCTCATCAAGCAGTGCCTGCGCATCACGGTCCAGCCACGTTCGGTCGGCCATTTGCAACTTGAACTCCGCCAGGTCCAGCGTCCTCTTGGCCGCGCCACGAGCCATGATCCTGCCAGCGCCGTGAGGAGCTGTGCAGTACGAATCTTCATTGCCCTTGCCGCGCACGATGTAGGTCGCATCACCCATCGAGCCGGGGATCACGCCGTAGTCGTCAACGCCCGCAGCGATCGCCCCCTTGCGCGACAGCCACTTGCCATCGACCTCGACAGAGTAGTTGTGGTGACAGTTGATGCGGCGGCCCGACTCAAACGACAACTCCGCCGACAGGATCTCCAGCATGCGGTTCATCATGCTGGCGCGCTGTTCGAAGGCGTAGGCCTGCGCCCACTTCATGTCGGCGATATACGCATCGAGCTCAGGCGTGCCGGCCACGAGATACGAAAGGTCGCGGTGCTCCACCGCAATGCCCTCCTGCTCGGCGAACTCCTGCGCCACCTTGATGTGCTTGTTGGCAAGCATGTTGCCTGACCCTCGACTGCCTGAGTGGACGATCGCCCACACAAAGCCGCGCCTGTCCTCCGAGAACTCGGCGAAGTGGTTGCCCGAACCAAGCGTCCCGAACTGCCGACCCATACGCTCCAGGATGCGTCCGTCGCCTCCGGGAGGATCGCCGTGCTCATCGTGGAACGCCTTCCAGTCGGAGCCAGTGCCTTCATGTCCCTGGCCCATTCCGGCTGGAATCAGCTTACGGATGCTGCCGAGCATGCGCCGGGCCATCTCCACCGACACCTCGTTGCGCCGCACCGAAGTCTCGACCGCGATCATTCCGCAGCCGATGTCGACACCGACCGCGGAAGGGAAGATTCCGCCCTTCGTCATGATGGCGGTCCCGACGCAGGCGCCGAGCCCGAAGTGGGCGTCGGGCATCAGCGCAACATGGCCGTCGACGATCTCCGAACGGCTGATCATCTCGGCCTGCTTGCGCGTCTGGTCCTCGAGGATCGATGCCCACGAAAGCACCTTTCCTTCTCGGTCTCCAACGCTGGTAACGAACTCTTCAACTGTCATATCTCTATCCTATTTCACTCTTGTTTTGTCGTTGTGTAATGCCAACTCACAGTTGGATCAGGCAAAGAAAAGCCCCGGCCGCATCACTGCGATCGGGGCTCTCGGTTTCGACGTCGTGTGACGCGGTTTTAGTTGCAGGTTTTCCTCTGCTGCAAGCGGTAGCTGATCTGTCCATCGCCGGCGAAAGACGCGCCGAGATGGACAGCCGTTTCCGGTTGCCTGGCCAGACTTCCTAACTCTGATTTCCGCATCGACTTGATCATTGCGATATCACGCTATGGCACACGGGCCTGCAACTCAATCCCGCAACCGCCCCGTCGGAGTAGTCATTCTTTGGCGCGGTGGCTCAGTCCACGCTGTGCTTGGCCACCACCGTGGGGTCAAGCTCAAGCCCAAGGCCCAGCCTATCCGGGTCCGGCGCCCACATGCCGTCGACCGGCTTCGGGTAGTCGGTGTAGAAGAAGTCGTCGTTCCTCTCGACCGAGCCGAGGTACTCCACCACCTTCAGGTTCGGCGTTGCCATCACGCACTGCAGGTGCACAAGCTGGACGCCGTGCGGCGCAACCGGCAGGTTGAAGGAGTGGGCGAGGTACGACGCCTTCATCCACTCGGTGACGCCACCAACACGACCGATATCCGGCTGCACGATGTCCACAGCGCCTCGTGCGATCAGGTCCTTGAAGCCGTACTTCGTGTACTCATGCTCGCCCGTCGCCACCGGGATTGTGGTCGCTCTTGAGATAGCGGCCAGCCCCTCGATATCGTCTGCGATCACCGGCTCCTCGAACCACTTCACGTCATATTCCTCGAAGATCCGGGACATGCGAATCGCCTGCTTGGCGTAGTAGCCGTTGTTCGCATCGACATAGATCTCGACATCGTCGCCGACCGCTTTCCGAACAGCGGCAAGCCTGGCAATGTCTTCTTTCTCCGACTGGCCAAAGTCCTTGCCGACCTTCATCTTCACCCGCGGGATGCCTCGCTCCACGTAACCTGTCTGCTCGGCTACCAGCTCCTTCTCGTCGTAGTTGGTCCAGCCGCCTGAACCGTAGACAGGAACCTTCTCGAAAACAGGGTTGAGCAGGCGGTACAGCGGAAGCCCAAGAGCCTTCGCCTTCAGGTCCCAGAGACCGATGTCCACAGCCGAGAGCGCCTGGAAGGCGACGCCCTTCCGGCCGTAGCCGCGCACCCGCCAGAACATGTCGTTCCACAGCTTCTCGATATTGAACGGATCCTGGCCAATCAGCAGGTCCTTCAAGTTGTTCTCGATCACGGCCCGGGTGCTGTGGTTGCCGGCTGCGACGCCAAGACCTTCGGTGCCCTCGTCGGTCTTGATGTGCACCCAGAGACCCATTGAGCCCTTGGCGCCCGGCTTGAGCGGCGGGATGGTGGCGTCCTGGATCACGAACCCTTCCGGGTTGCGCAGCATGGTTGTCGTGACATCAGTGATCTTCATATTTCGAGTTCCTGTGCAGGGTGAAATGAGACAGCGCCGGGATTATAGGCGCAGGTCTCGCAGCGGAGCGGGTGCGCTCCCAACCTCAGACACCTTCGTCGTCGAGATCACCGCCGCCCGATAGACACCAGAGGGACTACGTGGCCGTCGCGGGGCCGCCTATCTGGATGTCGGCGTTTTGGGCTATGTCGTCGAACGATGAGTAGGTGGTTGCCCAGAGCTGGGCGTAGAGGCCGTTCGCCTCTACGAGCTGCTCGTGCGTGCCCTGCTCGATGATCTGGCCGCTCTGCACAACCACGATGTTGTCGGCGTTGCGGATGGTCGAAAGCCGGTGCGCGATCACAAGAGCCGTGCGGCCTTCCAAGAGTTTTCGGAGCGCCCGCTGGATCACCTGCTCCGTGTAGCTGTCGATGTTCGCCGTCGCCTCATCAAGCACCAGGATTCTCGGGTTCGCTACCAGCGCCCTCGCGAAGCTGATCAGCTGACGCTGGCCAACGGACAGGTTCGACCCCCGCTGCTCCAGCACCGTGTCGTAACCGTTCTCGAGATCCATGATGAAGTCGTGCGCGCCGATCACCTTGCAGGCCTCGACAACATCTGTCCGGGTCGCGTCGGTCGTGTTGTACTGAACGTTTTCGAACACCGAACGCGAGAACAGGAACGGCTCCTGCAGCACCATGCCCATCACGCCGCCGATCGACTCCTGCGTCACGTCCCGGACGTCGATGCCGTCAAGCAGCACAGCGCCCTCCTGCACGTCATAGAACCTGTGCGCCAGCGCCGTCAGACTGGTCTTGCCTGAGCCCGTGGGTCCAACGATCGCCACCGTCTTGCCCGGCTCGACCTTCAGGTTGATGTTGCGCAGGATCGGCCGCTCGGGGTCGTAGCCAAACGTCACGTTCCGGAACTCGATAGCTCCCTTGATGTCGCCGATCGGGCGGGCATCGGGACGGTCCGGCACCTCGAGTGGAATGTCCAGCAGCTCGAAGATGCGGTGGCCGGATGCAACGGCCCGCTGCAGCACCGCGTAGTGCATCGTCAGGGTCCGGATTGGCTCGAAGAACCGCTGCACGTAGAGCAGAAACGCGACCATCACACCGACTTCAAGCGTGCCATCGAAGACCCGTGCGCCTCCGACGATGATCACCAGCGCCAGCGCAATTCCGGTGAGCAGTTCGACAGATGGCATCAGGATTCCACCGAGCCTCGCCGCCCTGACCGCCGACCAGAAGAAGGTGCGGACCTTGCCGTCCATCACATCATGGTTCTCGTCCTGCCGGTTCATCGCCTGCACAACGCGCATGCCGCTGACGTTCTGGTCGAGGTAGACGCCAACTATCGATGAGTTGCGGCGCATTCGCATGAAGGCCCGCCGGGCGATGGGCTGCCACAGGAACCGGATTAACAGCAGCGCCGGCATTACCGCAAGCGCTATCAACCCGAGCTGGAAGTCGAGCACGAGCAGCACCACGATGATTCCGAGCAGCGTCAGGATGTCTCCGATCACCTCGATGGACGACTCCAGCATCTCCTGCAGCGCGCCAACGTCACCGAACATCCTCGCCATCAAGCTGCCGACCGGCGTCTTGTCGGAGAACGACAGCGCCAGTCGCTGCAGCTGCAGGAACATGTCGGCCCGGATGTCGTACAGGATCTCGAGCGCGACGGCGGAGATGAGCACACGTTGCAGGTACATCGTCAGCCAGTAGAGCCCGGCGTTGGCCAGCATCAGCACACCGATGATCGCGAGCAGACGGGAGTCGCCGGGAATGACAGCGTTATCGATGCCGAACTTCACCAGCAGTGGTGTCGCAAGATTAGCGACAGTGAAGCCGACCACCGCCAGCAAGGCGACGATCATCTGCTTCTTGTAAGGACCAGCGTAGTAGAAGAACCGCCTGAATACGGTCGAGTCCAGTTGGGAGAACATCTCCTCGTCCGACTCGTGCAGCTCCTTGTGCTGCTCCTCTGCACGGGCCGGCCGCTTGCGCTCCGCCCTCTTGCGGTCGTCTCCGCCTGCAACGGTTGCCACTACTCATCCACCTCCAGGCTCTCCTTCTGCTGGAGGTTCCACAGCTCCCGGTAACGGGTCCCGCCAGCAAGAAGCTGCCCATGCGTGCCGCGCTCAACTACACGCCCGCCATCGAGCACAATGATCTCGTCAGCGCGCTGAAGTGAGCTGAGCCGGTGCGCAATCGTGATCACAGTGTGGCGGCCCGGCATCGTCTCGAGAGCATGGCGGATGCGGGCGTCTGTTCCGGCGTCCACGCTGGAGGTAGAGTCGTCGAAGATGAGAATCGGTGGGTTCCTGAGCAGCGTGCGGGCGATCGCCACGCGCTGGCGCTGTCCGCCTGACAGTCCGATGCCGCGCTCGCCGATGATCGTGTCGTAGCCCTCGGGCAGGCTCTGAATGAAGTCATGGACCTGGGCGATCTTCGCGGCCTCAATCACTCTCGACTCTTCGGCGTCGATATCGCCGTAGCGGATGTTGTCCCGGATGGTGCCGTCGAACAGGAACGGGTCCTGCTCAACCAGCCCGACAGCTTGTCGAACCGACTCCACAGTTGCATTGGAGACCGGAGTGCCGTCGATGGTCACTTGACCGCTGTCAGGGTCGTAGAAGCGTGGTATCAGGTTGGCGACCGACGACTTTCCGCTGCCCGGCGGCCCGACTATCCCGATGGAGTGATCAGGTCCGGCCTTAAAGCTGACGCGGTCGAGCGCTTTGACGCCCTTGTAGCTGAACGTCACGTCATCGAACTTAACGGTTCCGTCCGTGACTCTGATCGGCTTCGCATCTTCGGCATCGGTGATCGCCGAGGGGATGTCAAGGACCTCGAAGATTCGCCCGCCGGCCGATGTCGCCCTTGAGGTCGAGTTGACGATCATCACGATCATGCGGACCGGGAAGCGAAGGATGCCAAGGAACGCAAAGAACTGTGTCAACTCACCGACCGTCATGTCGCCGTCGATCACCTTCTCACCGCCGAGCCACAGCAGAGCCGCCCATGCAAGCAGGAACGCGAACGAGATGGAGCCGCCGCCGCGGGCATGCTGCCGGGCAGCCGAAAGGCGGAGGTCTACAACCTCTCTAGCGGTCACATCAAACTTCTTCTCTTCAAACTTCTGAGCCGAGAACGCTCTGACCACACGCACGCCAGCAAGGTTCTCCTGCATCGTCGTGGTCAACTCGCCCAGCGCGTCCTGGATCTGACGCCAGGTCTTGCGGAGCTGGATACGGAGCCGGGCACTGCGGAACACCAAGAACGGCACGAAGCCAAGGCTCAGAAGAGCCAGCTGCCAGTCGATCAGCGCCATGAAGACGGCGGCGGCGATCAGCATCACGGCGACTCTGAACACCTGCACGAGCCCGCTCTGCACGAACATGCGAACACCTTCGATGTCCGAGAGTCCGCGTGACATCAGCTGGCCGGTATGAACACCGTCGTAGAAGCTGAAGCTCTGCGCCTGCAGTCGGTCGAAGTAGATCATCCGCAGTCGGTTCGAAACTCGCTGGCTGAGAGTATCGCCAAGGAACATCTGGATGAACCCGAACACACCGCGGCCAAGTCCGAACACGACTACGAGGATTGCAGTCCGCAGGAGGAGGCTTTCGATCTCGCCCCTTGAGTATTCGCCTTCCTGGATCAGAGTGAAAGCCTGGTCGACACCGTCGCCGAGCAGTCGGGGTATGAAGAGGAAAAGAACAGCGGCAACGGTGGCCGATGCGACAGCGCCGAGGAAGTGCCAGCGGAACTGGAGCGAGATCAGGATGATGCGCCAGATGACGTCCGCGCCGGTCGGCCCGGAGTCTGTGATCCGGGCGCGGACGCTCCTGCGCTCACGAGTTGACTTGGTATTGCCTGTTTGTGCTGTCTGGGTCAGATCTGGCTCGGATCTTGTCTGCAGATGTGTGGCGCGCAACCTGAACAGAGATCAGCGGAATAGTCGCTGATCGATTTGATTCACGCGGGTGTGCAGCCGCCAGTGTAACTCCGTGCGACGAGTCTCGCCGTGCCATGTCAGAACCAGCGCCTAAATCGGTCAGGGAAACAAGGCCGAACCGCTTGTGCCTAACTTGCTCTTCTGTACTGGTAGACGGCCAGCGGTGCGAAGACCGCGGTGATGCCGATGATCCAGGCGATCGAGAACAGCAGGCTCTCGGTAATCGGTCCGCCCTGTGCTAGCGCCCTTGCGGTGTCCACACCGTAGGTCATCGGGTTCGCCTTGGCGACCGGCTGCAGCCAGCCTGGCATCGTCTCAACAGGTACGAACGCGCTGCTCAGGAACGTGATCGGGAAGATGATCAGGAACGTCAGCACGTTCGCCGACTCCACCGTCTGCGCCCTCGCCCCGAAATAGGCCATCAGGAAGTGGAACGCGATCGAGAAGAAGATGGCGTAGAACGGGAACGCGATGGCGCCTACAACGCCGCCGTGGAACCGGAATCCAATTGCCAGTCCGACGGCCAGCATCACGCCGACAACGAACAGGTTGCGGGCGATATCTCCGATCACACGTCCAGCGATAACTGCTCCGCGTGCCATCGGCAGCGAGCGGTATCGGTCGACAATCCCCTTGCTCAGGTCGTCGGCTAGCCCGACTGCAGTCTGGCTCGTGCCGAACAGCACAGTCTGGATGATGATTCCCGGCATCAGGAAATCTGTGTAGCTTCCGCCGGTCTGAATAGCGCCGCCGAACACGTAGACGAAGAGCAGCACGAACATGATCGGCTGAATCGTCACGAACGTGAGAAGCTCAGGCGTCCGGGTCGTGATGACCAGGTTGCGCCAGGTCATCGTCGTGGTGTCCTGCACAATCCAGCGAGCCTCTGCTCTGAGGTTTGCAACCAGCTCAGTCATCTGCGCCTCCTCCCGCTGAATCGTCCGTATCGCCCATCTCCGACTCCTCAGCCGTGCGGCCGGTCAGTGCCAGGAACACATCGTCGAGCGTCGGCTGCCGCATCGAAAGATCGGTCACCGAAACTCCAGCCGAGTCAAGCTCTCGCACAACCCCCGCCAGCAGAGACGACCCATCAGCCACCGAAACAGTTACGCGCCTGTCGTGTTCAGAGACCGAAGGCTCTTCCTGCGTGAAGCGGCGCATCACCTCGACCGTCTTGCTCACCTGGTCCCACTCCTGCGCCTGCACCGATATGAACTCAGAGCCGGCCTTCTGCTTCAGCTGCTGCGCGGTGCCTTCAGCAATAAGCGAGCCCTGGTCGATGACTGAAATGCGGTCGGCCAGCTGGTCCGCCTCCTCCAAATACTGCGTTGTGAGCAGGACTGTAGTGCCGGTCTGGACAAGACTTCGGATCACGTCCCACAGATCGTTCCGGCTGCGCGGGTCTAGACCTGTCGTCGGCTCATCAAGGAAAAGCACCTGCGGATCGGCAACAAGGCTTGCTGCAAGGTCCAGCCTACGGCGCATGCCACCTGAGTAGGTTTTAACCGCCCGGTGTCCCGATTCAACAAGGTCAAACTGCTCGAGGAGCTCACCGGCGCGCCTGCGTGAGTCGTCCTTGCTAAGGTGGTAGAGCCGGGCGACCAGGTACAGGTTTTCGTGACCGGTCAGGTTCTCGTCGACGGCGGCGCTCTGCCCTGCCAGGCCGATGATCGAACGGACCTGCCGGGTCTGGTTCACCACGTCGTACCCAGCGACTGATGCCCGTCCGCCCGACGGCTTGATGAGCGATGACAGGATCTTCACAAGCGTCGTCTTGCCTGCGCCGTTCGGCCCGAGCATGCCGAGAATCGCACCCTGCTCAACGGTCAGAGAAACGCCTTTCAGCGCCTCGATCTTGCCGTAGTTTTTCGACACGTTTTCAACTTCTATGGTTGGCATTTTTCTGTCAGAACGAAGTCGACTGGGAGGTTAGTTGTGCAGTCCAACGAGCCGCCTTTCAGAGCACTCAAAAACACGGCTCAACGTTCGAGTATACGGACAAAGACCATGAACAGCCCCGGCGAATGTCACGAGTTTTTGTGCTCGGACCGGCTATCCATGCCAGCTCTGCAAGCGCATCATCTCTAGCAAACGTCCACGCCACGAGAGTAGGCTGAACGAACTCTCTTCGAAATGCCGACGAACAGCCGCCGACGTTGACGACAAAACACCGCCGCTAAGTCTCAATCAGCCAGAAAATCCGGAGCCATCTTGACCTCGCTCGCAACCGCCAGGCGACGCACCAGGCGCGTCTACTACGGCTGGTGGGTTTCGATAACCGGCGCGTTCAACATGGTCATCAGCTCTGGCCCCACTTTCCAGGCCAGCAGCGTGCTCTTCCGTGCTATCGAAGACGAGTTCGGCTGGTCCCGCGCCGCAATCACCGGTGTTGCGTCCTTCGGCAGATTCGGCGGAGCACTCCTTGGACCCGTTGAAGGTTTCCTCACCGATAAGTTCGGTTCCGCAAAGATGGTGCTGTTCGGCTTCACCATGGGCGGACTCGGCCTGATCTTCTTCGCACAGGTCGATTCCCTCGTCACCTACTACATCGCCTTCTTCGTGCTTTCGCTCGGCTTCAGCATCGGCGGTTTCACGCCGTCGATGGCCGCGGTCAACGCATGGATGCCGCACCGCCGCGCAAACGCAATGTCGTTCGTCATCGCAGGTAGCAGCGCAGGAGGGTTCCTTGTCCCCGCGATCGTCTGGGGCATCCAGGCCCACGGCTGGCGCGACACGGTCACGGTCGTCGGAATCGTCACGCTCGTGTCAGGTCCGATATTCGCCCGGGTCCTCGCGAAAAGGCTGCCCGACCAGGAGGCGATGAGCAGGCTTGTCCGCAGGACAACGAGAAAGCGCAGGCCCAGCGCTCAGCAGAGCGGTCTTGGACATGACTTCACGGCAGGAGAAGCGCTGAGGACGCGGGCGTTCTGGGGCATCTCGATGACACACATGCTGACCAACTTTTCGGTCGGCGCCCTCAGCGCCCACCTCTTCTTCCAACTGACCGCGCCGAACGGCACGAACCTGAGCGACCAGGCAGCCGGCACGATCGTCGTGATGCAGACGGTGATCGCGTTTGCAGCGCAGCTAACCGGCGGGATAATCGGTGACAGGGTCGAGAAAAGGTACGCAGTGGCAGGGCTGGTGCTTATCCAGGCGGCCGGGCTGGCCGTGCTTGCGGTCGCAGTGAGTTACCCGATGGCGGTGCTGTTTGCTGTGCTCTGGGGCGTCGGGTTCGGAGGGCGCACACCGATCCTGCATGCGATGCGTGGCGACTACTTCGGCCGAAAGCACTTCGGGACGATCCTCGGCATGTCGGCATTTCCGATGGCGCTCGGCATGACCGTTTCGCCAGTGATCGTCGGCTGGGTGTTCGACCAGCAGCAGACCTATGAAAACGTGCTCTTCGTGCTCGGTGGAGCGGCCGTGATGGCCTCGATAACCATTTTGCTGGCAACGAAGCCGGAGCCACCTCAGCCAAGAGGCCGGAGAAGGGTCATCCGCAGCACTCCGATGTCGTAGTTGGGTCGGGCAGGCTGCCGTCGTGAAGCAAGGCAGCTGCGAGTGGAAATCTGAAGAGAGAACTGCGCCTCTGCAACGCCCACTGCGAAACCGCATCTAAAGGCTTGAGGCGCCTTCCGGCAGAGCGAACCGTCCCTCCGCAATACCGGTTGGCGCCGATTATTTGTCATTCAGTGAAGGATGTCCAATGACAGGTCCAGCGAACAGGGCAAACAAGTCAAAGTCCCGGCGCTCCGGCAAATCGTCGGATTCGGGTGATGCCTCGAACAGGCCCTGGCCGAACAGCGTGGCATGGTCCGCCATCACAATGGCCATCCTGCTCTTCGTCGCGGTAGTCCTGAACGTCATCGTCGGCCGTGTGATCCACTGGGAGATCGTCACCGGCCTCGGCGTTTTAGGCTTCGTCTTCCTGTCGATCGGCCGGCGGTACCGGACGATATAGAGGGTGGGAACAAGCAGTTTGGTGATGCGCAATGGCCATTAGGTATCATCGCCGATGATGTCTGGCAGTTCCGTGGTTTCATCCACAATTGCCGAGTTCAACTGATCTCGCGTAACGTTACGTGCGCTGCGCAATTTCGCGTAGCGGAGATTCGCGTCCGTCAGGATGGCCCCTTTCATGTCAGCTCGATCAAAACGCGCTCCGATGAGGAGCGCACCTTCAAAATGCACGTTCTCTAGGAATGCGTCGCTTAAATCGGCTCCGATCAGATTCGCGAGCGTAAGGTTAGCCTGGGTCAATATTGCGTCTTCCATGTGAGCATTGTGCAAGTCAGCACCTCTTAGATTGACTGTGGGCAATCCAACATGACTGAGATCAATTGAATCGAAGTCCGCATCTTGGAGAGTTACCGCTGCCTCTGGTACTTGATTCGCGTCCGCGTCTACCACATCCAAGAGATAGGACTCAACCAAGAATCTAATCACCTGGTCGATACGTGATGCCGAGCCGCTTAACGCTCTGATTACAGCAAGTGTCCTTGCCCTCGCTACGTTACGCAACCTCGCATCTGCCCCGTGCTTCAGGCTGTCATCACCGCGGTCCAGCATCAGGCGCTGCATCGTGTCCATGTAGTGCCGAAGAGTCTCCTCCTGACTCCTATTGCGGGCGACGTCTCGCTCGGTTTCGTTCTCCACTCTCGCTAACTCGCGATCTTTCTCGTTCTCTTCCCGTGCAAGTTGCGTCTGCCTGCGCTGCAACGCAATGTTGAATAGGAACGCGCTTGCACCTAGCACGAACGGAATAAGAAGTAGGTCCAGCCAGTCCCAAAGCGTTCGTCGGCGCGTATCTCCCTCTCCGACGATCTGTTCATCAAACCCAGCGCCAGCCGTCGACACGATCCAGTTCACGAAAGTTGCGATTGCGGCGAGGACGATGACGGTGCCAAGCAGCCGCAACGGATGATGCCATGCGGCAGAAACAGCGCTTCGTAGCGAGCGCGCTTCGCTGTGAAGGTGCTTGCAGAGTTCAAAACGGCGAATTTTAAGCCATCGGAACATAGTTCCGACACTTTACGCGTTCAGCCGCGATCTGCAATCTTTTGCTATCGCTGGCAGCGTAGTCACCGCAGCCTCTAAGCAGCCTTAACTGCCCCTCTGTCGTCCTCAACTAGCCGCTTCAACCGCGCCAGGTTCTCGTCAACCCTGCGTTGCACCGAACGGTTCGTGATCACAGCGAACAGCTTGTACCAGCGCTTGTACGAAAGCTGCACCGACTGCCTGACAGTAGTCACACCGTCTGACTCGAACAGGTGGAAGCGGGTGTTCATGATGAAACCGGCCGATTCGATGCGCATCGAGACTGACTCATCGGGAGCGAAGCCCGTGATCTCGGGGTCGGCGCCGGGAGGGGCGCCTGTGATCTGCCTGTGATCAGAGGCGCGCATCCCCAGTTTCACCTCGCCGTCGCCTCCGACACGGGCGCCCGGCTCAAGACCGACCACCCACCGCGAGATCAGGTGAGGCGTCGAGATGTAGCGATAGACGTCCTCTATCGGCGCTTGAATCTGGGTTGTGGAGATGCTGGTCGGCAACCGGTCATCTACCTCATGCCAGGCTCGTGCCAGGCGTACTGCGGCGGCTGATCAGACCCAACTCGGACGCCGTCGGTTTCTGCAATGCAACCGGTGGCATCTGATACGTTACGGTCTCATCCATTCCGTTCCTCGACCATTACCAGAGCGCCGTGAGCCAAATCCCGGCTGGAGATGACGATGCGCCCAATTGCTGACGTTGCCGCCGACCTTGGACTGCCAGTTGACCGGCTTGAGCCACACGGCACCGACAAGCTGAAGATCCCTCTCAGCGAGTTCCCTTCGAGCAACCCCTCAGGCAGCCTCGCAAAGCTAATAGTAGTGACCGCGATCACGCCCACGCCTGCGGGAGAAGGCAAGTCAACTACGGCGGTTGGCCTCACACAGGGACTTGCGAAGATCGGCAAGAAACCCGTGCTCACCATCAGGCAGCCGTCTCTCGGACCCGTATTCGGACACAAGGGCGGTGGCACCGGCGGTGGCAAGTCGACCGTACAGCCAGCGGTCGACATCAACCTGCACTTCACAGGTGACTTCCACGCCATCGAATCGGCCCACAACTTCCTGGCCGCAATGACAGACAACGCCGCCCACCGTGGCCTGATCGAGGGCTTTGGACCGACCGGCATCACCTGGCGCAGGGTCACCGACGCCGAAGACCGCGCGCTCCGCAACGTCGTGACGGGTGTTGGCGGCAGATCGGCCGCTCCGCTGCGAGAGACTGGGTTCGACATCTCATCTGCATCCGAGATCATGGCGATCATGGCCCTCGCCCACGACTACGAAGACCTGCGGCTCAGGCTCAGCAGCATCGTCGTCGGCTGGACCGATGACCGTCTGCCCGTCTGCGCAAGCGAAGTCGGCGCTGTCGGCTCGATGATGGCGCTGCTACGTGACGCCCTGAAGCCCAACCTATGCCAGACGCTCGAGGGCCAGCCCGCCATCGTCCACATGGGGCCGTTCGGCAACATCGCCCACGGCTGCAGCTCCATAGTCGCCGACAAGCTGGCCGTGCAGTGTGGCGAGTACGTGATCACCGAGGCTGGCTTCGGCGCAGACCTCGGCTTCGAGAAGTTCATGGACATCAAGGTGCGCCAGGGCAGCCCGAAACCTTCGGCCGCCGTTGTGGTCACCACCATCCGCGGCCTTAAATGGCACGGCGGCATCGATATGAAGGAGATGGGAACACCGAATGTCGAGGCGGTCCGCAAGGGCGCAGAGAACCTGAAGAACGCCATCCGTATCGTCAAGATGTACGGCCTGCCTGCCGTTGTCGCCATCAACCGCTTCCCCGACGACTCGCCGGACGAGGTCGCCGCGGTCAAGCAGATGGCAACAGAGTTTGGAGCATCGGGTGTCGAAGAGGCGATGGGCTTCGCAGAGGGAGGCGCGGGCATGACTGATCTTGCGCAGGCCGTCGCCAACGCCGCTGACTCTGGAGAAGCCGACGTGAAACTGCTCTACGAAAGTGACGAGCAGTTCTTCACCAAGGTGGAGCGCATGGCAAAGGAGCTCTACGGAGCGGCAAAAGTGACGTGGGGACCGATGACTCGGACCACGGCACGGCGGTTCGAGGACAACGGCTGGGACTTCCCGGTCTGCATGGCCAAGACCCACCTTTCCGTCTCCGCAGACCCGAAACTGCGCGGTGCGCCGACGGGCCACACTCTGCCAATCCGTGAGCTGCGGGTTCTGGCGGGCGCAAGGCAGATCGTAACCCTTGCGGGAGACATCATCACGCTGCCCGGCCTGCCCTCAAACCCGAACGCTTTGGACATCGATCTGAACGACGAAACAGGCGAGATCACCGGCATCCTCAGCACCTGAACAACCCGTCTCCCAAGGCAACCGGGATGATCCCGGATATCACCCGATATCCCTCCTGCGAGGTATTGCCTGAACTCGATCGCGGGCAGATACTCGGTTGCCGATCGAAGGCTTTTCAGTCGTTTCACGGAACATGAAACCGGTTTTCTCAATGACCGGCGATCATAATCGTCCCGTCATCCGGTGCGATTTCGATGGAACCTTTGATATAGTCCTTTTTGAACTAGTTTAATAAGTACCAGAAACGCTGTGTGTGACCGCCGATAGTGGGCCGGGAATACTTCGCACGGGTGGGATGCTGAGAGATGTCATTGTCAATAGAAGGTATAGCCGGCTTCAGTGGACGCCGCCCGAGGATCACCATTCTGGGCTGGCTCGGCATACTGATCGTCTCTGTCGGTCTGATTGCGACGCTGTGCGACAGCGCGCTCGATGGTGAAGACGGTCCGACTCGAGAGCTTGAGTTCGAGACAGCCGAAAACCTGATCGATGAGCGGTTCGGACCGCTTGACCGGGCAGATGAGCCACAGGATCAGGACAACATCGTCAGGCGCTCGACAAGCACCGAGTTCGTGATCCTGACCTCCTCGGTAGTCACCGCAGACTCACCTGATTTCGAAGCTCGCATCGAGGAGCTCAATGCCGAGTTCATCGAGGCACAGCACGACCTTGATGCAGAAGACACGATCATCAACGGCACTCTGGCCGACTACGAGTTCGAGATCTCGGAAGATGGCACCACCGCTCTCGCGTTCATGGAGATTCATGACGACCGCGAGGACGACATCCTGACGCTGGTCCACGTCGCTGAAGAGGTGACGGACGACCAGATCCAGGTCTATCTGTTCGGTAATGCCAGTGTGAACGCAACGTTCGCTGAACTTGCCGAAAGTGACCTGGTTACCGGTGAAACGATAGGTATCGCCGTCGCGCTCATCATCCTGGCCGTGGTATTCGGCGCCGTGGTTGCGGCGTTTATCCCGATCGTCCTGGCCATAGTTGCGGTCCTTACGGCCGTCGGCATCTCGATGCTCACCGGCCAGATCATGGAACTCAACGAGTTCGTGCCGAACATCATCACCATGATGGGTCTCGCGGTCGGCATCGACTACTCCCTGTTCGTGCTTTCCCGGTACAGGGAGGAGCGGGCGAAAGGCCTGGACAAGCAGGCTGCCATCGAGGCGTCTAGCGCCACAGCCGGACGCGCCGTCGTGTTCAGCGGATTCACCGTTGTGATCGCTCTGCTCGGCATGCTGATCATCCCGGAGCGGATCTTCCAGGCGTTCGGAGTTGGGGCGATCACCGTTGTGTTCGTGGCCGTGGCGACCAGCGTGACGCTGCTGCCCGCGATCATCGGACTGCTCGGCGACCGTGTGAACAACGTTCGGGCGCCAGTCATGCTTACGCTCGTTCTGTTCCTGGTTCCGATGGTCTTGATGATGGTGATCATGGGACTCGGACCGGAACTGATCATCGTCTCGTTCGCCGTGATGATGATCCTCGTGGTGCTGTCGTACCTGAAGCGCAGGAGCGGCGGTACGAGGTCGTTCGGAATCGGCGATGCCCCGTCTCACGGGGGCGAGGCGACCGGCGGTGTCTGGAACACGATCACCGTCGCCGTAATGAGGCGCCCTTACGTCAGTATGACTCTTGCGACAGGTCTGCTGATCGTTCTCGCCTACTTCTACCTGGAGATCGAATCAGGCACCAGCGGCATCTCGGTGCTTCCGGATGACGAGCCGCTGAAGATCGGTTTTGAGACGGTCAACGAGAAGTTCGGATTCGGTTCGGATGAACGGGCCGTGGTTGTGATCGACGGACAGGTCGGATCACAGCAGATCAACGAGGCCATCAATCGGCTCAACGGTCTGATGGAAAGCGACACCGGCCTCAGCGATCCGGAGGTCCGCATCGAGCCATCCGTCGACCTGGCAACCATCTCGGCGAAGGTTCCTGGAGACCCGAACAACCAGACCGCTCTCGAGGCGATCCGCAGGCTGCGCGGCGACATGATCCCAGAGGCCTTTGCAGGTGTCGCGCCGGGTACCTACGAGGTATTCGTAGGAGGCTCTTCAGCGAGCGTCGTCGACTCGGTTGAACTCACGGAAGAGTTCTTGCCGATCGTCTTCCTGGCCGTACTTGGACTGAGCTTCATCCTGTTGCTATTCGCATTCAGGTCGATCACTGTCTCGGTCGCGTCCATCATCATGAACCTTCTGTCCGTGGGAGCGGCCTATGGACTTGTCGTACTGGTGTTCCAGGAAGGGTTCCTGATAGATCTCTTTGGCTTCGAGCAGGTTGACCAGGTCGAGTTCTGGCTGCCGCTGTTCATGTTCAGCATCCTGTTCGGCCTCTCTATGGACTACCACGTCTTCATGCTGAGCCGGATCAAGGAGCGCTACGACGAGACGGGCGATGCCACGGAGTCGGTTGCCTTCGGACTGCGCACGACGGCCAGTATCATTACGGGTGCTGCGCTGATCATGGTTGCGGTCTTCGGCGGGTTCGCGCTGGGAGACATCGCATTCTTCCAGTCGATGGGCTTCGGCCTTGGTGCTGCGGTGCTTCTTGATGCGACGATCGTCAGGTCGCTGCTGGTGCCGAGCATCATGCGGGTGCTGGGCAAGCACGCCTGGTACTTCCCGTCATGGATGGAGTGGCTGCCGAACATCTCGATTGAGGGCCAGGTCCCGGAGGCTGAGCCTGCCTTGCAGGAGGGTGGCGCTCCGGCTGGCGGAGGCGAGTAGCCCGACGGCCTGATAGGGTTTTCGATAAGAATGACGACTTCGAAAGAACAGCCTGCCTTCATCTGCACGTTGTGCGCACGCGTGATTGCTCAGTCACACGTGCCGCCGACTGCGCCGCACTGCTCAAGCTGCGGTGCGGCGACGAAGCCAAACGCGGCGATGCAGACGAAGGCGGGCGATGTTCGATGCGCTCACTGCGACCACGTCGAGCCAGCCTACAAGAACGGCCGCTGCCCAAACTGCGACACCGTCTACGTGACCTTCGCAGCGCGGAAGGTCAGTGCGTAGGCGGCGTGAGGTGAGGAAAATCCCCTCTCCCAGATTGGGAGAGGGTCGTTCGGTCTTCCGCCAACAGCCGGTCGTTCCGGTCGCCATCGACCCTCCCTCTAACTCCCTTCCAATATGGGAGGGAGAACAACCGGCCATCCTGAGCCTGTCGAGAGGCGGACCTCCCCTACCGGCTGAAATAACCCATCCTGCGCAAGATATCCCCGGCGATCAGGTACGCCCCGCAGTGGAAGCCGATCACGGACAGACCAGTCCCCTGTGACAGATAGCCGGCCGGGTACAGCCCCGCGATATCCACCGACTCGAACGTCGCCTGGTCGGTCTGCATCTGCATCACCTGGAACCGGAAGTTGTCTCGCTTCGGCACCAGCGTCAGCGGCTGAAAGCCTTGCAGTAGGCCGTAGTCAGGCTCGCCACCGATCTCGACGATCACGTGGTCCACGCCGACTTCGACGTCGCCCTCGGGCGTGCCGATCAAGACCTCGCCGCCGTCCCTGAACGCCTTCACCTCCGAGCCGTAAAGCAGGCCGAACCGCTGCTGGTCCTCGCTCAGGATCTGGGCAATGCGCTGGTAGTACGGCAAGTGCTGGCTCTCGTTGATCAGCTTCAGGTGAGGCTCAGGCGTCTGGCGCATGACGTACACCACCGTCTTGCCTGCGTCGTGGCACTCAGTCGCCGCCCAGTCGGCCGATCGTCCACCGCCAACAACCATCACGCGTTCACCGGGCAAGTCGTCCGCATGGTTGTAGGCGTTCTGCACGTACGGCTGGTCGGTCCCACTGGCGGTTAAGTAGCGCTTCGCGGACTTCGGACCGACCGCAAACACGATGTAGTCACAGCTGTACCACTGCCGGCCGGCATCGGTCTCGGCCTCAACAAGAAAACGCGGTCCTGCGTCCTCTGATAGCGGCCTGATCGACGTCACTTCTGTGCCTGTCTGGATTCGATCGTTCAGACCAAGCTTCTCGGCGAATGCGTGGTAGTAAGGAACGATGTCGCTCTTGTGGATCAGCGCGTTCGGGTCGCGCTCGAGACCGAAGTCCTCGTAGAACTGCAGCACCGGGTACTGCGAGAGTTCCATCCAGTGCGCCGGGCCGAGAGTCAATTGCTCTCTTGGCACGTTGTTCCACAGGCCGCCCGGCTTATCGAGCGAGAGCATCTTCCAGTCGACGCCCGGCCGCTTGCTGAAGCCGAGAGTCCAGTCTTCAAGAGGTAGCGCTTCCTGGGTCGGGTGGTGGCGCATGCGGTAGAACTCGATCGGCCGCAGTCCGGCCCGTAGGACCCGGTGCTGGTCCAACTCCAATGGGCAGTCACGGAACTGTTCGGCGAGTTGCTGCACTTCGAGCAGCGGGAACTGGAAGTCGCCCTTGAAGTGCGGGTGCCAGCCTTCGAGGACCGCTCCGGCGCCAAGCCCGCCGGGGCCGCCGCCGACGATGACTACTGAGTGGTGCTGGATGGATTCTGAACTGGAGCTTCGTGAACGCTGCGGGTCTTCGGTCACTCAATAAGCTCCAGGAATGCTGCAATCTTGTCCGGGTCGGTCTCGATCGAAGGGTCGCCCGGCTGAGGGAATTCTATCTGCTGGGGAGAGTAGTCGATCTCGTGCTCAAACAGGAACACCTCTTCACTGATACCGAACGGGCCGTCAGTCTTCGTGTTCTGTTCGCTAATGGCGTGCACAATCAATCCGAGCTCGGCATCGATCGTGAACACGACGTCGTGCGTAAATCCATTGATCGTCGCCTGTCCTCCGAACTCTTGCTCATCAGAAAACGAGACTCGGTTCGCGATCACTATGGTCTCGTCGTCCGCCGATTCCTGCTTGAAATCCAGCCGCAGCGGAACCGGTGAGTTCGCTTCAGCCTCCGCGATCGATTCCTCATCCGCGATTCCGAACGTGGCGAAAAGAGTGCTGCTCGCGATCGAGAATAGAGCGGTTCCAAGCGGGTGCTGGTCCGGACTGTTCAGCGCCTCTTCGAACGATCCGTCTTCCAGGAGCTTGCTGGTGACGTCGATCCATTTTTCCGATGCGCCGGGTCTGGCATACACGACAATCCCGTCTGAAACGACCTGTGTACCTTCGGATTGCAAAGGGTCTCCGACGATCTGGCTCAAGTCGTCCGGGTTGTCGGTATAGGTGACTTCCAGGATTTCCGTGAAGAAGAGCCGACCATTGGTCTGAGCCAGTGAACGTTGAGTGGTCGCGAACTCATCACCATCAAACGAACCACTCCTGTGAAACGTGCTTGTCATTGAAAACTCGGTCTGCCTGGCCGCAGCATCCAGGTATGGAAGAAGCAGCGGACCGCCGTCCACGTTCGACAGGATGTAGAACTCACGCGGTGAAGGGAACTCAGGCTCTTCGAACTCGAACCCGCTGCCAGAAGGTGTAGCCGTAGCCTCAGGTGTCTTCGTTGGACCGGGCCGAGGCGCGGAAGTTGGTACCGGTGTAGGCGCAGGTACCGGAGTCGAGGTGGCGATAGTAGTTGCAGTCGGCTGTTCAGCTGGCCTGTCTGATCCGCAGGCAACAGCAGTCACCAGCAACACGGTCACAAGCCCGGCCAGGCTCAGTGATCGAGACCGGGTTATTCCGGCTCTGAGAAACGTACCCATGCTCTCCACTACCGGGGACCCGTCTCAGCGGCGCGGGCTGAGTCCAGCTATCGAATCGGGAGTAACCTTGCGCCATCGTCCGGAGGCCGCCACTCCAGCAACTTCAGCCCCACATCCAGGAGACCCTAAATGCCAGAAGCCCCCATCATCACCAGGATTGAACTGACGGAGTTCGAGTATACGCTCGAAAACATAGCTGCCGAGGGCACGATCAGTATCCCGGTTTACTGCGCAGGGTCGAAGCTCCAAAGCCGGGCCCGCATCGTCAAGATCTTCACCGACCAGGGCGTAACCGGCGAATATATCGGCGGCAGCGCCACCGAGCACTCGGCCATAGGCATGTTCGCTGGCGCGGCATTGGGCCAGAGCGCGTTCGCGCGCGAGAAGATCTACAACGACGCCAAGCAGGCGCTGCGGCAGCACGCTCGTATGGGCATGTCACAGGTGGACATGGCGCTCTGGGACCTCGCCGGAAAGTTCTTCGACGCACCCGTCTACCAGCTGCTCGGCGAGCATCGCAAAACGATGCCCGCGTACGCCAGCACCTACTGCGGCGATCGCGAGTCCGACGGCCTGGCAACCGCAGAACACTACGCTGACTTCGCAGAACAGTGTCTTGAGATGGGATACAAGGCTTTCAAGATCCACCCGTGGCAGGACGCGCCGATCGAGGAGCACGTCCAGCTTGTTGAGGCCGTTGGCGAACGAGTAGGCGACAGGATGGACCTGATGCTCGACCCGTTCTGCGCCATCCAGACCTTCGGCGATGCAGTGAAGCTGGGCCGGGCATGCGATGCCTACAACTACTACTGGTGGGAAGACCCGATGAAGGATGGCGGCGTTTCGGCCTTTGCGCATCGCAAGCTCAGAGAACTGGTAAAGACGCCGATTCTGCAGCTCGAGCACACGCGCGGTCTTGAGCCGCATGTCGACTTCATAGTCGCTGACGGCACCGACTTCGTGCGCATCGACCAGGACTATGACGGCGGTGTCACAGGCGTGATGAAGATCGCCCATGCGGCAGAGGGCTTCGGGCTCGATGTGGAGCCGCACGGCCCCGGCCCGACGCGCCGGCACTGCATGGCCGCGATGCGCAACTCGAACTACTACGAGCTGGGCTTGATCCACCCGAAGGTCCACCCGTTCCACGCGCCGGTCTACCTGAACTACGAGGACCACCTCGACTCAATCGATGAGAACGGCGAAGTGACGGTGCCAGAAGGTCCCGGCTTTGGTGTTGAGCTCGACTGGGACTACATCGAGAAGCATCAGACCGGAAGAGTCGTCTTCGAGTAGGCGTCATCACTGTTTGCTGAGACGACACCAGCCGAATACACTATTCTAATTTGATACTTAATATCAATTACTTAGCTCTACTAAGAACGATTTACGGTGTTGACTCAGCTATTTCTTCAAGCTAGACTCAGTCGCAATCAAGCCCGGCTGCAGCAAGGGAAATTAGCTGAGATTAATTCTCAGTTTTCTTTTAACTCAATATGATACTAAGTATCAATTCTGAAAGGCGCACATCATGGAACTCACCGGCTACTGCATGGGACTCAAGAAGGTCGTGAAGATCGCCGACCCTGAGATCGTCACGATGAAGAACGGACGTAAGGCGGTCAAGGGAGTCGCCGAAGAGGATCCCAGCTACAAGGTGTTCAAGATCCTGGGTAACGAGGAGTTGGCGGCCGTCGAGGCTATGTTGAGGCAGTAGGCTTGCCTCACTCCCTGCAGGCGGCGGTTGTGGCGTCCGCCGCCTGCCTAATTATTCGTTGAACTGAACTCCCGAACGTGCCCGGTAAAGACCAGACAGGATGATCGATTGAAGCTCAAACTCACCGCTATCGCTCTAGCAGCCATGGCCGCTGTCGCCGTCGCATGCGGCAGTTCCACCGCTTCGGACCCAACCGCCACTCCGAGTGGGAACGCCGGACCGAGGCTAGACGTGGTCACCACCATCTACCCGGTCACATACTTCGCCGAGCGAATCGGAGGTGACCGCGTGCAGGTCACATCAATCATCAGGCCCGGTGTGGAGGCTCATGACTTCGAGCCCACCCCGGGCGACATCCTGGAGATAGCTGATGCCGACGTCCTGATCTACACACACCCGTCGTTCGAAGGATGGATTGAGGACGCAGTTGAGTCGGCGGGAAATAACGCGCTAGTGGCGGTCGAGACGGCAGACCTCCCGGACGATGCTGAAGGATCCGACGATCACGGCGACGAAAGCCATGCAGATGAGCACGGCCACGATGAAGAAAAAGAGCTGGTGGATGGCGTAGGGCACGTTATCGAAGAGGTGGAAGCGGGAGAGATCACAGCCGACGAAGGGATTGGAGAGATCGAGGAACTGCTGGGCGGGCACGGGCACGAAGGAGAGAGGTCAGAAGGCGAACATGGTGAGGATGAACACGTCGAAGAGCTGAAGGGCGAGATTCTCGAACTGATCGAGCAGGTTGAAGGGGGCCAGTTGGCCGCTGAGGACGGCATCGAGCAGCTCGAAAGGATCATCGGCGGTCACGCACACGAGGATGACCACGACGATCACGGTCACGATGACGACGGGCACGGACACGACCATGGCGGTGTAGATCCGCATGTGTGGCTGAACCCGATCGAGGCGACGGAGCAGGTGCGAGCCATTCAGGCCGCGTTCTCAGCAGCAGATTCAGCCGGTGCGGACCTCTACGAGAGCAACGCAAACGCGCTTGTGGCCGAACTGTTGGCACTCGACAGCGAGATCGGTGACGCTCTTGCATCCTGCACCCTCGATCACATCGTTGTGTCGCACGAGGCATACGGTCACCTAGCCGAACGGTACGCACTTGAGCAGATCGGACTGGCTGACCTCTCGGCCGAGTTCGAGTCTACGCCCCGCCGCATCGCAGACATCATCGAGCAGATGCAAGACCTCGAAGTCACTCACATTCTGCAAGAGCCGATACTTTCGGACGACCTTGCTGAGACCGTGGCGTCGGAGACCGGCGCGGAGATACTGCCGCTGCACCCACTGGAGTCGCTGACGCCGGCAGAACTGGAGGCAGGTGAGGACTACTTCAACGTCATGCGGGCCAATCTGGCCTCGTTGAAGACCGCCCTGGACTGCAGCTAACGCCCTGAACGAAAAATTACTTCGGTCCCCAGCCCCAGGCGATCTTGGCGGAGTATTCCTCGCTGGATCTCCACTCGATTGAGAACGCGTTGGGGTCACCAATATCCGGGTTGTAGGTCGACATTCCCTGTGGCAACGGCTGGTTCGGCGTTGCCGAATTAATGCCGTAGTTGACCTCGGGCGGATTATCCGGATCGGCCGGTGAGTAGTAGACGTAAAGCATTGTGTATGCGCCGCCGGGTAAGCCCGACAGCTCAAGGCTGCCCTCACCGACGGATGGCATCACCTGATTGTTCAAGTAGTCTTCTGCCGCCATATCAACCTCCATTCACGTACCTGGAACAACGCGGAGGCAATTTACGAATAATTGCCCGGCGAGTCAAGAAACAAACGAATGACGGCTGGCTGAGGCGCAGCAAGCGGACAGTATTGTCGTTCTGGCCCTGGCTATGAACTTGTTACGTACCAGACAAGCAGTCGGCTGCCGCGGGACTGTCCGGCACATCTAACTCGATACCGGGCAGCACGGAACATCTATGTGCTTGCGCGAGATTGCCCCGTCCTCAGGCTCACTCACTCAATGATCGGCAGGCTCATGCTCGAAGGCCGGCCTGCGTCCACGAAAACGGTGTTGTTTGCCTTGCGGGTGTACGTATGGCGACCCATTGGCTCGCCGGTGTTCGGGTTGACGTCAAGTCTCGGGTAGTTCGAGGACGAGACATCCAGTCGAATGCGATGCCCGGCCTTGAACACGTTTGAGATCGGCCAGAGCTTTATCTTGATCGGATAGATCTCGCCCTCTGACAGAAACTTCTCTTCGCTCCACGACTCTCGGTAGCGCATGCGCAGAACAGTATCGACCAGGTTCAGGTGGAAGCCGTCCGGCCACTCTTCTGACGGCGGCTGCTCATCGATGATCTTTACTGTGAAATCGGTGTCCGGGGCATCAGAACTGACCCAGAGTGAAACCTCGATCTCGCCTGTGACTTCGGTGTCAGTCGCCAGCGGCGCGGTCCTGAAGGTCAGAACGTCTTCGCGGTCGCATAGCCGTTGATAGGGCTCCCTGGCTCCCGCCCATTGCGGACCTTCCACCTGGTGCCAGCCACCAGCTGCAACCGCCTCGGCAAGGTTCGCCCGCGCCAGCGCCCACTGGTCGAGATGGTCCGGCACGAAATCCTCGGACGGCCCGCCCTCTTCGGGCTTCAACACCCGGAACGCGCCAACAAGAGTCCCACCAACGGTTGGCACCGGGTTTTCCGGGTCGAACACATACTCAAGTGGCTCCGCGCCCGCAGCAGGCGCGGTATCGGCAAGCGAGCCATCACCGTGCAGGTGCAACACGCGCTGCTTCGTCCTCGCCAGCGGCCACTCGTTCTCGTCTCGCCAGTAGCCGCCATGATCGAGGTGACCGCGCTTCGTCTTGCCTCCGCCACCAGTGCCCATCACGAACAGCCGCACTGGTGGGTCGTGCTCGACAGAAACCGGGTCATCTTTCAGCCAGCGATCGAACCAGCGCAGCCGCTCCGGGTTGTAGACGCTGTTGGTCCAGACCGAATCCTCGCCAACATCCACCTGCCCATGCCAGCTCGCCTCAGACCGCATCGCGCCGTGACACCACGGACCGAGGATCAACCGGGCAGGCGTCTCATTGCGCCGGTCCATCTCAACGAAGTAGTTGCATGAGGCACCGACGAACGCGTCGTACCAGCCGCCCGCCACCACTATCGGCACGTCAGCATGCCTGTCGAAGTAAGGCTCCTGGTTGCAGCACTCCTGGTTCCACCAATCGTCGTAAGCGCCGCGGTGGTAGTAGTCGAAGAGCGTCTTTTCAAGGTCCGGCGTCACCCGCAGCGCCGTCTCACCCGGCTTCCACGGCAACTTCCCAAACTCCTCGGTCATGTTGCGCATCGCATCGAGGATGACCTTCGCGCCGTCCGGATTGCCGCGCAGCTCATGACTGTCGAGCGCGTGCAGGTGGAGCGCTGCGAACATCTGCGGCGACATAGCGCCGCCCTCACGCGCCTCATGCGCGTAGATATTCGTCGGGCCTGCCTCGACCCACATGGCGGCAAGGTGCGGCGGACGCTCCAGCGCAAGCTGCGTTTGAACGATTGCCCGATGCGATGACCCGAGCGTTCCGATCTTACCGTTCGACCACTCCTGCGCCGCCAGCCATTCGACGGTGTCGTAGCCGTCGACGCCTTCCCACGGGTTGCAGGTGTGGTAGTAGTGGCCGTCGCCTTCAGACCGGAACCGGCTGCGCAGGTCCTGGATGGCGAAGGCGTAACCGCGGCGTGCGTAATAAGGCCAGACGTCGTCCCACTCGGGCGCCGACTTGTCATATGACGTCCTGACAAGCAGCACGGGAACGGGAAAGGAGACCGGTCTCCCGTCGCCGTGGGCGGGCCGGTAGATATCAGTCGCCAGCCGAACGCCGTCCCGCATCGGGACCATCACGTCTTTTTCGATCGAGTAGCCGTAGAGGGGCTGGGATGTCATTGGAGTCGGTAGTTCCTGAGAGTGGTTTTCGAAGATGAAAATACGGCTGGCCGCCTAGATGAATAGTTCCACGTCCAGCTCCTGAGCTCGCGCCCGCATCTCGTCGTACTGGCTGGTGTGCATCGGGATGCCCTTCTCCGATCGCTCCGCCTCCGCCTCCCACTCCGGGTCTCCGGCCACCAGCACCTTGTCCTCGCCCGGTTCAGCAGGCGTTCCGTGAAGTTCACGGATCATCTCATCCATCATCGACTTGAAGTCATCGATCGGCCTGAACTTCGAGATGTCCACGGCCATGGTCCAGCTCATGTTCTCCCCGCCCTTGAGCTGCGCCCCGAATCCACCTCCCGAAAGCACGCCCGCCAGGATGTCGACCACCACCGCCAGTCCATAGCCCTTGTGCGCGCCCTGCTCACGAGTGTTGCCGAGAGGGTTCTGCGACCAGTGGTCGTCTCTCTCGGCAGGCGGTTGAGTCAGCGGCTGACCCTCGGCCGTCACCGCCCAACCCTCGGGAATCGGAACTCCCAGCCGACGCGCCAGCCCGAGCTTCCCGCTGGCAACAGTCGTAGTGGCTGCGTCGAACAGGAACGGCTTTTCTTCCCCGGCAGGCGCGCCAAAAGCTATCGGGTTTGTGCCGAGCCTCGCCTGCGCCCCGAGTGCCGGTCGCATAGCCGGTGATGCGTTCGTGATCGCCATTCCGAGCATGTCCTGCTCGATCGCCATGATCGGGTAGTAGCCCACCATGCCGATGTGGTGCCCCTCACGGACCGACGCCATGCCAACGCCGTGCTTCTTCGCCTTCTCGATCGACATCTCCATCGCCCGGTGCGCGGCCACGAATCCCAGGCCATTGCCGCAGCTCAGCAGAGCCGTGGTGTCCGACTCAGAGATGACTTCGACCGTCTGCGGCACGGTGTACTCGCCTGACTCGATGCTCTTCGAGTACCGCACCGCGTTGCCAACTCCGTGGCTGTCGACGGCCATGAGAGAAGCCTTCGTCAGGATCTTCGCCGTGACCTCGGCATGGTCTTCTGGTGTGCCAACGCCCTGCAGAATCGCCGAACTCTGCTTGTGCAGATCAGGCGCAGGAACGCGGATGGAGTTTTCGTCTGTGAACTTCAGGAAGTCGAGGGCCAACTTGTTTGCTCCGTGCTGCGGATTGAATCTGAGTTCCACTCACCTATGGCGTCACTACCGTCCCGTCTGCTCTCCGCACATTGTCGAACACACCGCCGGGTTTTTCCTGGTGAGGCATCGACATCGCAGCCTCTTCGTCGATATCAATGCCAAGTCCCGGCTTATCGTTCGCCCACATGTAGCCGTCGTGGACCGTTGGCATTCCGGGGAAGATTTCATCAAGGCTCTGCGGATGCTCCGATGCCTCCTGGATCCCGAAGTTGTGGATCGCGAGGTCCAGGTGCAGGTGCGCGGCAACGCCAACCGGCGATATGTTGCCCGGTCCCTGCCACGCAGTCCGAACTCCGTAAGCCTCGGCATGCGCAGCGTACTTGCGGGCCGGCGTAATCCCGCCGACATGAGCGACTCTCAAGCGGATGAAATCGATCAGCCGTTCATCAACCAGCGGAACGATCTCGTGCGAGTTGTTGATGATCTCGCCCATCGAAAGCGGCGTCGAGCACTGCTCCCTGACACGGCGGAACCAGTCGACCTGTCCCGGAGAGAACAGGTCTTCAAGGAAGAAGAGTTTGTACTGCTCCATCTCCTTCGCGAACTGCACTGCCTTGATCCCGGGCAGCCGTTCATGCGCGTCATGCAGGAACTCCACCTTCCAGCCCATCTTGTTGCGCATGTGGTCCATCATGTGGAGCGCCGACCGCATGTACGGCTCAGGCTCGAAAACGCCTGCACGCTGCGCCCACTCATGCTCATCGACCGCCGCATCGATGTTCGTCGCCACCCACCTCGGGCCGTCGTGAGGGTCCCTCTCACCACCCGAGCCCGTCCCGTATGTCGCGAACCCCGGCGTCGCGGTCTGCAACCTGATGTAGTGAAACCCTCGCTCGAGCAGTTCGAACGCGCTCTCCTCCGTCTCCTGCAGGCTCGAGCCGCTGGCGTGTCCGTACACCGCGGCCGCCTCGCGGGACTTTCCGCCCAGCAGGTCATAGACCGGCATGTTCGCCATCTTGCCCTTGATGTCCCACAACGCCTCGTCCACGCCTCCGAGCGCATTGTTCAGCACCGGTCCGTTCCGCCAGTAGGACGAGACATATGCCGACTGCCAGATGTCCTCTGTGTTGGCGACATCCTTGCCAATGAGGAAGGGCCTGAGGTAGTCGATGATGGCGGAGCGGACGGCGAGCGGGCGTGTGCGGTATGAGGCGTCGCCGAGTCCGTACAGTCCGGGTTCTGTCGTCTCGATCTTGACGACAGTGAAGCGGCCACCGGAGATCGGCTGGGTCATGATGACCTTCACATCACGGATCTTGACGTTACTCATGCAGGTGCCTTTCAGGGTGTGAGACGGTGTTCGGGCCACGGGCGGTCAGTTATCGGTGTGTCCGGGATTATGCGCCGCGACACGCCTTTGTCCAGTAGGCCGCGTGAGGAGCAGCGGGTAATGTCACGACACAAGTAGACTTGTGCCCTGTTCGACCGGATCACGATGACGCATGAGTTCACCTGGGACAAAGAGATACCTCGCAAGAGCGTTTGAGCTTGCGGCTGAAGCTGCTGGCGGCGTTTCGCCGCGGCCGCCGGTTGGCGCGGTGATCGTTGCCGATGGTGAGGTGGTTGGCGAGGGCAAGACGGAGCCGCGGCCGGGCGTGCACGCCGAGGTAGCAGCCGTCCGTGCAGCCGGTGACCGTGCAAGCGGCGCAACGATGTACTGCACACTGGAACCGCATGCCCACCAGGGTGTTGCGCCGCCCTGCACCGAAGAGATCATCGCCGCCGGGATCTCGACACTGGTCTGTCCGATCGAAGACCCGAACCCGCAGGTGAACGGCAACGGCTTTCGCAGGCTGCGTTCCGCCGGGGTTGAAGTGATCACGGACGTCTCGCCGGAAGTCCGGCACCAGGCCGAAGAGATGGTGTCCGGTTTCAGGATGCTCACCCTGCTCGGTCGCCCGCAGTTCACGCTCAAATACGCGACGAGCCTCGATGGCCGGATCGCAACGCCGGACCGGGAATCGCAGTGGATCACCGGCGAGGAAGCCCGGGTCGAGGCACACCGCATGCGCTACACGTCGGACGCGATCGTCACCGGCATCGGCACTGTGCTCAAGGACAACCCGCGCATGACGGCACGGAACAAAGATGGCACGGCGACCGGCCGGCCGCGGCTGCGGATCGTGCTTGATGCCCGACGCCGCATGCCGGTCGAATCAGCGCTGTTGAGCGAGCCGGGAGATGTGCTGTGGGTGGTCGGCGAAGATGCTGACACATCACAGCCAGCGGGCCAAGTGGAGGTGATGTCCCTCCCCGGCTCAGACGGTCACACCGACCTGAACGCGCTGGCGAAACTCCTTGGCGAACGCGGCTTCTGCGACGTGCTGGTCGAGGCAGGCAGCACGCTGGCGGGAGCGTTTGTCGAGTCAGGCCTCGTGGACCGGGTCGCCGCATTTGTGGGCCCGATGATCATCGGAGGCGAAGGCTCGCCGGGTCCAGTCGGTGGGATAGGACCAGCGAAGCTTGCAGATGCGCTGAAGCTGGAAAGCATGACCCAGCGAACCGTCGGCGACAGTATCCTCATCACAGCAAGAGTTGTGAAAGACGAGAGCTAGCCGACAGCTCCTACACCGGATGCGGCCCCCGGTGCCTGTCAGAAAGGATCTCCACCGCGTGGTCAAGCGCGGGCAGCACCACGGCCAGGTTGTCTCGCACACCGCCCGGGCTGCCAGGCAGGTTGATGATCAGCGTCCGACCGCGGACACCGGCCATCGCACGTGATGTCATGGCCATCGGCGTCACCTTCAGCGACTCCGCACGCATCGCCTCGGCCATCCCCGGCACCTCGTACTCCACAACCTCTTTGGTCGCATCCGGCGTCACATCACGCGGTCCAAGTCCCGTGCCTCCAGTCGTAAGCACGACATCAACCTCATCTGAGAAACACCAGCGCTTCAGGTGCTCGACAATGCGCGGCTTTTCGTCAGGCACGATCACCCGTTCCGCCAGTGTGTGACCGGTTCCGGTCATCATCTCGACGACAATATCCCCGCTCGAATCCTCACGTTTCCCCGCCGCGCCCATGTCGCTCGAAGTGAGTACCGCAAATCGCACCATTTCGTTCTCCAGGTCTTTTCCAAAAGACACCGTCGCGTCAGCCCATCGAGTTCCACTCAACCTCACGCAGACCGACTCAAGACAAGATAACCACGCGTTCAATCGCAACCCGCGGCGCGCACCCGCCAAACCTCGCGCTGCCTGATTCTCTCCCAATCCATCCCAGCGCTCCGCCGTTCCAGCATCCGCCACTCACGAACCACCTGGCGCAGCATCCAGCCGACCGCCAAACGCACACGAATGCGTGTTTAACCCCCTTGCTCCGCGAAGTGGGTATCTGGCATGATTTGGCATGAAATGGGATGAAATGGCAGATCACCCATCTTCAACCTGTTTCGCGACCGGATCTTCGCCACCGTTTTGACCGAGGCCTGACCAACCTGTGTTTCGGCCGTACGGCCCACCTCCAGGGGAGAGCTGTACCCGGCCGAAAAGAGCTACCGCTTGATATTTGCCGGTGAATTTGAGCATCGAATCGACCCCCAGGGCAGGATTTCCATCCCTGCCCGCTTCAGGTCGGCTTTCGAGGACGGCATTGTGCTAGGCAAAGCATACGACCGCTGCGTTCTCATATACACGCCAGAAGAGTGGCAGAACGCGGCCGATTCACTTGCCAGCCAGCCCGCCAACCTTGGAGCGGCACGACGTCTCAACAGGCTCCACTTCTCCGGCGCCTACCCGGCACAACTCGACCGCAGCGGCAGGGTCCTGGTCCCGCCGCAGCTGCGTGAGTACGCAGGGCTTGGCGAAAACGTCGTTCTCGTCGGGACCGGCCGATTTTTCGAGATCTGGGACCGCTCCGCGTGGGAGCAGGAGCGGGAGCTGCTGGACGCGCAGGCGTCTGAAATCGCCGAGGCGGCGCCTTCGCAGGGTGCTAACGCCGGCGTAACTGCTGGGGACGAAACTAGATGACACTTATGGGCCTTGAGACACGCCACATCCCCGTGATGGTGCCCGAGTGCCTGGATGCGCTGAACGTGCAGCCGGGCGGTCGCTACATCGACGCGACTGCGGGCGAAGGCGGTCACTCGCAGGCCATCCTGCAGGCCTCCGACCCTGGCGGCCAGGTGCTCGCATTCGACGCAGACCCTGAAGCCGTCGCCGTTGCATCCCAGCGTCTCTCCGGTTTCGGCGACTCCTTCCTTGTTGTTAACGCCAACTTCCGTGAGCTACGCATGAACGCGCTGCGACACGATTTCGTCCCGGTCCACGGAGTTCTATTCGACCTCGGAGTCTCTTCGCTTCAACTCGACCGTGAAGCACGCGGCTTCAGCTTCCGACGCGCAGACCCGCTGGACATGCGCTTCAGCATCGACCAGCGAGTCACCGCCTCGGACGTCGTCAACAGCTACACGCAGGACGAGCTTGCGGACCTTATCTACCACCTTGGCGAAGACCGTCGGGCACGCCGAATCGCATCGGCGATCGTCAAGGCGAGGCCGCTTACCACCTCGCTCGAGCTTGCCGAAGTGATCGAAAAGGCTGTCCCTCGACGGGGAGCGAAGATTCACCCCGCAACGCGCACATTCCAGGCCATCCGCATCGCCGTCAACGATGAGCTATCTGCGCTCGAGACGGCGCTGCAGCAGGCGGCATCGCTCGTCGGCCAGGGAGGCCGCATGGCGGTCATCTCTTACCACTCGCTAGAAGACCGCATCGTCAAGCGGTTCTTCCGCAGGGAGTCGAGCAACTGCGTATGCGCACCGGGCGCGCCAGCCTGCACATGTGACCACGTGGCAACTCTGAAGATGATCACCAAGAAGCCGGTGACTCCCGGCGAGGCAGAGATCGAATCGAACCCGCGCTCGCGCAGCGCCAAGCTCAGGAGCGCAGAGAGGATTTGACCAGCTTTTCGGCTTCATGGGGTGCCGGCCCCATGACCATCAATCTGAATGACCGGCAGCAGTGGACCGAAGCAAGCAGGGGCGAAGGCAGACTCCAGGCCATCAGCCCAGGAAGTACACAAAGGGGAGCGGCATGATCCAGGACGACTACAGGGCCGCAATTGACATCGGCACAACGAAGGTCTGCGCAATCCTGTCCCGCAAGCGGCAGGGTGGCAGGGCTGAGTTGCTCGGAATCGGAGTCGCCCCGAACCGAGGCATGGTGCGCGGTGCGGTCAACGATGTGGACGCGGTTGCAGAGTCGGTCAAGGAAGCTGTCACGAAGGCTTCTGCGGACTCCGGCGCTGCGATCTCTCGTGCGTATGTTGGCCTGACCGGCACACATCTCGAATCGACTCATCGCTGGAACAACGTCCCGCGCGACTCCGGCGTCCGTGCGGTGACCGAGACAGACATCTCGGCAGCACTCCGTACAGCATCGAGACTTGAGCTGAATGCCGACCGCAGGCTGCTTCATGTAATCCCTCGCAGCTACTCCCTGGACGGCATCCACGGTGTCCGCAACCCGCTGGGCATGCACTCTTCTGAGCTGCACATCGAAAGCCTCGTGGTCACCGGTTCCAACGACCACATCTTCGCCATCCAGGACGCGGTCCGGAAGGCCGGCGTCGAGCCGATGAACATGGTCGTCGAGCCTCTTTCGACCGCCGAATCAGTGTTGACATCCGACGAGAAGGAGGACGGCGTCGTCCTTATCGACGTCGGTGGCGGCACGACCGACATCTCGGTCTTCCACGAAGGCACCATCATCCACACGGCTGCGGTGCCCGTCGGCGGACACCACTTCACCAACGACCTCAGCATCGCCTTCTCGATCGAGTTTGAGGACGCAGAGCGATTGAAGCTCGAAAAGGGCACCTGCGCTCCCGACGCCTCGTCGATGAAGGAGCAGGTGACGATCAAGCCGGTCAACCTGCCTGACCCGCTGACTGTCACGAAGCGTGAGGTAGGACAGGTGCTGAGGGACAGGGCGCAGGAGCTGTTCCGCATGGTGCTGCTGAAGCTGGACTCGGAGCACCTGAGGGAGCTGCCGCTTGAGCGAATCGTCTTCACAGGCGGAGGGTCGAAGCTGCAAGGCTTCGAGCCGCTGGCCCGATACATGCTGCAGCGCAAGATCAGGCAGGGAGTCCCACGCGGTCTCGAAGGTCTGCCAGAGGTCAACCGGGACCCAGCTTACGCGGCAGCCGCAGGCATCACTCTGTGGGGCTACCGCAACCTGCCACACGAAAGCCACGTCACAGGCTCTCGCAAGAGCACCCCGCAGCAGATCTACACCGGCGTGGAGGAGAAGAGCGGAAAGAGGTCATCCCTCACGGGTTGGCTGCCCGGCCGCAAGTAAGGCGACAACGGACGGAGATCTTCATAGTCCCGCCTCGACTTGGCGGGTAGGCACAGGAACAGAAAATGGTTGAGCAGACACACCGTCCGGGCGAGGGGCTGATCGGAACAGCCAACATCAAGGTGATCGGCTGTGGTGGCGGAGGATCCAACGCCGTCTCCCGCATGTACCGAGACCGCATCCCAGAGGTCGAGTACATCACAGTCAACACAGACTCGCAGGCGCTCTCACGCTCAGACGTGCCGATTCGCCTCCGGGTCGGTGACAGCACGGCACGAGGTCTCGGAGTCGGTGGCGACCCTGAGAAGGGCCGGGCCTGCCACGAAGAGGACCGAGACGAGATCAAGGAAGTGCTCAAGGGCGCCGACCTCGTCTTCATCGCAGCCGGCATGGGCGGAGGCTCAGGCACAGGCGGAGCGCCGGTCATCGCCGAAGTTGCGAAGGAACTCGGTGCACTGACCATCGGCGTCGTCACCAAGCCTTTCGGCTTCGAAGGCTCGCGCCGCCGCAGGCAGGCCGAGAACGGCATCAAGAAGATGACCTCGGTCGTCGACACGCTAATCGTCATCCCGAACGACCGCCTGCTTGCAATGTCAGACGAGAAACTCTCCATGGAGATGGCGTTCAGACTCGCGGACGACGTGCTGCGACAGGGCGTGCAGTCCATCGCAGAGCTGATCCTCGTCCCCGGCGAGATCAACCTGGACTTCGCTGACGTGAAGGCCGTTATGACCAACGCAGGCCACGCATGGATGGCCATTGGCCACGGCACAGGCGAAGAGCGCGCAATCATGGCGGCGGAAGCAGCCATCGACTCACCGCTGCTCGAGGTATCGATCGAAGGCGCCAAGGGCGTGATCTTCAACGTCACCGGCGGAACCGACCTGACTCTGAACGAGGTCCACACCGCTTCAGAGGTCGTCTCCCGCATGGTCGACCCCGACGCCAACATCATCTTCGGAACGGTTACCGATCCGAAGATGGAGAACGAGGTCAAGATGACGATCATCGCCACGGGCTTCCCGGGCGCTGACGGTTCGGCTGACCAGCAGGCAGCGCTTGCCGAGCAGCTGAAGGAAGTGATCGGTGATGAAGAGGCGCTTGACCTCCCACCATTCCTGAGAAATCGACGAGCCGCCTACGGGCGGAATCGAAGCGGAGCAGGTACCACGCGATAACACGCTTCCCCACATACCTGCCCGTTACTAACTCGCCGGGGCTCTGACCCACCCGCTTCACCCACTCACAGAGCACCAGCCGCATGATCTTGCGGAAGGCGAGTCAAACCAAGGCCCCGACGATACCCGGTCATCGTCGGGGCCTATTGACAGGCAGAGCCTGGATTTTCGGTGGGGTCGTGGCTGTGGCTGCGAAAACGGTGAAGTAGTTGCTCCGCAGTCTCGAGATGCCGTCGAATCCCTCTGGTTGTTATCCTGTTCCGGGGTCACATCTGTTCGACGAGAGTGCACCGTCAGCTAGCGGATAACCGCTACACCTCTGGAGGGGATCGGCGATGAACAAGATCTCTGTTCGGATCGCCGTTGGCCTACTAGTCGTCGCAGCATTTGCTGCCAGCCTACAGATCGGAGCCGACCGATTCGGTTGGTCCACACCGTTAGACGGCGACGCACGCGTTTCAGCCGAAGCGCCGCCACCACACGTTCTGACCGGCATCGACCCTGCATTTGGACCCGAGTGTGGTGAGTATGGAGTAGATGTTGTTACGGTTGGATACGGCGTAAACACCGATCTGCAGCATCACACCAGGGAATCGATTGCAATCGTTGAAGGTACTGCTCATGTAACTGGGCCGGCGCGGTTTGGAAACCTAAAATATAGTCCCGAATTGAACCGCCACGAGCAGATCGAAGTCGCAAGCCAGATCAGCACGCCATTCAGGATCGAGGTTTCGAAAAGCCACAAGGGCCCTGCAAAGCGGGAATGGCTTGTGTCAGAGCTGGGCGGACTGGTCGAATGTGTCAGCCACAGGCTGTCAAGCGATGCGGTCAGGCTATTCGATGGCGTGACCGGACTGTTCTACATCAGCTCTGAACCACGGGAGGTCGAGGGTGCCTGGGTGTCGATGACGATCACCGAGGAAGCTCCGGAATGGTTTATTTTCACAGAGCAACACTTCGGTCCGATCGAAGATGCCGTCGCCCTTATCAAATCACCGGACCTTTCGAATCCTGCTCCATAACTGAGTAGCGACATGCTGAAACGGACCCTGACGCCTTCGCTTCTACTCTTGATGTTCGTGTTGGCCGCGTGCGGTTCTGACACCGTGCCCTCGCAACATCAACTGGCAGAACCTACGGCAACACCGATAACAACCGCGACGGCCACACCGGCGCCAGCGCAGCCATCAGCCTGCGATGCGGACCACTTCAAACTCCCGAAGTTCTTCACCCTTGATCCGAACGCCACCCCCACGGTCGGTGATCCCGCCATTCCCACACCGACTCCTGATCCGCGGCCTCAGGACGATACGCCAGTTGACTCGGCGTCTGACGCCCGGTTCGCAGAGTTCGTCCTGATCGGCAAGTTCAGTTCCTTCGTCAACACCGAACACATCAGGCCGGGCAACGCACACACTCCGCAGCTCACAAACGCATTCTGGGACATCGATGTCGAGTCGCTGATCATCGGCGATCCCGGTCTCGACACCGTCGCCGTTTACAACCAGATCGCATATGACGAGTCACGGTCATACGAGACCACGATCTACGGACTCAACGCCACGGTGCTCCCGGGAGAATCTGCGGTCTACTTCCTGAATGAGCAGAAGGAACCCGAAACCATCCCCGGTGCGGCAGGAATGGATAGGGTTTTCTGGGTCTACCAGAGCATGTTCCCAATCGTCGATGGCAAGGTATGCACACAGATAGACAGGCTCTATTCGCCTGAACCGGTCGAGGATTTTCTCAAGCGGATCAGCAACTGAATGACCAGACCGAGAACCAACAACTACCTGATCGCACTTCTCCTCGCGCTCGCGGTTCTCCAGGCGTGCGCATCGTCAGAAGATCAGATCGGCAGCGCTCAAGAAGTGTTTCAGTCCGCAAGACAGTCACACGCCGACCTGGACTCATACTCGGCGCAGTTTTCGACCGGTTTTGCTGCGGACACCCTGTTCACCGCGGAAGAACGATTCGAGTTCTTTGGAACGGGGGAGATCATGAGCAGATTCGCAGATGGCACCGTCAACTTCGTCGCTGTGGATCGCACCATCAACAGACCGCTCAACTACGGCGCATGGTGCAGGGTTGTGGAGGACGGAGCAGACCTGGAGGATGTGATCTCGACGATCCCCGAATCACTCGACCGTTTTCTGACTGTCGGAACTCTTGATGACGACCTTATCGCTGTGGAAGGCATGGTGGTGGATGACACGATACCGACGAATGACGGTCGATCTGTGGTCATGGTTCACAGATTTGTCATCGACACCACTCGCAGCCACTTCGTCGAATGGACGCAGTGGCCTGGCAGCGACACCGATGCGGATGTAGTCCATACCGCATTAGCGAGCGAGTTGCTGTCAGATCTCGAATCGACAAAGGCCGGCCCGTGGAACAGGATCCAATTCAGCGACTTTGGTGAACTTGATCCCGTGACCGTTCCGCCCGGAATCGACACAGAGTGCCCTGCCTTGCCGTAGAAGGTCTGGGGTACGGGCCGATTAACCGGCATAATCTTGCGGAAGGCCAGTTGAACCAAGGCCCGTACGATACCCGGTCATCGTCGCAGCCTGTTGATTGGCGGAGGCTGGATTGTGGTGCGTTGACGGGTGGGCGCTAAGGGAAGAGGTGTGGCTGAACCGGTCAACCGACTCGGCCTAACTCAAGAGGTTTCGTAGCTCCGTGACATAACGTGGAGTCAGCGCCAATATCGGAGCGATCTGTTCAGGGATCTCCTCGAAAGTTGAGCTGCGTCTCGCTTCTATCCAATCCCTTCGCGCTTCAGCCTTCCCGGTCGCAATACTCGCTGGCAAGGTCGCAGACAAGATCAGGTACAGAGGCAAGTGCGTGAAAAAAGCGAGACGAACGTCACTCGCTTGGCCATTCCAACCTCCTGCCCGGAGTCCTCTCACATAGGCCTCAAAGATCTCGTCTTCATGCTGGGCCACCATTATCCCTTCGTTGATCCCCCAGCTCAGCGCTGAACCTACTAGAACACTTAAGTCAGCTCCTATTGGCTCTGAGGCTAAGCCGGCCCAGTCGATAGCGACAGTTTCACTCGCCAACGGGTACAAGTTACGTGCATGACAGTCGCCGAACGCGACTCCATGAGGTAGTTCACTCGAGACCTCGATCAGCTCGGACCATAGGTGGTCCAACTCGGACACATCGTCTACTGCTACGTCCTGCATGGCGGTCTTCACCAGAGGAAGTGATTCATGCTTTCTGAGTGAGTCGATCTGCTCAGGTACTTGCTTCTGCACAGCACGAAACCGAGCACGATGAACATCAACCGGTAACGGAAATGGAAGGTCCGGGGGATCGGTCGCTAGCAGGCCATTGAACCGACCTAAATGTCCTGCAACCTGGACGTACTGCTCAAGGCCCCAGGGTGGCTGCGGTGCTTTACCAAGGTCTTCAAGCCATAGCAGCTTCTTGTTCCCGCCAATTTCGCTGACGCCAAAGCATTTTGCTGGCTGGAACGGCACGCCGGTGTTTGCAAGCAGCCCAAGCTCATAGATCATCTCCTCGATTTCGGGCGACATCCACTCGGCAGCGACATTTATCGGCATCGATAGGTCAACAACCTTCGCGACGACGGACCAGTCGACCAAGTTACTGCCGGTCTTCGCCTGACCACCGCAACGCACGATGGCCACGGTACGCTGGTCATTGTGTACTGCGTCTATGTCTTCCCAGTTTGGCCTGCCGGTAGGAGTCGCCTCTGGATCGCCGATCGCCCTTGAAGCCACCGAGCGGAACTCACGGTCACTGACCGATTCGAAGATCGCCGTCACGTTTGCGTTCATGGTGGCCAGCCTTCACTTGTCGGAATCGGGCTTGCGAGCACTCCTGTCGTGATGATGCACGCGATTCGGCAGATACTACTCTCAAAACTCACGTTTCAGCATGTTACCTGCCAACCGATATGCGAAAACGCTGAACGATGCCAGCGGGCCGCAAGGTACTCCGACCGATTCTTCATCGTGGTGAGAGTTGCCGCAGTGCAGTACCTAGTTAATCCCGCCCGATGCGCGCGGCGTTCGTTGCGGGAATAGCCTGTCGAAGTTCTCCCAGATGCAGCCGCTGCGGTCGCGCCGAGCGTTGTCCGCTGTGACCAGGAGCCACGGTGAGTGCTGGCCTTCGAAAGCAGACGTGCGCGCCAGGCCCTCGCTGATGAACAGCTCGTCTATCGAGTCGCCAGTGGCGGTGTACATGTAGCGAATCGGTGTCCCACTTGAATCGGCCGCCTGCGTCCCTTCTTCTACACGCACACCGTCCGTCACAAGCTCCCCAAGCCGTTCCTCCGCCTCGACAAAGCAGTTCTCTTCTTCGGGAGCTATGAAAACGCCGTAGAGCCTGTACGGGCCTTCAGTCGTGACCACAGTTTCAGGCCCGGTCACCTCGATCACGTCCACTGCCCTGCACTCCTCGCAGCGAAGCGATGTCTGTCCGATGGCCGTCATCGTGTTTACGTATGAAAGTGCGGGGATCGCCTCCGGTGTCGTGCTCGCGGGAGCCAGCACGGTCGGCGCTGGTTCCACAGAGGGCGAGCTGCACGCCATCGCGACGCCGATCAAAGCCAGCGCGGCGATGAGTAGAAGATTTCGGCGGCTGCTAATCGACTGTTCCGTTCGACTGCTTCATGCTGATTTCGACACATCCGGTCATCTCCCGATACTACGCATCTCATCGCGCTGGCGCTTTCCGAACTCCCCCAGAGCCGAAACGAGAGGTGCATGAAGACGCAAAATCTGTGCGAAGATACCGCAACTGAAAATCGGCCAGAACCGGAACATCAACCGGAAACTGGAGACAGCTATTGAAGATCCTGATCAGAGACGGTGATTGGTGGCTCGGCGAGCAACTGGCATCAGCCCTCGGCGATGACGGACACCTGACATCGCTCATCCCGTATGACACAGAGCTGGGCCACGATGAGGCAACAGATGACATCGTGAAGGGCAACGACGCGATCGTCGTCTTCGGCTACAACCAGGAGCCGACCGACCCCACCGCTATCGTCGACCACTCGACTCGCCAGCTGTACAACCTCCTGCACTCAGCTTCCGAGGCGGGCGTCAGTCGCTGCGTATACGTCAGCAGCCTGAAGCTGTTCAGCGACTACGAGGAGAACCTGACCGTCACCGAGAAGTGGCGCAGTCTACCGCCGACCGAGGACGTGCCTCTGCTCGCATGCCACCTCGGCGAGGTGGTCTGCAAGGAATATGCAAGAGACCGCCTGATACAGGTCGCGACGGTGCGGCTCGGCTTCCCGATTGTCGAAGGTGACCACTCAGCAGCCCAGGCAACCGGCCAGACTGCAGCGGTTTCCTCAGATGATGCCATCGACGCGATCAAGCGTGCCTTGACGTCGGATTCGCTGCAGCAGTGGCAAGACATCCACGTGCAGTCGCCTGTCGAAAACCAGCGCTACCTGATGCACGCAGCAAGCGAGCTGTTGGGATGAACCACCGACTGGCGTGAGCCTGTCGCCATCCTGAGCCTGTCGAAGGGTGGCAGACTTCAGCCCTCACCCAGGCCCTCTCCCGAAATCGAGAGAGGGGAAAGATCACACCACGCCCGGAGAAAAAGATGAAAGTCCTCATACTCGGCGGCAACGGCATGCTCGGCCCCTGGGTCATCAAGGCCCTTGACGGCCGGCACGACATGCTCGTCACCGACATCAACGAAAAGCCCGAGGGTCTGAAGCACGACTACCTGCAGCTGTCCGTAGACGATCTCGACGGCGTCGTGCGTGCAGCCGAGGGCGTCGACTGCATCGTCAACCTGTCTGTGCTGCGACCGCACCGGCAGGTCGCCTTCGACGTCAACACCCGCGGCAACTACAACATGATGGTCGCCGCCCAGAAACACGGCGTGAAGCGAGTCATCAACACCGGCCCGCACTACCAGCTGGCCGGGCCGCAATATGAAGAGTGGGACTATGACCTCAACCCGGACATGCCGCCCGCGCCCGGCACTCGCCTCTACGCACACACCAAAGCGCTGGGGCAGGAGATCGTGCGGGTGTTCGCCGAGCGCCACGGCATCACGGCCCTCACTCTGCTCTACTACAACATGAAGCACACGTGGAACCTCGGCGGCCCGGAGCGGGAGCCCGACTACCACGACGACATGACGCCCTACTCGACCGCCTGGCCCGACTGCGGTACGGCTATCCAGTGCGCGGTTGAGGTGCCGGAAGAGCGACTGCCATCGAAAATCGAAACCTTTTTCGTCTTCCCGGACATCCCACACCGCAAGTTCAACAACGACAAGATCATGAATGTTCTGGGCTGGCGCCCCCGCTACCACGTCGAGGCACTCTGGAACAAAGCGATGCGCACCCCGCCATCAGGCCGCCACGGCGCGTTTTGATTTCAGGAGGACCAGGTCTGTCATTCTGAACTTGATTCAGAATCTCTCGGCGTGGACACAACGGCAAGTTATCTGATGAGCACAAACCGACTTCGGCGACTCGCTGTGAAACCTCGAAACTCCTACTTCGTCTACATGACCGCCAGTCGGTCTGGAGTCCTCTACACCGGTATGACCTCAGACCTTTATGGCCGGATCTGCCAACACAAGAGCAAGACGACGCCAGGATTCACTGCCCGTTGCGACGTAGACAACCTGGTGTGGTTCGAAGAGACATCCAGCGTCGAGGCTGCCATTCAGCGTGAGAAACAGATCAAGTCCTGGCGACGGAGCTGGAAAGTCGAACTGATCGAGTCGATGAATCCGAGCTGGCGCGACCTGTCTGAGGAATGGGGACTTGAGGGAGATTCTGAATCAAGTTCAGAATGACAGACTCCTACGACGCAGACTAATCATCCGTCACTCCTCCAGCTTCACCAGCCTTTGCAGCAGGTGGTGTTGCCACAGGTAGCGCTGTAGCACGACCCAAGCGGCAACAATCGCCGTGATCGCAACGAAGTCGACCGCGTCCAGCACCACCAGCTCGGCGAAGTCGCGTATCCCCGGGACCGCCAGCACCACCACGTACGCCAGCACCATCACAGCGGCAAGGACCGTCGGGCGCCAGTCGCCGCTCAACACATCTCCTCCAGTCCACCACTTCGTTGGCGGCTCGACAAACGGGATCAGCGCGGCGCCGCACAGCACGGCCGTCGTCGTCAGCGCCGTCCGGGCGATGTCCACATCGTCGGTGGTCTCCAGGTAGAAGAAGTAGATCCCAATCACCAGGAGCGAGATCGTCACCGCGGGCGCGTACACGAACCTGAGCGAAGCGCCGATCAGGCTTCCGGCCGGTTTGCCGGGCCTCGCCCAGGCTGCAATAGCGATGATAGGAATTCCGACCGTCAGCAACGCAATCACAGCGTTGTGCTTCGGCGTCACCGGGAAGTCGAGCCCGATGATCTGCGTGAACACGATCGCCAGCACCGTGTAGAACGACCGCACAAGCAGCAGCCGCACGACGTCCTCCATCCCCTTGATGATGCGCTGGCCTTCTCGGAACGCTGCCGGCAAAGCCGAGTACGAATCACCAAGCAGTACGATGTCCGCGACAGCCCTCGTCGCCTGGCTGCCACTCTGCATCGCGACGCCGATGTGGGCCTGCTTCAGCGCCAGGACGTCGTTCACTCCATCGCCGATCATCGCCACGTAGCCGCCGTCCGCCTGCATCGCCTCCACCAGCTTCTCCTTTTGCTGCGGCGTAATGCGGCCGAAGACCGTCACGTTCGCAGCAGCTTCCTTTAGCCCGGCAGGGTCGTTGAGGTCAAGGTCAAGGCCAGAGAGTGTCTGCAGATCGCCGTCGAACCCTATCTGCCTGCACAGCGCAGCAACGGTCTCGGGATGATCGCCGGAGATGATCTTCGGCTTGATTCCGAGCGACTTGAAGTGCTCGATGAACTCTTGTGCGTCCTCACGTAACTCCTCTGAAAGCGCCAGCAGAGCGACCGGGTTCAGACCACCGGGAAGTGTTGGCACCTGGTCATCTTCGAGGTGAGGCAGAGGCTCGGCAGACCGTGCCAGCAGCATCACGCGGGAGCCAGAACGCACAAGCTCTTCGACCTGCTGCCTCAGTTCTTCGGCGAACGCAGGCAGCGCAAGCAGCAACACCTCGGGAGCGCCGAGGACATAAGTGGTGTCATCCCAACGAAGAGCGCTCCACTTACGGTCCGACGAGAACGGCACTTCGCCAGTCAGCTCTCGTCTCGAGCCTGAACAGACGGCGCCGATCGCGTCCAGTGACTTGTTCTGGTCAGACGTGCTGGCGACGTAGTCTCCGAGGATCTGCCGCACCGCAACTTGATCGAAGTCCCTTGGCGCCGACCTCGGGGCGATCATGTCATCGAGCTGAATCCGGTTCGTCGTCAGCGTGCCGGTCTTGTCCATGCAGAGCACGTTCACATGGCTTATCGACTCGATTGCGTTGATCTGCTGGATAAGCGCGTTCTTGCCCGAGACCCGCACTACGCCCATGCCGTACGAGACCGTTGTCATGAAGAACAGGCCCTGCGGCAACAGTGCGACAACGACTGCGGCGATTCTCACGCCCTCTACCACCGGCGTGTCGTGTGCGATCAGCGAAAGGGTGATCATCACGCCCAACGGCACCAGGATGATCAGCATCAGGCGGATGAGGTAATCGACCTCTCGCTGCATCGGGGTCCGGGTGACAGAGTCGCGCTTCGCCTCGGCAGTCAGCTGGTTCACAAAGCTGCCTGCACCGACCCCGGTCGCCTCGTAGAAGAGGGTTCCTTTCATACAAAGGCTGCCGGACATCACCTTGTCATCGACGTGTTTCGGAACCGGTTCAGATTCACCCGTCAGCAGCGATTCGTCGACCTCGACGCCGTTTTCCGTCAGCACCTTGCCGTCGACTGCGATCTGGTCTCCCGGCCGAGCAATTAGCACGTCACCGAGGACAATCTCGGACGGGTCGACTACCTGCTCATTGCCACCACGCAGCACGCTGGCCGTCGGTCTGACCAGCAACGCGATTCCCGCAAGCTTCCTCTTAGCCCTGACTTCCTGGAAAACGCCGACAACCACGTTCAGTACGACCAGGCTCGACGTTGCAAGCGCATCGTCAACGCGGTCCATCAGCGCTAGCGCAATCACGATGCCGAAAAGCACGGTGTTGATGAATGTGAAGACGTGCTGGCGAAGTATCTGCAAATAGGAGCGGCCGGCCGAGACCTTGACCGAGTTGCCGAGTCCGTTTTTCCTGCGCTCGGCCGCCTCGGCCTCTGAAAGGCCGGTCACCGCCGCTGCTCCACCGTGTGCCGCCAGGTTCTGCATCAGAAAAGCCTACAAAGGCCGAGTGCTACTCGACCGTGGTCGGTCGTGATGATGGTGTGGATGAAGATCGAGTTTTTCGACGAACGTGACCGCGCCAGGTCGAGTTCGATCGTCCGCGCCGGACGTCACTCGAAGTTCTGGCGAAACTCTATCTCAGAGGGGTCAGGCCAGTTGAGGCAGATCAACCCCGGCATTCCGAGACTCTGCCAAAGCTTCACCGGGTCGAATCCCGTCCGAGACGCGACGAACCCCGAGATCACGGTGCCGTGCGAGACCACGACGATGTCTCCCGGTTGCGAGTACTTCTCTGCATCCTCCACCGCCTTCTGGAACCGTTCGACCGCTGCCGAGACAGTCTCGGTCCCGAACAACAGTTCGTCAGGGAGTCGGAGTGCCTCGGAGATCCTGCTGTTGAAGTCCTCTTGAGAGACGAACCTCTCGTTGGCCCTGCCCTGCTCGTTAAACCCGGGGTCCATACCCAGCGTCAGGCCGGTTATGTCAGTGATGAACTGGGCCGTCTCCATCGCCTTGGTCTCGGCGCTTGAGTTGATCGAGGCAGGTTTGAGTGCAGCAACCGCGACCGCCATCATGGATGCGCGTGCCTCTCCCTCCTTGCTGAGCGACCAGCTTTTCGGAGGCTTGTCCTCGACGATCTGAGGCAACGAGTGCCTGATGAGGATCAGACGGCTCATGCCGCACATTCTAGATCAGGCGCTGTGAAGCGGGATTTCCAGGCGAATTGCCGGCTAACGCTCGACCCTGAATGTCTGCAGCATCGCCATCAGGTCATCGAATGCACTGAGCGGGGTTGCTGAGGCCGCCAGCAGATACATCTCATCCGATGTGACGAAGCAAACCTGGTATGTGCCTGTCGAAGAGCCGTTGACGCCCGGTTCGGAGATGCGCGTGACCATGGCACTGTGGCCGTCAATCGTTACACCTTGAATAGGAGTGGAGATCCGGCCGCCGTTCGGACTGAGTACGGTTGGCGGCGAACACGACGTCGCTGAGATCGCACTGAGTGCGAAACGCTGGACCTCGATGAAAAGAGAACGGTCCAGCCTGCCTCGGAAATCGCTTGCGGTCATGTAGCGGACGCTATCGGGTGAGAAGCCCGACTCGTTCAACGGGCTGATCGAGTCCCAATCCCCGTTCTCAGGTAGAGCAATCGACCAGGCAGCGCCTTCGATCTGCCACCGGACTATCCGGCCCCACGAGTCCTCGAGCCCGGAACCGCTCACCGCTTCCTTATCTACGACCGGATCTGACGTTCGAAAGTCGGATGGTCCCTCCGCACTCACCGCGCAGGCACCTAACGTCGTCGCTACAAGAGCAACGGTTATGAGTGCGACTGAGTTGAATCGGCGCGTGAGCAAGCAGGACCTCGATGAGTTGCTATCCGACTACTCATCGATGGTGCCACCACCGGCAACTGCCAAACAGAGGCTCAGCACGAAGATCGGCACGGGAAATCCACAACTCACCCCGGCAGGCACAGCCGATCTAGACCGGCCTCTCTTCCATCAGAGACAGGTAGTTGCCGTCCGGGTCCTGGAAGAATGCCAGCCAGAGCTGGTCCGTGTCATCTTCGTAGACCGTGTGCGGCTTCTCCATGAATGTCACTCCCCTGCTCTCAAGCTCGGAAAATGCGGCATCAATATCATCGACACGGTAGTAATGGACAGACTTCGACCTGAACTCTTCCCGCTCTGGAATGCCGATGTAAAGCCGCACCTCGCCGCACTGGAAAAAGGCCATTGGCTGTCCCGGTACCTGAAACAGAAACTGCATCCCGAGCGTATCCCGATAGAAGCTGACGGCGCGGTCAACGTCAGTGACGCTGATGTGAATCTGGCCGATCGACTGAAATAGCTGGTTGCTGGTCACTTGAACGTCTCCTGGCCGGCCGAATCGACCGATTCCGCTCTCTGCGCCACTTGAAGAATGCGGCCGTTTGCTTAACAGTGTTAATCGTGTTCGGACAGGCATATACTTAACAGTGTTAACTAAATAATGTCAACTCCCCCTGTACCAAGAGGCATGGATGACGACCTGCTCAACAGCGTCGCCAACCAGCTCCACTCCATAGCGATACACGTCCTGCGCCGTGCAAGGGTCACGGACAAAGAGGGCGGGCTAACGCCTGAGCGCCTTTCGTTGCTCTCGATCCTTGCCTACTCAGGTCCGAAGTCGATCAGCGAGCTTGCTGCGATGGAGATGGTGTCGCTGCCTGCCATCACGCGTATCGTCAACTACCTGGAAGGGCTGGAACTGGTCGCACGAGACAGGAAATCGGACGACGGCCGCATAGTCCGAGTCACAGCGACGAAGAAGGGCCTGCAGCTTATGGAGGAAGGACGCCGCAGGCGCGTAGAACACGTTGCGGATGAGCTTTCAGCCCTCGGCCAACTAGAGTTGATGGTTGTTGCCGAGGCGACGAAGCTGCTGGCAAGGATCGACCAACGCTACCTGCAGTCTGAACGTCAGCAAGCCCAGGCAAACTAGGCCCGTTTGGCCCGCCAGCGCTTTACATCCCCTCACCCGATGCCGGGTGCCCGCTTGCGGGCGCGGGTCAGAGTAAGGGTTCATGTGTTTCCTGACCGGAGCGAAGCGGCGTGGAAGGATCTCTGACTCGATGCGCGTACTTGCTAACGAACGGTCGTCTCCGAACAACACCGGTGACCGAACAAGAGACCCTTCGACTTCGCTCAGGGAACGCATCCCCTCTCCCGATTTCGGGAGAGGGCTAGGGTGAGGGTTGAAACTCACCACCCACCGCTAGGCCAACTGCCCCGCTAGCGCTTCTGGATCCGTGACCGGCAGCTGACACGTGTAGTTTTCGCATACGAACGCGGTTGGCTTGCCATCGACCTGCGGTCTGTCCTCCAGCAACGGAGAGTCGATGCTCTTGCCGTTTGCGCCTGTTCCCGCAATCACACGGTTCGGCCAGAATCCCTTCCTAGCCACTTCCAGCAGTGCCAGCGTCTCTCGCTGCTGGAAGTCACCGACGATTACGACCTCCTGAGCGGTGGCGTTGTAGATGTCGATCGCGTTGATCCAGTGCGCTGTGCCCTGCGGTGCGCTGACCACCATATCCCTGATAGCCCTCAGCGAAGCCGTAGCCGTGCGGTGGTACGCAGGCTCGCCGGTGAAGATCGCCAGTCTCAACAGCGCAACCGCAGCTGCTGATCCGCCTGACGGCATGGCGTTGTCGAAGATGTCACGTGGTCGAACGAGCAGCTCTTCGTGGTCGTTTCCGGTGTCGTAAAAGACAGCGTCGTCGTACGACCAGAACAGCTCGACCATTTCGTCTGCGATCTTCCTGGCCTCTTCGAACCACCTCGGCTCGAACGTCGCCTCGTAGAGCGACAGCAGGCCGTCGACCAGCATCGCGTAGTCTTCCAGGTAGCCGTTCAGGTGCGCCTTCGCATCGCTCGAATCATCGCCATCCTTCCACGTCCGCAGCAACCTGTCGCCCGCGTGCATGGTCGCAAGCAGGAACTCTGCGTTCTTCGTGGCGGCATCAATCCATTCCTGCCTTCCGAATGCAGCTCCGCACTCCGCAAACGCCTTCATCATCAGGCCATTCCACGAAGTCAGGACCTTGTCGTCGAGTCCCGGCCAGACACGCTTCGACCTCGCCTCGTACAGCTTCGTCCGTGCATCCGCTATCTGTTGCCCCAGCTCATCCTCAGAGATCCCGAGCTCTACGGCAACATCAGCCGCGTCACGCGGCACACTCAAAATGTTCTTGCCCTCGAAGTTGCCTTCCCGGGTCACGCCCCAGTAGGCGTTCGCAACGCGCCCCAACTCCGGGCCAAGCACCGCATCGATCTCCTGCGGCAGCCAGACATAGAACTTGCCTTCTTCGCCTTCGGAATCAGCGTCCTGCGCTGAGAAGAAGCCACCATCCGGGTGGGTCATCTCCCGCAGCACGTACGTCAGCGTCTCCTCCGCCACCCTCTTGAAGAGCGGGTCGCCGGTCGCCTGCCAGCCGTGCAGGTACAACGAAGCAAGCTGCGAGTTGTCGTACAACATCTTCTCGAAGTGCGGTACGAGCCAGAACGTGTCGACCGAGTAGCGAGCGAAGCCGCCGCCGACCTGGTCGTAGATGCCGCCGCGCGCCATCTTCGTTAGCGTGGTCGTCACCATGTTCAGTGACTGCTCATCGCCGGTCCGCTTCCAGTGCCGCAGCAACAGTTCGTAGTCCATCGGCTGCGGGAACTTCGGCTGCATGCCCATGCCGCCGTTCTGCGGGTCGAAATCACGCTGAAACGCCAGCGCCGCGGCGTCAACGATGTCGTTCGTCAACGGCTCCTGGCTCTGGCGCACCGCGGCGATCGACTGGATCCGTGACACCACGTTCGAAGAGGTACTGAGAAGCTGGTCCTTGCGCTCCGGGTCGTGGTACGCCTCGGAGACAGCCTCGAGCAGCCGTGGAAACGCAGGCAGGCCGCCGCGGTCCTCGTTCGGGAAGTAAGTACCTCCGAAGAAAGGTCTGCCGTCGGGCGTCATAAAGACCGTCATCGGCCAGCCGCCGTGGCCGGTCATCGCCTGCACCGCCGACATATAGATCGAGTCGACGTCCGGCCGCTCTTCCCGGTCCACCTTGATGTTCACGAACAGCCGGTTCATGAGCGCTGCGATCTCTTCGTTCTCGAACGACTCGCGCTCCATCACGTGGCACCAGTGGCATGCCGAGTAACCGACACTCAGCATGATCGGCCGGTCCGTCTCGCTGGCAAGCGCAAACGCCTCATCTCCCCATGGAAACCAGTCGACCGGGTTGTCTTTGTGTTGCAGCAAGTACGGGCTGGTCTCGGCGGCGAGGCGGTTTGGCATTTTTTAGCGGTGGTTGAGAGGTGGTTGCGAAAGAAAAGGCATCGCACTTGCTGCGCGACAGCAATTCAATACTACTCAACACCAGTTAGATAACGAGCGCGCCGTGTTCCCTGACCGGAGCGAAGCGCAGTGGAAGGGTCTCTGAATCGAATCACTCGCGCTGCTTCAGAACCTTGCGCAGGAGACAACTCTTCTTGCCCCAAACGCCGTGATCGGAGAACCCCTTAACGAGAGACCCTTCGCCTTCACCCAATACGAAGCGACACGTATCTGGGAGCTAGTTGCCCACTCCAACTAGCATCTTGTTCGATCAACAGTTCACGGAGTTTCTAGTTGGGCAAGTACTGCGTTTACATCCTCACGAACAGGAGTGAGACCTTATACATCGGGATGTCCTCGAATCTTCCTCACAGACTTGAGCAGCATCTGTCGGGAGTCGTCCCCGGTTTCACCAAGAAGTACAAGATTGATCGATTGATCTGGTTCGAGTGCTTCGACGATCCCCAGACCGCGCTGGATAGAGAGCGGCAGCTGAAAGGCTGGCGCCGACAGAAAAAGTTAGACCTAATCGCAACGGTCAATCCTGAATGGCGGAATCTAGCCCCGGAGTTGCAAGTGTTCTAGTTCACTGATCAGGGTGAAGCGGAATGAAATCGAGGAGCCTCAGAAGCCGATAGCCTGTTTTCGTTCCAAACGCCATCCATCAGCTGTCGCGCAGGACAGGCGAAGCTCACGCGGGAGACCACTCGCCCTGACGAGTCGACCCATTGAACAAGAGATCCTTCGACTCCGCTTCGGCTTTCGCCTGCGCTCCGCTCAGGAAACACTGACCCCAAGTGTTCGAAACCAAACCCTAGTCCAGCCTGAACGGCGGGTACTCGTCCGTGGCCAGGAGAATCGCGTACGCCTGGACCCGGTACGCCCAGCGGTTCACGCCGACGATGAAGTCGAAAGCGCCGCGTGGGTATCGCCCATTCACCAGGATCATCACCCAGACGTAGATCAGCACGAAGACCGCCGCTATCCCGAGCAAGATCAGCACGATCACATGCGGAATCGCCAGGAGCCACTTGACCAGCGGCAGCCACCGGTTCAGGTCCTTCTCAACGTCCGGGTAGTCAACCTCAAGATGCACGGACTGTTCTTCGTCGGTGGCCGGGTAAACATCCGTCGTCAGCGCGAAGTACATCCCTACACGAGCCTGGAACTTCAGTAACTGCACGTTGAAGTCCCACCACCAGCGCGGATACTTCTGCCTGAACACAATCATCAGGACTGGAGCGAGGAAGATGATCGCAGCTCCGGTCCATGCCCCCGACTGCGAAGCATAAGGCGATATGGCCCACAGCACGATCGCGATCGGTATCACCCAGAAGATGCGCAGCGCGCTAGAGAGCCGGTCGAGTTCTCGGTCCGGGTAGTCGACATCGAACCGCAGCGCGTAAGGAGGCAGGTTGGATGAAGGCGGTTGCGACCCGGCCTGCCCGCCCCCTCCGGACTCCGTCTGTTCGCCATTTTCGCCCGTGCTGGTAGTCATCTGTTTTGCCCCTTTACAGATTCTCCATTGGAGGCCGAGGCGGTCGCTCAGCACCGCGCATCTTATGACATGTGTCTACATTGGAACGACCGATTTCGTGAAAAGTGCGCGAACAATCGTCGAGAGGATGCTACTGAACCTTCGCCAGCTTGATGTAACGGCCGCCTATCAGCCATTCAGACACGTAGATGTTTCCCGCGTCATCGGCAGCGAGCCCGTGCGGACTGTTGAACAGCCCTTCTCGCAGGCGGTCCGTACGGGTCGGAATGTCATTCTCGTCCAGCATATTCGGCCAGCCCGGTTCATTCGCCACTTCATGGTTATCGCCGAGGTGCGTCACAAGCCGGTCATCTGCGTCAACGATCGTAAGTCGGGCATTCAGTTCTGCCACGACGAGGTAGTCGCCGTAGGGGGCAAATGCGCTGGGCGTGATCATGAAGTCACGTCCAAAGCTGCGCTTGAACTCACCTTCAAGCGAATAGACTTGCACCTGCCCGTTCGCCCTGTCGGCAACGTACAGCTCCGGCTCGCTTCCGCGGGTGTCGATCATGATGGCGTGCGGCGTGTTGAATGCTCCTGCGTCACCTTCGTTGCCGTTGATGCTCGAAACGTACTCGCCAGACGATGTGAAGCGGTGGATGTGGTTCTGGCCGTAGCCATCGGTCACCCACACGTCGTCGTTGCCGCCGTCCGACTTCTGCCACACCGCAACCTGAGTCGGCGAGAATGTGCCAGGGTTGTAGATCGGGAGCTCGGGCGCAACGAGCTCCATCTCAATCTCGCCTGTCAGCGACATCTTGACCGTGTGGCCGGCCTTCGGGCCCCAGATGTACTCGTAATCCTCGTCCGGCTGCCGTTTGCGGCCGTTATCCGCGAACCAGAGGCACTCGTTCGTGCCGTCAGAGCAGATCGTGACACCGTGCGCCTCGGAAAGAGGTACATCCATCTCGCGAACTAGCTTTCCATCTGTGGTGAGTTCGAGCACCGTCGATCGGGCCGGGTGAAAGGTCAGCAGGTTTCCGTTGCCGCCTATCGCAATACCGTGGTGTGCCCAGCCTCTCGCAGCCTCATCCGGGTGCGGGATCTCTGCGAAATCAACCTGCCATTCGAACGCGAACTCACCACTGCCGATCTGCATCTTGTTCTCCTAAAAGCGGTCTGCTGCCAACTGGAAACTCGCGAAATCCACATGCGCCTGTGCGATTTCTCATAACTCTTCACTTAAAATCAGGCGATGCGAGATTCTCGCACAACGAAGTTCAGCAGAGAGTTGAACTAAACAAATCGCTGTGCCGTTGCTCGGGCGGTGAAAACCTATCGCAAAGGTGGGCCTAAAGCCCTGGGAAAGCCTTTGCGAAGCGTCGCAACTTGCGACACCCCGGACAACCTGAAATCTCATGCTTTCATCTTCACTGACGATTGCCCGCAACACCTTTGCAGATGCGGTCTATACCGCGCTGCACCCGAGACAGCTGCCGTTCGTCGCACTTGGCGGCACAGTGGCGCTGCTCGCTCTGACGGTGCTCACAGTCGGCAAAGTGCCAGGCGACATCGCGATCAGCCAGGCCTTTTGGTCTATCGAAGGCACGTGGCTGGTCGACCTGATGCTCTTCGGCGACATGCTCGGCGGCAACTTGCGGCTCTTCTCGTTGCTTGGCGGCGCGCTGATCGGACTGTCGCTACTGCGCAAGTGGCGCTATGCGTCGCTGCTCGCGATCGGTTCCAGCTTCTTCGTGCTCTCGCCAATCCTGAAAGAGTCGATTCAGCGCCCGCGGCCGTGGGTTGAGGGCTACCAGTCGATCATCAACCCGGCCGGTTACAGCTTCCCTAGCGGGCACGCTCTGGGCTCGGGACTGATCATCGGTGGCATGACCCTCGTCGTGTTCCTCGCGCTGCGAGGCCGTCCTCTCTTACAGGCGGTCGTCGCGACGGTCGGTCTTGGACTGCTCGGCATCATCGGTGCATCGAGGGTTTATCTGGGCGCTCACTGGACCAGTGACGTCCTCGCCGGCTACATGCTGGCGGCGCTGTTCCTGCTGCTCGCAACACGCATCGTGCACAGGCGTCCGAAGCTCACCGCAGCCGAAGAGCTCGACAGGCGTTCCTGATCAGGAGCTCTTCAGGCGGCCGGTCTTAACCGAAGGCGCAAGCCACCTTCCAGCCAACAGCCTGTCGTAGAGTCGGAACGGCATGCTGTGCAGCAGCTGGTCGAAAGCCAGCCGCATCAGCGTGGGCTTCAGCAACGGCCGCGAGAAGATGTAGGCGATGAAGCCGATGCCAGGAAGGCCGGACCAGAGCAGCACCAGCGGGTTGTGAACATCCAGTCCGCCGGTGTTGTTCTGTCTTCGCCGCACAACAGCGTCGGATGCCCTGATCATGAACGCCAGCACCCAGATGAAGCGGATGATGCTGCCGAACGGGAAGCGGAACACGACGCTGATCATCATGTGAGCGCCGAGGTGCTCAAGCGCCACCGCAACGGCAGGGTCAGCCAGTGATGTGCGCACCTTCGCGGCACGCTCTGGCATTATCCGGCCCTCCGACTCCCAGCGTTTCAGCCCATCTTCGAGAAACTCGATCGCACGGTGTTGAGCACCCGCCATCGTCCTGCGCGCCGCTGTGAAGTCAGCGCGCACATTCGCAGCGCGATACATCCAGCGCACCATCTTGCCCCAGACACGCGGCTCGCCCTTGTGCCACCTGATGTAAGCGGCCTCGCCAAGGCGAATCGACTCCTGCAGGCTGGCGTATCCGTCGTCGCCAAGCGTCCGTCGCAGGTCCGATTCACGCGCCGAAGCGAAGTGCCGTAGACGGTCGAAGTCGATGTCATCGAAGACAGGCAGCGTCCCGTGTTTGATCGACCCTCGCATCAGGCTGCGGCTCGGGAATGGAGTGACGAAACCGGACTCCATGTCGATGATCACGAACTTTCCATCGGTCCGTCTAACCAGGTTCGTGTGCGCGTGCGGGTTATGCGGGTTCAGCTGCCAGCCGGGCAGACCCGCCTCCTCGAACAGCACCTCGACCGCTCCCAGGAAGTCCCACGCCTCGACATTGCTTTCAGGTTCACCACCCGCGAAGTACTCCGACACAAGGGCTGCCTTGTCGTTGTGCCACGTCACATCGGTTATCTGCGAAACGAGGTTCTCGCGGAACCTGTACTTCGTGATGAGTCCTGCTATCCGCCGGCGGTGAATCGCCGCCTCGATCGCATCCCTGTTCCGCACGTACGGGAACGCTTTCTGGAAAGAGACCCAGTAGAGCGCCCGCAGCATCACCGGAGGGTCGAAGTACTTGATCGCTACCCCCTTCGAAGGATCGAGCACGACTGCGCTTCCGTACGACCCGGCCACGATCGCGTCCGGACTCTCGGGCGCGGGGACGTCGATTCCCACTCTCGGCGCCGTGACCCAGCGCACAAGCTCCAGCCGGTGGTAGACCGGGATGAACACCAGCGGCCCGAGCACACCCAAGAGGTAGCCGCCAAGGACGTCGCTGGGCCAGTGCGCCACCTCGTATAGCCGGGCGACGCCTGACGAGAACATCAGGAATATGAACACCGGTACCAGTACCGCCAGGACTGGCAGAGGGAAGCGTTTCAGCCACGCCACGTAAAACAGCATGATCGATGCTGATGTGATGTAAGCGACATGTCCGCTCGGGAACGAACGCTCGCCGCCCTCGGGCCGGTCAACAGCGACGAACTCTCCCAGCGCGAGCCCGAGAATTAGGTCGCCGGTCCCGACGAGAGCAAGCGTGATCGCAAGCGCGACGCCGTTGTTGGCGCGGCCAATCACCATGGCGACGAACACGGCGAAGAACATCGTCATCACCGCAGGCCACTGGCCCGAGTACCTGGACATAACCTCGTACCAGCCGCCGAGCGCGTCGGCGCCCCAGCTACCGATCTCTTCGAGCAGCCTGCGGTCGATCTCCGACTCCGGGTTCTCACGCACGACAACAGCGAGCGTGATAAGCGAGATCGAGACGAAAATCGTCGTCGCCATCCATGCCAACCGCACACGCCGGTTGCTGACGTACGCGGGCGGTCCCTGTATTTGCGATGCGCCTGTCACAATCAGGAAACCATACCTTTCACAACACCTCCACCAGTCTTGAACGCCATGACTATAGCGCGAGGAAACCGTGCAGAAGGTGACTGGAACCGTAAATCTGAGGCTTTACCTGGATTTGGTGCAAGCCGTTATCATCAGCGGCACATGCGGTCCCCAGCCACAATAGCGAGCCTAGGAACCCTTCGACTCCTTTTCGTGTCGTTGCTTGCCGTCGCTCTCTTTATGATCGCGGTTGCCTGCGGAAGCGACGGCGACTCCGGGACACCGGGCTTCGACCCCGCTGCACCGACCGACTGGCCCGCATACGGCGCAGACCACGGCGGCTCCGGCTTCTCTCCTTCAGACCAGATCACCCGTGAGAACGTGGCGCGGCTGGAAGAGGCGTGGGTCTTCCAGACCGGAGAAGGCTCCAACCTTGGCTGGTTCAAATTCGAGAACACGCCGATCCTGAACGCCGGCCTGCTGTATCTCTCCACACCTCTAAACGCCATCATCGCGATCAGTCCGACGACCGGCGAAGAGGTGTGGCGCTACGACCCGCAGCTCTCCCGGAACAAGGAGCGGAACGAAGGCTGGATATCACGCGGCGTGACGTTCTGGGCCGACAGCACGGCAGACGAAGACGACACCTGCAGCCACCGCATCTTCTTTGGAACTCTCGACGCTACGCTGCTGTCCATCGACGCCCGCACCGGCCTCCTGTGCGAAGGTTTCGGCGACGCAGGGGTCGTGCAACTCGACCAGGGTGTTGGGCCGGTTATCGACGGCCAGTACTCGATGACTTCGCCGCCTGCAATCGTCGGCGATGTGGTGGTCACCGGCTCTTCCATTAGAGACAACTTCAGGGTTGAGGAAGCGTTCGGCACCGTGCGCGGGTTCGATGCGAGGACCGGCGAACAGCTCTGGGCATGGGACCCGATTCCGCGCTCGCCGGATGACCTTGGTTACGAGACATGGACGACCGAGGGCGCAACAAAGACCGGCGCGGCGAACGCGTGGGCGCCGCTTTCGGGTGACGCCGAACGCGACATGGTGTTCATCCCGACCGGCAGCGCATCACCGGACTTCTACGGCGGTGAGCGGCTCGGCCAGAACCTGTTCTCAAGCTCGGTCGTGGCACTCAAGGCCTCGACAGGCGAGTACGTCTGGCACTTCCAGGTGGTGCACCACGACATCTTCGACTACGACGTTGCTGCGCAGCCTTCGCTGGTGACGGTGGAGCGAGACGGCCAGCCGGTCGATGCTGTCGCTGTCGCAACGAAGATGGGGCACATCTTCGTGTTGGACCGCGACACCGGCGAGCCGCTGTTCCCGGTCGAAGAGCGTCCTGTTCCTGCCAGCGATGTGCCCGGCGAAGAGGCGTGGCCGACCCAGCCGTTCCCGGTCCTGCCTCCGCCGCTGCTCGAATCTCATATCGGAGTAGAAGACGCGTGGGGCAGCTCAGTCGGTTCCGAGACCAGCTGCAGGATTGCGTTCGACAAGTCTCGCAACGAGGGCATCTTTACGCCTCCAAGCCTCAAGGGGTCGATCTTCTTCCCGTGGTGGGGAGGCGGCGTGAACTGGGGCGGAGCGAGCTACGACCCTGAGCGCAATGTGCTTGTGACGGCGGTGAAGCGGCTTCCGGCAGTGATGAAGCTGATCCCACGGGAGTCGCCGACCGAGGGCAACATGCTCGGCACGCCGTACATCAAGGACGGTGGCACTCTGCGCGGCACAGACGGCCTGCCATGTATCGCTCCGCCGTGGGGCATCCTGGTCGGGGTGAACCTCGACTCAGGCGAGATCGAGTGGCGTGTGCCGCTGGGTGAGATGCCGGAGAACACGGTGTTCCCGCCGCAGGAGCTTAAGGGAACCGAGTTCTGGGGCGGACCGATCGTGACGGCGGGCGGCCTGGTGTTCGCAGCAGGCTCGGTCGACGGGCACCTGAGGGCGTTCGACATCGAGACGGGCGCGGAGCTGTGGAAGGCCGAGCTGCCAGCAGGCGGTCAGGCGACGCCCATGAGCTACGAGGCGGATGGCAAGCAGTATGTTGTCATCGCGGCCGGAGGCCACGGCGGACTGGGCAACAAGCAGGGAGACTACTTCGTAGCCTTCGCCCTGCCAGACGCAGAGTGAGGGTAGTCGCCGGCGAGGCGCCACCCTTCGACGGGCTCAGGATGGCAGTGGTGACCGCTGTCTTATCCCCTCTCCCGGCTCGGGAGAGGGTTAGGGTGAGGGCTTCTGCTCTTCCCTACGTCCCTTTCGCCTCTGCGTAGTGCGACTTCTTCATCGTGTCCTGGATCTCGAAGATCGAGCCGCCATCCGGCTTCGGCTGCGCCACCCTCACCGGCACCTGCTCCAACCGAGGCTCATTCGTCGGCTCACCTCTCAGGATGTCTGAGTTCCACTTGTCCCAGTCGCCGTAGCCCGTCAGTGGGAAGGCGTCTACGGCTGCATAGCCCATCAGCAGCAACCGTCGCGGCCGGTCGGAAACGTTCGGCGCCGAGCCATGCAGTTCCCGCACGTGGTGAATCGAGATGCCGCCCGCCTTCATCGTGATCGGAACCGCATCCTCCATGCTGAAGTCATTCTCTGAAACAGCGCCGACGAACATGCCGTCCTCGTGGTGGTCGTAAGCCGGGCCCTTGTGCGAGCCGGGGATCACGTACAGACAGCCGTTCTCAATCTCCATGTCATCGAACGTGACGCCAATCTCCAGGATGTCGTCATTCGTCGCCGGGTAGAAGCCCCAGTCCGTGTGCCACTCAACCTGCTGGCCGCCGCCGGGGGCCTTCATGTTCAGCTTCGTATGGTGCAGGCGGATGTTCGGGCCGATCAGGCTCTCGATGATGTCCAGCAGCTCAGGCTTGCGCATCGCAGCGTCGTACACAGCGTGCTGCTCATGCGGACTCTTGATGCGCCGCAGCTTCGGCGTCTCCTTCGAGTGTCCCGCACCCAGGTCCAGGTCGAATATCTCTGTGTGTTCTGTCAGCTCTGCCGACTGCTGGACGAACTCCTCCGTCACCCGGCGCAGGTCATTCACTTCCTGTTCTGAGAAGACCCCCTCGACACCCAGGTACCCGTTCTTGTTGTAGAAGTCGATCTGTTCCTGTGAAAGTGACATGTCGTCCATCCAAGTGGCTGCTGTTGCTGATCCTCGTGGCGGTCTGCGGGCAATTTACCACTCATCGGACCGAGCGGCACTGTGCTGAGTTCTGGCAGTCGCCGTTCTCGGCAAACGGTAGAATCGCGGCGACCGCTCAACAGCGAACAGGAGAGAGTTGGTGGCAGAAGAGCAGTGCTACCGGCGATGAACTCAGTTCCAACAGCTACCACTCACTGAGATCCGTGACATCCTCGCCCGCATCGAGCAGCAGAGGCGGTCTGACCAGGCTCTCTGATATCGAACACGCATGCCTGACTACCAACCGCTCAACTGGGACCAGATGTACTCCGATGGCATCGCGCCGTGGGACGACCCCGCTCCGTGGCCGCCGCTGAGAACACTCGTAGAAGCAAACTGCAAGCCCGGCGGGTCGATCTTGGAGGTCGGCTGCGGGTACGGAAGCGACGCGGTGCACCTCGCAGAGCTCGGCTACCGGGTGACCGCGACCGATCTTTCTGAGACCGCCATCTCCCGAGCTCAGGAGATGGCCGGTGATGCCGACGTTGACTTCCGCGTCGAGGATTTTTTCAACCACGCGGACAGCTCGCTTTATGACGTGATCTTCGAGAAGGGAGTGATGTTGAACGTCGGCGCGCTCGAAGACCGGCTTCGCTTTGCCCGGGTGGTGCGGGAACGCCTGCAGCCTGACGGCCGTTGGATCAGCGTGATCGGTAACCTCGACAACCTGAACCGAGACGAAACCGGTCCAGATAAACGCGGCTTCCCACGCATGTCCTTGCTTGAAACGGCCGCTGCTATCGAACCTGATTTCGAGATCCAGTCCGTGACACTGGAGCAGTTCGGATCGCTGGCGGACAATAGCTTCACCGCGTGGGTGGTTGTCAGCCGCCCGCGCAGGCTGCCCATCGAACAGGTGCTCGAAGGCCTGCCACCCCGCAATCAGTCCGAGTAACCGCGCCCCCATGTACGTCCCTGCCGAAAAATCCGAGATCACCCCGCGTGCACTGAACGACCTGTTCGCAGCCGCCAATGCAGGCCTACCGACCGTCACGAGCGTCACTGCGACCGAACTCGGCGGAGGAAACGGCTTCCTCGCAGGCATCTTCCGGCTGAAGCTGCAGTGGTCAGGCGCCGGAGCGAGTGATGCGCCCGAAACGCTCGTCGCGAAACTGCCTCTGCCCTCCCGACTGAAAAACATGGTCCCCGAAGCCGAGCGAATGTTTCGGAGGGAAGCGATGTTCCACCGCGTAGTCGCACCGGGGAAGCCGCTCAAGACGGCGAAAGCATGGGTCGCCGAGATCGACGAGGAGACCCGCGCCGGGACCATGGTCTTCGAAGACATGAGTCGATACGACTCGTTCACGGATGATGAGACAGTGGAAGTTGAGCGGATAGAGAATGCGCTGGACCAGTTGGCGGCCATGCACGCCCGCTACTGGCGCCGAACAGAAGAGCTGGAATCGATGGACTGGCTGGCGTTCCCTGCCAAGACGGGGGTCGACGAAATCACGACCGAACGTTTCGCAGAGTTCTGGCCGAAGCTGGTCAGCTCCGGCGCATTCGAGCTGTCGAAGACACATCTGCGGCTGGGCGAACTGCTGAGCGAAAAGCTCGATGGCGTCTACGAGGCACTGCACAACGGGCCGGAGTCGCTGGTGCACGAGGACCTGCACCAGGAGAACCTGTTCTTTGACGGCAATGAGACGATCTTCATCGACTGGGCGGCGGCCGAACGCTCGAACCCGGCCAAGGACATCTCCAAGCTCACCGCCTCATGCCTTGAGCCGGGGACCGTAGCGCGCCACCAGCCTGCGCTGATCAAGCGCTATGCGAAAGCGCTGGCGGCACACGGTGTGAACGAAACTTCAGCCGCAGAGATCGAACGCTACACGCTGCTTGGTACCTGCCACTACCTCGGCATGGGCTTCCTCGACGACCGGGACTTCGAATGGCTGGCCGCCAACCCCAAACACCGCTCAGACTTCACCGGCCAGCGCATAGTCGCCGCCTGTGACAGGGAAGAGTTAGTCGCAGCGGTGGAACAAATTTAGCCCAGTTCCCACCAACCTGACGCATGGCAGCCAGGACACACGCTTTTCTAACGTCCCGGTGGTACTCTCGAATAGAAGGCCAAACCGCGAACAGCGGCCACAGCCAACCTGACTCAGACCAATCCGATCCGGGGACCAGGCACCCGGGTCGTTTCGCGTAACGCCCTACTCCGAACCCAGAGACAAAATGACCACGCTTTCACGCGATGACAGGCGCAACGTCGCGATCATCGCTCATGTCGACCACGGCAAGACCACTCTCGTCGACGCCATGCTCCAGCAGTCCGGCACCTTCAAGGCGCACGAAGAGCTGGTGGACCGCGTCATGGACTCAACAGATCTTGAGCGTGAAAAAGGGATCACCATCCTCGCCAAGAACACCGCGGTCCGCCGCGGCGACATGAAGGTCAACATCATCGACACCCCCGGTCACGCAGACTTCGGCGGCGAAGTAGAGCGCGGCCTGACAATGGTCGACGGTGCGCTTCTGCTGGTCGATGCAAGCGAAGGTCCACTGCCGCAGACACGCTTCGTCCTGCGCAAGGCGCTCGAAGCAGACCTATCGATCATCCTCGTCATCAACAAGATCGACAGGCCAGACGCCCGCATCAAGGAGGTCGTAGACGAGGTTTACGAGCTGTTCCTGGACCTCGATGCCAACGACCAGCAGATCGACTTTCCTATCGTCTACACCAACGCCAAAGCCGGGACCGCGACACTCGACCTCGACCAGCCCGGCAGCGATCTGTCGGCTCTCTTCGACACGGTCGTCGACCATGTACCGGCGCCGTCCTACGAAGCCGATCACCCTCTGCAGGCGCTCGTCACCAACCTCGACGCTTCACCATACGTGGGCCGACTCGCGCTCTGCCGCGTGAGGCAGGGCACCATCAAGCGAGACCAACTGGTCAGCCACTGCAAACGCGACGGCTCAATCTCACGAGTCAAGATCACTGAGCTGTACGTGACCGAGGCCCTTGAGCGAGTTCCGGCGGACGAGGCTGGCCCTGGCGAGATCATCGCAATCGCAGGCCTGCCCGACGTGACCATCGGTGAAACGCTTGCGGACGCCGAGGATCCTCGGCCACTGCCGGTTATCCGTATTGACGAGCCGAGCCTGTCGATGACTGTCGGTATCAACACGTCGCCGTTCGCTGGGCAGGACGGCGACAAGCTGACTGCCCGTCTCGTGAAAAACAGGCTAGACCAGGAACTTGTCGGCAATGTGTCGATCCGAGTTGAAGACGCGGGGAGACCGGACAGCTGGATCGTGCAGGGTCGCGGCGAACTACAGCTAGCGGTGCTTGTTGAGACGATGCGGCGCGAAGGTTTCGAGCTGACGATCGGCAAGCCTGAAGTTGTCACGCAGACGATCGATGGTCGCCTGCATGAGCCTGTCGAACGGCTTTCTGTCGACATCCCGGAGACCTACATGGGCGTCGTCACACAGCTCATGGCGGCCCGAAAAGGGCGCATGCTGCAGATGGTCAATCACGGCCAGGGACGTATCCGCATGGACTTCATCGTGCCCGCCCGAGGCCTGATCGGCTTTCACAACGAGTTCGTGGTTGAAACTCGCGGCAACGGTCTTGCTCACCATGTATTCGAGGGTCATGAGCCGTGGTACGGCGAACTCGAAACGCGCCGCTCCGGCAGCCTGGTAGCCGACAGGCGCGGCTCTTCAACTGCGCACGCGCTGATGAGCCTGCAGGAGCGCGGCCAGATGTTTATCGGCCCGGGGACCGAGGTCTACGAGGGGATGATCGTCGGAGAAAACCCTCGGCCGGAAGATATGAATGTGAACCCGACCCGCGGTAAGAAGCTGACCAACATGCGCGCTGCCTCAGCCGACCGCACGGAGCACCTCGATGCTCACCGCAAGCTCTCACTTGAGCAGTCGCTTGAGTTCATCCGCACTGACGAGTGCCTGGAAGTAACGCCTAAGTCGATCCGCCTACGCAAAGTGGTCCTGAGCCAGCACGACCGCGGCCGTGTGCAGGGCAGCCAGCGAAAGCAGGCTTAGGAGTCAAGACGGGTTCAACCCTCACCCTGACCCTCTCCCGCAAGCGGGAGAGGGGAATCAAAAGGCCGTCACCCCCCGCCTACCCCTGGGCGCGCTCCCGCGCCTTCGCTCTGAACATGGCGAAGCTGGAGGTGTAGCCGTGCAGGCGGGAGTGGCCATTTGAGGTGCTGATCTCGCCGTTCGAAAAGAAGCCGGCCAGCGGGACCGGCGCGACCACGTCCTGGAAGATCGACGTGTCATGGTCCGGCTGCCCGTGCAGTCGCTTGCCAAGGCTCAGGCAAGAAAACATCAGCGCAGACGCAGGGATCCGGTAATCGTTCGCAACATAGTCGCCGAGCGAAGCCCGCAGCTCCTGCTCGGCCATCTGCGCGTCGCTCACATGGAACTGCACGACCTGCCCCTCGCGCACCGTGTCGCCGACAGCCACGGCCCCCGTGTCCTCGACCATGCCAAGCACATTGCGGATCACGTACTCGCCTGAATCGTCAGGCTCACCGGAGTAGCGGTTCAGGATCCCGATCTGCACGGACCTGCGAATCAGCTTCTTGCTGTCCGGCGTCGCCGCCTTGAACACGCCCTGCAAAGTCGTCAGCGCACTCTCGCCGTCCAGCTTCAGCAGCAGGTTCTCGCTTGCCTCCGTCACCACCATGGGCCGTCCGATCGGCCTACAGGCCTGCGAAACAACGGACTCCAGCTCGATATCACCGGTGAACGCGACACCTGCCAGTCCCGACCGTCGCATCCGTCCATCAAGGAACAGCGCGCTCGTGCCGGGACCTGAGCCACCGCTCACAAGTCCACCCGTCTTGTTGGCGTTCGGAAATGCGAAGTCCAGCCCTGCAAGCAGTGCATCGGGCCGGATCGTGTAGGGATCAGGGAACAGCAGGAAGCTGCGCACCTGCGCCGGGTCAACATCGAGCAGTTCGTGCCACTTCTCGGGCGGCGCGTCGGCGTCCGGCAGGTCGTCCTGCTTCAGATAGAAAGGATGCGCAGACGCCCCCGGCATGAAACCGGAACAGACAGCTACACCGGGACGACCCTCGATCTCACGCCCTGCGCCGATAACACCGGACGCGGAGCAGCCAACAAGCACCTTGCCTCTCAGGCGTTGCGCAAAAAGCTCGGGCGCTACGAAGTAAGAAGGCGCGTGGTGGCGGGACACGAAGACGAGCGTGATGTCAGGCTCCGGTCCGTCTTCAAGTGCAAGGTTGACATCTATCTGCTCCGACACCTGCTCTATCGCTTCCGAAAACGATGGAGCGTCCGAAACCGCTGAGGTCCAATGCAAAGGTTGTCCGCCCTCCGGCTAACTCCAGGTCCCGTCGGGACACATCAGACCTGCGTTAACACGGTCTCAGAGTGTCGGCAGCACCTTCCGTGCCGCATCAACGGTCTGCTGGACATCTTCGTCTGTATGCGCTGACGACATGTGGATGCGCCCGTTGGACGACAGCCTCACACCGTGCTCCAGCATCGCCCTGGCGAACTTCGCGTACATAGCGTCGTCGCAGTTACGCGCGTGGTCGCGCCAGTTGACGATCTCTGGCTTTGTCGTGAACGAGATCGAAAATACCGATCCAACCCCCTGGACGTGGAGGTTCGACTCCGTCTCCGCAGCAGCTTCCCGCAGCCCGTCCATGAGGTGCAGTCCCCGGCCGTTCAGCTCCGTGTAGAACGCAGGACCGGCGTCTGCGATGTGCTTCAGAGAGGCGTACGCAGCAGCCATGGTCATGACGTTCGAATTGAAGCTTCCGCCATGGTAGACGGTGCCGTTTCCGAGTATCTCCATGATTTCGTTACGTCCTGCGAGCATTGCCACAGGAAAGCCGCCAGCCATCGATTTCGCGTACGTCGCGAGATCAGGAATTACCCCCAGGTACTCCTGCGCGCCGCCCGCGGCCACACGGAACCCGGTAATGACCTCGTCGAAACAGAGCAACGCACCGTTTTCGGCGCAGATTCTCTTAACGGCTTCCATGTATCCGGGCTGCGGCATGATGCAGTTCGTGTTGGCCAGGATCGGCTCCATGATCACGCCGGCGATCTCATTCGGATGCTGCGCGAACGCGCGCTCCAACGCCTCGACATCGTTCCACTCGCACACAACGACGCCGTCAGCGGTGCCGGGGTCCATGCCTTCCGATTCGCCGACCACGCTCGGTGATTCGGCGTCACCAGCCTTGTCGAGCGGCGGGTGAATCGAGTAGTTCACGCTGTCCATCCAGCCGTGGTAGTGGCCTTCGAACTTCAGGTATTTGGGGCGCCCTGTGTATCCGCGCATCAGGCGGATCACGAGCTGGTCGATCTCGGTTCCGGAAGAGGCGAAACGAACGCGTGCGTCTTCCATGGGGATCATGTCCACGGCGAGCTGCGCGACGTCCAGTTCTCGCTCGAACTGCGCAGCGAAGACATAACCCTTCTTCATGTCCTCCTCGACCTGCCGGTTGATGAATTCCGGCGAGTGGCCGAACAGGTTGGGGCCCATGCCCTGGATGTAGTCGATGTACTCGTTGCCGTCCGCATCCCACATGCGGGAGCCCTCAGCATGTGTGAAAAACAGTGGAACAGGCGCCGGCTCGTTGACCCTGATCTGGGACGACACGCCGCCCGCAACCAGTGACTTCGCACGTTCGAACAGTTCGCTTGATCTATCGAATTTCATTTGAGCTCTTTTATGTACCTAAAGTCCGGTATCGGCCGGTGAAAAACGCCCGCCATCCTGTTGCTGGAAGTGCGCGCGGTTCAGGATACGCACGGCGCCGGGCACATGCGAATGTCGCATCGAACACGGAACCTGACACAGCGGTTAACAGTAAGCGCACGCGCACACGTACAATAGGCACAGGTAAGTCCGAGTCCGCCTGATTCGACGATTTCGTTCTCCTGGCTCAACTCCCGGTGATGATAGTCGGCATCAAGGCCCGGAACGGGTGTGAAAGTTCGAGGAGAACAGTAGTGAACATATTTGTAGGTAATCTTCCGTTCAGCACGACGGACGACGGCTTGCGAGAAGCCTTTGCCCGTTTCGGCGCAGTAGACTCTGCGCAGGTGATCATGGACAGGGAGACGGGCCGCTCACGAGGCTTCGGCTTCGTCGAGATGCCTGACGACAACGAGGCACGCGAGGCGATTTCCGGCATGAACGGCGCAGACCTTGACGGTCGCCCGCTCACGGTTAACGAGGCCCGGCCGAAGGCCCCTCGCTCGGGTGGCGGCGGCCGCTGGTAGTCCAGCATCCAAGAACAAACGCACGGAAAGAGCCCCGGCCATTTGGCCGGGGCTCTTTTGTTTTGATATGTCAGGGAACCTTTTGGGACCTTGAGGACTTTTACCTAGCAGAGATCGTCCTCGGAAACAGACTAATTCGCAAAGATCGAATCAGTGGATCCCGAACTGCAGACATACTTCATCAACCAGGCCGTCGAAGCGTGCCAGGATGGTGACCATAGTGAATACAAGGTCATCGTTGACACCTTCGACAACCGGCTGTACCGAATCGCCTGGCTGATAACACGCGATTACGCGTTCGCAGAAGATGCCGTTCAGGAGACATTCATCCGGGGGTGGCGCCATCTCAAGACCTTCAAACCAGGCACCAGGCTGGACTCGTGGTTGACGAGGATCCTGATCAACTACCTGAGTAAGCAACGCAGGCGGAATCGAATACCGCAGGTGCCGGTTAGCGAAGCGATGAACGTTCGTGATTCCGAACCCTCCGTCGAACGACAGGTCTTCTCCTCCGAAACGATGGAAGAACTATGGACCGTAGTTGGCGAGTTGCCGGAAGTGCAGCGCATCGTTGTCACACTCCGATTCTTAGACGACCTCTCCTTAAATGAGATTGCGGAAGCCACAGGCTGGCGATTAGGAACGGTCAAATCGAGGTTGCACAGAGCTATGTCGAATCTGCGCGTCTTCATGACGGCAGAAGAGACTTTGGGTGTACCAGTAAGGGAGGATAGATGAGATGACTCACATCCACCCGAGTGACCAACAGTTGGAGCAGGCGCTTTCACAACTCATTAAGGGCCGAGCCGGTGCTTTGCCACCCCGGATAGGCACTTACCTGAAGATTCAAGACCGGCTGGGTGCGCAAAAGCCGAAACCGCTACTGAAGCGGATAGGCACGGCAATTCCCAGGCCGGTGTGGAGGTTTCCTTTGTCCAAGACATTGATTGCACAGATCGGGGCAGCTGTAGGGATAGCGTTCGCCATCGGCTTCTTCATCGTATTCAGCGGAGGCGATGATGATCCGGCGCCGGTCATCGAGCCGACGCCACTTCCAACTGCGACACCGCAACCGCCGGGACCGACGGCCACCCCGATCGTGGCCCCGACCGAAACACCAACCCCTACTCCAACGGCAACACCGACCTCGGAGCCGACCGCTGTACCGGAACGAACCGGAACTTTCGATCCGAGCTGGGACGGAGATGCGCGGTCGGCGGTGAACAGGCTACAGGAGTTCTACGCCGCGGCGAACGAGCGAGACGTGACCGCAGCACTCTGGGTGTGCAACTTATACCTCGTGGACGTTGTGGCTGGCGGAGTCCAAGTCGTGGGACCTGCTTTGCTCGAACAATGGGAGGCCAATCCGGAAGGCGAACTACGGATTGACAACATAAACGTAAATGCCCAAACCAATGGCCTGGTCATCCTTTCGTACGACGTGCTCGCAGGAGACCAACTTGTGGAGCACGTACCGGCGGTTCGGTTCATAAACGCCGACAACATCTGGTGGTACGAAGGACCGGAGTGCACGGCCGGCTCATAAACCTTTGACTCGTACCCGGCGCGCAAGAGCCGGGCGGCTTTTCCTTCTCAGCGCATCCCGCGCCCTCTGTACGAGGGCGCGGGATGCTTGCTTGACTGGCTGCATACGATGTCAGAATTGGCCTACGTGCGACTCCTGCGGAATCGGGATCCGAACGCAGCGTCCAGGGAGAGTTTCAGACTTAGAATCAATCGGCCTGCCGAACTCTTCTCAATTCACATACCGATGAAAGGCCCGCATGCCCTCCGACAACTCCTCCCGCTTCCTCGGCGTCACCGTCCAGCCCATGTACTTCCAGTCCGAAGGAGTCGAAACAGTCCTCGATTCCCTTTCCGCTGCCGGTGTCAACGCAATCGCAACCGCGCCATCTGTGTACGAAGCGGTCGACCGCCTTCCCGGTGACGACGATGCCGGCTCCAGCGAAGAGCTGCCCCGTCGCGAGCCACCGGTTGACGCAGGCGCTGGTTCGGTCCGCGTCGTAGAGCGGCTGCTGTGGGGCAAGGAAGAGGTGCTGATCAGCCCGTCGCCATCCGCGGCCCCGAACATGGAGTTCTACCAGGGCCTCAAGTACCAGCCGTCGCAGGCGACCGCGCTCACAGATTCCGACGGCAAGCTGATCCAGCAGATCATCGACGGCGCCCACGCCCGTGGGATGAAGGTCTACTTCCAGGTCTCCGCAGTTCAGGTCCCCGGCAAGCACGACGAAGACATGCCGAAGCTGCCGAACGGCGAGTACCCGCGCCACCGCATGGTCCACACCGTCTCAGTAGCATCGGATGACTCACGCGCCTATGTCTGCGCACGAGTTAAAGACCTGCTGACTTCCTACCCTGACATCGACGGACTGCGTCATGACTGGCCGGAGCATCCGCCCTACCGGCTTGGTGACGCGTTCCTCGATTTCTCTGACAACGCCAAGCGCATCGCGCCGAAACTCGGGTTCGACTTCGAGTCGATGCGCGCCGCAGCTGACTCTCTCTATACCCGCCTGCAACATCTCACAAACGCCGACCTCGAACCGCTCTGCGACGTGCACGCGATGCCCTACTCGCTTGCCCACGGCATGGCCCGCAACTCGGCGCTGACCGAGGTCTTACGCTTCAAGGCCGCCCTCACGACGCTCTACGTCAAGGAGCTTCGAGAGGCGATGGACGCCGTGCCTGGCGGCAAGGACAAGGAGCTTTCGCCGAACGCATTCCCGCCGCCTCTTTCGCTGCTTTCAGGGGTGGACTTTGCCGCCGTCTCCGAGCACGCAGACTCGATCAACATGAAGCTGTACACGATGCACTGGCCGCAGATGGTGCACTTCTACGCCGAAGAACTGATGGCGCACAACGACCAGCCGCTGGATGAGGCGCTGCTGATCACCGCGCTTTCGAACCTGTTCGACTTTGAGGACGGACGACGTGGCACGAAACTCGAAGACTATCTCTACCCACCGCCGGACCAGGCGCACCGCGCAGGACAGCAGGCACAGCTGCGAAAGATCAAACAGGCGCAGCTAGAGGCGGGTGACAGCGCCGATCTCTACCCGGTGGTCCACGGTTACGGCCCGCTTGACGACTTCGACGCCCGCCTCCACCTGGCATGGGACGCCGGCACACCGGGCATCTGGATCAACCGCTACTGCTACCTCGGCGAAGAGAAGATCGCCGCTATAGGCCGGCTGCAGGAGTAGGTGTCGGGGGTGTTCCCTGAGCGAAGTCGAAGGGTCTCTATCTCATTCACTCGTACTGTAGGGAGACGACCGTCTGTGAGCAGTCCCACATGCAGAGTCAGAGGTCCTTCCACTCCGCTTCGCTCCGGTCAGAAAACAGGAAGCCCTCACCCTGACCCTCTCCCGCAAGCGGGAGAGGGGACGAACCCCGCCATCCTGAGCCTGTCGAGGGGTCGCTTGCCTCCCCTACCCTAAGAGGAATTCTGGCGTAACCTCACCGGCTGTGAGATTCTCCGCCATCCCGCTTGAGCTCGTTGTGGTCGTCCTGCCGCTGGCCCTCGTCATCATGGGCGACTCGCTTATGTACGTCGTGCTGCCGACCGCTGCGGCAGACTTCGGCGTCACCCGGACACTTGGCCTCAGCACAGCATTCTGGGTCGGCCTCGCACTCAGCATCAACCGCTTCATTCGACTCGTCTCCAACTCCATCGCAGCGCGGGTCTACGAACGAAACGGACTGAAGTGGCCATTCGTGCTCTCCGTCATGCTCGGCGCGCTGACCACACTTGCCTACGCCCTCTCCTCCGGCATCCTCATGTTGTTGCTAGCGAGAGCGCTCTGGGGCGTCTCATACTCCTTCATGCGGCTCGCATCGCAGATCGTCGCATTCCGGTTCGGCTCGTCTACGGCTCGTGGCCGATACCTCGGCTTCTTCAACGCGGGCCAACGGCTCGGCAGCCTCTTCGCCGTCACGGTCGGAGCGGCGATCGTCGCTGTCACCAGCCCACAATCGACATTCGCAGTGCTCGCAGGCATCGGCGTTCTCGGTGTCCTCATCGCGCTGAAGGCACCCTCAATCCCGGTGCCCGGTCTGCGCTCTCGTGCCGAAACCCAACAACCGCAACGCTCCCGCCTGACCGCAGCCGTTGCATCTCTTTCACCTGCCCCGGCAGCGCTGCAACCTGCAGTCCGCAACGCCGTCGCGTCGCTCAGCCTCATGCGCTTCTCGGTCGCATTCGCATCGAACGGACTCGCCATCGCTACCGTCTCGCCCTACCTCGTGGAACTGCTGGCTGACGACCGCCGCGCCTTCGGCCTGCCTATCGCAGCGGTCGCGCTCGGAGGTCTGCTCGTCGGTGTGCGCTGGTTCAGCGACCTCGCACTGTCCGTACCGCTGGGCCACTTCTCGGACCGCATCGGCAGGACGCGGTCAATCACCGGCGGAGTGGCGATCATGATCGGCGTGCTGGTGCTGGTCGGACTGCTCGACAGCCCGGAGCTGTTCGTGCTGGCGATTCCGTGGATGTTCCTCACCGCGGTCCTCGCAACCACATCTATGGACGCAGCCGCGGGCGAGCTTGTTCCGGACGAGGCGCGGCCTTCGGTGATGGCGAAGTACGCAAACTGGCAGGACCTTGGCGGGGCTATCGGCCCGCTCGTGGGTCTTGTAGTCGCAGAAGCGCTTGGCTTCCAGACCGGCTACCTCATTGCCGCCGCCCTGCTCCTCGCAGCCATCATCCCGCTGCGCATCACATCCCGCCGGGTCGCTCCCGTCGCCGTCTGACAGCAGCAGACGCGGAACCTCTCGACGCCTGCTAACGTTCAACTATCAACCGACAACGCTGTTGATGAGGTCCTCTATCGTGACCAGGCCCCTTCTGCTCCTGTTAGCCGTCATCGCATTTACAGCAACCGCGTGCTCAGGCGGCGAAGATTCCAGTCCGACGCCCGTTCCCAACCCCGAAACCGTCAACGCCGCCGACCTCTCAGGTCTCGACGCGTCCGAAACAGAGGCCGAGATCCTTCGCCTTCTGACTGACGGCCACTGGATGTACATCAAGTTACGAGTGTTCCCCGGGGCGCGGGACCTGTCGCCCATTCCGCCTCCTTGCTATGACGAGCAGTACGTCTGCGACATCCTGCAGACATACCCGGAAGTGACGATCGAGGAGTCCTGGGAAGCAACGGACCCGCAGGGCCGTACACTTTCGCAGTTCGGCCGAAAGTCGGCGGAAGACGGGACAGTTCTCGCGACAGGATTCCAGGGTGAGTGGGTCGATCTGGCGACGGGCCAGACATGGGTCTCCCGCTTCGTTCCAGGCATCGACCTCGCAGGGTTCGTGAGTGGCTCCTACACGAAGATTGACCGGGAGTTCGAGCGCGGTCTTGAGGGCGTTGAAGGTGAGCTGCTTGGCAGGCCGAGCATGGTCTTCCCTGAAGGGGAGTTCGAGTACCAGGTTGCGAATCCGATGATTCAACGAATCACCAAGTGGCAGGACGACGGCAACGGCGGCCGAATGAAGCTGAGTGAGGTCGAAGTCCTCGACTTCGCCATGCTCCCGCCAGACGTCCTACCAGACTTCGCGCCCCGGGGCATGGAGTGAAGCACTCCACCCGTACCCGAACCATCGAAACAACAGATTCGAGCTAAACTCGACTGCGCCCGGTTCACCTCGCCCGTCTTCACCGCGTCTAAGACGTAGCGCTCATCGCGGCAACGGGCCGTTTCGTACGCCAACACGAATCTGTTTCAGCACGAGTATCCACATGACAACCACAGAAAAACTCTCCAGCGGCACCGGCACAGACATCACATGGCGCACCATCAACGCCATCCGCTTCCTGTCTGTCGATGCTGTGCAGGCGGCGAGCTCCGGCCACCCCGGCGCACCGCTCGGCGGAGCGCCCATGGCGTGGGTGCTGTGGGACAAGTTCCTGAAGCACAACCCGAAGGACCCGGACTGGCCGGACCGCGACCGCTTCGTGCTTTCAAACGGCCACGCCTCCATGCTGCTCTACTCGCTACTGCACCTGACCGGCTACGGCCTGCCACTGGATGAGATTCGCAACTTCAGGCAGCTCGGCTCGAAAACGCCCGGTCACCCCGAGCGTGGCATGACGCCGGGCGTCGAGGTCACGACCGGACCGCTTGGCCAGGGCTTCGCCAATGGAGTCGGCCTCGCGCTGGCCGAGAAGGTCCTTGCCAATGAGTTCAACCGGCCCGGCCACGAGATCGTCGACCACCGGACCTTCGCTATCGTCTCTGATGGCGACCTCGAGGAAGGCGTGGCATCAGAGGCAGCTTCGCTTGCGGGCACACTCGGCCTCGGCAAGATCGTCTTCCTCTATGACGATAACGAGATCTCCATCGAAGGCGACACTGACATGGCTTTCCGTGAGGATGTCGCAGCACGCTTCCGCGCATACGGCTGGCACGTGACCGAACCGGTCGATGGCAACGACCTCGATGCGATCGAACGCGCCATCCAGGAAGGCGTTGACGAGACGTCGAAGCCTTCACTCGTCGTCGTCCACACCACGATCGGCTATGGCAGCCCCAATAAGGCGGGCAAGGCGTCGTCGCACGGTGAGGCGCTGGGCGATGAAGAGGTTGAGCTGACTCGGCAGGCGCTCGGCTGGGAGCACGACGCCTTCGAGGTTCCAGACGACGTGCGCCAGGACGCTGGCAGAGCTGTTGAGCGAGGCGCAGCCGCGGAATCGGAATGGAACAATCGCTTCACCGCCTACGCGTCCGATCACCCAGAACTTGCGAAACGATTCAAGCAGGACATGTCGGGTGAATTGCCCGAAGGCTGGGACTCAGACCTGAACGTGCTCGTCGGCACGTTTGAAGACGCGATCGCAACACGCGCTGTCTCAGGCAAGGCGCTGCACGCCATCGCGCCGAAACTGCCTAGACTGATCGGCGGTTCGGCAGACCTCGCAGGCTCCAACAACACCATGATCTCCGGCCGAGGCAGCTTCCAGCCCGAATCGCCCGAAGGCCGCAACCTGCACTTCGGCGTGCGGGAGCACGGCATGGGCGCGGTCGCCAACGGCATCTCCGCCCACGGCGGCCTGCTGCCCTACGGCGGCACCTTCCTCATCTTCTCCGACTACATGCGCGGCGCTGTCCGTGTCGGCGCCCTGTCTGAACTTCCAGCGGTCTGGGTCTGGACTCACGACTCCATCGGCCTCGGCGAAGACGGCCCGACGCACCAGCCCATCGGCCAGCTGATGTCGCTGCGAATGGTCCCGAACCTGACGCTGATCAGGCCGGCGGACGCCGACGAGACGATCGCAGCCTGGAAAGTCGCGATAGAAAACCGGCACGGCCCGACAGCCCTGGCGCTGACAAGACAGGGGTTGCCTTCGCTGGCATCGCTGGGAGCGACTGCCGCAGCAGCCGGCAATGTAGAGCGAGGCGCATACGTTGCGAAGGACAGCGACGGCGAACCAGATGTGATCCTGATTGGCACCGGCTCAGAGGTGCAGCTGGCGCTGGGCGCTGCGGCGGAGTTGGCGGACGACGGAATCAATGCGCGGGTTGTCTCAATGCCATCATGGTCTCTCTTCGACGCACAATCCGCCGACTACCGAGAGTCCGTCCTGCCAAGCTCAGTCCGCGCCCGTGTTGCCGTCGAAGCCGGACTCACCACCGGCTGGGAGCGGTATGTCGGCCTCGATGGCGCAGTGATCGGAATGACCGGTTACGGCGCATCCGGCCCCGGCGGCGAAGTGATGAACCACTTCGGCTTCACCGTCGAGAACGTGGTAGCAAAATCGAAGGAACTGCTGGGGCGGTAAGGGGCAACGCCACCCCTTCGACAGGCTCAGGATGGCGGGAATTTGCTCAACCGGGCAGCTGTTCCCCTCTCCCGGCCCGGGAGAGGGTCAGGGTGAGGGCTTCCTGTCTGTCATCCCGAGCGTAGCCGAGGGACCTGACCATTGACGCACGGTCTTCGAGAGATTCTGAATCAAGTTCAGAATGACAGACTGGCCACTCTCCCCCAACATGACAAACGATCAACCACCCGCGACAATCACTCAAGCCCCAGCCTAAGCCACAGCCACCCAGAGACAGAACATGAAGATCGCCATCGCCGCCGACCACGCAGGGCTCCCGCTCAAGCCGGAGATCGTTGACTACGTGCGGTCGCTCGGCCACGAGCCGGTCGATCTCGGTGCGCATGAGTACGACGCCGATGACGACTACCCTGACTTCGCGGCGCTCGTCGCGAAAGCGGTCGCGGACGGCAAGGCTGACCGCGGCATACTCGGCTGCGGCAGCGGAGTCGGCGCATCGGTGGCGGCCAACAAGTTCCGGGGCATCCGTGCCGCCGTCTGCCACGACACCTACTCGGCCGCGCAGGGTGTCGAGCACGACGACATGAACATCCTCTGCTTCGGTGCCCGCATCATCGGTCCCGAAACCGCCAAAGCGCTCGTCAAGGCGTTCCTGGGCGCTGAGTTCGGCACCCACCCTCGCTTCCAGCGCAGGCTCGACAAGGTCCTCGCCATCGAAGCCGAGAACACCGCTGAGCCGGTCAAGTAATCGTCCCGAACGGGCAACTGCCGGACCGACGATTCGAGCCTCGCGTCTAACACTTTGTTGAGATCACCTCGCATCGAGAGTGGTACCTTAGGATGAAATCCGATCGCCTCGCAGGGCAGCCGCTTGAAGCGGGAAATCAGGAACAGACATGAGCGCAAACAATAACGTCTTCAAGGCACGTGAACTCGGCCAGTCCATCTGGCTCGACTCCATCAGCAGGGACATGCTCCGCTCGGGTGAGCTGAAGCAGCTGGTCGAAAACGGCGTCAGCGGCGTCACATCCAACCCCACCATCTTCGAAAAGGCGATTGCAGACAGCGACATCTACGACGAAGCCCTTGTCGGCTACGCCCGCGACGGCGCAGCAGTCGAAACGGTCTTCGAACGGCTCGCCATCGACGACATCCGCGACGCAGCAGACGTTCTCCGGACTGCCTACGACGAAGCCTCAGGCAAGGACGGCTTCGTGAGCATCGAAGTTTCTCCGAGGCTCGCCTACGACACGAACGGCACCGTCGAAGAGGCCCGCCGCCTCTGGGCCGCAATCGACCGACCGAACGTCATGATCAAGGTGCCGGGCACGCCCGAAGGTGTTCCAGCCATCAAGCAGCTCATATCCGAAGGCATCAACGTCAACGTAACGCTGCTCTTCTCGATCAATGCCTACCGCGATGCCGCAACCGCCTACATCGAAGGTGTCCGCGCATACATGAGTTCCGGCAAGGGCTCGCCAAACCGTATCGCATCGGTTGCTTCATTCTTTGTCAGCCGGGTCGATACGGCCGTAGACAACGCGCTTGGCGATGGTCATGAGCTGTCCGGAAAAGCCGGAATCGCCAACGCCCGGGTCGCCTACGGCGAGTTCCAGCAGCTGTTCGACATCACACTCGGCTCAGGCAACTTCCACCCACTTGCGACGACCGGCGCTCAGGTGCAGAGGCCGCTCTGGGCTTCCACCAGCGTCAAGAACCCCGAATACCCGGACACGATGTACGTCGACGAGTTGATGGGACCACAGACCGTCAACACGGTGCCTGGAGCAACGCTGGACGCTCTCATCGACCACGGCACGGTCGAGAACCGGCTTGAGCCCGGACTGGCCGATGCGAAGGCGGTCATGGACGGCATCGAAGCGGCGGGCGTGTCTATCGACAACGTCACTGACGAGTTGCTGTCAGCCGGTGTGAAGGCGTTCTCAGACAGCTACGACTCCCTGCTCGGCCGCATCAGCGAGAAGCTCGGCAAGCTGTCTCCGACCGGCGGCGACGACTAAGGCGCGAGCACGGTCAGGTCGAAGAACTCGCTCTCAGCGCCGTCGTACGTATCGGTGCTGAGAAGCCCGGCCATCACCCGCACGTCGCCGGAGACACGCGCGTTCGAGGTCGAAAGATCAAGCTCTGCTACAAGCTCGTTGTTCACGAAGAACGCTGCCTCGTCGACATTGAACACGAGGAACAGCCGGTTCTCGGCACCCACGCCGAAGTTCATCGAAGCAGGCGCAACCGAACTCAAGGCCGTGCTCACCTGCGACTCCGTCGTTCCGCCTCGTGAAAAGTGCTGCCACTGGCCCCCGCTCGTGACGTAAACGGCGTGGAACTCCTCTTCCGCAGAATGCCGGAACGTGATGCCGTAGCTCCAGTCACCGGGAACGTCAGGGTTCACGAACGTCACGTCCACGACGCCGACCGCAAGATCGACTCCGGTTTTGAAGTCAGGAATCTGGTCATTGATGTTGATCAGCGTCAGCGCGCCATCCTGAGGCCCAAAGTAGATGTCCAGGTTGATCTCCGGGGTAGGCGTCGGCTGCCCGAGTCTTGGCGGTAGAGCGGGCACCGGCGTCGGTGTAGCCGGCAGTCCGGTGGCCGGCCCCAGCACATCGCCTCTGAACGAAGTCCCGATCAACGCCACCGTCTCCGCAGTTGTGCTCGACGAGAAGAAGCCACCGCCGGAGAAGCTCGCCGAGAACTGGTATGTGTAGCCGGCAGGCCCGACGGGATCCTGGTAGTACTGCGTCTCCGACACTGAGAACGCCTGATCACGCGGGCAGATGCGACGGCCCTCGATCACCTCGCACATACTCTCCGAGTCTGAGCGAACGACCGAAACCGCCGGACCGCTCTGCACTCCCGGCCACGCGGCGAACGGCTGGCTGCTTATCGACGTTGGCGAAGCGACATGCATCTCGCTGCCGTCGAAGCGAGCGAAGAAGCCGCTGCCAGTCCACTCGCCGTCTGATGCGTCGAAGATCGTGACCGCCGAGAACCCGTCCGAGCCAAGCAGGCGAGTCCCATCAGTGCCGATGTAGTCCCACTTTGGCCCGAGCAGCACTGCGCCGTCGTCTGCATGCGGATCACCGATTAGCCTGACTTCGAACATCTCGACGCCGTTGATCGTGCGAGACTCGCCGAGCTGCACCACGAAGACACCGTCCTCTTCGCTGGTGCTGCATCCGCTGCCCTGCGCGCAGGACTGGTCGCTGAACTCCCAGCGGAAGCTCCAGAAATCGCCTTCGCCCAACTCGATCGCGAGTCCCGGGTACCTCAGCACTGGTTCCGACGTAGGCGATGGGGTCGGTGTGCGGGTTGGCTCGGTCGAGGTCGGAGTGGTGTCTGATCCACCGTCATCTCGAGAACCCGAGTCCGAGATTGCACCGGAATCGGATGGACTCTCCGGATCAGGATCCGTGCCGCCGCCACATGCCGTCGCGGCCAGCGAAGCGGCGACCAGTAGAAACACAAGCCCGTAAGAAAATTTCGAACGCATCGCAGGATCCGTCCCGGGTTCAGCGGCGTCGATCAGAACATCACCATATCCGTTCGCCACGAATCGGTCGTGAGTGTGGCTCTGGTCTCTAAGTGCGGAAAGCTGCCAGGAAAAACGCAGGCGCAAGCGTCGAACCGCTCAGGCCATATACAACGTTTTTCGTAACCAATAGCCTGATAACAAGCAATCATCATCGAAAACTTGCGTTCTCTGGAATTCTCTGTATATAATCCGTCGCCTCGTGGACTGTGACTGAAAAACGTGCCCACGCGTAAAGTGCTGTATTCGGAGTCGAAAGACTCTCCTCTTGTGAGGGTGACCGTAAGCCCCATAACGGAGCAGGAGAGCCGAAAGGCGGATACAGGCTGTCGGCCCTTAAGCTGATTGACCTTTAACTCTTTCAGACTAGTGGGAGGGCCACACGCTTGAGCGAGAAGAGGCGGCAGAAGGCTCGAAGGGGCAGAAGCTAGTCCGGGTCGCTCCAGTCCACGGAATATTCCACAAGGAAAAGGCCGGTGCGTTGAATCGTCACGCACCGGCCTTTTCTGTTTCGTGCCAATGCCCGCGAAGATCTTTTCGGTGAGTGCTAGCCTGATTCATCATGGTGATGAGTTTCTTGCGCGGATTCGTGAGTCGAAGACCCGACCCTGTTTCACTCCAGAGGGTTGATGCAGCAAGAGAGGGCATGAGGTCAGCCCATCGAAGAATCCTTTCGCATCTATGCGAGGCGGATCCATTCTGCGCAGCTTCGGCGGATTTACTTGATTTCTGGAGTCATGCTCATGACGTCTTGGCAATTTCCAGAGGCAACTATGGGTCAATCGCACCTCAGGTTAGACACTTGGTCACCAAGATAGTTGATGACTCAGCTACGTCCTGCGTGCGAAAGAGATTCATCACCGCCCAGCTTCTGGTGTTCTTAAGTGAATTCAGTGCAAACCCGAGATCGACCGATGTTCAATTTGGGGGCGGTGTCTCTTCACCACCAACAACCTGATCATGTATGAAGCCGTGCTTACCGGTGCGTTGAATTGTCACGCACCGGCCTTTTCTGTTTCACGAGCTTCGGGTCTACTCCTGGAACTTCGTCGGGACCATCTGTTCGTAGAACTCGATGTAGGTGTCGATGATCAGGTCCCGAACACCTGCGCCCGCGTCTCGTACCGTCTGCGGGATCACGTTGCCCTCCCGGTACGGCGAGTCGATGATGTCCGCCGTCCACTCCATGTAGACGCGGTCCTTCTGGCCCGGCAGCGTGCCACCGTTGAAGTAGACGCGGCAGGGTTCCCGCTGCCCTGACTGCTCGTACGCCTCCGATTGCTTCGCAACCGCCGTAGCAACCTTGCGCGCAGCGCCCGGCTGAACCTCGTACACCCGCCTGATTACATAAGACATTTTTTCGCTCCGCTCTGATCGCTGGCCAAAAAGCCAGGCCCTGGTTTTCGATTTCGCAGAGGATACGCCGCCGTACCAGGCGTGTCGCCGGACCGACGTAATCAGGTGCGCTCAACCATCGAGATCATCTGAATCGCTACGTCGGCTCAGACGTCAAACTCACGCATCCGTCACTTGACGGGCAGACAACTGTGCGGGGCAGTGACTATCATGGCCGCTGGACTCCCCCACCGGTCCTCACTGGGAAGCACGGTGAAAATGTGAACCCGTTGCAGCACGAGCAGCAGCAGCCCGAACGTCGATGAGGAACCGCAGATGAAGATTGGCGTGCCCGGTGAGACAGCGCCGGGTGAGCGCAGAGTATCGTTGATACCTGAGACCGTCGCCCGCCTTGTCAAGGCCGGCCACTCGGTTCAGGTGACAGCGGGCGGCAGGTGAAGCTTCCGGCTTCCCGGATGCTGCTTTCGAAGAGGCCGGAGCCACCATCTCTTCCGACGCCGCTGCCGTCATCTCTTCCTCCGAGATCCTCGTCTTCGTCCAGCCGCCCGACGAATCCGCCGTCGGCTCGATGACCTCGGGCGCGTACATCGTGTCGATGCTTGACGCCCGCACAGATGCCGAAGGGCTTCAGAGGCTGGCATCGGCTGGAGCGACTGGCCTTGCGATGGAGCTGGTTCCACGCATAGCGCGTGCGCAGCGCATGGACGTCCTTTCGTCGCAAGCATCGATCGCCGGCTACAAAGCGGCGCTCATCGGCGGCAACATGCTTGGCAAGTACCTGCCGATGATGATGACCGCCGCGGGCACAGTCCCACCCGCGACCGTTCTCGTACTTGGCGCGGGAGTCGCAGGGCTGCAGGCGATTGCAACCGCAAAGCGACTTGGCTCTGTTGTCGAGGCTTACGACGTCCGACCCGTGGTGAAGGAGCAGGTCGAGTCGCTGGGCGGAATATTTATCGAGCTTCCCGCTCCTGAAGACGCCGAGGCCGAAGGCGGCTATGCCCGCGAGCAGACGGCTGAAGAGCAGGCGGCACAGCAGCAGCTACTGGCCGACCATGTTGCATCCGCCGACGTTGTGATCACGACGGCCGCCATTCCTGGCCGACCGGCCCCGAAGCTGGTCACGAAGGAGATGGTCGACAGCATGTCGGCAGGTTCGGTGATCGTGGACCTTGCCGCAGAGACCGGCGGCAACTGCGAGCAGACGCAGGCTGGCGAGATTGTGCTGACAGATAACGGCGTCAGTATCAACGGCCCGGTCAATGTGCCTTCGATGGTGCCGAACGATGCCAGCAGGCTCTACTCACGCAACGTCGCCGCGCTGCTTGACCTGCTGCTGGACGAAGAAGGAAACGTGAACCTCGACTTCGAGGACGAGATCATCGATGCGATGTGCGTGACGCACAACGGGGAGGTGCGGTTCAAGGGTTAACAGTCCTCTCTCCCCTTGCGGGAGAGAGTTAGAGAGAGGGGATGTCGGTCGGAGACCGACGGCTTTGGCCATCCTGAGCTTGTCGAAGGGTGGCCAGTTTCAACCCTCACCCTGACCCTCTCCCTCCCAGGGAGAGGGAAACCAGACACCTCACCCGCACCAAACGGAAAAGACAATGGTTGAGACGCTACTCATATCGCTGACAGTCTTCGTACTCGCCGTGTTCGTCGGGTACGAGGTCATCACCAAGGTGCCGCCCACGCTGCACACGCCGCTCATGTCCGGCACAAACGCCGTCTCCGGCATCGTCATCGTCGGCGCGCTCATCATCGCCGGGCAGGACTTCGGTATCGCCGGTGCAATCCTCGGCGTTTTCGCCGTCGCCCTTGCAACCATCAACGTTGTCGGAGGGTTTCTGGTCACCGACCGCATGCTGCAGATGTTCCGCCGCCAGCCTGAGGACGATAAGCGATGAGCGACGGACTCTTCGGCTCTGACTGGGACCTGCAAACAGTCCTAAACGTCACCAACGCCTTCTACATCGTGGCGTCGATCCTGTTCATCCTCGGCCTCAAGCGGCTAGCACACCCATCGACAGCCCGCACAGGCAACCGCATGGCCGCGGTGGCGATGTTGATCGCCGTGGTCGTGACGCTCATCGACCGCGAGATAGTGCAGGTCCCGTGGATCATCACAGGAATCATCATCGGCGCACTGGTCGGCGCAGTCCTCGCCCGCCGCGTACAGATGACCGCTATGCCGCAGCTCGTAGCCGTCTTTAACGGCTTCGGCGGCGCTGCCTCTGCCCTTGTGGCTTCGGCAGAGCTTGTGCGTGCTGAACGCGGAGTTGGCGCCGGCGTCGACGACGTGGCGGTGGTAACCATCATGGCCTCGACGATTATCGGTGGCGTCACGCTCACCGGCAGCTTCATCGCATTCGGCAAGCTGCAGGGCTTCGTCGCCTCACAGCCCGTTCTGCTGCCGCAGCGCAACATCATCAACGCCGTCCTGCTGGCTGCAGCCATCGGCATAGCAATATTCCTGGTGTTCGAACCGGACACGCTCGCCGCATTCGCCATCATGGGTGCGATAGCTCTAGCGCTGGGCATCCTGCTCGTCATCCCTATCGGCGGCGCCGACATGCCGGTCGTGGTCGCCCTGCTCAACTCCTACTCGGGAATCGCAGCTGCGGCCACCGGATTCGTGCTCGAAAACAACATGCTGATCATCGCCGGATCACTCGTCGGCGCGTCCGGCCTGATCCTGACGCAGATCATGACGAAGGCGATGAACCGCTCGCTCGCCAATGTGATGCTCGGCGGTTTTGGTGCCGCAGACGGCGCGGCGGCCGGCGGTGGAGGAGCAGTCGAGCAGCGACCGGTGCGTTCAGTCAGCGCCGAAGACGTGGCGCTCGTGCTTAGCTACGCACGCAGCGTGATCGTGGTGCCCGGCTACGGACTTGCTGTCGCTCAGGCGCAGCACGCGGTCCGTGAGCTTGCCGATGTGCTGAAGGGCCACAACGTCTCGGTGAAGTACGCCATCCACCCGGTCGCAGGCCGCATGCCGGGCCACATGAACGTGCTGCTGGCCGAGGCGAACGTACCTTACGACGAGCTGAAAGACCTGGACGAGATCAACTCAGAGTTCGACCGCACCGACGTTGCGATCGTGATCGGCGCCAACGACGTCACGAACCCGGCGGCCCGCACAGACCCCGCCAGCCCGATCTTCGGCATGCCTATCCTTAACGTGGACAACGCAAACGCAGTCGTCGTGCTGAAGCGGTCGATGGCATCCGGCTTCGCAGGCGTCGAGAACGAGCTGTTCTTCCTTGAGAAGACGATGATGTTCTTCGGCGACGCAAGAGGCTCAGTGGAAGACCTCGTGCGCGAAGTGAAGGCACTTTAATTCGGTCGGATATCGGCAAGCGACGACATTGTCATCCCGACCGAAGTAGAGGGATCTGACTGGTCTCTGACCTTCAGTCTTCGTTCCGGAGATTGGCCTACGTCACACGCGTCGGGACGGCATCCGATGGTCATTGACGGATTGGCCGGTCGCTCGATGTAATCCCGGTCAGATCCCTCCACTTCGGTCGGGATGACATAGTCTTGGTCTCCCCTCACTTCCGCGCCCACCCGCATCCTGCCATCCTCTAACGGTCACAACCCGGTTGTGCTATTTTTCTCTGCCGCTGGAGAGGTCCAGATTCCGGCATCGAACGAAACTGTGGCACGTGACAACACCGACGACCGGACCAGGGGATGATCTACGACGTCACAATAGTTGGAGCCGGACCGGCGGGCAGCACTGCCGCACGAGTCTGCGCCGAGAGCGGCTTGAGCACCGTGATCGTCGACCGCGCCGAGTTCCCGCGTGACAAGCCTTGCGGTGGCGGCGTCAACATGCGCACCGCCCGGCTGCTCCCCTTCGACATCTCGCCGATCGTCGAAAAGACCGTCCACAGCGTCAAGTTCTACTCCGGCCTGAAACACCCCTACACGCTCACCAGCGACGATCCGCTTACCTTCATTACCCGCCGCAGCCGGCTCGATGCCTTTTTGCTTGAAAAGGCGACCGCAGCAGGTGCGCAGCTTGAAGAGGGCTTCCGCCTCAGCGCCGTTGAGCGCAACGGCAACGTCACCATCACCGACGGCGACCGCTCGTTCACCGCACGCAAGCTGATCGCAGCAGACGGAGCCAACGGCCAGACGGCAAAACTTGCGGGACTTGAAGCCGAGCGGGACATGACCGTCGGCCTGGAAGGCAACCTGCCAGTTCCGGACGGCAAGGATAGCGGTTGGCACAACACCGTCAGTCTTTCGATCGCCGCCCTGCCAGGCGGCTACGGCTGGCTGTTTCCGAAAGAGGACCACGTCAACGTCGGCGTCTGGGGGCCACGGTCCGAGGCGCCCAGGCTGCGTGAGCACCTGGCAACGGTCACCCGCTCATATGGCCTCGACCCCGAAGAGATCACTGAGCTCCGCGGCCACCACCTGCCGGTGCGGTCGAAGGCATCTTCAATGGGCGACGACCAGGTGCTGCTGGCAGGCGACGCAGCGGGCATGATCGACCCTTTGAGCGGTGATGGCATCTACGGAGCGGTAAGGACTGGCGGAATCGCAGCCGAGCAGGTTGTCGAGAGCCTCGAGACCGGTCAACCGGTGCGTTACTCAGAGGCGATGGACGAGGCGATGCTGCACGAATACCAGGTCGGCCAGACGCTGCGAGACGCCTTCTACCTCGCTCCCTCGTTCTTCGTGCGCCTCGTCATGCGAGTACCGCCAGTCTGGCCGGCTGCATGCCGACTGGTCCGAGGCGAGTCGTCCTACCAGCGCTGGAAGAAGAAGCTGGGCCCCGGCTACTGGCTGCTGGCTGGCATGGCAAAGATGAACCGGCGGTAGGTCGATTTACGAACCTTCGCAGGGGCACCGCTCGCCGACGCCGCCTTCTCCCTCTCCCATTTGTGGGAGAGGGTTAGGGTGAGGGCTTTCGGTTCTTCCCCCTCCCGGCTTGGGGGGTGAAGGGGGAGGGCTGGTTGTCTCCTAACTTCAACCGGTCATCCCATTGACCGATAACCCTCCCTCTAACTCCCTCCCAATATGGGAGGGAGGACAGGTTCCCTCCTCAAGCACCCTTCACCCGCTCCACCAACTCCGCCAACCGATCCTCATCGCCATCATCCGGCAGCGTAGCCCGCCATGCGTAACCCAACCGGCGCTCTATCTCGCCCGGCAGCGAGTCCCATGTCCCAGCCGTCACGAACAGCCGGACAACATCCAGCGAAACCGCATCCGCCATCTCGCTCCAGCGGTTCGCTACCGAAAGCTCGTGCAGCTCCAGCCCCAGGTCCTCCAACCCGTGCGCCGCAAACACCGACGCATACGTCCGGGTCGAGCCGTAGAACGCGATCCGCTCCCGGAGTCCCAGCAGCGATCGCTCCAGCTCGGACTCAGACTCCGCCAGCGCCACCATCCCTCCGGCAGCCACCTCGATATCCGCAACATCCCTGCCCGCCTGCTCTGCTCCGACCCGCAGGTTCGGCAATGTCACCTGCTCCACGTACTCGGTGGTCGTGAACGAATGAGGCAGCAAGCCGTCGGCAACACGCCCCGCAACACGAGTCATCGCAGGACCGACAGCAGCGACGAATATCCTAGGCGGAGGAAAGTCGATCGGTCCGGGGTTGAAGGCTGGTGGGCACAGCGAAAACCGGTAGTGTTCGCCCTCGAAAGGCTCCAGCTTCCCCGACTGGAACGTCTGCCACGCCGCCCGCATCACCCGCACGTACTCTTCCATCCGAGGTGCTGGCGGCACCCAGCGACCGGTGCTGAACCGACGCTCGTTGTGACCCTTGACCTGCGTGCCCAGTCCAACCGACACCCGTCCACCTGTCAGCTTCTGCAACTCCCACGCCATCTGCGCCGTCACGAACGGACTGCGCGCAAAAGCGATCATCACAGAAGTGCTCACTTCGGCTGTCGTGCTGGCCTGGGCAGCGAGAGTCCAGCGCATCGTCGCTTCATGCGCCAGCTCAGAAGTCGTCACAACATCGAAGCCGAGCCGCTCAAGTCGAGCCACATCGCCCGGCACCTGTGCCAGGTCTTTGCCGCCAATGTGCCCGACGACCTTCAAGTTGCTCTCCCGGTGTCTCCAAACGAAACTTGCCAGAGAGTACCAGCAGCGCAACTTCAACGGACAGGACCGAAAGTGCGCGCCGAAAGACTCTGCCGGATTGGCGGCCCGGCGCGAAGATAGACGTACATGAACCCGCAATTCCTCAAGGTCCTGATGGACACCACGGTCGTCAAGCTGCCCCGACAGAACCTCGCCAGCTTCGGCAGCACCGTCGTCACCTACAACATGGTCACCCGGCCGCTGTACGAAGCGCTCGACACCGACAAGCGCAAAGAGGAGTCTGTGCTCAGGCGGGGCACGGTGAAAGCCGAGCGACCGCAGATCGTCACTCCCGGCTACCTGTCCCGGGCGCACGGCTTCGGCACCGAGGCCGAGGAGTTCATGCGGGAGCTGATCCGCAACGGTCACGCCGACGACCCCGGCTTGCTCTACACCTATTCGAACGAGCTTGTGCAGACCGAGATCGTGTCGAACCGGCCAGAGGTGGTGACAGAGCGCATCAGCAAGGAGATCGACCTCCACTCGAAGCCGCTGGAAGCCGTGATCCTTGGTGTCGATGAGCTGTGGGACGTGTCCCTGATGAAGTTCATCTTCGATCTGACGAACAGCTCGGCGTCAGCCAATGTGCGCGACTTCTCGAACACGGGCCGGCTGCAGGTTAATGATGGCGTGCCGATGGACGCCCGGATCCGCATCGAGGAGATGTTCCGCGAGGTCCAGGCCGGCAACATGGACCCGTCGACACTGCACGCCGAGTTAGAGGCGTGGCAGCTCTTCGACGAGTACCAGGACCGCTTCTTCCAGGCGCTGAGGGGACGGTAGGGCCACTGTCTTGTCCCCTCTCCCGATGCGGGAGAGGGTTAGGGTGAGGGCATCCGGCTGGCCGCCCTTACACCACGTCGGCGGTCGCCCTTGCGTCCAGGAAAACCCTGTGCAGGCTGTGGATGCGACGTCCGATGCGCTCGATCGCCTCGTCCTCGGTGATCAAGCCCTGGTTCAGGCGTGCAAGCTGTGAGAAATACGCGGCCGGACCAATCAGGATTCCCGTCGCGCCCAGCGTCCGAGCCGCAAGCGTCGTCATCTCCTCCTCTGCACGCGTCGGGTAGTCAGACTCGTCGGAAGGGTCAGGCTCGGAGCCGACCACGAACAGCACCTGTATGCCATACCGCTCGTCAAGGTGCGCCTGCGCGGCCAGCGCGGCGGCGGCCCTGCGGTCGGCAGGAGGCTCGAATACCCACGCTGCAGGTTCAACACCCGCATCTTGGATCTGGCGCATCGACTCAAGAAGCACCATCGTGCGGGCCTCTTCATATCCGCCAGTGCGTTCGATCTGGCGCCGAGTGGGAGAAGCGATCAGCTCGACAAGCAACCCGCGGTTGCCTGCGCGGCACTTGCGAGAAAGTCGGAAAAGGTTGTCCTGCGCCTGCTCACGGATGTGGCGGGGCGAGTCCGGATTGTAGTTGACGCGAACACCAGCGAAATCTGAGTCGAGGCGTGTCGCGACGTCCCAGCCGCGTGTCGGCGAAAGCTCGGAAGAACCGCCTTCCGTGCGCTGGTCGGAAGAGACGGCGGTCAACAGGGACATCCCTCGACCTCGCAGCAGGACCGCTTCACCGAGGTCGGAATCCGACCACACGGCCGCCTGCGACTTCGGAACGCCTGACTCAACGGCGCGTTTCACGGCGTTGAAGACAACGGTCTTGAGACGGGCCGCGCGGTTTCGCTCATCAGCCGTCGGCTCGCCATTGGCGCCAACGAGCTCCCGGCAGAAGTTAATACGGTGGTCGATCCCTGCCATAAAGGTCAGCGGGGATCCGGTGATGTCCTGAATCATCGGATATTTCTCCACTCCAGCGCCGGGAGCAACCAGAGAAAGGCTCAATGAAGAGCTTCTAACGTGCGGCGGCCTCACCCGCTGCGGCCTGATCACGGGTCCTCACTCCCATGACCAGACTTTTACGCCAGGCTCTAATCTGCCAGAGCCTCCTCTATTTCGGCCACCGAGTTCTTACCTAACACGGCGGTCTGAATCCGACGCCCTCTATCTCGTAATACCTCAAAGTCGCCGTACGCCTGGGCTGGCGTTAAGGCGCCGAGAGTGTATGTCTCGCCTGGCACATTTATGTCACCGGAACCGTGTGAAACGATTCCCAGGAACCGAATTGAGTCGGTTCCCCCCTTGTAAAGCTGGCCGATTGAGTGCAGGTAACGGGGGCCAAAACCGAAGGTTGTGGCCATTCTCGTTTTACGAGTGATCCGAGCCCGCAGCTTTTCGAAGGCTGAAGCGGCCTCCGGAGACTCCGGCATGAAGGCCGCGATTGCCACGTAATCGCCCTCTTTTGGGGTTTCGATTAGTTGTGCAATTGCGGATTTTAGGTCCGTTTCGGCGTCGGCCGATGGCAGCTTTCCGGACTCGAGAATCGCTCGCGCCGCGTCTTTCGCACCGTTCACATCCGGCTGGTCGAACGGGAAGATTCCCATCAGGTGACCGGCAACGGCCGTAGCGAACTCCCACATGAAGAACTGTCCGCCGAGCTGGTTGAGATCGTCAATCGAGTAGGTGAATAGCGGGTGGCCTGCCGCTTCGACCGCTGAGGTGTGGGCGTCTGTGACCGAGTTGTCGGCACTGTCCAGCCGAAGGTAGACGAAGTTGCGGTCGGGGCCGTAGTGCTCCGGCGCGAGGAGCGGCTCGTTAGCGATTGGGATCAAACCCTTGCCCCGCTTGCCGGTCGATTCGGCGAGGAGCTGTTCGACCCAGAGACCGAACCGTTCGAGACCGGGCGATGTGATGAGCGTCACCTTGTCCCGGCCCGCGTTGGCGTTCGCGCCAAGAATCGCGCCGAGATGGAGTCCCGGATTGTCTGGTGAGTCAGGCTGGCAGCGTTCTGACATGAACTCCGCGGTCCGGAACAGGTCTCGGATGTCAATTCCAAGCGCAGCCGCGGGAAACATGCCGAACGCGGTCAACGCCGAGAAGCGACCGCCCACGTCGGCAGGCGTCTCCAGCCAGTGAGCGAACTCTCCAGCTTGCGCCCGCTTTGCAAGCGGGTTGCTAGCGTCCGTCAGAGCGATGAAGTGATTGGCCGTGTCGCTGATCCCGGCGTCTTGCAGCGCCTTCCGAACGTGCTTCTCTAAAGAAAGGGGCTCGACCGTAGTCCCTGACTTGCTGGCCACAGCAAACTCTGTGGTCTCCAGCGGGAGAGACTCGGTGACCGGGCCAATCGTTCCGGGGTTCACCGTGTCCAGCACATGAAGGCGCATGCCGCCGGGCTGCGTCCCGAACACGACTCGAAGAACCTCGGGAGTCATGCTGCTCCCACCCATACCCATCACGACGAGGTCCGTGAAACCCGGACGGCCATCCTGAGCCTGCCGAAGGGTGGCCACAACCGCCTCCACCCTCGCCGTCAACTCCTCCGCCTGTGCAGGCAACTCCAGCCATCCCATGATCTCAGCCGCAGGTTCAGCACCGGGCGATTCAGCGGGCCAAAGCGAAGCATCCTTCTCCCAGATACGACTGGCCACACGGTCGGTAACCAATTGAGGCACTACAGATTCGATATCGACAGGATCAGGATTCATAGCGTCTTGGATGCAATGCTTTAGGGCAAGGGACTTCGGGAGCGAAGCCTACTTTAACTCCCCTTAACTAAGCGTGGTGAGTGGGCAACTCGCCTGTCAGCAACTCACGTCGATCCGCTCTAGTGCGTAGCTATTTCGGTGACAGGTGGCGTCTTTATGCCGATTCGACGTGTTCATCGTTCTTTGCACGAAGAAAAAGTACGAAGTATCAGTCGTTCGACAGATTCCTCACAAGGGAATTCGCATCTTCGTTGAAAATTTCGTATATCATGCCCCGGCTCTGTTGGATGTGAGAGAAGAGAACCTGAGCGGCTAGGAGTTCAGCGTGAATAACCACGCAAATGTCGGTAGCAGCGCGTTCAATTCGGTTTCAGCAGGAATTAGCAGGCGCCTATTTGCAGCATTTTTGCTGATTCCGTCTTCACTGGTATTAGTTCTGGCGGCGTGCAGTCCGCCAGAACTCGTGGCCAGTATCACCGCCAGCACGACGAGCGGCTCGGCACCTCTAGAAATCACGTTCACAGACACTGCCGACCTTGATGTCGACAGCCGTGAGTGGACGTTCAGTGATGGCTCGGAGCCAGTCACTACGACAGGCGAACAGCTGGCTTCGGTCACTCGCACGTTCACGGCAACCGGACAGTACACGGCGACGGTCCGCTCCATCAGGGATGACGAGTCCATCGAATCTTCGGTCTCGTTCACTGTTACTCCCGGCCCCGTTGCGTCAATCTCCGTAGAAGGTCCCGATGCGACAGTGCCCGCGGGTGGCACCTCGAAGATTGAGATAACGGCTGCAGACGAGTTCGGAAACGCAATTGAAGACTGGACCGCCGTCTACGACGTGGACTCGTCAGTTGCCCAGGTGGGAGCCGACGGAACGCTCACTGCGGCCGACACCGCAAGTCCTGACACCCAGACGATCAAGGTGACTGTCTCATCGGGTGGAGGCACTGCGACCGCCGATGTCGAAACTACGATCATCCCCGCTGATATCGATCGATTGGAGATCAGCCCGACATCGATCGAATCGACACCGGCCGAGGTTGTTCAGATCTCAGCAACGGCGTTCGACCGATTCGACAATGAGATCGCTGACGCCGACATCTCGTTTTCATCTGCCAGCAGTGCTGGAAGCATCAACTCGTCAGGTCGCCTGACCCTGAGCCGCTCAGAAGGCTCCGCCACCGAGGGCGTGACCGTCACGGCGTCGTGGAATGACGAGGAGCGTGAGGCTGTCATTCCGGTCACAATCGTTGCCGGCCCTCCGTCTGTCGTCTCGCTGACACCAGGCGAGTTCACCGGGAAGGTGGAATCGATTCAGGATTTCGAAGCACTCGTTGAAGACGAGTTCGGAAACGTGATCGAAGACGCTGAGATCACTTTCGCCTCAGACGCCAACGCCGGCTCGATCGACAGCGAAGGCAAGTTCCGTGCCGGTCGGACCGCAGGAACATACGACGATGCGGTGACGGTGACTGCAAACCTGGACGAGACGGAAGTCTCCTCAAGTATCCCGCTTACTCTGTTGCCTCTTGAGCTTTCACAGGTCATCGTCGAGCCTGTCAGTGTGAACGCCGGTGGTGAGGCGACTCTGGTTGCGACCGGAGCCGACCGCTTCGGAAACCAGCTTGACGGAACTGAGATGACGTGGTCTGTCGTTTCAGAGAGCGCGGGCTCCGTGACGGCAGCTGGTCTGCTTACAGCGGGCCCGGTTACCGGAACCTTTATCGACTCGATCTCTGTCGAGGCCAACTTTGAAGGTCTCACAGCATCGGCCAACACGTCGATCACCATCACCCCGGACTCGCTAGCCAGGGTCGGTTTCATGCCTGGTCAGGTCACCCTGGGCATGGAGATGGATCAGCAGCTCGTCGCGGTCGCGGTCGACCGCTTTGGCAACCTCATCCCTGCTGCCACGCTCACGTGGGAGGCCGATGAGACCGCCGGGACGATTGATGGCAACACATTCACGAGCGGTACAACTCCGGGGACTTACGAGACGGGCATCACCCTGACGGCATCGTTCGAATCGGATGAGATCGTGCGTGAGATCCCGGTCACGGTCGAGCCGGAAAAGATCTACTTCTTTTCTGACAGAGAGGAAGACGGCGTTTTTCTTCTTCATGTCATGGATACAGAGGGGACGGTGATCGATTCGTTCGAGTTCGGCGACACTAGCAACGGCCCACTAACGTTCTCGCCGGACGGCCGTCGAATACTTTTCAGCGATTGGACCACGACCGGCGGAGTGTTCTTGCTAGACGAACATCTGGTATCGCCGGACCTGATCCTGCCCAATCTTGACATCGGAGGATTCAACTCAGCTGCCCTTTCACCGGATGGCCAGAGATTTGTGGCAGTAGCAGTGACTTTCGAAGGCGGAGGACGAGAACTTTTGCTGTCCGACATCGATGGAGGCAACATTGAACTGTTGACCCAGACCAGCAACGCGACGGAGTGGGTGCCAAGGTGGTCTCCAGACGGAAAACTCGTCGTATACGACCACACACCGACTGGCCAGGCGGGCGACATCTACACGATCGACGTCGAGACAAAGCAGACGCGGCGCCTTACGACCCACTCGGGAAATGACAGTCTGCCGTCTTTCTCGCCGGACGGATCGACAATCGTGTTCGTTTCGAACCGCACCGGCGTTCAGCAGATCTACAGCATGACCGCAACAGGAGGCAACATTCAGCAACTGACCGACGATCCCAGCCCAAGCCACAGGCCAAACTGGAGCCCCGACGGTACCAGGATTATTTTCCAGTCCAACCGTGATGGTGACAGCGAGATCTATCTGATGGACCCTGACGGTTCAAACGTGGTCAAGTTGACAAACAACACGAACAGTGACGCCACTCCAGCATGGGCGCCTCGCAAGAGCGGGATAGCGGTCTCGGCGAACGCCTTGTTCCCACCAAATGACCTCGAAAAGGAGCCGCTCTCAACTCAGGAGCTGACTCAGGAGGTCCGTCCCGCCATCGTCAAGATCACGACTGACATCGCCACAGGTTCAGGATTCTTCGCCAGGCAAGGCGGCATCATCCTCACGAACAACCACGTGATCGTAGATGCAGAAAGCATCACCGTCACGGTTGACGGAGGTGAAGAGTTCACCGCCACGGTGCTCGGACGTGACCTGGCACACGACATAGCGGTCCTGAAAATCGACCTCGACGATCACGCGGTTCTCGGTTTCAACCGGACCGGCGAGGACGACCTCGGAGCTGAAGTTGTGGCGTTCGGGTTCCCGCTTGACGCGGATACGTTGAATGTCACCCGCGGAGTTATCTCGGCCCTGAACCGTGACGAAGGCCGTGTCATGACCTGGATCCAGACAGACGCTGCGGTGAACCCTGGAAACAGCGGCGGGCCGCTCGTCAATGAGTTCGGCGAAGTAATCGGCATAGTCACATCCAGGTTTACGGGAAGCGTTGAGAACGTGGCGTTCGCCGTCGATGCTGTGACGATCAACATCTTCCTGGACGCAATGATCGCGGGAGCTGTTGTGATTACCGCGTCGGGCTAAAAAAGCTGGAGCCGTGCGAGCAGCCCTTACCTTACTCCGGGAACTTGTACTGCTCCAGCTTCTCTTCGTCTACCTCCACGCCCAGCCCCGGCGTGTCGGTCACGTGAAAGTAGCCGTCAACCGGCTCGTAAGGTTTCCTCAGGATCCGGGCCTTCATGGCGTTAGCGTCGTGGCTGTGCTCCATGATCATGAAGTTCGGGCACGACGCAGAGAACTCGACCGTTGCGGCGACGGCAAGGATCCCGCCGCCTCCGACGTGTGGAGCTACGGGGATGTTGTAAGTGTCCGCCAGCGTGGCGATGCGGTGGCCCTCGGTGATCCCGGTGCGGCCTATATCGTGCATCACGATGTCGTACGCACGGCGCTCGAACGCCTCGCGCATCTCGTAGCGAGTCCGGTTCCACTCCCCTATCGCAACGGCCATGTCCAGCGCCCGGGTGATCTCCGATTGCCCGGGGATATCACTCGGGTCTATCGGTGATTCCAGCCACGTGAAGTCCAGCTCTTCGAGTTTTCGTCCAAGCTGAATCGAGCTCGAAACCGTCTGTCGCATGTGTACATCGACCATCAGCTTTATCTCTGGGCCGACCCGCTCTCTCACGGCCGCAGCAATTTCCGCGACACCGTCGCGGTCAAGCAGAAGGTGTAGCTTCAGCGCCTGGTAGCCGTGGCCTACGTGGTACTCGGCCTTGTCGGCAACGTCCTTTGGGTCGGTGCCGCCCATCCCGGCATAGAGCAGGATCTTGTCCCGGTAACGGCCGCCAGCCAGCTTGTGCGCCGGCTTGCCCGTCGCCTTTCCGCAGATGTCATACAGCGCCACATCCATCCCTGCCAGTGCATCGATGTAGAAGCCCGTCGGGTGGCCTCGCTCCCTCATCGCCCCGTATGCCCGAGTCCAGATCGCCTCGATATCGAATGGGTCACGTCCGATCACCAGCGGCCGGACCAGCTCTTCGAAGATAGTGCGAGTGACGCGGGGAGCGACCGGCGACTGCGCCTCACCCCAGCCGACCAAACCGGTGTCCGTCTCAAGCCGCACCAGCGTCGACTCGTGGTGCCGGGAGTAGATCGAAGTGAACGCCGTCTGGTCTATGAAGTAATCACCAAAATCGTCAACAGGCGGCCTATCTTCCGTGCGGCCATGCGACGGTGATCCGGTCTTGTCTGCGGTCGGAGCGCCAACAGAGGACGCCGTGTCACCGGTCGGTATGCGGTAGGCGTAGGTGCGGAGATCAGTGATTTTCATGTTTTCGTGGAATCGAGTCGGAAAGTGCAGTAAACAGGAACGGATTCGAGCGACCAGATGCTACCTGACACCGCATCTCCCATGCGTGCGCAAGAACTCTTTGAACCCGGAATGACCGCGACTGCTCAGGGCAACAGCTCGAACTTTGTCACGTCCACTCCGAACCGGTTCTGTATCGAAACCTGCTCGGAGAACTCGAACTCTGTAAGCGTCCACGTACTGGCATCTATGGTGAACCTGCCGCGATCAACTCGTTCGATGCCGTGAATATCGGCGACGGTAGCCACTCCGCCACCACTCTGGTCCAGTAGCGCCTGGAGAGCCTCAAGGAATAGCTCTTCGGACTCCCGGCCGCTGAAACCACCCTCCCAGTAGAACTGGTAAAGGTCGTCTGGACTTTCAGGCACCGTCAACTCGACAAGCGCCAGCGAAGGAATATTCGGACCCCCAAGTGGGTTTGGCAACACGTTATCGAATTCGTACTCAGTGTTCGTCTCCAGGTCCCAGCCGAAAGGCAGTAGGAACAGGTTCAGTTCAGGTAATCCGAACGTCAGTATCCCTTCCTCGGTTGAGAAGTTCGACAGCAGCTGGTCAAGAAGTTGCTCGCTCTCAGATCGTTGAGATGGAGAAACGTCCGCGAGAGCGAATGCCTTAACCTTTTCCACGGTCATTTCAAGTGACGCAATCACCTCATCCAGGTTTCGGATTCCTGAAACCGTTGCGTCGTAGTAGAGGCTTACTTCATAAGTGAGGCCAACATTGAGCTCGGCAAGCTCTTTCGCGAAAGCGTCTGCCTCTAAGTTTCCGGTTGGAGGAACATCAATCCCTGTGATGGTGAACCCGATTACGAAGCCTTGCTCATCCGCGTCAAGTACCTCTACGTTGACTGTCGAAACAGACGACACGTCTGATGTGACAATGTTGCCGGTCCGGCGAAACCGAGTTTTGGTGGCCGCATAGTCCCAGCTCTGCCCAACGACCCACTGGGGTTCAAGGTTGATGGGCACAGGAGGTCCGGATGCAACCGGACGGCCCGGACCGTAGTCGTTACCGGGTAGTGGCTCCCCGTTCAGCGCAGCCCGTATGCAGTCCTGGACGACCTGGAATCCAGCGAGTTCGGTTAGTCGCTCTCTGCCGGAGTACGCCTCGACTAGCGATCTGTCTCGCGCGACGAAGTTGACTGAAGTGAACTCGCTTCGATAGACGCCGGTGTTCTGGTCGAAGAGCACGTGCCAGACCGGTACCTGTGAGTCAGGCGGAGCGCCGTCCCCCTCAAGGTCCGCCGCGATGAACATATGCTCTCCAAACTCACCATCTACAACCAGATGAACCAGACGAACCTGTGGCCATGGCGATCTGATCACTCGCTGAAACTCACTCGCGAGGTCCGGATCGACCGGTTGACATTCAAGGTTCTGGAAATAAGGGAACGCGGCCGGGCGGAACTGCGGAATAACGGTCACCGCGGGTCTTGGCATTGGGGTCGGCGTCGGGGTCGGTGTGGCTGTGGGCTGAGGGACGGACGTCGGAGTTGGTTCCGGCGTCGGGGTTGGGGTTGGAGTCGCCGTCGATGTGGGTTCCGGCGTAAGCGTTGCCGTCGGCGTTGCAGTTGACGCCGTGCACGCGGCTCCGATCAGTCCGATCGCCGCCAGAGCGAGAAGTAGAAACTGTCTCGTGGACAGAGAGATCCGCAGCACCTCCAACTCTGGCCTCCCGTTGCAGAACTGGTCGTCTATTCACCTGGAGTCTGCTTCAGTGAACAACTTTGACACTGGAGACCACGGGTGTCAAAACAGAGTCTGTTTGAGCGAGGGTCGAGGGAACCGACGGCTGGGTTGAAGGCCACGCTCTAGTCTGGGATGCGCATTGCCCCATCTCTACGGCCCCCACAGCCCCCGCCACTGCTCCGCCACGTCAATGCAACGCATGAAGCTGGTGTTGGGCTTTGACTTCATGTGACGGATCAGGCGCTCCAATGCCTCCAGCCGGGCGAAGCGGCCCGTCGTATGGGGATGCATCGTCAGCATGAACATTCGACCCGCCGCGTAAGCGCCGTCGAACTCCCACTGCCACGCCGTCAGCACATCGTTCGGCGTGTTGATCGGCGCAGTCCGGCCGAGCACCGGCACATACGTGTAGTAAGGAGCGTCATCCGCGACCAGTGGACAGGCAGCTCAACCAGTTGCCGTCCCGGCTCGCCCACCATGTACGGAATGTCGTCACCCATCAGGCTGGAGTCGTAGACGAACCCGCGCTCATGCATCAAGTCGAGCGAGTTTTCCGAAAGCTCCCATGACGGCGATCTGTATCCGAGTGGCCTCCCGCCCGTGATCTCTTCGATAATCCTGGAGCCATGATCGAGAATCTCGCCCTCTTCCTGGTCCGGCGTCAGCGATGAAGGAGGCTCGTGCAAGTATCCGTGGTGCGCTATCTCATGGCCCTCACCGGCGATTCGCTTCACCAGTTCTTCGTTGCGCTCCGCCACCCAGCCCGGCACAAAGAACGTCGCTGGAATCTCGTGGCGGTCAAGCAGCTCAAGGATGCGAGGCGTCCCGACCTTCGGCCCGAACTCGCCCATAGAGATCACGCTGGGGTGGTCCGCCAGTGATGGATCGCGGTTCATCGTCGCCGTCGGTCCGTCGATGTCGAAGGTCAGCGTCACGACGCACTGTGTCGGCTCAGGCCAGATAGAGGTCATAAGTTGGCTTGCTCCTAATAGAATGTGACTGGCCCTCAGTCAGTCTCAGAACGCCCCGGATCGAACTTCCCGAAGCTCGACCTGAGTGCATTGTCACCACCGCTTCCGGTATTCATCAACAAGAAGATGCATATCCATATAAAAAGAATCCAGCCTCTCGGCGGATTTGCTGCAGCAAACATGAAAAAAGGGGAGCACGGTTGGATTCTGACCGTAGGATCCATCACGTCAGATCACAGAGACTTCTATCGCTACATTGATCGACTCACCTCCCACATCCTGAATCCTGCGTCGGCGACACCTAACGCAGTCGCGAATATGGTCTGCGTGATTCATGAGGACGACTCATGCGATGTCTACTTAAACGACTTCAAAGTTCACGCATTGATCCGTGCCAAAAAGAACGTTGAAGCTGCTGAGCTCCTAAACGCGAACAAGATCGCCGACATCACTCGCATAACATTGCCGGAGATTGAGTTCACTGAAACTGATCGGGTCGTAGCCTGTCTCAAGGTTGGGTGGAAGTTCGGACTGTATTTCGATCTGGATCGGGGGCCGCATCTCGGGCCTGGTGACCGCGAACCACTAAACGTCGATCGAATGGAACGTCAGCTAGGATCGCTCTTCCGTACGCTGCTGTTTCATGACGTGTATCAAGCGATCCAGTCAGGACCACACTATGAACGTTTGCTCGAAGACGGCTGGTTTCCTTACATAGAACTCTTGCCTGCCGAGTTCTCCCGACTGGCCGAACGGTACGCTAGTAACTTCGAAATCCAAGATCAGATCGTCCAGCTTACGGCCTCTTTTGACGCCGAGCGCCTAGGTGTCCTAACTGAAAAGTGGTGGTCCTCCCCACCATTCGCCTCTCATAGGCCGATAATCGAAGCTGGAATCTCGGCTTTCGCAGACAACGACAGCAAAGGTGACATAGTTGCTATCGCGACTCTGTGGCCGCAAGTCGAGGGGGTGCTTCGTCGAATCCTGTACTCCGATACAGGTAAAGGAAGACGCGTGAAGTCATCCGAGTTCATACGCCACTTGACGACGGCTGTGGAACAAGAAGCCGGAGAGACGGGAACGCTCATGTTCCCAGAGGAGTTTTCAAGTTTTCTCCGTGACTTCGGATTCGCGAACTTTGATATCGAAACCGGTGAGATCGATATGTCTAGAAACACGGTGTCACACGGTATCGCCGATCCGATCGATTTCACTAGAGCGAGAGCACTACAACTGATTCTCATGCTGGATCAGATCTACTTCTTCAATGGTTCACGCCAAACGAATTAGTACGGAGTCAGTCTCTGGACATTGTCTGTTCTCTAGAACCTGAGGAAATTTGGCGAATCGATGAAACGATAAACGGCGACCCTCCAGTATCATCCCGGCGCGTCATACGTTCACCACAGGAGACAGGCCATGCGAGGCGTTGGAGTAGTCGAGTTCGGCGGGCCGGACGTGCTGAAGGTCGTTGACCTGCCAGAGGTCCACGCCGACGCCGGCGAGGTGCGCATCAGGATCCACGCAGCGACGGTCAATCCGACCGACACCATGCTGCGGAGCGGTGCCAGGGCCGATGCGCTGAAGGACGTTCCGCCGCCGCACATCCCAGGCATGGACGCCGCTGGTGTCATCGACGAAGTCGGCCCCGGCACAGAAACAGACCTCGCAGTCGGCGACTCCGTGATGGCGATGGTGATCCCGAACGGGAGTCATGGCGCCTACAGGGAGAGCATCGTGCTCTCTGCCGACTCCGTCGTGCGAGCCCCGGCGGGCGCATCTCATGCCGAGGCGTCGACGCTGCCAATGAACGGCCTGACCGCCCGGCAGTCGCTAGACCAGCTTGCGCTCCAGCCGGGCCAGACCATCGCAGTCACCGGTGCCGCGGGTTGTTACGGCGGCTACGTTGTCCAGCTTGCAAAAGCAGACGGACTACGCGTGATCGCTGATGCTTCACCCGCGGACGAACAGCTGGTTAAGGACCTCGGCGCAGACATCGTGGTCCCGCGAGGCGACGACATCTCAGAGCAGATTCGCAAGGTTGCGCCCGACGGTGTGGACGGACTTGCGGACGGCGCCGTACAGAACGAGCTGGCGGTCGGCGCTGTCAGGGATGGGGGCGCCTTCGCATCGGTCCGTTTCTGGGGCGGGAACGGCGAGCGTGGCATCATGTTCCACAGGACGCTGGTCCGGACTTACGACCACCGTGCCGACCTTCTTGACAGGCTTCGGCAACAGGCCGAAGAAGGCGTCGTGACGCTACGTGTGGCGGCCACCTACGCACCAGAGGGAGCGGCCGAGGCTCATCGTCGACTAGAAGCCGGCGGCACCCGCGGCCGCTGCGTGATCACTTTCTAGCCTGGTGCCCGCGTGACTCAACTATCATTGGTTACTGAGCACGGTCTCTGGTCACCATCGAATCGCCTGGTGAGTAACCGAACCAATGCGCCCTTTCGCCTCAGTCCTAATCGTGCTCTGGATTGCAGCCGCCTGTAGTTCAACGGGCGCGCCACCTGAGAACTTGGACGTCAGCCTCACCGTGATCAATGGCGATGGCGAATCGGTGGTGATCAACGAGTCAACCGAACCGATCACCGCTTCGCTCACCATCAGTGAACTCGCAGACGAAGCCGGTGTGTTACTCGAACTCGTGTACAGCACCTCGGATGAGAGTGGCCTGTTGGTGCACTACCACGGCAGGGCCGGCAACTTCATCGCCACTCGCCAGCCCGTGAACTCGGTACCTGACCACGGCGACCCAGACGTTGTGTGGATGTGGTCGAACGGCTGGCCATCCGTTGGCCGCTCGTTAGAACTGGCGAGTACAACGACTGTCGCGATTTCAGGCCGGTGGACTGGATCCGAGGTCGGAGTTGCCCCCGACGGAGTAGCGGTCTTCTTCGACGAGCCGGTGAAAGACGGCACGTATTGGCTCTACGCGATCGCTGAGTGGGTTTCGATCGACCGATCACGAGATGCCATCGATCCGTTCGCCCCTACTCGGAGCGCGCTCGTCGGCGGAGCACAGGTCCGAATCAGTTCGTGAAGCCTTGCTCATTCTCGGGCGGTTGAGGCAGCTCCGAGGCTAGATCTGCTCCACCGCCACTTTGTCCCCGGTCTCCGCCGATTCGTAGATCGCAAGCACGGCCGCCATGTTCCGCAGAGCGTCGTCTGCCGGGAACTCGGGTGCCTTGCCCGTCAGCACGCACTCAGAGAACTCGTCAAGCTGCACCTGGAAGCGGTTCGTGCTCGTCATCTCCATCACTTCGGGCTCGGAATCGCCGCGGGTGACCGTCACAGGGTCGAGCTCACCAAACGCATCGCCAAGCTCGATCGTCCCTTTCGTCCCGATCGCCTTGAACACCCGCTGCCGCGGACCCTCCGTGCTGCTCCAGACGTAGCCGACGCCGCCGTTCGGGAACTGCAGGAAGCCGTTCATGGTCGTATCAACCGGAATGCCGTTGCTCTTGCGATCGAACGCCATCGCATGGGTAGGCTCAGCGCTCATCGCGTACCGCACCGCATAAACGGCGTAGCAACCGGCGTCCATCATGCTGCCCCCCGCAAGCTCCTTGCTGAGGCGGATGTTTGCAGGGTCATCGACAAAGAATGAAAGCCCGGCCTCGAGTCTGATGACGTCGCCGATCTCGCCGTCTGCGATCAGCTTGCGGACCGTTCGCATCTGCTTGTTCCAGCGCGGAGTGAAAGCCTCGACGAGCACAACGTTGTTCGCCTCTGCGGCCGCCTTCATCTCGCGAGCCTCGGCCATCGTCGCCGAAAGAGGCTTCTCGCACAGCACATGCTTGCCGGCTTCTGCAGCCTTGATCGACCACTCGTGGTGCATCGAGTTAGGCAGCGTGTTGATCACGGCATCGATCTCATCGCTGTCGATCATCTCCTGGTAGCTGCCGAAAGCCAGCGGGATGCCGTGCTCCTTCGCAGCCACCTCGGCTGAAGCGAGACTTCGGCTGCTGACTGCGACAATCTCCGAGTTTTCAGAGGTTGCGGCTCCCGGCACATGCGCCGTGAAGCCTATGCGAGCCGTGCTGATAAGTCCGTACCTGACCTTGTCTGCCATGTTTTGTTTTTCCTTCGTTCTTGATTCTGTTTAGGATCATCGTCCAGCGATGATCGGCTCGACTGTCATTCTGAACTTGATTCAGAATCTCTCGTTACGCCCCATTCAGCAGACAAGTCCAGCCACTTCGGATTCACTGAATCTATCAGCGCGGTCTTCCAGACGCGTCGCCATGCCTTGATCTGCTTCTCACGCCGAATCGCCGACTCAATACTCGCTGTCTCTTCGAACCAAACAAGTTTGGTCACTTTGTATCGCGATGTGAATCCAGGATGTGATCCGTTCTTGTGCTGCCAAACGCGAGCCTCAGGATTCGAAGTAACACCGGTGTAGATGACTCCTGACTCGGACGCCATCATGTACACGAAGTATGCTTTTCGCGATCCCATGTCAGGCGCACTTTATCTGAGCCCGGAAGCGGTCGGTCAGTTGATGACATCTCAGGTGCTTGATACCTGTGCCGAAGTTCCGGGCTGCATTATCGATATGAAAGTGCGGATGTGTGGAAGGTCAACGAGAGATTCTGAATCAAGTTCAGAATGACAACTCAGTGACCTGCTCACACCCCTGCCGAAACCTGCCCCACTCCGCTTAGTCTGCGCTTCGCCTCTTCGTACACGTCCGCCGGCAGCGGTCCACGCTCGACTGCATCGACATTCTGCTGCAGGTGTGCCGGGTTGATCGTGCCGACGATCGTCGTGTGCATGCCCGGGTGCGAAACGGTGAAGCGCAGCATGAATGATGTGCGCGGCTCCCCTTCATCGAGCAGCTCGTCCAGCTTCGCCTCATCGAAAGTGTCCCACGAGACTCGGCCGGCTACGCCCGACTCACCCGGTTCGCCCTTCGCCACTCCACCGCGGATCACGTTGCCGATGCCCTTCGCGGCGGCAGCGGTGATCAGGTCCTCGTGCTGGCGCTCCAGCGCCGAGTAAGGAATCTGCAGCACGGAAAACGCGCCGCTATCGATCTGCTCCGGCAGGTTCGGCAGCGTACCGGACATCCCGATGTGCCGCACCTTGCCCTGCTGCTGCAACTCCTGCAACGCCTCAAGCGCGCCGTTCTCATTCAGCGTCGCCAGGCTCGGGCTGATGTGGAACTGCACAACATCCATGTAGTCCGTTTTCATACGCCTCAGGCTCTGCTCGACGCCCTCGATCACGTTCTCGCGGGTGAACTCGTGCGCCGACGGGCCAGGACCCGGCGACGCCGGTGCGCCGACCTTGCATCCGCACTTCGAGGCGATGAAGAACTGGTCTCGACGGTGAGAGATGAACCGGCCGATGAATTCCTCGCTTGCGCCGTAGTCAACGGACGTGTCGATGTAGTTGATGCCTGCGTCGAGCACGGCGTTGAGGATGGTGTCGGCCTGTTCCGCCGTCACGTCTCGGCCGCGAGGCGCGCCGCGGATCTCCATCGCACCGAAGCCAAGCCGAGTCACGTTCAGTCCGGTGTCACCGAGCATGTTCTTAGTCAGATCTGGCATCGCTATGGCTCCCTCTAATCACTTCGTCTGAAAACTCCCGACGGTCCACGGCTCGATTCGCCCGATGAGTCTACAGCGTCGCAGCCGCAGGTTCGCGCCCCCTAGCAGACCTCTGTCCGCACACCTCGAAACGCATCGCTAAAACAAGAGTGAATCGATCTGGCGCTGTGGTATACTTTGGCGCTGGACTCGACCACATTTTCGGAGTATCGAATCTTGACGCGGGCGTATCCGCGTCTTGTTGTGTAACTCGGGTCTGCTTACAAAACACTGGACCGGGACGCCACCAGAAAAAAGGCGGACCGGACACAGGGGCAAAAAGTTGACAACTGCTGAGAGTCCGGAGACAGCTGCAGCCGAAGAGCAGCAGCAGAACGGAGCTCAGAGGCCTCTTGACCTGCGGACGCTGTTCGACGCTGGGGTGCACTTCGGTCACCCTTCAAAGCGTTGGAACCCGAAGATGGAAAAGTTCATCTTCGCCAAGCGAGCACGGTCACACATCTTCGATCTTGCAAAGACCGTCGAGGCCACTGAGACCGCTAAGAAATACCTGAGCGACGCAACCGCAAACGGTGCGCAGGTGCTCATGGTCGGCACGAAGAAGCAGGCACAGGCTGCGGTGCAAGAGCACGCCCTGCGCTGCGGCGCCTGGTACATCAACCAGCGCTGGCTGGGTGGCATGCTCACCAACTTCCAGACCATCCAGAAGCGCATTGAGCGCCTGGTCTACCTGGAGGACGCACTCGCCAAAGGCACCGTCGAGACGCAGACGAAACGAGAGTCGCTACGGCTGCAGACCGAGGTGAACCGCCTGAACAAGTTCTTCGGCGGCATCAAGGAGATGGATAAGCTTCCCGACATCCTGTTCGTCGTGGACACGGAGAAGGAAGACATCGCCATCCGCGAGGCCAGGCGGCTGAATATCCCGATCGTTGCGATCGTCGATACGAACAGCAACCCGGATGACGCAGATTTCATCATCCCCGGCAATGATGACGCTGTCAGGTCAGTGGACCTGCTGACGGCTCACATCGCCGACGCCATCTTCGAGGGCAAGAACCTGCACCGCCAGAAGCAGGAAGAGCGCATGGCCGCGGAGGCCGAGCTCGAGGCGCAGGAAGCTGCGGCCCGCAAGGCCGCACAGGAAGCTGCAGCAGAACGCGCTGCGGCAGCCGCGGAGGCCAAGAAGAAGGAAGAGGCCGAAGCTGCAGAGGCAGCAAAGGCAGCTGCGTCGGCAGCTCCAGAGGCCGAGGCTTCTGAGGAGCAGCCGAAGGCGGAAGCTCCTGCTGCCGAAGCAGAAGCAAAGGCAGAGGAGCCGAAAGCCGAAGCCAAGGCTGAAGAGCCCGTTGCTGAAGCTGAGACCGAGGCGAAGGCTGACCAAAAGGCAGAGGAGCCGAAGGCAGAAGCGAAAGCCGAGGCTGAAGAAAAGCCTGCAGCAAAGGCAACGGCCAAGAAAACGGCCGCAAAGCCAAAAGCCGCAGCCAAGCCAAAGGCCGCAGCCAAAAAGCCTGCAGCCAAGAAAACCACGGCAAAGGCTAAAGCCGAGCCAAAGGCTAAGGCAGACGCCAAGGCCGAATCTGAAGAGACAGAGTCCGAAAAGCCAGAGCCAGAGAAAGAAAAAGAACAGGAAGCAGCAGAGAAGTCTGAGTAGAGCGGCCTGACCGCAAGGTCACTCGCCCAACTCAAGGCATCCACTCCTGCTACTGGGAACCAGCCGAAAATGACAACGGAAATCTCAACCGCGATGATCCGCGAACTGCGGGACAAGACAGGCGCCGGGATCATGGACGCAAAGCGCGCCCTTGAGCAGGCGGAAGGCGACTCTTCCAAGGCCGAAGAGTTGCTTCGGGAGAAGGGACTGGCTTCCGCAGCCAAGCGCTCCGGTCGCGCCGCATCGGAAGGCGTCGTCGAGTCCTACATCCACAGCGGCGGACGCATCGGTGCAATGGTCGAGCTTAACTGCGAGACCGATTTCGTCGCTCGGACTGACGACTTCAAGGGCCTCGCGAAGAACCTCGCTATGCAGGTGGCCGCGATGTCACCGCGCTTCGTCGACCGAGAGGCCGTGACAGAAGACGCCGGTGACGTTAGCGATGAAGAGCTGCTGATGGAGCAGGACTACATCCGCGAGCCCGGCGTAAAGATCAGCGATCTTGTGAAGCAGCTGGCCGCCAAGACGGGCGAGAACGTTGTCATCGGCAGGTTCTCCCGCTTCGAGCTCGGCCAGTAGCTCAAGCGCACCAGCGGACCGGGAGCGCCATTTGCCAGAAACATCGTACGGACGGGTACTTCTTAAGTTGAGCGGAAACTCGCTCAAGGGCGACGAGGGCTTCGGCATAGCGCCGCCCGTCCTGCAGACCGTTGCCTCAGAAGTCCACAAGGCGTGGGAGACCGGTGTCCAGATAGGCATCGTCATCGGCGGCAGCAACATCTGGAACGGCGCGACCTACGAAGCGACCGGCATGGACCGCTCGACAGCGGACTACGCCGGCATGCTGGCGACCATCATGAACGCCATCGCGCTTCAGGACGCGCTGGAAAAGCTCGGCACCGCGGTGCGCACCCAGTCCGCGATCGCGATGTCCGTCGTCGCCGAGCCGTACATCCGCCGCCGCGCCATTCGCCACATGGAGAAGGGCCGCGTTGTCATCTTCGCAGGAGGTACGGGTAACCCGTACATGTCGACAGACACGGCGGCAGCACTACGCGCCCTCGAGACTGGTGCAGACGCTCTCGTCATGGCCAAGAACAACATTGACGGCCTCTATGACGCCGACCCCAACACGAACCCCGACGCGAAAAAGTTCGACCACCTGACGCATCACGAGGCGCTGAGTCTCAGGCTTCAGGCGATCGACAGCACGGCGCTCTCGCTCTGCATGGACAACGAGATGCCGATCGCCGTCTTCAACCTGTTCATCGACGGCAACCTGAAGGCTGTCCTGGCAGGACAGAACGTCGGCACGCTCATCACCGCTTCGAAGTAAGTTGTAGATTAGTGCTGCCGGAGCTATGCTGCCGCAGGCATTTCGAATAGCCGCCATGCCAGATATTCGCTAACAACTTGTAGCCCAGGCGGCTCCGCCGGACACGTGGAGGTCCAGATGGTCCAGGAATCGTTAGAAGACGCTCGTACCCGCATGGACGGTGCAATCTCATCGTTCCGCAGAGAGCTCTCTGGCGTGCGTACCAGCCGCGCAAACCCGGCACTCGTCGAAAACCTGGACATCGACTACTTCGGAACGAAGATGCAGCTCCGGGAGCTGGCGCAAATCTCGGCAGGTGACGTCCGCCTGCTGGTGATCCAGCCATGGGACCAGTCAGCGATCGAGACGATCGCGAAGGCCATTCAGCAGTCGGACCTCGGGATGACGCCAAACGTTGATGGCGACCGTATCAGGCTCAGCATCCCGCCAATGACGGAGGAGCGACGGCGCGAGATGGTCCGGCTGGTCCGATCTCGGGCCGAAGAAGCCAAGGTCGCAGTCCGCAACGTCCGCAAAGATGTGAGAGAGTTCATCCAGGAGATGGAGAAGGACGGAGACATCGGGCAAGATGACTCCCGCCGTGCCCAGGACCAGCTGCAGAAGGTGACAGACAACGCCGTGGCGGAGATTGACGAGTCGAGCTCTGCCAAAGAAGAAGAGGTTATGCAGGTCTAGATGGACCTGGGAGCCGTGGGCGACGCGGCGGTCTCCTACGATCATTCGACGAAGCGGTTCCTTTCGAACGCCATGACATCCACAGTGCCAGACCGGGCGAACAATCTCGGCGGTTCCGACAACGGAACGCAGAGCGATGCAGCACCACACCTGGAAGCGATGCAGGCGCCACTCGATCCTTCTGAGATCAAGGTGCCACGGCACGTCGCAATCATCATGGACGGCAACGGCCGCTGGGCATCATCCCGCGGCCTGCCACGCTCCGAGGGCCACCGCGCCGGATACGAGAACCTGCGACGGGTGGTGGGCGCAGCATCCCAGGCCGGAGTCGAGTATCTGACGCTGTTCGCCTTCTCAACCGAGAACTGGGACAGACCGAACGAAGAGGTTTCCGGCATCCTGGCGCTTGCCGCAGAAGTGATCCGCATCGAGACCGAGGAGCTTCACAGCAACGGCATCAGGATCAAGCACGTCGGCCGCCTCGACCGGCTTCCTCAGGAGTTACAGGACGAGATCGCTGAGTCGGTTGAGTTGACCCGCGACAACAAGGGCATGACGCTTGGTATCGCCTTCGACTATGGTGGCCGCTACGACGTGGTGCAAGCGATTCAGCGCATGATCAAGGACGGTCTGTCGCCCGATGAGGTGACCGAAAAAAAGGTCTCCAACTACCTCTTCACCTCGTCCGTCCCTGACCCCGATCTCGTCATCCGCACCGGCGGTGAGTTCCGCATCAGCAACTTCCTGCTGTGGCAGTCGGCATACGCCGAGTTCTACTCGTCCGAGGTGTTCTGGCCGGACTTCGACGGTGAACAGCTGCAGAAGGCGTTCGAGGTCTACACCCGCAGAGAACGCCGTTTCGGCCGGGTCTAGAGCGACAGGTGTTCCCCATGTCATCGCGACCCTGGACAGCCAGCACCCTTCGACAGGCTCAGGATGGCTGGGTCGCCCACGGCGACTGGAGTCTTATCCCCTCTCCCGATGCGGGAGAGGGTTCCTTCTGTCATCCTGACAGCAGCGTACCTGCTCGCGGATCGAGGGATCTGACCGTTCGAGGCCACGACATCGAGAGATTCTGAGTCAAGCTGGTTCTTTGGAATCCCGCTCCTCAATGGAAGGTCGTTCACAATTGCTGACCAAGGATGGCCTTGTTCTCCGAGTCTTAACCGTGACACCGGTTTCGTCCTGCTGTACGGTTGCGGCTATCATCTCGCCGAGAGTACAATTAGCACATGTGTTCTAATGCCTGGCACCATCCCGACACCGACTGGAGTATTCCATCTGACCAGCGTAGCGAACCTGCGCTCCATCGCCGCGTGCAGTGCTGTTTACTCGAAGCGGACACTAACCAGTGAGGGTATCGCTCACGCAGATATCTCGAACTCTGAGATCCAAGCCAGACGGGCGGAGTTTCCGGTCGCTTGCGGCCCTGGTGGCACATTACACGACTATGTTCCGTTCTTCTTCAACCCCAAGTCACCGATGCTCTACAGGAAGGTGAGGGACTACAACGAGCCGATCAGTCCTGCGAGTTTGGCACACATAGTCACGACTGCTCAATCGGTTGAGAATGAATCACTGCCATACGTCTTCACAACCGGACACGCGATCATGATGCAGGCGGATTATCACGAGTCACTAGATCACCTAGACAAGATCAACTGGGATGTCGTTCGAGGGAAGTACTGGTTCGATTCTGCGGATTACCCCAATAGGCAATGTAGCCGGGAGGCGGAATTCTTGGTTCACGGCACCTTCCCGATAGCCAAGGCCCACTACATTGCGGTGTACGACCGTCAGGCGAGGAGCGCAGTCGCAGATTGCTTCGCGGAATTCGAGATCGACATACCTGTACGCATCCTGCCCAACCATTTCTATTCAACGAGGTGACGCATGATCAATTTGACTAGAGGGAATGTTGTCACCGCGAACGCTGAGGCGTTGGTGAACACGGTTAACTGCGTCGGGGTCATGGGCAAAGGCGTTGCGCTGCAGTTCAAGAAAGCCTACCCAAGAAACTACGACATCTATCGGGATGTCTGTGAATCGGGGGAAATGGTGCCGGGGAAGGTTCTTGTTACAGAAACCGGCACGTTGGTGAATCCTAAGTACATCATCAACTTTCCTACTAAACGTCATTGGCGTGGCAAGTCCAGAATCGAAGACATCAAGAGCGGTCTTCAGTCGTTAGTTGAAGTCATTCGAACGAGGGGCATCAAATCGATAGCCATCCCACCATTGGGGTGCGGGAATGGAGGGTTGGATTGGAACGACGTTAGGCCACTCATCTTGGATGCACTCACGGATGTTGATGCAGAAGTCATGCTTTTCGAACCAGGCTTCGCACCGCGTGCAGACGAGCAACCTGTTTCAACCTCGAAACCAGCAATGACTCGCTTCAAGGCGTTGCTGATCAAGTTGTTCGACAGATATGCAAAACCTGGATACGGAATCACTGCCCTCGAGGCGCAGAAGCTGGCTTGGTTCCTCGACCGAGCAGGAGAGCCCACGCGGCTAGTTTTCGAGAAGGGGCCATACGGACCTTACTCGGAGGCTTTGAACTATCCGCTGCAGGAGATGGACGGGCACTTCATCCTTGGTTCCGGTGATCGCTCCAAGGTCAAGGCCCGGATCGTGGTGCTAGCTGGTGCTGTCGAACAAGCAGACCGGGCGTTGCTATCCGATGCCGGAAGTGCACAGGCGCGGTTAGATCGCATATTCGGCCTGATCAAGGGATTCGAGACGCCCTACGGCATGGAGCTACTGTCAACCGTTGATTGGATTGCTACTCGTGAACGCCAGTTGGCAGGTGATTCGGATGACGTGGCTGCCGCAGTGTCGAAATGGTCGAAACGCAAAGCTCGGTTGTTCCCAACTGACCATATTCACCGCACATGGGATCATCTCGTCGGTAGCGGCTTCATTGATACCCGCTCTTGACAGCTAAGACCCCGCACGATCGCATCGCTCGCTTTCACCGGTGAAGAAGAAATTCTGCATTGAGTTCAGAATGACGAAGGTTCGCTGTGCTCCAGATAAGCTATGGGCCGCCGAACTATTTGCACCCCCCTGATCCAAACTTGACCACCACCGCTCCATCCTCCGGCCTGCGCACCAGGCTCATCTCTGCCGCTGTTGGCATACCGATCGTCCTGCTCGCCATACTGGCAGGCGTGCCCGGAATCTCGACCCTTGCTATCGCGGCCGCACTCGTCGCCGGGTACGAACTTGCGCAGATGGCCGCTCTACGCCCCGGCGCCAATCTGCGCTACATCACAGTCGTTACCGCTCTCGCCGCGGGTGGTGTGGCAGCCGCAACCGGCCCCGCCGAGGTCGCCGTTCCGTTCCTGGCATTCGGCGGAGCGCTCGGCCTGGCCGGACTTTTTTCTGTGGCCACGTCGCGCCACCCCTACCGCACGCGCTTCCTGCTGGTCGGTGCTGCCGCCCTCTACTTCGGCGCGGCCCTCGCCCATGCAGCGCCGCTGGCAGGTGTGGAAGATGGTCGGCGCTGGCTTCTTCTCGCCATCCTCGGCACCTTCGCCGTCGATACCGGCGCTTACTTCACCGGACGTGCAATCGGCCGACACAAGCTTGCGCCGAAGATCAGCCCTAAGAAAACCTGGGAAGGTGTGTTCGGCGCAGCTGCCGCCGCCGTCGGAGCAGTCATCGCCCTCGGCGCTATTCTCGATCTGCCGATAGCGGTCTGGGAAGCCGTCTTGCTCGGACTGGCGCTCACCGTCGCCGGCGTTCTTGGCGACCTGTTCGAGTCCTATCTCAAACGCAAAGCCAATGTGAAGGACTCGGGCCGCATCATCCCCGGCCACGGCGGCATACTTGACCGCATCGACTCGCTCGCGCCCAACCTCGGGGTCGTATACTGGGCCGTCCAGCTACTGGAGATGTAATGGACCCCAGACGGCTCGTCATACTTGGCTCAACCGGCTCCGTCGGCAGGCAGACGCTCGATGTGGTCCGCGCGTTCCCTGACGCCTTCGAGGTGGTCGGCCTGTGCGCAGGCAGCAACATAGAACTGCTCAGGCAGCAGGTCGACGAGTTCAAGCCCCGCTACATCAACTCGGCAGCCGAGCTCGACGGTCACAATGGCGCAACAGCCAGTCTCACCGCAGAAGAGATCGTCTCGCTCCCTGAAGTGGATATCGTGATGGGGGCGACCGTCGGCTGCGCAGGCATGGGTCCCGCGCTTGCTGCCATCGACGCCGGCAAAACACTCGCGCTCGCCAACAAAGAGGTGATCGTGATGGCCGGCGAGGTGCTGACCCGCCGGGCCCGGGAGACCGGCGCAACTATCCTTCCTGTAGATAGCGAGCCTTCTGCTCTCTGGCAGTGCATCCAGGGGGAAGAGGCTCCGCCGGCAAGGTTCATCGTCACCGCTTCTGGCGGGGCATTCAGAGACCGCACGTGGGAGTCATTGCACGACGTCACGCCGGAGCAGGCGCTGAAGCACCCGACATGGACGATGGGCGCCAAGATCACGGTCGACTCGGCCAGCCTCATGAACAAGGCTTTCGAGGTGATCGAGACTCGCTGGCTGTTCGACATCCCGTACGAGCAGATAGACGTAGTAATTCACAGGCAGAGCATCATCCACTCGATGGTCGAGTTCGCCGACGGGTCGGTGAAGGCGCAGCTCGGGCCGCCAGACATGCGGCACCCGATTCAGTACGCACTCTTCTACCCGGACCGGCAGGAGAACGCAGAGCTGCCCCGCTTCAACCCTGTTGAGACGGGACAGCTGACCTTTGAGCCGATGGACCCGTCTCTCTACCCGTGTTTCGAGCTCGCTCTGAACGTCGCTAAGAGAGGCGGGACGTGGCCTGCGGCACTGGCGGGAGCGGACGAGGCGGCGGTTTCGCTGTTCCTCGATGGCCGCATCAGGTTCACAGACATCCCTGATGTGGTTACTTCCACTCTGGCGGCGCACGAGCCGGTCATGGAACACTCTATTGAAGACGCAGTCCAGGCAGCGGCCTGGGCAACCGAATACACGCTGGCACAACACGCCGCCAGCGCATCGATCTAGAACAATCAACTGACTGATCCCTCTCCCGATGCGGGAGAGGGTCAGGGTGAGGGCTTCTGTTCTTCCCCCTCTCCCAGATTGGGAGAGGGCTGGGGTGAGGGTCGTTCGGTCTTCCATCGACCACCGGTCTTCCCAGTCACGAATAACCCTCCCTCTAACTCCCTCCCAATATGGGAGGGAGAAAAGAAGTCGCAAAATCATCTGACTAACCAATGGATACATTCCTCGCCGGCGTCCTGACCTTCCTGCTCGTACTCGGCCCGCTCGTCATCCTGCACGAGTTCGGCCACTTCTTCGTCGCGAAGTTCTTCGGCGTCAAGGTCCTCGAATACGGCTTCGGCTTCCCGCCAAGAGCAGCCGGGTGGTGGACCGGCAGGACCGTCATCCACCTGACAGATGAAACATGGTTCGCACCTGAGCCCGCCGATAGCGCCGACGAACCTGTAGCTGTGGCATCCACCGCAGGAGCAGACGGCGAAACCGGCGAGTCTGGCGACGGCTATATGTTCGCCGACTACTCGCCCGAGCTACCGGAACAGGCGAACAGGCCAAAAGTCGGCGACATCGTCACGGTCCGCGCCACAGAGCCGGTCCCCGGCAGAGTCGAGGCGACCGTAGTCCGCCCCAAGACCAACATCGAAGAGGACGAGCACGCCGGCGGACAGGTCTTCGTCGGCAAGGTCAGGGAGATCAACGACAACCAGGTCGTGCTCTCCGACATGCTCTGGTCGTTCAACTGGCTCCCACTCGGCGGTTTCGTCCGACTCCTCGGTGAAGAGGACCCAACAGCGGAAGGCAGCCTTGCATCGAAGGGCCGCGGAGCCCGCATCGCCGTCATGGCATCGGGAGCCATTGTCAACGCAATCATCCCTTTCATCCTGCTGCCGCTCATCCTGCTCATCCCGCAGAACGTCGAAGTCGGCGACGTCATCATCAACAGCGTCTTCCCCGGCTCACCGGCTTCAGAGGCAGGGGTCCGCTCCGGTGATCGCGTCGTGCGAGTGGACGGCCGCGAGATCAAAACGGTCGGTGACCTGCAGGCGGCCGTAACACTCAAGCTCGGTGCGTCCAGCACATGGGAAGTGATGCGCGGCCTGCCCGACCCGTTCGCAAGACCGGGTGAGCCTCAGTACCAGTACACCGGCGAAATCGAAAAACTGACCATGACACCTCGCTGGAGGCCGCCGGCAAAACAGGTGGTCATCGATGTCACTGACCCCGACGAGCAGCTGACCATCGGTGAGGCGAGACTCTACGACCGGCTTGCGGGCAGCTCGAACAGCCTTGCGGTGGTGACCAGCGTCTCCGATAACACGAGACAGATATCTCTCACCGAAGCGTTGCGCTTCTACGAAAACGCGCAGCCTGGCGACGTGATGATCGTCGTTCCAGACACTCGGGATTCGATCACCCGCGCAGACATCCCGATTAGCGACGCCCGCCTGATCAACAACGACCTGGGCGTGAACACACGCGTGCAGGAAGGCGCGGTTGGCGTGCTGATCGGCACTGCCAACATCCGCACAGAGCGCCAGTCGGAGAACTTCTTCTCGGCGTGGCCAACAGGCGCCCGCCAGGCGTGGGACTCGGTTGTCCTAACCCGCAACGCCATCACCGGCATCGCGGTCGGCTCCCAGAACCCGCAGTTCACCGAGACACCGACCTTCACCGGCCCCGTGGGCATCGGCCAGCTGACGGGCGAGATCGCGGTGGCAGACGCATCCTTCTCAGCGAAGGTGACGACGCTCGCGAGCCTTGCTGCCGTTATCAGCTTCTCGCTCGCCATCATCAACATCCTGCCGATACCGGCTCTCGACGGAGGCCGCATCTTCTTCGTGCTGATTGAGATCGTGCGCGGCGGCAAGCGCATCTCGCCTGAGCGTGAAGGGCTCGTCCACCTCGCCGGCTTCGCAGTCCTCCTCGCATTCATAGCGATCATCTCGATACAGGACGTAGGCCGCATCTTCAGAGGCGAAAGCTTCTTCTAACGGCGTGCCGTGTTTTTCGTTGTTTCATAAGTAGCTGCCTGGAGCGGCAGGTTCCGGCGCGTCACGACTGCCCCGCAAAGACCGTACTTCTCCCACACGCCTGCGGTCGCGGTCTTGTTCCCTCTCCCGATTTCGGGAGAGGGCTAGGGTGAGGGCTTCCTGTGTTTCCTGACCGGAGCAAAGCGGAGTGGAAGGACCTCTGACTCTGCATGTGAGACTGCTGACAGACAGTTATCTCCCGTAAAGACGACTACCTGAGCAAGAGACCCTTCGACTTCGCTCAGGGAACACATCATCCCCTCTCCCGATTTCGGGAGAGGGCCAGGGTGAGGGTTGATCGGCCGAAGGCCGATAGCTCGCCGTCCTTCAACAGCCCCCTACTCCAACCCGAGACAGATCGTGCTGCGGCTCAACACCGCCTCGCCCTGGGAACTGAACAGGAAGCCTCCGTCCCGTCGCTCGAAATGCAGGCTAAGCGGATCGCCGTTCACGAAAACTGAACCCCAGTCGTCGGCAGATCCCGGTGTGTACTCACCGACGCTCCACTCGGGAGCCACGAACGGAGAACCGAACAGGCCCAACGGTCCACCGCCCGGGATAACCATGGGTCCGTCCTCGCAGAAGTGGTATGCGAAAAGATCGTCGACGACCAGCGCATTGCCAGCCAGGAACTCTTCCCAGCCACCAAAGATCGCTGCATCTTCAGGCCGCTCTACCGCCAACTCCGGATCAAGCCAGTCCGGAAACTCGGGAACAGCCAGCCGCTCGGCGGAGAACCGATTCTCCGGCAGCACAAAGTCATCGATCGGCAGTCGCTGGAACAGGGTCCGCCCCGGTGAACCCGCGAGCACCATCCACACTTCGCCCAGCACCGACACCTGCCCGAGCGTCAACGCGAACGAATCCTCGTCAAACTCCCGGGTGCGCAGCATGTTTCCATCAAAGTCGAACACCTCGAGCCGCCTGAACGTCGTCGCCAGCGAGCCGGGCTCTCCGAAGGGGACCATAGACCGCGTATAGACGACCCAGACGCTGTTATCCAGGACCAGGCCGCCCGTCACTGAGGCAGCGCCGCTCACGAACTCGCCCTGCTCCATTGCCAGTCCGAACCGCTCCACCTCACCTGTTTCGACGTCTACTCGCAGGAACTCAACCGGTGAACCGAACAGCCACACGTAATCATCGCTGACCTGCAGATCTGCAACTGAGTCTCCTCCCGGCAACTCCCACCGCGTAAGCAACTCTCCGGAGTGGGAGTAGCTCGACAGGACCGACGTCTTCACCCAGATCCGGTCTTCGGTCACGTTGAAGATCCCGCTGCCGATCGCGATCTCAAACTCGTCCACTCTTTCGCCGTCGAGGTTGAATCGAGTCATCCGTTCGCTCGTTCTGGCATAGACGAAGATCGAATCCGCTGCGACGTCCATTCCCGAGGCGAGCTGCACCCGTGTTCGCATCGCCGTTTCGCCACCCAGCGTCACCTTGCGCAACTCGCCTTCGGCAACATCCAGCGCCCAGATGTGGTCACCGGCGAACACAAGTTGTGGCGGGTCGCTCCTTGCGACCTGGAATCTGCCCGTGATCTCACCGGTCAGCGAAGTGCGAACGGCGAACGGCTCGTCGGTGAACCAGAACGACTCTCCGTCGAACACCGGCAGAGAACCTCCGAAGCCAATGTTGGTGTTGAACAGCAACTGGTCCGGCCCCACGGCGATCGGTGTGGGCGTTGCCCGGAAATCCTGGGCAGACGGGCTGAGCGGAGTGGATGTCGGCACGGGTGGCGGCGTCGGTACCGGAGAACGGGGAGTAGGTGTCGACGGAAAGACGGTAGCAACCAGGTCGAATGGATTGGCGGGCGGCTGTGTTGGCGACGACCGCGTTGGGGGCACCGGCGTCACGGTGCTCTCTTCTGACGAGTTAGTGCAGGCAGCCGCCACCACCAGCACTGCTGCCAGTAAGAATGCAAAGTATCGGCCATTCCGCATAGTCCCAAACCATATCCGACCTCAGGCTGCCGGGGCGGCGATTCGACGCCCCTAACACTGCATCGGTAAACTTGACCGCCAGTAGCCAATGGACCAACTCGCAAACGTCAGGCGAGACAACTCGCCCGTACGCAACAAGTGACCGGCAGGTCGAGAGAAAATGCTTCCAAGGGAACAGACACACGTTGTTGATGTAGGCGGCGTCAAGGTCGGCGGCGGCAACCCCATCGTCGTCCAGTCGATGACCGACACCGACACTGCCGACATTGAGAAGACCGTGGCTCAGGTCAAGCTGCTTGCCGACGCAGGCAGCGAGATCGTCCGGGTCACAGTCAACAACGACGCCGCAGCGAAAGCCGTGCCTGAGATTAGCAAGCGGCTCGCAGACCTTGGCTGCAACGTCCCGTTAGTCGGCGACTTCCACTTCATCGGCCACAGGCTGCTTCAGGACAACCCCGAGGCGGCAAAGATTCTCGCCAAGTTCCGCATCAACCCGGGCAATGTCGGCCGCGGCACTCGCCGAGACGACAACTTCTCGACGTTTATCGAGATCGCCCGTGACCTCGGCAAGCCGGTCCGCATCGGCGTAAACGCAGGCAGCCTCGACCCCGAGGTGCTGGTTGCGAAGATGGACGCCAACTCGCTCTCATCCGACCCGAAGTCCGGCGACGAAGTGGAGCGCGAAGCGCTGATCGAAAGCGCAGTCTCCAGCTGCGAAGCCGCGGTCAACCTCGGCCTGCCCGAAAACCAGATCATCGTCTCCTGCAAGGTGTCCCGCCTGCCCCAGATGGTCGGCGCGTACCGCCAGCTCTCAAAATTGATGAAATACCCGCTGCACCTCGGACTGACCGAGGCCGGTATGGGCACCAAGGGCGTTGTCGCAACCACCGCCGCCCTCTCCGTGCTACTTGAAGAAGGCATCGGCGACACCATCCGATCCTCGCTCACACCGGAAGTCGGCGGCGACCGCACCAAGGAGGTCCGGCTCTGCCAGGAGATCCTGCAGGCGCTCGACCTCCGTTCGTTCCGGCCTGCTGTCACGGCATGCCCCGGCTGCGGCCGCACCACTTCAACCCTGTTCCGTGAGCTGGCACAGGACATCCAGGGCTATCTCGACAACAAGATGTCTGAATGGCACTCCCGCTACCCCGGCTCGGAGGAGCTGAAGGTCGCGGTCATGGGCTGCGTCGTGAACGGCCCGGGCGAGTCCCGCGCTGCCAACATCGGCATCTCGCTCCCCGGCAGCGGCGAGGCACCCCGTGCCCCGGTCTTCGTCGACGGCCAGCGCACAACCTTCCTGCAGGGCCCGAAGATCGCAGAAGAGTTCATCGCCATGGTCGACGATTACGTGGATAACCGCTGGGGCTCCAAAGTGACCATTCCAGCAGGCGACTGAGGCTGATACTCTTTCGCCTTCGTGACCGTCCCCTCTCCCGGTTCGGGAGAGAGGTGGAGAGAGGGGATGTCGGTCAGAGACCGACGTTTCGCCGCCATCCTGAGCTTGTCGAAGGGTGGCGAGTTTCAACCCTCACCCCGACCCTCTCCCTCCCAGGGAGAGGGATAAAAAGCCACACTCCAACTCCCCCTTCCGGGCCGACTCGGGAGAAAAGACCGAAAAATGCGCTCATCTCGACTCTTCGGAAAAACACTGCGGAACGCCCCGGCCGACGCGGAAAACATCAGCCACAAGCTCCTGACCCGCGCCGGGTACATCCAGCAGGTAGCCGCCGGGATCTTCTCCTTCATGCCGCTCGGCTGGAGGTCCGTCAAGAAAATAAAGACCATCATGCAAGAGGAGATGGACGCCGCCGGAGCACAGGAGATCAACATGCCTGTGGTCCAGCCGCTCGACCTCTGGGAGCGGTCCGGCCGCGCCGACACCTATGTGCCGCCACTGACGAAGTTCGAAGACCGGCGGGAACGCGGCATGACGCTGGCTCCCACACACGAAGAGACAACCGTGATCATGGCCACGGCAGGTATCTCCAGCTACCGGGACCTGCCGTTCAACCTCTACCACATCCAGACCAAGTTCCGGGACGAGCCACGCTCCCGCGGCGGCCTGCTGCGCACTCGCGAGTTCGAGATGAAGGACGCCTACTCCTTCGATCGCGATGAAGAGGGACTCGACCTCAGCTTCTCTGCGATGGTCGAGGCTTACCACCGCATCTTCAACCGCGCCGGGCTCAAGGCGGTGATGGTCGAGGCTGACTCCGGTCCCATCGGCGGCAAGGAGTCGTACGAGTTCGTACTTCTCGCAGACAGCGGCGAAGACGTCATCCTGATCTGCGACAACCCTGAATGCTCGTACGCGGCAAACGTTGAGAAGGCCGACTTCAGAAAGGTCGCCAACCCGCCCGAAGACCCTGCTCCAATGGAGGAGTTCCCGACTCCCGGCATCAGGACTATCGCCCAGCTTGCTGAACAGGAAGGCGTTGGCGAGGAGAAGACGGCGAAAGTCGTGTTCTACAGCGTCGGCGGAGACATCCTGATCGTGGCTATCCGTGGCGACTACGACGTGAACGAAACGAAGCTGCGAAACGCTCTCGACGGCATCGAGCCTCGACTTGCATCGCCCGAAGAGGTGAAGGCCGCAGGACTGGTTTCCGGATCAGCCTCGCCCGTCGGCCTTGATGACAGGTTCAGGGTGATAGCGGACGACTCGCTCAAGATGGGCACCAACCTGCTGGCGGGTGCGAACAAGGAAGATGTTCACCTGCGCAACGTCAACTTCGAGCGAGACTTCCGGGCAAACCTTGTCACCGACATTGCTGAGGCCAAAGAGGGCTACGGCTGCCCGCGATGCGACGGAAAACTGGACTCACGTCGCGGCGTAGAGGTCGGCCACGTCTTCAAGCTCGGCTCTATCTACACCGAAGCGCTGGGAGCGACGTTCTCCGATGAAAGCGGCACCCAGGAGCCGGCGCTCATGGGCTGCTACGGCATCGGCGTCGGCCGGCTGCTAGCCGCGGCGATCGAGGCGAACAACGACGAGAACGGCATCACCCTGCCCCGCGCCATCGCTCCGTACGAAGTCGTGCTGGTCGGCCTGAACCTGGACGACAACGAGATCGGCCAGCAGGCGGAGAAACTCTACTCGGAGATGAAGTCGGCTGGTTTGGATGTGCTGTTCGACGACCGTGACGAGAAGCCGGGCGTGAAGTTCAAGGACGCCGACCTGATCGGCATCCCGCTGCGCGTCGTCATCTCGAAACGCAGCCTGCAGAACGGCGGCCTTGAGGTGAAAGCGCGGCTTGAAAAAGATGCACAGACAGTTGCGGTCGCCGATGCCGTCAAGACTGTGGAGAAGCTGTTGAAACAGCTGTAGATCAGTCTGCCGGTGACCGGTTTCCGCTCGGCTTCCGCCCTGCTCTGTTCGAGCACGCCCGCCAGTCCGGTTCGGTGATCCCACAACCGCATCGCGAACTTCCGCTACTTGCAGGCGTCCAGCCAGCTCTTTCGGAAATCCTCCTGCTGGTAACAGTCAGAACAAAGTCTGAGCTCCTCGATACGACGACATTTTCGCCGTGGCAACAACTGCCTAAATCGAATCAGCTCTTTGCGTCCCGGCAGATCGCCGTTACCTCGTCACTACGCGCTCGTGACCACTGAAAACCACCCGTTCCCCGTAGCCTTCAGGCCGACCCGAAATGCCTGTCGGAATCTGCGCGGACAGCACCTCCACGAGACCGGTCTCGGTTAGTCGGTCTCCACTCAACACCGCCCACTCGCGTTATAGGAATTTGGAACGGACGACGAGGCGTTTATCTCCTACGGAATCCTGATAACGCGGAGGACAAGAGTGACGCCAACCGGCTCCCGTTGCGTTCATGCAGCGGGAGCCGTGCTTATCCTCTAAAACTCCGCAATATCAGGGCCGCCGTGGAAGCACCAACAGAGATCATCACTTTCGGGTCCGAATCATTCTCAGAGTGGGCCCGCTCACACCTCGAAAAATCGCCGGACTACTCGTTCCACTCAAACTGCGACGACTCGTCAGCCCTTCCTGACCTGACAGCTCGTATAAAGCCGCGCGTGCTCATGATCGAGATGGGCCTGAGCCCAACTTCTGACCTCGTCACTCTCGGAGTCGCCGCCCAGCTTGCGTTCAAGTGGATGTCGCTTTCGTACGTCTTTGCCGATGTCGACGATGAGCTCGTCCTGGTCTCGAACTCCATCCGCCAGAGAAAGTGGTCACTGGTTGGCCGGGGTCTCATCGACGCGGTGGGCATAGACCGCGTTCTCGCCGGAATCCTCACCGAAGAGGGACTGCTGGACCTCCAGGTGGTCGCATATCAGACCAGCCAGTACGAGCAGTCGCTCGAGGCCGACTCCGGACCGGCGGACGGTGAAGAGGAAGTCGAAGACGCCGACCTCGATGAAGAAGAGGTCGCGTAGGCCGGCGACTGCAGGCATCAAGCCATCCTCGGAACATAACTGGGACTAACGTTCCATCCCATCTCAACACCGTTCTCATTTGCGGAACGCGGCCTGGCAGCACGAAAACGTCGCACACGACACCTGCGCAGCCACCCACTCGAATAGTCCTGATCTGCACATGCCGCCATCTGCGGCTCGAGCCGCATCGTGGTAGAATTACATAGCCGGGCCCGGGCAAAACGGGCTTTTGGTACGGAAGTGGGCTTGGCCCACTTTTTTGTTGTGGTTTGTTTGGCACTTCGGATCAAGCCCGCGCCGAAGGAAGTTCAGCGAGGGGGGCAGCATGGCAAAAAGCGATCTCTTGCTCGCGGTGACACAGCTCGCCGCAGAGCGGAATTTGCCACACACGGTCGTCGTATCGGCGATCGAAGCTGCGCTCGCGTCCGCATACAAGCGAGACCCTGCCGCAGAGGGCCAGGACGTGCTGGTCCAGATCAATCCCGAAAACGGTGACGTTACCGTCAACACGGTGCGCCACGTCGTCGAACAGGAAGAGATCGAGGACGAGTTCGCCCAGGTCTCTGTCGAGGCTGCACAGGACCTCCAAAAGGGCGCGCAGGCCGGCGACTACATCATCACTGGCGAGCTCGAGTACAACCCAGGCCGCATCGCAGCGCAGACCGCCAAGCAGGTGGTCATGCAGCGACTGCGCGAGGCCGAGCGCGACATTGTCTTCGACGAGTTCATCGACCGTGCAGGCGAGGTGCTCACAGCCACCATCCAGCGCATCGAGGCCCGCCACATCATCGTCGACCTCGGACGTGCGGAGGCGATCCTCCCTCCGACCGAGCAGTCGCAGTACGAACGCTATCGCCCTGGTCAGCAGCTCAAGTTCTATGTTCTCCGAGTTGAGCGGACGGCACGCGGCCCGGAAATCGTCGTTTCCCGCACCCACCCGGACCTGCTCAGGCGGCTGTTCGAGGTCGAGGTGCCGGAGATCTACAACGGCGTGATCGAGATCAAAGCCATCGCCCGAGAGGCAGGCTCTCGCTCGAAGGTCGCCGTCGTCTCGCACCAGGTCGGTGTTGATGCGGTCGGCGCATGTGTCGGCCTGCGTGGCATCCGAATCCAGAACGTAGTCAACGAGCTTCTTGGCGAGAAGATCGACGTGATCGAATGGGACGAGGATCCGAAGCGGTTCATCGCCAACTCGCTCAGCCCGTCGACCGTCGAACGCGTTGAACTGAACGAAGACGGCGAGTCTGCGCTCGTTCTCGTGCCGGACAGGCAGCTATCGCTCGCCATCGGCCGGGAAGGTCAGAACGCCCGGCTCGCAGCGAAGCTCACCAGCTTCAAGATCGATATCCAGGGCGAGCAGCAGTGGGCAGATGCCCAGGCGCCGCCGGAACCGGAACCTGTCGAAGAGCCTGTTGAGGCTGTTGCCGAAGAGGCGACCGCTGATGAGGCTCCGGCCGAAGAGGCAGCTGTTGTCGCCGAGGCCGAAGCGGTCGCGGCAGAGGCAGACGCCGCTCCAGCAGCGGAAGAGGAAGCTCCAGCAGCTGCCGACGAAGAGCCGGCTGCAGCAGAAGCAGAACTGCCTGAGATCGACGAGGACGCGGAGCTGCTCAAGCTCGAGGAAGAGCTTGCAGCGCTTGAGCGCGAGGAAGAGGAGCGTCGAGAGGCAGAGGAAGCGGCCACTATCGACGTCGCTTCGGACGACCTCTGGCAGGTCGGCGCAACCGGCTCATCCGAAGAGACGGAAGAGGCCGGTGTGCTCCGGTTCGCCGAGGATATCGCCGGCTTCAGGGAGCAGGGCGAGGGCAGGCGCAGGCGCGGTGGCGGCGGATCAAGGCGCCGCGGCGGTCGCAGATAGCCCGCCCGGGGCTTGAATTCCGCAAACTCCCGTTGCCAGGACCAGTTTCAGGAGATTTGCATGAAACCCAGGCACGTCCCGCTCCGGACCTGCGTGGTCTGCCGGGACAAGAAACCAAAACAGGCGCTGCTGAGAGTGGTCAGGAGGCCGGACGGCGAGGTCGAGGTCGACGTCACGGGCAGACTCAGCGGCAGGGGCGCCTACGTGTGTACATCTGACCATTGGGGCGAAAGGCAGATTGGCGCTAAACTTGGGCATGCGCTCAAGGTGGAGTTGAAGCAGGCAGAGGTCGAGCGCTTGAGCGAAAATGCCCGGCAGGCACAGGCATAACGCGGCCGGCGGGCAATATCTGAGAAGGACAATCTATGGCGAGGCGACGAAATCCAGGCGGGCGGCCACGAGGACGCCGAAGGCAGAGGCCTTCGGACTCAGATCAGCGCGGCCCGGCTTCAGTCGCCGTCGAGGAGGCTCCCACGGGACCGGTAGAGCTTCCGGCAACTCTCACCGTCGGTGAGCTTGCCGAGATTCTTAAGAAGTCTAATGTCGACACCATTAAGGCGCTGATGCGCAATGGTGTGATGGCGACCGTCAACGAGACGATCGAGTTCGACATCGCGGCCCGCGTCGCGGCCCTGTTCGAAATCCCCGTGCTCAAGCCGCGCGACCGCGAAGAGAGCGCAGCAGCGCAGCGAGTCGGTGTCGATGACGCGGCAACGGAAGAGAACACCGAGCCTAGAGCGCCGATCATCACGGTCCTTGGCCACGTCGACCACGGCAAGACGACCCTGCTCGACGCGATCCGCGGCGCCAAGGTCGTAGACACCGAGGCCGGCGGCATCACTCAGAGCATCGGTGCCTACCAGGTCGACAAAGACGGCCAGCTCATCACATTTATCGACACGCCCGGGCACGAGGCGTTCACAGCAATGCGGGCCAGCGGAGCGCAGGTCACAGACATCGCAGTCCTCGTTGTTGCGGCAGATGACGGAGTCATGCCGCAGACACGAGAGGCGATCGACCACGCTCGCGCCGCCGAAGTGCCGATCGTTGTCGCCATTAACAAGATGGACTCGCCCGGTGCAGATCCCGACCGCGTCAAGGGTGAGCTCGCCGAAAACGAGGTGATCGTCGAAGACTACGGAGGCGACGTTGTTGCCGTCCCGGTCTCGGCGCTGCAGGGTGAAGGCATCGACGATCTTCTCGAATCTCTACTGCTGGTAGCAGAGGTCCAGGAGCTCAAGGCGAACCCTGACCGGTCCGGCATCGGCGTCGTGATCGAGGCTCACCGTGACCGGGTTCGAGGCAGCATCGCAACGGTTCTCATCCGATCAGGCAAGGTAAAGATTGGCGACAACGTCGTCGCAGGCACCCAGCGAGGCCGCGTCCGTTCCATGCTCGATGGCTTCGGCAAGGACATCAAGGAAGCCGGTCCGTCCACACCCGTTCAGATCATGGGTCTCAGCGACCTCCCTGCAGTGGGTGATCAGTTCGACGTGGTTGATGACGAGAAGGCCGCTCGCACACTGGTCGAGACTCGCGAACGGCTGGACGCGAGGCGTGACGAACGCTCTGCTACGACCATGGCGGACGTCATGCGGCGCGTGCACGGCGGCGAGGCCAAAGAGCTGAATGTGATCATCAAGGCAGGTACGCAGGGAAGCGTTGACGCGGTCCGGCGTGCGGTCGAACAGCTCTCGACCGAAGATGTGCAGGTGAAGGTGATCCACGCATCTGCCGGACAGATCGGTGAGGCGGACGTGCTGCTGGCGACCGCATCGGACGGTCTTGTCGTCGGCTTCGAGACGACGATCGAGCAGACTGCACAGAGTCAGGCCCAGATGAAGGGCGTGGTGATCAAGAACTACGACATCATTTACAACCTCGTCGATGACGTGAAGGCGGCTGTCGAAGGCTTGATCGAGCCGGAAGAGCGCAGGGTGGTCATCGGCCATGCCAATGTGCTTGAGATCTTCCCACGCGGCAGGCGGGAGAAGATCGCCGGTGTCCGTGTGACGGACGGTGTGCTCAGGCGTTCAGCTCGGATGCGCGTGCTGCGCAGAGGCGAGGAGATCTTCGACGGAGCGGTCGCCTCTATGCGCCACCTGCAGGACACGGTGCGGGAGATCGCGAACAACTTCGAAGGCGGTGTGATCCTCGACGGCTTCCACGACTACGAAGAGGGCGACGTGCTGGAGTGCTACGAGATAACCACTTCGTAGGCAATTCCCCTCTCCCGGCTCGGGAGAGGGTCAGGGTGAGGGTTGAAGTTCGCACCCTTCGACAAGCTCAGGATGGCGAGCGGCTTGTCATCCCGACCGCGGGCACCCGCTTGCGGGTCGCAGGGATCTGACCTCCGATCCACGGTCACCGAGAGATTCTGAATCAAGTTCAGAATGACAAGAAACCGACCTACCTTCCGTTTCAACAACCATGCAACTCAAGACCGCACGCGCAGGCGTCACCATAAAGCGAGAGCTCGGTCCGCTCATCCAGACCGGGCTCAAAGACCCGCGCCTGCCCGGAATCGTCTCAATCACTCACGTCGACCTCGCTCCAGACCTCTCAACCGCCCGCATTTACATCTCGACACCCGGTGATATTCAAGAGCGCGAACTCGCGGTCGAAGCGCTGCGGTCCGCCGCCGGACACCTCGGCAGACAGCTGCAGTCCCGCATCCGCATCCGCCGCATGCCAAAGCTCATCTTTGCCGCAGACGACACACTCGAACGCGGCGAAGACATGAGTGAAAAGATCGACAGGGTCATCGAGGAAGACCGCAAACTCCGCACCCGCAGACAGTCCCATTAACCCCTGAAGAGCCGCTGGGAGCCAGCATTGGTTTTGTTGAAAGGTCCGTCCGCAAACGCGTTCCGCGGCGGATACCTGAACGTGAACAAGCCCGCCGAATGGACCTCGACAGACGTCGTGCGCAAGCTCAAGGGCATGACCAAGGTCAAGAAGATCGGCCACGGCGGCACGCTCGACCCCATCGCCACAGGCGTCTTGCCGATCTGCCTCGGCAACGGCACTCGCTTCGCCGAGATGATCCTGCTCGGCACGAAGCAGTACCGCATCACACTTCAGCTCGGCGTCGCGACGAACACCTACGACTCCGAAGGCGATGTCACAGACGAAGCCGACTTCTCTTCAGTCACGAAAGAGCAGGCGGAAAGAGCTCTCGAAGACTTCCGTGGAAAATTCGAGCAGACTCCGCCAATGTTCAGTGCGGTCAAACACAACGGCAAGCGGCTTTACGAACTGGCGCGCAAGGGCATTGAGGTGGAACGCAAGTCACGCACCGTCGAGGTCAAGCGACTGGAGCTGACGCGCTGGGAGCCGCCGGAAGCCGACCTTGAGGTCGAGTGCTCACACGGCTTCTACGCCCGCAGTCTCGCCCACGAGTTTGGCCAGGCCCTCGGCTGTGGAGCGCACCTCACCGGCCTCGTCAGGACAAGCTCAGGCCCTTTCAATATCGAGAACTCCCACACGCTCGAAGAGATCCAGGAGCATGTCGACGCCGGGAACTGGCAGGAGCTTGTCGACCCGATCGACTTCACTCTCCAGCACCTGCCATCCGTGAAGCTCGACCCGATCACTGCCGAGTCGGTCCAGCACGGCCAGGCGCTCGCCGTCTCGCAGTTCGGCCCGCCAGCAGGCGCAAAGCCCGGCCAGCAGCTGCGGGCTTACGACCCCGAAGGACAGCTCATCGCCATACTCGTCTTTGAGCCTGAACGCCTCGGCTGGCGACCGGACAAGGTGCTGGCGGCACGCTGAGTGTCGTTCTTCGCCAACCTGCTCCCCACTCTCCCACCGCTCAACTAGAATGTAGCCTTGTGCCCCCGTAGCTCAGTGGATAGAGCGCTGGCCTCCGAAGCCAGATGCGTGAGTTCGAGTCTCACCGGGGGTACCACTCCCGCCATCTCAGCGTCCGCCGCGTAGTGAGCCAGCATGGCGGCAACACGCCGAAACCGGCCGATCCGGCCCGAGGCCGCAAGCAGTGACCCAGCGGACCGACAGCATTTTTCATCCTGATCCTGCGCCAGCTTCGGCGGTTCAGACCACGCTGATCGACCGACTGGACGAAGCGATCTCAAACGCCCGAGCAGGCGATCCGCTGCAGCGCGTAACCGTCGTCACGCCCTCCTACTTTTCGAGCTTCTACCTCCGCCGTTCACTTGCCGCCAGCGGCTTCATCAACGTCGAGTTCACACGTCTCGAAGACCTTGCCGACCTCCTGGCGCAGAGAAGTGTCGCCGCCCACGAGGGTCGGTCGCTGACTCGGTTGGAAGGCGCAGAGCTGGTCCGGCGCGCAGTCTCCGAATGTGTCGCCACAGGCAAGGTCAGCGGTCGACTCGCCGGTATGGTCGATCAGCCGGCGTTCCTCTCCGCCCTGCACCGCAGCCTGCAGGAGATCGACGCCGAGCAGGGCCGCCAGCCGATTACGTTCGCCCACCTGAGAGACCCTAACGAGGTCACACAGCTTGTCGGCAACGCGTGGGGCGTCTACCAGCGCCTCAAGCAGGAGCAGAAGCTGTTCGATCGCACAGAGGTGGCGCAGTGGGCTGAAGAGTCGGTGCGGGCAGGTTCGCTGGACACGCCGCCGATGCGGCTTTCTGTTGGCAAGCTCGTCCTGCTGGCAGTCTCGGTCCCTGCGGCCCAGTACAGGATGCTGTGGAAGACGTTCGCCGGTCTCCCGGACGTAACCGTGCTCACCGACCTCACCGGCGACACACGTACCGATGCCCTGCTGACGGATGCGACCAACCTTGACCCACTCACACCTGCGACGGGCGCAATCCCCGTCCCTGAAGCGGTCAGCGCCACAGACACACGCTCCGAGGTTGCAGGTCTAGCAGCACGCATCGCTGTTTCGGCCGAAAACGATGTGCCCTTCAACCGCATGGCCGTCCTGTACGCAGACCCGTCCTACGCAGCGCGGGTCCGCTCGGCACTGAGCCTCGCGAAGATCCCGGTCTCAGGCCCGCCGCACGAACCTCTAGACGCATCTCCGGCAGGCCGCTTCGTCCGCGGCCTCCTCCAGGTCGCTGAGACCGAGCTTGGCAGGCAGGAGACAGGCGACTGGCTCGCCACGTGTGCTGTGCAGCACCCGGACACATCGAAGCCGGTTAACGGCATCGAGTGGAACCGCATCAGCAAGTCCGCTCGCATCGCAGGTGGCGCCGGTCAGTGGAAGCGCCAGTTGGCTCGCCACGCAAAGTCACGCCGCACCCGGGCGAACGAGTTCGAAAAGTTCGGCGACGACTCGGCAGGCTCAGGCGACCCCTCGCAGGCCGCAGCAGCCTTCCGCAGCGAAGCCAGGCAGGCAGAACACCTGGCGAGCTTCATCGAGCAGTTAAGCAGCGACCTGGCGCGGCCCACGGGAACCGCGAGTTGGGGCGACTTGGCGGACTGGCTCGAGTCGCTCATCGAAAAGTATCTCCACGCACCGGAAGACTCGCCGATCGCTTCCTCAGCCGAGACCATCTCCACCCTGCTCAAGCGCATCCGTGACCTCGACCGCCTGGGTTCGGCCCAGCCGGATCTCGTGCGCTTCTCCACGACCGTCCTGCGTGAGCTTTCCAGCACCCGCCGGGGTGCAAGCAACCTGGGGCACGGCGTCTTCGTCGGCAACATCCGAGACGCCGTCGGCACCCGCTTCAGCCACGTCCATGTCGTCGGAATGGCCGACGGAACGTTTCCTTCGCCGGACAATGCCGACCCACTCCTTCCAGACCATGTTCGAGATCAACTCAATGCAATCTTTAACACTAAATTACCACTCTCCAGCGCACGAAAAGACCTGAGCCGACTGCAGTTTCTGTCAGCGCTTTCGGCAGCCGATAACGCAACTCTCTACTGGTCTCGATCAGGCGGCCCCGGTTCCGGGGAGGCAGGTCCGGCACAGTGGCTAATCGAGCAGCTCCGCCGCCGACCCGGCAACGAAGCTCTGCAGGCAGGCGACCTGCTGCAGCACCCGGAATCCGTCGAAGGCCTCAGCCTCGCTGAGTACGGCGACGGCCAGGACTTTTCAGACAGCCATGAGCACGAGGTGACAAGCGTCCGGCGGCACGTGGAGCTGCAACCTGACGCGGTCAAGCACTGGCTGGAATCCAACGCAGAGACCGGCATCCCCACTGCCCTTTCACTAGACAGCGGCCGGTACGGAAACTCGTTCACCCACTGGTCCGGTGACCTCTCATCCCGGGCGTCTGACGTACCATCTATCGGCTGCGAACCCCTCTCAGCCAGCCGCATCGAATCATTCGCAACCTGCCCTCTCCGCTACTACTTCGCCTACGTCCTCAAGGTCGAGCCGGGCACCCGGGAAGACGACTCGCTCCTCATGGCGCCTGACCGCCGGGGCACCTTCATCCACGCCGTCCTCGAGTCCTATCTGAACCTGCGGATACGGGGCAATCGGCCGCCCGGCGAGGCCACGCTGGACGAGGCGATGGCCGTCGCTACCAACGACTGGCAGCGCGAGGAACCGGGCGCCACTGGTCGGGTGTGGGAGCTTGAGAAGACCGAGATCCGCCGGCAGCTACGCCGCTGGCTCGAAAAAGAGAAGGAGCTTGAGGCTGACGGCAGCTCGCCATCCGACGCCGAGCTCTCGTTCGGACGCCGCTCCGCAACTACAACCGAGCAGTACCTCCCACCATTCGAGATCACGCTGGAAGACTCGACCGTCCTGCAGTTCGCGGGCTTCATCGACCGCGTCGAACGCCGGACGGACGGCGGCTACATCGTCCTCGACTACAAGACCGGCTCGCCCAACCGCTACTCCAAGCTCAAGTCTGACCCGGTCGACCGCGGCCGTCACATGCAGCTAGCCCTCTATTCGCAGGCGGTCCAGCGGTTCAAGTCACCGTCCACCGAGACAACCGCCGGCTACTGGTTCGTGATGGACAACCGCCAGCGAATCGTTCCCGACGAAGCAGATTTCGATCCAGCGTTCGCCGAAGAGCGCCTGCACGACGTTCTCGAGTCGCTTAAGCGCACCAGTGAAGACGGCCACTTCCCGCCGAACCCCGGCAGTCCATCCTTCATGCGTGGCGGCGGCGCGTTCGAAAACTGCAACTACTGCGACTACAACAGCGTCTGCCCTGCCAGGTCCCGCCGGTCGCGCATGTTGCTGACTCACTCGCAAGACCTCCGGCTCGCTCCTTACTTCGGACTGGCAAATCCAGATGAAGGAGAGGCGAAGTGACCGTCAGCAGCAACGGCCACTGGTCGGACGAGCAGACCCGAGAACAGGTTAAGACCCGGCTGGATCAGAACCTGTACCTCGAAGCGGGCGCTGGCACAGGCAAGACCAACGCGCTCATCTCTCGCTTAAGCGAGCTGCTTGTAACAGGGACTGCGGAACCCGAGCAGATCGCGGCCATCACCTTCACCCGTGCAGCAGCGTTCGAGATGCGGTCACGACTGCGGTCAGAGCTGGAGCGGCGGGCGGGCAAAGAGCAGGACGAAGAGAAACACGCCGCAATCACCGCGGTTGTCGATGGCCTTGATGCGGTCGCAATCCAGACCATCCACTCATTCGCTCTCTCCATGCTCAGGGAGCAGCCGCTGGAGATCGGCCTGCCGCCGGTGATTGAGCCTCTGGACGACATACAGGCGGCGGTTGAGTTCGATGCCCGCTGGAACGAATGGCTGGCAGACCGCATCGAGTCTGATGAGAACCTGGCACCTGCGCTCGGTGTCACTCAGCGCCTCGGGCCTCGCAACCCGATCGACCTCCTGCGCCGCCTCGCCATCGAGCTCGGTGAGCAGCAGCAACATTTGCGACACGGCGTCTTCTCGAACAACGCCAGTCCGCCAGCAATCGCCACGCCTCGCCTCAGTGAAACGCTTGAACAGGCCCGGTCCATCCTCGCAACCGGTCCTGGACCTGACGACACCATGAGCCGGTTCATCGAAGAAAAGGTCGCGCCGGAAATCGCCTCCATGCTCTCGCTGGCCGGCGATGCTCCAGAACTCCCGGCGTCAGACTTCGCGGAGTGGTCTGCCCTGAATCCAAAGGGCAAAGGCTCCAAAACGAAATGGCGCAGCTCGCCGGCAGGCGAAGAAGGGCTCGAAAGGCTGCGCAGCCTGATTGCAGACCTGCAGTCCGAGATCGACGCGGCGCTCGATGCGCTCAGGCAAAGCACGCTCGCTACTCTTCTCACCGCAGCGACAGATTTCGTTCTCGACTACGCGGCCGACAGACGCCGACAGGGCCGGCTCACCTTCAACGACCAGCTGCTGCTCGCCAACCGGCTGCTGCGGGACAGCACGGAAGCCCGCGAGCGGCTGCGCAGCCGATTCCGGTTCATCCTTGTCGATGAGTTCCAGGACACCGACCCCGTCCAGATCGAGCTCCTTCGCCAGCTGGCGGGAGACGAATCCGGCGGTCTCCGGCAGGGAAGCCTCTTCATCGTTGGCGACCCCAAGCAGTCGATCTACCGCTTCCGAGGCGCTGACCCCGCGTCGTCATCGAGCTTCGCCGGGCAGGTCGGCCAATCCGGCCAGCACCTGCCGCTGAGCGAAAACCACCGGTCGCTGCCTGGCATCCTGGAGTGGGTCAACAAGGTCTTCGCCGGCTGGATGAAGGAAGGCGAGTCCGAGGGCCAGGCGCCACACCGGGACCTGCGCCAGGACGAGAAGATCGCACGGCAGGCCGCTGAGATCTCAGAACCGCCCGTCTGGTGGTTCGGAGGCGAGCGAGAAACCGGTGCGACCGAAACACGGAAGCTGGAGTTCGAGGAGATCTCCGCCATCGCGGTCGCTGCAGGCGAAGGCGCTTTCCGCGTCCGAGGCAATGACGGCGAATGGCGTGATTCGACCTTCGCCGACGTAGCGATCTTGATGCGCCGCAGGACTGATATCGATGTTCTGGAAGATGCGTTGATCGAGAAGAACGTGCCGTACGTCTTCGACAGCCAAGCGCCGCTCTTCACGTCGCAGGATGTCCGAGACCTTCACGCCTGCCTCTCTGCCATCGACGACCCGTCCGACCAGGTCGCCACTCTCGCCGCCGTTCGCTCGCCCGCCTTTTCCTGCACTGACACAGATCTGCTCCTCTGGAAGAGCGCAGACGGCAACTTCACCTATCTCGATGAGGACCAACCTTCCGCGCCGGCACCGGTCGCCTCGGCCTTCACGGAACTGCGGCACTACCACGAGATGAGTCGCCAGGCGGACACGGCAACGCTAGTCGAAACGTTCATCCGGGAGCGAAGGCTGCGTGAGAAGTCGATGCTAACGAGGCTCGGCCCGGAGCGCTCACGCCGACTGGACCTCATCGTGGAACTGGCAAGCACGCTCTCCGACCCGGCATCCGGCAGCAGCATCACTCTCCGGGACTTCACTCGCTGGATTGCGCGCCAGTCAGAGGAAAACGCCCGCATGCCTGAGCGCCTTTCGCAGGGCGCTGTCGACAACGCCGTGAAGGTGATGACCATCCACGGCGCCAAGGGCCTGGAGTTCCCGATCGTCGTGATGACCTCGGCCCACGGCGACCGCAACAACACCGACTCGGTCCAGATCCGCCTGCGACGAGAAGACGCCTCTAGCCGGCATCAGCTCGAAGTGCAACTTGGTGAGAAGAAGGCAGGGCTCAGGACAGGCGGCGCGGACGAGGCACTGGCACAGGAAGCCGCCGAAAGCGACCTGGAAGACGTGCGGCTGCTCTACGTCGCGGCAACGCGGGCAAAGGACCATCTGCTGGTCAGCCGTTATCGCGGCAAGTCGGCGAAGAAAGCGCTCGTCAAGAAGATCGAAGAGCATCTCGAAGGCAACGAGGACCTGTGGTGCGGGTGGAAGTATCCAGGGCGATCGAAAGCGCCGAGCCCTGTCATTGCTACACCGGACACGCAGGCCGACCACGACCTCTGGCTCGAACACAGGACGGAGGTCGTTTCCGAAGCGTCCAAAACCCGCTACACCTCGCCGACCGCGCTCAAGCCAGCCGCAACCCAGTTCGAGCCAGAGCCCAAGCAGGCAGCGCCAACACTCGCCGACGAGCCAGTAAAACCGGGCCGCGCCGCAACCGACCTCGGCAAAGCGGTCCACGCAGTCCTTCAGCACATCGACCTGCTCGACTGGACTGAGACCGACCTCGCAGACCTTGCCCGGCGTATGGCCGAAGAGCACAACTGCCCGGACAGCGCTCAAGTAGCCAACCTAGCCCGCGCCGCCCTCCAGACCGAAACCATGCAGCAGGCCACCGCAGCAGCCAGGCGCGGGCAGGCATGGCGTGAAGTATGGGTCGCCGCACCTCTGTCAGAGAACGGCAACCATGTCGGCCAGCTAGGCGGCCAGATCGACCTCATGTTCCTCTCTGACGACGGCGCCATCACGCTCGTCGACCACAAGACCGACCTCGATCGCGGCCACCCCATTGAGCATGCCGCTGAACCGTACCTGCCGCAGATGGGCGCATACGCATGGTGCATCGAAAACGTAACCGGAATGATCGTCGCCCGTGCCGTCCTCCTCTTCGCCAGCCGGGCACTCTCAGCAGGTGAAAGCGAATACGAAGTCCCTGACCTGCCGGCTGAAAAACTGAAGGCGGCGGAGATGGCCGTCGAAAAAGTGTCGGCGCCCGTCGATGCCAGCTAACATTGGCCGCCTGAAACAAAACCTCTCACTCGAACCAGACCGGAGACCTCAGATATGGGACTGCTAGACGGCAAGCGCGCACTGATAACGGGAGCACGAAAAGGCATCGGCCGCGGCATCGCGCTCACGCTCGCCAAAGAGGGAGCACACGTCGGCCTCAACGACCTGGTAGATGACGAGGTGACACAGGAGTCTGCCGAGGTCTGCCGGCGAGAAGGCGTCAACGCGTCAGTCCACCAGGGTGACGTCAGCAGTGTCGCCGGTGTCAACGCCGTGATCGACGCTTTCGAGAAGGAGCACGGCGGCATCGACATCCTGGTCAATAACGCCATCTTCCCGGACCAGAGCCGGCCGTTCTTCGATACCGACGAGGCGTACTGGGACCGGATGATGAACCTTTCGCTGAAGGGCTACTTCTTCGCATCCCAGCGTGCCGCGAAATCGATGATCGCCCAGAAGACCGGCGGCTCCATCATCTGCCTTTCGAGCGTCCACTCATACGTCGCCATGAAGGACTGGACCGCCTACGGAGTGGCCAAGATGGGCCTGCGCCGCATGGTCAAGGGCATGGCCGTCGACCTGGCAGGGACCGGCATCACCGCAAACTGCATAGCGCCTGGCGCAATCTCGAACCGCCTGCCTGCGAAGGGCGATGACATCGACGGACCGCCGCACGACGTTGACGCCAACCCGCGCCTCAAGGAGCGCATCCCGTCACAGCGCGGCGGCCTGCCATCCGACATAGCAAATGCCGTCCTGTACCTGTCGTCGCCACTCGGCGAATACGTAAACGGCGAGACCATCCTGGTAGACGGCGGCATGATCGCGTCCTCGACGCTGTAGGAGCGGAACAGGCCCGCAGTCCGGCTAATGGAGCGCCCATGCTGCGAATGGTTGCTGCCGGAATAGCTTTCCTGCTATCAGCATTCGGGATGACTATCCTCTTGCTGCAGAGAAAAGGGTGCGTCGACCGCGGCCCGGGGCCTGACCTCAACTACCTGGCATGTTTCGGGGCGACCCCTCGGGACCTGGGGTTCGTGGACTATCTCATCATCAGTGCGGTTGGTGCGGTTGCGATGACGGTAGTCTGGTTAGTTATCGGCAAGCTCGCGGATTGGCGCGGATAACGACTACTCAGGAACTGCCCTCAGGCGCCGACGCAAAGAGACAGACCCCTGTCCGCTTGTGATGTCGTCTTATCCCCTCTCCCTGGGACGGGTGCCCGCTTGGGGACGGGTGCCCGCTTGCGGGCGCGGGTTAGGGTGAGGGTTGAAGCCCGCCACCCTTCGACAAGCTCAGGATGGCAGGGAGTTTGTCATCCCGACCGCGGGGTACCCGCTTGCGGGTCGCAGGAATCTGGCAGTGGAAGCGGGGTCTCCGAGAGATTCTGAATCAACCCGTTCGGCTTCGCTCAGGGCAGGGACAGAATGACTGTTTCCTCCCTCTCCCTCGACGGGAGAGGGATTAAGGGAGAGGGTGACGTACGGGCTATGCCCGGACCGGGCGCGGCAAGCGGCGCCCCTACCAACATCCAGACTGCCATCCTGAGTCTGCAGAAACCACACCAGATCCCTCCACTGCGCTCGGGATGACAAGGCCTGCCACTCCCCTGCTTCCACTAGACTCAGTCCATGACAATCAAGCGAATCGAGCAGCGGCTCGTCTTCGAAAACCGCTGGGTGCAGCTCTACGACGATGTGATCGAGCACCCGAACGGTGAGGCTGGCACCTACTCCTGGGCGGTTCGATCTGGCGGCCGCGGTGGAGCGATGGTCATCCCTCGACTCCCTGATGGCCGAATCCTGCTCATCAAGGTCCACCGCTACGTGCCGGACCGGTGGTCGTGGGAGTTTCCCGGCGGCGCGATCGAAGGCGACGAAACGCCCGAGCAGTGCGCTACTCGTGAGCTTTCAGAGGAAGTGGGTCTCACAGGAACGAACCCTCGCGTCATCGGCACCTTCTCCTCGGACGCCGGCTTCTTCCGCATCACCCACAACACGGTCGTCGCCGACCTGCCGGAAGACGCCGAAAGCAAGCTGAAACTCGACGCCAACGAATCGATCGCCGAAGCCCGCTTCGTCACCGAGCAGGAAGCCTGGAAGATGGTCGCAAACGGCGACATGATCAGCGGCACGAACATCACCGCACTCGCCCTCTACCGGGTCTCTCCTCCCACAACAAGCGACGCTCCATCCGGCCCGCACCCCCGGCGTGTCCGCGCGAAGCTGATCTACGACAGCCCGTGGTGGAAGCTGTACGAGGACGACACGGTGCGGCGAGACGGCACGCCCGGTCACTATGTCAGGCTGCACACGGCGATGGGTGGCGGAGCGATCCTCGTGGTCCCACGCACGCCGTCGGGCAAGCACCTGCTAATCAAGATCTACCGCTACCCGGTCGACACTGAGCTCTGGGAGTTTCCTGCCGGGCTGGTCGAAACAGGCGAAGATCCGGTCGACACAGCAACCCGTGAGCTCACCGAGGAGACCGGGCTGGTCGCTAACTCGGCAAGGCTGATCGGCTCTCAGTATCCGGTCGCTGGCGTGATGAGCGACACGTTCTACACAGTTCTCGCCGAGGTCGATGAACCGGACGGCTCAACGCTGGCGCTGCAAGAGGACGAGGGCATCATCGATGCGATATGGGTGACGCTGGACGACCTGCGCGGCATGGTGCAACGCAACGAGATCATGGACGGAGTCACGCTGGGCGCAGTGGCCAGGCTGCTGGCTGCAGAGTAGAGGCGCTGCGCCATCCTGAGCCTGTCGAAGGGAAGTTACCAACCTCCTCTCCCTGGGAGGGAGAGGATTGAGGTGAGGGTTGAAACCTTTCCGAGAAGGGGCCGACCATCTGTCCTCCCGACCTCAGCGGAGGGATCTGACGAGTATCTGGCCTTCAGTTTTCGTTCCTGGAATCGGCTTTCGACGTGCGCGTCGGGAGCGGGTTAAGACGGCATCTTACGGTGACGAAATTGGGAGAGAAGCTGACGATGTGTGATCGGTCAGATCCCTCCGCTTCGGTCGGGGTGACAAAAACAGGAAGCCCTCACCCTGACCCGCGCCCGCGATCGGGCACCCGGCACCGGGAGAGGGGATAAGACAGCGCCCGTCTAAATCCAGCCGTTTGCCAGTGCTATAGCTACTGCGTGCGTTCTTGATCGCGCCTGCGTCTTGGTCAGAATCGTCGTCACCTTGTTCTTCACCGTCTGCAGCTGGAAGCCCATCTCGGCGGCGATCTCCGCGCTTGTCACGCCCCGCGATATTCGTCGGAGAATCTGCGCCTCACGCTCCGACAGCGGGTTCTCCTTGCCAGACCCGGGGCCGCGCTTCGCCTCGACCACTCGCCTCTGCAACAGCTCGAAGAACGGCCCTACCTCGCTGCGGTCACCCGCCAACTCAGTCAGCAATGGCGAAGAGCCGGCTCGCACCTTGTCAACGCTGTCCCGCAGCCGGGCTTGAATCTCGTGGTCCGCTGCCGGAAGCACCGCCCACACGCCGTCATACAGCAGATCAAGGGTCTGTGAAGCGGTGTGCGGGGTCTCTTCGAGCACGAGAATCTTACGAGGTGGCTCGGAGTCAGCGTAGCCATTGCGGCGGTTGCCGTTCGATTCGCCGGAAACGACGACGTGCACACCCACCCGGCGGCCGATCAGCCGTTTCGCGATGCGTGAAGTGTGCTCGTCCGGCACCTCGACAATGACAGCCATGGTTCTCTCATGCCGCTGGTGGGTGAATTGGCCGTTAGAACGGGAAAATGAGCTGGCAGCGACTCATCACATGCTAAGAAGTGCCCAAGAACAGGTAAAGGTCGCCAGTCGAATCCATCTCCCGTGCTCAGGCGCGCGGCCGTTTTCTTCCCTCTCCCAGATTGGGAGAGGGCTGGGGTGAGGGTCGTTCGGTCTCCTATCAGCAACTAGTCGCCTCAGCCACCACCCTCTAGCTCCCTCCCAATATCGGAGGGAGGACGGCTCGCCACCCTTCGACAAGCTCAGGATGGCCGGTTCAACCGCCCCTCTCAAATCTTCAACGAAATATCGAGAACCATGCTCCACAACGCCGCATCGAAGAGACATGCCGCAAAAAAGCACTCCTGTAGCGGGTGTCAACCGTATACAGAGGTGGAGCGGCCGGAGCTAGACTTAACAGGCGCACGGATAGGACAGGGAATCCAATGGAGCAGCAGGCAACTCTACAGGGCGATCAGGCCCCGGCTTTCCAGCTCGGAAAGTTCTGGCTGCCCGGCACGGTGGCCGTAGGGGTCATCGTCGCAGCGCTCATCGCCGGGTTCACGATAGGACCCGGCGGCAACAGCATCATCGGGCAGTTTCTAACGGTCTCAGGTGAATCAACCAGCACCCTGAGCGACGTTGGTGTGTGGCTGCCGTTCGGATTCGCATTCGGCGCAGGAATGGTCGCCACCGTGAACCCGTGTGGATTCGTCATGCTGCCTGCATACCTTGGAATGTACGTTGGCGACGGCCAGGGAGTGACGGATGGCACCGAAAGCCGCGGCAAGCTGCAGATCAGTCGCCAGCTGATCAAGGCCCTCTATGTCAGCGCAGCGCTCGGCCTTGGCTTCGTAGTCCTCTTCGGATCGGTCGGACTCGCAGTGTCCTCCGGCGCACGGTCGGTCGCATCCATCTTCCCCTGGGTCAGCTTCATCCTCGGCTTCATCATGACGATGCTCGGCGCCTACCTCTTCGCGGGCGGCAAGCTCTACACGGGCGCAGCGCAGTCAGCAGCAAGCAAGATTGGCGACCCGAGAGACCAGAGCCTGCGGGGCTACTTCCTCTTCGGACTCAGCTACGCAACGGCATCCCTGTCATGCACGCTGCCGATCTTCCTGGGAATCGTGACCGCTTCGCTGGCTACAGACGGAGTCCTCGGAGCAGCATCGCAGTTCATCGCATACGCACTGGGAATGGCCTTCGTCATCACGGTCCTGACCGTGTCGATTGCGATCTTCAAGGGAGCGCTCGTCAACCAGATCAGGAAGGTGATGCCCTATCTGAACTCCATCTCGGCGGGCATCCTGATCATCGTCGGCGGCTACCTCATCTTCTACTGGCTCACGGAGGGTGAACTGGCCCGCAGCTTCGGCGTAGGCTAGGCCGCTACCGAAACGAACCACAAAGGCCGGGCAGGATCTTCTGCCCGGCCTTTTCTTTTGCTGATCTCACAGGCAGTCCGCTAGACCCGCACCTCGGTCTCCGGCTCCGCCTCGTCCTCCAACAAAGCCGGCTTCGGCGGCTCGTCATCGCCATCACGGTCATGCGAGACAACGCTCTCAGCATCATGCCTGATCATCCCGTGCTTTCTTGGAACGATCAGGTCCACCAGCCGGTCGACTCCGTTCTCCTTGAACGTAACATCCATCACCTCGAGGTAGTCGCCGCTGTACTCCCGGAAGACGCCCACGTACTCCATCACCTCGCCATCCGGGTTCGTCACCTCGACCACGATCTTGCGGCCAATATGCCGCTCCAGGATCGGGTCATAGGCATTTCCGAACCACTCCACCAGCTCTTTCCCGCTGCCTGTCACCGACTTCTGCTGGCTCGCAACAGCCGCCGGCCCGGTCTTCGTCGCGGCTGTGATGATGGAGGTGAAAGCTTGGCTGACGGCGTCACGGATCATGTTGAACCAGTTGCGGACCTTTCTCCTGGCACGACGGAACACGTTCGGGTGGTAGGACCTGTCGAGCGTCTCCTGGCGGCGCTCCGCATTGCGCGGCGTAAGCTCATCGAGAAAGCGGATGATCAGGTGAACGTTCGGGAATTCGGCGTTGAAGATGATGTAACTGGTTTCGATGTGGCCCTGCGAGTCTGTGTGCTCCTTGCGGTACTGAAGTTCAACGCCGGTCGGGTCGGTCAGCAGCTCGCCCCAGATCTGCTTCCCGTTCTTGAGCCGGGTGTAGACCATGTAGCCGGAGAAGCTCTTGAGGCAGATGTCACGTCGGCGCGCTCGCAGCACCGCGCCGAATATGGCGAGGCCAAGTATCAGCAGGATGGTGTAGAGCAGAACGTTGTCGAAGAACGCCATCGTTTCGTCCCATTCAGACTTCGCTTCGCAGCCGGCGAGACCGTGCCTTGCGGTCTGCCAGTGCGCGGTTCTCGCAGCACATTACTCCCGATCAGCCTGCGCGTGAAGCCGCCGGTACTTGCCCCAACGAAAAACCGGCCGAGCGAAACGCCCGGCCGGCTTCTTTTCGAACCTGTGCGAAGCCTAAGCGCTCTCAACAGGGTTGTGCAGCACGCCGATCTTGTCGATCTCGACCGTAACGTCGCCGCCAGGGTTGATCGGGGGAGTCGTGCCAGACGTGCCGGTCCACAGCATGTCGCCGACCTCGAGCGTCGTGTACTTACTGATGAACGAGATCGCCTGAGCAGTCGAGAAGATCATCTCGGACGAGTGGCACTTCTGCCCTTCGACACCGTTCACAAGACCGCGGATGTTGCAGTCCTGCGGGTCGATGTCCGTGACGATGAACGGACCGGTCGGCCCGAACGTGTCGGCGGACTTCGCACGCCACCACTGCTTGTCAGCGCCGGGGCCCGACTGCCATTCGCGAGCGCTCACGTCGTTGCCCGCTGTGTAGCCAAACACGTAGTCCAGCGCCTCGTCTTCCGAGACGTTGCTGGCCCGCTTGCCGATGATCGCAACAAGCTCAGACTCGCAGACCACGAGGCCAGCATCCGCAGGCAGCTTGATGGGGTCGCCAGGGCCGATGATGGCGTTTCGGTTCTTGTAGAAAGGCTCAGGCCGGGTGGGTGCGTCTGCCCCGAGGAGGTGCGAGCCGTAGTTGAGCGCAAGACAGAGCATCTTGGTCGGCTCAGGGTTCGGAGCGAGGATCTTGATGTCGTCGAGGCTGGTCGTCTCGCCTGTCTCGGAGTAGTCCTGCCCTATGGGCGAGTTCGAGATCTCCTTGACGGTGTCACCTTCAACAATGCCGTAAGCGGCCCCGTCGCCCTTGGCGTATCGAACGAATTTCATGTTTCTTCCTTTTCCTGCGCTGTCGTCTCACCCGCGGGAACGCCGCGTTGTGCGAACAGTCGGGATGTGGCCTGCAGCTTTCTTCGGCTCTGGCAAATACCAGCGGACAGTCTACGGGCGAGAGAAGGAGCGCGCCAGCGGCCGCCGCCCACTCCCCTCTCCCGGCTCAGGAGAGGGTTAGGGTTCCTGTGTTTCCTGACCGGAGCGCAGCGGAGTGGAAGGATCTCTACCTCTGCTTGCGGACTCGCTGATTTCCAGTCATCTCCTAACGAAACGAGTGACCGAACAGGAGACCCTTCGACTTCGCTCAGGGAACACAACTTTCCCTCTCCCGCTTGCGGGAGAGGGTCAGGGCGAGGGTTGAAAGTCCACCATCCTGAGCCCGTCGAAGGGTGTCATCCCAACCGAAGCGGAGTGATGACAGAACTTGACCTCCACTCTGAAAAATCTCGTCTAAACTGGCCGCCACTCCCCCTTCCTCAACCAGCCACCTCCGGAGCCTCACCCCATGCTCGATGTCCTCATCAAGAACGGCAACCTCATTGACGGTACCGGCACACCGGCCACACCTGCGGACATCGGCATCAAGGGCGACACAGTCGTGCAGGTCGCAGCACCCGGCCAGATCGAAGCCGAGGCCGAAAGCACCATCGACGCCGCCGGTTACGTCGTCACTCCCGGCTTCATCGACCTCCACACGCACTCCGACTCCTCGTTCCTGATCGACCCGCACGCCGACTCCAAGCTGACGCAAGGCGTCACGCTCGAGCTCTTCGGCAACTGCGGCATGAGCTTCTGCGCGCCGCTCATCGGCATGGCGAAGGAACAGTTCAACGAACGCCTATCCCGCTCCGGTGACGATCTCGAAGCCACGTGGACAGACTTCGACGGCTACCTGACAGCGCTCGAAAACGCAGGCTCAACCATCAACGTCGCAACGCAGGTCGGACACGGCACGGTGCGCGCTGCGGTCCTTGGCATGGACCCGCGTGCGCCATCGCCCGAAGAGCTCGACCGCGTCCAACAGCTCACAGCGGAAAGCCTAGACGCCGGCGCGCTCGGCGTCTCGACCGGCCTCTGGTATGCCCCCGGCTCCTATTCGCTCACCGACGAGGTGATCGCCTACACGCAGCCCGCAGCCGACCGCGGCAAGCTCTACTCATCGCACATCCGCTCCGAGGCAGACGACCTCTGTGGTCTATTTCCAGCCCACGCCGAAGCGATCGAGATCGGCCGCCGCACCGGCGCTCGCATCCAGATATCACACGTCAAAGCGGTCGGCCCAAAGTTCTGGGGCAGAGGCCACGATCTGCTCGAAGGTATGCACCGCGCCCGGCAGGAAGGCATCGACGTCGCGGGCGACCAGTACCCGTATGCCTGGTCCAGCACCGGCTTCTCCGGCGCAATGTTCGGTCGCTGGGCACTGGTCGGTGGCAGGCAGGCGACGCTCGACCGCCTGGCTGACTCCGACATCCGCGCCCGCATCAGGCTTGATGTCGACTACTACATCAACCGCAACCACGATGCGCACGGCTGTGTAATCGCCAACTTCCCGCCTGACCAGTCGCTCGAAGGCCGCAGCCTGCAGGACGTTGCGGACGAGTGGGGCGTCGAGCCGCAGGAGGCGGCGCTCAGGCTCTATGAACAGTCGGAGGGCTCGTATGTACTGCACTCGATGGAAGACCGGGACGTCTACGACATCGCGGCCGACCCGTTCGTGACGGTGGCTTCAGACGGCAGCTCGCTGCGTGACGAGGGCCCGCTGTCTTCCGGCAAGCCGCACCCGCGCAGCTACGGCACAAACACCCGGTTCATCGAGCACATGGTGCGAGAAAAGAAGCTGATCTCGCTGGAAGAGGCGATCCGCAAGATGACCTCGCTGTCAGCGCAAAGGCTCGGCCTGACTAAGCGGGGCCGCATCGCCGCCGGCCAGTTCGCAGATATCTGCATCTTCAAGCCGGAAGAGCTGCACGAAAACGCCACCTACGCCAACCCGCACCAGTACTCGACCGGTATGGAGCACGTCCTGGTCAATGGCAAGCCTGCCATCGCAAACGGAAAGGTCACAAGTGACCTTCACGGCAAGGTGCTGCGGAAGCTGACGGACTAGCGCCTGAAAAAAGGCAGCCCGGGACTGCGCAGCAACAGCCCCGGGCTGCCCACTACTCCTCGTACTCGAACTCGAACACAATCGGCAGCACGAACGAGAACTGCAGCGCGTACGGGATGTTGCTATCAGTCGTGACCAGCAGTCGCTCAAGCCGTCCGGTCTCACGGTCGATCTCGAACCGCAGCATCTCGCCACCACTGATAGACCTTCGCTCGAACCGGTAGCGTCCGCCGTAGAAGCCGAGATCTCTCCTGGCCTCGATCACAAGCACCGAATCGTCCGGGTCCTGGACAAGATTCAGGTCATAGAAGTGCTGCCTGTCGAAGGTGCTGCCGGGCGTGAAACGCTCTTCGAACAGGTTGTTCCCTGCGAAGTCCGAGTCCGGCATCTGCATCGCCAGCAGCCACTCGACAATCTCGGCGCCGGAACCGGTCTCCAGCTTCGTGCCGGTGGAACGCCACTCCGAATTGCCAAGCAGGTCGAAGTTACCGGTGCTGAGGGCGGCCCGGTACTCAACCTCACCGTCGACCAGCCGCCAGAGGTCGACCATGCCCTGGTAGACCGTCGTCCGGTTGATCGAGAAAACGGTGCTGCTCCGGTCGTCGACCCGCACGGTCACCTCGCCCGATGGCGAGTACGTGGCCTCAGTCACGCGGTAAACGGGCATGCTGAACGACTCGCCAACGCTCGTCCCATCGGCCCTGGCGAAAAGCTGGCATATCGTCTTCGTCCCGGCTTCCGGAACGTCGATCGGGCTGGTGACGCAGGTGTCATCCTGCACCAGTTGTCGGAAAGGCAGGTTTGATCCATCCCAGTAGTCGTCCATCCTTTGATCGAAGATGTGCGTTATCTCACGATTCCTTCCGACCTGTACCGAACGCACTGAGAACGGCGTCGAAGCAAGCTGCTCAAGCGCTCGCTCGAAGATCAGCGAATCGACGGTCTCGAACTCCAGCGGCACCTGTATCAGCGGCTGGTTGGCAGCGCCGGGCACAGTTCCAGCGTCGCCGGAGAGCATGCTCTGGCCGGAGTGGGCCGGGCCTGTCTGTTCAGACACGAGGTCGTCGCCCACCTGGACCAGGGGCACAGTTTCCGAATCGAAGGTAACGCTTCGCAGACCGTCCGGGTCGCTTCCGTCCGATTGAACCAAATTCCAGATGCCATAACCTGCGGCGAAGACAACCAGCAGCATTGCAATCCGGGCAGGGATTGAGTTGGCGTACAGGCGCATGAACTCGAAACCGCTGAGAGAACCTGAGCCGGTTCGAGAGTCGATCCGCTCCCAGACTCTCGATGATGGTTCGGACCCTTCCACAGCAGCGCGCAGTCCCCGCGCAAGGTCACTATCCATTTCCTGATTCCTGAGACGCATCTGATTCACCTTTCCGGCTGGGACTGGGTTCCTGACCTGAACATCGCAAGCCGCTTGCTGACATCCATGTGAGTCCTGAGGTTTTCGAGTGAGCGGTGCAGCTGGGATTTGACTGTGCCTTCAGGGCAGTCGAGCGTCCTGGCGATCTCCGGCACCGAGAGGCCGGAATAGAACCTGAGCACGATGACGCAGCGGTGTCTCACACTGAGTTTCTGCAAAGCCGAGACCAGGCTCGCCATCTCAACCGGATCCGAGACGCGGTCTTCGTATGAAGGCTCCGGCCCGGGCGTGTCCAGTGGAACGAAACTCAATTTCGCTGTGCGCCTGGCGATTCGCCTGCGCCAGGATCTGACCCGGTTGAGAAGAATCGTGACAAGCCACGACCCGATCCCTGCCTCTTCGCGATAAGAGCCGATCCCCTTCCAGGCGTTCGTGAAGGTGTCCTGGAGAAGGTCCTCGGCCTCTTCCCTGCTGCCGGTCATCAAGAGAGCCACGCGGAACAACGAGGTGCTGTGCGCCTCGTACAGTTCCCTGAACGCCGCTCGGTCACCGCGCTGACACCTTGCTACCACCGCGGCTTCATCGATGCCTGCCGCTGCCGTGTCCGAGTTTGGTCTCGACTGAAAGTTCGTGCCCATAACAGTGAGAACGCCACGACCGAGTGAACCGTTCCGCTGAGTTTTTCATCACCCGGCAAAACCTGCAGCGCCGATAGGCCATGCCCCAGAGACCCCACCCCGTTAGCGGTCTGATGTACCCGTCGGCCCGTAGTCACCACCTGCCGCAGTGGGCATTTGCACGTGTGTCAAAAGTCACAGGATTCTGGCCACCGTGCGCTGGCGGCTCTCTCAGAGCGCTCAACATACTTCGTTGTATAGCACCGCGGTAGACGAAGTGACGGCTGGCTGCGCGGTGTGGGCTACCCAGGGCAATAGCGAATTTGGACCCAGACATGAATCTTGCTTCACGCATCAAGAATCGACTTCTCAGGACGTTGGCGGTGATGGCGCTACTGATCGCCGCCAGTGCGGCAACCGTTCCAGCCGGACTCTCCGCGGACGGCCCAGATGACGATCACGACGACGACTCCGGCCAGTCCCAGGGCTCGGTGTGCTTCGCTCCGGGACACATGGATGATGATGACGGCGACGACGCGGACGATGACAACGAAAACGGCTCATCGGGTGGCGGCACGGGCGGTCCCGGCAATGTCATCGATGTATCGGTAGCCGCTGCGAACCACGGTCTTGAAGGCGAGCAGATGGCCGTCTTCGTGAACCAGGTCCACAACGATGCACCCGCCAGCGACCCGATCGACATCGACGGAGATGGCATCACGGACATCACCTTCTGTGAGGCGATCGACTTCGTGGTGACGATCCTCCTCGACCCCGGTGCAACAACAGCGCAGCTTTTCGAGGCACGCTTGATGACGATCGTGATCCTGTCCCACCTGCTTGGAATCCCGATCTAGTCAACACGGATTGATCAGATAAGCAAACGGCCGGAGCCTCTACAGGTTCCGGCCGTTCTGTTTGAGTGAGGGATCTCGGTCTGTTTGTCAGCAGATCGTTTGGCCAAGATCATAGTCTCAGGACTACCGCCGCCCTGTAGCCTGCCGCTTACGGCGGTTCGTCTTCGCGGCAGCCTGTCGCAGCGCATCGACCTCCAGTCCGGAAAGATCCCGCCACCCGCCCTGCGCCACGCCATCCAGCGTCAACGCGCCCAGTTGCACGCGCTCCAACGTTGCGACCGGTGAGCCGACCGCCTGCAGCATGCGCCTCACAATCCGCTTCTTCCCTTCATGCACGGTGATCCGCACCCGCTTGCGCCCGCGCCCGACAAACTCAACGCCGGCAGGCCGCGTCATCCCGTCGTCAAGCTCAACGCCCGTCTCCAACCGCCGCTTGCCCTCATCCGACAGTGACTCTGACACCTCTGCGACGTACACCTTGTCGATCTCGAACCTCGGGTGCGCGACACGGTGCGAAAAAAGCCCGTCATTCGTCAGCAGCAACAGCCCTGATGTATCGGCGTCCAGCCTGCCGACCGGGTAGACGCGTTCGTCCACCTCGACAAGGTCCATCACCGTCGGCCTGCCCTGCGGGTCGGAAAGAGTCGTTACGAACCCAATCGGCTTATTCAGCAGCAGATAACGCTTCTTCTCCGACACCAGCGGCTCGCCATCCAGCGTGATCCTGTCCACCGCCGGGTCCGCGGAGTCGCCGAGCGAAGCCGTCTCGTCGTTCACCTCGACGCGACCGGCCTCGATCAGCTCCTCGCTCTTGCGTCGAGAAGCGACGCCCGCGGCCGCCAGCAACTTTTGCAGTCTCTGCTTCATTGAGCGGATTGTCGCGCCTGCCCGCCGTTCCAGTCTCACGAACCACTCAGCCATTCGACGCATCGTTTATCGCCAGTTGGGTTACCCTCCGGCTTCCAGAAAAGAGGCACCTGCTGACCCGAGGCGAACCATGGCACGACACCGGATTGACGAACTGCTGCGGATTCTCGACCGCTGTTTCGAGACCAGCGAGCACGCCCTGTTGGAAAACCTGAGCGGAGTGACCGAGGCGGAATGGGAGGCGCTGCCACAGGGTGCGGAACGGTCGATCAAGGAGATCGTCCACCACGTCGGGCTGTTCAAGTTCATGTATGCGAACCACGGCTTTCGTGACGCATTGATGGACTACGGCGACGACCCCGCAACGCCGCCAGCGGAACGCCTCGCAACGAAGGAGGCGGCGGTCGAGTGGCTGCGAGAAGGCCACGCCTACCTGCAGGCAGCGATCGACACACTGCCGGACGACTCAGAGCTTGATGCGGACCGCAAGGCGCACTGGGGTGGAATGGTCCCGACGATTCTGTTGATCGACATCATGCACGAGCACGACGTCTACCACGCAGGCGAGATCAACCGCACCCGCGGCATGCTGCAGGGCAAAGACGGCTGGGCATACCCGCCGCAAGAGTAGGGGGCAGTTCTCACAGACAGAACTGTTCGCCAAAGCAACCTGATTTGCCTTATGGTTGCGCCGAAAACACGCAGAACCCTTCTCTCACACGGCATCCGCGGGAGGTTGACGATGGGTTTAGCTGAGATCGCGGCTGTTTTCGGCATAGCCACGGGCGCCATATCTATCTCCGGCAGTACGTATGCAGGCGCGCTCTCTATCGGAGGGCTCATCAAGCACTTACGGAAGTCTGACGAAGAGAAAGCCCTGGAGAAGATAGCGCCACTTGCGATGATGGTCCAGGAGAAGCTAGCCGCACGGCTGACGCTGTCCGGCGCACTCGTTATCGCCGCAGTCGTCGCAACGTTTCTGGCGGCCGGCGACTTCAATCCTGGCGATGGAGTCGACCCGGACGATTGGACTCACTTCGCGGTGGGCGGCGCAGGGATATTCTCAACCTTCGCGCTCTACAGAAGCGGTTCATCAAACCGGCTGCTTACTCGTGACGAACAGGCAATCATGTTCGCCTACGATGTTGCCTACTTCGAGTACACCCGGAAAGTGCGCCTCGATCGCGAACTGATGGATATGGTCGACTACGATCTGCTCGTGGAGATTGCCACTAGTGACGAGTCGCAAGAACGCGAGGATATTCTCAATAGGCTGACGGATCCGGATAGATCCTATGTTGAAACAACCCTCGCGGGCACCGCAATCAAGAAAGGGAAGTACGACGGTCTGTCTCAATCAGACCTTGATCTCTACGAGCGGCTTGATCAGCTGACGCGCAAAAAGTACCTGACTCAGGATCCCACGAACGTGTATCAGATCGAACCGAAGGGCAGAGACGAGATAGCGCGTCTTCGCCGGGTGATCGACGATCTGAACGCCATCGAGGCGGCAATCTACAAGCCGGTCAACGCATTGATAGACGCGTTCAAAAAGCGAAGCAACTAACGACCGATAGCAAGAGAACCATGACCTACGACATCGTTATCAAGAACGGCACTGTCATCGACCCCTCACAGGGATTGCACGCGAAGAAAGACATCGCCGTCGCAGGCGGCAAGATCAGCGCCATCGAAGACTCGATTTCCGACAAGGACACACACGATGTCATCGAAGCCAACGGCCTTCTTGTCACGCCCGGACTTGTCGACCTGCACGTCCACGTCTGGTGGGGAGTCGCCCACCTCGCCATCGAGGCCGACCCCGCCTGCGTCTACCGCGGCGTCACAACCGCCATCGACGCCGGCTCTTCTGGCGCCAACACCGTCGCCGGGTTCAACCGCTACGTCATGGAACAGGCCCACACCCGCATCATGGCCTTCCTGCACATCTCCGGCATGGGCCAGCTCGACAACGAGATCGGCGAGCTGCAGGACATCCGCTGGGCACGCGTCGACAAGGCGGTCGAGGCCGCGCAACTGCACGCAGACCGGATCGTCGGCATAAAGGTCAGGCTGACCGACAACATCGTCGGCGAGAACGATGTCGTGGCGATCAGGCGCGCCTCCGAGGCCGCGAAAGAGCTCGGCAAGCCGCTCATGATCCACATAGGCGGCTCAGTTCATCCCCTCGAGGAGCTGTTGCCAGTTTTGCGCTCGGGCGACATAGTCACGCACAGCTTCACAGGCAACACCAACGGCATCCTAGACAACAATGACCGCGTGAAGGACGTTGCGAAAGACGCTGCAGCGCGAGGCGTGATCTTCGATGTCGGGCACGGCGCGGGCAGCTTCTCGTTCGATGTGCAGGAGAAGGCGATCGAGGACGGCTTCTGGGCCGGGACTGTCAGCAGCGACGTTCACCGCTACAACGTGCGAGGCCCGGTCTACGACCTGATGACGACGCTTTCAAAGTACCTTTACCTGGGCAAATCCCTTGATGAGGTGATTGCGCTGGGAACGACGGCCCCTGCACGCGCAGTGCACCTCGACAGGCACATCGGCACGCTCCAGGTCGGCGCGGATGCTGATATCTCGATCATCGAGCTGCGGGAGGGCCCGGTCACGCTGACCGACGCGAGAGGCGCAACCCGGGAAGGCAACCAGCTTCTCGTGCCAGTCGAAACGCTGCGCGCAGGACGCCGCTTCTCACCGCAGCACTCCGTCCACCCGCACCTGATCGGCCACGGACACGGGCACGATCACTAGTGCCATCCGCTAGAACCAGCCGGGCTCAGGTCGAGTCTCTGTTCGGTCCACAGAGCGACTCAACTAGATCTGGCGATCCGTTGAAAGACTGGCGGAGTCTCGATTGGCGTCGTCGTTGTCAACAACCTCACTTAGCACTGCCGTCCCCAGAATCATCACAGTAAGAGCCAGAAGAAGCGGTGCCATCTGGACCATCCTCAACTGAGTTGCACCGACTCGCTCTTTGGAGACACGAAGAGGTGAGTTTGCGACGGCTGTGATGTAAGTCAAGAACCCAAACATCAACCCGAAGGGCAGAACTCCGACAAGAACGTTTCCATTGAACTCGATACCGCCGTTGACCAGGGCGAATATGCCAAGTGCTGCTAGCGAAGCCAGGCTTGCGAGCGCAAGAATCTTCGCTCTGCGCGAGTGCACAGCCCACTGCTTCAACTCGAACCGGCTCAATACATCGATCGCTTGCAGCTCCGAGAGCGAAAACCGGTCCTGGAGATGCAGGACAATCTCGGCCGGACGCTGCTTATCCTTCACAGCCGCTTCGATCTCGGCGAAGTAAAGATCCCGTAGCCGGTTGTCTGGCTCATATTGAGTCATCGGCTAATTTTTACATGCCTTGCAATCCGTAGCATGGCCATGCTCAGACGCGGCTACGATCACTAGCGCAGCGCCCTCCTGCTCCATTCCCAGTCCAATTCAACCTGATGAGTGGAGAACGGCACCGGAACGAAGACGTCGACAGAGTAGGACGCACTGCCAAATCCCGGAACACCGCCCACGTTCAAAGGGGTCTCGTCTTCTGCTACCAGTTCTCCAGCGTCGTTATAGAACTTGGTCATCAGCACCGGATCCGAGATGTGCCAGTGCTGGTTGCCATTCGTAATACTCCCTTCGAATCGGTACAGTCCGAAATCTCTCTCTCGGTCATCACCGGCGGGGTCAGTTCCACTACTGATCGCTCTGGCTCAGGCACATCTTCACCCTGGGCCAGTGCGTAGACGCACATCCCGGTGAACCCGATGAACATGGCGATGATCACCAGCGCAAGCTTGTTGCCCAGCATGTGCCCGGCAAAGTCCCGCGCTCCACGGACCATGCGGAGCAGCCGGAAGCCTTCCGGCAGATCAGGCTGGTCCGTAGCAATTCGCACCGCACGCGCCGCATCGACGGAGTCCAGGCTCCATCGGATACCGATCTGAGTGGCGACCGCATACTGAGAGTGCCCTTCTCGCAGCCTGTCTCGTGCGAACTGCAGCATTTCGCGTGTGAATGGCTTCGGCAGACTCACTGGAACACTCGCTCCCTTCTTCCAAAACACCTCGGCGCTTGCTCCGCCCAAACTCGACCGAACGGGCCGACTACGCCAATAGCTACCTCTCCCACGACCACTCCAGTTCAGACTCCATGAAATCGAACCGCTCGAACACCCTCACGTCAACTGAATAGAACCTCGATTGACCGGGTCCCACACGCCTGATGATCAACTCGGTCCTGCGTTCGCCGACCAACACACCGGAATCGTTGAACAGCTTCGTCACCACCACAGGGTCAATCATGGACCAACTGTCATCCGTGTTAACGATGCGTCCCTCGAACCGGTACGTGTCCGACCCAACATCCTCGACCGGCTCTTCGGTCCAGGTCACGGCAGATTCATCGGGCGGTGTTAGTTCTGAGAACGGATCAGTGAACGAGATCGAATCGGTCGTCGAAAACAGGCCGATAAAGAAGAGCACGACCAGGACAGCCGCCACTCCGCTGAGAACCAGGATCGTCCGGTTTCTCTTCATGAAGTCCGAGGCATCGGAAGTTTGTGATCGCTGCAGGTCTGCTCTCGAAGGCTCCGACCGATCCCCTGAGAACAGGACACGTCGCAGCCATCGCCCACCTGCGTAGATTTGCTTCCAGTAACTCCAGAACACGTAGGCGAACAGCGCCACTACGAGCGGCCCACCCACGCCTGTGCCTTCGAAAAAGTCCGCAGCGAGAGCCACGAACAGACCCACCAGGAAAAATACGGCGCCCCACGGCACCCGAAACCGCCTGAGGCCACCCGCTTCTCGCCCATCCTGCGTTGTTTCTCGGGTCACAACCGCCGTAGCAGGCTGGCTCTTAACAGAACGCACCAGCCTCTCCGCCTCTTTCGTGTCCAGGTTCCACCTGACCCGCAACGAGGTAACCACGGCGCCATCGCTCTGCCCTTCAGACAGCAGCCTGCGGGCTTCGGCAACCGTCTCGGTTTCGGACGGACGGCGGAAATTCACGACTCACCAGCTATCTGGGACCATGATGACGGGATTCACACATCCTACCCTTATTCGAATGCGTTCAAAATTGATGTTCCACGTAAACTGCAAAGCTGAACCTGTACTAGAGCGCAGCTAAACCGGAAACCAACTCCGACGACCCGCCTGATGATCGAAGCTAAAGACCTCGTCAAGTCATACGGTGCAACCGGAGTCCTACGCGGGCTCAGCATCACCGCGCCATCGGGCGAGGCACTCGTGCTGCTTGGTCCGAATGGCGCAGGCAAGACAACACTGCTCCGCATACTCGCCACACTAACCAGGCCCGATTCCGGCTCGATCACGGTCCACGGCATCAACCCGGCGAAACGTGGCGAGCTGGTTCGCCAGAACATCGGCGTCGTCATGCACTCGCCCATGCTCTACGGCGACCTCACGGTTGCCGAGAACCTGCGCTTCTTCGCCCGCATGTTCGGCGTCCCGACGCCTGAAGAACGCATCAAGGAGCTGCTGCAACGTGTCGAGATGGACCGTCGCTCTGACGTGCGCGTCCGGCTCCTTTCGCACGGTCAGCAGAAACGTGTCGCGCTGGCCCGCGCCCTGCTCCACTCGCCGCGCACACTGCTGCTCGACGAACCGGAGTCCGGCCTCGACCAGCGAGCGCTCGGCGTCCTTGAAGGAATCGTCAGCGAGTTCCGGTCGCCCGGCCACTCAGTCATCCTGACGACACACCAGATCGAGCTCGGGCTGCGGGTTGCTGACAGGGTTGCCGCGCTGGAGCGGGGTCGAGTCGCCCTGCACGAGCCGGCATCCGAGGTGGACCTCGCCCGGCTGCAGGAGCAGTTCGCCGAGCCGACGGTAACGGCAGGGGCGCTGTAGTGGCCGAGTCTCACACAGAGCGCGATATCGAACCCGCCAGCCCTGCCGCCGGTTCGACATCGGGCCGCGGCACCTTCGTCGCATCGCTCGGCGTAATCTGGGCCATCGCTCGCAAAGACCTGCTGCTCGAAGTACGCAACCGCGACGTCATCGTCTCGATCGCCGGGTTCGTGCTGCTCGTCTTTGCCATCTTCACCTTCGCCGTCGATATCAACGACAAGGACAACGCCATCCTTGTCGGTCCGGGAGTGCTGTGGGCGGGCATCGCTTTCGCTGGCGTGATCGGCCTCAACCGGGCTTTCGCGCTGGAGATGGAGCGCGACACACTCGAAGGTTTGATGCTGACACCTGTGAGCCGCGACCTCATCTTCCTCGGCAAGGCGCTCGGCAACCTGCTGTTCCTTGCCATCTCCATCGCCATTGCGCTGCCGGTCTTCGCAGTTCTCTTCAACCTGGTCGTGTTCAGGATAGAGATGCTTGCGATCGCACTACTGCTGGTCATCGGCTTCAGCTCGGTCGGCACCGTCTTCGCAGCCATGAGCGTGCGGGTGCGAGCGCGGGAGATCATGCTGCCGCTGCTGTTCCTGCCCGTGATCGCGCCGCTGCTGCTTGCATCCATAGAGGCGACCGCCGACCTGGTGTCAGGGGATTCCTGGAGCGAGATGTCTCAATGGCTCCAGCTGGCCGTGGCCTTTGATGTGGTCTTCGTCATCGTCTCAGCCGTCATCTTCCAGTTCATCCTCGAAGACTGACGCTGCATCGTTAGCGCCCGGGCGCTAACGGCTCTCGGGCTTGCCGCGGAACACCCCGGCCAGTAGGACGACGCCGAACGCTATCAGCAGCAGTGGCCAGAACCGCCCGATGCTGAACCACTGGAACCAGCCAAGATTGGCTGCAAGGAGAATGGTGCCGAGACCGATGATGATCCACGCGCCAAAGCGCTGGCGGCTTTCAACCAGCTTATTGCCGTCTGTTGACCTGTAAGAAGGCTCGACATCAGTCTGCTCGCTGGCTTCGGTCTTCTCCCGCTCCGGCATGAAGATCGCCAGCAGGATGTAGACGAGCAGGGTGAGGCCAAAGCTCAGAAATGCAGTGACCGCAAATATGACCCGGATGATCGCGACGTCAATCGCGAAGTAATCGGCGAGGCCCGATGACACGCCGAACACCATGCTGTTGTTCGTGTTCCGCCGAAGGTCTGCTGTGACCTGGTTCTGCATTCGGACCTCCTGTCTTAACGAGCAAGTTATCTGCGAACGCCGCGCCGCGCCCGCCACCATTCTAGAAGACTTGGCGAGCAGACGAGTGTCTGGCGCGTGTTCGCGCGCTGTGGCACTCTGTGGCGACTTCTACATGCCAGGCTGGGTCACACAGGGGTATTGATGAACATCCTCATCACGTCGGGCGGATCATCGCTGCAGCAGCAGGTCGCAAATTCTCTCTCAACCGATCACGACCTGCTCGTCACGGACCGCGCGCAGACAGACTCACCGCACCAGTTCGTGCCGTCTGCACTGGACCACACCAGCTCGACGAATCAGCTTGTTGCTGGCCGTAACGTCATCATCCATTCCGGCGCATCAGACCCGAGCGAAAGTGCGTCGGAGCAGCTCGACTACCAGATGCGCTGCACCTACAACCTGCTGCGCGCTGCGGTGGAAGAGAAGGTCCCGCGCTTCATCTACCTCAGCACCCTTCACCTCATGGACCTGTACGACGAGAACATGGCCGTGACGGAACGCTGGAAACCGAGGCCGACCACCGATCCTCCACTCCTCGCCTTTCACCTGGGCGAGATGGTCTGCCGGGAGTTCGCCCGAGAGCACGGAACCAACGTCGTGGTCCTGAGGCTCGGCGACATCACGGACGACGCCGAAACCGCTCCGTCAACATCAGCCCTCTACATGGACGACGCGATCCAGGCGGTCACGAAGGCGCTCGACGCCGAACTCTCCGGCTGGCTCGACATCTTCCATGTGCAGTCCGCCGTCCCGAACGCCCGCTACCTGACAGGGCAGCCGTGGTGGAGCGCCGATGACGTATCGCCGTCCGTCAGCCTCGGCTATACGCCTCGGGAAAGGGCATAGCCATGAACGTGCTGATACTTGGCGCCAACGGCATGCTCGGGCCGCACGTGGTCGAAGCGCTGGAGCCCCACCACAACCTGCGCCTGACTGATGTCAACGATCTCGAGACCGACCACGAGTACATCAAGGTAGACGCCTCAGACCTGGATCGCGTGGTTGAGGTTGCCGAAGGCATGGACGCAATCATCAACCTGTCCGTCATGCGCACCGACCGTGTTCTTGCCTTCGATGTGAGCGCCCGGGGCTGCTACAACATGATGGTCGCAGCAGTCGAGCACGGCATCGACCGTGTCATCAACACCGGGCCCTTCTACGCGGTCGCAGGCCCCAACTACGAACGGTTCGACCATCAGATCGGCCCCGATGTCCCGCCACAGCCCGGCACATGGCTGTACGCGCTGACAAAGTCGCTGGGGCAGGAGATCTGCAACGTCTTCACCGAGTTTCACGACATCCATGTCATGGACCTGCTCTTCTACATGTTTCTCGACGCAGAAACGCATGTCGGCGAGGCAGGCGATCCGATCGCACAGGTCGGCCATGACCTGGTGCCATACACGGTCTCATGGCGAGACGCAGCGGACTCGTTCAGGTGCGCGCTCGACGTTGAACTCGGCACGCTTCCTTCGAAGTCGGAGGTCTTCTTCGTATTCCCCGATCTCCCGCACGGAAAGTTCTCGAACGAGAAGACACGACGACTCCTGGGCTGGGAGCCGCAAGACGACCTGAGCCAGTACTGGATGAAGCAATAAGGAGCTGACATGACAGGAAGACTTGAAGGCAAGGTGGCCGTCATCACGGGTGGCAACAGCGGCATCGGCGAAGGCACCGGGCACCTGTTCGCCAGGGAGGGCGCGAAGGTCATCCTGATGGCGCGCCGTGACGAGCAGGGGCGGCAGGTCGAAGAAGCGATCAGGGCCGAGGGCGGAGAGGCGACGTTCCTGACATGCGACGTCTCGGACGAGTCGTCCGTGAACTCGGCTGTTGAACAGGCAGCCGATGTGCACGGCCAGATCGATGTGCTGTTCAACAATGCAGGCGGTGGAGCCAGGGGCAACTTCCCGGATGAGACGACCGAAGATTTCGTCCGTGTGTTGAATGTCAATCTTGTCGGCACCATGATGATGACCCGCGCCGTCTGGCCACACCTGATCGCGGCAGGTGGAGGATCTGTCATCAACATGTCTTCGCTGGCAGCGCAGCGCGGCATGAGCTCTCGCATGCAGGACGAGTTCGGCGCAACCTCGTCGTCTTACTGGGCGGCGAAGGCCGGCGTCGACGCAATCACGCGCTACATGGCGGGTGTCGGCGGCAGACACAACATCCGGGTCAACGGCGTGCGGCCGGGACAGATCATGACGCCGGGAGCTACGAGGGGCACGATCAACGACCCGGACGGCGGCCACCACGCCTTCGAAAAGCTGTTCAACCTGGTGCAGGCGGTACAGGGACCGGGCTACCCGATAGATGTCGCCAACCTGGTGCTGTTCCTGGCCTCAGACGAGTCCCGCTTCATCTCGGCCGAGATCATCAACGTAGATGGCGGCTGTGCAAGCAAGGGGTGAGCTATATGAACTCGGTGAGCGCTCTTCGGGCCGGTCGCTTCCGGTTCCGCGAACTCTCTATTGGTAACCCTGCTTTGTGATAAAGTGCACACACTTCTTTCGGACTAGAGGGACGCACTAATCCAACGGACTGTGGCAGAACGCTGGAACGCAAAATGAGCTCCATCACCAGGGCGTCAAACCTCCTTCTCATCATCACCGCATCGCTCATGGCCATCACGCTCTGGATGGTCTTCTTTTGGGTCCCGACCGAGGCCAACCAGGGCAACATCCAGCGCATCCTCTACATCCACGTCCCGGTCGCATGGGCCTCCATGCTCGCCATCATCTTCGTAGCAGGCGCGTCCATCGCCTACCTTCGCACCAAGAACGAGATGTGGGACAGGCTCGCCGTCGCCACCGCCGAGACGGGCGTCGTGTTCGGTGCGCTCATGCTGATCACTGGCATGATCTGGGCAAGGCCCGTCTGGGGAGTGTGGTGGACAGGCGAGGCGAAGCTCACCACCGCCCTGATCCTCTTCTTCATCTACATCGCCTACCTCATGTTCAGGGCATACTTCCCGCCCGGAGCACAGCGGCAGCGCCTCGCAGCCATCATCGGCCTCATCGGCGCCATCGACACGCCGATCATCTACTACGCGGCAAACCTGTGGTCCCAGGCGCACCCTCCGTCAGTCATCGGCCCGCAGAGCGATACCGAATCTGCGTTCTCAGGTGAGTTCGGGATCACGCTCACAGTCGCAACACTCGCCTTCACATTCCTCTTCATCTACATAGCGCGGGAACGCTTCTCAACACGAGAGACCGAAGACGCGCTCGTGGAGATCAAGAGAACAATCGGCGATGCGGAGCTCGCAGTTTGATACGTCGCCTGAACCTCGCCGCGGTCGTCGCAACAGCCCTGTCGCTCGTCGTGTTCGCAACTGTCGCTCAATCGCCGCTCGCATCAGCGCAAGAAGGCAGGCAGATCACAAACGGCATCATCGTCGGCGTCCAGGCAGACGACCAGGGAAGGCTGACCAGGTTCGCATTAACCGATTCAGGTGGAAACGTCATCGAATACTCGGTTGAGGGATCAACCGAGTACGGGTTGGAAACGCAGGCGGGCGACCGCTGGGTTGCCACGCAGGAAGATGAGCCGGTTGAGGTGGTGAGAAGACTGCGAGATCACCAGAGCCGCTTCGCCGCGGTGACGGTTACCTCGCAGAACGGTGTTGCCAGCAGCGTCGTAGAAAGGGAGAGCGGCAGGCTTGAGACAAACCTGTCGTACCTGTTCGCAGTGTTCGCGGTCACGTGGGTAGGGTTCTTCGCATACATCTTCTTTGTCTCACGAAAACAACGCGAACTACAGCGAGAGGTTGCACGGCTTCAAGCTACTATTAAGAGAAGCACAGACGAGTAGCCGCTAATGCCAGAAGACCAGAACAAGCCGAGCACGGAGCCCGCAAAGAACATCGAAGACGAGATCTTCGATGCATCACCGTCTGCTCGCACGGCAACTCTCTTCAGCCCTCGCATAAAGATCGGCATTGTATTCGTCTTGATCGCCGCAGGCCTGGTCTACTTTGGTGTCACCGCGTTCGACAGCGCAACCGTACGCTTCAACAAGGTCGCAGACATCGCAAACGCTGCACCAACACCCGAAGACCGGATGGTCGGCGTCATCGGCAAGCTGGTCGAAGACTCCTACGTCCGCTCGGCCGACGGCGTGACCGCCAACTTCGCCCTCGTCGACGAAGGCGGCAGCACCCAGATGGACGTCGTCTATGCGGGCGAGATCGGCCAGGTGTTCTTCAATGACCACTCCGAGATCATCCTGCAAGGCCGCATGGGCTCAGACAAGGTGTTCGAAGCCGAAACCCTGACGGTGCGCTGCCCGTCCAAGTACCTGACAGAGCAGGAGCGGGCGGAGATAGAAGCCCAGGACGCCGGTTTGCCGCTGCCTCCGCCCTACCAGCCAGACTACTTCCGGGACAACGCCTAGACCAGCGAAGTGGCAGGTACGCTCCGTGTGCTAGTTTGCCTCCGGGCAACCAGCATCACGAGGCACAGGTGAACGTCACTCTCCACGAGATCACGAAGGAAAACGTCCGGGCTGTGATCGCGCTCAGAGTCAAGCCTGAGCAAGAGCGATACGTCGCCACGAACGCAGTCTCCATCGCCGAATCACAGTTCTACGATGAGGCATGGAGCCGCGCAATCTACGCCGGCGAAACGCCCGTCGGCTTCCTGATGCTGCACGATGAGAACCTCAAGGACGAGCCGGAAGAGGCCAACTTCTACGCCCTGTGGCGGATCATGATCGACGCCGATCACCAGCGCTCAGGCTATGCAACCGCGGCGCTGAACCTGCTGATCGATCACATCCGCCAGAACCCGGACGCGAAAACGCTTCTGCTCACCTACATCGAGGGCGACCACTCAGCCGAGCAGTTCTACCTCGATTTCGGCTTCAAGCACACAGGCAACAAGATCCACGGCGAGCCCGAGATGGCGTTGAAGCTCACCTAGGCCAGGTCGATCTCCGCCACGAACGCCGCGTGATCGGACTCCGGGTACTTCGTGTCGGAAGCGAACGCCACGCTCTCGTCGTGGAGTCCCTCGTTGTAGATCTCGGCGCCCTTAAAGCCGTGCAGCAGCGAGCGAGACACCAGCATGTGGTCCAGCAGGTTTCTCTTGCCCTGGTGGATGTAACTGAACCGCAGCGACTCAGGAACAGAGTTTTCAGTTGGCAGCATCACCCGGTGGATCAGGTCACGATTGCCAGTGTTCTCGACCCTGCCCGAGATCGCCTCGATAGGCACCTCGTCAGAATGAGCGTTCAGGTCTCCACAGACGACGATCATCGCGTCCGGGTCGGCATCGAACAGCTGGTCGATCAAGATGCGAGTCTCAAGCGATTGCCCGACTCGCTTCATTGACGAGACGAAGAAGGCCTCTGCCCAGCCTGAGACTGTCCGCCAGGTGTAGGCGTTGATCTGCTGCGATTCGATGCTGATCGGCCTGCGCGACTTCAAATGCAGGTTGATGACATGAAGGCTGCGACCGTCCGGCAGCTGGTGCTCAGTGTGGAAGATCGGCCTCTCCCATCGGACGTTCTTCGCCTCATCGTCCGTATCTGATACCAGGTTGTACTGAAGGCTGTTGCTCAACAGATCGCGGTTGTAGGAGTGGCTATCCACAATCGGATATCTGCTAACCGTCACCAGGTTGCGATACCGGTACGCCTGGCCCTGTGACGTCCTCGTGAACTCGATGTTCCAGTCGTCGTATGGAGTGTCGACAAGCAGGCTCCTGAGAGCGTGGATATCTCGGTCGGCGCCGGGGCGGTTCTGCCCGTGGACCTCCTGGAAACAGATGATGTCTGCATTCATTCTCGAGAGCGGAACTCGCAGAACCGGGATGCGGTCGGCGAGCGTCGGACTGCCACCTTCGTCCAGGTTTTCGACGTTAAAAGTTGCGATTCGCACGGTATTCCTCCTCTGAACTCCTACCTGGCCTCCCTGATTCGCAACCTTACCTCATCAAAACGAGCCGGAACGTGCATATGCTGTTAACGCCGTGCCGACTCACTCCAGCGTCTTCACGTATGGCAGAGTCCTCGGGTTGAGCTCGTAGCCGACCGACATCCAGAAATCCGCCGCTCCAGGCTCGATCTCCGGCTTGACTGACATGGCATAGACGCGTCGGGCGCCCATCTCGAAGAACCTCTTTTCGACCTCATGAACCAGCATCCGGGCGATGCCCCGACGCCGGTATTCAGGCAGCACGGCGAGCCGGTACATGTTGGCGCGCCAGCCGTCCCAACCGCCCATAAGGCAGCCGATCAACCGGTCACCGTCCAACGCCAGCACGAATAGCTCAGGGTCCCGACTAAGCCTGGTCAGTAACGCCTCTTCGGAATCGGTGGCAGTCGGCAGTGAACCGCTCTGTCGCCAGAGATCAAACAGCGCCGGAATATCCTCCGCCGTGCAGTTCCTCAGAGTGATCTCATCTGTGGCAGGTTTGGGTTCATCAAGGCTCTTGGCACTCATCCGGGCATGTTCGTCCGAGATCAACAGTCTCGGCAATACCCAGATCGACGCACCGCGCTCATTGTCTTATCCCCTCTCCCGCTTGCGGGAGAGGGTCAGGGTGAGGGTGAAGCCTGCTACCCTTCGACAGGCTCAGGATGATCCTCCCTCCCAGCTTGGGAGGGAGTTAGAGGGAGGGTCGGTGGTGACTGGAACGACTAGTTATCGATGGAAGAACGAACGGCCCTCACCCTTTATCCCTCTCCCAATCTGGGAGAGGGGAGGACAATCACCCCCTACTCACCTTCCTTCGGGTGAAGACTCAGGTGCCGCATACGACTGCTCAGTACGAAGACCATTATCGTGAGCGTCGCCACGAACCCTGCCGCCAGAGCGATCGCACCCCTCAAGCTCACAAGCTCCGCAAGTGACCCCACGATCAGACCGCCCAGCGGGAAACTCGCCCACGCCAGCTCGTAGGCACCGGTCACGCGGCCTCTCACGTTGTCCGGCACGTTGGTCTGTATCGCCGCGATGCCAAGCGCGATGTGGTAAGCGTTGAACAGTCCGAAGAAGAAAGCGATCGTGGCAGCAACGGCGGTATTCCCGGCGATCGCGTAGAGCGCTGCCGATCCGGCGAACAACAGATTGCTGACCAGCAAACCTCGGCCAGCAGAGGTCGTCCCGCCTCGATAGGCGACGATCAGAGCGCCGATGAACGCTCCCGTCCCGGTGGTCGCAAACACGACGCCGAGCGCAATCTCGCCCGCGTCGAATTCCTCCTTCACGAACGCAGCGATCATGAAGACGAACCCGCCCAGCATCATGGCGTTCATGGCCGTGAACAGCACGTTGAGGCTCAGGATGGAGTCGGTTCGCAGCGTTGCGGCCGCCTCCTTGATTTCGTGGAACGCGGAGCCGAAGCCGATCTTCTCTTTGTGCCCGCCGTTCTCGTCCCTGGGCTGCCGCTTGAAGGTGGTGTAGATGACGATGGCCAGGGCAAACAGGCCTGTGATCACGAAATACGAGGCGCTGACACCTGCGCTGGCCAGGATTCCGGCCGCAATCAGAGGCCCGAACACGCGGGCTGCATTGAATGAAGCCTGGTCAATGGATAGTGCGCTGACCATGATCCGGCGCGAGACCATGACGGGTAGCAGTGAGAGTCGAGAGACCCAGTCGAGGGCGAGCGAGACTCCCTGCGCCGAACCTGCGACCAAGATGTGCCACGGTTCTAGCGAATCGGTAACGTAGAGGACCGCGATGGCGAGCATCGGCATTGCGACGATGCTGGAGCCGAGGATGAGCAGGGTGCGCCGCTGGATCCTGTCGGAGAGCACTCCTCCGATGATGGCGGCGATGATGTTGGGGACTCCGACTGCGGCTCCGAGCCATGCGAGCCAGATGCGGTCATCTGTCAGTTCGAGCAGCACGAAGCCCTGGGACGCGGTGATCATCTGGTGGGCCGTTCCCCAGGCGAGCGTACCTGCGGTGAAACGTCTCAGGCCGGGGTCTTTGAGGGCGTCTGCGAATCGGCCGCGGTTGCCCCCGGCGGGCGGGGCTGGCTTTGCTGTAGATGCGGTGTTCGCGACGGCCGGGTCAGCCGGTTGGTCTGTCATTCGGTTGTGTGTCCGATGTGGCTGGCCGGTTTCACAGCTGTTCCGACCGTTGATCCAACAGGGGCTGTCGCGTATCCGGGGCCGTGTTTAAACATGCGCCGCGGCTGATCGCCCAATGTATACTTGCTGACGATATGACTGATGCTCCCGCATTTTCGATTCTGATCGTGGCGGCCGTGATTGGCTACTTCTTCGGAAGTGTGCCGACCGCTTACGTGGCCGGACGACTATACGGCAAAGACATCTTCCAGATTGGCACCCGGCAGGCCGGTGCGACCAATGTGTGGCGTGAGGTTTCCCGCTCTGCCGGCGTGTGGGTGTTCCTGATCGACTCGGCAAAGGGCCTGACGGCAATTCTGATCGCCCGCGGGCTCGGTCTTGAGGATGTGTGGCTGCTTCTGCCGGCTTCTGCGGTGATTCTTGGCCACTGGAACTCGCCGCTGACCCGTTTCCGAGGTGGTGACGGCGTTTCGAGCCTGACCGGTGTGGTACTGGGTATCACACCGTTTGCAGCACTTCCCGCCTATTTCGTGATCGGCTTCATCACTCTGAGGTTCAACTCTCGGCTGGATCACCCGACTCTGTGGGGAGCGACGATGGGATACCTGGTTTACCTGGCGTCCACTCTCAGCCCGCTGACCCCGGTCAGCCCGGTAGTGGTGTTCGGAGTGACAGGTCTCGGCATCGCGATCCTGCTACACAGCATGGTCTACCACCGCCGCAGACTCGGACCCGACGGAGTCCACGTCCATGCAAGCGACGACCATCGCAGCGAAAACACTCGATAGCGTTTCTGTTCGAATGATCTCTAGCCCTAACGCAGCAGGCCCCCGGTATACCGGGGGCCTGCTGCGTTAGGGCGACGAGTAGGTGAGCATCAGCCTTGCTTCGAGATGTTTCGAATCTTCTCTCGGAGCGAGTCTGGAACCTCTTCCTGTGGCAGGTCACGAGTAAAGCCGACTGTGGCCGCGAGTGATCGGACCCAGCCGTTGCAGTCCTTGCACAGGCCAAGGTGGTCCTTGATCCGGTGAGTCAGCGAAGGGCTGGCGTCACCATCGATGTAGTCAGATGCGTTGTCACGCACATCACCGCAGTCCACCTCGCTGCGCGTCGAAGGATCGTCGCAGGGGTCGACCTCGGCCGGGATTGAGTTGCGTGACCTGCCAAGAAGTCGGGCAAGCCACGAGCGGTTTTCTTCTGGCACCGTTTTCACCTTTGCCATCACCGTGATCCACCGCGAGAACTATCGTCATCACGCCAGTGACCATTCGGCAACGGACTTAGCTTATCGTACAAGATTGGATGCGGTACGGAGACACTAGATTCCGTGGCCTGAAAACGGCGTTGCAAGCACTCCACTCTGTTATGGTATTTGAGATGCGGCCCAGTAGGCCCGCATCTGCGCTCAGACAACCCTCGTACTGAGTATCAAGGGACGCATTCCAGCCCGTAGCCACGCATGAACGACCAGGAATTCGCGCAGTTAGCCGAAGAGCACTCCGGCTTCGTTTACAACGTCGCTTATCGCATGATGGGCAACCAGCACGACGCCGAAGAGGTCGCACAGGACGCCTTCGTCTCCGCATACCGTGCCCGTGAGCGGTTCCGAGGCGACGCCCAACCCACCACGTGGCTCTACCGCATCACCGTCAACGCCGCCCTCATGCGCCTCCGCAAAGACAAGCGGCGCAAAGAGATGACGGTCCCAGAAGACCAACAGCCCGACTCGCCATCAAGCGACTGGACACAGTCTCCCGTCGCGTCCGCCATGAACTCCGAACTTGGCGAGAGGATCAAGCAGGCGATCGACGAGCTGCCCGAGGACCTCAAGACCGCGGTCGTACTGCGAGACGTGCAGGGCCTCTCGAACGAAGAGGCAGCCGATGTGCTGGAGATCTCAATCTCAGCGCTTAAGGCAAGGCTGCACCGCGGCCGAGTAGCTCTCAGGGGCGTGCTGGCCGAGTACCTCGCACAACGTGAGGGTGCTGGGTAGCAGCAGCCTTCGAAGGGCTGAGGATGGCGGTCATCCTCCCTCCCAACTTGGGAGGGAGTTAGGGGGTGGTTAGGCGTTGGCTGGAACGACCAGTTGTCGATGTGAGCCCGAACGACCCTCATCCCAGCCCTCTTCTAATCTGGGAGAGGGGGAAGACAGGAAGCCCTCACCCTGACCCTCTCCCGAACCGGGAGAGGGGATGAAGCGGCAACTCAAACCTTCCTGTTACATCTCGGAAACAGGGCATTTACACCGGCGTAACCCAATCCGTCCCGCCTGAGCGCATCCTGTGATTGCGGGCATGCGCCGTGACCAAACGAAAGCCAGCGCGGACGCTCCCCGCACCCAGGTAATCTCAGAGATGAACAGCTCTGCTTCTGCTGCGGAGTCGTCAGACAAAATCGTCCGCTTAATCCAGGTCCTTTTCGGCGTCATCCTTGCGCAGGGAATCTTGCGCAACAGCGAACTCGTTGCGTCCCCATTCGCCGCTTCGAACCTGATCGCTGCCGCCGGTTTCGCAGCCCTCTACTTCACGACGGTGCGCAGCTGGATTGACTGGCATCTCACGATGACCAAGTATCCCTACGATGTGCGACTCAGCAGTCCTCACCGCTCCACCGAGATGCTCCGCATCTGGACCGACATCGGGTTCGTGGTCACTTACGCCTACCTGCTGTTCACCATCGAACCGCTGATCGGAAATCCGGATGCCGATCTTCTACCGCACCTGCAGGGGTACGCAGTCCTGTTCGGTCTCTACCTTTCGTCAGGACTTCTCAGGCGCAGGCACTACGGCAACTCGGCCGGGCAGATCAGGGCTATTTCGATCTTCGGATCGATGTACTTGATTCTTCTCGCCGCTTACTGGACTCTCGGAGTCGAGTCAGGCTTGCGGGACACGGCGCTGGCAAGCTGGCTGAACGGCGCGGCCCTGGTGCTCATCTTCACACTGACGTGGATGTACCGCAGCTACCGACAGCAACTGCGCAGGTGCGGGAAGGACCCAGAGGTGCTGGAGAAGAGTGGCGTGGAGAGTAAGCACCCGGTGTGAGGTTTTTTTCTGGGTGAATGGGCAGGCCGCGGATCGGCGGTCAGATCCCTCGCTGCGGTTGGGATGGCATCTTCCGGTGGAGAGGAAGACAGGAACCCTCCCCCGGGCCGGGAGAGGGGATTAACGAATGGCGCCCGGCGTCGAGAGACGACGTTGCGCTGAGCCTTCTCATCGCACTTTCAGATACCGATTCACTCCCGTGTCTAGATCGCAACCAAATGGCGATAGAAGACGTTATGTCTTCAGGGGAGATCTGAGGCGCATGAACCGGGAATGGAATCTGGCGATCCCGATAGGAATGTTGGTTGTTGTAGCGACCGTCGGGACTTTCGCGGTGGCTAACGCCGAAACCGGAGACAGCCGAATGGGGTTTGATCCCGTCGCCTCTCCGATTCATCTTCGTCCTGATCCCAGGGAGCGATTCGTGAATGCCGCAGTAGATCATCCTGGTGGATTCGGCGGCTGGTACATCGAAAATGATGTCGTTTTCGTCTACATGGATGACCCCACCGCCGATCCTGTGGCTCTGTTCGGTGAAATCTATGCTGGGGATCCGCCTGACCTGCCTATCGTTGCCGTCCAAGGGAACCATTCATATAACGAGTTACTGAACTGGGCGAGACAGATCAACGAGGCCAATCGAGGTTACGTAACTCTTAGCATGGAGAGCATCCGACTTGACCTGAACCGGATTGAGTACGGGGTGCTTACGGTTGAAGAGATTGAGCCAACGGTGGAATGGATCGAGTCTATCGGCGTGCCTCGAACAGCATTTGAAGTCCGGCTCGATCAGGCGAAGCCGGACTTTGACGGTCACAGGTAAAAAAGGGCAGGGACAGAATGACAGCAACTCCGCCATCCTGAGCTTGTCGAAGGCTGGCGCAGATTCCCCTCCCAAGGAGAGGGGAATCTGCGCCAGCCCAACTAAACGGCGTAGGTCTCCAGCATGTCTGCTGCTGACTTGCCGGGGTGCTTCTCTCGCACGGCGTTCTGGCGGTCTTCCAGCGTCGGGACGTCTTCCTGGTAGATGAGGCCGAGTGGGACGCCGGGGCGTTCGAGCAGGTCGTCAGCCGCCTGCCGGCTTGTCGGGTCGTGGTCTTCAGGCACTATCCACGCGGTGCCGGGAATGCCCTTCTTGCGGTCGCCCTTCAGGATGTCGTAGGTGTCGTTGTAGGTCGTGCATGGCGACTGGACGTGGACGATGGAGAAGCCCTTGTGGTCCATGCCCATCCTGATGTACTTCGCAAGGTCACGCGGCTTGCTTGAGTAGTGCGAGGCCACGAATGAGACGCCCATTGTCATGTAGGACTTCAACGGATGAAGCGGAGTCTCTATCTTTCCAAAAGGAGTTGAAGTCGTGGTGGCGCCGAAGTTGGTGGTCGGCGAGCTCTGGCCTTTCGTCAGGCCGTAGACGCCGTTGTCCATGATGACGCAGGTGATATCGATGTTCCGCTGGGCAGCAGGGCCGATGTGCTCTGCGCCGATGCTGAGGAAGTCGCCGTCACCCGCCACGATGACGGTGTTGAGGTCGGGCCGGCCTGACTGAATTCCAAATGCGATCGGGAGTGTGCGGCCGTGGATTCCGTGGATGCCGAACGGCTGGTCACCTTCAAGGAGGTGGACCATGTTGCCTGAGCAGCCGATGCCGGCCACGATCACGTTGTTGCTGTGCGGGATTTCGTTCTCGGTGGTGTAGTCACCGAGCGCCCACTCAAGGGCACGGCGAACTCCGAAGTCGCCGCAACCAGGGCACCATGCGAAGTCGTATTCAGGATTCCGAGCGCTCATCGGGCCGCACCTGCCTTCTCTGTAGCCGCAATTTTCGACTTGATCTGTTCGACAAGGTCTCCGGGTTTAAATGGTAGGCCTGTGTACTGAGTAATGGAAACGGCGTTGATGCCTTCCTGCCTGAGCAGGCCGGACCACTGTCCCTGGTAGTTGAGCTCCGGGACGAGTACGAGCTCTTTATCCCGCAGGGCGTCGAGAACGTCGTCGGGAAGGGGGTTCAGAGCCACCGAGTAGACCCAGCTGACATCCGAGCCCTCAGCCTTGAGCCGCTCGTAGGCCTCTCGGGCCGGGCCCTTTGAGGAGCCCCAGGGCATGATGGCGACCGGTCCGTCGCCCTCGATCTCACGAGGGGCATCCTTGAGGAGATCGAGCTTCTTGAAGCGTCGCTCCGTGAGCCGGATGTGGTGCCGGGGAAGGTGTGTGGTGTCGCCGATCTCGTCATGCTCCGATCCGTTGGCGACGTATGCGCCGGTGCCGCCAGGGATGGGCATTGGAGGAAGCGGTGCGGTGCCGTCCCACGACTCGTAACGCTTGTAGCCGTTCTCGCCGGTGTAGATGGAGCGGGTCTCCTGCTTCACGTCTGAAAGGTCCGGTTTTCGGATGTTCTCGCCCCGCTCAGCCTGTCCGAATTCGGTCATGAGCATCACCGGGCCCTGGAAACGCTCGGCCCAGTTAACCGCGAGAGCGCCTGCGTAGAAGCACTCTTCAACGGAGCCCGGTGCAAGCACAGGCATCTTGACGTCGCCGTGAGCCGGGTGGAGACATGCGAGTAGGTCGGACTGTTCCGACTTGGTGGGCAGGCCTGTTGCAGGACCGCCTCGCTGGACATCGACGACTACAAGCGGGATCTCTGCCATCCATGCAAGTCCGAGGCCTTCGCTCATGAGCGAGACGCCGGGGCCTGCGGTGGCGGTCATCGCCTTCTTGCCTGCGTAGCCGGCTCCGACGATGGTGCTGATGGCCTCCAGCTCAGATGCGACCTGGTAGGTGAACCGGTCCTTGCCTACGAGGTTGTTCTCCATCCAGATGAGGATGGTGGTGGCGGGTGAGATCGGGTAGCCGACGTAGTAGTCGAGGCCTGCGGCAACGGAGCCGAGTGACAGCGCCGCGTTGCCTGTGATCATGATCTGCTTGTGCTCGGGTGGAACTGGGGGCGCAAGCTGGCCGACGGAGAAGCCCGATTCACTGGCAACACCAGACCCGAGTCGGACGGCCTCCTTGTTGGCCTTGATGATCTCGTCGTCACCTTCTCGTCCGCGGGTGAAGCGTTCGGTGATGTAGGCGTCGATCTCCTCGAGCGGGAAGTCCATGAGGTTGGCGACAGCGCCGATCGTCACCATGTTGGCGGCGCGGGCGTTGCCGGTCGACTTTGCGAGTTCATCGGCCTTGACACCGAAATACTGCCCACCGCCCGGTAGGTCGAACTCTTCAGCGTTGTAGATGGTGACGCCGTCGGGGCCGAGCTCTTCGCTGTGGTTGTCGTAGGCGTACTGGTTGAGGGCGACAAGGATGTCTACATGGTCGCCGTTGCTGAGGACGGGCTTGTTGGAGATGCGGACCTGTGAAGAGGCCGGGCCGCCCATGATCTGGGAAGGGAAGGTTGAAAAGGTCTGAACGTAGTAGCCGGCGTGTACTGCTGCTCTTGCCAGTGCGTCTGCGGAGGTTACGAGTCCCTGTCCGCCTTCACCGGCAAATCTGATTACGAAGTCTTCTCTCTGCAATTAAGGTCCTGCCGTAGGTTTTTTTGGTCCAGCTTTGCTTTCTGGCTTGTCGTCTTATGGCGCGATCAGGCTCGGCTTTGGCCGGGGCACGCGACAGGGAATTCTACGCCTTCGCGACGGAAAACGGCGTTCTTACGGTTTTCGCCGATTTTTGGCGGCAGCGAGGGCCTGATTCGCAAGGTTTCGCGTGACATGACATGGCTGATGGTATGGAATTAGATGCTGTTCAAGGTGTGACGGCTCTTGGTCGGCATGTCTACGCCGGGATGGGGCCGAGTTGCAGGGAGTTGCGTAGCAGGTCGCAGGATGGACGCTCATGCTGGACCTTTGGACAGGAGTTCGTAGTCATTTGTCCTGCGAAGGGTCGTTGCGGTACGGTACGCTTCAATCTCAGGGTGTGACCGGTTTGCGCCCTGGGCGCATCTCATGTTCCGTTGGCGCGGGCACGTGACGAGCGGCACATATTTCGAAAGTTCAGGCTAATTACTGGCTAATGCGACGAGAATCCTGGAAAAAGCTCTGGCCGTTCCTCAAGGATCCAGCAACGGACGGCAGGAACATCAGGATCGAAGGTGACAGGGTCGTCCTCCGTTCGAAGACGATGGAGGACGCCAGGGCCGATTACCTCTGGCGGGTCGACCCCGAACTGGCGACTCTCGATGCCACGCGGCCGATCACAATCACGCTGAAGGAGTACATGCGGTACCACCGTGATGACCTCCAGTTCCCTTCCCCGCGCTCTGTGCGACTGGCTATCGACACGCTTGAAGGGACGCACATCGGCAACTGCATGTACTACGACATCGATACTGAGCTCAGGCAGGCTGAGTTCGGGATCATGATCGGCAATTCGGATTACTGGAACGGCGGCTACGGGACAGACGCAGTGCGCACGATGCTGCGCCTGATCTTCACCACCACCTGGCTCACCCGCATCTACCTGCACACGCTGACTTCGAACGACCGCGCGCAGAGGGCGTTTGCGAAGGCCGGGTTCGAGGCGGACCGCGAGGTGCGCAAGGACGGCTTCGATTTCCTTCGAATGGAGATCACCCGCGAGCGTTGGGAAGAGCTGGAGGCTGAGCAGTCGGCCTCAGTGAACGGCGCGCCGACGATCGACGTGACCCGTTCGCAGCCTGCAGGCAGCGCTTCAGCATTCGATAGCTAAAAGATCTAGCCACCCGACACGGTCAACGGGACAGGCTCGGTTCCCACATCGTGCCGAGAGTATCCGACGACGCCTTCCTCGTTGAACGCAAACGCCGCAGCGATCACGTATTCGCCAGGCGGGAGCGGCTCAAGGTCGTTGTTGACAACAGCCCACTCAGTCTCGAAACGGACCGATTCGCCCGGCGCGAGTATCGATATCCGGCCTGCATCTGTGGTTCCACCAATTCGGCCCTTGTTGCCCCAGACTTCGATTCCGTCCTGGAACAGGATGATGTCCTCAGGCAACATGGAGTTGTAGATGAACTCGATCGTCCGGTCGCTGCGGTTGACGAGGACAACCGCGAGGCTAACCTGCTCTCCTGGACTGACCTCTGCCGGGGCCTCCAGCTCGATCTCGATTCCCGGTTCAGAGCGCACATTGACGACGTGATCGGAAAGCAGCTGTCCGGTCTTGGCGTGGAACACCACGACCTCCGGCGGGATTCCCGAACCTTCCAGCGCCTTCCTGGCAGCATCGGCGGTCTTCTCAGTCACGACGCCAAATTCGATCAGGCCCTGCACCTCATCGATGCTGGATGAAAAGACGCCGTCGATCTGCCACAAGATGTCCCTCGCAGTCTGATACCAGGCGGCCAGCTCTGCGAAATCGTGATTACCGAACTCGATGCGCACCCTCGGGGTGATCTGGTCGGCGCCGGCGTAGGCTGCAACAGCGGCGATGGTGCGGTCGATCTGTGATTCATCTTTCAGAATGATAACGAGCCCGGCCCCGGTGACGTACATGCCTCCAAATCCCGGAGCGAGCTGGGCGATACGCTGCCGGACTTCGTCGGCGACCGGATAGATCGGCCCGAGGTCGGCTTCTCTCGCAGGCGGGATGTCAGGGAACGACTTGATCACTCCGGGCACGTCGATGAAAGGTCTGGGGGCCGTGACGGTCGGCGGGGGCGGGGGAGTGGAGTCCACTGCCGATGGAGTCCTGGTCGCTGCGGGTTTCGGGACGGTGAGGTCCGGCTCATCCGTTGCAGACGGCCAGGGCGTTGGGCTGGCCGAGCGATCGTCCGTGATGTTCGCTACCGGCCCCGGAATGCCCGGCTCTGCTTCCTGACCAGATCCTGACGGCTGGTCCGCAACCGGCCTGTCGGTGCCACAGGCGATGGCCGCCACAGCCATAATCGCCAGCAATCCGGCCAACACGATATCGGTTCGGTATTTCAATCTTCCGCTCCCCCGGGGCGCCCGAAGTTATGTCGAGCACTTTTCGCGACGTTGCTGCGCGTGTAAGGTTCGCCTGCTCATATAACGTTTTGAACTCGCAATTTGTTCCGGGTTACCCGGCCGACCAGAGACCACGAGAGGCTGACGATGAATCTCCTGCTTATTACCGGTGGAAAGCACCCCTATGAAGAGTCGACACCTGTGATGACGGAGTTCCTGCAGGACGCAGGCCACGACGTCACCGTTTCGGAGTCGGCGAGCGAGCTTGGCGGTTCGCTGGACGGTTTCGACGCGATCGTGCTGAACACACTGCGGCAGCCTGACACCGAGAACGACCTGGACGACAGCCAGCGCGGCGGACTGAAGGGCTATGTTGAGAACGGCGGCGGGCTTGTTTCAGTGCACATCTCGGCGGCTTCGTGTCCCGACTGGTCGGAGATGAAGAAGATCACGGGCGGCGGCTGGGTGCTGGGCGAAAGCTGGCACCCTCCGTTCGGCTGGTTCCAGGTCTTCGTCGACAAGCCGGACCACCCGCTTGCCAAGGGCGTCTCCGATTTCTGGACTTACGATGAGTGCTACTGCGGCCTGGACATTCAGCCGGGAATCGATGTGTTCATGCACGGCGTGGTTGAAGGGGAGAACAAGCCGCTCGGCTGGTCGCACAGCTACGGCAACGGCAAGGTGGCGAACATCGCGCTGGGCCACGCAGGCTCAAGCCAGCTGCACCCGAATTTCCAGAAGCTGATCCTGAACAGCGTGGCGTATGTGACGGGGTAGGGTGGATAGCCTGCCACCCTTCGACAGGCTCAGGACGGCGGGTTTCGCTTTGGCCGGCTCTTATCCCCTCTCCCGGCTCGGGAGAGGGTCAGGGTGAGGGCTTCCGGCTCGTCATCCCGACCGAAGCGGAGGGATCTGACCGTTGATGCACGGTCTCTGAGAGATTCTGAATCAAGTTCAGAATGACAGTGAAACGCTTCTCCGCTCTCTGCCGGAGCGGTAGCGCGGCCTCCCCGCTCAGCCTCCCATACTCTTCGCGAACCAGTCCTCTAGCGCCGGGTAGAGAGAGACATACCGCCCGTAGGCGGAGTCGTAGGCATCGCTAGCTGCGGCGTCCGGGTCGGTCTGGCCCTCGTGTGACAGCCACGCTTCGCCAGCTTCCGCGACCGTGCCGAACGCGCCTGCACCGACCGCCGCCAGCACGGCCGCGCCGAGCGGTGCGCCCTCGGCCGGCCCGACCGTTTTCAGAGGAAGCCCAAGCACATCGGCGATGATCTGTCTCCAGGTTTCGCTTCGGGCGCCGCCGCCGACAAGCACCGCGCTGTCCGGCACAGCGCCAAGCGGCCGCATCAGTTGCACCGAGTCTTTCAGCGCGAATGCGACGCCCTCAAGCACCGCCCGGGTCATGTGCGCCTGTGTGTGTGAAGCGTTCAGGCCTGCGAAAACGCCTCGCGCCGCCGCGTCTGCGTGTGGAGTTCGCTCCCCTGTCAGGTACGGCAGGAATGTCAGGCCCTCACTCCCTGGTTGAACATCCGCCGCTGCCTCGACCAGCTCATCGAAACTCGACGCGCCAGCCGCTCCACGCCACCACGCCAGCGCGGCACCTGCCGACAGCACAACACCCATCAGATACCAGGTGTTCCGCTCGGCATGCGCCATCGAGTGGATTCGCATGCCGGGGTCGACCGACGCCTCGGCAGTTGGCGCAACGACAGCGCCGGACGTTCCGACCGTCACGAGCATCGTGCGGGGCGCGACCACGCCGGAGCCCGAGGCCGCGCAGGCGTTGTCTGCTCCACCGCCGACTACAGGCGTCCCCTCGGGGACATTGAGAGGTCCGGCAACTTCGGCGGTGATGGTTCCGGCGAGTCCCGACGACTCGACCAGCGGCGGGAGGATCCACGGGTCGATATCGAGCAGGCTGCACATCTCGGAAGACCAGCCTCTGCGGCGGACATCGAAGAGCAGCGTGCCGGATGCGTCCGAAGGCTCGGTCGCTATCTCGCCGGTCATTCTGAAGCGCACATAGTCCTTCGCCAGCATGAGGTTCTTGATGCGGGAAAAGTTCTCGGGCTCGTGCTGGCGCATCCAAAGCAGCTTGGTGGCGGTGAATCCTTCGAGCGCCGGGTTGCCGCACATCTCGATAAGGCGCTCAGGCCCGACCTTTTCGAAAATGTAGTCGCACTGCTCAGATGTGCGGACGTCGTTCCAGAGGATCGCAGGTCGGATGACATCCTGCGACTGGTCGAGCGCGACGAGTGAATGCATCTGGCCGGAGAGCCCGATGGCCTTGATCTGAGATGCGGATTCGATCTGGCTGACCGCTGAGTTGATGGCGGTGACGGTCGATTGCCACCAGTCTCCAGGGTTCTGCTCGGACCAGCCGGGCGCTGGGATAGAGACGGTCTGCGGGGAGTCAGCGGTTGCCAGCACTTCGCCTTCGGCGGAAACGATGACCGCTTTCACTGACGAGGTGCCGACGTCTATTCCGAGGTATGCATCGGTTGGCATGGTGAAGAGATGTTACGGCAGGGAGGGCTCCCGGCAAGCGGGAGAGGGGATATCGCCCAGCCCACGGCTGGGCTGAAGATGCCAGCCGAGACACAACCAGCGATCAGTGTCTCGAGTGCTTCCTCATCTCTGCCTGGATGCTCTCCTCGCTGATCGGTCGAGGGCGGAAGTAGACTTCCACTGCGTGGGCCACGAGTCCGATCCCCCATCCGACCATCACCCATCCGGGCCAGAAGTATCCGGCCGAAGTAAGCGCCCAGATGATCACCAACCCGATGTTAACGAGCAGGTAGGTCGCTGCGTGAGCCATGAACTCGCGCTTGGCCTTGATCCGCTTGATGGCTGCGGTTCTATCTTGATCATTCATGACTATGGTCCCCTAAATCGAGTGTCGTTTCATCCTCCTGGCGGGTCAACCCGGTGTGAGTGACATTCGCGTGACGGACGCGGCGGTGAGGGTCGTTGATAATCGGGGCAGGTAATAAGATCCTCTGACGGAGGAAACGCTGTGACTGACTTCAACATCCGGCCGTTGCAAAGGCACGAAGCGGGCAGTCTTGGCGCAACTATGGCGCGGGCGTTTTTCGAAGACCCGATGGCGGAGTTCCTGGAGTCCGATGAGTCCAGGCGGCTGAAAAAGTACAACTGGTTTATGTCGAGCGGGATCGCCTACTGCGCCCGTTACGGCGCCGTCTACACAGAGGACAACTATCGCGGCGGCGCGGTGTGGATGACGCCCGGCAACACGGATATGTCTCTGGTTCGGGCGCTCAGGTCAGGCATGTGGCTGATGCCGTTCCGCATGGGATTCGGGACGTCGAGGCGGTTCAGTCAAATCGCTCGTGTTACCGAGCCAGCTCACAAGAGAATCGTTCCCGGCGACCACTGGTACCTGATGATCCTGGGAGTTGATCCGGATAGCCAGGGGACCGGGCTGGGATCGGCCCTGCTGGACACGGGCGTGTCGAAGGCTGCCGAGGCTGGTGTGCCTGTCTACCTGGAGACGATGACGGACGCCGATGTTGAGTTCTATACGAAGCGTGGCTTCGAGGTTGTAGAAGAGCTTGAGGTGAGTCCGGAGTTGAAGATGTGGGGAATGATCAAGCAGCCGGGGTAGGTGGGATGAGACAGCTTGGCCACCCTTCGACAGGCTCAGGATGTCAGGATGGCGGTTGAAGTGTGTCATCCCGACCGCGGGGTACCCGCTTGCGGGTCGCGGGATCTGACTGGGGTCTGGCTTTCGGCTTTAGTTCTGGAGATTGGCGTACGAGTTGCGTGCCGCGAGCGACTTCAGTCGGCATCCACCGTTGTGGGGTGGATAGCAGGCCAACTTGATGTGAGACTCGTCAGATCCCTCGGCTACGCTCGGGATGACAGACAGGAAGAACCCTCACCCTGGCCCGCCCGCGGGCGGGCACCCGGCAAGCGGGAGAGGGGAGAAGACACACTCACTCCTGCGGCGGCGCGGGGTTGATCAGGTCCATGCCGATGGTCTCGGGGAAGATGCCGGCGAGCTCTTCGACGGTCCAGCGGCCGTTCTTGTGGATTGAGCGCGTCGGCTCCGGGTGGTTCATGACGCTGACCCGGTTCCCGGCGGTGTGGAAGATCATGCCGGTGACATCGGCGGCTTCGTCTGACGCCAGCCACGCAATCATCGGAGCAACGTCGTCAGGGTCGTTGGTCAGCGTGCCATCGGGCGGAGGCAGGAACTCACCGGCGCGGCGAGCGCGGGTCGTGTCCGGGATGCTGTCGGTCATGCGGGTCTGCGCTCCGGGCGAGATGGCGTTGGCGGTCACGCCGAAGCGAGCGAGGTCCTTCGCAACGACCCGCGTGAACCCGGCGATGCCGTCCTTGGCCGCGCCGTAGTTCGACTGTCCGCCATAACCGTAGAGGCCGGAGACGGAGCTGAAGGTGATGATGCGGCCTGTGCCCTGCTCCCGGAAGACCTTTGCGGCCGGCTGCACCACGGAGAAGGTGCCTTTCAGGTGCACGGCGATCACGTCGTCCCACTCCTGCTCCGTCATGTTGAAGATCATGCGATCCCGCAGGATGCCCGCTGCAGTCACCACGATGTCGAGCCGGCCAAAGTTGTCGATTGCGGTCTTGACGATGTTCGCCCCGCCCTCCATCTCGGCGACGCTCTCATAGCAGGCGACCGCTTTTCCGCCGAGCTCACTGATCTCCTCGACGACCATCGCGGCGGGCGATGTGTCGTTGCCTTCGCCATCGAGCGCAGCGCCGATGTCAGCGACGACGACCGATGCGCCCTCAGCGGCAAGCTTCTTCGCAACTCCACGTCCGATGCCCCGCCCGGCACCCGTAACGACGGCGACCTTGCCTTCGAGTCGTTTCGCCGGGCCCGGTTTCTGGTCGCTGTCTATCTCAGGCACCAGGTGGCGGGGAGCCATGGAGTCGAGGTCCGAAAGCTCCCAGCGGCCGGGCGGGTTCGGGTTGTAGATGGTCTTCGTGCGCCGGGGCAGCGAAAGGTGCGTGACGGTGCCGCCGTAGACGAGGAACACCTGGCCGTTGATGGGTGCAGCGTGGTCGGAGGCCAGGAAGGCTACAAACGGAGCGACATCGGCAGGCTCCCACCGCATCTCGCCCTTTGCAGGCAGCAATCCCTGCTCTCGCAGCGCATCCTTCGCTTTGTCCGGGATGGAGTCGACCATGCGGGTCTGGGCGCGGGGAGCGATGGAGTTGGACGTGACGCCATACTTGCCGAGGTCTTTGGCGAGGACCTTCGTGAACCCTGCGATGCCGGACTTGGCGGCGCCGTAGTTGGCCTGGCCGGGGAAGCCGACGAGACCGGATTCGGACGAGAAGGTGATGATGCGGCCGCTTCGCTGCTGCCGGAAGATCGGCGCGGCGTGGCGGGCTACGGACGCAGTGCCCTTCAAGTGGACGGCGATAACGTCGTCCCACTCCTGCTCGGTCATGTTGTAGATCATGCGATCACGCAGGATTCCGGCTGCGGTTACGACGATATCGATGCCGCCGAAGGTATCGACCGCGGCCTCGACGATGCGCTGCCCGCCTTCCCACGTTGCGACCGATTCGAGTACCGCTGCGGCCTCGCCGCCCGTAGCTCTGATGGCTGCAACGGTTTCGTCTGCTGGGGAAGTTCCTTCAGCCGTGCCGTCGAGGGCGACTCCGGCGTCGTTGACTATGACCTTCGCGCCGTTGCGAGCAAGCTCTTCGGCGATTGCCCGGCCAATGCCGCGGCCTGCACCGGTGACGACGGCTACTTTGTTTTCGAGGGCAGGAGGGTTGGATGGCATGTCGCTGGTGAGTCCTGTTGAAAATGGGAGGGATGTCTGGTCGAGGCAGTCTAGCGCAGCCAAATGCATCCCTGGCGAAATGCAGCGTTAGAATGCCGCGCCAGGTTGTTCACTCCGGATCCTTTCAGCCACCACTCTCAGTTATCTCCAGCTATGCGAATCGAATCTCTCGACGTCTACCACGTGGCGATGCCGCTCAAGTACCCGTGGCGAACCGCGTATGGCGAGGACTACGAGATCCATTCGGTGCTGGTACGCGCCAGGAGCGAGGACCACGAAGCGTGGTCGGAGTCGGCACCGCTGCAGATGCCGACTTACAGCCCCGAATCGGCGGCCGGGGTGTTCCTGAACGTCGCAGAGTTCTTTGGACCGCACATCGTTGGTCGTGAGTACGAATCTGCCGACGCGATCAACGAGCGTCTTGCCTTGTTCAAAGGAAATCCGTTCGCGAAGGCGGCGCTGGAGATTGCGTGGTGGACGCTGCAGGTGAAGCATGACGCAAAGCCGTTGCATGAACTGCTGGGAGGGACCGCCCGGGAGGTTGAAGCCGGCGCAGATTTTGGCATCCAGGACTCGTACGACATGCTGCTTGGAAACATCCAGCAGGCTGTGGACGCCGGGTTCCCTCGCATAAAACTGAAGGCCGCTCCGGGATGGGACCTGGAGATGCTGAAGGCGGTGCGATCGGTGTTCCCGTCCATTCGCATCCACATCGACTGCAATGGCGGATACTCGCTTGATGACGCAGACCTGTTCAAGCAGATCGATCGCTTCGGACTTGAGTTCATCGAGCAGCCGCTTGCGAACGATGATGTGCTGGACCACGCAAAGCTTGCGGGCATGATTGAGACGCCGATCTGCCTTGACGAGAGCGTGACCGGGGTCCGCGCCGTGGAGCAGGCGCTGGATGTCGGCGCTTGCAAGTTCGTGAACATCAAGCCGGGACGGGTCGGAGGGTTGACGAATGCGGTCAGGATCCACGACATCTGCCGGGATGCCGGCGTTCCGGTGTGGGTCGGTGGAATGCTGGAGAGCGCGGTCGGCTCAGCGATCTGCCTAGAGCTGGCGACGCTGCCGAACTTCCGTTACCCGGGCGATCTCTTTCCGTCTTCCCGTTTCTACGAGCACGACCTCGGCCGGCCTGAGATCGAACTGACTGAGCGAAAGGCGATGGTCCCGTTCACGAATGGTCTGCCGGAACCCGATGAGCAGCTGCTGAAGCGGTACGCGGTGCAGGAACGATCGGTAATTGCGAAGTAGTCGGAGTTGCGTTGAGGGTTCGGACGGATGATCCGTCCGAACCCTCACGAAGTCGGATTGATCTGCGGTGTTGAGAGGGAAGGTTACGGGTCTAGGCGTCGCGCCGGGGCAGCTCAACCAGTGCTTTTCCAGGCGTCGTGACGTCGCCGGCTTCGTTCTCCAGGGCCAGTTCCAGTTCGATAAGACCTGCTCCATCTTCGACTCGCGTGCCGGTCACGCGGCCTCGGCAGGTCTTCCTGTCCAGGTAGTCGATGCCCCGGTACTGGACCGAAAACTCCCGCATCCAGCCGGAGTCGCCCAGCCAGTCCGTGACGACTTTCGCCAGCCATGCGCTTTTGAGCGCGCCATGGATGATGACGGCGTCGTGGCCGGCCTTCTGGGCAACATCCTTGTCGTAATGAATCGGCTGGAAGTCGCCGGAAGCGCCTGCGTACATCACCAGCTGCCGAGTGTCGGGACCAACCTCAAGGACCGGCAACTCATCGCCCTGGTTCACGTCTTCGAACCAGAACGTTTTCGTCTTGCCGGGAGATGGCGTGTACTGCGTGCCGGGCATACCTAAACCGTTCCTACCAGCGTGCCGCCTGAGTTCGGGTCAGGCTCGCCGAACGTGATGGTGGTGGTCTCCTGCACGGCGACAAGCTGACCGAGCTGGTTGGTGTACTTGATCTCCTGCACCTTGAAGAGCATCTCGCCGAGCCGGCCCGACTTGGTGAAGAGTTCCTTCAGCGACCGAACGACAGTGATCGTGTCACCGAGTCGAATCGGTTGCAGGAACCTGTAGCTGCTGCCGGCGTCGAGGATGTGTGCAAACGGCTCGGGAAACGGTTCGGGCGTCGAGCCGGGCAGGAATGAGCGCAGGATCGTAGGCGGCGCTATCAGGCTGCCGAGCGCCGATGAACGGGCCGTTGCTTCGTCGCCGTAGAGCGGGTTCTCATCGCCAATCGCACAGGCGAAGCGGCCGATGTCGAGGCGCGTTACTTCGTACGTGGCAGGCTCCGACTCGACCCCGATGTGGGAGCGCATCTCGTCTGTAATGGTGGAGGTTTCTGGCATTTTTCGGAGCGATCGATTCGGCAGTAATTCCCCTCTCCCGCTTGCCGGGTGCCCGTTTTCGGGCGCGGGTCAGGGTGAGGGCTTCATGTCTTCCCCCTCTCCCAGATTGGGAGAGGGTTGGGGTGAGGGTCGTTCGGTCTTCCATCAACAACTAGTCGTTCCGGTCAATACCGACCCTCCCTCTAACTCCCTCCCAAGCTGGGAGGGAGAACAACTGCCACAGTTTAGCGCGATCTGCGAAGAACGCGGTCAATCACCGCCTGCGGCGACGGCCTCGCCTGCGACGGCTGCTTGCCAGCGGGGATTCACTCGGCTCTCTCGCCTCGCCCTCGGTGGCCAAACGCTCCTCCTCCCGCTTGCGCCGTAGCGCGCTACGGCTCAGGCGGATGCCGTCTTCGTCGACGGGCCGGCCTTTGACGTCCTGTTGTGGCCGCTTGCGGCGGCCGAAGAAGAGCGATGCTGTGGAGGCCATCGAGAAGATCAGCGACGGGATGTAGAACAGGCCGAATGACGGCAGCGAGATGCCGATGAAGGCAAGGAGGATGAAGGTGGATGCGCCCGAGTTGATCTTGTGGCTGCGTTCGATGGGTGACGGTTTCTGCGGCAGTGAGACGAGCGGCGTTGCGAGGACGAAGAGCGGCAGAGCGAGGAGAATGAGGATTATGGGGCCATCGCGTTCGAGCAGCGAGATGTCGCCACCGCCGTCGTCGGCCCGTGCGATGGGGGCGAAGGTGAGCGCGGCTGTCACGATAAGGCCTGTGATGAGCGCCGAGATGGCGAAGAAGTAGGACCTGTCGAGGCTGCTGAGCCAGCGGAGAGCGTTGAGGATTGAAGTTGAGATCATCGGAGAACGCGGCCAGTGGACGGAGCGTGCATCATTCGTCGTCTTCTCCGGTGTCGAACGGTGATTTCTTGGGTGTGCCCGCGCCCGATCGCTCAAGCTTTGCGAAGCCAAGCATCAGTCGCTTCACACCGTTGCCTGAGAACGCTACCGTTGCCTCAACATCGCCCGGCACCGCCTTCACACTCACTACGACACCCTCGCCAAAGTGCGAATGTCGTACGCGGTCGCCTGCTGCGAACTCAAGTCCCGGCTGGGAGGCGGGTTTTGCTGCCGGGGCCATAGCCGCACGGCGAGACCACATCGGGTCTTTGCGCGTCTCGGTCTGGCTGGCCCGGCTGCGCACCGTCTGAGCGTTCACCAGCGGCTCAGGCAGCTCCATCAGGAAGCGGGACGGCATGCTCGGCGAAAGGCTGCCCCGGAACCGTCGCTGGAAGGTGTGCAGCATGTACAGGAACCGCTTCGCTCTCGTCATCCCGACATAGCAGAGCCGTCGCTCCTCCTGCATCTGCTCAGGGTCGTCGGCCGAGCGGGAGTGCGGCAGCAGTCCCTCTTCCATGCCGACCATGAAGACCGCCTCGTACTCCAGCCCCTTCGCCTGGTGCAGCGTGATGAGTGTGATCGCCTCCTGCCCTGCCGCTGCGGTGCCATCAGACAGCGGATTGCCGGACCGGACACCGTCCACGTCCGACACAAGCGCCACGTTTTCGAGGAACTCGGAAAGCTGCTCCCTGGGATCGCCGCCCGAGTACTGCTCTGCTGAGCCACGTAATTCCCGCAGGTTCTCCATGCGCTCCTCGCCGGTCTCCTTGTCCTCCTGCAGCGACCGGACATAGCCGGACCGCTCCATCGCAAGATCGATCAGCTCCGGCGGCTGCAGCACAAGGCTCTGCTCGACCAGCCGTTCGAACAGCTCGGCGAATGCGGTGACGGAGTTAGCGGCGCGGGTTGCTAGCTCCACCTCCATCGGGTTCTTCTCGTCCTGCACGGAGAGCACGGCGTCGAGCAGCGGCGTCTCGAACCGGGCGGCGGCTCGGCGCAGCTCGGAAACGGTGCGGTCTGAGATTCCGCGAGCAGGCGTGTTGATGATGCGTTCCAGCGCGGCGTCATCTGCAGGGTTGAGGACGAGTCGCAGGAAGGCGAGGATGTCCTTGACCTCTCGGCGCTCATAGAACTTGGTTCCGCCGACGAGCCGATATGGCACTCCCGAGCGGTTGCAGGCGACTTCCATCGAGCGCGACTGTGCGTTGATGCGGTACATCACGGCGATCTGGTCGCGGCTCAGGTCTTCCTGCTTCACAAGGCGGTCGATCTCGGTCAGCACCGCCCGAGCCTCGCCCTCCTCGTCGTAGGTCTCCGCCACCGTGACCCGGTTGCCGCGCGGGTTCTCGGTCCAGAGCGTCTTCTCCATGCGGTCTTCGTTGTTGGCGATCACGGCATCGGCCGCTTCGAGGATCACCTGCGTGGAGCGGTAGCTCTGGTCGAGCGTGACGATCTTTGCGTTCGGAAAGGTGGCTCGGAAGTCGGTGAGGTTCGTGGGATCTGCGTGGCGCCACGAGTAGATCGACTGGTCGGGGTCGCCGACGACGCAGATGTTCTTGTGCTTGAGCGCCAGCATGCGTGCGATGTTGAACTGCAGCGGGTTGGTGTCCTGGAACTCGTCGACAAGGATGTGCTCGTAGCGCTTCTGGTATTTCTCCAGGATTTCTGGCTGCGATTCAAGTAGCTGGAGGGCCTTCAGCAGCAGGTCGTCGAAGTCGGCGGCATTGGCTCTTGCGAGCGCTTCCTGGTACTTCTCGTAGACCCGGCCGGCGACCTCTTCGCGATACGTTTCGGCGCCCTGCTGGAACGCGGCCGGCATCACCATCTTGTTCTTGGACGACGAGATGATGGCCCGCAGCTGCCCGACGGGAAACTGCTTGGGATCGATGTCCATCTCCTGCAGGATGCGCCTGATCACGCGGGACTGGTCGTCGTCGTCGTAGATCGTGAAGCCCTGCTTGAGGCCGACGTGCTCGCCGTCGAAGCGCAGCATGAGCGCGCAGAAGCTGTGGAAGGTGAAGACGCGCAACTGGTCCGCAGCGGCGGGGACGAGTCGCTGGCACCTCTCTCTTAGTTCGCGGGCGGCTTTGTTGGTGAATGTGACGGCGAGGATGCGGTACGGAGCGACGCCTTTTGCGCCGGTGAGATAGGCGAGGCGGTGCGCCATGACGCGAGTCTTGCCAGAGCCGGGCCCAGCGACGATGAGCAGCGGGCTGTCTGTGTAGGACGCGGCCTCTTTCTGGCGGTCAGAAAGGCCGTCAAGGATCAGTTCGCTGGGATTTCGGAGTGGAGCGGACTGGTCTTTGTCGGATGAACTGTTGGAGGATTTGCCGGTCGTTTTCGAAGAGGGTGCGGTCATCTCTCCATGCTACCAACGAGCAGGGAGAGTGAGGGGGGAGTTTGGCGGAGTCAGACTGGCTTCCGTGCAGTCACCTGAATCCACGAGATGTGTGTGAACGCTAGCGGATGTTCGCTGTTCTTCTTCATCGCCACAGTCAACTGTTCAAGTTCCTGCCGTGTTGCGACTCCCGCTTTTTCGACGCCGTCGATATAGGACTGCTCTGCCAGCCGATCTGCGGCGTTTGCGGTGCCGTCCACCCGAGTTTCGTACCACGCCGTCTGGGAGATCTCCTGGAAACCACGAGTGTGGAGCAACTCCGCCTGTTTCAGACCAAACTCCGGATCCCCTCCACGAGAGGACCACAACGCTGCGAGTATGTCGCGGTAGCGGGTCGTTGCCTCGGTGTCCGGCCCTGAAAGAACTCCTGGAACGTAGCCTCCCCTGAGTCCGATCACGCCTCCTGGACGCAGTACGCGAACTAGCTCGTCAACTGCTTGGCCGACATTCGGGACGTGCTCAAGCATTGCCGAAGAGAAGACAGCGTCGAACTGGTCGTCCTCAAAAGGAATCTTCGTTGCGTCGAGTACGTGGAACTCGATGTTCGAAACGTTTTGCTCCGATGCGGAAGTGGTTGCCTTCTCGATCTCGGATGGACCGATGTCGAATCCCGTGACGTGCCCGGGTTCGAGATACTCCGCGAGACCGAGCGTAATCGTTCCGGGTCCACAGCCGGCATCGAGGAGATTCATACCTGATTTGAGCAGAGGTAGAAAGAAGGCAGCCTCACGCTCAGCGGTCCTGCGCGCCATAGACTGTGACGCTGATTGGTACCCATGGACATAGCTTTCACTGCTCGAATCGCTCATCGATGTCACCTCCCATGATCGACTCATGACCGATTAATTTCTCTCCACCTACCTCCCCAACCCAATCCCAGCTTCCAGTCCCCTGATGTGGCCTACTGCCCAGGCCCAGTAGCGGTGGCCCCAGTCTGTGTCGCCGTCCATGTGGATGATGTGGTCCGGGCACATCGGGCCTTCGAAGCCGACGTCCATGTAAGCCTTCATCGTGGCGGCCATGTCGGCCTGCCCCTCATCCGGCCACGCCTCACGGAAGTTGTTCACCTCGCCGATAACGTTGCGGAAATCGACCGCCACGATCTTGTTGCGGGAGCCGAAATAGGTGATCTCCTTGACGAGATCGACTCCCATCTCGGTGAAGCAGCCCTGGCAAAAGTGGATGCCGTTCGAGTCGCTGTCGACGATCTCAACGGCGCGCCTGAACGCTTCCGGACTGCGCATGATCCGGCAGACCTGGCCGATCTCAGGGATTGGCGGGTCATCGGGGTGCAGGGCTAGGCGAACGCCCGATTCCTCAGCGACCGGAATCACGGCTTTCAGGAAGTATTCGAGGTTCTTCCACAGCTCTTCGTCCGAGACCGGCTTGCGGTACTCCTCGGGGATGAGCGAGACGTCGGCGCCGCCTGCGTGCATGAGTGGCGCGTTTCTTACCTCTTCGAAGTCGAACGCCGTGGCTTTGGAGCCGCCGCGTGCCGGGGCTTCGTTGGACGTGCGGTAGAAGAGCATCGTGTGCATGTTGTAGGTGAAGATCGGGATGCCGGCTTCGCCCATGTTGCGGATGGTCTTCTGCGTGTTTTCAATCTGCTCGTCTTTGCCGGGCAGCCCGAGCATCCACTTGTAGCGCCACTCCCACGGCCCGAGCCTGACGGAGTACATCTTGAGTCCGTACGACTCGACCTGCGTCCGGATGTCCTTGAGGCCCTGCAGGTCATAGAAGCCGTTGTCTTTTTCGGTGGGTGTTGGCGAGCCGTTGACGCCGTCTGCGCCGACGCCGAGGTAGATTTCCATGTTTTTTCTCTTAGGAGTGGCGGTGGTGGGATGGCGGCATTTTGCGCCGGGACGGGCGGAGTGTCGAGGGGTCGTGAACCCTGGCGCGTCTGTCAGGCTTCGAAAGCAAAGTCTTACCGAGGGATATCGGACACTTGAACGCTATTCTCGGACTCCTTTCACGCACCGAAAGACACAAGCACCCAACCGATAGGAAGATCGATCTTGAAGATCACACGCGTTACGCCATGGATTATCAATGCTCCGGCCTGGTTCCTCGACACTGCAAATGACAGCAAGGACGGGGACGGCAACCGGGACTACGTGTTCGTCGAGGTGAACACCGATGAGGGAATCACCGGTTGGGGCGAAGTTGCAGGGTCCTCAGCGGTTGCCAACCGAACGGTCTGCGAAACGATTCGACAGGCGGGTGCGCTGATCGAAGGACTCGACCCCAGGCTCATCGAGGTGATCTGGAACAAGATATTCCGCTCGTTCACCTACATGGGATCTCGAGGCGCCGTTACCTGCGCTATCAGCGGCATCGATATCGCACTCTGGGACATCCGAGGCAAAACTCTTGGTGTTCCCATCTCTGAACTGTTCGGCGGCCCGGTCCGGGATGGCATTCCGATCTACACGCATCCCAAGGAGCCTTCGTCGGTCAAGGACACGGCTCAGCATGCGCGGGCTATCGTCGAGACAGGGCACCGAGCTCTCAAGGTCGATCCCTGGCACCCCCGCCACGAAGACGAGGTCAACGGGTACCTGAGCGGCAAGCTGAGTCCGGAGGCCGAGGCGCACGGGGTTGAACTGGTCGCCGCGGTGCGGGACGAGGTTGGCTACGATTTCGAGCTCATGATCGACTTCCATGGACGATTCGATGTGCCGACGGCCATCAGGCTTGCCAGGGCGCTGGAACCGTTCAATCTTCATTGGATCGAAGAGCCGGTTCCGCCGGAGAGCCATCACGCGTTGAGCCAGGTAAGGGGTCAAATAGGTACGCCCATATCGGTCGGTGAGAGGCTTCACACACGATGGGACTTTGTGCCGATTCTTGAGAATGAGCTGGCCGATTTCGTAATGCCTGATGTGGCCTGGACTGGTGGTATTTCCGAGTTGAAGAAGATAGCTACGCTGGCCGAGAGCTATTACGTTCCAATCGCCCCACATTCTGTGAGCGGCCCGATAAATGTCCTGGCCGGCGCTCACGTGATGGCGTCTGTGCCGAATCTCTACAGAGTCGAGACAGCCAGGGCGAAACTTCACGTGTACGACGCTTTTGTCGACTACCCGCTGGATATCAGGGGCGACAAGCTTTTTCTTTCAGACAGACCCGGACTCGGTATCGAACTAGACAAGGAGTACATGAGAGCTAACGTGGTCGATGGCATCGGGGAGTTGCCGACAGGCTGACTCGACGTGCGCGGTATTCAGCCCTTCTTTCCGATCACCTCTACCTGCATGAAGGCGTAGAAGGCGCGGGGTTCGGCGAGCCAGCTCTTCCAGGCGGCGGAGATCTCTTCGAGTTCCGATTGGGTGGCGATGTTCTGCTCAAGCGCCCTGCTGGCGATGTTCGAGTGGAGGATGCGCTCTGCCCACTGCCCTCCCCACCACCGCAGCCCGGCTTCGTCCGCAAACGACCACGTGGAAGTGGTTACTTCGAGATCCGTGAAGCCGGCATCGGCGAACCAGCCCTTCAGGTAGCGGCCGGCGTCGGCACGCCCGCCGTTCGACTCGGCGACTGCGAAGTAGACCTCCAGGAAGCGCTCCAGGGCAGAACTGGACGGATAGTACACGGCGCTACCCCAGTCAACCTCACGCACGGCGCAGATGCCACCAGGCTTGATGACCCGTTTCGCCTCTGCCAGCGCCGCCACGGGGTCCTGCAGATGCTGCAACACCTGGTGGGCATAGGCGACATCGAACTCTGCGTCTCCTAAGCCGGTTTCGTAGATTGAGCGCACATCGAATGTGACGTTCGTCGAGCCCGATTTTTCGGCATGCCCACGCGCCTGCTCGATCACGTCATCGGAGAAGTCGATGCCGACCACTGATCCGTCCGGCTGCAGGACCTCACCCAGGTCTGCGGTGATGGTGCCGGGTCCACAGCCGAAGTCGAGCAGACGCATTGGAGATTCAAGTCGAGGGAGCAGGAACGCCGCGGCCTCGCTAGCGCGCCGGGCCGAATGTGCGGAGACAACGGAACGGTGATGTCCGTGTGTGTACTGTCCGGTCTGATCAGTTGCCATGTTTTCGATCTCCATCCGGGAGTTTGGAGAGTGACTAACTACCGCACATACGCCCGGAAAATTCGAGAGCAAGAAGCGGAGTGCCGTACTGCTTGCAGAGTCCTAGACTACTCAAACAGAAAGCGGCGTGTGACGTATCGTAGATGGGTAAGGAGTCGGAGATGACGACGGAGGCGATAGAGCGATCGGTTGCGGCTGGCATGAACACGTTGACGACCGATGACGAGCGGTGGGCAGCGGTCGTCAGCCGCGATGGCGCAGCTGACGGAAGCTTCTACTACTCAGTACAAACGACCGGTGTGTTCTGCCGGCCGTCATGCGGAGCCCGCCAGCCGCTGCGAGAGAACGTGCAGTTTCACGCTACTCTCGCCGAGGCTGAGAGCGCCGGGTTCAGGAGATGCAAGCGCTGCCGACCGGGAGAAGAGTCGGTAACTGAGCGACAGGCTGCGGCTATCGCACGGGCATGTGGGCTGATCCAGGGCGCAGATACCGTGCCCTCGGTGGAGGAGTTGGCCGACGCAGCCGGGATGTCCAGGTTCCACTTTCAGCGCGTCTTCAAGGCGGTGACCGGGCTCACTCCGAAGTCGTACGCCACCGCGCACCGGGCCGGAGTGCTGCAGAAAGCGATCAAGAGCAGCCCGACCGTCACGGACGCGATCTACGACTCGGGGTTCGGTTCGAGCGGGCGGTTCTACGCTGTGACTGACAGCAGTCTCGGCATGACGCCGACCGAGTTTCGAAGTGGCGCGACCGGCGTGCAGATCCGCTACGCGATCGGCAACTCTTCGCTCGGGCTGGTGCTCGCGGCGGCCACGGATAGGGGTATTTGCGCGATCCTGCTGGGCGATGACCGGGCTGAGCTGATCGATGATTTGACTCGACGCTTCGATGGCGCCAGTTTCGTGGATGACGACCCCGAGTTTGATGATCTCCTTGCTGCCGTGATCGAACTGGTCGAGCAGCCGGACACCGGTTTCGACCTTCCCCTGGACATCCGTGGCACCGCATTCCAGCACAGGGTGTGGCAGGCGCTTCGAAAGATTCCGGCAGGTTCGACCGCAACCTACTCGGAGATCGCAGAGATGATTGGCGCTGGCGGATCGTCCAGGGCCGTATCAAACGCCTGCGCCTCAAATCCCGTAGCCGTCGCAGTCCCCTGCCACAGGGTGGTGCGGAAAGACGGCAGCCTTGCCGGCTACCGCTGGGGCATCAAGCGGAAACGTGCTCTGCTCGAGCGAGAATAGGACGACGGAGCTACCGCGTAACCGGCTGCGAAAGCGCCGAATCCAACGCATCGAGGTCGAGCCGCTCGGCCGCAAGCTCCCTGATGCGCTCCAGCTTGTCCGGGTGGTCGAAGCGGATCTTCTCCTGCAAACCTTCGAGTCGCTCGGCCGTCTCTTCAGTGGAACCGTCGGTCATCACCAGCGGAATGCCGCGCTGAGTAGCCTCGTAGATCACGTACTCCACTGGCCGGGCGCCTTTCGTGAGCACCATCGCCTGCACCGTGTCAGTCTGCAGCGCTGCAAGCTGGATGTCCGGCCTGTCGCCGCGCACCACGACGCCGACGTTTTCTTGCGAGCCGAAGTAGAACGGCCCCCAGTCAAGCACCATTCCACCGATCAGGAAGTTGTCAATCAGGCGACCGGACTCTTCGTCGTTGAGGATGATGTCTGCAGACAGGTGATCGGCAACAAGATCGACTGTCGGCGCGAGCAGTCTGCGGTCTTCATGAATTGAGCCGATGACCTTGATGTTGGCCTGCTGCAGCTCGGGTATGACGCGGGACTCAACCTCATGTGCCTGGTATTTGGGCACCGAGTTGATGACGACCCCAGCGAGCCTGCTGCCGTAGGAGCTGGCTGCGTGAAGGATGTCGTCCAAGGGTGTGCCGACGAGCAGCACGAGCGCGTCTGTCTCTTCGGCTAGGGCGAGGTTGTCTGCGTGGTTTCCGGTCTTGCCCTCGATGATGAGCAATTCACCGGCAGTGCCGAGGTTCTTGATAGCACCAGCAACGTCGCCAACAGACGCCGATTCTGAGCCGAGCGGCTCTGTGTGGGCGATTTCGCCGAGTGTGGTCTTAAGTCCGGCTGCGTCACGGGAGGCCCACCCGGTTGCGGCAATGATTTTGCGGGATTCGCCACTGAGATGGTCAGCGATGGCGGCTGTTAGAGCGGTCTTGCCCGCACCGGCTGAGGTTGCTGCGACTATTAGTGTCGGCATGAGGGGAATGCTGTTCCTGGAAGGTGATTCGGGAGATCGGCTGTGGGTAGAGTCAGCTATGAGTAGACGGTGGTGGACGGCCTACGATGTGGGCAGGCGGAATTATAGCAACGGGACAGGAATGGGACGGAGGGTAGGTAGCAGTTCGGGAACTGCGGCCGGGTTGTGTTGTGGCGTCGTGAGTGGATGCGGCGGAGATGCGATGAGCCAGGAGAATCCAGAAGGTGCGCAGGCGTAGGAGCGGCCGTCAGGTGTGAACGTCAGCAGGAAGAGGAGTGGCTGGCCCGGAATCCTGACCCGCAATCGGCCGCTGTCGTCGTGGCCAGCGATGACCACAATCTGCGATGTTCCGGGCGAACGATCTGCTTGCCTGAGCGGAGATCAACGAATACGATGGTTCATCGTCCCCGCCAGACGCAGCGGAGCCTCGCCCATCTTCCTTCTCTTAGAACCTCAGGAAGATCCCGGTGACTGCCGCTCACGCCCGCGGTCCAGCACCGCTTGCGAAGAGTCAGGGCCGAGGTAGCTCAGTTGGTAGAGCAATGGACTGAAAATCCATGTGTCGGCGGTTCGAGTCCGCCCCTCGGCACCATCTCACTTTTTCAAACTCGAATGACAAGACGGTGCGGTCGGCGTCAGGGTGAGGCGATGCGTCAGTGAGCCATTCGACAAGCGGCTTCCGATGTCTTCGAATTCCACTACTCACCGTGGAATCACCTCATCGCAGTTCCAGTCGAGAACCATTTGCAGTCGATCACAAATCCACTCGACTCGTCTCTTGTCGACTTCGGGGCCGCCCGATGGGGCAACGGTCAAAACGTTTGCCTGGATAGCCATTCTTGCCAACAGTCCGATTTGCAGGTCGGTACGGAACTCCTCCCACCGGTAGTCGGTGACTCCATAACTCAACAGGTTATCGTGGTATGCCCGAAACAGGTCGACGTCGTTTTGGCGGCGCGTCTCGGTATCGAATGCGCCGACAATGAAGGTTGCAACGTCGTAGGACGGACGCAGGCGACTGACCACTTCCCAGTCGACTGCCAGGACTGAATCAGCACCTTCAGCGATGTCGTCGAAGAAAATGTTCGCCAGTCGGAAGTCACCGTGTGAAATTGTCAAAGGTGGTTTGGAGAGACGCTCCAGCAGTTCGACGTAGTGCTCGACGAAACCGTTGAATATGTCGATGAACTCCGAGGGCATGCGATCACTGACTATCTCCAAGAATTTTGGTTGCACATCCCTTAGTTGTCGGTGACGAGTCCTAATCTCTTCCGAATTCGAGAGATCGCCCAGCCAGTCAAAACCTTCCAGGGCGGAATCACCCCACCAACTCCCATGAAGTGCGGCTGCATAGTCCATCACTCTGTACGCATCGGACAGAGAACAGCCATCAAACTGGCTTACAGTTCGAAGTGTTCCTACATCCTCAAGCAGCAGCACATAGTGCCCGGATTTCTCTTCTGTGTCGGCGAAATAGCACTCGGCAGTTCGGGCTCGTGTTTTTCTGGAGGCGTGACGGTAAAAGCCGACTTCATGCAAGTGATTTCCGATGTCCCGTCTGCGAAGTCGCCTTGTTTCGTCGGTGTTGGCGAACTTCGCGATCAGCGTATTCGGCTCGTTGCCATCAAGGTCCACGTAGATAGGACTGACCCTGTTCACATCGCCTGACAATCCACCGGAAACCGGGACGTGTTCCAGGGATTGGACTTTCGCTTGCTGCAGAACCCCGCTATCGCGCAAGACTGAGGTTAACCATTCAGGCGTGATCTCATCGACCGTTCGTGGGAAGCCCATGCACGCGCCCTCGCTATGCTGCGTATTGACATACGGCGGAATCATAGCCGACCTGATGATTAACGCCTTAACCCGAGGTATCGAAACGTTGCCCGCGCCCGAACTCAGTCGCGCAGATGTAGCTCAGTTGGTATGGCAACGGATATCATGAGCTGCGGTGCCCAATGTTCTCGGTTTCTATACCAACGCGTTCTGGGATCTAGACGGTACCGATAGAAGTATCCATCGATCATATAGTGACGGTTGTTTGATGCCCAAAGAACCGAATCAGAACGAGCCCTCAGATCGACCACCGGATCCCCCGCCTCCGGTCGTTGAAGAGGACGAGGCGAAGCCACCAAATCCATCCAGGCCTTCGACGAGAGGCCAGTAGATTCAGGCGCCGGGCTACTTGAACGATGGCGCCGACGCAGATCGGCGGACTCTGAGTGGGTTGGTCGACAGAGGTCTCGGCTTTGACTCAGGGTTGGTGCCGCATGCAAGCTCTGCAGGCACGAAATCCGAGCGCTCCAGTTTCTTTACTGGACGCTAGACCAAACGCCCCACGCAACGACTAAAGCCATTTCAAGTGTGAACAGACGGATTGACAATCGCAGTCCGCACGACTTGAAGTGGAGATTCCTGGCATTACGCCGATAGTCATCTACTGCGTATTCAAGCAACCATTTTTTCGCTTGCCTCGGACTGAGGTGCGCGTAGTCCCGGATCAATGATTCTGGACTTGGGTTGCCGTGCCAATCGCGTTCTTTGATTACGGCCACAGCGGTCAGTAGCAGCAGAACGTAGGTACTAAGTGCAAGACCGACCACCCACGCAAGGCCATCCCACGGCCATCGCAGCGACGTGTTAGCCTGAGTCGCCAACAGTCCGATGATGACGCTGCCTAGTCCGAGAACCGCCAGGGTCTTGGAGTCCACTGCGTCAGAATCTGACGACAGCTGCAGCGAAGCGTTCCGAGATAGTTCAAATATTGTGTCGAGCGAATCGGCCTCGGAGTCACCGGGCATTTTGTCCCAGAGTCCCGTTGCAGCAATTTCACTCTCCTGCAGAGGCTTGCAAAGACGAAGCCAGCAAAGAGTCTTAAAGAGGAGGGAGCTATCTCTATTCATCGGCACGGCCAAGTAGCGGTTCAAGTCGGTCGAAAATCGAATAGACGGACGATTTGCAGTCACAGAAAAACCCGGTCAGCGATTTGAAGAGGTGATCGGCAAAGCGGCCGGCCATCAGCCTTCTCCGCATTGCGGCAATCGGTCAGGGTTGTTGATTTTTATCGGATCCATCGTATCCAGGTCAGCTGGCTTGAAGCACATTACTTTGCCGTAGAACTGTAGCTCCGCCTCCAAAGCCCGGATCAGATTTTCAGGTTTACGAAATCCGTGGCCCTCGCCAGGAAATTCGAGATAGACGTAGGGCAGGTTTCTGCTGTCCAGAGCCTCAACCATAGCCAGGGCCAACGACCTTGGCACCACCTTGTCTTCAGTACCCTGCAACACGATCATGGGAGTCCCTAGTCTCTCCTTAAACATGTTGGCGGAGCGTTCGAAGTAAGGATCAGTTCCCGGAGAATAGTTACCGTCCCGAACGCCAACCAGAGAATCGAGATATCTCGATTCAAACTTGTGAGTCGTTTTTTGGAGTATTTCGAGGTCTGAAATACCGTAATACGAGGCACCGACGCTGAAGTCCGAATGGAAGGTCAAGCAGTTTACTGTTGTGAAGCCGCCCGCTGACCCACCTCGAATAGCGATACGTTCCGCATCGGCCTGGTTTTGATTGACAATGTGCCTTGCTGCGGCAACACAGTCATCAGAATCAAAAATCCCCCAATATCCCTTAAGTGCGTCTCTGAATTCTCTGCCGTAACCGGTGGAGCCGCGGTAGTTGACATCGACTACGGCGAAACCACGGCTCGTCCAGTACTGGATACTCAGGTTGAGTGAGGGTTTAGTAGCGCTGGTCGGACCGCCATGACTGATAACAAGTAACGGGGGTAGCGAGCCTTCTTCACCTTCAAAGGAGGGATTCTTAGGAGGGTAGTAATACGCATAGGCCTTCCCCCCGCGAGTTGACGGGAACTCGATCGGTTTCGGCCGGGAGACGAGCGAAGGCTTGAGACCTCGAGCTGCACTCTTCTTGAGAACTTTCGTTTTGCCCGTCTTAGTATTGAACTGAATCAGTTCGGGTGATTTGGTAGAGCTAGAGCCGACGAAGTAAGCGTGCCCACCGCCAGCCTCAACATAGTCGATTTCGTTGTATTCGACTTTGATGCTGCGATGACCTGGAGTTTGGAAACGACCGGATTTACGCAACGGCGATATCAACACGATTTCGCCGCCGGTGGTGTTCTCCTTACGGACTACGGTATATCCGTCATCCAGCGTGGCGTAGGTTGAGTTCCCGAACCGCCACGCCGGCTCCGCTGCATCAAACTCGGCGTCGAGAATATGTTCCGGCTGATCGTTGACCCTTGCCTGTAAATTCCACCATCCAGACTCATCGGTCACATAAAACAGGGTTCCATTCGATGACCATCGCGGCTGCACCAGGCTCGCGCCTTCCGCAACCACTCGGTCGTCGCTGACATAACCGCTCTCTGAATCGAAAGAGCCAAGCCAGAGCTCAACCTTGTCCCATGGCATGTTTGGATGGTCCCAGGAAAGCCAGGCAACTTCGCCTCCTTTCGGGCTGATCCGGGGTGACGAGTAGAAGTCTGAACCAGCGGAAACTATTGCAGGCTCTCCTGCTCCATCTGTGCTTATCAAAACCAGCTCATTGATAACGTTCCGGGCGGAGAGGTGTCGCTCTCTTACGCAGATTAAGAATCTACCGTTCGGAGCCAGGCTCATGTCTGCGAACCGGGTTGCTCGCTCTCGACCGGTTTTGACGATCGGGGTGATTGCCTCGGGCAGCTCCCCCGGAACCTGACGATACAAACGTTGATCACCGAAATTTACGAAGTAGACGATGCCATTCAAGACGGCATAAGACCCACCGCCATACTCATGAACCGCAGTTCTGACGTTGAAGTCGCCAGGTTCATTGCGCCAGGCTGGCGTGACGTCGACAGTCTTCCCATCTTGCGTTCGCCTGACGATGACGTTCCTTCCACCCTCAAACGGGCGACCTTCTAACCAGTAGACATCGCCGCCATCGCACTTGATCTCACTTAGGCCAAGAGCAGCTTCCGTCACATACTTAGCGCTTATCTCCGATTTCCATGAACCGAAGGGAGCAACTGTTCTCTGTTTCATGTAATAAGTCTCGAATAGTGACGACGGTTGGACAAGAGCGGAGAGGTTCTCAAATCAAGAGTCCAGAGTCAACTTGAGGCTATCGCAATGGAGCCGGATCCCTTTAGGGGCGCTCGGCTTGAGCGTTCCTGCCGCCTGCCGATCGTAAGGCGCAGGTCTACAAGCTTGCTGAAACCTGGAATGTCGGCGCCCAGTCCTATCTATGCAGACAGGCAGACAGAATCTGTCTTCGATGGGATAACATGGCGACCCACTCCGGCAGGCTCGAAGACTCGATGTGAGGAGATTCGTCATGCGAAAGGCACTGGTCGTCGGTATCGATCACTACGATCATATTTCGCAGCTGTACGGCTGCGTTAACGATGCAAGGGCTGTCCGACGTGTTCTCGCCAGGCATGGTGTCAACGAGGCAAACTTCGGAGTGATATCGCTTACGGCGGCCGGACCGGAATACGCCATCTCCCGCACTCAGCTAAAGGACAGTATTCGAGAGCTTTTCTCGGGTAATCCTGAAATTGCTCTGTTCTATTTCGCAGGCCACGGACACATCGAAACAACCGGCGGGTACATCATCGCGAGTGACAGTGAACGCGGAGACGATGGTGTACCCCTGAACGAAGTAATGGCCCTGGCGAGCAGGTCTCAAGCTAAAAACAAGGTGATCATACTAGACAGTTGTCATTCCGGCATCGCAGGCGCAGATCAGCACAACGATGACATATCTGAGATTCCAAGTGGATTTACTCTCTTAACGGCTTCAACAGACAAGCAGTACGCGAATGAACAGAATGGTTCAGGCGTTTTCACTTCACTACTTGTCGACGCCATGGAAGGGGCTGCTGCTAATCTCGTTGGAGACATCACACCCGGAAGCGTTTACGCTCATATTGACCAATCGCTCGGCCCCTGGAAACAGCGCCCTGTATTTAAGACGAACGTGGAAGAATTTGTATCTTTGCGCAAAGTTAAACCTCCAATCGAAACGGAAATATTGCTAAAGATAACCAAGCATTTCCCGACACCTAACCACGTCTTTCAGTTGGATCCGGGATTCGAACCGGAAAGTGATAAGCCGGATCCGAATAAAACGCCAATATTCGAGATTCTGCAGTCGTACAATCGGGTCAATTTACTCGTGCCAAACGATGAAAAGCATATGTACTTCGCTGCGATGAATAGCAAATCTTGTCAGTTAACCGCACTGGGCAAGCACTATTGGAGGTTGGTGAAAGAGGATCTGATCTGATCAGAGCTCGATCACTCCGATCAAACGCGTACTTGTCCGGGGCGATTGCGGTTGTGGTTACCGCTTCGATCGTTCCGCCAGTGCATCTAGCGCCTTCTGTGCAAAGTGTTCAAAAGCGGCCACTGCGCCGTCAAACTCGGGATGTAGCTCCCGTTCAGCGCGTGGCCGGTCTTCGACGAACTGATTCGCGTCCCCGTGAGCAACTATCTGGTGCGAGAGGTTCTTTGCCATTAGAAAGTGCTGATTCAATAGTTCCAGTTTTTGCTCCAACTGGCCCGGGACGACCAGCCGTTCGAGGTGCTGCTCAACTATGGCGATTGCCGCTCCGTACCTGGCCAGGTTTCGGGCGACGGCCTCGAAGTTACCCAGTAGAAGCGCCGAATAGATCCCCAGTTGCAACCTGCCCATAAACCACGGAAGGTTCGCAACAGAACTGCTGGCAATCTGATGTCGGACCATCTCTTCGTTGCCCGCGTCGAATTCTCGGATCCGATCCAGAAACTCGCCGTCAACTGCGGGATAGAATCTGAACTCGAGTGGCGTCGTTCGATCGGTCGAGCTGACCGTCACAGCAGAATCTTTGATGTGGGACTTTTGAGCTGGGACGTCGGCGAAAAACTCGTCAGGTGTCACTACCAGGAACTTGCGCTCAAGCTGGTTCCGAACCTGGTCCGCCGTCATCGCTTCCATCTCACGCCGCTTCTTCTCCCACACGACGTCGGCTGACGGAAAACGATTGACGAGTCTGCCCAGTTCAACATGGCCATGTTTCTTCTCGATCGCTTCCTCATCGAATACGACCGTTGTGTGCTGCGCTCGCTGTTTCTGTTCGAGGAGTTCGGTCTCCCACAGAACGCTCTCGGTTATCGAAGAGATATAGACGATGAAATAGTCCATTTTGTCGATTAGGCCAGCCATATCATCACGCCAGTAGTTAGCATTGAAGTAGAATGACCGAATTGGCCGTTTTGCCAACTCGTTGACCTTGTCGAGATCGCGCTCAAAATAGTTCGACGGAGTCACGGTTTCCCATTGCAGGTCGTTCGGACTCAGCGCCTTGAACAGATCGAAATCCGTTGCGAGCGACTCGGCCAGTGATTGCGAGAATGTCCGTGAGTCGGAAGTGGTGCTACCGATAGCCACGCCGCTCCCCAGGCCGGCGGCCTCTTCGTAGTCGAATCCCCTGAGGTACAAAACCCTTGTACCAGGCGATTCCATCAATGTCTGGCTTGACCATTTGTGGCTCGCGTAGATGTAGTAGCAAAAACCGATTGCGTCGACGATGCTCCAGTTCTTGAGCGAATCGAAATCGACGAATGTCTGGTAGTCGGTCTCGCGCGACGGCAGATGTTCAACGTCGATCACGCCGTTCTCGATTAACCGATTCGAATTGTCGGCGATAGCAGCGAGGAAATTCCTGAACCGGCCGTGAAGCCGATACCCATGCAGCCGGTTTGAGGCTTCATCCAGCATCGTCATGTCATCAGCCCATGATCGCTTTTCGACCATCTTGTCAACTCCATGCATCGCGCTTTTCGAGCCAGGCGCAGAGCGATCCGGTTTGGCCCTAAGAAGAACGCATTTCTCCTACGGCCTGTACGGTCCGATGCGATGCCCCGCTCACCGAATCCTGAGGAGGCGCTCTATTGATTCGCGCTTTGTCGGGCACGCAGGCATCGGATCACCAGCACTTTCGGGGCGGAAAGTGTAACTGTTCAGAGTCATCCTCCTCAAAGCAGTGCGAAATCGTAACGATCATTGCGGCCCTGACTGCGATGTGCCAAAATGCCTGACTTCCTCAGACAGGTCGGTATATGTCGCCCGATCAGTTGCAACACGAAGTGATCCACGAGTCCTGAGCATTCATGACCACGGTAATTCCAGACAAGGTATTCATTAGCTACGCCGAAGAGGACAGCAGTCTGGCTGTTGCGATCAATGACGAGCTGGACAGAAGGCGCTTCCAACCCTGGATTTACGAAAACAACCAACACCTGGGAGAGCGGGTGGCGGTTACAGCGGAACACGTGGCAGATTCCGCATACTTCGCGCTGATCCTCACTCGGCATTCGCTTAACTCCGACTTCGTGTACAACGAGTTTGTAGACGCTATCGCGCAGAAAAAACGGATCTTCGCCGTGCTAGACGGGTTCAGACGCGAGGACATTCGCGGATTTTCCACGAAACACGGACGAAAATTCGCGCAACAGCTCAGTGACCTAATCGTCTTCCCGTTTTACGGGTCCAGTGGAGCGATTGATGCCGCCAATGCCATCGCAAAATCTATCGATGGCCAACCTGTAAAGATTCCTCCACCTCCTCCGAGTTGTTGGGAACGGTTTCTTCGCATCATCAAGAACCCCTGGGTCTGGATTCCCCTGGCGGTGCTGGTTATCGCCGGGATCGTCGCGCTAATCGTCCTACTCACAAGACCGGATGATCCGTCTGAAGAGGATCCAACGCCCACTCCAACTACCGAGGTTCCGATTCCCTCGCCCGGGCACACACCCACACCTGTTCTGACCGCCACACCCAGACCCTCCCCGACTCCTACGCCCTCTCCGACTGCCACACCCACTTCTCCACCCGCTGTCACTGCGGACCCGGCTCTCTGCGTGACCCCGGCTAGTCCTCTTGAGGCGTTTGGTGAGGTTGGCGGCCCGTTCACGCCACCGGTCGCGGTCTATACGCTCGAGAACTGTGGCGGAGGAACACTGGTCTGGGAGGAAAGGCTGACCACAGACTGGATTGGCTGCTGCGGGACTAATGATCGCCAGCTTCTGCAGGGTGAAACAGTCGAGGTCACGGTCACCGTGTCCGATCCCATGGTCATCCTGGCGCCGGGCGACTACTTCGACGAGATTGTGTTCACGAATACCACCAATGGCGCCGGCAACACATCGCGCCAGATCGCGCTGTCCATACCCACACCATGTACTCCAGGTACGAATCGCGTCTACAACGGGTGCAACCTCGGCGGTGTGTCCTGGGCCGGACAGGACCTGAGCGGCTCTGATTTCTCGGGAGCGGTGAGCATCGACGGTTTGAACCTGACTGGAGCAACCCTCGTTGATGCAGACTTCACCGGCCTGACATTCAACAACGTGAACCTTGCGAACGCAACTCTGACCGACGCTACGCTTGTAGACACTGACCTTTCAGGGCCGGTCCAGGCCGTAATTACCGGTGCGGACTTCACCGACGCAGATCTCACTGACGCCGTGTTGTCTGGTGCAGTCGTTGATGGCACCAAGTTCGAGAGAGCCGACCTTTCGAGCGCTCAGATGAACAATCTGAACTTTACCGCCAACCTTGAACTGTCTGGAGCGACGGTTGCGTTGACGAACTTCAACAGCACTGATCTGACAACAGCGAACCTGTCGGGAGTTACCTGGAACGGCACCCATTGCCCCGACGGGACGAATAGCCGGGACGCTGGTGGCAGCTGCCAGGGTCATCTTTCGCCACCTGGAACGGTCGCCGCCTGTAATGTCTCTGATTCCGAATCGCTGCTTGCAGATTGTGACCTGAGTTTCCAGGACCTCACTAATGCGGATCTTTCGGGGCGTGATCTCACTGACGCCAACTTGACGGGCGCCATCCTGACTGGAGTGACCTGGACGAATGCCACCTGCCCCGACGGCTTTGTTGCGCTGGGAACCGCCAGCTGTTTCGGACACATGAACGACCCTGAGCCACCTGCCGCCGGCCTTCGAATGCTGTTGGATGGCGTGGATGACCGCCTGACCGCAGCGAATCCGGAGGGCCTACAACTCACACTGTCCAGCCAGTGGATGATCGAGACATGGATTCAGCCCTACGCTGACGGGCCGGCCGGCGACCGGGCCTTCTACTCGAAGTTTATCTCTGCGCAGGAAGGCGACCCTTTCTTCGGCGGTGAGTTGGCACTGGAGGTTGGCGCAGCAAGCCCGCTTTTTGTTTTCCGCAATGGGAGAGACAACATAGACACCGGCCATACCCTGCCAACTGACCGGCTATCCCACCTGGCTTTCGTCGCTGACGGGATCAACTTCAGAATCCTTGTGGATGGGCATGAGATCTTCAAGGAAACGCAGTCCCCTTATGGGGCCGGCCCAGCAAACATTCCCGTGATCATCGGTGGACAGAGACCGAACGGCTTTTTCCGAGGAATCCTTTACGACATGCGCGTTTGGTCTATCGCACGGACCGACGCCGACATCGTGGCCAACATGACCGAACTGCCCGACGGGACCGAGCAGGGACTGCTCGCCGCGTGGAGTCTCTCCGAAGGAGATTCGTCGGTCGCGAGCGACGCAACGGGTCAACATGATGCTTCCATTGAAGGGAATCCGGAGTGGATCACTCCGAGTACGAACCTGCCAATCAACTTCTTTGTGACCACGACCAGCGATGAAGATGACGGATCGTGCGGTGCGAGTTGCAGCCTGCGAGAGGCGATAAGAGCAGCCAACCTTCTAGGAACTGAATCCAACGAACCGGCTGTGATCGGGTTCGCTATACCCGGTGCAGGCCCGCACAAGATCGCACCAACCAGCGCGCTTCCGGCGATCGGCCATGAAACGATCATCGATGGATACACCCAGCCAGGATCTACCAGGGCAAACGACAACAGACCGGCAACCCTGATGATCGAGATAGACGGTTCGTCAGCTGGTAGCAACGTCAACGGGATCACGTTCAATTCGCAGGGCGCTTCCGATAGTGAGCTCCACGGCGTGTCAATAACCGGATTCTCCGGTCACGGTGTTTTCGTTCGAAACGCGCTTCGGCTCCGGCTCACTGGAAACCATGTCGGCATTAACGGCGCCGGGAACCTTGTGGCTGGGAACGGCAGGGACGGAATCCACGTGACAACGAGCACCGGAACCATCGGTGGATCTAATAGTGGTGACAGAAACGTTGTCTCCGCCAATGGAAGGGCGGGCATTCACATCGAAGACTCGATCAAGTACCTCGTCGCGGGGAATTACGTTGGCCTCAATGTCACAGGTGTGGTCGGTATCGGAAACTCGGAGGTTGGTGTCAAGCTCCTGAACACCAGGAACTCTGACATCGGAACAGGAGACCCGGGGAGCGGAAACGTCATTTCCGGAAACTTGAGTTCCGGCATCTCAATAGACGGAGTCCACGCGAACGGCCAGCCAGGGAACCTCGGCAACCGTGTCAAAGGGAACCTGATCGGCACCGACGTGACTGGCGATGTGGCCATAGGGAATAGTGGCGCCGGTATCGACATCAATGGTGGCGCAGCCGAAAACGTAATTGGCGGAGCCGATGCCGGCGAAATGAACCTGATCTCAGCCAACACCCTCTCTGGTGTCCTACTCAGAGACGGTTCCAAGGACACTCAGGTGCTGGGAAACCGGATCGGCACAAACCTGGACGGGACGGCGGCACTGGGAAGTTGTCAGCACGTACGAGACATGTTCGGTGCCGCGTACGGGACCGCAGGAAACTGCAACATCGGCGTCTTCGTCGACAACTCATCGGACAACACTATTAGCTCAAACTTGATTTCCGGAAATGCCTCGGGAGGGATCAGAATCCAGAACCCTGCGGCGACGGGCAATCAGATATCAGACAACACAATCGGCACGGGTGTCGGTGGTGTTGGTGTGATCGAGAACGGACCCGAGGCGATTCTGGTGACCGGCGTACCCGACATCGACCGATTCTCGATTGAGGGCCTGATGTCGATCAATCGCCATATCGTCGGCGAGATCAAAATCGGGTAACCATAAGCCCGGTCAACCGCTGCATGTACCTCGTCTCCAGCTGTCGCCCTGATTCTTCGAAGCGCGGATCAATCGCGCTGTAGATGCCGTGTGTCACTTCCGCTGCAGTTTGCAGGCCCTTCTCACAGTTATTCACTAGATCCGTACATCAGGCCGTTCTCAGAACTCGCAGCTCTCATTGATGTGTGCAGCGAACTCCTGGCCGACACTCGGCCGAACCTGAACACAGTCACGATCTCGACGAAGACGGAATGAAACATCAGCGGGCATCGCGCTGTGTCCGGACATCGGAATCGCAGACATCTGAACACACGGGAAGGCGGATCTGTCGTCGACGAAAAAGCTGTAGTAGCATCTGCCATTCTTCGAATACCGGACTATTGGTTTGGCAGCTGAACAGAAAGAGCTATCAGTTTGGGAGATCGCAACTTAACTGCGCAACGAGCCTGGATTGTGGTCTCGAAAACACGAAACACAGTGTGAACTTTGATTCCGGAAAGGAATAGAACCGATGAGGTACATGATTCTCAGGGCTGAGCCACTGGAAGAAGCTGGAGGCAACGTCGGGGCTCGCCCCCGTGGTGCATGGAATCCGTCTGACTACGAACCGCCCCGGTTCGAGGTTGCCGAAATTGAACATGACGATCGTGCGGAGCTGGCCCGTGACGAAAACGTGAGAGCCGTCGCTCCGGCACTACCGATGAAACTCATTGAGCCGGTTTCGGTGAACGTTGAGCCGCAAGACGACGGGGAGGACACAACCTGGGGTGTCATCACGGTCGCGGCAGACACTTCTCCATATACGGGCGATGGCATCGTCGTGGCAGTGCTCGACACCGGAATCGACAGGGATCACCCCGCTTTTGAAGGTGTGGAGTTGGTGACGAAGAACTTCACTGATGACGTCGAAGAGGATACACACGGACACGGTACTCACTGCGCCGGAACCATCTTCGGTCGGGATGTGCAAGGTAAGCGAATTGGCGTTGCCCGTGGAGTGAAAAAGGCTCTGATCGGAAAGGTCCTGGGACCCGGCGCGGACAGTGTCTCGATCGGTGAGGCCATCGACTGGGCGGTGAAAGGCGGTGCGAACGTAGTCTCGATGTCACTGGGCATCGACTTTGACGCCACAGTGAATTACTACAAGAGACGCGACTACCCGGAAGAAGCCGCGAGATCCAAGGCAATAACCGAGTTCGTCGAGGTCGTTCGCTTCTTCGAAATCCAATCGGACTACATCACGCGGACGGGCAATTTCAGCCATAAGACACTGATCGTTGCTGCGTCCGGGAACGACAGCAGAAGGGACCTGAACCCCAGGTTCGAAGTTGATGAATCGCCTCCAGCTTCCGCCAACGGCATTCTTTCTGTGGGGGCGGTCGGTAGGTCCGGCAACAAGTTGGATATAGCCGACTTCTCAAACAACGGGGTGGATGTGGCGGCACCTGGCGTCGACGTGATCTCAGCGAGAGCGGGCGGAGGCCTGCGTTCAGCTGACGGCACAAGCATGGCAACACCTCATGTTGCCGGAGTTGCGGCCCTCTGGGCTCAAAAGCTTGAGGAAACCGGAAAGCTCAACACACAGATGATGACCAGCGGAATTCTCTGGAATACGTCAATGGAGTCAGTCGTAGAAGGACTGGGCACTCAAAGAGTCGGATCCGGGGTTGTCCAGGCTCCTCAGCGTTGAGCTCAGTCGGAACGAACCGCCTGTAGTTCGGATGGGTGCCGGACACAGGCACACCCAAGACCGGCGTGACGGATTACAGAGAGGTGACTAAACACAACGGCGATTACTCAAGCTTCAGCTGCTTTAAGAGCGCGATTACAAACAGTAATCACTTGAACATGATGCGTTTGTGCTAGGCTGTGCCGCCGGCGCAGAGACTGCTTGCAGGAGGACTGATATGACCGACGAGCACCCCCCTATGACGTTCTATATGGACCACAGTACGCACACGGCGCCGCCCACGCAGAGCAACCCCATGCGGCATGCGTTCATCGTGGTAGGCAGAGAAACGATATTCCTCTGCCACCAGATCATGAGTCATATGGAGGGACACAATCTCGAAGTGGTGCTCGAGGTGAAGCTCACGGACTCGACGAAGGAGAAGCTACTGGAGGATCGAGATAGGTACGGGAAGACGCATTACCTGGGCAACGTTCAGAAACATACTCTTTCATCAATTGCAAGCGGACGGGTAACGGCATTCATAGCTGATGTCTGGAATTCATTCACTAAATATCCGGATCTTGATTCTCCGTGGGGAGAAAAGGAGCCGATTGAACCCTGGTTGAGCGGAATCTTAGTGGAGATCGTGAGAGTCGTTCGATTCAGTCATTTTAACGAAAACACGAATGGCCAAAAACATGAGCAATATTTCCTATTCGGAAAAGAGGATGAAGCTCATATTTATCACACGATCGGAATTCGGCCCGACTACGACCATGTTGCAACGCTGAGGTCAGCACCAGACTGGATAGCACCTGACCAACTGTCGGCTGGCGCGGTCGTGAGCATCCCTTCTCTGCAGTGGGATCCGGACACTACGTACTGTCAGAATCCGCTTCCAGATGGAGAGACGAAGATTGTCAGGTTTTATGGACTAACTGAGTATCGCGACCCAATGGGTGGGCGTCTGCAGTTGATCCCGGAGCTAACAATTGATGTTGAAAAGACCTGGTGGTATTCGACGAGGGTTTTGAATTATTTTAATGACAATCCGTGTCCTGATAAAGGGGCCAGCGAAATATCTTAGATACAGGAAATTGAGGGCCTAATTATGACAACGGAAGCGACAATTAACCTGATCCGAAATTCGGTGCGCCTCAGCGATGATGTCGGCACAGAATCTATGGGCGCCTGGTTCCTTGGGCCCAGGGGCGAAAGCAATGAACTCCTAAAGCGCCTGATCAATCTGTGCCTTGATGACACGACCGTTGCCCGCAAGATCTCGTACCCGAACGATCCGCCGTGGTCTGATCCGACCGATCCGTTCTACGAGAAGGAGGCGGACCGGATCGAGACGTATCTGCACATCTTGCTACGGAGACTCGAGCGCTTCTCGATCCCCTGGTACAGCTATCGCTACCAGGCGCATATGAACTGGGACACATCGCTACCCGCTGTTGCTGCCTACTTCGGCGCCATGCTCTACAACCAGAACAATGTGGCGGCAGAAGGCAGTCCGGTAACGACTGCCATCGAAATCGAAGTAGCGCAAGACATCTGCCGGATGGTTGGCTACGGCCGTTCACAGATAGATGAGTTAACGCCGTGGGGCCACATCACATGCGATGGCACAGTTGCAAACATCGAGGCACTCTGGGCAGCGAGAAACCGAAAGCTCTACCCCTTCGCGATCCGGAGGGCGTTGGAGGAACACTTTAGCCAGCACACCGATTTCGAGGTGCAGGTGACTGGCGGGGGGTGGAAACCACTGGTGGATCTGGACTGGTGGGAGCTGCTCAACCTTACGTCAAGTGTCACGCTGGAAATCCCTGAGCGCCTTAAGAATGAAAAGGGCATTAGCGAGGAGGATTTCGCCGGAATCGACAATCTTTCGGTCCAGGATCTTGGCTTGACGCGCTTCGCTGAGGAGTACGACGACTATCTTTCTGCCGGCGGAGAACTCCGTAAAGCCCTGGCAAACATGAGCATCCTGGGCTCCGCATCCAGTCACTACTCTCTCCCCAAGGCTGCGACTTTGATGGGGCTAGGATCCTCAAACTACGTCGGCGTGCGGATAGACGAGAACGCCCGGGTCCATATCGATGCGCTTGAAGACGAACTACGCTCACGCATCGACAGAAAACTTCCTGTTATGGCGGTGGTGGCGATCATGGGCAGCACACAGGAAAGCGCTGTAGATCAGCTGTCCAGAATCCTCGATATTCGTGAGGATTTCCGAGAACGCGGTGCTGATTTCCATCTCCATGCGGATGCTGCATGGGGCGGGTATTTCGCCTCTCTCCTTCACCCACCTGCTACTGGATCGGAGGCCGACAGACAGCTAAGGACGACTTACCAGAGGGTCAAGAAAGCTGAGAGTGACGGGAACGGTAGATGGGGGGCGTTCGAATCAGGTCCTGCTTTTGCTCCAAGGATGGCTCTGGAGCAGATTCAGTCTTCAGAAAAAGAGCACACGAAGTTCGCCCCTTACGAGCACGTGTACACGCCTGAAATGACCATGAGCGAAGCCACGCAGCGTGAGATCGAGAAACTGCGCGAGGCGGATTCCGTGACGATCGATCCGCACAAGGCTGGTTTTATCCCGTATCCCGCGGGGTCCGTTTGTTATCGCGACGGGCGGATGCCTCAGTTGATCCAGAACTCCGCTCCCGTTGTGTTCCATGGCGGCGTCGAGAAGACTGTCGGAGTCTACGGAATTGAGGGCTCAAAACCGGGCGCAGCTCCCGCCGCTGTTTGGTTTAGCCACAAGGTGATTCGACCCGATCAGAGTGGATACGGAAAGATCCTCGGTAAGTGCATTTTCAATGCGAAGCGCATCTTTGCCGAATTAGCTTCTATGAGATCACCCCTGTTCAGGATCACGACTCTTCAAGAGGTAGATCCAGGTGACGTCGTGAAACTCGACAGGTGGAAGGCGTTGAATAACGAGGATCTGTGGGATGAACTGAGCAGGTCTGGGGAGCATGGATTCTTCCGATCAATGGGGCCAGACCTGATCATCAATGCCTACGCAGTAAACCCGAAATTGGTCGATGAGACTGGAAACGAATACTGGAACTCCGATCCAGAGGTGGCGAGCAAGTTCAACGATTGTGTCTACCGGGCGTTGAGCATCGAGTACGAAGGAGATGACTGGCCACCTGTAGTGGTCACTGGCTCAGAGTACGAATCGAACGTTGCTGAGGAGCCAATCAAGAGTATGAGGCGCCGGCTCGGTATCAATCACGATCCGGACGTCAAGATGAACTTCCTCATTTCGACCACTATGAATCCATGGTTGTCGGATGCTGACGGAGGAAAACGGAACATGGTGCGCGAAGTGGCAGAGAGTCTGCGTTCCGCTATCGAAGCAGAAGTGGTCAAGTTCCGTCGAGATCTCAGTGAACGAAAGGTTGGGCGACAAACCAATGGCCAATCTCATGACGGGCGAGGCAACGGGGTTTCCACAGGCCCGACTACCTGGGAGCCTTCAGGAAGACATTGATCACGCGTGGCAGGTGATGTTCACTTATGAAGGGCCACAATCGGCGATACGCACCGTGAAACTCGGTCGATTGCCGGTTGAGTTGCCTGACGTAGCCGTGCGACAGGTGATACTCGACAAGCGTGATGCCAGCGATGATTCACTCAGGTCGGCGATGGCCAGGTCGGCGCCGCCGTCTGGGGATAGATGCTTGCTATGCAGGCTAGCTTTTGGCGCCGTCTATGACGACCCCGGTCTAGGTGAGCAGAGAATCACCAGGAACCGCCGCAACCGCTTCTACTGCAACATCTGCGATATGTTCATCCGTGCCTGCCCGGGACAAGCATTGCTCGAACTACCGGTTCTCGTTGTCGACGTAAAGAACTCCCAGGAAATTCGAAAGAACCCGGATGTCGGACTGGCGAACTACCCAAAGTTTCTGTCCGCATTCCACAGGCGCGTTTCGGCGATTATTCAGAAACACCTTGGATTCGTACTGAACACCGTCGGAGATTCAGTGATTGGTGTTTGGCCATCCGGTTTTGTACCTGAAGAGCAGAGGAATCTGTACGGATGGGATCCCGAAAACCCCGCTCGAATCTCGGCGATAAGCGCTATCCAGGCCGCTGAGGAGCTTGCCGCCAGCTCACCCGATGAATTCGATGGAATGCAGTTGCCTTACAAAGGTGGCCTGGACTCCACCGAGATGGTGATTTTCTCTGTCCGTTCGACTAGCCCGGTATCCGAGCTAGAGTTCACCGATCTCGACAGAAGCGAGACCGGGATGCCACTGATAGATGATGCCGGAAACCTCCTGCTGGGCGAAGCCGGGGTTCCGGGAGAGGGATCCGAATCAGAACCCCAGACCGGCCCCGCGGCGACAGATATTGCCGGTCTTGCGGTTGAGGTTGCATCAGAGCTCGCCAATAAGCCCGACGACCAGGCTGGAACGTTCTACATAACGAAGCGTGTCGCGGATATTGCCAATGAAAATGGCTCGTCATTCAGCTATGCCGAGATGGATGGGATTGACACTCGAGTACGGACAGTGACTCGTTAAGCCGCATCAACCCAAGGGTGACATTCGGCTCCGTCGTTTACACGATTCCGTCAGCCCTCTACTTCACACATAGCCCAGTTCGAAGGCCTTGCTGATCGCCGTTGCGCGGTTCTCGACATCCAGCTTCGGGAAGATGTTGTAGATATGGCTCTGCACGTTGTAGATCGTACGGTCAATCTTCTCTGCGATCTGGCGGTTCGTCAGGCCCTGCGCCATCAGCCCGAGTATCTCGTACTCCTTCGGAGTGAGCCCGCCGGGGCGCTTGCGGCTGTCGATTGCATCTGAATGACGGGTGAGGACAGCCTCTCCCGAGAACTCCCCGGCAAGTTCTCGCACCCTCCTGTTTCGGCGCGAATCTGATCCGGATGCTGCAACGATGCGGTCAACAATGGCATGCGCTTCGATCAGCCTGAAACCGCTCGCCCGGCTGGATGACACGGCCGAGTCGAAGAACGGCACAGCATCCGTCGCACGGCCCTTGTCAACAGCCATGTGACCTGAAATCTGGTCAACGGTCATCGGCACAAACGGAACCAGCTCCCCGAGGTGGGCGGCCACCAAACCGGCGGCCGCAGCCGGGATCTCTTCATTGAGCAGAGCGAGCGCACAGGCCGAGACCATCTTTACCAGTGGTGTGGACGTGGGATTGTCCAAGACCTGGCTGGCCCATGCTCCGGCGATCCGCTCTCCAAACTCCGTCGAGTAGTAGCGTGTGCAGAATGCAAGTGTCACCGATGCGACGGCAGCATCCAGCACGACGATCTGTTGATTACTGCTGGCCGCTTCGATCATGCGGTCGAGGTGTTCTCGACCAGCATCCTCATTGCCCTTTTCGAACGCCACAATGCTGGCGATCGACTCGATCTGGCAGGTACCCACACCGGGTCCGACGGCCGCCTCGTAGCTCTCCTCCGCTGCCTCTAGATCACCAGTGATCGTTGACCACATCATGCTTGATACAGATGACAACGAGAGATAGGTCGCGTCCTGTGAAGCGACTGCGGCTTGCCGGAGCTGCTCACAATACGCCGTCGCTCTTGCATCCCCCATTCGAATTAAGATCGCCACACTGTCTGCAAGAGCGCGAAGTGGAGTGTGCGCGGCACTGGGATGGCCAATCGCCGCGAGGCACTGATCGAGCCCTGACTGGTGGTCCATGTGCCAGAATCCAGCCACAGAGCCCCTGTTTGACAGCCGGTCTGTCACCGACTCGCTCCCACCCAGGGCTTCGGCCTCGTCGAAATGCTTGTCGGCCGCTGCCCGATCGCCGAGGAGGATGCCGTGGGCGAGCCCGAGCTTGTTGCATATCCGGCCGAAGTCGGAGGTTCCCCGAAGATCGTCGGGTGTGTTGTCGTAGATGTCCTGGATGAAATCCAGGTTCCAGGCGGCACTCGCCAACGACCCTTCGGTGATCGCAGCAACACGTAGAGCATCACCGTGGGCACCGAGACGCAGGAACATCTCAACAGCCTGCTTTTGCCGTTCGAACCCTTTCTGGCGCTCGGCCGAAGTGGTCGCGACGTGCAGTAGCGCCTGAGCCAGGCCGCTGAGCAAGCTGGCCGATTGCGGATCGTCACGGACTCCACCTGAAAGCTCAAGTCCGCGGCTGTACCAGCCAATCGCGTCTTCGTACGCGTGCGATGAGAGCGCCTTGCTCGCCGCAATGAGCATATAGCGCACACAGCTGTCCCAGCCGATGACGGGTCCAATCACCTCGCACTGCGCTGCAAGGAACTCGGCATAGTCTTCCAGGTTGCCAGCGTGGATCTTTTCGAAGGCGATGACAATCTGCTGATGCAAAGCGAATCGCTCAGCGACTGGGATGCCCTCCGTAAGCAGTTCCCTGGCCATACCGTGGCTGAAGCTGACTCGCTTATCGGCGGCTGACCAGCGGCGCAACAGGCCGAGTCGCGCCCCTTCGGACAGCGAAGAGATTACGTCGGGTGCAGGCAGACCGCAGGATGAAGTCAGTTCTTCGACTGTGAAGCTTGGGCCAATCAGCGCTGCGGTGCTCAGCACCTTGTAGGCGACAGGGCCGAGTTCCTGGACTCCCTCCAGCACGCTAAAACGCACAGCTGCCGGCGCGGCATACCCGGTGCCAGTCTCGACCCGGGCACTGTCGATCTGCCCGGACTGGGCAAGCTGGTTCAGCAGGAACGGGTTACCTCCGGTCAGCTCGATCAAGCGGTCAGCGTGGTTCAGGTCCAGTACTCGTCCTTCGATTGACTGAATCATTTCGATGCAGCCTTCTGCGTCGAGTCCGCCAAGTTCGATCATCAGGCATCGATCGGCCCGCAGCAGCGATGAAATCGTCGGGGCAAGTGAGCGGCTGTGACGAAGCGCCTCGGACTCTCCAACCAACACAGCGGTCAGCGGCCAGTCTCGGAGATCCTCCACCAGGTAACTGAGAAGAGCGTGACTGGATTCGTCGGCGAGGTGCGCATCGTCAATGACGAGCATGACGTCGCGCTTCTCGAGCAGTTCACGCAGGCTCGAGGAGACGCTTTCGAACAGCGCGGTGCGTGCAGCCCCGGGCTGGTCTGCGGCCGGCGTGGCTTCGCCGAGTTCGGATGCGACACCGAGGTCGGAAAGCATCTGGCGTACCGGAAAGAATGACGAGATTGAGGACAGGTGTCCACATTCGACGAATCCAACCGCCCAGTCACTCTCGCCTGCGATCTCACAGATAGTCCGCGTGAACTCTGACTTGCCTATGCCAGGCTCGCCAGTGATGAGCACAGCGTTTGATGGGCCGCCGTCGAACGCCGACAGGCGGGCGGCGACCTGCCGCACCAGTTTATTTCGGCCTGGAAGAGTCGGTGCGCTCATGTTGCTAGGCGTTCTTGATCTGGCTGCTGACCGTCTGCGTGACCGCCAATCTGCGTGCATCTTACCCGGTGGCAGCACATTTGGATTTTCCTGAATTACCCCTGGGGTCTCTCTGGCCGTGACGGACAGTACTAGCCAGCTGGCAACAGCTAGGTTCCGCATCGCCCCTCCTCACCATAATCTCGAATCACATAACCTCCACGAATGAATCCAGAAACTGAAGTGTTCATGGGAGTGATCGCCACTGCTGAACGGCCGGATGACTTGAACATTGCCCATTGGACCTTCGACGGTTCATTCCATGAAGCAAAGACCGGCCGGCTTTGGCTCGATGGCGACGCACCACGGATCGCCGTTGGGTGCGACTATCTACTAACCGGAGGGTTTAAAAGATGGCTGGTCAAAGCCACCGCGTTCGTCGGAAGGACATCAGAGAATAAGCCGGGCAGATGGCTGTTCGAGACCGTAGAAGAGATTTGGTAACGGGTGATCTCGTTGTCAGATGCACTCAACCAGAACCGCCCGCCAGTGCATGTTCTGGCGGGCGGCCTCTGGAGGTGGATGAGTCTGAAATGACTCGAAATGCTTATGCACACCACCCGTTTTTACTCGACGGTCGGAGCGTCTCTGTCGTCACCGTGACCTGCGAAGAGGTACCAGCGACCGGGCGCATCGTCGTCGAGCGGTAGACCCAGGTCTGAACGAGTCACCGCAGGTACCGGAGCCGGAACTCCGGGAACCCGACCGGGGTCGTGAACAACCGTCGGCGAATCGTTGTCATCGCCAGGGCCGATGTCCGGGACCCGTCTCACAAGCGGGTCGTCCCTGTCATCACCATTGCTGGCGAAGAGGTAGTCTCGTCCGGGCACAGACTCATCGTCTGTCAACGGGAGACCCAGAGACGCCCTGCTTGGAGCAGGAACCGGGGCGGGCTGACCGGGCACCTTGCCCGGGTCCTCCACCTCGATCACCGGGTCGTCGTTGCCGTCCCCGTTGTCGATGTCAGGCACACCAGACTTAGGTGCTTCTGACCTCGGGTCTTCTGGCTGCTGGAAGATCTCTATTGGATCTCCGAAGGATGCCTTAGCGGACATCACGTCACCCATGAGCCATGCTCCAAGGGAGATCACGGCCAGGAGCACGATCGCAGCCGCAAAGTCGTACCCAATGTCCGAGGCGAACTTGCCAGTCCGGCCGACCGAGCGCCGTACGAACCCGGATTTCTGTTCCTGAGCTACCTGGTAGCTCCTGCGAGCGATAGCTTTGTGGTCGATGCGGCGTCGCGCCTGTTCATTGACCTTGTGTTGCAGCTCGCAAATTCCGCTGTGCACTTTCATCACCTCCTAGAGTGTTAGTGCTCCAGGTCCAATCCGAACCTGTTGGAAGTGAGTCTGTGGCCGCGGGTATGCCTCTCACATCGATGAGAACTGCGAGTTGCGAAAACGGCGAAAGAGCAGGATCTAATGAGAATTCATTAGGAAGACGAGCAGCCGATATTGAACGCTTCGTCTGACGCCTCTGATCCCTGTTTGAGCCAATCGCCTAATGACCACATTGCGACGACACACACCGAGGTCACCGAACATTTCTCAGAGTAAGCAGGGCCAATCTCGAACGACTGGCATCGTTCCGGTTGCGAACTGGAGCGGAAGACGGGATTTAAGCCCGCGACCTTCTACTAGACAAGGAAAAGGTGGATGAGCATGGAGCAATCGACCGTTTGGTCAAATGAGACCGAACGCGAGCTACCCCGCCAGATGACTCCACCTCGTATGCTCCCCGCACTCAAACTGCGAGCGCAGCGCTGGCAGTCCGAGCTACTGAAAATCCATGTGTCGGCGGTTCGAGTCCGCCCCTCGGCACCATTCCATTTAGGCCGACAGGGCCAAGCATGATTGGCAAGGCCGCGTGGTGCCAAATCACGTCTTCGCTACCGCCTGAACTCAGTCAGGATTCGGTTGAGTCACACGTACCGAATCGTCTGAGTCCCCGGCATCGGAGCGGAACGCGCCAGGGTCGTGCCGCATCCCTGATCAGACTCGACAACCAGGCGGGCTCTGCGGCCGCTCAGTCAACGACCAGCACTTCGTCACGGTTCGAGAACCAGAGTCCAGCCTAAGTTCCTGAGCTCTTGCGCGGTAAACGACTCGTTGAGTACTACTCTGTCCTGCGCTGTGATTGATGCCAGCCTGATCGTCCCAGTGAGATCGATCGGATACCGGCGATTCATAGATATGTCGAGTGTGATTTCTTCGTCTGGATCTATCGAGAACTTCCATACAGAACTCTCGCTCAGAGGCAGGGTCTCAAAACCGCCAGGGGAACTTTCGTCCTCCAACACGATGTCGAATCGAAGAAGAAGTGAATCCTCTGAGTTGTTCACCACCGTCAGTGGAGGCAACGGATCCGACACATCTGAACATGAAACGACTGTGAACAGGACCATCGAAGTCCCAAACAGCAGCATCCACTTGCGGATCAGTCCGTTGGCCGCCATCCGTCATCTGTCCCAGTTGTCTCACGTCGAAAGTTAAAATCTACGTCAAGAACTAATACCCCGGAATACGGTAATAGTCCCACTATCATTGCGTATTTGACGGTCTCTTCTCACCCTGTCAATGGCCCGGTCGCATTATTTGGAAGGGAACCAGACCTGCATGAAGCTGTTGACGATTGACTCTAGCTGCTCCCTGGTTGCGCCGGCGCGGGCCCTGACCTTGATGCTGTGGACTACTGAGTGGACCATCTGCGCCAGCGTGTCGGGGTCGAGGCCAGCTGGTAGTTGACCCTTCACCTGGTCTCGGCGGAAACGGCTGGCTATTCCCTCGTCGGTCTGCACGAACATTACGGCGAGCTTTGCTCGCAGCTCGTCGTCGTTCTCGGCGGCGTCCGTTGCAACGTTCGTGATCATGCAGCCTTTCGGCATGCCGGCTTCGGTGGCGCAGGCGATGCTCGTCTCGAGGAACTCAGCAACGGCATCCCGCACGTTCTCAGCCCTGTGCAGCGCGCCGAACTCATAGCCCCCGCGCGTCGCAGCCCACCGGTCTATCGCCGCTTCGAACAGCTGGCGCTTGTTGCCGAACGCCGCGTAGAGGCTCGGCTTCTTGATGCCCATGGCAGTGGTCAGGTCATCCATCGACGAGCCTTCGTAACCTTTCTCCCAGAAGACGTTGACCGCGGCGTCAAGGACCTGCTCGCGATCGAACGATATCGGTCTGCCGCGCGGGCGTTTTTTCGTTTCTGAAGCCATTTTCTTACTTTTCGGTACAAAAACCCTTGACACAGTATCTAGCCTCTATTATTGTACCGATCGTTAGATAAATCAAGGCCGACGAAAACAGGAGGACTGACATGACTGATCAAGAGATCACGGTGGCATACAGGTGGACGGCCAAGCCCGGCAAGGCGGAAGAGCTGAAGGCGATGTACCGGACGGTGCTGGAGCAGGCGGAATCGACCGAGGCGGGCACTCTGCGGTTCGAGGTCTATGAGGTCGAGGAGACCGGCGACCTGATGGTGATCGATGTTTTCAAAGATGGCCAGGCGCTGGGACAGCATCTCGGCGGCACGGCCGCGCAGTACTTCCCGCAGCTAACAGAGATCGCAACTCCCGGCCCGTTCTTTTTCTGCGGAGATGTGCCCGAAGAGCTGGTCCAGGCAGCAAACGGCATGAACATGGGTGCAGTGTTCGGGAGCCGTGTGTTCGGTTTCAGTCGAGCGGGAGCGGTGACTAACTAGACCTACGAGAAGGCCCGGCGTTTCAGCCGGGTCTTCACCAGTCAGATGGGACATTGAGCATGACTACGAAAACCGCCGAGATGCCAGAGTTTCTCGCGGAGCCATCAAGGCTCGGGGATGAGATTAGCGTGACCGGTAAGTGGATACCTAAAAGGTCCGGCTGGCCTCTGCGCCGATCACCCGATCTCAAGCCGATGATAGAAGCGGTGGACGCCCTGCAACGGGCTGCCGAGTCTGACGACGGAGTGCTTCTGAGCGAAGTCAATCGGTCGGTCGGTGGTGGCGCCGTCCTGATTCACCAGGTTTTTCGTAGCGCCGAGGCGCTCAGGAGCTTCTTAACAGAGGTTGCACCAGGCATCCTGTCCCGGCTTTCCGAGGTTGCCCGGCCGGACATGCATATGGTCCGGGGGATCAAGCTGCCTGACAGCGCCATTGAGGCAGTCACTGCCACTGGCGTCCCCGCTGTGTTTGGTGAGCATCTCTACGGTTATGTGAAAGACGACTACAGGCAGCCCAATCTTTCAACCGCGATTCAGGTGACCGCTAAATGGACCTGCAAGCCCGGAGACGCGTCTCGGCTAGACGATCTCATCTACTGGTGGCAGCGCGTCGGGACCGATGCTCATTCGATCGAGCCGGGGCTGTTGCGGTTCGAGGTCTTTCGGGTGATCGGCGAGGATGCGTTGATCATCCACGAGACGTTCGAGAACACCGGCGTGCTGAAGTACCACCTGACGAAAGGCACAGCCAAGATGTACGAAAGCGACATCGACAGGGTGGCCGAGGCCGAGCGGTACTACTTCCGAGGCCCGGTCTCATGGCTGATCCGGACCTATTCGAAGATCATGCGCCTTCCGGCGACCTATTCGACGATGAGCAGTCAGCACGTCCGGCCCGGTGGCAGCATGAGTGACGGCACGATCTAAATGCCCAGCCTGGTGAAGAACCCACGGGACAGGATGCAGTCGGGATCAACCGATCTCTTCACGCTCTTATAGAAGTCCCATGACTCGCCGTAGCCGGACTGCATGTCGGCTGCGGCGAGGTCGTTCCATCCGTAGAGGTACGGCCGACCACCAAGCTCAAACGCGATCTCGGTTGCGCTGCGCAGGAAGTTCTTGATGGCATCAACCGAAACGGTGTCCACTTTTGGCACTGAGAAGTAGAAGCCCTGCGTTGTGAAGTAGCCGTCTATTGGTGCGGCATCCTGGGCGAAGAATGAGAGCGGCAGGTGGGGGCTGGCCTGGGTGTCTTTGACCAGGCAGCCGAACTTCGCAAAGTTGTATCTGACCAGTTCCGGCTTTGCCAGGTCGGATTCGATCTTCGACAGGAATTGCAGGTTCAGCTCGGCGTCCGGGAAGACGAAGTCGTTCCAGAGCTGGAGCACTTCGCCGGGAGAGTCCTGCCAGAAGGCGTGCAGCAGCTTGTTGATTGTCGAGGTCAGGTTGAGCCGACTGTTCTGCGTCGTCTCGACGCGGATCATCGCCCACCGTTCACCGAGACCCGGGATGTCCTGGACGCCATTCTGCGCGAACTCAACCGCCTCTTCTGCCATCTTGAACTCGAACAGGTACTGGCCGGCCGGAGCTGCCATCTCGGGCATCGCGGCTGGGCCCATCCCGTAGCGGTACTGGCCCAGCGAGGACGGCATTGCGCCGGCGGCTTTGGTGAGGGCTGCTGTGCCCTGGACAGCCATCTGCCACTCCGGCACCAGCCCGATCACGGCGACGAGATACGGGTTGAACTCAATTGTGTTCAGCACGGCGCGACGGATGATTCCGATACCTCCGAGACCTGCGAGAGTTGCCCGGAAGATGTCGGGTTCTGTCTCGGCGTCACACCAGGTTTCGCGCCCGTCAGGCAGGATCACCTGGAGTCTGTGGACGAGGTCGACCTGCCGGCCGACTTTGAAGGAGCCTGCGCCGATCCCAGAGACGGAGAGCGTTCCACCTACCGTGGTGCCGGGGTGGTCGGTGAGCACTCCGATTGACCGGCCCTGCGGCTCCAGCTTCGCAAGAACGGTCTCCCACGTTGCGCTGCCGGGCACCGTCACCCGGTGCGACTCGTCCAGCGAGTAATCGGCGTCCGTTTCTTCGAACCTGAGCGAGAGCTGAAGGCCGTTGTCAGGCAGCGTCTGGCCGTTCATCGAGTGGGCCGAGCCGCGGAGGCTGAGTCCCCCGGGCATCGAAACAGCCTCAGCCAGAGCGCTTTGCACGTCTTCGGTCGACCGGGCGATGCGCGCTGTGAAATCGTTGGCATGGTGAACTCGTCCGAAGTCCCACTGGTCTTCGAGCGGAGGCAGCGGGACCCACGGCTCGTACGGTACGGGTGCGAGTTGATCCTGGCCCCGTTGCCTTATGAGCATGCCCTGTTGCAGATGCGGTGAAAGATCCTCCATGAGCGAACCGTCCCTGTTCTTTGGAGTGTGTCTGCTATCAGATTGTGGCGTGATTCTACACAGCGCCTGATTTAGAACAGGGTTCCCGCCGAACTGCCTCGACATCGGTGAGTGCGGAGAGGGCGTGAATTGCAACCTGTGGCGTAGTGCGCGTTCGGTGTCGTACTTCTGACAGTCGATGAACTGTGGGGTCAGCTATGGTTGGCCGATAGGAACTGAAGAGCCCGTCGTCGCAGTTGCCAATCCTCGAACGGAGTGCCTTAGCTTGAACATCCTTGTGACCGGATGTGCCGGTTTCATCGGCTCATACGTGTGCCGGCAGCTGGTCGACGAAGGCGACACCGTTTTCGGTATCGACAACGTGAACGACGCGTACGACCCGAAGCTGAAGCGGTGGCGGCTGGAGCAGCTCGAAGGTCTTGAGGGGTTTGAGTGGAAGCAGCTCGACGTTACAGACCAGGCCGGGCTGGCCGAGCTTTTCGGTGCGAACGACTTCGATTGCGTGGTGAACCTCGCGGCACGGGCAGGTGTGCGGCAGTCGATTCAGGACCCGTGGGCCTACTTCGACACCAATGTGACCGGCACGATCAACCTGCTTGAGCTGTGCAAGGAGAAGTCGATCAACCGGTTCGTGCTGGCATCGAGCTCGAGCGTGTACGGCAACGCGCCGATGCCGTTCGCAGAGAATGAGGTCGCAGACCGGCCGCTTTCGCCTTACGCCGCCTCGAAGAAGGCAGCCGAGGTGCTCGCACACAGCTACTTCCACAACAACGGCATCGGCGCTACATCACTGCGGTTTTTCACTGTTTTTGGACCTGCCGGGCGGCCAGACATGAGCATCTTCCGCTTCGTCCGCTGGATCTGCGAGGGCGACGAGGTGCAGGTATATGGCGACGGCCTGCAGCAGCGAGATTTCACCTACGTGGAAGACATCGCTCGGGGAGTCGTAGAGTCAACGAGACGTGACCTCGGCTACGAGATCATCAACCTTGGGTCGGACCGGCCAGTCGAGCTGCTGAGTGTGATTTCACGCATCGAGGAGCGTTCCGGGAAGACGGCACGAGTTCTGCATGGCGATGCCGACCCGGCGGACAGCAAGGCCACGCACGCCAACATTAGCAAGGCGAGCGAACTGCTGGGCTGGACGGCTCAGGTGCCGGTTGAGGAGGGCATCGACCGGACGGTCGACTGGTACCTGGAGAACCGCTCATGGGCACGGGAGATCGCACTTTAGGCGGTCAGTTGGTCGCCGGCCCTTCGAGCTGCTTCGAGAACATCGCCAGGAACTCGTTGACGACTGTGTCGAACTCGAACCTTGAGATGTGCTCCATCGCCGATTCTGCCGTCGCCTTCGCTTTCTCCGGATCCGCCAGGATTTCGAGCCACGCTCTGGCAAAGCTTTCGTGGTCGCCCATCTCGATCAGGTGACCGAGCTTTCCGTCCTGCAGGATCTCTTTTGGCCCCGTCGGGCAGTCGGTCGCGATAGCCGGAACGCCGAGGAACATCGCCTCGATGAGCGAGTTCGGTGAGCCTTCGACCCTTGAACTCATGACGAAGATGTCGGCCCGCTTCATGTAGGCCCACGGGTTGTCGACAAAGCCAATGAAATCGATCGAGTCGCTGATATTGAGTTCGCTGGCGAGGTCTTTGAGCTTCTGCTCTTCAACACCCTGTCCTATGACCAGCAGGCGGCATGGCGTCTTGCTGACGACGATGGCAAAGGCACGTATCAGGGTGCTCACGTCCTTGACAGCTGCCAGGCGTCCGACGGCGACAGCGACCGGCACTTCATGCTGATCGAGCCACGGGTGATCGACTTCCGCCTGCGCCTTGATCGCGATCTCGGGATCAGCTGACGGGTTGTTGATCATCATTACCTTCCTCGCATCGAGAGAAAGGCTCTTCTGCAGGTCTTCGGCTCCAGCTGCGGAGTTGGTGACGACCATGTCTGCGCCTTTGAACAGCAAGCGCCTGACGTAAGGCAGCAACCTCGCTGTCAGGTGCTCGTCATGCTGCGTTGAACCAGACTGGTGGAGCGAAACCCGAAGTACGGTCTTCGTGTCGGTCCTGGCCAGTGCCTTTCCGACGACCGCCGCGTTGAGGGAGCTCGCGGCGAAGAGGATGTCGGGCCGCTGTTCTCGCAGGTAGCTGTAAAGAGGGGGGATGGAGAGAAGTGAGGTCCAGGACTCGACGGAAACAAGTCGCTTGATTGCCGGGAGCTTGATCGGAGCCTTGAGAGGAACCTCGTTCACACCGGGGTCGACGTCGTCGTAGACGGTGCCCGAAACTTCGGCGGCGAGCAGATCGACCTGGTGCCCCGCCTGCACGAAACCCTTCGTCAGGCGAACGACAACTCTGTCGAGGCCACCGCCGCCGAACCGGGGATGAAAAACTGCGATCTTCATTCGTGGAGTCTGTTCATTCGATGGATAGTCGACAGGCTGGCGTCCCGTCCGGCCTATGGATCGAGTGCGGCAGGAGGTGCTCTGATTGTTGTCAGTCGCCGGTCTCAGTATGCTGGTGCCGCAAAGCGGTGTCCTGACAGGCGTTTCCAGAATAAGTCTATTTACCCTGTCACTGGCAAGGGTTTCGACCGGTGGGCACTCAGGCCGAAAGAAACGAGGAGTACCGCATGCCAGAATCAGTAGTTGTTCTGATAGGCGGTGCCCCTGGCGCCGGCAAGACGACTCTTGGGCGAGCGCTGGGTAAGAAGCTGGACATTGCGTCGTTGACGGCCGATGACATTGCGGCAGGGCTCAAGGGGGTCACGACACCGGAGTCGCATCCGGGGCTGCACATCATGGGTCGGGCCGTCACCGGTTTGAGTTCGGTCGAATACTTCACGCAGACGCCCGCCGAGAAGCTGATCGAGGACGCAACAGAGCAACACCTCGCAGTGTGGCCGGGTCTCCGGGCGGTAGTGCGGACGCGCTCTTTGTTCGGCCCATCGGTCGTCATCGATGGCTGGTTCATGCGTCCTGAACAGGTTGCGTCGCTTGAGATGGACAACGTGAAACCGTTCTGGCTGAACGTCGACCGGGAGGTCCTTGCCGAACGGGAAGACGGAACGCCGACGCACAAGTCATCGTCGGACCCGGACCGTATGCTGCAAAACTTCCTTGGCCGCAGCTACTGGTACAACGATCTGATCGAAGAGCAGGCAAGACGCTTCAACATGCCGGTGCTTCACCAGGACGGGACGAAGTCCGTAGATGAGCTGTGTGACACGGTGATAGCCCAGCTTTAGGCGGAAGGGGTGGCCTGCTGACTCGACGGGGCTCGCGGCACATTTTGCGTAGCGTCTCCGGCGCCTTCCGATTCGCCGGTAACTCCAAGCTGCCTACGGCGCGCGACCGCCTCGTACAAGAAGACCGCAGAAATCCCTGCGAGGACAAGAATCGATGGAGAGAAAGGCGCTGGCAACATGGAGTCGGTCCCGGTGACAATCCACGGAAGCACCATCGAGAACGTCAAGATCGAGATCAGAACCGTGAAGCTAATCCGCCATGAACTTCGAGGTGTGCTCGCAAGAAAGCGTAGCCCGGCAGCAAGAATCATCAACACGATCAAGATGCCCACCGCTCGGGAGATCATCAGACGGTCGGAGAACCTGTAGGTCCTGACAATAAGGTCGGGCATTAGCCGTAAGTTCGAGGAAACGTATGCAGTGAACCGATCTTCGTTGTTTCGGTACATCTGTAACGGCGTTGTCGCATCCCCGAAGTCTCTTTCGAACGGGACATGCCATTCATTCCAAGGATCTACACCCGGCGTAGCGTCGAAGACCGCGTAATGTTGCCCGACTGCCTGTAACACCCTTCCGCCCGGGTAGTTTGAGCCGACAGGACCAAGCTGGACGAATGCCCAACTCGCGAATCCGATCGCAATAGACGCAGCGATGAGCGGTCGCGTCGTTCGCTGCCGATACCAGAACAAAGCAGCGACAAGAGCCAAAATGTAGAGGATCCAGAACTCTGGGCGGACCAGCGTCGCCGCCGCCAGCACTATTAGGGCCCAGCCGACACCCCGGCGTTGGTTCGTGGAGACCAGCAGCACAAGTGCGACTATCGCGGCGGTGAGTACTCTGAGGCTCATTCCGACAGAGAGCATTGGGTGGGCCACTAACGCCAGTGTCAGAATCAGGGCTAGCCAGGTCTTGCCTAATATCCGGTTCGCGGCGAATCCAAAAATTGCTAGAAGTAATCCGGATGAGAGAACGCGAACTGCGAGTACCGCGTCGGCTCCTTCGAATCCTGCCGCGACTATCGGCGAATACAGAAGGACGAATCCGGGCGACCAGTCGACATACGGTGCGTTTCCCTCAGCGACCCTCGTCGCAAACGTCAGATAGGAGCCTTCATCTCCTTGCCAGCGGTCGTAACTCTGAGACATTCGAACCGCCATCACCGCAAGGATCAGCGTGACCAGGAAGGCGATAAGCGCTGAACGAATCGTGAAGTGTGGGTTTCGAATGTTCCGGTACACCGGTCTTTCACCGCTGTTGATGATGGCTGGGCACTCGGCGGACAGGACGGTCCGTGGGATTGCGCGAACCCGGAGGGATCTCGAGTTTAGCGAATACCTTACACGCGGCCGATCCTTCCTAGCGATTCTTCGAGCCCAGTGATTCCCTGGGCTATGTATGCGGCCTGGTGCGCCACGAGTCCGATGACCGGCCCGCTCACAACTCCCTGCTGCGCTACCATGCCGCCATCCGGCTAGTTGCCGCGTAGCAAATCCCGCAGACAGGAGTCTCCCGATGAAGGTCACCAATCTCAGGACGATGGTTGTTGAGGGTGAGGAGCCCTACATCGGCGGCAGGTACTTTCTCTTCCTGTTCCTGGAGACCGACGAGGGAATCACGGGCATCGGCGAGCGGATTGCGGGCAGCGGATATTCGAACAACCTGAACGACATCCAGACCCACATCAGGCTGGTCGAAGAGCTAGTCGGCCAGTTCGTGATCGGCGAAAACCCGCTGCACATCGAGAAGATCTGGGACCGCATGTACGGCTCCCGGCACGACCTGAGGCACCCGAGCCTTTACGCAACGCCTGCTATCAGCGGCATCGACATGGCCCTGTGGGACATCAAGGGCAAAGCGGCCAACATGCCGATCTACGAGATGCTGGGCGGTCAGTATCACGAGAAGCTGCGCGCATATGCCTACATGCCCAGCGCCGGACTGGACAAGCACCCGGAGAAGGCAGGTGATGTCGCCCAGCAGCTATTGGAGGAAGGCAACACGGCGTGCAAGATCGACCCGTTCATGCCGACCCACCCTGTGCGCGACATACCGCTCTGGGAGATCGAGCACGCAGCAAAGATCTTCGAGAGCATCCGTGACGCCGTCGGCAACAGGCTGGAGGTCGGCATCGGGACACACGGCCAGCTGACCACTTATAGTGCTATCCGGGTCGCCAACTACCTGGAGCCGTACCACCCGTTCTGGTTCGAAGAGCCGGTTGCGCCGGAAAACATAGATGAGATGGCGCGTGTCGCCGCACACACCAGCATCCCGATCGCGACGGGTGAGCGACTTGTGACGAAGTACGAGTTCTCGCAGGTGCTTGAGAAGCAGGCGGCACAGATCATCCAGCTGGATGTCGGCCAGTGCGGCGGCATCACCGAGGCGAAGAAGATCGCGGCTATCGCCGAGGCGCACTACGCCATGATCGCCCCTCACATGTACTGCGGCCCGGTCGCTTCAGCCGCTGCCATCCAGATCGACACCTGCTCGCCGAACTTCGTCATTCAGGAGGCGAACCAGGGGCCGATGCACAAGAAGATCTTCAAGGAGCCGCTGGTGTTCGAGAACGGCTTCATCATCCCGCCGAAAGGCCCGGGCCTGGGCGTGGAGTTCGACGAGGATGTCCTGAACGCGGCGAGGGTGGAGTAGCGCGACCTGGATATCGGCCACGCCACTCCTGCCCTGTCCGTATCTGCGCCCGACCCTAGCCGCCCTGCGAAAGAGCAGGAGCGAACACCTCGTCAACGAACTGGTCGATCGAGCGTGCAGGGTGCCCTGTGAGCTTCTCAACATCGCCTGTCGTGAAGTCACCCCAGTTATCGGCGTAGGCGGCAGAGTAATGCTTGAACACCTCGCCAAACCACTCACCCATTCCCATCTCGATAATCGAAGCCTCGACCGCTTCCGGCGGCACCGCAACGTAGTTCACATCCTTACCGATGCCTCGTGAAATGGACGCTGCGATCTGGTTGAAGTCGATGCTAGCCGGACCGGTCGGCGTCAGGACCTGGTTGTTGAAGTCCTCGCTCACCACCGCCGCTTCAGTGGCATCGACGATATCCCGCACATCGATCAGCCCGAGCCTGCCCTCACCCATGCCCATGTACATGTTGCCTTCGCCGCCGATCGACGGAGCGGCCATGAACAGGTTCTGCATGAAGAAGTGAGGACGCAGGATCACATAGTCGAGTCCCGATCCCTGTATCGCCGCATCGGTCCTACCGTGCTGGCGGGTGTTGTCCGTCGGGCCGTCGGGGTCGGCGTTCAGAGCGGAAATTCGGACCACTTTCCGCACTCCGGCTTGCTTCGCTGCGGAAAGAACCGCCTCTGCCTGCTCGGCTGCGTTCGGGTTCGGCGCCGTGATCAGCACCACTGTGTCGATGCCATCAACGGCCGCGCTTACCGATCCGGCATCTTCGAACGTGCCGGTGGCCAGTTCGACCCCGGCATCTGCCAGGCTCGCCGCCTTGCCAGCGTCACGGACGAACGCCCGGACGTTAATATCTTCCTGCGCCGCCAGCCTGCCAGCCAGTTGGCTGCCGATGTTGCCGGTAGCTCCCGTCACAAGCACATTCTTTGCCATCTTGCACCTCTCGATTCCAGGTCCCTCGATTGACGGCCAGATAGTCAGTTGTCGCTGCAACTATCCTGGTCGCCGTAGTTTAAGCGCACAGGTTCGAAGTGACAAGCGGAGCGGTGTGTCGGCACGGAATCACTGCAGGTCAACTGAGACAGATAAGAGGAAGAACACATGCCCGAGAAATTGAAACTGCTCGTCACCGGACTTAACGGCGTTGTCGGGCGGGCGTTGCGGCCTGCCCTGGAGGAGCGATACGAGATCAGCGCCCTCTCACGGAGCGGAGTGGAAGGGCTACCGTCTGAGCGGGTGTTCAAGGCAGATATCGCAGAGGTCGATTCTCTCGGGCCGGCGTTCGAGGGTGTGGATGTCGTGCTGAACCTTGCCGCTGATGGCGGCATGAGCAGTGAGCATGGGATGGACGCAGGGTGGGACGCGATGCTGCGCAACAACATCGTTGGCGCCTACAACGTGTGCGAGATAGCGAAGCGGTCCGGCGTCTCTCGGGTGATCCTTGCCAGTTCGGGCGCCACGGCGAACGGCTACGAGTTGGAGGAGCCGTACAGGAGCCTGGTCTCGACGGAGGATGTGCCGCTGCCCGATTCGTGGGAGATGGTGAACGAATTCTCGGAGCCCAAGCCAATCTCGCTCTACGGCGTGACGAAGCTGTTCGGCGAGGACCTTGGCAGGTACTACGCGTTAACGTCTGACATGTCCGTTATCAACCTGCGGATTTCGAGTTGCGGGCCTGTGGACGAAGCGGGGCCGGGGCGCGCGCAGGCTAACTGGTCGAGCTACCGGGACCTGCAGCAGTTGACGATCAGGTGCATCGAGGCACCGCCGGAGATCAAGTTCGACATCTTCTGGGCGACTTCGGACAACAGGAAGCTGTTCAGGGACAACGCTCACGCAAAAGATGTGCTGGGCTACCGGCCGCAGGATGGGGTGCGGTAGGGGGGCTCTGTCATTCCGACCGAAGCGGAGGGATCTGACCGGACTTCCATCAAACGGCTCACCGATCCGTCAACCACCGACGGATGCCATCCTGACGTGCTCCCAACGCGCATGCCGCACCCCAATCCCTGGAACGAACACTAATCGCCAGATACTCGTCAGATCCCTCCACTTCGGTCGGGATGACAAAACGGAAGCCCTCACCCTGACCCTCTCCCGCAAGCGGGAGAGGGGATTTGCTGCCGGACAGAGCTAAACCCGCCATCCTGAGCCTGTCGAAGGGTCGCACCGCAAGCCGCATTCTTCCTCTCCCTGGGAGGGAGAGGATTGAGGTGAGGGTCGATCAGTTCAGGCAGTTCAGGGTTTCAACCCTCACCCTAGCCCTCTCCCTCCCAGGGAGAGGGGATAAGATCGCCCTACCCATTCTGCGTTACTTCGAAGGTGTCGAAGACCCGGCCGTCCTGGGCGTGGGCCTGGCCGAGGATGTGGTTCTCGTAGACCTGCAGCTCCACGAAGTGGTGGACTGACCAGCTGACCGCTGTGAGCTCGTTTGACGAGGTTGGCCTGATCGTCGCGCCACCGCCGGAGACAACGTAAGTAACGCCATTCTGAGGCTTCGAGCGCTGGTAATCGTGGTCGTGGCCGCTCAATACGAGATCAACATCGTACTTCTCGAAGAGCGGCACGAAGTGCTCGACTGACGACTCATGGTTTCCATGCAGGCCTGCCGAGTACGGCGGGTGGTGCATGGCGACCACCTTCCACTTCGAGTCGGACTCGTTCAGCGTCTCATCGAGCCATTGCAACTGCCACGGATCGGCGGGGTTGTTGGAGTCGAGGCCGATGAAAAGCAGATCGCCGTACTGTTGCGAGTACCACTGGCCCGGCATTCCGAGCGCCTCGATCTGGCCGGGACCGTTCCCATCGCGTATGTCGTGGTTGCCGAGGACGGGGAGAAGATCGGTACCTGAATACAGCAGCGAACCGAAGGGTATGAACACCGTCTCATCGAGAAGCTCGGGATCACCGTCTGGATAGACGTTGTCGCCAAGCAGCACGAGGCCATCGATCGGGCCGTCCCGGAGCAGTCTCGTCATCGCGGCCGCCGTCTCATACTCCTCGTCGTCTCCTGTTCCGACGTCTCCCGCAACTGTGAAACGGGCAAGCAGCGGTCCTGAGTCGGCACTGGCAGGCTTAACGCTCGGGCCGTACGCGCCCTCGGCGGGTGCCCCGGCCCAGCTGGTGATCAGCTTCCGTGACTCGGGGTGCATGAACACACCGACGGAAGCCGTGACAAGCAGCAGTGCAATGACGGAGAGCGATACCGGCACAACGGCGCGCTGAACCCGTCCCAGGATTCGCCTCGATCTGCTGCTTTGACCTGTCTCCATACTCGAAGCGTAGGAGTCGAACGCTGAACGGCCGCTGAATTTCGGGGTGGGAACGGTTTGATCGAGATCGGAACCCGGCAGTGGTGACGTATGACTGTCCGGTAGATGCGGCATACCGGGTTCAGGTATGTTGGTTGACGAGTTTTTCCACTTGAGTATCTCCGAGGGACGATTTGCAGGCTGCCTCGCGGAAGTTGATGTTCGTCGGGCTGGCACTGACGGCTATCGTGTTCGTGGCCTGCGGGCAGAGCGATGAGCCCGGCGCCGCAGACTCGCCGACCGGCCGGCGTGAGCCGACGCAAACCCCTCAACCGACCGAAGTGCCGCCTCACGGCCTTCTCGAGACCGCGCCCGACTTCACGCTGCCTAACGCCAACGGCCCGGAGGTCACGCTTTCTGATCTTTCAGCCGAGCAGCCGGTTGTGCTGGTGTTCTACAGGGCGTTCTGGTGATCGTTCTGCCGCAGGCAGCTAGTTGAGCTGCAGAAGAGGTACGAGGACGTGATAGCTGCTGGCGGCCAGGTGATTGCCGTCAGCACGGACGACCTGCGAGGCGCTGAGGAGGCGGTTGGCCGCTTTGGAGCGGAGTTCCCGATCCTCTACACGTCGAAGGACTCTTCGATACCCGAGTCCTACGGTGTCTTCAACCTGCATGGCGATGGGCTGGCGTCAGCATCTGTCTGGGTGATTACAGAAGGCAATGAGATCGCCTGGCGCAGCATTGGAACTCGCTACACGCACCAGGTTGATCCCGACGACATCATCGAGCAGCTGGAGTTGCTCGGCCAAGGCGTGTAAGGCGCAGGAGTCGGCTTCGTCGAGGTCTGTCGTAGACTCTGACTACTTTGAGACTGCTCCTGCTGCTTTCTGTTGCGTTGTTCGCATTGGCAGCCGCCTGCACCAATGGCGGTGATGGCGAAACGCCGACACCCGATGCCGAGCCAACACCCTCGCCGACCGCATTCTCGACGCTGTACTCCGCTCAAGGGGTGATCGCCGAGATCGCAGACCAGCTTTTCGCCTCAGAGACTCGTCCGGTGCACATCTTCGGACTGAACGTCGAGGATGGCGAGGAGTTCGTTTTCTCAGGCCGTGACCGTCTGCCAAGACCACCGGACACCGACGGTTGGACCGCCGAGTTCGAGGGGGCGGGTGTGTGGATAGTCGATACGGGGTCGCTTATCTACCGGTTCGAAGAGGGCGACATGAGCTTCGATGTGATCTACGAGTATGGCGCCGAATAGCCGGGCGCCCGGAGCCGCCCGGGACGTGACCAGTTGACGCTTGAGCAACTTGTGATCGGCCTGATCCGTGTCGGCGGCTCGCTGCCCGTGTTGCGTTGGGCGTTTGCCGGCGCGCTGATCGCCATATTCGTCGACTATTCAGATCAGCTGTGGCGGAGTTGGATAGACCTCGGCGGGCTTGGCGACTACCAGGCGTGGGATAAGTGGTTCGACCTTGTCTACATGTTCACGTTCCTGGTGGTGGCGCTGCGGTGGACAGGAGTTGTTCGCAACGTTGCGATCGCGCTGTTCGCCTTCCGCATCATCGGCGTGGTCGTCTTCTTTTTCGTCGACTCCCGCACGGTGCTGCTGATCTTCCCGAACGTGTTCGAGTTCTGGTTCGTGGGCATCGCCGCCCTGCACCACTGGCGGCCACAGTTCAACTACACCCGCAGGCGGGTAGTTGTGCTGCTCCTCATCGCGATCGGGCTGAAGATGCTGCAGGAGTGGTCGCTGCATCTCGAAGAGTTCTGGGACCAGTGGGTGGCGACCGACCTGCTTGAGGACTTCTGGAACTGGCTAACAGGCGGCTAACGGCCCTGGAACTGCGGCTTGCGCTTCTCCATGAACGCCCGGCGGCCCTCTTTGTAGTCCTCGCTATCGAAGCAGGCCTTGACCATAGCGTCGACGGCCGCGAGGTTGCGCTCTGACGGCTCTTTCACGCCCTCGTTGACGGCGGCTTTTGCGGCCTTGACGGTCAGAGGGGCGTTTCCGGCGATGATCTCAGCGTAGGAGGCGGTCTCCGATTCGAGGTCGGCGGCCGGAACGATCCTGTTCACAAGCCCCATGTAACGAGCCTCTTCAGCATTGAAGCGGCGGCCGGTGAAGAAGATCTCCTTGGCGTAGGAGGGACCGACGAGGTTCATCAGTTCCTTGATGCCGCCGTAGCCGTAGCCGAGGCCGAGTTTGGCGGCAGGAACAGCAAACTGGCCGTCTTCTGCTGTGATGCGCAGGTCTGCGGTGAGCGCGATGGCGAGACCGCCACCGACGCAGTAACCACGGATCATGGCGATGAGCGGCTTTTCGAGTGTGCGGAGCGCTCTGTTGGCTGCACCAGTCGCCTTCTCGTAGGTCTCTATCTGCTCAGGCGTGTTGCGCACATCTTCGAACTCGGAGATGTCGGCACCAGAGACGAACGCCTTGTCGCCCGCGCCCTTCATGACGACAACTCGCACAGCAGGGTCTGCCGCGAACGATGAGACGATCTCAGGGATCGCTGTCCACATGTCGTAGGAGACGGCGTTTCGCTTCTCAGGCTGGTTGAAGGTGATCCAGCCGACGCCGTTCTCGACGCTGGCGATCATTTTTTCGGTTTTGAGTTGGAGTTGGGTCATTTTTTAGCGGGGTCTGGCGGAGCGCCTAAACCGCTCCTGCTTCGTGCATCTGGTCAATTGTCGCTGGGTCGTAGCCGAGCTCTGCAAGAACTTCATCGGTATGCTCGCCCTGCTCAGGCGTTGCAGTCCTCACCGACGACTGTGTGCGGCTCATCTTAATGGCCTGGTTCACGATCTCGAACTCGCCGAGCCGGGGGTGGTCGACCGGCACTGCCATGCCGAGGTGCTGCACCTGCTGGTCTGCGAACACTCCGTCCATCGAGTAGATGGGACCGCAGGGGCAGCCGGCTTCGTTGAGCAGGTCGATCCAGTGCTGTGAGTTCTGCTTCGATGTGATTTCGCCGATGGCGGCGTTCATCTCTTTTCGATTGTCGGAGCGGGCCGCAGCCGTGCTGAAGCGCTCGTCTGTGATCAGGTGCTCGGCGTCTATAGCCCGGCAGAACCGTTCGTATATCTGCTGCCCCGCAACTGCGATGTTGATGTGACCGTCAGCTGTCGGGAAGACACCGGTAGGAATGCTTGTGGGGTGGTCATTGCCTGCACTGACGGGCACTTCACCATCTTTCAGATAGCGAGCGGCCTGGAAGTCGAGCATCTGGATCTGCGCCTCGAGAAGCGACGTCTTGACCCACTGGCCTTTGCCCGATTTCTCACGTTCAAGCAGCGCCAGCAGGATTCCCTGCGCGCAGAACATGCCTGCGCAGAGATCTGCGATCGGGATTCCAACTCTTAACGGGCCTCCACCGGGCTCGCCTGTGATCGACATCAGCCCACCCATTCCCTGTGCGATCTGGTCGAAGCCTGGCCGGTTGGCGTACGGGCCGTCCTGGCCAAAGCCTGAGATTGAGCCGAGGACGATGCGCGGGTTCACCGCGGCCAGCGAGTCGTAGTCGATTCCGAGCCTGAACTTCACTCCTGGGCGGAAGTTTTCAACCACCACATCCGCCTTCCCGACCAGCTTGAAGAAGACCTCTTTGCCATGATGTGACTTCAGGTTGAGCGTGATGGAGCGCTTGTTGCGGTGGAGGTTCTGGAAGTCGAAGCCGTCCCGTTCGCCGCCAAGCGCCTCTTTGCCGTCTGGCGGCGCCTCGACCTTAATGACGTCTGCACCCCAGTCGGCGAGCTGGCGAACGCATGTCGGGCCTGAGCGGACCCTTGTGAGGTCGATCACTCGCAGGCCAGAGAGCGGCATTCCGGTGGTCTCGCCGGGACTGGGATGCCGGCCGTTTGAGTTCAACTGGACGCCTCCTGGTTCGCAGTTTGATGGCACAGAGTAACACCGCGTACGAAGCTGGCGGAGTGGCAGGCAACGGCCGTTGACCCAAGGGGCTCACCCGGGTCAGCACAGGTCTCACCACTGTGCCCAAACACGCTCCACACGCCCGGCCTGCTCTGGTTCATATTCAGGGCAACTCAAACTGAGTTTGACCGAAGCACTCCGTAATCCAACCGAGGGCACACGGAGAGGCTCACCACCATGACCGCTGTGTCTCACCACCAGTGTGATTTGCGGGCCAATCATGGAATCTAGTGAACAGGCACGCGTGCGCCCTGAACACGGGGCCTTTTCTGTCGGTCGCAGCGATCCCCGATCAATCGGGAATGACCAGGCACCGATAAGTGATTGAGCCGAGTATGCATCGAGCAGACGAAAAACGGGTTGCTGGCGAGAGGTCGAGAGCAGGCATGCTCCACGGTCTTTCGTTCACTTCGCCGTCCCGACTGCTTGCCGGACCTGCGCTCCTGTTCATGTTCATTGCCGCGATCTCCTGCTCGGCGGGAGGGCCATTCAGTCCCGTCGGCGCACAAGACCCCGAAGGACCAAGCAGGGTGACGGTCCCGGACGACATCACGGACCTGGACTCGGAAGAGGTGGAGCGGAGGCTGGGCCGTCTTCTGAATGGTGAAGCCTCTTCGGGGCTGGCTGCGCCTGATGTCGAGCCGACGGAAGAGCCCGACGGACCGACGCTCGATGAGATCCTCGACATCCTGAACTCGGCCACTCCTGAGCCCGGCACAGGCGAGATCGCAATCCAGATCAGCCCGGCAACGTTGGCCGGTCTGAGGGATCCCGTGCTGCTGATCAAGTCGCCAGCTTCCCACGGCATCGCCACGGTTGTTGCTCCGAACCGGATCCTTTATGTGCCCGATGGCTCCGGAGACGGCACCGACACGTTCGAATACGAGCTGCGGGACGGCGATGTGACGGTAGTTTCACAGGTGATGGAGATCAAGAGTTGACCTCCGGCAGTTTCCAGACATCGCAGTCGGCCCGCTCGGCCATGCGACGCTTTCAGCTAACGATCGTCTTCGTGATCTTCAGCGCGCTGACCATCGGGGCCGGAGCGGTGGCGGTGAACGCGCTGATGGCATCGTCTGCAGAGCGCAGCCTGCTGCGGCTGACCGAGGCGCAGTCCGAACGGGATGCGCAGTTCATCGCAACTCTCGTCGGCCAGCTTCTGGCAGATGACGCACCTGCCGAGCCCGTCAGCCCGCCGATATTCGGGGCCCCATCCAAGTTCCAGCCAACGGCTGCATTCAATTCGACAACGCTGCAGATCACTGCGCCGACAGTGCTGCAGGCGCTGGATATCGCGGGACTGGCTATCTACGACACGGACGGACGGCGACTCTGGACCTCGACGCAGACCGGGGCGATGGTCTCCCAGTTAGCCGCGAACGATCTTGCCAGGACGCTGGACGGCGAGATCGTCTCCGGCATCGTGAATGACGCGCTACTGGATTCAGGAGTTTCGAGCCAGCCTTCCGACCTCGTGATCAGCTTCGTGCCGCTTATCGGCGAACGGTCGGGCGAGCCTGTGCAGGTGCTCGGCGTATCGAGGCCGGTGCCTCCGGGTGTCGCGGGATTGCTGGATGAGTCCCGGAGCGCAACGCTCAGGACGACCCTGATCAGCCTGAGCGGCGTGTTCCTGATCCTTCTCGCGTTCGTACTTGCGGCGGATGTCCGAATCTGGAAACGCAACGAGCGGACACTGGCGGTGGAGCGCATCCAGCAGGAGCGGCTCGGCCGCAGGAACCGTGAGCTGAACGAGCTCAACGAGTCGAAGACACGGTTCATCTCCGCTATCTCACACGAGCTTTCGAACCCGCTGGCCTCTCTCGTCTCGTTCCTCGACCTCGTGCTGAGGAACAGGACCGGCAACCTGACTGAGCGTCAGCTTGAGCAGCTGGGCACGGCGCGCAGGAACGGCGCTCAGCTAAACCGGCTGGTGTCCGACCTTGCCCACGCGTCGCAGGCGAGCGTCGACACGCTGGAGATCGTTAATGATCGGTTCGAGCTCCGCCCAGTGCTGGACGAGGTTGCAGAGTCGCTTTCGTACGGCCTGAACATGCGCCAGCAGGTGCTGAAGATCGAGGCGGACCAGGACCTTGGCGGGATGTTCGGCGACCGCGGCCGCATGATCCAGGTGTTCTCGAACCTGTTGAGCAACGCCAGCAAGTACTCGCCGAACGGATCGACTGTGCGCCTGAAGGCAAAGGTCGGTTCGGACAACATGCATGTTGAGGTGATCGATGAGGGTATCGGCATCTCAGACGAGGACCTGGACCATATTTTTGAGATGTTCTGGCGGGCGGATAACCCGGATGTGGAGGGTGCAGGCATCGGCCTGGTGCTCGCCAAGCAGATCATCGAGGGGCACGGAGGCAAGATCTCCGTGAGCAGCGTGGTCGGCGAGGGTACGACCATGAGTTTCGAGATACCGCTTCGGCTGGCTGAGTACGAAGGCGGCGAATCAAACGTCGCCATCAGGAGGGGCATCAGCGGTGGGAGCGGAGATGAGGGGAAAGATTCCGAGTTCTGGGAGCACGCCGCATAAGCAGGCTCCGATAAAGGTTGACAGAAGTCATGTACCAGGACCGTGATTCCTCTCAGAGATACATCAAGCGAAAAAAGTCTAAGAAAAGGTCATCGTCGATGATGATGTTCGCCATAGCGGCCGCTCTTGTTGTCACAGGCGGCGCCCTGGGCAGCTCATGGCTGACAGGCCTTTTCGACAGCTCGAACCATGTCTCTTCGGCGAACGAAGCGGGTATCGCCTGTCCGAACACGCTGGTTGGTCTCGTGCTCGTGACAGACGGTGAGGTCGACACACGCGGCGATCTGTTCCACCTCGAATGCAACTATGTGCTGCCGCCTTCTACGACTGAATCCGCAGAGGTATCGGTTGTATGGACTGAGAGCGGTCCTGTAGATGTGCTTGAGAGGGGTTGCGGACTGCCTCCATCGACCTCGCCGGGCGTCTTCGATGTTGAGGGAAGTCACTACGGGTCCGTAGGCCAGTCGCGCGCCGACTACTCGGGCCAGACGAGATATGCCAACGCGATGCGGAAGCTGGCATCTGATCTTGCCGCGGCCGCGGCGTCCGTATCCGAGCCCTGCCCTGACCAGCGCATAGTGTCCAACCCGGGCATTGTTGGTGACAGCACGGACCCGGCCGAGGGCGGCTCCTCAGGCAACATCGGATCAACAGGCAGTTCGGGTGGCCAGTCCTCGGGCGACGGTGGCTCATCGAACGGCACAGGGAGCACCGGCGGCACGGTGGACCAGACAGGCAACACCCAGGACAACGGCTCCACCGGAGGCTCTTCCGGTGGACAGAGTGAACCCACCGCCACGGTTGTGATTCCTGCGGACATTCCCGCCGGACAGTGCATCGTGCGCGGGCGTGTCACCGACTCCCGTGGCATCGCCGTACCGCTTGTGCGGCTTGAGGCGCATGGAGCGGACACCTCCGTGATCGCAACGTCTGCCACCGGCGGCGACGGCATCTACACCTTCGCGGCGCCCGTCGAAGCAGACGGCAGGGTCGTGTTGGTGCCAACGGACGGTGGGCGCAGTCAGCCGATCTTCCACATATTCGCCGAACAGGCTGCAGTGACGCTTTCGAGGCAACTGAGCCCGGACCAGATCCAGGACGGCATTTGCGAGGTCAACTTCGACACCTGGGACATCGACGAGACGTACATCGCTTCGGACGACAGCATCGGGCGCTGGCCTTCGATCATGGAGCTGTACCAGAACTTCAACCGTGCTGCCGAGCTGGCTGTGAGGGTCGGCGCCCCGCTCGACTACGGTCTGCCTGTTCCGGTGTACGCATGGTGCAATTCGACGGCATTCTTCTGTGACCCTGCAGGCCAGGCGGAGTTCGCGTTCTACGCTGGCTCCACCACAGGACGGACCGTCGAGCAGCCGTTCATGGCTCTCGGTTTCCCCTCGAGCGAGATCGACTACAGGGGCACGCCGGACAACCGTGAGTACCACGAGTTTGGCCACGTGTTCTTTGCCGACGTTTCACGGAACCAGGTGCCGGTGGAGATTGGCGACCATAACCACGGCGGCTACTACCGGAACCACGCAACCACCGACTCGCTCATCGAAGGCTTCGCCGAGTTCTACTCTGTGATGGTCTCGAAGCATATAGACCAGGAAGAGAACCCGCAGCGCTACAGGATCGGCGCAGAGTACGACATCGAAGCTGACCGCAAGCCGTGGGAAGCGGTTGGCTGGTGGGAAGAGTTCACCCTGGCCGGCCTTCTGCTGGACTTCGAAGACGGCCCGGAGGACTACGCCAACACCTCGAGCGGTCTTGATGTCGAGGCGGTCAGTGCGCTGGAAGCTGAGACGGGTAATTTCGCTATCGGCCGGGTGCGCAACCAGGGCTCTAAGGTTGCTCGCAGTCCCGAAGTGACGATCAACCTGCTGGATTCGACAGGGAACACGGTGTTCTCACAGGTGACGGCTGTTAAGCCCGATTCACTGGGTCCTGGCCAGACAGGCGTGTTCTACGTCGCTGCGCCGGAGGGCCTTGAGTTCAGTGATGTGACGGCCGAGGCCGGACGTCCGGCGAGCTCTGATGACGACGAGATCGACCTCGAACTGGCCGATCTTCTGAAGGCCGTTACGTCCAACTGGGGCGAGGGTCCCAACCTGATTACGAATATCCAGGAGCTGTACGTGATCCTTTCGGACGCCTTCGCTGGCGCCGACACGGATGGCGACAACATCCCTGACATAACGCAAGAACAGATCGACACCATCTTCATAAAGCACGGGTTCTTCGATGACCTGGACGGCAACCGCAGGTGGGACCCGGCGAACGACGGTGACATCGGCGGCACTGCACATCCTGAGGCAAAGATCGCGCTGAACGAGTTCCCGGCGATGATGCCCAGGTCGTCGGCCGTCGGCTTCGCAGGCTCGTTCGTGGACGTGAGCACGGACGGTGTAGATGCCGAGGTGCTGGTGCAGGTTGAGCTCGCAGATTCGACCCAGAGTTACTCGTACTGGAAGGCGACGGGCACCACCACGCCGGTGGAGCTGGCGGTGCCTGAAGCGGCTGAAGACGCGGCACACGTAACTGTGATCGCAGTCGCTGAAGACAAGAACCCGGCTGTCGCCTACCGGACGTCGGCGCAACAGTTCCATGCAGCGGTTGAGGCGGGTGAGATCACCACCGAGCCGGTGCGGGCATCTGTGCAGCTTGTAGAGGGCAATCCGTTCGCCCTGCTGGGCTCCCCGAACGACAGTGGCGGGGGCAGTAACCGTGCGGGCGGCCCGCCGTGGACGCTCCTTCTGCCCATTGCGTTGGCGGTGCTGATGCTGATTGGTGGCTTCTACATGATGAGGAAGTCAGCGAACGCGGTTGAGCGCACCGGTAGAGACTAGAGCGTAACGCCTCAGCCCAGGCGGCTTTCTTGCAGCAGCGTCTCACTCTGCGGCGCTGTGCTGCGCTGGCTCTGCGCAGGAGGCGTCCTGAGCCAGACCGCCGCGTCACCCAGCCTCGAAGGCGTAATCCCTCTTGAGAGGGCAAAGCCTGTGAGTGTGATTCCCATTGCCGCCACGATCAGCGCCAGCGCGTACGGGGTGGTGAGGAGTCGCAGCCAGAAAGCGCCGTTCGAGACGCTGAAGCGGACGACTCGGACGCTGTCTGATGTGAGGTCGACCGGCCCGGGGTCAGCGATCGAGTTGGCGTCGCCTCTCGTGTAAGCGAACGGCTCGCCATTCACCACTCCGACTGCGGCCACCCTGTGCACCACCCTTTGCTGGTACTTCTCAGATGCCCAGTCAGCGGTGAAGACGATGATCTCGCCGGGCTCGATGCTGGCGGGACTGGCGCTGGAGGTGAAGATAAGGTCGCCCTGGCTGAAGTGAGGCTCCATGCTGCCGCCGTAGACGGTGTAGACGCGCCATCCTGTGCCGACGCTCAGGCTGGCGAAGACGCCGATCGAGATTGCGACCGCTGCCAGGACAAAGAATGTGGATGCATTACGTGCTGTTCGCATGCGTTTCCGGCCGTCCTCCCGCTCCGCACTATCGGGAGATTTCGCCACAGATTCAGGCGATGCCGCCCCTGTCTCCGGAGCCGACATTCTGGCACCTTTCGCCGGAACGACAACCCCGAATGACGGGTCAGTCGGCATATTGCACCACTTCGGTACCCGGTTCCGTGTCGAGTTGAGTGTCGGCAACCCCGTGAACAAGGCTGGTGATCGCTGCCGCCAGCCGTTCAGGGTCGTGTCGAACCCTCGGAGCGCCCTCCCCTGCCGGGACCAGCACCTGCGCCAACGGGATACAGAGCTGCTGATTCGCCCACGCAGACAGTTGCTGCGCAAGATCATCTGTCAGTTCCACGGGAACGGCCTTCTGTGCGGAGTAGACGGCTCGGACCTCGTCAGGGATTGCCCGGCTGTTTATCAGGGCGAAGTCGACCTGTTGCGAGCCCAAGTAAGCGGTGATCTCTCTCAGGAAGTCGACGGGAGTGAAGCCGTCGGTCTCGCCGTGCTTCGTCATGACGTTGCAGACGAAGACGGTCTTTGCAGACGATTCCTGTATCGCATCGGTCATGCCGTTGACGAGCAGGTTCGGGATGACGCTTGTGTAGAGGTCGCCGGGGCCGAGCACTATCAGGTCGGCTTCACGCACAGCTTCGACGGCCCTGCGGTTCGGCTGCACAACTGGATCCAGGTAAACCTGGTCGATGGGCGGCGGGTCGTAGCGGCGACGGCTGAGGTCGATCGTAGATTCGCCGCGCAAAATGCTGCCATCGACCAGCCGGGCACACAGGTCGGCTCGTTCGAGCGTCACGGGGATGACGCGGCCTGAGATGCGCAGCATGCGGGACATCATCTGCACTGCCAGCTCGATGTCTGTGTGCATGACGGTGAGTGCCGAAAGGAACAGGTCACCGAGGTTGTGGCCGTTCAGACTGCTCTCTTCAGTGAAGCGATACTGCGTGGCGACCCGGAATGCCTCGGTCTCCGGCGACTCTTCGGCGAGGGCTATGAGGCACTGCCTGACGTCGCCAAGTGAGAGGTGGCCGAACTCTTCGCGGAGGCGGCCAGAGCTGCCGCCGCTGTCAAAAGCCGTGACGATGGCTGTCAGGTCTACGTTGTGCCTTCGCAGGCCGTTGAGGACGACCGATGAGCCGGCGCCTCCGCCGATCACGACTATTTTCGGGGTGTTTTCTCGCATCTACTGCTTGTCAGGTTGGTCTGGATGGTTCTCGTAAGGCCGCAGACTTTAACAAACGGATCAGCCGTCCTCCATGACAGTAATGTGAACAGGCGACCGCCCCGCTCTCTCGGGATGACGGCCTTCTCTGTTCACAGCACCTGCCTGGAGGCTACGGGCGCAGAGTTTGACATGTTGAATCGCCTGTTACCGGTATCGTGCGGCCCACCAGAGTGCGCCATTTAGGTCAACCTGTGTACCGGCCTTAACGTTTCGGTGTCAGGAAAGTGTCGGGTAACCGCGGCCCTGGGCAAACCGGCGAATGGCTTGCACAGGTCTATATGGCTGGTTTAGCGGAGTCTGGCGAGTAGGTGCTGAACAGGGTGAGCAGGTCCCGCACGAGCACTCGCATGTCTGGCGAGCGGTTGAGTATCTTGTCTGGTTCGAAGGAAGGCAGCGGGTGTGGGCCGACCAGTTCATCGACGACCATCACTGTCCTGGCGCCAGACCGCCCGAGCGCTTCGTTGATGCCGAGGCAGGCATTCTGGAGCTCAAGCATCGGCCAACCACCGTCCACAACCACCCAGGAGTTCTCTGTCATGCAACTTATCTGAGGCACCAGGCTCTTGAGATCGCACTTGATGCTAGATGCGCCTCTTGCAGAAAGGTTCTGCACCAGCAGGTCTGCCCAGATTTCGTCATTGGACGCCACGCAAACGGTAGGTAACAGAGAACTCGTCCCGTGGTCCGGCCGGGCTTCATCGCTATCGAACTGGTTCGGCAGATCTATGTTCGCTGCGGGAGTTTCGTGAGGTTGCAACGTCGTCTGTTTCCCGTGCGTTTAGAACAGACAGATACCTCTGCCGAGCACATGGATTTGTTAGCTGGGGGTTTGGTGCGAGCGCAGGTTACGAGACACCCGCCACCGGTAGGATCAACGAGGTGGCACGCAACGTCAATAAACCATGAAAAGTTGGAGTGTGTGACCCGAATGAGGCCGGTAATAAGGCACGATTCCCCAGGCACACCCAGGCCCAGTCTGAGACGGCATGAGATGAGCTGCGAGGCAGGTTCTCTCTACCTCGGGTCGCCAGTCCGGATCGGTTCGGCTTCGGGCGCCGAAATGGCGCTTGAAGGGACGGGTGAAGGTGCTGGGATTGCTGGCGATGCCTTAAACATGTAGCCGACGCCCGGCATGCTGACGATGTGGTCGCACTCTTCGTTGTCGAGGTTCATCTTCGACCTCAGCCGGTAGATGTACGCCCTCACGTACTCCTTCTCGGTGGAGTACTCGCCGCCCCACACAGACTCGAGTATGAAGCGGTGCGTCAGGACACGTTCACTGTTTCGGACGAGGAGGCTGAGAAGCGAGTATTCGGTGCTTGTCAACGTGGCCTCTTCACCCGCGTGCCAGACCCTGCGAGCGCCATGGTCAAGGACGAGGTCGCCGTAGCTGACCGGCTCCGACTCCGGACCTGCCTTGCCTGTCGAGCGCCTGATGGCCGACCTGACGCGGGCAAGCAGCTCTTTCACGCCAAACGGCTTGGTCACATAGTCGTCAGCGCCACAGTCGAACGCCTCGACGATGTCTGCCTCACGCGCTCTGGCTGTGAGCATGATGACAGGAATTGCGGAGAGCATCCTGATCTGGCGGCAGACCTCGAAGCCGTCCATGCCCGGCATGGTGATGTCGAGCATCGCAAGGTCTACGACCCGGCGCCTGAACAGTTTCATCGCTTCCAGGCCATCGGATGCAGTGAGGACCTGGTAGCCGCGGGCGGTGAGGTTCATCGCCACGTACTTGAGCGTGGCGGGCTCGTCGTCGGCGACAAGAATTATCGGTTTGTTTTCTACCACGTGGAGAGCGGTCCTTAAGATCTCATCGGTTCAGTCAGCACCTGCGGCTGCGTGCGCCAGACCGGGCTTCTACTACCCGATATCAGGTAGAGGCTATCTCATGTATCAGCGGCGGCTCGGACGGGACAATGAACGCTTCGTGAAGCGGAACGGTAAGCCGTGAAAAAAACCTGAACAGCCGCCATTTGCCCTGTTTGAGCGGGGCGATCTTAGCGTGCCTGCGGCAGCGTGTCGTGAGCCTGTGAGATCAGTTCAGGCTGGCCGAGAGTTTCGACTGGTCAGTGACAAAACGGTAGCCCACGCCAGGGACGTTGACGATGAGCTTCGGCTCCGAGGACTTCTCTTCGATCTTCTTGCGCAGCCGGTACATGTAGGCCCGCAGGTACTCCCGGTCTTCTGCGAAAGAGTTGCCCCACACACACTGCAGGATGTAGCGGTGTGTCAGGACCCTGTCGCTGTTGCGGATGAGAAGCGAAAGCAGGCGGAACTCGGTTGCGGTGAGCACCTGTTCGACGCCGTCGCGAGTGACCCTGTGGCCTTCGAGGTCGACAGAGAGGTTTCCAAACTGGAACGCGCGGCTCGATTTCAGGCTCGAGCCCTGGCCGCGCCTGAGCGCGGCGCCAACGCGGGCGACCAGCTCTGCGACGCCAAACGGCTTGGTCACGTAATCATCTGCGCCGCTATCCAGCGCGCCGACCTTGTCGCTCTCACGAGAGTGACCTGAGAGAATGACGATCGGCACGTCCGACGTGTGGCGGATGGCGCGGCAGACCTCGACGCCGCTCGGACCGGGCATCGCAAGGTCCAGCAGAACGAGATCGATCGGGCGTTCGCCGAACAGCTTCAGGGCCTCGCTGCCGTCTTCTGCAAGAAGCGGCCGAAAGCCCTTCGCCGTCAGGTTCATCCCGACGAACTTCCTCGTCTCCATCTCGTCGTCAACGACGAGTACAACTGGGCCGTCGCCCTTCATTCGCTATCGCTCCCGATCACTTTTGATCCCCGGTCAAGGATTGTCTATTCGATTCGCTACCGAACTATTCGCCGCAGTTGCTGTCTTATGTGCTGCTTTCAACCACCTCAGCGTGGGGCCACCGCCACCCTGCGGCTGCGCCCTGTTTTCTTCGTCACGCCCGTCGTACGTGGCTTCTCGGCAGACGCGGCCGACGTAGCCGTCGTGGTCTTTCGAGCTGACTTTGAACCGGCTTTCGACGTTGACTTGCGGGTCGCCAAGTTCGATGCCGACGTCTTTGAGTTCTGCTTTATAGGAATGGTGAACTTGAATGTGGAGCCCCCGCCGGGCCCGCTTTCGACCCAGATCCGCCCACCATGAGCGTCGATCACCGATTTACATACAGCGAGTCCAAGGCCGCTTCCTGACGAAGCCTTAACCGCGTTCTGGCCCCGGAAGAACATGCTGAATATCTTCTTGTGCGACTCGGCCGGGACGCCAGAACCTTCGTCACTCACGCTGAATGTGACCGTTTTCTTGTCGCTCTCCGCATCGATCACGATCTTGGTGCCGGGCTCCGAGTACTTGCTTGCGTTCTGCAGCAGGTTGGCCAGCACACCCATCACCCGCAGCACGTCCATGCAGATCTTCGGCATGTTCTCGGGAATCTCGACAAGCACGCGGTGCTTGCTGACATACAGCGATGCAGAGTCGATGGCTGCGTAGGCAAGGAGATAAGGATCTGCGTCTTCCAGGTGGAGCGGCAGGTCGACCGAGCCCATTCGGGTGATCTCCATCAGGTCATTGACCATGGAGGTGAGCCTGTCGGCCTCTCGGTCGATGGTGTGGAGGAAATCGAGCCTGGTCTCTTCGTCCCACTGGATGTCCGACTCGAGCAGGGTGCTGACAAAGCCTTTGATGTGCAGAAGGGGAGTTCTCAGCTCGTGACTAACCATAGAGAGAACGGCGTCACGCAGAGCGTAGGGCTGGCGCACAGCTTCACCGCCAACGATCACTGAGGCCATCTTGCCGTGGCCCGGAGCGGTGACCGGGAGGACAGTGACGGGGATCGTGTTGAGGTCGGCGTCGTAGTCCTCGGCCTGGCGCTCACCCGGCTTCAACCACGCCTGCAACAGTTCGGCCTCTCCGGTTGCGACGCAGCGGTCCACCGGAGTGTCGAGATCGAGCGGTTCGCCATCGCCGTCTACGAGCGGGGACATGACGCTCTTCAGAGTCTCACCAATCACGCTGGATGCGTCTGTCCCGAGCATCGATTGCACCCCGGCGTTGACCGAGAGCACAGTGTGGTCCGGGCTGATCAGGAAGATGCAACCCGGTAACGCGTCGAGCATGACCGCCTTGTGCTCTATCGCCTCAAGGCCTTTAGCGGTGCTCGAACCGGAATCGCTTTGCCTGCGCGCCAAAATGAATATGCCTTATCTATTTACCGTGCACTGCTTGCGCATCTATTTGCGCGTATCCGCCCCTGTCCAAGTCTGAGAAGCTGCCGACCCGATCCGTCCGAGCTGTACGGTGGAAACCGGCGGCCCCAGCCAGAAATGTAGGAGCACATTGTTGTCACTTGGGCGCTATTGTCAAATTTTCGTGAACGGAACTGAGTTCGTTCACCGACTCGAATCCGTACCGGTACACGGTTTAGCACCCGCTACCGTGTAAAAAGCGTTAATGGTGTCCAGTCATCGTTAACAGGCCATGAAAGCGACCTGTGCTCAGGTACGTGCCGGGCTCGACGCACCGGACCATCAGTACGTGCTCGATGGTTCGCGAAGATTTCGCGACCGGCTGTGCCTGATCGAAATGTAATTACGGAAAAGAAAAGACCCGGCTGACGAGCCGGGTCTGGCGGACAAATTCCGTGAGCTAAAAGGTTAGATTCAGGCAGCGTTGCGGAATCGTCCTTCGTCGGTCTCAGCAGGAGAGGCCGAAGGCAGCTCGTACGATTCATCGTCGCTGGTCTTGACGAGCGCAACGGCTGCGCCAGCCCCGGCGACGATTACTCCTGCGAGTGCCAGCAGGACCATCCAGCCGAAGGCGTTGACCAGGAGGAAGGAGATTCCACCCCAGCCTGCGATGACCGCGACAGAGAGCGGCAACCAGTACCGTTCGATGAATCCCGAATCAGAGTACATATCGTCGTCGTCCTGAAACCATAGAGCTGGGACCGGATCAGCTTCACAGTCACCGTGGCTCACACTTGCGTCACTGAGTGTGAACTGGCGCACCTGACGGGGGGAGTCCGTCATATCTCTTGACTCTCTGCCGGGAGCATAAGTCGTTATCGTTATTGGCTACTCCCAGTAACTATTGCAGCTTCTACTTAGCGCCGCAGTGTGCTCCCCCTCACGCTTATATACGTGCTAGCACCCATTCATAGTCTTATTTAGGCCCGGTTACAACCCCATCATTACACGTTATCGATACCGCCTGTATATCGTTTCCCCGAATCTATGGCTACGCGGCCAGAGAACGCCGTTAGGAGCCGTGATTTCTCAGAATGTGACGACTTTCGTAACGGGCGCATACCTCGAACTGGCGGTGCTTTTCGGCGGTTTCCGCTCTATGACACATCTCTACTCCGGTAAGCTGTCGGCCACGACTTTCCGGGCCGTTTTTACCGGTCCAGGCACAGCATTTTGCAGGAGACGTCTCATGCGAGAAGAGATCAACCGCCAGTGGCTGCTGGCTGCACGCCCGGTCGGCTTTCCAAAGGAGAGCGATTTCGAACTGCGAGAGGCCAATCTGCCGAACCCAGAGCACGGTGAGGTGCTGATCAGGCTCGAGTACCTGTCGATTGACCCATACATGAGGGGCCGGATGAACGAGGGCAAGAGCTACACCCCGGGTGTCCAGATTGGCGAGGTGATGACAGGCGAGGGCGTTGGAGTCGTCGTGGAGAGCCGCTCACCGGCTTATTCGGCTGGCGACCATGTTGTGACTCGCACGGGGTGGCAGGAGTATGCGACAGCGCACGAGTCTGCCGTTCGCAAAGTGGACCCGGATGTTGCGCCGGTCTCCACTTCGTTGGGTGTGCTCGGAATGCCGGGGCTGACGGCGTACCACGGGACGCTCGATGTGATCGACCCGAGGCCCGGCGACACGTTCGTCGTTTCCGCTGCGAGCGGCGCGGTTGGGGGCATAGTGGGCCAGATCGCAAAGATGGCGGGCTGCCGGGTGATCGGCACCGCGGGATCTGCTGAGAAGATCAACTACGTGGTGGATGAGCTGGGTTTCGATGCCGGGATCAACTACAAGACGGAGGACGTGGGTGCGCGTCTCGCCGAGCTCTGCCCTGCCGGTATCGATGGCTACTTCGACAACGTAGGTGGTGAGACGACCGATGCGGTGTTGGACAACCTGGCGACCGGCGCTCGCATAGCGATCTGCGGCCAGATTGCGAACTACAACGATGTCGAACAGGCGATGGGACCTCGCAACCTGCGATCGCTGCTGGTGGCGCAGGCGAAGATGCAGGGCTTCCTTGTGTTCCAGTTCGTCCAGAAGCATCCAGAGGCGCTGGCGAGGCTGTCTCAGTGGGTCTCAGAAGGCTCGCTCAAGTACAAGGAAGACATCGTGGACGGCATCGAGAACATGCCGAAAGCGTTCATCGGCATGATGCACGGCGCGAATTTCGGAAAGCTGCTTGTGAAGGCGGGGGTGTGAGGGGGCAACCCAAGCAGGCCGTATCCCTATGCCGAGCCAGTCTTCCGCGCTGCTTCATCTTGCGCTGTGAGCATTTGCGCCATCCGATCTAGGAGATCAAGCTCGATTAGCCGTTGCCTGGTTGGGCGAATGGTGCCATTGAGCATGCGGCTGATAGTGCTCACGTTCTTAAGGTTCAGGGCGAACGCCATCTGGGACCGATTGAAGCCAAGTAGAGTCATCAATCCGAGAATCTCGGTAGGATTCCAGTCTTTCGGCAATTGCTTATCCTCTCTTAATACGCATACTTCATCGACTTTAGTGTTGCGTTTTCCCATTCAAAACGCAACTCTAAGATGTTTTTCGTGATTCCGAGGGTTTACGAGAGGGTCGAGTAAACGCAAAACGGGCCAGGTCTGGTGACCTGGCCCGTTTCTCTGTTCTCACTGGAGCGGAAGACGGGATTCGAACCCGCGACCTTCTCCTTGGCAAGGAGATGCTCTACCAGCTGAGCCACTTCCGCTTACCTTCACATTATGCGGAGTTAGACGGAGTGGTCAAGACTGGAGGCGGTCCCTGGGAGGCCGGTTTAGACCGTCTCAACAAGTTCACAAGCATCTCGCCGCACGAGTTCAGATCTCAACAGGAACTACTTGGGACGGAGGCGCAGTAGAAGAGCGGATCAGGATGGGTGTTAAGAGAGCCGGTCAGACTGAGGCCGATCAGGCGGCGTCTGCGTGCTTGTTGACCCGGGCGATCAGTTCGTCGATGCCTGTGCCCTTGAGAACGTAGTCAACGGCGCCGCTGTCGATCGACTGCACCACGATGTCCCGCTGCGCCTGCGCGGTGTACATGATGATCTTCTTCGTGCCCTGCTCCTTGAGCCTGGCCGCAAACTCATCACCGGTGCCGTCAGGAAGGCCGTGGTCAACGATGGCGATGTCAGGAGCGCGCTCACGCAGCATCGCATCTGCTATCGAGATGTCGAGGGCCGCGGCCACCTCGTAGCCTTCCTCTTCCATAGCGTCCGTAACCGCCATCAAGATGTCGGGATCGTCTTCAACGATCAGGACTTTTTTCGGCATTCGTCACCACTCCACAGTTGTTTAGGGACTGGGTGCTTCCTGGTTACCCATTGCCATCGCCGAGAATGCCTTTGGAAGCACATCCGAATAGTCAATCCACCGCCCGCAACACTCGCGCCACACGTTCATCACCCCTTATTCGTAGCAATTGAACCGTTACCAACGGGGTTGCGGCAGGAGTGCTGACCGTGTGCAACGGGTGTGGTGAACCGGCATCTCAATACGGTCGGCGTCCGGTGCGGCGAAAGCTACAGTTCTGTCACTTTTAGGGGTGTCCCGGTACGTTTCGCTGTGACCCAGAGCACCTTTCCGGACAGGCTCACGTGCCGGCTCAGACCACAAATCGTACTACTGGTCTCCATGCACCACCTGCGCCCAGCCCGGTGCCGCCCGACTCGGGCTATCCCCCTACTGGCGCCAAACGGCCGCTGCTAACCTCGCTGGCATGTCGCTCCCAACCATGAGGCGCAGCTGGTTCAAGCCAACTCGTCGGCGTTTAGTGCTCGTAGCAGCCTTTTTCGGACTGCTGGCGCTGATGTCTGCCGCTCCCGAGCCGCTGATCCAGTACAACGGCGGCAGTGGCGAACCGGTCTCGCTCGAAGGGATCCCGAACCCGATATTCCAGCAGCTGGATGTCAATGAAACGGCCGCATACGCCGAGGAGCTGCGGACCAAGCTTGAAGAGGCGCGGGTGCCCATTGTCGGCGAGTTAAAGAGCACACTCACAACGCAGCAGAATGAGCGGTCCAACGTGATGCTGCGGCTCATGTGGGCCCTGACCCTTGTGGGCCTGTTCATGCTGGCAGCGCCGATAGTCCTGATCTGGCGATATGGCCTGATGCGGCTGCCCGAGCTGTTGATCTACAGCTCGATTTCGTCTGCCCTGTTCCTGCTGGTTGGCAGCATTCTCGTCGGGCTATACGCGCTGACTCGTTACACGAACGGCCTCGTTTCGACCGCGTATAACCCTCAGCTGTCTGTTACCGAATCGCTATTCGACTTCCTGATCTCGCGTTCCGACTCGCTGGCCGAGATCGGGCCGACGATCATCGAGCCGACCATCGTTGCGATGGAAGAAGGGCCGACCTCCCCCGCTTTGCAGATCATCCTCGAGAATGCCGAGAGCTTTTCGTCGACTCTCAACGTGTTCATCATCCTGGCCAGGGTGGCCCAGGGCATTAACATCCTGTTCTCGTTCCTGCCGCTGGCGCTGCTGCTGGTCGCGTTCGTGCTGTTCATTCGCAACTCGATTCCGACGCTGAAGGAGATTGTGAGGTTGCCGGGGCGGGCTGCCCAACGCCAGCCGAACGTTGTGAGAAACACCGTTCGCCTGACGATCCAGAACCTGAAAAAGGAGTCGCTGTACGCGCTGGGGATCATCGGAGTATTGCTGGTACTGACGCTGATCGTCTCGAGCGTTGGCCGTGGCGCTATCGAGCCGGCGCTTGAGATCATCCTGAACTACATCATTGCGGCGATGATCTATGCGCAGACGGAGGCGGGAGCGCAGCCGGGGCTGATCCTGTTCTGTACGGGTATCGCCCTGGCGTTCCTGGTGATGGTGCTGGCGATGACGACGCTGGCTGCAGTGCTGTTCCTGTGGCGTTCTAGCAGTGTGCTGCGGACGGTGACCAGGGCGGGGATGGGTCTGCGGAATGAGCGGAGGTTCTGGCTGCGTGGCACTGGCGGTCTTGTGTGGGCGATGTTCCTGCCGGTGCTCTATGCCCTGGCCGCAAGCCCGGCGATTGCCCTGTGGGGCCAGTGGGCCGTCGATACTCGCACGTGGGGCGTGATGTTCGGCCTGATCCCGCTGGCGCTGGTCGCCGGGTTCTTCGTGGCGTTCTGGGCGGGCAACGGTTTCAAGACGTTGATGTTCGTGCGCAGGTACCAGCCGGTGGTTGTTGGTGCCGGTGCTGGTGGAGCGGCTGCAGTTGCAGCCGGCGCGCTGGAGGGCGATGGCGAAGAGGAAGTGGAGGTAGCGCGAAGTCCTGATGAACCTTCAGTTGGCGAGAGCTTCGATATCAGCGCCTAGGTGATCGCTGGTGCCGAGGGCGGGATTCGAACCCGCACGAGGTTGCCCTCACCGCATTTTGAGTGCGGCGCGTCTGCCGTTCCGCCACCCCGGCTCTCTTGCCGGAGCGCTCAGCATGGTTGAGACGACCGGCAACTGCTCTTACATGGTAGACGCATTTCGGCTCTCTGAAGAGGCTGGTGCCATGCCGAAAGCTTGCAGATTCGACTAGCCGCGGCGGCCGTGCCAGTCCATGTTCATGTAGACGTTGCCGAGTACCAGCTCTTCCAGCATTTGCGAGAGCCGCTTCTCACGAGTCGCAGGCCGCTTGGCACGGTTGATCCAGCCGATGTAGTCGTTTTGCTGGTAGGCGGGACGTTCTCGGTACGCCTCGAGCAGGCACCGCTCTTCCAGGCGCGCCAGGACATCTTCCGGCATCTCGTAACGTTCTCTCGTCAACTTCGACCAGTCTGTGCTGTGTTCCAATGTGTCGCTCGCTCGTTCGATCGGCTTGTTGAGTGACATATCATCGCGAATCGATGCCGAAACGATGATAATGCTGGCCCTATCGATCAATATTGGCGAGGTCTGAGCGGGGCATGAGCGAAGAGACTGAGAATGGTGCGAGTGAGCGCGAGTTGACGCTTGAGCGGCCGCTTGCGGTGATCGATACCGAATCCACCGGACTCAATCCTGACACGGCGCGCATCGTGAGCATCAGTGTGCTGCGGCTTGAGCCGGACGGCCGGCGCTCGCTGCGATCGGAGCTTGTAAATCCCGGGATTCCGATTCCTGCCGGGGCAACCGCAGTTCACGGCATCTCAGACGAGGATGTGGCTGACAAGCCGCCATTCAGGGCCTATGCCCGGGCTCTGGCGGAGTCGCTAGATGACTGTGACATCGCAGGCTTTGCGGTCGAACGGTTCCACCTGCCGCTGTTACTGGCCGAGTTCTGGCGTGCCGGTATCGAGTTCTCGATGGACAACCGCTCCGCAGTTGACGTGATGTCGATCTATCACCGGCTGGAGCCCCGTGATTTCGAGTCGGCTTATCGCACGTACGCTTTCGGCGAGGCGCCTGATCGTAGTTCGGGGCCAAGGAGTGAGGCGGCGCTGGAGATCCTGGAAGGCCAGTTGCGGTCGAGCCCGGAACTTCCCGTTGAGCTGCACATGCTGGCTCGCTGGGCACGTGGCGTGCCGGACACCGCGGTGGACGAAGACGGAAAATTCACCTATCTCGACTCGGGCGAGATTGCGTTCAACTTCGGCAAGTACGCTGGCGAGGAGCTTTCGAAGGTTGCGGAGAGCGACGCCGGGTACGTTGCGTGGGTCGCTTCGAACCAGGAGTTCACACCTGACTCACGGGCCATTGCTACCGACGCACTGTCGGAGGTCGAGATGAGGCAGGAGTCGGACTACGACTAACCGATCCTAGAACGGGCGGTCTTTCCGTGGCTCCGAGAGAGGCGGCGGCGACCCACCTCGTTCTACAGGCTCTCCCGTCAACGTAATCACAACGCATGGCATCTGGTCGAAGATGCGACGGGCGAGGATAAACGGCCCCCACCACGGCAGCCTCAGCCTCCTGTTGAGCTTGACCGCGCCCAGCAGGAACTGGAAGCGGCGGCGAGGGAAGCCGGGGCGTTGCGCCCAGTGCTCGATGAAGTTGAACAGGTGCGGGATGCGCTCTTCCCGGTTTCGCAGCACCCGGGCGGTCGCCGGGATGTCGTAGACCGGCTCGAACTCGACGGTGTGCACGGTGATGTCGCCGTTGCGCGCCATGCTGGCGACCCAGTCACGCTTGCCGGGATAGCCAGAGAGCACGATTTGGTCGGCGTCGTCCCAGTAGTAGGTGGTTTCGATGACTCGCGGCGAGCCGTCACGACGCTTGAGCGTGGTGCGCAGATAGAAGCTTTCGCCAAGGATCTTCTTAAGGGGCTCGGGGAGTTCAGGCATAGGAAGACGGTACAGTGTGGGAGTGCCGGTGACCAGCAGTTGGCTCGCCGGGCCTGATTGATCGTTCAGCGAGGGTTGTGCCGATCTCTGATGAGTTGAAACCTGAGTCGTGGCCCCTGACCGTCTTCTTCGACGGCGGTTGAGCTGTCTGACGCGCTTTCAGCCGCTGGGTCCAGCGGAGAGATTCGACGGGGGCGGTCAGGCTGCTGCCGAATGATGCCGAGAGTGTGCAGACGGCGGCGGTCGGAGTGGAGCCAGAGTTGGCGCAGAGGACCATTGTTGCTGTGGACGATCAGGGCCGGGTGCGGACTGGTGCGCAGGCGATTTTTTCCATCTGGAGCGAGACCGGTGGGGTGATCGGGTTCGTTGGGCGGTTACTGTCGCCGCGGCCAGTGAGCTTGCTGTTCGAGCCGGGTTACAGGCTGTTCGCAAGGCACAGAGGCAGGTTTGCGAGATGGTTCCGGGATTGAGGGAGCGGGAGGGGTCCGTCACCCTTCGACAGGCTCAGGATGGCGGTCATTCCCCCTCCCAGCTTGGGAGGGCGTTAGAGGGAGGGTTATTCGTGACCGGGAAGACTGGTCGTTGCCAGAGACTACCGACCCTCACCCCAGCCCTCTCCCAATCTGGGAGAGGGGGACACATGAAGCCCTCACCCTGACCCTCTCCCGAGCCGGGAGAGGGGATAAGAGCCGGCCAAAGCGAAACCCGCCGTCCTGAGCCTGTCGAAGGGTGGCTCCGACATCGCTCTCAGCTCAGTGTCTGCTCGAACAGGCGCAGGTTGTTGCCGCCCAGCACTTTCACCACGTCCTGCTCTGAGTGGCCTGCGTCCAGCAGCCCGGACGTGATCGCCGGTAACTTCGAGACATCTTCCATGCCCTGTGGCAGCTGAGTAACGCCATCGAAGTCGGAGCCGATTCCGACGTGGTCTGCGCCGGCGATGCTGATGGCGTGGTTGAAGTGGTCGATCAGGCGGCTCAGCGGCGGGCCCGGGAACGGGACCATGTAAGCGATGCGGTCGAACGGGTCCCGGTAGACAGGCGGATTCCGAAGAGTCGGCTCAACGTGGCCGGTCTCGGGGTCAGCGCCAATGAAGCCGCCGAAGAAGTTGATGTTCATCACGCCGCCGTTTTTGGCCAGCGCCTCGATCATCGGGTCCTTCATGTTGCGTGTGTGCGGCTGTAGCTCGTAGCAGGATGAATGGGATGCAAAAACGGGCCGCTCGGAGACCTCGATCACGTCCCAGAATGCCGGGTCGGACAGGTGCGAGACGTCCACGAGCATGTTGAGGCGCTGCATCTCCCGCACGACCTCCTTGCCGAAGTTTGTCAGGCCACCGTGGCGCTGGTGCGCGTGCGCGTCAGCCCAGCCGTTGGCAGCGTTCCAGGCAAGCGTGATCGAGCAGACGCCCAGGCTTTCGAGCATGCGCAGAATGCCGAGATCGTCGCAGATGACCCGGCCCCCTTCGATGGAGATCAGGATGGCGATCTTTCCATCTGCATGCGCTTTCCTGACGTCGTCGGCGGTGCGGGCGAAAGCGAGCTGGCTGGATTGGGCGGCGATTGTCTGGTGGATGACATCGATCTCTCGCAGCGCTAGCTTGAGTGCGGCTTCGTTCGAAAAACCTTCGTCGATCCAGACGGCGAACATGACCGCGTTGACGCCACCCTCCCGCATACGTGGCAGATCAAGGTGTCCGACATCCAGCCTTCGGGCGAAGTCAGGCGAGCGCCAGAGAAGGTGGGTTGCGGTGTCGACGTGGGTGTCCACAACGAGCGAGTTGCGGTGAAGTTCAGATGCGATCATGTCTGTTGGTGCAGTTCGAATGTGCTGGTGAGTCTGTCGGAGCAGTGAGAGAGTACCTGAAGTGATGTCGGCGTCGGTTCAACTCCTACATCTGCACTGCTTTTAGAGTATCTTTTGCCGGGGCCGGTCGGCCGTCAGAAAACACCAGCAGCGCACACCTCGGAGAAACTCTGAATGGCGAACAAGCAGTACAAGGCGATCATCATTGGAGCCGGTTCTATCGGCAACGCTCACATGGACGGCTACAACCGTGTCGACGAGGTGGACGTCGTCGCTGTTGTAGATCCGGTTGAGCCCGCTCGCCAGACGTACATGGGTGATTACGGCATTCCCAGGGGTTACGCGACGCTGGCCGAGGCGCTTAAGAAGGAGGAGCCGGACATCGTGAGCGTCTGTGTCTGGCACCTGCTGCACGACCCGGTGACCGTCGAGGCCGCAGCCGGTCCGAGTGTGAAGGGGATCATCTGCGAGAAGCCGATGGCAATCGGAATGGCCCGCGCCGACCGCATGGTCGAGGCTTGCGAGGCGAACGATACCAAGTTGGTGATCAGCCACCAGCGCCGCTTCACGCCCGGATGGGAGAAAGCAAAAGAGCTCGTTGAAGAAGGCGCGATCGGCGAGGTGATCCGCGCCGATCTGCGGGTGAAGGACGGCCTTGCGAACTGGGGCACGCACTCGATCGATGGTGCTCGCTTCATCACGGGAGACCCGAAGGCGCAATGGGTGATGGGAGCTGTCGAGCGCAGGACTGACAAGCACGAGCGAGATACAGCGATCGAAGATTCCTGCATGGGGCTGATCCACTTTGGCCCGAGCCTGCAGTTCTTCATCCAGTCCGACCTGTGGGACCGCAACTGCGATGCCGGCAAGTTCCTGCTGCGGGGCACCGAGGGCCTGCTGCATGTGACCGAGACGAAGATTCAGTTGTTCAACGCTTCGACGGCCGGCTGGACCGAGGTCCCGCTGGGCCTGCAGGAGGGTGATGTGGCGATTGGCGGCAACATGAATGCCGCCCAGACGAAGGAGCTGATCGAGTGGATCGAAGGCGGTCCTGAGCACCGCGGCTCAGGCCGTAAGGCCCGCGACACGGTCGAGGTGATGATGGCGATGTACGAGTCTGCCCGTCACAACAGGGTGATCCACCTGCCGCTGGAGGAGAAGGAGTACCCGCTGGAGCTGATGATCGAGGAGGGCAAGCTACCGGTCGAAGTGGAGGGCCGCTACGACATACGCGGCTTCTTGAGCCGTGAAGGTATCGATGAGGCCCGTTACAAGGCTCTCAGGGACGACGGCGTGCCGCACCACCAGGCAATGAAGACCGTGCACGAGGAGATGGCTGCTGGTCGTTAACTGCCGGTCCTGGCTGACGGACAGCTAGGTGGCGTTTTCCAGCGCAACCTCGATCTGATCGTCTTCTTCAGTCTCGATCATGGAGGTGCGGACCAAAGTCACGTTAAAGGTGATCGGCTGCTGCTGTTCCAGCTGATCCGGCGGTACTTCGGGACCGGAGGGCTCAACAGGTTCCTCTTCTCCTGGCTCCCGTATCGATACAGACCTGATCTGCACGTTGCTGAAGCTGGACTCGCCCTCCAGGCGTCTCACGAATTTGATCACCTCATCACCGTCAGATCCGCCGATGACGAGCGAGACCAGCGTGCCATCGTCATCGATCTGGTGCAGTTCGATATCGGCGATGGACGCCACGTGGTCTGTGATCACATCGACGACCTTGGCGAAGCCGCGGTCCCTGTCCTTGACGAGGTCCACCTTTTGGCGAAGCGCCTCCGTCTCGAAAACGAGACGGTCGATCTCCGCCCGTTGCTGTTGAGCCTGGGCGATGCGCAGGTCCTTGAGGCCGACGCTCCTCTTCACATTGGCCAGCTCTTCCTTGGCCGTGACGACGTTGTTCTTCTCGCCGCTGGTCAGTTGCTGGGCAACGCCGATCACGGCGACCATCGCGACCACAGCGGCCACCTTGCCGACTTTGTGGATGGGGAACGGCTGAGGCTTGAACTCCGTTGGCCGGAAGTCGAGCATTGGCCGGTCGATGATCGAGATCGGCGTGCGCTGCCACCAGTGCTTGCCTGTGACCAGTGCCAGACCAACGTTTGCCGCGTAGCGGGCAAACGGGAAGTCGTCCGGCGCGCGCAGCGTCGCTGGAAGCTCTTTACGACGGTACGGAATCGCCTCCGCAGCCAGCTCGGCGGAGCCGACCGTGGACTCACCGGCGCCTGTCAGGTACAGGTTGCTGTGCTCTGAGAGAGGCGTGTCCGGGTACATGGAGTCGTGGAATGCGACGGTCCGGCTGACCTGGGTGGTCACGGACTGTACCCACTGCTCCTGTGTCAGCTTCTGGTCGATTCCGACCTCTCGGACAACCTCCGGGAGTCCATCGCGGAGCACGATGACCGTGATGGAGTTTGCTTCGATATCAAGGACTACGCCTGAGCGCTCATTCGCGGCTGCGGCCAGTGCGATCGCCTTTGGCTGGACTGTCGAGAACTTCGCGCCTGTGTCGGAAAGCGTCCTGAGGTTACGGCGCAGCACGTGTCGGTACATGCCGAAGGCGTAAACGTCATAGGGCTCACCATCGAAATCGGGCTCCAGTCCGGCCTCAAGTTCTCCGAACATGTCGGTGGTGTCGTCTTCGGCTTCATCTTCGAGGATAGGAGCATCGAAGTCGGCCTCTGCCGCGTCCCATGCGAGCTGGAGCTCTTCCGGTCTGATCGACATGCGCTCTGCGGAGGCATCGATAATCGCCTCGGTCAGGTCTTCGCCTTCCTCCAAGAAGACCGTGAAGCGGCGCTGGACGACGTTGCGGCCCGTAATGGCAACGGCTACCTTCGCGCTGCTGAGCTTGGCACCCTTCCCGATCTCATCGATAACCCTGCTCATAGCTTCCGAGAAGGTGGTTTCGTCGACGATCAGGCCGTCCTGGACCACTCCGACAGGCAGGTGGGCTTCTGCCCAGCCGCGAACGCGGTTACCTCTTGCGACCAGGACTCGGATAGCCGAGTCACCGATCGTGACTGTGATAAATGCGCCGAACGGCGATGCAGCAGCTCGCCCCGCGGCGGCTGCGCCTCTGCGTACGGTGGAGGCGGTTTTCGGGCCGATCTGGCCGAATGGGCCGTGGTCTTCCCGCTCTTCAGGAAGGCTGAATGACCGTGTGTCCATCTCGTGCCACAGGAAGGTCCTGCCGAGGAACAGTAGCCTGTCTTTCAGCCAGCGGTCTGCGCGTTCAATCCAGTTTCCTGGCTGATCAGCACTTTCGGTGCGTTTCCAGCGACGGTTGATCATTGGCTGCCACCTCTGCCACCGTTGCTGGATGACCTTCCGCCGCTCGCCGCCGCGTCCAGTTCTGCGTCCGTGACCCGCCTGGACAGCTCCTCCTGCTGTTCAGGATCAAGCTCAGAAGGATCGACCGGACGGTTGAACACAACGGCCCTGATCACACCGGAGAAGCCGTCCAGGCCATCCGGGATGAGCAGTGAGTTCTGAATCTCGAGCGCGCCGACGGCGTCGCCTTCGAGTCGCGCGATGAAGCTCTCCAGTTCAGGAACGCTTCCCGAAACGCGCAAGATCACGGGCGTGGCGTCATAGGCTTCGGACTCAACGGGAATCACCGTGCTGCTGGATGTTGAGATCGATTGGATCGATGTCCCGGTGATCTCTGCGGTATCGATCAGCCTCTGTATGAGAGTCGAGTGGTTCAGTTCAAAGAACTGTTCCTCTTTCGCTGCCTCAAAGGCGTTGCTCCAGGTGACCAGATCTTCCTCGATACCCGCCAGACTCCTGTCGTCAGAGTCCAGGATCGCCTGCTGCTGGGCCTTCTCACTCTCGACCCTGTTGAGTTCAGCATAGGCGCCCTGGTACTCAAAGCCGAAGTATGCGAGTGCAACCACGAACACACCGAGCATGAACCAGTAGTTGTTCAGCTTGCTGAATACGAGTCCAAGCTGGCGCCCGAGGCTTTCACGCAGCCCTGACTCGAGTGCTTCTTCTTCGACGTTACTGTTGTTGACGGGACTCGGAGCGGGAGGCCTGCCGACGGCTTCTGCAACCATAGTTCTGGCTTAGAACTCCTTCCAGGAGAGGATCTCGACTCCGCTAGCGGTGATGGTGCCGGTCACTTCAACCGTCGTGCCTTCGTGTACGGCCTGAACGGTGAAGCCCTGGTACACCTCAATTGGAGCGGACTCGCCTGATGTCGAGGTTGAAAGCTCCAGTGCAGCCCAGATACCACCCGGCTGTTCAGACACGTAGCCCGAAGCGCGGGAGAAGTAGGTTCCTGGCTCTAGTGAAGCCTGCATCTGGTACGTCAGATCAACACTGGAACCAGGAGTGATTGTGGTTGGCGGCGTATTCCACTGGTGCCTCGCGCGGGAGTCCAGGGTCACGAACTCGGAGAACCAGTCAAAGAGCCAGCCGGAAGAGACCGTGGACGGGTCTGCGATACTAGCTCCGTCGAACTCAGACGAGCCGAAGACGTAGGAGAATGTCTGGTCGTGCCATGCACGCAGCCATTCGAGTGTGATATTCGAAGTGCCGACGTTCGACGCGGTCACGGTGTAGTCGAACACTGTTGCGCCACCTGCAGATGCGACGCCCGGCGAAACGGTCTGCGTAACCACAAGATCGTTGTCGTCCTGGAAGCGCACGCGGGCGGTGTTCGGGGCGTGGATCTCACCGACACCGTCAAACCGAACCGATGCGCCGTTGAAGTGAGTGCCTGAACCCCGGTTGTCGCTTGCGGTGAACGTCAGTTGAACCTCACCACCGAACGGCGGGACAGACACATACGGGGACAGGTCCCAGCGGAACTCAGCCCACTGCAGACCAAAGAACGAGCCGGCGATGCGGACCGGGTCATCGGTCGTGATCCCGGACGTGGTGCCTGAAACGGTGTCCGGAGCAAAGAACCACTTCGGATCGATCTCGACCCGGGTGATGTCGTGCGCAACAATGTCGTCATTCGTGATGGTCAGTGTGTATGTGAACTGAACATCTGTGTTCGTCGGCACTACCTGCGGCGAGACCTCGAGCGCCACTTCAAACCGGTCGTTGCCGGTCGGCGGGCTGTCGAGTGCCGTCACGTCGATATCTGCGTCCGTGAGAACGCCACATGCCGGATGCTGGTATGAGGTTGACGGAGGCGAGCCTGTCATGCTCGTCCAGAGCGATGGGTCGTTCTCAACGCGCCATAGAGCGTGCTCAGCGGCACACGAAGCGCCTGACTGGGCCACGGGGGAGGTGTCGGCCGCGTTCAACGAGCCGACCACTCTGTTGAGAACAGGGGCGGCAGCAGCAGCACCTCCGAAGAGGCCAATGGCGGCCAGCGAGATAGTAACGTAGCCGCTCTGTCGGCGGAAATCGGTGGCGCTCTTGTCGAGGCGAAGGAACCGGGCGATGCGCTGTACTAGCTTTTTCATTATCCGCCTCCCAGTGCAATATTCAGGTCCACCTGCTCGGTGCGGTCAGGAGCGGTAGGTGGAACTATCTGGTAACTGACTGTGATCAGGTTTCCGGCCCTATCAAACGTCAGGTTGTTAATGAACTTGCCAATGGTCTGAGCGCCTGCTCCGCAGTCCCTGGTCATATCGGTTCCGGAGAGCGCGAATGTGCAGCTGACAGGCCCGCCATCGTCCCAGTTGAACGTTGCCGAAGTGACGCCCGTGGAAGGGTCAACCAGACCCGTCGACTCTGCGCGGTGGACGTCACGGACTAGCCAACGGGTGGTTTTTGCTGTCTCCACCGCAACGTCTGCAACGGCACCTGTCTCCACCCTGGTCCTGATGGACAGGAAGGTGCTGCCAGAGATCAGTCCGGCGAGCGAGGCCATGAAGCCGACCGAGATCATCAGTTCCATCAACGTGAAGCCGAGCTGGCTCTTACGCTGCGTCAGCCTGGTGTCTGCCCGGCCGGGCCGTCTTGTGAAGATTCTGATCATGCGTTTCAACGGTTGATCTTGACGATGGTTTGCTCCTGGACGACCTGCCCACCGAAGCTCACCGTGACGGTCACGTTCTGGATGTTCGAGTTGCCGCCCGGGTACGCCGCTGTTGTATTCGCAACGGTGTAGCCGGTAGGTGGCGTGACACTTGCGTAGCTGCCGCCTATCGCCACGTATGGCAACGTGCGGATCAACTCGATCTGGGACACGGCGACCACGGCCGCTTTTGTGTCCTGCTGGACCTGGTCCGAGGCGACCGATGCCGTCGAGAGCGCCACAAGGCCGGCCAACACCGTGGTGCTGATGACCGCGACCCCCACGAGCGTCTCAAGCAAGATCACACCGCCCTGGCGCATCTTGTAGCGCAAGGCGGATTCGTGTGGTCTTCTCCCTCGTTTGCCCACAGCTGTCTCCAATTGGGCCCGTTTCGGTCATCCGGGCATCTGGTCAGGCCTGTTCAGGCCATCTGGAACATGATCTCGCCTGAACGAGTGGGATCAGGGCGGCGGATTGTGTGCCGAAGGTGTGGTCGAGAATCGGTTGTCGCCGTGCTGCAACTTGACCGCTTCGACCGGTACTGCAGTTAGGCAGCAAGTGAAAAGCGGGCCCCTGAGCAGGGCCCGCTTTCGTGATCGCCAGGTTTGATGAACTCGTCTCGTTAGTCCTGCAGGGCGCCGAGGGCCGAGTACATCGGCATGATGACCGAGAGTGCTACGAAACCGACCGCAAGGGCGACGATGACTGTGGAAAGCGGCTCAATAAGGCCGACCATGCCCTTCACCTTCTCCTGCGCGTCGATCTGGTAGAACTCGGACATCCTCTTCAGGTTGGCGTCGAGCGTTCCCGTATCCTCCGCAACCTTCAGCGTCTGGATGAACGTCGGAGGGAAGATGGCCGCCTTCTCGAGCGGGCCGGCAAGACCTTCACCTGCAATCAGTCCCTGGCGGGCCTCCGTCAGCGCCTGGCGGATGATGTCGTTACCTACGGTCTCGCGGGCGACGTCGAGAGCGTCCGGGACCGGCATACCAACCTCTGTAAGGGCAGCCAGTGCGCCTGACGCACGTGCCAGGTCGCTCGAGACCACGACACCGCTCATCATCGGCAGGTTCAGCATGCCCCTGTGCATCAGGTACTTGCCCTTCTCAGTGCCTTTCGCCCACCACAGCCCGGCGGCTGTCGCGAGCAACACTCCGAATATGAACATCGGGTAGCTGCGCAGGAACTCAGAGAAAGCGATCAGGATCTTCGTAGGGACCGGCAGCTCTGTCTCAAGGTTCTGGAACAGCGAGATCATCTGCGGCAGCGACACGGTCAGCAGCATGATCACAACACCGATACCAACGGTCAGGATCATGGCCGGGTAGATGAGCGCCCGCTTCGCCTGGGCAATGGCGGATGCCGCGGTGTCCATGAAGTCGGCTGCCTGCTTGAGTGACGTTGAGAGCGGAGCACCTCGGTCTGCGGCCGAGACTGTCCTGACGTAGATCTTCGGGAAGACATCAGGGTGCTTAGTCATGGACTCAGCGATGGTGAGACCTGCGTTCAGGTCCTCTGCCATCTGAAGAATCGCATCGCCCAGCATGCTGCCCTTGCGGCCTTCCGCCAGCATCAACAGGGCCGGGCCCATGCCAATACCGGAGTCGAGCAGCGTAGACAGCTCCCTGGTGAATGAGATCACCTCGGTCCGCTTCGGCTTCTTCTTCGAGAAGATCTCGGAGTCGTTGAGCCTCTGCCACAGGGACTTCTTGACCTGTGACTTGCGGCGTCTTCGCCTGCGGATGTTGTCCGAAGAGCGGCGTACGTTTACAGAATGGCGGCGTGCCGGTGAGGTTGTCATAGCGAGTAGACGCTCCTCATCACCTCGGATGGTGAAGTTAAGCCCTTTTGAACCTTTGCCAACCCGTCGTCCCTCATCGTCCTGAAGCCGTTGCTCTTCGCGGTCTCAAGGAGCTTCGCGTTGTCCGTTTCTACAAGGATCTGCTGCCTGAAGTCCTCGGTCGCAACCAGGATTTCGTACAGTCCTGTGCGGCCGCGGTAACCGGTGAATGAGCAGAAGTAGCAGCCTTCACCGCTCTTTAGCTTCGCTTCCGGCTTGAAGCCCATTTCAAGAGCGGCAGTCGCCTCATCGCCCTCCGGAGGCTTCTCGGTCTCGCAGTGGTCGCAGATCATGCGGACCATGCGTTGCGACACCACGCCCAGCAGCGCCGACGAGAGCAGGAACGGCTCGACGCCGAGGTCGACCATTCTGCTGACGGCACGCACGGCGTCGTTGGCGTGGACTGATGACATGACAAGGTGACCCGTCAGAGCGGCCTGGACGGCGATTCGAGCCGTCTCAGCGTCACGAATTTCACCCACAAGCACTGTGTCCGGGTCCATACGTAGGACGGCACGGAGGCTTGCCGGGAATGTCAGTCCGGCCTTCTCGTTGATCTGAATCGAGTTGACACCCGGGAAGCGGTACTCCACCGGATCCTCGATCGTGATGATGTTGGTGCGGCGAGAGTCCATCTCGTTGAGCGCCGCGTAGAGCGTCGTGGTCTTACCCGCACCGGTTGGGCCGGACACGAGCAGGATGCCGTACGGAGCTCCCAGAAGGCGCTTCATGGCGTCCGTCGAGTGTTCGAGCATGCCGAGGTCATTGAGCGAGAAGAGCTTCAGGCTCTTGTTCAGGATTCTCAGCACCGCCATCTCACCGTGAACGGTGTCTGACGTGGCAGAGCGGACCTCGATGCTGGAGCCTCCGACCTTCACCGCAAAGTGGCCGTCCTGCGGCCGTCTGCGCTCTGCGATGTCCATTCCGGACATGATCTTGAGCCTCGAAATGAGAGCGCCGTGCGCCGCAAGTGGCAGGCGGGCGACCTCCTGCAGGAAGCCGTCAATCCTGAACCTGACACGGACACGGTCTTCCATCGGCTCGATGTGAATATCGGTCGACCGGGCTTTAACCGCCTGTGAAATGAGCGAGTCGATAGCCTGGATAACCGGACTGGAGTCTGCGTCCTCGTCGTCCTCTGAGCCGAGGACGAGCGGGATCTCCCGCACCTCCTCGTGCTCTCCTGCCTTGGCGACGTACCGGCTGTCCATCGCAGATGAGATGGAGTCCGGCATGGAGGACGAGTAGTGGAGGTCGATCGCGTTGACGATGTCGTCGGCCGGGCTGGCGATCGGGATGACCTCCATCCTGGCGCGCATCTCTAGCGACTGGAGAGCCCGGTAGTCTTTCGGGTTCGCCATGACGACGACAAGCTTGCCCTCTTCGACTCTTGCCGGGAAAGCGATGTATTTGCGGGCAAGTGACTCAGGGATGACCGACGTTGCGGCCTCGTCAGCCTCAAGTGTCGTCCAGTCGAACTCCGTATCAGCAGTGACTTTCAGCTCGTCATCGTCGGACTCGTTGAACTCTGCCTCTTTGCTTCGAGCGGTCGTCATTAAGCGGCCCTCACGTAGGTCTGTGCTGCCGGTCGCGGTGCCATCACCGCTTCCCACTGGTCCCTGCAGATCCAGCCGCTCTGGATGCCGATACGGACTGCGTGCGCCCGGTCTTTGGCAGAAAGCTTGGCGAGGATGTTCGTCATATGGTTCTTGACGGTCCGCTCGGATATGCCGAGTTCGAATGCGACCTCTTTGTTGGCATGGCCCGAAGCGACCAGCTCAAGGATCGTGCGCTCTCGCTCGGTTAGCGGGCACTGCGTGGATGCGCTTGCGCCATTGCCGCGCAGCTTGCGCTGGAACTCGGAAATAAGGTGTCGAAGCAGGTCGGGCCGCTCGGCGATGTCCCGCTGAATCGGCATTGCACCGGAAGATGCCTCGAGCACGATGCCGCGTACCTGCTTGGGAGGCGACATACGTGATAGCACCGCACATGCGCCGACACCCACTGCGTAGCCGACGTGGCCATCGTCAAGTAGCTCGCATATGGCCACGATCGGCACCGGCGAGGTCGTGGTCGTGAGCCTGTGGAGGAGTTCGCTCGTTGCCGGTGAAGGCACGGTCAGGTCAATGATCGCCACCGAAGGCCTTGCTGCGTGCAGTTTCATCAACGCCTGTTCGGCTGTTACTGCCCTGCTGACCTGTTCAAAGCGCGGGTCAGAGGCGAACTCCGGCTCTGCCTCTTTCCAGTAGCGGTCTTCTGAGTCGACGATCAATAACCTGATGGCGGGCATCGGGTGAACTCCTGACGATCTGTTGGAACCGGTCCCTGGCGCTGACGCCATTTACCTGGCGTGTCACCGGGGTCGGTTAAGTCGCAGTTAATCTGCAACAGGTGTAAGTGTGCCTGCGTCGTGTTGGGAGGCAGGGTTGGTGGTGGAGTGGCAGACGTAGAGGCGGCGGTGAAGGCAGGTGTGAGACAGGTGTGCGCCTGTGACTTGAGTCCAGTCGCTCCAGTTGGAGCCTCACACGCCGCGTAGTACGAAAGGGTGATTCGTTGCGCCGGGCGTCCGAGCATCGTCCAGACCGGGTCGGCTGCCCGAATTTCCTATCGCGTCCAACAGTTCTCACGGTGTCTAGCGCCGCGTGCAGGGCCACTATTAAGGATGGGTGACCCGAGGTCGAAAGCTCTCAACAGTCTTGTCGCAGGCTGGAGCTGCATGGCCCTCAAATATCTGAGCAATATCTGGGCAGCCGAATCCCGGCGCGTCGAGCGGTGACGGTGTCCGGACCTCGGCCTGACACGGCCGACGCAGGGCTTGAACTGGGCCTGGTGCCAATCCGAATTGCGCCCTCAACACTGGTTGGTCACAGCCGCGTGACAGAGATGCGTCATAGCGCAAAACGGGCTGAGAGAGATCGGTAGGTAGGCTCTCCTATGCCGATTGAATCTTTCAACAGGCCCTCCCGGTACGTTGCCCAAAGCATGGGTACGGCCATCGCCGCCACACTGGGAACCGTCGCTAGGGACATAGCAGTCATATTTACAGGTGGACTCGAACATGGCCTCTCACAAAATTCTCGTAGTTGAAGACTCTGCCGACATGCGTGAGGCTCTTGATGAGAGCATGGCCGAAGAGGGCTACACGACTCGCGCCGTCGGTGACGGTGACGAGGCTCTCCGGGTCTTCTACGAGTTCCAGCCTGACCTTGTCCTGCTGGATGTCCTGTTGCCGGGAACGACCGGATTCGACCTTTGCGAGCGGATCAGGTCCATGTCCAATGTCCCGGTGATCATCCTCAGTGGCCTTGCCGACGAGCGCGAGAAGATCCGTGCATTCGAGAAGGGTGCTGACGACTACGTTGTCAAGGGCACCGGCATGGGCGAGTTGCTGGCCAGGGTCTCGGCTGGTCTCAGGAGGGCTTCAAGCACCTCGAGCCCGGCGACGGTCGACAAGTTCAGCGACGATGTTATCGAGATCGACTTCGCCCGCAGGACCGTTTCTGTCCGCGGCGAGGACACCGATCTCACGCCAACCGAGTACAAGCTCCTTTCGATGCTTGTACGCCAGAAGGGCCAGCCGGTCCCTGCCGAGCAGCTGCTGCACAGCGTCTGGGGCCGTGAGTACGACACCGAAGAGCTTGTGAAGTGGCATGTTGGCCACCTGCGCCGCAAGATCGAGGAAGACCCTTCTCACCCGAAGCTGATCATCACAAGGCGTGGGTTCGGCTACGTCTACATCGAGCAGCGCTCCAATACCGCAGCTGCTTAACGGTCATCTGTCCAAGTCGATTCCATTCCGGTCTGCATGCACGCTCAGGTGCGGCAGGCTGTTGATCAACCAAGACAAGGTGAGCGATTGATGTCAGACGGCCCTAACAGCTTCTCAGGACTCGTTCGTAGCATCGCTACGTCGGCACAGGCGGCAATCCAGGCAGACTGGGTTGCGGTGCTGCTGAGGTCTGATGACGCCGAGTGGTTTGTGACTTCCGCCGACACCCGGCAGGATGCACCCTTCATCAAGGTCCGCCACAACAGCCAGGTGGCGAAGTGGCTCGAGTCGCAGGACGCAGTCCTGCGGGTGAGCGACCCCTATCTTCAAGAACCCGCCGTCCAGTTCGACGAGTGGGACGACGCCCTGTTCGACGAGCACCGGATCCAGCTTGCCGCTCCGATCAACGATGGCACAGGCCTGATCGGGATCATGGTGGCCGGCGCAGGCGTTGCCGGAAGCACCTATCCCGTCTCGGCGCTCAACTATATGAAGTCGTTGTCTGCAGTGGCGGGCCTGGCTATCGCCGGTAATGCCCAGTTCATGTTCGACGACGAAGAGGATGACGACGCTGCAGAGGACCAGCTTCTGCGCAGAATGGCACATGACCTCAAGGGCCCGCTGGCAACGGTGATGACCTACCTGGACCTGGTGCGCCAGAACAAGCCAGGCAACCTTACTGACGATCAGATGACTCGCCTGGACAAGGCGAACCGGTCTGGTCGCAGGCTGCTGAGGCTCCTGAATGACTTCGTGGACTATGCCCGAATGCAGGCTGGCACGGTCGGTCTCGACCGGACCGAGTTCGAGCTGGGTGACCTGGCGTCCGATATCACGCGTGAGCTTGAGCAGACTCTTGAAGCTCGCAAGCAGACCTTGCGTTGCACGGTTCCGCCAAACAAGGCGATCATTTGGGCCGACCGCATGCGCTTGACTCAGATCGTCTCGGTACTGGTGGGCAATGCTTCCCGCTATTCGGCGGATGCTTTGCCCATCGACCTGGAGATGTGGGCCGAGGGTAATCGCCTTCGGGTCCGTGTGGTCGACCAGGGACGCGGGATGACCGAGAGTCAGCTCGCAAAGGTCTTCGAGCCGTTTGACCCGGACCAGCCTTCTCGCCGCAGTGAGAATGACCAGACTGAGGCGGGCTCCGGTCTTGGCCTCGTGCTTGCCCGCGGGCTGGTGAGGCTGCACGGCGGCGAGCTGACGATTCAGAGCAGCGAAGGCAAGGGCACGGTCGTAGAGGTCAGCATGCCGGTGGTACTGGCAGGCGAAGGCAGTCAGACCGAGGCTGCTTAGGACGTTTGGCCGAAGGCCATCCTGAGCCTGTCGAAGGGTGGCGGCATTCCCCTCTCCCGACGCCGGGTGCCCGCTTGCGGGCGCGGGTTAGGGTGAGGGCTTCCGTTTTTGTCATCCCGACCGCGGGGCACCCGCATGCAGGTCGCAGGGATCTGACCGTAGATTCGAGGTCTCCGAGAGATTCTGAATCAAGTTCAGAATGACAACCTCCGTCTCCCTCGGCGAGAGTGATGTCGACCTCTGTCCGACCAGACGCAGCGAGCGGCACCTCTACCGCCCACTCAATGCCCTTGACTGGACCGCGTCGAAGGTCATCGCCGGGTAGTCACGTCTGAAACCGGCCTCTTCCAGGATCTTTTCGCCGGGTGAGCCGAGCACATCCTCACCGTTCCAAGTATGTACGGTGATGCGGTTGCCATAAGAGCCTGAGACCGGCACGGCCTGGTCCCTGATCGCCCGCACCGCGGCCGCAACAGCGTCAGCCGAGGCTTCGGTGGCCGTGGTCAGCCGCTCTCCATTGCCTTCCGAGCGCAGGACCGGCAACTCGCCCTGGAACACGACCTGGTTCGACGGGATGCGAGAAAGTCCTGAGAGCAGAGTCGCCTCGCTGTCTGCGGCGTCGATCAACGACTGGTCGAGAACGTACGCGAAGTCGCTGGCCGACACGACGGTGAAGCTGTCCTTGCCACCGCGGTGACCGGAGCGGAGCCGTTCGACCGTTTCAGGCATGGCGAACTGGACGCCCGGCAGGCCGAGTACGAAGTAGCCTCTGCGGACGTCACCCCGCAGTTCCATCAGCGACATGGCATTGACAATGGGCGCCCAGTCCCAGCCGTTCTCTTCGAGCGAAAGCACGTGTCGGCTGACCACTCCGTGCCGGCTCAGCAGCGCCTCTGCCCTGTTGTTGGCGAGTGCGGTTGGCTCTGGCTCGTTGCCCATCAGCGAGAAGCGGTTCACAGGGAACCATGTGGCGTCTTCAGGCAGGCTCGATGTGAGCTCACGCATGCGCCGGGTCGCCTGCCTGCGGACGACTGAGCGGCCACGATAGGTCGCTCGCGAAATACCCGCCGGGGCATGCTGGGTCTCAGGCACGGCACTGCCTGATGCAGGGTCATGCTGCAGTGCTGCCAGGAAAGCGACCCACGAATCGGTCGTGACCTGACCCGCCTTGAGCAACACAGATAGAGCCGACTGCAACTGGCTCAGCCGCAGATCAGCGAAAAGCGATCGCAGGTCGGCAGATGTGGCGGTGCCCTGGTCCTTGATGAAATCCATGACCCTCGTCGGGAGTTCGGCCAGGTCTTCACGCGGCCCGGCAGCACGCTCCACGACGGCGTCACTCAATACGACCCGTCCCTGGCCTCGCTCTACGAACCCCACCTGCTCCGGCTGACCGGGTTCGGAGACCAGGACCGGCACAAACTCACCACTTCGCAGTAGCTGGTCAAGGAGACCGGTTGTGAAGCCGGTGACACGAGCAGGCAGCGTGCGAGAGGTCCAGTCAGACGGTGACATGGCGACGCCCTGCATCTCTGTAAGGACATTTTTCAGGCCATCTGCGCTGCTCAGGCGGCGGTCCGGGGTGAGTCTTTGCAGGTGGAGAAGCTCCGCCTGGTATCGCAACGGAGATGCAGGTCTGATCTCGGACCGCAGTATCGAGAGTGTCCGGGCCTGGATGCGCTCGAGGTTCTGCCGAACGGCCCACTCGCGCTCACCGGCCTCGGCCTTGAAGTAGCCCCAGGCCAGTTCGTCATCGGCGGCCATCGCCTCAAGCTCTTCGCCAAGCAACGACAGGGGAACGCCGTAGCGGTCACCGATCTCGGCTTCGGTCATGGTCGTGCTGCGGTTGAGAACCCGCCTCAGAACGTTGCGCAGCGCCTCTCGGTCGGAGGGTCCGGCGCTTGCGCTCAACCCGGCCATCACTCGATACTCAGCAGCATGCTGCGGTGAAGTCCAGGTCTGTCCCACTGGCAGATTGACCCGCTCAACACGCTTCTCTGATTCGAGCCGCTCCAGCCATTCGGAAAACTCGCCATCCGAACGGGCTTCAATCTCAGCCAGTGTCAGGTCACCGAGGTCTTCGATCAGTTGAGCAAGCTCTGTGGCCGATCTCGCCCTGCGGCCCGCGATGGTGTGGGCGACCTGTCCAGAGACCTCGTCCATCGCCTCGGGCCGAAGCGTGCCGGCGAACGATGGATCGCGCATCAGCGCTGCGAGCTGGCTGCGGTCGAGTCCAAGCTGCTGCATCGACCGTTCGGCCTTGGGTGCATCCCACTGGTACATGTACCAGGCCTCTAGAGCGAAGCTGAGCGCTCGTGCGACCGGGCTTGGAGCGGCCGAGCTGTGGTGGCCGATCTCGATCTCGCCGGCGTGCAGAGATTCGACGACCCGCATCAGGCCGGGCAGGTCCATGGCGTCTTCGAGGCAGTCCCGGAAGGTCTCCAGCATGACCGGGAAGTCCAGGAACGAGCGTGAGACGGCAAGCAGGTCTTTCGAGCGAAGACGCTGGAGCCAGAACGGGGTGCGACGGCCTCTCTTTAGTCCGGGCAGCAGCAGCGCTCGCTGGGCGTTCTGTCTGAACAGCGCTCCAAACAGGGCCGAGTCGGTCAGGCCCGCCAGCACACGCTCCCGGGTCTGCTCCGGTGTGAGAGCGGTGAGAAGGTCGTCCGGGAACTCCGCGTCCGCGCCGGGGAGGCGGAACATGATGCCGTCATCGTTTACTTCGACTTCCGGCTCGACGCCGGTCCGCTCTTTGATGACGGAAGTGAGGGCAACCGACCACGGGCCGTTGACCTTGCCGCCGAACGAAGAGTGAACGACGACCCGGCGGTCACCGACTGAGTCGCTGTAGGTCTCAACAAGTAGTGACCTGTCTGAAGCTACCGTGCCCGTACTCCGGACCTGGCGGCGGATGTAGTTGATGATCTGGCGAGCGGCCGGCTCGTCACAGAAGTACTCCTTCTGCAGCCAGCCACGGACTTCAGGTGGGTCGGACTCATCGTCGATGTACGGCTCAAGGCGGGTTGCAACCTCGGCCTTGAACTGCGCCAGCCGGCCGGAAAGCTGCATCGGCCGCCACGGGAACTCGCCTCGCCAGAACGGCATGCGGGGCGCAGCTCCCGGCGCCGGCTCAACGACCACGCGGTCGTCGTCGATATCCGCAGCACGCCACACCTGGCTCCCGAGCACGAAAACGTCGCCGGCCTTCGACTCGTAAACAAACTCCTCGTCCAGTTCACCGATGCGGGTCTTGCGGTCTGGCAGGTAGACGGGGAATGCGCCGCGATCGACAATCGCGCCACCATTGTCGACAGCGTGCATCCGAGTGCCGGGCAGCGGTCGCAGCATCTCACCGGCTTCGTCCCAGTTCACCCTAGCTCGCAGCGTGTTGAACATGTGGCGCGGGTACTTTCCGGAGACCAGTTTCAGTACGGCGTCGAAGCTCGAGCGTTCGAGCTGGTGGTACGGATATGCGCCGGCAAAGACCCGAAAAAGGTCGCCAACCTGCCAGTCATCGACGGCCACGGCGGCGATCACCTGCTGCGAAAGCACATCAAGCGCGTTCTGAGGCGTGTAGACCTCCTCGACATCGCCATCGGCCATGCCGCGGGCGATAACGGCCGATTCGAGCAGGTCCTCTTCATGAGTAGCGTAGATCTTGTAGCGGCTGGTCTCGCCGACCCTGTGGCCCGAGCGTCCCACCCGCTGCAGTCCCTGAGTGACCGTCTTCGGCGACTGCAGCTGCACCACGAGGTCAACGGTCCCGATGTCTATGCCAAGTTCGAGCGAGCTGGTGCCGACAAGGGCTGGTAGCTCGCCGGCCTTGAGTGCCTCCTCGAGCATGTGGCGGGTGTCATCGGCGATCGAGCCGTGGTGCGCGAAGAATGGGCCTTCTTCGTCCGTCGATTCTCGGGACGCGCCTTTTTCGGAGTGGAACTCAGGGGGCTGGGCAGATGGATCAAGCTCAGCGCGGACCTGTTCGTTGAGGCGGTCCGTCGCCTGCTCGGCCTGCCGTCGCGAGTTGGTGAAAACGAGAGTAGTACGGTTTGCCTCGATGTCCCGCAGCACGGCCGGTATGACATGGGGCCAGACCGAAGCGGCGCTTTCGCCGATCTCACGGTCCGGCATGCCTACCACTTCAACTTCCAGCTTCTTTTCGAACTGCGCGTCGACGATCGTGACGGGACGAGGCTCTGATTTGAGACCGTCCTGAGTTTCGGTGACATGCTGGCCGCCTAGAAAACGAGCTACCTCCTCAAGCGGCTTCTGCGTTGCGGAAAGGCCGATGCGCTGGAAGTTTGGCGACAGCTGTTCGAGTCGTTCGAGGCTGAGTGATAGATGGACGCCGCGCTTGGTGCCGGATAGCGAGTGGATCTCGTCGATGATGACGGTCCTGACCTCTCGCAGCATGTTGCGGGCCTGCGGCGAGGTGAGGATGAGGTAGAGCGACTCTGGAGTTGTGATAAGGATGTGCGGTGGCCGCCTCACCATGCGGGCCCGGGCGGATTGCGGAGTATCGCCAGTGCGGACCTCCGCAGTGATCTCGGGAAGCTCTTCGCCGAGTCTGACGGCAGCCTCCCGGATTCCGTTCAGAGGGTCTCGCAGGTTGCGCTCGATGTCGTTGTTGAGGGCCTTGAGGGGCGAGATGTAGAGCGTCTGTACGCCGGTGTTGCGCTTGCCGGGTTTGGTGGTGGCGAAGAGGTGATCGATGGAGGAAAGGAAGGCGGCCAGCGTCTTGCCTGAACCGGTGGGGGCGTGGATCAGGGTGTTTTCGTTCTCGGCGATATGGGGCCACGCTTTTACCTGCGGCGGTGAGGGCTTGCCGATCTCACCTGTAAACCACCGGCGCGTTGCCGGCAGGAAGTGGTTGAGCGCGCCGTTCGACGTGCCGTCTCCAGATGCCGTTTTTTTCTGCTTGGTCGCCATCTGGCAAGTATGCGGCAGCAGGTGTCAGAGGGCCAAACCGGACGGCGGAGAAAGCTCACTCAGGAGCAACCTTCGTAAAGGCTAAGTACGGCGTTCGTCCTGGCGCCGCGTCTTCGGTTGATCTCTGGCACGTCTGACGGCGCTACAAGGCTGTCCGACTGAGCTTCGAATGACCGGGCCTACACGCCAGTGGGGTCGTTTCCCTTCGCCGGAATACACTGCTACCGCCTCACGATGTTTGATCCACTTCTCGAACTGGCGAGTCCGATTTCACAGCATGGTTAAGCGCAACGGCGTGACGAAAACTCGGGCGACTTCCACGAAAGACCGTAGGCGTCGAGCCACGCGGCAGACCAAGCCGATGCACGAATCCGTCGTGACCCAGAGCGAGACCACATCAAGCTCCGTCGAGACACCTGCCTGGCAGCAGTTCGCTGCCGTGCTGCTGCAATCTCACGCGCTGAAGCGGCGGATCGACGGCTTGCCGCCGCGTGACTTCGCTGGCCTGGTGATCGATGATGCCGAAGTGGACCGCCTGCTTGCCAGCCTTCCCGGCCTGGACGGCCCGCCGGTTGATCGAACGGTTCCAGTACTGGAGCAGTTGGAGCCGCAACTGGCGGCCGCAAGGGAGCAGCTGCACGCCGAAGCAGGCAAAGCATCTGAACCGCTGTACCGAATCGGTCGCAACGCTCAGGTTTCTGGTGAAGGGATCGAAGCATTTGCCCTGCTTGCCGCTATCGAACTCAGCCCTCAGAAGCAGCGATTGCTGGCCTACCTGCAGGACAACGTCTCTGCCACAAGACCGTGGCTATCGACGCTCGACCAGTTCTTTCCTGCGGAAGACGCAGGAGCATCGCTGGTCGCACAAAGCTCTCCGCTAGCGACTGCTGGGCTTGTTTCAGTAGACGAGACCGGGCCATGGGGCACGCTCGCTGTCCGGCTGCGAGACCGCGTTGTCTGGGCGATATCTGGAGACAACTCGCCGGACCCGGCGCTGCCGAAAAGTAGCTTCGTGATCGAGTCTCCGAACGTTGCTCCAGGCGGACATGACCTGACCGTTGTCTCCGGCGCAGATAGACAGTCGCGCCTCGACCTTGCGACTGCCGAAACGAGTGGCGAGCGGTTCATCGTTGTTCCAGAACCGAAGGACGACGCCACGTGGCAAGCGGTGATTTGCGAGGCGACCGTGACACAGTCAGGTGTTGTGATCGAACTCGAGGGTGAACTGAGTCCGGATGCCGCGTACTGGCTGGACCGCTCTGCGCACCTGCCGTTCGCCATCAGCTCTCGCGAGGAACAACCTCTTGAGCGACTGCCCAACCGGCCGTGGAAGGAGTTCCATGTCTCAAGCGGCCTGGCTACCACGGACGATTGGCAGAGCGCGCTTGGCGCTGCATCCGGTGTCGGACACCGTTTGAACAGGGACCAGCTGCGACTTGTGGCGAAGGCTCAGTCGGCCAGCGAAGGCGATATCGACTCGGCGGTGCGCAGGCTAGCCAGCGGCCACCTTGACAGACTCGCGCTGCACGTCCGTCCGAGCCGGAGCTGGGAAGACCTCGTCCTGCCGCGCCGTGAAGTGACCCAGCTCAAAGAGTTGACGGAGCGGTATCGGCACGGGCCAACTGTCTATGGCAAATGGGGCTTCAAAGCGGCTCCTTCAGCCGGAATCGTCGCGCTGTTCGCCGGGCTTTCAGGCACTGGCAAAACACTTGCTGCCGAGGTGATAGCCGCCGATCTCGGGCTGGACGTCTACAAGATCGATCTCTCAACGGTGGTGAGCAAGTACATCGGTGAGACCGAAAAGAACCTCGAAAAGATCTTCGACGCGGCTGCTGCCGGAAACATGGTTCTGTTCTTCGATGAGGCAGACGCTCTATTCGGCAAGCGCTCCGACGTAAGCGACGCGCACGATCGCTACGCAAACATCGAGGTGGCATACCTGCTGCAACGGCTTGAGACGTACGACGGCCTCGTGATCCTGGCGACCAACCTGCAGGGGAACATTGACCAGGCGTTCCTGCGCAGGATCCACGTCAGTGTTGACTTCCCGATGCCGTCTGAGGACGAACGCCTGAAAATCTGGCGGCTGTCCTTTCCGGATCCGGCGCCCGTTGATGAGGTCGATTTCGAGTTCCTTGCCAGCCAGTTCAAGATCTCAGGTGGAAACATCCGCAACGTGGCGCTGACCTCTGCGTTCCTGGCTGCGGCGGACCAGAACTCTGGCAACACCTCGTCAATAACGATGCGGCACGTCGTGATGGGCCTGCAAAGGGAGCTGGAGAAGCTGGGCAGGCTGATCACGCCAGAGGAGTTCGGTAAGTACCACGCGCTGTTGAGCGAGTACTGACAGGGAGACGGCTATGGTGTTTTCACGTTGTCATTGCGGCGGCGGTTTCGGACTCTCAAGTGAAGAGAGCAGCGAACTGTGTTCCATCTCATAGACGAATCGCTCGAGGCGTATATCCGGGCCGAAGTGCCGCTCAACCAGACCGAGGTTGACGTCTCTTTCGAGCGACCGGACCGCGATTGGGGAACGGCCGTGACCCGCCCGACAGTCAGCGCGTTCCTGTGGGATGTACGACGCAACTCGGGCGAGCAAGAGGCAGGGCTGGGCACCGAGCAGGTGAACGGCCGGGCTGTCCGTCGGGCAGTGCTGCCGAGAGTGGACTGCAGATACCTGATAACGACATGGGCCGGCGATGTGCGCACGGAGCATCAACTGCTCGGCAGCGTTCTTGCAGCGCTGCTCCGCAACACCGTCATGGCGCCCGCTCATCTATCGAACGGGTTCGCGCAGCTTCGGCCGTTGCCGGTGATCTCGGTTGCGCGCTTCGATGGATCTGACAATGCGGACTTCTGGACGGCGATCGGTGGCGAGTTGCGGCCTGCAGTTGACCTGACGCTGACCGTCACTTTTGACACCGCCATTGCGGAAGAGGCCGGACCGCCGGTCACATCGGTCGAGATCGGAACCGGGCGACTTGGCGAGGACGAGTACGCCAGGAGACTTGTCTACTCCACCGGACCGGACGACGAGGCCCGCCGCGGCGACTGAGCCTTGCTTGCCTGTGCTGTCACCTGCGCCGGCTTCCTGACAACGTTTCGTGCGCCCTTCACTTTCACAGGCATCCGCCATGCTGCATGCCTGCCATCGCGGTCCGCCTCGGCCTCCAGTGCGTCGTCGGTACTGACGGGCATCCCGTCTCCTTCAGGAGCCCGGACCCTGCCTGCACGCTGCTGCATCACGTGTGTCAACTCGTGCGCAACCACCTGCCTGCCACTGCCGCTGTGCGGCTGATAACGGCCACCCTTGAAGAAGATGTCGTTGCCCATCGTGAAGGCCTGCGAGTGCAGATGTTCTGCCAGCTCTTCATTCTCGTGGATCCTTACGTTGTCGAATCCGGCGCTGAACGATTGCTCCATCTCTTTACGAAGTTGCACCGGCAGGCGCTTGCCGCCAACGCGTGACGGAGGCACGATGCCCTCCATCACGTATCCGCGGTCTTGCGGAGACGGCGCGTCTGCAAGTGGCTGCTGCTCAGGCACGGGTTCACCGGCCTCAAGGTCTCGCTGGGCGATCAACCCGCGCACAGCGCGATTGCCGGCCGCTGCCTGCAGCTGCATCACGGAGTCATGAGACGCCGAAGCGCCGGATCTTCGCAGTTCATCATCGGTCAGTTGCGCCGGCTTCTTCGTTGCCCGTTTCCTGGTGCGAGATTTCATGGCGTCACTGGCCCACGAACTCGTCAAGGTCGGGCCGGACTGCACGGGCGTCCTTCAGTGCCCCCCGCTCAACAACGACCTTCTCGATCACGCCCACAAATTGCTCGACAAGGAAACCTCCAAGGAAGAAGGCGTTCTGAACGATCTCCGTGATGCCGGAGCCGGACCTGGGAACGGTGAGAGTGCTCTTATAGAAGAGCAGGCCGTCGGACTCTCGCAGGGCGAATGCACCGACTGCCGTCTTGTTGTTGATATTGAGCAGCAGCCGAGCCAGGTCTGGGTAAGTGCCGGGTTCCGCGGTGAACGGCAGGACGCACATCACCTGAACCAGGTCTGCATCTTCAAGCTCGTCCTCAAGGTCGCGCATCGGCGTGAAGCTGAACACCCACGGCTCGTCATCTGAGTCCGACGGCATGACGGCGACGACATGGTCTCCACTCAGCGGAGCCGGGGCCGGACGTATCTCGGCCTCGATGTCGAGCGATTCAAGTGATTGGATGATCTGCCGGATCAGTTCGGGGTTAGCCATCTCGGTCTATCCCCAGTTCCGGTTCTGCAGAGCCTTATAGATCGTCTTGTACTCAAGATTCCCGATCTTGTCGTCGGGGAACCCGTAAGCAGACAGCACGTCGCGGTACTTCTCCTGGTCTTCGGCCCACATCTTGGCGTACTGCTGCCGTTCCAGCTTCTTCTCTTCCTTGCGGGACTTCCCTGACTTGCCTGTCTTTCGGTCAAACCACCACCGTTTGGCAGCAGCACCCGCTGTGATCACACCAGCAGCACCGGTAATTGCCCATCCGATCGGGTTGGTTACACCCAGTGCGAGAAGCAGCGCTCCGCCCGTCAGCTTGAGAGCGCCGATACCGGCCTGAAGCAGACGCCTGTTTCTCTTCTTCTTCTGTTGCTTGGCGCCGAAATCTGCCGAGGTTGCGATATCGCCGGCTGCCTCGGCATCAATCCCCGCCTGCATTCCCATGTAGCTGGCCTGGAATCGCTCATTTTCAGGCAACCCTTCGATATCCTGGGCGCGGCCCAACTGCTCGGTGCTGAGGTCTTGCAGCTCCGCCTGTTTCGCTCGCTTGGATGCTGCCAGTTTCTTCAGTTTGCCTTTGCGGTACTGCGCGACTCCCGCACCGGCGGTTCCACGCAGAGTTTCGACGGCGCCTTCTGCGACCTGGGCGCCTGCACCAACCTGAGACAGTACGGTGGCAGCAGACGCGGCAGACCCTGCGCTCAGGGCACCAGCCTCTCCGGCGATGAGTGTTCCGCTGGCGCCAGCTCGTGCGGCGCCCTTTGTTCCTCCGGCAACGGCCTTCGCCTGCCGCGTTCGCCCCTCCACAACATTGTCGACTCCGCCTTCATCCGCAACTTGGCGGCTGGCCGCTCCAAACTGGCCAACGTTTGCGCCGGCCTCCATCAGACCACCGATACCACCGATGTACTCCATCGCCAGTCCGTAGTCAGTTGATGGGACCTCGACATCAGGACTGCCCGTCAGGTCGGATCCCAGCTCTGTAAGTCCCTCTTCCAGGCCTGGCAGTCCCCCACCAGACCCGGAGCTTCCTGTGAGACCGAACCCTTCCTTGCCGGATTCGACGACCTTTCTGCCGGCTTCCAGTCCTCCCTTGGTAGCGGACAGGACGCCGCCGGCTGCGCTCGGGATCTCGTTGATCTCGACTTCGCCAAGGTCGCGCTTAACCTTCAGGTCGTCGACCTTCACCTTCGCCTTCTGCTTCTTCGCCTGGTATCCGCGGCCTACTGCGGTGGCACCTCTTCTGATCTGGGCGGCGGCGCGAGCGCCTCGCCCTTGTCGCCGCGGGGCATCGGCGGGTGCGGCAGCGGTCGCCTCCATCTCCGCCAGTTCTTCGTCAGGGGCCAACGCCTTTCTTCGATCAGCAAGAGCATCTACAAGGAACGGCTCAGATTGGTCCGCGTCTCCGGCGGGCCGGGCCGAAGGAGACGCACCGCCACGACGCTTGGCAACGGCAGCCTCCAACTCCGAGAGGTCGGCCAGCCGCGGGGGCATTGGCTCGATCTCGTCCTCTGATTCGGTTTCGGTCGAGGTGGGCCGACGGCGCACCATCATTCCACCGGCAGGAGCCTCATCGTCCTTGCCACCCCTGCGCTGAACCGGCGCCTGGGTGGACCGCTGGATCGGTTGTTCGAACGCGCCCTGGATAGCCTCTTCTTCCTGGTCAGGACCGGCCCCGGCCGATTCCGTGGTGCTCTCGATCGCGCCCTGGTCCTCCAGGTCATCAAGTTCCTGGGTAAGGAGTCCTTCTTCCCTGAGGTCTTCAGGAGTGATGGACTCCACGGCCTCTTCAACCGCCTCAGTCGGCAAGTCCTGTAGGAACTCTGCAGCCTCCGCGGGGTCCATCTCCCCGGCCGGGTCCTCTTCCTCTTCCTGCTCTGCCTCCGCTTCTGACAGCGACTCGGACAGGACAGAGGGATCGTCTCCCTGCCTCTGGGCGGGATGTTCAACCGCACGTTGGACTCCGGACCCGGAGCCGGTGACGGAGACTCGGTGACCGTCGGCGGCCAGTTCGCCGGCCCTGGCTGCCTCATCTTCCAGTTCAGGGCTTGCGTTAACCGGAGCACCGGCGCCCTGCGGAGACGCGACGACTCCTGCACGCTGCTGTACAACGTGAGTCAGCTCATGGCCGACGAGGGCACGCCCACTGCTCGTGTCAGGCTTGTACCTGCCCGGAGCGAAGTGGATATCGGTGCCTTGCGTGTACGCGACGGCACCGACCGACTTTGCAGCGCCTCCTTCGTGGACGCGCACATCCCCGAAGCTCTGACCAAACGACTGCTCCATATCCGCCCGCAGATCGTCTGGCAGAGGCCGTCCACCACCGGAAGGCGGCAGCTTCACGCCGGGCACGTTGAACAGGTCTGAAGACTGGTGCTCATCCTCCGCGCTGCGTTGGATCAGTCGCTGGACTGCGCGGTTGCCAGCGAGGGACTGGAGCTTGAGGGTGTGGGCAACGGGGGAGCCAGAAGCGGGTTTCACGGCTCGCTCGGGGCGAGATTTCGGCGTCTCAGCGCGCCGATTTTTTGGCGTGTGCCGAAGCCGGGTTTTTCCCACCATTCGGCTAGCTCCGTTTGGGGTAAATCGCTAAATATCAGGTGTCTGACGATGGTCTTGAGTTGGACGGCTCAAAAACCACCAGGAGCACCCGGTCGCCTCTGTTAGCAAGCTAGAGGAATGGCCTGTGCGGTGCAAGTTCGGCTTCATCTCAGGAAACGGCCAAACTCCGACCTGCGCTTATCCATCTGGCGCCACTCATTACGAGCGCGGGTAGTTCCGGGTTCAACATCGCAGTTTCGAACTTGAACATTGGCTGATTGCTAAAACGGCATCGCTCTCAATCTGCTATCAAATCCACGTCAAATCGACTGTGGACCCGCTACTGGCGGCCAGCGCGCTAAGCGCGAAGGCGTCTGTTTCGAAGGAAAGAAGAGACAGCGCAGCGGCCTGGGGAAAGCAACTTCACAGTCCAGAAAACGCACTTTCGGGGAGAGCAACATGCCCACGTACCTGGCACCCGGCGTCTATGTCGAAGAGGTTGAGAGCGGGTCGAAACCGATTGAGGCCGCAGGGACGTCCACCGCAGCGTTCGTCGGCTTCACTGTCAAGGCGCCGGAGGACAATCCGGATGACCCTGAAGGCAGGACACCCAGGTTCATTTCCAACTGGACCCAGTTCGAAACACATTACGGCGGCTTCGCCCCGGACATACAGCTCCCGCACGCCGTGTACGGCTGGTTCAACAACGGCGGTGGCGGCGCTTACATCGTCAGGGTCCCAACCGGCAGCAGCGCTCCGGCGGCCTCAGACTCAGGCGAGTCAGGACGTGGCAGGCGTAGAGCCGCTCCTTCCGGAGGTGCTGATGAGCACCGCATTGGTGCAGAGCCGTTCGTTGGCTCTGAAGCCGATCGAACCGGAATCATGGGGCTGGCAGTTGCTGAAGACGTGACGATGGTCGTCATCCCCGATCTCATCACCGCAACCAAGGATTCGAGCGGCGAGGTTGACCTGACGACCTACCAGGCCGTTCAGACGGCTGCGATCACCCACTGCGAAAAGATGGGCAACCGCATGGCGATTCTTGATGCGCCACCCGGAATGAACCCGCAGCAGGTGAAGGACTGGCGTTCAGACACAGCAAAGTACGACTCTCGGTTCTCCACCTTCTACTACCCATGGATCAAGGTTTCGAACCCGCTTGCGGGACCGAAGGCACCGAGCCAGCCGAAGACGGTGACGATCCCGCCGTCCGGCCACATCGCAGGGATCTGGGCCCGGAACGACAGCACCCGGGGTGTATGGAAGGCTCCTGCGAACGAGGTGGTGCAGGGAGCGCTGGACGTCGAGATGCAGGTGACTTCCGAGGAGCAGGAACTGCTCAACCCGATCGGCATCAATGTCACGAGGTCGTTCGGCACTCGCGGCATCCGGGTCTGGGGCGCTCGAACGCTGACTTCCGACCCGTCATGGCGCTACATCAACGTGCGGCGCCTTTTCAACTTCCTGGAAACCTCGATACAGAACGGCACCAACTGGGTGGTGTTCGAACCGAACGATGCCGCTCTCTGGGCACGTGTCAGGCGGACCGTCAACGCGTTCCTCCTCGGCATGTGGCGGAGCGGTGCGCTGTTCGGCGCATCACCGGGAGAGGCGTTCTTCGTCAAGTGTGACGCCGAGAACAACCCGCCCGAGTCGATAGACGAGGGCAAGCTGATTATCGATGTGGGCGTTGCGCCGGTGAAGCCAGCAGAGTTCGTTGTGTTCCGCATCAGCCAGATCGCCGGTGGTGGTGAGGGAGGCGAGTAGAAGACCGTTCCTCCATCTCCCTTCTCCAGTTAGAGCAGGGAGAAGCAAGCCAGTCCGAGACGAGAGACAGGCCCGGCGACACGGGCGATATGAAAGGTGGTGAGCCGGCATGGTTATGGAACCTGACATGCAGGACCTGATGACCACGTCGTCATTCGGTGTCGAGATCGACGGAATCGTGATCGGCACTTTCAAAGAGGTGAGCGGCATCGACTCCACCAGACAGGTGGTCGAGTACCGGGAGTCGACCGCGACCGGACAGATGGTGCTGCGCAAGGTGCCGGGCTCGACTAGCTGGTCTGACGTGACGCTGCGCAAGCGGCTGGACACCAGCATGGATCTCTACGAATGGCATCAGCAGGTGCTAGAAGGAAACATCGACGATGCCAGGCGCAGCGGGTCGATCGTGATGTTCGACTCCCAGCTCAACGAACGTGCGCGGTGGAACTTCGTAGATGGATGGCCGTCTTCCTGGCGGGGCGCCGACTTTGACGCCGCTGCGGACGAGATCGCGCTCGAGGAGCTGACGATCAGCCACGAGGGCATGGAGCGCGTGGCCGTCTAGTTTCGAACTGAGCTTGTAGTCGTCCGGGTGAGGTGACTGCAAGCGGACCGAGACCAGGCCTGACCAAGTCCATGACCGGGCGAGGAGCAGGCGAAAAACAGGGTGACATCTATTGGCTCTTCAGACGGAGTATTCGTTCACGCTGCCCCGCGGGTATGTCGACTCGAGCGGTACGTTGCACCGCGAAGGCACGATGCGCCTTGCCACGGCAGCAGATGAGATCGAACCGCTTCGTGACCCCCGCGTCCGGGAGAACGAGGCGTATCTCACGGTCGTCGTGCTTTCACGCGTCATCTCCCGTCTCGGGAACCTGAGCAGCGTCACGCCGCGGGTCGTCGAAAGCATGTTCGCCTCGGACCTTGCCTTCCTGCAGAGCTTCTACTCAACCGTCAACTTCGGTTCTCAAGAAGAGATAGATGAGCTGCTATCAGGAGGTGGTCCCCCTTTGGACAGCAGCTCTCCTCAGGAAACGGCTTCGGAGGAGGGCTGACCCGGTACAACGTCAACTCCCTCTGGCAGGAGATCAATTACGTGGCGTATCACCTGCACTGGGAGCTGGACACTCTGCTTGATTTGGAGCACGGAGACAGGCAGCGAATCGCTCGAGAGATTGGTGCTCTAAACCAGCGGGCCATGGAAGGAAGATAGCTTGGTAAGCAGAGCCAGGTCCAGGGCTGTCACCCTCGCCCGAATTCTCGCGGCTGCCCACTTCGAGTCGGACCCCATTACTGGATCGCGTTTCATCTTCATGGCCGATGACCTCGTGGTCGGATCATTCAACGAGGTGTCTGGGCTCGGCGCGCAGATCGAGGTCGAGCCGATTGCCGAAGGCGGCCAGAACGAGTTCGTGCACCAGCGGCCGAAGGGCATCACGTGGAGCAACATCACGCTAAAGCGCGGCGTGACAGACAGTGAGTCAATGTACAGGTGGTTCAAGCAGGTCTCAGGCGACAGCTTCTCAGGCAACCGGGACAAGTTCGAGTACAAGAGTTGCGCAATCCTGGCCCTTGAGGTCGATGGCGGAATATCCCGCGAGTGGGCGATCTATGAGGCGATTCCGGTTCGCTGGACCGGCCCCTCGCTCAGTGCAGATTCTTCAGATATCGCGACAGAGGAGTTGGAGATAGCTCACCATGGCCTCCACACCTCAAGCTTCATCTAGGCCGGTGGGCGAGTGGAGGGAGCTGCCACCACTCACCGCCAGAGCACCGGATTTCGCGCAGGCCCTGGCTTCCCGGCTGCTGGATTTCGAACCGATTGATTCCGGCGGCGTAGGCGAGTTCACCGGCCTCCGTCCTGGGGGACTGGGGCTGCGGCTCGCTTCGATACCACGACATCACGGCCTGCTGCGGGCTTCCGGTCCGGTGCATGTTGTTGGCGAGATGGGTCAATCCGGTCCGGTCAATTCGAGCCAGCGTGGCAGAAACACAGGCAGCGACCAGAACACCGCGGTACAGAGGTACGCCAGTTTTCCTGAGCGAAACAGAATGGCCAGCCGAGATGGGGGCCGGGATCGGCGCGCTAGGGAAGTCCGAGTCGACCGGAGCGGGCCTGGCGATCGTGACAACAACATAGCTAGTTCAAGGCGAGCTTCACTACTCGGGCAGAGCGCCAGGCAAACAGTTCGACCAGGGGGAAGCAAGCACGCGGAGCTTTTCGGCGAGCGAGACGTTGGACCGATGTCTCAGGTGCCGGAGCGAAGTGAGCTGACTCCGGCCCAGCGCGCGGTGATGCCTGCCAGGGAGAACCCAACGCGACGCGTGAAGGGAGAACGTGCGGAGTCGGCCGCAGGAGTCCGGTCTCAGAGCCACCTGTCAAATGATCGCGGTCAGACCGGTGGGAACGTTCGACAGGGACGAGGCAAGGAGTCCACGCGTGCCCGGTCTTCGGCCTCGAACCAGAGCCTGAGTGAATCGAGTAGTCGGGAAGAGCCTGCTGCAAGCCGGATCCCTCCTGCAAGCCAGGTCAACGAGGAGGTATCGACCAGCCCGAAAGCCGTGTCTGGAAGCGAGGAGGCGAGGGAACATTCTGGCAGGTTACGTACTGCGCAGGAGCCAATCAGCGCACAGGAGCGGCCCGTCACAGCGCAGCCGACGATAGAGAACCAGGGTGAGAACGCGGTGCAGCGATCGACTGCCGCGGGCGAAGATCATTCGCGTTCCGAGTCGGTAATCATCAATCCGGACTCAGAGTCGAGTGATGCCGGTGATCGTTTGACGACTTCCGGCAACTCCCGGCCACAAACCTCGCGGGTACTCTCCACCGCGATGCCCCCGGGAGAACTGGGAGCCAGCCTGCGGGATGCGTTCGCCACCATTGACTCGGCAGCGCCGAAGAGGTTCGACCATGACCTGCCGCTCGTGGTTGGCAACGCAATGCCAGCCAGCAGAGTCAAGGATGGGCCGGACAGGCTCGGGACCGAGCGTCCGACGGTTGTCCGCCCAACCGTACCTCGCGCGGCACCCGTCCAGAGGGCGATCGCGGAGACGCGGCCAGGAGAAGTATCAGTTGAGCGGAGAATGCCACGCTCTTCCGAGGCGACGGCGGAGGAACCACGCAAGAGTCAGGTGGCCATCGATCAACCGATGGCAGTCCAGCGACCTCAACGTGCGGGCACCGGAAGCTCCCAGGCTCGGCAGGACCGGCGATCCAGTCAGCAACAGGAGCCGCACCAGACCGGTCTGAGTCCTGTTCACCACAGCTCTAGCGGATCCGCCGATGCCGGGAACACAGCGGCTCAACGAGATGTAGCCGGCCCTCGCGACGAACGGACACTTTCCAGAAGGGACATTCGGTCCGCGGCGAAAGGCACACCACATTCGAATCTTCCGGCCTCCGACGCTTCGATGGCGCCGACTGATGATCGGAACCGGCCGCCGCGTGACAATGAGCAGGTAAGCTCGCTGCGGCTGGCGGATCAGGTGTTTGGCCCTGGTCACTCGCTCCCCGGATCTGTCGCTGATGTTGCGCGTTTTTCCGAAGAGATCGCCAACCGTAGTTTCCCTTCGCAGATCGGGGCAGAAGCACTTGCATCTACACGCTCGCCCGCCCAGAACACGCGGCATGCTTCGACGCAACCGATCCAACGCAGCGTAGACCGACCCGTCACTGAATCAGCGTCAACGAACTCAGGGTACTCTGTGCCTTTCATTCCAAGTGAGGCGTCGCAGCCGGTGATGAGCCGCCGTGGTCGTTACCAGGACCTGCAGGAGGCAACTGCGGATTTCTACCGACAGCGTACTGAAGCTGCACCCAGTGCCACTACGTCGCCGTGGACAGACAGGCGAAAACCAGGAGCGACAGCACCAACGGCGCAGCCTGTCCAGCGATCACGCCCTGCCGGACCAGATAGGTTCACCCCAAGCCCTTCAGGCATCGACACATCTGCTCTGCCAGTCGGAGGCGTCGCAGCTTCAGCACATGTCGCACGCCAGCACGCGACCAGAGCAATTCATGAGGCGATCTCAGAGGCCGAACTCTCTGCCTCCGCCTCATCCGGGGGCGGTAACCGGAACGCGGTGAAGACCAACACACCCGCACCTCGATCGGCCAGGGCTTCGGTAAATGGCCGTTCGAACGGTGTTACTCACAGAAACGGTGTTCACGGCGGGTTGGCAAACGGGCACACTGCTGGCGGTGGTGCCATTCAGCTCGCAATGAGGCCATCGGCCGCTGCACAAAATGGCGCCAGTCACAGCGACCAAACGCCTGCTGCCCAGCTGTTCGCCTCGGGTATCGGACCGCAGCTGAACTCGGCGATGTCACCGATTGTCGGCACGGAGACCGACTCTGCTAACGAGCGCGAGCCGCAATTGCCTGTCTTAACGGAGGATCAGATAACGGTGTTGATCCAGAGACTTGAACAACGGGTGCTCTCTGAGATCGAGCGACGTGGTGGCCGCCACATGGGGGGCTTCTGATGTCCGGCATCACCAAGGCGGTGCTTCAGCCTGAGAAAGGCTCGGAGATCAAGTGCATGTTCAATCCGGTCTCGCTAAAGATCGAGAAGAAGAACAGCTGGGACCCTCTCGACGCGCCCAGGAAAGATGCGCCGGGCGTCAACTTCCTGGGCGGCAGCTCCGGCACGCTGGACGTCGACCTGACGTTGGACACTACTGACACAGGGAAACCGGTGACCGATTACACCGACCAGATCCTGGAGCTGATGAAGGTCGGCTCTTTCCCGAAGGACAGCAAGAACACCCGGGAAAAGGTGCCAAGGCCACCGTGGGTGCGCTTCCGCTGGGGTAAGACCAGCTCTTTCAAGGCCGTCGTCACGTCGGCCTCGATCACATTCACCTACTTTTCGTCGGACGGCAAGCCGCTACGTGCGACCGCGAGCATCAAGATGATGCAGTTCGAGGACGAAGGGAAGTGGCCTCTCCAGAACCCGACATCTGAGACACCCGAGCTGCATACGGTCCACACGATCCGGACGGGCGAGACGTTGGACCGGATCGCCTACCAGCACTACGGCGATTCGACGCTGTGGAAGGAGATCGCACGCAAGAACCGGATACTCGATCCTTTGGAACTTGCCGCCGGAACACGGCTGCAGATCCCGGACAGGGAGGTCGTCGCCGGTGTCGAGTGAGCCTCACATCGTTCAGATCAAGGTCAATCGGAAACCCATCCCGGAAGACCTGCAGGATGAGTTGGCGTTCGTGCGCGTCGAGCAGTCAGTGACACTGGCAGACAGGTTCGATATCCAGTTTCATGACCCTCTGCTGACCATTCTCGATCGCGACGCGTTCAAGATCGGCTCAGAGGTCGAGGTTGCGTTCAGGGCGAACGGACAGTTGACTCCTGTGATGAGCGGTTACATCACGTCTGTCACATCGGACGTTGGTACCGATACCGCGAACCGCCTTGTGATCACCGGCTTCGATGCCTCATTCAAGCTGACTCTTGAGCAGAAGTCCCGGACCTTCCTGAAGCAGGATGCCAGCCAGGTCGCCGGCAAGATCGCCAAGGAGCACGGCCTTAAGGCCCGGACCGATTCGGCTCCGTTCAAGTACGAGCACCTGCTTCAGCACAACGAGACCGATTACGAGTTTTTACAACGACTGGCCGATGAGAATGGCTTCCGGTTCTGGGTGACGGACAAGGAGTTGCACTTCGAAGCGGTACCGTCGTCCAGCGGGACCGTCAGCCTGAAGATGGGTCAGGATCTGCTCAAGATCAGTCTTCGAATGAGTGCAGCTGCTCGCGCCGACTCTGCTGAAACCAGTTTTTGGGATGAGAAGCAGAAGAAAACGATGAAGTCCACAGCGACCAGCACCGGGAAAGCGAACTACGTTCCGAACAAGCTGCTGAGCGACATCGGATCAGACGCATCAAGGGCATTCAAGAAGACAAAGCTGCTTACAGGGCATGTGCCCGTAGACGACGCGAAGAAAGCTGACGCCATCGCCGACTCCCGCTTGAGATACGCCAGTGCGGGCCAGGCAGTTGTCAAAGGGGAAGCAACCGGTGACCCGAAGATTGCGGCTGGCTCGAAGGTAAACATCAGCGGAGCAGGCGAGACCATCCGGGGAGACTTCCTGCTCACCTCTGCCGAGCACGTGTACGGGGCGAACATCACCTATGTCACTCGTTTCACAGCCGGTGAAAGGCGCCCTGCGGGACTGGTGGACATGCTTTCACGGAACGGCGCCCGCAGTGCCGGTGGGTACAGCCCGTGGGGACAGGTCATCAACGCAGTCGTCACGAACGTTGAGGATCCGGAAAGTCTGGGCCGCCTGAAGGTCAAGTTCGGGACGCTGGGTAAAGAGGAGGAGTCTGACTGGGCAAGGTTGCTGGCGCCCGGCGCAGGGAACCAGGCCGGTCTGCAGATCATGCCTGAGGTGAACGACGAAGTGCTCGTGGGGTTCGAGTACGGTGACCCGCAGCGTCCGATCGTTCTCGGCGGACTGTGGAACGGGAAGGACAAGCCACCGGACGGCTCGAAGGAGTTCCTCAAGAATGGCAAGGTCGTGAAGCGGAGTTGGAAGACCTCAAAAGGCAACTCGATCGAGTTTTTCGATGGCGCTGGCAAAAGCGATCAGAAAGTAGTCATAACGGATGGCGGATCGAAGGCGACCATCTCAATGACGGACAAAGGCATCGAGCTGAAGACCACCGGTGGGGGTCACAAAGTGAACGTCGACTCCGCCGGGGAGGTGGAGGTCACCTCAAAGAAGAACGTGAAGGTCAAGGGCCAGAAAGTGACAGTCGAAGGCTCGAGCGGACTTGAACTCAAAGGGGCCAAGATCGACATCAAGGCGACCGGGAACGTAACGGTCAAGGGCGCAATGATTCAGTTGAACTGAGGATTCATGGGAAAGCCAGCAGCAAGAAAAGACGATCCGGTTACCGGAGTCGACACACACATCATCATGTTCCCGACCCCGGCCGGCGAGGTTCCGACTCCGATACCTCACCCGTTCAAAGCGAAGATATCCACCGGTGTCTCGACGAACGTGAAGATCGGCGGCAAGCCGGCGGCGATGGTTGGAAACCAGACTCAGAATCAGCCCTCGCACATCCCGCAGGGTCCGAGATTCATGGTCAATCCCACCAATAAAGGCACGATTCTGCTCGGCTCTTTCACCGTCTTCATCAACAAGAAGCCAGCGGCACGCATGGGTGACAAGGTGATGACTTGCAACGATCCGGCGCCCCTGCCCATGGGAACTATCGCGGCCGGCGAGCGGAAAGTGCTTATCGGATGACCACCGGCGACACAGATTTCATAGGCAGCGGCTGGACTTTTCCCGTGCGCATCAGCGGCTCGGGAGGCGTTCGACTGGCTACCGGCGCAGAGGAATTGGATTCGTCGATCGCGATGATTGTCGGCACCGCGCCCGGCGAACGCGTCATGCGGCCTGAGTTCGGCTGCCGTATCTGGGACCAGTTGTTCGAACCGATCAACCCGACAACGCTGGGAGAGATGGAGGAGGCCGTTGAAGAGGCGATCCTGCGGTGGGAGCCGCGAGTAGAAATCTCATCGGTCATTGCCGAACCCGATCAGGATACGGCCGAGGTGGTGAATATCTCGATCGCTTACGAGATCAGGCAGACGAATGACACCCGGAACCTGGTCTTCCCGTTTTATGTGATCCCGCAGGACGGTGAGGAGTGACTCTTCAGCCACCGCAGATAGACAGACGCACCTTCCAGGACCTGGTCGATGAGGCCAAGCGCCGGATTCCGCACTACGTGCCCGAGTGGACGGACCACAACCTTTCCGATCCTGGTGTAGCGCTGATCGAACTGTTCGCATGGATGACCGAGCAGATCATCTACCGGCTCAACCAGGTGCCGGATGACATCTACCTGCGGTTCCTTGAACTGCTGGGGTTGAGCCGCTTCCCCTCGATCGCTGCGCACACAGACCTTGTGTTCATGCTCTCCGCCCCGGCGGAAGAGCGTGTGACGGTGCCGGCCGGCACTGAAGTGAGCACGGACACAGTCGATGGCGAAGACCCGATTGTCTTCATGACCAATGATGAGCTCCAGGTCGTACTGCCTGAGCTATCGGGAGCGTTGACAGGTGAGGCCGGCCGTGAGGGGAGCTATCGGAATCAGTGGGACCAGCTGCGGTTCGAAGGCGAATCGGTCATATGCTTCAGCACGCTGGAGCCAGGTGATGGCACCTATCTTGGGTTCGACAACAGTCTCGCATCAATGGTCATCCGGCTAGACGTCGGCGCGTCGACCGAGGGCGTGGGGGTGCGGCCGGAAGACCCGCCCTGGACCTGGCAGGTCTGGGACGGAGAAAAATGGGAAGATGCCACCATCCTGTCGGACACGACAGGTGGTCTCAATAAAGACGGCGAAATCGTTCTCCAGTTGCCGCACGTCCATGAGCCACTAACACTCCAGAACCAGCGTCTGCACTGGCTTCGCTGCCTTCTGATTGAGCCGCGGCATGGCCAGCCCGCGTACCGCCGGTCACCTGAGATCACAACGCTCGAGGTCTCTGGCATCGGCGGCGCGGTTCCCGCTCATCACGGTGAGCTTCACCCGAGGGAGCTGCTCGGTACTTCGGAAGGCGAGCCGGGCCAGGTCTTCTACACCATTAACCGCCCGATACTGGAGCGGAGGCCTGACGAAACGGTTGAGGTTGTCGAGCCTGACGCCGGGCCAACGACCTGGACAGAAGTCGAAAGCTTTTCCGGTCTTGACGCCGACAGCCTCGGTTTCGTGTGGGACGGCGCCGACGGCAGCGTCCGTTTCGGCCCCAGGGTTCTCTACCCGGACGGGACTCCGCACCAATTCGGGGCGATCCCTCCGCGCGGTGCTGACATTTACCTGACTGAGTACAGGTCAGGTGGAGGAGCCAGGGGAAATGTTGGCAGAAACACGCTAACCGTGATGCAAACCGCGTTGCCGTTCATTGCCAGTGTCTCGAACCCCGAACCGGCGACTGGCGGTGTTGACGCTGAGACCATCGAGAACGCCAGGGCTCGCGGTGCAATGACGTTGCGGTCGGGAGACCGCGCGGTCACCGCGGCGGACTTCGAGCGGCTTACCCTGCAGGCCGCTCCCTCGGTGGCTCGCGCTAGCGTTGTCGCTCCTCAAAACGGAGCGGAGACAGTCAGACTGCTCATTGTGCCGCGTGTCGAGAAGTCTCCTGTGGAACTGATAGTCAGCGATATGAACGTGAGCGATGAACTGTTCCACGAGGTCCGAGAGTTCCTGAATGAGCGACGGATTCTGGGCACGGCGATAACGGTCGATACTCCGAGCTACATCGGAGTGAGTATCGCCGCGCAGATCTCTGTGGTGACCGGCCCCAATCCTGACCTGGTACGGCACCGCGCTACCGAAGAGCTGTACCGCTACCTCAGTCCACTGACCGGTGGACCGGACGGCGCTGGATGGCCGTTCGAACAGGAGGTCACGGCGGCTGAGATCATCAATCGACTGTCGGATGTGAGAGGTGTTGCTCGGGTCGATGCTGTCAGCCTCTTCACGGCAGATCTCGAGTCGGGGCAGCGCACCTCCAGAGCTCTCCAGCGGATCGAAGCTCCAACAGGAACTCTGTTCATGTCTGTGAAGCACAGAGTGGTATGAAAAAAGACTGGCTCATAGATCAGCTTCCGGCGGTGATGCGGGACGAACGACGCATCATCCGGACGACCCGCGGAGCTGACGAAGGAGACAAGACCGGCGGTCCCTTCATCCGAAGGTTTACCGGCATCTTCCAGGAGATTGCGACAGGCATACGAGAGGAAGCCGACGCAGTTCCTGACTACTTTGACATCGGTATTGCTCCCCACGACTTCGTCCAGTGGATGGGCAGTTGGACTGGCCTGCCGGTCGAGATTGACTACGGGGATGCCGAGACTACACGTCAGCGCCTGAAAAACATGGTCGGCTCTTCCGGGAGCATCTACAAAAGACGAGGGACGCGTGGCGGGTTGGAAGACTTGATATCTACGGTCACCGGCCAGGAAGCTACTGTCACGGACACCGGCGGGATTTTTCGCCTGGGTGACGATATCCCCGAACGAAAGCATGTGACGGTAGGACTTCCCGACTCCGGCGACGTGAGCGTACCGGTGCTCCGGGCGCTGCTCGAGGAAGAGTTGCCTGTCGACTGCTCGTTCGAGCTGGTGATAGGTGGCCGCATCGTGGCTAGCAGAGATCGAGGAACGCGCCGCGGGAATGGCTCGTTATGACCACTGGCCAGCCGGACAGGCCCGAACCAGAACAGGGCACGACCGTCTCTGAGGAGCCCAGGCGGCTGGCTGTTACCTGCCCTGACTGCTCGACTGTGACCGATCTCTTCGAGTCTGAGCTCTCTCACACCTTCTGCCCGACCTGCGACTACCCTCTCTTCTATACGAAAGAGTCGCGTGAGATTTCGGAGGCCGCCGAACGGGCGGCACAGGAAGCGCCGGGCGCCGCATCGGAAGAGCCTGAAGAGGAACGTGATGCGCAGGTGACGGACCGGATCTGCACCAACTGCGCGAAGAGGAACCCTGGTGATCGCGTCTACTGCATGCGCTGCGGGCACGAGCTTCCGCCACCGGAGGAGTGGTACCGCGAGGACGAAGCGCAGGTGGAAGCCGAACCAGAGCCTCCGCTCTGGCACTCGGCGGCATTCATCGGAGTAAGCGTTGTCAGCGTGTTGATCGCCGCGTTCCTGGTATTGCACTTCACGCCACTGGACGCGATCTGGCCAGACCAGACCTACGAAACCAAGGTCGTGGTTTCGGGCGCCGAGGGCATTGCAAACACGTCAGTCGTAATGGTCGGCGATCCACAGCTGCCGGCGATTGCTTACTACTCAGCGAAAGGGTCAGACCCGAAAAAGCCTAATGACTCGCTCGCCTTCGTGATCTGCGGCAACACACAGTGCAGCGAGGACAAGCTCGGACCAGGTGATATTCCCGGCAAGGCGTTCGACGTGGATCCGGAGGGCACACCAGGCAAAGATGGGCTTGCGATAGTCCGGATTTCCGGTAGTGCGCTGGCTGTATACCAGCGAGCAGAGACGGGTGCCCTCGTCGCCGTTGAGTGCGGGACCCTGGGCTGCGACGACAGCCTCGGCACCCGGCGGTTCTTCCCGGTTGATGAAGGTGCAAGGTCCTTGCTCGATGCCGTCGCATTCCTGGATTCGGGGATCGCGAACACTTCTGAGGACCTTGCCTCGTTCCGGGATCCGACCGACGACGATGCCGATGACCTGAAAGCGATAGCTGAGGACCTGCGTGGCCTGCTCGTGGAGTTCAACGATGACTGGTCCAGCCTGTTGGCTCGGGTCGAGATTGAGGGCGACGCCGAAGACCAGTCAAAGGACTTCGCAGCCGCCATTGTCGAGGCGATCAGAGTAGCGACTACCGCGGTGAGTGATCCCTCAAAGGACAACATCGATGCGGCCATCCAATCTGCTGACGCAGCCATCGGAATCCTCGAACGACAACCGCTTGAAGAGATCGTGGAAGATTTCGTACTCGATGTAGGCTTTGACGCGATCGCCCGGGTCAGTGGCGGAGTGACCGTCGCACTCTACGCTGACCGGGCAGACGATCTCCATCTTGCGTTCCTTTGCGATCAAGCCTGTCTGGATGACGACGGTGTCGTCAACCTGCGACTCGGCGGCGCCAGGGCTCCTGATGGGTCAATGGCGCTGGCGTTTCCACGGGCTGGAGCGCCGTACATCGCGTACGTGGGTAAGCCTGAAGCCAACAAGCCCGGAAACCTTCGGCTGGACCAATGCGAGAACGTGACATGCAGTGAAACGTCGGCGGGAAGTGCCAGGGGTGTGGAGATCGACGAGATCAGCGTGGCTGATCAGGATGGAAACGCTATCACTGTCAGTACAGGCGAACGCCAGCTTGGAATGATCATCGATCCGGACAGGCTCTCTCCAGAGATCGCTTATCTGACAGATAGCGGACTGTGGGCTTTCAGCTGTTTGAGCCAGCCCTGCACCGAACCGGTGGAGCCGGTCCAGATAGATAGCGATGCGATCAACAGCGAGATCGCCATGGCCCGCGGTAGCAACGGGCTTGCAGTGATTGCGTACCGCAAGAAGACGGATGTCGACGGTGACGAGGCAGACACGCTCTGGGTCGCCGTGTGCAGGGGACCATGCGATACACCTGAGAGCTGGACGCTAGAGATGGTGGACGACGGCGAGCCCGATGGAACTAACCAGGGCCGAGTCTGGGCCCACAACTGGCCGGGCTGGCCGTTCCGGACAACGGGATCAGACGATGTTGGATACAACCTGTCGATCACAGTAGCCAACGACATCGCGGTTGTCACGCATACCGATGTCACCGCCTCGAAGCTGAGAGTTACCAGGATCGACCTTGAAAGGTTGGTGCCGGGGGAATGAACATGCGCGGCCTAAGCAGGTTCAGGCGCTACACCCGGATGTTCCGCAACCCGGGGAGGTTCTTCAGGCGAGAGGGCCGAAGAACTCAGAACCGGCTGCTTCGAACGATTCTTCCGCGTGGCGCGTTCCGCAACATTCGGATGTTCCAGCGGCTCACCGGTGGGGGCCGAGGCAGGCGGTTCCAGGAGCCGGAAGAGGCGGTGATGTTCGAGGGCCTGGAAGAGGCTCCCGAAGAAGAGGAGGAAGAAACAGGTGGAGCGCATCGAGGTGCGATGCCGATCTACAGGCGCAGGATCCAGCTCGAGAACGTCGTCCATGACGAGGTTGACAGCGGCAACCGGCTGGTGTTCCAGTCCAACACGATCGCCATCATCAAACCTCCGAGCCCGCTCATGCGCCTGCTGCAGTTCCTGCTGATGTTATTGCTCTTGCCGCTGGTATTGCTGAGGTCATTGTTCGGAGGTGGCAGGCCTGGCGGCAAAGGCAAGATGGGGAGAAGACTGATCACAGTGGATAGGAGAGGCCGGGTGGACGTTAAGCGCATCTAGATCAGCATCATCCCGAAGCGATCGATGCATGGCAGGCGACGCAAATACGATGTCTGCACACATGAAATGCAGATGCCACTTCTCCTAGAGTGTTTATCGGTCGAGACGGTTCCTACAGGCCCGGCGCAGACCTCTTGAACGCGATGCCCTCGTACGGCGGGCACTTGCTGTATCGCCCGCAATGACCGAGCAAGACGAACATCCACAGCAGACAGACGATCCTGAAAGCGTCACAGAGGTTGCATCCAACACTGCGGCCGGCTGGGTTACGCACGCCACGACGATCGGTTTCGCCGCGCTTGGCATCGCATCCATCATCGCCCTTGTCGCTCTTCTGGTAGTCCACACCAACCACAATAGCGACATCCGAGAGCAGGCTCGTCAGGACGGACAGGCACGGCTGGCGAGCGCTACCGCTCTTGTTGATCGGCAGCTCGTCGCTTTACGAGACAACGTGCAAGGCGTTGCGGACAGCCTGGACAAGGGCGATCTCGATCAGGCCGGGCTTAATGCGGACCTGCAGCGAAGACTTGGCGACAACCCGCAGTTCTGGAGCATCGGTGTCGCCTACGACTTCGATAACACCGGAGTCGACTACGACTTCAACGCGGACGGGCCGGAAGCGGTCGACTCAACGCCCTATTTCATAACCCCGGGCGGCGAAGTCCGGTTTTCGCCATTTCCCTACGACTATTTCGTGCGTGACGAGGCACACCCTGACTATCCCCGCGGGTGGTGGTTCAGGGACGGGCTAGAGAAAGGATCGCACTGGACCGGAGCCTACTTCGGAAATACAAGCCGGCGGATGATTGCTGAGTTTGTAGCGCCTTTCAATCATCCGGAGACCGACGCGCTGCCCGCCCAGTCTGGCGTCACCCTCGGCACTTACACGCTGGAGAGCCTCAATTCCGACGTCAGCTGGCTGGATCTCGGTGCGTCCGGCTACGGGCTGATGCTGGCTGGTGGGCAGTACGTGATCCACCCGATCCCCGAGTACTGGCTGCAGGGCCGAACCATCGAGGACGTTGTCGGGCTCGACGGAGGCACCGCCGAAGACGATCAGCAAAGACTAGACACATTGAACACAGTCGTGAGCGAGTCGTCAGCTGGCCGGAGCGGGTTCCTCGACTACGTAGACGAAATAACCGGCAGGGAAGCCTGGCTTTTCTACGAGACTGTGCCGACCACAGGCTGGACACTCGGCTATGTGCTGATCAAGTCTGAAGCACTGGGATCAGACCCTGTTGGCAGGCGGCAGATGATGGGCATCGGTACGGCCGGCCTGCTCGCCCTGTTCGCCCTTGTCGCAATACTGATCCGCCTCTTCGGCAGAGGCGGGTGGCGCGTCTGGGGACCATCGCTCGCCTTCGCCGGCATGGGCGCGCTCGGGATCGCTCTTATCTGGACGGTAACGACCCGCTACGGTGGCGAGTCTGCGACGCTCACCGACGGATCCAGCCTGCGCGGCATCGTCGATGATTTCGAGGCGAACGTCGCGGCCACGAACCCCGATCTGAAACCGACGGAAGTGTTCGCCGGTGTGTTCGTGAATACGGTTGAGTTCCAGGACGACAACGTGGTCGTATCGGGAATCATCTGGCAACGGTATCTCGACCGTTTGAGCACCAGTGTTGAGCCGGGATTCACGTTCCCTGATGATGTCGGCTCTACCACTTTTGATGTCGCCTACGACCGCATCAACGGGCTCGAGCGAACCGTTGGCTGGCGGTTCCGCACAACGTTGCAGACTTCGCTGGACTTCTCGAAATTCCCCTTCGACGCTGAGGACGTCTCGATCCGGCTGAGACACCGTGAGTTCGACAAGCCAATAGTCCTGATACCGGACATCCCTCAATACGATCTGATTGTGCCGGTTGCTAGGCCGGGCTTAGAGGACAGCTTCGAGGTTAATGGCTGGACGGTCGATCGCAGTTTCTTCAACTACACGACCACCAGCATCAACTCACGTTTTGGCATCCCGGACTTCTCACGCGTCGGCACGGCGCCTGAGCTACGGTTCAATGTGCGGCTGAAACGAGACTTCCTGAACGTTTTCATCTCGCGCATGTTGCCGTTGATCGTGGTGTCGTTCCTGATCTTCGCGGTGCTGATGACGGTCTCTTCGAACCTGGAGCGCAGGACACTCTTCGGCACGACGACAGCAAACGTCCTGGCCTTCGCCGGCTCACTCATGTTCGTCACCATCCTCGGGCACAACGCGCTGCGCTCCGCATTGAACTCATCGCAGATCATCTACCTTGAGTACTTCTATTTCGTTGCCTACTTTTCCATACTCGCCGTTGCGGTCAACTCGATTCTCATCAACTCGGGTCGTGGCGGCCGACTGCTTTATTTCCAGGACAACATCGTCGCCCGGCTTGGCTTCTGGCCAATGGTTACCGGCGCAGGCTTCTTGATCACCTGGGCACAGTTCTACTAGGCGTGGACATCGAGCGCTCATTCGCTGGGCGCCGATGAGGTCAACAATCTGACGACCTGGAGCCTTCCGGCATCTCCGAGCGCCTGAGCCTGGCGTTCGTCTAGCGCCCTCCACAAATCGCTGGGATTGCCTCAGAATGGCGGCGACAGGCGAGCCATGCAGAAGTCGCAGACATGACCCTCACTCCACGCACACCGATCGCCCCGCCGCGCATCACCATAACCCCCGTGTATGCCGACCTTGAACCGGGTACTCCCGCCATCTTCTCGGTAGAGATATTCAACGCGTCGGACATCGTCGAGGAGTTCGCTATCGATGTCGTTGGCATCGACCGGAAGTTCAATGTGTCTGTCGAGCCATCGCAGGTCGATCTCTTTCCCGGGACCTCGGCAACGGTCGAGATCACAGTCGATGTCCGCACACTCTACTCAGCGGCCGCGGGCGAGCACAAGATTGGCATCAGGGCGACCCCTTCGACGGCACCAAACGACTCTCAGCGGACTGACGAAGCAACGGTCAACGTGTTACCGGTTTCGGAGGTGTTGCTGGAGGCGCATCCGCAGATGGCGCGTGTTGGCAGAGCCGGCGCTTTCGTCCTGGTCGCCCGAAACCGGGGCAACGAAGATGTAGAGGTTCGCTTCGCCGCTTCTGATTCGGAGGGAGCGTTGCAGTTCGATTTCGACCCGCCGGGTGCAGAGATTCCTCCGGGAGAAGAGGTCTACACGGTTGCTCAGGCCAGAGGTGCACGGCCGTTCATTGGCCAGGACGCCCAGCGGTCGGTCACATTCCGCACCATAACCCCAGACCCGGATGCTCCCGAAGTGCTGTCAGATGTCATCATGATGCAGCGTCCATGGCTGGCAAGCATCTTCATCACATTGATCGTGGTCGTCATTGCCGTGGCGCTATTCGCCTTCGCTTTCTTGGTCGTTAGCAGAATCCTCCGAGACGAAGAGAAGACCGCAATGACGATCATCGAAACAGCGAGCCACTTGATCGCATGAAGCTATCCGGGCTTTTACTGTTGGCCGGGCTTCACGCCAGTTAGTCCAAGTCCCGAACGCTCGCTGTGCAGGATGCCCGGCGGGGCTGCCCTGTGGTGGACATCCCGATGCGTGTAAAGAAGGAGGCTCACCTACTCCGGCGTCCCTGTTGCCAGCCGGTAGGCGTAGTCGATGGCTGACTTCATGTTGACAGGGTTGGCGATGCCCTGCCCTGCTATGTCGAAAGCCGTGCCGTGATCGACCGAGGTGCGGATGATTGGCAGGCCGACGGTCACGTTCACACCCTCGTCGAAGGCGATCAGCTTCATGGGCACATGCCCCTGGTCGTGGTACATCACGACCATCACGTCCCACTTGCCTTCGTACGCTTGCCGGAAGCCTGAGTCGGCTGGCAGCGGACCAACGGCGTTGATGCCTTCTGCAGCGGCATCTTCGCAGGCTGGTCGGATCTCGTCCTCGTCCTCGTTGCCGAACAGCCGGTTTTCACCGGCGTGCGGGTTCAGGCCGCAAACACCGATGCTCGGCTCGGCAACTCCTAGCTGCTTCAGGTGGTCGTTGGCGGCCCTGATCGTGGCGAGGATGCGGTCCCTCTTGACCCGTTGCACGGCCTCACCAACCGAAACGTGCGTGGAGACATGGATGGCACGCAGCTTCGGCGAACCGAGCAGCATGAAGTAGTTTTTCGTTCCGCAGAGGTGCCCAAGCAGGCCGGTATGGCCATCGAACTTGTGCCCGGCGAGGTGCATCGCTTCTTTATTGAGGGGTGCGGTCACGATGGCATCGATACGACCAGCCTTCGCCATCTCAGTTGCCCGCACGACCGCCTGGTAGGCGGCTTCGCCTGTGTAGGCGTCGACTTTGCCGAGCTTGACCTTAGCCGGATCGCAGTTCTGCAGGTCAAGGACATCGATGGTTCCGGCTTCCGGTGCGGCTTCCTCTGGATCTGATATCGCCCGTGCCGACCAGCCGTCGAGCCACTGGTCTGCTGCCTGTTGAACGGTACGGGCGTCACCGAACACGATTGGGCGGCTGCGGTCGAGGGCGATCTCGTCTGGCAGCGCCTTGACGGTGACCTCTGGGCCGACGCCCGCTGCGTCGCCGATGGTGATTCCGATGATTGGCTTGCTAGTCAAGAGTTGTTGCCGTCAGGTCTCATGTGCTTGAAGAGGTGGACAAGGGTCTGGTCGTCGCCGAATGCGCCTGCCTTGGTGGCGATGGGCACACCGTCGAGCGCGCCTCCGATGATCGTGCCGACTGGCACTCCGGGCAGGGGCTCGGCGGCGAGAACGATACCACGGGCATCGATGGAGAGCAGTGCATCTCGGGCGGTATCGCCCCCGATGATGACAAGACCGCCGATGCGGTGTTGCGTTACGAGGCTGGCGACTAGTCGGCCGAGCTGTTGGGTGACCTGGTCAGCGATGTTTCTCACGGCTTCAGGTGCGAGAGCTGCGAGGTCGCCAGTGATGGTAGCGTGCAGGACGATGTTGCGATCGTTGGTGAGAGCAGGCGGATTGTCCGGACCGGTGACTCCATTCGACTCGTCGATCACGAACTCGACCGGACTGAGATCGGCAAGGTGTTCCGCCACCAGGTTTGCGATCTGCCTGTCGGCGAGTCGGCGCTGACTGGCGGTGACGACCAGAACAGGCTTGGTGAACTGGATGTCCGGCTGAGAGGCGGACCGGCGGCTCTCGTCTCGCCCTGCCCTGCTCAATGCGAAAGCCAATCCTGCTGAGCCTGCGAAGAGGACCCGGCGACCGGAATCTGCCTCCACAGAAAGGCCCGCGGCGATCAAGAGATCGAGATCTTCATCGGTCTCGGCGTCGCAGCAGGCGATGACTGGTGGCTGGCCGGGTTCAGCAGCGAGCTTCGCAAATTCCGCGCTCAGCCCCTCGCCTCGGACATCGTTGAGGTTGATCTCCCGCACCGGCACTTTGGTTGCCCGCCGAACGATCTCGGCAACATTGCTGGATTCGAGCGGTGACAGTGGATCCCGACCGACATCCGTCTGCGCCAGCGGCTCGCCGTGGACGAGCAGTTCTCCTCCGACGACTGTTCGGCCCGTCGCCGGAAATGCCGGGGAGAAGATCACGAGCGATGCCGAAGACGCCAGCGCGCATTGCTCGATCTCTAAGCCAGGATGGCCTCGAAGTGTCGAATCAATCTTCACGTAGCGAAGGTTTTTTCCAGACGCTGCCGTACCTTCCAACGCCTTCCTCACGGAGTCCGAAGCACCACTAACCGGCAAGCGCCTGCTGTCCGCGTTTACGGACACAGCGCCACAGCGCTCCGGAACCACCGCGCCAGGTGTCAGTGCAACGAATGGCGGTCCTTCGCCGTCATCGGCTATGAACGCAGCAGCGCTATCCAGAGCACCCGTCAGGTCGTCGGCCAGGATCGCCAGGCGCGAAAGACCGGGAGGGTCAGTGTTTGGCAAATTCCTGACCTCCCCCGGTCCGTTCAGGCTGCCGCGGCGAGCACCACGGGCACGACCGCTAGCCGTTCGTCTTCTTCCACTCCTCGTACTCGGCCTGAGCCTCGTCTGAGAGCGGGTAGTACTTACGCAGGTCGCCGCCTTCGGAAAGTTTCATGCGGCTGAAGACCTCCCATTCGGCGTGCTCACCGGCCTTCTTCGCAAGCTCTTCGGCCAGCGCCTGGGGAACGCAGACCGCGCCGTCGTCGTCGGCAACGATGATGTCACCGGGCATCACAAGGACACCACCGCAGGCGATTGGTATCGCATGCGCCATCGGCCAGATGTCGGTCTGCGTGTGGAAGTTCGGAGTTGTTCCCTTGAGCCACATAGGCAGGTCCAACTTCTGGGCCTCGGGGAAGTCACGGATACAACCGTCGACAACGATTCCTGCGCCGCCCTTGCCCTTGAAGTAGGTGAGCATCATCTCGCCGAAGACACCGCTGGTCATGCTGCCCCGGGCATCGACAACCACAACGTCACCAGGCTGCGAGTCGATCAACGCGTGGCGGTGGATCTGCTTGTCAGGCTCCACGTACTCGCCGTCCGGGTAAAGGTCTTCGCGCTTCGGCATGAAGAGCAGCGTCATGGCCGGTCCCGCGATGGTCTCACCCGGAGTACGGGCGACGGGCCCAATCATGTGCGGCTGGCGAATGCCGAGCCTCTTCAACTCACCGGCCGCGGTTGCGCTGCCGATCTGGGCGAGCTTGTCTACGATCTCCTTCGACGGTCTTTCAAAGTCTGCCATTGCTGTTCCTGTGTTTGCTGGTCTGGGCGCTGTGAAAAGAGCGCGGTCTGTCGGTCTCGTTTCCGGAGACGCATTCTAGACCTGTAACGGGAACAGTGGGACGTTCGAGATCAGCCGGCCGCGACGAGGTCGGCTTCGACAGTTGTCGGCCAGTGCGTGACTACGCCGCAGGTGCAGGTTGCCGTGCTTGTGTAGTCGCACTCGCAGACGAGCGACTGCTGCAAGCGTGAGCTTCGGCAGTCTGCACACAGACCTTCGAACCCGCCATTGGCGTCGTTCTGACAGCTGCATGCACAGGCACACATGTCTTCTGGTGCAGTGACTGGTGCGACAGGCTGCGGTTCCGATGTGTTGCTGGCTTCGGGCACCGGGTCGAGCTGAATGACGTTCGCCGGGACGGCGGCAGTCACCGTCTCGGGTTCGCCAGTCGCAGGTTCGGAGATGACGAGGCTGTCGGAGGTCCTGATGAACTCGACCGGCTGGGCGATTGAGGGGGCCGGGGCAGCGGCGTTTGCCGATGATTCGGCCATCTCACTGACAAGCCGCTCAGTGCGTACCTGAGCGGTGCGCAGCATCTGGAACGCCACCTGAACACCGATGGTGGAGCCTGCTGCAATCCAGCCGATCCGCTGGTCGAGCCCGATCAGCGTGGCAAGCGCCAGCAGCAGTCCGGTGAGAAGCAGCAGCCCGAGAAAGAGGTATTGCTTTCTGTAGGAGATCTTCGTCATGTAAACGAGGATACGGACTGCCCGGCGGATCACCAAAGGGGCTTAACACACAGATTGAGTGAAATTATTCGCGCATCCGCCGGGCTGTGAAGCAGGCCGTATCCGGGACCGGGTATCAGCGCGTTGCGACGAACACTCCGGTAGAGCGCGTTACAGGGAAGAAGCCGTCGCGCTCGATCACTTCTTCGATATGACTACGGAGAGCGTCCAGGTCGAGTTCTCCGCCGAGTGACTCCAGGTAATCCACGAGCAACTGTGCCGAGTCGACCTGCGCGACGCTGGCGTCGGTGTGCGTCTCAACATGGCCGAACCTGCTTGCAAGGATCGGCCGGCTGCTCTCGAGCGAGAAAGCAGCGTGTCCTCTGCTCGGAGTCTCGCTGCCCTGTCCGGCAATCGTGAACCTTCGTTGCAGTTCAGTTATCTCTTTGATGTGCTCGTCACTGTTCGTTGCGGCATGTAGCTGACCGCTAGGTTTCAGCACGCGATGTATCTCGGCGACGGTGTGGGCCGGATCAGGCACGTGATAGAGCATGTAGTTTGCAACAACCAGGTCGAAAGACCCGTCATCGAACGGCAGATCAGCTGCGTTCAGTGCCCTGTACTGGAACCGGTCCGCGTCTGCCCCGATGTTGCTGCGAGCTTCATCGATCATGCCTTCCGACAGATCGGTCAGGGTGATCTTCCACCCGGACGGTACCCGGCCGCTCTTGAGACCCCACTGCCACAGGTGTCCGGGACCGCAGCCTATCTCGAGTACATCGGCGTTCGCTGGCGCAGTTATCAGGTCGAAATGCCTTGCCAGCGCGCTGTCCTGGCTCGAGCCGTACCGTTTCCAGAAATTGATGCGTGCATTTAGCTTGTTCGCATCGCGGTAGGCAACATTTCGAAGATATTCAGGATTCTGATGAAAATTCGTGGTCATGCTATCGAGAGGTTACAGCACGACTGCAAATGAGGACCTGAGTCCGGCGGGCGGCCGCACGGCCAAGGTCATGAGGCGGTCCTCGTTCCTGTCGCCAGATGCGATGGACCACGCAACCTGCTCTGTTCGGCGCACGAGATTGAGCCTCATATCACAGTCCGTCGACCGAGGGGCCGACGGCGCTCTGCTAAATTGCCCGCTCCGTCGATCCGACGAGGTGAAATGAGTTCGATTACGTCTGCAAATGGTTGCAGAAGAACACGATTCAATTTGGAGCGAGAATATGAGAAAGAGGGTCGCGGCCTTCATGGCCGTCGTCCTGCTAGCCGCCATGGGGACGCAGATCGTCACCGGCGATGGCACGGAACAGCTTGGAACGCCAGGCATCGGTATCGCTGACGGTACCGATGTGATCGCGGCAGGAACAGGTACGCTGAACGTGCCGTCTGACATCAACCTGACCGTCCCTGCAGGCGCGTCTGTTGAACAGGTGCTGCTGTACTGGGAAGGTCAGCACATCGATGCCGGTGATGACACCATCTCGGTTGACGGCAACTCCGTCACCGGAACGCTGATCGGCGGACCGACTGCATTCTTCGAGGTGAGCACACCTTCGGGACGCCGAGATGTACACAGCTCTACCTACAGGGCGGACATCACTGGCCTCGGGCTTGTCGGTACAGGCGCCAACACGCTGACGATCGATGACATGGCGTTCGACTTCGCCAACAGCGGTGCTGGCGTGCTGGTGATCGTGGATAACGGCACGGCGAACAGCATCGAACTGAGGGACGGCAGCGACCTGGCGTTCATCAACTTCGACCCGCCACTCGACACAACGGTCCCGCAAACATTCAACTTCGCGGCCGCAGCCTCAGACCGCGCAGCAACATTGGACATGTTCTTCTCGAGCGTGGCCGGTGATGCCAGCGGATCCGGTAACGAAAGGCCTTCATCGATTGAGGTCGAGTCCGGTGGGGTTATCACCACGTTCTCGAACATCCTCGACAGCAACGATGGCCAGGAGTGGGACACGCTTGAGCTGCTGATCAACGTGCCAGCAGGTGCGACTTCGCTGACAGTCCAGGCGTTCTCTCGTGACGACCTCAACACACGTGAGAAGCCGGCATCGTTCGCCTGGAACGCGGCGGCGCTGACGCTCCCTCTCGAAGAGCAGGAAGAGGGAGGAGAGGGCTGCACGCCAGGATTCTGGAGGCAAGAACACCACTACGACAGCTGGACTACCTACAGCCCGAACGACCTGTTCGATGACGTGTTCGGTGTTGACGCTCCAGGCAACCTGACCCTCGGTGAGGCAGTCGAACTGGGCGGAGGCGGAGCTTACGCGCTGATGAGGCATGCTGTTGCAGCCCTTCTTAATGCCGAAAGCCCGGACGTAGCCTACAACTACACCTCATCGGAAGTGATCCAACGTGTCCAAGATGCGTTTGCATCAGACGACTTCGAAAACCACAAGGACGCCCTGGAAGAAGCCAACGAAAACGGCTGTGACCTGGGCGGTCCGAACGGCGGCGGTGCAGGTAAAAACAAACTGCGCAGCCAGGGTGATGAGTCCAAAAAAGACAACAATCGAGGTCGAGGACGGGGACGAGGCCGATAAAGACGACTAGCTAGCGGCGCGGCCAGGAGATTCAGCGACAGTTTTGAAAGATTCCTGACAGCCTCTGAGTCTTCAATTGAATGCCAGTCCGTGGAACTCACAAGAAGGCCCACCTTTTGGTGGGCCTTCTTTCATTGAATCTGAGTAACCGTGGCCAGACAAAGACCTCATACCAGGTCCACTTCGCGAGAGCCGTCCGTCGACCCTCACCAACAGCAATGATTTTCTCAACATACTTTCTGACCGCCATGTAAATCACACACCCAGCGGCACGTCGAACCAGCCGTCGCTGCGTCTGACGGCATCGATGATCTCCTGGTAGATCCAGCCTTCTTTGAACGTCTGGTACCTGGAGTAGCCCTCGCCTCGAATGTCTGACACAAACTCCCTGGCGAGTTGAGTCCAGTTTCGCTGGGTGTCGTCGTCGATGTCGGGGAGCGTGGATATGAGGTCTGCCGGAAGCGGAACCTGTTTCCAGTCCTGCGAACGGCCTTTCTTCGAGAACAGCGGACCTTGCGCGTACGAGCCGTGGATGAAGATAGCACCTTCGCTACCGTAGAAAGCGATGTAGTCGTCCTGCCTGCGCGGCAGCATCCCGCCGTGTTTAAAAAGGGCCGACACCTGCTCGCGATCCGGGTCTTCCGAATCCAGTCTCGCCATCACCGTGTAGGACCACTCGGAATCGACTGGCCGCCATTCAGACTCGCCGGCAGAATCTTCAGTCGGCGCAAAGCTTTCGCGCTCACGGAAATCGTGCACGCCTTCGACCGCAGGAGCAACGTGCATATCGTTTCTGACTTCACCATTCACCTGGCTAACGCGGACGTTCAGGACATGCTCGACTATCGATAGCTTGTGCGTGAAGTTGTTTGACAGTCGTCCACCGCCGAGGGCAACGCTGTGCGACCAGCCCCAAGGAATCAGTGGATTCAGGTTGTAGTGCGAGATGCACTCCACCTCTCGCGCCTCACCGATCTCGCCTTCAGCGACAAGTTTTCGTGCGAGCAGCGCGTGCGGCTGGTATCGAAAAGATGCTGCAAACGCTGTCTTGATCCCCGCGGAGCGAGCGTTTTCGAAGACCTCACGTGCTTGCGGTGCGTAGGCGGTCAGTGGCTTGTCGCAAAAGATGTGGCAGCCTTGCTCGATTGCAGCGAGCAGCGGCTCATAGTGCGCGCCACCCGGCGTGCCAATCGCGACGATATCCGGCGTCAGTTTCTGCAGCGCTTCATCCCAGTCGGTGCCCGCGAATGGGATCCCCATTTCGCCTGCCACGTCTTCGACCACGTCCCTGGTCCTGCTGACCATGCCGACGACCGCAACGCCTGCATCGCGCAGGGCTTCTGCATGGCCTTTGCCGGCGAATCCGGAGCCGTGGATGAGCGCTGTTAGTTTTTCTGCCACTTGTGTTCTCCGCAAATTAACTGGTTGATCGTCGAATCAGGCAACAAAGTCGCTATTTCGCCACAGCCTTACATGGCAGGCGCCACACCGTCGGCGTGGCCGATCCTACCGCAGTGTTGACCGGAATTCGCGGTCGATTCAGGCCTGATTTTTCCGGGAGTGGTGTGACTCGGTTAGATAATCATCCGATTCGCGAGCTACACAGCCCTAAGAGTCATCTCCTGGAGTGAAGCTCGACTGGGGAAAGGCCTTTCGCTCGTGGTCTGCTGACTCTCAACTGCAACTGCTGAACGATGATTTGGGATAGCCCCTCGCGTGCGCGCACTCGTGTGGAACTGGTGTCGGACACGTGACCTGGATGGGGCGGCGACATCGGTCGATGGTCGCCTCAGCCGTTGGTTCGCGGGAGCGAACCACCTGTAGCGGTGGGTCACTCGATTCACAAAGGTGTGCGAACCCCTAAATAAAAATACCGGTTGACCCGGATATCACCCGTAGCTAGACTGCCGCCATCAAGACCGGGCCGTTTCCGAATGTGGTCAGTCCTCGGTCGGTAGCTGTCGCTTTCGGGTGAGGTAATTCGGTCGAAGGTTTGAACACATGCAGCGATTTCTTTTACGTCGAACGATTTTCGCATTTATCTCACTTCTGGGTGCGACGGCGATCGTGTTCGGCCTGTCCAGACTCCAGGGCGACCCGCTCCTTCTCTACGCAACTCCCGGTTATGGACTGTCACCGCAGCAAGAAGAAGCACTCACCAAAAAGCTGAGGCTGGATGAGCCGCTGGCGATCCAGTACCTGCACTGGGTAGGCGGAATTCTCCGGGGTGATCTCGGACGGAGCATTCTCGACAACAGACCCGTCACTACAACCCTGTCCGCAAAGTGGGGCAACACGATCCAGCTCTCTATCGCAGGGATGATCGTGGCTCTGCTGCTTGGCATACCGCTGGGCGTTCTTTCGGCCGTGAAACGCGGCTCCGTCTGGGACTACTTTGGCAGGACCTTCGCGCTGTTCGGAATGGCCACGCCCGTTTTCTGGGTCGGCCTCATGGCGATATTCCTGTTTTCGGTCAGATTGGACTGGCTGCCCTCCGGCACGAAGTACACCTACGACACCTTCCCACTCTCATGGGACAACATCAAGCATTTCATCATGCCGTCCTTCTTCCTTGGATGGGGACCGGCAGCGGGCCTTCTGCGGATAACCCGCTCGTCGATGCTGGACACGCTCGACTCCGAGTTCATCAAGCTAGCTCGTGCAAAAGGCGTCAGCTACAACCGGGTCATCTGGAAGCACGCTCTCCGCAACGCCACTATCCCACCGTTGACCGTTATCGGGCTGATGATGGCCGGATTTATTACCGGCACGGTCGTAATCGAGACCGTTTTCTCGTGGCCCGGCATTGGTGCCCTGGCAGTCCAGGCCGTGTTCAACAACGACTTCCCGTTAATGACAGGGATCGTGATGATCTTCGTCGCCATTTACCTGGTGATCAACCTGATTTCCGACCTTCTCTACGTGGTTGTCGACCCGCGTATCCGAATCGAGTAACAGAGTTCCTGGCGAGGGGCGTTTATTGGCCGAGCAGGTATCAACTGAATACAGGAGACCGGTCACCAAGACCGGTTTCGCCGCGCAGACCAACCTGTGGCAGCGGCTCCACTATTCGTGGCGGGTTTTTCGACGCTGGCCAGTAGTCCCGATTGCCATCATCCTGGCGATGATCTTTGTCGCCGTTTTCGCGGGACTGCTGGCCCCGTTCGATCCGGCGGAAACGAACCTGTTGGCCAGGAACGCACCGCCGTTCTGGGACAGCCAGTTCTACGAGGAGAATCCGAATCTGCCCCGGTACGTCCTGGGTGCAGACCCGTTCGGCCGGGACGTCATGAGCCGGCTTTTCCACGGCGCTCGCATCTCGCTGATGCTCTCCACCGTTGCGCTGATAACAGGCGTCACGGTGGGCACCCTGCTGGGACTGATTGCCGGTTACAAGGGTGGGATCGTCGACGAGATCATCTCTAGATTTGTCGATGTCTGGTACGCACTACCGTTCATTCTGCTGGCGATGATCGCCGCGATCATTTTCCAGCCCAGTCTCGGGTTGGTCCTGGTGCTGCTGGCGCTCCTGGCCTGGTCAGGATTTGTCCGAAACGTGCGTGCAGAGGTGCTGACGCTCAGGGACCGCGACTACGTGCTGCACGCCCGCGTTTCCGGAGCGAGCTCGATTCGCCTGCTGTTCCGGCACATCCTTCCGGGGGTATTCAACACGATCGTGGTGATCGCCACCATCAGAATCGGAACTCTGATCCTGTCCGAGGCAACTCTCAGTTTCCTTGGGGCCGGGATCCCGTCACCGACTCCGGCATGGGGATTGATGGTTTCCGAAGGCCGGGACTACATGCGGATCGCATGGTGGACCTCTTTCTTCCCCGGCATGGCGATTCTTCTGCTGGTTCTGGCGCTGAATTTCTTCGGTGATTGGCTTAGAGACCGGCTGGACCCGCGTCTCAGGCAGCTAGACAACTAGTCATTCATTCAAGAGGAGGGCAAACATCTTTAGTGAAACTCAGTCACACACGGATTGATCGGTTAGGAGAGTTAATTTGATCAGATTGCGAAGTAAACGATGGCTGGCTGCAACGGCATTAGCCGCTTTTGCGGTGGTTGCGGCCGCCTGTGGCAGCAGTGAGGAATCGCCTACATCGATTCCACCAACAGCCACGACGTCTTCAGGGAGCTCGCCAACGGCGACCCCAACCACCTCGACACCGAACGGCACATCTCCAACGGCGACTCCCACGACAGTGACGACGGGTGAGGCGCCAGATCCTGACTCACCAGCTGGCACGCTGGTGTTCGCATGGAATGCTGTAGCTCAGGCTGCAGGAGTGAACCAGTTCGGCGTAGCGGAGATTATCACCGGTTGGGGCGTGTCTGAGCAGCTGTTCAGGCAGTCGTCGACCAACCCTGAAGAGGGTTGGCTGGCAACCGGTTTCGAGGTCGAGCCTGACGGTTCGAAGCTGACGATCAACCTTCGGCAGGGAGTTCAGTTCCACGATGGGTGGGGCGAGCTGACCGCTGAGGATGTTGTCTGGAACCTCAATAACGCGAACGGTGCGGTCAACCCGCTGAGCATTCACGGACAGGCCGGTGACTATGCCGCTCTGTACGGCGAAGCGCAGGTCGTTGACACCTACACCTTCGAGGTACCGCTCATCATCTTCGATGTTCGGAACACGTCGTACTTCCTCAACCAGGCCGGAGACGGATTCGGCATCTTCTCGAAGAAGGCGTTCGACGAGAAGGGAGAAGACTGGGCGCGCGACAACATCATCGCCACCGGTCCGTTCCAGGCGGTTGAGTGGACACGTGACGACAAGGCCATCCTCCAGTCAGTGGACAACCACTGGGACAAGACGGCCGCAGTTGACGAGATTCGAATCCTGCACGTCCCTGAAGGGCAGGCACGGCTTGCCATGATGCTGACAGGTGAGGCTGACCTCGCTCCGCTGGAGACGAAGGACCTCATCGAGGTTTCGAAGAACGGGTTCGTGGTCACCGGAACCGGCCGGGCGAGGCACGTGCCGCTCGTGATGGCCGGTAACTACTGGGAGAAGACCCACCTGACGACAGGTGAGCCGCTCGACCTTGCCGGTGTGTTCAGGCATGACCAGCCCTGGGTCGGTAACCCGGACGACCCGGAAGACATGGAGCAGGCTCGACTCGTCAGGCACGCCATCGCGAGGGCGATTGACCGCGAGACGATCGCGAGAGTGTTCTTCAACGACATCGCTACCCCGCTCTACATGGGCACTTTCTTCCCAACAGATCCTCACTGGCAGGAAAAATGGGAGATCGAGTTCGACCCGGAGGAGGCTGGAAGACTGCTGGACCAGGCTGGCTTCCCGGCAGGAGATGATGGCGTTCGGTTCTCCATGCCGATCTTCGGACAGACCGGAAACGAGCTGTTTACCGAGATGTCCGAGGTCGTGGCCGGAGAGCTCAGGAAGATCGGAATCGATACCGAGGTCCTGCACTACGCCTACTCGGTGTTCCGCCCGACAATGGTCCAGCGTGTGAACTCCATCCCTGTGACGATGACCTGTCGTCAGAACAATGGTGGAGCGCCGTGGGACTGGCCTCGCATGGAGGAGTACACCTCCCTCACGCGTGGCGGATTCGGCTGTGGCATGGAGATCCCCCGGGTCGGGGAGATCTTCCAGCAGGTTGCATCAGAAACAGACAAGCAGAAGCGCATTGAACTGAACAATGAGCTGGCTGAGTACTGGTTCGAGCAGATGCTGGAGCCGGGCATCGTCTCAGTGCCAGAGGCAGTTGCCTACAACCCGAAGTCGATTCAGAGCTGGGAGATGCGCCCGGGCATTTTCCAGATCGTGAACTCGCCAGAGAACATTGTCCCGGCCCGTTAGGGCAGACAGGTTCTAGTGATATACGGGGCGCCTCGAACCCTCCTCAGAGGCGCCCCGTATTGATGCACGATTCATGCACGGCGGATGTTTGGTCCGTAAAACCGATCTATGATTCCCAACTGTCGACTCAATAACGGCCGGCACACCGATTGCTCGGTCGGTATGCCTGCGCTTCCTACAAACAGATAAGACCCATCGCACCGTTGATCGGAGACAACGATCTCCTAATTGATCACTGATCGACGCACGCGGTCAGGAAATAACCATATGAAGATCACCGATATCAAGACCTTTCTGATGATGGCCGGCGCGCCCAGGGCTCATGTCGGCGGCCGCCCCGGCACCGCCGCCTGGAGCAATCGCAACTGGTGCTTCGTGAAGATCTACACGGACGAGGGCATCTACGGAGTTGGTGAAGGCAGCGGGTGGCCGCGCATCATCCAGACGGCCATCGAGGACATGAAGCCGATCCTCGTTGGAGAAGACCCGACAGACATCGAGCGCCTGTGGCAGAAGATGCTTGTCTCCACCATGGGTAACGGCATGACCGGCACACCCGGTTCTGGCGCCATGAACGCGGTGGACATGGCCCTATGGGACATCAAGGGCAAGGCGCTCAACACGCCGGTCTGGAACCTGCTCGGCGGCAAGGTCAGGGACCGGATCCGCGTCTACGGCCATGCGGGGACGCCGGAGCGCGCGCTGGCGCTGAAAGACCAGGGCATCACGGGTGTCAAAGTCGGCGGTGTGGCCCGCACCGTAGACAAGGTCGAGGCCATCAGGAAGGCGATCGGCGATGAGATGGACATCATGGTGGACGCGCACGGAGCACCGTGGTTCACCACGAAAGACGCCATCATGGTCGGCAAAGCGCTCGAGCAGTTCAACCTTCTCTTCTACGAGGACCCGACCCCGCCGGACAACCTTGACGCCCTGCGACGTGTGCAGGACAACGTCGACATCCCGATAGCCGCTGGCGAGCGAAGCTCACACATCTGGGGCGTGCGGGAGTTGATCGAAGACGAGATCGTCGATGTGATTCAGCCGGACTCAGGGCGCATTGGCGGCATCTCTCAGTTGAAGAAGCTTTCAGCAATGGCAGAGGCGCACTTCATCACCGTGGCGCCGCACTCGGGTTCGCTGGGACCGATAGCCGAATACGCCGCGATCCATGTGCTTGCGGCAATACCGAACGCGTTGATTCTGGAACGGGTGCATGACGACGTGCCGGTTCGCTACGAAGTGGTCGATCCGCATCCCGAGACGGTCAACGGCTACATCGAGGTTCCAGACAGGCCGGGACTTGGAGTGGACTTCAATGAAGAGGTGGTTGCCGCGAACCCATCGCAGGGCAACACGGTGACATCAGGCTCGCCGGATGACGATGCGTACGAGCCGGGCACCTACTTCGAGCACGTCTATTTCCAGACGCGCTACCGCAGGCAGAAGACGATGCGCAAAATACGGTAATCTTGTGACCTTGGCCGGTTGGACATGAGAACGAGGTGGCAGATGATCGAAAATACCTCGAAATTCTTCAAATCGAGTAAGCGAGGCAGGTTCGGCAAGAACCTGACCCTGGTGCCGCTGCAGTTCGAGGACGTGCTGGCGATCTTGACCCAGTACAACCCGAAGAAGGCCAGGCCAGGGAAGAACTCAAAGAAGAAAGAAGAGTCGGGCGACGAGAGCTAGTCTGCTGCGATCTCTATCTCGCTTGAGTTCATCGAGGTGTAGAGATCGAGGATGCGACGGTTCGCTATCCAGTCGCTCAGGTTTCGCTTCGTCCTGCCCCGTTTCTCAATATCGTCCGTGGCCTTCACCAGCGCCTCTTTGAGAACCGATGAATCGGTGTTCTCGATCGCTTCGTCAATGAGCTCGAACATGCGGGACGCTGACGGGTAGGACATCTGCAGAGCGCGATGCAGTTTGTTTGCGTTCACTCCACCGTTCGATTCGCATATGAAATAGATTGCCGCGAACCACTTGTTTAGCGGAACCTTCGAGCCTTCGAAGATGGTCCCCGTCGTGACGCTGAACTGCTTGCTGCAGCTGCTGCACTTGTAGAGCTTTCCGACCTTGTTCTTGGTGCCGGAGCGCCGGGTGATTGAGTATGGATTCTCGGCGCCGCAGTGGTGGCAGTTGGGCCCTTCAGGCCACCTGGCCTTGGCAAGCTCTTCAAGGCATCGGTCCTGGCTCCAGGAGAGGACAGCCAGCAGTTCGGTCACTTTCTTGGTGCGCATATTGGCGGATCCGAGTGTTCGCAGACTTCACCGTTTTCAAGCACGCACGAATGTAACCGATTTTCGAGTTCAATGCATCAGGTTGGGTTTCGTGGAGGGCACCGACGTTCGATCGAGAGGGGATGGCCGAGCGAATCAGGCCTCCAGAATGGCCCCGGTATCAGCGAGAAACGTGGCTGATCCAGTTGATGCCAATACCACGGCTTCGACGCGAAAGAGTCCGGACATAGTGCCCGGACTCTTTCTATCAGATACTTCTGGAGCGGCGGATGGGATTCGAACCCACGACATTCTGCTTGGAAGGCAGACGCTCTACCAGCTGAGCTACCGCCGCTCGGAATCCTAATTCTAGCGGGTATCGGGGTGGGTTGCAGTGGTGAGCGCCTGCATAGCCGGAGCGTCGCAGAAGTTCAGCCGATCAAGCTCAGACAGGCCGGTTCGCGTTCGTGGCACCCTGGCGGAACGACGGGTAATGGAAAAGAGTGGAATACCGGGACGGCTACTGGAGATGGATGAAAACGGTGCCGTCCGCGGCGTTCCGTCGGGTGGCATCTCCTGCTCTTTATGGCAGGAGCGCCTGATCAGGCAGAGGTGTCCTCACAGTTCACACCCTCGACGCAGGTCGTCTGGTTCTGGAACGTGAACGTGTCACCAACGCCAAATTCTTTGTTCCCGAGCGTGGTGCTCGAGATCGTGCCAACTGCACTAAGTGCGGGCTGGGTGTATGGCTTTTTGATCTCGCACCTCCTTCTATCTGGTTGTGCAAGCAACTTGGACTTCCCAACTCATCTTGGCCGAAGGTCTCCGTTCAAGTTCTCGCCTTCGCCAGAAATCCAGGTGCCGGTGTGAGCGCAATTCAAGCAGACCGGGCGCTCAAAATAAGACGCGTGCAGTCACCAGTTGGCCTGGGACGAGCCAGATTAACGACTTTTTGACGACTCCGTGAATACGGATGTGAATAAGTTGTCAAAAACTGGCAATTTGTCTGGCGTTTTGTTCACCAGTCAAACTGGATTCGAGTTCTTCGTTTACTTCCGGATCAATACACGACGTGAATGCTTCGGCCCCTGACGGTGAGTCCGGTAGCTCCCGGCTGAAGAGGCCATGGAAGGACGCCGGCTCGTGCGGCCCACGATTCGTACATGCCAGTCATCTCCGCAACGCGATCGGCTTCACCCGCAGCGAGGTTGTGGAGCTCGGTTCGGTCCTCCGCCATGTTGTATAGCTCCCAGTCACCGGGATGCCTGCGCACCAGCTTCCAGTCGCCTTGCCGTACGGCGCAGTTGCCCTCGTGCTCCCAGAAGATTGGAGCATCACGTGTCCACTCACCCTGCTCACATGCCCTTAGCAGGCTCTCTCCTTCGGGACGAAGCACCTCCCGGCCGCCTACCTCGCCGTTCTGCACGACTCCGGCCGCCTCGTAACAGGTCGCCGCGAGGTCGATCAGGTGTGCGGGGTTGTGGACGATGACCGGCTGTTTGATCCGCTCTGGCCAGTTGACGATGAGAGGTGTTGAGATGCCGCCTTCGTGCGTCCAGTGCTTGAACTCGCGGAACGGTGCGTTGGACACGTTCGACCACGGCAGGTCGTAGCTCATAAAGGTGTCGGCGGGGCCGGGGCGAAGATCAGGGTTGTTGCCCATCTGCATGCGTCCCCCGTTCAGCATCGGTGTGTCGAAGTTGAGCGGGTTTGGCGTGTTCGAGTCTTCGGCGAGGAACTCTGCGCAGCCACCGTTGTCAGAGAGGAACATGATGAGGGTGTTGTCTGCAACGCCACCGCTTTCGAGTGCCTTGAGGATGCGGCCGATTCCCTGGTCGACCCGGTCAATCTGCGCTGCGTAGACGGCCATGCGCAGGTCTTCCCAGTCCTTGTTCTGGACGCTCTCCCACGGCGGCGCATCTTCATCTCTGGGCGTGATCTGCCAGCGGTCGCTCAACAGCCCTTTTGCGATCGCCTCTTCGTGACGAGCGGTGCGCGTGGCGTCCCAGCCGTTGCGGTACATGCCTTCGTAGCGGGCGATGTCCTCTTCGGGGGCGTGGAGCGGCCAATGAGGTGCGGTGAACGCGACGTACTGGAAGAAGGGAGTCTTCTCAGCAACCGCCTCATTGATCATCGTGACGGCATGGTCTGCGATGGCGTCGGTGTAGTAGAACTCCTCGCTCTCGGGCGTGTAGAGGGTCTCGCCCTTCATGAGAGTTTGAGGGTTGTAGTAGGTGCCACCGCCGGTGAGTGTGCCGAAGAAGTGCCGGAAGCCGCGCTGGGTTGGGAGTGGATTGCCTTCCGCGCCCGGTGTCCACGAGTCGGGATCATGTGCCGCGTAGTTGCCACCGACATGCCACTTGCCTGACATCTGCGTTCGGTATCCGGCTTCTGCCAGCACTTCGGCGATAGTTGCCGATGACTCGCTGAGGTAGCCGCGGTAGCCGGGAAAACCGTCATCGCCGGTCATGTGGCCGATGCCAGCCTGGTGTGCGTAGACGCCTGTCAGCAGAGCGGCGCGTGACGGGCAGCAGCGTGCGCCGTTGTACATCTGAGTGAAGCGAGCGCCGGTGGCTCCGAGGCGATCGAGGTTCGGTGTTCTGATCTCGGAGCCAAAGCAGCCGATATCGGAGAAGCCCATGTCATCTACAAGGACGACGATGATATTCGGCCTGGAAGAGTTGTTGTTCGGTGAGGCGTCACTGGTCATGCAGGTGTTCCAGGGTGCTTGCAGCTGTTGGTGTCGGTTCTGGGTTGGCCGGTCGCGGTCGTATGCGGGATTGTGCAGCTTACCCACAACGTGTGGCACTGAGTCATTGGTTTGTGGAATAGGCAAAGGTGGCCGCGATCGACTCACTCGCGGCCCGGAGGCCTGAGCTTCAACGAGCCCGCGACCTTCTCGACCGACCCGCACGAGCCTTCGACGTCCGCCGGGCAGCCTGTCTCCAGGAAGTATGTGAAGTCGCCTGACACGAAGACTGTCACAGAGGCGTTCCAGTCCGGGTGATCTGGTGCGAGGACGTGACGCAGCGCAGGTTCGCCGCCGACCGTGGCCTGCTCCACCGACGCAAGACTGCCCTGCTGTGTAATGAGCGACGTGAACCTGCTGCTGGCGGCCTCGGCGTCGGTTGGCTCCGGGTTGCGGAGTCGGCGAACCCTGACGGCGGTGCCCTGCTTCCACCTGTCCGGACCAAGGCCGTCCAAGGCGGGTCGGTTGAAGGCGAACGGCGCGTGCAGGCGTGGATTCAGGCCGTCTGCGCTGATCAGCCAACCGGGCTCAGTAGTCATCTCGATACCGATCACTTCGTCGATGAGACGCTGGTGGGCTAATCGCCCCGCGCCGTATAGCCGGATGAGGTCTTCTTCGGCATGTGGAAGGTCAGCGATGAGTGCCGATGTCGAATCGTTGCCTGTGTTGAGAAACGGCATGAAGGCGTTACCGCCCTGTCTCAACTCTTCGAGAGCGAGCGCAGCCCAGGCGTGGCGTGTGCGGGCGGCCTCTCGCAGCTGTGAGTCGAATCCGGCAACTTCGGGCGGGAAGTGAGTTATCTGTCGAACAGCATCGCATGCCTGCGCAGCTCGGATGCCAAGCAGTTCGAGCGCTGCAGCCTGTTGAGCAGGCGTGGCGTCCTCCGTCCACTTCGAGTTGAAGAGGCCATTCCAAGAAACCAGGTGGTGCGTAATCGGGCTGGCGCTGGTGAGGTAGGCAATGATCTCCGAAGCTATAGTCTTGGCATCTCTGGTTCCGGCGTCCGGCAGCGGAGTCGGTGTTGGCGCCGGTGCCGTCCCGAGCGGTCCGGAGCCAGACCGCCTGCCCGTGTCGCACGGCGGCAACGTGACGTCGACGGGCACGGGAGTCGCAGATGCGACGGGGGTGGGCGAATCAAACGGAGCGATGGTCGCACCAGTAGTTGGAGTCGGTGATTGGGAGCTACACGCGAGCGCGACCACCGCCACGGCCATAAGAAGTGAGAAAACCGCGACCGTTGAGCGGCGAGGGCGAGAGCAAGAGTTGCCGGGGCGACTCGCTACGTGCCCTTGAACAGCCATACCCTTCGGAATGTGCGCAAGATTAGTCGCAGGTCGAGCCGGAACGAGGCTGCATTGATGTAGATCACATCGTGCCTCAGCTTGTTGCGGGCCTCGAGCATAGTGTTGGTGTACTTGTAGTTGACCTGGGCGATGCCTGTGATTCCCGGCTTGGCACGCAGCCGCTGATTGAAATTGGGTACGAAGTCCAGGATCTGCTCAGCCAGTTCGGGCCGTTCTGGACGAGGCCCGACGACGCTCATGTCGCCTTTGAGCACATTTAACCACTGCGGGAACTCGTCGATGTATAGCCTGCGCAGGACGCGGCCAACTCCCGTGGTGCGAGGATCGTTCGGTTTCGCCCACACCGGGCCGTTCGCCTTCTCCGCGTCGACCGTCATGGTCCGGAACTTGATGAGACTAAACTCGACGCCATTTCGTCCCTGCCGACGCTGGCGATAGAAGATCGGTCCGGGAGTGTTCAACTTGATGGCAAGAGCGACCGGGATGAACATGATCGCCAGGACCAGGACGCCGATGGAGCTGACAAAGATGTCCAGCGCGCGCTTGCGCTTCGACGTGAGGTAGAGCAGCGGTGGGCTCAGAGCTTCCGAACTCTGCACCACGCGCAGGGGCGTAACCGTCAGGCCCGGGTTCTGTTCGGATCGGTGGATTGCCATGCTCTCGCCGTTGTGCTCCGGCCGGGGATCAAATGCCACTGCGTGAATTTATTCTCACACTCGTGGAGACGAGTCTGCCCCATCCCCAACTCTCAAAGCAATAGTTCCAAACACAGCGTTACGCGCTTGTTACAAACTATCTCTGCTTTTGGCGTCTACCGTATGCCGCGTACTCAAGGCCAACCGAGCGAAGCTCCTCGGCATTGAGCGCATTTCGAGCATCGAAAACCAGATTGCCCCGCATCGACTGGGAAACCTGATTCCAGTCGATCAACCGGTAGTCCGGCCAATCTGCAGACAGTATGAGCGCATCTGCACCGATTGTCAGCATTTCGACATCGTCAAACCGCGTGAGGTTCGGAGCTACTCGAGCTGTGTTGTCGAGGGCGAGTGGATCGTGAACTCTCACTTCGGCGCCGGCTGCGACCAATCGGTTGCCAGCGGCTATGGCCGGTGATTCCCGCACATCATCCGTCCCGGCCTTGAACGCGGTACCAAGCATGCCAATTACCTTGTCGGACAGACCCCCGAGCCGGTTCTCAATGGTGGAGACAAGGAACTCGATCTGCTCAGAGTTGGCGGCTCTCGCAGCACGGAGCATATGTGTATCGACACCCGCGGAGTCCCCGCTGTGTTCGAGCGCCGAGACGTCCTTCGGAAGACAAGAGCCACCCCAGCCGATACCGGTCTTAAGGTAGTGCGGGCCGATGCGGTGATCGGAAGCCATGACGCGGGTAACACTGTCGATATCCGCGCCGGTGGCCTGGCTGATGCGTGCGATCTCGTTGACGAATGACAGCCGGACGGCGAGGTAGGCGTTCGAGGCGTACTTGGCAAGTTCCGCGCTGCGACGGTCGGTGAAGATCACTTCTGCGTCGACTCCGCTGTAGACGCCAGCGACAAGCTGTGCAGCACGTTCGTCCTCTGCTCCGACAACCACTCTGTCTGGCTGCAAGAAGTCTTTGACCGCGATGCCCTCACGCAGGAACTCGGGGTTGCTGACTACCGGCAGGCGCCCGTCGAGCGCGGCCGCAACAGTATCTCCCGTGCCGACCGGCACTGTGCTCTTGATGACGACAACCGTGCCGTCTTCCGCGTACTGCTTCAGCTGGTCTGTGACCGACATCACTGCGCTCAGGTCCGAGCTGCCGTCCTCTTTCGGTGGCGTTGGGACGGCGAGAAACGCGAACTGGCTACCGCCAAGCGACTCTTCGACAGCGCCGGTGAACTGCAGGCTTCCGTTCTTGGAGGTCTCGTGGACGAGATCATCAAGGCCCGGTTCGTGAATGGGGAGAACACCGTCCATGATCCGATTAAGCCGATCAGCATCAGGCTCGACGCACCGGACGTTGTGGCCCAACGAGGCGAAGCATGCCGATGTGACAAGCCCCACATATCCTGCGCCGATTACGGTGATTGCTGACAAGTGGTGTTTCCGGGAAGTTGGTGGAACTGTCCTGTTCGCATCTGCGGCCGCCGTCTGGAGACGATGGCTAAATGTTCGCAAGCCAACTGGACCGCTTCGACGTCAATCCTGTGCCTATCGCATACGGGCACGCACTCATAGATTAGCAGGAGAGAATTCCCGGAATATTCGATGCTTAGGTGTCCCCAGCGCGCATTACGGAGTGGATTGCGGTGCGCGAAGCGGAGACGATGACGATGGTCATTACACCGAGGACAACCGCTGCCATCACTCCGAAAACAAGCGCCAGTTCGGCGAAATCGAACTGAACCACCATCGGCGGCTCGACTGTGCCGAGTCTGCCCGATGCGGCCAGGAACGGGAAGATGGTGTCGCCAAGCCTTGACCCGAGGAACAGTCCGATAGCGACTGCGATCGAGATCACCAGAACTTGTTCGATGGCGATGAATATCACCACCTGCGCCCGGGATATACCCATCGTCCGCAGCAGAGCCATCTCGGAGCGGCGCTGGATGAACGATGTGCGGGCGTGGACTGCATAGCCGGCCGCACTCACGATCAGCACCGATGAGAATGCGATCACCAGCAGTGCCTGCCATCCGGTCGTCACGAGCGGGTCGAGGCTGACCAGGTCGACCTCCGCCTGCTGGTCGATAACGGGACCGCTGGTGAGCGTGAAAGAGTTTCCACCACCCAGACCGCCAAGTCGCTCTTTGATATCGGCGGCTGTGACAGGCTCTTCGTCGTCCGGTAGGACTTCGAGCTGTGGAGTGCTGATCCAGTATTCGTCCGCTTGAATGTCGTTGCCGAGACGCTCAAGGTTGAGGCGCTGCTTCAACAGGTCCAGGTCTGCGATCAGGAATGGCGACTCGTCGTTATTCAACGTCGGGAACGAGGTGATGATGCGGACGATTTCGAACCTGACACGTGCGCCTTCGACATCAGTTGCGATTACGTCACCGACCTCTGCTGACTGCGATTCAGATAGAGATTTACTGATGATGGCCGGAACGGTCGGCTCTTCCCTGCCAAAAGCCAGGCCGCGGTATTCGCCGGGACCGGCGTCTGTCCAACGCAACTCGCCGATGCCCCGCAGGTCTTCGCCGTCGGGAGAGCGCTCGAACGCGATGGAGTCGGCAAGCGCGTCGGCCGTTGGCTCGAGTGTGCGCAGACCTGTCAGGTCGTCGAAGCTCTCAATCACGGTCTGGTTCTCGCCGATGTTGTTGAGAACGGACACATCATCGATGAGGATGGTCCCGGCATTGAGCCCGCCGTCAGTCCTGACCAGTCCGATGGAATGCAGCGTCACCGGCATCACGGGTGCAAGCGTCGCAACTCGAGGCGTCGGCGGCGGGAAGATGCTTGAGCCCAGGCGGCACCAGTCCGGCTCAACATCCGGGTCAGGTGGCAGGCAGTTGAACCTGTTTCGGTCGGTCGCGCTCGGGGCGAGGTTGCCGAGCGGGATCGAATAGTAGCGGCCGTTGCGGTCACTCATGCGGGCAACAACGAAGACGTCAGCACGCCTGATGAGAGATTTCACTCGCACGCTAACGAAGCGCGAGTCATCGAACAGCGGTATGCCGGGCAACACATCCGGTCTGATCTCTTCCAGAAGCTCCGACATCGGCTCGCCGAAGAAGTCCGATCTGTGCCACGCCACATCTCCCAGGTTTCCGGTGTCGACTCCGAGCACATCGAACCGTTCGGTCTCTGACACAGCGAAGGTGTCTGTGATCCCGGTCGTTCGAAGGACGGGAGAGACCGTCTCGAGGCGCTCCATCTCTATCAGTTCCTGCTCGGCTGAGACGCTGCGGCCGCCTGAGCGGTGCGTAACGCTAGTAGCCCTGAACTCGGCGCCGGTCTCGTAAAGCACCTGCTCAGTCGCGCTCCGCTCAAGCGTAGATGCGAATGTGGCAGCGAAGACACCGAGCGCCGACACGAGTACGAGAAGCAGCGAGAGCCGGGCCTGCCCTGCCGGATTCCTAGATAGCTGCCTGATGCCGAGGAACATCGCAGACGGCACGACTGCGGAGCCTGCGCGTGTCGCGAGCAGACGAGCCACACCATCCGCGATGACCGGGAACAGACGCAACAGCGCGACACCTGCCATGAGGAGAAGTAGCGCCGGGACGGCGAGTGTCAGGTTGTTGACGCTGTTCTCGCCGAAGACGTCTGTGGCGACGAACGAGCCCTGCCGCGACAGCTGCCAGAACAGCGCGGCAACCAGTCCCAGCATGCCGAGGTCGAGGTAGTAGCGCTGGATGACATTCAAACGTCCCGGCCTTCCGCGCCTGCGGCGTTCGGCCAGCACCGTGAGCCCGGTTGCTCTGAATGCCGGCACAAGCAGGGTCAACACTCCGAATGCGGCTCCAAGCGCAGCAGCGAGGAAGACGTTGCGAGTGAACTGCACTGGCAGCGCGGTGCCCGAGTTCAGGTCCTCGAACAGCGGGAACGTACCGATAACCGACACCAGGGACATGGATATGATCGGACCAAGGACAAGAGCGAGTGCGCCAACGATTCCCGCTTCGATGACGTAGACGGCGAAGATCTGTGCGCGGGTGGCGCCACGGCTGCGCATCAAAGCGATCTCAGAACGCTGAGTAGCCAGTAGAGCGGATGCGACCATCGCAGCGTAGTAGAGCGAAACCGCCGCGACCAATGCGAGCACTATCAGCATCGGGATGCGGTTGAAGAACAGGTCCACCTCGAAGTCGGCGAGACGCGCGTTGAGGTCGGAACGTATCCGGAAACCATCGAGTACCGGCTTGAGTGTCTGGTCCCCTGCCCGCAGTGCTGAGCGCACGGTACCGGTGTCGGTCGCATGGATACGGCCTGCATCGGTGTCGAGGAGCCAGACGTACTCGGCACTCATGTTGGGGAAGTAGGGCCCAAGTGCCTGCAAGAAGGTGGTCTCAGGCACCAGGAATCGGGCGAAGTCGAGCGATTCGGTCCGGTCCGTGAACTCGGTGTCGTGGATGGACCAGAACAGGGCGTTGGGATCAGTGCGCTCATAGAAGCCCGAGATGCGCACTGTTACCTCTTCGCGATCCGACTCCCAGAACGGCGCGGCGCCGATCGTGTCACCGACAGATAGCTGGAAAATGGCGGCCGACTCGGCATCGAGCAGTGCGTCGATGACCATCGTCTCACTGAGTGGCGCCGGTTCAAGCTCTGGCACCGGCAAAACGCCGCGGGTGACCCGCACAGAGTCATCGAGTCCAGGGACGGTCATGAACGTGATGCGTCGGCAGTCGCAGGCCAGGAGCGCGCCTGTGCCGCGAGGGTCCGGGTTGCCATCCGCGTCGATGCCCGGCACGTCCTCTTCACCGGAAGCAATGCCGCTGGGTCTGCACGGGCATTCTCCGAGAGGCACGAGTGGCGGCGGTTCGTTTACGAGGAACGTGAGAGACTGCAGTGCGACATGCTCGGCGGCGGTGTAGCGGTCGAGTCGGTCGACAACGTTGTCTTCGATCTGCTCTCGCAGCTGCTCGTCTTCGGCCATCCGCACCGGGGTCTGGTCGACCTTGATGAACACATCGAGATTGGTCGGCTCGACGCGGTCGAGGGAGCGTGCGAGTGCGACATCACGCAGGGCTTCGAAGTAGACGACCGTTGTGGCGACGATGGCGACGGCCAGGACGATTCCGAAGAAGACGGCAAGCGTCAGTCGCAGGTTCTGACCTGTTCGGCGAAGGCTTATGCGGAGCGAGGCCAGGATCAATGGTCTGGACCGTTATTGGGCCGGTTCTGTGAGTTCGTCTGGACAGGAACGTCCGTTTGCGGAGGCTGTTGAACGCCGAGCTGTGAAAATTGGCGTTGGACAGAATAACTGGAGTGCGGTGCGTGAGGTTCTACGGGAAAGGGACGTTCTGAGGATGTTCTGACCAGACCAAGACAGATTTGGCGATCTCAGAGTGCGAATTCGGAGGTGAGTAGAGCACCTTCTAGAGTGAGACCCGGGGCACTTCGTGAACGGGCCGCATCCGCTCTGGCCGGAAATGCGTATTTAAGTACAGGGAGCCGTGCCCAGTCCCCTGCGCACAGACCGTTTCCGGGAACCGCCCCGTTCCCGGAGTTCTTCTACTCCGGCACGGCTCCCTTTTTCTATTTGAGAGTGGTTCTTGCTCTCTATGGCCGAGGATCGCGGTCCGGTCATCCCGACCGAAGCGGAGGGATCTGACGAGTCTCTGGCGTTCAGTTCTCGTTCCCGTGATCGGCCTTCAACATGCCCGTCGGGAGCAGGTTAAGACGGCATCTTGCGGTGACGGAACCGAGAGAGAGGCTGACGATGTGTGATCGGTCAGATCCCTCGGCTCCGGTCGGGATGACGGACATGAAGCCCTCACCCTGACCCTCTCCCGCAAGCGGGAGAGGGGATAACACAGGCGGCTCTACGCCGCCTGGTCTGAGTCGTCAGAGCCGTTGGCATCGGCTGAATCGCCTTCGGGGCCTGATGTTTCCGGAATGTCGCAGCGGCGTGAGAACTGGATGTTGGCGGTTGTGCCTTTGCCGTACTCGCTCTCGATCCAGATCCTGCCGCGGTGCATCTCGACGATGCCCTTTACGATCACGAGGCCGAGTCCGGTACCAGGTGCGGCACGAGTCTCTTCGTTGTCAGCTCTGAAGAACGAAGTGAACAGCTGCTTCTGGTCTTCTTCCGAGATGCCGATCCCCTGGTCCTTGACCGAGACGTAGATCGTCTCTTCATCAGCGCGCATTGTGACCAGGATCTCTTTCGACTCCGGCGAGTATTTCGACGCATTGCTCATCAGGTTCGAGACGACCTGCGCGATGCGGTCGCGGTCGGCGAAGCAAGTGACGATCTCGGAAGGCATATCGACCTTGATCACCTGCTCCTTCTCCTCGACGAGCGGGACGAAGCTTTCGTGCAGCTCTTCGATCATCTCGTTCATGTCGAACTCCGAGATATCGAGCTTCAGCGCGCCGGACTCGATGCGGGAGACGTCGAGCAGGTCTCCGATAAGCAGCGACAGGCGGCGGCCGTTCCTGCGAATGACATTGATGCGGGAGATGTCCTTCTCCACGAGGTTCCCGGCCTTGTTGCCCATCAGGATGTCGGCGAATGCCATCATGCTGGTCAGCGGCGTGCGCAGTTCGTGCGAGACCATCGACAGGAACTGAATCTTCGCCTCGTTGATGCGCTGCAGTTCACGGTTTTCTGCGTCCAGCTTTGCCCTCGCCTCACGCTCTTCGGCAAGCTGCAACGCCTGTTCGTAGAGGAGTGAGTTTGCAATAGCGTTCGTGACCTGGGCGCCAATGCGCTGGGCCAGTTCCAGGTCTTCCGGAGCGTAGGCGTCCGGGTCCCGGGACATGATGTTGAGAGTGCCGATGATCTTCTCTTTCGAGATGAGCGGCACAGAGATCATCGTGCTCAGCCCGGTGGCGGCAGCGGCCTTTGCCGGATCGAGCTTCGAAGACTCGTTAGATGTAAGGTCGACCAACTCTGCGCGCCTGTAGTCCAGCGCAGCCTGGAAGTGGGCATCTTCGGTGCTGGCCTCTGTTCCCGTCGCCCAGCCCTTGATGTCCAGTCCTTCGACGTGAGCGATCGTGAAAAGGCGCTCATCATTGTGGACCCTGGTGATCTCGACCCTGTCTGCGCTCAGTACGGTCCTAACCTGATGAGCGCAGCGAGCCATGACGTCGTGGGTTTCCAGCGTTGAGCCAACCACACGAGCCAGTTCGGCGACTGCGGCGCGTTCATCTGCCTCGCGCCTTGTGTTGGCATAGAGACGGGCGTTCTCGACAGCAATAGACGCCTGGTCTGCCGCTGCCACGAGGAAGCCGCGGTCTTCGGAGTTGTAATCGGAACCGACCAGTCGCTCGCCAAGCACCATCACACCGGTCAACTTGCCACCAACGTCCATCGGCACGAGGAGACGGGCACCGGAGTCTCTCAGGTACTTAAGCTCTGCGGTGTCCTGGGCCTGCTCGTCCGATGCCGTTTCAAGGGAACTGAGTTCTGCAACGGTCGAGATCGAGCGGTTCCTGCGCAGTGAAGAGACGACGCTCCCTCGCCTTGACAGGTTGAGCGGTTTCTCCAGTCTGTCCGTGGAGGCAATTGACACGTAGCCGCCACGACGATCTTCCGGCAGGGCGATCGCTGCCCAGTCCGCCTGCACGGTCAGTCTGACCGTCTCTGCGATTCCGCTGGCGACGGCACGGAAGTCGGTAATGTCCTTGGTCAGCTCGTTCAGACGGGCAAGACCTGCAACTCGGTCTCCTCGTTCTCGGAAAAACATCCTGTCGACTGCGGCCTGGAGCCTCGTGATCGCGGGCTGGATGATGACGCCGACCAGGATGATTGCGCCGATCGCGGTCATCACAAGCGCCGGCGTGCTCAGGCTTCCTGCCAGCAGGAACACAGCTCCGAACGAAGCGCCGTAGACGGCGAATAGCGACGAGCTGACGGCTGAGTAGGCGAGTCCACGTCTGAGCACTAGCCTCAGTTCCATGAGGCGGTATTTAGTGACTCCCCATGTGGCGAGTCCGACGAAGAAGATGTTTCCGACGATGCCCATCGGGTAGATGTCGAGGCCGAGCGATGGGATGAAGTCGCTGGTGCCGCCGAGAACGAGGGCGACGATACCGAGCAGTAGCAGGTTGAGCTGCTTGCGGACACGTTCATCGGTCTCGGCGCGCCTGGCCGTTCTGAGGCGCTGGAACGAGGCGAAGATGGGCGGATAGGAGGCGAGAAGAAGGATTCCGAACGCCCAGCCGAGCTCAGGGGCGAAGCCGTAGAACTTGACCTCCATACCCGTCGCCACCTGGCCGGCCATCGAAAGGCCGGCTGATGCCACGGCGATGGCGTAGAACACGATCAGCGTGCGGTTCCTCGACGGCCCCTTCGTGTACCGCAGCACGAAGTGGTAGAAGAAGACGCTTGCGAACGGGATCACGGCGAGCGCGATCTTCTCCCGGGTGAAGGCGAGTGGCTCATCAGGGAACGCGTCCCGCATGCCGAAGATGGCGATTCCCCAGCCTGCCATTGCGAGCAGGAAGAGCGTGAAGACCCTGTTGACCCGGTTTGACGGATCGCTCGCGACAACGATGTTCGCCAGGAAGAGACTGAGGGCGAACTGCACGAATGGCAGGGCTATGTAGATTGCGTTCATTCCGTTTTAACTGGCCGGTTTCAACAGGCCGGGCTTCGTCAGGCTGCCTGCCTCTCGCCGATCTGCCTGCTCATTTGGAGAAGGCGGCTGACGGTTTCGTCTGAAGCGTTGATCCGCTGTGGCCTGCGGGCCATCAGCTCCTCGCCAGCGATTCTCATCTCCTCATAGAAAGCGCCGAATGTGCCTGAGTTCAGGCTGGTGAGCTTGAAAGGGCGCCAGCCGAGCATGCTCACCAGGTCTGCGTAGAGGGGGTCGTTGTCAACCAGGGCGCCGTGAAGCTTCTCTTCGAGCGATTCACCAGCGGAGGCGGAGTTCGACTCCGCGTACATGTGGATTGACGGCCTTTCCGAGTCCGTTTCCCTGCGAACGATCCAGTCTGCGATCGACACGCCTGAGGCGGATATGGCTTTCCACACGGTCGCTTCGTCCAGCCTTGTGAAGCCGCCGATGTCGAGGCGGTCGTCGGCCCGTCCGACATGCTCCATCTCGGGTCCGTAGCCAAGCTGGCCGGTTGAGAACTTGACCAGGTGTCCTGTCCGGTAGCGCATGAACGGCATGCCATAGAAGTTCGTGATCACAACCTCGTACCTGCCGTCGGGCTCTACGTCCGGCAGAAGTGCAGTCTGCGGCGTGTACTTCGGGTCGTTGTGCACCGCTTCGATCTCAGACTCCGGCATGAATTCGAAGAAGCAAGCCTCCGGGTTAACGGCTATGCCTCCGTCTGCACGGTACTGGAGGCCCATGGCGCCCCCCTCCGTGGAGGCATACAACTCAAAAGGGGGCCGCCCCCAGTCCTGCGCCAGTTGCTCTCGGAAGTGGCGGGTGTCGAGACCCCAGCCGAGTATGGACTTCGGCTTCCAGAGGTCGCTTGGCTTGATGCTGCGGCCTGAGAGCTTCGCCTTGCCGGTTGCAGCCAGGTAGCGGGAGATTGCACGGAAGCTCTTCTGCCCTGCCGAAGAGCTGTCACCCGACGAGATTCCGTCTGAGAAGCGGTCACTGATGCGGCGCAGGACGCTGGTCATCGAAATCAGGATGTCGACGCCCGTTGAGAGTGCCCGCGAATACTCTTCGCGAATCCGCTCTTCGAACTCCATCCGTTCGGCCACACCGGGCTCGATGACACCCCTGAGACCGAAGCGTCGTTCCAGCTCGAATGCAGCGATTCCGGCAAGGTATGGACGGGGCGGCACGTTGTACATGGCCTTCGCGCCGGGTCTGATGTAGGAAAGGTTCGCAGAAGATCCCGTGGCCATGCCCAGTGCGCCGATGATGTTGTCGCCAAGCACTTTCAGGCCGCGTTGCGTGTACGGGATCCACTTCTCCTGGCCTGCGCCGTATAGCGTGTACGCCCAGGTGTAGTTACGGCCACGAGGCGACCTGTGCAGCGCTCGCAGGTCGTTCGCATAATCGTCGATCGAGGTGATCGGGACGTTGCGGATGAAGTCGGTGACCGATTTCGGCGTCGAGCTGTTCGTGAGCCCACCGGCAACCGGGACGGAGCCAAGCTCTCTCACATGCTCCAGAAGTAGCTGTTCCTGCACCTCTATGAATCGGGACCCGGTGTAGTCGAGAAACCGGTATCTGTCTGACCAGAAGCCTTCCCCGTAAGGCTCAACATCCCCGCCTCGAACGAATTTCAGGAAAATCGCAGTCACCTCGCTACTTCAGACGTCCCAGTTATTCGGTCACATGCCGGACCGGAGGGGATCACGCGTCACACGGGCATCAAGAACCGGCGAAACGTGTCGAGTCAAACGTAGATGGTTTGCAACTGCTCCGAATCGGGAGATTCCACAACTGTTGTCGCTTTCGGGGCGAGCCCTTTGGCTCACTCTCACCGCCCTTATGGCACATGGAATGCGCTCGACGGGGTCAAAACGCCGCTTTAGCGTGGTTCTTGATGAGGTCAGGTGTGGTTCGGCTGGACTGCAAACGGTCAAGTTTGAGTATCAGTTGAGGTTGGTGGTTTCGAAGAGCCTGTTTGATGGCCTCCCAACCCGGATGGCCGAAAGGCTCAGCGAAGATCGAGAAAACTGACCCTCTTACGACTGTTTGTCCACGTTTCGTTCCCACGGAGTCGCAATATGCGCATCGCTCGACGCACCAGAAGTTCTCGCCGGATGCTGATCTCGCTTGTCGCTGCTGTCTCGATGATGGTGGTGCTCACGGCGGCTGTATCTGCCAGTTCGCCGATTGCCAAGTGGAGCGGTGTTGGGCAGGTGCTGTACGCAGGGCCTTCTCCGGACCCGGCAGCGCCAACTATGACCGAATCTGAGTTCAAGTTCAGGCGAGATGGCAGCATCAAGAGGGTCAATATCAAGACCTCCAACGAGCTGTTCCTCGGCGTCCTCGGTGATGGAGCGGGCGGCAGTGCGATAACGGAGTGCAAGGACCGGAAGCACAGCACTGCGTGTGAAGACCTTGATGCGCTGTTGAGCGGAGCCCAGCTGATCAGCTTCCACAACTCAGAAGCGACCCTGAGGAACGTCTCGCAGGAAACGTTCCCTGTTCCCGGTCTTGGCGATATCGAAGTCCTGCACGGGCAGCTCCGCGGCAAGCTCGCCGGTGAGTTCTCGCTTAACAACGGCACCGGCGAAGCTGTCGGAACGGCTCAACTCCGAATCAAGAAGGGCAGCATCGCCTCCTACGCATGCTTTGCCCTTTCACCGGCCGGACCGGTTCCATTGGCCAGTCTCCAGACCTGCACCGATGGCTCTGGTGGCCAACTCTTCCCGATCTTCCTGGAAGTCCAGGACAAGGGCAATTTCGAGATCGGCGCTGGCACGGGGTCGATGGCTGATCTGCTCAGCCTGAAGGGCAAGGTTGAGGTGAACGCCACCGCGAACCTGCTGACCCAGCAGTTCGGCGGCACCGTCGTGATCCCGAAGGCGAAGGCATACGTGGAGGATGACGAAGGTGAGGCTGATGAAGACGAGGGTGAAGAGGACGAAGACTAGCGCAGCGGTCTCCGTCGATTGTTTCCAGGGGGCAGAGTGCAGGCATCCGCACTCTGCCCCCTTCGCGTTCGGGCAAGTTTGCTATAGGTCCGCACGGTTCTTCGCCTGTAGCTAAACTGCTGGCTCCACGGCAAACATGAGCAAGGGAGCAGCAGCCAGATGAAGACGAACCCGGTTCGCGCGGCGGTCTCGAAAGGCCGGGTCCAGATAGGAACCTGGATCAACATGGTCAGAAACCCGGCAGTTCTTCCTCTGTTGAAAGCTGCCGGCATGGACTTCGCCCGTGTCGACATCGAGCACGCCTCGCCGTCGATCGAGACGGTTGCCGACATGGCGCTGCTGGCGAGGGCTCTCGACTTTCCGATCGTGGTGCGACCGCCTGCTGCCAACCGGGAGTGGATCACGCGGCTTCTCGATGCCGGTGTCTGGAACCTGCACTGCCCGCAGGTGGACACTGCGGACCAGGCTGCAGAGATCGTGGCGGCTTCCAGGTACGCGCCGATGGGCTCCCGGGGCATGACCGGGCCGAGTGGAGGCACTGATTTCGAGTCTGGCGGAACTCCGAAAGAGCGATTGGCTTTTGCGAACGAGCAGGTGTTTGTGACGGTGATGCTGGAGTCCGGCGGGGCATTCGACCACCTGGACGACATCGCTGCGATGGATGGGATCGATGCGCTGACACTTGGCCCGACTGATCTTGCACAGGACCTCGGTGTATACGGCACGCCTGAAATGGGTCCGGTGCTGAACGAGCGTCGAGACATGATCATCGATGCCGCGAAGCGTCACGGCAAGACGGTTGCGATGATGGTGAACAGCGTGGAGGAAGCGCGCCGGTGGCGGGACGCGGGCGTGCTGCTGCTGGGCTACACATCGGAGGTGCAGGTGATGCAGGAGGGATATCGCAGAGTGGTGGAGGAGATTCGGGGGTAGGGGGTGGCGGAGGTTGTCATCCCGACCGAAGTGGAGGGATCTGACGAGGCTTTGGCTCTCAGCGCTCGTTCAAGGAATCGGTTGGCGGACGCGGCGGCGGCAACTGCGGGCGGCACCTGGCAGTCGTCGTCGGAATGGCCGGTCATGCGATGTAAGACCGGTCAGATCCCTCCGCTACGGTCGGGATGACAAGCGGAAGGCCTCACCCTGACCCTCTCCCGCAAGCGGGAGAGGGGGGTCACGAGAGATTCTGAACCAAGTTCAGAATGACGGCCCAGCCGCCATCCTGAGCCTGTCGAAGGGTGGCTGCTACGGCACAAGCACTGACTGGATGTCGCCCTGTGGGGTCATCAGGCGGGTCAGCGTGGCCTGCATCTCGTCGAAGCCTATGAAGCTGTTCTGATCGACCATCGGGCCCGAGTCGATCTTGCCCCGTTCCATCAAGTTGAGAACGATCTGCCAGTCGTCCGGAGTCGAGCCGTACGACGCCTTCATCTCGACCTCACGCCCGATCCACTCGACCGTCAGCAAAGGCACATCTTCCCACGCCATTGAGATGATCGTCACCTCGCCGCCGCGCCGAACCATCTCAAGGCCCTGTTGAAGCGTCGGCTTCGCGGCAGCGCAATCGAACGCGAGCGGCACACCGAGCCCGTCTGAGAGTTCAACGATGGTCGAGACGATGTCGGTGTTGGAGGGGTCGAACACCTCGGTCGCGCCGAGTTTTCGGGCGGCCTCGGCTCTTGCGGGAGCGGGCTCCGAGACATAGACGGCCCGCGCGCTGCTGGCCTGCAGCACCTGTTGAGTCAGTAGGCCAATCGGCCCTGCTCCCATCACGACGACCTGATCGCCGACCTTGAACGCAGACCTGCGCACTGCGTGGACAGCGATCGCGCACGGCTCAGTTAACACAGCGGTCTCCCACGAGACGTTGTCCGGGAGTCTGAGCGGCCGCCAATGGTCCATGACGGCGTACTCGGCGAACCCGCCCCAGCCGGGCGACTTGAAGCCGACGGTTTGGGCGCTGTAACGGGCGCCTGACGAAAGCCTCTGACCTCCATCAGGGTTAGCACCGCCGCCACCCACAACGCGGTCGCCCTCTTTCCACTCGGTCACGTTTGCGCCGACGGCTGCGATCTCGCCGCAGAACTCGTGGCCCATGATCGAGCCCGGCTGCGCCATGCCGTACTGAAAGCGGTGAACGTCGGAGCCGCAGAGGCCTGAATACTTGATCTTGATTAGGACCTGGTCCGGTTCGGGTTCGGGAGTCGGCACATCCTCAATCACGATGTTCTGCTCGCCCCGCATGACGGCCGCTTTCATTTCTTTTTCTCCGGATGTTGCTGGTTTCGGTGGCGCTTCGGGTTGTCTGCCGTTGGTTGGTGGGTGTTGCCGGTTTCGGTGGTTCCGCCATGGGTTGGCGATGAAAACTCAGTCGTGGAACCGGCTAGATCTTTGCGACCTCATTCGCTCGAATCGCCTCCCAGTCGATCTCCACTCCTAGTCCGGGCCCCTCGGGTGCCGAAACGTAGCCTTCTGGATCGACGTCCAGCGGCTGCTTTATCCCGAACTTCGCGCCGCCGGGGAATGGAAGCTCCAGGTACCGGCAGTTCTTGATCGCGAGCGCGACGTGCAGGTTCGCAACGTCCATCAGCGAAAGGACGGTCATGTGGATCTCGCAGTTGACGCCGAAGCCTTCTGCGATGTGTGCTGACTTCAACGTTCCGGTCACTCCGCCTGTCCACGAGACGTCGGCTCGGATGATGTCAGCCGCGCCAGTCCGCAGGTAGTTGATCTTGGAGTAGAAGTCGGAGTTCCACTCACCTGCGCAGATCGGGATGTCCAGGGTGCGGCTCAACTGCTCAAGACCGTGCAGGTCGTGGTCGTAAAGCGGCTCCTCCAGCCAGAGGTAGTCGAGCTTCTCCAACGCGCGTCCAACCTTTAGCGCGTCTTCGTGGTCGTAGTTGCCACCGACAGGGTCGCTCATCAGAACCATGTCAGGGCCGACCGCATCCCGCACCGCCCTGCAGCACGCGATGTCCAGCTCTGCGTCGCCCGGCGGGTGGAGCTTGAAGGCCGTGTAGCCCTTCGCTTTCGCCTCCATCGCGAGGTCCGCATACTCTTTCGGTTCGTTCATGAAGGGCGAGCTGGCATACGCCGGGATCTTGTCTCGATAGGCGCCGATGTACTTGTACAGCGGCACACCAGCGGACTTCGCCGCAATGTCCCACAGCGCCACGTCCAGAGGCCCATACGAGTTGAAAGAGGCGTGACCTCCCTGTCGATCGGCCCACTGTGTTGCGTGCCAGATACGCTCCCTGTCGAACGGGTCTTTTCCTATCAACTCAGGCCGAAACACTTCAGCGATCGTGTGGGCTGTCCGCATACCGCCCTTGGAGCCCCAGCCAAATCCGTAGCCTTCGACACCGGTGTCCGTTCGCACCGTCACCACAACCACCTGGGGTGACTTCACCTCGTTGGAACGCGAGGTACCGGCGTGTGGACTGTCTGCCGTGCCGGGATCGGCAATGTTCGCCACCGTGATCTCGATCTCTTCGATGCGCATCTGCATTGCGTGCCGTTCCTGTCGGTTAGTTTTCGTCGGTGTAGTGGTGGACGATGTCAGGTGCGGTCACGGTCAGGCGTACTGACGGCTCGTCGCTCACTGTGCGGATCTCGTGGATCTCTTCTGATCCGACGAAGACCACATCGCCCGGTTCCGCTTCCACCTTCTCGTCGTCGCCAATGCTCCACTCGAGTCTTCCCTGCAGCACGACCCACCACTTGTGCATATCCGGGTGCCACATGCGGCGATTAACGGTTCCGGGCAGTTCGTGTGTGATGAGGGCGCGGTTACGTTCATCAAGAACAACGATATGCTTCCAGTTCTCGGTTGAACCGTAGTGTGATTTCAGGTCTGCGAAGCGGGTGTGGATCAGGTTCGGAGCAGACAGGTCACGCTCGACTGGGATGAGCCTGCAAGGAGCGATGCCCTTGATGTCATGGTTGCTCTCTGGATGCGTGACGCCGACCCGGATCGCGCCGCTGTTTTCGCCGTTTTCGACTGGCCTGATGTCATGCGCGAAGCCCGCCGGCGCCATCACGATGTCGCCCCACTCGACCTCGACCGGCTCGTACTGGCCGATCTGGTAGCGGGTCTTGCCGTCGAGGATGAACCACCACTCGTTGAAGTTGGGGTGAATATGCGGGTCCGGCGGTCGTCCTGCCGGGCCGTTGATCCAGACGACGTGGTTGCGGCCGTCTTCGAGGATCACCTCGGCCCAGGGCTGCGAACCGTCGTGATCGCCGATGATCTCGTCGTGGCGCGTCACTCGCAGGTTGGTCTTCTCAAGTACACGTGGCATTTGCGCAGATACTCCGGTGACTGGTGCGCGGCGTGGTGTTGATGCCGCCATTTGGTGAGATGGCGGGATTGTAACCGCGTGACGGCAAGACGGCGCGCCGGATACGAAAGGCAGCACGGAGCATCGGCGCAACCAGCCTCCGCCCTCGCCAATTACCTCTTTCGCCGGTATGGTCTGCGGATGCAGGGGGCTTGATCTATCCCCGGAACGCAGGAGCAGAGCGATGGCAGAGGAACGACGGCAGGATATGTGGCGGATGCCGGTGGTCTACGGCCCGGCGACGGGACCTCGCCGTGGTCCGGACGGCCGGATCTTCGATGGCAAGAACAGCCCGAAGTCCACTTCCGTTTCGGTTGCTTTCATGTCGAACTCAGACCAGCTGAACTCGATCCTGCCGGACGGCTTCGAGGTGGCTGGCGAGCCGATCGTCACGGTCTCGGGAACTTACATGAAAGAGATCGAGTGGCTGGCAGGACATGGATACAACGTGCTTGGCGTCTCGTTCCCAGCCACGTTCAAGGGCGAGCGTGACACGGCGACGGGGTCGTTCCTGACGGTGCTGTGGGAGAACCTGACCGACCCGATCATCACTGGCCGCGAAGAGCTCGGGTTTTCGAAGATCTACTGCGAGCTACCTGACCCTCGGATTTACGGGAGTTCCGTCACTGCGACGGCCAGCTGGCTCGGATTCCAGTTTATGCAGATGGACCTGACCGATATCAAGGAGGGTTCGGACAACGCACCTCCCGGGCTTGCCAACTCGGACGGCCAGTTGCACTACAAGTACATGCCGCGTACGGGTGAGTGGGGCAAGGCGGACGTGGAGTACGCAGTGCTGACCCCGGCGACGGGCTCGCATGCCCGTGTGGTAGAGCAGTTCTCAGGAAACGGCACGGTGACGTGGAACCGGGCTCGCTGGGAGGACCTGCCGACGCAGTGGAACATCGTGAACGGCATCGCTGGCCTCGAGGTGAAGGAATGGCTGGGCGCGTCCGTGACGAGGACGATTGGCGGCAAGGACCTGAGCGACCAGCGGATTCTTTGCTAAGGCGCGTGCGAGTTTCCTGAGCGTAGTCGAAGGATCTCTCGCGCAGGAGCTTGTGGTTCCCAGGAAGACCGGTCACCGAATCGATCTTGAGAACGGCGATCGTTGGGCGTTGGGGCGGACTACCGGACCTCGAACTTCCTGACAACATCGTTACCAGTGTCCATTACGTAGAGCGCTCCAGCCTGGTCGAACGCGAGTCCGTGCGGGGCACTGAACGTTCCTGGCGCCACTTCGCCAATCAGCTGTCCATCCGGTGTGAAAGCCTGCACGCGAGAGTTGTTCACTTCGGACACGTAGAAGTTGCCGTCGCTGTCGAAGTTGATGCTTGTTGGCACGATGAACTGGCCCGGTGCCTCGCCTCGCTCTCCCCAGGTACTCAGCAACTCGCCTTCTCGTGTGAAGCGCTGGACGCGGTGGTTGCCGCGGTCCACGACCCAGAGGTTGCCGTCCGGTCCGATCTTCACGCCCGTCGGATTGACGAGCTGTCCGGGTTCCATTCCGAACTCCAAGAGGCTCTCGATGAAGTCTCCTTCGGTGCTGAAGACCTGCACCCAGCTGTTGCCCCAGTCAGTCACGTAGACGCGCTGGTCGTCGTCGACCGCGATGACCATTGCCGACTGGAACCGCCCGGGTACGGCGCCGAACGAGCCGAACGTGCCGAGCCAGTCGCCTTCCGGTGTGAACTTCTGGAATCGACTGCCACCGCTTTCGGAGACGAAGATGCTTCCATCGGGACCGACGGCGATTCCCGTGGGAGCGGTGAACATACCCTCACCAAGACCGGTGCCGCCCCATTCGAGCAACAACTCTCCATCGGGCGAGATCTTCCGCACACGGTTGCCCTGGAACTCTGTTGTGTAGAGGTTGCCATCGGAGTCGACGGCTATGCCGTTGGGGCGGGCGAATACGAGGTCACCGGAGAGGTCTGCGCCCCAGACGTCGACCTGCACGAAGTTCGGAAGATCGGGCACCGGGAGTGGCGTGGAGGCCGGTGCCGGGGTGGCGGTTGGGTCGGCCTGCTGAGGTGTCGTGGGAGACGGAGCCGTTGTCGATGTCGCTGTTGTCTGTGTTGCCGTGGTTGGTGTGGCAGGTTGGCCGCTGGAGCAGGCCGATGCTAGGACCGCTGTGCCGGTTAAGACCAGAGAGACAACCGAAAGTCGGGATTTGGCGAACCGCGCTACTAAATTTGCTGCCATGTGGCGGACATACGCCGCGAATTCTCGTTCGGGTTTCACATTTCGAAACTAAAACATCGCCGAGCCGCCGGAAAGGATGATCGATTCTCCGGTGATGTACTCGGACTGGTCTGACGCCAGCCAGGCGGCGGTGCGGGCGGCGTCATCTGCCTGCGCTATACGGCCAAGCGGCACATTGGTGTTGGACCGTTCAACCATCACGTCACGGAACTCCTCCGTGGTCATATCGTCCGGTTTGAGCGCGGATGCCATGCCGAAGACTCGCTCGGTCTTAACAAGAGATGGGCAGATGGCGTTGACGTTGACCTTATGTGGCGCAAGCTCCTGGGCTAGGACCTGCGTGAAGCCGATGACTCCGAACTTGGACGAACAGTAGGCGGCGAAGCGGGCGCTACCCTTCTTGCCGGAGACAGACGAGATGTTGATGATCTTGCCGCCGGGCTCGCGGCTCAACATGTGCCGAGCGACAGAGCGCGACATGAGGAATGTGCCCTTAAGGTTGACCGAGATGATGCGGTCGAACTCCGCTTCCGGCAGGTCCACAACCGGCACGCGATCAGCTCCGGCAAGCGCGCCGGCGTTGTTGATGAGGATGTCGATGCGCCCGAACTGCTCAAGTGCGGCGTCGGTGATTGCATCCACTTCGTCAGAGTCAGCAACACTGCCTTTTACGCCGATCGCATCGCGGCCCAGCGCCTTGATCTCTTCGACCACGGCCGGCATTCCGCCCCATGCGCCTCGGCCCTCGTCCGAGATGTCGTTGACCACCACGTTTGCGCCTTCTTGAGCGAGCCGCACTGCGATGGCCCGGCCGATGCCGCGCTCCCCGCCTGCTCCAGTGACCAGCGCCACCTTTCCATCCAGGTTGTACATCGCTTACTCGTCTGCTCCAAGTCTCTGTTTCACGGCTTCCAGCACGTCGCCCGCCACTTCCAATGCCCGCTCGGAGTCGGTTTGCTCGTAGGCCTCGGCGGGCACTCCGCCGGGCAGGCTCTCCGGGTAGCGGGCACCCAGAAAGTGCTTATCCAGCAGCACGGCGATCGACTTCACGAGATCGAACGACTGGTCGAATGCGAGTGCGTCTTCGCAGAGGTCGGCGAGGGCGTGTCCCCATACCTGCTCTGCGCCCCTGGCGTAAAGAAATCCCGTGACCGCTTTTTCGGCTGTCTGGTGGCAGAGGAAGCACGCCAGCGCGTGGCGTCCATCAGCGGCATTGGCCTGCGCCGCTTCGAGGTCATGGCCGGCCTGGGAAAGCCATGCGTCGGCCCGTCGAGTGCTTGAATCAGCCATAGACGAGTTCGCCTTCAGTTGCGGCCGCGATCAGCAGCGGGTCTGTTTCTGCGACCTCGTCGAACTCCTCGGAAGTGAAAACGTTGAAGCGCACTCCAATGCGGGGCCTGAGGTGGACATTCCAGAAGTCGGCACGCCGTTGCCACGGTTCATCGGTCTCCTGGATCAGCACGAGGTCAAGCAGCGACTCTGCGTTGACGCGGCCCATTGCGAGGTCGCCGATGACCCACATGCGCATCATGCCGAGTTGCGGCATCTCGGAGACGAGCCGTTCCAGCTCTACGTCCAGCATCTGGCGTCGCTGCGTTGCGAAGCCGAACATTATCGGCATCTTTTTTCCAATCCAGGGGCGACGCCGGGGTGCATCGAGGGGCGCATCAGACCGTGAACAGGAACGGCGATTTCGGCTTCTCCCAGATCTCGTTTTCCGACAGCTCGTACGCCTCTTTCTTGTAGACCTGGATGCGGTGCGAGCCAAAGTCCGGGATGTACATCAGGCCGTTCTCACCGTTGCCTTCGAAGCGCACCGACGAAGGACCACGTAGACGCTTGGTCGGCTCGAGCGGGGCCATCTCGCGGACAGTGAGCGCCTTCGCGTTCGACATGACGTATATGCGGCCGCTCTTGGAGAGCACAGAGTCGCCGATGAACCGGTCCACGTAGCGGCCGTTCTTGTCGTACTGGACCACGCGGTGGTTGCCACGGTCGGCTACGTAGATGTCGCCGTGGTGGTCGACCGTGACGCCCGCGGGCCTGTTGAGGATGCCTGTGTCGAAGCCTTCGCTGGGCTTGTCACCGAAGGAGTCGATGAACTCTCCGTCAGCGGTGAAGCGCTGGATTCTGTCGTTCCGCCAGTCGCCGATGATGAAGTTGCCGTCTTCGTCTACCGCCACTCCCCACGGCATGTTGAGCTGGCCTTCTTCAGACCCGAAAGTGCCGAACTTCTTAATGAACTTTCCGTCCGGCGTGAAGGTCTGGATGCGGTGGTTCATCGTGTCTGCAACGACCAGGTTGCCGTCGTTGTCGAAGGTGATGCCTGACGGCCGGTTTAGCTGGCCGTCGTCGGAGCCTTCCTCGCCCCACTGACCTTTGCTGGCGCCATCACGGTCCCACATGGAGATGGTGTGGTTGCCTTCATCCGAGACGTAGAAGATCTCGTTGGCGTCACGGATGATCTGAACCGGCCAGACGAAGCCGCTGCCGATGGTGTCGAGGTCTTCGTCTTCCCAGTTGATGCGGCGGATGTCGCCGCCTGCGCCGTCAGTGCGGGTGAGCACGAACAGCACTCGGTCGTCGCCGAATGCCACGTCCATGCAGTTAGTGGTGACGCGCCGCATGCCGAGCGTTGTCAGGTATGGAAAGCCTGCTCGAAGCAGTCCGTATGGCTTACTCATTTTTCTTCTCCGTGTTCCGATCTGACCGCTGGCAATCCGCGTCCTTATGACAGGCTCAGGACGGCTGTCGGCCTCCGGCCGACTAAGCCCTCACCCTGACCCTCTCCCACATTAGGAGAGGGAACGGACGCCTTCCTCGCCTATACCAGCGTCTTTTCGAACGGGCTTATCTGTTCGAACTCTCCTCCGACGATCTCGTTTGGCGTGATGCCCATCCACTGGTTGAGCAGTGTGCTGTAGATGGAGCGGAAATCGATCGTGTGGTTCATGTCTTCGCCGTACAGCCAGTCGGACGGCGCAAGCGACGGGTACTCGGAGTAGAGGCCACCGCTCACGTTGTCTCCGATGATGAAGGCGCCACCGCCAGAGCCGTGATCGGTGCCGGAACCGTTGTCCTTGATCCGACGACCGAACTCGGTGAAGACAAGTATCACCACCTCTTCGGAGGCGTTGTGCTCTCGAAGGTCGGCCCGGAAGTCGGCGATAGCGTGCGAAAGCTCAGTCAGCAGCTTGGCATGCGTCGGGACTTCCTGGGCGTGGTGGTCGTAGCCGATGTGGTTGGTGTAGAAGATGCGCGTGCCGAGCCCAGCCGTGTGGATTCGGGCGACGTCTCGCAGCGCCTTCGCGATCGAGTTGTCTCCGTACTCGACGGTTGAGCTGTACATCGGTGGGGCGACGGACAGCATGTCCGCTCCCTTGAGAACGTCCTGGCCGGTGTGCGCGAGGTAGTCCATCACGAGCCCTGAGCCGACGGCCGGCGTGTACATGCGCTTGAACACATCGAGGTCTTTGGCCCGCTCCTCTTCAACCTCAACGGTCGACATCAGGCCGTAGCTGTCGAGGTCGCCGATGGATGTTGCGGCAACTCCCGGTGCGGCGAGCGCTCTCGGTAGGCCGCGGCCCATGGAGACCGCCGTCAGCGGGTTTTCACCATCGGGGTCGATCTCTCGGATCACCTTGGCCAGCCACCCTTCGGTTGCGATCTTGTTCGGCTCGCAGGTGTGCCAGATGTCCATCGCCCTGAAGTGCGAGCGGCTGGAGTTTTCGTAGCCGATGCCCTGGATGATGGCCATGTCGCCATCACTAAACATGTCCTTGAACGGGCCGGCTGACGGGTGGAAGCCGAGCGTGTCGGTGATAGGCAGCACCTTGTCTTCCGGGATGCCGACCAGCGGGCGAGAGTCGTGGTAGATGCCTTCGGTGAACGGGACGACCGTGTTCATGAAGTCGTTGCCGCCGCTCAGCTGGACGACTACCAGGACGGGGTCCTTCTTGTGACCATTCCTTTGGCCGTTCGATCCGTTTCCTGCTGCCATTTCGGCTCTCCCTTATCGGTGGTTCTGCCGGTCTGTGTCTCTTTACATCTTTTCTTGATCAGGCGAACTGGAACTCCCGGGAGGCCACGATCAGTTGCAGCATCCGAATGATCCTGTGTTCAGAAGTCTCGTTCTCGGCGTCGTCGCCGAAGGTGAGGTCACCCTCTTCGGAAGCGGTGTCGATGAGCGACTGTCGTGTGACATCGGCCACGTTCACTGGTCCCATCAGGTCGACCGCCCTGTCTACGAATGTCTCGGGGTCAACCGAAGATCCATCGCCCTTGATCCGGTCGATGATCTCCCTCACACCTGCGTTCGATGAGTCGGAGATCATCTCAACCGCAAAGTTCACTCTTTCGGTGAGCGTGCCGCCGTCAATCCACTCCTTACCGGTGTGCCAGCCTTCGACGCTTGGTGGATCCATCAGCTTCTGGCCCATGGCGATCATGGTGCCTTCCAGAGCACCGAGACCTGGAACAACGTCCCTGAACGCGCCGGAAAGCTTCAGCGTTCCGGCGACGAACTCGGCAGGCGACTTAACGTGCGTGTAGCGGGCCTGCTTGAAGAAGTCGGAGTTGAACAGCGTCTTCATCACGTGACGGATGTCGCCGTTCGATTCCTGGAATGCGTCTACCAGGACCTGGACTGCGGCCGGGTCGTTTGGCTCCTGGATGCTCCAGGCCGGGACCTGCGGCTCGTCTGCGACGAAGAAGTTGTAGATGTGGCGGCAGATGAAGCGAGCAGTCGCCTTCTGCTGCACGATGATCTCGATTATGTCTTCGCCGTTGAAGTTGCCAGTGTGGCCAAGGAACGTCTTCTCGCCTTCGTCGTGGTCTTCAGGAATGTAGCGGAACTCTGATCCGTAGTGGCCCCACGGGTAGAGAGGCAGCGGCTGTGTGAATGACCAGCCGGTGAAGGCCCGGGCAGCGCTCTTGATGTCATCTTCGCTGTAGTTGCCGATGCCCATCGAGAACAGCTCGAGGATCTCCCGGCCGTAGTTCTCGTTGATGGAGGCACCGTGGTTCTCGCAGTTGTCCAGCCAGTAGATCATGGCCGGGTCTTTGGACAGCTCGAGCAGCAGGTTGGCGAACTTTTCGAGACAGTTCTCCCGCAGCATCTGGATGTGATCGACCATCGAGTAGGTGTGCTCGCTCTTTGTCCAGCCGGTTGCGAACACGCCGTGCCAGAAGAGAGTCATCTTCTCTTCCAATGGCCGCTCAGTGTTGACCATCCTGTAGAACCAGCGGCCGTTCCAGACTCCCGGGTTGTCCTGGTTGGCGAACAGCTGCGGGTAGTAGCGCTTCAGGAGTTCGTCGTCTGGTTCGGGAAGCCGCTCCGGGTTGACGAGGTCGTCGACCACCTCTTCGTAGGACCGGGTCGCGTGCTTCTCTAACTCAGCCCTGGTTGCGCCAAACCCGGCGCGTCGGAACAGGTGTGCCAGCAGTGCGAGGTCGGTCTTGGCTTCTGTGACCATATGCTTCTCCCCAATGGGTTTTAGCTGAGTGAGTGCTTGCAGTTCGGCTTTAGAGTTGCTTCCTGGTACGAAACAGTCTTATCGGATGACTGGATTCAGGCGAAATGGCCAGCCTGAATGCGGTTCTTTTGAGATTGGTCAGGACTATACCGCAGTTTGGTGAAAACGGGGAGATTAGGAGGGCTGTTTGTCATCCCGACCGAAACGGAGGGGTGGCAGCGTCGTTACGGTCGGTGAGCGAGAGACCCATCGGCTCCGTTCAGGGAATGCGGTTCGAGGACTACCCCACTACCGCAAGATCTGCCGCCTTTTCCCCGATGGCGATGGTCGTGACGTTCGTGTTGGCGCGGATGCAGTCTGGCATGATTGACGCATCTGCCACACGCAGGCCTTCGATGCCGTGCACTTTCAGTTCCGGGTCAACTACCGCCATGCGGTCCGAGGCGGGGCCCATCTTGCAGGTGCCGGAGACGTGATGGCTCGTTCGGGCAGACCTCCGCAGCCAGCTGTCCAGCGCATCGTCTGAGACGAGGTCCTCAGGCTTGGGGTCGATCAGCTCTTCGACGATGTCGCCGTATGCGCTGTCCTCACCGAGTTTCATGCATAGTCGTACAGCCTCACGAAAGCGGCTGCGATCGAAATCCTCTGTCAGGTAGTTGAGGTCGATCTCCGGCTGGTCGGCAGGATCTGCGGACCGCAATCGGATCGTGCCAGCGCCTTTTGCAAGATAGAGAGCGATGATCATGCCGACGCCCGGCTCTTCGCCCGAGGAGACGGTGTAGATGCCGGATGTTGAGGCGAACGACATTGGGTGGATGAACATATCGTTGCGCAGGTTGGAACCTTCAGCGGTGTACTGGAGTGCGCATTGAATCCGTGGAGCCAGTGGATCTTGCGTGTAGTCAGGCTTGGTCCGCCACGTGAGCTGCACCTGAGGATGGTCTCGCAGGTTTTCCCCGACGCCCGGCAGGTCTTTGATGACAGGAATGCCGTGCTCTTCAAGGTGCTGTGCCGGTCCGATGCCTGAGAGCATGAGCATCTGCGGCGACGCATAGGCGCCCGCGCAGAGGAAGACCTCATTGGCCGCCAGTTCGAACAACTCGCCGCCTGACTCTGCAATTACGCCGGTCGCTCTACCATCTTCGATCACGATGCGCTGCACTGCCGTGTTTGGCCGGATAGTCAGGTTGAGCCTATGGCGGGCTGGGTCCAGGTAAGTGAGAGCGGTGCTCCAACGGATGCCGTCGCGATTGTTCATGGGCGTCGAAGCAACGCCGGCTGTTTCAGGCGAGTTGGCGTCCGGGCTCGCGGGATAGCCGAGCGTCCTGCAGGCGTCGAAGAAGGCTGCCTGCTCCGGGTTGAAGTCGCTGTAGTCGAAGCGCCGAACCGGAATCGGGCCTTCTGAACCGTGGAAGTCGCCTCCTTCGGGGTCGGACTCGATCTCGCGCAGGTAAGGCAGAAAGTCGGTGTATCCCCAGCCCTCGTTGCCCCGGCTCGCCCAGTCGTCGTAGTCCTCCGGGATGCCGCGCAGGAAGATCTGGGCGTTGACGGCGCTGGAGCCGCCGACCACCTTGCCGCGCGGCACCATGATGTCGCTCGATTCGGAAGAGGCACGGGCGTGATAGCCCCAGTTATGAATGCTTGCTTCGCCAAACGCCTTTGCCCAGAGGTCACGGTCGACTCCATAGCCGTGCATGATCTCCGGTGGCAGATCGTCGAAGACCGGGTAATCGGGTCCGGCCTCAAGCAGCAGAACCGTGCGTGATGGGTCCTCGGTGAGTCGGGAGGCGATGACTGCGCCGGCTGAACCTGCGCCGACCACGATGGCGTCGTACTTCACGTTACTTCTCTTGCGCTCTGGCCTTACACTCTGGCGACGTTACGAGTTCGAGTCCGTCTGGCGGTGATCGGCGGCATCATAGCGCAGGCCGGCTAAACGCAGCGAAACGATCATTCGGAAAAGTCTGGAGAAGCGGTTGAGAGACGACAGTTCAGATCCACAGGGGGTGGCGAAGCGGCTTGCGGCCGTTTACGGCTACACGCTGGATGCGCCGGTTGTGTACACGCAGGGCGTCGCGTTGAGCGGCAGGCTGCGACTGCATGAACTTGCGGGTGGCGAAGACCCGGCGTCGGATATCGAGAAGATCGTTGCGCCGCGGTTGGCTGAGGGTGACGCAATGTTCGGGTCGCTACCAAAGGCTGGGGGCACGGCAAACTTTGCAGGTGTCTGCTGGGCGGACGAGCTGTACAGGTCGACCGGAGACCGCAAGTACCTTGACCTGCTTGTGCAGACAGCGGACCGGTACGAGTCGTCTTCTGAGGGCCAGCCGATTGCGCCGCCGCTGGACACAGATATCCGTACTGAGGACTTTTTCTTTGCATCGACGATTCTCGGGCGTGCGTTCGAACAGACTGGTGATGAGCGCTACATCGATGTGCTGGCGACCTTCCTGCTCGCCGCTACGGAAACGCTGCAGCACGATGGACTGTGGTGGCACTGCAAGGCGTCTCCGTTCTACTGGGGGCGAGGCAACGCCTTCGCAGCTATGGGTTTCGGCGAGACTCTGACCTACTTGCCTGAAGACCATCCAAAACGAGTTCAACTGCTGGAAACTCATGTCCGGCACCTGGAGGGGTTGCGCAAACACCAGGATGAGTCGGGGATGTGGCGGCAGGTTGTGGACCGGCCTAACTCGTACCTGGAGCACAGCGCAACCTCAATGATCGGCTACACGCTGGCCCGCGGGTTGCGACTCGGCTGGCTTGGTAATGAGTGGCGGCCAGTCGTGGACGCTGCGTGGCGGGGTGCTTCAGCGAGGATTGGCGAAGGGTGCGAGCTTGAGCATGTGTGCGTGGGAACGGGACCACAACCGGACATGGGCGCGTACCTGGAGCGACCCTACTCCGACGGGCTGGATGACCGCGGTGGGTCGATGGCGCTGTGGTTCGCGGTGGAGATGGCAAGGTTGGGGTGAAGGAAGCCCTCACCCTGACCCTCTCCCGTAAACGGGAGAGGGGAATGACGCCTCTATTAGTTCCGTAGCCTGCCTACTGCGTAGAAGGCTCCACGGACCACGACCAGGCCGAGGATGCCCGACATAAGCAAGGTGACTATGGTTGCGCCGCTCATGCCGCCGTCCGTTTCGGGAAGTGGCGGGACATCCGGCGTTGGCGTTATCTGCGGAGTTGGAGCCGGGCCAGGAGCGGCCACGGTACTGCTCATGGCCGTTGCGGTTGGCTTCACAACGACAAGCGCGGGTGGCGTCGGAGTCGGTTCAGTCGGTGCCGAAAGGACCGTCGGCGACGGGGTCGGCTCGGGCGATTCGACCTCTGAGACTGCTGCGAGTGCGTAGAAGGCCGCATCCGTTGGATCTACCGTTACTTCGGAAGAGCAAATGACCAGGTCAGGTTCGAGACCGGGTTCACAGGCGACCGCGATGGAGTCGACAACTCCGCTCTCACCGAGCCTGTACAGAACGAGGCCATTGCCATCGACAATCTGGGCGTTATGCCACTCGCCGGTGACGGTGACATGCACGCTCTCGACAGCCGGGTCGCTGGTTTCTATCCCATTTCGCGCAACCTCTATCACGCCGGTCGCGGACCGGACACTCGGCAATTCGATCACGTCGGCCATTGCATCAGGAACGAGTTCAGGTGGGCCCGCGCTGAAGACGAATCCGGGCGCTAGTGCTTGTGGTGTTATCGCTACCTCGAACCGAGTCAACGGCCCGGTTTCTTCTAGCGTATAGACCGCAGTCAGTTCGATCATCGGCAACTCCAACAATATGCCGGACGGGTCGATCGAGTCATCGAAACTGCCGGTGAGCCAGATGCCTGATGCGATCTCAATCTCGACCACCGGGCTACCTGAGCCATCGACGCTCACCTGCAACTGTTCGGAAGCCACCTCGAAATCGCCAGGCAGGTCCAGGCCGCGGTGTAGGTCTTCAACATTCACGAAAAGCAGCGCCGCGCCTTCTCGCACGGTGAGTACGGCTGGAACGTCTTCGACCGTGCCAACACCACCCGCAGCGCCCCGCAATGCCAGCTCAAGCTCTGTCCTGGCCTGCGGCGTTAGTGACACCAGGATGGCGTCGTCAGGCAGCGGCTCGTAAGCGGATTCGAGTGTTGGAGGCAAATAGACCGGGTCGCTCACGCCGGTCGCAACAAGCTGGCCGTCGGCGTCCGAAGCGGTGACGCGGAACACGTGCGTCTTGTCGTTTTCAAGGTCTTCGATATTGATGATCAACGGATCGCCGGGGTCGATCAGCTCAAGCAGCTCACCAGCCTCTGTCCACAGGCGATACTGCACCACCGGCTCCAGCTGGTCGCCCTCCGGCGGCGCCCACCAGACCGTCACGGTGTCGTCGGGATGCGCAGAAGCGCTGACTTCGAGCACGACCGGATTTCCGGAGGTCGGAGTGACCGGGCCAACGAGCCCGCCTTCACCGAAGCCTGCGGCGTTGAACGCCCGTACCTGGAAGAGGTAAGAAGTCCCGTTTTCGAGCCCGGGGACGAGGCCTTCGAGGACGTCACCCATCACGAGAGTCGAGCGGGCGGTGTTCACGTTGAAGATGCGGTAGCCGTCGATAGGCGCGCCGCCGTCCGAGAGCGGTCGTTGCCACGTGATCAGTGCAGAAGAGTCGCGTGCCTCGGCCCTGAGGAGCCGTGGAGCAGACGGTGGGACGATTGGGTCTGCAGGTGCGCCCAGAGTTGGCGTCTCTGCCGGTGCCGGAGGTGGAGGTCCGGAAGACGGCGGAACTGCCGGGCCGCCCGCGGGTGTGGATGTTGGATCAATAGTTGGTCCAGGCGTTGGCGTTGGACCACCCGGCGTCGATGTTGGTTCGGGTTGAGTGCCGGGATCATCTGTGACCGTGACCGTCACGGTGGCTGGAGCGCTCGTGCTGAGACCATCGGACACGGTGAAGGTGAATGTGTCGACGCCGATGAAGCCCGGCGCCGGTGTGTAAAGAACTGTCGAGACGGTTGCGCCCTGCTGCACCGGCGATCCGACCGAGCCTGTTGCTGGCTGTGTTGCGATACTGACGTTGAGCTGCTGGGCGGGATCGATGTCGGCGTCGATGCCGGAGAGTGAAATGACGACCGGTGTGTCCGGCGTTGTTGTGGAGTCGGTGTCATTTGCCAGAGGCGCGTTGTCGTTGACACCGGACAGGTTGATACCAACGCCTTCCAGCGACGCGGCTGTGCCGTCAGTCACTCCAACCCAGTAGACAAGTGTTTCGGTCGCCTCTCTATCCAGCAGCGCCGGGTCTTCTACCGTGATCTGACCGGTCAGAGAGTCGATCTGGAACGAGGTCTGCCCCGCCACCGGTTCCAGTTCGAAGAAGGTCAGACTCTGGCCCTGCGGATCACTGGCGGTCACGGTTCCTACCGCAGTTCCGGTTGAAGAGTTCTCGGGTACTGAGAACGGGCCGATCACCTGGAAAGTAGGTGCACCCTCCTGCCCTTCGAGCGGTGGTCCCGTCGTGCCGTGCTCAAGGAATGTGGAGTCTCCGGTGAGAACCTTCAGTGTGAGTTGGCCGGGGTTGCCACGCCCGGTGCGCTTGCCGATTCGGATGCCGGCGACGGCCGGGGCCGCACTGATGTTGCGAACCTGTGGTGTCACCTCGAGCAGTTCGCCTGTGTAGGCGTTGGAGTTGAAGGAGCTGGTCAGAAGCGCTGATTCGGTGCAGGCGGAGTCGAGGTAGAGATAGAGGTCGAGGTCACCAGCGTCATCAGGGTCGCCGAACAACGGCTCCCACTCAAGCGAGAGCGTGAATGTATCGCCGGGCGGGACGTTCAGGCTCAGGCATGTGTCGGTGGACGCCGAGGTGTCGAAGTCGTGAGCCGATGGGTAGATGATCTCGCCGACGTTGAACGACGGCCCCGGCGCAAAGAGCGTTTCGTGGAGCTGGCCCGTGCTCTGTGCGTGGGCGGTTGTGCCCGCGGCAGGTAGTAACAGGATAAGTCCGGCGATAGCCAGGGCGAGTACGCGCGCCACGATCCACGGATGAACGGCGCGTCGCCAAGACCGTGTCAGGCCGTCGTTGTGTGATGGATCGCTGCGTGTCAACTATCAGGCTCAGGGCATAAAGGCGTCCTCTCTCTAATCTGGTGTGCAGTTCACGCCCACACATGCGTGTACGTACGTGACACGCGCCTGTGAATGGACTGCATGCTGTCGGGCCTGCCCGAAGACCGCGAACGGGCAAACCGTTTAGATTTGGCGAGTGCGGCGGAGCTGATAGTGGACTGGCGCAAGCCCGTTAGGAATGAGTTGTGCCGCCAACCGACGGAGTACGTAAATCCGTAACCATTCAGTAGTGGAGAGACCGGACTCTGAAGGTGTTCAGCTTTTCTCTGAACCACAATCAGTGGACGAGGACTTATCGAAATTCCCTGGTGGCGATCTTTGACCGGTTTTGATGTCCTGAAAGAGCGCGTTCTGGTTGTAGTGCGAGGTCTGCGCAATCGCAGGCTGGCCACTGGCGTTGGTGCGGGCGTGCTGGCTGTTGTGATCGCGGCATATCTGACGTGGATCTATTCGAGCGCCCGGGATGTCGAGAAGATGCTTGACCGCACCGAAGCTCTCGACGTTTCAGGCATCGCGAGCGGTGACGAAGCCGCGTTGCTGGCAGCACAGAAGCTGGTCGACGACTCAAACGACGCGACGAGTTCGTTGTCGCGCAGGCTGGGACCGATACGCGTGGCGGAAGCCATTCTTGGCTGGATGCCATGGGCCGGCGATCAGCTTGAGGCTCCGCAACTGCTGCTGGACCGGGCCGAAGCGGCGCTGGATACAACGGAGCCGTTGATTGCGGCGGCAGGCGACCTGTTTTTGCTGAGGGATGCGTTCGCATCGGGTGTTCTTGAAGGCAATGGTGAGTTCGAGGCAGCAGTGCGGTCGCTAGAGGCGAACGCGGCTGAGACCTCCGCGCGGATCGATCGGGTGGTTGAGGCTTCGGATGCAATGGATGGTCTTTCGCTGCTCGGCATCTTTGAGCGGCGCGCCGACCGTGTGACTTCACTTGAGGACCGACTAATCGGTTTCGCCAATCTCCTGGTTGGTGCTCCCGGCACCATTGAAGATGCGCGTGAGGTACTGAACACAGGGTCTGTCGTAGCCGACCTGCTGGACGGGACAAGTGAGGACCTCGACCTTGCCCGAATGGCGGCTGCCATCACCGATCTTGCGATCGCGGCGGAGCGGTCAAAGGGTTCTGTGGCCAGGCTCGCGGAGCTGGGCGCAGCGGCGGCTCCTGGCACCGGCCTCGAGGGGTTCACCTCGGCAATAGCCAGTTCGATCACTGCTGTTGGCGACCTTTCAGCCGGGTTCGCAACGATCGTCGATGTGTTCGGTGATGCAGCAGAGATCCTCGGCAACTCAGAAGGCTCGCTGCTCTCGGACGGCGACTCGCTGCAACGTGCATTGAACACGCTGGTTCTTGAGCGCGAGCGGCTCCAACAGGCGGTCGAGCTGACCTCTGTTGCGCTGGAAGAACTCGACCGGGTTCGCGAATCTGGCGATGCCAATTTCATACCCGATGAACTCGCGGACACGCTGCTGGACAGGGCCAACGGAATCACGGCTGCAGCCGGTCTCTTGCTCGACGGACCGGAACTGCTGCTTGGGATGACCGGAGCCGACTCGCCGAAGAAGTACCTGGTCCTTGGGCAGACGTCTGACGAGTTGCGGGCCGCAGGCGGCTTCACTTCGAGCGTCTGGACGTTGAGCTTCAATGACGGAGCCTTAACGCAGACTGATTTCATTCCGGTACTCAGGTTCGAAAACCGGAACATCCTTGCGCAGGGGGGCTCGCCCGCTGAACCCCTTAGCTACTACATGAACACCGGCGCGTTGTACTTGCGGGACGTTGGCTGGGACCCGGACTTCACTTCTGTAGCAAGGCTTGCGTCGGATCTCCACGAGTTACACCGGGGTGAGGAGATCGACGGTGTGATTGCGGTGACGCAGTGGGGGATTACAAGACTAGTGGAGGCCGTGGGCGGTATCGAGGTCGACGGCGTGTTCATCTCTCCGAGGCAAATACTGAACACCATCGAGCAGGGAACTGACGACGAAGGCACCCGTTTCCTTGAGCAGCTGTTCGTCGGTCTTCTGGACTCGCTGGACGGCGGGCTATTTGCCGACCCGGACTTCGAACTGTTCCGGGCGCTGCAGGAGATCGTTACTCACAAGGACGTAATGATCTTCAGCTCCGATGACCATGAACAGAAGCTGATCGAGTCGCTGGGACTTGCGGGCCAGTTCCCGGTCGATTCTCGTGACCGGCTTGCGGTGATCGACTCGAATGTTGGCTGGTCGAAGTCGGACCGCAGCATCTCGCGGTCCGCCGGCTACTCCGTGGACCTCTCAGATCCGGCGCAGCCAGCGGCGCGATTGACGCTGGGGTACCTGAACACAGGCACGGAGATCGGCAGGGACTGCGGTCTGCAGAGTCCGCCTCCGGCTGATGTGGCGATCTACTCGGTCTCGATTAACTCCTGTTACTGGAACTACGTCAGGGCTTACGTTGCGAACGGGATCACTCTGACCGATGCGCCGGCGCTGCCGCTCCCTCCCAACAGTGTTCCTGACCAGCAAGGGCGGCAGGAGCCAGGCACCCCAACCTTTGCGCATAACTTTGACGCATTTGGCGACCATCTCGCTGGGTTGATGAACGTTGCACCGGGCGAAACGACGCACTTCTCGTTTGAGTTCAACATGCCGCCCGGCATACTCCAGCGGACTGAGTCCGGGTTCACATATGAGCTGGCGCTGGTCGCGCAGCCCGGGGCCCGGGGACGACAAATCACTGTTGAGCTGACACCTCCCGGAGGGCACTCGCTGGGCAGCTCAAGTCACGAAGCGAGCCACACGAGTTACGGCACGGTCCGGTTCCTTTTCAATCTGGTAACCGACCAGGTATTACGGGCTGAGTTTGTTGCAGACTGATGTGCCGCCTACTGCCCGGGGACGGCTCTGCGTCTAGATGGGCGGTCTAACAAGATTCCCCACAGGAATCCGATGCCGTAACTGAGGTGGATGACCGGAAAGACAGCCAGGCTGCTGACGGCCATGAGACTATGCTCGGACCATGCCAGCGTGAGAGTAGCCAGAAGCAGGAACGCAGCGTAGACCAGTGGGAGAATGACGGCGATCTGCCACGAGAACGGCAGGATGATTAGCGAGCCAACTAACCCCAGCAACAAGAGGCCGGGCGCTGTGTGCCTCAGCCTTAACGACTTCGGGTAACGTCGCAGGATGCGTGTCTTCCACAGACCGTAGCGGAAGTACTGTTTCGCGAGCGCCGGCATGCTGCTTCGCACGCTGTACGCACAGGCAAGTTCTGGCAAGACCAGTACTCGCTTGCCGGACTCACGAAGCCTGATGTTTAGCTCATAGTCCTCGGCCACCAGGAGCGACTCATCGAAGCCACCGATCTGACGCAATGTCTCGGTCTTCCATGCGCCGAGGTACACGCTCTCGCCGTACTGCGGCGATGAGCTGTGCCGGTGCGTTGATGGTCCCATCGAGAACGGCGAGCGCAGCGTCAGGGCGATCGCTTTCTGTACTCCGGAGGCGCCCATGGGCCACTGCACACCACCGACGTTGTCTGCTCTACCCGCCATCAGGTTTTCGATGCAGGCGGTGACATGGTTCGGCCTGTATGTGCTGTGGGCATCGAGCCGGACGAGATACTCTCCCACGGCTTCTTTGATGGCGATGTTCATCGCGGCCGACTGGATTCGGGCTGGATTGTTGATGACACGGATCCCCGGCAGTCGCTCTGTCCAGCCTTCGACTATTGCAATAGAGCGGTCTGTGCTGCCTCCATCAATGACCAGCACCTCCATCGACTCGGCCGGGTAGTCACCGTTTGCAAGTGATTCCAGGCATGGGCCGATGTATCGCTCCTCGTTGAGCATCGGAACGACAACTGTGACGAGCGGCTGACGACCGTTCGCCGAAGTCTCCTGCGTCATCTCCACAGCCTGCCGTGGTGCTGCGAAATGTAGCTGACCGCCCGCTTTGAAAGCGGGTGCCGTTGGGAACGGTCGACACCGAAAACACCATCCTTGATTGCCGAGAACCAGCTGAATAGTTGCCCGTGCCGCAACGACTTGAGCAGGTAGTAACCCGACCAGGCAATCGAGTAGGTGATTGCGTAGCGCCAGGGCAGGTTGCGGTACGCCAGCCAGAGCCGGTTGCGGGTGACGTAGTAAGACTCGAACCGTTTCTTTCCTGCACCTGCGATCTGCGACGCGGCAGGTGCATGAACGACCTCGATGGCCGGGTCGTACAGAACGGTAAAGTCCCGGTTGATGGCACGATACGAGAGGTCGAGCTCCTCATGGCCATAGATAAACTCGACCGGATACAGGCCGCATTCATCGAACACTTGTTTGCTTATGGCGTGTCCAGCGCCGACGAAGTAGCTCGCGTTCTGCTTGCGGTTGGCGATCTCCGGATCACCGGAGATGGTGCTGCGCGTGAATGGCACCTGCAGCTCGCCTGAGCCATGCTCATTCAGATGGATCTTGAAGGCGACGATGCCGGGTGCGTTCTCCTGGCCGAAGTGCTCGCTGATCCGGGCAAGTTGATCCGGGCCGACCAGCCACGCGTCGTCGTCGATGAAAACGAGGATGTCTCCTGTCGCAGCCTCGACAATCTTGTTACGAGCACCGGTCACCCCAGAGGGAGCGTCGCTTCGGAGCCAATGAACCGGAACGGGAGTCGATTCGAGCGCAACACCTTCTTTCAACGGTGGATCTGACGCGTCGTCAAGCACGATGATCTCGAGTGGCCGAAGCGTCTGGGTCAAGACGCTGTCTATGCACTTTCGCACCTCGGATGGTCGATTGCGGGACGCGATTAGCACTGAGATCGTTCTGCCGGGCTGGCCGGACGATTCCTGCGGGTCTTTAGGCGTTGACTCTGTCATGTGGCTTTCGGTCGCATGCATCACGGACCGCCGCGCGGATCGAGGGGAGAGCGCTGATCGCGCTCACCATGACTGATGGAACCAATCATACTGATGTCCCGAACGGCAGCCATTGAGCGGGATTGGCCTTTGTATCAACTAATGCCGTTCCAGGTTCAGATCCACGGAACTGGTCCGTGCCGGCAAACTGAGACCGTTCCAGAAACCGCATCAATCAGTTTTGGCGCGGCTGTGTAAGAATCCGGGGGCTGCAATAGACTCCCGACTAGCCGGCCCAGGCCTTCTCGTACGCAGGCATCTCCGACAACAGCCAATGGTATCCCGCAGCTACTTCTCAGAACTCTTCGCCGGCAAATCGGTCCCTCGTGCGTTGCTTGCCGAGGCGTGCAGCGGAATCAGGCTGAAAGGCGAGGGTGTCGACCTGGGGTCAAGGAACTCGTTCGGACTGCAGTACAGGTACATCGACACCTCGGAAGCGACGATCACTTACACAGACATGAATCCCACGCATACGTCGGTGGTCAAAGTCGACGTTGAACGTGACCTGCCATTCTCCGATCAGTCGTTTGACTTCGTGCTGATGTTCTACCTGCTCGAGCATGTCTACAACTTGAACACGGTGCTCAGCGAGTCTGCAAGGGTGCTCAAACCCGGTGGCAGGCTGATCGGCGTGGTCCCGCAACTAGAACGTTTCCATCCCGATCCGGACGACTACTTTCGGTTCACGAGATCCGGTTTGACGCGAATGCTGCAAGACACGGGGTTCGACGACGTGAAGCTGAAACCGCTAGGTCTTGGTCCGTTCACCGCCGGTGCCCACATCGCAACGTCAGCGACTAAGCTGCGTTTGCCGGCAGCACTCGCAGGCACCATGCTCGATCTGCTAACGACCAAGCTATTGCGAAGGCGATGGCAACAGACATATACGCTCTCGTTCTTTTTTGAAGCGGCGATCGAGGCGCCCTGACCAGATCAATTGTCGCTGGAGTCCCAACTGAAAGCCGCAGTGCGATGGAGCCCTCTGCATCCTTCGTACATAGCCCGGCGCGGTCTGCGGCGGGTGATCAGGAAACACCTGCACCGGCTGAGTGGAACGCTGCTTGATATCGGCAGCGACCGGCAGCCGTATCGTGAGGAGCTATCGGAGCAGGTTGAGCGGTACATCGCAACCGACTACGAGCTTCGTCCAGGAGTCGACTTTCTTTCGTCTGCGACCAGCGTTCCGCTTGCCGATGAGAGCGTCGATTCGATCTTAATGACCGAAGTGCTGGAGCACGTTTCCGACCCGTTCACTGCAGCCGGCGAGGCGTTCCGCGTACTGCGGCCTGGCGGCAAGCTGCTACTCACGACGCCGCAGACATGGGGATTGCATGGGGAGCCATATGACTTTTATAGATTCACTCAACATGGCCTGCGGCATGTGTTGACCACCGCCGGGCTAGAGATCGAGGTGCTTGAGCCGTATTCGGGGACCTTCGGGGCAGCCGGATCGAGGCTGGCGGATGGCTGGGCGGAATACGTGCTGCCAAGGCGGTCGATACCACTATCGAAGTGGGGTTGGCGATTGGTGCTGGTCCCTGTTGGAGCGGTAGTCTGGGTGCCCGTGAACATCGTCTTCTCTCTGCTCGATGAGGTGTTCAGACTGCGCTACGACCCCATCGGACACCTCGTGATTGCATCGAAACCGGACGTCGGCCGAGTACAGGCATGAGAGTCGTCTATGTGACGGATGCACGGATGCCGACTGCGCGTGCTCACGGCGCTCAGATTGCCCGCAACTGCGAAGCACTGGCACAGGTCGGGGCAGAGGTAACGCTCGTTTACCAGAAGGTGGCTGGACGGGATACTCCGATCAGCGACTACTACGAACTGCAGCAGAAAGTAGAGACCGTCGGGGTGCGCGGGCTTGAGCTTGCCTGGCTGCGCGGCAGTTCCGCCGGGAGAATCAAACGGCTGATGTTGAGCGCGTACCGGGGCGCATGGGAGACGAGCGCATGGCTACGGTTACTGCGCAGGAAGGCCGACCTGTTCGTGCTGCGTGACTCGACCTCGTACCTGGCCTGGTACCTGGCCAAAACGAACCGCCCAACACTGATCGAGTATCACCAGCCGCCGGCTTCACTGTCGCTGAAGCTGCACCGTTCTGCGGTTTCAGGACGAGGCCTGAAAGCGGTTGTAGCCGTGACTCAGGCATTGGGGAAGGAGCTGCAGGATGTGTTGGGAGTCAAGCCTGAACTGGTCCACACGCTGCATGACGGGGTGGATGTGGAGCGGTTCGACTCTCGGACCGAATCGAAGACCGAGTCTGACGAGTTGACGGTGCTTTACGTGGGTTCGCTGCTTCCGAATCGCGGCGTTGGAACGCTGATCCAGGCGGCGCGGCACTTACCAGAGACACAGGTAACTGTGGTTGGCGGCGTGGAGCCGGAGCTTGGCAAGTGCAAGCGAGACGCGGCCCGACTTGGCGCTGAGAACGTGCGATTCGTCGGCCATGTACCCACAGGCGAGGTACCAGGGTTTCTGAGTCGGTGCCGGGTTGCGGTGCTGCCAATGACTGGCGCTGAAGTCCATACGCGGCTCCATGCGTCGCCGCTGAAGCTATTCGAATACATGGCGAGCGGGGCCGCGATTGTTGCGTCGGACCTGCCATCTGTACGCGAAGTCGTGAAGCACGGCGTAACGGCCCACCTCGTAACGCCCGACGACCCCGAATCGCTGGCTAAGGGGATCTTGCAGGTACTCGGCGACGAACAGTACGCGAAACGACTTAGCGAGGCGGCACGAAGCGAGGTGCAAAACTACACATGGGACAGACGAGCCCGAGCACTGCTCTCCGCGGCAAGGCTGCCGGTCTAGGCGGTAGCTTCGACAGAGTGACTGCAAGGCGCAGGCCTTATCTTCAGATAGTGGTGTTGACTACGAGATGACCAATTGAAGATCGCAATTTTCCTCCCGCATATGGGAGTAGGCGGCGTTGAACGCAGCACCTCGATTCTGGCAAGGAGCCTGTCCGAGGCGGGGCATGATGTCACTGTGCTCAGTCTTGGCAAAAACCGGCAACCGAGCGCACTTTTCGATGGCCTGCCCTATCACCACTTCTCTGCGATGCGGGTTTCGACAGGAGTGCCATCGATAGCGCGCTACCTGCGTCGAGAGAAGCCGGGCGCTGTTCTATCGGCACAGAGCTATGCGAACGTCGGTATCTTGATCGCGTGCAAGCTGGCGCGGTTCCGAGGTCGCATCGTATTGACGGAACGACTCAACGTCAGCGCATCGGCAAACTCGGGATTGAAGACTCGCCTGACGTTTCTCCTGATGCGCCTGCTATACAGGAGCGCATCCGGAATCGTCGCGATCTCCGAGGGCGTCGCCACTGATCTCGCAAAGATCACTCACCTGCCTATCGAGCGCATTACGGTGATCAACAACCCGGTAAACCACCCGGACATCCACGAGAAGGCAAAAGAAACGACCGATGACGAATGGCTGAAAGACTCCGGCCTGCGCACAGTTGTCACCGTCTCGCGCCTGGAACGTCAGAAGAACGTTGGTTCGTTGATCGAGGCGTTCTCACGCCTGGAAGGCGATGACCTGCGGCTGCTGATAGTAGGTGACGGTTCCGAGCGTGATGAGTTGGAGAAGCAAGCAAAGCGGCTTGGAATCGACGACCGAGTAAGGTTCGCTGGATCCGTGCCAAATCCTTACAAGTACATGGTTCGGAGTCACCTGTTCGTGCTGTCTTCGATATACGAAGGACTTGGCAACGTGTTGATCGAGGCGTTGGCCCTGAAGCTGCCCGTCGTCTCCACCGACTGCCCGTCCGGACCCGCTGAGATCCTCGAGCATGGCAAGTTCGGACTGCTTGTGGAGCCGAACAACGTTGACGCGCTGGCAGGCGGCATGCGGAAGGCGCTCGCAGACTACGAGGGGATGATGGCGATGACCGAGGCGGCGCAGGCAAGCCTGGACAGGTTCACTCCCGAGACCGCAGTGGCCAAGTATCTTGAGCTGCTGAGTTAGGGAAAGTTCGGCCGAACTCAGTCCCTGGTTGCGAGCAGGTGAAGTTCGTCGCCGCGCACGGTCTCGTCGAAGCTGCTGAACCCTGCATCCTGAAGCATCCGCCTCACCGACTGCGGATCATGTCCGTTCTCTCTCAATACCTTCGAGTGGACTTCGCACATAACCAATCGGCATCGGTCTCTGGAGAGGGTCTGCTCCAGGCCTTTGAGCACTTCCAGCTCAAAGCCCTCCACGTCGATCTTCAGTACTGACGGTGCGACTTCGGGCCGAGACATCGCAAGGTCATCTCCCGTTTGCACATCGATCTCAGTCTTCTCATAGCCGTCTACAGGCACCAGCGAGTGCTTGCCGGAACCTGCTCGGTTGTCCACGTACAGGGTCTGCTTACCGGTCGTACTGCCGAGAGCCGCCCGCAGTATCTGCACGTTGGACAGGCGGTTCAGCGTGACGTTGTCCTCGAGCGTCCTTCGAGTGCCGTCTTCTGGCTCGAACGCGATGACCGCGCCGGTGTCGCCCACCTTCCTGGCGAACATCACAGCATGCGTACCGATATTCGCTCCAATATCCCAGACGGTGTCGCCGGGCTGAACACTGTCGAGCACCCTGGCGAAGACGGCTTTCTCACCTGTGAAGCCCCAGACTCGGATCAACTCGTCGACCGATCGAAACCGAAACCAAGCCCTGATTCCGTTGAGCTTCACTGAGACTCGACCGAACGGCCTGAGTACCAGGAACAGTGCCAGGAAAACCGGCATGCGAACTTTGCGTTTGATCAGAGTTTTCATGTTGCCGGTCATATCGAACTGCGATGCAGAGTGGTACCTGCGTGCCAGCTACCACTCTGCATTATCGAGATTGACAGAACCAATATGGGGACAGACACGGAGGATGGTCGGCGCCCACAGATGAGTTTGGCCTACCGCACTCGCATCATGCAACTAGTAGTTGCAACAGCGCTGGTGTGATAGCCGTTGATATCTCCTTCGACAATCCAGAAGTGGCCGGAGCATATCCTCACCGGACTTCAGCCGGTCCGCGGCCGCTTCACTTCGAGGCGTCTTGCAGCGCGTGTCGTTTCTGTCAGCCTCCTGGCGTCTTTGCTACTGCCCTTCATCGGCATGCAGCTGCTCGGTGTGCACACCTTCAGATGGTTGGAGCTCAACGTGGCTCCATGGGACTTCGCTATCTTGCTGGGCGGCATGCTGGTCGCTGCTCTTGTCGCCGCCGGACGTTTACAAGTGCCTGAAAGACTGCCGGTCGTCTTCTACTTGATGGGTGCGTTGATGGTCTGGTTCGCTGTCGAGGCTGCCAGGTCCCCGGTTCCTTTCAGGGGATGGACGATGGTCCTGATGTTGATCCGGGATTTCGGTATGTTTGCGGCTGTCTTCCTGGTCATCCACAGGAGATCCAATCTCGCCCAGTTCAACCTGTGGATTGCACTGATTGGAGTTGGAGTCGTAGCGGCTTCTCTCCCCGTGTTCCTGATGAACGTAAACAACTACGGGGAGCGGTTTCCGCTCGGCAGAGTGATCGTGCTGTTCGAGGGGGTGGTACCGCGGTTCATCGGCTTCGCGAGTGATCCTAATTTCTTCGGTTTGGCCGCCGTGATGTCGCTGTTCGCACTACCCTTCGCCACGCGGATTCCGCTACCGGCCAGGTGGGTGGCAGTCGCCGTTCTGTTGACAGCCCTCCTGTTCACCGGATCACGCTTGCTGCCTTTTTCGGTCGTGCTGGCGGCGTCCGGCGTCATCACTTTCATGGTGATCCAGCATCAGCGCGATACGGTCCGGCAGATGCTGTTGACGCTCGTTCCAGGACTACTGATTGCGCTCGCTCTACTTCCAGTCTGGTTTATTGGTCCTAACTACCCATCGTCGCTTGGGGAACGACTTTACGACCGCTACTCACTCGGCACTCAATCCCCCAGAACAGAACTATGGGCGACGACATTGGACGGAATCAGTCAGCGGAGTGATGTCGGATTCCAGGGCAACGGTTTAGCGGGCAAGGTTGCAACGCTGATTATCGGCAACGGGTTGAGATCGAATCAGGCCATATTGGGCGGTGGATACTCGCACAATACTTACTTGGACCTTTTAGGAGAAACCGGAGTAGTCGGACTGTTGCTGTGGTTGGGTATTACCGGTGTTTTGACCGTACAGGGCTTAAAGGCGGTTCGAAGATCCCCTCAGTTAACACCCTGGCTCGTCGTGTGGCTGACAACGCTTCTTTTCTTCAGTGGCTTTTCGCTTCTTGTCGCTCCGTACTACTGGTTCGTGGCTGCGGTGATAGCCGGTGCGGTGGCCAGGCAGACTTCTGGTATCACTGAGAAAAGCGAGCCATCTAAAGGTCAGATGAGCGCTCCGGCTGCTGTTTGACAGCAGCTTCATGCGGGGCGGTTCGAACACTCAAGAAGCGAATCGCAACTGCCGCTACGAGCCAGAAGTACGGCATAAACAGCATCGATAACGAGCCCATCATTACCAGCACCACGGCGAGGGCAGGCAGCCACGGCGCAGCCGCAGGATTGGTTCGACCATGACGAACTAACGTAAGTCCTACCAGGACGGCGATCGTCCCCCAGATCGTGGCACCGACAATCCCCATCTCTTGCGACACGTCGAGGTACGAACTGTGCGAGTAAGAGTTGAGGCGCACTTCGTTTGCTCTGAGTCCGTTGCCGAACACGGTAGCCCAGTTTGACGATTGCTCAGATTCGGCTGGTTCAGCATCTGGATCACCCCGCGGGGTGATCGTAGCTACTGCAGTCGGACCGACTGTCGGATCCGGCTCGGGTGTGGCAGTTGGCTGAGATTCAGGCGTGGCCGTTGGATCTGGTGCAGGAGTGGCTGTCGGATCCGGCTCGGGTGTGGCAGTTGGCTGAGATTCAGGCGTGGCCGTTGGATCCGGTGCAGGGGTGGCGGTTGGTTCGGCTACCGCAGAAGGGATTGGTTCCGGGCCGTCAGGATCTTCAATAAGTGTCCTCCACAACGTAAAACGTGGAGAGTCTAAGATCCTGTCGAATCGAAGAGCGGTTACGTCCCAGACCGTTCTACCGAGATTCAGTTCGACTCGCGCTACAGCAACGAAGGTCAAAACTGAAACTGACAGTAGTAGAACGAAGTTCAGTAGAACACGACGTCTGTTAAGCAGTTCCCTCTGAATCAGCGCAAGGAACAGAACTGCTAATAGGCCCGCCAACATTGCTGCGTATCCGGAACGTGAGAACGTTAGGAACACTGAAGCAAACACGACTGCCGTACCCAGTCCGATCAGCAAGGTCGCTCTTGATCGTTCAAACGCGAACAGAAAGAAGACTGCCATCAGTGCGGCCAGCGCGAAAAAGTTCGGATCGTTCACGAAGCCCATAAGTCTCGGCACCGTGAATTCGTCAAAGAGAACGATGATCGAACCGTAAGGCCGTCGCTCGTGGACGGTAACCACCTCAGTTCTCGGCAGGAACATCACGATAGCGACCGCCGCCATGAAGATCCCCGTGAGAAACATGGATCGATTTAGCCACGTGATCGAGACCGACTTGTCCAGGATTACAAGCAAAGAGAATGCCATCACGTAGTTGCGGAGCATCAGGACCGCCATTGTTAGACCGCGGAACTCCTGTGGCGACCGGAGTGCTTCAATGAACACCCAGAGTCCGAAAACGGACGCAAGGGCGACGACGAGACGGGATACTCGAGGCAATCTGCGATCGCCAAGAAGAAAAAGCAGCGCTGCGGTGACTGCGAGCAGGATAATCGCAAGGTCCCAAGACGTGACGCTCAACGTGAACAGTTCGAACGCGATCAGGCCAGTCGAAAACAGGCTCGCGACGAGAACGACAACGGAAAACGGCGCCAGGTATCGGCTAACGAACGAATAAGCCGACGCGGTAGACAACGGCAGCGAAGTGGAAGTTGAGATTTCGGAGGCCAATATTCCGAATGCGAGCTACCAGAACCCACTCGATTCGAACGGGCTATGACGTTCAGCAGTTGCAGGTGGTGATGTAATTCAGCGATCCTAGTTTGAACCGACGGCTAGTTTAAGCTGTTCCAGCCTCTGAATCACCAACGGGTGGCTCGGAGCCAACACCGACAGACGTTCATACGTCTCCAGCGTCTCCTGCGCTTTCTCGCCATCCCCCAGTTGAGCAAGCTGCCAGCTTGCGAATGCAAGTTCGAAGTTTGCTGCGCGGGACGTGGGATTGAACGAGTAGGCTTTGACCTCTGCTTCGTACGCCTCTTCCAGCAGTTGTCGCTGTTGTAGGGCACTTCCGTTCAGTTCAGCCCGGGCATTCAGGATCTCGGCCCTTGCGTGACCATACTCCTCAACGCCGGGATTCAGTGTAACGGCCTTCTCCATGTGTGCTAACGCCTGATCAACGTCTGAGGCGAGCACAACCTCACCTTTCTTGAACTCAAGGTCGCTCCTGAGCAGATTGATGTTATGGGTCCAGATGAAGTAGCCGGTGAGCGCAATGCCAATCGCTACCAGCGGGAATACAAACGCTGGTGACAGTGCCGGAACAGAGATTCCGTTCGAGTCGCTTTTCGGAGCATCGGTAAGCTCTGCTGACTCGGACTCAGGCTCTGAACCTCTGCGCGTCATAGAGAGGGCTGCTGCCAAAAGTGCGAACGCCATCCACATCAGGGTCGTGTCGCTGACCTCTGGAACACCGGAAAGCTGCTCGACTACACGTCCGGCCATCATTGCGCCTGCACCGACGGCGAGCAGGCCAAAGAGCACGGCATGAGGACCGGTCGCACTAGATATCAGTCTCCAGACCACTAAACCAGCAGCGATCACCAGTAAGCCATAAGACAGCAGACCTGTGATGCCAATCTCAACGAGCCTGTTAAGCGGGTCGTTGTGCGCCGAGCTGGTCAACGTGTTCATCAGCTCTGCAGGCGATTTCGTCGGGAACACGAACCTGAATGTGTCCGGGCCGTGTCCGAACAGCTGGCGTACCAGCCAGGGAGCGTTGTTTGACTCAGGCAATGAAGGTCGCTCAGTGATCACCTCGGTGGACGCCGACCAGATGCTCCGCCTCGTCTCAAACGTGTTCTGACTGCCACGCTGCCCGATCACGGATGCAGCGCCTCGGGGCGCGAGTGCGTCTGCTGCGGTTCCGGCTTCGACTTGCTCGGCAAACAGCTCTTGCTGTTCCGCGATCGCTAACGACTCGATCTGTGAGGAAACTGGGCCGAGGACGAAGGAGTACGCCAGGCCGGCGCCCCCTGCGACCGAAATCGCAGCGAGAAGTGCTGGTTTGGGTCCCATGGCCTTGAACGTCAGAACAATAAGGGCGATAAGGGCTGCAGCCATTCCGATCCAGGGCCCCCGGGAAGCAGTGAACAAAGCTGCATAGACATGGATGAAGACGATAAGACCCAGCACGCCCCACCAGATCCTGGGATCGCTGAACCACGTACTTGTCTCGGCGTGGGGCCGTCGTTTGTCTCTCCGACGAGAGGCGCGGGATTCTTGAGACGACGGTGGCTCCGTACCGCGGCCAAACCTGGCGGTACCGGCGATCGCGAAAGCAGCAGCCATGGGCAGCGTGACTGTCAGAAGTGAGCCGAGGAAGAGTGGATTACCAACCGTTCCGGTGACTCGCTGGTGCTGGTACGTGCCGGAGATGCCAAACGGCGCCATGGCGAAGTGTTGCGCTATTCCCACGAGCGCCGCCAACAGACCCGAGATTGAGATAGTCGCCCAGAGCCGGATCACCTGGCCTCGTGAGCGAATTCTCGTCGCCGCCAGGAAGAATAGCGCTATGTAGGCGGACGTCGTGTGCAGATCAAACCCGTCGCGACCCCACTCGGCTCCCAGCGCGCTGACCCTGGGCTGAATGGAGAAAGCTGTCGAGATGGCGGTGACGATAAGAATGGACGCGGCGGCAGACTCGATCGGGTGCGTTTTGACCAGGCCTTTGAGTGAGATCTTTTTCGAAGCGGGTGCTTCGTTCTCTTCAACGGCAGATTTCGCCAAACTTGTAGCGGCCGCCATTAACCACAGCATCACGCCCAGTCCGGCGAGCGAACGCATGAGAGTGATCTTCGGCAGCTCGGTGAATGACGTGAAGTCGTGCTCAGATAGCACGATCAGCGGGACGAGAAATGCAGCGGTCAGCCAGACGATTTCGATCGCCCGGTTGAGGTGGGATTGAACCGTGCTGAGTGTTTCAGCCGAGACCTGCCCCGTGCCTGTGCGGTACAGGTTTTTCTGCGATACGGCCATCTAACGTCCGATTCAGTTTCATTGCGATTGGAATGAACTGAACGCAGACTATCCGTGATCTTCGCAGGTGTAGTGTGGGACTACTCACATATGGGCGTCCGACTGGCGCCCAATGGACGAGCCTCGAATCAGCCAGGTTCAACGGTTGGAGCGGGCTGACTCTGGCTCCGCGAGTCGAAGATCTGGCACACCGTTTTCTATGCTGTATCGGCTACCGCAGCCGCCACAGACCAACTCACCTGAAACGATGTCATCACCTTCGCTTACGGCGTCTGTCGTTTCGAGGCTGTGCCTGCATTTCGGGCAGGCAAGCAGAGCCAGCAGGTCCTTTTTCATCGCACCTATTCCGCTCTTTTCATGATGACCCGGAGCGCGCGTGAACGCTGCGGTATCAGAAACTCAGGCGACGGACATGCCGATCCGTCCTAAAGCTGCCGCAGCCTCGGATCGAAGCGGTCTCGGAGCCAGTCGCCGACGAAGTTAATCGACATCACGACCAGCAGAATCGCTACACCCGGGAAGACCGCAATCCACCAAGCGGTGCTCAACCACGGCCGACCTTCGCTGACCATGACGCCCCAGGTTACCGAGCTGGACGGCACACCAGCGCCAAGGAAGCTCAGTGACGCTTCAGCAAGGATCAGACCGCCAACACGCAGGGTGGCCAGAACCACAACGGTGTTTATGACGCCGGGCAGCATATGCCGGGCGAGGATCCGAATAGTCGACGCGCCCGAAACACGCGACGAATCAACATACTCGCGCGTCCTTAATGACAAAACTTCCGCGCGAACATTACGCACCACGCCACCCCATGCGGCGAGCGCGAGCAGAACCACGACGTTCGTCACGCTCTGTCCAAACGTGATAGCCGCGAGAATAGCTATTAAGAGGAACGGTAACGCGTTCCACACGTCGACAGCGCGCGAAATCAGCTCATCGATCCATCCGCCGAAGTAGCCCGCCATCAGTCCTAGAGTCGTACCGACGATCACTCCACCGGCGAGTGAGAGCGTGGCGATGATCAGCGTAATGCGCGTTCCGTGGATCAGTCGGCTGAGAATATCCCTGCCAACGTGGTCTCCACCAAGAATGTAGGTCTGCTCAAGCTTCGGGTTGGCGTTGTAGTAGCCGGTATCCCAGAACGGAGCAGCCGCGCGACCTCTCAGGTTCTGGCGCCACGGTTCCTCCGGGGCGACCAGGTTGGCGAAGATCGCCATGAAGATAAAGACCGAGAGCACTGCCAGCGGAAGTACCGGCCAGCGGCGGAACACGTACCAGGCCTGCTGCCTGACTGACGGCCTCTGAAGTCGAGTGCCGCGTTCTGCGGTAGCCGCGTCTTCGATGGCCGTCGCTCGTGCGAGGATCTCTTCCTGTGAAGCCATGGCTAGCTGTACCTGATCCTCGGGTCAACAAGTGAGTACGTGAGGTCTGCGATGAGGCTTCCGAACACGTACAGAATTGCGAACAGGAATATCACGCCAGTGAGAAGCGGGAAGTCATTGTTCTGGATGGAGTCGACTGCGAGCCGGCCAATGCCAGGCCACGCGAACACCGCTTCTACGATGACCGAGCCTTCAAGGAAGCCGATCATGATCAATGCCGAAACCGTGATCGGCGCGATCAGAGCGTTCCGGAAGGCGTGTTTCCAGATAACCCAGTTGGATGTGACGCCCTTCGCTCTTGCGAGCTTGATGTACTCGGAGTCCAGCACTTCGAGCATCGATGAGCGCGTCAAACGTAAATATGTCGCCGCCGGCAGCCAGCCGAGCGCAATAGTCGGGAGAATCAGCGCTTTGAACTGCGCGGGCCAGAACGGTTCGTGGATTGGCCTGGAACCCGCGGGTAACCAGCCTAATATCACAGCAAAGAACAGGATGCCCAGGATGCCGATGAAGAACACCGGCGTCGCCTGTCCGAAGAGCGCGAATATCCGCCCAATATAGTCCCAGATCGAGCCGCGTTTAACTGCGGACAGCACACCAAGCGGGACTCCGACGACGGTCGCGAATATCCAGCCCATCACTGCCAGCTGAATCGTGGCGCCGAGCTTTTCGAACACCACCGTGCGTACTTCACGCTCGGCGAGAATCGTCTGGCCAAAATCGCCCTGTACCACCCGTCCGAGCCAGATGAAGTACTGGACGATGAGCGGCCTGTCGAGCGCCAGCTTCTTGGTGAGAGCTTCGATCTGCTCTTCTGAAACGCCGTACCCACCAGGCTTTGCGTACAGCAGCAGCGGGTCGCCCTGTGCCCGGGAAAGCACGAACACGATCAGAGTCGCGGCGATCAGTGACATGACGCCGAACACTATCCGTTGTGCCATGTATCCAGCCAAGGGGGCGACTCCTCTGGTGGCGGGTGACTACAAATCGGCTGCGGCCTCCGGCACTGTTTCAGCCGGTGACCGCAGCCATAAGACCTGTCTGTTAGCGGTCAGCCAGGACTATCGACTCGAACTCGTTCATCGTCGTGAATGAGGACGGTGTGCCCTCCCACGATGCGATTGAGTTCGGGTTGTAAACGACGAAGGTCGGGACCTGCACCGTGCCAGCGAAGATCTGCTGGTCGTACAGGAAGTCCACGAGGTCCGTGTTCAACTGGATCCGGCCCTGGAGGTCGGTCTCGTTAGACACCGCCGTGAACGCCTCAGCGATCTCGGGGATCTCGATACCGCAACCGAATCCGCCTCGTGTGAAGCTGGTCTCGGTCAGGCCGTGCGGCCAGTCGAACGGAATCGTCGTTGCGCCTTCGTCACAGTCACCACCATATGGAATGGTGTTGGTGCGACCGACAAGGCTCGGGCGGATGATCGAGTATGCGGACTTGAACACCTGGATGTCCATGTCAGGCCAGAGAGCCTGCCACATACCGGCAACCGCGTCGTTGATCTCTGCGTTTGTACCGCTTGATCCGCCAAGCTCACCACCGGTCCAGATACCGATTGGGAACTTGCCGTCCGGCCACGCGGTGTTGGCCATCCGCTCCTTGGCTGCATCCGGGTCGTACGGGATGAGCCAGCGGTCCTGGAAGTAGGAAGCCGTGGTGTCGACGTACTCGAGGGAAGCGGGAGCGCCGAATCCGTCAAGAATGGTGTCGACAATCAGGTCACGGTCGATAGCCATCGACAGCGCCCAACGCACGTCTCGTGCCTCTTCCATGTCACCGGGCTGCTTGCCTTCGATGTTGCAGCCTACCCATGGCAGGTCGTGCACACAGTAACCGGAACCGGTCCGGTTCAGAGGCTCGCCGGTAGCAGCGTGGTTCTCTTCCCAGTAGTTACCGGAGAAGATGACCTGGTGCACTCGGCCGGCCCTGGTGATCGCTTCAGCAATGAAGCCATCGTCCGCAAGCGGCTTGATGTCCTTCAAAGGAACCTGGTCGGCGACGTCGACCTCACCTGTGCGGGCAAGTGCCACACGAGTTGAGGGCTCCGGCACCTCAATGAACCTGAGGGTCTCGATGTCGGCGTTCTTGAACCAGTGGTCGTAGTCCACCTTCTTCAGAACTGCCCTGTCATCCTGGACCCACTCTTCAACCTCGAACGGTCCAGTCGAGATGATGTTTTCATTCATCCACGCCTCGCCCATGGTGTCGAATGCGTTCTTGGAGAAGAACGCCGTTCCCTGGGCCTGCTCGTTCAGGAAGTTACCGTCCCACCTGAGGTCGAACGTTTCGAAAGGAATCCTTACGGTGTTCCCGTCGATCTTCTCGGTCTCGCCGAACAGAGCAGCGAAGTCACCGGCCTGACCGTGAATACTGGTCGGGTTGGTGTTCGCGTTGGAGTCGTTCATGGTGAAGACAACGTCATCAGCAGAGAAGTTGCCGAAGTCGCCGTGGAACCTGACATCTTCCCGCAGGGTGATGGTCACCGCTGACAGGTCGCTCTCAAGGTCCCATCCTGTCGCAAGCTTGTTGACGGTGTTTCCATCTGCGTCAACTGCGAACAGGCCTTCACCAACGCCCCAGTACTGCATGGCTTCCACAGGCGCCTGTGAGCTTCCCAATCCAACACCTGGTCCGATGTTGAACACCGCCACTGAGATGGTTCCAACCGGGTTATCCGGCTGAGGAGCCTCTCCTGACGGGGCGCTCGTGGCGGTCGCCTGAGGCGTTGCCGTCGGCGTGGTGCCTGAACCTGATGTCGCCGTCGGGTCCGTGCTCGGCGCACTCGTAGCTGTCGGATCGTCGCCGTCACCACTGCCACATGCAATGGCGATGGCGCCGAAAATCCCCAGCAATCCAATCAACGTCAATCGACGCATATTTATCCCTCGCTTCTTGGTAAGCGTGAAGTTGCAGCACTATATATTCGGCCTATGTGCAGGTCAACCACGCTTTGCACCGTGTTCAGTGCTTTGTCACCGGAGGCGTGCGGCATTCGGTGAACTCGTTTCTCTATTAGCTGAAATGCGATGCTTTTGGCCTGCGTTTCAACGAACACCGTGCTTCACATGGCGATTGGCAGTCATGTGGTTGCCCTTTGTACGGCCCAAACTACGAAACGGATTTAGATAAACGCTATTGAGCCGTCGGGGTTGACACGATCGCCACGATGCCACGGCGCCCTGTACGGCCGGGATGCCAGCTCTTCGTCGACAAGCTCGATTCCCAGCCCCGGCCCTTCGGGGATCTCGAAGTAGCCATCCACCGGCTTTGCCACTGGCGTGACGCTGATCGCTTCGGTCGGCGACGGGTCTCGATACTCCTGCACCAAGAAGTTGCTGGTCGCGGTGTCGAAATGCAGGTTGGCCCTGGTCGCAAGCGGCCCCATCGGGTTGTGGGGAGCGACGACAAGGTCGTGGGCTTCGGCCATGAAAGCGATCTTCCTCATCTCGGAAAGACCGCCAACTATGCAGACGTCCGGCTGCAGGATGTCCACTCCGCCTTCACGCACAAGGTCCCAGAGTTCGAATCGTGTGTAGAGACACTCGCCCGTTGCGATGGCGCACTGCATCTTTTCTCGCAGTTTGCCCATCTCGTATCGGTTCTCCATGCGCAGGGGCTCTTCCATGAACCACGGCCTGAACTCCATCAGCGCGTCAGTCAGTTCCAGCACACGGGCAGGCTCCCAGACAGCGGCGTGCGCGTCGAAGCCGACATCGATGTCATCACCAACGGCCTGCCTGACGGCGCGGAAGCGGTCGACAGCGGCTTTGATCGCATCGTTCCACAGCAGTTCACGCCAGTCAGGAGGGAGTGGGTTGGTCTTCAGTCCTGTAAATCCCTGGTCGACGTACTTCTTCGCGTCGTCGGCGAGGTCCTGGCCCGTTGCGCCGTGGATGCCGTGGTATGCCCTGATCCTGTCGCGGACTGGGCCGCCCATCAGGTCATAGACAGGCTTGTCGAGTGCCTTTCCCGTGATGTCCCAGAGCGACTGGTCGATAGCGGAAAGCGCCGCCATGCCGGATGAGCCGATCGGGAAGCGTGCGCCCTGGTAGCAGAGTGCCCAGTTGCGTTCTATCTCGGTCGGGTCTCTGCCGATTAGCTGCTCTTCGAAGTACTCGACCCAGCGTGGTGACGCCATGTCAGGGCCAACGTGGTAGATCTCGCCGACGCCGTGAATCCCAGCATCGGTGTTGGTGCGCACGTAAACGAGGTTTGAACCCTTGTCTCCGGCCGCTACCAGGCATTCGATATTCGTGATCTTCATGTTTTTCTTTTTCGGAGTTTGACTAGTGTCGGAGTTTGGCAGGTTGGCCAGGATCTTTTTAGTGGGAGCTCGGTGGGTCGTGGCGCCTCGGGTTGAGATAGTGCTTAGAGGAATCCGGGTGAGCCGTCTTCGTAGGCTGCAAACCCGCGGTCCCAGTGCTGCGGCGGATTGGCGGAGATCGCCTCGTGGTTGAGGCTCATGCCAAGGCCGGGATCGGTCGGCAACTCGAAGTAGCCGTTCACAGGCTCCCAGTGCTCGTTGATGAACTCGGACTTCTTCTTGCGGTGGTCGCCGTGCCATTCGAGGATGGTGAAGTTGTTGATGGAAGCGGCGAGGTGGACGCCTGCAGCGGTGGAGATCAGACCGAGCGGGTTGTGCGGAGCCACGGTGACGTAGTGTGCTTCGGCAACCGCTGCAATCTTTTTCGCCTCGAGGAGACCACCGCAGCAGAGGAGATCGGGCTGGATGATGTCCACGCCGTCGGCATTCATTAGCTCTGTGTAGCGGTGAACCCCGTAAAGGTTCTCGCCTGTGGCCAGCGCAACACGGAAGTTCTTGCGCAGTTCGGCGGATGATTCAACGAACTCAGCGCGTGCCGGCTCCTCTATGAACATTAGTCGATAAGGCGTGATGACATTTGCCAGCTCGATCGACTTCGATGTTTCCCGGATTGCGGTGTGGACGTCTACTGCGAGGTCCGGGCTGTCGCCGATGATCTCCCTGATGCCTGCCATCCGCTCGTCTGCCTTACGAAGCGCCTGCTGCCACGGGATTTCGCGCCAATTCGACGGAAGCGGGCTGGTCTTGAAGGCTGTGTAGCCCTCTTCCATGAGGCTCCTGGCATGCTCGCCGACCTGCTGCGGGGAGTCTCCGTAGATGCCGTGATAGACGCGTACCTTGTCACGGGTCGCGCCGCCGAGCAGCTTGTAGACCGGCAGTCCGGCCTGCTTTCCGGCGATGTCCCAGAGTGCGAGATCGAAAGCCGAGATCGCGGACCACGCAACCTGCCCTAAAGGAAACCGCATGGTGTTCTTGGCCCGGCGCAGCAGCCACTCGATACGGGACGGGTCCTGGTCGATGAACCACGGCTTCATCTCGTCAATCATGGCGATGACGCTGCGGTCAGGTCCGATGGAGTACGCCTCACCGACGCCAGTTATGCCGTCGTTAGTGGCGACTTCGAGGAAGATGTTGTTGCGTGAGCCGTCCCAGGCGTGAAAGGTCTCGATTCCGGTGATCTTCATGTTTTTATCTTTGTCTCTTTGAACTGGTTCTTTCCCGCGGGCGAGTTGGCTTTTTCGTTCGAGGTGTATGCGGTCAGCCATCCCGAAGCTTGTTGAATGGTGGCGAGCTATCGGCCTCTGGCCGATCAACCCTCACCCTCCCAGGGAGAGGGGAAAGCCGGCTAAACCCGGCTGAATTTTGTTACTCGCTGGCCCTTGCCCGCTTCGCCGATCTCCGCCACGTAGATGTTGCGCTGGGAATCTAGCCAGAGGCCGTGCGCCGCTGCACAGGCATCGGCGTTGCCTCGCCAGCGGGTGATCAGCTCTCCTTCGCGGGTCCAGATCGAAACGCCGTTACCTCCGCCCTGCTCCACTACATAGACGTACCCGTCAGGGGCAAAGTAGATATCTCCGGGGCCGACCACATCGTCCCACTCGCTCTGGTAGTTGCCATCCGCGTCGAATATCTGAATGCGGTTGTTCTCGCGGTCACAGATGTAGACGAGGCCATCGGGGTCGACCGCGACCTTGTGCAGAATGGCGAACTGTCCGGGGCCTCGGCCAGCCTCACCCCACGTGTGCTCCAGCTCACCGGTTGCAGAAAAGCGGTGGACCCTGCGGTTGCCGTAACCGTCCGAAGCGAAGAACTTTCCGTCCGGCGCTTCAGCAATCCCTGTCGGCATGTTGAATGGCGGGCCCTGCAGGCCGTTCGTCGTGACGGTGATGTTTGCGTATCCGAAGGTGCCGAGCGTGAGCAGCACCTCACCGTTCTTGGCATGCTTCGTGATGGTGTGGGTCTGGTGATCTGCGAGCCAGATGTGATCGCTCGAGTCGATGAACATGCCGTGGGGGACTCGGAACTCGCCTTCCAGCGGGCCGCGGTCTGCCCAAGAGCCGACGAACTCTCCGTCGGTTGTCCAGCAGGTGACAGGGTGATCGCTTCGGCTGAAGACCCAGACGACGTTTTCGGAGTCGACCGCAACGTCGGCACACTGGCCGAGGTCCCAGTACCGGGGCACGTTCCGCAGCAGCCAGTCCCGGTCCACCTCGTACTTGAAGTCGCCTTCGCCAACAATGGTCATGCCAGATGCCCCCTGCATGTTGAATCAGGCCGTGCCGGTCGATTCCGGTTTCGGAGCAGAAGATACACCCTTAAGGAACCTTGCGCCGGGCGAACTCGCTGAGAGTGGTCAGGACCAGTAGGTTTCCTGCTTCGAACCGAACAGCTGCCGGGCGTGCTTCACATAGCCTTCTGGCGGGCTGGTCTCCACGGGCGGGTTGGCGAGCAGCGCAGCCTCATCCATCTCGATGCCGATGCCGGGGCCGGTCGGGATGTCGAAGTAGCCATCGACCTGCTTTGGGAACTCACCGACGACAACCTCGTCAAACCAGATGCCGTGGCCGCCTTCCTGAATCATGAAGTTGGATGTGCAGGCATCGACCTGCAGCGCCGCCATCGTATTGACCGGGCCGTACGGGTTGTGTGGCTGGAAACCAACGTAGTACGCCTCGGCCATAGCGGCGACCTTCTTGATCTCGGAGATCCCGCCAACGTGGCAGATGTCCGGTTGGATCAGTCCGACCACCTGCTTGTTGAGCAGTTCGACGAAGTCCCATTTTGTGTAAAGGCGCTCGCCCGTTGCGAGCGGGACACTTGTAGCAGCGGCCACCTTGGCCATCGCTTCGACGTTCTGCGGTGGCACAGGCTCCTCGAAGACGTAGGGTCTGAACTCTTCGATGGCGTTGGCGAACCTGATGGCAGACGACGGGTTGAGCCGGCCGTGGCATTCGACCAGCAGTTCAACATCAGGTCCCACCGCTTCTCGCACAGCCTTCACCTTGGCGATGGCGTCTGCTTCCGACTCTGCAGAAGGGAAGATGCCGGTGTGGCCGAACGGATCGCCTTTGAGCGCTGTCAGACCGGTTGCCGTTTCTCTTAAAGCGTGCTCGACCGCGGCTTCTGGTGTCTCGCCATCGAAGCGGCCATAGGTCCAGAGCTTCTCGCGCATCGGACCGCCGAGCAGCTGGTAGACAGGCTGACCGAACGACTTTCCTTTTATGTCCCACAGGGCGATCTCGATTCCGCTGATGGCGGCCATCTGGATCACGCCGCCGCGCACGTTGTGGTAGAGGTGGTAAAGCTGCTGCCAGTGCTCCTCGATGCGGTGCGCGTCCTTGCCTACAAGAGTCGCTCCGATCTCCTCGACCATGTTGGCGACGGTGAGCGGCCCGCATGTGCTTTCACCCCAGCCGGTAATGCCTTCGTCGGTCGAAATCTTCACGTAGACGTAGTTGCGCCTGTTGCCGCGCATGTCTGGCAAAGCCGCCGCACTCGCTATCGCCTTAACTTCCGTAATCTTCATCTGGCGCTCCCGGGCTGGAACATCGTGGTGAGAGTTGTGCCTTTTGGGGCATGTTCGTTATTCGAACGGCATCTTAACCCAGCCGATTTTCATGCCAAATTGACGCAGCTCCGGCGCAGGGCGGCTCACAGAGGCCAGTGCGGTGCTAGTGTTCACGCCGGGCTGACGGTTGAGCTGTGCCGGACTCGGTTCCGGCGGAACTTTCGAATGGCGCTTTCCATCAAAAGCGTTCAATACGCGGCGTTGTCTTTACTGCTGCTTGTTTCCGCGTGCTCTACGGCCGCGGCCGAGCCAACTCCGGTTTCGCCGACCGGAGATCCAGCGAAGTTCCTCACCATCGGCGACATCTCAGACGAGCCCAAGAAAAAGATCGACCGTTTCCAGCCGCTCGCTGACCATCTCGCATCGAACCTTAACGACCTTGGATATGACGCCGGTCGCGTGGTGATCGCCGCGAATGTCGAGGAGATGATCGAGATGGTCGAACGGGGTGAGGTGGATGTCTACTTCGACAGCCCGTTCCCTGCCCTGACGACACAGGTTTCGACTGGAACCGAGTTGATCCTGCGTCGCTGGAAGGACGGAGACGCGGTTTACAGCGGTGTCGTTGTCACGCGGCACGACTCCAATATTCAGTCTGTTGACGACATCCGCGGAAGAGTGGTGGCAGCCGAAGAGCCGTATTCGACGACCGGCTTTGCGCAGCAGGTGGCGGACCTTGCGGTGGCCGGCTACATGATGCAACTGGTTGACGAACCTGACTGGGTTATCGCTCGGGACGTGATCGGGATCTGGTTCTCTCGTGACGAGGAGAACACGATCGAGGCGGTGTTGAACGGCACCGTTGATGTCGGGTTCCTGTCGGACCGTGACCTGGCAGAGCTCCCGGATGAGCTACGCGGTCAGGTGCAGATCGTCTTGACCACCGAGCTTCTGCCAAGGCAGATCGTTTCGCTGCGGAAGGGAATCGATGCAGATGTCAGGGACCGCATCAGCGGACTGTTACTGGACCTGGAGAACACTGCGGACGGAGTGCGGATTCTCGAACAGATCAAGACGGCGCGCTTCGATGAGATTCCAACTGCTGACCGGGACCGGCTGGGTGACTTCGCGGAGCAACTGCCTCTGCTGCCGTAACTAATGCGATTCAGGACGCAATGACTAACTTGCTCGGAAAGATAAACAGCGCAACCGCCCTGGCTCTGGTCCTGGTCGTTGGCGTCACGGTGGTCGTTGCGGCCGTCACATGGTTCGACATCAGGCAGGCAAAGGCCGAGTTCTTCGCTGCGACTGAGCTGCGTGGCGTAGTTCTAGCAGGAAGCATCGCCGAAATTGTGGCTGACCCGATTTACCAGGGTGATGTGGACAAGATCAGGGACGTTGCAAGCATTGCTCGTCAACAGGAAGACCTGGAGCAGCTCCAGGTGGTGGCCGAGGATGGCAGGCTTCTTGTGGATCCGATGGGTTCCGGGCCACCCGTCGGAAACTCCGATGACCCACTGGTGCTGTCTTCGCTCCAAAGCCGCAATAGGACTGTGGAGCGCGACGGCACGACGATCCACGTCGTGGAGCCCGTACAGGCCGGGGCTCAACTACTGGGCGCAGTCCACCTGACGTACGGGGATGACTCGCTGGGCGAGTTCGTTTCGGAACTGACTCAGCGCAGGATCCTGATCGGCACGATTCTTGCCTTTGTCTCGTTCGCGGCAGCGCTGATCGTGGCACGTATCGTCACGTCCCCTGTGCGCAATCTGACTTCTACGGCGAGGACGCTGGCAACCGGCCGGATGGATGCGCGGGCAACGCCGAACGGTCCGAGTGAGTTCACGGAACTTGCGCTGACTTTCAATGACATGGCAAACAGGCTGCAGGAATCGCAGGCCGAGCAAACGGAGCTTAACCAGGCGAAGACCCGCTTCTTCTCAAGCATCACACACGAGTTGAAGTCGCCTCTGACAGCGAGTTCTTCGTTCATCGACTTGCTGGCGAGGGATCCCGATCACAACCTGAGCGATAAACAGACCCGGTTTTTAGAGGTGATCCGTCGGAACAACTCGCAGTTGCTGCACCTGGTCGAGGACCTGCTGGACATTGGCAAGGTGGAGACCGGGAAGATCGACCTGTCGTTCGAAGAGGTCGACCTGAACCTGGTAGTTGAACGAGTTGTCGAGAACATGACTCCTCTAGCGTCGGGAAGACGCCAGAAAATCGTTTACGAACCGAGATCTGGCGCATTGACTGTGAGAGCCGATGTGGCCCGGATTGAACAGGTTGTCACGAACCTGGTTTCGAACGCGCTCAAGTATTCGGAAGACGGCACGGAAGTCCGCATCCGCTCGCACAGCAGCGACCACACGGTCTACGTGACGGTGGAGGACAGCGGGTGCGGCATCCAGCCCGGTGAGATTCCGAACCTGTTCCAGCCGTTTCACCGCGCGCCTGAAGCCGTACACAGTGGCTCCGACGGGGTTGGCCTAGGTCTCTATGTTGTCGACAGGCTGGTGCGGATGCATGGCGGGAACATCTCGGTGAAGAGTAACCCTGGTGTCGGGTCAACCTTCTCGGTTGGCTTGCCTGTCACCGGCTAGAGGTTCTCAGCCGGTTAGCCAGAAGAATGCTGAATCGGTTGCGTTGCTGCGTGTTCGAATCGAGCCACACCCGCTGACCTTCGGATAGACCAAGCCACGCAGCCGAACACTGTGGTGTGGGGAAACTGGCGAACGCTATGATGGCGAGTCTGGGCCATGGGCGTTACGTCTACAGAAAGCAAGTTCCAGCTATCCTCTCAACCGGCACTCAGGCTCTAGTGTGTAGTCACATTCCCAGCGCCGTGCGCAAGAATCTGCGTTCAGCAGCAACTAGCAACTAGCTCAGGTGGAAGAACCAGATGTTTGACTGGACTCAACAGTCAGTTCTCGTAACCGGTGGAACCGGTTCCTTCGGCAAGCATTTCGTGCGCGTGATGCTCGAAAAGTACAAGCCCCGCAGGCTTGCGGTGTTGAGTCGCGACGAACTGAAGCAGAGCGAGATGAAGGAGCAGTTTCCTCCCGGTCCCACATCAGTGATGCGTTACTTCCTGGGAGATGTTCGCGACCGTGATCGCCTGGAGCGAGCTTTCACCGGTGTAGACATCGTCGTCCATGCTGCCGCACTCAAACAGGTTCCGGCCGCCGAAGCCGATCCGTTCGAAGCTGTGCAGACGAACATCATCGGCACAAAGAACGTGATCGAAGCAGCGATCGACTCAGGTGTGAAAAAGGTGCTGGCCCTTTCGACGGACAAGGCGGTGAATCCGGTCAATCTGTACGGCGCCACGAAGCTCGTTGCAGAAAAGCTGACTATCCAAGCGAACGCATTCGGCATTCCGCGCGGCTGCGCGCTCGCCTGTTGCCGCTACGGCAACGTGATCGGCAGTCGCGGCAGTGTGATCCCCATCTTCAAGGCGCAGCGCGACGCAGGAAAACTGACACTGACCGACGATCGCATGACACGCTTCTGGATAACGCTTGACCAGGGTGTCGAGTTCGTTGTCCGATGCATTGAGCGCATGCACGGAGGCGAGGTTTATGTCCCGAAGATTCCGCGTATGACTCTCACCGACCTCGCCGATGCGATGGCACCGGACGTGGAACGTGAGGTGGTGGGTATAAGACCAGGGGAAAAGCTGCATGAGGTGTTGATTGGCGAGGACGAATCACGGTTAGCAACCGAATATGACGATCACTATCTGATTGCGCCTTCTTACAAAACCTGGGACGGTGAGATCGTTCCATCCGGTGGCAAACAACTGCCTGACCGGTTCACTTTCACCTCGGAAAACGGTGCGGTCACGTTGAGCGCAGAGGAACTTATACAGCTATCAGGTGGTCTGTGAAGTTGACAGCGCTGGCCATAGACGGCGGGACACCGGTCCGGAGCGAGTTCCTTCCGTACGGCCGGCAGTCGGTGACTGATGACGATGTGGCGGCCGTTTCTGGCGTCTTGCGCTCTAACTATCTGACAACCGGACCCGAAGTAGCGCGTTTCGAGCGGGGTCTTGCGGAAGTCGCGGGCGTGAAGCATGCGGCGGCGGTCAGTAGCGGGACCGCGGCGCTCCATGCGATGTATGCCGCGTGCGGCATTGGACCCGATGACGAAGTGATCGTTCCTGCGATCACCTTCGCCGCCACCGCCAACGCAGCTGTCTATCTGGGAGCGCGAGTGGTGTTCGCAGACCTCGAGCCGGGCTCACTGTTGATCGATGTGGCTGATGTCGAGAAGAAGATCACCTCACGCACAAAAGCCGTGGTGGCGGTGGATTTCGCAGGTCAGCCTGCCCGTTACGAGGATCTGCTAAGGCTTTGCGAACCAAAGGGCATGATGGTCCTTGCGGACGCGGCGCATTCGATCGGTGCGAAACGGAACGGTCGTATTGCCGCTTCCCTTCCATCGGCAGCGACTTTCAGCTTTCACCCGGTGAAGCATGTCGCAGCAGGTGAAGGCGGATGCGTCGTGACTAACGATGACGAGATTGCTCGGCACGTGACTGTGTTTCGCAACCACGGCATCACCACAGATCACTCGCAAAGATCGGCTGCTGGGACCTGGGAATACGACATGGTGGAGCTGGGGTTCAACTACCGGATGTCAGATATCCACTGCGCGCTTGGCAATTCACAACTGAAGCGACTGGAAGAAAACATTGCCAGCAGGACAGCGCTGGCCGAAAGGTTCCACACGGCTTTCGCAGATCTCGACGGTGTCGAACCACTTACGGCGATCGAAGGAAGCAAGTCTTCCCACCACATCTACGTCATTCAGATAGACGCCACCCGGTTCACAAAGGGAAGGACCGAGTTCTTCAACGCGCTGCGAGCAGAGAACATCGGTGTGAACGTGCACTACCAGCCGGTGCCGTGGCTCTCCTATTACCGCAACCTCGGCAATGAAAAAGGAAGCTGGCCGGTTGCCGAGGCTGCTTACGAACGGATGCTGACGTTGCCGCTATGGGCCGGGATGTCTGACCGCGATGCAGAGGACGTTGTCGAGGCGGTCCGCAAGGTCAGCGAAGCCTACCGGAGATGAGCAGGACAGCTGTCTTCCGCGCAGACGCCACGCCGGAGATCGGTTCCGGCCACGTCATGCGGTCTCTGACTCTCGCCGAAGAGTGGCTCGAACATGGTGGCAGAGCGTTGATGTGTGGCGTCGTGCCCGAAGGTCTGCACCGGCGGATTACAGATGCTGGTGTGAAGCTGATCACAGTCGAAGGTGAACGTCCGCTGGCCGAGGACGCAGCTGCGACCATCGCGCTCGCACAGGGCAGCGATAGTGAGTGGGTGGTCGTCGACGGTTACGCGTTCGACACAGGGTTTGTCAGCTCGCTCAGGTCGGCGGGGCTCAGCGTGCTGCAGTTTGCGGACGGTGTTACAGATCTTCCGTACGCGCCGGACGTTCTGTTGGACCAGAACCTTGGCGCAGAGCACAGGCACTACAACCTGTCGGCATCGGGAGCGAAAGCGTTGCTCGGCATCGAGTACGCTAGCCTTGGCAGGCAGTTTCGTGATCGGATCAGTGAGAAGCGGATTTCGGAGCGGGCGTCGAAGGTTCTCGTCACCTTCGGGGGCAGCGACGCCACGAACACTACCGAGTGGGTGCTCGATGCGCTTGCAGGCATCGAGCAACTCGAATCGGTCGTCGTGGTAATCGGTGTTTCGAACCCTCAGGCTGACGAGATCGAGGCGAGGTGCGAAGGCGACTCCCGGTTCACTTGCCTCACCAACGTCAACAACATGGCCGAGCTGATGACAGAAGCTGACATGGCAATTGCGGCCGCCGGCTCCACCAGCTGGGAGTTGGCTGCACTGGGGGTGCCTTCAATACTGGTGACGACCGCCGACAACCAGGCTCCGATTGCGCAGACGCTGGCTGAGCGAGGCGTGGCCGTGAGCGTTGGGTGGACCGGCGAAATCGATGCTTCGTCGATTAAGCAAGTGGTGGAGTCTCTTGCGTCGGACCAAGCTCGCCGCCGGAACATGTCACGGGCAGGGCAAACACTCGTAGACGGACATGGTGCAGGCCGAGTCGTTGACGCAATGCTGGCGCATTCGAAAGGCTGACGGGACGCAGCATGCGAGTTGTCCTCTTTGCGAACGGTCGGGTCGGACTGGAAGCGGTGAAATGGCTCCGGCAACAGAACGCCGAAATCGCGGGGATCGTCGTTCACCCAGACTCGAATGCCCGAGACAAAGATGAAATACTGAGCGCAGCCGGGCTGGACGATCAGGCTGTTTTAGAAGCAGGTGACCTGAAGACGGACGAGGGGTTCGAGCGACTCAAGTCGTTAGGCGCTGACATCGGACTATCGGTCTACTTCGCGTACATCCTGCGCAGCCGGGTGATCGAACTGTTTCCGCAGGGGATCATTAACGTGCACCCGGCGTATCTGCCGTTCAACCGCGGCCGCTACACGAATGTCTGGAGCATTGTGGACTCCACTCCTGCGGGAGTGAGCATTCACTATATTGACAGCGACATAGACACCGGCGACATTATCGCCCGCAGGCAGGTGAAAGTAAGTCCGTTCGATACCGGTAAGACGCTGCATGAACGACTTGAACAGGAAAGCTTCGAACTGCTGCAGGAGACCTGGCCGCTCATCATTGAGGGCGAAGCTCCCCGAGTGCCGCAGGACGGGTCAAGGGGCACGTTCCACAGGGCAAAAGACGTGGAAGAGATAGACCGTATAGACCTTGAGCGTGAGTACAGGGCGCGCGACCTGATCAACCTGATTCGCGCCCGCACCTTTCCACCTTACGCAGGCGCATATTTCGAAGAGGACGGCGAGAGGGTTTTTCTCAGGCTTGAGTTGCTCCACGAGGACGAGCTTTAAGCCTCACCGGCACCGGATACCCGGACAGGACATTCGTTAATGGACTACATCGAGATCAACGGACGGAAGGTTGGGCCTGGCTACCCGACGTACTTTATCGCCGAGATGTCGGGCAACCACAACCAGGACTTCGATCGTGCGATCGAGATCATGGAGATGGCGAAAGAAAACGGGGCTGATGCGATCAAGCTCCAGACCTACACGCCTGACACGATGACGATCGACTCTGATGAACCGCCGTTCATCCTGCCGAACACGAACACCTGGGGCGGCACCTCTCTTTACGAGCTCTACAAGACCGCGTACACGCCGTGGGAGTGGCAGGCCGACATCATGGGCGCGGCGAAGAAGATCGGTCTCGATTGCTTCTCAACGCCGTTCGACGCCAGCGCTGTGGATTTTCTCTCGGAACTGGATGTGCCTGTCTTCAAGGTCGCCAGCTTCGAGGTGATGGACATTCCGCTGCTGAAGAAAATCGCCCGTGCTGGCAAGCCGATGCTGATCTCAACCGGGATGGCGACCATCGGCCAGATCCAGGATGCCCTTGACACCGTGCGTGCCGAGGGCGCCGAACAGATCGTGTTGCTCAACTGCGCATCCGCTTACCCTTCGCCCCCAGAAGCACTGAACCTGCGGAACATCCCGCATATGCGAGAGACATGGGACCTGCCCATCGGTTTCTCAGACCATTCACTGGGGATTGAGGCAGCACTTGCGTCAGTGAGCCTTGGCGCCTGCCTGATCGAGAAGCACATTACGCTGTCTCGGGAAGAGGGAGGACCGGACGCCGCGTTCTCGCTTGAGCCGCACGAGTTGAAGGCGTTGACGGACGGCATCAAGACGGTCGAGGCAGCGATGGGATCTGTGCGCTACGGGCCGTCTGAGTTTGAGACAGGCAACGTGGTGTTCCAGCGATCGATCTTTGCGGTTGAGGATATTGCGGCCGGAGAGGAGTTGACCCCGGAGAACGTGCGAGTGATCCGGCCGGGGAATGGTCTTGCGCCGAAGCATTACGACGATGTGCTCAATCACAGGGCAGCCAAGGACATCAAGCGCGGCACGCCCCTCACCTGGTTCCTTGTTGCCGACTAGAGCGCCCGGCCAACGGTGCACACCATGGCAGACAACCAAAGCTACATAGTCGCCGCCGCACACGATTGGAATCGGAGGGTCTTCGACGAACGGATCAGCAAGCTCCCCGGGGAGTGGAGTTTTGTTTCTGCTCCTGAAGAGTTGAGCAAGGTGCTGGCGAGCGTTCCTAAGCCCAGGTATTTGTTCTTTCTTCACTGGTCATGGAAAGTTCCCGACGACCTGACGGACCGACTTGAGTGCGTGGCGTTCCACATGACGGATGTGCCATACGGCCGCGGCGGAAGCCCTTTGCAGAACCTGATCGTACGAGGCCACAAGGAGACTAAGCTGACCGCTCTCCGGATGATCGAGCAGTTTGATGCCGGACCTGTTTACCTGAAGCGACCGCTCGACCTGTCAGGCACCGCACGGGAAATCTATGAACGTGGCGCAGAGATTGCAGCGGGAATGGTCGAGGAGATCGCCGAAACGCACCCCGAGCCCGTTCCGCAGACAGGAGAGCCTATGGTCTTCCGTCGCAGGAAACCGGAGCAGAGCGAACTGCCCGACGAAGACGATGCAGAGAAGCTATACGACTTCATTCGGATGCTGGACGCGCCGGGTTACCCCCATGCTTTTGTCCGGTCGGGGAGTCATAAGGTAGAACTCACCGATGCTGCGCTGACTGGCGGCGTGCTGACAGCCCGAGCAAAGTTCACGAAAAACGAGCCTGCCGAGTAATGCGATACCTGACCGTTGCAGCCCACCCGGACGACGAGATTCTTGGGTGTGGCGCGACCATGGCCCGGATGACCGCACAGGGTGACGAAGTCCACATCGTCATCCTGGGAGAGGGTGTGGCGTCCAGGTTCGAGGGAAGAGACGTGGAGGTCGAAAACCAGCTCGATGCCTTGAGCGGCCAGGCGAAACGTGCGGCTGAGGCCGTCGGCGCAAAAACTCTGGAGCTTGAGTCGCTGCCTGACAACAAGTTCGACGAGATGCCGCTGCTAGAAATCATCAAGGTTGTTGAGTCTCACATCGACCGGGTTCAGCCCGACATTGTCCTCACGCACCACAAGGGCGACCTGAATATCGATCACCGTCTCACCTGCCAGGCTGTTGTCACGGCTACGCGGACGGTGCCTGGTAACGCGGTTAAAGAGGTTCATTCGTTTGAGATTCCGTCTTCTAGCGAGTGGTCATTCGGCGTGACGGGACCGGGTTTCAGCCCCAATATGTTCGTGAACGTCGAAAGCTCCATCCGGAAGAAGATCGAGGCGATGGAGTGCTATGCGGACGAGATCCGGCCCTTCCCTCACCCGCGTTCGGCGCGTGCGCTGGAAGCGATCGCCGCACGTTGGGGATCCGTCGCAGGCTTCGAGGCTGCTGAGGCGTTCGAGGTTGTGAGGCAGCTGCGTCCATGAGTTCGAATCTTCGTGTGCTGGTTGCGGGCTGTGGTTCAGCCGGCAGCCGCCACGCAAGAAATATGGCTGCGCAGGGCGTCGAAAACATCCGCCTGTTCGACCCGGACCGGCAACGAGCCGAGCGACTTGCTAAAGAGATCGGAGCAAGGACGTACGAGTCGGTCGACTCTGCGCTTGATAAGGGCTGTGACGCGGTAGTCGTCGCCACACCGCCGCTTGATCACCTCTCCACTTCACTGAAGGCCGTAGAAGTGGGTGCCCACCTGCTCATAGAGAAGCCGCTCAGCACGTCCACCGATGGTGTTGCGGAGTTACTGGAAAAAGCCGAGGACGCGAATCTCGTTCTCATGGTCGCCTACAACCTGAGGTTCCTGCCCGCCTTGATGCGAGTGAAGGATCTGGTCGAGTCTGGAGCGATCGGCCGGTTGCTGACGGTGCACGCAGAGTTCGGTCAGTACCTGCCTACCTGGCGGCCAACGAGCGATTACCGCAAGAACTACATCACGTCCGGTGATGAGGGCGGCGGGATAATCCTCGAGGAGTCGCATGAGTTCGACTACGTTCGGTGGCTGGCCGGGGAGGTAACGTCCGTCTACTGCGCTGCCGGAAAGTTGAGCGACTTGGAGATGCAGTCAGAGGATTCGGCCGTGGTGACGATGCGTCATGAAGGCAATACCATTTCATCGTTGAGCATCGATTGCACCCAGCGCGGATACAGGCGAGCCGCTCGGCTGGTAGGCACCGAAGCAACGATCAACTGGGACTTCAACACCGGTACGGAGATCATCGACAACGGCAACCAGCGATCATTCGAGCCACTGGTGTCTGACCTCGGGCCGACATACGTCGATGAGATGCGTGTCTTCCTGGAGTCCGTTGCAGGTGAGGCGACTCCGCCTGTGAACGGGCGTGACGCGCATCGCGTGCTGGAGATAACGCTCGCTGCAAAGAGGTCGGCGAGCGAAGGGATAGAGATCGCACTTTGAGAATCGTCACGATCATCCAGGCCAGGGCAGCGTCAACCCGCCTGCCGGGAAAGGTGCTGCTGCCGATCTGCGGCACCGAGGTGCTGGCACACGTGATCTCTCGATGCCAGCGCATTCAGGGCTCGGATGAGGTTGTTGTCGCTACCTCTGCCAGCCCACAGGATGTTCCGGTTCTAGAACTTGCGAGTTCGCGCGGTGCGGAGACTCTCGCCGGCAGCGAATCTGATGTGCTTGCGAGGTTCTTTGAGGCAGCAATCGAGTTCGGAGCGGACGCCGTGGTCCGTGTAACGGCGGACTGCCCGATGCTGGACCCAGAGGTCAGCTCCAGGGTAGTAAGTGCGTTTACCGAGGGTGAGTACGACTACGTGTCGAACATCAAACCTCCGACCTTTCCGGACGGACTGGACACTGAGGTGTTTTCAGTGAAGGCGCTTGAGCGCGCTTATCGAGAGGCAACTCTTACGTCGCACCGCGAGCACGTGACTCCGTACTTTTGGCGCGAGCCCGGGCGGTTCCGGGTGGCAAACGTTGAGAATGATGTCGACCTGTCGCACCTGCGTTGGACCCTGGATGGCGAAGCCGATCTTGAGATGATGCGCAGGTTGTGCGATGTGATGGACGCGCAGTTCAAGGACGCGTCGATGCAGGACTTCATCAAGGCGCTCGAAGCGCACCCTTCTATCGCAGCGTTGAACTCGGGCGAGATCCGAAACGAGTCGATGGAAGCGCAGTTTGTCAGCGAAGGCGGTGGTTCAAATTAACGACCAGCAGCCAGCCAGGAAACTCAATCTCACACGATCGCACGAGCTGCTCGCGAAGGCGGAGCAGTTGATTCCGGGCGTTTCGCAGACCTTCAGCAAGGCACCCAGCCAGATCGTCCAGGGAGTTTCACCGGTCTTTCTCGAGCGCGGCAAGGGCGCGTACGTGTGGGACGTAGACGGAAACCGGTTCATCGACTACCCGACCTCTCTCGGCCCGATCGTTCTCGGCCATGACGATCCGGACGTGACGGAAGCGGTAGTAAGACAGGTTTCGCAGGGCACGATCTTTTCACTGTCCCACCCGATTGAGCTTGAGGTCGCTGAGCGAATCGTGGATGCGGTTCCATGCGCTGAGATGATGAGGTTCGGCAAGAACGGCTCCGATGCCACGAGCGCAGCGGTCCGGGTAGCGCGTGCGTTCACCGGTCGAGACGTCGTGGCTTCGTGCGGATATCACGGATGGCAGGACTGGTACATCGGAACCACAACCCGGTCTATCGGTGTGCCCCAGGCGGTCTCTGAGCTGACCGAGCCGTTCATTTTCAATGACATCGCATCGCTTGAGGCTGTATTCGCGAAGCACAACGGCAAAGTAGCCTGCGTGATCATGGAGCCGGTCGGTGTAATCGAGCCCGAAGATGGTTTCCTGCAAGAGGTTGCGGCGCTGTGCAAAAAGAACGGTACGGTGCTAATTTTCGACGAAGTGCTGACCGGATTCCGAGTCGCATACGGTGGAGCGCAGGAGCGGTACGGCGTGATTCCTGACCTCGCATGCTTCGCTAAGGCGGTTGCGAACGGTTATCCGCTTTCGATCGTGGCGGGACGTCGGGACATCATGGAGAGGTTCGACGACATCTTCTTCTCGTTCACTTTCGGCGGTGAGACGGTTTCACTGGCAGCCGCGAAGGCGACGATGGACAAGATGAAACGCGAGCCGGTGATCGAGCACCTGTGGAAGCAAGGCAGCAAGATTCAGGATGGCTACAACAGTCTGGCCGCAGAGTTCGGTATCGATGGTGTGACGCAGTGCATTGGCCTGCCGCCGCGAACGGTCTGCACCTTTGCAAACCCGAAGACCGGCGAAGACGACCTGGTACTGCGGTCGATCCTTCAGCAGGAGCTGGTGCGGCGCGGAGTGCTGTTCCTGTTCGGCTTCAACATCAGTTACGCACTCAGCGACGATGACGTTTCGCACACGCTGGACGCACTGAGGGAGGCGATGGCTGTGCTTGCTTCGGCGATCAACAGCGATGATCCGATCGAGTTCCTGGAGGGGCCGCCTGTTCAGCCTGTCTTCAGAAAGGCCTAGTTGACCTGACCTGCTTGCTGCAGCATCGAGTAGAAGCGGCCTTTTTGATCGATCAGTTCCCGTGGCGAGCCTGATTCGGAGACCCTCCCGTCATCAAGTACGTAGACCCGGTCAACGCCCATCACAGTGGATAGCCTGTGGGCCACGATCAGCATCGCCGTATGGCCCTGGAGCCCGGCAAGTGTTGCCTGGAAGCGCTGCTCTGATGCGACGTCAAGCTCGCTCGTAGCTTCGTCGAGGATGAGAAGGTCCGGCTTCCTGATGAGTGCCCTCGCGAGCGCGATTCTCTGACGCTGGCCGCCTGAAAGTGTGATGCCGCGTTCGCCGACAAGCGTTTCGTATCCCTGTGGAAGTCTCGAGATGAAATCGTTCGCTCCGGCCAGGGTCGCGGCTTCCTCGATATCTTCATGCGTAACGTTGTCGACGCCCAGTGCTATGTTCCTCGCAACCGTGTCACGGAACAGGATCGAACCCTGGGTCACGTAAGCGATTCTGCCTCGCCACGCTTCAAGACTGATCTCGGTGAGCGGCCGGTCATCGATGCTGACGCTGCCAGACGTCGGATCGATCAAGCCGACGACCATGTCGACAACGGTTGTCTTGCCGACACCGGACGGTCCGACGATCGCAACGGACTTCTTCGCTTCGATCTCCATCGATATGTCGTTGAGCACCGGGTGGCCGGCCAGGTACTCATACTGGACATTGCTGAACTCGACCTTGCGTTCGAGTTTCTGGAAGTCACCGCCGGTTGTCCTCTCGCTGTTGGAGCTCGCCTGCTGCTGGAACCGCCTGATCACTTCAAGGCTCGGTATCAACTGGTAGAAAGACTGCAGGCCGGTCTGAATCCCCCGGGCACGTTGGAATATGCGGAAGAAAAGTAGTGTGAAAAGCAGGATCGCACTATTGGTCAGGTCAAGAGTGCGGGAAGCGAAAAAGAGCCCTGCGACCAACGCAACCATGAACAGCAACTCGAACAGCGACTGCATCGCGCCTTGCTGTAGGCCTATCAGTGAGTCTGTTCGGGCATACCTTCTGGCGGCATGAGAAAACCTGCCGATGACCGAGGTCTCGAGCGCGCTGGATTTGACGATCTTCAGGCCGCCAACCGACTCTGATATTTCGTTTAGAACATCTTCACCGTTAGTGGCAAGCCGTGCACCCAACCGTTTGCCCATTGCGAAGAAGTAACTCAGAGAAATCATCAGAAGGAGAGCGTATCCAGCGGCGAGCAGGCTAAGCTCCCAGGAGATGATCAACGAGCCGGCGAAGTAAGTGATGGACGTAATTAAGGCTGACAGTGTGATTGCAAAAGAATCGTAGGTACGTCCGCCTCGAGTGGCTTGCGATACGATCGCATTGGTCATGGAACCCGAGCGCAATGTAGTTAAGTAGGACCAGGAAGATCGCATTAGCACTGTGAAGGTGCCACGTTTCAGGAGTTCTTCGAACTCCGCCCGAAAATGTGCCGTGAGCCAGACCTGCATCGCCATCCCGGCAGCTCGTACGAGTTGAAACACGACGATGAAAGCGATCAACCAGCCGGTGGTCGTCTCTAAGCCCATCCATTCGAGAAAGTCCGAGGTCCATCGGATCAGCGAAACAGAGCTTGTTTCGTCCTCAGTGCCGATAAGAATGTCAACGAACGGTACGATGAGGGCGAGCGCAAGACCGTCCAGAATCACGGTCGCCGCTGTCACCCCCACGATCAACACCAGGGCGTAGTTGAGCCGCTTCGGCAGGCTTTTCGGGTACCACAGGAACAGCCCAACGTTGTCGAGTATCCTACTCAAACTGTGCTTCTGTCCCTGAACTGGTCAAAGGCTCCTCAGATCTGGTCTGACCACGATTTTCAGCGGTCGACTTCGTTAGCCGGTAGACGGTCTCAGAGATACGAGTCCTGCGATCCGCAAACATCTCCTGCTACCTGGTGCGGAAGTTAGCATCCAAAGCAGAGCTTCTTTGAACATCGTTCTGCACCAGAGAACCTCAAGGGTCTGCCGGTGGCCCGTATCATCAGACGGTAGTCAGCATAGGGCATTCTGGTGGAAATTACGCCGCTGCTCACACAGGCCTGAGCTCAGGATGTCGTCAATTCAGTTCATGGTTCAAGCTTGACGCGACTAGCAAGACTGCTCAACTGACGAGCCAGTTCCCGGATGTCGTTGTCGCGACGCGTTCAGTTTCCCAGCGCAACCAGTGGCAAGAACTCTGAAACGGCCGCCTGCAACCAGTTCCTCTCGGAACGATGCAGCTGGTTACAGAAACCAAAACCAGGCATGCATTTGTGTCGCGTCCAGGCGTGAACAGAAAAGCGAGAGTAGAGCCGACGGTGGAACGCTGACGCTTCGCTGTTTTCCGCCTAACTTTGCGTGGTAGCCCTCGCTGCGCGATTCAGGTGGAAGACAAGATGCTACAAGTCTGTCTGCGGAGTAAGGCAGAAGAAGGGATGCGCCGAAGCTACAATCGAACTAAACGCGGTTGAAACAGGCTCAGTTCCAGTCTGCGCCTTTCAGCGCACTTCGTTGATCGGGATCGCGCCTGCAAGATTCTTGAGCCAGTTCAACGTTCCACAACCTGGAGGATCCAACAATATGAGCAAAGTCCTGGTCACCGGAGGGGCCGGCTACATAGGATCAGTCCTGTGTGGACAGCTACTGGACGCAGGACACGAGGTGTTGTGTTTCGACAGGTTTTACTTCGGCACAGATACCGTTTCCCACCTGACAGATCGGCCGAACTTTTCGATAGTACGAAAAGACACGAGGTCCCTCGAAGAGGACGATCTGGATGGTGTCGACGTCATAATGGACCTGGCCGGCATCTCCAACGACCCGGCCTGTGATCTTGATGAGAACCTGACGACCGACATCAACATTGGTGGAGGTGGTCGCGTGATCGATGCAGCGCGGTCGGCGGGCGTTAAGCGGCTCATCTACTCTTCCTCTTGCAGCGTCTATGGTGCCGGCGGCCAGGCTCTGCTGACTGAGGAGTCAGATCTTTCACCAGTTTCCCTGTATGCACGGGCAAAGGTCCGCAGCGAAGAACTGTGCCTGGCCGAATCAGATTCGGACATGGCGGTCACAGTCCTCAGGAATGGCACGGTGTTCGGACTGTCACCTCGCATGCGTTTCGATCTGATCGTGAACATCATGACGGCGTATGCGGTCAATCGACGCAAGATATTCGTACTTGGCGGCGGCGAACAGTGGAGGCCGCTTGTCCACATTGCGGATGTTGCCAGGGCCTTTACTGCGGTGATGGACTCAGAGCCTGCGAAGACCGCGGGCCAGATATTCAACGTCGGCTCGACCGAGCAAAACTACCAGGTGATCCAGGTCGCCAAAATGGTAGCCCGGGCGGTTTCCGGCACGGATCTGGAGATCACGCCTGACGATCCTGATCAGCGCAGCTACAGAGTCAGTTGTGACAAGATCGCGAGGGTACTCGGCTATCGGACACTGTCGTCCGTCGAAGATGGCATCGTCGAAGTACGGGATGCTCTGCATAGCGGACGCATAGATCAGTCGGATCCGCGAGGCTCGACTGTCCGCTACTACCAGTACCTATTCGAAGCAGATCGCCTTTTGTCGGAGCTGAAGATCGACGGGAAGCTGTTCTGACATTCGTCGAGGAACGCGCAGTAACTTGAAAGTCGAGTTTTACAAACACAACCTCGGCCCGTTGGAAGTCGAGAACGTGGTCGAGACACTGGGCTCGACGTTCCTGACGACCGGGCCAAGAACTCGAGATTTCGAGTCCCGGTTGCAAAACTACCTGGGCGCCCGCAACGCCGTCGGTGTGACGAGTTGGACTATGGGCGCGTTCATCACGTTGAAGGCCATGGGAATCGGACCGGGCGATGAAGTGATCACTACCCCGATGACCTTCATTTCCTCCTCAAACGTGATACTCCACTGCGGCGCGGAACCGGTCTTCGTAGACATCGAGCCTGAGACTGGGAACATTGATCACACTCGTATTGAGGAAGCGATTAGCGATCGGACGAAAGCGATTTTGCCCGTCCACCTCTACGGTCAACTGGCGGACATGGGTGGCATCGCGGATATCGCGAACAGGCACGGCCTCCAGGTTCTCGAAGATAGTGCCCACTGCGTCGAGGGATCTCGTGACGGTTACAGACCAGGCAGCCTGGGCACCGCAGCAGCATTCAGTTTCTACGCGACCAAGAACATCACTTCCGGCGAGGGCGGTGCGGTCGTAACGAACGATGACGAGCTTGCGCAGCGCGTGAGGAAGTTTCGCCTCCATGGAATGTCGGCCGGTGCAGAAGATCGATACCACTCCAAGTACAGACACTGGGATATGGATGTACTCGGCTACAAGGCCAACATGTCTGACATACAGGCAGCTTTGCTCGGCACTCAGCTCGATCGGATAGACGAGACATTGAGCCGCAAAGAGGAGATTTGCAGGCACTACGAGAGTGCTTTTGCCGAGAGCCCGTTCATTCAGATCACACGACCTGTGGAGGGCTCGGTTCACGCTCGACACATTTTCACGATTCGCGTTCATCCGAATGTACGTGACGACATGCTCGGTGCGCTGCAGGACGCGAATATTGGCGTCGCTGTGAACTTCCGAGCTGTGCATCTACTCGACTACTATCGAAGCGAGTTCGGCTACGAACGTGGCATGTTTCCGGAAGCCGAGAGGTTCGGGGACTCCACAATCACCATCCCGATGTACCCGAAACTCACCGACGACGAGATCGAGTACGTAACCCGGACCGTTCTGGTTGAATCGGAACGTCTTGGCCGACCCGTGGCGTCCGACTAGGCTGCTTCAAGTTATGAAACCAGACGTTCCATCGCCCTCTGACAGGAAAGCGATTGTCTTATTTGGCGCATCTCCGAGAGCAGTACGTTTCCTGGAGAAGCTGATCGAACTGCGACCGAACGACACCCTACTGGTCTGCAGCTTCCGTGGGGATCCGTGGGAACCGGAGTTCTTTGATGAGATGAAGGAAATCTCCGAGTCAAATGGAGCCATGTTTCATGAGGTGCGATCAATCGGCGCAAAGGGATGGAAGCAGATAACCGTCGGAAACGATGTAGACCTTTTGTTCGCGGTAGGCTGGCGATACATAATCCCTCGGGCCGTCTACAGCCAGGTGCAGAAAGCGGCGGTGACGTTCCACGATTCGCTTCTCCCTAAGTACCGTGGCTTCGCACCCACGAACTGGGCGATCATCAACGGAGAAAAGGAGACCGGTGCGACGTTGTTCTTGATGTCGGACCAGGTCGACGCAGGTCCGATCATCGGACAGTCCACGGTCGGCATCGGTCCAGACGACACCATCGGCGAGGTTGCGGAACGAGTGACCAGTGTCTACTTGAGCCTGCTTGAGACGCACATTGAAAGCCTCCTGGACGGATCATTCGCCGCATTTCCGCAGATCGAGGCAGACGCGTCGGTGACAACGAAGCGCACTCCTGAGGACGGTCTGATCAACTGGGCGAGCAACTCGGCTGAAATCCACAACCTGGTTCGTGCCCTCACATCACCCTGGCCAGGCGCTTATACGTTTCTGGAAGGCAGGAAAATGCTCGTCTGGAACACAAAGCGCTACGAAGGGCCTCCTATCTCAGGAGGCGTACCCGGACGAGTCGTGCCATCCTCGAATCAGGATGGTGCGGTCACGATCGCAACAGGCGATAGCGCGATCGTGTTGCTCAAGGTTCAGTATGAAGGTGAACCGCTCTCGTATGCCGCCGATCTGATCAAGAGCGTTTCTTCGACATTAGGCCGATGACCGAGCAGGCGCCACTTCGAGTTTCGGTCGTGATTCCAACGCACCAGCGTGATGAGTTCCTCAGGCGTGCTGTCAGATCAGCTGCTGGCCAGTCACTTTTGCCCATTGAGATCATCGTTGTGGACGATCTGGCCAGCGCTGAGACGAAGGCGACATGCGTTTCGCTGGACTCCGAAGTCGAGCCGCCTGTCATATACATCGAAAACCACGGCAGACCAGGCGCTCCTTCGTCTCGGAACCTGGGTTCCAGACATGCTGACGCTGAGCTGCTTGCGTTTCTCGACGACGACGACACTTGGGACCCCGAGTACCTTGCACAGGCCGCGAAAATAGTCGCAGACCGAAAGCTTGATGTAGTAGTGACCGGCCTCATGAACGTTGATCCCTCGGAGAACGAGACTCCTGGCAAGTCGCCGCCGCAAGAGTTTGATGAGAGGGCGTTTTACCTTACGAATCCAGGTGTGTTGTGTTCGAACGTGGTGATCCTCAAATCAGCATTTGAGCGGCTTGGAGGCTATGATGTATCTATCCAGGGGAGCTGTGATAAAGACCTGATTATTCAAGCTCACAGAGCTGGAATGAAGTATGGTGTTAACGAAGAGCGACTGGTTAATTGGCATACCCATGGAGCTCAGTGGTCTGTCGATGACTCCCGATTGCTTCCAAGCGTGGTGCGGTTCTACCGTAAGTACTTCTTCTCAATGCCGCCGTTAGTTCACGTGCGTCTGTGGTACAAGATTTTCAAACTGAGCTTTTCGAGATATAGCAAACGCTAGAAACCTCGGTAAGCAGGCACGCTCATGCCAGACAACGTTCGATTTCGCTCAAGTACCGTTCGATGATCGCCGTGCCTTCACCTTTGTCAGATTCCTCCCACGCGCGCCGGTAGTCGTCATTAAATCCGACATCGTATGTGGCCGCCACGTAATTCTCCAGGCGACGCTCATAATCGTCGGTATCGTAGTCCAGTTCAATTACCTGGTTGATCACATTTGTCATCGTTGAAAGATCCGAATGGCAGGTCACGTTCGGCAGGCGGCGGTTCGTACCCAGGTTCCCGAGCTGAATCACGGGAATTTTCAATAGCGCGGCTTCTATCGATACAGTACCGGCAGTAGTAATCACCAACCGGCACTGCCGCATCAGGTCTGCGATCGGGTAGTCGCTGTTTACAAGCAAGATATTAGGTGTGCGGGCGAGTTTTTCCAGATACTTCGCGGATCGTTGTCCGCGCATCACTGGATGATCCTTGACTATCAGTTTCATATCCCCGGGCATCGACATGGCAATCTGGCGGGCCGTTTCCAGTTGGTTGTTGAATCGGGGGGCATAGACATCTAGCGCAATCTCTGGATCCGTTTGCAGTGGGAACAGACAGTAGGGGCGGCGCGCATCGAGTTTTGGCATCGCAATCTTGTCTGCGGCACGTTCGTACTGCCGACGCCGAATAAAGTCTCTAATCACGATCTTGTAAGGCCGGGCGTCGATGCTTGGTCCAAGGCCTTTCACATAGTTCGGACTGTTCCGGCTATGCCTGAGCTCACCCAGAAGGCCTCGAATCGTGCGATATAGCGACTTTTTGCGTCCGGCCATAATCTGTTCCAGCACTCGAGTCGTACGGTACTTAGATCTAGTCGATCGAATGTACTCGCGAGCTTTCTCCAGATTTTCGCTTTGAGCCTGTCCATTATTTAGCTGGTCAATACGCTCTACCAATGGACTCAATTCGTTGGTATGAGAATATGTAAACGCGGAAACAGCGTAGACTTTAGTATCGGTAATCCCTATCATCCTGATGCCGCGTTTTCTGGCAAGGAGGCTGAGAAAGATGTGAGGAAGCCCACCAATGACCGGCACCACAATCACTTCTGGGTTGAATTCATCCAGTATACGTTTGAAAACAACGAACATTGCCTTGACGTAATTCTCGATATGGTCGTCGTCCACATTCTGTCTATATCGGTAATAGAACCCATCGCCGTAGCTCTTCACCTGGGTCCTTCTCGACTGTACGATCTCCCAGATCGTGTCCACACCTAGCTCATCGCACACGTCAGCGAGGCTCGGTGGACTATCACCGAGGAACGACGTTGGAGACTCTTCAATGTCTTCATCAGACCAGATCGATTCGTAGTCGACTTCTTTCTGCGAGCGGACAAAGTTATCGGTTGATCTTTTGAAGGTCATCGCAGCGAGAATCGCGCCACGCGCCTGCAACACTTTCGCCAGGTCATGGCCAATCGAGATAGCCCAGCCACGCTGTTGGAAGATGAAGATTCTGGCACCTTTCAGTACGTCTTCAGTCAACTGGAACTCTCCTGGTGTTAGAAACGCCAATGGCTAAAGAGCAAATGGCCGAAAACCTGTAGTAGTCGTGGCCTCACCCGACACGGCGGTCATCGAGCAATGCCTCGGAGTCTCTATGCTTCGCGTTCTAGCCACTAAGCGTTCGAGTTCGACCCACGTCACAGACGCCGGCGTCCCCGAGAAACGAACATCTGATCGTTCTTGGACAGCAGGCGACGGCCGTGTCCTTGGAGGTCGACAGGGTTCATGACTTACCCGGTGGACTAACGGGCCGAGGGTTGAATCGAGCCATGACTATTCGGTCCCGATACCCACCGTCAACATAGTAATGCTTCGATTGTCGCGCTTCGGCAACGAAGCCAGCCTTCTCAAACGCTCTCACAGAACCGGAGTTTCCGTCGCAGATGCCGGCGAAGACCTTATGTAGGGATAGCACGTCGAAGGCCCACTTCACAACGAGCGAAATAGCGGCGGAGGCGTGCCCTTTCCCCCAGTGCTCTATTGATCCAATGATCAGGCCCAACTCGGCGTTCAAGTGGTGGAGATCAATCGGTGCCAGCTTTATGTTGCCGATATGAGTTTCTCCGACGATGATTGCCCACATTCGAGCAGCCCTGTCTGCCTCGACCGAACGAACAAAATCCTGGATGCTTTCTCGTGTGTGAGTCGTGAATCTGCTCTCAGTAAATTTGACCACTTCTGGATTGTTCATCCAGGCCACATAGCGGTCTGAAACAAGGTCGACTCCGAGATGAACAAGGCGAAGTTCGCCCTCCCGAAGCTCTGGAGCGCGGTCGCCGCTCTTTGTACCGGGCTCAGCCAATCTTCTGTCCTTTCGTGCGGATAGGGTCCGATCATTACACACTCGAACTCCATTGCTCGATGACGGTCAACTACGAATCTCAGAAACAGTCCTCGCCAGAGCGCGTGCGAGCTGAATGGCCCCCTTCACGCGTGTGCTTTCCGAGCGTAACAGAGCGGAAGTAAAGGGCCGGGCCTGTGAGTGTTGCGACGTACCATGCCAAATGCCGCTCATCTCGCTGGTATTTTCACTGTCCGTACTTAGTCGATTACCCAGGTCCTACCGGGGGCATCGCCGCCGGGCACAAAGAATGGTGCCCAACTCATCGGAAGGGCAGATCAAGTTTCTCGATAACGCACAGGAAAACAGGCTTTTTAGTGATCTCCTATCGGTCGCGGGATGTATGGACCTGCCCGTGTGCCGTTGGGACCCACCAGTTGCCGTATTCAGATCGCGCCTGATACGGACGACAGTAAGAAGCTATTTAGGTGAGAGTCACGAGATCTGATCGGGGGGTTCTGCTTCATCTTCGCGGTTCTGCGAGCCCGCGTCTCCGGTTGAGCTGGCCCTGTGCAGGTCTTCGCCGTCGTCGACTACTGTTCCAGGCCAGATAGGCACGCCGGTCCTGCGGGCGCTGCGACCGATGACGGTCCCGGCGATTGGTGCGGTTATGGCAAAGAACAGTATTCCTGCGATCGCTCGAGCATCGGTCGCAACGTCGTTGAAGAAGATCAAGACTGCGACGAACACCAGTCCTGCGCCGAATGCGACCGCTTTAGTTGATGCGGAAAGCCTGGTGAGGAGGTCAGGCAAGCGCAGCAGGCTGAGTCCGGCGAGGAACAGAAAGAGTGCCCCGGTCAGCAGGAAAAGTCCGGCGAATACATCACTCATAGCGGTTCTGCACCTCCAGGAATATCGAAAAAGCGACCGTGCCAAGGAACGCCACAAGCGCGACGACAAGACTCACATCAACGAGAGTGTTCTCTCTGCGCTCGATGGCCACTGTGCCAACGACTCCGACGACGATCGCAGTCAGCACGTCAAGTGCGACGATTCGATCATGCAGCGTCGGGCCACGCACCAGGCGAATCAGCGTCGTTATGGAGGCCAGTGACAACAGTGCGAACGAAGTCGTCACGGCGATCTGAAGAAAATCAGACTCGATACTCATCTCATCACATCCAGAAGTCTTCGCTCGAACCCTCGCTTTAGCTCGTTCCGCACCTCTTCCAGGCTCGAATCTCCGATATTGACCAGGTGGACATAGAGTGTCCGGCGATCGTCAGACAGCTCGATCGATGTTGAGCCGGGTGTAAGAGTGATGAGGTTTGCCAGCACAGTGATCTCCAGGTCCGTCCGGGCGCTGAGCGGCATCGCAATAATTGCCGGGCGAATCCTTGCGTCGGGGCGAATGATATCCAAGGTCAGCCTGAGGTTCGCGAGGCTAAGCTCGTACACGAAGAACACGATCAGAGTAATCGTCTGGACGAGCTTACCCGCATAACCCGGGCGACCCGTGACTCGTTGCGTGATCGCGAGCACTGCGTACCCCAGCAAGAACCCGATAAAGATGTTCACAAAGGTGAACAGACCGGTGATCATCACCCATGACAGGGTCAGGACGAGATTGACGAGCAGACCGTTCATGGCGTCTCTCCAAGAACCGCTTCAATATATGCAGAGGGTTCGATGAGTGATTCAGCGGCATCGGTCGCCGTATCCAGGATGGGCTGCGCAATGAATCCGAAAACGACGCTAAGTCCAACCAGAAACACCACCGGGCTGATCATCAGCATGAGCTGAGTTCCGTTGAGCTGCCTGAGCCCGGTGACTGACCTGGGTGCATCTTCAGGCGCAGGTCTCCAGAACACGGCGTTCCAGATCTTGGTCATGGAGTACAGGGTCAGCAGGCTGACGAAGAGCGAGATCGCGGTGATCGCGTACGCCTCGGCCTCTACACCTGCGCGCACCAACGCCAGCTTGCTGATGAAACCTGAGGACGGTGGCAGTCCGGCGAGCGACAGAGCGGCTATCCCGAAAAGGGCGGCGACTACCGGCTTTCGGCGATACATGTCTCCCATTCGGTTGAGCGATTCGGTGCCCGAGAAGCGCGCGAGCAAGCCGCCCACCAGGAAGAGCGATGTCTTGACAAGTATGTTGTGGGCTATGAACAGGATTGCGCCGGCTAGGGCCGCGGGCGTGAAGATACTGAGCCCCATCAACATGTATCCGATCTGGCTCACGATGTGGAACGAAAGCAGCCGCCGGTAGTCGTACTGCGCCACAGCCCCAACCACTCCAACGACCATCGTGAATCCGGCCAGCACCATTATCAGTGTGTGGGTGAAATCGACGTCATCCGCGAACACCAGCGTGAAGGTACGGATCAAGGCATAGACGCCGACCTTGGTCAGCAGTCCGGAAAACAACGCCGTAACGTCGATCGACGGGGTGTGATAGGACGCTGGCAGCCAGAAAAACATCGGGAACGCCGCCGATTTCAGCCCAAACGAGATGATGAAGAACATGGCGATGGTGGTCACCAGTCCCTGGTTGTCGACCTCGCTGATCTTGACTGAGAGGTCCGCCATGTTCAGCGTGCCCGTCGTGGCGTAGAGCAGTCCTGTGCCCGCAAGGAAGAAAGCCGACGAGACCAGGTTGATCGCAACGTACTTGACAGAGCCTTCGATCCTCCGCCGCCCACCGCCTAGCGCCAGCAGCACGAAAGATGCGATCAGCATCAACTCGAACCAAACGAACAGGTTGAACATGTCGCCGGTCAGGAACGCGCCGCTGACGCCCACAAGCATCAGGTTGACGACCGAGTAGTGCCCGAACCTGACGTTCCGGTCGCTGAGCGAGGCGAACGAGAAGACGAGTGCGGCCAGAGACACTATGCCGGCCATGAGCAGCATGAATGCGCTGAAAAGGTCTGCGACGAGCACGATGCCGAATGGTGCGGGCCAGTCTCCCAGGTTGGTCGCCTGGATGCCGTCGCGGTCCACTATGACCAGGAGCGCTATCCCGGAGGCCAACATCGACAGCGGCCCTACGAGACTGATCAGTCTTTGAGCCAGCAGCCGATCGCGAAACGCCACTGCTGTGATAGCAGCCAGCATCGGTGCGATTAGTGGAAGGACGAGTAGCAGGTTCAAGCTGTGGGCCCCGGTTCCAACTCACCTTGCGACTCCGCGTCCGGATCGTCGTCGGCATCCAGCAGATCCGTTGACACCATCTCTTCGAGGTTGTCTGAACCAACCTCCCTGTATGCCCGGTATGCCAGCGTGATGAAGAAGGCCAGGACTCCGAACCCGATCACGATCGCAGTCAGCACGAGCGCCTGGGGTGTCGGGTCAGAAGACGCCGCCGGCAACTGATCAGCGCCATCTCGAATCAACGGGGCTCCTTCGCGTGAAAGCCTCGCTACTGTGAAGACAAGCAGGTTGGTCGCGTTGGTGAGCAACCCGAGTCCAACGATCAGTTGAGCGAGGCGTCGCTGAAGCAGCAGATAGAAACCTGCGGAGTACATACCGCCTATCAGGAAAATGACGACGATCTCCATCTCAGCCCTCCTCCTCAGCCAGCCAGAGGAGCGCTATCGTCACCATGCCAACCACCACCAGGAAAACTCCAAGATCGAACAGAAGAGGAGTGCCGAGTTTGACCGACTCGCCCGCGATGTTGAGATCGACCCAGATCCCTGTCATGAAAGGGTCGCCTGGGAACATTCCGGGAATCGCACTGAGAACCGCGATCAGCAACCCCGCAGCGATGATCGTCCTCGGATGCACTCGCAGGAGAGACCTTGCCGAGCGGATGTCGAATGCGAGGGCGTAGAGCCCCACCGCCGAAGCCACGACAAGGCCTGCAATGAATCCGCCACCTGGAGCGTTGTGCCCGCGGACCAGCAGGAAAATCGCGAACAGCAGCAAGATCGAGATCAAGAGCCGGGCCGTCGTCATCAGAAGGACAGAGTTCATGAGTCGCCCCTTCTGCGTGGCCTGAGCCTCAGCAGGGCGATCACGCCGATGGCCGCGGTCGCCAATACGGCGATCTCACCAAGCGTGTCGATCGCACGGAAGTCAACGAGGATCGTGTTAACCACGTTGGATCCCTGTGCTTCGCTCTTGCTGTTGGCCCGGAAGAAATCGGAGATCGAACCGGCTGGCGCCGTAGCAACGGCAGACAGTGCGGTCAGAGTCACGGCCACGCCACCCGCTATCGCGATCAAGGCATGGCGCCGCCGTCTGCGTCGTGACGATTCTTGTCCCGTAATGGGGAGGAAGCGGAAGACAGACACCAGCAACAGGACGGTCAATGTTTCGACCAGTATCTGGGTCATGCCGAGATCGGGCGCTCCGTAGATCACGAAGAGGGTCGCGATGCCATAGCCGTTGGCTCCAAGGGCAGCGATCGCTCTTAGCCTGGAGCGCGTAAGAGCTGCCATCCCTGTGGCCAACAGCACTCCGATCACGATCACCACCTCAAATGGCCTTATGGCGACGGTTTCAGACGGCCACCTGAACCCCTCTCGTACGATCATTGCGGTGAAGATCAGCGTCGCCGCGAACAGGACAATGATCGAGATGTACCGGGACATCTGCCCGTTCTGGACGCTGCGGGTGAATGTGCTGGAGCCGCGAAGCAGGCCGGAGTTCAGCCTGCGGAACACGCCGTCGCCACCATCGCCCAGGCCCAAAGGAATCTTCATGAGCGAAGGCGAGAACAGGTAAGCCACCGCTCCGAGCGCTATGGCGCCGACGCTTAACGCAAGTACGCTACCGAATCCGGGCCACAACTCGAGCTCCGTCTTGATGTCTTGACCGGCGATCGCATCGGAAGCCGCACCCACGGTGATGGACCCTATCCACGGCGAAGCGATTCCGACCGAAACACCGAGCAGGGCTAAGAGGAGCGGAGGGGCCCACAGGGCCAGTGGCCCCTCATGAGCATGCTTCGGAGTCTCGGTCTGAAGCCCGGTGAACGGTCTTAGCGAGACGATTGCCGCGATCGCAAAGTTGAGCACAGCGGCAACGAGAGCGGCAAGAGTGAGCAGCACCACGAAACTGTCCGCATCCAGGGTCGCGGCGAACAGTGTTTCCTTGCCCAGATAGCCAAACGTCGGTGGAATGCCCGCCATGGAGATCGCAGCTATGCCCGCGGCGAGTGCGGAGATCGGCATGGCCTTCCGCAGCCCGCCAAGCAGTTTCAAGTCTCGCGTTCCGGCCTCGTGGTCGATGGACCCGGCGACCATGAACAGAGCGCCTTTGTAGAGCGCATGAGCCACGAGGAAAGTGACCGCAGCCTTGGTGGCTGACGGGTGCCCGAGGCCGATCAGGAAGACCATGGTGCCCAGCGCACTCACCGTTGAGTAAGCCAGCACTCGCTTCAAGTCGGTCTCGCGCAGAGCCTGCCAGGCCGCTCCGACCATGGTTATCCCGCCAACCGTGGCCAGCAGCGGTGTCCACAGCCACAGGCCTGCGAGCGCCGGGCTAAGTGTGGCGAGCAGGAACACTCCGGCTTTCACCATCGTCGCCGAGTGCAGGTACGCGCTTACCGGAGTTGGCGCCGACATGGCGTTCGGCAACCAGAAATGAAAAGGAGCCTGCGCAGATTTGGCGAATGCTCCGGCGGCGATCAGGACCAGCGCGGGAATCGCCAGGCTGCTTTCGGCTATCGCGGCAGATTGAGCAGCCATTTCGCTTATCTGCCACGTGCCCGCGGCAGTAGCCAGCATCACCAGTCCGCCCAGGAGCGCAAGGCCGCCCGCACCGGTGACCACCAGAGCTTGCAGAGCCGAATCTCTTGAAGACTCAGTGAGGTGTTTATGTCCGATCAGCAGGTAGGAGCTGACACTGGTGAGTTCCCAGAAGACGAACAGTGTGACGACGTTGTCGGAGAGAGCAAGGCCGACCATCGCCAACATGAACAGGAACAGGTTGGTGTAGAACTTCCTGTTGTCCGCCATCCCGGCCATGTAACCGCGAGCGTAGACAAGCACCAGGCCTCCCACTCCCAGCACCAGCAAGGCGAACATGAGAGAGAGTCCGTCAAGCCGCCAGCTTGCAACCAGATCTAGTCCGGCGACCCAGTTGAACGAGTAGTCGAAAACCTCTCCATCATCAACTCGCCGCCAGTTGAGTGCGAGGAACGCAAATAGTGAGAATGGAATGAGGCTGAGCAGGTACGGAGCGCGGTCCTTCGCTATCGCAACCACGATCGGAGCGACCGGCACAGACAGGATCAGTACAAGAACGACTATGAACAGGCTTTCTGTCATTGCAGGTCGGCCCGCTCAGTCCCTGTCCGTCTCATGGCAGTTGCGCAGCGGGTAACGCGGTTAAGCTTTGATGCACTTAGAAAACGCCAAGTGTCACTTTGGCGGCCAACTGGGTCTGCCGACAATTTCATCGATCCTGATCACCTTTTGAGTCAGGCGCCTTCATAGAGGGAGCATCGTAGTCGAGAGCGGCCGCAAGGATCTCCGACACTCTCAAGTCACCGACCACCATCCCGCCTCTGTCCACAACCGGCAGCACAGGCTCACTCGAGTCCATCATGATTCTGAGAGCAGTCGCCAGATCAGCCGATTCTGAGACGGGCGGGACCATCGATCTTCCGCGCACGAGGTCACCTGTGTTGGCCGCGAACAGGCTTCTACGCACGTTTCCGGCGCTCATCGAACGCGATGACTCGCCACCCGCGACCTCTACCGTCACCCATTTAAGCAGGTCATCCCAGGTAATTGCGTCTTTGTAGTTTCCCGAATCGTCGACAACGAAAACCGCCTGAACCGACGCCCGTGCTGCGAACATACTGATTACTACATCCAGTGAAACGAACTCTCTCACCGTCTCGAATGCTGACACATGTGTGTCGTGAACCTCGCCCACAGTGATGCTTTTCAACTGACAAGTCCTTTCTGTCCCAGGGCCGTCAGGCTGTTTCTTCGGGTATATCCGGCATCGGCCGATAGTTGCCCGGATCGTCGAGTAGCTAGTGGAGATTCCGACCGGCCAGTACGCTCCCATTGCGAAAAACCAATAGCCTGAGCCTCGGTCGGCCCAGGTGGTCAACATCGGTGTTCAGGATGCAACTATCTGCTGGTTAGAAGCTACAGCCGGTCCTGCAGACGCCTGTCGGGGGTTGAGTCCCAACAGCGGCTAAAGCAGACCAAGCCGGTACAGGCTGGCTGACAGAAAGACTGCGGTCAGGCGTCTATCCAAAGCGAGCGCCGCAAGCGCGAGTCGAACTCGGACTGCGTGGAACCGGCTACCTCATTAGTCGAGGTTCAAGAGGGTGCGCTGGTGGAGTCTGAGTTGCCCATGCGAGGTGTCTGCCTGGACTGCATGAAGTGAAGCTCGGCAGCGAGGACAGTGAACTTTGGGCCGATGTGGGACATGGCTGCCTGGCGGCCGCGTGAGACGAGGCAGCTGCTGAATGCAATCAGTTTGTCGTTACCTGGTGATTGCAGAATCATGTTTCGAAAGGGTACTCAGCAGGTCGCCTACGGTGTTGTGGCGCTCGAGCGGGTGGCGCAGCGGCAGTTCGGGCACTACTGTGTAGCGGTTCTCCCTGCCCGCCTTCTCGATCTGTACGAATCCAGCTTCGCTCAACTCACCGATGATCCGCAAAACTGCACGCTCAGTAATGCCAACCAGCGCGGCGATGTCACGGACTCGAATATCGTTCTGCTGCCAGATGGCCAGCAGTACGTGCGAGTGGTTCGTGAGGAATGTCCAGCTTGATGCTGTTTCTGCGTTCACAGAGAAATACCTGAAGCTAGATACATGAAGAATAGTACATGTATTGAACTGCACGTGTCAAGACGCCGAGGGTGCCTTGAGCCGCCATCACTACGGCCGGAAGACGATCGGTGCGACCGGCCCCCAAGAGTAGAGCGAAGTCTTGATGGAGCTGGTGGAGTTGGTGGAGCTGGAGGGATTCGAACCCTCTACCTCCTGCTTGCAAAGCAGGCGCTCTCCCAATTGAGCTACAGCCCCGTTTCGACGGTGATGGGTGACCCAATCGTCGTGGCGCCGGTGAGTTGGCGGCCGAACTGAGTGACGATTGGGTTTGCCGCTGACGTCAATTGTAGCGTGATCTTTCGGCCAAATCCTCTGTCTGTGGGGGCAGTTACCTCCCAGATGGAGTGTGCGTGGCCGATTCATCCCATCGAATCTGACTCCGATTCGACGTCGAGTTCAGTTCGACTACTTTGTGAGACGACCGTACTAGCACGACGACAGTGCGGTAACCACGCCGCGACCCTTTCTTACGAGAAGCAAAGTCGGTGCCTGATCTACGCGGCAGAGTGCTTCAGCCCAGCCGAAGCAGACCGACGCCACGAACCGCTTTCACACGCCGTGGAACCTAGCGCCGACGTCTGATCCTGCGAACTCTCCGGCGCACCCTTGTTCGCTTCAGCGCGCCGTCCTCAATCCTCGTGAACAGGTCCAGCATTTTCTGCACAGTTGATATTCGCGTCGCGATCAGGTCTTGAGTACGCTGCACGAAGAGTCGCCGGGCCTTCAGGTTCGAGCTGACAGTCTCGAGCCTCTCCTGCTGAAACTCGAAGTCCGGCTCGTCGCTTGCCTGTAACGCGTCAAACGCAAGTGCGTTTGCTCCGTCGGTGACGGATCTGGAGCTTCGAGCCTCAATACCCTTCTTCAGGGCGGACTCCCGGGCCGTCAACGTCATCACCTGCCGGCTCGCCACTTCGACTTCGGCCCGGAGCTTCTCGATCTCCACGAGAATGCTCGACACCTTGCCTGCGAGATCGGCGACGCGCGTCGGTATGCCCCTGGCGTTGGTCTCGTCACGCCTGAGCAGAAGCCGGTCGATTCGCGGGTCTCGCAATCCGTACTCCGAGGCCATGTCCCGTGTTTACGCCGTGCGCCAAGCAGTTAGCGCGCCGTTGAACGGGCACATTTCTGAACTGAATCTACTACCGACCACGTATTGAACGAACCCGTAAAACCCGCACCTCGGTTCGGGCTAATCGCAGTAGTCACGCTCTGATCTCAGTTCAAACGGGTGATGAATCTTCGCGAAGTTCCGCAACCGCCTCAGTGGTCTCACCGGTGCAAATCAACTGCAACTGGGTCACGATGACCTTGTGAACGTTTATGCCGTGGCAGTCATACAGCCAGTTGCGCCTGCGCGCGTGCGGGTGCATGCCCACGTGCGATTCGCCAGGCAACCCGGCCTTTCGGGTGATCCGAGTAGACGAACTTCCCAAATTGGACCCGGATAGTCACATAGACTCCAGCGAGCCGTCCTGGCTCTGGGCAGAGTCGTTGAGCACACCGCTGGTCGCGCTGAACCTGGCCGATCGCAAGGTTGTTGCGGTCAACTCAGCTGCTGCGCAACTCCTGGAAGCTGATGTCAGCGACTTGATCGACCGACCTTCGTCCATACTTCTCCCCGACTATCTGCTGCCAACTCGCGAGGCGATGTCACAGTGGATTGCTGAGGCAACGGAGAAGCAACAGCCCGGCGCAGAAGTGGATCTTCTCGTGGAACTCGCGGGCTCGCAGCCCAGGCGGTTCAGTGCGCGCATTGGACCGGTTGATCCGACGGGCGAGTTCGCGCTGCTGTCACTCGAAAAACCTGAAGAGGAGTCGACGACCAGGGCCGACGAGCCAGAGGACGCACTGCTCGGCCTAATGAGCGACATCGGCCGTATCGTCGGCTCATCGCTAAACCTGGATGCGGTTAGCCAGCGCTTCGCAATCTCGTTAATGCATGTTGTTCCAGCAGAGCACGTCGCGATTCTGCTTCTCGGTGACGATGGAGAATCGCTCGAATCGGTCTTCTCCACTGGCTACGGGCCGCTTGGTATCACCACCAGGCTTTCGGACGATGGGCCGATCCGTCGTGCGGTGAAGACACAGTCCGCGGTCCTGCTGGACATGCACGAGATCGAAGAGTTCAGGCAGACCGGCGCCACTTCGTGGGCGTATCTCGACGAAAGCCTTCTGACTGCATGCTGTGTACCGCTGGTCACGAGCGGACAGTGCATCGGAGTCGCCCTGCTGGCCTCAGCACTGAGCGGAGCGTTCACCTCTGACGACCTGGAGTTGCTGGAGAACGCAAGCAGCCAGGTTGCGGGTGCAATCTCGAACCTGATGCTCCACGAGAAGCTGGCCGAGGGAGCGGTTGAGCGCGATGTGCTGGCGAGTGTTGGCCGCCTGGCCAGCTCAGATATCGAGTTCGCGGGCGCGATGCCTGAGATCGCAGCCGAGATCAGGCGTTTCATGCCGATCTCCGAGCTTTGCCTCTACGAGCCTGACGACATCACGGGCGATCTCGTCCGTGCCTACACATGGACTGAGTCGGGAGACGAGACGGACCTTGATCCGGCGAGCCAGGCCGAGGCCGCCGATGACAGGGAAGCGGCCCTGCACGGCGCCGGACCGGTGACATCGACGGTCAGGATGGTCAAGGACAGCAAGTCGGCCGCGTCGGCGACAGCACCCATGCGCTTCGGAGGCGAGACGATCGGCACTCTGACTGTGATCTCTGCGAACAGTGAGAGATACACGTCGAGGGAGGCGACGTTCGCGTCGCTGGTCGCCAGCCAGATAGCCGGGGCGGTGCACACGGCGCGGGTGTACCGGAACCAGCAGCGGGAAACGAACTTACGGAGATCGCTGGCGCAGATCAGCCTCGCAGCGAGTAAGGACCTGACTCCTGACAGTGTGTTCGAGCGAATCGCGAACGAAGTCGCCGAGTTGATCGAGTACGACCTGTTTGCCATTGCCCTGCTGACGCCGGACCGTACCGGCGTGAGCGTGCGGTTCCACATCGGCGTCGACGAGGTGCTGAGACTTTACGACCCTGGAGATGCCCAGTCAGGGGTAGACGCAGTCGAGTGGCGGGTGTCCGTCTGCCGTCGCGCATCTGAAGACGAACGGTTCTCCGAGCTTGCCGAAGCGGGGATTGGCTCGGCCATAGAGGTCTCACTGGGAACGAAGGAGAGCGGTGCGACCGGATACATGCTGGTCGGCTCCCATAAAACCTCGGCCTTCTCCAACCACGAGCTCCGGACTCTTGCGGAGATCGCTGCGCAAGTTACGCCGGCCATTCAGAACGCGACGGCCCATGAGCAGGCGGTAGCACTGGCCGAGGCCCGCATGTCCGAGGCACGCGCCGAGGCACGGAACCTGGAGCTGGAGAAGATCAACGACGCCAAGAGCCAGTTCCTGAGCGTCGTGTCCCACGAACTGCGAACGCCTCTGACAAGCATCATCGCCTATGCGGAGCTTTTGGAACGCAACACGCAGGGGAATATGAATGAGAAGGAGATTGCGCAGGCAAAGATCATCAACAAAAGCGCAATGCACTTGAAGTTCCTGATCAGCGACCTGCTGGACGTCTCCCGGATCGAGTCCGGAAACCTGTCCCTGGAGATGTCGAGGTTCGAGATCGCAGAAGTGATCAGCGATGTTGTGGACCAGTTTGAGCCTGTGCTGGCTGAGAAGGAGCAAGAGCTCGAGGTTCACGTTGCCCGTGAGAGCATCCTGCTGCACGCAGACCGGTCTCGCATCGTGCAAATCGTAAGCAACCTGGTTGAGAACGCGTCGAAGTACTCTCAGCCGAAGACCGTGATTACGGTGAATGTGCACCGACGAGGCAGCGAGGTCCGGATCTCGGTCTCCGATGAAGGGATCGGCATCTCGGAAGAGGACCAGAGGCAGCTGTTCGTGCCGTTCTTCAGGGCGAATAGCGACCTGACTCGAACGGAGCCGGGCACAGGGCTCGGTCTTGCACTGGTTAAGAGTATCGCCGAGCTGCACGCAGGCTCTGTTTCCGTGGAGAGCGAGCCAGGGAAGGGCTCGACCTTCTCTGTGATGCTGCGGGCTGCTTCGAGTGAGGCTGCGGCGTAGGTAGTCGCTGTTACAGCAACGTCGGGGCCCCTGCGGCTAGCCGACGCCTTTACAGCTGGATTTCTCTTGACCAGAACGCAGCAAGGCTGTTCGGCGTTTCGGTATCCTTAGCTTCTGCCCTATTCGTCAGCGCTCCCAGGTCGTCCAATGGTAGGACTGAGGACTTTGAATCCTCCAATCTAGGTTCGAATCCTAGCCTGGGAACCAGAGACGTCCGCCTGGTCGCCTGTTCTGACCCCAAAAGAAAAGGGCCGTGGCATCTGCAACCACGGCCCTTGATCGTCTGATTTTGAACTCGAAGCCTAGCCCCGGTCTCCGCCTTCGAACGACCCGCTCTCGATCTCTTCGTCCACCGACAGGGCAAGGTCCACGCCCTGCTCGTTAGCGGCCTGGATCGTGCTCCAGGGCGTCACCGTCACCCAGTGGTCAGGTTCGATCTCTGTGAGAGGCGGCCGTGACTTGGCGAACTCGTGGTCAGGGTCGACAGGCAGCGGCGTGCGTGTCATGAAGACGTCGCCGGGAGGCGGGTCGACCGGTGAGACGACCTCGCCCGGCAGGATGATCTCTTCGCGTTCGATGTCCGGGTGTGAAGGCAGCGCTGCCGAAAGCAGAGCGTTCGTGTACAGGTGAGTCGGGTTGCGGAAGATGCTCTCCGTGTCACCCATCTCCTGCACAACACCCAGGTACATCACGGCAGTCCTGTGGCACATGTACCGGACTGTCGCCAGGTTGTGGGCGACCATCAGGTAGGCTAGGCCGTGCTCTTCCTGCAGGTCGACCAGCAGGTTCATGATCTGGGCACGAATCGAAACGTCGAGAGCTGAAACCGGCTCATCAAGCGTGATGATCTTCGGGTTCAGAGCCAGTGCTCGGGCGATACCGATGCGCTGTCGCTGTCCACCCGAGAACTCGTGCGGGTAGAGGTTTCCCTGGTAGGCGTTCAGACCGACCTCGGTGAGAAGCTCTCCGACACGGGTGCGGATCTGGCCACGCGTCATCGTGGTCGCGATCTCGAGCGGCTCGGCAACGATCGAGTTGACTCGCATCCTGGGGTTCAGCGAGGACCATGGGTCCTGGAAGACCGCCTGGATCGATGTGCGGAACTCTTTGCGCCCGGCCTTGCTGAGCGTCTTCACGTCCTGGCCTTCGAAGAAGATCGTGCCCTCGGTCGGCTCCTCGAGTCCGAGCAGCACCTTCAGAGTAGTGGTCTTGCCACAACCGGACTCGCCAACAAGGCCGATCGTCTTTCCGCGCTCGATGTCGAAGCTGACATCGTCGACAGCCTTGAGCCAGTGCTTGGTGCCGAACCCGAGAATGGTGTTTCCAACCTGGAACCACTTTCTCAGGTGCCTGACTGAGATGATTGCGTCGGACGAGTCGAGCGTGCCAGGGGCCCAGTCAACTCCGTACTTGTTCTGCCTCTCTGAGGTAGGCGCCGGCGCTTCAGCAGTTGTCATCTTTTTCTCCGTCGATCATTCGGTCGAACGTGGCGATCGTGTTCTCGAAACGGCTTGCCTACGAACCGGGGCAGCCGTCTCCCTTGTATTCGTCGGCGTAAGAGACGAGGTGTGAGTACTTGTGGAACTCTTTGACCGAGCTGTGAGCAAGCTGCACCCAGTGGTCGGGCTCGACCTCAACCAGCTCTGGCCTGATCTGCAGGTCCTTGTCCGTGTGCGGGAGCGGGGACCGTGGAGCGAATGCGTCTCCGGGAGGCAGGTTGTAGAGGAGCGGCGGCTGTCCTTCGATCTGCGGCAGCCTTCCTGTCTTCTCCTCCAGCTTCGGCACTGACGTGATCAGCGCCTTGGTGTACTCGTGCAGCGGGTTGTTGAAGATGGTCCTCACATCGGCCATCTCAACCACTCGGCCCGCGTACATCACCGCAACCCGGTCGCACATCTTGGCGACGATTCCGAAGTCGTGGGTGATGAAGATGATGCCGACGCCTTCTTCCTGCTGGATCTGGCGGAGCAGGCGCAGGTATGCGGCCTGAATCGTCACGTCCAGCGAGGTAGTCGGCTCGTCAGCGATGATCACAGATGGCTTGGACGAGATCCCGATGGCTCCAACAACACGCTGTCGCATGCCGCCTGAGAGCTGGTGAGGGTAGTCCTTCGCTCGGACAGCAGGAGCAGGGATCCTGACCTTGCGGAGCGAATCAACGACACGGTCCCAGAGGTCTCGGCCCTTAAGACCCTGGTGGATCTGGATGGCTTCACCAACCTGGTTGCGGACTGAAAATACGGGGTTCAGGGCGGACATCGGGTCCTGGAGGATCATCGAGATCTCTCCGCCCCTGATCTTGGTCATCTCCTTTTCGGAGAGTTTGAGCAGGTCTCGTCCGTTCAGGATGACCTCTCCACCAACGATCTGGCCCGGAGGTGAAGGGACGAGCCGCATAAGCGAGAGTGCGGTGACTGACTTGCCCGAGCCGGACTCACCGACCACTCCAAGCGTCTCACCGCGTCGGACGTTGTAGCTGACTCCGTCAACGGCCTTGACGGTGCCCCAGCGGGTGGTGAAGTGCGTCCGCAGGTCACGGACATCAAGAACCACCTCTTCACCGGCGGCGCTTGCTCCAAAGCCGTCCCGGTCAAGCTGCTGAGCTGCCGGGCTGTTGGAGACCGCCTGGTCCATTGTGGGCGTAGTTTCGTCCATATCGACTCCCTATCTCCTGACGGAGCGCAATCTCTCGTTTTTCAGATCGTCCCGTCCCTGCCAGGGATGAATATCAATAGCATTCAGCGAGTCCGGAGGGCCGGGCTCGAGAAGTGGGTGGCACGATACCACAGGCCAGCCGGTTTGCGCCAACCTAGCGGGTCAATCTGGCCTTAAGAGAGGCCGAGGTCACTTTCGAGTTGCGTTAACGTGTCGTCTAGAGCATCTACGATGAAATCGACCTCGTCGGACGTAATCGAGAGCGGCGGGCAGAGCGAGATGATGTCTCCGGCCCTGAAGCTGACTATCTTGCGGTCGTAGAGCAGCTTAGGGAGCCGCTTGGCCAGGCCCGCATCTGCTGGGAACGGCGTCTTCGATTCCCTGTCCTTTACCAGTTCGACGGCTGCCAGCAGCCCAAGACCGCCCCGAACATCGCCCACTATCTCGTGTTCGTACAGCTTCTGCAGCTGGTCGAACAGGTAGTTGCCCATGCGGCGAGAGTTGCCGACAAGGTCTTCCCTTTCGAAGATCGCCAGGTTGGCGAGTGCGGCAGCGGCAGCAACAGGGTGCCCGCCGAAGGTGATGAGGTGCCGGAACGTCTCTTTCGGTCCTCCTATAAAGGAGTCTGCAATCTTCTTAGTGGCGATCGCTGCGCCGAGCGGTGCGTAGCCGCTTGTGAGCGCCTTGGCAACGGTCGTGATGTCCGGCTGCACGTCCCAGTTGGACGGCGCGAAGTACTCGCCCGTGCGACCAAATCCGGTGATCACCTCGTCTGCGATCAACACGACGTTGTACTTGTCTGCTATCTCACGCAGCCGCTGCCAGTACTCGGCAGGCGGGACCTGGATGCCGAAGGCTGCGGATACGGGCTCGGCGATCATTGCAGCGACGGTATCGGGGTCGTTGTGGACGATGGCCGTCTCGAACTCGTTCGCACACTTGATAGCGACGTCTACAGGGTCGCCTTCATACGGCATGCGGTACGAGTTCCAGTTGGTCACATGAACAGCGCCGGGCATCTCGGGACCCATCGGATCGGCAGCCGGGCTTCGGCCAAGACTGACCGACATCGCTGTACCGCCATGGTAGGAGTAGCGGCGGGAGATCACCTTGAACGCGCCGGCCTTGCCGTTTAGCGCCTGGTGCTTCTTGGCCATCTTGACGGCTGTCTCAACGGCTTCTGATCCGCCTGAGACGAAGAAGATGCGAGCGTCATGGTCAGGGTAGAGCTCGGAGACCTTCGCAGAAAGCTCGATCTGAGAGACGGTTGCTGAGCCGGCAGGAGGCGAGTCGATCGCCAACAGCTGCTGGTACATGGCATCTGCGATCTCGCGACGGCCATAACCGGCGGCTTTGTACCAGAGACCGCCCATCGCATCGAGAAGCCGGTTGCCCTCGATGTCCTCTACCCAGACTCCTTCGCCCTTTTCAAAGATCTTCAGCGACCCGCGCCAGTCGTTGGTCTGGGCGGCATGCATAAACAGGTGCTCGCCGGCTATCTGCTGAAGCTCTTCGATTCGCTCGCCGGAAACGGTCTGCGCAGTGGAGGTCATCTGGGTTCTCCCGGTCGTGTGCCGGATTGTGGGCCCCGTTGTCCGCAGGAAACGGCAGGGCTGGAGGGGTCGATTCGAGTACGTTCAATAGTACGGAGATATTCTAGTCGCGGCCCTTCGAGGTGGTCTAGAGACCAAAGTTTCAGACCAAGAGCCTCCTGAAACGGCGAAACGGGTACTGACTCCAGTTCACTCGCAACTTGACTTCCACGGATCTCATCCGGGACCTGTGTGCGATATACTCGACCGCATGCGAATCAATCTCGTCTGTCCCAACTGCGCCTGTACCTGTCGCTCCGAGCACTCGGAGGGGAGATCCTGACAGCGCGCTGAGTCGCATTTCGGCACCTGCACCCCTGCGAGCATGGTCTCAGCGGGGGTTTTTTCTTGCCTTTTCATCTATCGGCTGCACCAACACCTCGAAAATGCCGGACAGACCTGAATCCAAATGACTAATAACGAAACAAAACAGAGATTCTCCGATGAGGAGCTTGCCGGGCTGAACGCCGGGTTCGAGAGAGACGGCCCGGAGGCAGTCCTGCGCTGGGCAGACGAGACGTTTGGCAGTGATGCCGTCCAGGTGTCCAGCTTCGGACTCGAAGACGTTGCGCTCTACGACATGTTCTGGCGCATTAACGACAAGGCGCGAGTGATGACTCTCGACACGCTTCGCCTGCCAACCGAGACGTACACGCTGTTCGACCAGTTCCAACTGCGCTACAGGGTCGAGATCGAGACGCAGTACCCGGACCTCGATGCAGTGCGGGCGATGATCAAGGAGAAGGGGTTCAACCTCTTCTATAAAGGAATCCAGAATCGGAAGCAGTGCTGCGGCATCCGCAAGGTGGACCCGCTAAACAAGGCGCTGGCAGGCGTGGAAGCCTGGATCACCGGTTTGCGCAGGGACCAGGGAATGGACCGCGGCAGCATCGATATCGTCGAGTGGGACGACCAGCACAACAACTACAAGATCAACCCGCTCGCCAACTGGTCGTTCGAGCAGGTGCGCGAATACGTGGATGCTAACGGCGTGCCCTATAACGAGCTGCATGACCGCGGCTACCCGAGCCTGGGCTGCGCACCCTGCACAAGGGCAATCGAGCCCGGCGAGGATATTCGCGCCGGGCGCTGGTGGTGGGAGGCTGATCCCGATGCGAAGGAGTGCGGGCTGCACATCGTAGAGGCGGCGACTCGATGAGCGCGGAGCCCATATCTGTTCACAGCTCTGAAGAGACGCGCTACGAACTCCGTGCGCTGGAGTCGGAATCGATCCACATCATCCGAGAGGTGACAGCAGAGTTCGACCGGCCCGGCCTGTTGTTCTCGGGCGGCAAGGACTCGATAGTGATGCTGCACCTGGCCCTGGCCGCGGTGCGGCCTGCGAAGCTGCCCTTCCCTGTCGTTCACATCGACACAGGGCACAACTTTCCCGAGGTGATCGAGTACCGGGACCGGGTTGTGGAAGAGCTGGGCATCGATCTCGTTGTCGGCTCGGTGCAAGAGGCGCTCGATTCGGGCCGCATCCCGCCGAGCACAGACCCCGGCGGCTCCCGTAACCGTCTGCAGACGCCGGTGCTGCTCGACGCTATACGTGACAATAAGTTTGGCGCCGTCTTCGGCGGAGCCAGGCGTGACGAGGAGCGGGCACGGGCGAAGGAGCGGGTCTATTCGTTCCGGGACGAGTTCGGCCAGTGGGATCCGAAGAACCAGCGGCCTGAGGTCTGGAACCTCTACAACGGCTTCGTCAACTCCGGCCAGCACATCCGCGTCTTCCCTCTTTCGAACTGGACCGAGTTGGATATCTGGCGCTATATAGCCGTGAAGGACATAGAGATCCCTTCGATCTACCTTGCGCATGAGCGTGAGGTGTTCGAGCGAGACGGTCTCTACATGGCTGTCTCACCCGTTCTGCAGCCCGAGCCTCACGAGAAGGTGGAAGTGAGGTCGGTCCGCTTCAGGACCGTTGGCGATATGACGAGCACGGCAGCCGTTCCTTCGACGGCGAGCACGGTCGAAGAGGTGATGGCGGAGATCGAGTCGACACGCACGTCCGAGCGTGGACAGTCGAGGGCCGACGACCGTGCTTCTGAGGCGGCGATGGAAGACCGCAAGCGTGAGGGTTACTTCTGATGGAGCTGCTTAGGATTGCCACGGCAGGCTCTGTCGATGACGGCAAGAGCACGCTGATCGGCAGACTGCTGTTCGACTCAAAGGCCATCCAGGAAGATGTCCTTTCCGCCGCTGAGACAGCCAGCAGACGCCAGAGCAACGAGTACTTGAACCTTGCGCTACTGACCGATGGGCTGCGCGCCGAGCGGGAACAGGGCATCACGATTGATGTCGCTTACCGCTACTTCAACACGGACAAGCGCAAGTTCATCCTCGCCGACACACCCGGCCATGTTCAGTACACGCGCAACATGGTTACGGGCGCTTCGACGGCCGATGTTGCGCTGATCATCATCGATGCTCGTAACGGCGTGGTCGAGCAGTCCCGCAGGCACGCCGTGATCGCAGCGCTGCTCGGTATCCGGCACGTTGTTGTCTGTATCAACAAGATGGACCTGATCGACTTCGACGAGAACGCCTTCGTCTCGATCAGGGACGAGTTCGAGGCGTTTCTGAATCGCCTGAACGTTGAATGCGCGCACTATGTTCCGATCTCAGCGCTCCAGGGCGACAACGTTGTTGAGGGCTCTGAGCGGATGCCGTGGTACACGGAGGGTCCGTTGCTCCAGCACATCGAAGAGTTGGAGATCACCGGGACACCGCGTGAAGATTCGTTCCGGTTGCCTGTGCAGTACGTGATCAGGCCTCATTCGAATGAATACCACGACTACCGCGGGTACGCGGGCTCGATTCGCAGCGGCTCGGTCAAAGTCGGTCAGCAGGTGGGCATCCTGCCCGCAGGCAAAACATCGCAGGTGGTCGCCATAGAGGCTCCGGAGGGCGAGGTTGAAGAGGCGCAGTGGCCGGATGCAGTGACGATCCGCATCGCCGATGACATCGATATCTCAAGGGGCGACCTGATCTGCGCGGCCGACGGTGTGCCTCGGGTGACGCAGGAGTTCACTGCGACCGTCTGTTGGATGAGTGAGAACAAAGAGTTGCGGCCGGGTACGATGCTGCGCATCAAGCACACGACGCGGACCGCACGTGCGATGGTCACAGACCTGCACAGCCGCATCGACGTCGGCACGCTCTCCGTCGAGCCCGGCTGCCAGTCGTTATCGCTGAACGAGATCGGCCGCATCTCGGTGAAGACGAGCGCGCCGATCGTGTACGACGACTACACGGTCAACCGCGTGACGGGCAGCTTCATCCTTGTGGACGAGGCCACTAACGAGACTGTGGCCGCCGGCATGATCGGCAACCCTGGCTTCGGCGACTTCGACTAGCCTTCGCGGCCGTTCGCCCTACTGTTTCGCCAGCAGCTCAACGTGGAAGATGATCGTCGCGTTTGGCGGAATCAAGTCACCTGAACCACGTTCGCCGTACGCACGCTCCGGAGCGATCTCGATCACTCGGACGCCGCCTTCCTGCATCGAGTTCAGTCCATCCTGCCAACCCTGGATAACGTTGGCGAGCGGGAAGCTGATCGGCCCTTCATCGTCGAAAGACGTGTCGAAGATGCAGCCGTCCTGGAGCCAGCCGGTGTACTCGACCGAAACGGTATCGGAGATAGCTGGTGACTCGCCGGTGCCTGTTTCGATGTCGTAGAAGCGGACTCCGTCGTTCAAGGCCTCGAACCGGTCGAAGTCGATGTCATCGAAGGACGGTGCGTCTTCCGGCTGCGTGTGGTTCACGCATGGCTCAGGGAACACCGTTCCGCTGGCGACGGCCGTCTCTCTGGCCGAAACGGCTGTTTCGGTGGCCGTTGCCGCCTGCGCGGTGGCCTCGGCGATCTCTGCCTGGACCGTGGCCTGCGCCTCCGCGATGGTCACCCGATTGATCAACGTGATGTGGAAGATGAGTGTGGCGTTGGCCGGGATTCGCGGCGGGAAGCCAACTGCGCCATAGCCGAGCTCAGGGCCGACCTCGATCACACGGGTTGAGCCTTCCTGCATGTCCGTGAAAGCAGCCTGCCAACCCCGGAGGATGTTCAGCATCGGAGCGTTGATCGGATCCGGGTTCGGGTAAGACGTGTCGACCATACAGCCGTCATCAAGCCATCCGGTGTACTCGAACGACACGGCATCTGCCAGCGTTGGAGTCTCACCGGTTCCGGCCTCTATCTCGTAGAAACGTAAGCCAGGCTCCTGCTCCTGCAGTCGAGAGAAGTCGAGCTGGTCGAACGTCGGCGCGCCATCTGGCTGGATGTGGTTGATGCACTCAGAAGCGGGCACGGTCGGCAAAATCACCGGCAGTTCCTGGTCTGAAACGGAAGGGTCTGAGCCGCTGCCACGGCATGCGACGACGGCGATGGTGATTACGGCGAATATGAGGATCAGAGCCCGCCTGTCACGAAGCAGGCGCGGCACGGCATTGATGGTCTGGTGCATATCTGTACGGATATTCCGGTCCGAGCGGTCTGGTTCTTATGATGTGGCAGTGACGCCGACGGTTTATCCGGCTATCCCTGCGTTTTTCTTGAATTCTGCGACTCCGGCAGCTATCCACGGCGCCGACGGCACCATAAACAGCTTCACGCCCATCTCGACAAACTTGCCGACGTTGTCATTGGTAGCGAGCGTGCCGGCGGTCCTTCCGGAGTTAACGATCTTCTCTATAGATGCGGCGATCTTCACCTGCACGTCGGGATGGTTGTTGTCTCCAATATGCCCCATCGATGCGGCAAAGTCAGATGGCGCAACGAAAAACGAGTCAATGTGATCGACGCTCAGGATCTCGTCGAGGTTCTCGTAAGCCGCGATGTCCTCTATTAGTACGATGAGCGAGGTCTCGTCGTTTGCTACCTGCATGTAGTTGTCGACTCCATAGCCCTGCCGGCTGGTGAAGAGGCCGCGTTGCCCGATGGGAGCGAACTTGCCACCCTGAACTACGTTTTTCGCTTCTGCTTTGGTGTTCACGTGCGGAACGACGATAGCCTGGGCGCCGCGGTCCAGCGTGCGGTAGATCATTCCCTGGTCGTTCTTGTTGATGCGAGCGACCGATGTCATGCCCCAGATGTCACAGGCTCGGGTCAGATTCCCGAGTTCGGCCGGGTCCGATGCGCCGTGTTCACCCTCTAACCAGGCACCGTCGATCCCAAGCGAGCCGATGGCGTCGATGTCGTCAGGGTGAGTCATCCCGCTGACGATGAAAGCAACTTCACCGGCGGCGATTTTTCTCTTGATTCGGTTGGGGCGAAGATTCATTGGGGTTGGCCTGTTTATCGCTGGTTGGATTGCCGCGCACCGGTCACTTACTGTTCGGTCGGGTGCGGACGCAAAAGGGCTTTGCTGTCCGACGAACAGCGATTCTAGCGAGTTATCAGGCGAGGCGCAGGGAGATATTCAGGCCGAAGGACGCTGAGACTGGTCGTCTGCGTCCTCGGCAGATTCGGCATTGGCTGCGATGTCGCTGATGTCGGTAGCGATCTCCTCGACCGATTCGAGCATCGAGTTGAGCTGGTTCGCCACATCGATCATGGCATCGAGGTCGAACTCTTCTTCTTCCGAGGTTGTGCTGGCTGCCGGCCCGGCCGGTGAGTCCTGGCCGATCCTGTCCGTTTCGATGGGCGTGTAGTCCTGCGCTGCGAGCAGTTCATCGACGTTTACGACGGCATCTTCGGTAGATCCAGCGACCGGGTCTTCACGCTGTTCCTGTACTTCGGCCGGCGCGGCTTCAATCTCTTCCAATTCGCTCCGCGAGTCGAGAGCGGCGTTGAGTTCCTCGGCTGCCTCGAGAATGGATGCCATGTCGAACTCAGGGTCAACCCTGGCCGATGACGATTGCTCGGCAGGTTCTCCGGTCTCGACTGAGGTTTCTTCGGACTCCTGGGCGGCGAGCAAGGCGTCCACATCGATACGGGCGTCCGCCTCGTTGTTAGTGGCCGCATCCGCTGCATGAGCTGCCAGCAGGGCGTCGACGTCTATGGCGCCATCGTCCTGTGCGGAATCGTCGGTGGCTACTTCGGCTGGATCTTCAGACTCCTGGGCAGCTAACAGAGTGGCGACATCGATCTCGGCGTCGGACTCTTCAGCCGGTTCAGACGGTTCGGCAGGTGGCTGTTCCGCTTCTTGTTGTGCAGCCAGTAAGGCGTCGACATCAATGGTGACCTCGCCGTCTTCGGCTTCGGGCACCGCATCCTGCTCATCAGCCAACCCCAGAGCAGCATCCAGCTGTGCCTGGACGTCCGCCGCAACATCGGCATCATCCGACTCTCCGGCCAGGGGCTCCTCAGATTCTTCCGTAGACGGCAGGGATGAAGCGTCTATCTCGGCTTCGCCAACTTCGGACTTCTCGGATGCTTCCAGTTTCCGTGCCGCCACCAGCGCTGCAATATCCCTGGCAACATCGTCCTCTTCAATCTCAAGAGCAGCTTCTTCTTCGGCCACCGTGCTGAGAGCGGCGTCGAGTTGAGCCTGGACATCGGCTACGACATAGCTCTCGGTGCTGGCATCGTCCGCATCGGCAGACTCTTCAGGCTCTTGCGCCGTTAGAAGAGCCGCCACATCAGTCTCTGCGTCGCCTGACTCTGTGTCCTCTAATTCGACGACCTCGGCCTCCTGCGCTGCCAGCAAGGCGTCCATATCAATAGCTGCTTCGCCGCTGGACTCGGCGTCTGCGATCAGATCGGAGACATCGAGCTTCGGTTCCTCGTTGACGGTGCCGAGCGCCTTGTCCAACTGGGCCTGCACATCTGCTGCAATGCCTTCGTCTTCCACTTCCTCGGCACCGATCTTGCCCGTCTCGATCGGTGTGTAGTTCTGGGAGGCGAAAAGCTCCTCGACGTCAACGGTCACATCGGTAGGATCCAGCGTCTCAGGTGCGGAGCTCTGTTCGTCCTCCTCTTCATCACCGGGAGAAAGCTCCTGAACCGGGTCTGGCGTAGTGTCGTCATCCGCCTCATTGGCTTCTGCTGTTTCAGGTGCGGGAGCCTTGTGAGCCGTCGTAGGGAGATCGAGATTGTCGAGGACAGCGTTCAACTCGGTCGCGGCATCCATGATCGCTTCAAGCTCGACGCCATCCACCTCGTCGACTATCGGCCCTTCGACAACGCCCTCTGCAGCGATCAGATCTGCCATCTGCGTGATCTGTGCAGCATGACTCTTCGCCTCTTCGGTCTCCTCTTCTTCCGGAGACTCGTCCGCCTGTTGAGCTGAGATTGACTCCTGTTCAGTGCGCAGCTTCTGCTCTCGGACAGCCCGTTCTTCCTCTCCGTGCTCCCTCGGGAACCAGAGTGACATGGCCGTGACACCGAGAACGTCTGCCTTGTCAGGCAGGCTCAGACCGAGCTCCTTGACGAACAGATGCAGGTTCTGGGCGTACGTGGCGCCTTTTGACCAGAGCGCATTCGGGAAGTTGGAGCCCCAGACACAGCGCTTTGGGCCGAACGCCTCGATGACTCGCTTCAGCGGGTCGTGCATGTCCGGGTACGGGTAGACGCGATACGAGCCGTGCGTGCCACTGGTTAACTTGGCGTAGATGTTCGGCAGCTTCGCAAGGCGTTCGAGAGCTTGAAGCGTCTCCTCGGTCCTGTGCCGGGTGTTGAGCATGAAGCAGTGATCGATGACGATCTTCAGGTCGCCGAGGTCCTGCGCCACTCGCTCGATCTCAGGGACGCGCTCGAGGTCGTCCATCACCATGCAGTTGACCGGGATGCCAAGCTCCATCGCCTTCGTCCACAGCCGGTAGACGTTCGGCGTTGCGATTCGGTTGAGCGAGTCCGTGGTGCCTCGCATGCCGCGGATATTGCTATTAGCGACCGCGTCTTCGAGCAGATCGACGTGCGACTGGTCGTCGGGGTCGAGCGTAACGACGCCGCATGCCCATTCGGCGTGCTCTTTGGCCGAATCCATGATGTAACGGTTGTCGTGGCCGTAGAAGGTGCTGGTCTGGATGAAGACGGCGCGGTCGACGCCTACTGCGTCCATCATATTCTTGAGGTCTTCTGCGGACGCGGGCTCACCCGGTTCCCACGGCTCTTCTATCGTGGGATAAGTGTCGCGGTCTGGCGAGTAGATGTGAGGGTGTGCGTCTACTATCGGCATATTTGCGGCCCGTTCGAGATAGCTACTTCGCGGTTTTTCGTCCGCTGAGACGAATTCCCGGTGCTCCACCAGCCTGTCTCCCGGCGCTATCTCTCTTCGATGATGCGGGTGCCGAACTGCCGACGCGAACGGGTTTCCACGGGCCTCGTATTACGTATGTTCCCGCCAGTTGATCTCCCCAACGCTGGCGTGGGGGCGCGCCGAAGATGCTCCAGGGGCCTGCACGACTCGAACCGCCAACTGCGATTGCGATCAGGAAACCGATCAAAAAGATCAACCCGACAGCAAACTCGACATACTTGAGCAGATTCCTCGTCAAAGACTGTCTGATGTTCAGAGGCGTGTTGATCGATGAAACTACCCGAAGTCCAAGTGCCAACTTCCCGACGGTCGTACCGAATCGCCACTCAGCAACTGCGAAGTAAGTGGTACCTAAACCAAGGATCAACCACCAGGTCGCAACACTGCCCGGTACACCGTCCGATGAACTGGCGCTCACTACAGTCAAAAACCCGGAAAACGAATAGCCATCCACCCAGTTCAAGACGGCGGCGATCGAGTAACTGATAGATCCGATCAAGTAGTGATCGATAAAGAAGGCGAATGCCCGCCGAAATCCGTATGCGAATCTCGGCATAAAAGGATCAAGTCCTGTGTTTCGGCCTCGCGGCATCACTCACTGCTCCAGTTCCAGCCATGCAATCGCGATGCCACGTTCTCCAGCGACTGAGTAGAGCAGATAGATGTCTTCGCCATCTTCGAATACGGCGGGATCACGAACCCCGTTCACCGGCGGGACGATCATGCCTCGCTGAGAAGGCTCGAGTGGCAGGTTGGCGCCTTCCCAGTCCATCTCGGGCTTCAGCACCAGTTGTGGCTCAGACGGCTTCCAGTCGCGCCAGTCGTCGGTCAGGTCGATCGATGACATCAGGATGCTTTCAGGCGGCTCTTCGCCAACCACTGTGTAGAAGACAAGAAGCTGGTCTCCGCGGCGGAGGAGTGCCGTGTGACGCTGGTTGTCCGGGAAGATGCGGGGACCTGCTTCGAATCCAGTGATGCCGTCTTTCGAGCGGTAGAGGGCACCCGGCATGGCGATGGCACAGTGCCAGTTGTCATGCTGGAAGACCCGGAAGTAGGGATTGCCAAGCACCTCAGGATTGGCCGTGAAGTTAAGGCCATCGGCGGACAGCGCAACGCGAGTCTCCTGGGCCGCACCTTCCAGTGACCGCTTTCCGTGGTAGTACATGCGAATCTGTCGAGCTTCGTCGTCGATATGAACATCCGGCGATGCGATGTGCTCGGCGGCGAAGGCGTCTTCCAGTTCAAGGACACCCGGCGAGTGGACCGTCCACGGCCCGCGAACGTCGTCTGCGTAGGCCAGCCGGATGTAGGTGCCGACGTGGTGGGCGAAGTACAAGTAGTAGCGGCCCAGCGGGTTTTCGACCCAGTCAGGAACTCTGACGAGAGAAGGACCGTTGATGTTCCCGGGCACTCGCTCGTCCACCCTCTCGTCCATGCCGGGCCGAATGATCGGGTTATTGGGAAGGCGGATGACTTTCACTTTCATAACCATGCAACGGTGAAGATCAGTCTGTGAGTACGCTCCGGTAGTGGTCTGCTACCCCTGCAAGCTTGACTCGCAACTCTGCCATCCAGTCGGGCTCATTCGTTGCGGCAGGTGTCAGGCAGTGTTTTAGCCTTCCGAGCGTGACGAGATGATGGAACCGCATGAACAGCGGCAAAGTTTGCAGCTCATCGTCTGCGATCGGGCGCGCTGACCTGTAGCCATCAACGAACCGCTTAAGTGACGGGTTGTCGAGATCGATCTTACGGGCATCATCGCCAGAAAGGTCCCGCAGAGCGAACGCGATGTCTGCTGCGAACCAGTTGCTGGAGCTGTCATCGAAGTCGATCGGTCGCGGCCGCCCGTCCGACCAGATGATGTTGTCTAGTTCGAAGTCAAAGTGGATGGTCCCGAAGTTCTGGTCATCCCTCGATAGCCTGAGCATCTCGGCTCGGACCGTATTCAGGGCCCCACGCACCGCTGCCGATTCGTCTGTGAGCGCCTCAGAAGTCGCCGAAAGTTGATCTTGCCAGGATGGGCGATTCTTCGGAGGTATCTTTGCCGACGCGTTGTGAAGTTCGCCGAGAGCCCGGCCCCAGGCTCGAAGCTCATCATAGGTCAGTCCGTCTTCGAAGTCCTTTTGCTCCCCCTTCACACGCTCGAATACGACTCCATGCATGTCGCCGACCGACGTCTCGACAGTCTCGATGAAACGACCTGATTTGGAGAGAATCACGTTTGCCGCCGGTACGCCTAGTTCAACGAGATCGTTCACAAACGAAACTTCAGATTCGACGTCTGTGATTGATCGCTCTGACTCGTGGTTGAATCGAAGTACGTAATCCTGACCGTGATCGGTGAAGAAGAAAACGAAGTTGGCGCTCGCCCGCCAGTACTTGGCCCTCTTTCCGTCCGAGTGCCACCGCTGCACCAGTTGATCGGCAAGGTCACTCTCCCACTGAGAGTCGACCGTCGATACGACACGCCACATCGTTTCCAGAGTCATCATGGTGCGAGCACTTCAGTCTGGCGTGATGCACCATGGAGCGCTGAAATCAACTCAGAATGATGACTCACTACCTCGCCGGCCCCGTGTAACTCGGCGGTGCTACCTGTGGTGGGTGTGGCCAGGGGCGTTGCCAGCCTTCTCGGCCGAAGAACGGATCCTGCGACATGTCGCCGTTCTGGGCGAGGCGGTCGTGCCATGACGCCATCGTCGATTCCATGATGTGGGCGGTCAGTTCGGCGTCGAGCCTGCGCAGCACGTTCTGGAAGTCCGGGTTCGAGGCCAGGTTTCGCTGCTCCTGCGGGTCTCGCTCCATGTCGAACAGCAGCACTTCGCCGGTAGCGTACTTGTGCAGCTTGTACTGCCCGTCGAAGTTCATCCAGCCGTCGCCAAGTAGTCCGAAGATCCGCTCGCGACCTGCGTTACCGGGCATGCCGTCACCCGGCATCGACATGGCGTCATACCACTCAGGCATGTCTACCCCAGCGAACGAAAGCATCGTTGGCGTCACATCACGCAACTCGACCATCTCGTCTCGCACCTGCCCTGCTGCGACACCGGGTCCCATCGCCAGCATCGGAACCCTGATCGCCGATTCGAAGAAGGACGCCTTGCCGATCAGGTTGTGGTCGCCAAGGTAGTCGCCATGGTCGGAGGAGAGAATGACGATAGTGTTTTCGAGTAGTCCCTGCTCTTCCAGCGTGTCGAGAATCTCGCCGACCTCCTGATCGATCTGCTTCACCAGCCCAGAGTAGTGCTTGCGCACCTTCTTCTTGGTTTCGTCCGGGAACTCTGTGTAGTCGACTCCGTTCCAGGGTCGCTTGTTGCCTTCGACATTGCCCTGCCGAAGCTTCGTGATGCTTCCAGGTGCCTCAGGTGCCGCAGTTGGGATCTTTGACTCGTCGATGCCTTCGAGGAACTCCTCGGCGGGGTCATACGGGCAGTGAGGTCCGGGGAAGCCGACCATCATGGCGAACGGTCCTTCGTTGCCGTACTCCCTGATGAACTTCCGGGCCTCTTTTCCGACGAAACGGTCCCACGAGTGTTCCCACGGCACAGTGCTAACAACTGCGCCCTTCCCGTCGTGGTAGCCATCGAACTCGTTGCCGTGCATCTTCCGGAGGCCGAGCTCCTGCAGGTACTGGTAGTAGTCGTCCCGAACATGCAGCCACCGCTTGTCTTCACAAACAACCCTGTACTGGAAGCCGCGCCGGTCGTCCCACGGGTAGAAGTGCATCTTGCCAATGCCGGCCGTGTAGTAGCCGTTGTTGGCCAGGATCTCGGGCCACGTCTCCATCCCTGCTTCACGGTAGTCGGCCCGCAGGTTGTGGAGGTTGCCGGTCACTCCGTTACGCACCGCGTTCATACCGGTGAGCAGCGCAGTTCTGGCAGGGACGCAGATCGGAGACGCAGAGAAAGAGTTCTGGTACCGGACTCCTCTGTTGGCGATGCGATCGATGTTCGGTGTCTCGAACCAGTCGGCGCCGTAGCAACTCAGGAAGTCAGCGCGGAGCTGATCGGGAAAGAGGAAAACGATGTTGGGCTTGTCTGGCAAGGTGGCGGCCTCCGGGGCGGTTCAACCGGGCAGGAACGAAGGCCGTGAGGTTACCATCGCAGCAGACTCACCTGTACTGCAAGAAAGTTCAGGCGGATCGATCAGGCGGAAAGTTCATAGGACTGAGTTCGAGATTCGACCTCAAGGAACCGCTTCGCCTGCAAGCACGCCAGTCAACCGCTCGTGATCGACCGCCACCTGGCCGTTGACTATCACGTGTGGGATGCCTTCCGGGAACACGGCGGGGTCTTCAAAGCTGGAGCGATCGTTGATGTGGTCTGCATCGAAGACGACTATGTCTGCGAAGTTGCCCGGCTTGAGAACGCCGCGATCGGTCAGCCCGAACCGTTCGGCAGGGTTCTGGGTCATGCGCTGCACCACCTGTTCCAGCGGGTAGCCGTACCTGCGGCGCAGTCTGCCGACAATGCGGGGGAAGCAGCCGTAGGCCCGAGGGTGGGGCTGTTGGCCGACCGGGATGGCGTCAGAGCCGACCATGTAGTCGGGCCGGGCGAGCAGTCGCATTACGTCCTCTTCGATCTGACGCCACACGCTCGTTGAATGAGGTGGAGCGCCGCGGAAGCCGCAGGCCAGGTTCGACTCGATCATTAAGTCACAGACATGGTTGCCGACTGACACTCCATCGCGTTCAGCAAGTTCGTCTAACAGCATGCCTGCCTTAGACTCGTCGCCGTCCGGTCCTATCCAGCTCCAAACGTTTCCTGCAGGCCGGCCGTACAGGATTTTCGACATCTCCTCGACGATCTGCGGTCGCAACGATCGGTCTGCAAGTCGTTCGAGCAGCCTTGCCGGGCCGCCCTCGTGGATCCATCCGGGGAAGAAAGATTGCGGGAAACTTGATCCGACCGGGTACGGGTAGGTCTCAAGCGTGATATCGACGCCGTCAGCCTTGGCGGCATCCACCGGAGCAAGGATCGCCTCCAGGTCACCCTCTGAGCCGGGCTGGGTTCGGTAGTGTTCCAGATGCACCTTCACGCCGGACTGCCTGCCGATGTCGATCGCCTCCTCAACGCCGCCACCCGTTGGTGCACGGTCGACGTTGTGGTTCCTGAGATGAATCGACAGAGGCAGACCGAACTCGGCGACCACCTTGCATAGCTCGACCAGTTCGTCAGTGGTGGAGTACGAGTTCGGGTAGTAGGACAGGCCGGTGGCGAACCCGCACGTTCCCTGCTCCAAAGACTCCCGGAGCAAACCTTTCGCTTTGTCAAGAGCCGCGCCGGTCAGGGGCACATCTTCGAAACCAGCCGCTTCCAGCCTGATTGGGCCGTGTCCAGCGAACATCGCCACATTGCAGCTGGTCTTCTGGTGATAGTTGGCGCGGGCCGCCTCAATAGAAGACATGTCGAGGTCTTCGGGCGGCAAGCCGAGGATGCCGGACAGGTACCACCGGTACATCCGATAGTTCTCGGCAGACAGAGGGGCGAGTGTGAGCCCATCCGGTGCGATGATCTCAGTGGTGATCCCCTGCCGGATGCCGTTGGCGTGCTGACCGTCAGAGAGCAGCGCGCCGTCGGAATGGGCGTGAACGTCGATGAAACCGGGAGAGGCTGTATGGCCAGTTGCGTCGACGACGCGCGTGGCTGTCGCGTCCGAAAGATCACCAATCTCGGCGATCTTCTTGCCGTTGATGCCGATGTCCGAACGGACGCCAGGAGCGCCGGTGCCGTCGACGACTGTGCCGCGTGAGATGAGAAGGTCGAAATGCATCGCTTGGTAGGACTCCGAGTCTGGAAGGCTTCAGCAAGCTCGAGTGTGCAGCGGCGTTGGTATCGGTTTCGGATACGGGCACGATTGCACTAACATCGCTCAACGTTGCCTGACGCCTGAAAAAGGTCAGGTGCAGAACTGCGACAACACGGTACACAAATTCCTCTGGCCGGGTAGGCCTGACGAAACGGAAAAGTTTGAACAAGGACCGGAAAAATATGACGGACAGAAAGCTTGAGGACCGGGTCGCTATCGTGACCGGTGGTGCCCTTGGTATTGGCGGCGGCACGGCACGCAGGCTGGCGGCAGATGGTGCGAAGGTGCTGATCGTTGACGTTGCTGAAGAGGCGGCCGCGGCGAACGCCGCCCGGATTCGAGACGCCGGGGGAACGGCGGTCGCGATGACGGGTGACGTTTCGCAGGAGTCGGTCGCGAAGGAGATGGTTGAGCGGGCCGTCAGCGAGTTCGGGCGCCTCGACATCCTGGTCCAGAACGCCTACAACGGCGGCCCGGATACTGCCGGCAGTGCCGTTGAGGTCAAGCCCGAGGCCTGGCGGTCTGGAATCGACCTGCTGGTGACCGCGCTATACCTGGGCGCCAAACACGCCGTGCCTGCTATGGAAGAGTCTGGCGCAGCGCCCGGATTCGCATCCAGTGACTGGACAGGCGGTGGGCTCAGGCACGGAAGTCCACCGAAGATGAACGTCGGCCGCATCGTGAACCTGTCATCAGTGCATGGGCTCCTGCAGGCTCCGCGTTCGCTGATTTACGAAGCGGGTAAGGCGGCAGTGATCGGCCTAACACGCCAGATGGCGATCGACTTCGGGCCTCTCGGGATCACGGTGAACGCGATCGCGCCGGGGCACATCGTTACGGAGCGTGGTGAGGCGATGTGGGGTGAGGTCGGCAACGAGCCAGGCTTCAAGCTGTTCGAACTACAGTACCCGGTTCGCAGGACGGGGCTGCCGGACGACATCGCGGCCGGCATCGCGTTCCTGTGCACCGACGACGCGTCCTTCATCACGGGTGTCGTGCTTCCGATTGATGGCGGACTCTCGATTCAGCTGCAGGAAAACATCGTGATGGATGTTAAGGACTTCATCGTCGAGAACCCGGATCTCAGGACGCACTTCGACCAGGGACGCGGGACGGCGCGGAGCTAGAGGTTTTGAGCTAAATCGTCGGCTACTCTGGACGCGCAAGCAGCGAACTGATCACCTGTGGGGCCGCTTCGACGGCTCTTTCCCTGAGTTGCTCAGGCGTCAAACTACCGATCGGGTGTTGAACGACAGCGAACGGGTAGTCGGGCATCGCTCCAAGGTTCGCCATCGCCTGCGCGCCGGACACGAACGGCTCTGTGCAGATTGCGATTGCCGGGACGCCGAGAGCTTCGAGCTGCATCGAGTCGTGCAGACTGCACGACGAGCAGCTCCCTCAATCGCCGTTCGCTAAGAGTGCGACATCGACCTCTGATGCAAAGGTCTTGAGTTGATCAGGGTCGGCCGGGCGTGACGCATTACCCTTGCTTACGCGATGCGATGGAGCAACATCGAAGCGGTCGGCAAGGACGTCGTAGATGGCGTCGAGCAGCTCTGCCGCGTTGAGCTTGTCGTTGTAGAGAAGGCCGATGCGTTTCCCGGCGAGTGTGTCGGGACGTTCTGCCATCCCGGCGGTCGCGATCGACTGCTTTGCGGTCGGGTCGAGGACTGTGATGGTCGTCATTGGCTTGTTCCCCGCTGTTAGAACGGTCACCCTTCGACAGGCTCAGGATGGCTGGCGTCCAGCTCAGACTTCACGCCATTATCCGCTTTGTGACAGATCTTGTCTTGCTGCCGGCCGACCACATCGGGATCACGGTGCTCCAGCCGCCGCCGTCGCCACCGGCAACTATCGGCACTACCGCCTCTGGAGACAGCAGTGCGCCCGCGTCTTCCGGTGGCTTCTCGCTCAGTGCCTCCTTGACTCCGCCCTGGTGGAACACATCCGGTGGTGGCGCCTTTGTCCGCTCGAAGAGGTACTCGCACACCTGCCATCTGCTCCATCCGGCATCCTTGAGGAACGCCGCGTGCTCGGGGCAGATCACGATCAGCACCTCCTGCATGCCCTGGCCAATGGCGTAGAGACGGCCTGCGAAAGCGTCGAGCACTGTCTCCGGGGTGTTCGCTTCATGCTCGCCAACCTGTAACGCGCTCAGTCCTGCAAATGCGGTGACGGCACTTTCGCCTTCCGCGAGTCCGCGAGCGACGTGCAGCGACTCCCAGGGCAGCCGGCTCACCTTTTCGGTGATGCACCACGTGTACTTGCCAGGGTGTCCGAGAGTCGCCTTATCAAGATCTCCCGCGCGGGTGCCGATGACGTTTTGGACGATGAGGCGAACGGCGCGGCCGATGGTTGCGTTGACGCGATTACCAGGACCGAAGACCGATTCGGCGCTGTTCATGCCGAGATGTTCGGCGATTGGGCCATTGACTACGAGCAGGATGCCAGCGCCCATCGTGCTGACCGATATACCGTGGAGATTGAACCGGTCTTCGGTGATGGCTTCGACGGCGGCCGCAACCACCGGCATGTACTCCGGCTTGCAGCCGGCCATGACCGCATTGATAGTGGCCTTTTCAGCGGTGACAACAGCACCTTTGGTCGGTTCAACACCGAGGATCTGGTCAGGCTGCAGACCGGCCGCTTCGAGGAATCTTTCGACGGCCTGCGGCGTAGGCGGCACGACCGGAAGGCCATCACTCCACCCACGCTCGAAGTAGCTTTCGATCGCTTCGAACGCGTCTGAGGCTTCCGAGGTCTTGGAGGTCAGGCGCCTTGTGGTCGGTTCGGAGCTGGTCATTTCGGAGAAGTACCCTCACCCTTACTCTCCCCCGCGAGCGGGAGAGGGGATTGACGATCTACGGCTTCACCATGCTGCCGTCTGCCCTGCGGACCGTGTCCCAGGCGCCGCCGAACTCTCGCTCTTTGAACGGGAACTTTGCGGCGAGTTCTTCATCCACATCTATGCCGAGTCCGGGCTTGCCGTTCGACCACATCATGCCGTCGCGCAGCTCCGGGCAGCCGGGGAAGACCTCTTTCGTGCGCTCGCCGAACAGCGCCGCTTCCTGGATACCGAAGTTGTAGTTGTTCAGGTCAAGCGCGAGGTTGGCTGCATGGCCGACCGGCGACGTGTCGCCGGGCCCGTGCCACGCTGTGCGTACATTGAAAAGCTCGCCCATGGCGGAGAACTTCTTGGCCGGTGTGATTCCGCCAATCTGCGACATGTGCATGCGCAGGAAGTCGAGCAGGCGGTCCTTGATCATGGGGATCATCTCGTGCGGTGAGTTGTACAGCTCGCCCATAGCGATCGGCGTGGCGCACTGCTCACGCACCATGCGGAAATACTCGTTGTCCTCAGGCGAGAACAGGTCCTCGAGGAAGAACAGCTGGAACTTCTCGACCTCTTTGGCGAACCACACTCCGAGGATCGGTGGGACGCGCTCGTGCACGTCGTGCAGGATCTCGACTCCGTAGCCAAACCGGTCGCGGATGTACTCGAACAGTCCGATCGCTGAGCGCATGTAAGGCTTCGGCTCGAACACACCTCCGGGGTGCGCGTACAGCTTTCCGTCCTCGTAGTTACGCAGCCACGACGTGACGGGAATCGGGCCCTGCGAGACATCCCGGTTGGAAGCGGTCTCGGTGCCTGCTGCCGCACCGCGGTTTCCGTAGGTTGCGTAGCCGGGAGTTTCCACCTGCACCCGGATGTGGTGATGGCCCTTCTCCATGAAGGCCTGCATCTTGTCGCCGACCTCTTCATAGGAGCTGCCCGAGGTGTGGACATAGACCGGAGCGGCCTCACGAGCCCGCCCGCCAAGCAGGTCGTAAACGGGCATGTTGGCCATCTTGCCCTTGATGTCCCAAAGCGCCTGGTCGACGCCTGACAGCGCGTTGTTGAGCACCGGGCCGTTGCGCCAGTAGGAAGAGACGTAGCTCGATTGCCAGATGTCCTCGATGTCCGCAACATCACGACCGATAAGGAACGGCTTGAGGTAATCCTCAACAGCCGCGACAACGGTGCTCGGACGCTGCGTGAAGGTTGCGCAGCCGACACCGTGAAGGCCGGGCTCAGAGGTTTCGATCTTGACGATGACGAGCCGGATGTTGTCGGGCTCGGTGAGGATGACGCGGATGTCTCGGATGGTTGGGTTGGCCATTTGCGGCGGGTTCTCCGTTCAGGTGGGATGCCGTTCGTGTCGCGGCGAGGTGATGGACGAATGTTGCGGCGGCGATTCTACCGGCATACGGTTGGCAAGGCCATCTGAAATCGAGGTGGCCGAACGTTTGCCGCAGTATTGATGAGCTAAGGAACAGATATGAAGGCAATGAACTGGCTGGGTGGCGACAGGTTCGAGCTGATCGAAACGCCCGACCCGGAGCCGGGTCCAGACCAGGTTGTGGTGCGCGTGGACACAGTCGGCGTCTGCGGTACTGACGTGCATATCACCCAGGGGCTTTTCCCTTCGACGCCGCCCGCGATCCTCGGGCATGAGGCGAGTGGCGAGATCATTGCTGTTGGTTCAGATATCTCTGAAGACCGCATAGGCGAACACGTTGCAATGGACACGACGAGTCACTGCGGGACCTGCGAAAACTGCCGGACCTGGAGCTTTTCGCGCTGCGAGAACACGGTGAGGAGCAGCGGGTTCTTCGCCGAGCTTTCGGTTTTGCCTTCGCAATCGGCGCACCGCGTTCCAGACTCGATGTCGCTGGAAACGGCGGCTCTCACTGAACCGGCGTCATGCTGTCTGTCCGGAGTGAGCAGACTTTCGATACCTGAGAACGCCGTTGCAGTCGTGCTCGGCGGGGGTGTGATGGGGCTGTTCACGCTGGCGTTCCTGAAGTCGCACGGTGTCGAGACGGCTGTGATGTCTGAGCCGGTGCAGTCGAGGCGTGAAATCGCTAAGGATCTTGGCGCGGACGTGCTGCACGACCCGGCGGAAGGTGATATCGGCGAGTTGGTGAACGACCTGACCGGTGGCCGTGGTGCCCACATTGCAGCTGAAGCCGTCGGCAAGGCGGAACTTGTCGCGAAATGTGCCGAAATTACGCGGCCGCGAGGTGATGTGCTGATGATCGGCGTCTGTCCACAGGGCTCTCCGCTGCCGGTCGACCTCTACGACTTCCACTACAAGGAGATCAGGCTGCAGGGCGCGTTTGGTCGCGGCGACGTTTTTGGCGACACGCCGGATGCTATCTCTCAGATGAAGTTAGGCGGCGTGGTTTCGGGCCGCTACCGACTCGAACAGGTCCCGCAGGCGATCGCAGACTCAGGTGCCGGCAAGGGGATCAAGTTCGTCATCAAGCCGAACGCCTAGCCGTTCCCGTTCGCGGTCGTGTAGGCCATGCCGTCCGTTGTGATGATCACCTCATCCACACTCTTGTCCGGGTTGATGTTGAAGGCGCGAACGACCGGACGGGTCTTCTCCACAAGGCTCACAAGCACATAGTAGAAATCGGTCAGCTCGGCCTCTGTGGCGTTGTGGACATCGGTCTCGGACGGATGCGCCTGCATGTATGTGTGCGAGTGGTAGATCGCCACAATCTCTTCACCCTTGGCTTCCGCAGCTTCCTGGACATTCAGGTACTCAAGGCCATCCATCGAATAGCGGCGCCGCTTCTCCACAGCCGTGTTCCTGGTTCTGAACAGCCGGGTGACCTCGTCGCCATTGCCGGTCAACAGCCCACAGCACTCGTCAGGATCGTCTTCGAGAGCGTGAGTGATCATCTCTGCGATGACGGTCCGAGGGATCTTGATCGACAAGCTGCGACTCCGTTCGTGGTTCTGCCGTGGCGACGGGATGACGGTCGATTATATGCGTGCAGCCGTAAACGAAGGGACGCACCGACACGCGATCAAACCCGAAAATCCCGGCCGAAACGCGAGTAGAATTCTTCGTCCGTATGCTCACAGAAACTTTGATTCGTTTGATTCATTGGGAGAACGCCGCGGTGCAGGCCAATGATGTCCACTCTGCTGCCGAGTACATAAGTGGCGCCAGGACCGATGGACGCCGGATGTCCGAGCTGCCGAACGGGCTCAGGCCGCGGGACGAGGCGGACGCGTATGCGGTGCAGGCCGAGGTGCATGAGTTGCTGGCCGCAAACCGGCAAGGCCGAGTGATCGGCCACAAGATCGGCTGCACCACGCCGGTGATGCAAGAGTTCCTTGGCATCCACAATCCGTGTGCCGGCGCGCTGTTCCAGCCAACCGTCCATTTCCAGGAAGCGATGCTCAAGCACACCGACTACCTGCACCCGGGCGTCGAGGCGGAAGTGGCCGTGTTCATGGGGCAGGATGTGCCCGCAAGAGACGGTGGTCACGACAGGGACTCGGTTGCCGACGCGGTGCAGGCGGTGTTCGTGGGGATCGAGATCGTTGACGATCGCTGGGACGACTACACGAAGATCGAGACGCCTTCATTGATCGCTGACGACTTCTTCGGCGCCGGCTGTGTGCTTGGCGAACCGGTCGCCAGCTGGCGAGAACTTGACCTGACTTCGCTCGCGGGCAGGATGCGAATTAATGGCGAAGTTGTTGGCGAAGGCACCAGCGGTGACATTCTTGGTCACCCGTTTGAAGCGCTGGCATGGCTTGCGAACTCATTGGCCGAGCGTGGTGATTCTTTGAAGCAGGGACAGATTGTGATGCTCGGCAGTGTTGTGCAGACGAAGTGGGTGGAACACATGGACGAAATCGAGGTGGAGATCGATCAGCTTGGCAAAGTGACTGCGTGGTTCGGTTAGTTTCCGCAGGGAGATCTGAACAGGATGAGTGAGAGCAACGTGCCCGCTCCGGGACGTCCAGTGATGCCGGAGGGCTATGGTCTGGCGGCGGCGGAAAGTTTCGAGCCGATCACCTGGGAGTGGGTGACGGGACAGCTTGAGGGCTCTCGAAACTACTGGATTGCAACAACTCGGAAGTCGGGCACGCCGCACGTCTCGCCTGTGTGGGGGCTGTGGCTGGATGGCCGGGTGATGTTCGCAACAGACGCCAAATCTGCCAAAGGCCGGAACGCACTTCGCAATCCAGCAGGTTCGGTTCACCTGGAGAGCGGCGACGACGTTGTGATTATCGATGGCGAGTTCGAGCGGGTGACCGACGAGGAGCTTCTGAAGAAGTTCAATACGGCATACGAGGTTAAGTATGACCTCAATCCCGAATCAGGCGGCGATGAGGCGCCTGTGTTTGCTCTGAACGCCCGAGTGGTGCTTGCGTGGCTGGAGACCGACTTCCCGAAGACTGCAACACGATGGCAGTTCGAGTAGAGGTTGCCAAGCGGCGCAGCACTGTCATTCTGTCCCTGCCCTGAGCGAAGCCGAACGGGTTGATTCATAATCTCTCAATTGACCTTTGACGCAACATGAACGAGAGATTCCGGATCAAGTCCGGAATGACAAGAGACCCTAACCCTCTCCCGCAAGCGGGAGAGGGAACAAGGCACTCCCTCCCTTCCACACCCGGAGTAGAATCCCGCCATCTCTGCTCTTCGCATTCGACCAACTCGCAAACAGGGGCGGCTACATGAAGATCACCAACGTCACAACGCACAAAGTTCACCCCGGTCCCGGCATGAAGAACTTCATCTTCGTGAAGCTCGAGACCGATGCCGGGATCACCGGCTGGGGCGAGGCCTATTCACAGGCCGACCGTGACACGCAGGTCGAGACGCATATCGAACAGGTCGCCCGTTATCTCGAAGGACGCGATCCGTTCCACATCCGCCACTTCATGCACGTAATCCACGAGGATTTCGCAACGAAGCGGTCTGCTATGGACCTGCACTGCGCAATGTCCGGCATCGAGATCGCCATGTGGGACATCGTCGGGAAGGCGCTTGAGCAGCCTGTCTACAACCTGCTCGGCGGACCGGTCAGGCCGCGGATCAAGCTGTACGCGAACAGCTGGAGCGGCGGTGCCGAATCGCCTGACGACTATGGCAACAAGGCGGTCGATACCGTTGAAAAGGGGTTCTGGGCGCTGAAGTTCGACCCGTTCCCCGGCCCGTGGCGCGAGTACCCGGAGTACGAGGAGCTGGAAGAGGCGGTGAAGATCGTGAGCGCGGTCCGGGAGGCTGTCGGGCCAAAGGTAGAGCTGCTGATAGAGGTGCACAGGCGGCTTGCGCCCATGAACGCGATCCGCGTTGCGAAGATGCTGGAGCCGCTGCGGCCGTACTGGTTCGAAGAGCCCTGCCCTCCTGACAACATCCCGGCGATCAAGGAGGTGAAGGACGCCACGACGATCCCGGTTGTGACGGGCGAGGCACTCTACACCCGAAACGGGTTCAGAGAGGTGTTCGATCTGCGCGCTGCGGACATCATCAACCCGGACATCTGCAACACGGGCGGTATCCTGGAGCTGACGCAGATTGCAGCGATGGCGCAGCCTTACTACATCGGCGTTTCACCGCACGGCTGGAACAGCACGGGGATCGGCGCCGCGGCGGCCGTTCACGCGTCAGCTGTGATGCCTAACTTCCTGATCTACGAGTACATGGTCCACGCCGAAGAGGCATCGAGGGACATGACGATCGGCTACAACGAGCCGGTTGGAGGCTACCTGGAGCTGCCGAAGACGGCGGGGCTTGGCATCGAGATCGACGAGTCGAAGCTGTCGAAGTACGAGTATAAGCAGTACCCGCCGCGTGGGATTCGCACGGTTGAGGATGAGAGGAAGTGGGACTGAGGCGGGTTTGAGCCACCCTTCGACGGGCTCAGGATGGCGAGTATGGCCGAGACCGCTGTCGGATTCCCTCTCCCGATTCGGGAGAGGGTTAGGGTGAGGGTCGTTCGGTCTTACGTCGGCAACCTGTCTTCCCATCCACAACCTACCCACCCTCTAGCTCCCCCCAACATGGGAGGGAGGATTGGCCGCCACCCTGAGCCTGTCGAAGGGAGTCATCCCGACCGAAGCGGAGGGATCTGACCCCAGATCGGAGGACTTCGAGAGATTCTGAATCAAGTTCAGAATGACAGACATTCACCACCCTGAGCCCATCGAAAAGTCGCTGGCTCCAGACCACGAAAAAGCGCCCGCAGGATTTTCGCCTGCGGGCGCTCTCGTTCGGATTACGATTTTCGGTTATGCAGCCTTTTTCAGGTTACTAACCGAACGCTCTTCGCCAACCAGGTGCGGGGTCCGTGCCTTGCCACGACTGGCGTAGTCGCCGTCGTGAGCGTGGCGGGCCACTGAGTCGCCGAGCAGAACAGCCTGATACTGCTCCTTCGGGTCGACAAGGTTGGTCTCAAGAGCGTGACCGATCCGCGTGAACACGTTACGGATGATGTTAGTCACTTCTCTCACTCCTCCGGCATGCAGATTGCCGGTCCGCGCAGTTCAAATACGCGCCTCTTGGCGTAGCTGGCGTGCGGCCACCGCGGCCGCCCTGTTCAACTCGCTCCTTCAATATTACGCTTTTCGTCATGATATGCAATAGCAATTCTGGTTAACATCCGGTTAAGGAATGTTATCAACTGATAACATGACGGTATTCGTAATATTTCCATCCACCACCCTCACCTTAACAACATTGTGCATTGGTTCACAATGGTGCTTTAGTCACAGTAGGCCATGAGATTTCCGAAGAGGCGTTGGGGCTAGCCCGTAATATCTGGCCTGAACCGAGGCCAGACCCAGGGATTTGGAGAGGATTGACGACCGTCAGCTGCTCTCGAGCCCGCCGGAAAACGAGGCAAACGAAAAGGCGACCGGAACCAGGTCTGTCCGCTCGCCTTTATTCCCTGGCTCCGTTCCTGCGGCCCTTCCGGTTGCTGGCCGGCGGCGGCAAGTTCGGAACCGCTCCGCTGGGGCGTGCTGGTAGAGGCCACTACGGCCTTAGCTGCCGGCACCCCGGTCACCAGGACCCATCACCTACCATTCGGCCGGTCAGGCCAGCCCGGTAACGTGGTGGGGGCGCGACGGCGCTGCTTTCTTCACGGCGCACGCCCGACGGAGCTACACGTCTTGCAGTGACCCGGGTTCGATCACCCAGCCACCGCAAGACCCGGATAAGCCACGTGGATGATCCAACCCTGGAAACGCTTGCGCATCTTTACCAAGGAGACCCTCCTTTCATGACTCCAGGTCCCCACTCCGGGGACCACTCCCTCTCCCCAATTCAAAGTTAGCACCGGGGTGGCGCGAACACACAGATTTCGCGTGAAAACGGTGTGAGAGGACATACCTTGATTTCAGCCCGATTACGGTGCCAGAGACTGTTCCGATTCGGCGTTTTCACCAATCTCATCCCACGTCCACAACTGCGGGATCGTCTCAACCTTCGCCCACATCTCCTGCTGGTCGGTGTAGTGAGGACTGCCGGGGTGGCCGGATGCGCCAAGTGGCACGATCCATCGACCGTTTGACCAGTTCGAGGGGTCATGGATGTAGCGATTGATCGGGCCAGATCCAGTTGTGAAGTCGGTGCCTGTGCGAGTTCCAGACGCGTACGGCGTGTCACTGTCACCAGCTGTTTCGATCCGAGGCGGGTTCAGCGTTTCCGCCAGTTCCGGGAATACCGACGAAAGAAGGTGCTGCTGGGCCGATCCATGGAGGTCGCCCCACCGCCACCTTGCAGAGTCTTCACCGAGCCGCGATTCCAACTCCGCTACACCTTCTTCGAGTGCAGCTTTCAACAGTTCATCCCATGTAGCACCCTCAGGTAGCACACCCGTGTCTCCGCTATCCAGCGCGACGACTAGCGCCGATTTCAGGTGCCTGCGGAAGTGTTCTTCTGCGCCGGGATCAAGCGAGGTGATCATCTTTTCGGCGAGCGATCCGTAGTTACCTCGGACGATGGCTTCGTACAGTTTTGCCGAGACCATCTCGAACAGAGCTGCGGTGGCCGAATCGACAGCCAGAACGCAGTCCCACTCACCGATCTGCTTCGCCACTTCGGCGGCCCCTCCTTCCAGTCCTGAAACACGAGCCAGCGCCTTCTGTAGAGCCTGCGCGGGCACTGATGTGGCGTCCGCGTGGATGGCCGACATCTCGTCAATGCCTATCTTCGTGCCCTCTAGCTCTGCAATGCGGGATGCGATTCGCTCTGCCCGGAAGCCGCTCCCGAAGAAGTTTGTCAGGTAGTGCGGATAGTTCTCGTCGACCACCCGCTGGTTGCAGGTCACTACCCAGCCCGCTTCAGGGTTTCGGGTGCGCGGCAGCTCGGCGGCAGGGATGTAACCCTTCCATTCGTGGTCGCCGGTCCAGCCCGGGACCGGTCCCCAGCCGTTACCGCTGCCCCGCATCGGGATGCGGCCTCGCAGCGTGTAGCCGAAGTTGCCATGCACGTCTGCATACGGGTAGTTGTTGACGCGGTCTGTCCAGCCTTCGAAAGCCTTTTCGAGTTCGTCGGCGGACTTCGATTTCATCACACCATATGCGGCATCGAGCCATGGCGTACCTTCCCGTGAGCCCGGGTCGGCGAGCGCTACGCCGAAGCCATTCGAAGATTCGCCCGCGATTACCGGGCCGTGGTGTGTCTCGACAACGCGCACCTGCACAGCTTCTCCACCCTTTACCTGGATCGTTTCGCTGGAGACATCCGCCTGCATCCATGCGTCCATGTACAGGTACTGCGTCTTGCCGTTCTCGGTGCGGAACTGCTCGACGAACAGGTCTTGTGTGTCGACTCCACCGTGTGTCATCCCCCAACCGATGTGCTCGTTGTGGCAGAAGTGAAGCGCCATTGGCACACCGGGGATGGAGTGGCCGAGTGCTGCAAAGTCAGGCCCGATCAGGTGGACCTGGTAGTAGACGTTCGGAGCCTCGAGGCCGCGGTGTGAATCGCCGGCGACAAGCGGAAGGCCAGACTGGGTGCGATCGCCCGCAACGGCCCAGCCATTGCTGCCTCCGTCCACATCATTAAGCATGCTTGCCGCTTCCACCACGGTCCGCAGTTCATCGACGGCGTTCAGTACCGGGCCGGAGTAGCGCTCGCCTGCCGGAACGGTGAGCAAGGTGCCCGGTTGGTATCCGGGCGAGAGCTTCGCGGCACGCTCGGGACCGATCTCCGCTGCAAGGTTGGCCATCCACAGCTTGCCCTGGAACGAGCCTTCAGCGGTGTTGCGCACCTTGTAGACGACGACGCAGTGCCACGGTTCCCACTTCTCAGGCTTCGTGCCAAGGAGCTTGTACTCAATGGGCAGCGATTCGGTGCTGTTGATGAACGCGTTGACGCCATCCGTGTACGCCTCGACCGCCGTCTTGACCTCGGGGCTGGCGATAGAGAGGTCGAGTTTCGAGACACGTTCCATGCGGCGACGGCGCATGAGGGTGTCTTGTGGGATGGCAGACGGACCGAGGTACTCGGCTATTCGGCCCAGGCAGCGCAGGCGGTCGAAGTCCATCTGGAACAGGCGGTCCTGCGCCGTTGCAAAGCCCTGTGCGAAGAAGAGATCGTACTCGTTGTCCGCCTTGATGTGCGGGATGCCCCACTGGTCTCGCCGAATCGTGGCTCCGGACTTGAGTTTCGAGAATGATTGCGGGGAGGTGACGTCTGGCAGTGCGGCTTTCAGCTCGGCTTCGGTCAGAGATGTGGGCATACGCTGTGGGTCCGATCGGATGGAGTGAGTTGGCGGGCGATGCGGGTGGGGAGACTGAGCGCCCGTCACTCTACGGGTAAGAGGGCGACTGTCAAGCCAGCGGGGTGTGAAGTCGAAATCGATTTGACGGCGGTGTGTAGAGAGAGATAATCCCGGTGCTGCGGTCCTCCACACTTCGACAAGCTCAGGCTACGGTTGCCCTTTTCACTCACCGGAGAAAAAGAATGAAGATCACGAACGTCAGGTCATGGGTCGTCAAACTCGACTGGGACAACAACCCCGGCGCCGATGAGGTGCGCGATCCGACCCGGCGATCGTTCGTTTTCGTCGAGGTCAACACCGATGATGGGATCACGGGCTGGGGCGAGATCACGACCTATCCCGGGCCGGTCGCGAACCGCGCAATCGCGGCTTATGTGAACGAGATCGGAGACTGGCTGAAGGGCGAGGACCCGGAGAAGATCGAGTGGATCTGGGCAAAGATCTTCCGCGGCATGACCTACGTCGGCACCCGCGGCGCTACGTCCGCCGCGATCTCAGGTATTGACATCGCGCTGTGGGATATCCGCGGCAAAGCACTTGGGCTACCGATCTACCGGCTGCTCGGCAGCGAAGTGCGCGACAAGATCGCGCTGTACACGCACCCGCCTGAGCCCAAGACACCTGCCGACATCGTTGCGTCTGCGAAGGAGATCCAGGCTTCGGGCCACCGGGCATTCAAGATGGACCCGATGATGTCGCACCTGCACGTGGGCAACGCGTCATTCCTCGACGGTGAGATCTCCGCTGAAGTGGTTGCGAAGGCGGCGGAGACGACCGCGGCGGCTCGTGAAGCGGTCGGACCCGAGATGGAGATCCTGATCGACGCTCACGGCATGTACAACGTGCCGTCTGCTGTAAAGCTGGCGAATGCGCTGGAGCCTTACGGCATCTTCTGGTTCGAGGAGCCGGTGCCGACTGAGAGCTGGAAGGCGCTAAAGCAGGTTAAGGAAGAGGTGAACGTGCGGATCAGCGTGGGTGAGCGGCTGCACACGCGCTGGGAGTTCGTGCCGATCTTCGAGAACAACCTGGCCGACTTCGTGATGCCTGACGTGACCTGGACGGGCGGGATCACCGAACTGAAGAAGATCACGACTATGGCCGAGGCCTACTACATTCCGATGTCGCCGCACGATGCGTCAGGGCCGATCAACATCATGGCCGGTGCCCATGTGATGATGACCTGCCCGAACTTCTACAAGCTGGAGACGAGCCGCTATGACCTTTCCGGCTACAACGTCTTCATCGACAAGCCGCTGGATATCCGACGAGGTGATCTGTATCTGGACCCGGAAGCGCCGGGCCTGGGCATCAACCTCGACTCGGAGTGGCTGGCAGCGCACGAGGTGACGGGAGCGGACACGGCAAAGTAGCGGTTGGCCACAGGTCCGGCCATCCTGAGCCTGTCGAAGGGTGCCGAACTGACCTATGCAGGTCGCAGCATAATGCGGTTCGCCACTGCGTAGCCGAGCACCGCTGCCCTGCCGTCGACTGTCAATGACACCACTCCTCTATAAGGAGCGACATCGTCGACCGTCACGCGCACGCCTGGCAGCACGCCGGTTTCGACGAGATACTTCACCAGTTCTTCGTCGTCTTCCGGGATGCGGTCGATCACCATCTCGCTCCCGTTCGGCGCCTGGTCAAGAGTCACAACACCTTTGCTCTGCTTGAAGCCCGAGCCGGGGATTGGCTGTCCGAACGGGTCGGTCTGCGGGTTGTCCAGTCGGTCCCGAATGCGCCGCTCGATTTCGTCGGAGATGGCGTGCTCAAGCATGTGCGCCTGCGCGTTCACGTCCCACAACTCGACTCCGAGCATGTCGACGATCATGCGCGCGGCCAGCCTGTGACGGCGGATCATCTGTTCAGCGAGCGACTTTCCGGTCGATGTGAGGCTGATATCACGCGATTCGCCAATACGAATCAGCTGTTCTCGCTCCATCCGCCGCAACATGCCGGAGACGGAGGGCAACGAGGTGCCGAGGTTTTCTGTTTCGGGAACGCGCCGCAGCTGGGCGACGAGGTTCGAGTTGGTGACGCGAAGCCCCTGCTCTTCGACCAGGTATATGGAAAGCAGATAGTTTTCCATCGCCTGCGTCAGGCGGATCTCACCGAGGGAATGTCGGCCGCTCGACTTTTTCGTTTTCGGCTTCTGGGACTTCTGGCTCGCGCTGTCTGCCATTCGATGCTCCGATAAAGCGTAGTCGCGTGGTTATTGATTCTCGTCCTCGTGCGATCGCGGAGTACGACCGATCAGTGAGACGGCCTCTATCTTCTCGATAGAAATTAGTTCGTAGGCACGAAGTATAGCGTGCGGTTTCGACGCAATAGTTAGAAGGCTGAGAGTTCCTGGCTAGAGGTCAGATCCGAAGTAAGTGCCATAGATCGGGTGGCATCTGGAGAAGTTGAAGTAATCTGTCGAATACGCTGCCATGATCTGATGCTGAGGAATGAGCCGATGAGTTCGATCGATGACCTGGTTCGCTGCAACTGGGCAGGTGAAACACCCGGACCCATGCGCGACTACCACGACACCGAGTGGGGCGTGCCGGTCCACGACGAGCGAGAACTGTTCGAGCTGCTCTGCCTCGAGGGCGCGCAGGCCGGACTGAGTTGGAGCACGATCCTCAACCGTCGGGACGGATACCGGGATGCGTTTGAAGGCTTCGACATCGCTCGTGTCGCCGCGTTCGATGCTGATCGGGCCGAGGCGTTGCGGCAGGACGAACGGATCATCCGCAACCGGGCGAAGATCAAGGCCTTCATCGCCAATGCGAATGCCGTTTTACAGCTGCAAGCGGAAGGCCAGACTCTCGATGACTACTTGTGGTCCTTCGTGGGTGGCGCGCCGAAGGTCAACAGCTGGAACAGCATGTCGGAGGTGCCGCCCGAGACCGAGGAGTCGAAGGCGATGAGCAAGGCGCTGAAGAAGCGCGGTTTCGGCTTCGTCGGACCGACAATCTGCTATGCCTTCATGCAGTCTGCCGGGATGGTTAACGACCACACGCTGGACTGCTTCCGATATGCGGAGGTCTGATGAGTCGGCTCCGGCGATAGCGAAAATTGGTGCGTCTGCCCAACTGTGGCCGCGCAGATCGCATTGACTCAGGGTTGATCTTTAGATTCAATAGATCGGTGGCGTCTTTCAACAGGCGCCTCGCTGGCGCGTCTTCCGGTCGATTTTGATCAAGTCTCCGGGGTGGCGAATCTCTTGCCAGCATCCGGACGACTTCGTTCCCGAGTAGCTCAGCGGTAGAGCAGCTGACTGTTAATCAGCGGGTCACAGGTTCGAATCCTGTCTCGGGAGCCAAACCGCCGCCATTTGCGACAAGGGGTCATCCTGCCACCGGGCGGGGTATCCAAGGAATTCGCTGCTGAGTCGCCTAGTTTGCCTGCATGCGGCACCTGACACAGACAGTGAAGGTGACCTAAGCAACTCCCCTGGCAACTTTGCTGCGCTTCCTAGTCTGTAGAGGTTTGCGCTTGGCCGCCTTTTTGGCGATGGCTACCTCCTCGATCGCTTTCCTCAAAGCGGCGCGCGCCTTTTCATCCACAATCTCATCAACGGCGATCCGCGCTAATTGATCAGGCGGCAACTGGGTGTGCCTACTCAGTTTCGACCTCACTTCCTCCACTTTCGCCGACTTGCGCTTTGCCATCTTTCGCTCCCTGCTCTTCGAAGTCAGTCGCCGGGATCATATCCGGTTTCCCGTACCGGCGTGAAAAGTAAGCAGGATTGAGGTCGGGCGGGAAATAATGCTTGCGCTTAACCCAAACAAACCCGTCGCCTTTCGTTATCACGGCTACGTCAATCGGCCCGCCCACAGTCTCGTCTTGCCAAGAGACGTGTCTTCTAAAAGAAGTTAGGTTGACGAGAGACTCAGCCATCTCTGCCAACTGGTCCTTAGGTAGCGATGGCACAACCCCAACAATATCTTGCGCAAAGTTATTTTGGCGGTACACAGCCGCTCTGTCGCTCCACCGTTCCGCCATGTTGTGGCCGAAATCCCTCAGGATATTGGCGACGTTTTCTTTGTCTGCACCCAAAAAGTCGCTGAGAGAATTTACCACCTCGTCAGAGTATTCCGTAAGCAACAATCTAACCGTGCCGTCTAGAAATTCTTGATACGAGGGGTCTATCCCTTCCATGAATAGATAAACCATCTCACGCTGAGCGTAAGGTGCGATTACAGCCTCGTTACTGTGCCCGACCTCAGGCTGGTCCTCGTCGAATCTGAACTTGAGCCGATTACAGGCCATCCCTTCGATTTTCAGAGAACGCGCAACGGGAAAGAACTCGGCATCTCCAAAGCCAGCGACTACGACGCCGGTTCCAGATGGTATTCCGGTGACACTCTCAGCGTATCCCGCAACTATTCTCGCGCCAATCTCGTTCAGTCGATTGGCGGTCCCGGCCGAAAGGTAAAGTGAGCGAAACAATTCGCGTCGCAAGTCCCGAATATCTGAAATGTACTGCGTCCTGGCGGCTATTAGAAGTTCTCGTGGCACATCCCTCATCGCATCGACACTTACCGCTTGGCTGTGATATCTGCGTGTCACACGCTCGGCAATGCCCTTAAGCAGATCTCTTGCTTCTGTCCGCGCGTCAACACCGGGATCCGAAGAGATGTTTCCAAGTTCTGATACAAGCCTCGATCGGATCTCCGAAGATATCGATTCGAACACCTGCGCCACTTGGGCGAGCACGTAAGAACGCTGAACATCCTCTGGAACTTGCTCAACCAGCGTTCGCTCAACGAAATTGACGAATCTGTCGGCATATCCCTCTAAGTTTGGAAGGGTGGTTTCACCCAAAGATCGCCGAAACGCCTTTATCACTGTTTCCCATGGCATACCGAGCAGTGATGCATTGCCGTAAACCATGATTCCGACTGGAGCTACGTCTGATAAACCGAATAGCTTGTTAGTAGACGCGAATATTTTTTGGCTGGACCCACTAGTGGATGTAGCGGCACTATCGGCTGCCATAGCGACAGCTTCGAGATTCATTACGACGATCTCAGCAGTCATTTTACGGAATCTCTCGTTGATTCAGGTGATTCGCGAGGAATTATCAGCATACAGAAATAGTCGACTTCGGTTGGCAGGAGATATCGCTATGACATGCTGACTGTCAATCAGCGGGTCACAGTGGGCTGCCCTCTGGGCGATCCTGTCTCGGGAGCCAAACTTTTTCTCCGTGTTCGCGTGTCTCAACGTCTTGGTATCAGCCGGCGCTTCTCACCCAGAATGAGTCGTGTCGTAGCGGACGGGCGTCCGTGTCGTCGTGCTCCTGATGCCATGAATTCTGTGAAGGTGTGAATGTGATGAGAGACGGTTTGCTGAGAGGCTCGGGCACTGGATCTGTTCGGAGACTGCTAGCTCTTTTCATCGGGTTGAGTCTCGCGCTGGTGATCGGCTGCGCTTCTGAGTCCGGCGGCGCAACGGCGGTGACGCCAGCAATTTCGGCTACGCCGACAGTTGCCACTTCACCCACAGCCACAGCAGCCCCGGATCTGCCGACACCTACCGCGACACCAACGGCTGCTACCGCAACTGCCACCTCCGTTCCGGCAACTGTGACCCCTGTAGTACCAACAGTCGAACCCACAGCGACACCCGTCGGGCCTCAGCGCAGTTTCGCGATGGGATTCACCGACTTCCCACATGCGCTCTCAATCGACGCTCTTGTTGAAGCATATGGAGTCATCGAACGTGACGGTGATCTCGCGGCCATGCACTTCGACAGCGGGATCCCCTGGCCAGAAGCCCTATCGGGTGCTCCGTATGCGCAGCAGTATCTCGACGAACTGAACGGCAAGGCGGGCATCGTGCCTGACGGTCACGTCGTCTATCTAGCCATCACGCCAATCTCTTTCGGTCGAGATGGCCTCGCGGTATACCACGGGGCGACGGCGAACGAGCCACTCCCTGCGCCATGGGACGGCTACGGTTTCGATGAACCGGACGTCATCAAGGCGTTCATCGCACACGCCAAACTGATGATCGACCTCTATTCGCCGGACTACTTTGCCTACGCGATCGAAGCGAACGCCCTGTACGACAACAGGCCGGAAGACTGGCCGGCGTTCCTGGCACTTGCTGAAGCTGTGTACACATCGACCAAGGCTTCGCACCCCGAGTTGCCGGTGTTCGTGACGTTGCAGGCGGAGTGGTTTCATCGGGACCCAACCGCTCAGGCAGACGCGATTACACAGTTGTTGCCGTTTACGGACCTGATTGCTCTGAGCAGCTACCCGTTCATCGACGAGCTGGACGCAGATGAGATTCCCGAGACCTATTTCTCGGAGATTACCGCTCTCGCGCCAGACAAGCCGTTTGCTATTGCTGAAACCAGTTGGCCTGCCGAGAACGTGGACGATCCGTACCCGGTTGTGCTGCCGGGGAGCGAGGACAAGCAACGGCTCTACGTCGAACGACTGCTGAATGAGGCAGAAGAGCTCGACGCAGAGTTCGTCACGTGGTTCTTTACAAGGGACTTTGATGACCAGTGGGACAACGTGCTGGTAAGTCACCCATCCGCGCCGACCTTGCGTCTATGGAAAGACACCGGCCTCTACGATGGCGAGGGCACACCGAGGGCCGGGCTGAGCGTTTGGTTGGAGGCCCTGGCGAATTCAAGAAATTGATGCGATTAGGGAATCTGCTGTTGACCCGTGATCGGCTGGTCAATCGCCCGCAGGTTGAGTCCTGTTCCGGGAGCCGATCGCACTCCCGGTTCACGTGTCTGTATCGATCCACGCGGCACATCCTTGAGTCCGTTTCCAGGTCAACACGTGCATATCGTTACCCTGTCCCAAAATAGTTCGAGCGCCTGCGGTCGTTCCGCCGCAGGCGCTCGATTTCATTCAGCCGGACAAGAACGTCAGCCGACCTGGGGAGACCCGTGTTAAGACTTCCTGAAGCCTTTCGCCAGTAGCCACATGGTCAGGCCAAGCTCACCCAGCAAAGCTGGGATGAGCAAGACCGTTGCGGCGACGTCGCCGTGGCTTACCAGGAAGAGCCCTGCCATCGTGTTCACAATGTAGCCCGCACCGGCGACCATTAGTGTGGCGCTGAGGGCTACCGGCGCATGGGCAGAACGCCAGAGCAGGTAGCCGAGTCCGATCAGGTGGATGCCGAAAAAGACAAGCGCCAGCTGGAAGCCATTCTCGAAACTTTCAATTGCAGCGAATGCCTGAACCTCTGAAGACACGCTGACACCCGCACCCTGTTCGGTGCCATTCAGCAGTGAGAACGCACTAAACAGGTTCAACAGGAATGCACCGAGCAACGCCGAATAGATGAGTCTGAATGCCGCGGTGACTATCGCCACCGACCTGCTCACTGGTTCAAGCAGCAAGTAGAGGGTGACTGAGATGACGATGTCGGCAACGACGATCACGGTCCAGGTGACGAGGCTTGTGCCGAACAGTCCGAGGGAGTCGGAGACTCTGTCAACGGTCGCCTTCGAGTCGCCGTCGACTATGAGCGACTCGAGCACAAGCGGTGAGAACATTCCGAGAGCGAATAGGACGACGTAGAGAAGTCCTGAGATCCGGGCTGCGGACTGCAATCGCAATGGGAAGCCATCATGTTGGGATTTCCGTGCCCCGATTGAATTTATTGCTGTTGCGTTCATTTGTTCTTTCTCCTGGTTGCGGTGGCACTCCCATAAGGCGAACCAACCACAGCTTTCTCAAAATTTTCTGAATCTTCGATCGTGTTGGTGACCTAATCGTTTATCCGACCAATCCGGAGGTAGACGCCAGTGCCGACCGGGTTTTGCGACCGACAATTGCCGGGGCTTCCTGCACCAATTCATCGTTCTCGAGAGCCTCAACCATGAACAGTGCAAAGTCGATGCGGCGTGTCTTGTTGCTCTTGAGCACAGGATCGCCGACATGCCTGCTCCAAACAGGCAGGCCTTCACTCTCGCCTTCTTCGAGGTCACTGCCGCGCACCACAGTCCACCGGCGATCGCTTTCGAAGATCCGCCTGGTTGCCTCAACCTGATCGTCAATATCGGCAAACCGAAACAGTCGCCCAATAGGGCCACCGATCTTCACCAGCAGCTTCAGCTTCAGCGAGTAAACGTCTTTACCGTCACGGCTGATATGCCATCCGCAGGAGAAGATGAGCCGGGCGTTCGCAGGTGCGAAGTCGAGTACTGCCTGGGCGGTCTTGGTCGAGTAGCCGTTGACCCCAAAGGGGACGAGGACTGTGAGCACACCATCGCAGCCTGAAACGGCTTTCTTGATGACCTCACGATCGTCCGTGTCTCCGGGGAAGATGGTGATCTGGTCCTTGAAGTCGTCCAGCTTGTGCACGCTCTTTTCCCGGCAGACGGCTACCACCTCGTAATCCCTGTCGAGCGCGTGCTTCACCATGTAGCGCCCAAGTTTTCCCGACGCGCCGACGATGCAAACCTTTTTCCGGCTGCTGGAGTTGACTGATCGATCTTTTGCGTCACTTTTCATCGCTGGCTCCTTCGTGCTCCCGACTGCTGCATTTCGTCACGGCGGACAGTAGCGCCCGCCAGACTTACAGCGTAAGGTATCCTTACAGTGTAAGATTGTCAAGAGGTATCTTTAGTCAGACTGCGGAGTGGAAGAAACTCGATGGCAAGACCAGAGACGAAACGGAGATCAAAGCAGGGGGTACGGACACCGCTGAGCAGGAATGCCGTAATCAGCGCGGGCATTCGGCTGGCAGACCGGAGTGGTATCGGGCCGCTCTCAATGCGGAAGATTGCCACAGAGCTTGGTGTCGAAGCGATGTCGCTCTACCACCACGTCGCGAACAAGGAAGAAATCCTCGATGGAATGGTGGATGCAGTGTTCGGCGAGATCGCCATGCCGTCAGGCGATGCGCACTGGAAGGTAGCGGTACGCGCTCGATCTATTTCGCTGCGGGAGGTGTTGTTGGCGCATCGGTGGGCCATCGGGTTGATGGATTCGAGGACAAATCCCGGTCCGGCAACGCTGCGCCACCACGAGTCGGTGCTGAAGTGCCTCCGCTCAGGCGGCTTTTCGATGCCGATGGCAGCTCATGCATTTTCTGCGATCGACAGTTACATCTATGGGTTCGTCCTGCAAGAGGTGAGCCTGCCGTTCGAAAGCACAGAGGAGATCGAGGAACTTGGCGACGCCATGCTTCAGCAGATGCCGGAGGACGAATACCCGTTCTTCATGGAAATGATGACCGAGTACTACATGAAGCCTGAATACTCGTACGCGGACGAGTTCGAGTTCGGCCTTGACCTGGTGCTAAGTGGATTTGAGCGCCTGGTCAAGTCGGCCGATTAGCCGATGTGTCTGACGACCTCACGCCCTCTTCGCGACGATGAACAGTCGCTTGAATGGAAACACGGTGGTGCCATCTGACTGCTTCGGATAGTGACTTGCCACCAGGTCGGCGTATGCCATCTCGAATCCGCCTCGCTCCGGCTCTTCAAGAGCGTCCAGCAACGGTCTGAGCCACGTGCCCTTCGTCCACTCTTTCACCGGGTTGTCGCCCGTCAGGATCTGCTGGTACTCGGTCTCCCACACATCGAGCGACTCAGACATGCCGGTCAGCACCTCGATATAGAACGGCGGTGACTCGACGGGCGCGGGCCTGAGCAACGGTTCAATGACTCCTCGCCAGGGACCGTTTGCGGCGGCCTCGGCCATCGAAGTGTGCGAAGGTGCACCGAAATTGCGAGGCATCTGTACCGCCAGTACACCTCCCGGGGCGACGGATGACATCAGCTCTGAGAACAGCTTCTTGTGACCGGGAATCCAGTGCAGTGCGGCGTTCGTGAAGATCAGTTCGGCCGGTTTCTGCGGTTGCCAAGTCGCTATATCGCCCACCTCCCACTCGATGTTCGGCGCTCGCTCGGCCGCCTTTCGCAGCATCTCTTCAGAGCTGTCGACGCCGACGATGCGAGCGTCGGGCCAGCGGGTGGCCAGCAGTTCGGTGACGTTCCCTGTTCCAGCACCGAGATCGTAGACAACCGATGGCGACTCCAGGTCCACGCGGTTAAGCAAGTCGATCGCTGGGCGCAGGCGATGGTCAGAAAACCTGTGGTACTGGGCGGGATCCCAGGGCATGGACTACGTCCTTTTCAACTTGGGAGCATGATTGCGCAAGAATTCTTGCAGCGATTTCGTTCAAGCGCCAATCCTGATCGGGATGATCGCCGGTCAGATCGCGTCGATCACGAATCCGCCAAGCGCCGCGATGCCCACAACGGTCCACGGCGGCAGCTTCCAGACGGCGAGAAGCCCGAACAGGACAAGAGCGAGTGCGAAGTCCTCGGCGTTGCCGATTGCAGAGGTCCAGACAGGGTCGTAGAGCGCGGCCAGCAGCAGGCCGACGACCGCCGCGTTCGTGCCAAGCATGGCGTTGCGGAAGTGGCTGTTCGAACGCATCCGGTCCCAAAACGGCAGACCGCCCCAGATCAGGAGGAATGACGGCAGGAAGATGGCGCCGAGCGCGAACAGGCCGCCGATCCAGAGTGCGGGTGCGAACGAGATGTTGGCGCCGAGGTAGGCCGAAAAGGTGAAGAGCGGGCCGGGTACGGCCTGCGCCGCTCCGTATCCGGCAACAAAGCTGTCCTGCCCTACCCAGCCGGGTTCAACCACCTCGGCTTCGAGCAAAGGCAGGACGACGTGCCCACCGCCGAAAACCAGCGAGCCTGAGCGGTAGAAGCTTGTGAAGATCTCGGCCCATCGGTTTGCGACCGCCTCGGATGTGATCGAAAGGCCCGCGAGCAGCACGAAGAAGACGACCAGGGCTGCGATTCCGAACTTTGAGCCTAACCGAGGCCGATCGCCCTGAGAGTTCAATTCATCGGATCGGAGCGCTATCCAGCCGATCACACCTCCTCCAACGATGACGGCGAACTGCCAGCCAACGCCGGGCACAAGCAGCATGACCACCGCGGCGGCGAGTGCAAGCGAGGCGCGTTGACGATCTGGCGCCAGCGTTTTCGCCATGCTCCAGACAGCGAGCGCGACTATCGGCACGACGGCGATCTTAAGGCCTCGCAACCACGCGGATCCTGAGATGTCGTCGACATTGCTGATGCCGTAGGCAAAGAGGATGAGCAGGACCGCGGACGGCATCGTGAAGCCGAGCCATGCGATGAAGCCACCGAGCCTGCCCGCCCTCAGGGTGCCGATCGCTATGCCAAGCTGGCTGCTTGCAGGACCGGGCAGGAACTGGCTGAGGGCAAGTAGATCACCGAAGGTCCGGTCATCGAGCCAGCGTCGGCGGTTGACGTACTCCTCACGGAAGTAGCCGATGTGCGCGACGGGTCCGCCGAATGATGTCAGACCTAGCCTCAGCGCCGTCAGAAAGACCTCGCTCAGACGAGTGAACCAAGGTGAGCCTGCTGGACTGAGTTCAACCTGCTCCGAACCTGTCGCCCCCAAGATGCCCACTCTCGCTGAATGACCTCGTCGATGCCGCTGAACAGACAATCCGGGAGTGTATCGGATTCATCATTCACGCTTCTTAACGTTTTTGCTGGGAAACAGCCAAGTCACAGCCACCTGAGCGAAGTATCAACCAGTTGTTGGCGTTGAGTTCGCTTTGGACTCGATTCTGAGTGGATTCTCTGAATTGAGCGACGCCATCTGATATAGGCTTTCGTTTATGCGTAAATCGCCTGTAACTCCTGGCGGAGATCAGTCTTTCCGAATGACTCGCTCAAGTGCAACAAGTGTAGGTGCGTCCGAGCGCGGCAGCGGTTCGATCTCCAAATATGCAGGGATTCTTCAACTGCAAGCCACCGCGGGGAATCGCGCTATCCAGCGGATGGTCGACCGACCGATTCAACGACACTGTTTCGGCGGACATGACGGGGAATGGGATGGGACGCTCGGTCACAAAACTCGCAACTGGATTGATTGGGCAAAAAGTGGAGGAATCAACGGAAAATCTACCAACGAACTGAATCCCGCCTTGATCGAGGCAGCTGAAGGTGCTGAGAAGCGGGCTGGTCAGGGCACCATCGCGTTCGGGGCCACGAGCGAGAACGACGAGGGGCCCTTTCCGGAGGCAAAGAGCAACGGCCTCCACGCAGAGGTGCAGTTGATTGCGGACGAGGGAAGCAACTTCACCCAAATCGCCGCCACAAGGACAACCTGCGCGGCGTGTGCGAAGTACATGGATGGCTTCGGCATCCACTACCCGAAAACCGACGGTGAAGTGACCGCCAACTGGAAACACCCGGAATGGGGCGCTTTCCAGAGTTCGGATCGTGACAGTCCGCTCAAGCTGGACAATCCAAAGAAGACTGCAGAACAAAACTCAGCGAGGAAGGCACGAGCGGAACGACGGCGAAACGCAAACAAATGAAGTTGCGCCGCAGGGGTCGATGCTCTACGGCCCACAAGTGCAGGGACTGTGGTGACGGCGGCGCGCTCAAGCACCGGCCCAGTCCGTCAGCCGCGTTTTCGCTGGTGGTACGTGAGCGCCAGTTCTATGCAGTGGCGCAGCACATCTTTCGGCGGGTCTTCGGCAACGTCCAGTTCGATCGCTCTCTTGCCATCAAACGAGAGGACGTTGGAGTACAGCTCGCGGTACATCGAAACCAGAGATGTCTGGCAGTGAACGAAGATCCCGTATCTTCCGGAATCCGGCTTGAGCTGGTCGATGCGGATCGTGGTGCCGCTTTTTGTCTCGGGGGTTAGATAGCTCGGTTGGCCCCACTTGAGCGTCTCCTCGAGCTTGCCAACGCCTTCGGTCTCAGCAGCGGTCTCCAGGATCAGTTGGCGAAGTGCGAGCAGCTTCGTTCTCACGTCGGCCGGGTACGAGTCGAAGATCTTTTCAACTTCCGGGTTGCTGATTGATTCCAACTGTTGGCTCTTTCTGCGGATCGGCCTGATCACGAGCTTGAAGCTGCCGGTCAGGCGCTGTCCCTTGCCTCGATCCAGTCCTTCACCACGGCGGTCAGGGCATCCTTCTTTCCGTCCACATCATCCATGTCTGTGAACTTGATGGTGCGCACCTGGGCGGCATCGCCCTCAAGAACGCCATGTCGATTTTCGATCACCGAGCCGGTCTGGAAGAACAGGTTGACGAACTTCTTCGCACGAGGGTTGATGGTCGCCATGTTGCCCTTGTACATGAAGGTGGGCCCGCCCCACTTGATCGTCTCAGTCATGCGGTCGTCTGCCTCGAGGATGATCTTGCGGACCGCCTGCATCTCGTCCTTCAGAGGGTGATCGAGATCGGCTAGAAACCTGTCTACTTCAGGGTCAGTGCTCATGACTTGCTCCTGGATCTGGCCACCGGACGTCATCGTCCGGTTTTGCGAGGGAGTTTAGCTTCTAAAACGCCTTGCCTGCACGGAAGCCGGCGAAGGCCAGTGAAATGCCGACAATGTTCGTAAGCAGGATGTTCATTGCGAAGAACTGCCAGTTGGAGGTGCGGGCAAGCTGAACATTGTCGAACGCGAACGTAGAAAAAGTTGTGAACGCACCAAGAAAACCGGCGAACGCGAACGCCCGCATATCCTCGCTCACCCATTCCCGGTCCTCGCTGAACGCCCAGATCAGACCGAACAGGAACGAGCCGATCATGTTTGCGGTGAAGACACCCCATGGGAATGTGGTGTCGGAGCGGTTCTGCACGTAGGTCGCGACTCCGTACCGCGCCAGTGAGCCGAGCGCGCCTGCGAAGGCTATCCAGATGAGCTTGTCCACGGATTTAGCCGCTACCGATAAGTGGCTGATTTACGAGATTGCAGTGAATCCGAGTTTGGCCTTTCCCTGCGCGAGAGACTAACGCCACGTGTACTCTCAACTGGCGCACTTGGCCGTGCCCGGAGTCCTGGAGACACCAACGCTCAGATATATGTTGCGGTAGAGGAAAATTGGCCGAAACTTCGCGTGTAGAAAACCCTGCGGCAGGCGACACCACAGATACCGGCGCGGCGCGGCCGAGATCGCTTGTAGAGATTCCGTATCGACGCAAGCTGATGCTTGTGATCGGCCTTTCTGTCACGCTGATCGTCACGTCTTCCAGCCAGACGGTCGTGGCGACGGCTGCCCAGAACATCGTCGCGGACATCGGTGGGTTCGAGCTCTTCACCTGGATGTTCGCAGGCTTCTCTCTTGCGTCCGCGGTGGCTGTACCAATTATTGGCAAGCTGGCCGACATGCACGGCACCCGGCCGATCATCACCTCCTCGCTGGCACTGTTCGTCGTCTCTTCGACCATCGGTGGGTTCATCACATCGATGGAGCAGATGATCGTCGTGCGGTCGTTCCAGGGACTGGCCTTTGCGGGTGTACTGGGCAGCGTATGGATCACAACCGCGTCGATGTGGGCTCCACAGGAACGTGCAAAGTGGCTGGGTGCGCTGTCAGGGGCGTTCACGCTGGCTGGTGTTGCGGGACCGATACTCGGCGGTGTCGTCTCAGATGAGATCGGCTGGCGCTGGCTGTTCTGGTTCAACCTGCCGGTCGGTGTGCTGGCGCTCTGGTTCCTTATGCGGGCGTTTCCGAAGCTGGACAGGGAGCGCAGGCACACGCACTTCGATGTTATGGGTTCCGTGACGTTCGGACTTTTCGCGACCGCTGCGCTGCTCGCGGTTTCGCTCGGCGGCGATTCGTTCGCGTGGGACTCGCCGGTGATCATCGGGCTGTTCGTCTTCGCCGCGGCGAACCTTGCGCTGTTCGTGCGGGCCGAGTTCCGCGCTGAGGACCCGGTCACACCGCCTGATCTGTTCCGGCACAGGGTGTTCACGGGCGCGATGGCGGCTTCGCTGACGGTGACGATCAGCTTCGTGGTGGCAACGGTGTTCATCCCGCTGCTTGTGATCGGCGCAAAAGGCGAGACTGCGACAGTCGCTGCTTACCCGCTGATGTCGCAGGCGATCGGCATCGCGGTTGGCGCAAACCTTGCCGGTCAGATCCTGTCTCGCTGGGGTTACGCCCGGTTGCTCTCTGCATCGGGACTGGCGGTGACAGCGGTGATCCTGTGGTCGTTCGGAGACCTGGACGCAGACTTCTCGATCGTGCTGCTTTCCGGCCTAACGGCTGTGCTGGGAGTTGGCATCACGTTCGCGTTCACGTCGTTCACCGTGCCGGTGCAGAACGCCATGCCGGAGAACGTGCTTGGCGTCGTGACGACAAGTCTGCAGTTTGCGCGAGTGTTCGGCATGGCTGCGGGTAGCGCCATTCTCGGAGCGATTCTGCTGGCCGGGATAGGGCTTGTGGAAGTGGACGACCCCGGGCCTCAGGACCTGATCCGAGACCCGGAGGTGATCGTCGCGGAGGACCGGCTGGCGGATGTTCGTGACGACTACCTTGCGGATCCCGCGCTTGGAGAAGCGGCGTTTGACGCCGATCTCGCCGAATCACGGACCAGCGTGCTTGATGCGCTTTCGCTGGTGTTCCGGGTTTCGGCTGTTGGCAGCGGTGTCGGCGTCCTGCTGGCGATCTTCACGTTCAGTGGTATGCGGAAGCCTGAGGAACAGGCGACCTCAACTTGACCCTCTCCGAATTAGGGAGCGGGAAGAGTGCCGCCCTAGTCGACGTCCACTCGTGGCGGCGGGTTCAAGACCGGGTGCATCGCGAGCAGGGTCGCAGGTGCATCTGATGCGTTGTAGATGCCATGGCGCACCGTCGGCTCGCAGGCGAAGATGTCGCCCGCAGGCAGCGGTACGTTGTCGTCCTCGGCATAGACGGCGGTCAGGTCGCCGCTCACGCAGAACATCGCCTCTTCATGCGCAGGGTGGTAATGGTTAGGAGCGACCGAACCCGGAGCGAAGGTCAACTCGCTGAAGTAAGTCGACTCGGAACCCAGGAAATCGCCAACCATGTCGAAACGAGTGATTCCAGGAGCGAACTCGAACGACTCGACCTTGCCCCTGAAGAACGCGCCATTTTCCGGCGGGGCGTCTTCGAAGTCGACCTCAGGGATCTCTTCTCGTTCCGGTGAGGGGTTTGGGTACATGGTGATCAGGCGAGCGGTCGTGCTTCCGATGTTCTGCAGGCCGTGGCCGATGTTGCGGTTAGCCAGCACGCAGTCACCTGAGGACGCCCTGAACTTCTTGTCCCCAAGCCGGAACTCCATCTCACCCTCGATTACAAAGATCGACTCTTCGGTGTTCGGGTGGATGTGGTAGGCGGAACGGGCACCGGGTTCGACTGACAGTGCGCCGACCGTCAGGTACTCGGAGCCGGTTGCTGCGCTCACGAGTGCAGTGGCGGTGGCTCCCTGGAATGGCTCGCTTGTGGTCTGTTCGCTCTTTCTGATGACGGGCATCTGGTGGCTGCTTTCTGCTGGATGACTGTTCGGGTAGTGATTTCGACCACAAGATTCTACGGCATGACCATGACTCGGATGGCGCCTGACGACGCTTTGTTGTCTGCCGCTGCGAATGCGGCACTGATCTGGTTGAGATCGAACCGGTGAGTGGCGATCAGTCCGGGCTGAAGTTTGTTCGCCTCCATCAGCTTCAGCGCCGTGACGAACTCCGACTCGCCTTTCCAGCTTGAGAAGCTGTTCGACCAGCTGATCGTCAACTCTCGTTGCATTCCGAGAGCGGGGTCGATCTGCTGCGGAGCGGTAAATAGTCCGAGCACTGACACTGCACCGCCGCGCTGTGTCATTGACGCCGCCTGCGCGATGAGCTGGCTGCGGCCGCCAACAGTTTCGTAGGTGACAGCAGCGCCTTCTCCTCCGGTTGCATGGAGAACGCCCTGGACGGCGTCTTGTTCGACAGTGCATATGGTCTGATCGGCGGAGCCAGAAGATATCGCGGCCTGCAGCGGCTCGGGTCTTGTGCCGATCATGATCACTCGGCAGTCGGTCGTCGCTCCAAGCACCTGGCCGAGTGTCATTGCGATGGCGCCGGCACCGATGATCACCACAGTTTCGCCTTCAGCTACTGGCGATCGGTTCATTGCGTGAACGCCACACGCGTAGCAGTCGAGCAGTGCTGCATCCTCAAAGCTTATAGCGTTACTGATCGGGTGGAGGTTCGTGGCCACGCAGACGTCGTACTGCGAAAAGCCGTGGCTTGACTGCTTCTCACCATCTCGGATACCACGGTCAGGACAGAGATGGTTCTGCCCTTCCGCACACCATTGACAGTTACCACAGCCAAGCAGGTGTTCAGCCTCGACGGCGACGCGCTGGCCGATGTTGAGTTCTGTGACGCCGGAACCGAGCGCAGCAACTTCGCCTGCAAGTTCGTGACCCTGCTGCCAGGGCACCTGCGAAGTGGACTCCCGGTGACCGCGGTAGTTGTGCAGGTCTGAACCACAAACACCAGCGGCGCGCACCCGAACAAGGGCTTCGCCGGGACCGGGCTCCGGCATGGGAAGCTCTTCCACCCTGATGTCTCGACCGCCGTAGAAAAGTGCCGACTTCATTCGCGTTAGCTCCGTCTGGTGTCAGGAGTTGCGAATGTTATCCGAGGGTGATGAAAGCGGTTCAGCTCACGGTGGTCGGCAGCCAGAGTTCGGTTTCCGGGAAGAAGGTAGTCCAGCCGAACCAGAAAACATCCTGCTCACTCATCCGGGTCAATGGCTCCAGTGAGTCGTCGTCCGGGACGAGTAAGTCCTCGGTCACCTGCCACGTAACACCGGAGTCGTCTACCACCTGGCCTCGAGTGCCTGAGGCAGAGAACGTTCGATCACTGTCGCGATACGCTCTGACCGTCTGGGAGTCCTCGTCGCCTATGACCACGACAGACAGACCCTCGACCTCGTCATTGATAACGCCGGCTTCGATCGCCTGCTCTGCGATGTATGCACGGGCCGTGTTGCCGTTGCGGAGTCCGATCACCCGGGTCTTAGCGTCGAGGGTTGTGTCCTGGTCCCAAACGGGGAACAGGAGTTCGTCACGGTTGAAGTACTCGAAGTAAATCGCCCTCGCGTCGTCAGGGTGGTGGTAGGTGCGGCGGAAGCCCTGCTCCAGGTCCAGCACCATTGTGCCGGGGTGCTCTTCGAACCATGCGCCCCAGCGAGTAACGGTCATGGGAAGCTGGTCAAGCTGGATACCGGAGCCGACCAGTTCGCCAACGACCGGCTTGCCGGTCTGTTGCTGCCACAGAGTATTGGTGGTGCGGTCATACATCAGCTTATTGCTCTGATACAGGAAACCGGACGTGCCGAATGTCTCAACCTGACCGTTGACCTCACCGATGTACAGAACTCCGGACCCGCAGAGAGTGCAGTAGGAGAGCGTAACGTGCTGGCCACCGACGATGTCGTTAGCCATCTCGTGTGAGTTCATGATTCGGAACGGGTAGGCGCGGGTCTCCCCGTTTATCTCGACACCGAACACAAGCTCCTCGGGGTCGAGGAACGCAGCCTGGCTCCCGGGAATCACGTTAGGGTTCTCGAGGGGCGGAATGCCGTCACGAGCAACGCCGCCCCACTGGATTCCTTCGAGTGGGATGTTCGTGGGTACGTCGTTGTAGATGAACTGGTGGAAGCTATTGTCGAAAGGTGCGTAGAGGCTGGCCTTCCAGTTGGCGTATCCGGGCAACAGGACGCTGTCCTGGGTGCCGAGCCATTCATGCCACCTGAAGAAGTCGTCGCCCGCGAAGTCCTCGCCAGTGAGCTGTTGGAGTGTGCTGCCAAGTTCAGCAATCTGATCTGGTTCAAATGCGAAACGAGTGATCTCGACGAGCGGTGGGATCAGGCCGGGGTGCCGTAGTTCGAGAGCCTGCTCGAGGGCCGGGATCTGTACACCACCCTGGTCGTTCTCGTAAGAGTCGACGAACAGCTCGAACATGAGTCGAATCGCTCGCTGGTCTTCTATCGACACGACAACCGGTGTTGCAGTGGGCTGCGGCGCGGCCGTCGCCGTGGGTGGGACCTGTGTGGCTGTGGCGACCGGCTCGGCTGCAGATGTTGCGGTAGGCGCCGCGCCGGGAGCATCGCTCTCAGCTGATGAGCATGCCACCGCCACCGCTGCAAGGGTAAGGGCGGCGGCTGCAAGTGCGGGGCGACGTCTTCGGATCGATTTCATTGAAGTGTTCACGGTTGATTAGAGTGAACGTTTCCACGGCCGTCGCGGGATTTCTTCACAAAGAGCACAGAATTGGCGCGTTATCGAACGCCGATCATCCTGCCGTCCATTGCTGCAGGTTCCATGCTGCTTCCCAGAAAAGATACTCGTAATGAGTGCTCGCCCGGAACGCCTGCTGCATGCTCTGTTTCTGCTGACTGGTGGCCGAGGCGCCGAGTTTGTTCACGAAGTTGCGCAGCCAGTCGGTCATTTGCTGGTATTCGGGAGCGTTGTAACCCGTGATCCAGCGGGCATGGAACGAGTTCTCGGCGGCGTTGTTTGAAGCGCCAAGTGTCCGGCCAATCTCGTCGTAGCCCCACTGGCACGGCAAAAGCGCAGCGGAAAGCTCATGAATATCGCCGTCATAGGCAGAGCGCAGCAGGTGATCGGTGTAGGCGACGGTTGCCGGCATCGCTTCGGTAGCCTCAAGCTGCTCAACCGTGATGCCGAAATCTGCGCAGAAGCCGCGGTGAAGCTCCATCTCGGAATTCAACGTCTCATCGAGCAGCGCCGCCCAGTGGCCCATCGAACCAAGACTCGGGCTCTTGGCGGCTGCCAGTGCAAGCACGCGTGCGTAGTCGATCAGGAACAGGTAGTCCTGCTGCATGTAGTACTGGAAGCGCTCAAGCGAGAGCGACCCGTCGCCCATGGCAACGACAAACGGGTGATCCTCGTGCGCCTTCTTCCAGTCGGCAGCGCAGGCCGAACGGAGGTCGTCAGAAAAGCCGCTCATGCCTGCTCTACAGTGACCTTCGCTCCGCCCGGCACGCTCTTCAGCACCTTCGAGTCACCTTCGATGCTCCCAAGCACGTTAACTGCCGATGCCGGCCGTATCTCTCCCGGGGCGCTCATCGGAGTCGGGCCAAAGAAGAGGCAAAGTGCGTTACCGGGAGGCCAGTAGCCGACAGCGCCCATCTCGACCGTCTCTTCGGCGCAGTCATCGTTCTCTGCCTCCACCGGGATACCGAAGTAGATCTCGTCGCCCCACGTCTGCGCCGCGGAGGTCACAGGCAGCGCATCCCAGAGCTCGTCCGACGTCGGTGAATCGTTCAGAGTGGCGATCACTGTCACATCGCCTGCGCTTATCTGCACCTGTCTACCAGAAGCCATGTTCTAGCCCTCGTGGAGCGGTAGGCTTAGCCTTGCCGCTGCTTCCACTCCTCGTAGATCTTCCTCGTGTCGTCGTTGAACGGGTAGAACGACTTGGGCGAGATCTTGCGCTCCTGCGTGTACTCCAGCAGCGCCTGCTCGATCTCGTCGTGTTCAATGCATTCGGGCAGCAGCTCTTCTGCAAGCTGCGACGGCAGAACTACGACTCCTGTGTCGTCGCCGAGGATCACGTCGCCGGGCCAGACAAGGACGCCACCGCACTGCACCGGCTCGTTAACCTGGTATGGCAGGATGTTGGGCTCGCCGACGGTCGGTGTGCTGTCGCCGGCGAATACTGGATAGCCGTAGCGGATGACCTTGTGGCCATCTCGCACGCCGCCGTCCGTGACAAGGCCCGCGGCGCCCTTTGTGACGATCCTCGAGAAGACGACGTCGCCGCCTGTGGAGACCGTTGACAGGCCCATCGCGTCGCCAACGAACACGTCGCCAGCGCCAAGCTGTTCGAGCGCCTGCCAGCGCGGTGTTTCGTTGAACCCCTCGCCGTGCGCTCCAGTCGCGACCCGTTTGGCAAGGTCCGGACGTGAGGGCAGGTATCGGAGCGTTACCGCCCGGCCCACCAGTCGCCTGCCTTTGGCGAGCGATCGCACTCCGTTCATGTAGGTTTTGTCGTATCCGCGTTGCAGCAGCCTGCCTAGCACCGTGGCGTTGGACACGGCCTGGTACTGCTCAAGGAGTGAATCTGAGACTTTTGCTGTAGGTTCGACCAACGGGCTCTCCAGAGTTATTCGTGGCAGTTGGGCGGCATGTGGCCGTTCAAGAGGCTCGCAGTATATCTAGCAATGGGCGAGGGATTCGGAGCCATCGGACATTTCGTTTGGCGACGAAGTTAGAATCGCTCGTCAGGTGTAAACGCTGTGACTGGCGAAGAGAAGATCGATGCGATTTGATCAGAGGGTGATAGACGGAATCCCGCTAGGACCGGAAGGCCGCGGCGCGGTCGTGTTCGTCGTCGCAGCTGCGGTCATATTCGGGCTGTTTGCCGCTGCCGGTGAAACCGGTCCGGTTGGCATTCTGCTTTCGGTCTGGGGTGGCTTCTTCGTGGTGTTCGTGCTGTACCGGCTGGCCTACTTCGCAGAGTCGGTGCAGGTCATGTTTCCGGGCACCGCGGAGCCAAGTATTGAGCGGCTGCGCAAAAATACGGGGAAGCAGCGTCTGCAACCGGGAGCGGACCCGACTTACCTGAACGTCCGCGATGCGAACGACTCCGAGGACGAGGTCGAAGCAGAGGACAGGGTCCTTGGAATCGAGGTTGATGGCCACGCGATCGCCTATCCCTTGGCTGCAATGAGCGTGCGTGAGGTGGCGCACGAGGTTCTGGGCGGAAAGCACCTGTTCGTGACGTGGTGGCCGGTCACTTACTCTGCCCGCGCCTTCATCATTGAGCCTGAAGACGGTGTGGAGCCAGAGCTTTACACCATCCGCAAAACCCTCCTGAATTCGATGGTGCTGATGGACGCCCGCGGCAATGAGATTGTGCAGTTCATCGGGCAGGCGGTTACGGGATCGCTCGCAGGGCACACGCTCAAACAAGTGCCGGTCGTTTCGACGAACTGGCGGGCATGGTCCGGGGCATTTCCGCATACGGAGGTGATGTCTCTTGACGGCACACCGGAGATGGACATTTTCGAACGCTACTACATCACCGACCGCGCAGGGCTGTACCAGCAGTCGGCGAATGACAAGCGGTGGCATGACAAGGACAACGTGCTCGGGGTCGAGGTCAACGGTGAGTTCCGCTGCTACCCATATCCGGCGCTCATCCACCGTCCGCTGATCAACGAAGAGCTGGCGGGCGAGCCGATTCTTGTCGCACACGAACGACTGAGTGGCACAGCACTCGTGTTCAGTCGCCTGGTCGGCGGGCAGACGCTGACGTTCTCAGGTGATTCGAAGAATCCGATGCGGCCTGAGCCAGAACCCGGTGAGGTGGATATCCGCAGGAGGATCAACTACGAGCCGTGGTTCCTTGTCGATTCACAGACCGGCTCTCGCTGGCGAGCCGTGAGCGGTGAGTGCGTTTCGGGCGAGTTGAAGGGAAAGCGGCTGCAGCTGCTGAACGGCCAGAGTGGCTTCTGGTTCGCGTGGGCAAGGTTCTTCCCAAACTCCGACGTGCTTGAGTCGCGCACTGGCGTCAAAGACGGTTCGGCGTGAGCCCGTCAGGCCGGACCGGCGTTACCGGCATCGTGATCGGCGGAGGCCGAAGCACACGGCTCGGCACACCAAAACCGATGATCCATCTCGGCGGAAAGCTTGTGCTGGCCCGAGTGGCAGACGCGCTGCGCAACCTGTGTGACGAGTTGGTGTTTGTTGCTCGGGATTCGCAAGGAGACGACACTCCGGACACGGCGATCGCTCTTCGAATGCATGTCGTAACCGACACGGCTCCGTACGAGGGGCCGCTTGCTGCGATTCACGCCGGACTTAAGGCGTCGGTAACGCCACTGGCGTTCATTGCAGGTGCTGACCATCCGTTCCTGTCGCGGCGGCTCATCGAAGCGATGATTGCTGCCGCCTACAGCTCAGGACCTGAGCCTGAGTCAGTCCTGGCGCGGGTTTCAGGCAGGCTGCACCCGTTGCATGCCGTTCTGGTGGTCAACGACTGGGTTGATGTAGTCGAAAGGGCGCTGGCTGAGGGACAGCGCTCCCCTACCAGCCTGATCGAGTCCGTAGCGGCGAGCGATGGGCCACCGGTGAGCGTGATGACCGAAGACGAGCTCCAGCTTCACGACCCACGACTACTCAGCTTCTTCGATATCGACACGCCTGAGCAGCTGCACAGGGCACGACGCTTGATCGACCCGCGGCGAGTGAACCTGCGCGGCGATATCCGTAGAAGCGGACTCTGAGCTACTCGTAACGCAGAGCTTCGGACGGGTAGATCCGCGAAGCCTGCCTCGCCGGGATCAGCGTCGTTACAAGAGCGGCGACGATGGCGATCGCAACGATCACTGTGACCGTAAGCCACGGGATTGAGTAGCTGAGGCCATCGAACGAGTCCTGGATGCTGTTGACTATGTTCCAGGAGATCAGCGCGCCGAGCACGAGGCCGATGGCGGTCCCGAGGACCGTGACGAAGACCGACTCCATCAAGAACTGCACCTGGATCATGCGTGACTTGTAGCCAATGGCCCGCATCATGCCGATGGACACCCGTCGCTCTACAACTGCGCGGAAGGAAAGCACTCCGAGCGATGCGACTCCGACGACGAGTCCAAGTCCCATGAACGCCTGGAAGAGTCGACCGAACGCATCGTTCTGTGCGATGCCGTCCTCGATCTCTTCGAACGTGTCAGTCGCAAGCATGCTGTTGTCGAGGAACGCCGTCTCCATGCGCGCCGCAGTCCTGCCTGCGTCCACGCCGTTCGCAAGCTGAACTCGGTATGTGGTGAACGGCACCGGTTCGGTAGCGATCTCACCGAAGATGTCTGCGCTCGTTGTGATGACCGCGGCGGCGCTGCCATCGTCAGAAGGTTCGAACGCGCCAGCGAACGGATCAACTGCTCCGATCACAGTCCGTTCTACGGTCGCACCCTCGCTGCGAGGCTGGCGTATGCTCACCACGAAAGAGTCGATCTCTTCATCGTCGTCCTGAGCAATCCCTTCAACCTGGAAACCTGCTGGGCCGAAGTTGAACCCTCCACCGCCTTCAGGCACCTCAAGTAAGCCGTTCGATACGACCGCCAGTGTCGGGTCGTCGGCAAGTCGGTTCCAAATCGCGGTAGCAACGGCAAGTTCATCGGTTGTGTCGATTCCGGCCGGAAGGAAGTCCGGGTCGTAGTGAGACATCTCGAACTTCACGTTACGGAGGTAGTTCTCGTCGACACCTCGAACAGGAACAGCCAGGAATCTCAGCTCTTCGGCGCCCTGTTGTCTTGCTTCGGCAGCCAGGTCACTGCTTGCAGCGATCAGTGCGAACTCTGCTGGGTTCAGCTCTGGCGATGAGGCAATGGCGGCGTTGATGTCGCCTATGGGTAGATCGGCACTCGTCTCGGCGCGTATGTCGAAGCCGCCGGTCGCTTTGTCCGGCGTGTCGACAATGTCAGTGCCGAGGTTGTTCAGGATCGAGAACACCATCAGCGTGAAGATGACGAGCGCGAACATCGCTACCGTCAGGCCGGTGCGAAAGCGAGATGCGGTCGGATAGGCGATGGCCGGTTTGAGGATTGGCCGGAGGGTCTGGTTCTTGCCTAGCGTTGCCTGGAACGCGTTCGTGATCAGGTCTGCGTTGTACATCACGACCCAGACACCGGACGCAACCATCCAGACGCCGGAGACAATGAACATCTCGATACCACCGCCCAGTTCACCTGTAAGCCAGTCGAGAGCGTCGAACGGCAGTCCCCAGAAAACCAGGACAAGGCCACCCATCAGTGTGAAGCCAATCCTGTCCGCAACCTCCTGCCTGAGCCCACTCCGGAAGCCCTGCCACCGCACGAGCTGGCCTATGCCAACAAGGAAAAGGCTTGTGAGCATAGTGAAGAAGAATGCCGAGTTAATGAAACCACCATCAGAACTGATAGTCGTGATGATGCCGATCAGCCCAATAACTATCTGTGGGATGCCGGTCCGGAAGTAGGGGCTGATCAGCTTCCACACTGACCACGAAGCACGAGCGATCCACGGGTAGATCACCAGGTACGCGATCAGGAGTGCGATGTCGATGCCAACGCTCCGAGTGGACTTGCTGCGACGTACCAACAGGTAGAGCTGCCACACGGGCGAGATGAGCGCTATGCCCAAGTTCTGCAGCCGTACCTTCAATGGTGGGGTCTCGGATGGGACCAACTCAGCCGGGAGACCGCGGATGGCGACCACGATGTTCAGCTTGCTGACACGGAACGCCGAGACGGCAACGGTCGCCAGGGTCAGCAGCAGTCCGAGTGAGAACCCTGCGATCACGGACGTTGCGGTGATCGTGAAACGGAACTCGAAGCCTGCGTCATCGTCGGTGGCACCGATCGCATTGACAAGCAGAGCAACCAGGCCGCCTGATGCCAGCAGGCCGAGGATCGTCCCGACAACGGCCGCTCCGATGGCGTAAGCGACGCCTTCGAACGTGAACATCTGGACAAGGTGCCGTCGCTTGGTGCCAACTGCGCGCGCTATGCCCATTTCGCTGGAACGCTCCGCAGCGAGCATGACGAACACCAGGAAGATCAGTAGCAGTCCGACGATTATCGAGAACGAGCCGAAGATCGAGAAGAACGTGACGAAGATGTTGCCGATCAACTCGGCCAGTTCCAGGCCGTCCTGCTTGATCTCGTCCACACCGAGCAACTCGATCTGGAAGAAGAGCAATGTGATCGGCAACACCTGCTGGGTGAGCCCGGCCGATTCGACAGCCGCAACGACTTGACCCGCTACCTGCGCCTTGGCCGCAAGCGCCCTGAAGCGGAGCGCGTTGCGATCACCTGCTTCTAGCAGATCGATCAGCTCGTTCAGGTCCTCTTCGGTGCCCGATGAGATAGTGTCGCCGGGGTTTTCTGCGATCCGGGCTCGAATGGCCGATATGACACCGGGCGAGTTGAGCACATCGAACAGCTGCGCCGCGGCTTCGGCATCTGTGAACTGGACTCGGAACTCTTCGGCGGCCTCGTCCGAAAGCTCGGCGGAGCCTTCACGTCCACCTGTAAGTGAGACGTCGATGCGGTTCACCTGGCCCGGGCGGTCCATGATCCGCTGCATATCGGGCAGCGTTACGATCAGCCTGTCATCGTTAGCGGCCAGGCCTCCATCGATCATCACGGCTCTCACCGTGAAGTCGTGACGTCCAGTCGGCGTAACCAGCGTGAGACGATCGCCTGTCTGCGCGTCGATCTCATCGGCCGCCGTTTCGTTGATCAGAGCCTCACTGGACTGCAGTGATGAAACGGTAATCAGTTCGCCGCCGATAGACCTTATGTCTCCGAAGCCGTCCGTCCCATCGGGGTCCAGCCCGACCACGTTCATGCGGGCTTCAGTCAATTGCGTCCTGTTGTTCAGGACGGGAAGAACCTCGCGGATCTGTAGCAGCACGCCATCTACGTTGCTGTTGCCTCCAGCAACATCCAACACGGCCCGTTGGGCTTCGGCATCAAGATAGTCGTCGGCCGTGATGTCGCCGGTATCGACGGCCGCCCGAATACGGATGTCCGTTTCACCGAGGGCGTCGAGAACCGTGCCTCTAATCGAACCGGAGACCGTGTCACCGATCGCAAGCGAGGCGGCGATGATGGCCGTGGAGAGCATTAAGCCCAGGACGATGAGTGCCGTCTGTGCTGGGCGGCGAGGTATGTTTCGCAGCGCGAGTTTGACCAGGATGCGGTTGCGCATGCCCTGGATGAAGACGATAAGTAGAGCAACTATTAGCAGGAGCGCCAGCGTCGAGGCGACCAGCTGCATGTCGAGGCCGAAAAACTCTCTCATTGCACCGTCACGCCGTTGGCGCCCGCACCCGCACGCTCACTCTCGATCTCGCCGTCGCGCATGATCACGATGCGGTCGGCAAGTTCTCCGACCTCAAGGCTGTGCGTGACGATGACGAATGTCTGGCCCTGCTCGCGGTTCATCTGCAGCAGGACGTTCATGATCTCGCCGCTGTTCTCACTGTCGAGGTTTCCGGTCGGCTCGTCAGCCCAGACAATTGCCGGGTCGTTGGCAAGAGCACGAGCAATGGCGACCCGCTGTGCCTGTCCACCCGAGAGTTCCGCGGGAGTGTGGTTTGCTCGTTCTGCAAGACCCACTTGAGCCAGTTTCTGCATGGCTGTTTCACGTGCCTGTGAGCTGCCAACTCCAGCGAGGACCAACGGCAGCTCTACATTCTCACGTGCGCTCAGAACAGGGAGCAGGTTGAAGGACTGGAACACGAAGCCCATGAAACGTGCCCTGTAGTCGCTGAGCGCGTTGTCCGTCATTCCGCTCAGCGACCGGGAGTTGATTTGCACGTCCCCGGAGTCGATGCTATCGAGTCCGGACAGGCAGTTGAGCAGCGTGGTCTTTCCCGAACCGCTGGGTCCCATGACTGCGACCATCTCGCCCGGCGCGACCTCTAGATCGACGCCCCGCAGTGCTTCCACAACAACATCTCGCGAACGGTAGGTCTTTACAACGTCGCTCGCCCGAATGATCGGATCAGCCATCGTCCCTCTACTTTTATGGTCTGCGCGGAAATTCTGAAAAACTAATCGGAGTTGCGATTTGCCCCGGTCAACGATAGCAGTTTACGTGAGCAATGTTCTGTAAGGTTTCACGGTCTGTTCCAAGTTTTGGGGTTCAACCGTTTCATGGTTCTTGGACGCCGCCGAAATTACCATTCGACTACTGTTATGGAGAGTATAGATGCCAGACAAGAGACCGCCGAAAAAGCATAAAGGTCTCGTGATAATCAACACCGGTGATGGCAAGGGCAAGAGCACCGCTGCGTTTGGCATGTTGTTGCGGGCATGGGGACGGGATATGAGGGTGGCAGCGGTCCAGTTCATCAAGAGCCAGACGAGCAAGTACGGGGAGCACAGGGCCCTGGCGAAGATGGATGTTGAGGTGATACCCGCAGGGCGCGGCTTCACCTGGACATCGCTTGACCTGAATGAAGATGCCGAGCGCGCTCGCCACGGTTGGAAGCTGGCGTCGGAGATGATCCTGTCCGCCGACTACGATGTGATGATGCTGGACGAGATCACGTATCCGATTCGCTACGGATGGCTTGAAGCTTCCGACGTGGTCGACGTTTTGAGTCGCAGGCCGGAGATGATGCACGTCGTGCTAACGGGCCGCCATGCGCCGGATGAGTTGGTCGAGTTTGCAGACCTGGTGACGGAAATGCGGATGGTCAAGCACCCGTACGCTGAGCAGGGTGTAACGGCGCAAAAGGGCATCGAGTTTTGATTCTTCTTTTCGACAAGGCGAAGGCTCGTTTGGTTCGGAAACTTGTCCGATGAGTAATAGTCAGTCGCCCGCCAAAACCCTGATGGTCCAGGGAACCGGGTCGTCGGTGGGCAAGAGCACACTTACGGCTGCACTCTGCCGGATCTTTCTGCAGGACGGGATTTCAGTTGCGCCGTTCAAAGCGCAGAACATGTCGAACAACGCGTTCGTGACACCGGACGGCTTGGAACTCGGGCGCTCGCAATCGGTGCAGGCTGCAGCGGCAGGAATCGAGCCTTCGGCCGACATGAATCCGATTCTCCTCAAGCCCGAGGGCGATGGCAGGTCACAGGTTGTCCTAAACGGCAGGCCCGAAGGCAGCTTCAAGGCACGCAGCTACTATGAGGGACGAGAGCGTCTTTGGACGGAAGCCACCGCGGCTCTTGACCGGTTGAGGGCTTCGTACGAGCTTGTGTTGATGGAGGGCGCAGGTTCGCCAGCAGAGGTGAATCTAAGGGACCGCGACATCGTGAATATGGAGATAGCGCTCTACTGCGAAGCTCCCGTGCTGCTCGTTGCAGATATCGACCGAGGCGGTGTGTTCGCATCCTTGCTCGGTACGCTGGAACTGTTGCGGCCAGACGAGCGGTCGTTAGTGAAGGCACTGGTGATCAACCGGTTCCGCGGCGACCGCTCTTTACTCGAGCCGTTGCCGAAGATGATCGCCGAGCGGACCGGGATTCCAGTGGTTGGCGTGGTGCCCATGGTGCCTGACCTGCAGGTGCGCGAAGAGGACGGGATGTCGCTCGAGCGGGAGCTTGCGCTGCGGAAGCAGGGGGCGATGAAGGTGGCGGTGATTCGTCTGCCGCGTATCTCGAACTTCGACGACTTCGATCCACTGGCACGCGCCGGTCTGAGCATCGCGTTCGCTCGCGACGCGTCAGAGATCAGCGACGCGCATATGGTCATCATCCCTGGTACGAAACACACGATTGCCGACCTGCGATGGATGAAGAGCAGAGGGCTGGATCAGGCGGTTGTCGAGGCGACCAGGAGGGGCGCTTTCGTTATTGGCGTCTGTGGCGGATACCAGATGCTCGGTGAGTCTCTGGATGACCCTGACGGAGCCGATGGCGGGGTGCCGGATTCAGAGTGCGGCATTGGACTTCTGCCAGTCGAGACGGTGTTCAACCGTGACAAGGTGACAAGGCGAGTTCAGATCCGCGCGGCTGACGCCGGTGGATCCGTCTTCACACCCGGCGCTTCGGGAAGCGGCTACGAGATCCACTCCGGTGAGACGAGACCTCGAGATGGCGCTAGAGAGGCCGAGCCGCTGCTGCAGATCGACCGAGGCGACGGTGTGTTAAGAGATGACGGCGCGATTTCGGATGATGGCGCCGTGTTCGGTTGTTATGTCCATGGCATGTTCGATTCACTGGAGATGCTTCAGTCGTTGCTGTACTCCGTGGCGGATAGATTCGGGTTGGAGCGACCGGTCGTGAAACCGTTCTCGATGGAAGCTGAGTACGATCGCCTTGCGGGCGTGGTGCGTGACTCGCTGGACATGGATCTGATCCGAGAGTTCTCGGGATTAGCGGAATTGCCTGTATCTAAACGCCGCCCGGTGCCGTCCAACTCCGATTAGAATACGTACACTTGAGAAGACCGCATACGGCTGCGACTAGCCACGAAATCAAATTCCCAGAGAGACTGAATGCAGAAGCTCCGCAATGACTTCACAGACCAGATGATCATCCTGCTTGCGATCATGGTCCCGTCGATCATTGGATCATGGATTGGTGGAGGCAGCGGCTTTATCATCTCGCTCGTGATCGCGGCGCCGATCACGGTGGCCCTCATTCGCTACATCGAAGGCGAGTTTCCTGGCCTGGGCAAGAAGAGCGCCAGCCGCTAACACGCCAGGCGCAGTTTTCGCCTTCCGTTCGGTCTTTTTCGCTGCTCAAATCGCTCCCATTCGCAAGTTCACGGCAATCGTCGCTATCCGTTCGGAGGAGTAGCCACCTCAAACGGGCGGAAACGGCCGTTTTTTGGTAGAATTAGAGGGTTGTCCCCGTTGAGATGTGTCCAGTTTCCGGGGATCAATCCGGCCGGCAGACAAGCGAAGCGAGCTATCTATGAGCAAGTCCACATCCGCATCCGAAAAGACCACAGACACAGTTGAAGGAGCGGATGGAGACTGCACTCACCACTGGGTTATCGAGCCGCCGAACGGCGCGGTAAGCAAGGGTAAGTGCAAGCTGTGCGGAGTTGACCAGGAGTTCCGGAACTCGTTCGAGTATTCTTCCTGGTACGGGACGAAGTCGCCGAACGCCAACGCCAAGAAGCAGGCGCCGAAGAAGTCCTAGCCTCTCTACCTGAAGAGGTCTCTGCCCGGATCACGCAACAGCGAGCCTGAACCTTCGTTCGACGCGTCCAGCTTGAGTCCGCGTGCTATGGCAGCCGGTACACCACCCGTTTCGCCCATCACTAGCTGGGCTCCTGAGGCAACCTCGTCGGCGATAGATACAAGCGTGGCGTGCAGGATCTTTCCGCTATCGTCCAGACTGCCGCGGGAGTCATCGAGTGGCACGAACCCGGCTGTTCCGATGGCGACATTGGTGCTGCCTTCACGCCACGGCCGGTTGAAGGTGTCTGACACGATTACGCCGACTGAGACGCCTGTGCGGTCGGCTATCGCATTCCTGAGCTGACGAGCAGACCCGTCCGGGTCTTCAGGCAGTAGCACGACGATGCCAGGACCGAGGGAGTTTGACGTGTCGACTCCGGCGTTGGCGCAGATGAAGCCTTGATGCGTTTCGGTGATTAAAACACCGGGTACGCTGCGGATTGTGCGCACGCTGTTTGCGAGGATTACTTCAACCAGTGCCGGGTCTTTGCGCACAGTCTCGGCGACATTTTCGGCATTCTCGCTGGGAACGACCTGTGCGAGGTTGACGACCGCGCCCTCAGCTTTCGACACGACTTTCTGGGCAACGACCAGCACGTCGCTTTCTTGCAACTGCTGACCGCTGTCTGAGAGCGCCTGGAGGATCAGCGCAGCGAGGTCGTCACCGGGATTCACCGCTGGTATGCCGGGTACCGGCATCACCTGGAGCCCTTTGGGAGCTAGCGCCAACGTCGCCCGTCCTTGATCCACTTTGTGGTCAGCTCTCCACCCGCCAAAGCGGTCCCTCCTCGGTCAACTCGAACAGGGCTGCGAACCTGTCCTCATCATCCGTCATGTACACGGGATTCAGCCCGAGGTTGTGAGAAGCGATGGCACGGGCTCTAGCTGCGGTGCTCTCAGACTCAAGATCTGGCATCCGATCAGGGAATTGTCGCTGCAAATGCTCCCAGTACCAATCGAAGTGAAGTAGGAACGCCGCAACGATCGCTACATCCTGCTCCGGCTCCACCACAAACGCCTGGTACCACAAACCGAACGTGGGGATGTCCTCGGCGATTATCACCGCTCGCTGCCCGACCGTATCGAACGTGTCACTCACATAGTCGCTGGCCTCGGTGTCGTCGCTGATGTCGATGCCTGAATAGTTAAACGCCAATGACCACACAGGCATTCCGATAACCGCCGCTGCCAACACGGCCGGAATGATGCGCGTGCGGTTACGCGCTACGAGGCGCGATTGTGCTTTGTTGGCCAGGTTCGAAATGCTCACAGCCAGGTTCAGGAGTCCGGCAGAGACCCAGAGACCAAACACAATGTAAGCAGGGATGAGGAAGACATAGGAGTCGAACGAGTTGTACGCGATTGAGTAGATGACGAGGGCGAAGAACGAGCCAAGGCCGGCGATGGTGAATGCCCGGAGTCTGCTCCACAGGAACATCACGCCTGCAATCCCCAGGATCGCGCCAAGAGCTGTGAATTGAGTGAGAGTAATGTCGAACGCGAAGATGATCCGGTCGACGTAGGCGTCAGGTGCAAGTCCGAAAACATACGACTGGTAGAGCGACGCCGATGCCATTGACCGGAAACCACCAAAGCTGTCAGGGAAGAACCAGTTAAGCGCCGGGTCCTGTGCGGAAGCGATCGGCGCATACAGGTAGATTGAAAGGCCGACGAGTAGACCGACGACTGGCTGCCACTCTTTAAAGACAGCCTTCAAGTTGCCGCGGACGAGCGGCCAGTAGAGCCAGATGCCGAAAGGTACCGCGACGAAGCTGACGGTGACGTGGTTTCCGAACGAGATCCCCAGCAAGAGTGCGAGACCGGCTCGCAGACCAAGCGCGCTTTCGCCTCGCTCGATCTTTGCCCTGGCTACCAGAGTCAGCCACATGAACAGGGTGACGAACATGGCATTCAGCGCATAGACCTCGGTGATGGTCGACTGGGACCATAGAAGGTTGGAGGCAGCGAAGGCCAGCGCTGTGATGAGCGCCGCGGCGGACGGTAGGTTCCGGCCTTTGGTGTCCGCGACAGGGAGTCTTAGCAGCAGTTTCCTTGAGGCGAGAAAGAAGAACGGCACTGCGACCGCTCCCGTCAACGCAGAGAACAGGTTCGCCCTCGACGCCTCATCACCGAACCAGATCAGTTCACTGAAAGAACGCAGCAGCACCATGTAAGTCGGATACCCGGTCGGGTGAGGCACACCCCAGGTGTGAGCAGCGGCCAGGAAGTCACCACCGTCACCACCCTCGTTCTCCCACGTCAGTCCCGGCGCCATCGTCGAAGCGTAGAGTGCCAGCGCGAATGCGAACAGCGCCATAGAAGCGACCAGGACGGGACGATCTCTGATGACCGGAGGCAGCCAGACCCTGGTGGCGGAGCTTGCTGGCGGTGCAGGACTCATGCCGGAGCTAACTCTTCCGCTGACTCAGGATAAATAAGAGAGGGACCCGTTCGGGTCCCTCTCAATAGTCAAACTGTCAACCTACGGCTATTCAGGCCGTGATGCGTTCCTTGCCCTCAGCGTGGTGATCACGCCACCGCCGACGAGAGCAATACCGATCAGTCCGATCAGCACGAGCAGGCTCGTCGTCGGGCTCCAGCCACCCGTCGCCGGGAGGTTCGGTCCGGTCGGGCCTGACGTAGCAGGGATGTCCTGGAAGGCGACTGCGAAGTTCGAGAAGTTCGAGGAGTTCGCACAGACCTGACGCGTTATGTTGTTGAACGTCGAAGTCAGCGGAATCCACTGGTTGTTTGTGCTTCCAAGCCGCATCACCCGGACGTTCGAGAATCCGTTTACAAGGTCACTCGAGGACGTCGGCAGACAGATCTGTGCAGACCGCAGCAGCCGGAAGTTCGATTGCGAGTTTCCTGAAGAGTCTACGAAGGTGATGTCTACGGCTGAACTACCACGGTTAAAGCCTGCAGGCATTGCCGGTAGCGTTGACGGTGCAACCGAGTCAACCTGTACGCCAAAGAAGTTACTTACTGCGCCGACAGGGACGTGGACCACCGGGCGGTCATTGAGCCCGATCGACTCAGGTGAGGATCCGGTCTCTACTCCTGACGAGGACACAAGGATCGAACCGGCGGGCTGAACAACGCCCTGTGAGTTCGGAATAGACGCCGGTGGCGTACCCGGATTCGTGGGCAGAGGCGCCGGTGTGGCCGTTGGGGCAGCAGCAGCTGTTGAGGCCGTCATATCTCTTTTGACGACCCACTCACGGCTCTCCTGCTGCTGGATCACAGTCACCGAAGCCGTGCCTGCAGAATTGATCCTCAGCACAACCGTCGGAGCATTTGATCCAGACACCACCGAGATTCCACCAGTAGACGTCCATGAGTAGGTGACATCGTTCAGCAGCGGATTGAGAGTGTCCGTGTCGTCGATCAATTCGACCGTGACGCTGACTTCTGCTCCCGGCTCAACAACCAGACCTGTTGCCAGCGGTCGCGCCGTCTTCAGGCGCTCTGACGCTGACTTAACAACGCTGTTGCCTGAGCCAAGACCGGGACCCTCCGAGTCCGCGTTTGCGGGGGTCGACCAAACGGCCGAGTAGGACACGGCGAATATCATTACCAATCCCACCAAAGCGATTGAGAACCCCCATCGCCTTGGGATTGCGGAGCCTAGCATGGGCTGCCTCCCGGCCGAACGGCTTGCTATTCCGTCCTCTAGAGACCGTACCTGCCCGGTGCGGCCTACCAGTTTGTGCATCTAAAGGTGTGTTATACGCGCTCGACCGCGATCATTGCCCGCGGACCGAGTACAGTTTGCGATAATTTTCTGTGCTATTCACACTTCGCGCGCGCCGAGATCATCCCTGCGACACCGAGTCACGATACACCACCCCAAATTCGAGCGTCAAGATGAGAACCACGCGTCGAACCGCACATTTGCCTGTGTGTTTTTGCACTCATCTTCAAGCTGGTGGCGACACTCAATTCACCGTATGACGCAAGGACCCTCAGCACCGTTCAGTCTGCACGTCTAAAATTACCCGGCTGTTACTGGCGTGGCGGATGTAGAGCGCACAAGCGAAAGCAATCTCGCAGCCAGTTCTTGACCGGGCTTTGCAACTGGGCACTGGCAAGGTTGCATGTACTGCACTGCCAAACTGTCGCCGATGACTTACGACGACGACACAGAATTCTGAATCTAAGGACTCCACTATGGACATGGGAATATCGGGCAAAAATGCCCTCGTGACTGGAGGCAGTCGCGGCCTTGGCAGGCAGGCTGCACTCGCACTGGCTCGTGAAGGCGTGAACGTGGCGATCTGCGCCCGAGGCGAGGACCGGCTGAATGAGACTGCCGGAGAGCTGCAAGACCTGGGCGTGAAGGTGAGCGCAAGCGTCGCTGACCTTGGCAAAGCCGAGGACGGAGACCGCCTGTTCGAAACGGTGAGTTCTGAGTTGGGTGATCTGGACATCCTTGTCAACAACGTCGGTGGAAGCATGGGCACAAGCGACGTCCTGAACTCGTCGATGGAAGACTTCCAGGCTGTGATGGACGTGAACCTGTGGTCAGCCGTTCGACTGATGAAGTTGGCCCTGCCCGGGATGAAGGAGCGCGGCTGGGGACGCGTGATCAACATCGCCTCAATATATGGAAGAGAACACGGTGGCACGGCTCCCTACATGACGGCGAAGGCGGCAATGATCGCCGCGACAAAGCATGCGGCCATGACGATGGCCGGCGAAGGTGTGACCGTGAACGCCATTGCCCCGGGCTCAATTCTGTTTCCCGGCGGCTCGTGGGACCGGTTCATGAACAACAACACACCGGAGGAGGTGGAGGAGTTCATCGAGCGCAACCTGCCCGCTGGAAAGTTCGGATGGCCAGAGCCGATCGGCGCGACGGTCGCGTTCCTGGCGTCGGCACATGCAGACCTGATCCTTGGCGCATGCATCAACGTCGACGGCGGACAGTCACACAGTCTTTTCTAGATCAAGTCGGCACAGCGGCAAGAGGCGGGATGGCTGGTCTGTAAGCGACCCGCTCTTCAACCCAACGCGCCGTTCTCAGCAGTCCGGCATCGCCATGGCCCTTGCCTATCAGCTGAACACCTATGGGCATGCCGTTCCTGCTGATACCGGTCGGCACGGTGATGGTCGGCAGACCCGCGGTGGTCCACGGTGAGTAGAACGCCGGGTCACCGGTGGTTGTCAGGTCTTTCGGAGCGGGACCAGTGGCAGCCGGCATGATGAGTGCGTCGAGCGATGCCATGCCCTCGTCCATGTCACGGCGGAACTGTCGCCGGAGTCTTTGGGCCTCGACATAGGCGTGGGCGGGAAGCAGTTGACCTGTCTCAATCTTCTTTCTCGCCTTCTCGCTGTAGTCCTCCGGCCGTTCGGCGAAAACGGGCCTGTGTACCTCTGCTGTCTCAACGGCGTCGATGACAAGCTTTGCGTCCCTGATATGCAGATATGAAATAGGCAGGTCGAACAGCTCGACCCAGTTGCCTCCCTGACGCAGCGACTCGATCAGCTCAAACATATGGGCCTGCATCTCGGTCGAAGTGGAGCGTTCGATGTCACCGGAAACGATGCCAATCTTCGGCGGTTTGGGAGTTTCCGTTAGTCTGGCAGCATAACCCCTGACATCTGTTGAACGGACACTGGCAGGGTCGTATCGGTCGTAGCCAGCCAAGACGTCTAGCAGGACTGCGGCGTCTGCAACGGTACGGGTCATCCAGCCAACTGTGTCCAGGGACCAGCTAACCGGGAAGACACCACGGCGAGAGACCAGCCCGTACGTGGGCTTGAGACCGACCACGCCGTTGTAAGCCGCAGGACGGTTGACCGACCCGGCGGTCTGTGTGCCGAGTGCCGCCGGACAGTGGCCCGATGCGACTGCGACCGCCGACCCGCTGCTGCTCCCGCCGGGCGTGTGTTCGCGGTTCCAGGGGTTCAGAGTGCGCGGTGGCTGCGACATCGCAAACTCGACCGTCACGGTCTTGCCGAGAACTATCGCACCAGCGCCCTTGAGCCTTGCGACGACCGCCGCATCGCTGTTCGGGACGTTGTCATCGTAGATCGGCGAGCCCATCGCAGTTCGGATACCTGCGGTGGCGATGATGTCCTTGATGCCGACGGGCACACCATGCAATGGCCCGAGCGTTTCGCCGCGGGAGACCGCATCATCTGCTTGACGGGCGCTAGCAAGCGCACCCTCACGGTCGATCAACTCCCAGGCCTGAAGCAACTCATCCGTTTTTTCGATGCGGTCAAGTGCTGCCGTGACGACCTCTGTTGCGGACATCTGTCGATCGCGGATGAGCTGCGCTATCCGGGTTGCGGAGGCGGGTGCCAGGTCAGTCATGGGGATCGTTCCGCGTCGGGCTCACTCAAGGCAGTCTCGTGAAGGTAGAAGCCGGGTGCGTCGTCACGGGAAAAGCGAAGTCGTTCAAGCCTCGCGACCGCAGAGCTGGCATCCCTTATCGATCCCGCAAGCGCCTGTGCACGCTGCTCTCCCCACCGCTCAACGGCCTCTTTGTGCATCTTCTCGAAGGCCTGCTGCCGCTCTTCGTCGGTGAGGTCGCCCGGAAATCTCATCTGACCACGCTCCTGGCCCGTATCAATCTTCGACAAGACCTGAGCCGGAAGCGTACAGCATTCATCTCGTCCTGAGCATAAAGAAGAGCGGCTCTGCCGCAGATGGCAGAGCCGCTTGGTTCAGGCTTGACGATCAGCTGGGGACTAGCTGATCTCGACGACCGCGCCAGCCTCTTCCAGCTTGGCCTTCGCTTCGTCAGCCTCTTCCTTTGCAACCGCTTCCTTGACAGGCTTCGGTGCAGCTTCGACGAGGTCCTTGGCTTCTTTCAGGCCGAGTGGGGTGAGCTCGCGGACCGCCTTAATGACAGCGATCTTGTTGCCGCCGATCTCCTTGAGGACGACGTTGAACTCGCTCTTCTCTTCGGCTGCGCCGCCACCGCCGCCAGCGTCACCGCCAGCACCGGGTGCTGCTGCAACTGCGACAGGTGCTGCTGCCGAAACGCCGAACTCTTCTTCGAGGGCTTTTACGACCTCTGCTAGGTCGAGCACGGACATCTCTTTGATGCCTTCGATCAGTTCCTCTTTTGTGATTGCCATTCCGATATCTCTCCAGTTGGCCACTAGTGGCCGCTAAAACGATAACTTCGTCAGGCGCAGGACTCCCGGCGCCGGGTTCTTATTCGGTTTTTTCCTCGGCTTCGGGAGCCTCTTCAGCTTCGGCCTCGGTTGCTTCTGATTCAGGAGCAGCTTCTTCGGACGACTCCTCCGCGGCATCCTCTGCAGGTGCTTCCTCGGCTTCAGCTTCGGCAGCCGGGGCTTCTTCAGCGGCGGCTTCCGGTGCGGCCTCTTCGCTCGCTTCGGACTCAGCCTCTTCCGCCGGAGCCTCCTCCGATGTGGCCGCGGCTCCATCGCCAAGCTCGGAGATCTTCTGTAGCACGGTTGCCAGTGCCCGAATCGGACCGTTCATCACCATGACCAGGCCTGTGATCGGACTGTTCATACTGCCCATCATCTTGGCCAGCAACACTTCCTTCGAGGGAAGCTTGGCAAGCGCCTTGATGCGGTCCGTCGTCAGGGTCTCGCCGTCGAGCGCTCCACCGATGATGGTCATCTCGATGCTGTTGTCATCGATGTAGTTGACCAGCACCTTGGCCGCTGAAGCCGGGTCGCCCTCGGTCGTCAGAAAGCCGATCGGTCCTTCCATGAACTCCTTGAGTTCGGGCCGGCCGGCATTATCTGCGGCGATCCTTGCCAGCGTGTTCTTCGCAATCTTGAACTGCGCGCTGGACTCGCGAACGGCTCGACGCATGCCCTGCATCTCGTTCACGTTCAGGCCGCGGTAGTTCGCAGCGATCACCAGCGGCGACGCCTTGAAGCCTTCTTCAAGCTCAGCCACCAGCTGGATATTTTTTTCAGTTGGCATCAGGCCTCCTGTTTCCTGTGGGGCCTGCCGGGACGACTACACCCGGACAATAAAAAAACCCCGGAGCTGCTACGGCCCGGGGCGTTACTCGACAAGTATCGTCGAATGGCGATTCCCGACCTCGACAGGCGCTTTCGCATTACCGCCCCCGTGTTCAGGAGGTGACCTGTGTTCTACAGCCGATCTTCTATTCAGTTGCTTGCTAACAGTCTAGCAAGGTCTCAGCGCTTTTCGCGCCAGACCCAGGCATCGGATTCCTACGCGGAACGTGACGCCGACTCCAGCTCGGTCAGGTCCAGCTTGATGCCGGGTCCCATCGTGGTGGTCAGCGTCGCTGAGTTAACCAGCGAGCCTTTCACGCCCTCCGGCTTGGCCTGCAGAATGGTGGAGTAAACGCTCGCCATGTTCTCGAGGATCTGCTCCTCGCTGAAGCTAGCGACTCCGATGCGAGTGTGGATCACGGCCTGCTTGTCCATGCGGACCTCGCTGCGACCACGCTTCGCGCCGCTTACCGCTGCGGCGATGCCGTCCGGTGGAACCACGGTTCCGGTCCTCGGGTTAGGCATCAGGCCGCGGCGTCCAAGGTAGCGGCCCAGGCGGCCGATCTTGGCCATCTGGTCTGTCGTTGCGATAGCGGTGTCGAACTCGGCCCAGCCACCTTCAATGCGCTTGATGATCTCGTCGTCAGCGATGAAGTCTGCGCCGGCCTCTTTGGCTGCCGCAGCGGCATCGCCTTCCGCGAAGACCAGGATGCGGACCTGCTTGCCTGTGCCGTGTGGAAGCTCGGCGACCTCACGGATCTGCTGGTCTGCGTGCCGAGGGTCGGCCGAAGTGGTTACATGAAACTCGACCGCTTCGTCGAACTTGGCAGTCGCGTACTTCTTCGCCAGCGCCACAGCTTCCTGCGGACTGTGAGGATCGAAGCCGATCGCGTCGGCGGCTTCGCGGTATCGCTTTCCGTGTTTGGCCATCTTGTTCTCTGCTCTATCCTGCCGAATGAACCGTGTCGGTCACCGGCGCAACTCCGGGCTTAACCGGAAACTGTAACTCCCATGCTGCGGGCGCTGCCTTCAACGATCTTCATAGCAGCTTCGACATCGTTGGCGTTCAGATCCTGCATCTTCATCTCGGCGATCTCACGGATCTTGTCCCTCGAGATCGAGCCTGCCGTTTCGACACCGGGTGCCCCTGAGCCGCTCTGCAGGTTCGCAGCCTTCTTGATCAGGTCCGAAGCCGGCGGGCTCTTGAGCACAAATGTGAACGACCTGTCCTGGTAGACGGTCAGCTCAACAGGGACGACGCTGCCTCGCAACTGCGAGGTGCGTTCGTTGTACTCCTTCACGAACTGCATGATGTTCACACCGTGCTGTCCGAGAGCAGGACCGACCGGAGGCGCCGGGGTTGCGGCTCCTGCGGGCAGTTGAAGTTTTAGCATTCCTGTGACTTTTTTAGCCACGTGTCTGTTCCTTACGCGTAGTTGGTCTTGAAAATCTTAGTGCGTGCCGACCGTGCGGTGGTTTTACCCCGCTTGAGCCCTGGCCTAGGCCTTCTCCAGTTGCAGGAAGTCCAGTTCAACCGGAGTGTCCCTGCCGAAGAATGAGACGTGGACGCTTACCTTGCCGCGCTCCTCGTTCACTTCGTCGACAGTACCGATGAAGTCGGTGAAAGGACCGTCCTTGATCCGCACCGAGTCACCCTTCTGGAATCCGATGCGAACAGTCGGTGCTTCGGATTTCATGCGACGCATGATCCGATCCACCTCTGCATCCTCCAGTGGAACTGGCTTCGGCCGCTTCTCACGTTCGTCTTCTGCGGAGATAAAGCCTGTGACGCCGGGAGTGTTGCGCACGACGTACCAGGACTCGTCGTCCATCACCATGCGCACCAGAAGGTAACCGGCGTACATCTTCTTCTCAACCTTGCGCCGCTCACCCTCTTTGATCTCGACCTCTTCCTCGGTCGGGACCACCACTTCTAGGATCTTGTCGGCCATGTCCATCGTCTCGATGCGCTGCTCGAGATTCTTCTGGACGCGGTCTTCCTGTCCTGAGTAGGTGTGAACTATGTACCACCGGCCACCGGTTTCGGTGGCGCTGGATATGGCGGGGTCGGTAGTCATTGAGATATCAGGTGCCTGCAAGCAGTGACATGAGTTCGGAGAAGAGGAGATCCGCTCCGCCGAGGAAAAGACCGAACGCCGTTGAGACGATCAGCACCAGAACCGTTAGCCGAGTCGCTTCCTGCCGGGAAGGCCATGTCACCCTCCGCAACTCTCCCCAGACTTCGCTGAAGAAGCCTACGATCGAGAATCGCTCGCCCGGGCTCATGCCCATTGAGCGTGGTGTGTTCCTCGGACGGGAAGGGTTTCGGGCCGGGTTGCGAGCCATCTCCGGTTACCTCTTCTCCCTGAATTCCTGCCTGCACCGGCAGCGCGGGCAGTACTTCGTCAGGGTGATGCGGTCAGTCGTATTCCGCCGGTTCTTCTCACTGTGGTACGTGTAGCGTTTGCACTCGACACAGTCGAGAGAGATTATCGTGCGTATTGCGTTCTTGCGTGCCATCTCTGACTATCTACGCCTCAACCATGATGACCGGCTCTTCACTTGAAGCTGGTCCCGACGGTACTTCTGGCTGGTTTTCCGAAGTTTAGATGCTCAAAGGTGGGCGCAGGACTCAGCCTGCGCCCACCTTCAATGTTTCAGCTATTCGACTACTGACGTGACGACGCCTGAGCCGACTGTTCGTCCACCCTCGCGGATGGCGAACCGGATGCCCTCTTCAAGAGCGACCGGGTACATCAGTTCGATGTCCATCTCGGTGTTGTCACCGGGCATGACCATCTCCGTACCTTCGGCCAGCTTGATCTCGCCGGTCACGTCCGTGGTCCTGATGTAGAACTGCGGGCGGTAGCCGGAAAAGAACGGCGTGTGCCTGCCACCCTCATCCTTGGTCAGCACGTACACCTGAGCCTTCGCCTTGGTGTGCGGGGTGATGGATCCAGGCTTGGAAAGTACAGCTCCGCGTGAGATGTCCTCACGCTCGACACCTCGGAGGAGGATGCCGACCGCGTCTCCGGGCTGGCCGTCCTCAAGCGTCTTGTGGAACATCTCCACACCCGTGACAACGGACTTGGTGTTCTGTCCGAAGCCGACGATGTCGATCTCCTCACCGACCTTGACGGTACCGCGCTCGATACGACCGGTTGCGACCGTGCCTCGGCCCTTAATGCCGAACACGTCTTCGACAGGCATGAGGAACGGCTGGTCGACCGGGCGCTCCGGAACAGGAACGTACTCGTCAACCTGCTTCATCAGTTCATGGATCGCCTGGACCCACTTGTTGCTGGAGTCGCCGGCGTTCTCCAGCGCCTCAAGAGCGCTGACCCTTACGATCGGGATGTCATCGCCCGGGAATCCGTAGTTCGACAGAAGCTCGCGAATCTCGAGCTCAACAAGCTCAAGCAGCTCCTCGTCGTCCATCATGTCGCACTTGTTCATGGCGACGACCATTGAAGGTACGTTCACCTGGTGGGCGAGCAGGATGTGCTCCCGGGTCTGCGGCATCGGGCCATCTGGAGCTGCGACCACGAGGATCGCACCGTCCATCTGGGCGGCGCCGGTAATCATGTTCTTGATGTAGTCAGCGTGGCCCGGGCAGTCAACGTGTGCGTAGTGCCGGGTCTCGGTCTCGTACTCTGTGTGAGATGTTGCGATCGTAACGCCGCGCTCGCGCTCTTCAGGTGCGCTGTCGATCTCATCGAATGCCTTGGCCGTGACGTTGGGGTTCGACTCTGCCAGGACAGCGGTGATAGCTGCGGTCAGGGTGGTCTTGCCGTGGTCGACGTGACCAATGGTCCCGACGTTTACATGCGGCTTTGATCGGTCAAAGGTTTGCTTCGCCATATTCCTCGCGGCCTCCCAGGAGGACTCAACTTACTTGTCTTCGATAGCAGATTTCTCTGGTGAGATGGAGCCCACACCGAGGATTGAACTCGGGACCTCGTTCTTACCAAGAACGCGCTCTACCACTGAGCTATGTGGGCATGAGCACGGCTTGCGAACTCGATCCTGTTTCACTGCGCTGGTGCAGGGGGCAGGATTCGAACCTGCGAAGCCATAGGCAACAGATTTACAGTCTGCCGGGTTTAACCACTCCCCAACCCCTGCCCAAACGGTGATTCTACCACAGAGACGTGATTCTTAACCACACTCCGTGACGCAAATCGTCGCCAGTTGGACCTCAGTTTGCACTCAGGCCTTCCAAAGGGCTGGAAAATGGAGCCCCGGGAGGGATTTGAACCCTCGACCTACCGATTACAAATCGGTTGCGCTAGCCACTGCGCCACCGGGGCAACCTATTCATCGTATGGAGCGGGTGTTGCCCGCGTCAATCGGATTGACCCTCAGAGTGCGATCAGACGATGACCTGCTTGTTGCGCTCTCGCATGTACAGGAACAGTGGAAGCGACAATGAAACCCCAACGCCGAGACCTGCAAGCGGGAACCACCACCATCGGCCGAGCCTTTCTCGCTGAGACACGACAAGGACGACCACGACAACACCCGAAATGACGACGTCTAGCCAGGCGAAACCGCTGACTCGATTCGTTGTCAACTGTGAAAAGAACTCGGGTATATCGATACCGTTTTCCGTAAGCCAGGTGATCAGCTGCCAATAAGGGAGAGCCGTTCCGGCGATTGCCAGGGCCAGGTAGACGTGAGTGAGTTTCATCTCTTGATCAGACCTCAGGTGGTTGTGCGTACGATCCCGGACTGCGAGGTCTGATCAGTTTATGTCGACGATGAAACGACCACTACGACGCCCTTGTCAGTCCGCGGATTTCGTAGAACTTGTCCAACTCGCTGCCGAGGGGAGATGGATCACAGACTATGCGTCGTCTTGATGCAGGTGGAGCGTCCTACTCCATGACGACTCGCTTGTCAGAAGACAGCAAATCTTTCTCTCGACGGAACTGTGTCTATTACGGGTCGTCGGCCTTGCTGACGTTGGTTCCCCAGCTCACTTTCTGATCACGATTTTGAACGAGGGATTGACCGGATTCATCCTCCATTCCGTCGGTTCGACAGTGAAGGGTAGTCCGGTCGCTTCGACAACCTCGGCCAAGTTTCTGATGTAGTCTCGCTGACAGATATAGAGACGTTCGAGTCGGGTCGCGGACCTAAACCACGGCTCGAGTAACACTACTTTTTTGCGTGCTATGCGCAGCATGTTTTTGACTGCTGCAGCTCCGTCGTACGGCAACTGCTCCAACACGTGCACGGAGAACACCATGTCGGCGCTTTCGTCAGGCAGATTGCTTGATTGGATCGAATCTTGTACCAGTTCAATGCCTGCCAGCGAATCACCATAGGACTCTTTCGCTATCTTCAGCCTCTGGCTGGACGTATCGGTGCCCATTATTTGCAAGTCAGGAAACCTTTTCCTAATGCGAACCAGGTTCAGCCCTCCACCAGACCCCACCTCGATCACGTTTTCATTTTCTTCAAGAGTCGCGATCTCCTCAATTACACAGGACGTAAGACCATCTCTGGCTTCTGAAAAGGAACAAGCGACTACCTTGCCGGAGCGCCACGCCTTGACTCTGCGACCTTCGGTATCGGCCCTGTAGTCATAGTCGTCCATGGCATCGTAAATCGCATGAGACTCCTCTGGTGTGCGCACGCCAGTCTCCGCCAGTTTTCGGTACAAGCTAAAGGCTCTTACGTACTCCTTGATCAACGTCAACTCCTGCCTTTGTTCGCATTGATTGCGGACTGCCGGGACTCAGCGCTCCGCCCAGCGGCGGGGTCTCACGCCCCGCCGACCGTCACACTCTACTCGTCCCCAAGCAACTCAACCGGGAGCACGATGAAGCAACCGAGAAAAAGGTGGGACGATCCCTGTGCCTGACACTACCTCTTTCGATCTAGCAGGTCGAAGTTGGTTTGCGGCCACCCGGTACCGCTCGATCTTGGGTCGGCACTAAGTGTTCCCGAGTTCATACCGGGCGTGTCAGTCCATGGATTTCGTAGAACCTGTCTAACTCGCTGGCTGAGTTGAGGTGGATCACCGGCACTCCGGCGGGCAAAAATGTCGCCAACCGCTTATTCCTGTGAATGATCCCTTTACGGTTCGTTATCCAGAATACCCACAGAGCGTCACGACTGAACATCTTGCGCCAGCTCTCTACGTTGTCGCCGCAGATCTTGTCTTTGGTCCATGCCCGCTGGACCGACCTCTTCAGCATGCGCCAGAACCCGACGCGCCACGGCAGGTCTATGGAGATGACCATATCGACGTTGCGCAGCAGGTGGTCGCCCATTGCCGACCAGTAGCTGCCGTCCGATACCCAACCATCGGGCGCGGTTTCCATTGCGGCGGTGACCTTGTCCTTCAACTCCTGGGGCGTGCTTTCGCCCCAGTTGGGCTTCCAGTACAGGGCGTCGAGCTCGATATGCGAAAGGCCTTTTTCGGAGGCGACAGCCCTGGCGAGTGTGGTCTTGCCACCCATGCCGATAATCGAGATGCGTTTGCCCAGTTCGGTCTCCATGGGGACGTAGTTGAGAGCCGGTACGTCTGTCTGTAGATCTTCTGCCATGCTCACATCCCAAGCTGATCCCGAGCGGCAGCGCTTGCTGCATCCACAACTTCGCGCAGCGGCCGTCCAGTGCGCATCGCAACTTCTCGGCAATCTTCGTATTCAGGATGAATGCCTGTGATTTTGCCGTCCAGCTTCTTCAGTTTCACCCGGATGGTGGCGCCTTCAGTCGTGACGCTTACGGTTTCTCGGTCCGCGATGTAGCGCTCCGCGGAACGGCGACGGACGCCAAGAGTCGTCGACTCGTTGAGGATGAGCCGGGCGAGTGCGTGTTCATTGTCTGGTCTGCAGAGCGCTGACAGCAGGATCGCAGGCCTGCCCTTTTTCATCTGGATTGGCGTGAGCCAAGCGTCGAGCGCGCCAGCGTCCATGAGTCGCTCCTGCAGGTAGCCGAGTGCCTCGCCCGTCATGTCGTCGATGTTCGTCTCGAGGACTCGCAGGTCGGTGTCGATAGGCAGTTCGGTTGCAGGCGTGGAAACGGATTCGCCGAGCCAAAGACCGACGACGTTGGGGTGCTGCTCGGGGTTCCGGTTACCCGCGCCGTAGCCGGTTTTCTCCGCGGTGAACGAACTCGGTGCGAAAGACGCGATGGTTGCAACGATGGCGGCTCCCGTGGGCGTCACCGCTTCGCCGACCGGACCGTGTTTACCAGCGGAGCGCACGGGCGCTTGCTTGATCCGGTAGATCGCACCTGTCGCAGCGGCGGTCGCAGCCATGATGCCGTGACTGCTGCTGGATGTCCCGGATGAGAGCGGAAACGGCGAGGCGTGGACTCGACCTATTCCCAGGCATTCGAAACCGGCGATAACGCCAACGATATCCACAAGCGTATCGACGGTACCGAGTTCGTGCAGGTGCGTCTGGTCTTTTGTCACACCATGGGCTGCCGATTCCGCCCGGGCCAGCAGGTCGAAAACCTCCAGAGCGGTCGACTTCGTCTGCGCTGAGAGGGAGGATTCGGTTATGGCGTTCTCGAAATCGTCCCAGTTGCGGATGCGTTTTCCCGATTCGTCCAGTTCGACCTGAACCAGCGTGGCTTCGATACCACCGCGTTTCACTTTCGATCCAGATAGCTCGAATCCACCCGTGCCGAGCTTGGCGAGTTCTTTCCGCAAGTTATCTAGCGGCAGTCCGGCGTCCACCAGCGCACCAAGCAGCATGTCGCCGCTAACGCCGCCGATCATGTCGATGTAAGCAGTGCGCAAGGTCAGGTCTCGGGTAGTAGTCGCCGTTTGGGAACGGGGCCAAACATTATCGCCCGAACATGGCTGGTCTGGTGAACGAGGTCAGGCGTTGGGCTGTGCCGATCTCAGAGCTTCATTCAGGCTGCCCGATCTGAAGCCTCGGCGGTCTAGCTCAATGTTCTGGTAGCCGGCCACACGGACCGCCGCTTCGGCATTGCCTCGCATCGCCAGCGATTCGAACCGTGGGATGTCTTCGACCGGAAGCTCAATCCGGGCGGTTTCTCCGTAGTGCCTGACGCGCACGACCCTGAAGCCCAGCTCTCGCAGCCCGCGTTCGGCGATTGCGATCATTCGCATCGATTCGATCGAGACCGGGGTTCCGTAAGGGATACGCGATGCCAGGCACGGCTGTGCGGGTTTATCCCAGACGGGCAGTCCATCGAGCTTCGCCAGTGCTCGCACATCCTCTTTGTTGATTCCGGACTCAACAAGCGGGCTGCGCACCTCTGCGTTTGCGGCAGCTTCGAGGCCGGGCCGGTAGTCGCCTAGATCGTCGGAGTTGGTGCCGTTTGCGATGTAGTCGATGCCGAGGTCCGCCGCAACTCGTTGAAGGTGCGAGTAGAGCTCCGATTTACAGAAGAAGCATCGCCGGCCATTGTTCGCTACATACCTTGCGTCATCGATCTCGCTGGTTTTCACGACGACGTGCCGCCAGCCGCGCGATTTTGAGAGATTGCAGGCCGCCTCAAGTTCTTCGGGAGCGACCGACGGCGATGATGCCGTAACCGCGATAGCTCGGTCACTGAGCACACGGTGGGCGAACGACATGACGAGTGCCGAGTCGACTCCGCCGGAGTAGGCGACGATCACACTGCCGAGATCACGGAGGTTGCTTTCAAGGGCGGACTGTTTCTCGGCGAGTGTTTCGACAGATCGGGAGGTGGAAAGAGGTGACGCCATTGCGTTCACTATTGTGTCATCCCACACCGGCCGAAGGGCACCTTGTCAGCTATCGGCATTGTCTCTGTTGTTGGAGGCAGGCACTGGGATGGCGGCACGGACAGCTTCAGCGAGCGTCTCGGCCCGTAGGGCAGACTCTTCGCTTGAGCCAAGATCTCCGCTACCTGCCGGCAGAAGACATTTACTGAATCCAAGTCGCTGCACTTCTGCCGCTCTGCGGGAAGCCTGTTGGACCGCCCGCAGCTCTCCCCCGAGGCCGATCTCACCTGAGGCTGACCAGCCTTCCCTGACAGGCAGGTCCATGAAGCTGGAGACGATGGCCAGTGCGACCGCGAGGTCTGCCGCTGGCTCGCTAATCTTCAGACCGCCTGCGATATTCACCACGACATCGTTCGAGCCGAGCGGGAAGTTGAGGCGTTTGCTAATGACCGCAACAAGCAGATGAAGTCGAGCCAGGTCGTAGCCGTTCGCTGTACGCCGAGGTGATGCAGCCTGCGTTGGGGTGACAAGCGCCTGGACCTCAACCGTGAGCGGTCGGGTGCCTTCGATGACCGTTGCGACCGCAGAGCCGGACGAGCCCTGCTGCCTCTGGGAAAGGAACATCGCTGACGGCTCGGCTACGTCACGCAGACCTGTACCGGTCATCTCGAAGACGCCCAGCTCGTCTGTAGCACCGTGCCGGTTTTTCGATCCGCGCAGTAACCGCAGCGGAGTGCCGGCGCTGCCTTCCAGTTGCAACACCACATCCACCACGTGCTCAAGGACCTTGGGACCAGCGACTGCGCCTTCCTTTGTTACATGCCCTGTTAGCATGATGGGCACGCCTGTCCGTCGCGCGATCTCGCCCAGCGCCGAGGCCGACTGCCTGACCTGACCGATAGTCCCCGGTGCGCCGTCCACTCCGCTGTGCCACGCGGTCTGGACAGAGTCGACGACCAGCAGCGCCGGCTTTGACTCATCAACCAGCACGCCGAGCGAGACCACGTCACCAGTTGGCACCACGAGTAATCGCTGCTCAGATATGCCGAGTCGTTCGGCACGCACCTTGATCTGGTCCTGCGATTCCTCACCGGTTGCATAGACGACCGTACCTGTGGACCTAGCAACGCCTGCTGCGCACTGCAGCAACAACGTGGATTTGCCGATACCGGGATCACCGGCCAGTAACACGGTCGAACCAGAAACGAGTCCGCCGCCCAATACCCGGTCCAGTTCAGCGACTCCTGACGCAGTCCTGGAGCGCGCTGACACGTCGATCTCAGATAACGCGACTGGCTGCACGTGTGTTGCCAGACCCACAGCTGCACCGTTGCGCAGCGTTCCACCCGTCGGCGGCGCTTGCACCGCGACCACCTCATCCATGGTGTTCCACGCCTCGCAACGGGCACATTGCCCTGTCCATTTCGGCGTTGTGTGGCCGCAGTCGCTGCAGGCGTAAGAGGTCTTCGGTAGACGAGTTGTCATGCGGGAAGTATCGGTCTCTCCCGGCTCGAACGGCAAAACGGTTGGCACATTCGGGTCTAGACGCGAACAGGGGAGCCGGTCTGGCTCCCCTGTTCTTTGTTCGGTCTGTACGGCGACTTCTATTCGGCTGTTGCCTTTTCCTTCTTCTTAGGCTTCGGCACGTAGACGTTGATGTTGCCATCGTCGTCAACGTCAACCTCGACAACGTCGCCAGCCTTGAAGCGGTCTGACAGCAACTCTTCCGAGAGTCTGTCTTCCACCTCGTTCTGGATCAGTCTGCGCAGCGGCCTAGCACCCATCTTCGGGTCGAAGCCTGTCCTGCCAAGGAACTCGCGTGCTTTGTCAGTGACCTGCAGAACCAGACCGTGCTCCAGCACACGTGCCTGCACTTCCTTCAGCTCGAGGTCCACGATCTCGAGGATGTGGTCCTGACCGAGCGGGTGGAAGACGACCGTGGCATCGATACGGTTCAGGAATTCTGGCCTGAAGCCGTTCTGCGGGTCCTTCACCGCGTCCAGCACGCGCTCTTTGATGCGCTCGTAGTCCTTCTCGACCTCACGCTCCTCGTCCGCCGAAGCGAAGCCGAGTTTTGCGCTTGTCGAGATCAGGTTCGAGCCGAGGTTAGAAGTCATCACGATGATCGTGTTCTTAAAGTCGACCTTCCGGCCCTTGGCATCTGTCAGGTGTCCGTCTTCGAAAACCTGCAGCAGCACGTTGAACACGTCAGGGTGCGCCTTCTCGATCTCGTCGAGCAGGATCACAGAGTACGAACGCCTGCGGACCGCCTCAGTGAGCTGACCGCCTTCGTCGAACCCGATGTATCCAGGAGGAGCGCCGACCAGTCTTGCGACCGAGTGCTTCTCCATGAACTCCGACATGTCGAGCCGCACCATGGCGTCTTCTTCGCCGAACATGTACTCGGCGAGCTTCTTCACAAGGTGGGTCTTGCCGACGCCTGTGGGACCGAGGAACAGGAATGCGCCGATGGGCCGCTTGGGGTCCTTGAACCCTGCACGGGCACGCCGCACCGCCTTCGAAACGGCGGAAACTGCCTCGTCCTGGCCGACAACGTTGAGCTTGAGCGCCTGCTCCATGTTCATGAGGCGCTCTTTCTCTTCCACGTCGAGACGTGTCACGGGGATATGTGTCCACATGCTCACGACTTCGGCTATGTCGTCACCGGTGACTTCTGTCTTGGCTTCCGGCTTCGTCTTGTGCCACTCGGACTCAAGCTGCTCAACCTTCGTGACCTGTTCGAGCTCACGGTCTCGCAACTCTGCGGCTGTCTCATAGTTCTGGCCAGAGATCGCCGAGTCCTTCTCACGCCGGATGTCGTCGAGGCTCTTCTGAGCCTCACGGAGCGACTTCGGAGTGATGCTGTTTTTGATGCGGACACGGGATGCCGCCTCGTCGATCAGGTCGATCGCCTTGTCCGGCATCTGCCGGTCAGGGATGTACCTGTCTGCGAGCTGCGCAGCCATCTCCAGCGCCTCGTCTGTGATCTCGAGGCCGTGGTGCTCCTCGTACTGGTTCTTCACACCACGGAGGATGTCCACAGTCTGGTTCGGGTCCGGAGCCTCGACGGTCACCGGTTGGAACCTGCGCTCAAGCGCCGGGTCTCTTTCTACATACTTGCGGTAGTCGTCCTGCGTTGTTGCGCCAACGACCTGCAGTTCCCCGCGGGCCAGCGACGGCTTCAAGATGTTCGCCGCGTCTACCGCGCCTTCTGCCGCGCCGGCACCGACCATCGTGTGCATCTCGTCGATGAACAGCACGCAGTTGGAGGCCTGCTTCAGCTCGGCAATGACCTTCTTGAGTCGCTCCTCGAACTCACCGCGGTACTTCGTGCCCGCAACGAGCGCGCCCATGTCGAGCGTAACGACCCGCTTGCCGATCAGTGTCGGCGGGACATCGCCTTCGGTGATCTCCATGGCGAGCTTCTCGACGATGGCGGTCTTGCCGACGCCGGGCTCACCAATGAGGACCGGGTTGTTCTTGGTGCGGCGTGAGAGAATCTGGACGACGCGCTCAAGCTCCGACGCACGGCCGATGACCGGGTCTAGATGGCCTTCACGCGCCATCTTCGTCAGGTCGACACCGAGCTCGTCGAGCGTCGGTGTGCGTGTGCCCGACTGCTTCTGCGAGGAAGATCCTGAGGGCTGCGAGGCGCTCTGGCTCAGGATATGGTTGGTCTCGCCGCGCACCTTCTCAAGTGTCACGCCGAGGCTTTCCAGCACACCGGCGGCAACGCCTTCGCCTTCACGCATGAGGCCGATTAGCAGGTGAACGGTTCCGATGTAGTGGTTGTCGAGACGGCGTGCTTCGTCCACCGCAAGCTCGATCACCTTCTTCGCACGTGGCGTGAGGCCGATCTCGCCTGGTGTTGGTCGTTCGCCGCGGCCGATGATGAATTCGACGGCCGAACGGACCTTCGCCAGTTCGACGTTGAGGTTGGCGAGCACCTTGGCCGCGCCACCCTCTGTCTCTCGCACCAGCCCAAGCAGGATGTGCTCGGTACCGATGTAGTTGTGGTTGAACCGTTGTGCCTCTTCCTGGGCCAGCGAGAGAACCCGCCGTGCCCGTTCCGAGAACTTTTCAAACCTGCTAGGCATCTATTCTTGCTCCCCTTTGCCGCCGTTCAGCGGCAAATTTTGATGGTGCAAGCCCTCAATCGTTCTTTTCGAAGATCTCCTCGAAGCTGCCGGCTTCATCCTCGACCGATGCGGATGAGGCAGGGGGTGCCGTGTCGATCACGTCTCCTCCGTCCTGCGCCTGCTTCAGCGAGAGGCCAAGTCTCCGGCGTTCCGGCTCTATGCGGATGATCTTCAGTTTTAGTTCGTCACCCTCGTTGACCACGTCTCTCGGGTGCTTGATCACCTGGTGGCTCAGCTCCGAGATGTGGATCAGGCCTTCGATACCGGCGTCTATGCGTGCGAATGCGCCAAAGTTGGCGAGCTTCGTCACGACGCCATCGACGGTCTGACCGACTGCGAACTTGTTCTCGACCTCATCCCACGGCTCGGGCTTAAGCCTCCTGAGGCTGAGGGCGATCTTCAGGTTCTCCCGGTCTACTTTAAGGATGAATACATCTAGTTCGTCACCGACGGAGACGACCTCTTCCGGCGACTTCACCGGCTCCCAGGAAAGTTCTGAGATGTGGATAAGGCCGTCTGCTCCACCAAGGTCTACGAATGCGCCGAAGTTGGAGATGCCGGCAACGCGTCCGCGCCTGATCTCACCTTCGTTCAGTTCCTGGACCAGACGCATCTTCTGAATCTGTTTCCAGGCCTGCAGTGCTGCACGTTCGGAGAAGATGGCCCTGTTGCGGCGTCGGTTGAGCTCAACGATCTTGAACTCGACCTCCATACCGACAAAGCCTTCCTTGGGTGGCTCTCCGCCGGGTACATATAGTTCGCGGGCAGGTCCAACCAGCTGCGAAAGCGGGATGAATCCCTGCACGCCTTCCGATTCGACGACGGCGCCACCGCGGTTCGAGCCGATGATCTTGCCCTTGACCGTTTCGTCGCTTTCCATCGACTTCTCGAGGATCCGCCAGCCCTGCTCACCGCGGGCACGGTCGATCGAGAGGATGGATGAGCCGTCCGGTCCTTCAGGGTTAATGACGTAGGCGATTATTTCGTCGCCAACGCCAAGCTCCTCAACACCTTCCGGGCCGAGAGTTCGCATCTCGCGTCCTGGCACAAGCCCTTCAGACTTGTAGCCGATGTTGACGAGGAGGCCCTCGCCGGTCTTGCTCATTACTTTGCCGTCGATGATCTCTCCCCTGCGGAGGGCCTTCGACGGAACATACTGGTCCAGCAGGTCGGCCATGGTCAGTTCGCCGGAGAGTTCCTCCGGCTTTTCTGCCGTGGCGACAGCAACTCCGCCGCTCTGCTCTTCAGCAGTCTCGGCAGCCTGCTCTTCTGGCTGGTCTGGTGTGACGTTCTCGGTGGTCAAAAAATCGGATCCTTCAACTAGATATGAACTCGGATAGTCCGTTCATCCATTCTAACTGAGGAGGCTCTTGTTCTGTAGGCCATATTCGGCTGATGTGACGGAATCTGACCTCCGGTGAACCGGTTACAGGTTCTGTTCCTACGGGCAAGGTTGCCCTTCTCACGTACAGGTTGCCAGCCGCCAATCACCGCAACAGTGGACGGTGCAGCCACACATGGCGTTCGCGTAGTTTCACATCACCGGTCAGAAAGTGGTGACCGGAGGGCGTCGAAACAACTTCCGGATGTGACACTACCGTCACTGCGATTTTGAACTGTTCCCTGTTGAGTAGTGTTACGAAGGTGGGGATTCACGGAGATCAAGAAAACAAGAAGAGGGCCGGTCTGTTCAGACCGGCCCTCGATTGAAATTAGCCTCCTGGCAGTGACCTATTTTCCCAAACCCTCGCAGGCTCAGTATCGTCAGCGCTGTGGCGTTTCACTTCCGTGTTCGGAATGGGAACGGGTGGGTCCACCACGCTCCTACCACCAGAAGACGTTATATAGTGGCTTGCCATCTATCGAACGGAGTTGGATCTGGTAGCGGGGGCAGGATTCGAACCTGCGACCTTCGGGTTATGAGCCCGACGAGCTGCCACTGCTCCACCCCGCACCGTTCGATCTGCCTTCACTGCAAGCTGTCACTCGAGTGAACAGGCAAGCCTCTTAGCGAAGAGTTGTTTGATTCTGCATTTTCCGAAACCACGCAGGGATTCCTTAATGTGGTTCAAGCCCTCGGCCAATTAGTACCGCTCAGCTGAGGACATTGCTGCCCTTACACCTGCGGCCTATCTATCCGGTAGTCTCCCGGAGGCCTTACTCCCCCCGAAGGGGGATGGGACATCTCATCTCAAGGTGGGCTTCGCACTTAGATGCTTTCAGCGCTTATCCCTTCCAGACATAGCTACCCGGCGATGCTGTTGGCACAACAACCGGCACACCAGAGGTCTGTCCACTCCGGTCCTCTCGTACTAGGAGCAGCTCCTTTCAAATGTCCTGCGCGCACAGCGGATAGAGACCGAGCTGTCTCACGACGCTCTGAACCCAGCTCGCGTGCCGCTTTAATGGGCGAACAGCCCAACCCTTGGGACCTTCTTCAGCCCCAGGATGCGACGAGCCGACATCGAGGTGCCAAACCTCGCCGTCGATATGGACTCTTGGGCGAGATCAGCCTGTTATCCCCGGGGTAGCTTTTATCCGTTAAGCCACGGCCCTTCCACTCAGAACCGTGGGATCACTTTGCCCGACTTTCGTCCCTGCTCGACTTGTTGGTCTCGCAGTCAAGCTACCTTATGCCAATACACTCTTAGGCTGATTTCCATCCAGCCTGAGGTAACCTTTGGGCGCCTCCGTTACACTTTAGGAGGCGACCGCCCCAGTCAAACTGCCCACCAGACACTGTCCCCTGATTCACAGGGTTAGATTCAAACGACAGGAAGGGCGGTATTTCAAGGGTGACTCCACCTGGACTGGCGTCCCGGCTTCTAAGTCTCCCGCCTATCCTACACACCCTGACGTTCGAACCAATGCCAAGTTGCAGTAAAGCTCCACGGGGTCTTTTTGTCCTGCTGCGCGTAACCCGCATCTTCACGGGTCTTGCTATTTCACCGAGTCCATCGTCGAGACAGTGTTCAAGTCGTTACGCCATTCGTGCGGGTCGGAACTTACCCGACAAGGGACTTCGCTACCTTAGGACCGTTATAGTTACGGCCGCCGTTCACAGGGGCTTCAGTCGCCAGCTCTCACCGGCTTCCTTAACCTACCTGCACTGGGCAGGCGTCAGCCCGTATACATCAGCTTTCGCTTTAGCACGGACCTGTGTTTTTGGTAAACAGTCGCTTGAACCAATTCTCTGCGGCCACCAGCGCCTTTCGAGGCAAGCTCGTATACGCCAGCGGCTCCCCTTATCCCGAAGTTACGGGGTTAATTTGCCTAATTCCTTAACGATGGTTATCTCGAACGCCTTGGGGCATTTACCCCTGTCCACCAGTGTCGGTTTGCGGTACGGACGCTACAAGACCTCGTCAGCGAGGCTTTTCTAGGCGGCATGGGATCGGCACAGTTCTCGAGGGGTAACCCTCGAGTTCGCCCGCCCCTCAGTTAAACGTCCCGGGTTTTTTAACCCCCGGAACTCACTTACGGGAAGGCACACGCCATGTCCATTGGGCATGATGTGCTTACCGGTCCGCGTCCCCCCTCTGACTCAGGCAGTCTTGCAACGGGGCTGGAATTTTGACCAGCTGTCCATCGGCTTCGCCTTTTGGCTACACCTTAGGGCCGCCTTACCCTACGTCGAACAACGTAGCGTAGGAAACCTTGGACTTTCGGCGTGCCGGATTCTCACCGGCAATAACGCTACTCAAGCCGACATTCTCACTCGTCACCGCTCCACCAGGCCTTACAGACTGACTTCAACGCAATGACGACGCTCCCCTACCCCTCCCTCAAAGCCGAAGCGATGAGGAAAGCCGCGTCTTCGGTGATGTGCTTGAGCCCCGTTTATTTTCGGTGCAGAAACCCTCGACCAGTGAGCTATTACGCACTCTTTAAAGGGTGGCTGCTTCTAAGCCAACCTCCTGGCTGTCTGGGCGTCTCCACTTCCTTTCACACTTAGCACATACTTGGGGACCTTAGACTGCGATCTGGGCTGTTTCCCTTTTGGCAATGGAGCTTATCCTTCACTGCCTCACTGCCGGGGTACCCTTTGTGGAATTCGGAGTTTGGTTGAACTCGGTAAGCTCTCGCCCCCTTACTCATCCAGTGCTCTACCTCCACAAAGTAACTCCCGACGCTGCACCTAAATGCATTTCGGGGAGAACCAGCTATCTCCGTGTTCGTTTGGCATTTTACCCCTACCCACAGCTCATCCCATCACTTTGCAACGTAAATGGGTTCGGCCCTTCACGAAATGTTACTTTCGCTTCAGCCTGGCCATGGGTAGCTCACACGGTTTCGGGCCTACTCGATGCGACTGAACGCCCTGTTCAGACTCGCTTTCGCTACGGCTCCGGCGCTGAACGCCTTAACCTCGCCACACCGAGTAACTCGTCGGCTCATTCTTCAATAGGCACGCTGTCACCCCGACGAATCGAGGCTCCAACGGTTTGTAAGCTCATGGTTTCAGTTCTATTTCACCCCCCTTACGGGGTGCTTTTCACCTTTCCCTCACGGTACTAGTTCGCTATCGGTCGTCAAGAGTACTTAGCCTTGGAGGGTGGTCCCCCCGGGTTCCGGCAAGATTTCACGTGTCCCGCCGTACTCAGGAACCTGACTGAGAGTCGCACGCCTTTCGCTTACAGGGCTATCACCTTCTATGGCCAGACGTTCCAGTCTGTTCTGCTAAACGTGCGTTTTGTAACTCTCACGGAGCATCAGAGAACTCCAGTGCAGGCCCTACAACACCGCGCGGACTCTGGACTCTGACCCGTATGGGCCGCACGGTTTGGGCTGATCCCCGTTCGTTCGCCACTACTAAGGGAGTATCGGTTGATTTTCTTTCCTCGAGGTACTTAGATGTTTCAGTTCCCTCGCTTACCTACCTCAAAAGAGGCTGACCACCATTACGATGGCCGGGTTACCCCATTCGGGAATCCCCGGCTAAGCTTGCTAGACAGCTAACCGGGGCTTATCGCAGCCTTGCTACGCCCTTCATCGGCTCTTAACGCCAAGGCATCCCCCATGAGCCCTTAGTAGCTTGAACCACACTAAGGAATCACCTACATGATCTCGGAGAATGCAGAATCACTCTTCACTTTTTAAGGTGCTTTCCGCCGCCACAGAAGGCGGCTTCGGAGGCCGCGAACGGCCCCGCCCGTTTTGGGCGTAACAAATAGTATCTCTCGCGCCGGTCACGCCAGTCAACAGCAAAAATGATCAGTTTCGCCGACTGGCCAAAATTGCTTCCACCGGACGGCCTTCCCTCAAGGACTGGCATGGGCAAAACCGACCGCTTCCAACCGCGCTTTCCTCGCCCTCCGGTGAAGCTTTTTCGCATGACACAGGGGTGAGGGTTCCGCGACTCGCTGGTATAATCCGTTCGCAACAACCTGTTGCACTGCTCACCCGGCCCGTTTCGCCTGAGCGACGGGCCGTTTTCGTTGGGAGATTCTTCGCAGTGCCCGCTTACGCCGTACTTGGAGCCCACTGGGGCGACGAAGGTAAGGGAAAGGTCATCGACTACCTGGCAGAGAATGCCTCGGTGGTCGCCCGATACTCCGGCGGAAACAACGCCGGACACACGGTAATGAATGAGCACGGAACTTTTTCGTTCCACCTCGTTCCATCCGGCGTCTGTTGGCCCCACACCCAGAACGTCATCGGCAACGGCGTAGTGGTCGACCCCGACGTGCTGCTTGAAGAGATCAAGATGGTCCAGGACGCCGGTCTCCCCGGCAACGTCTTTGTATCGGATCGCGCGCACGTGATCATGCCCTACCACATCGTGCTTGACGCTCTCGAAGAGGAGCGCCGCGGCAACGACGCGATCGGCACGACGAAGCGCGGCGTCGGACCTGCATATGTTGACAAGGTCGGGAGACAGGGAATCCGAATCGGAGAGCTGCTGAACCCTGAAGACCTTGCCCTCCGTCTTCCAGAGATCATCAAGTTCAAGAACGAGACGATTACCAGGCTCTACGGTGGAGAGCCCGTCGACAACGACGAGATCTTTGAGAAGACCCGGCGTTGGGCGGCCGAGCTCAAGCCTTACATCGCGCGTTCCGAAGACCTGGTGGCGGCAGCGCTCGATGCAGACGAAAACGTGATCCTGGAAGGCGCGCAGGGAGCACTGCTCGACCTGGATCACGGCACATACCCCTTTGTCACCTCTTCCAACCCGACAGTCGGTGGAATGTTGACCGGTCTCGGCATCGGACCTCGCGCTTTCGCCGGTGTGACCGGCGTCTTCAAGGCGTACTGCACAAGGGTCGGCGCTGGCCCGTTCCCAACACAGCTAGAAGAGGAAGAGGCGGACATCATCCGCAACGCCGGACCGGTTGGAGAGTTCGGTGCGACCACCGGGCGTGCTCGCAGGATCGGCTGGTTCGATGCGGTCGCAGGCAAGTACAGCGTGCGCGTCAACGGCATGGACTCGATGGTGCTCACACGGCTCGATGTCCTCGACGGCTGGGAGACGATCAAGGTCTGCACCGGCTACGAGATCGATGGCGTGCGGACCGACCGGTTCCCGATCGATTCGCAACTGCTTGGCCAGAGCAAGCCGATCTACGAGGAGATCCCCGGCTGGGACGGCTCCACCGCGGGCATTACCGAGAAGTCGCAGCTTCCTGCGGGCGCCAAGCGTTACGTGGAGCGACTGGAAGAGCTTCTTGGAATCGAAGCGGTGATGATCTCGACCGGCCCGCGCAGAGCCGAGTCCCTAAGACTGAGCAGTCTGCTGAAGTAGTTTCTGAGCCGACAATGTCATGCTGATATTGCATGATCATTGACACTATGTTTCTTGCGTCGTAGTTTTGATTACCAACACGGCGTACGTCTTCTGCCTGCCAATTCCATGAGCGGGCAAATATGTCGTTTGCACGGGCCTATTTGATCGATAGCGATTATTGGAGGCCAGATGTGAGATCAATCAAGTTACGCCCCGTTTTGTTTTTTACGGTCGGATTGTCACTGCCCGTCGCCGTGTTTCTAGTCTTGATATCGATCGACCTAGACGGTAGCCCAACCGTAGCTGCGTCATCTTCTAACTTTCAAACCGAGATCAGCGGATACACTAGCGGGTGTGCGCAAGCTCACAGCAGTGAAGTGATCTACGAAAGAACTTCGCTGTTCCCAATCTGGCAGGCTCATAACGAAAAAATAATCTCTTATGGCGCACCTCACCCCCTCTCCAATCCTTTCAACCAACGGAACTCCAAATGGAGGCACCTCCGCTCGGAGATGTATGCCTGGAATGGCAGTGCGTGGGTCTGGCAGAACACTCGAACAACAGGGTTATGGAGCACAGACGGACAATGCGGCCCGTTCGAAACGCCAGGCTCACAACAGTTCACGGATTCCCTCTCGTACACTGGAGGAGCGTTAGTTCAGCACTACAACAAGTCTAGTTTTCAGACGAAGATTCAAGGGATCTGGATCACCACGACCAAGGACTCTGGAGTGAACAATCACTTTTTGGAGTAGTCCGTCGTTAGTTCCACAAACGTCGTTCATCTTAAATGTAGAGGTATCCAATGATCTCCAAAAATTCCTTCCGCTCGAGCAAAACACAATTGCTTGTGGGGTTGGCCGTAGGCCTAGTCGCTGTGCTCGCAGCATATTCAATCCCCGCAATTTCCAACGCGTCTCCGCAGACCGTCCCTCTGGAAAACGATTGGCCGCCACTGACCATGATTTACGATGTGGGTACATCGGACGAATCAGGCGCTTTCAAATGGTCCGAAACTCGTCGGCTGGAGTACAGATCCAGGGTCAGTTGGACAGACACTCTTTTGTCTACCGAGGATATCGAGACTGCTTATGGGACGTTCTCCGAAGTGGGATCTTTCCAGGAGTTTGAGAACGGAGTGATCACAACTTACAACGCTGTTACGGACCACACCAGCGAAGAGAAAGTCGAGACCGGGACTATGCACGTCCCTTCTTTCGACCTCATGGCCGTGCCTCTCGAAGACCGAGTTGGTGCTGGAGAGGCGACTGCGTCTTTGACCAGGGAGCAAGCGCTCGTAGCGTTTTGCGACTCAACGAGCAGGTGTCGAGATCAGGTCACCTCAGTAAAGCTCGTCGGAACTGACGGAATTGAAATGACCCTCTTGGATGACCCGAGAGGCATTCCTCTCTCGGTAGGTAACCGCCTAAAGGTTCGAGAGCTAACGTTCAAATAGTTGCAGTCGGAACGGATGCAGAACGCGGTGTTAGAGACGGACCGGCATCTGGTGACGCCGGTCCGTCTCTTGTTGTAGGAGCCGAGCAAGTTGCATGGACCTCGGAACCGTAGCCTTTGATAGTTCACGTCGGCGAGCCGCCGTAACGCGATCTCCACAAGTACCACAAGTCAGTTGCACAGCCTGCTTAAGTAGCCGGTTCAGGCCGGGTTCGGTGCCGACCTTTTTGCCAGGTCGATCACCAGTTCAGCAAGCCGTTCGCTGTCATGCCTCACAGGCGGACCCAGGTTCAGCAGCCTCTCGTTCATCACGTTCTCTGCGAAGTCGAGCAGGCGCTCGCCGTCGGGGTCTACAGGCTCCGCACCTTCGGTCTTGTACCTGGCCTGCACATCTTCCGGAACCGACTGGGTGTTGACGATGGCGTACTTCACCTTGAACCCGCCGAGGTACGTGCTCACCACTTCGGTGAAGCGCGATGCGTCGTAGCCCGAGGTTTCGCCCAGCTTTGTCATGACGTTGCAAACGTAAGACACCGGCCCGCGCGTGGAACGCAGAGCCTGCGGGATGCCTGAGGCGAGCAGGTTCGGCACGACACTGGTGTAGAGGTCGCCGGGGCCAAGGACGACTACGTCTGCCTCGGCGATTGCGGCCAGCGCGTCCGGGTTGGCGCGGACCTCGCGGTCGAGAAACACCCGCTTGATCGGCGGAGTTTCTTCGCCTCGCTGATCGATGTTCGACTCGCCGACCACGACTGTGCCGCTGGCAAGTTCTGCACAGAGCTGTGCGTCTTCGAGTGTCACCGGGATTACGCGGCCTTTGATCTCCAGCATGCGGGATAGCTCGGAGATCGCGCCAATCACTCCGGAGTCGAGCGCGCTGGTGAGCGCGGCCAACACAAGGTTGCCGACGCTGTGGCCGTTGAGGCTGCTCGTTGAGTGGAAGCGGAAGTCGAACGCGGAACGGAGCGCTTCAGCCTTCTCGTCGTCGCCGGCAAGAGCAACGAGACACTGGCGGATGTCGCCGAACGGCGGATAGCCGAACTCTTCCCGCAGGATCCCGGTGCTGCCGCCGCTGTCGAACATGCTGACGATGGCCGTGATGTTGGAGGTGTGCTGCTTCAGGCCGGCCAAAAGAACGGCCGAACCGCTGCCACCGCCGATCACTACAACTTTAGGTTCGCTCATCGCCCTCACGTTTCGGATTTCTTCACGACGCCTTCGAGCCGCGGATAAGCGGGTCGAGGAGTGCTACGGCAGGAACGCGCTGCAACGTCAATAGTAATCTGCCGTGCGACAAAACCGTATGCCTGCACTGTTTGCGCTGCAATAGTGCTTACGCACAGGGTGTGTGAAGGCAGTCCGAATGTGGTCGCTGATCGGCGACCGGATCAGGTCGATTTCGTGGCGCGCAGCGAGAACATTAGCGGCAGGCGTTCGGGTCGGTCACGAAGCTGCCAGCGGCCACTGCCGACGTGAATGCAGGCTGGGAACGCCTTGAACTCTGCAAAGGTGTGTTCGTGCAGGAACTCGACCTGCAGTCCGTTGTTAATCAGCGTCGTGACAATCTCGCCGAGACCGTGGTTCCATTCATAGTGCACTCGCTGAGATATGGACGGTCCGTCCGTGTAGGTACCGTCGCCCTCGAACCGCATCCCTTCCTCTGTTTCGAAGTACTGGTAATCGACAACCAGCAGTTCGTCGTCTCGCCCGTCGTCGATCGCACCTGCCATGGGATGGCCGTCTCTCACATAGAAGGTTCCACCGGGCTTAAGCATCTGCGAGACGACCCTTGCCCAGCCCTTGATATCGGGCAGCCATGTCAGGGCGCCCACGCCGGTGTAGACGATGTCGAACTGCTCTTTGATGACGTTCGGTGTGTCGTAAAGCTCCGCAACCTCGAACTGCGCAGGCGTGCCTGATTCCTGGCTCAGCTTCCTCGCCTGTTCGATCGAGACCGGTGAGAAATCCGCGCCTGTGACGATCGCGCCAAGCCGCGCCCAGGAAATGGTGTCGGTGCCGATGTGGCACTGCAGGTGCAGCAGCGACTTGCCGGATACGTCGCCGAGCTCAGTCCTGTCGAACTCTACTGTGGAGCTCAGGTGCTCCGGGTCATCGACGTAACGCTGCAAGTCGTAGAACTTCGACTCTGCATGCACCTGTGCACGCTGGTCCCAACCGTGCAGGTTCGCCTGCCGTTGCTCATCCAGCGGCATGTTCTCTTACCCCTTTCTTCAGGTCATTTTCTATAAAGAAGAAGGGTCGCCACCGGGCGACCCTTCTTCAATGGTTCGTTTTGCTACGACGGATCAGGCGGGTACGCCGACCGGCAGGTCCATCTTGTAGCTGTCCATGACAGGGTCAAACTTTGCTCGGAAGTCGGCCGGGGCCGGGATCATCGGCAGCCGGGGCGGTCCGGCTTCGAAGCCGTGGCGCAGCAGCGCATACCTGATCGGGATCGGGTTGGTGACCCAGAACAGCGCCTGGAAGAACGGGAGCAGTCGCCTGTGTTCGCTGGCTGCCGCTTCCACATCGCCTTCGAGTATCAAGCCCATCATCTGCTTGATCTGCGAGCCGATGATGTTGCTGGCGACTGACACGATGCCGTAACCACCCGTACACATTATCGAGAACGTCTCATCATCATTGCCGCTCCAGACGTTGAAGCCGTCGGGAGCGCCGTCGATAACGCGAGTGATCTGGCCGGGGTCGCTAGACGCCTCTTTGACGCCAATGATGTTGTCGATCTCCGCCAGTCTCAGCGTCGTTTCGGCATCCATATTGAGCGCCGTCCTGCTCGGCACGTTGTAGAGAATGCCGGGGATGTTGACGCTGTCAGAAATCGCCTTGAAGTGCTGGTACAGCCCTTCCTGCGGCGGCTTGTTGTAAGCCGGCACAGTTAGCAGAAGCGCGTCGACGCCAACCCGCTCAGCCTCTTTCGAAAGTTCGATCGAGCCTCGTGTGTTGTTGTCCGTGGTCCCTGCTACTACGGCTCCGCGCTCGCCGATCTCCTGCTTCACTTCGTCAAACAGCCGCAGGCGTTCGTCCGCGCTCATGGCCGGCGCCTCACCTGTTGTTCCACCGATCACAAGACCGTCTGAGCCGGAGTCGAGGAGAGCCGTTGCAAGCCTGCGAGCCTGCGCGTAGTTGACATCGCCGTCCTCAGTGAACGGTGTGACCATCGCTGTTAGGAGTCGTCCTGGAGTTGCCATTTCGCTATCCGATTCGCTAGTTGATGAGGGTCCTTCTATCTCGTGGCAGCCACCTTCGATGGCTTGAGACAGTCACGCTTCAGGACCTCATCGAGTATCTGCAGCGCATTCAAGGCGGCACCCTTGCGCAGGTTGTCGCAGGACAGCCAGAGGTTCAGTCCGGTGTCGTGCGCAATGTCCTTTCGGATGCGCCCAACGAACACGTCATCTTCTCCGGCCGACTTGAGTGGCATAGGGTAGACACTGTTAACGGGATCGTCCACCAGCACGACGCCATCCGCTTTCGCGAGCGCTGCGCGCGCCTCTTCCGCATTCACCCTGTCCTGGAACTCGACCGCTACCGATTCGCTGTGCGACACGCGTACCGGGATTCGCACGCACGTTGAAGAGAGCCTGAGCGCAGGGTCATGCATGATCTTGCGCGACTCGTTCAGCATCTTGTCCTCTTCCTTTGTGTAGCCGTTTTCGAGGAAGTCATCGACCTGCGGTAAAGCGTTGAACGCGATCTGGTGCGGATACTGCTCGATCACGACGTCCTCGTTGTCCAGTACCGCACGCGACTGGGTCAGCAACTCCACGTCAGCCGCGGCGCCTGTTCCTGTCACCGACTGATAGGTGGAGACTGTGACGGCCGTGATGGGTGAGATGGACCGCAGAGCGTCGAGGGCCATCACGAGTGGTGTCGTAGTGCAGTTGGGGATTGAGATGATTCCTTCGTGCCACTCCACGTCCTCGCCATTCACTTCAGGTACGACGAGCGGCACGTTGTCTTCCATGCGGAAGGCGGAGCCATCGTCAATCACCAGGGCACCGCGCTTCACGGCCTCGGGGCCCAGTCGCTTGCTCACTTCAGAGCTCGCAGATATGAACGCCACGTCGACGCCGTTGAACGCATCAGGGGTTGCTTCGATGACAGACAGTTCGGTGTCCGAATACGGGATCTGCTTTCCGACCGACCGGGACGAAGCCATGGCGACGATCTTTTCAGCAGGGTGATTTCGGTCAGCAAGCAGGTCGAGCGCAATGCGACCGACCGCACCGGTCGCGCCAACGATGGCGATTGTCAGGTCTGAGCTGTTCATTTCCGTGATCCTCGAGTTGTTCGGTGACTGCGGCCACGTTTAGTGCGGCCACGGACGGTCAAGATTGCGGAGCAAGCCGACGCGATAAACGCGATGCGGATCGTTCCGGGTAAGTACGTTGAGTGAAGTTTACGGGCTGGCTGCGCTGCGAGCGCTTCGCTATGCGCGCCGCCCTACGGCTTGAGCTTGTCGAGCCCGAGCACACGGTCGAGACCAACGATCAGGCCGTCCTGCGTGACGACGCGCTTCACCGCCAGCAGGACGCCGGGCATGAAGCTCTCTCGGTTGATCGAATCGTGAATCATCGTAAGGGTCTGACCAGTTCCACCAAACACAACTTCGTGCCTGGCAACGCGCCCGGGCATACGGGCGCTGTGAACATTTATACCCTGAAAATCGCCGCCGCGTGTACCTGCCAGCGTCTGCTTTTCGGCTACGTTCTGTGTGAATCTGCCACCTTTGCCTTCCGCCATGGCCTGCGCGATCGAGAGCGCGGTCCCAGACGGGGCATCGACTTTCGCCTCGTGGTGGGACTCGATCAGGTCGGCGTAGTCAAAGTAGCGGGATGCAATTCCGGCGAGGTGCCCGAGCAGCACAGCACCGAGCGCGAAGTTGGACGCGGAGATGATGCCAACGCTGTACTGGCTTGCGAGATTTCCGGCCTCTTCGAGGTCGCCGTCTGAGAGACCTGTTGAGCCGGAAACGACCGCGACACCATTTGGCGCACAGGCGTTGAAGGTCGCCTTCGCCCCCTCGGCATTCGAGAAGTCGACGACCACGTCCGGTGATGCGACGGAGATCAGCTCTTCAAGACTGCTTCGAAGCGGAAGCTCTTCGCCTGTTATCGGGTTAGCGACTGTGGTCTCGCTCGCGGCGGGATCCGCCCCGCCAACAGCGATGGTCTCCGGGTCTCCAGCAACGGCCGCCAGCACGGTTGAGCCCATTCGGCCCAGCACTCCGCTAACGGCTACCTTGATCTGCGTCGATTCTGGCACAGGGTTACTGCCTCCTGGTGGAGCAGTCTAACGCCTGCGCGGCGGGCCGACACGCCGTTCGCCGTCGAATCCACCGATGGGACGACGTCCGCCTCGCCGACCACCACGGTCTCCGCGGTCGCCGTCGTCATCACGGTCGCGACCACCTCGGCCTCCGCGATCGCCGCCACGGTCACGAGGCCCACGGTCGTAGCCGCCACCTCCACCGCCACGCCGGTCGTCGCGCCTGCCGCCGCCTCGGCCTCCACGGTCACCGCCGCGATCGCCAGGGCCGTCACGCCTGTCGCGGCGCTCGAACTTCTCTGCCCATTCCTTGTCATCGCGGACCTCGCCAGCCTTGCTCTGCTCGAGCACAGCGCGGGCTGAGAGATCGACACGGCCCATGTGATCGACCTTGATCACCATGACCTCGAGCTCGTCGCCGATGTTGACGACCGACTCGACGTCCGGGACGCGGTCTTCACTGAGTTCGCTGATGTGGACGAGTCCGTCCTTGCCTGGAATGAGCTGGACGAATGCGCCGAACGGCATGATGCGGACGACCTTGCCCTTGTAGACCTGGCCGACCTCGATGTCTCGTGTCAGCATCTCGATGGCAGCCTTCGCCTTGTCCGCCTTCTCCCTGTCAGGAGAGCCGACGACCACGACACCGTCATCGTTCACATCGATCGATACGCCATATTCGTCGATCAGGCCGCGGATGACTGAGCCGCCGGGTCCGATGAGGGCGCCGATCTTGTCCGTCGGGATGTTGAGGGACATCATCCTCGGGGCGAACTCGCTCAAGTCAGAGCGAGGTGCGGACAGCGTGCCAGCCATGTGCTCAAGGATCTCGAGCCGGGCATCGCGGGCCTGGTCGAGCGCCTGTCGCATGATCTCGAAGGTGATTCCCTTCACCTTGATGTCCATCTGCAGTGCGGTCACACCTTCTGACGTCCCAGCCACCTTGAAGTCCATGTCACCAGAGTGGTCCTCGGCACCCTGGATGTCCGTCAGCACGGCGTACTTGCCGTCTTCGCCGGTGATGAGTCCCATCGCGATTCCGGCTACCGGCGCCTTGATGGGAACACCGGCGTCCATCAGCGCAAGACAGCCTGAGCAGACGCTTGCCATGGATGTTGAGCCGTTCGATGCGAGTGCTTCAGAGACTGACCGGATGGTGTAAGGGAACTCTGTTTGATCAGGGACAACGGCCTGCAGCGCCCGTTCCGCGAGGACTCCGTGGCCGACTTCTCGACGGCCTGTGAAGCCGTAGCGGCCGACTTCACCCGTTGAGAACGGAGGGAAGTTGTAGTGGTGAATGAAGAATTTCTCTTCGTCCGGGCTGAAGCTGTCGATGCGCTGCCTCTCGCCAGCCGATGCCAGCGTGACAGCGTTCATGATCTGGGTCTCGCCGCGAGTGAAGATGGCGGAGCCATGGACTCTTGGCAGATAGCCGACCTCTGAATGCAGCGGTCGGATGTCGGTGAGTGTGCGGCCATCCGGGCGGCGGCCTTCGTTGAGGATCGCCTCTCGGACCGCTTCCTTCTCCATCGAGTAGAAGGTCGACTTCAACGCGCCAGCGTCGTGCTCTTCACCGAGCGCTTCGATCACGTCGTCGCCGATCTTGCTGATGGCGTCGTTCTTGTCCTGCTTGCCTCCGGGAAGCTTAAGCGCGTCTTTGATCTTGTCGCCAATGTGCGCCCGTGCGGCCTCCGCAGCCGCCTTCTCGGCGTCTGTCTTCGGAGTCACTTCCCACTTCGTCTTGCCGACCTTCTCCTGCATCTCGCGGATCAGCTCGACGATAGCGCCGTTGACTTCCTGTGCCAGTTCCAGCGCGTCCAGCAGGACCTCTTCGCTAACTATCTTCGCTCCGGCTTCGACCATCATGATGGCGTCTGCTGTTCCGGCAACCGTGAGGTCAAGCAGGCTCTCCTGCAGCTCCTGGTAGGTGGGGTTGACGACAAGCTCGCCATCGACGAGGCCGATGACACATGCGCTGACCGGGTCGTTGAACGGGATGTCGGAAATGGTCAGGGCTGCGGATGCGCCCACAATGCCGAGTGCGGCATGCGGGTTGACCCGGTCGTGGGACATCACGGTTGTGATGATCTGGGTCTCGTTGTGGTAGTCCTTCGGGAAGAGCGGACGCAGCGGACGGTCGCAGAGCCTTGCGGCCAGGATGGCGTCGGTGCCGGGGCGGCCTTCCCGCTTGAAGAAGCCACCGGGCAGCTTGCCTGCTGCATACGCGCGCTCTGAAACATCGATGGTCAGTGGCAAGAAGTCGACGCCTTCACGCGGCTTCTTCGACCCGGTCGCTGTGCAGAGTAGGAGGGTATCTCCGTACCTGACGGTTACTGCTCCGCCAGCCTGGTGTGCGACTCGGCCCGTTTCGAGCTCAAGGATTCGTCCACCAACTTCAATCTCAAACTTGTTTATCTCTTGTGACATTTTCTTTTCTCTATTGCCTGAACGAGCTCTTCTCGCCAGACGGTCTTAAATAGGGTTTTGTCCTTTACGTCGTCTCGGGATCTGACTGCGGGTTCGATTCGCCAGTGATTTGAGGGAAATCGGAGGCGGTCACATGAGGTCACGCTAGACGGTGCAGACCAATAGAAAACGCCCCTGCGAAAGGGGCGTTTGGTTACCTGCGAAGGCCAAGCTTTCCGACGATAGAACGGTAGCGGTTGACGTCTTCGCTATTCAGGTAGCCGAGGAGGCGCCTTCGCCTGCCTACGAGCTTGACGAGCCCGCGTCGGCTCGAGTGATCGTGCTTGTGTTCCCTGAGGTGTTCGGTCAGTTCGGTAATCCGCTCGCTCAACAGCGCTATCTGTACCTCTGTGGAGCCGGTGTCGTTACTGGACCTGCCGTGCTCTTTGACCAGCGTGGCCTTCTTCTCACTATCCAACCTGGATGTACTCTCTTTCAGACTCTCGCTTCACGTTCGGCCAATGGGATAAGAGGGAAACTCTGGCGGCCGATGCGAGGAATTCTTCTTTCATTGCATCTTCGTGCTCAATTTCACAGGATATCACGTAGCCGGTTGCGCAGACACCGGGGTTCGCGTGCGTCTTTATCAGAGTGGGACTGACACTGTGTTTTCGTTCGACACGCACCCTGCGTGAGACCGACAGAATCGTCAGACCGATTGGCGGTCAGGCTCTGACTGGTGATTCAGTAACAAACGGATAACGCTATAGCCTGCAAGGTTGCGACCGTGGCCGGTTCCTCCTTTATTGGGGATCGTTGGAAGTTCGGATGTCAGATTGGGTTGTGATGCGTGCAGCCACGTGTTTGAAACTGGGGTTTGACGCGCTCTAACTACCTTGACAGTCGCGAATTTGCACCGATAAAGTTGCACCGGTGCGCTGCCAGACCATCGAGGTCTGCGCGCGTGGGATTTAATCCTTAGTTAGAACGACGGCCGCACGATTCCCGGCCACGATCGCAAGATCGGGATACACGATTTAAGTAAATGGAGGACGGGACCTATGCTAGGTCTGCTCCGAAGTAGGGTGAAGGCCCTCTTCCTCGTTACGTTGATGGTTGGGCTTGCCGCCGCCGTTGCATGTGGTTCAGGTGACCCGGGTCCTGCCGGACCTCAGGGACCAGCTGGTGCTACCGGACCTGCCGGACCTCCGGGAGACCCCGGACTTCCCGGCGCTCCCGGACTTCCCGGTGTTAACGGTGCTCCAGGTGCCGACGGTTTTGACGGCGCCCAGGGCCCGCAGGGTGAGCAGGGTCCCCCTGGAGCCCCCGGTGACAATGGCTCCAACGCCGCTCTCCTGGTCCACGACGCGAACAACAACGTCGCTGGCGCAGTTGAGTGGAGGATTGGTGGTCCCACCGTCGACATCATCGGTGGTGGATTCAACGCTGGTGAGCGCATTAGCGTGACAGCCATCCCGAACAGGTTCGACGTGCTGATTGGCGACGCAACTGCCAATGACCACGGCGCCTTCCGGCTGACTGTTCAGCTGACACAGACAGGCTTCGAACCTGCTGAAGACTCGGTCTTCACCGTTTCGGCGGCTGGAGAGGACACAGGCCGGGTTGAGGGTGTGTTCATCATGGTGGACAAGGTCCCCGGGAACTAACCCTTCAAAATAGTCTGAATGAAGAGGCCTCGGTTGATCCGGGGCCTCTTCGCGTTCGTGCCGCGTCTGCCCTTGAATTCGGTAATCACAGGTTCGCGTGATGCACGCTCCATTAACGACAGCTAGTCTCGCCTCATGCCAGACCTGCACTTCGAAGAACCCAACCTTGCAGCGGTCTATGACCTGTTCTCACCTCCGGACAACAGGGACGACTTCGCCTTCTACCTACCGCTGATCATGTCTGCTGAGTCTGTGCTCGATCTCGGCTGCGGCACTGGCGCTCTGCTTCACCTGGCTCGAGCACAGGGCCATGCTGGACGCCTCTGCGGACTGGATCCCGCACACGGAATGCTCGAACAGGCTCGAAAACGGCCGACCACGCCCGAGATCGAGTGGGTCCGCGGCGACATAACTTCCCAGGGCTGGGCGAATGAGTTCGACCTTATCGTCATGACCGGACACGCGTTCCAGGTACTTGTCACTGACGAAGAGCTGAGAGATGTGCTGAGTGCGGTCCAGTCAGCGCTGAAGATCGGAGGAACGTTCGCGTTCGAGACTCGCAACCCGCCTGTTCGGGAGTGGAAATACTGGAATACAAAGCACTCAAGACAAGTCGTGGACGAATCAGGCACAACGATTAGAGCCAGGAGTGAAGTCCAGGAACCGGAAGAAGGCGAACTGGTTCACTTCAGCATCGAGTATTCGAGTCCGCGCTGGGCAGAGCCAAAAGTCAGCCACAGCACACTAAGGTTCCTGCCAGCCGATTCGTTGAATCGATTCCTTGGAGAAGCTGGGCTTTCGGGTGAGGGGCAGTTCGGCGATTGGGACAGGAGCCAGGTGACCGACTCCAGCCCCGAGATAATCACTATCGCCCGAAAGACGGAGAGCTAGCTCTCGCTGCTGGGCACCGCGGTCCGCTCAACACGCACTCGACGTATACGTCTTCCAACAGTTGACTGCACGGTGACGACCAGGCCTCCAGACACGATCTTGTCGCCGTTGACGGGAATCCGTCCCAGCTCCTTGAGCACAAGGCCGCCAATCGTGTCGAAGCCTTCTGCCTGGATGTCGGTCCCCATCTTTCGGTTCAGAGACTCGATCGATGCGGCAGCATCCGCTACCAGTTCGTCCGGTGAGACCTCGGTGATCTCCGGACCATCGGTGTCGAACTCGTCCACAAGCTCACCGACGATCTCCTCAATGAGATCGGTCACAGTGACGAGCCCCGCGATGCCACCGTACTCGTCGACAACGATCGCTATGCTCGTGCGGTGCTCCTGGAACTCTCTGAGCAGTCGCTCGAGGCTCTGGGACTCGGGGACATGTATCGCAGGCCGAGCGAGCTGGCTGATCAGGTCGGCCTCTTCCGTGCCGTTCGCCTTCGCCGCCAGCAAATCTCTGGCGTATACGACTCCAACGATGGTGTCCGGAGAATCGGAATAGACGGGGATCTTGCTGTGACCGCCAACCGTCATCTGCGTCATCAACTCATCCGGCGCAGAGCCGACGGACGCGACAACCATGTCCGGCCTCGGCCGCATGATTTCCCGCACTTTAACCGTGTCCATACGCAGGATCCCGCGGATCATCTGCAGCTCGGACTCTTCGGCGGGTATTTGTCGTTCCTCAAGAAGGTCGAGACTTTCTTTGAGCGCCTCGCTGGCTTCTTGTCCCGCCACCTCGTCTCCCGGAGTTCTACCTGTGATCTTGGTGGTAAGCCAACCGGTGCCGGGCAACGTCGTCAGCCGCATCACAAGCCAGACCAGTGGGGACGTGACCCTGCGAGTCTCGTCCCGGTAACGATGGGCAGTGAATGACGAGATTCCGTGGAGGGCGAACCTTGCAGCAAACGCGATAAGACCGCCCAGCGTGAGTGCGATGGCACTATCGGTCTCGGGTCCGAACAGCTGTGAGGTCGCAAGAGCTCCTGCAACGAGGGACGCGGCCTGCATCCCGATGAAGACGACGCGAGCGCGGTTGTCGAGCTGCCTGATCTGTTCGTCGCCACCATTGCCCGGAGAGTCGGCAGGGCTCGACAGGACTGTGATGTTCCGTGAGGGAAACGCTATCAGGACGAGTGTTGCGAGCAGATGGATGGTCGCCGAGACGGCCACGATCAGGAGGGGTAACCAGATGTCCATCTTTAGCGCTCACCTCGCTCAGTGTGAGGGGCACAGGCCGGTTTTATACCGGCCTTCGTATAGCACGGGTCTTCCAGGTTCATCCTTGCTCTAACTTCCTCTCTTCTCATCACTCTCGGTCTTGCCGGGAACCCGTCCTCGACCAACCGATCTGGCGGGCACGCCGACAACTATCTTGCCTGCCGGCACATCCTTGTTCACGACAGACCCGGCCCCGGTGCTTGCGTCGTCGCCAATCGTCACGGGTGCCACGATTATCGAGTCGGATCCTATCTTCACCCTGTCGCCTATCACGGTCCGATGCTTGTTCACACCGTCGAAATTTGCCGTAACGGTCCCGGCACCGATGTTCACATCCTTGCCAAGCTCGGAATCGCCAACATAGCTGAAATGGCCGACGTGCGTGCCAGCGCCGATTCGGCTGTTCTTGATCTCGGCGTAGTTTCCGATATACGCGCCGGACTCTATGTATGTACCCGGTCGAATACGGCTGAACGGCCCGACAGAGATTCCGGTGCCTATTTCGGCACCTTCAACGTGCGAGCCCATGACGCGAGCGCCGTCTCCGATCACGCAATCCTTAAGGAAGGAGTTGGGGCCGATCACACAGTTCGATCCTATACGGGTGCCAGTACGGATATGGTTACCGGGCAACAGTTCGCTGTCCTGGCCTATCTCCACATCGGCGTCTATATAGGTTGTCTCTGGGTCACGAATCGTGACTCCCGACAGCATGTGCTGGCGACGGATTCGATCTCGCATCGCCTGCTCAACTTCTGCCAGCTGCACCCGGTTGTTGACTCCAAGAGCCTCCGCCTGGTCAGTCACGGGTGCACTGCCTGCGCGGCCCACCGCCGCCGCAGGTGCAACGAGGTCGGTCAGGAACTTTTCACCGACCGACGAAACGGCGAGTTGCTCAAGCTCGTCCCAGCACCACTTTGCCTCTATGCAGTAGAGGCCGGTGTTCATCTCACGGATCTGTTTCTGCTCGGGAGTCGTGTCGACTTCCTCGACGATCGCCTGCAATCGGTCTTCGCCATCGCGAATGATGCGGCCGAAGCCGTACGGGTCTTCGACTGTGGCAGTCAGTACAGACAACAAGGAGTTGGACCCGGCGTGGAGCGCAGTGAGTCCGGAGATGGATTCGCTCTTGACTAGCGCCATGTCGCCAGCGCCAACGACGAGGGTGGTCGCCGTACCAACAGCGTCCTTTGCAGATTCGAGCGCGTGCGCTGTGCCGAGCGCTTCTTCCTGGATAGCGATTACAACGTCACCATCAAGCGCTGCCTTCAGCTCAGGCATCTCGGAGGTCGCTGGACTGACGACCGCGACAACTTTGCTGGCGCCTGCGTCTCGCATGATGTCAACGACGTGCGTGATAAGCGGTTTACCGCAGACGGTATGCAGCACCTTTGGCAGTTTCGATTTCATCCTCGTGCCCTGCCCGGCAGCGAGGATCACTCCAGTCCAGTCATTCATGAGGGGTTTTCTGATGCCACGGGTAGTGCTGCCGGGTGGAAAAGCGCGGAAACCAAAATGAGCCGCTTCCGCGAGCGTGCTTGCTGCGCGGACGGCGGCTCAATGCCAACTATGTCGTTGATACTAATCTCGGTGCTCTGTCTTGTTCTACCGGACAATCGTATTTACGTTCATTTCCGGGTGTCAAGACTTCGCTGGGCTTGTGAGTGCGTGTTATCCCGTAAAGAGAGGAGCGTTCTGGCAACGGGCGCGTTGCTATAATCGCAGTTCTGCCCGCAGTTCAACCCTGTGTACCAGCGCGATGCCGACTTCCCGCATGCCGGGGACGAGGCAGGTCAGTGAGGACGCACATCCGGAGAGGTGGCTGAGTGGTTGAAAGCGCCGGTCTCGAAAACCGGTATACCGGTCTCCGGTATCGGGGGTTCGAATCCCCCCCTCTCCGCCATACAGCGGGCCGAAAGCTCGAGGGAACCGGGCATCAAGCCGACCCGGTCGCATCGCTTCCAAGGCTTTCGGAATCTTGGTTAGCGAGGCAGATCGAAACGAAATACGCGGAGAGGTGCCAGAGTGGCTTAATGGGCACGCCTGGAAAGCGTGTGTGGGGCAACCCACCGCAGGTTCGAATCCTGTCCTCTCCGCCAGTTACGACGCAACGTTGCGTGGCCAAATGAACGCATCCCGTAAAGAGACCGCCGCTTGTCTAAAAGAAAAGGCACTCAGCAAGTTACTGCCGAGTGCCTTTTGGGACACATTTGTCCGGATCTTAGTCAGCTAGGAAACTTGCAGTTGCCTCAACACCCGAACCCGGGTACGCAGACATCCCAGCTTCCACCGAGGTCCAGATAGATGTAAGCGTAGTTGCTGATGTAGCGATCGAGCGAAAACGGCTTCTTGCCCCACAGCACTCCCATGAGGTCGTGGTCGTTCCCGGATGACACTTCGAACACGGGAGATCCGCTATCGCCATCGACGACATCTCTTCCTGCGGTCACTGTGACCACAATCTGACAGAGCATCACTTCGTTGCCATTCGCAATGTCAGCGCAGGTGTCCTTGATCTTCACCCGATACCACCCGGCCTTGTAGCCAACCGCCTCTAACGTGTGATTGATCTGTGGCGATCCCTCATCCGTGATCCTGAATCTGGAGTCAACTGGAAACACAGCGGTCGTGAAATGACCATTCGGCTTCGCTACGTGTCCGAGATCAAACGATGCGCCGTCCCTCGTCCCAGCGAATGCGGAGTCGCTCCAACGGCACATATCTCCGACGTCACATTGACTCCATGTCGAGTTCGTGAAAAGTTCAGGGTCCACGTCCTCACGTGCCACGCGGTTAGTGCCCAAGAATGGATCGAACGGTTGGTGTACGTCCATGCCATCCAGACCGCCGACTTCCTTGGCGTTGTTCGTGCAATGAGAGTTAATGACCAGCCCTTGCACACCATTACGTTTAGCCGGGAAGCCCGACGTGCATAGGATCTCATTCACTCCACCTCTCTGGATCTGCACTCCACCAGGCACGGGTCTCCATTTCTCCGTCAAGTCGTCATGGGCCAAAGTAACCGCGCGCTTACCTTCCTCTATTACCACCGCATTCACCGGGATTCCGTGCTTCTGCAGCAGTTCGACTACTCGACCGCGCGCAGATATGTCACTGATCTCGATGTAGATCCGGTTCAGGTCGGGCCTGATGCTCCGTAAGGTTCTGATGTCCACGATCTCGGGCCATACGTGCTGACGAAACTGCCGGAACCACTCTGCAAGGTCGGTGTAAAGGAAGTCCGCATGACCCACTCGTACCTCACTGATGTTGTGTCCCGCGCCTAACGCCGATTCTGCAGCGCTCCGCGCTTTGTCTACGGCTCCGACTTCTTTTTCGTCGGTCAATAGTACGGTGACTATCGAGTTGTCGTCCGGGTCGATCGTATAGCCACCGAATCCCGGATGGTTCTTGGCTGTCAGCTCTAACTGATCCCTGATAGTGATCACCTGACCATTCTCGTCAAACGGTATCGACTCGTCGAAGACTGTATCTTTGTCTCGTCCGACGGCTTGCGATATGCCGATTGCCGCTCCGGTCCCGAGCAGGGCGACAGTTACAACTGCCAGCGCCAGAAAGCCTCGTCTAGTTCTTAGCAACAGTCTATTCCTGTATTTCATGGTTATTTCGCTTTCGAATACGTGACTGATTCGCTCTACAAACGACCCTTTCTTCCCTTCCCCGTGCGCGTAATAGAGTTAAAACAGCTGCGCATGACCATGACATCAACACGATTGCACACTACTCTCCTGGCGTCTATAGACGATCCTACATTCATTTGTGTTTAGTGAACGTTAAGACGGTAATCGTCAGTACGGACGGTTCTTGTCAGGTCAATTACCTCTCCTTTTCCTTTGTCGTCAATAAACCGCGTGTGTGGGGCAACCCACCGCAGGCTCGAATCCTGTCCTCTCCGCCATCACTCCTTTGAAGCAGCACACGGCTGAGCGTTCGACCGAAGACGCAGTTATGCGAACACTGCGTCAATGCGTCTGACGAGCTTCATACTTCTAAGGCCTTCTTCCGTTATGCTTGCGCACCGCAACTTGGACGCCTCAGCTTGACGGATGCGCCATTTGACCAACGAGCACCAACAGACGCTGCAGCTTGATTCCGGCGCGCCCGATTCGGAACTTCGTTACTGGGTGGCGATGCACCGCGTCTACGGCATTGGGCCAGCGCGATTCAGGCAGCTTCTGAAGCATTTCGGATCAATCGATGTCGCTTGGAACGCGCCTGTTTCGCAGTTGCTGGCCGCTGGAATAGGCGACGAGAACGCCAGGTCACTGGAGAAGCTGAGGTCAAGCACTGACCCGGGCCATGAGATGGAGACGCTTGAACGGCTTGGCATCTCGGCGGTCAGGCTGGATTCGCCGGCGTACCCGAGCCGACTCGCCGAGACTTATGACCCACCGCCGGTCCTGTACTACCGTGGCGAACTGCCGGCTGCCGAACCGAACGCTGTCGCTATTGTCGGCTCTCGTCGCTGCACCCACTATGGCCGGGAGATGACGAAGCGAATTGCTGCCGGACTTGCAGAGTCAGGAGTGTCCGTCTACTCAGGACTTGCACGCGGCATCGATGGAACGGCGCACCGGGCGACACTGGATGCCCGAGGCCGCACCGTTGCCGTAGTCGGTGGCGGCCTCGACAGCATCTATCCGGCCGAGCATGAAAAGATGGCCCGTGAGATGGTGGAAGCAGGCGGAGCCGTCGTATCTGAGTACCCGATTGGCGTGAGGCCGAAACCAGAACACTTCCCGAGGCGCAACCGGGTCATCAGCGGGCTCACACGAGGCGTCGTGGTTGTCGAGGCCGCTCGCAAGTCCGGAGCGATGCTCACGGTCAAGTGGGCGCTTGAGCAAGACCGTGAGGTGTTCGCCGTTCCGGGCAGTGCGCTTTCTGTTAACAGCGAAGGGCCGAACTGGCTAATCCAGCAGGGAGCCAAGCTCACCACGAGCCATATGGATGTTCTGGACGAGCTGAATATCGAACCTGAATCGCCCGCGCTGACAGATTCCGCCAGTTCTAAGGGCGAGCCCACACAGGGCGAATTGGGGGTTGACAGCCTCGCGCGCAAGAATAATGGAACAGACATTGAGTACCGGGTCCATGAGCATCTCTCCTTGGCTGGAGCTCCCTGCCATGTGGATGAGATAGCAAGGGAGCTGAATGCTCCCGTGGCCGAGATCACGTCGGCACTGACGGTACTCGGGCTGAAAAGCCTTGTAGACGAAGTTGGGCCGATGACGTACCTGGTGAAGGCACCGTCCGGCCCGCGACAGAACTGACCGAAACCGACTGACCGACCGGGAGATACGAGTAGTTGCCGAAGACCGCTAAGAAATCCAAGAAAAGCCTTGTCATTGTTGAATCACCCGCAAAGGCACGCACTGTCGGACGCTTCCTTGGTGACGACTACGTTGTGAAGGCGTCGATGGGCCACGTTCGTGACCTGCCCGCTCGGGACCTCGGTGTCGACATCGAGTCGGATTTCGATCCCACATACGTGAACGTGCGCGGCCGAGCCACGGTGATCGCAGAGATCAAGAAGGCGGCACGCGGCGCAGAGTCTGTCTATCTCGCCACTGACCCGGACCGTGAAGGCGAGGCGATCTCCTGGCACCTGGTAGAAGCGGCGGACCTGGCGAAGAGCGACAACCTGAAGCGGGTTGTGTTCCACGAGATCACTCGGGACGCCATCGACGACGCGTTCAGCCACCCTCGTGAGATCGATATGCAGCTGGTCAACGCCCAGCAGGCGCGCCGGATCCTCGACCGCATCGTTGGCTACCAGCTGAGCCCCGTTCTGTGGAGCAAGGTGCGCCGCGGGCTATCCGCAGGCCGTGTCCAGTCGGTTGCTCTGAGGCTGATTGTTGACCGCGAGGCTGAGATTGAGGCCTTCAAGCCCGAAGAATACTGGGTAATCACCGTCGACCTGAAGTCGGAGGGTGAGAAGGCACGGAAGTTCAGGGCGAACCTGTACCAGCTGAACGGCGAGAAGGGGCGGCCGAAGGTAGGCGACGGCAAGCAGGCTGCGGCCATCGTTAAAGATCTCGAGTCTTCGGAGTTCGTGGTCAAGAAGGTGAACCGCCGCGAGGTGAAGCAGCGCCCGCGAGCGCCCTTCACCACTTCCACGCTGCAGCAGCAGTCGGCTCGCTCCCTGCGTTACAGCGCGCAGCGGACAATGCGCATCGCGCAGCAGCTGTACGAAGGCATACAGATGGGTGACGGCGAGCCTGTCGGCCTCATCACCTACATGCGTACCGACTCAACGAACCTCTCCGACTCGGCACTATCCGAAGCGAACAGTTTCATCAAGTCGGAGTACGGCAAGGAGTACGCAGACAAGCCGCGCATTTACAGAACAAAGAGCCGCAATGCGCAGGAGGCTCACGAAGCCGTTCGTCCGACCTCAATAGCAAACACGCCGGAGCGCGTCGCCCAGTTCCTGGAACAGGACCAGCTACGGCTGTACGAGCTGATCTGGAAGCGCATGGTCGCCAGCCAGATGACCGATGCCATCGTTGACCAGACGACGGTCGACATCGAGGGCGTAAACGCGGCTGGCAACAACCACACGGTGCGCGCCAGCGGTTCGATCATTAAGTTCCCGGGCTTCCGCACTCTCTACATCGAGGAGAAGGACGAGGACGACGAGTCCGAGGAGTCTCGCGAGCTGCCGAACCTGAACGAGGGTGACAAGCCGTCTCGTGAGAAGGTGAACTCAGACCAGAAGTTCACGCAGCCGCCACCCCGTTATACCGAGGCGAACCTGATCCGAAGCCTGGAAGAACTCGGCATCGGCCGCCCTAGCACGTACGCATCGATTGTCAGCACAATCGAGCAACGGCAGTATGTCGAGCGCATCGCATCCCGCTTCAAGCCGACGCTGATCGGCACCGTGGTTGCGGACCTGCTCAAAGAGTACTTCCCGAACATCATGGACACCGGTTTCACCGCCGATATGGAGGCGAAGCTGGACGCCATTGCGGACGGCGACCTTGAGTGGGTGCCGATGCTTTCGGACTTCTACGCGCCGTTCTCGCAGCGAGTTGAGAAGACGATGAAGGATGCGCCGCGGGTTGACCGGGCGAAACTCGTCGAGAAGTCGGACGAGAAGTGTGATGGCGGCGAAGAGATGGTGATCCGGATGGGACGCTACGGCAAGTTCCTGTCCTGCTCACACTTCCCGGAATGCCGCGTTGCGTTCCCACTCAAGCCGGGCGAAAACGCGAAGGGCGATGTCATTGAGGCGTGGCAGGCACAACGCACGGACCAGATGGCAAAGTGCTGGAAACTGCACCCGGAGGAGGCTGCGCGCATTGCAGCCGAGGCCGATGCCAGGCCGCGTCGCCGGAAGAAGGATGACGACGATAAGAAGGGCCCTAATGGCCGCAGGCCCTTCCGGGGCCGACGCCGTCGAGCTGCATCTTCGTAGCGACCAGCCCCGTCATTCTGAACTTGATTCAGAATCTCTCGAAGACTTTCGATCACAGGTCAGATCGAGCCCTCGCCGTCACCCTCACCGATATCGGGAGGGGGGACAGGTGGCAGCTCTGCTGCCACCGGGCGCGGCAAGCAGCGCCCCTACCAGACGTGCGGAAATATCAGCCATCCTGAGCCTGTCGAAGGGTGGTGTTCGCGCATGACGACCACTCGCACCCACCTGCCGGGGCTCAACCATTCGATCAACGGCAAGCCGTGGGCCGGACACGTGCGCGACTTCGAGCAGCACCTGCGCACCGCCCGCCAACTGGCACCTCTTACGGTCCGCAACTACCTGAACGACCTCACGCCCTTCTTCGAATATCTAGATATGAAGGACGCGCCGGGACTGGATACAGCTGATCGACTCTTCCTACGCGGCTACCTGGCATGGCTGCTTGAGATCGGCTACGAACGGCCGAGCATGGCACGAAAGCTAACAGCGCTGCGAGCGTTCTACCGGTTCCTGGTCGACCAGGGAGTGGTCAAGCAGAACCAGACTGACGCTGTTTCAGCTCCGAAGGCTCAAAGCCGGCTGCCCGTGATCGTCTCAGCAGACGAGATCGAACGGGTGATGAATGTGCAGGACGTGACACGTCCTGCAGGTACTCGCGACCGGGCCTTGTTGGAAACACTCTACGGCGCGGGGCTTCGGGTGAGCGAGGCGCAGGCCCTGGACCTGCAGGACCTCGATCATCGGACGCGGGAGGTGCGGGTCGTCGGCAAGGGCTCAAAGCCGCGAGTTGCGCTTGTCGGCCGAACTGCCATTGAGTGGCTGGACCGATACTTGAGCGATGTCCGAGTGTCCTGGGCCGGGCGACGAAGCGGTGACGCTCTTTTCCTGAACCAGTACGGATCGAGGCTCAGTGTCCGCAGTATGCAGAAGATCGTTAAGCGCAGCGCGATCAAAGCTGGACTGGATGCCGATTTCCACACTCACACCCTGAGGCACAGCTTTGCCACGCACATGCTGGACGGCGGCGCAGACCTTCGAGTTGTCCAGGAGCTACTCGGCCATTCGAGTCCCGCGACTACGCAGGTCTACACACATGTATCGACAGCCCAGGCCCGTAAAGTCTACGAGGCGGCTCACCCGAGGGCGCAGCGAGAACGGGAAACACAGATAGAAGAGTCGGACGATTCGGACACGGATCAGATAGGCTAGAGGCCGCCCCGAAACCGGCGGGCCAAGCGCAGACACGAAAACGACATGACGAAGATCCTGGTAATCAACGGGCCGAACCTGAACAACCTCGGCAAGCGAGATAGCGGCCACTACGGCAGCATCACGCTCGATCAGATCAACACGGCTATCGAAAAGCGAGGTGGCGAGATCGGCGTTGCGACCTCATTCTTCCAGTCGAACCACGAGGGCGGCATCGTCGATCACATCCAGGCATCGTCCAGCAACGCCGACGGTGTCATAATCAATGGAGGCGCGCTGACGCAGGTCGGCTACTCGATCCTCGACGCGCTTCTCGACACCGGGCTTCCGGTCGTCGAAGTCCACATCTCGAACATCCACGCTCGCGAGGAGTTCCGCCGGCACTCCGTGATCGCTCCGTACGCTGTAGGACAGGTCGCAGGACTGGGCTGGCGGGGATACATATATGCGCTCGAGTTCCTTGCAGAGCACATCAAAGAGGCAAAAGAGAACTAACCGAAGATGACCATCTCTTCCAGTGAAATCCGTCGCAACATGACCATCCTGCTGGATGACGACCTGTTCCAGATCCTGGACTGGCAGCACAGGCAGGCGCCGAAAGCTCCGCCGACACTGACACTGAAGGTGCGCCAGATCAGCACTGGCAATGTGTACGAGCGCAAGCTGCCGGGCAACCAGAAGCTGACCGCAGCGCCGACAGAGCGCAGGTCTGTTCAGTACCTCTACTCGGACGGCGACCTGTACACGTTCATGGACGAGACGACGTATGAGCAGTTCGGGATGTCCGAGGACCTGCTTGGCGACGCGTTGAAGTACATCTCAGAAGGCGATTCGATCGAGGCGCTGTTCTACGACGAGAAGCCGGTTCTGGTCGATCTTCCTCCGTCGGTAGTCCTCGAGATAGCCCAGACCGAGACCGGTCTCCGTGGCGACACGCAGAGCAGCGCCAACAAGCCTGCTACAACGAACACCGGCCTCACTCTGCAGGTGCCGCTGTTCGTAAACCAGGGCGACCGCATCACAGTCAGCACTTCGACTGGTGAATATCTCGGCCGAGCTGACTGAGCGATCGACCGTCTGCTGGTACAGTTCTCTGCACGAAACTGCCACCTTTTCAGGTCGACTGACGCTGAACTATTCCCGGACACTTCCCACTGGTAGACGCACTCGACACACCCACGACCGAAACGGTCTACTCCGTTTCGCAGGTCAGCGCGCTCGTCAAGAACTACCTTGAGGCGAGCCCGGTCCTGTCCGACCTGACGATCAGCGGTGAGGTTTCGAACTACAGACACCCGTCTTCAGGACATCACTACTTCACGCTCCGGGATGCCGACTCAGCACTGAGCTGCGTGATGTTCCGGTACGGGCGAGGCGGTGAGTTCATCGCTGATGGCTCACAGGTGATCGTGCATGGCAAGGTCTCGGTCTACACGGCCCGCGGCGACATGCAGATCTACGTTGATCGCGTGCAGCCTGACGGCATCGGCGCACTGCAGCAGGCTTTTGAAGAGCTGCGGCTCAGACTCGAAAAAGAAGGGCTGTTCGATCCGTCTCGAAAACGGGAGTTGCCTCTTTTCCCATCCAGGATCGCAGCGATCACGTCTCCGAGCGGAGCGGTGATCCAGGACATTCTCAACGTCCTGTCTCGCAGGTACCCACTTGCGGAGTTGGTCCTGATTCCGACGGCTGTTCAGGGCGAGGCGGCTGCACCTGAGATCGTACAGGCGGTCACGGCCCTCAACGCTATGGACGATATCGACGTCGCGATCGTCGCCCGCGGTGGCGGTTCGTTGGAGGACCTGTGGCCGTTCAACGAAGAGATAGTAGCGAGGGCGATATTTGCCAGCAGTGTGCCGATCGTGAGCGCGGTCGGCCACGAGACTGACTTCACTATCGCTGACTTCGTGGCCGATGTGCGGGCGCCAACGCCGTCAGCCGCGGCGGAGATCATCGCCCCGGATGTGTACGACCTTTCTCGTGAGGTCGCCGGTTACGCCGCTTACATGCAGCAGTCGGTGCAGCGGCTTGTGCGAGACAGGCGAGTGGAGCTGGAGTTCCTGCTGGACCGCATGGAACTCCGCGCTCCGGACACAGACACGCCTAGGCAGCGCGTTGATGACCTGCTGACACGAGCGAAGCTGGCTGCCACTCGAATTGTTGATGCTCGCACGCAGGATGTTCGGCGGCTGGAGGCCCAGCTTGGCGCTCTCGGCCCGGGCAAGATCCTTGGCCGCGGGTACTCGATAGTCCGCGTCAAAGACGGGCCCGTGGCCGCTGGAGTCGGAGATGTGTCGTCCGGCGATGAGCTTGAGATCACGCTGCAGGACGGCGCGGTCGATGCGACCGCTAATGCGGTCAGACCCAGCTCCAGCTAATCAGAGCAGACCGAACGGGCCGGGCCGGGTTAAACTTCTTTCTCCCTGTCGAGCAGTCTGAGCAAACGGTTCGAAATAGCCCCAAGACATGACGCCAGAAAAAGCGAGCACAAAAAAGAGCGGATCACGCGCAGCAACGTTTGAGAAGTCGTTTACCCGGCTCGAAGAGGTCGTGCGCGAGCTGGAAGAGGGTCGTCTGACCCTCGATGAGGCGTCTGGCCTGTTCGAAGAGGGCATGAAGCTCGCTAAGACATGCAACGAACTGCTGAGTAATGCCGAGCTGAAGATCACGCGGCTGAAGTCGAACTTTGCCGAGCAGATGAACCTTGTACCGGGTGATGACGGTGATGAAATTGGCGACGAGGCGGAAGATTGACGAGCGAACCGCTGAAGCTTGGCTGGTTCTCGACGGGCCGTGGTGAAGGCTCCTACGGACTGCTGAAGGCGGCGCTGGATGCCATAGAATCCGGTGCGCTAAACGCCCGAATCGAGTTCGTTTTCTGCAACCGTGAGAAGGGGCAGGCGGCCGGCTCTGACCGCTTCATCGACTTCGCAGAGAGTCACGGCATCCCTATCGTGACGCTCTCTTCCCGCCGCTTCCGCAGGGAGCACGACAACCGGCCATGGGCAGAGTTGCGCGAGGAGTTCGACCTGGCCGTCCTCAAGCTGATCGAGCGGTTCGACGTCGACATGACGGTGAACGCTGGCTACATGCTGATTGCACCACTGCTTTGCCGAGAGCACCTGATGATCAACCTGCACCCTGCCCTGCCGGACGGGCCTGCGGGGATGTGGCAGAACGTGATCTGGGAGCTGATCTCCGGTAAGGCAGAAGAGTCCGGCGCCATGGTGCACATCGTGACGGAGGAGGTGGACGGTGGGCCGGTGCTCTCGTTCTGTCGTTTCAGCACACGAAGCGGTGAGTTTGACCGGTCGTGGGAAGAGCTGGGCGGCAGGAGCGTCCCCGAATTGAAAGCTGAAGCAGGCGAAGACCACCCGCTGTTCATCGGCCTGCGCCAGATCGGACTGGTCCGGGAGCGACCGCTTGTGGTCGAAACACTGAAGGCGATCGCCAGTGGAACGATCAGCCTGGAGGACGCTGCGAAGAGCGAGCCGCTGGACCTGACCGAAGCGGTCGAGGCGCATCTCGTTAAGGTCTAGCCGAGATCTAGAGGCCACTCAGGCTCAGCCAGACAAGCCCTCCGACGGCGATTGCGGCCACCACCCCGTAGAAGACCAGCCGGCCTACTCGGCCGCGACTCGACTCAGACCTGACGGGGATTGGAGGGCCGGGAGTTCTCGGCTTCGCGTCCGGCGGCTTCTGTCGGTCGCCGTCAGGGACCTTTACCGGTGGAGATGATTCTGACCAGCTCAACTCACCCTCCTCATTCAGCCAAGCCATGATCGGCTCGTTACACTCTCGATTCTCTCACATGAAATGAAAAGCGCCCCTGCGATGTTTCGCAGGGGCGCTCTGGTTTCTGTTGAATGGCCGACTAGGCAGCCGTCTGGCGATGCGGTGGCAGCTTGCTGTCGAGCCGTTTGCCAGCCTCATCGAGAATTTTCGGCCAGGTCTTGGCCGTAACCGTCTCACCTTCGACGATGCAGCGCTTCACGCCCGACATGGACGGCAGCTCGTACATCACATCGATGAGCAGTTCCTCGACTATTGACCGCAGACCACGTGCGCCGGCCTTGCGCTCCTTGGCCACTTCGGCGGTCCTTGCCAGTGCCGAGTCTTCGAAGACAAGCTCCACGCCGTCCATCTTGAACAGCGCTTCGTACTGGCGCGTTAGGGCGTTCTTCGGTTCTCTAAGCACACGGATCAACTCGTCCTGCGTCAGGTCCGAGAGACCCACCACAAGCGGGACACGTCCAATGAACTCAGGAATGAACCCGAACTGCATCAGGTCGCCTGCAACAACACCTGTGTAGTCGACGTTGTCGCTCGTCTCCGCACGGGTCGTCTTGGCTCCGAAGCCAAGGTTAGACTCGGTGCCGGCAGCACGCTTGCGGAGGATCTCTTCGAGTCCTTCGAACGCTCCACCGAGCACGAACAGGATGTTCGATGTGTCGATCTGTATGAACTCCTGGTGCGGGTGCTTGCGTCCGCCTTGTGGCGGCACGTTCACAACGGCACCTTCGAGGATCTTCAGCAGAGCCTGCTGAACACCCTCACCGGAGACGTCTCGAGTGATGGACGGGTTAGCGCCCTTGCGAGCGATCTTGTCCACTTCATCGATGTAGATGATGCCCTGCTCAGCGCGAGCCATGTCGAACTCGGCGTTCTGAATCAGGCGCAGGAGAATGTTCTCAACGTCCTCACCAACGTAGCCCGCCTCTGTGAGAGAGGTTGCGTCAGAGATGGCGAACGGAACGTCCAGGATGCGGGCCAGCGTCTGGGCAAGGTGTGTCTTGCCGCAGCCGGTTGGGCCGACCAGGAGCATGTTCGTCTTCTGAAGCTCAACGTCCGGGTCTTCCGTGCCGAACCAGATACGCTTGTAGTGGTTGTAGACACCGACGCTGATGACGCGCTTGGCCCTTTCCTGGCCAATTACGTACTCATTCAGGCGCTCAAAGATCTCTCTTGGCGTCGTGGGCTTCGATTGAGGCGTAACCACCGGGCGGTCGTCAGAAATGATCTGCTGACAGCGTCCTACACACTCGTTGCAGATGAAGATCTTGGACGGGCCTGCAATGAGCCGCTTGACTGAGTCCTGCGGCTTTCCGCAGAACGAGCAGTCATAGGAATCGTGGTTTTCGCCTGTGTTGTGAGAGTCAGCCATTCAATACCTGCTGCCGGGAGACAACTGGGGTGTGTGAAACCGATAGTGTTCCTGTCACGAGCTAGCTCGTGCCGTTGGAACCCCCCTCTTTCGACTTGCCTTTCTCCTGAACCTTCAGCACCTCGTCCACGAGACCGTATTCTGCTGCCTGTTCTGCGTTCAGCCAGAAGTCACGGTCTGAGTCCCTGGCCACCCTCTCGTAGCTCTGTCCGGTGCTGTCTGCGATGATCTGCCTGAGCGAGTCCTGAAGCCTCAGGACCTCCCTGGCGTGGATCTCGATGTCAGACGCCTGTCCCTGCGTGCCGCTAAGCGGCTGGTGCATATGAATCGTCGAGTTCGGCAGAGCATACCTCTTGCCGGGCTCACCCGCTGTGAGCAGGATCGTGCCGAAGCTGGCGCAGAGGCCAACCGAGATCGTCGAGACATCACACGGTACCGAGCGGATCGTGTCGTAGATCGCCATGCCTGAGTACACCTCACCGCCAGGTGAGTTGATGTACAGGCTGATGTCTCGGTCCGGGTCGTCGGATGCGAGGTAGAGCAGCTGCGCAACGATCAGGTTTGCCACCTGTGCGTTGATTGGTGTGCCGAGGAAGACGATGCGCTCCTTCAGCAGCAGCGAGTAGATGTCGTAGGCCCTCTCCCCTCTCGCTCCGGTCTCAATGACCATCGGAACGATCGACTGAGGAAGCTGCGGCGTCCACATCTCTGTACCTGGCATCTGGCTCGTCATTCTCGAAACATCACCCATCTGCGAAGTTAGGCCGGGATTAAACAATTCGCTTCTCTTTTCGTACTGATCAGCTGGTGCTACGTGGTTGCACTACGTGCTTGCCGTCTCAACATTCTCCGCCGAATCTTCCGTCGCCTCAGATTCCGGCGTATCTACATCTTTGCCCTTAGCTGAAGTTCCGCTCTTCTTATTTGACGCCCTGGCTGCCGATTTCGGCTTGGCCTTGGTCGCCTTTTTAGCGGTCTTTCGGGCACCTGGCTTTGACCCGTTCGTGTCTGCCTTTGCTAACTCAATCGCTCGATCGACCGCTTTTCTGCGCTTCAGGACCGCTACTACGGCGTTCCGGGTCGCATCCTCGTCAGTCGATTCATCGTGGCCATGGCCATCGTCTGGACGGTTCTTCCAGGCCTCGATCTCCTGTTCGATCTCCTCATCGGTGGGCTCAATGCCCTCAGCCTCTGCAAGGCGGTCCATCACCAGAGTCCGCTTCACCCTGTTCTCGGCGGTCTCCTTGGCCTTTTCGATGATTTCCTCGGTCGACTGGCCTGTCTGGGCGATGAACTGCTCAAAGGAGATGTTGTAGCGGGCGAGAGCGTTCTGCTGGTCCTGCAGGACGTGTTCAGCTTCATGCTCGAGCATCAGCGGGGCGAGTTCGAACTCCGAACGCTCCACCAACTCATCCACAACTTTCTCTTCGAGGGATTCTCGCAGAGTCTGTTCTGAGCGCGCTTCGAGGTTTTCGCGAATGGTGCTGCGAAGGTCTGCAACGGTGTTAATGCCTTCGCCCAGTCCTTTCACCAACTCATCGGTCAGTTCAGGGAGTTCTTTCTCACGGACGCTGGCGACCGATACGGTGAAATCAGCAGTCTTTCCTGCCAGTTCCGCACGATTGAAGTCTTCAGGGACTTCGATCGAGAACTGTTTCTCTCCACCTGGCTCGATACCAACGAGCTGGTCCGTGAAGCCCGGCACCGGGTTCGGGTTGTCTGGCGCTGCGAGGTACTCTGAGTCCTTCTGTTCGATGAAGGTGTTGCCATCTACGGTGCCGGTGACACTAAATGTGATCAGGTCGTCGGCCTTAACCGCCCGTTCGACGTCGTTCCAGCTGGCGTTCGTTTCGACAAGCCTCTGAACGGACTCCTCAACCTGCTCGTCAGTAACGGGCTCGGCCTCGTCGTCGAAGCTGATGTCTGCGTAGTCGCCTAACGTCGCCTCGGGAGGCAAAGGAACCGTGGCGTCGATCTTGACGACGGGCTCGCGCTCGGTGATTGAGACGCTTGGAGTGGCCGAGGCGCTGATCTCCTCCTGCTTGACCGCCAGGCTGACGGCGGCAGGGACAAGAGACTCCATCGCCTCTTCAAGGAGATACTCGCGGCCAACGAAGCGCTCTACTACAGAGCGGGGAGCTTTGCCTTTTCGGAACCCGGGGACGTTCACTCGGGATGCAACACGTTGGTGGGCCCTGCCCATATGCTGCTCCAGGAGATCGTCATCCACCTCGATGTGCAGGACGATCTGCCGGTCTTTGGTTTCCCCCTGGGTTACCTTCAAGCAATCAACTCCATACTGGGACTGGTGTTGGGCGGCTCATGTGCAGAGGCGTGGAAGCGCGGACGACTGGCCGGGGCCTCTGAACTAAAGCGTGCCAAACATTCTAGCTCAACGAAACCTGTAAGCGGTCTTGGCGGCACTCCTCTCGGATTCATCTCCGCGATACACATGGCTACTCTTCATCCGTAATAACCGCAATATGCAGTTCAGCGAGCTGGTCTTCTCCGATGGCCGAGGGCGCTTCGAACATCGGGTCCGAGGCCGATTGTGTCTTCGGGAAGGCGATCACTTCTCGAATGGAGGTCTCTCCGCCGATGAGCGCCACGAGCCTGTCGAGGCCGAGCCCCATGCCACCATGCGGAGGCGCCCCGTACTCGAACGCCCGGAGCAGGTGGCCGAAGCGATCGCTGATCTCGTCTTCTGTGTAGCCGATGACGTTGAAGACCCGTAGTTGCAGCTTCGGGTCATGGATGCGGATGCTGCCGCTGCCCAGTTCCCAGCCGTTGCAAACGAGGTCGAACAGGTCTGCATGGACCGCTCCGGGGTCCGATTCGAGCTTGTCGATGTGCTCGGTCTTAGGCGAAGAGAAGACGTGGTGTGCCGGAGCCCAACGCTTCCACTCTTCGTCCCATTCGAACATGGGGAAGTCTGTGACCCAGGCGAAAGAGAACTCGTTCGGGTCTCCGAGCTCAAGCCGGGATCCCATCTCGATCCTCAGTTCGCTCAGGACCCGGTTCACCATCTTCTCCGCCCCGGCCACGATCAGAATCAAATCGCCGGGCTTCGCTCCCGTTGCCCTGGCCATGTCTCGGATCACGTCTATCGACATGAAGCGGTTTAGCGGGCCCTTGACCTGCTCTTCGGTCATCGTCTCGATCGACTCGGCGGACTCGTCGATGGCGATGAAGACGAGACCCTGCGCACCGTGCCGCTTGGCGACCTCGATCAACTCATCCGTTTGTCTGCGGCCATAGTCACCGCAGCCGGGAACGGCAAAACCTCTGATGGAGCCGCCGTCCGCAGCGATCGACTGGAACACGCGGGCCTCTGAGCGGGCGGCGATCTCCGTCAGTGTCGCCAGTTCCATGCCCAGCCTGAGATCCGGCTTGTCGGTGCCGAAGCGGTCCATCGCCTCGGCATACGTGAGACGGGTGAATGGCGCCGGGACCTTTGCTTCAGGCTTCGTCTCTCTGAGAATCCTCGAATAGAGCTTCTCAACGACGTCGGTCACATCCTGCTGATGCACGAAGCTCATCTCGAAGTCGAGCTGCGTGTGCTCGGGCTGTCGGTCCGCTCTCAGGTCTTCGTCCCGGAAGCACCGGGCGATCTGGAAGTACCGCTCAAGGCCCGAGACCATGAGGATCTGCTTGAGCTGCTGCGGCGACTGAGGAAGTGCGTAGAACTCGCCGGCGTGGACACGGCTTGGGACCACGTAATCCCGTGCGCCTTCCGGCGTGCTTTTAATGAGGATCGGAGTCTCGACCTGCGTGAATCCCTCGGCCGTCATCTGATCCCAGATGATTCCCGTCACCTGGTGCCGCAGCCTCAGGTTCTTCTGCATCTTCTGGCGGCGCAGGTCGACATACCTGTACTGCAGGCGGAGGTCTTCCGAGACGTTCAGTTCGTCGTCTACCTCGAAGGGAGGCGTCAGCGCGCTGTTAAGGACGGTCAGCTCTTCGGCGACCAACTCAACCTCACCGGTCGCAAGGTTCGGGTTCTCGGCGCCTTCGAGTCTGCTGCTGACCTTGCCTCGCACCTTCACAACCCATTCAGACCTGAGCGACTCAGCGAGGTGATGGGCGTCTGAGGAGACCTCGGGGTTAAAGACGACCTGGAGCAAGCCGCTGCGGTCTCGAAGGTCGATGAAGATAAGGTTTCCGTGGTCTCGCCTGCGGTTCACCCAACCCGCAACCGTAACCTCTTTTCCTACGTCTGTTTTACGCGGCTCTCCGCAGTCTGTGTCCTTGTGCAACTGAGCGTCCCCTGTGGGTGCCAATCATGGCGTTGGTTTGATTTCTCGGGTGTGCGGGGCTACCGCTCAGTATTGGTCTCGTCTTCGGAGCCGGCGCGGTCCAGGGAACGACTATCTGCAACCTTCCAGAGCACGCCTACAGTCAGTGCAGCCAGCATCACTTTGACAATGTCGCCTGGAATAAACGGATACATGCCAGAGCTGAACAGCTGACCTTCCGCGGGCCATCCGAAGTCGAAGACTGCGAGCCAGATCAGACCGGGGCCATAGACAAGCAGTGCCGACAGGGTCATTGGCCAGAGTGAGGCACCGCGGTTCCAGCCTCTCTGGGACATGTAACCGGTCACGCCTGTTGCGAGGATGAAGCCGAGCAGGTAGCCGCCGGTCACTCCGTGAGCCACGTATTGCCAGCCGCTGCCTCCGCTCTGGAAGACCGGGACGCCGACCATCCCGGCCAGGTAGTAGACGACGGCGGAGGCGAGGCCCCACCGAAAACCGAGAAGACCGCCGGTCAGGAGCACGCCATAGGTCTGGAACGTGATCGGGACCGGGTTGTCGGGGAGGAAGAACCTGCCCTGCGCCAGTGCGGCTGTTAGACCGGCCATTGCCAGTGCAGCAACGACTCGGTGCCATGTGACCGCTGTCGGGAACAGTGAATCGAAAAGTGAAGGAGAACTCTTGCCTGCGAGTGATCGCAAACTGGCTATGCCGGGCAGCTGCCTGGCCGGGGTAACTACGGTCGACTGCAAGCTGATTCCTCCGTTTGTAGGACGTTGGACTGGTGAGGATGCCGGGGAGAAGCGGGAAGCGCTACTCCGAAAATTCACCACAAAAGATTACCACCGACCAAAGTCGGTGGTATCTGGTTTCGACTGTCGAACTTGTCCTGTCAAGACAGGATCAGTAACTAGACGGGGATGCCGTACTCGCGCTTCGTGACGCCCAGGTTGACGAAAGTCTCTGTGCGGCGAACGCCTGCGATTGCGCCGATCTTCTCGCGCAGGAAAACTCCGAGCTCTTCAGCCGTAGGCAAGGTTGCCCATGCGAACACGTCGTATGTGCCGGTTGTCACTGCCACCCAGCGTGTGTGCTGGAGAGCGGAGAGCTTCTCGGCAACAGCGTCGACCTGGTCGGGGTCGACCTGCACACCGATGATGGCCTCGGAGTTGTAGCCGAGCTTGCCGGGGTCCGGCAGCGCTACGACGTTGATGATCTTGTCCTGGATAAGACGCTTCAGTCGGCGGCGAACCGTGCCTTCGCTTACACCCACATCCCTTGCGATTCTTGCGTTCGATGCGCGGCCATTCGACTCAAGCAGCGCGATAATCTTCCGATCAAGGGTGTCCATGGATTGTTAAGCCTCCGGTTGTGTTGATCCGTTACCATGAATAAGTTGGAAGGCCCGGCCACCCTCCGGTCACCCGAAACGGGATATCGTCGTAATTCGGGGAACATCTTGGGTATTCAAGCCCATTCGCTCCATGATACGCCGATAGCCGGATAAGTAAACCGATCGGATGTGAAGATTTCGTATACGGCTTTCCAAGTCGGGTGACTAATCCTTTCGGCACGTTGCCGCATCGAATACAATTAGGCGTGCAAAGTCCCATCAACAGATAGAAGCGCAGCGGATTGCGATCGCGATTAGCAATACCGCAACGCCAACTGGAGGACCGGATGGTCGCAGAGAAACAGGCTGTTATCGAGTTCACGGATGCTGCTTCGAGCAAGCTGATCGAGGTTCTGAAGGAGCAGGACGCGGTGGATTCGTTCCTGCGAATTGCGGTGACCCAGAACCCGAATGGCGGCATCGAGTACGTTTTCGGGCTGGAAGAAGAGGCTGGAGAGACCGATTCCGTCGTAGAGTCCGGATCAATCAAGGCCCTGGTTGATGCCGACAGCACGGAGCTTCTCACCGGATCGAGCATCGACTACGTCGAAGGGTTTGAGCGTTCCGGCTTTGTGATCTCCAACCCCAACTTCCAGGGCGGCGGATGTGCTTGTGGCGGCGGCGGTTGCGGCTGCGGCGGTTAGCCACCAAATCACAGTCTGATCTGAGTTTCGCACGCAACCCCTCTTGCACCTGCAAGGGGGGTTCGTATAATCCGGTCTGGCCGAGTTAGAGGCCGACTACAAAGACCCCACTATCACTGCTGCGCGAGGTAGAACGGCGCGGCCTGCAGGAGTTCCAGGGTAATGACCTACATCATCGCAAAGGACTGCGTGGACGTTATGGATGGCGCCTGCGTAGATGTGTGTCCTGTCGACTGCATCTACTCGAAGCCGGGCGACAACCAGCTATTCATCAGCCCAGATGAGTGCATCGACTGCGCAGCTTGCGAACCGGTCTGCCCGGTGAACGCTATCTTCCCCGAGGACCAGGTCCCGGAAGACCAGCAGGAGTTCATCAAGCTGAACTACGAGTACGACTACGACAGTTCGGAGCCAGGTCTGAACACTGGTTGATAGGCGGTTCCTGATCTGAGATTGAGAAGCCCCGGTCAATCAGACCGGGGCTTTTCTTTGCTGGCGGCTACAGGTCTTCCAACTGCCTGATCTGCAGCCAGCCTTTGCAAGACTGGTTGAGGTAGTCCCAGTCTTCGACGGCACCGGTCATAGTCTCGCCGATGCTGTACATGAACTCGTCCAGCTTGCGGGCCCGAATCAGCAGGGGCAGTGTGGAGCGTTCCAGGGGCGTGAGCTTTCCGGCTGTAGATTCGTAGGACGAAGTAAAGCTCTTCGCACAGTCCACGTTGAAGTCCGTACCGGCCGTTCCGGAGCAAAACTCGAGCAGGGCGTTCGCGAGGTCCCATGTGCGCCAGTCGATTCGAGACTCGTCCCAATCGATGACGCCGGCCACCTGTCCTTCGGTGTTGACGAGCAGATTGTTCGGGTAGAAGTCACCATGTATCGGCACCGTGATCATTTCCTTGGAGTCGATCTGTACCAGGCTAGCAGTGGTCAGGTCGCAGTCGGCGCGAGCTATTTCGACTAACTGGCTGGCTTCGACGCCAACCTCGAACTTCGGCCCGTTTCGCAGGATGAACTCTTCGTTCGCCGCGAGCATCCAGCGGCTGTTGTCATGCCAGCTTTTCTCGCTCCATCGTTCGGTGCCGACTTCTTCCAGCTCATCTCGAACGGACTCCCCTGCCCGATGGATTCGTGCCAGGCATTCAGCGGCCACTTCGTTGGTCAGTCGCTTGCTCTCGCCGTGTGCCCCTTGCACGAAAGGCCAGAGCGTGGCCACTCTGCCAGAAAGAATCGCCTGAAAGTCTCCCGCTCGCGTCTGAACCGGTGCTGGAACGAACGGCAGGAGTGACGTGTAAGCAGCTGCTATTCGAAGGCTCGGAGTGACGAATTCTGCGTCCTCTATCGGCACATGAACCCGCAACACGTAGCTGTCGCCTGTGCGCAGGTCAATCCTGTAGATCGAGTTGTGCCAGCCCGGGAGCGGCTCGATTCCGGCCACATCATCGGGCGAGAACCACGGTTCGAGGTCAGAGGGAGCGACATCCAGCGGGAACTTGTGCTCGATCACCGCTCACCTCAAAATACCGTGCTGAAGACGTTAGCCCAGCGCTTCGAGCGCCTCGCCTATCGGCATATTGATCGTGGTGAAGATCGGTGTCTCGGACAGAGTGAACTGAGCGGCAGGCACCTCTCGCAGGTCCATCACCAGAGAAACGAAGTCCGATGGGTCGTCCATCTCGAACCCGACCACGAACTCAGGGTCGTCCAGACCGAAGGAGTAGGTGGTGTTGATCTTGACCATCGGGTACTTGTGACCTACCCGAAAGTGGTCATTCATCATCTTTTGGCGCTCTTCCATGGACTTTCCGTACCACGCACGTGTCTTCACCATGGGGTAAATAATGAAGTAGCGGTAGTCGTCCTTGAGGTCCGGTGAGCCGCCCCCGTGCTTGTATCGGGTCTTGCGCCTGACCGACAGGTACGAGTGCGGCTGATCGAGATACCCGGCGAGGTGGGTTGAGTTGAGCTTCCTGGCGGTCTGGTGAAAGGCCTCGACCGACGGAGAGTTTTGCAGGAGCATGAAGTCGACATCCGCTCTCGTGCCAACCGTCGAGTAGGTGCGAAGGCTATCGTCTGAGGAGAGCTCTTCGACAACGGTAGCGAACTCTTCTCGAGAGTCCTGCTTCTCCTTTTCGGTCAATGACCGCCACGATCGGTCCAGTTTGAAGAAGCTGAACTTGACGAAATCGTCGTACTCGATATCAGGCATGAAACTCCCGCCAGAGATTGCGAAGGTTGGGGTTGAGGCCGATGCGAAGGTTCGAGCCTTAGTGTAAAAGGTGATTAAGGCCGGGTCACGTGCCAGTCGATAGCATTGAAGACTCGTCAGGCTTGTTCCAGAAAAGGGTTACTGATGCCACAGGTGGAAGATCCGAACGACAGGGTGAGGGAGCAGATCGAGGAGATCCTCGAAAAGGAAGCTTCTCGCAGCCCTGAGCCGATCAGAATCGCCCGACCAGTCGCTCCTCGGAAGGTCCGGTCAGGCACGCCAATCTGGTATCCGACGCCGGAGAAACTGATCGGTGTCGGTCTGCTCCTGATGGTGATCGCGGTGATCAGCCGCAACTTCGTGCTCCCGCTGACACTCGGCGGCTTTATACTGGCGGGTATCGGCTACTACATGATCGTCCAGCGGAAGCGCAGGGCGAAGTACGGCTACACCGGCAGCGGAACGGTCGACCCCGCACCGAAGTACTGGCGAGGCAAGCCGATCGAACCATCTCGCCCGTCGCAGCAGGTGAAGCGGAGGGATGGCAACATCCTGGAGTTCCCGGGTATCGACGAAGACAAGAAGAAGGGCCGTTTCGGGCGCAAGCGCTAGTCAGGCGCTCTACGGGATGTCCGTCCCGAACTCGACCAGCATGCCGTTCAGGTCTCTCACGTAGGCGACGGTCTGGCCCCACGGCTTCTCTTCAGGCTCCGAGACCGGAGTTGCTCCCGCTTCCACAGCACGCTTGAACGCGCCCGCGACATCATCTGTCGCAAAGCCGAATTCGGTTGCCTGCGGCTTGCCCTGAGGTTCAAGCGGAACGACTCCACCGCTGATCGCCCCTTCTGACATCGACTGTGTGGCAAAGCCTATGCGTGTGTCGCCAGTCGCGAGCTCCCCATAGCCACCGTCGGGTGAGACCATTCTCCGCTCGAAGCCGAACGCCTTTTCGTAGAAGCTCATCGTGGCCTCGAGGTCCGGCACATAGACGATCACCCACCTGAATTTCATCTCTTGTTCCTGTCTCGCGTCGCTGGTTGATCTAGCAAGAATGCGGTTAGTCGGGCCAAAAAACAAAGCGCCCTGTCGCAGATGACAGGGCGCCTTATCGTTTCAGTTTCGGACCAGACTAGACGGCGCACTCGCCTTCGCCGCGTTCCAGCTTGTAGAGCACCGTCTTGCCCCAGTCCATGTAGGTGTTGATGTGGTCCCGGTCCAGCGGACCAATCTCTTCCTTGAACTGGCCGAAGATCTCTTCGAACGGAGTGACCCCGACACGGTCGACGAAGTCGTTGAACTTCTCGCCATCGTTCCGGTTCGACTGGTAGTGGGCGAGAATCGCCTTGAGCGCCTCCGGCGCCTTCTTGGCCGGAACCCTTGCCTTCACGCGGTGGCCGACGCGCACGTCTCCGTCATCGTAGTTGCCTGCGAGGAACATCTCGTATGCTGGCACCTGGCCGCCCGGCGCCTTCATCACGGCTCCGTGGAAACCGATGTTCGCGATGTGGTGCTGGCCACACGAGTTCGGGCATCCACTCGCCTTGATGTGGAGCGACGACACATCAGGGTCGCTCAGGTCCATCTCATCGAGCGCCTCGCCGAGAGCCTTGTTGAGACCCATCGAGGAGGTGATGCCTAGCTTGCATGAGTCCGTGCCCGGGCAGGTCACGATGTCCCGGATAGTCTCCCGCCCGGGGGCGTTGAGACCGATTTCACCAAGTGCGTTGTAGATGTCGAAGAGCGACTCGGTCCTGACCCAGCGGAACACCATGTTCTGCTGCTGATCGATGCGGACTCGGCCGCCTGCAAACTTGCGTGAAACATCAGCCAACTGGCTCCACTGCTCGGCGTAGATGTCGCCACGCTCAATTCGTGTGTAGACCAGGTTGAAGCCGTCCTGCTTCTGCGGGACCACGTTGGTCGACTTCCACAGGTCGTATGCAGCATCGCCGGTTGGCTCGGGTGTGAAGTCTGACGGGACGGCTGGAGCATCCGCCTCCTCGTCCTCGACCCACATCAGGGCATCGAGGTTGATCGGTTTCTTTGCCCACTCCCCCTTGAGCTCCTCGTGCACCATCTCACGGAACGTGTCGATGCCGAGCCGCTCAATCGTGAACTTGATGCGGGCCTTCATCAGGTTCTTCCGCTCTTCGTCCTGCCGGTTGAAGATGCGCAGCGCCGCCTCGGCATACCTGATGTAATCCTCGACAGGGACGAACTCTTCGAGTGTGCTCGCCATGCGGGGCATGATCGAAAGGCCACCACCGATCACCAGCTTGAAGCCCTTCTTTCCGTCCTTGACCCTGGCAACAAACCCAACATCGTGGATCGGGGTCATCGACAGGTCTTTTTCGGAGCCGGAGAACGCCGTCTTCGACTTCCGGGGCATCATCTGCGTGGTGGGGTGTCGCAGGAAGTGACGTGCATATGCCGCAGCGTACGGAGTCACATCGAATACTTCGTCGGGATCGACACCGGCGTTCGGCGGAGCAACCACGTTACGGACGGTGTTTCCACAGGCCTCGCGGGTCGTCAGGCCGACATCACCGATGGTCCTGAGCAGATCAGGGGTCTCGTCGAGCGGAATGTGGTGGAACTGGACATTCTCTCGGGTCGTGAGATGGCCCTTCTTGAGGGGCGCGTACTGTTCAGATATCTCGCCCATCACGTCGAGCTGGTCGGCAGTCATGCCACCGAATGGTGCCTTCACTCGCACCATCTGGCGGTCTGGTTGGCGCTGTCCGTAGACACCCTGGCGCAGCCTGAAGCGCATGAACTCGGTCTCTGCCCACTCGCCTGACTTGAAGCGGTTCTTCTGTGCCTCGAAGTCGTCGATCTCTTCAGCATCGACCTTCATCACCCGCTGCAGCTCCGGGTTCGGAACCCAGTTCTCGAATGTGCGCTTGGTGGTTGTCACTTGTCACTCCTGACGGTCATGGTGTCGCCGGGTACTGGTGGTCCTTGTTACGCCTGCGCTCTCAGGACCTGGTTGGAAAGCGGTGCAAAAAGACCCCACGCCGGTAATCTCGTGGGGTCTGTCGATCAAACCGAAACGGTGTAGCCCCTTTTCAGGTGCTGCAACAGAGGTTCTGGCCGCCCGCTTCGTATTCGGTGTTCATTCGAGGAACAAGTTTAGCAACCGTGAAGCTTCAGGGTCAAAAGAGCGTTGGCTCATCGGCGAAGGCCAGTCACTGCCGATAAGATTCACCGCACGATCCGATTCTCGAAAACTAACTCTGGAGAGATCAATTGGCACGAGACACTTCACTCGACGGCATCCACTTCATGCTCCCGACGCCATTTCACCCGGATGCGACCGTGAACACGGCGCCATTCCAGAGGCTCGTCGACTGCGCCGTCAACGCCGGCTGCACCGGAGTCGTGACGCTGGGGGTGATGGGCGAAGCGCACCGGCTATCGGACACTGAGCGAAGAGACGTCATGGACGCCGTGATCTCGGCTGCAGATGGACGGCTGAAGATCGTGGTTGGCATCTCGTCTCAGAGCGGAATCGACGTTGCGGCGCGTGCCAGAGAGGCTTCAAGTGCCGGCGCGAGCGCCGTCATGGCGTCACCGCCTCGGCTGGCCAAACCGAACGACACAGCGGTTGCCGCGTACTACTCCGCTATAGTCGATGCAGACGACGTTCCACTGGTTGTCCAGGACCTGCCTGAGCAGACCGGTGTCCACATGTCGCCTGAGTTCATCGCCAAACTCAACTCAGAACTACCTTCGGCAAAGTTTCTCAAACTGGAAGACCCGCCGACTCCACAGAAAGTGACGCGGGTGGTCGCCGCGACGAACGACAACATGTCGGTGTTTGGCGGACTGGGCGGAGCGTTCCTGTTCGAGGAGTTGCGGCGAGGCGCTGCCGGCACAATGACCGGTTTCGCCTATCCGGAGGTGCTGGTTGCGATGCACCGCAAGATGGCGGCCGGGGACTTCGAGAGCGCCCGCTCCATCTTTTATCGCTGGATGCCGCTGATAAGGTACGAGAACTCAGCGGGGATCAGCCTGAGTATTCGAAAGCACCTGATGGCAAAGCGGGGTCTACTGGAAACGGCAGATGTTAGGCCGCCGACACCGGCTGTTGGCCAGGACACGTTGGAGGAGCTCGACGACCTGCTGGGTGCCCTGGATCTCGATGTGAGTGATCTGTAGGCCGGAGGTTCGAGCAAGCCTCAATGCGGCCACCTGCGTAAGCACCAGTATCCTTAACGGACTTGCCGATAAGGGTTGATCCTTCAACCACAGAGTCAGTCTGAGTCAGCCAATGACCACGGACGAGGAGAAACAGAACGAGACCGCACACGTTTTTTGTGCACACTGCGGCACTGAGAACGAAGCGGACGCGTACTCGTGTGATCGCTGTGGCGAGCGAATCTACTTTCCCGATCCGCTGAAGCCCCCGCCGATGGGGCTTGTCGAGTGCCAGAACTGCCTGACTTCGAACGAGTCCCGCGCTTCTTACTGCGTGAAGTGCGGAGAGTCGCTGGCTAATGCAGCGAGGATAAGCGTGCTCGGTTCCGGCGACGCGTCCCGCGGAGCCATGCACAGTCAGCCAGGTGGGATACGTCTTCGACACCGAGAACCTGAGGCTTCCGAGCAGCAGGCCGCAGAGCCGAAGCCACGAGAGAGGCAGCCCCAGGCAGCGCCACGCTCCCCTCAAGGAAGAGTAAGGGAGCCCGAACGGGAACGAGAGCAGCGTAACGCGGCCCGTGAGAGAGCGGCAGAACAGGAACGTGAGAGGGCGAGAGAATCAGAGGGAGTCAACGATTCCGGCACTCGCTCTGGCCGCCTGCCCCAGTCTGCACGTGGCTGGAACACAGCAGCGTTTCTGATCGGACCGATCTGGGGACCGGCGAACGGCGTGTGGATTGGCGTGCTCGGTCTCCTGTTTGTCGTAGTCCCAAGCAGCGTCCCGACACTTGGTGAAGTTGGCGTCAAGATCCTCCTTTACCTCGGCTACGGAGCATTTCTTGGCTACCGAGGCAACGAACTGGCCTGGCGGGCGAGGCGTTGGGCATCTCTGGAGCACTTCAGGCGAGTCCAGCAGCAGTGGATGTTGCTAGCGCTGGTGGTAAACATCCTGCTTTTCTTCCTGATCCCGATAGTGTTTTAAGACTGATCGCCTCCGGGTCCGAATCCTTAGCTGGTGGGCCTTAAAGAGACGTTGTCTGCAATCCACTCACCGAGCAGATTCACCGTGAGCGCCAGCAGGGCGAGCGCGATCCCGGGCCAGATGACCAGCCACGATGCGCCGTACATGTAGGTCTGTGCGTCGCCACCGAGTAGGCCGCCGAGCGTAATGCGGCCCGGCGCGACGCCGAGGAAAGCCAGGGCCGCCTCGATCAGAATCGCGGCGCCTGCCTGACTCGCTGCGACGATCGCCCATGGCCCAGCCGCGTTCGGCACGAGGTGTCGCAGGATGATGCGGGCGGTTGATGCGCCATTGATCCTTGCGGCTGAGATGTAACCAGCACTCCGGAGCGAGAGCGCGGATGATCTTGCCACACGGACGGAAAGCGGCGTGAATGCAACGCTGATCGCAAGCGTCACGCTCCAAAACGACGCACCGGCCGCGGCAACGACCGCCAGCACCAGCACCACAAGCGGCATCGCCATCAGCGTGTCGATGGCTCGTTGCAGCAGGAGGTCGAAGCTACCACCGCGATAGCCGCTCAGTAGGCCAAGCAGGCCGCCAAGCACGCTGGAAACGGCAAGCACAACGAGCACAGTGAACAACGAATTGCGTATACCGGTCGCCACTCTGCTGAACTGGTCTCGACCCAGTTGGTCCGTGCCCATTAGCTGCGAAGTGCCAGGCGGTTCGAGTATCCGAGCAAGTTGCTGATTGTCAGGGTCCGGGCCGACCACCGGGACCAGCACGGCTATCCCGAGGATGAACACCGCAAGAGTGAGCCCGAAAATGCCTGGCCGAGAGCGTGTGAGAGAAGGGCCGATGAAACTCATGCGGCTACTCGCAGGCGTGGATCCAGTCGCACGTAGGCGAGGTCGAGAATCAGGTTTATGGCGATTGCCGTGACACCAAAGATCAGCACAAGCGACTCCACGACCGGGAAGTCTCTTGAAAGCAAGGCATCTACCAGCAGCCGCCCGAGACCCGGCAGCCCGAATACCTGCTCAATGACCACAGCTCCGCCAAGCATGAACACGGCCTGTCCGCCTATGACCGTCAGCGCCGGAAGCATGGCAGTGCGGAACGCATGCCTGGCAAGAGCCATTTGCCGTGAAAGGCCACGTGCTCGTGCCATCAGGAAGAACTGGCTACTGGCGGCTTCAAGCGTCGATGTGCGCACAACGCGCAGCAGGACAGCAGAAGGCCGAATGGCCAGCACAGCGGCCGCAGGTAGAACCGCTCCAAGATTCGCGCCGGGTGATGCGGAGAACGGTTCGTAGCCGAGCGCCAGGAAATGGCCAGTCCAGCTTGCGACGGCGACGACCAGCACGAGTGCCAGCCAGAACGAGGGAATTGATAGAGCGATGAAAGAAACGCCGCGAATCAGTGTGTCCGGCACCCTGTGGGCATAACGAGCCGCGGTCAAACCTCCAGCAAAGCCAGTCACGAGCACCATCAGCAGCGCGAACGCGGCAAGCTCAGCCGTCACGGCGAGGCGGGGGCGGATTTCGTCCCAGACCGCGCGGTCCGTGGCAAGCGATCTGCCGAGGTCGAATGTCAGGGCGTCACCGAGCCAGTCGAAGTACTGCGCCAGCCATGAACGGTTCAGTCCCAGCTCTTCTCGCAGTTGCTCGATGTCCGAAGCAGCGAGCCCGCCTTCGCCGGGAGACCTGGCAACAGCGGCGGTCACGGCATCGCCGGGAGCGATTCTCAGCAGGAGGAAGGCGGCGAGAGAGATCAGCCACAGGGTCAGGAAACCCAGTGCGATGCGGCGCGCCAGGTGTGCCATGTGAAACTAACTTTCCGGCCGGATGAAGACCTGGTCCAATCGACGCCCCTGGTAGAGGCTGGGGCCTCCGGGCTGAAGCCCAACGACATTGTTCCAGACAGGTGTTCGTCGCGTGCTCCACTGGAACCAGACCTTGGCGTCCTGCTCCCAGATGGTCCGTTCGAGCTCTGCCAGAAGTGCTTTCCGCCGGTCCGGATCGAGTTCCATACTCTGCTCTTCGATCAGAACATCGATGCCCGGGGCGCACAGTCCAGGAAAGTTTTCTGCACCGCCACAGCCGTAGTGTGAAGGCAGGACGGCATCAGGATCATCGAGGGCGAACGAATGGCTGTGGCCGATCATGGCGAAGTCGCCGCTTGTGATCCGCTCCTGGTATTCGACCGACTCCAGCGGTACCACCTCGGCGTCGATGCCTATCGATTCCAACTGTCCTGCAACGAACTCTGATAGAAGCTGGAAGAATGGATTCGCCCGCGTGTTGATGGTTGTCGAGAAGCCGTCTGGAAACCCGGCTTCTGTGAGTAACTGCTTTGCCAGTGCGCGGTTGGCTGCCGCGTCGCCGTAGCCTGGCAGCAGTCGAACATCAGACTCCGGAAGAGCGAATGCTCCGCCGGGAGGCAGGATCGCACCGATAAACCCTTCCCCAAGCACCAGCGACGCATCCTCTCGTGAGATCGCCAGGTTCACCGCTCGCCGGACGTCCGGGTTGTCGAACGGCGGCCGATGCAAGTTCATCTGAACGGTGTTGCCGCCCGCTGAAGGTGTCCTGAACACCGTGATGCGGTCGGCGAAGTCGTCCTCCAGCGCCTTCGCCTCCTGTTCAGTGATGATGGCAATGGTGTCGACTTCATGTGCCCGCAGCGCCGCCATTCGGACGACTGGCTCGGGTATGACCAGGAACTGGATCCGGTCCAGGTAGGGACGGCCGGCGAGGTAGTAGTCGTCGTTGCGGTCCAGCGTATAGCGGGAGCCGCGAATCGCCTCGCCCGCCTTGAATGGTCCGGTGCCGATGACCGACTCAAACGCGGTCATCGACGGCGGGTCCAGCGCCAGGGTTGCCTGTCGGGGGAAGACCGACACATAGACGCTGGCGATGTTCGGCAGGAACGATGCAGCCGCAAAGTCAGTTTCGATGACGAGGCTGCTGTTTTCTGCCCTGATCTGGTCGATGTTCGAGATGTACCGGCCAATGGCACTCGCCCTGCCTGGAGCGATGCCCGGAGGCGGGTCGATCGCTCGGCGAAGACTGAATTGGGCGTCCTCGACAGTGAATAAAGACCCGTCGTGCCATTGGACGTCGTCCCGCAGTTCGAATGTCCAGGTCGTGCCATCCGGACTCACATCCCAGTCGGTGGCCAGATCCGGCTCGATCACGCTGTGGTCATCGGCAGATGAACGGATGAGCTGGGAGAGCAACGGGTTACATGGGTGTACGGCCTGGTAGCTGAGCGCGCGAGCTGAATGCAGGTCGCAACTGGCGGGATCGGTTGCCTGGGCAACTCGAAGTGTTCCGCCACGTCGAGGTTCGGGTATCAGGGAGTCTGAGCTACCAGGTGCAGCCGTTTCGCTGACAGAAGATGGAGCGGTCCCGCTGGGAGCGGCAGCCGGGTTCTCGGAGTTCGAACAGGCAGCCAGGGCGGCCAGTCCAACTACTGACAGAACGAAAACAGTGGCGCGCAAGCGTCTCACGCGGCTTAAGAGATCGAGATTCAAATCGCCACCATCGGCCGCGCCGGATACAGGTTCGAGGTGAGGAGACCGGGGCTTACCGGGCGATCAGATCAGGACACCCGGCGGTCAGACGTTCCCCATCGTCCTTCATGCTCGCGGACCTGCTTTTCGAAGTGCTCGCGATACTCGTCGCTCTGGATCGGCGGGGTCGTCATGATAACAGCGTCCTCGTTGTTATCTGCGTAGTAACGCTTCCTGACGCCCACCTCTCTGAATCCGTACTTGTGGTAAAGCGTTCTGGCTATCTCATTGGAGCTGCGGACCTCGAGAGTAACGACGCGCGAGCCGCGAGCTATGCCAGCCTCGAGCGCCGCGATCAGGAGCAGTTCACCGATACCCTTACGACGGTCGCCCGGGCGATTGCCAATGATGACGACGTGGGCCTCTTCCATGACGAACCACAGTCCAACAAGACCGACGATGTATTGAGGGGGCATCGGCCGCGTCCTGCCGCCGACCGTCTGAAACAGCAGTTTCACCGGCAGCTTGACGAGGGAAGCTACACCGCCGATGAGACCGGTCTTTCCGTTGCCTGACCGGAACGCGTCCGGCCCAAGCGCCAGCTCTTCCTCGGTCCAATCCCGCACCGCGATCATGTACACGGTGTTGGACTTGTCGATCTCACGACGGAAGCGAGTCGGTGGGAAAAGCGTCGGGAATGCGAGACGCTCCACCTCTTCCATGTCGAGTACGTCTTCGAGCGCGGCGGTGCGAACCGAGTGGATGTTAGGCGCTACAGGTTCTGGCTCCGGCTCTTCGAAGAGCGCAGCCAGCTTGCCTTCCGGGTCGAGCAGCTCTATTGCGTCAGCCTGCTCCAATACGCCTCCTGGTTCGGTTGCCAGGTGGTCCGCACTCGATCATGCGGCACCGTTTAGACCATGAAACGCCGTTCTTCACGGCGATGAGATTTTACCAGTATGGCCGATCCGGGCATGCCGGGTCGTGGCGTTCTCTACGGGTTCCGTTTGTCAAAAATCGCCAGTCAAGCGCCGGGACACTCCGAGCAAGGCAGGCATATACTTGCCTCCCTGACATTCGCGCCGTTGCCGGGCACAGGGCAGCTCTGAGCGACAGCAGCGAAGTCCATCACCCACATCTATCAATGCTTGCGGGCACTTCAGCCCGTCAATGGCAGGTGCGCCACGGCCGTTAGTCAACAGATCTCATCTCCGGTCATTCGTCCTTCGAGTGACGAAAGCGGCATGCCGAAACGCCGGCCTACGGTCGTCAGGATCACCCTGATGGCGCTCCAGTACCGCTGGAGGATGGCGGTTGCGGTCATCACAACCATCATCGCTGCGGTCTTCATGTTGCTTATCCCGCAGCTGCTCGGTGGCGCCATCAACGACGCAGTTGACTTCCTTGCCGACGAAACAGCGGACCGCAACGACGTTCGCAGAGACCTGCTGATCACCGGCCTTTTCCTGTTCGGTGCGAGCGTTGCACGCGGCGTCTTCACGATGGCTCATAACTACATGGGTGAGTCGATCGGCCAGCACATCGGTTTCGAGCTGCGCATGGCGTTCTATCGCAAGATCCAGCGCATGAGCTACAGCTACCACAACCACGTGCACACAGGCGACCTGATGACCCGGGGCATGCTCGATATCGAGGGTGTGCGCCTGTTCGTTAACACCGCCCTGCTTCGCACACTACTGCTGGCCATCCTGATTGGTGGCGGAACATTCCTGATGATCAGGACAGACCTCGTGCTCGGCCTGATCAGCCTCAGTTTCGTGCCCTTTGTTGCATGGCGGGCCATCGCCGCACGGCTCAAGCTGCGCACCGGCTGGCGCACGCTGCAGGAGCGGCTTTCGGTTCTGACTCGTGTCATGGATGAGAATCTTGCCGGGATCCGTGTTGTCAGAGCGTTCGCAGGCCAGGACTACGAGATGCGGAAGTTCAACCGGGTCTCGGACGAAGCGCAGTCGATGGCGAACGAGCTGATTGGCATCCGCGTGAGGAACACGACCTTCATGACGTTCGCCTTTTTCACGGCGGTTGTCGCAGTGCTATGGGTCGGCGGTCTGAAGGTGATCGACGGCGATATCAAGCCCGGCACGCTGACTCAGTTCCTCGCGTTCATGTTCATTCTCCAGATGCCGGTGCGCCAGCTGGGCATGATGGTCAACGGCTTCGCACGCACCCAGACCTCCGGCACACGTCTGTTCGAGATCCTCGATCTCGACCCGGTCATCAAGGACAAGCCAGGCGCAAAGCCGATCAACATTAAGGAGGGCGTGCTCAGGTTTGAGCATGTCGACTTCTCATTCCAGGACGAGTTCGGTGATGAGCGGATTCTGCGCGATGTCAGCTTTGAGGCCAGGCCTGGACATACCGTTGGCATCGTCGGTCCTCCCGGCAGCGGAAAGTCGACCCTGGCGCACCTCGTACCGCGCTTCTATGACGTGACGGGCGGCCGAATCACTATCGACGGCCAGGATCTGCGTGATGTTCAGCTTGAGTCGCTCCGACATGTTGTTGGCGTTGTGCAGCAGGACACGTTCATGTTCACGTCTTCGATCGAAAACAACGTTGCTTACGGCGATCCGTGGGCTGAGACGGAGACGATTCACCGTGCCACGACGCAGGCGCAGCTGCATGACTGGGTAAAGCGGCTGCCGCGGGAGTACGAGACTCTTGTGGGCGAGCGCGGTGTTTCGCTTTCAGGTGGCCAGCGGCAGCGGCTCTCCATAGCCCGCAGCCTGATGCTGAAGCCTAAGATCATCATCTTTGACGACTCCACGGCGGCGATTGACGCAGCCACAGAGCAGCGGATCAGGGCGGCACTAAAGGAGATCACCAACGAGCGTGCTGTGATCATCATCTCGCACCGTCTGTCCTCGCTCATGCACGCCAACGAGATCCTGTTTATCGAGAAGGGCGAAATCCTCGAGCGCGGCTCGCACGAGGAGCTGATTGCACTGGGCGGTCACTACCACGACCTGTACGAGCTGCAGATCAGGCCGGGTGACGACGCTGTTGACCACCTTGGCCCGGCTAACGCGGACACCGAACAGGAGGGCGCGAATGGCAACTAAAGCCGGCCCGGCCCTTCCTGCAGACAAGCGTCCGCCACACGCAGTTGTCGGCTCACAGGTTGAGCGTGACGAGGAGATGTTTGGCAAGGCCTTCAACGGCCATGTTGTAAAACGTTTCGGCGGATTCCTGACGCCATATCGGACCTTTCTAATCGTCGCCGTCCTTGCCGTCCTCGGATTCACCGCGACTCAGCTTGCAATCCCGATCATCATCCAGTCCGCATTCGACAACGCGCTGAAGTTGGACAGTTTCGACCGAGACCTGCTGGTCCAGCTGTCGATAGTGCTTGGCGCGGTGGTCGCGCTCAACTACCTGTTCAACTTCATGCAGGAGATTATCGTCGGCCGTGTCGCCGAGCGTGTGCTGTTCGATCTCAGGCGTGCCATGTACGCCCACCTGCAGCGAGTCTCACTGTCATTCATGGACAGGACCGAGGTCGGCCGGCTGATGTCGCGACTGCAGGGTGACGTTGCTGCACTCCAGGAGTTCCTGGAGACATCCGTATTTGCCATCGGCGACTTCGTGCTGATCACTGGAATCACTGTGGTGTTGATCGCCTACGACTGGCGACTGGGACTCCTGACGCTCACGGTCGTCCCGGCGCTTCTGCTAATCCGAATCATCTGGCTGCCCCGTGCCCGGAAGGCGTTCCTTGGCGCCCGTGAGAGCAGCTCACGTATGAACGGCGCGCTTGCCGAGGGCATAAACGGTGTCCGCACTGTGCAGGGAATGAGCCGTGAAGAGGTGAACGCCGCCCTTTTCCAGGAGAAGGTCGACGGGAACCTGAAGGCGCAGCTCAAGGGCACGCGTTACGGCCAGATCATGATCCCGACCATCGACACGCTGACCGGCATCGCCATGGCGATCATCATTGTGGTCGGTGGGACCTTCGTGCTTGACCGGTCGCTCGATATCGGTGTCATGGTCCTGTTCATCCTCAACGTGCAGCGGTTCTTCGACCCGATCCGGGCGCTGACGATGCAGTACTCGATCATGCAGCGGGCGATGGCATCAGGCCAGCGCATCTTCGAGGTGCTGGACGTGCCGGTTGAGGTCGAGGACAAGAAAGACGCCATCAAGCTGGAGAAGACCGACGGCTCGGTCGAGTTCAAGAACGTCACGTTCGGCTACAACCGGGAACAGCCAGTTCTGCAGGACGTTAGCTTCAAGGTGAACCCGGGCGAGACGGTGGCGCTGGTTGGCCCGACCGGTTCCGGCAAGTCGACCACGATGTCGCTGATCCACCGCTTCTACGACGTGTGGGACGGCGAGGTGATCGTCGGAGGGCATAACGTCAAGGACTGCACGCAGGACTCGCTCGGTCACGAGATCGCGATGGTGCTTCAGGAGCCGTACCTGTTCTCAGGCACGATCCTCGAGAACATCAGGTACCGGCGCGAGGACGCGACTCGTGAAGAGGTGGTCGACGCCGCTCGCGCAGTCGGTGCGCACGAGTTCATCATGAAACTGCCTGATGGCTACGACACCGAGCTTGAACAACGTGGTGGGAACCTGTCGCTCGGACAGAGGCAGCTCATCAGCTTTGCAAGGGCGATCGTTGCCGACGCCAAGATCCTCGTTCTCGACGAGGCCACGGCGAACATCGACTCCTACACCGAGATGCTGATCCAGCAGGCGCTCGCACGGCTGCTGCAGGACCGCACCGGAATGGTAATCGCACACCGGCTGGCGACGATACGCGGCGCCGACAGGATCATCGTTCTTCAGGACGGCCGCATCATCGAAACAGGCAACCACGACGAGCTGATGGCGCTTGGTGGTCTGTACTCAAGGCTGTACTCGATGAACTACGCTTCGTTCGACGACATCCCGGATGAGCTGATCCAGGCGGCAATCAAGGGCGACGAAGACCGCACGACTTAGTTGGCGGTTCGAGTCGGCTAAAGGAATCGGGTCTGCTGCGGATCAGGTTCCAGTGTTGCTCCCGGATCCTGGATGACGCCCGCGTGCTTTGCACCCTCTGGCGTGGTGCGGCGGCCCTGCGTAGTGCGCAGGATAAATCCGATCTTGAGCAGGTACGGCTCCACGACATCTTCAAGCGTCTGCTGCTCCTCGTTCAGCGTGGCCGCGAGGGCGTTCACACCAGCTGGCCCACCGTTGTAGTTGCGCGCCAGTGTTTCGAGATACAGACGATCCAGCCTGTCGAGGCCGAGTTCGTCGACGCCCTCAAGCGCAAGCGCATCCCTGGCGATGTCATCGCTGATCACGCCGTCGTGTTTCACCTCTGCGTAGTCACGCACTCTCCGCAGAAGCCTATTGGCAATGCGGGGCGTACCGCGTGAGCGGCGGGCGATCTCCGCGGCCCCCGCCTCGGTGATCTTCACCTCGAGGATCTTTGCCGACCGCTGGACCACCAGAGTCAACTGCTCGTCCGTGTAGTAGTCGAGGTGGTAGACCAGTCCAAACCGATCTCGCAGTGGAGCGCTCAACATGCCGACCCGGGTGGTCGAGCCGATCAGCGTGAATGGCTGCAGTGGCAGGTTGATCGTCTTGGCAAATGCGCCCTGCCCTGTTGTGAAGTCGACTCGAAAGTCCTCCATCGCAGAGTAGAGATACTCCTCGACCGCGCTCGATAGCCGATGAATCTCGTCGATGAACAGCACGTCCCGCTCATCGAGATTGGACAGGATTCCCACGACATCTGCCGGTCTCTCCATCGCCGGGCCAGACGTATGCACGAGCCTTGAGTCCATCTCCCGGGCGATGATGTGGGCGATGGTCGTCTTGCCGAGTCCGGGAGGGCCGTGGAACAGCGCGTGGTCGAGTGCATCGCCTCTTCGGCTGGCGGCTTTCACCGCAACCGAGATGCTATCAACAACGGCGGTCTGGCCAACGTATTCGTCAAAGCGTCGAGGACGTAGCGTGTTGCCGATGCGTTCGTCATCTGCGGTCTTGGCGGGGCTGATCGCGTCGGAGCGCGTGCTTTCGACGGCTGGCTTCGACTTCGGTGAGTCGCCAGCCGAGCCGTTGCCATTCGCGCCGCTGCCGACGATCTTTTCCCGGCCTGACTTTGCCATCAGTCTCCTGGCGCGAACGCCGCCCGCGTGGCTGCCTGCGCGCGGAACACCTCACGCATTAGCGATTGAGCATCTTCCGCCGCTTCGGGGTTTCGTCGCACGGCTTGATCGACCTGGTCTCGTGCCTCACCGGGCCTGTATCCGAGAGCAACCAGCGCGTCAGTGACTTCTGACTGCACGGTACTTGGAACCGCAGCCGGACCGGCTCCGTTGCTGCCATTGGTCGCTGGAACTCGCTGGTCCCGCAGGAGGGCCGTTGCGGCAACTTTGCCCTGAAGCGTTGCGATGATCTTCTGGGCTGCCCGGGAACCAATTCCAGGCAGCTGGTTGAGTAAACCGGTGTCACCGTTTTCGATGGCCGCGGCGATTGCAGAGACCGGAAAGACCAGAGCAGCGGCCGCCTTAGCCGGGCCGATACCTTCGACCTGTATCAGCTGCTCGAAAAACTGCCGTTCGCTCTCGTGCAGAAAACCGACAAGCTGCGGCTTCGGCTGGCGCTCCGTCACGTGGTAATAGAGCTCGAACTCGATCTCATCGCCTGCATGTACACCGCGACCGGTGAGCGAGTCGTAGACGAACACCGGCAACTGAACATCGTAGCCAACCCCACCTGTGAGCACGACGGCCTTTGCAGGCTCTCGATCAAGCCGGTGTACGACGCCTTTTATGTAGGAGATCAACTCAGGTCAGTCCATTCGTTTGTCACCGGCTGACGCTCAACGGGCGTTCGCCGCGGCGATTGCGGTTACAGCGGGGCTGCCAGAGATTATGGCGTGACATAGCGCGATAGCAAACGCGTCGGCAACGTGCTCATTCCTGGTCACGTTGTCGTCTCTGAGGTGCGATGCAACGGCACGCATCACCTGCTCTTTGGGCGCGTGCCCTGCCCCACTGACAATCGACTTGGCGCGGTTCGGCTGGTAGTTGTGGACCGGGATTCCTGCCGCTCCGGCCGCCATTACCACGACGCCGCGTGCGTGCCCCATCATGATCGCTGTCTTGGCGAAGCGCGGTTGCGAGTGTAGGTCTTCTATCGCCATCACATCAGGCCGCAACTCGGAGATCACCTCTTCCACGGCCTGGAAGATGGTGTGCAGCCGCTCTTCTAAGGGCGTTTTCGAGGCGGTGCGCACGACGCCGCCTTCGACGACAACGGGGCGTGTGGAACCGGTATCGATCACCCCGTAGCCGGTGTTCACAAGTCCGGGATCGACACCGAGAATTCGCATCTGGCTCTCAGTCCTTGGTTGCGGAGTGGCATGCAGGCAGCGTGCGCCGCGATTCTAGTCTTCCCCGCGGCATTGCTCCAAACCGGCTGACGGCAGGCAGGTTGCCATTGGAAAGCACTGTCTCTAAATTGGCTGTGCCGATACAGTCGGCAACGTTCGCTCATCAAGCACCGGACCACGGAGACCACTGTTGCGACCACTCTACTCTGAACAGCAGGAGATGCTTGCCGCGACGGTGCGCGAGTTCGCCGAAAAGGAGCTAGCGCCGCGTGCAGTCGAGGTCGATGAGAGGGAGCGGTTCCCGCACGAGCAGATGAAGGGGCTCGCCGAGCTGGGCTTGACCGGCCTGACGGTGGATGAGCAGTTCGGAGGCTCCGGCGGTGAGTATCGGGACATGATGGTGGTGCAGGAGGAGATCGCCGCAGCCTGCGGGACCACCAGCACGGTGCTGATCACCCACGTCTCCCTCGGCTCGCAGACCATCAACCAGTTTGGCAACGATGAGCAGAAGCAGCGCTGGCTTCCCGGGCTGACATCTGGTGAGAAGATCGCGGCGTTTGCGCTGACCGAGTCGCAGACCGGCTCCGACGCCCTGGGGCTCGCCACGACGATTACCGAGGATGGCGACGACTACGTGCTCAACGGCACAAAGCTGTTCATTACCAACGGCGGCGTGGCCGATGTATTTACCGTCTTTGTCAACCAGGACCGCTCGGCCGGTTACAGAGGCATCTCGGCGATTGTTGTTGAGAAAGGCATGCCCGGATTCACGATCAATCCGCAGCACGGAAAGATGGGGATGCGCGGGTGCGAGACGGCGGAGTTGGTTTTCGACAACTGCCGCGTGCCGAAGTCGAACCTGCTTGGTGAGCCCGGCGGCGGCTACCGAATCGCCCTCAAGATCCTCGACTCATCTCGCATCATGATTGCCGCACAATGCTTGGGGCTTGCGAAGGGCGCCCTGGATGCTGCGCTCGAGTATGCACGGCAGCGCAAGGCGTTCGGCTCAGTGATCGGCAAGAAGCAGGCGATCCAGTTCATGCTCGCTGACATGGCGACAGAACTGGATGCAGCAAGACTTTTGACCTTCCGGGCGGCCAGTCTCTACGACGAAGGTCTGCCTCACAGCAAAGAGGCAGCGATGGCGAAAGTGTACGCGTCGGAGGCTGCGGGTCGGATCGCCGGCAAGGCGTTGCAGATACACGGCGGGGTGGGCTACTTCAGGCCAAGCGTCGTGGAGCGCATCTATCGGGACCAGCGGGTGACAGAGATCTACGAGGGCACTTCCGAGATTCAGCGACTCGTGATCAGTCGTGATCTACTGGGCGATCTGCCTGACTAGCCTCTGCCTTCTTGCCCTCGGTCTTGCGGCGTACTCCTCGCTCTCCGTTCAGCTCAACATGCCAGTGTTTACCTGACGGACACAACTTCTCGTTGACGCTCGTAGCAGACGAAGCGTAAAATTTCCGCTTGTGCGCAGTGAGATTGCCCCTTGATCAGAGGCTCGATCACTCGTACGGAGACCGTTCAGATGATCTACAACGTTGCCAGCCTTCTCACCTCCCGCGAGGGAACGACACGAGAGGCGGTGATAGAAGGCGGTGAGGTCCATGCGGACCGGCATCGCTTCTACAGGGTCAGCGGGCCGGTACACATGCTGAGGACCGACAAAACCGTTTTGGTGTCGGCTTCCGTTTCAGCAACGGTGAATGACACCTGTAGCAGGTGCCTTGCACCGGTTAAGTTGAACATCGAATCGGAGTTTGAAGAGGAGTTCGAACCGGCAAACCGTGACCTCATGAGTGACAGGCCAGCGCCTGTAGAAAGGGACTTCGATCCCGCACTCTGCATAGACGCACGGAACATGCTGGACATCTCAGACGCTCTCGCGCAGGCACTTTCACTGACATTGCCGCTGGCTCCGCTATGCGATGTTGACTGTGCCGGGATCTGCACAACATGTTTTGCCAACCGCAACCAGTTTGCGTGTAAGTGTGACCAAACTCCCATCGACCCGCGGTGGCAATCCCTTGCAGAACTGACAACCCGAACGTCAAACTCGAACAGTTAGCCGCTCGTTTGCGGCAGAAATACAGAAATGACCCCGTTACCTAAGAAAAAGCGAACCCGTCGTCAGCGCGGCCACAACCGAGCGCACCACGCGATTTCGCTTCCTGCCATCTCCACATGTCCGTGCCCGCGTGGGATCACCATTCGGCCCCACCGCGCCTGCCCGATGTGTGGCAACTACAAGGGAAGGACCGTTCCAGGCTCCTTCGCTCTGGACAACCTGCTCGAATCAAGGCAAACTGCCGCAGCGGCGGTAGCAACCGAGGATTCGGACTCTTAGTCAGCATCCGGCAGTTCGCTCTCAGGAGATTCGCAAAGATGCCAGTCGAGACACCCGAGAAGTTCGCGTTTATCTTCCCTGGCCAGGCCTCTCAGGCCGTGGGCATGGGAAAGGACCTTCACCGGAACTCAATCGCAGCCCGTGAAGTTTTTGAAGAGATCGACAATGTCCTCGGACGCAAGCTGACGGACGTAATGTTCGAAGGTCCAGCCGACGATCTGACCCGGACCGAAAACGCCCAGCCGGCCATCACAGCTGTGTCGCTGGCGGCCTGGAAGGCGATGGAAGAGGCGAAGGACACCATTCTTCTGCCCTCCATGACCACCGGTCACAGCCTTGGCGAATACTCATCCCTCGCAGTAGCAGGTGTTCTCTCGATCGAAGACACGGTGAAGCTGGTTGTCGATCGTGGACGCCTGATGCAGAAAGCATGCGACGAGCGTCCCGGAGGCATGGCCGCGATCATCGGCATTGACGAGCAGACGGTTGAAGAGGTCTGCCGAGAGGCCGGTGCCTACATCTCCAACATCAACACGGCGCAGCAGATCATCATCTCTGGAGATCACCAGCGCCTGGCCCGAGCGATCGACCTCGCATCAGCACGCGGCGCGAAGCGGGCAATCCCCCTCGCTGTCAACGGAGCTTTCCACTCGGGCCTGATGGACCCGGCACAGTCCGGTCTCGACGAACGACTGGACTCCCTTGAGTTTGCCGACCCAGACGTGCCGATAATCGGCAACGTTTCGGCCCAGCCGCTAACGACGGCCGAAGAGGTCAAGGACGAGCTCAAGACGCAGCTGCAGTCGTGCGTGCAGTGGAACAACTCCATCAACTACATGCACGAGAACGGCGTGAACGAGTTCGTTGAGATCGGCCCGGGACAGGTCCTTTCCGGCATGGTGAAGCGCATCGTCCGCGACGCGAAGGTCACCAGCGTCGGAGACTTCGAAGGTGTCCAGGCCTACGCCTCGGCCAACTAGTCTGCCTCACACCGACTTTCCGAATGGTCGAGAAGAACAGATGCCTCTCGATCAGATAGCGGGTGACGACCCGGAAGAGCCCCGCAGTCCGGATATCGACCCAGATATCGGCGCGGAGGACGACGAAGACGAACTGACCGACAAGCTGGACAGACTTGCCGGTGGCCGCACCATCAGCGAACAGGCCCCGAACATCCCGCGCGGGCCCCGTGGCGCACGCGCCGCAGCGTTGCAGGCGCTATATGAAGAGGACCTAACCGGCCACCCGGCGATGCGAGCGCTCAAGCGGCTTCCCGCTTATCTAAGGCTTTCTCCAGCGCAGGCGTCACGTTCAGTAGCTCTTGTGAAGTTCGTTGCCGATAACCGAGGCGTGCTTGATGAGCGCATTGGTGCCGTCGCAAAGGAATTTCCTGTAGATCAGCTTGGCACAGTTGATCGTAACGTTCTGCGGATTGCGCTCGCCGAGCTTGAACCAGGTTCGGAGACTCCGCAAGCGGTTGTCGTGAACGAAGCCGTCGAGCTGGCGAAGCTGTTCGGAGGGGATTCATCGCCTGGGTTTATTAACGGAGTGCTCGGCGCTCTGCTACGATAGGGCGCTGTCACGCCGGTGCCAATGGCCACGGCGCCTTGCATACAACTGAAGTTCAACTGATCGAGAGCGCGTCCGTGTGGACGTTGAGATCATGTCCTGGCCCTGGAGGTAATGAGAGATATGGCGACCGTTCTGGAGCGAGTCCGCGAGATCGCGGCCGAGAAACTGAGCGTCGAAGTTAGCGAAGTGAACCCGAACTCCTCTTTCACGGAGGACCTGAACGCCGATTCCCTGGACGTTGTCGAGCTGATCATGGCGATCGAGGAAGAGTTCGGCTCCGACGACACACCGCTCGAGATCTCCGACGAAGACGCCGAAGGGATCAAGACCGTCAACGACGCGGTTGAGTACATCAAGGGCCGTGGTATCTCCGACTAGTTCGGTGAAGGCCACGTGTTGAGCAGACTCAGATATCTGCTCGTAGTAACAGCTCATTTCAATTACGAGGCGGGTGTTCAGCCCGCCTCGTTTTGCGTCTCTCACAAGCAGTCCGTTTTCAGCTCCTCAACAGGATTGGATCACCAACCTGTGATAGATTCGGCGCATCTTGAACAATCGAGTGAGCGACGCCGTGAATGAACAGAGATCACCCTGGTCATCGATCGAGCAGATAGCCGGCGAGGTGCTGTCCTGCACTCGCTGCGTTCTCGCTGACACGCGCACTCACGCCGTGCCCGGCGATGGCTCTTCCAACGCTGCCGTTCTGTTCATCGGTGAAGGCCCTGGCAAGAACGAGGATGAGCAGGGACTGCCTTTCGTCGGACGGGCCGGTCAACTCCTAGACTCACTCCTGGCCGAAGTGCCTCTGCATCGCGAAGACGTCTACATCACGAATGTCGTCAAGTGCCGCCCCCCGAATAACCGCGACCCCGAACCGGGAGAGGTCGAGGCCTGCCTGCCGTATCTGAAGGCGCAGATCGAGCTGATCGACCCGCGTGTGATCGTGACGCTGGGCAGGCATTCGATGCTCCGCTTCTACCCCCAGGGCAAGATTTCCAACGACCACGGTCGCATCATCAACATCGGCAAGCGGGTGCTGCTGCCCGTTTACCACCCTGCGGCGGCGTTGCGGAATCCGCGCCTGAATGAGACGCTGAAACAGGACATGAGGCGGATCCCCGAGGCTGTTCGCGAGGCGCTGTTACTCAGGTCATCACAAAGCCGCGAAAGCGAACCGGCGGCCAGAGAAACCGCTGCACTGCCCGTGAAGTCGAGCGGTGCGGTCACGAACGGCACCCTCACTCCTGACCCCATACACGAAAGCGCGGACGCCGAATCGCCGGACGAACAGGACCAGATGAGCCTGTTCTAGTAGAACCCTCCTGTCGTACCTCTCTTCAGATCACCAGCGTCACTCGCCAAAAGCTGTGACTTCTGTTCACCTCACGTACTCCGCCTAAACACCTACTTGAACTAGATTTAGCAACCTATGACAACTCGAAGAAGCTCCAGAACTCTGCCGCTCCGCATACTCCCGCTTGGCGGGCTTGGTGAGATAGGCAAAAACATGATGGTCGTCGAGTACGGCGACGACATTGTGATCATCGACGCCGGAGTGCTGTTCCCCGAAGTGGACATGCCGGGCATCGATGTGGTTATCCCCAACATGGACTACCTGGTCGAAAACGCTGACCGGGTTCGTGCGGTCCTGATCACTCACGGCCATGAGGACCACATCGGCGCCATTCCGCACCTGCTCAACAGGCTGAACATCCCCGTCTACGCGCCGCGCATGGCCATCGAGCTGGTGCGACAGAAGTTGAAGAACGCTGGTCTGCTGGCCGATGCGCAACTGAACCGCGTAACGCCGGGCGAAAAGGTGCAGGCGGGCGAGTTGAGTGTGGAGTGGTTCGACGTTTGCCACAGCATCCCTGACGCCTGCGGTATCGCCATCGACACACCACTCGGCAAGGTCGTACACACGGGCGATTTCAAGATTGACCATGACCCGATGATCGGCGAACCGAGCGACCTGAAACACCTTGCCCGTATATGCGATGACGGTGTTTTCCTGCTCATGTCCGACTCCACCTACGCTGAAGAGGAGGGCGCATCCGGCTCGGACCGGCTCGTTACGGACGGCCTTTTCGACATCATCGCCGAGGCACCTGCCCGAGTGATCGTCTCTAGCTTCGCTTCGCAGATCGCCAGGATCCAGATCGTCGCGGACGCCGCGGAGGCGTTCGGACGAAAGCTGGTGATCGTCGGGCGCAGCATGGTCGAAAACACCAAGCTGGCACGTGAGCTCGGGCACCTTCGTATCCCTGACGACCTGATGTTGAGTCCGGCGCAGGCGGAGTCATTGCCCGGCAGCAGGGTGATCGTGATGACTACCGGCAGCCAGGGCGAGCCTTCGTCGGGACTTGTGCGAATGTCACGCGACCAGCACCGCGAGATCGCGATACGTGAAGACGACACGATCGTACTCTCCGCCAACACGATCCCCGGCAACGAGGTTGGCGTCAACGACTCGATCAACGACCTTGTTCAGCTCGGCGCTCGTGTGATCACCAACCGGCAGGCCAGCACTCACGTATCCGGCCATGCCCGGAGGGAAGAGTTGCGGTTGGTCGTCAACCTGGCCCGGCCGAAGTACTTCATCCCAGTCCATGGCGAGTTCAGGATGCTACGCGCCCACGCTGACCTGGCAGTTGACCAGGGCGTCGATCCGGAGAACTCGATAGTGCTGACGGATGGTGATGTACTTGAGTTGACCGAGCAGACCGCAGAGATCGTCGACCAGGAGGTAGCCGGCCACATCTTCGTCCACGGACTCGGACTCTGGGACGAGGCGGGCAACGTGGTTGTCGAGAGGCGCTCGCTGGCGAGGGAGGGGATCGTAACAGTCTCGTTAGCCGTTGACCGCAAGAATAGGAAGATCATCGGCGAGCCGAGGCTGGTTTCGGTCGGTTTCGTGCATGCCGCTGATGCGGAGTCGCTGTTCGAAGATACGAGAGAAGAGTTACAGCCTGTTCTTGAACGGTTTTCAAGTGAGCGTCTAGAGTGGAACGTCTTCGAGGACCTGGTACGCGCCACTGTTGGACGGTACCTGACACGCCGGACGAAACGCAGGCCTCTTGTGATACCGGTGACCATTGACGTCTAAAGCGACAACAAAGGGATCTCGCACCACTCGCAAGCCCCGATCAGAGGGCAGCGAGTCGATGTTTGGTGGAATCGCTCCCTTTGGCTTTCGAGTAGCAGCACGACACCCGGTCCGTGTCGTGCTGATCGTGGCGATCGCCGCTGCCATCGCCGCCTACCCTTTGCGGGACTGGACGCTCGAGATCTTCGGATGGTCGCTTGTGCCGTTCGGTCTCTGGGCTGTTGCGGCCCTCTATGTGATTTCGTGGCGGCCGATGTTGTTCGTCCGCAAGTGGCGCTACGTCCTTCCTTTGCTTTTACTGGCGTTCGCTGCATCCGGTGTGCTCGGCATGCTCAACGCCGAACCCGGCAGCGCGACCGGCACATCAATGGGTGGTTCGATCGGTGAGGCGATCGCTGTCAGTCCTTCCGAGTGGGACCGCTTCAACGTCACCAATCTCGAATATGCAGCCGCGTCTCTGCGGATACTCGTGCTCGTCATCGCCGCCGCGGTCATCTTCACACCCCGGCTCAGCTGGCGTGCAACGCTGACCGGCTCTCGATACTCGTGGCGGGCAACGGCGCGTACTGCGCATGGCGCTGCCGAACAGCGCAGGAAGTGGAGCGAGCGGTCGGCACGGCGCAGGGAAGAGCGCCTTGAGAGGCAGGCGCAGGAAGAGTTCGCGCTTGCGGCCGCGGCGGCAGAGGCGGAGCTGGCTGCTGTTGGTGTCGGCACCAGCGAAGATGTAGCACCCGAGCAGGTGATATCACCAAAAATCCACGGCCTGGCTGCCAGTGAAGGCACAGAGGAGTTCACGGAGACCCCGCCATGGGAAGATGAAGAACTCGAAGCTGAGTACGACCCGGACTCGGCAAACCCGATGGACCAGTCGCTCTCGCTCCGTGATCTGCCAGCAGGTGTTACAGACACTGCGGCTGACGAACCGCTGCCAGAGATCGTATCTACTGCCGTCCTGAGCCAGGCCGCATCGCAGTTCGCATGGCCTTTGCCGAACCTCGACAAGCTGAAGAAGGCGCCGCAGGGCGGTGTGACTCGCGCGGAGATCGACGAGCGGAGCGCCCTGATCGAGAACAGTCTCGCCGAGTACGGCATCGATGTGACGGTTGACCAGGTTTTCACCGGCCCAACAGTCACGATGTACGGCCTGAGGCCCGGCTGGAAGGGCGGCAAGGCTGATCCGGCCGCTGGCAAGCGCGTCCGGGTCGACATGATTCTCAACCGTGAGAAAGACCTCGCCCTGGCGCTGGCCTCTCCGAACATCAGGCTTGAGCCAGTCGTACCTGGCGAATCTGTTGTCGGTATCGAAGTGCCAAACTCCCGGCCGACTCCTGTGACACTGCGCTCAGTAATGGAGACGGACGAGTGGAAGAAGTTCGAGTCGAAGGCGCAGTTGCCAGTACCGCTGGGACTTGGCAGCGGCGGACAGCCGGTATTTGCCGATCTCGCTCGGATGCCTCACACGCTGATCGCAGGCTCAACAGGCTCCGGCAAGAGCGTCTGCATGAACGCCATCATCACCGGCCTGCTCACGAGCAGGACGCCGGCCCAGACGCGTATGGTGATGATCGACCCGAAGCGTGTTGAACTCACGCCGTACGCAGGCATTCCGCATCTCTACACACCCGTCGTCGTCGAAGCCGACCGGGCCGTGGCAACGCTGAAAGCATTGATTGCCGAGATGATGGGGCGCTTCAGGGTCCTCGAAAAGGCCGGCGTCAAGAACATCGTTTCGTTCAATGAACGTTCGACCGAGAAGATGCCGTACCTTGTGATCCTCGTGGACGAGCTTGCCGACCTGATGCTGCAGGCGGCGAACGAGGTGGAGAGGCTGCTCGTTAGGCTGGCGCAGCTTGGCCGGGCGACCGGCGTTCACCTGGTTGTCGCGACGCAGCGACCGTCTGTGGACGTGGTCACTGGCCTGATCAAAGCGAACTTCCCGAGCAGGATCAGCTTCGCCGTCATGTCACAGATCGACTCCCGTACTGTCCTCGACAGCACCGGCGGTGAGAAGCTGCTGGGCCGGGGCGACATGCTCTACCTTCCAATCGACAAAGCGAAGCCGGAGCGCGTACAGGGTGCGTTCCTGTCCGACAGCGAGATCGAGTCGACCGTAAGGATGTGGAAGGCTGTGAAGGGCCCGACACTTCCCGAACTCGAAGTGGAGATGCCGGACGAGGCAGAAGTCGATAGCGAGTTTGACTCTTCAGGTGACTCACTTGTCGATTCTGCTCGCAACCTCGCCCGCTCTCAGAAGACGCTCTCCACATCGCTGCTTCAGCGCAGACTGCGCATCGGCTACCCGCGGGCCGCACGGCTCATGGACGAACTCGAGGACCTCGGCGTTGTCGGACCGGGTGAGCCCGGAAAGCCCAGGCAGGTACTCGGGGCGTAGTAGTCCATAAGTACACGTTTTCAGTCTGGCCCAGACCGGCCCAGGCGCCGAAAATCACCACTCTCTTAGTGTCACCATCCAGTTCAGGCTTTGACGCCGGACATACAATGGTGACAAGCTTCCTCCCCGCAGAACGACCACGCATTGAGCAGAATGCAGTCAGCGGTGGGAACATATGCTCAATCTTGACAGCGCCCCGGCAGAAGGCTGAATGAGCAACTTCACTCCAATCTATCCGGATGGCTCGGACAACTCCTCAGGCGACCTGAGTGAGCAGCCGCCGATTGAGCTTGAGGGGTTGCGGACTGACTGCTCGGTTTGCGGCGCTGATCTCAAGAACTCCGCCATCTACAGGCGGCTGCGCGTCTGCCCGCGATGTCGTTACCACTACTCGATCTCGGCACGCCGCCAGATTGCGGCGGTTGCGGATGAAGGAACGTTCAAGGAGTCGAGCACCTGGATCCAGTCACTCGACCCGCTTGAGTTCTCCCCTCGCGCCTCGTACCGGGTCAGATTGCTGCAGGACCAGACTCGCACCGGCCTGACTGAGGCCGCGGTCACTGGCACGTGCAGCATCGGTGGTACCGAATCTGTTGTGATCGTGCTCGACTTCGGGTTCCTTGGCGGCAGCATGGGACTTGTTGTTGGCGAGAAGGTTGCGCTGGCGCTTGAGATGGCGGCCCGGAAGAAGCTTCCAGCGGTAGTGTTTGTCACAAGCGGAGGCGCTCGCATCCAGGAAGGTGTCCTCTCGCTCATGCAGATGGCGAAGACGGTGATCGCCGTCAACGCGCTGCACAAGAAAGGGATGCCGCTCATCGCCGTACTTGGCAACCCGGCGACGGGACAGGTGCTCGGCAGCTTTGCTTCCCTTGCGGACATGATTTTCGCCGAGCCGGGCGCGCACATCGGCTTTGCGCCTTTCCGGGAGATCCAGGAGGCGGAAGAGCATCGGATCGAGAACGACCAGTACTCTTCCGAGACTTACTTCCACGCAGGCCTGATCGACCGTGTAGTCGACCGTGAGTCGCTGAAACACGAACTCGCATCGGTGCTGGACCTGCTGTCACCGGAGTTCAAGTTGGCCGCATCGAGGCGGTCAAAGCCACCAGTGCCAGAACTCACGCCACGCGAGCCGTGGGAGATGGTGCAACTTGCAAGACGGCCGGACCGACCGAGAGCACGCTTCTATATCGAGAACATGTTCACCAACTTCGTGGAGATGCACGGCGACCGCGTTTCAGGCCAGGACCCATCGGTGATCATCGGCCTTGCGCGGCTTGCGGGTGAGTCTGTCATGGTGATCGGCCAGCAGAAATCGGTCGAGACGAGCAAGAACGATCACGGCGGGGTGAGAGGCGACATCCTCCCAGAAGGCTTCAGGCAGGCGACACGCGCTCTGAAGTTCGCCGAGCGGTTCCGTCTGCCGGTATTCACGATTGTCGACACCGCAGGCCCACGCCTGGGGCTCGAGCAGGAGCATCGCGGGCTTGCAATCTCGATGGCGAACATGATCAACACGATGGCTTCTGCCGAGGTGCCGACGATCTCTGTGCTGATCGGTGAGGGCGGTTCCGAAGCTGCGCTGGCGTTCAGCGTTGCGGATCGCGTCTTGATGCTCCAGAACTCGATATATACACCCATCTCCCCAGAGCAGGGCGCCCGCAGCGAGCTGCGGGACAGTGAGCGCGCCGAGGACATCGCACGGGCGCTGAAGCTGACGTCAGCTGACTGCATGCGAATGGGCATCGTGGACGATGTGATCGCAGAGCCTGCCGAAGGCGCGCACGCTTCGCCGGACGAGGCTGCCCGATTGCTCAAGCGCAGCCTGATGCGCGAGCTGATCGAGATCCGGAACACTCACCGCCGTACGCTGGTCAGGCGCCGGCAGAAGAAGTTCAGGAATTTTGGCGAGTACGGCAGCAGGATCAGGCAGGCTGTGCGAGGAGAGCTTGCTTCGTGGCGAGCTGCGATGACGGCCGGCGTGCGGGTCTTCCGCAGGCGTGGTGGCGGTAGCGAGACGGATACGGAAGCTGACAACCCCGAGCGGTCTGAAACACCGAAAGATGTACTGGACGACTAGAGCACGAACCGCTCAATAGCCTGTGCAACGCCTGCGTCCTTCAACGTTCCTGTCACGTGCTCTGCCCGCTCGATCATCTCGCCGGGCGCGTGGCCCATCGCAACCGGCAATCCGACCGCTTCGAACATCTCACGGTCGTTAAGTCCATCGCCGATCGCCATCACGTGGGACAGGTCGACGCCGACCCGCTCGCTGAACTGCCGAGCTCCGTAGCCTTTGTGAGCATCGCCGTGGGTGTAGTTCACGTACCACTCGTTCCGTGAGCCACGCGCGCCCATCGCGGTGACGCCGTTGCCGGTGTGCTCAAGTGCAATGCGCTCGGCGTCAGACTGACCAGGTACGGAACAGGTGATTACCGTCACCTGCCACTCGTTGAACTCGGCCTTAGACCGTACCGTGCGACCGGCATCGACGGCGAAGAACCTGAACCCCTGCGCCTCGATACGCTCTACGATCGTCCGGGCATCACCTGGTCGAATTGCGAGGTCTGATAGTGATCTGCCAGTAACCGGGTCCATCAGCCGGGCGCCGTTGTCGCTCACCTGTGGTCCGTGCAGACCGAGCAGGCGTGCGAAATGCCCGACGTCCTCCGGGATGCGACCTGAGGCGATGGCGACTGGTATGCGTTCCGCTGCTGCGCGGACCGCGGCAACGTCGCGGTCCGAGATCCAGTCGTTCGAATCGAGCAGCGTACCGTCGAGGTCGATCAGCAGCGCCGCCGGCCGTTCACCGTTGGTACTCAGTCCTGCAGCTCCACAGCGTTCTGCGGCTTCTCGCCGTTCAGCACGCGCCGAGCGTTCTCGAACGAGAACACCAGCGCCCTGTCGACGCGCTCCTGTGTGGAGCCAGCGAGGTGTGGAGTCACAACCACGTTGTCCATGTGCAGTAGTGGGTTGTCGAGTGGCGTCGGCTCCTGCTCGAACACATCAAGACCAGCGCATGCGATCTCGCCATCCTGCAGCGCCTTGATGAGCGCAGCCTCGTCCTGTACAGGCCCTCGGCATGTGTTGACGAACATCGCCGTGTACTTCATCGCCGCGAACTCTCGGGTCGAGAACAAACCGGTCGTCACTGAGTTGAGCGGCACATGCACTGTGACGATGTCGCTGCGCTCCAGCAGCTCATCGAACAAAACGCGCTGAACATTGAGCGATCTCTCGTACTCAGAGTCGAACTCACGCACGTCGTGATACAGCGTGGTGGTCTCGAAGCCCGTCAGTCGCTTAGCAACCTTGGATCCGATGTTGCCAAGTCCGACGATGCCGACCGTGCGCTCGGCAAGCTCGTACAGCTGGCCGTTAGGCCCTCCCTTAGCGTGGCCCTGCCATTCACCATCCTTGACGCCATCGATGCCCTGTTCGAGCCGCTTGTATGTCATGAGCATCAGGGAGACTGCATGCTCGGCGACCGAGTTAGAGATAGCGGGAGAGTTGTTGCAGACCTCAACACCCATCTCGCGGATCGCTGCGACGTCCAGCGTGTTGAAGCCGGCGCTCATGAGCTGCAGAAGCTTCAAGTTCGGCATCTTTGCGATGTCATCCTCGGTCCACAGCAGTCCGTTCGTTATGAGAGCCTCTGCGTCCTTCAGCTCTTCCTGGCGCTGTTCTGGTGGGGACTCAGGGTTAACGTAGCCGACATCGAGGTCGTCAGGCGCAAGCTCGACAGCGCGTTTCGTCCTTGCTCCGGATGGCTCACCGAAGTAGATGACCCTGTGTCCCATGCGAAATCTCCGTTCAGGTCTCTCGAGTATGCAGTTCTGCGTATATATGGCCTCAACCGGTCGCTGCAATATACCGCGGTGATCACGCTGGCGCAGGCGATCGCAGCGGTTTGACGAAGATGCCGCACCGGCCTAAAGTTGTCGCAGGGGAGCCCGAAGTGCGGGCTGAGAGGGTGGACGATTCCACCGACCCTGGAACCTGATCTGGGTAATGCCAGCGTAGGGAGAGAACCCGCTTTCCAGATGCGCTGCCAGCACCAATCAGGCAGCGCATTTTAGTGTCCGAATAAAGTCCGCTTGGGTCGGAGTCGGAAAGGCAGACGCCATGGGCGACGAACTGGTAATCGCAGGCAAGTCATTCAAATCCCGGTTGCTGACTGGCACAGGCAAGCATAGGTCAAGCGAAGACCTTGCGGCATCCGTGGCAGCGTCAGGCACAGAGATCATTACGGTGGCGATCGGGCGCCTAAACCTCGACGACCCAAACGAGAAGACGCTGCTGGACGAGCTCGACTGGGACCGGTTTCAGATCCTGCCGAACACCGCAGGCAGCAAAACTGCCGAGCAGGCGGTCTGGACTGCGAAGCTTGCGCGGGAAGTGACAGGATCCGACTGGGTGAAGCTCGAGGTGATGCCTGACCCCAAGTACCTGCTGCCAGACCCCGTCGGCACGTTCGAGGCGGCGAAAACGCTGATTGCCGAGGGTTTCACGGTCCTGCCATATATACATGCCGACCCCGTACTTGCGATGCGTCTCGAAGACATCGGATGTGCGACGGTAATGCCGCTTGGATCGCCGATCGGGTCAGGGCGTGGTGTGCTTACCACAGAAGAGATACAGATCATCATCGAGCAGTCGAGCGTGCCTGTGGTCGTGGACGCGGGTCTAGGCGTTCCATCGGACGCATCCTCTGTGATGGAGCTCGGCGCAGACTGTGTGCTCGTGAACACGGCAATCGCGCAGGCTGAGGATCCCGCTCTCATGGGTGAGGCGTTCAAGCTGGGCGTTGAGGCCGGGCGCAAGGCGTACCTGGCAGGCCGCATACCAGAGCGAGAAGAGGCTATCGCCAGCAGCCCAACCGAGGGCGTGCCGATGGCGACGACCTAGTCAGACCCGCTATGAGCAGGCTCCCCGGACGAATCCTGTGTCTCGTGACCGATCTTGGACGCGCCGGGAGCGAAGAGGCGTTGCTGCGAGCCGTGTCCGAGGCCGTTCGAGGTGGCGTGAACATGGTCCAGGTCCGTGGGCATGATCTCGATGAAGGCGGTCTGGCCGCGCAGGCGGAGCGGGTTGTTGAGTTAGTCGGTGATCGAGCTATCGTTGTTGTGAACGGTCCGATGGAGATAGCCAAGACGAGCGGTGCGGCCGGCGTCCATCTCAGAGAGAGCAGCACATTAGAGCGGACTGAGATGAGCGCTGATCTGCTCGCTGGCAAGTCGGTCCACAGCCTGGAATCTGCCCTGTCGGCGCAGGCTTATGGGGCTGATTACGTCGTGCTTGGGACAGTATTCCCGTCTGCATCCCACCCGGGCGGCCTGACCGGAGGAGCCAAGCTTGTGCAGTCCGTCACTGCAGAGACAGAGATTCCGGTGGTAGGAATCGGCGGGATCACGGTGGAAAACGCCCCGCAGGTGATAGAGGCTGGCGCATCTGGCGTGGCGGTGATCGGCGCGATAATTGGATCTGCGGACCCGTACGGAGCGGCACGGATGCTTGCAGAAGCGATCGGACTCGACGGCGAATCATGATCAAGGTGCGAATCAACGGTAAGGACACGGAGCTGGCGCCAGACCAGAGCGTCAAGCAGTACCTCGAGGCGAAGGGGCTTGCTGGTCGCTCGCTCGCGGTGGCCATAAACGGCACCGTGCTCAGACGCGAGGAGTTCCCCGGCACGCTGATTGCAGACGGTGACACCGTGGAGATTGTTCGTCCTGTAGGGGGCGGCTAGATCCCGGCTACTGAACAGGCGCAGCAGGCGGCTCTTCACCCGGACACCAGCATTCCGGAGATGGGCCTCAACTACAGGGTGCTTGCAGCCGCGGCAGGGGGCGCGGCGCTGTTCCTGGCCGCTCTCGACTTCTCCATCAACGTCTCGCTGCCAGTTTTCCGGGAATCTCTCGGCGAGACCCTGATCACTGTCCAGTGGATCATCATCATCTACCACGCCGCCCGCAGCGGCACCGGCTTCATCGCAGGCCACCTCGCAGATACGATCGGCCTCAAGCGTGTCCTGCTGACCGGGATCGTCCTCTACACCGCTTCCGTCGCCATCATCTCGCTACAGGGCTCCTTGTCGCCTATCGTCGGTCTCCGCGTGCCACAGGGCATCGGCGTGGCGATCCTGTTCACGGTCGGGCCGGCGATCGTAGCCAGGGCGTTCGGTCCGGAACGCAAAGGCACGGCGCTGGGCTTCACGCTTGCCGCAGTAGGCGCAGGCCAGATGGCGGGAACGCTTGGTGGAGGCTGGCTGTCGCTGAACGTCGGATGGGAGGCGATCTTCTGGGCGCGTCTGCCGATCGGAGCCCTGGCGCTGATCCTGACGGTTTTCGGGGTGCGAGAGATCAGAGGAGAGAGGCGGCGTTTCGACTGGTCCGCAGCGGGAACTGTGTTCGGGTTTCTGTTCATCGTGGTGCTGGCGCTGTCGTTCGCTCGCCTCGATGGATGGCTGGCGTTACGGCCGGTACTGCTGTATATAGGGTCAGTCGCCGCCGCTGCACTCGTCCTCTGGCGGCACAGGGTGTCGGCGCACCCGGTCTTCCCCACCTCTTTGCTTCGTGTTGCGGAGTTCAGGGCAGGAGTGCTGTCGAACTTCGTCGTGACCGCCGGCACATTCGTGATGTGGTTCCTGTTCCCGTTCTTCGTGCCTGACGTGCTCGGCCGCAGCACGCTGGTCCTCGGAGCCTTGCTTGCAACGATGGCCGCGGCATCGCTTGTTGGCTCCGGCGTTGGCGGGTGGGTCGCCGACCGGATTGGTGACAGGAAGACGACGTTAGCAGGCGCGGCGGTGTCCGCAGTCGGACTCTGGATGGTTGGCGAGATGAATGGAGGCTCTGAGATCGCGGTCGTGGCGATCTGGGCCGGGGTTTTGGGCCTCGGCTTCGGCATCCACCAGGCGGCGGTCTATGCGCTCACGATGCGCCGCACACCGGCCGAGTTCTCCGGCTCTGCCTCTTCGGCGCTCGCAGTTGCACAGACGGTGGGCACCGTGACCTCGATCGCCGTGATGACTTCGCTACTGACCTGGCAACAGGGACGAAGTGACGCTCTTACCGATTCAGGCGCGTTTCTCGATGCCTACGGAGTTGTGATCCCGATAGCAGCCCTCGTCACGTTGGCGGGAGGGATTATGGCTATCGGCGGAAGGTGGCAAAGCGCCAGGAAGAGGATCACTTCAGCCGGTGTTTAGGTGTCTCGGTTGTCTTGAGGTGCACCACGATCAGGCGGCAACTCCAATCAACGTAAAAAGGCACCGGCATGTTAGACTCTCGGATCAGCCACGAACATGGTCAATCTCAAGATAAAACTCAGTCCGTAGTTAAGACGTTTCACGTAAACCCGGGGGCCGCGGGAAAAACCCTTACTGGAGAGGGATTTCAATGAGCCTGAAGACAAAGACATTTAGTGTATTTGCCATCTCTATGACGGTGGCGCTGATTGCGGTCGCCTGTGGAGAAAACACACAGGAAGCTCTTCAGTCAGAGCTAAGGTTGATCAATGCGGACAACACCGCCATCGCCCGACAGGCAACGATTGACGCGGGTGGAGACCCTGACAGCAATACTGGACTGACCACCGGTGCGGGCAGCCAGGCTTCGATTCAGGCAACCAACACCGCTGCGACCTCTACGGCCCTCGTCGGTGCAACGCCTACGCCTACACCAACCCCCGTCGTTATCAACGTTCCTGAGGGTCCGACCCTCACAGACGCGGACAACCCCACGATCGAGATTGGTGCCCAGGGTTCCTTCACGCCTGACCTGATAAAGGTCCAGATTGGCACGACTGTCCTCTGGGAGAACCCGCGGCGGTCAGCGAGCTCAACGGCAAGCCTTGATGACCAGGCCGAGCAGTGGAACTCTGGCGCTATGAGTAAGGGAACGTTCGATACCGAGCCGGCAAGGTTCTCGCACACGTTCACGATTCCTGGCTGCCACCAGTATGCCTCGCTGTTCTCAGGTGACACCGGAACAGGAGCTATCTGCGTAGTCGAGTAGCCTGGAAGCACCGGCGCGAAGGCTTCCGTACAGGCACAAACAAGATTGAGCGTGAAACAGGCCCGAGCCATTGTGGCTCGGGCCTGTTTGTGATCGTCGAAGCCTGTGGCGGCCGCTATGGCGCAGCTACTACATCGTCGAATCGCACCCTGCTTGTGGTGGATCAAGCGGTTTCGCCAAAGACCGGACCCTATTTTGTCGTGGTCAGTTGAGCGAGCGTTTCGAGACTTTGCCGGCGTACTCTTCGCTTATGTAAAGAGTCGACTCGGTTACCAGGAGGCCGGTCGGCGAAACGACGCTGTCGGTGATTTCCGCCAGCTCGTTCCCATCCCAGCTGAGGACTCGCCCGGGATTGGATATGGCCTTCCCGGCGATATCTCCGCCCAGGAGGACCTCTTCTGCGTCCGATGAAAACTCCGCTATATAGAGAATGCCGTCATCATCGAATGTGATGTCAGTGATTGTGGTGAGTCCAGTGACGAACGGCTCCACTTCACCATCATCCATCGCATCCCCATCACCGTTTAGATCTTCCACTCTCCAGACGACAGCCTCTCCGCTGGGGTACGGAAAGCCGGTCAACGAACCGACGTAGATGGCTCCATCAGGGCCGCGTGCTATTCCGGTTGGCACCATCTCAACCGGATTGTCGCTCCTGGGACTGTCGAAGTTCTCGAACACCACATAGTCGCGAATGTTGCCGTCCAGGTCGACTGCGACCAGCGAGTTGCCGCCAGGGTCCGAAACAATCCAACCACCGACTTCCGGAGCATTGACTATGTCGTAAGGGTTTGAGAATCGGTTTGAGGTCGGTGTAAAGGGATCGGTCACGGGCGTCACCGGCTCGTATCCGTTGTTATCCGTGATGCGGTAAAGGCGCGCTGACCTGTTGCCGCGAAACTCGCCCACGATGACGAATACCTCTCCGTTGAGAAGGCTAATCGCCGAGGGACCGGCTCGATATTCGGCTTCTGGACCTGTATTGAGGGAGTACGGCAGGCTGTCAGATAGAGAGCTGACGTCCTGGTCATTCGTGACTTTGAGTAATCGACCGCCACCAGTCTCTGCGATCAGGAGGCCTCCGTCTTGATCGAGAGTGAGTCCGCGTGGTGAGGTGAGTCCCTCGACCACAGTAACTCCTACATCGTCGGCCGAATCGCCTGATCCGCTACCGCAGGCGACCGAAGCGGCGATCATAAGGAGAGGAACCACGATCGCCACTCGCCGCGTTGATACGTGCAGGTTCCGGGCGACTAACTTCAGGTATGGATTCATTGTTACTAACAGCTTCCATTGACAGGAAAAAAGCTGCCGGTGGCGACAGCCACCGGCAGCTAAAGGTCTTTCATTTTTTCAGCAGCGAAGTGCTAGTCGACCTGCCTCAGTCTCGGATCCAACCTGTCACGCAGCCAGTCGCCGAGGAAGTTCAGCGCTATCACTGTCAAGAAGATGGCGCCTCCGGGCACCAGGACTTGATGCGGGGCGACGGACAGGTAGTCTCGTCCGTCGTTCGTCATAACACCCCATGCAGGGATCGGACGCTGAATTCCAGCACCCACGAATGACAGAACGGACTCCGACAGAATCAGTCCACTGGTGTTCAGCGTTGCGACAACGATTGCCGTGTTCATCACGCCCGGAAGCAGGTGACGGAACATAATCCGGAAGTCGCTGGCGCCGTTGATCCTCGCAGACGCCACGTAGTCCATCTCACGCAGAATCAGGATTTGTGAGCGAATGACACGCACAAATCCTGCCCATGCTATGAGCGCTAAGACGAAGAACAGAACAGTGATGCTCCTGCCAAAGATCAGGGTCACGACTAGAGCGACCATCAAGAACGGCAATGCGTTCCAGATGTCGACAAAGCGCGTCACGACCTCATCGAAGACGCCACCGTAGTAGCCAGCGATGATTCCGAGGCTGACCCCGATGATCATGCCCGAGAGTAGCGAGATAGCCACAACTTGCACGGAGATACGGGCTCCGTGCAATACGCGTGTCAGTTCATCCCGTCCTACGTGGTCAGAGCCAAGCGGGTGGAATGCGTCTGGCCACAGGTCATGGAACCAGCCGGTTTTCTGGTTGTCCGGACGAATCTTTTCGCCGGTGACCTCGTCGATCTCCTGGTGACCAAAACTCCAGATACCCAGGTGCCGGTCTTCAATCGTGCCGATATCACGGTCGTAAGGAGAGACCCACGGCCCGGCGACCGCCGCAAGGGCCAGAAGGCTCAGGATGATTCCCGGAAGCACCGGGTACCTGCGAACGAGATACCACGCGTAACCCAGAGACCCACCGACTCCAGACCGTCGCCGACTGATCGGTTTCGCTAACTGTGTCTGTTCTATTTCCTGTGCAGTTGCCATTATCTGTCCCCTAGCTCAACCGCACACGCGGATCGATGATCGTATATGCGATGTCGGCCAGTGTGGCAAACACCAGGAAGATGATGATGAAGATGAACACCGTTCCAAGGAGGAGCGGGAAGTCATTGTCATTCACCGCACGGAACAGAGCATCGAAGCCGATTCCGGGCCATGCGAAGACGATCTCCACCACCAGGGCGCCGTTGAGCCAGTTTGCGAAGATAAGAAGCGCTGACGTGATTGGGGCGATCAGAGCGTTACGTAGCGCATGCTTGAAGATCACCTTGTTCCAGCCAACACCCTTCGCCCTGGCTAGCCGGACGTACTCGGAGTCGAGAACCTCGAGCATCGCAGAGCGAGTGAGCCTCATCAATCCGGCCGCAGCACCCCATCCGAGAGCCACACAGGGAAGTATGTACTCCTCGAACTGGAATGACGGTGATCTACCACCTGACGGTAATTGCAACGGAGTGCCGTCTAACCAGACCGAGAATATCCAGATGAGCACGAGTCCGGTTACGAACGGAGGCGCGCCCTGTCCTATGATGGCCGCGCCGCGCGCGACATAATCCCACGCGGAACCTCGTTTAACTGCGGCGACAACTCCCGTTGGAATTCCTAACAAGATGGCGAAGATCCAGCCGCCTACTGCGAGCTGAACGGTCGCACCAATCTTGCCGCCAATGAGTTCTGTGACCTGGCGGTCTCGAGCCAGGGAGACGCCAAGATCCCCTCGAAGAACGTTTCCGATCCACTTCAAATACTGAATGGGCAGCGGGTCATCGAAGCCAAGTCGTGTCCCTAGCCTTTCCCATTGCTCCTGCGTAATACCGAAACCAGAGTCGGGCACGAACAGTTGGCGAGGATCGTTGTGGAACTGAACAAGCGTAAAGATTGCGATCGTGGCGCCTAGAACTGATACGAGAGATGAGAGGAATCTGCTAATGAGAAACTTAGTCATTCCGGCTTTGTTTCCTGACTGCCCCTGGCTTTTGCACGCCCATGCAAGGGTGGGAGGCTATGCGCCTTCCTGCTGAATATATGAGTGCTGCACCTTGTACGGTGTGCGTGGCGGCTATCCGATCACCGAATCCAACGTCCAGGTCGTCAACCTGTGCCCTGTGTAGTTTGAGGGCGGGGCCTGTTGCCAGGCCCCGCCCTATCGATCAACTGTCTACGTTGACCGTCCCTGGAACTCCTAGTTCAGTACGATGAACTCGGGGTTACCTGAAACGTTCGAGTAGTGCTGCTGGTTACCGTTCCAGGAAGCTACGCGGTTGTTGACCACGATGCCCTTGGGTACCTGGAACACACCGGCGTACTGGACCCAGAACATGCTGTAGTCCACCCAGTCGAGGTGTCGTGCCTCACGGACCTTGGGGTCACGCTCAGCGAACATCTCGAACAGCCAGCGAGCTCCAGCAGGAGACTCGAAACCAACTCCCCAACCAGGTCGGCTGGAGGAGGTGTCAACCAGAGGCAGCGGCCAGTCCAGCGGGAATACGTTGGAGTGGACGTCACCGTTCTTCAGCACCGGCAGGAACTGGACACGCTGGCGCATCCTGGGGCTGATAACACCACCGTAGTCTTCGATCAGACCCTCGATCTCGATTCCGAGTCGAGCCCAGTCGGACATGATGGCGTCCGCAACCTCAAGACCAACAGGTCCTGCTTCTGCGGCGTAGGCCTGGAGTGTCAGCTTCTCAAAGCCCTGGCGCTTGCCGTCTACCAGCGGGTAGCCAGCCAGTTCCAGGAGCCTGTCAGCCTCGTCCAGGTCTGCGTCTGCAATCTCCCAGCGCACGGACTGAGCCGTACCGGAAGCTGCAACCTTGTTGCCGTCAACGTCCCATACGCCTGTCTGGCGGTCGGGGTCCCAACCCGGGTACTCCGGACCCATGTACTCGGAGTAGATCGGGGTGCCGATGCCGTTCAGGAGAACGTCGTTGATGCCGGCGCGGTCAATGGAGACGGAGAGGGCCAGGCGAACCAGGCGTCCCTGCTCCATGTCGGTCATACCTGCAGGGTTGTCTGTGTCCGTGTAGCGGACGTTCTGCGGGTGCGACTCCTGCCAGGGGTCTCCGAGCCACGGGAAGTCCTTGTCATAGACAGGGGAGTCCCACGGGTTCAGAGCCTCGCCCGTGCGGGCGTGGAACTCTTCCCAGAGGTTTCCTGAGAACAGGATTGACTGACCAACGAAACCACCAGGCATCGTCTCGAGGAAGCGGAAGTTCGTTCCATCGATGATCTCTGGCAGCAGCTTGTAGTCCAGCGTCACCATGTCGATGGCGCCGTTCCTAAGCATTGCGATCTGAGTCTGAGCCTCAGGCACCTGGATGCCTGTGATCTCAGCCACGTTACCTACCTGCCTCCAGTGGGAGTCCACTGCGTGCATTGTGCAGCGGTCACCAGGCGTGCAAGCACCCTGGACGTAGGGGCCGGTGCCAACGTGGTGGGCACGAGCCCACTCAACACCGAATTCGTCAGCGGTGGTCACCTTGTGGGGACCACGGGCTGCGGAAAGGCAGCCGAACTGCGAAACCGGCAGGCAGAAGAAGATCGGTGAAACCAGACCAACTTCTATTGTGTCCGAGTCGATAACAGTGGCCTCGAGGAAGATACCGGCGAGGTCACCCGCGTCTCCATAAGTGGAGTCTGGGTTTGTCGTGGCGTTCGACCTGTTGAACCATTCGGCAAGCTCGTTAGCGTCGAGCATTCCGAAGTCTCTGTTCTCGAATCCGCGCGGGGCCTGGAAGGGAATTCCACTCTTAAGGTTGAAAGTCACCTTCGTGCCAGCGGGGTCGATGGCGAATGACTCGAGCAGCTGAGGAGTCAGAGCATCTCCATCCTCAAAGATGAAGAGGTGCTCCTCCACACCACCAATCTGGTTGGTGGCACTCGTGCGGTACGGGCCGACGTAGCCGATTCCGTAGACCGCTTCAAGCGTCGGGTAAGCTCGGACCAGGGAACCCGAAGGTCCATCCGAAGGTCCGCCGCCAGGCGCGCTCGTGGGTGTTGCTCTCTGCGGAGCAGACGTTGGCGTAGCAGGCGCTGACGGTTGGTCAGGCGACTGCGGCGTCGACGTCGGCGCAACAGTTGCCGGAGCGGTAGTGGGAGCAGCGGCCGACGTTGGCGTCGCCTCGGGCTCATCACTTCCGCAGGCTACCGCTGCGATCACCACCAGTGAACCGAGCGCAAGAAGCGTGGTTCGCCAGCGGTTCCTAAACCAGATCAAATTCATACAACCCTCCAGAAACCAGGCATACAAACCGTGAGGCCCCAACCGCCTCGGGTCCGCACCCGGGGCCATGCCGTTTCCTATCTACTTTCATGCCCTCGCTCCGAAAGACCCGGAACAACGGAAGATCATGCCCGTCTGACCATTCCCGCCATGCATATTCCTTGTCGAAGCGCGGCCACCGTGCCAGACAGAATCCGGCAAGATTGGTGCGAGACGCTAACACCCGAACCACACCATGTCAACGCTCCCAAACATCCCCCAACAGGTGAAATCGGGCAGCCCGAGTTCAACTTTTGAGAGCATATTCATGGACCCTGACGCGTACGGCCCGGCGCTTGCCCAAAGTCTGCCGCGGATGCCCAGTTCCCGCGGCCGCCACACGGGCGCGCCTCGCTCTGTCTCCTACGCTCTGCCTGCAAACTCAGATTCGTTTCTGCCCATCACAGCCTGAATTGGCCGCATTGCGTGATTCCGCCTGGTCTTCACGACGAATTTCGTTTTGCTCAGGCGTAATTCGAATCGCCTATTGGCATATGCTCGTCGAATACCTTCTGCGGCACTGCATGGCTATGTTCCCACGTGAACAGATACCCTTTCCGGAGCGACCACCGGACACCAGTCCGGTCCTAACCAGCCACACCCGGGTAACACATGCCGCACACCACCGATTTCGCAATCACCAGGCTCGAATCGTTCCACCTGGCATTCAAGGAAAGCTCCTCTTACTGGGAGGGCTACCGGGCAGACGAGGGCGACCGCCTAACGGAGAGGTTCGAGTTCAAGAGTGGCTGGCAGACGGTATATGCACGCTACGTGGAATCGGCTTTGCTGAAGGTGACGCTTGCGGACGGAACCGTGGGATGGGGTGAGGCGAACTGCTCGATCGGTCCTGAGGTGATCTGTGTCATCTCAGACAACATCCTTGAGCAGATGGTCGTTGGCCAGGAGTTTGCTGATCCAGCCGCGCTCTGGGACTTCCTGTACGACTCGCAACGAGGCCGCGGCTACTCATCCGGTTTCTGGCTCGACGCACTTGCTGCATTGGACATCGCTGTCTGGGACGCAGTCGGAAGGCGCGAGGGTATGCCGGTCGCGGCGATGATCTCGGACGCTCCACGAACAGAGATTCCCGTCTACCTTTCGGGTGTGAGACGCAACACTCTGGAAGAGCGCGTCGAGCACGTGAACAGGTGGATAGACACAGGTCTACGCGGCGCAAAGATCTTCTTGACCGGCGACTGGGAGGCGGGCGTAGCGGAGCTGGATGGTCTGCAAGCCGGTGCGCCGGCGCTGGAGCAGTGGATGGTCGACACGCTCTGGATGTGTGATGAAGAAGGTGCAACCCAGGCAAAGAAGGAGTACGGCGAGCGGAACGTGCGGTTCTTCGAATGCCCTCTCCAGCCTGAGGACCTCGCGGGCCATCAGCGACTGAACAAGCAGCCGGGCGCTCCTATCGCTCTCGGCGAGCACTTCAGGAGCAGGTACCAGGCGGAGCAGTGGCTGGAACAGCCGCGCTCACTCGATGTTTACCAACCCGATATCGGCAGGACCGGCATCTCGGACTTCCTGAAACAGCGCGACATGGCGGCTGCGGTCGGCATCCCTACCACGCCTCACATGGGCAGCGGCGTCTCGATCTTCCAGGCGGCGACATTGCAGTGCGCCGCCGTCTCATCGCCCGAGTTCCTCCAGGAGTTCCAGGGCGGACTATCCGACAAACTTGGTGATGCCTCGGACACGGCATGGAGCTACGATGACGGCATGTTCAGGCTGCCCGACCGGCCCGGCATCGGCGCAGACCTGGATGAGGCTGCAATCGAGCAGTTCGTAGTGAAGCGGTAGCCGGCCCCGCACCCTTCTGAGCGGGGTGCGGATGCGCATACAAAGGAATACTCACCAAGTGAAGATTGCCACCCGTCATGGCAACTGAGGCCGAGCGTACGTCGTCCGAAGAACCGGACGCGGCCACTGAGTCAACTCGTGCCTCCCGACCGCTGACAACACCTCGCAAGTCCGGTCTCGCCGCGGCTGCCGAGGTGCTCCGCATCCGTGACTTCCAGTTCCTGCTCATCGGCAACGCCATGATGTTCTCCGGGTTCATGGTCAGGAACATGGCGCAGGCCTGGCTGGTCCTCGAGTTGACTGACTCCTCGCTCTGGGTCGGGATCGTCAACGCCATGCCGGGCATCGCCATCATGGCGATCTCACTGATTGGCGGCGCCGCGGCAGATCGCCAGGAACGCTGGAAGATCCAGGTGGTCACAAAGTTCGTGATCGCCACGATGGCGTTCCTGACAGCGTTTCTAGTTACAGCAGGCGTGATATCGGCGTGGCAGCTGATCCCGATCGGGCTTGTGACGGGCACGATGTTCGCTTTCCACAACCCGGCCAGCCAGGCGTTCGCGATGGACGTGGTGGGACGTGACCGTTTCATGAGCGCCGTCTCGCTGAACACGACGCTGTCGCAGACGGCAACAGTCGCAGGGCCAATGCTTGGCGGCTATCTGCTGGCAACAGGACTTGATGCAGCTTTCTACCTGCTGGGCGGCCTGTACGGCACCGGGTTCGTCGCAACAGTTGCCATCAGGTCACGGAGCAAGCCGGCCGAAAAACCTGAGCGGAGCGTGATGCAGGACATCACTGAAGGTGTTCGCTACTCGGCACGCAACCCCGTCATCAAGTGGCTGCTGTTCATGTCTATCGGCGGGCTCTTCACCGGGATCTTCCAGGTCGTCACTCCTCTATACGCTCGCAACATCCTGGATGTCGGAAGCGTCGGTTACGGCACCATGGTCACAGTGCAGGGGCTCGGGACGCTGACAGGCTCTTTCGTGCTTGTGCTTACCGGCGAAGTGAAGAACAAGACGGCGCTGCTGCTGGGCACCATGGTGCTGATGAACGGTTCGATGGCTGTATTCGCATTCTCTGAGCACTACGGGATTTCGCTCGCGATGCTGTTCTTCATCGGAGCCGCCTTCGGCGTCTGGTTCATCACAGTGCCGACCCTTATTCAGACGCGTACAGATGAACGCATGCGCGGGCGCGTGATGAGCATCTTCTTCATGATCGCCCTGATATTCCAGCTGGGCTGGATACTTGGCGGGGTTCTGGACGAAACGATTGGAACTCGCAGTACCGCGCTGGTCGCGGCTGGTGGTTCTATGGCGATAGTTGCGATCGCCTTCATCTCGTCACGCGACCTGCGGAGGTTGACCTGATATGTCGGCAGCCGAAGCGCCGGTAACGGAGCAGAGCGGGGACTCACGCGGGTCCCGCTTCAGGCCGAATCCCTTCGCGGCGCTGCGGCAGCGCGACTTCCGCTTCGTGTGGTCGTCCGAGATGCTTCACCTCTGGGCGCACGAGATGGAGATCATCGTGCTCGCCTGGTTCATCTTCAGTGAGACCGACTCACCGCTGCAGGTCGGACTGCTCGGCGCCACACGGTTCGCGGGGACGCTACTTGCTCCTTTATATGGGGCTATCGTCGATCGATTCGACCGCAGGAAGGTCCAGATCTTCGCCAGGGTCATGAGCGCTCTGCTCGCTTCAACGCTGATGACGCTTGTGCTTACTGACACATTCGTCACCTGGCACGCGTTTGTGATCGTCGGACTGGCCAGCCTGGTGCAGATGCTGGGGATACTGGCTAACCAGGCGCTAACGGCCGATACAGTCGATGGCAGCCAGTTGAACAACGCGATGGGACTCAACAGGGCGACCATCGACCTGGCGCGCATCACCGGGTCGCTGCTCGGCGGAGGGTTGATGTCGGCGCTCGGCCTTGGGCCTGCCTATGTGGGCGTGGTGGCGCTATACCTGGCCGCTACGGTCGCGGCGTCGCTGGTGTCGAAGCGGCCTGCGCTGGAGGCGGCAGAACAGAAAGACGACGAGACCGGAAGCGGCTACTTCGGACAGATCGCCGAGGGCGTGAACTATGTGCGTGAGCACAGCATTCTGGCCGGGTTGCTGTTCTTCGCTTTCCTGATCGAGTTCACGACGTTTCCGCTGGTGAACGAGTTGATGGCCGTGATGGGTGAGCAGCTGTTCGGCACTGATGAGACGGGCGTGGGTGCGATGCGAGCCACAGCTTCGGGCGGGGCGCTCGTTGGCGCACTCTTAACCGGCGCCTATCCGGGCATCAAGAACCCGACGCGCCTGCTGCTTATCGCGGTGGTCGCCTGGCACCTCTTGACGCTGCCGATCGCCCTGGAGATGTCATTCGGGCTTGTGCTCCCGTTGCTGTTCGCATGGGGCGTGTTCGCAGGCATCTCGTTCGTCGCGCTCATGGTCGGGCTGCTGCAGCTAACGCATGTGAGTCTGAGGGGGCGGGTCATGGGGCTGCGTGGACTGGCGATCTACGGGCTTCCGCTCGGGCTGCTGATGGGCGGCTGGCTGGCCGAGGAGTTCGACGCCAGGACGATGATCATCTTTCATGGCCTGCTTGGACTCGGCCTGACTCTGGCCGCCGCCGCAGTCTGGCCAGTCCTGTGGCGTGGCACCGGTTCGTCTGCTGAGTCACTGCCTGCGAGCCGGTCGTGATGCGTCTGCCGGACTTTCCCGATGCAACCGGCCGGACGCCACAGGCGGTCGCGCTGGACCTCGACGGCACGGCGCTCGACTCGTCATCACGGCTATCCGGCAAGACAGCATGGGCTGTGCTTGAGCTGATCGATCTTGGGATCCCGGTCGTCATAGCCACCGCCCGGCCGGAGCGCGTCATACCGGTGCTCGTCGGGCCCGAGATCGCAGCCCGCTGCTCCATCGTGCACATGAGCGGAACCGCAGCTGTCGGCAGACACCCGCTGAAAGGCGACGTCTGGAGTCCTATCGATCCGGAGCAGGCGAACCTGACCTGGCAGATCGTGGAGGGGTTCAGACCCGCCCCTCGCATGACCATGGAGGTCGATGGCAGGCGGTTCGCTGTGAACCACGAGAGCCGGGCCTCCGAGCTGTGGACCTTCAACACGGCCACTCCGGACATGATCCTGACGCTCGATGAGGCGATGGAAGCGGGTCCGGCCAAAGTGTCGGTGAATGGGCTCGGCGAAAACCTCTCGCCGATGATCGAGCAACTGCGGGCGGAACTGAACGCGGACACGATTGTCGTGCCGGCCGCCGGCAACACATTCGTCAACATCCACAGCGCTAACGCCAGCAAAAGCGGTGCGACAGCAGCGTTGATCAAGGCAGGCGGCATCGGCCTGGATGATGTGATCAGTTTTGGGGATGACTTGCCTGATGTCGACCTCATGCTTAATACGGGTTGGCCTGTTGCGGTTGAGAACGCCATCCCGGAGGTTAAAGAGGCAGCTCGGTTCCACACCGCCAGCAATGACGATGAGGGTGTCGCGCTGGTGCTCGAGAGGTTGATCGAAGCGGTCAGACGAAACGATGGTTGATGTAGCCGAAAAACTTCCGGCGGCTCGGGCTCAGCCGCTGAGGTCGAACGCGCCATTCCGCTCCCTGCTTGCTGGACAGGGGCTGTTCGACATCGGCATTAGCATGCGCATGGCAGCGCAGTCCTGGGTCGTGTTCGAACTGACCGGGTCTCAGCTCTGGGTTGGCGCCGCAGCCGGCGTTCGTGCGGTCCCGGTCTTGCTCTTTGCCCTCTTCGCTGGAGTGCTTGCAGACCGGCTGCCGAGACGCAAGCTGCTGGTGATGAGCGGGATGTGGATGGCGGCTCTCGTCGCCTTGACTGCCATGATCACGACGACGGACGTCGCCGAGGCCTGGCACTACCTTGTGATCGCGTTCGGGCTCGGTATTGGCGCAGCTTTCTACGGCCCGTCGTTCCTCGCGCTGGTTGCGACGCTCATCCCTCGGAGACAGCTGCCACGTGCCAACGGCATTGTTGCGTTCGTCAGCACAAGTGGCGAGATGGTGGGCCCGCTACTTGCTGGTCTGATCATCGCAGGAACAAGCGCCGGAGTTGTGTTCTGGATTGTCACGGCCGGGTACCTCGGCGGTGCGCTCCTGATGCTGCGGGTGAAGGAGCCGAAGCGGACCGCGCCGGTGGGACGAGCCTCCTTCACTGAGATAAAGGAGGGGCTGGCTTTCGTTCGCCAGACGCAACCGCTGCCCTGGCTGATCCTGCTGGTTATGCTTCAAAACCTGTTCGCGGTCGCCATCTTTCCGCTGATGCCTGTCTATGCGGAAGACGTGCTGGAAGTCGGACCGGAAGGCTTCGGACTGATGGGTGGTGTGTTCGGAGCTGGGCTGCTTGCGTCGGCCGCTATCTCTGCGACGTTCGGGACCTATCACCGCGGCGCGATGGTGATGCTTGCGACCGGAATCGTCTGGGACGCCTGCATGGTCAGTTTTGGCTTCTCCCGAAGCTTCCCGCTGTCGCTGGCGCTCCTGTTCATGATGGGTCTGGTTGGCGTGATCTGGGTTAATGCAGCATTGACGATGTTCCAGACATCAGCGACCGAGGAGATGCGGGGGCGCGTGATGGCGCTCTACGTGCTGTCGATGGACATGTTCCCGATGGGATGGTTCGTGGGAGGTTCGCTCGCGGCGTGGCTGGGCAACGAGGAGGCGCTGATCGTGAGCGCACTCGGCGGCACTCCAATCATGCTGCTTGGCCTGCTGCTGTCACCTGCCCTGAGGCGGGCCTGAGCGGCTGCTAGATGCCGTCGAAGATCCCCGTCTCCTGCTCATCGGGCGATGGTGGCGGATAGGCGCGGATGTAGTGCTCGTAGTGCAGAAAAGTCCTGGCGATGTCGTCCGGCATTCGGTCGAGGGGCGACAGCTGTGAGAGGTGGGCTGCGAACGCCTCACGAAGCTGGTCTTCGTGCTGTGGGATGTCGACGGTCAGCGTGATCTCTTCGTCCGGCACGCCGAGCGTTTCGACGTCCACCTGCGCCATGTCGCTATCCGGGTCTTCGGTGGCGATGCGTTCGAACGCTTCACGCATGCGGCTGCGCGGGAATCCGAAGTAGTAGAACTTCTGTGGAGCCCACCCTCGCTGGTGCTCCGCAGTCCGAGCCTGTTCGAAAGCAGCGAGAGCGCACTTCGTGGCGAACTTGTGGTCTGGGTGGCCGTATCCGCCGCCCGGCTCCATCGCAAGCATCACATCAGGCTTCACACGGTCCATGACTTCGATGATGTCAGCGACCACCTGATCTTCAGGCTGCTGGATGAATGCCCGCGGGTCCTCGTTCTCCGGTGTCCCGGCCATCCCGGAGTCCCGGTAGCCGAGAAGGATCGATTCGCTGACGCCCATGATCTGCCCCGCGCGCCTGTACTCACTTTCACGGACTGCAGCGAGGGTCTCAGGTGTGGCGTTGGAGCGGTCCATGATCTCGCCCGCTTCGCCACGCGTTGCGCAGATGGTGATGACCTTCGCGCCTTCAGACGCGGCGTGGATCAGCGTCCCGCCAGCGCCGAAAGTTTCGTCATCAGGGTGGGCGACCACGCAGATGAGGGTTTTCTGGGTCATTTTCTCTTCTCTGAAACGTAGAGCGAGGTTGGAACTGCCCGGGTTGTCTGGCACGCAGAACCGGCTCCGGCTAATATCCGGCTGCCCCATAAGGCTGAACCACAACCAAGGAAACATCCACAGGCAACCGCATGAAGATCACCAAAGTCACGCCGCTATTTCTCGACCGCTACCTGCTCGTGAAAGTGGAGACCGATGCCGGTATCTACGGTCTCGGCGAGTCCGGCGCGTGGGGTTACCTGGAGGCTTCCGGGGCCGCAATCGAAAAGTACGGCCGCTACCTCGTCGGGCAGGACCCGCTGCGCATTGAGCACCACTGGCAGTATATGTACCGCTTCTCGCACTTCCGCGGGGCGGCGATCATGGGCGCCCTCTCGGCGATCGATATCGCGCTGTGGGACATCATGGGCAAGCACTTCGACACGCCGGTGCACCAGCTACTCGGCGGCAAGGTCAGGGATAAAGCCCGCGTCTACTATCACGTCTTCGGCGAGACAAAGGACGAGCTCATTGACGGCATCGTCGATGCCAAGAACCGCGGCTTCACCGCCGTCGGCCACCTGACACCCTTCCTGGATGAAGAGCGAGACGTCCCCTACTTCAAGACGCATGCCGACAAAGTCTCGGACGCTATCGAAACGGTCAGACGCTACCGTGAGGCCGTTGGCAACGAGGTCGACCTCTGCATCGAGATCCATCGACGTCTGACGCCGACCGAGGCAGTGCAGCTTGGCAACGGCATCGAGCAGTTTCACCCCTTCTTCTACGAGGACCCGGTCACACCGGACAACTTTGACGAGATGGCCTACGTCGCTGACAAGATCAGCATCCCGATCGCGACCGGCGAGCGGTTCAGCAGCCCATGGGAGTTTGAGATGGCGCTGTCCCGCAACTCCGTTCAGTACGTACGGCCTGACGTCTGCCTCGTAGGCGGGATCACCGGTGCCAGGAAGATTGCCGCGCTGGCAGAGGCGCGGCACGTTGGAGTAGTCCCTCACAACCCTCTCTCGCCTGTCAGCACCGCGGCCTGTCTGCAGATTGCGGCTACTGCTCCGAACTTTGCATTGCAGGAGTACCCGATCGGCGAGGATGTGCCCCCGAAGTCGGACATGGTGACGGGGATAGCCGAGCACGACGGCAGCGGCTACCTCGTGATCTCAGACGCGCCCGGCATCGGTCTCGAGTTGAAGGATGACGCCGTTGAGAAGTGCCCCGAGCGGCCTCGCGAGGTAGTCACCCGTCTGCATGCAGATGGCAGCGTTGTCGACCAGTAAGGCCTGGCCTTATACAAGGAAAAAGACACCGGAAACGCGGGTTCGGACACAGGCACGTGCGAAGCGAACGCTGCTACTGTCAACTTCTCGCAATGCGGGCTGAGGAGTTGTCCTTCGAGCCCACTGCTGAATCAGACACTCGCTAGTCAATCGCACGCCGGCACCGTCAAACACGGCCTGGCCACAGGAAAGGGCTGATAGAACCTTTGACGCACGCCTGGCATGACCTGCCAATCGGCCCCCTTGCACCGGACGAGTTCCCTGGAGTCGTGGAGATCCCGAAAGGCGGCAAGGTCAAGTACGAACTGGACAAAGACACCGGGCTGCTGAAGGTGGACCGGGTGCTTCATTCGTCCGTCGTCTACCCGGCCAACTACGGTTTCATCCCCCAGACTCTCGGAGATGACGACGACCCGCTGGACATCCTTGCGCTGATGCAGGAGCCGGTGCTGCCGCTGGCGATGCTGCGGCTTCGGCCCATCGGCATGATGACGATGATCGACGACGGCCAGCGCGATGAGAAGATCATCAGCGTGCACCTCGATGATCCCGAGTACGCCGGCTACACGGACATCACCGAGCTGCAGCCCCACCGGCTGGCAGAGCTGCGCCGCTTTTTCCAGGACTACACAGCCCTTGAGAACAAAGATGTCCTCGTGCAGGATTTTCTCGGGCCGGACGAGGCGAAAAAGATAGTAAAGGCTGCGATCGCCTACTACCGCGAGACTTTCAGGAACGGGGACGTCTCACCAGATTGACCAGCCGCCGTCGACAACGATCTCCTGCCCTGTGATCCAGTTTCCGGCGTCTGATGCGAGCAGAGCCACAGAGCCGACGAGGTCTGTTGGGACGCCGGTGCGCTGGAGAGCGTTCATCTGGCGGAAAGTCTCTACCTGTTCGGCGTCTGTTGTCTCCTTTGGGATCTGTCCAGGGCTCACGCAGTTGACCGTTATGCCGTGTTGGCCGTACTCGGCGGCGAAGGCCCGGGTGAGGTTGAGGATGCCTCCCTTGGCTGCGAGATACGGAGGGCCTGAGCGACTGAACCGCTCGTTGTAGATACGGATGTCCATGGCGAGCGTGGCGCCAATTGAGCCGAGCGTGATGATTGAACCTCGCTTCGCCGGGATCATCGCCTTGCCTGCGGCCTGACTGCAGATGTACGTGCTGGTGAGGTTCGCCTCGATGGTGTCCCGGAACTCCTGCACGTCTCCGTCTGGCGGATAGGAAGTTGTAAAGGAGCCACCGGCATTGCATATGAAGACGTCCAGCCTGCCGTGGTCGTCCGTGACTCGCCGTACGAGCGCTTCAACCTGCTGTTCGTCTGTCGCATCGCAGCCAAGGCCGGTGGCGTTGATGCCCTCGGCTCGCAGATCGCCGGCAACGGTTTCGCACAGTTCAGCACGGCGGGATGCGATGTAGACGAACGCGCCAAGCTGGCCTAGAGCCCTCGCCATGGCTGTCCCGAGGTGTGTGCCTCCACCTGTGATGATGGCTGTGTGGCCTGTCATGTCGAAAAGGTCGTTGATGTTGCTCGTCATCTGGGATCCCGTTTTGAGCTCAGGATTGGAACGGGTGCCGCAGCTTGAGCGTCCGTTCCGACGGCTCATAGAAACCCTGCGGCGCGTACTGCGATGTGTGCAGGTAGCACTGGACCTTGAGTTCGTTGGAGCCTTCAGCAAAGGTGAACAGGCGGCTCATGGGTATCGAGTTGCGAACTCCGTGGTAGCGCGTCAGCGCCGAGACGTTGACGAAGTTCACACCCCATTTCGTCTCGACATGCGACCGGCCGCCTGTGCGGTCGTCGGGATGGGTGTGTGTATGCGCTCCGAGCCACAGGTCGATCGCGCCACCGTCTTCGCCCTTGTCGTTCTCGGCGAAGTAGCTTTCGAACTTTTGCGTGTCCGGCTCGCCGTCGATGAAGTAGATGAACGAGGAGCCTGGAGCCCCGCCATCGGGCATGCGACCGTGATAGCCCTGGTCGCAGCCCTCCTTCAGGCCCGACGCGACCGTCGTTCCCTGGATCATGTGGTGATGGGCAGAGATGACGATACGGTCCCGGTTCGATTCCACCTTGTCTCGCCACCAATCAAAGGTCTCTCCGGTGATGGCGCCGGCAGGATAGCCGCCGTGATCGCCCCGGCCCACCGGCGGCGGAAAATCGTTTCGGTCAGCCATCATCAGGAACAGGATGTTGCCAACTTCGAACGAGTATCGCTCCCACGTTCCTGTCACCGGGTATGGCCTGCGGGTGTTATCGACGCCGGAATGCTCGGTGCTGGTGCCGGTCGGATCGATCCATTTCTGGAACCACCACTGCAACGGCTCTCCGTGACGTGACGAATCATGATTCCCGATCACGTCATAGAAGTCTTCGCGCCGGTGCTTCTTTGCAGCGGAGTACTGCTCGACGACCAGGCGTCCCTCCGCGTCGTCCGGCGGTGTTTGATTGCCCGAGAAGTCGCCAAGGTTCACGGCGAGATCCCAGTCGAAGCCGCCATCGCCCTCAGACTGCTCAATCGCTTCGGCAAGACTCCGTCTGCCGAACCGTATGTCGGTGCCGACATGTGCGTCCGAAATCGCCCACAGGCGCAGCCTGTTTTTCGCAGATGATTCTTGTGTCAACTTCCGCTTTCGTGTTTTCGCTTGAGACGGTTATTCAGAGTGAATCCGTCCGCCGATCTTGCCGCACCCAACAGCCGTTCCGTCCCGGCGTATACTGCCGCCGGAGCGGGCACAGAATACACCGGGGTTACCGTCCTTGAATCGAGAAAAGGCGGCCCGCCGCTCGAACAGGAGCACGAATGCCAGCGATCACATCTGTCGAGTTCAGGCAGTTCTCAGCGCAGCACCACAATGCCCAGCGAAACTGGCTGCTGGTCAAGATCAACACCGACGACCCGAACATCTACGGCATCGGTGATGCAAGCCCGATGGAGGATGAGGAGCAGGTCAAGGGGCTTATAACGGCCTGGACGGAGAAGTACCTGAAAGGGAAAGATCCACTCGACTCCGAGGTGCTGTGGACGACGCTTTACCACGACCCGCATGCGCGGGGCGGCAGGCTGGCAACAACTGCGCTGTCCGGAATCGATATCGCTCTCTGGGACTTAAAAGGGAAGCTGCTCGGCAAGCCTGTCTACCAGCTTCTCGGCGGGGCGCACCGCAAGAAGATCCGTGTCTATGCGAATGGCTGGTACACGAACCCGGGCACTCCGCAGCAGAACGCCGAAGAGGCGAAGAAGGTGGTGGACATGGGTTACACCGCTATGAAGTTCGACCCGTTCGGCCAGCACAACTACTACAAGATCTCGCTGGAAGAGGCGCAGCTTGCCAAGGACCGCGTCGCAGCAGTGCGTGGAGCCGTCGGACCGAATGTCGACATTCTCGTCGAGGCCCACGCCAAGTTCGATGTGATGAATGCGATACAGCTCGGCAAGCGGCTCGAGCAGTACCGGCCGTTGTTCTACGAAGAGCCGGTATCCGAAGAGAGGGTGGCGGAGCTGGTCGAGGTGCGGCGAAAGGTGAACATCCCGATCGCCACCGGGGAGCGGCTCTACACAAAATTCCCGTTCGCGGAGATCATCGAGCGGCATGCGGCCGACGTGCTGCAGCCGGATATCGCCAACGCCGGCGGTATTACCGAGCTGAAGAAGATAGCGATCATCGCCGAGTCGAAGCACATCACCATGGCGCCGCACAACGTCTGCTCACCCGTCGGCGCGACGGCGGAGATGCACTTGGATGCTTCGATAATCAACTTCGAGATCCAGGAGTACCACGCAGAGTTCTACACGGACCACTACTTCACGGTGTGCGACGGCTTCATTCGACAGCAGGACGGCTACGTGACGCTGGGTGATGCACCGGGTTTGGGCCTTGAGTTGAACGAAGACGTCATCGCTGCTCACCCGCCTCTTGAGAAGGTGCACGCACGCGGTGGCTCGGTGAAGGGGATCTAGGTGGCAGAGGTGGCAGAGCCACGTACTAAGGAAGATCGCGAGGTCTTGGTTAGATCTTTGGAGATCAGTGAACTATGAACCAGCAGGAGACTGTCTACGACAATCCAACGAAGTGGGTGCAGAAGCACATAAACAGATATGTGGAATCTAACGGTGCGGACGGCCATCAGTGGAAGGGTGCGCCAACGCTGTTGATCACCACGCGGGGCCGGAAATCGGGCAAGCTCAGGCGGACGGCGGTGATCTACGGGCAGGACGGCAACAACTACGTCGTCGTGGCTTCGAAGGGCGGCAATCCGAATCACCCCGCGTGGTACCTGAACCTCTCGTCAGACCCGAATGTCGAAGTGCAACTGATGGGCGAGAGGTTCACGACGACCGCAAGGACCGCCTCGCAGGATGAGAAGGCGAGGCTATGGCCTAAGATGACGGCGGTGTGGCCGCCCTACGACGAGTACCAGGAGAGCACTGACCGCGACATCCCGGTGGTGATCCTCGAACGGAGCGGATAGTGGCCGGTAGCGTTGTCGCCAACCAAACTGGCCCAGCATTGCAGGACATCAAAACGCCTACCTAGTTCGAAAGGTGGGACCAAGTGGAAAAAGAGAAAAACAATGATTGAGAACACGATTCTTAAGGCGAACCGGGAAGGACGAAAGGGACTGGTTTTCGCGCTGACCTTTCCGTCGCTGCACCTCGTCGAGATGGCGGCGCATGTCGGCTTCGAGGCGATAAACATCGACGGAGAGCATGGCTACTTTCACGAGCAGGCGATAGATGACATCTGCCGGGTGGCGAACGGATACGGAATGTCTGTCACGGCGAGGGTGCCTGACAGCGCCGCCTACCAGATCAACCTGTACCTCGACCGCGGTGTGCAGGGCATCACCGGCCCGCACATCAACACCGGCGCCGAGGCGCAGGCGTTTGCAGACGCGTGCCTGTTTCCTCCCATGGGAAAGCGGTCATGGGGAGGCGGCCGGGGAACGGAGTTCAACGACCAGAAGAAGCTGGACGATGTTTACGGCGGAAAGCTAGGCTTCGCCGAGTGGTCCAACGCCAACATGATCGTCGTCGCGCAGATCGAGTCGAAGCAGGCATGGGACAACCTTGACGACATCCTCGCCGTCGAAGGACTGACCGGCGTGACGGGCGGACCGCACGATTTTTCCGCATCGCTCGGACTACCGGGACAGCCGGACCACCCGGACCGAGTCGCCGCGACGCTGGATGTTGATAAGCGGGCGCGGGCCGCCGGGAAGACGGCTGGCGGGGACATGTCGACTGGCACGGGTGCTGCCGAGCTGATGATGAGCGTGGCCCGTGAGTTCGTTGACAAGCACAAGAACGACAAGGTCGGTTCCTGATCTCGGACTGAGTCCGGCCTGGCAACACAGGGAAGAGTGAACGGTGAGTGAGGTTTTCGCCGGATACGCGGTACGAGAGACGGCTGGCGTCGTACGGAGACGCTGTGCTCGGCACCGGTGCGTTCGTGAAGAACGACCTGTTGGCGCGGTCTCGGACCCTGTGCGAGAGCATGGCCGCGGCCGCGGCAGACGAATGCCAGAGGCGTTATTGCATGCCGCATGGCGGCGGGCCGGTGCGTCTTCCGCAACTATTGCCGGGCGAGACGGCCACCGCTACAGGGTTATCTACGCAGGGCGACAGGCGGATGGAGCTGGACCTGACTTCAAGGACGCTGTGCTGCTGCGGGATGACGGCACACGAATCCACGGGCACGTTGAGGTGCATGTGCGGCCCGGAGACTGGCACAGCCATGGCCACTCCACGGATGGTGCGTACAACGGCGTGGTGCTGCATGTCGTGAGTGAGGACACCGGCCCGCAGGTCGATACGCCTTCCGGCTTGAGAATCCCGCTCCTGGTGCTTGGCCGGGAGTTGATCGAAGGTCCGGCGGAGCAGGAGTTATCTCACTATCCCGCGGTGCCGTTGCCGTCGCTGGACATGCCCGCGGCAGGTGACGAATGGTTCCGCAACCGGGTGCACGGCTACCACATCCGCATGGCGGACGACCCTGAACAGGCGCTCTGGGCCGGCGCGCTGGAGTGCCTTGGATACCCCGCGAACAGGCGTGGCTTCAGGCAGCTTGCGACCCGGCTGCCCTGGCCGCTGGTCACCCGAGTAGTCGACAGATCCGAGCACTCCGACTTGCAGGCGTTCTTTGACTGGGCCGGCGGGTTCGGGTCAAAGCCGCCCGGTGCTCCGATCCTCCGTGGCAGGCCGCCAGAGTGGCGTGCGCGGTCAGGTCGCCCTGCGAACAGGCCGCAGGTGCGACTGAGAGCTGCCGCGGCGTGGTCGCTGCGTTGGGCGGCTGGCGAAAACCTGACCTCGATCTTCACCCAAGCCGTCAGGCGCGCAGGCTCCGCTGGACAGCTCTCCTCACTATTCGTCGTTCCAGGTGGACAAGACAGGACAGCGATAGTCGGCACCTCCAGGGCACGTGACATTGTCGTCAACCACCTGCTGCCAGCGGCTAGTGCGCATGCTCTGTCCCACAAAGACGCCGCACTCGCCGATCATGCGCTCCAGCTCTTCAGGTCCCATCCGCTTCTCGCCCCGAACAGCATCACGCGGGAGGCGTCAAGGCTGCTTTTGGCCCGGGGTGTCCCTTCGAAACCCCGCACCGCCAGGGACCAGCAGGGGCTGCTCCACATATACCGAATGGGCGTCGCGGCCCAGCGTCCCGAACAGCAGCTTCCTCTGCACTAGCCCGCTTTGTGGTGAAATCTCACAGTTCGCCGTAACAGAAAAGGTTTAGCATGTCCTGATGCAGAGTGAGAATCCCAGATCATTCGACGAGAACAAGGACGCCGCTGAGGCACCGCCGGTGCCGTTGAAGCAGGACGCCCGGGATGTCCCCGAACCGGAGAACCCGGTTGCTCTCGGCGACGCACCCGTTGCTGGCGCGAACTCGCCAGCCGCGCCCGGGCCAGGGCCGGCTGGAAAGGCTGCTGCGGGCGAAACATCTCCGGGACCCGTGGTTGATGTCAATGGCGCGGCAGCCCCAAGACCTGCCACGGCCCCTCGGGCAGACAGTGGCATCGCGCCCGATATCGATTCTTCGTCGAGTCTCTTCAGTCGGCCGGCCGATCCCCAGAAGTGGGACCGGGGCAGGAGCACCGAAGCCCCGGCATCACCGGGCGCGCAGAGCCCGTTGCCCGTGGAACGAGTAACTGTGCCGCAGACGAACTCAACTCCAGCGCCTGTCGCTTCGATGCGCAATCCGGCTCCATCTACGCCGACTCCGGCCACCGGTTCGACGCCTGCACCGCAGGCCGCTCCGCAGACTGCAGCACAAGAGCCAGAGAAAACCGCACAGCGCCAGGGGCTTCTCGATCTCGGTGCTTCGGAAGAGCTCATGTGCGAGGTTGATTCTGGGGACGATGGCCGGTTCGTCCTGACAAACCAGAGGCTTATCTACCAGGGACGCTCCGGCGACGACGCACTCTTCTCGGCCGCCGCGGTTGAAGACGTAACTGCGATCGAGTTCGGTCGGAGAGAGCGAGACGCCCGAAGCGCGTGGTGGGGAGTGATCGGTCTCATCGCTTCCATCGGCGTCTGGCAGGTGACCACGAATGAATCGGTCGGCATGATCGCCGGCGCAATCGTGGCAGGCATCTCGCTGTTGCTGCTCGCCGACTACTGGTTCCGCCCTGCCGGTCTTGTACTGAAGTTCGGCACACCGGGGGGAGCGGTTGAAGGCCCTGTTTCAGGCAAGCGAGTGCGAGATGCTGAAGAGCTTGCGGCACAGGTGCAGCAGCTGCGCCAGCAGAAGATGCCGGGGAACCGCGCCGGCAGTTCCAGTCATCCGCCCGGCGGCAGCCCGGGACTGGGCTAGTTCGCGGGCCGGAGGGACGCGCTCAGGCCGCACCTATCCTCAGACCCGGTTCAACATCCAACCCCCAGCCGTCTCTGCCGCCCGATTCGAACTTCAGCAGGCCAGCCATGGCGATCATCGCTCCGTTGTCGGTGCACAGTGAGATCGGCGGGATCACGACCGGCAGTTGAGACCTCGAACGGAACGTATCGCGAAGCGGGCCGTTTGCCGCGACTCCCCCGGCGACAACGATCGCAGCGCAATCGAACTCTTCAGCAGCGGCGAGCGTCTTGGTGACAAGCACGTCGACGACGGAGTCCTGGAACGCCTTAGCAAGTAAGGCAACGGTTTCCGAATCGACCTCATTTTCAGGCGGCGGATATATGCCTTCACGCCGAGCCCTGTTGAGCACCGCCGTCTTGATGCCGCTGAAGCTGAAGTCGTGCGTACCCCTGATCCAGGCCCTGGAAAGCGGTTCCGGCTCGCCTTTCGCGGTTGCCGCCGTTTTCTGAATCTCAGGACCTCCCGGATAGCGAAGGCCGAGAACGCGGGCAGCCTTGTCAAACGCCTCGCCTGCAGCGTCGTCTCTAGTCTGGCCAACCAGCTCGAAACTCCTATCAGGCCTCATCAGCACCAGCTCAGTATGGCCGCCTGAGACGAGCAGGCACATGACGCTCTGACCCTCGGACAACACGCCGTTCAGAAACTGCCTGTCATCCCGGACACCGTCGCCGGCTTCGAGCCGTGCCCAGGCCGCCAGTATGTGGCCCTCCAGGTGATTGACCCCCAAAAGCGGAAGGCCGGTCGAGGCGGACAGCCCCTTGGCGATGTTCAGGCCGACAATCAAAGAGCCGGCAAGGCCCGGCCCATGCGTGACGGCAATAGCGTCGATTCCGCTCCAGTTGAGGTCTGCGTGACGTAACGCTTGGGTTACTACAGGTCTAATATCAATAACGTGCTGACGTGATGCGACTTCAGGGACGATGCCGCCGTAACGTGCATGGATATCGACCTGGGTGGCGACGACGTTCCCAAGTACCATGCCGGAACTGTCAACGATGCCCGCAGAGGTTTCGTCGCACGAGGTCTCGATACCGAGTATGTTCACCATTTATTCGCTCTCAAGTATGCGTAACAGGCATATCAGAGTTAAGATGCGCACAGACGTGACAGTCCGGTGACTAAACATCCGGATGTTTATCTGTTTAGAAGCGGAGGAAAAGTTGGAGTCTTCGTCCTGGCCTGAGTGTATAGCCTGCAATAGCGGAGTGCTTGTGCCTCTCTCAGATTTCGGTGGGCAGGGTGCCGCCGTGCACTACAAGGCCTGGGTCTGCACGAGCCCAGATTGCGACTTCAACCTGAAGATCCGCAATGGCGAAGTTCATAGGAACGAGCCGATCGTAGATATCGACGGCCAGCCGCGGCCCCGATAGCCCACCTCCCACAGTTAATTCCAATCGGAGTCCTGTCCCGGAATCGCAGGATCTCGAAACGACAAGACTGCAGGTAGTAACTCACCTAAACCTTCAATGTAGTCACGGAGGTTTATGTAAGTGTGCGGTCCAGGGCTGCGGTTACAGAGCACCCGGTACTCGTCGGTCTCCTTTCCTCACCGGTTCCTCGCGCCGCCAGAACTTCACTAATGCCCGGCGGCAGCGTAAACTTTCGTGTGCTCCGGATCTTTGTGAGATTTTTCGCAATCAATGTGGTGCGCGGTGCTCGTCCGTACCTATCAAAGTCCAACGAGAGTGCGGCAGCCGACACCACCTTCAGAGTGAGGTCAGCGACAGTTCAAAATGGCACAGCTTCCTGGCACGATCGCGCAACCGCAAGACTCCGACTCAGACCTGGCCTTCAGTGACCCCAGGAGACCGAGGGTTCCATCCAGGGACCGACTGCTGCTAATACTGCTTCTGCTTTCTGTGCTGCTGGCGTTTGCACAGCCAACGCTCGGCGGTGTTGTAAGAGTCACGGGCTCAGGCGACGGCTGTCCTGACTGGCCGCAGTGTTTCGGCAGCTGGGTGCCACCGTGGTCAGATGGCCATGCCATCATCGAATGGAGCCACCGAACCGTTGGTGCTGCGTTCGGTGCCGTGATCCTTGTCGCGACCGGCCTGATATGGCGCAGGTACTCCAGTCACCGGGCACTTGCCTACACTTACACGGCCGCCCTGATACTTGTAGCAATCGTCGGCGGAGTAGGCGGCCAGGTCGTCCTCAGCGAATTGGACCCGGCGTGGCGTACATTGCACCTTGGCGGTGCGGAGGTTGTCGCCGCCCTGACTGTTTTTGGTCTCATACTTGCCACCTACAGACCGGTAATGCCGAAGCTTGGGCAGGTCTTGCCCGAACAGTCCCCTGCGCTGAAGTTCGGAATCGCGGCGGCAACGATGTCACTGGTCACGCTGCTCTCAGGCGCCTACGCGGTCTGGCGCGGCGCCGGCGCTGTCTGCCCCGAGTGGCCGCTCTGTGGCGGAGCGATCGTCCCGCAGTCAGAGCTGGTCTGGATCCACGTGATCCACCGGATCATCTCGCTGATTACGGCAGTCGTGATTCTCTGGGCAGCGCACAAGATCTATCGCATGCCTGGCGCCTCGAACGCGTTAAAACTGTCTGCCGCCGCTGCGCCGGTGATCCTGCTCGCACAGATCCTGATGGGAGCGGCCAACCCGTGGACAGGCTTCGACGAATGGGCCCGCGCCGCACATCTCAGTCTCGCGACCCTGTTGTGGGTTGACCTTTCCTTCGTCGTATCCCTCATACTGTTGCCTGTACCGGACCGGGGACCCGAAAGAACGCCCGGACCGGTCAGTCAGGAAGAGCAGTCAGGGGCGGCGACAGCTTGATCTCAACCGGACAGGTGACCAGGACCGGTGTGCTGAGCACAATCGGTGACTACATCGCGCTGACCAAGCCGCGCGTGATGTCCCTCCTGCTGCTCACCGCGACAACCGGCATGTTCGCGGCCGAACGAGGTGTGCCCTCAGGCTCCCTGATCGCCTTCGTCCTGATCGGTGGAGCGCTCGCATCCGGCGGCGCCAGCGCGCTGAACATGTGGTTCGAAGAGGACCTCGACAGGCGAATGGGTCGCACTAAGGCCCGTCCGGTAGCTCAACGCAAGATGAACAGCCGCAACGCCTTCATCTTCGGCATCACGCTCAATATCGCGTCGTTCGCGCTGCTCTGGAGCACGACGAACCTGCTCGCTGCGGTCCTGGCGATGATCGGGACTGTCCTCTACTTCGGTCTCTACACGGTTTGGCTCAAGCGGAACACGGTGCACAACATCGTTATTGGCGGAGCGGCCGGAGCGATACCGCCGCTGGTTGGATATGCTGCTGTCAGCGGAACGCTCACGCTCTCTGCGTGGTACCTTTTCGCGATCATCTTCTTCTGGACTCCACCCCACTTCTGGGCGCTGGCGCTGATGATCAAGAACGACTACTCGAAGGCCGGGATACCAATGCTCCCGGTGATCCATGGCGACGAGCAGACCAAGGTGCAGATCCTTCTGTACTCGGTGCTCACGGCCGCCATCTCGGTGCTCTACACAACTGCCGATGAAGCGCTCGGCTACATCTACCTGACAGGGTCACTCGTACTTGGAATCGGGTTGATCTACTACGCAGCGCGGCTATACAGAGGAGCGCCGCGCGGCTTCGCATGGAGCCTCTATCGCTTCTCGCTGCTCTACCTCGCCGCCCTGTTCGTTGTTGTCATGGTGGATGCGTCGGTAGGCTGAGGACCTGGCCTGAAACAGCTGGCTTGATTGAGGTGATCTCAAGATGAGCTGGATATCTCGAAGCATCTACTCCGTCGGCGCTGCAGGCGTCCTTTACGCCGGCGCGTCTGCACTGATGGCGAACGGCCTGACTCGCTCCACGCGTATCAGGCCGGAGGACACCCCCGCGACGGTCGGTCTGGCCTACGAATCCATCAGCTTTCCCTCCCGTGCCGGTGACGTCACTCTAAGCGGCTGGCTCTGCCCTCCGCCCGGGTGCACAGACATGAACGACGCGCTGGCGCAGCGATGGATCGTGCTTGCACACGGGTTCGGCTCGAGCAGCGCAGACGCAACGACGGGGATCCTCGGACTGGCCCGCGACCTGCACGACCGCAACTTCGGCGTGATGCTGTTCGACTTCCGAGCATCAGGCAACTCCGAGGGCGAGCGAAGTTCAGCCGGCTACTTCGAGCGCTTCGACCTGCTCGGCGCGCTCGACTACCTGTCCGACCGCGGTGTCGAGCGGGAGCGCATCGGGGTCCTCGGACTGTCGATGGGTGGTGCGGTTGCGTTGATGGCCTGCGCTACGCCCGGTGCAGCCGCGGCGGTCGTCTCCGACAGCGCCTTCGCAGACCTGTGGCTCATGATCAAGCGAGCTCAACGAGGCGCCGCGTGGCCACTTAGACTGGCAAACCCCGGCATGAGCGCCATGGCCCGGATACTCCACGGCATTGAGATCAGCGAGGTTTCACCCGCACGCAGCCTGGCTCTCTCCGAGTCGCCCGTGCTGCTCATCCACGGTGAGGAGGATGAGGTCGTTCCTGTCTCGCACGCTCGGCTGCTTGCCAAGGCGTCGGGGTCGAGGTTCCGTGCAGACGAGGATCTGCCATCGAACGTGTGGCTCGTGCCGGAAGCGGGTCACCTCGAGGCCTACAGAAATGCCTCAGACGAGTACGCCGGCAGGGTGGCCGAGTTCTTTGACACGCACCTTCATGCCGGTATCAGGACCGGGGTGCCAGGGTAGGAACTGGGGCGTCGTGTTCGGCTCGTCGACTAAGCCGAGACTGCGGCCTTTGCGGTGCTCACGACCTCGGCGAAGGCGGCGGGCTCGCGAATCGCAAGCTCGGAAAGCGACTTCCTATCGAGGTCGACGCCAGCCTGCTTCAATCCGTGCATAAACGTGGAATAGTTCATGCCATTTGCATGAGCGGCTGCGTTGATGCGGATGATCGCCAGTGAACGGGTCTGGCGCTTCTTGAGACGACGGTGAGCGGTGGCGTAGGCCATGCTGTGCATCACCGCTTCCTTGGCCGTCTTGAACCGCCTGCTGCGGGATGCGCGGTAGCCGCTGGCTGCCTTCAGAATCGCCTTGTGGCGGCGGCGCGTGGTCTTCCCGACTTTAACTCTCGTCAACTTACGATCTCCTGAACATTCAACTGCGTCCGGCTACACTCCCGGATCTGCCTCTGTGGTTTCCGCAGACCTGATCGCCCTCTCGCGAATGCCCGCTCCAGAGCTTTCAGATACTTAGCTGCAGGCCTGGACTAAGCCTTCTTACCGCCCAGCGCGTGCTTGATCATGCGTGAGAAGGCAGGTGAATCCAGCGCGACCTTGCCGCCGAACAGACGCTTCAGCCGCTTCGGCTTCTTGCGCCGAAAGTGGCTTTTGGGCCCCTTTGTCCTGACGACGCGACCGGTCCCCGTTACATGGAACCGCTTGCGAGCTCCCTTATGCGTCTTCATCTTCGGCATGTCTAGTCTGCACCGTTCTGGCCTGTCACCTCGGCTGCTTCTTTCGCCGGGGCAGGCTCGTCTGATTTCTTAGTCTGGTTCTGCGTCTGCTGCTGGGTCTTGTCAGGCGCCAGCATGATGGCCAGCGCTCTGCCTTCCATCGTCGGCGCCCGTTCCAGCTTCGCGTAGTCCTTGACGCCCTCAGCCACCTTTCGGAGCACTCGCATTGCTATCTCCGGGTGAGCCTGCTGCCGGCCGCGGAAGGTCACCGCGACACGGACCTTTGCACCTTCGTCAAGGAGACCCTTTACGGTCCTGATCTTGGAGTTGATGTCATTCTCGGAGATGACCGGCGACATGCGCACTTCACGTTGCTGACTGGCGCCGCGAGCCGCCTTACGCGCCTCTTTGTCTTTTTTGCTTTGCCTGTATCGGAACCTGCCGTAGTCCAGCAGGCGGCAGACAGGTGGGTTCTGGTTGGGACCAACCTCTACCAGGTCCAGGTTCAGCTCTTCAGCCAGTGCCAGCGCGTCTTCAATCCGCATCACCTCTGACTCGGTGCCTGTGTCTCCACGAATCACTCGAACCTGCGGTGCGCGGATGCGTCTGTTTGACCGGTAATCTCTCGGTATAGCCTTGTCTCCTCTGCGGGGTGAAATGGCAGGGTCTGCGCCTCTGACTTCGTAGTACCGAAAACGATCGCCACGGGCCGCTTGCAGAGTCGCGCCTGCGATGCCTTAGAGAGCATCACATCTTCTACGAACCCTAATCATACCAACCAGATACTAGAACCTCAACGAAACTCAGGCTGAGTGCAGGCCGTATTAAGCGTTGATGGAAAGGCGGGGAGACCACCCGTCCGTGGTAAGATTAATCTTGTCTGGCCGCCTTATTGCACCCGATTCCCGTTTGGAAAACCCGTGCCCATACAGTCGTTCTCAATGGGCCAAGCAATCCTAAGAAGCGAAGATGACTAACCGGTGGATGCGAAACAGCCTGGTCTATCTACTAATCGTGATCGCCGTCATCACGGCATTCCTGATCTTTAGCCGATCTTCTGTAGGTGGTCCGCAGGAAGTACCGATCACCCAGATCATCGAACTGGCCCGTAACAACACGTCCGGCGGCGCTCTCGAGATCGAAGTGAGCGGCGATACCGTAAACGCCACTCTCGGCAACCAGAGCTTCAAGGCACGCAAAGAGTCCGGTATCACGATGGCCGAGATGCTGTCGGACGCCGGAGTCCCCACTGCCAACTACTCGCTTGACCCCAAGGGATCGAGTGGTCTCAGCACCTTCTTCGGCATTCTGATCGGCGTACTGCCGTTCCTGCTCATGTTCGGCTTCCTGATCTTCATCATGAGGCAGGCGCAGGGCAGCAATAACCAGACGATGAGCTTTGGGCGCTCCCGTGCCCGTATGTTCGTTGGTACTAAAGCTACTGTCACGTTCTTTGACGTCGCCGGAGTTCCGGAGGCGAAAGAAGAGCTCGAAGAGGTTGTCGAGTTCCTCAAATACCCGGAACGGTTCCAGGCGCTCGGAGCCCGCATCCCTAAAGGCGTGCTCCTCTTTGGACCTCCCGGAACAGGCAAGACGCTTCTTGCCCGGGCTGTCGCAGGAGAGGCGGGAGTTCCGTTCTTCTCGATCTCGGGTTCGGAATTTGTAGAGATGTTCGTGGGTGTCGGTGCCTCCCGTGTCCGAGACCTCTTCGACCAGGCGAAGCGGCACGCTCCGTGCATCATCTTCGTGGACGAAATCGACGCAGTCGGCAGGCACCGTGGCGCTGGCCTCGGTGGTGGACACGATGAGCGCGAGCAGACGCTGAACCAGATCCTCGTCGAGATGGATGGCTTCGACACGAGCACCAACGTGATCGTGATCGCCGCCACCAACAGGCCTGACATCCTCGACCCTGCCCTGCTGAGGCCGGGACGTTTCGACCGTCGTGTGACGATCGACAACCCGGACCTGCGTGGGCGTACGGCGATCCTTGATGTGCACGCCAAGGGCAAGCCGATCCAGAAAGATGTCGATATGCAGGACATTGCCAGGCAGACGCCCGGCTTCTCCGGTGCCGACCTGGCGAACCTGATCAACGAAGCGGCGCTGCTCGCCGCTCGCCGCAACCTGAAGTCGATCGGCCTGCACGAACTGACCGAGGCTATCGACCGCGTCAGTATGGGCCCGGCTCGCAAGAGCAAGGTGATGAGCGACGAAGAGAAGGGTCTTGTGGCCTACCACGAGGCCGGCCACGCGATGGTCTCCCACTTCATGCCCGAGGGCAAAGGCATCGGTAAGATGTCGATCATCTCTCGCGGCCACGCTGGCGGTTTCACACGCTATGAGCAGGAGGACAGGTCCTTGCAGACCCGTCCTGAACTCGAAGCGATGATCGCCTCTGCCATGGGCGGACGAGCAGCCGAGGTACTGAAGTTCGGAAAGGTAACCACCGGAGCTTCAAGTGACATTGAGCAGGCGACCAAGATCGCTCGCGGCATGGTGACTCAGTTCGGCATGAGCGACAAACTTGGCATGCGGATGCTCGGCAAACGGGAAGGCGGAGCGATCTTCCTCGGCCGCGAGATGTCGGAGCAGCGTGACTACTCGCTGCGCACCGAGGTGATCATCGACGATGAGATCGACCGTCTGCTGAAGGAAGGCGACGAGTCCGCAAGAAAGATCCTGACCGAGCACGAGAAGGAGCTGGACGCACTGGCGAACTACCTCCTCGAGCACGAGACGATCGAGGCCACGGAGTTCAAACAGCTCATGGATGGTCAGGACCCGGCGACGGTGAGTGCCCCAAGGTTCACTTCGACCTCCACCTCCCCGGAGAGGCCGTCTGACCGTGACGAAGGCGGTGAAGAGGAAGAGGGCCCGGCACAGGAGCCGGAACCGGAGCCAACCCTGGGCTGATCACTCGGCTTAGAGATGAAACACGAAACGGCGCCTCTGAGGCGCCGTTTCTACTTCGTGGAAATGGTCGGTTATGGTTGAATCAGCTACACAGCTTCCTACTGGTGAGGCGAATCATGGCGAAGGTGTATGAGGGCGAACTCTGGACGATCCAGAGCTTCGTTTCAGGTTTTGAGAACAACGCTTACCTGCTGACCTGCAACCGGACAGGCAAGTGCATCGTGATCGACACGCCTGACCAGCCTTTAGAACTGATCGAGGCCGCCTCCAGGTTCGATGTCCAGGCTGTTCTGATCACTCACAACCACCTGGACCACCTCCAGGGCTTCAACGACGTACTCGGAGCGACACCTGTGCCTGTTGGCATCGGCTCGGACGATGCACATGCCATCATGTCCCGGCCGCACGGTGAGATCGACGTTTCGCACGGCAACCTGATCTCGTTCGGCGACATCACGTTGCGAGCAATAGCAACTCCGGGCCACACGCCGGGTTCCACCTGCTACATGCTGCCTTCAGAACAGCCGGGCGCCACTCCACATGTCTTCACCGGTGACACGCTGTTCCCGGGCGGGCCCGGCAAGAGCGGCTCACCGGAGGCGTTTACCCGGCTGGTCTCGAGTATCGAGAGCAATCTCCTGACTCTGCCGGAGGACACGGTTGTCCTGCCGGGCCACGGTAAGCCGACCACGATCAAAGAGTCGCAGCGTGAGTACGAAACGTTCAGCAGCAAGCCTCGTCGTACCGACCTGCATGGCGATGTGACCTGGACCGGCGACAACAGTTGACGAACGAGCCCTCCGAGAAGCCGGGAGTGACCGATAAACCGCCCACGACGTCGGACTACGAGCCGCCTGACCTGAGAGACTGGCAGCGGCGTCGCAGCCCATCTGAGCCCGCTAACAGCTACCGACCAGAGTCTTCGGAATTCGAAGAGGAGCAGAGACGCAGGTCGAGCGGAACGCCGTGGGGCGGCCGCGATATCGTCGGCGCTATTGGGTTAAGCATCACCGGTACCGCTGTGGTCGGGTTCGCCGGCCTTTTAGTCGACGCCATGGTGGGCTCCGAAGATACTTCACTGCCCGGTGCCGCAATCGCGATAGTGGTCGCCACAGCGCTTTCGCTCGGAATCGTTTTTGCAACCAGACTGCCGGTCACGTCAACGGTCAATGTCATCGGCCTCCTGACCGCCGCGAACGTCGTAATTCACGTCGCGTCTGACGGCGGCGAAAACCAGTTGTTCGGACTTTCGGCATCGTTTATGGAAGTGGCGGTGCAGGCCGGAGTTCCTTTCGGCGTCGCCTGGCTCTACGTCAATCGCAAGTACCGCCGGTCCCTTACTGAACTTGGACTGGTCTCTCCGAAATCGCCCACTGCGTATGCGATCGCGGCTGGCGCATGGTTTGTGGCGGTGGTCGGAGTCGGGCTCTGGAGCCAGCTTGTCTCCGACATCGACACCGTTTCGCCGCCAGACAACGCCACTCCCTTGCTGGAGATCGCCGGAGGAAGCCTGGCTGTGGCATGGGTGCTTGTCGGCCTCTGGGGGCCAGCTGTCGAGGAGATCTTCTTCCGCGGGTTCCTGTTGGGCGGCCTGCGCGCCCGGCTCGGTGATTGGCCCGCTCTTCTTGTCAGTTCAGGTGTCTTCGCACTGTTCCACGTGGATCCGGGACTGTATGTCCCGACGGCGATGCTGGGACTGGCGTTCGGATGGGTGTACCTTAAGACGCGCTCGCTTTGGCCTGCGATATTCGCTCACACCGCTCACAACACGCTGGCTCTTGTTGCCGCGTGGCAAGACCTCGGATAGGCACAGGCTGACGAGTGCCGAAAAGGAGAAGAGTTGAACGGTAAGGAAAAGATCAGGAACGCTTTTGCAAATGCTGTAGCAGAAGGCAGGTCTGCGCTTGTGATGTTCGCCACGAGCGGCGTTCCAACACTTGGGTCAACCGTCCCGGTGCTAAAAGCCATTGCAGACGCTGGTGCCGACCTCATCGAGCTCGGTGTGCCGTTCAGCGACCCACTTGCCGAAGGGCCGACGATTCAGAAGTCGAGCCATGCAGCGCTGGAAGCCGGTACGACTCCCGAAACCTGTCTCGAAGCCGTCCGTGAAGCGCGAGTTGCCGGCGTCGAGATACCAATCCTGCTGATGGGCTACTACAACCCGATTCTCAAGTTCGGCCTTGCTGAATACTGCAAGGCGGTCGCTGATGCCGGTGCGGACGGCCTGATCGTGCCTGACCTGCCGACACCCGAAGCTGGCCCACTGCTTGATGAATGTGACAGGAACGGCATCGCCCTGGTTCCACTAATGGCGCTCACCTCTACTGACGAAAACATCGCGGAGGCCTGCAAGCGGGCATCCGGCTTCGTCTATTGCGTCTCAGTGCTTGGAGTGACCGGTGCGCGCGCCACAATGAATGAGCGCGTGACCGGACTCGTGGAACGCGTCCGTGCGAGGACCGACCTTCCGGTAGCGGTCGGTTTCGGCATATCGACGGCTGAACACGTCGCCGAGGTCTCGTCTTATGCGGATGGCGCCGTCATCGGCAGCGCACTGGTTAATGCGATTACAGGTGGCGAACCGGACGGCGCTGCACTGCGTGCCGGCGACTTCGTGCGAAGCGTGCTGCCCGGCACGCACCGAAAAGTCGTGGCAAAATAGCCCGCCGCGCCACAGGGCAAGTGGCCGTCAATATCTGTCTAGCGGGGGATTAGCTCTGAATGAAAGTACGAGGTGTGCGCGGGGCGACGACGGCGGACTCGAACGACCGTGAGGCGGTGGTCAGCGCAACCGCCGAGCTTCTTAACGAGATGCTGTCACAGAACGGGATTGACTCCGAGGACCTGGCCGCGGTCCAGTTCACGACCAGTCCCGATCTTGTTGCAGAGTTTCCTGCAGTTGCCGCCCGGGAGGCGCTCGGCTGGCAGTACGTACCGCTGATAAACGCCGTTGAGATCGACCGTCCCGGCGCGCAGGCCCTGTGTATCCGCATACTCATGTTCTGGAATACCGAGCGTGCACAGTCCGAGATAAAACACGTATACTTGAAAGACGCGGTGACGCTCAGAGCGGACCTCGCTTCGGCCCAGTAGTGGCGCACGGCAGGACCGGTCAAGACCACGAAATGACGACTAGCAAGTCACAATCGAACGCACCTCACAGTCTGTGCCGACAGCCCCTGGCTGGCGGTTCCTATCACTACGCGTATGCGGCGCCCTTCTTCAGCGCCGCATTTTCGTTTAACGGGTACTTTACGCGCGGGCACCTGTATAGCAGCTAAACAGCTGCATCTAGTGTCCTCAACCCGCCCTCGCCGCGCAGGCGCTCCGAGTCCTGCACACCTGGCGATCCGTTCGATGATCAGATCCAACCCATAACCGCGGAATTCTGCGCCCGGCCGCCAGTCCGGGACAGAGATCGCAAATAGTTAGAGAACCGAAATGCCACAGATCAAAAACCTGAATATCGATAGCATCACGCATCTCGAGACGCCGAAGCAGTTCACCGACCGCTTACCGCTCACAGCAGAGCGCGCCGATGTGGTGACCAGGGGACGAAAAGAGATAACGGACATCGTGACCGGCGAGGACGACCGGATGCTTCTGATCGTCGGGCCGTGCTCCATCCACGATACGAAAGCAGGGCTCGAATACGCGCAGCGGCTCAAGGAGCTTGCGGACGAGGTAAAGGACACCATCCTTGTCGTACTCCGCGTCTACTTCGAGAAGCCACGTACGACCGTTGGCTGGAAGGGGCTGATCAACGACCCTCACCTGAACGGCACGTTCGATGTTGCGACTGGCCTCTCAATGGCCCGCGAATTCCTGCTGCAGGTCCTCGACCTCGGTCTCCCCACAGCCACCGAATGGCTCGACCCGATCACCCCGCAGTACCTGGCAGACGCCGTCTGCTGGGGAGCGATCGGAGCGCGCACGGTCGAAAGCCAGACGCACAGGCAGCTGGCTTCGGGTCTCAGCATGCCCATCGGCTACAAGAACGGCACCGGAGGCTCGATACAGATCGCGGTGGACGCCATGACCGCAGCGCAGGAACCTCATGTTTTCCTCTCCGTTGAGGATGATGGAGTCGTCTCGATCGTCAAGACCAACGGCAACGAGGGCGGACACATCGTTCTGCGCGGCGGCTCGTCCGGTCCGAACTACGACCCGACCGCGGTCGCTCGCGCCACGGGAATCCTGAAAAACGCTGGTTTCGAGCCACACCTGGTGATCGACTGCTCGCATGCCAACTCAGGCAAAGACCACAGGCGACAGCCGGTGGTGTTCCGCGACATCCTTCATCAGCGCACGTCAGGCAACAAAGACATCGCCGGGATGATGCTTGAAAGCCACCTCAATGCTGGCAGCCAGAAGGCAGATGGAGACCCTTCGAAGCTCGAATACGGAGTCTCGATCACCGATGCTTGTGTCGACTTCGATACGACGGCGACCCTCGTGCGTGAAGCGCACACTGCACTCGCCAAGCCCGCAGGTGCACTGGCATAAACGGGCTGTCGACGACGCAGAGGCACCTGCCGTTATGAGCGACCTTGAAAAGAAACTCTCGGGACTCGAGCTGGAGCGTCCGGCTGCCGTCACGGTTGGCACTTTCGACGGTGTTCACCGCGGGCACCGGCGCCTGCTCGAGGTCCTGGGGTCTGAGGCATCGAAGGCAGGGCTGACATCTATCGCCGTTACGTTCGAAAAGCAACCGCGCGCGCTGATCGACCCGTCGGCGCGGGTAACTTACCTGGCCACCCTTGAGCACCGTGTCGAGCTTCTACGACAGACCGGTGTCGATGCCGTGCTGCCTGTCTGCTTCGATGACGAGCTGCGAAGCCAGTCGGCGGACGGGTTTCTTGAGATGCTTGCGCAGTCGGCCGGTGTTCAACTCCTGATCTCCGGCTCTGGAGCACGGCTCGGACATGACCGGCTGACGGCAGCAGAGATTGCTCCTATCGCAAAACGTCACGGGATACGCATCATCGAGGTACCCGCAGTGACCACCGATTCCGTTACGGTTTCAAGCTCTGCGGTTCGCCGCGCCCTTGCAGATGGTGAGGTAAAGGTTGCGGCAGGCCTGCTCGGCAGAAACTACCGCATCGACGGCACAGTCATCGGCGGGGACAAGCGCGGGAGGGAACTGGGCTTTCCGACGGCAAACATCGAACCCACTGGCCAGACCGCTATTCCCGCGAACGGCATCTACGCGACCATGATCAGAGTTGAGGGCGAACGAAGGATGGCGGCGTCATCGGTCGGTGTACGTCCAACGTTCGGAGGCGGAGAACGGTTGGTCGAGGCCTATATCCTCGACTTCGACGGCGACCTGTACGGCAAACAGGTCGAGCTTGAGTTCGTTGAGCGGTTGAGGGGCGAAGTGAAGTTCGACGGCGTCGAGCCGCTCATCGCCCAGATGAATATCGATGTGAGCGACACACGTGCAGCCCTGAGCAGCGTGACATGACCACAGATTTCAACAACGTATATGAAGACCTGCAGTGGCGGAACGCCATTGCCGAATCGACACCCGGCGCCGAGCAGGTACTGGCCCGAGAGAAGGTCACGTGCTACATCGGTTTCGACCCCACAGCCGTCAGCCTGCACGTCGGCAACATGGTCCCGATCATGGGTCTTGTCAGGATGCAACAGCATGGGCACACGCCAATCGCGATTGTCGGCGGCGGTACCGGGATGATCGGTGACCCGAGCGGCAGGAGTGAAGAGCGGCCTCTACTGACTCCAGACGAGATTGAGGAGAATGTCTCCGGCATCCAGCGACAGCTCGAAAGCTTTCTGGATTTCTCTGAAGAGACCTCGAACCGAGCACTCGTGGTCAACAACGGCGACTGGCTCCGGCAGGTCTCCTTGATCGAGTTCCTGCGCGACGTTGGTAAGCATTTCTCCGTCAACACGATGCTCAGCCGCGAGTCTGTGCGCTCACGCATGGACCGGGACAGCGGCATCTCGTTCACCGAGTTCAGCTACCAGCTGCTGCAGGCGTACGACTTCCTGCGCCTATTCGAAGAGCGAAACTGCACGTTCCAGATGGGTGGCTCCGACCAGTGGGGCAACATCCTCGGCGGAATCGACCTGATTCGGCGAGTGCACGGCGGAGACAAGTCTTCACAGGAACGGCAGGACCTGTCGCGGCTCGAAGCAGCGGACCTGCCGGCGCATGCCATCGCTTACCCGCTCATCACGACATCTACCGGCGAGAAGTTCGGCAAGAGCATCGGTGGAGCGCCGACGCTCGACCCCGAACAGACCTCGCCTTACAGGCTCTACCAGTTCTTTTTCAACGTCACGGACGCCGACGCTGTGCCGTACCTGAAGCTGTTCACGATGCTCAGTCGGGCAGAGATCGAGGCACTTGCCGAAGCCGTCGAGAGTTCACCGCGTGAGCGTGCAGCGCAGCAATCGCTGGCTGCCGAGGTGACAAAGATGGTCCACGGCGATCGCGGCCTCGACGAGGCGCGCCGGGTGACAAAGGCACTGTTCTCCGACGATCTGCGCACACTTTCTGCACGTGAACTACGGGGCGCTCTGACCGAGGCGAGTCACGGCATGGTGCGTCCCAGCGACCTGAGTGAAGGGATCACCCTGGCGAGTGCCGTAACGGTTCACGGCGGAGGGATGATCTCTTCTGCTTCCGAACTGCGCCGGCTCGTCGGCCAGGGGGCGGTGAAGATCAACGGCCAGGTCGAAACCGACCCGCTCAGGCAACTCAGCGAAGAGGACTTCATCGACAGGCAGGTGATGGTGGTCCAGCGCGGCAAGAAGAGCCATGACCTGATCTGGCTCGAGCCTGATGCCAGCTAGCGCCTGTCCGTGAAATTCATGACAATTACGCGGTTCTGACCGCCATCGAAGGCGACCTGAACCCAATCTGCGCGTAGAATTCATTACCGCGAAATTCTAGCCACGACATCAGTTCAACGCGCCCGGCCGAAAACAACCGGCGCCTGCCCAGGATTCCACAAGTGAAAAACGGAAAACAGCCCAACCTCCGCATCCCCGGTCCCGTCCCGCTGCCGGACGATGTACTCGAACTCGTCGGCTCGCAGATGATCAATCACCGCGGCCCCGAATACGCCGACATGCTGGACCGCATGACGTCAAACCTGCGCACCGTCTTTATGACCCAGAACGATGTTTACTTCATCACCGCCTCCGGCACGGGCGCCATGGAGACGGCAGTAGTCAACACGATTTCACCCGGTGACAGTGTGCTTGCGATCTCGGTCGGTGTGTTTGGCGAACGCTTCCGCGAGATCGCAGAAGCCTACGGCGCAGAAGTCACGAAGCTGGAGTTCGACCTCGGCCAGGCTGCTGATCCGGAGAAGGTGCGCGAGACCCTGAAGGGCATGAGCGACTGCAAGGCCGTTCTCTTCACGCACAACGAGAGCTCGACAGGCGTTGCAAACCCGCTGGAAGAGCTGTGCAAGGTGATCCACGAGGAGTCCGACGCGCTGATCCTTGTTGACGCCGTCTCGTCCGCCGGTGGCATGGCTATCGCGGTTGACGCATGGGGCATCGACGTAGTTGCAACCGCATCGCAGAAGTCGTGGATAGCCCCTCCGGGCATCGCCATGGTGACCTTCAGCAAGAAGGCATGGGAGGCACACGAGAGGTCGACCACGCCGAAGTACTACTACGATGTCCAGCAGTACGAGGACTACCTGAAGATCGGCCAGCCACCGTTCACGCCTTGCCTGCCGGCCATGTACGCCATCGAGAAGTCGCTCGAGGCGATGGTTGCCGAGGGTATCGAAACCGTCTTCGAGCGGCACCACGCCGTTGCAGACCACACCCGGCACGGCGCCCGTTCTCTCGGCCTCGAGCTGCTGCCCGAAGAGCGCTATGCCTCCGACACTGTCACGGCGATCAAGCTGCCAGAAGACATTGACGGGAAGGAGTTCCTGGCAAAGGTCAGGAGTGAATACAACGTCATCCTCGGAGGCGGACAGAAGGCTCTCACCGGCAAGATCTTCCGCATCGGCCACATGGGGTGGGTTGAGACGGCTCACATCGACGAGGCGCTGGAGGCTGCGGGACGGACGCTGCGCGAAATGCGCGGCTAGCCGGAGGCCAAACCCCTCTCTCCGTTCGTAGAAACCTGTTGCACACAAGTTTGACCTAACTGGTCAGGCTTGCTCTTAAGCGCAGCCGGGCTGCACCGGCATAGTCGCGACAGGTGATGTATTGCTTCGAAAACGCAGGTGGCTCGCCATAGGACTTGCGGCTACCTCCGCAGTGATCGTCGGCTGTGGCAGCGGTTCTATCGTTCGCGAACGCGACCGGCCAGAGCCAGGCACCGAACCGACGCACGTTCCGGCTGCCTCAACGCCTACGTCGGTAAGTCCGGCCCCTCAAAGCTTCTCGCTGCTCTCTACCAACGGCGGTGTCGTCAACTTCAAAGATCTGCGAGGAACGGTGCCGGTCGGCGTGTTTTTCTACGGTGGCGCTGACTGCGTCGGCTGCGAGGAGCGGCTTCAGCAACTGCAGGCAAATTACGAGCGTTTCAAGCAGGTCGGTGCGGAGTTGATCGCAATCAGTACAGACCTGCCCGAAGTGACGCGTGCAACGGTCGAAAAACTTGAGATCGAGTTCCCGGTCTTGACAGATGTCGACGGATCGGTCTCCGGCAGGTGGGGCGTCTTCAACAAAACCGGCACTGGCCATGCAGCACCCTCGATCTTCCTGTTCGGGCCGTCCGGCGACGTAGTTGCAACTCAGGTCAGCGTGTCGGCCAATGAGCTGCCAGCCGTCGACGAGATGCTGCAGACGATTCAACGTGCGCTCGAGTCAGGCACAGCGCAGGCCACAGCGACGCCCCGTGCGGCCGAACCGGGAGCAGCAGATGGCGCTTTGCTGGGGCCTGGCGTGACCGATTTCCGCATGCCAGACGCCATCGGCGGCGGCGAAGTGTCTCTCTCCGAAACCCTGCGGGACCGCAACGTCGTGCTCGTGTTCTACAGGGCGTTCTGGTGAACGTTCTGCCGCATCCAGCTAGGTGAGCTGCAAGAACGTTATGACGAGATCGAGGAGCTTGGCGCCGAGGTGATCGCCGTCAGCATGGACGACTTGAGAGATACCAGCGAGATCGTGCGCCGAGTGGGACTGAGCTTCCCTGTGCTTTACTCCTCCGGGGATCCCACAGCGCCGTTGGCGTACTCAGGTCTCATGGACGGCGGTACACATCCGTTTCCCGGCACGTACGTTATCGGCAAGGACGGCAATGTTCACTACGAGTTCGTCGGCCGCAACTACATTGAGCGTGCGCCAGCGAACGTGGTGATGGACGTTCTGCGAGACCTGCCTGGCTAGAGGTTTCCTTCGAGGGTCTGTAGCACGGCGCCTGCTGACGGCTTCGGAAAGAAGTTGGTCGCCTTGGGCGGCAGCCGCCAGCCACGCGTGACGATGCTGATGAACTCCTGCATTGGCACCGGCCTCATGGCGAACGCGATACCGGCATCTCCGTTCTGCACCGACTCCAACACGCGGGCGAGGTCGTGCTGCACATCCACCGTCTCGTCCCGTCGCTCTTCGGCAATCGCAGGGTCGATGAAGATGTCGTGCAGGCGTGAGTACTCCGAGTCCTTCAGCATGTTTTCGGCTTCTGGCAGATCGCACGCCCGGGCTATGTGGAAAGAACCGGGCTCGAGTCCAACGACCCCAAACACAACCTCGGAGCCCTGGCGAGAACCCAGCGCGTCGGCAAGCGCCTGAGCAACCTCTTCGTTGCTGCCTGCTGGAGGAGTCCAGGGCTCGAGACTGCAGGCGGTACGAACGAGCCGTTTGATTTCGGCAAGCTCCGATTCGGTCGAGTTGTGAATGGCACGATGGTAGCCGCGGGTGATCAGTCCAGGCTCATCAACCGAAACCAGCAGCACCATGCGGTAGTTGATCGACTCGTCATGCTCCACCTCACGACCGCTCCTGATGAGCGAGCGGTAGCGTAGCGCCGCTTCGTAGCGGTGATGGCCGTCAGCAATAAAAAGAGGGGCGTCGGCAAGCGCTTCAGACAACACCTGCTGTGTGCCGGGATCGGTCACTCGCCACATCCTGAGCGCGGACATGTCAGGAGGCTCGACGCTGATGGTCGGTTCTCCTCCCGCGATCGCCCGGACCATTCCGCCGACAGTGGCGCGCAGGTCGTCACGGAACACCATCAGCAACGGGCTGTAGTTAGCCTGCGCCACGCCCATGAGACGAACCCGGTCTTTCACCCACTCGGCTCGCGTGTTCTCATGCGGTAGCACGATCTCGCGGTCGTACTCCTCGAGCCTTAGCGCCGAGATGAACCCGCGGCGCACCAGCTTCTGGCCTGCGAACTCGAACGTCTCCTCGGTGACGTACATCGAAGGCTCGGCGTCGCGTCTGAGCACACCGGACTCAGTCCAAGCACGCTGGGTCTCTGCGGCCGACAGGTATGGGTCGTCTGTCAGTCCGCGCCGTGCCAGTTCCAGCCTGACAATGTTGTACGGCGACCTGGCATACAGCTCTTTCTGAAGGGCCGGGGTGATGACATCGAACGGTGGGCACAGGTTCAGCGCTATGTCGCCGGCTCCGTTGCCGGGTGTGTGTGCGTACCTGATTCCACGAAACGGTCTGATCTCTGCCATCGTGCTTCTGCCGGCCGTTGCCCTGTTGAAAATGAAAGAGACAGCCGTGCGAAACCGCTGCCTCAGAGTGATGGTTCGAGTATATCGCCGCCAGTAGATGCCGGAGTTGCCACAAACACGGGTTTTCGGAGCCTCGTTGATATACTCGGCCAGGATTTTCTTCCAACTCACTCAAGCACCAGTCGGACCTGAGCAGCATGAGCAAAACCGCCTCTGCCCCGAAGTCTGCAATCAGGCGAGCCGCCGAGTTGCGTGACGTCCTGAACAGGGCGAACTACCTCTACTACATTGAGAGCGCCCCGGAACTGACAGACGGAGAGTACGACGCGCTGATGCGTGAGCTCCGTGACCTCGAGACGCAACACACTTCGTTGCTCACGCCCGATTCGCCGACCCAACGGGTCGGTTCACCACCCTCTGGCGAGTTCGCCGAGGTCGTCCACCCGGTACCGATGCTGAGCCTTGGCAACGTATTCGATGAAGATGGGCTGCGGGCCTGGCACAGCCGCACATTGGATCTGGCTGAGGTGAACGAAGCTGCGACCGTGTGCGAGTTGAAGATCGATGGTCTTGCGATTGCAGTTACGTATCGCGACGGTGTGCTTGCGCAGGCGGCGACACGCGGTGACGGTGTGAGGGGTGAGGACGTAACTGCGAACGTGCGCACTATCCGCAAAGTGCCGCTGAAGTTAAACGGCGATGATGTGCCGCCGGTCGTAGAACTTCGCGGTGAGGTGTACTACCCGAACTCTGCGTTCGAGGCTTACAACAAAGAGCGTGAAGAGGCGGGGCTTCCCACCTATGCCAACCCTCGCAACTCTGCGTCCGGTTCGCTGAGGCAGCTTGACTCTGCCGAGACGGCTCGCCGGCCGCTGGCAATGTTCTTCTACTCAATCGGTTATGCCGAGGGTGGACCGGTGCCGGACTCCCAGTGGGAGGTGCTTAAAGCAATGCGCCGCTGGGGCCTGCCGGTAAATCCCTGGACAAGGAAGACCAAGACCATCGATGACGTGGTTGAAGCTGTGCAGATCGCTGGCGAGGACCGGGCCGGGCTCGACTACGGTATCGATGGTGTCGTCATCAAGCTGGACAGCATCGCGCTACAGAATGCACTCGGCTCGGTTGGTCGAGACCCTCGCTGGGCGACAGCGTTCAAGTTCCCCGCGGAGCAGGCGCGCACCCGCATCAACCGAATTCATGTCAACGTCGGCAGGACAGGCAACCTGACTCCGTGGGCGGAACTGGAGCCGGTAAACGTGGGCGGTGTGACTGTCCGCCGGGCAACCCTGCACAACAAGGACGAGATCGAGCGCAAGGACTTTCGTGAGGGCGATTCGGTAATCATCCAGCGAGCCGGTGATGTGATCCCTCAGGTCGTCAAAGTTACCGACGACAATGTCCGTGACAAGTCTTCGGTGCCGTACACGTTCCCTGAGAAGTGTCCCGCCTGCGGCGAGCCAACACTCGATACCGAAGAGGATGCCGCAGTAAGGTGCGTTAACGCAGAGTGCCCGGCGCAGTTCGAACGACTGCTTGAGCACTTCGCTTCAAGAGGGGCGATGGACATTGAGGGCCTTGGTGAACGGCTCGCACAGGACCTCGCCCGCAGCGGAATCGTCAAGAGAGTCAGTGAGCTCTACCACGTCGAAGACCGGCAAGAACAGCTTTCGGAACTCGAAGGCATGGGCGAAAAGAAGATCGCTAACCTGCTGGAAGGGATAGAGAGATCGAAGTCACAGCCGTTGTCGAGGCTGCTGTTCGCGCTGGGCATCAACGGCGTCGGCAGCGAGGCCGGAGAATGGCTCGCAAGGCACTTCCGCACAGTGCATCGAATTCAGTCTGCAACCGTCGAGGAGCTGGAGGAAGTCGACGGCATAGGTCCGGTCACTGCGCAGACGGTCCATGAGTGGATGAACCTGCCCGTGAACGTCTCGATGATCGAGGAGCTGGAGAAGGCGGGTCTGACGCTTGAGGACGATTCTCCAGAACCACCGAAAGACCATCCGATGCGCGGTCTCACCCTCGTGGTAACCGGCACGCTGGAATCTATGTCACGCTCGGACGCCGAGTCTAAGATCAAGTCGCTCGGCGCGAAGGCATCGGGCAGCGTCTCGAAGAAAACGGCATACGTCGTGGCAGGAGCGAACGCAGGCTCGAAGTTGCAGAAGGCGCAGGAGTTGGGGGTTCAGGTACTGGACGAAGAGGAGTTCACTCGTTTCCTCGAGGGTGAGAAGCCTGCGGAGACGGTTGCGCAATAGTCGACAGGTGGTCATATGGTCAATACCGCGACAAACGGGCCTGGGAGCGGGATCACTGTGGATCTGGCGCGGGCGCTGATCGATCGGCCGCAAAAGGTCTCGGTGAGGATCAACGGCTTCGACTTCCCCGGTGAGGTGATCTTCGCGGACCAGTGGCAGGCCTGGTTCGGAGCGAGTCTGCCTGAGCGGACAATGTTCAGATTGGTACTGCTCTCGGAACACCAAAGAATCGACAGCAGTGATGTTCGTGGGCGGTTCATAGCTGTCGCGATCCCTTCCGAAGCAGAACCTGTGCAGACCGACTCCGAGTTCACGCAGTTGAGCAGAGAGCTTGGAAGGCTAAACGAGATACGAGAGCAGTACATCGTGTCGAACGACTACGATCTGCACTCACTCACCGCATCTCTCACCGACAACGCGTCAAGGACTCAGCACACGATCACGAGTGTCCTTGCCACCAGGTGGCGCCGGGGCCGGGTAATCGCGTCGTCACTTCATGGCGTATCTTCCGTGCAGCCAGACTCGATTTTCGTCGGCGAAGACCCGGCTGCGTGGGTAGAGGCGATCGCCGCTACGATGTTCACGCATCACTCTGATGCGGATGACGCAGCGGTGTACCCGTTCGATCCTGAAGCGACGTTCGCCAGGATGCTTGGTGATGACCGTCAGCAGTGGGAAGCGGCGCTCGACAGTCGTGTGCGGTTCGCAACCGGTGGCGGTCTCGACTCCATTCTTGAAGAGCTTGACACTTCCACTTCCGCCGAAGTCAACGAAGCGATGCCCTATCGCATCCAGAGCGCATCGCTTCGGGCACTGCTGCTCGACCACTACGGCCTTCCGCCGGGGCTGGCAACGCTTGTTGCGCTGGCTTACGTGAAACTGCGGGACGGAGAGGCCGAAACCGATGACCGCAATGGCGGGGCGATCCGCATCGACCGCCACACACTTGGCACCTATGTGTACGACGCCGATCTCATCTATTCCATCGATTGGCTGAGCCCACACCATTCAGCTGACTGGAACTCGGCACTGCCATACGTACGTGTGCTACTGCCTAACGCCGAGCGATCGATCACCAGCAAACCGGGCGAGAGCGTAACTACGCTATTCGATCAAACGCTGGAGACGATGGCGTCGCGCGCAACATTGACCCTCCACACGCTGGAGTCGATTTCAGGACCTGCGGTCAATCAGCTTCCGGAAGTCAGCCTTACCAGACAACTCGTGCCGGTCCTCGAGTCGGACAACTGGCGGTCCTTCTACTCATTGGCGCGGGAACAGTTTTCTAGCGTCACCGACTTCGTGGATGCCGTGGCTGAGTTTTCCCGGCTTCGCATCCTCGGCGAGGACATCATCGATCTGCAGGCAGCGCACAACTACCTGGCAACGGCCGACTTCGGGCGCGTTGACCACGGCCTGGCGAAAGAGGCGATGATCCTCCTTGAAACCGTGGACGTGCAATCGATCCTCGAAAACAGGACGCCAGCGTCTGTAGAGCTCGAGAGGTACCAGTCCTGGAAACGTCGCTTCACTCGCTCATATATCGAACACCACGCCGAGCGCCGCAGCGCGGACATGGAACTTGTGCGTCGCATCAAGAGGGCAGACTCGCGACACGTTGCGGTCAAGAAGCTGGCTGTCATACCGGAGCTTGAGGGTATTTACGACTCAAAGTTCGAGCAGACCTGGGATGAACTGAAAGAGCGAGCCAAACCCTGCCCGAACGGCGACAACGAGGTCTCGCTTCAGCGCCAGCCGTACTGCGTCGATTGCGGAGTGCGGCTCGGCTCAACCGGGCATGAGGATGAGGTCGAGGCGCGGATAGCGCAGGTCGAAGACATGCTGCAGCGATGCAGCAATCGGCTGAGCGAGATAGCAGCTTCGCGCGCACTGTCAGGCGAAAGGGAAGTTGAGTTGAGGAAGCTGATCAGTATCAACTCGATCGCTGACCTGACGGCTCTGTCGAACGTGCTCAATGAAGGTGTGACCAGGTTCCTTAAGCGGTTCGCCAGCGACGCATCAAGCCCGGCCTGAGTTGGACGCAGCAAGCCTCATACAGAAGCTCTTTCCCCGTGGCACTGGCGGAGCGCGCCAACCGGTCGAGTGGCTGATCGCTGGACTCGGAAACCCCGGGCCGAAGTACCGCAACACCCGCCACAACGTCGGATGGTGGGCGCTTGACGACCTGGCGGAGATGATCGGCGCCACGTTCAAGGCGTCTGGTGGCAATGCGGAGACCGCCGAGGCAGAGATCGGTGCACTGCGCGTGATGCTGGTCCGGCCTCTCACCTATGTGAACCGTAGTGGTGACGCACTACGCAGCCTGATGCGAAAGCTCCATGTCGGACCAGACCGCCTGATCGTAATCTACGACGACTTGAACCTTGAGACAGGGAAGCTGCGTATCCGTAGTAAGGGCGGAGCCGGTGGACACAACGGGATGAAGTCGATCATCTCGTCGCTCGGGACCGAGGAGTTCGCGAGGTTCCGCATCGGTGTCGGCAAGCCTGTCGACTCTTCCGTGCAGACGGACTATGTGCTTGGCACTATGGCGCCAAAAGAACGTGAGTTGGTGCGAAGCGCGGCTAAAAGAGCAGCCGAGGCTGCGGAGGTAGCGGTAACTGACAGCATCGAGAATGCTATGAACCGCTATAACACCTGATTGATTCGAAGAGATTTTCCGGTAAGGCCAAACCGTAGTCCCAGGCGGTTCAGGCTTCAGAGTAGCGTCCTGTTCCTGCTCACGGGCCTGGTTGCCGTTGCAGCTATCGCCTGTAGTTCGGCCACGGATACCAAAACTCCAAGCGTAACCGGGTCTTTGACGCCTACTGAGACGTCGGTCTCGAGTGGCTCCGGCACTCCAGAAGCAGCACAGACCCCGGCGTCGAACGAGACGCCAACTCCGCAATCGACTGCAACCTCCGGCAGCGACTTTGTAGCGGGAGTAATCCCTGTTCCGCCGGAACGAGATCTGTACGAGCTAGCGCGCCGCCTGACACTGCAGACAAAACAACCGGTACCGAGACTTGCTTCACCCGCGCCCGGCCCGCTTACCGAAGGAGACAGGCTTGAATGGCGGGTAAGTCGTGCTAACGGGACCGTGACCGTCAATGCTGAAGTCCAGTATGTATCTGCGAACGCTTACTGGATTTTCGAAGACGGTATTGATCCAGACCGAGGCCGGCTACTGCAGGCGGCGGATGCCTTCGAGTCTGAAATCTGGCCGAGTGTCAGTGATGCCCTTGGAACAGTATGGACACCGGGTGTCGATAACGACCCGCGCATCGTAATCTTCCATGGCACGCTCAGACCGGGTGTGGCTGGCTACTTCAGCGGCATCGACGAGTATCCGAGGCTGATCCAACCTGACAGCAATGAGCGGGAGACGATCTACCTATCGGGCAACCTGTTGACACTCGGAGGCATCAGCTACCGGAGCACTCTCGCACATGAACTCCAACACGCCGTGCACTGGGCAGCAGACCCTGGTGAGGAATCGTGGGTCAATGAGGGCCTGGCAGAGGTAGCGGCCGGTCTTGCCACCGTCCCGCCAAACTCCGTCGACGCGTTCCTGCGCCGCCCTAACACCTCCTTAGTGCAGTGGGAGCCTGAGATCTTCGAGGCTTCGCCGAACTACGGCGCCGCTGCCCTCTTCTTCGAGTACATCTCCGCACACTACGGCGGCGTCGAAACGCTGCGAGCAATCATCAACCATCCGGAGGACGGCCTTAACTCCATCGATGCCGTGTTAAGGGAAAGAGGGTATGGAACGGCGGCGACCGACGTGTTCGCAGACTGGGTCGTGACCAACTTCGTGGATGACGAGGCCGGGATTTATTCACATCCGGAGCGGGCCGCAAGAACTCCGACCTTCGATGCCGTGACCTCAGACGAGAAGATCGCAGATTCGGTGAGGCCTTTCGGCACGAACTACTACGTTGTGGAGAGTCCAGGCAACGAACTGCGTATCGAGTTCTCCGGCGATCCGACTGGCCGGGTCTTTCCTGCGGAGCCGCACTCCGGCGACACTTGCTGGTGGTCCAACGCGGGCGATTCGATCAACACGACACTGACCCGATCGATAGACTTGCGGGATGTCGACTCTGCCACCTTCGAGTTTTCGGCCTGGTACGCCATCGAAGAAGACTGGGACTACGCTTATATTACGGCGTCGAGAGATAACGGCTCTACCTGGCAGATCCTGGCGTCAAGGCGCGCCTCGTTCAGCAATCCGAACGGCACTGCGTTCGGCCCCGGGATCACCGGGCTCAGCGGCGGCTGGGTGCAGGACAGCGTCGACCTTTCTCGATTCGCAGGTTCTGAGATTCTGCTGCGAATCGAGTACATCACGGACGATGCGATTCACGACCGCGGCGCCTGCTTCGATGACTTCTCGATTCCAGAGATCGGCTTCTCGGACTCCACTGATGACACTGGCGGCTGGACCTCTGAGGGCTTCGCATTGATCAGCGACAGATTGCCGGTTGAGTACCTGGTGCAGGTGATCCGCGACTCAACTGCCGAAGAGGCCGAAGTTGAGCGAGTTGAAGTCGCCGAGGACGGTGCCGTCAGCACTTCAGTAAGAGGGGTTGAAGGCGATGAGCAGCTCATCATCGCGGTCAGTGTACTCACCCCCGACGTGACCGGTTCGCTGGACTACGCGCTCAGTATTGCTGGTCCCTAGCTAACCAAACTCCGCCGCCCCGGAGTTAACATCAATCGTCGGCATGCGCTCCGACCACCCGCGCCCACCTGCTGCCCGAAAGGAAACTCCGATCAGCAAGCTTTTCTCGCCTATCACGCTCAGAAGCCTCACCATCCGCAACCGACTGTTCGTCTCGCCAATGTGCCAGTACTCCGCCGAGGACGGTAGGCCGACTCCATGGCACACGGTGCACCTTGGAACCAGGGCATCTGGCGGCGCAGGGCTGGTGATGACCGAGGCGACCGCAGTGACTCCCGAAGGCAGGATCAGTCCATGGGACACCGGGATCTGGAACGACGAGCAGGGCGAGGCTTTCCGGCCAATCACGGACTTTATCCGGTCAGAAGGCGGGACGCCTGCAATGCAGCTTGCGCACGCAGGGCGGAAGGCGTCGACGGCACAGCCGTGGAACGGCGGCGGCCTGCTCTCTGAATCGGAGGGCGGGTGGCAGCCTGTCGGGCCATCGGACCTACCATTTGATGAGAACCTGGCGGTGCCGCGGGCTCTGACTGTCGAGGAGATCGAACAGCTGGTGGACAACTGGCGAAATGCGGCGGAGCGGGCGCTTGCTGCAGGATTTGATGTTGTCGAGCTGCACTTCGCCCACGGCTACCTTACGCACGAGTTCCTCTCCCCTATTTCGAACAACCGGGACGATGAGTACGGCGGCACACCAGAGAACCGTGCCCGCTTCGCGCTTGCGATCGCTCGAGCCGTGCGAGAGGTCTGGCCGAACAACCTTCCGCTGTTCGCCCGCATTTCGGCAACCGAGTACGTCGACGGTGGGTGGGACCTAGAAGACTCGATCAAGTTCAGCGGCTGGCTCAAGGACGCGGGGGTGGACCTGATCGACACATCGTCAGGCGGCAACTCACCCGTTCAGGCGCTGAAGACATCCGCCGGCTATCAGGTCCCGTTCGCAGAGGCGATCAGAAAGCAAGCTGGCATCGCTACCGGGGCGGTCGGCTTGATCACTGAACCGCGGCAAGCGGAAGAGATCCTGCAAAACGAGCAGGCAGACGCTGTGTTCATGGGGCGGGAGTTGCTCAGAAATCCGTACTGGCCGCTGTACGCCGCAGCCGAGCTTGGTGACAAGCTTGATTACTGGCCGAAGCAATACCAGCGGGCCGCAGTCTATCCCGAGAGCTAGCTCTGTGCTTCGATAGTGTCGAAGCCGGTATACGGCCGCAGTACCTCCGGAATTACCACAGAGCCGTCCGGTTGCTGCCCGTTTTCCAGTACCGCGATCCAGATGCGAGGGATTGCGAGCCCGGAGCCGTTCAGTGTGTGAGGTAACCGCACCTGCTCGCCGGCCACCGGCCTGTAGCGAGTGTTGTTGCGCCGGGCCTGGAAGTCGACACATGTTGAGATGGACGAGACCTCGAGCCACTCACCAGAACCCGCGGCCCACACCTCGATGTCATAGGTCTTAGCGGACTGGAAGCCGATGTCGCCTGCACAGAGCTTCACCACCCGATGTGCGAGTCCGAGCCGCTCGCAGAAGGTGCGGGCCTCTGTAACCATCTCGTCGAGGTGTCGCTCGGAGTCTTCCGGCTCGACGAATCGGAACATCTCCACCTTCTCGAACTGGTGCACCCGCTTGATGCCACGCACGTCTCTGCCCGCAGCGGTGTGCTCTTTGCGGAAGCTCGGAGTCTGCGCAACATACTTCAGTGGCAGAGTCTCGGGATCGATGATCTGGCCCTGGTGCAGACCATTGAGCGCAACCTCTGCCGTCGGCACCAGCCACAGGTCTGACTCGTCGTCCCGGTAAAGGTTGTCCTTGAACTTCGGCAGGTTGCCTGATCCGGTCATAGTCTCGCCGCGGACAAGCAGGGGCGGCTCGATCTCGGTGTAGCCGTTCTCATTCGAATGCGTATCGAGCATCCACGCCGATAGCGCCCTGCTGAGCCGTGCGCCCGTGCCTTTCAGCACATAGAAGCGAGAGCCCGATATCGAAGCGCCGGCCTCAAGGTCCAGCACACCGAGCGCCGGTCCCAGGTCCCAGTGCGCCTGCGCGTTATCCAGCTCTTTGGGTTCGCCGAACGTCTCAACGATCACGTTGCCGGTTTCATCGAGTCCTTCCGGGACATCGTCAAGCGGCAGGTTCGGCAGGGGCATGATCAGTTCGCGGATCTCGGACTGAATCGCGTCCAGCGCCTGTTCAGCGGACTTGATGCGGTCATTCGTCTCCCGCATCTCGGCAATCTCTTCTGGCGTCGGCTTTCGCTTCTCGTCGCCGATCCGCTTGCTCACGGTGTTGCGGACCGCCCGGTCCTGATCCGCCTGCGCGATCAGACGTCGGCGCTCTGTGTCGAGCTCAACGATCCGGTCCACGGGCGGCTCCGATTCGCCACGTCGCTCCAGCGCGGCACGGACTCGATCGGTGTCTCGGACGATTTCTGATAGATCAAGCATTGCTACGTTACCGGGCTCAGGTGGTGGGTGTAGTTGGCCTCTGGATCAGTTGCGCAATTGCGGGAACAGGATCACTTCGCGAATCGACTCTTCCCTTGAGATCAGCATGGTCAAACGGTCGATTCCGATACCAAGGCCACCGGTCGGCGGCAGGCCGTGTTCGATGGCGACAAGGAAGTCTTCGTCTAACCGATCAGCCTCGTCGTCGGAGAACTCCAGGCGCATGCGTTCCTGCTCTTCGAACCGGGCTCGCTGGTCATCGGGGTCGTTGAGCTCGGTGAACGCGTTGGCCATCTCGCTGCCCAGAGCAAACGCTTCGAACCGCTCAACGATGCCATCCGCGCCGCCCTTGCGCTTGGCAAGCGGCGACATCTCAACCGGGTAGTCGACCAGGAAAGCGGGCTGGATCAGGTTCGGCTCCACGGCGGTCGAGATCACCTTGTCCAGGAGCCTTGCCCATGAGAGGCCGGGCTCGACATGGATCCCACGTTCCCGCATCGCCTGTGAAAGCGACTCAACATCATTGCATTCAATGAAGTCGATTCCTGCCCGCTCGATGATCTCTTGCCTTAGATCAAGGCGCGGCCAAGGCGGTGTCAGATCAATCACCTCTCCGCCCTCTTCAGGTGGCTGCAGCTTCATCGAACCGGTAGTTTCCAACGCGACGGTCGAGACAAGCCGCTCAACCATCTCCATCACATCGGTGTAGTCGGCGTACGCCTCGTAGCTCTCCATTGTGGTGAACTCGGGATTGTGATCGTGGTCTATACCCTCGTTCCTGAAAAGGCGGCCGATCTCGAACACCTTCTCCATGCCGCCGACGATCAGCTTCTTCAGTGGCAGCTCAGTGGCGATGCGTAGATAGAGGTCTCGATTGAGGCTGTTGTGGTGCGTTGTAAACGGCTTCGCAGCAGCTCCCGCTGCGACTGGCACGAGCATCGGCGTCTCCACCTCGACGAACCCGCGCTCACGCATGAAGTTCCGCATAGACGCGACGATCGCCGGTCGCAGTCGGGCGAGCTTCATCGCCCGTTCGTTAGCTATCAGGTCGAGATAGCGCTGCCTTGTCCGGGCTTCTATGTCCTGCAGCCCTGCCCACTTGTCCGGCAGCGGCCTGACCGCCTTCGTGAGTATGGTGACCGACGTAACCTCCACACTCGGCTCGCCACGGCGAGTGCGAATCACAGAGCCTTCGGCACCGACGATGTCGCCCAGGTCCAGGAGGTCGATCAGCTCGAACTGGTCTCCGAGTACGTTGCGACGGGCGAAAAGCTGGATACGGCCTGATCCGTCTTTAAGGTCGATGAACGACGCCTTGCCCATGCCGCGTCGCGCCATGATCCGGCCGGCCACGGTCACAGTCTCGGTCTTTACCTGCTCCTCGGACTCGCCAGCACCAGATTCGGCAGATTCGAGCAGTACCACAGCCTCAGCCGCGGTATGAGATCGTTTGAAGCTTGCCGGATAAGGATCGATCCCCTTTTCGCGGAGCGCATCGATCTTCGCGCGCCTGTCGTGCATGAGACGCTCTTCGCCAGCAAGCGTCCCGGTCTCGTCTACCGCTTTTTTGCCAGTATCAGCAGTATGGTTGATCTCGGTTTCTGAACTGTCCACAGGATCTTTTCGGAATGTGTAGTTTGATGCGTCAGGCCCACACAGGGCACGAACGTGCTGCCAAAACAGCCGGATGGGTCTGCCATTGTAGTGGGGCACCAACCGGCAGGTCAGGCCGATTCGACACGAAGTAACCACCGCCACGGCACTTTCTGCCCACGCTGTGGTGCCGCTGGAACCTAAAACATGGCCGAAACACGCGCAGACAGTCAGTTGTTAGCGAATACCGGCGATATGAATAATGCTGAGTGCAGGTTGCCCGGTTCCGGATTGCGAAAGCAACGGGAGCCGGGTCTGTCCGGTGAGGAGCCGAGCGTTTGACGCGGCGAGTTCGCCAGCGGAGCACAGGGAGAACGGGAGCGGTCAGGCCGACCACATCTCGTGTTCTATCTGCGCTCTTTTCGATGTTCGGACCAGAAGGTGTCGAGGGTCTGTCGGTACTGGACCTCTACGCCGGAACCGGGAGCTTCGGGCTGGAGGCGCTGCGACGCGGAGCGGCTCGCGTGGTGATGGTCGAGAAGAACCGTCGCCGCTGCGAAGAGCTGAAGCGTTCGGTTCAGGAGTCTGGCGCGGCTGAAAAGGCGACCGTTGTCAACGGTGATGTCTTGAAGGCTGTGACAGGTCTGCAAGATCCGTTCGACGTGGTGTTTGCAGATCCGCCGTACGCTGACAACCCGTTTGCAGCACTGGCAGCAAAGCTGGCCGAGCACGGGGTGGTGGCGAAGGATGGGACCGTATTGCTGGAGCACTTCAGCAAGACGGAGCTGCCAGACGAGTTGGATGGCCTGAGGATCGAGACCAGGCGGCGCTACGGCGATGCAGCGGTGTCGGTCTACCGGCCGGTCGGACGATCAGATAGACGAGATGAAGGTCAAACGGGCGAGGGAGCCTGAACAGAGTTGGTGAAGGCGATTTACCCGGGCACTTTCGACCCTGTGACGAACGGTCACGTGGACATGGTCGAACGGGCGGCGAAGATGTTCGATGAGGTGATCGTCGCGGTTGTAAAGAGAACGTCGAAGTCCGTGATGTTCTCGCTGGATGAACGTGTGGAGATGTTCGAGAAGGCCCTGGAGCATGTGTCGAACGCCCGGGTGACCGGATACCAGGGCCTGACGGTCAACTTCGCAAAGGAGCAGGGAGCCGGTGTGATAGTCCGAGGACTGCGCATTGGCAGCGATTTCGATTATGAGCGAGAGATGGCATTGATGAACCGGGACATCGGTGATGTCGAGACCGCCTGTCTGCTCAGTTCACTCGAATATCAGTACGTAAGCTCGTCAAGGGTTAAGGAAATTGCGGCGCTCGGCGCAGACGTCTCCCGGCTAATCCCGGAACACGTCCTCGCACCTCTGCTGCACAGGCTCAAGGGCGCCGGCTCGCATTAGCAAGGCGGGCGCAGAACTGCCGTATGGAGGCAACGATGGCATCGATGGACCACATAGCCAAGCTCGAAGAGATGCTGAATAGCGGCAGAGTGCCGGGCACGGCTCGAACGCTGATCAACATGGAAAAGGTGGGCGAGGTACTTGAGGAGCTCAAGCGTGAACTGCCTTCACAGGTGAACGACGCCCAGACTGTGCTGCGCCAGAAAGAGGCGATCCTCAAGCAGGCAGAGCTGGAGGCACGCCGCATCCGGGCTTACGCAGATGAAGAAGCGACGACCATCCGGTCGCTCGCCGAAGAGCAGAGCCAATCGCAGATTGAAACTGCGAAGGGCGAGGCTCAGACGATGTTGAGCGACTCCGAGATCGTCAAGGCCGCTGAAGAGAAGGCCGTCGAAATTGAGCAGACCGCGCAGGAGAAGGCGACCAAGATCGTCTCCGAGGCGCAGAACAAGCTCAACCAGGTGTTGGCCGGGGCAGAGAAGGACGCTGCGGACAGGCGCCGCGGCGCAGACAACTACGCCCGTGAGGTCCTCTTCATGCTCGAAGAGAAGATCGCAGACACGCTGGGCCAGGTACGCTCCGGAATCGACGTTCTCGATGCGCAGAATATGGCCGTAGGTGACTGAGTAGCTCCCGTCGCCTGTGCATGGCCCGCCGCGTTTTCAACCGGCGGGCCTTTGTTTTTTTCTGCGCCAGTCAAAACGGGCATAATCGGGCGGTCTTCACCCGAACAGTCTGAACTCTTCGTCCTGGAGCGCCAACCACTTTGAAGCGGCACATCGCTGAACTGATTGCCACCGGCCTGTGGTCAGGCCGGTGGCCTATTGCGCCAGCAACAGCCGGGAGCGCCGCCGCTCTCCTGCTCTACTGGGCCTTGCCGTTCAGCGGCGAGGGCGATTCAGTCTGGTTCTTCGTGATGATCGCCGCCACCGCCGTTGCCGGGGTATGGGCAGCCGAGACTGTCAGCACGCCTGAAGACCCCGATCCGAAGCGGGTGGTGATCGACGAGTGGGTGGGCGTCTGGATCACGGTTGCGTTCCTGCCGGCTACGTGGGGATGGCTACTTGCAGGATTCTTCGTGTTCCGAGTCTTCGACATCCTAAAGCCGTTCGGAATCAGGCGACTCGAGAAGGTCCACGGGGGCACGGGAGTGATGCTGGACGATGTCGGCGCAGGAGTTGCCGGGGGGATACTCCTGAACGCCGTCAACATCGTCTTCTTCTGAGGTCAAGCTGAAATGCCAGTAGCTGATCTCCAGCGTTAGTTCAGGTTCATTACCTGTCGCAGGCCCGGTGGAATAGCACGTTGTATCGAAAGTGCTGCGCCAGCCTGCGGGGTCACTTCGATCACCCACCTGGTTGACTTGCCGATGAGCACATCGCTCGCTTCCACACCACCGATGCCTCCACCGTTCGCAGTTGATGTGTCCATCACCTGGACGGCATTCGCGGCAGTCTCTGCGACCGAGTTGTCTCGGTCCATCAGCCAGACAGTGATCTCGGCCTTCTCACCATCTTCCAGCAATACGTCACCGTTGTTGTTGCCAATGAAGTTCACCGACCACGGGACGTCGCCGAACCGCTGATCCTCATCTGCATACGAAACGATGGTCGCCGGATCAGCTGTCGAGTCGAAGTCAGGGTCAAGCCCGGTGTTGTCGACCGTGTACGGCGGTGTCAGATCGATCGGCTCGCCGGCGAGCGAGTTCGAGACGATGAACACGATCTTGTAGACCGACTGTGTTGTGCCGGCCTGCGCGCTGAAAGCGAACACGCTGCCGTTCTGGCGCAGGCGTGCTCTCGTCTCTTTAAGACCGGCAAATACGGTCTGTTTCGCCGCTTCTGACGAGAAGACACCCGCCGAAAGTACGGTGAAAGCAAATACGCTCGCGACCACAACGAACGCGATCAGGACAATAGACGTTTCCAGTCCCGTGATTCCTCGCTCACGAAGACCAGTCCCCCTCTGGTTCATGACTAACCCCTCGACAGAGCCTCTTGCATTCACGCAAGGCGCCCGGGCTTCCGGGCTTCCCCCCTCGACGTGTCGGCAAATCGACCTGGCATGGTGTTTTGACCGGCCCGCACGCACTGTGGCTGCTGGCCTGCCACACCTGTCAGGTCATGGCTCGCACTCACTAATCTGGAGACAGTCACTCACCGCGGAATCGGTCACAACCGCGTGATCAATCGCGGAACGGGACAGTCAAGGTTCCCTCTTTTCCTCTAGGTCGATTCACGGACGACACTGGTGACATCTGCAAGTTATTGAGTCGACGCACGGTCGAAGGCCGAACTCAGGGCAAACCCGCTTGTTCGCCCCGGTTGCAGAAGTGCCTGCAATAGCAAATGTTTGCTATCGGTGAGAGTGAAAACGAACTGAACCGCGCCACTTCGGCGGACATCTCACACGGCGCCGCCAGGAATTCGTGATAGGGTTGTCGCTTGTGCGCCGCTCAAGCTCCTGGCGGTTCACGAATCACTATTCAGGAGCAGGAATCAGCATGAGGTTCAGTAATGCGAACAATGCCGGTATTTCTTATCACCGGCCTCGCTAACTGACGCTGACCCAGGACCGGAGAGCGTTCTCTTCTGAACGCATCCGCATCAACGGGCACAGCGCAGTCAGCAGGCCGTCAAGCCAGACTTCTGGCTGGTTGCGCTTAGAGCCCGAACTCTCACAGGTTCCGTCCTCTCTCTGCCGTTGCCAGCCAGGCACTAATCACAGCAGGGAGAACAGTATGCAGTCGCCTTTCCACGAACGGACCGCCAACCGGTTCTCGTTCACCGCGCACCCGTCACCATCAGCTTTCTACGAGGTGCCAGCCACCCCCGAGTCCCTCAGCGACAGGGAGCTCGAGGTGTTGAAGCACGTAGCGGAGGGTCTCTCGAATAAAGAGATCGCCTCGGCGCTTGCCATCAGCACTCACACGGTTGCAAGGCACGTAACGAACATCATGAGAAAGCTGGATGCGGCTAACCGGGCCCAGGCTGCGACTATGGCGCTGCGTACAGGACTGCTTGTCTACTGATCAGCGATCAGATCGAGACTCAAGCCCTGGCGAAAACGCCATGAGAGCTACAGCGGGTCGGGCAATCGCTGTGCCCACGAATTAGACCGGCCGGTTCCCCGTCGACAGGGGAACCGGCCATGTCTTGCCGGGCCGCCCCTCAAGGCCGAGTTGAGGGGGTACTGACCTAAGGGGCAGACCCTTTGGCCTTACGCCGCTGGTGTCCGGCCGGGACACCAACAGACGTCATATGAACGGTCTCAGGCTAGTTCAGGTTCATCACCGGCCTGAGTCCGGGCGGAATAGCTCGCTGAATCGTCAGAGCTGCTCCGATTTGTGGTGCGACCTCAAGAACGAACCGCGTTGACTTGCCGATGAGCGTGCCGCCAGCTGTGACTCCACCAACGCCGCCACCGTTCGCCGTGGAGGTATCCATGAATGCGGCCGAGTCGTTGGCCGTTTCGACCACGGTTGTGTCGCGGTCGAGAAGCCAGATGGTCATCTCAGCCTTTTCACCGTCTTCCAACAGCGTGTCACCGTTATGGTTTCCGATGAAAACGATCGACCAGGGAACGTCAGGTAGACGCTGGTTCTCGTCCGCATAGGAGATGACGGTGGCTGACGTGTTCGCAGGTACAAAGTCAGGGTCTATTCCCGACTGGTCTGCTGCATAGGGTGGAGTGAGGTCAACCGGCTCACCAGCCAGGGAGTTCGAGACGGTGAATACGAGCTTGTAAACGGCATCGGTCGTGCCAACCCTGGCAGCGAACGCGAATGTTGATCCGTTCTGGCGTATTCGGGTCCGGGTCTCACGCAACCCGGCGAAAATCGTCTGCTTGTTTGCCTCTGAGGCAAAGACTCCGGCTGAGAGAATCGTGAACGAAAAAACGGATGCCACGACGACGAACGCGATCAGAACAATCGCAGTTTCAAGCCCCGTTATTCCTCGCTCCCCACGGGATCCCCTCATAAACATCGGTCACCCCCAGTTGCTGTTGCTACAGCTCTTGCAACCGGGTGTCCGTCCAAAGCCCCCTCTGGACACCCAAACACGACGCTGTTGCCGTGTAGGTCTCAGTAACCATCGCCGGTCTACTGCCATGCGTAACCGGTGAAAGCGCATTGGTGGCTTGCGGGAATGGCCTATTGGTATTGCCGGTTTCAGTGTCGGTTTAAAGACCAGCTGTCACCGGCTGGCAGCCATCGCTCTCAACTCGATTCGAGAGGGTGGGACGCGCAGGAACACGCAGGGTTTGGTGACGGACTAGTCGAGAGCTTCGAGAAGCCGCTGGGCGATGATCTTTTCCTCGCCGTCCTGCACATTCACCATGACGATATTGATCTCGTTCCGCACTCCACCGCCTCCTACAAGGATCGATGGGTCGCCATCTGCCAGCTTCTGGCGAACTTCAGAGGGCGTCGGGCCCGTCCAGTCTCGTTCGAAGTAGATCACCGGTTGCGGACCCTGCCGATCGACGGGCGTGTCTTCGATCACGACCCGAAGACCCTGTTTGCCTTCGAGCTGGCGAGCAACGTAGTTTGCCTTGGCACGCCATTCGTCGATCATAGACACCTCGTCCGTGTCCATATAGAGCTCGAGCGCGGCAACCATCCCGACGATGTTCTCCTTCGAGACCTTCATCGGACGGCCGATGCCGGCCTTCGGGCTGTCCAGGTTGAGTGAGTTCAGGTACGCCGCCTCCATCAGGTTCTGGCGGCCTGCGAGGAGCCCGGCAGACTGAGGACCGCCAATACCCTTCCCGCCGCTGAACGCCACCATGTCGGCACCCATCTTGATGAACTTGGAGAGGTTGTCTCTCGGCGGGACCTCGGCGGCGGCATCCACAATCACCGGGATACCGTGGGCATGCGCGATCTCGATCGTCTTCTCCAGGCCGAGTCCCGGCCTGATGAATGGGCCGATCACGTACCCAACCGCACATGTCTTGTCCGTAAACGCAGATTCGAGGTGGTAGTCACGGGCTGAGTCGCCATGGCCGAACTCGACGATCTTCGCACCTGGTATCTCGAACGCGCCGTCGTAGCGGTTCCGATGACCCTTGAATAGCAGGATCTCGTTCTTCATGCCGGTCGTGTCCGGCAGCTGCTCGACCTTTGCCTCATCGATCCCGGTCATGCATGCCGCAGCCATCAGCACCTCGGCGGCGGCACAACCCGCCGTGACCAGCCCCATATCTGCGCCACACGCGCGAGCGACCACCTCTCCAGCAGCTCTGTTGAGCTCCTTCATATCGACGAACGCCGTTGCCGCTTCATCCATCGCCCGCAGCACTTCGGGGCGCATGAGGCTTCCACCGAGCGAAGTCACCCAGCTCTGCGCATTGATCACCGGCTTAACGCCAAGCTTCTTGTAGACCTCGGGCCAGTGCTGTTCAGTCATCTCTTCTCTTTTCGCAGCGTTTTTCTTTGACGGTCAGATGGCGGATTCTGAGAACAGTTCGCGTGTTGTCGCGGCGAACTGAGTTGATCGATGCACGGTTGAACTGACAGCGATCTGATGTGTCAGTGGTGCGGCGACAGTTTAGCGCGCCGATGGCCGGCGCGCTGAGCTCTTCAGACGGATGCCGGTTCCGGCTCCTGGTCGGTGTCGAGCGCTCTTGCCCTCAACTGACCGCAACCGGCATCGATGTCGATGCCCTTCTCCATGCGTATGGTCGAAGGGACACCATACTCTCGCAGCTTCTGCTGGAACGCTGTCCTGAACTCGCGGGCGGGACGAACGAACGGGCCTTCCGTGGTTGGATTGACCGGGATCAGATTCACATGGCAGAGCATGCCCTTGAGCAGCTTGCCGAGGGCGTCGGCGTGGGCTACGGAGTCGTTCTGGCCGTGCAGCAGGACGTACTCAAAGAAGATGCGCCGGTTGGTCTTCTCGACGTACTTCTTGCAGGCATCGATGAGTTGCTCAATCGGGTAACGCTTGTTGACTGGCATCGTCTCGGAGCGGGTCTCATTGTCTGGCGCGTGAAGTGAGACGGCGAGGTTGATCTGCAGGTCCTCGTCCGCCATACGCAGTATCTGCGGAACGAGACCGACGGTCGAAACGGTTATGTGCCGGGCACCAATATGCAGGCCTTGGTCGTCGTTCAGTGTCCTGATGGCGGCGATGCTGTTCTCATAGTTGGCGAGCGGTTCGCCCATGCCCATGAAGACGACATTCGTGACGCCCTGTCGCTCGCCTTTCGACCGGAGACCGATCTCTATCTCTTCCTCATCCTCGGTCCTGGCGATCTGCTCCATAAACATCACCTGGGAGGCGATCTCGCCGACCGAAAGCTGCCGTCTGAAGCCCTGCTGACCGGTGGCGCAGAAGGTGCAGCCGAGGGCGCATCCGGCCTGAGTTGATACGCATACAGTCCTACGCACTTTTCGGTGGCCGTCTGCCTCGTAACGCATCAGCACCGTCTCGATCAGCTCGCCGTCCGGCAGCTTGAAGAGTGCCTTGTCGGTGGAGCCGTCCTTCGATGTGAGGTGGAACACCTCCTCGAGCGGACTGATCGAGTAGCGGCTCTTTAGTTGCTCTCTGAACTTGAGAGGCAGCGACGTCATCTCATCGAAGCTGGAACGCAGTTCGAAGTAGAGTGCGCGCCAGAGCTGTTTTGCTCTGTACGCAGGCTCGCCCAGCTCAGCCACGACCTCTTCTAACGAGGTGCGCGATAGGTCGAGTATGGATGAATGAGCCTGATCAGCTGCATCGGAACAGGCCCGTTCGACCGGCTCTGTGCTGACAGTTTCTTCTGTTTCGTGCTTCGAGGTCATATCGGTGCTTGAGGCAGACAAGTAAGAGAGGAAGGGTCGCCTGACCACTCCGAATCCCAGTTCAACTCAAGTCTACCGCTCTTGGTCGCAGAATTACCGAGCGCCATCGCACTTCAGCACATAGACTCGTCTGCCATGACTCAGAATCCTGACTCCAATCAGCCTGGCGGCAAGTCTCTCGAAGAACTGGCATTGGCCCGCCTAAAGGGCAACCGGCGCACCGGCTATGACCCGTTCTACAAGATCAACTACGAATACTCGATCCCTTCTCCCGGCAGGTACACGTGGCAGTGGTTCTGGGACTCCTGCTTCCATGTGATCGCACTCGCCCGTCTGGATCCGCAGATGGCGATACGCGAGCTGGATACGCTCCTTGCGACGCAACGTGATGACGGCTTCATTGGGCACATCGTCTACTGGGGTCGGCGAGGCGCTTTTTTGAGCGCTCTCTTCATGCAGAGCAAGTTCGGTGAATGGCGCAGACGTCACTCTGCGATGCTGCAGCCGCCTCTGCTCGCGCAGGCGGTCGAAGCCATCTATAAAGCAACAGGCGACCGCGACCACCTTAACCGCACGCTTCCAAAGGTGCTGGCCTACTACGACTGGATCAGGCGCGAGAGAGATCCCGATAACACCGGCCTCATGTCGATCATCTCGCCCTTCGAATGCGGAATGGACAACTCACCTGTGTTCGATGCTCCACTCGGACTGAAACACCCGGGGCGTTTTGCACTCCTTTGGAAGAACAGGAAGCTCGACTTCATGACGCTGGTCCGTAGCAACTTCGACTATTCGAAGGTCAAGAAGAGAGACGGCTTCGCCATTGTCGACCCGCTCATGAACTCGGTGCTTGCGGACGGACTCAGGACAACGGCCCGGCTTATGGCCGATTCGGATCTTTCCGCTCGGTCTTCAGAGGTAGATTCGCAGGCGCAGGTGATCGAAGACGCCATGAATGAGCAGCTGTGGGACGATGAGCTCGGGTATTTCGTGTATCTCTCAGGCAACGAGCGTGAACGTCTAGCCGATCTCACAGCTGGTTCGATCATGCCACTGATAAATGCCAGCACTCCGGCCGATCGCATTGAGCGGATCGTCAAGGAACACCTCTGCAACGAAGACGAGTTCTGGGCGACTCTTCCCGTGCCCAGTGTTGCTAGGAACCACCCGGACTACGATCACGTTGGAGAGAGTTCGATCTGGCGAGGACCTGTCTGCATGAACCTGAACTGGTTCTTCGTCCGAGGACTCAGGTCGCACGGCTACACCGACGTTGCGGACGAAATAGCGAGCCGCTCCCGCAACGCAGTGCGCAAGGACTTCAGAGAGTTCTACTCGCCGGAGACCGGCGCCGGCATGCGCGGGACCGAGTTCGGATGGGCGACCGCGGCGGTGGACATGTAACGCCATCGCCGATGACCGCGGTAGTAAGGTGACGGCATCCACCGCGACTTTAGCAGTATGTTAACGTTCTCGAACTACTATGCATCGCTGGCCGCGAAGTTGAGGGACGGATCGTGCAAGCGTCCTCCAACCGGTGGCATGCGCCCTGATCAGTCTAATTGGAGAAGAGTTCGAATATGACCCAGACCGATTCGGTCTCAATTACCGAGGCCGGACTTGAAGAGAACATCATCACCTTCCCTGACGAGGACATGGTGATCGAGTCTCGAAACGTCTCGGTCAGCTACAGCGAGAAGCTCGCCGTCGAGAACGTCTCGATGCAGGTGCCTCGCCACAGCGTGATCGCTCTGATCGGCCCCTCCGGCTGCGGAAAGAGCACCTTGATCAGGAGCTTCAACCGCATGAACGATCTGATTCCGGCCGCAAAGGTCACCGGTGAAGTGATCTACAACGGTGAGAACATCTACTCCCCCAGCCAGGACGCGACAGAGATCAGGTTCCGCATTGGCATGGTCTTCCAGAGGCCGAATCCTTTCCCCAAGAGCATCTACGACAATGTTGCCTTCGGACCGCGCATCAACGGGTTGGACGTCGACCTGGATGAAGTCGTGGAGCGGTCTCTGCGCAGGGCAGCACTCTGGGATGAGGTGAAGGACCGTTTGAAAGACAACGGCCTTAGCCTCTCCGGAGGTCAGCAGCAACGGCTCTGCATCGCCCGTGCGCTCGCTGTGGACCCTGAAGTGGTGCTGATGGACGAGCCCGCATCTGCTCTCGATCCGATCTCCACCCAGGCGATCGAAGATCTGATCACCGAGCTTTCGTCCAGGTACACGATTATTATCGTCACCCACAACATGCAGCAGGCGAACCGCATCGCCGACTATGCCGCCGTTCTGATGGCTGGAGAGGAACGCATCGGCAGGTTGGTTGAATACGGGCCGAACGAGCAGATTTTTGACACGCCACGTGACCGCCGGACGGAGGCCTACGTAACAGGCCGCATCGGCTAGTCAGCGCAAGGCTGAACGGCTGAAGTGTTTCCGGGAGGGACTTATGGCCAGAGCAGAATTCGACCGAGACCTCGGTCAGCTTGAAGCGGAGATCATCCTCATGGGCGGGCTGGTCGAGAACGCTATCGTCAGCGCCGTCGACGCCCTGGCTGAACGAAACCTTGCGCGGTCTCAACAGATTATTGATGAGGACGACCGCATCGACAACAAAGAACAGGAGATCGAAGAGGCAGCGATCACCCTGTTGCGCAAAGAGGCGCCGGTCGCCACTGACCTGCGCAGGATCATGGTCGCGCTGTTCGTAGCGAGCGAGCTCGAGCGGATCGGCGACTACGCCGAGGGGATCTCAAAGATCAGTCTGCTGATGGGACACCAGCCTCCATTGAAGGAACTGATAGATATCCCTCGCATGACGGACATCGCCATAGCTATGCTCAAGCGCAGTCTCGAAGCCTTTGTAGAGCAAGACAGGGCTACCGCCGAGGAACTGGCGACCTCACTCGGGCCGATGGACGACGAGGTTGACGTACTTTACGAGACGGTCCAGGCCGACCTGATCGAGTTGATGAAAGCAAATCCGGACAATATTGAGCGCGCGACGTATCTGCTCTGGGCAGCGCACAACATTGAAAGGGTTGCCGACCGGGCGACCAACATCGCAGAACGCGCGATCTACCTCGTTTCCGGGCAGTCTGTGAGCATCGGCGAGACCGCTAGTCAAAACTGACCGCGCTTATCTTGATGCGAGCAGGCCACTGGCGATCAATAAAGCAACGCGCCTGCGATCGAAACGAACGACTTGCCATCCGAGTCTGCCGGGCACTGCTGGTATCCCATCCATGTGCCATCAGTCACGCCTGAAGCCCACAGCGCCATGTAGATCGGAGCGAAACCACACACCCTGCTGTAGTCCTCTTCCCGCCTGAGCACATCCAGGAACCCACTTCTGTCTCCTTTGATCACTGCGGACATCAACTCGGTGTCATGCTCCTCGATCTCCCTGCGGATCAGGTCGTCTGACTCCTCCTCATCGCCGAACGTCGGTCCCACGTGAGAAAGATCGGCAGCTGCCACGAAGACCGTTCTCCGGTGCTGTGCAACCTGCTGGAGCAGCCCGATGGCGTCTGCGATCTGCGGGTGATCGTCGGGCGAGGCGTCTCTGAGATCGCCATCCTCACGAACGTATTCGCCCATCGATCCACACAGGATCGGTAGAACCTTGACCGCGTTGTCACCGATTGCCCAGTTGAGCCAGACCGAAGCGAGCTCAATAGAGTGTTCGCTGATGTGGTTGAACTCGTCAGCAAAGGGGTGGTCTTCGACAGTGCGATCCGCCGATAAGACGCGAGCCAGCTTGCCCACAAGGTCCGTGTCGTTGGGCAGGATGTTCCACGGGGTGGCATAGCTCTGCCTGGTGAGCGTGAGACGAGGGCCGGCACCCTGGTGGTCGGTGCCGAAGACGACAGCAAGTTCGACATCCTGCAGATCCGGTGCGGCACGGCGCCATAGCTCCGCATACGAGTCGCCGCCGCGTTCATAGTCGATGTGAGGCGAGACTATCGCTTTAAGCGCTCGGTCCGACGGCTCCTGGTCATCTGATACGTCAGGAGCGAAGTTCTCCATCAGGTCAAGCAGGTCGTCAGGATCGTCCGGGTACGCCTTGCCTTCCAGTGCCGGGACTCGAAAATCCGCAGACCTGTACTCGTCCAAAGCGCGAGTAACCTGCGCTTCGTATTTTAGGCCTTCAAGCAGGTAGAGGTTGTCGAGCTGGTTGAACAGGTCTCTGACCGGCTCATCTTCGACACCCGTCTGCCCCCGGTTGCGCGCTTCAGCGATGATCTCATCGACCGTCTTCGTCCCGTCAGCGATCGCCAGGAAAGGCCCCAACTCCTCCCTGATCATCAACGCCTTCTCAGCAAGCCTGTGGGGATCGTTGATCAGGAAGAACGTTGAGCCGTCTCTCTCCACACGCTGGGCTTCGACGGGTCGCAGTTTGGGTCGGAGAGGTTCGGTCGTTGCCATGCTGGTCCGTTCTCGAAAGCGGCGTGTGAGTCGTGCAGAGTCCCGGAGCGCTCAAACGCGAGCGAGGTCGAGACTGTTCTGCTTCGAATCATACGCAGGCGCGCCAGGCGAAGACGCATCTCACAAGTGCACGCTCAGGGAAAACCGGACTGAGAAACGTAGTCGCTAACACCGGTTCGTCAACATGGTCAAACTGAAACCGGTGGGCCGACTAAGCAGATCGCTGCAGGCCGAGCGAGAGCGACGGTAAAGTCGCCCTCTGGCGGATCACATGACGGCGCTCAAGCTCTCGAAGTGACAGTGTAGGACCGCTGTCGACCTCGACATTGCTGGTACCGGAAGAACCGCCGCGCTGTACGATGCGATGCACCGTGCGCGTGCTCACCTTGAACTGGCGGGCAAGCTCTGGAACGGGCAAACCTGCCTTCCTCAATCGGAAGATCTCGTCATCGCGGCGACCTCGGTCCTGGCGCGTCGTCCAGCCCGGGTCATCGTACTTGCAGATAGGAAGTGGGCAGTTCAGGCAGGCGGCAGCCAGTTCGCAACCATCGTCCGCGTAACGTGTGTTTTCAGGGAGCGTGTCGGACCGAACAGGCTGGAATGTCATCGTCATCGCAATACTCCAAACTCTGGCTGTCTCCGGACAGAGATCGCCGCAATCAAGAACTATCCGGCCGCCTGTTGCGGCATTCGAAAGAACGAGAAGCGCCTGCGCTCACCCGTCATCGCTTCCTGGGCCATCGCTTCCGCATCCGCCTCGTCAAACACCGAGCCCGAAACACCTCGCATCCCGTAGAACACCCGCACTGGCGATGCCTTTGCGAGCCGTGGAGCGACGCGCGCCCGGTACCACTCAGCAGGAATCCGGTGCGCGGCCACAATCTCAAGCAATCTGTTCGGCTTCATGGAGCGCTCAGAAACGGGCATATCGGCGCTGATGAACATCTGCCTCGCATCGCCAAGCGCCACCGTTCGGGCGCCATCCGGCCGCCACAGCTCTGAAGCGCCAGAGCCATCCAGCCGGCCAACGAGATCAAGCAGAGCCGGGTAGGTCTCTTCTGAAAAGTGAGGAGCGACAGTCGCAGACACATCCCCTGCAGCCTTGCCTGACATCAGGAGGAAAAGACGCAGCGGCGTAGCAAAGCTTGTTACAGACGAAACCGAATCGGCCTCAATCGTGAAGGTTGCAGACGAGCGGCTCATCAGAGCAGCGGTGATCGCCTGTCCTGCAGCCGAGAAGTCCGGCAACTCCGTAGAATCCGCCACACCGAGGCCCGGCCTGTCCATCGTCATAACCATTGCTCTACTCCTGGCCCCCGCCACTCACCATGCGTTCCCTCGACATCCTCAACTTCATCATTTAGAACGGGCGTTCTAATATTGAACACTTGTTCTAAAAAGTCAACCCCTTTTTCAGACGATTTTCTGCACCGTCCTTGACCCGCCTCGGCGCCACACTTACCGTCTGCACTGCCACCGTGCCGTCATAACTCGAACTCCAAGCGAACGGATGAAGATGAACGCAGAACTGATCTCTATCGGCTCCGAGCTGCTGCTCGGCCAGATCGTCGACACCAACGCCTCGTGGATGGCGCAGCGTCTTGCCGAAAACGGCGTCAACCTCTTCTACAAGACGACCGTTGGCGACAACTTCGACCGTATGACCTCGATCCTCGACTCAGCACTGGAGCGTGCGGATGTAGTGATCACCGGCGGCGGCATCGGCCCAACACAGGACGACCTCACGAGAGAGGCGGTGGCGCACGTGACCGGCAGGACTGTCGTTGTCCACGAGCCTTCGCTAGAGGAACTGAGAGAACGGTTTCAGAAGCGGGGTTTCATCCTGACGAAGAACAATGAGCGGCAGGCGATGATCCCTGACGGTGCGATAGTGGTGAAGAACCCGAATGGCACCGCCCCAGCGTTCATGGTCGAAGACCCTCGCGGAGTGGTCATCAGCCTCCCGGGTGTGCCTTTCGAGATGAAGTGGCTGTTCGATAACGAGGTGCTGCCGTACCTGCGAAAAAAGTTTGGACTCACGCAAACGATCCACTACAGGGTGCTGAAAGTGGCCGATATCGGCGAGAGCGCTGTCGATGACCGCATCGGCAAGCTAATCGCCGAGTCGGAGAACCCGACCGTCGGCGTGCTGGCCCACCCCGGCCAGGTTGATGTTCGGATCACGGCCCGCTCAGACACGAAGGAAAAGGCTTCCGGTCTGATCGACCCCGTCGAGCAGGATGTCCGAAAGCTCCTCGGCGACCACGTCTTCGCCACAGATGACGAGACTATGGCGAGTGTGACCGGCGGGCTTTTGGCCAGCGGCAAGAAATCGATTGCCACTTGCGAAGACCTGAGCGGAGGCGCGGTTGCTGATGCTGTGAAAGAGGCGGCCGGACCGTTATTCGCAGAAGGCGTGATCCTGAATTCGAACACCGCACTCGACAGGCTCGCCGAATCGGGCGGCGAGAAGCCGCCTTTCGCTGATGGCGAGTCTCGTGCAAAGGGCCTGGCAAGAGCTATCAGGAAGCTTGCCGGCACAGACATCGGCCTGTCTGTTCACGCCGTATCAGAAGGCGACCAGCGCACTGAGAACCTGGGCAGGGGCGAAACGTACGTGGCCCTGGCCACTGACGAAGGCGAGACGGTGAGGCACGTGCGCAGCGCGGGAAGTGGACGGCCCGACCGTCAGCGAGCGGCTCTGCACGCGCTGAGCCTGCTGAGAAGGCACCTTCTCGGCCTCGACGGCTAGTGCCAACTGCCAACGTTGAACTCAGTATTACTTCGATCCTGTCTGTGCCGAATTACCTATGCTCCGGTAACGGGCCCAAAGGTATCTTCAATGTGTGATCGAACTTAACTGTCCGCGCGTGGCCTGTTAGCGGCTGCCCGGACCCGGGAGCCGACCAACGCCATGGCACTCAAGAAAAACCAGCTGGCAATCGCATTGCTCGCACTCTTCTCTATGACCGTTCTCGCGGCGTGCGCGTCTGCTGCCAGTCCAACCGCGACACCGGCTCCAACCGCAACACCGACACCTGTCCCGGTCAATGCGATCGAGATCGACCCGCAGGTGGACCCGGATGGCTTCCTGGCAGCGCTCCCATCTTCTGAAGTCGACTGCGCCTCAAGCTCTGTCGGCGGTGAGGACACGCTGAAGAAACTGATCACGTTCGCCGACGATGCTACGGAAGGCGTCACAGACACGCAATTGAAGGTTCTGGCCGCATGTGTGAGCGACGAAACGGTCAAGAAGATCGTGGTCGGCCAACTGGAGCTCGAAACAGGCGGTCTCAGCGACGCTACTGCCGCCTGTGTGGGCAGCCATGCGGATGGCATCGACTTCGCAACACTGTTCTCCGGGCAGGCCGTCGAGCAGGAGACGATCGTCAGCACGATGCAGGCTCTCTTCTGCCTGAACGACGAGGAACGCAGGGCGCTCGAGTCCAGCGACCAGGAGATTATCGGTATCGCTGATGTCGGTGGAATCGACGCACTCGAGTGTGCAGTCGATGGCGCCGGCTCGGCCGGGCTCCAGGAGTTTGGCGCCATATTCGGCACGGACGGAACCGTGGACGTGCTCGCAGTTAGTGAGTTTATGCCGCTTCTCATCGATTGCGGTGTGATCGATGACGATCTGCTTGCGGACACTGGCATTTCCGCTGACCAGTACTCGTGCCTGTTCAGCCACCTCGATGCGGAGCTGCTCAACTCCATCCTCGCCAATGCCAACGACCCGAATGCCGCACCCGACCTCTCGAGCGCAGCTTCGTTGCTGGGTGCGTTCGGGGAGTGTGGAATAGATTTGCAGGACCTTGTGGAAGCTGGCGGATCTGCTGAGATTGAGCCGCCGACAGGCATCGGTGGCGGAGCCGACGCGACGCCAGAGCTTCTGGTCTGCCTGACCGACAATGGCGTCGACCCTTCAACAGTCGCCGAGTACGCAGTCGGCCTTGCCGACGGCTCGGACGCTACCCTGCTCGCAGCGCTGGATGCGTGCCAGAATGGCGGATCTTCGAGTGGATCAGGCGGTAGCGTCGTGATCCCTGATACAGGAAACGGCGAAACCACGATCGATCCTTCCGTGTTCGAAGCGCTTCCAATCAGCGCTGAACAGGCTCAGTGCCTGATCGACGAAGTCGGCATCGACCAGCTTGAAGGTATTGCCGATGGCACCGTCAGCCCGCTAACCGTCCTCGGAGCGCTAGGTGCCTGCAACATCTCGATAACGGACCTGATCGCCGGATAGTTTTCACCGTTCAGATGGACCAACTGCCGCGCATGATGCCGGCAGTTTAGGTCAGCGCGAGCGAAACGCCTAGACTCCGCCGGTCTCGGTGCTAGACTTGCCCGCCACGAACTGATCCAAACCGGAACAGCGAACGCGGTGCCACGCGCTCGCGACCAGCAGAGGACGCCATGAAGAGCAGAGCAGCAATCCACACCCAGCACGGCAAGCCGCTGACGGTTGATGAGATCGAGATTCCTGATCCGAAGGATGACCAGGTTGTGGTGAAGATGTTCTCAAGCGGCGTGTGCCATTCGCAGCTGCACCAGATGCACAAGTCAGACACCGCCACGCCGACTCTGCTCGGACACGAAGGAACAGGCGTCGTCACATCAGTCGGCAAAGGCGTCACTCACCTAAAAGAAGGCGACATGGCGATCGTGACCTGGGTGCCGCGAGAGCCGATCAGGGGCCGCTGGGCGCCTGAACCGGGTGGCGCGATGTGGCAGGAGCAGCCTCTCAACGGCCCGACCTACACATGGGGCGAGGATGTGATTGTCTGGGGCGGCTACGTCGTCAAGATTGACGACGACAACCCGAAGGACATCAGTTCGATCGTCGGTTGCGCAGTTCTCACAGGCGCCGGCGCGGTGTTGCACACGGCCAAGGTGCGGCCTGAGGAGTCGGTAGCGGTGTACGGCGTCGGCGGTGTTGGACTATCCGCTCTGCGCATGGCTGTTCTCCTGAATGCATACCCCGTGATCGCGGTCGACCTCGACGACGAAAAACTCGATTTCGCAAGGAAGTTCGGCGCCACACACACCGTCAACGCCCGTAACACAGATCCCATCGAGGCGATCCACGAGATCACCGGCGGCGGGGCCGACTACGCGTTCGACGCCATAGGCCTGCGCATCACGAACGAGCAGATCCTGCCCTCAGTGCGAGGCGGAGGCCCGGGCGCGGACAACGTCGGTGGGATGGCCGTGTTAGTCGGCATGCCGGGCAACGAGATGACCATCGATCCCGGCCACTTCATGTTCCACCAGCGCCAGTACCGCGGTTCGCTCGGGGCGACTTACCCGGACAAGGACTTCAACATGTACCTGCGCTGGCACAAGGAGGGCAAGTTCCCTCTGGACAAGCTGGTGACCAAGCGCTACAAGCTGGACGAAATCAACGAGGCTACGAACGCGCTGCAGTCCGGTGAGATCTTCGGCAGGGCGATCCTCGAGTACTAGCCCGATCTTTCGTCGTCCACGACCACAAGATTCCAATCCATTGGAGATCAAATGCATTACCGCGCCCTCGGCCGTTCCGGAATCGACGTTTCGCTGCTCAGTCTCGGAACGGGCGGCGCCAGCCAGTTCGGACAGAAGACCGGTGTTGACGATGCCGGCCGCAAACGGCTGGTGCGCGCCGCGCTGGACCACAGGATAAACCTGTTCGACACGTCTGAGCAGTACGGCCGATCGGAAGAGCTGCTTGGCAAGGCACTTGAGGGCGTGCCACGTGACCGCTATTTGCTGGCGACCAAGTGGTCTTATCGTCCGGGCGGCGAAATCGCTGGGGACGGGTCGCTGACCGAGAGCACTGAACGCAGTCTTCGCCTGATGAATACCGACGTGATCGACATCATGCAGTTCCACGGCATACTGCCCGGCGACTATGACCTTGTGGTCGAGCGGTTCATGCCGGAGATGAAGAGGCTGCGTGAGCAGGGCAAGATCCGACTGATCGGCTTCACCGAGATGATGACGAAGGATCCCAGGGCATCGATTCCGCTGAAGGGCCTGAAAGAGCACCCCGATGATTGGGACGTGATCATGCTGAAGTACGGGATCATGAACCAGTGGGCGGCGAAAGAGGTGCTGCCGCTGGCCGAGAAACACGGCGTCGGCATCATGAACATGGCACCGATCAGGCAGACGCTGACGCGTGAATCCGACCGGAAGGCAATGTTTGACCAGTGGCGTGAGGACGGCAGCGTAGATGTAGACGCGTTGGATGAGAACGACCCGTTCGGCTGGCTTCTGCACGATGGTGTCGAGTCGGTGATCGATGCCGGTTACCGCTTTGGCGCGATGAACGGCGTCTCGACCGTGATCACAGGGACGGCGAACATTAAGCACCTGGAAGCTAATGTGCGGTCGATCAACGCGCCACCGCTTCAAGAAGCTGATCACCAGCGGCTTGTTGAGATATTCGGTGACTCGGCGGCACCGAACTGATCACTCCAGGTGCGAAACCTCGTTGACGGCGTGCACAAGATGGCCTGTGTCGAGAGCCTCGAACGTTGAGATTGAACCGTTGTGGAAAAGCGTTTCCATAACTCGCGACTCTTCGCGTCCTGAGAACCGATCGAGTGCCACGCTCTTGACGCCACCATGTGTGAAGACTGCAACAACATCGTCGCCGTCGTACCGCTCGTCCAGTATCCCGAGGCCGGTGCGGACCCGGTCCCTGAACTGCGTCCAGGATTCGCCGCCCAGGTGTGTGCAGTCCATGATGTAACGGCCGTCCGGCGTCAGGTTTTCGTAAATCGGGCTAACGCCGTCCGAAGGTATCCCGATATCGATCTCGGTTAACTCTGGGATCACATCAAGTTCGATCCGGAGCGCCTGATGCAGCGGCTCTGCCGTTTGCAGCGCTCTGACAGCATCGCTTGAGACTATATGCGTCACTCCGAGGCCGGTCATGAAGAGCGCCGTCAGTTCGGCCTGTTGTTTGCCGAGGTCGGTCAGTGGCGCCTGGTATCCGTAGACGCCGTTCTCGCCCCTCTGCGTTTCACCATGTCTGACAAGTAAAAGCTTCATTGCAGTCAGATCTTCATCGTGCGGTCGATGTCGTCCTGGAAACCGCTCACCACGCCGGAAACTACATCCACTACGTTAACTCTTTTCGCCGCTTCGCCCGACTCCATGACACCGTACGCCAGAGCCAGAGCGTCCATACCCTCTTTGGACCCGACCTCCGGCTGCCCGCCAGACGCTATGGCCGCGGTGAAGTCGGCATACTCGATCGCGACGATCTTGCGGTCGGTCTCACGGAAATCGAGGTCATACGAGCCGAGCCTGTCGGCGCCCCAGAGACCAGCGGTGACGTCATCGAGGGCGAAGTCCGGCACCAACCCAAGGAGATCATCGCCAGAGATAGTCTCGCCCACTCGCTTGATAGTTGCGGGCCTGCCTGAACGACTCTGTGTGCGGATCAGGGTGCCATCGCTGCCGTGGACACTCGACTGTCCGACATGCTCGCCGTGGGATGTGTCGCTGAGTGAAAGCTGCCCGACAGCTCCCGATTCGAACCTGACGACGGCGAAAGCGGTATCTGCTGCATCGTGTTCGATCATGTCGCCAGCGCTTCCGCCTGTCTCGATGCGGTGTCCGTAGAACTCTGCGAGCTGCGGACTTTGCGCTTCCATACCACGAAGCTCCCGCTGTCTCTCGTTCGTAGAGGTCTCTGCATAGACGGTGCTCGCAGGTCCCATCAGGTACAGAAGCATGTCTGCGTTATGGACTCCGGCATCGAGGACGGTCCCACCGGCCTCATCTCGCTTGGCGCGCCAAACAGTGCCGTGCATTACGCCTCCGCGGGCGCTCGAAAGCGCGATGTCCAGTGCGAAGTAAGGTGTGCCGATTGCACCGTTGTCCAGGAGCGCCCTGCTGAGTCTGTTGACCGGGTCACGCCGATAGTTTTCGGCAACGGCAATCACCTTACCGGTGCGGTCTGCGGCTTCCTTCATCAGTCGGCACGCCTTGAGCGTCAGGCCCATCGGCTTTTCTGTCATGGCGTGCAGTCCGGCGTCCATGGCCGCTATCGCGAAACGATGGTGCATGGGCGTGTCCGTGACGATGTCCACGGCGTCTAGCGACTTCAGATCGCGCAGCATCGTGTCGAAGTCGAGAAAAATCTCGGGCCGCTTGCCGGTGCCCTCTTCGATCAGGTCAGCGACACGGTTCGCCGGGCCTTCGTGCCGATCACAGACGGCGATCACCTCGACGGGACCGGCGCCCGGAGGGCCGTTCGCGCCGAAGGTTTTCACCAACTCGATATAGCCGTGCGCATGCCGCAGCCCCATGCCGCCGCAGCCAACAAGTGCGATATTCAGTGTCACGTAGGCTCCAGACTACCGAGAACAAGATACGCTACGAACGTTCGGGCGTTTTATCTGGCTCTGTTTCAGCTTCAGTGTTTTCCTGATCAGTAAAGCTTTTACTTAGGTCTCTCGGATCACCGAATATTTGAATCACAAGCTGCCGGAATTTTTCGGTTGCCGAAGTCCAGCCAAACCCGGCAAGAAATCCGAACCCAAAGTACCCAATCTCCGTTCGGGTTGCACTGGTTCCATCGTTCTGGGGTGCGAAGATGAGCAACCCGCCTTGGACGAGAGTAAATGCTACTAGACCCATTACCGTTGCCATCCACGGCGAGTAGATGTATCCCCAAACGAAATCCGTTTCGAAATCTTTGCGGAGAGAAACGTGTCGATGGAATCCAAGCACCGAATAGATAGTTCCTCCAAGACCACCGCCCGATGCAGCGAACATGAAAAACTGGAAGTCCGGTTCTAGTACAAAACTGGCCGACAATCCAAGGATTTTCTGTGGTACCCAGAACTCGCCGCTCCAAGAGTCGAGCATGAGGTAAACGAAGAAGAAGAGACCAAGTAGAAGGTAAAGGAAAACCGTGAGCTTGAGATGCAGCGGAGCGCGTGAACTCGGGCTTCCATCCTGCCCATCGGACGATTCATCGGCCATTAGCGCACCTTCCTGATTACACAATACTCGTTAGCTCTATGGCAGCATCTCGACTAGCGGCTTCAGGTGTGCCGGGTCACCTTTAAAGCCGATACCAAGATCGTGCACAACCTTCACGATGCGGTCGTTGAACGGAGTTGGTACGCCAACCTCGCGGCCCTTTTCACTCACATAGCCATTTAGGAAATCGATCTCTGTGCGGCGTCCCTTGCGGACATCCTGACCGAACGACGGCACCCCACCTGAACCGGCCTTGCGAGCCGTCTCAAGCAGCAACGACTCGACTTCCTCAATGTTCCGTCCTTCGGCTGCATCGATCACCATGTCCGGTGAAAGTCCCAGCACAGCATGCAACTTGTGGCCGTGGGCTTTCGCAACCCGCGCCACTTCGGCTCCAAGCTGTATGCCAATGCGCCGTGTGTCTGTGTTTGTGCGGGTCTCGGCGGTGCCATATCCGCTGATCCCTGACAGCGCGTTGTTCATGCAGTTGATCATCAGCTTGGACCAGCGGTCGCCCCACAGGTCATCGGTGAACTCGGTCTCGCCCGCCGCCTGCATGATCTCGACGAGTTCGCGAGCCCGTGGTGTGTCTGATCCGTCCTGCTCTGCGATCTTGTAGCCGAGGCCATTGGTGTCGGTGCGAAGCGCGTGACCCGGCTCGTATACAGCAGCGCTGATCGTAATGATGCAGCCGAGTGTCCGCTCGGCACCTGCAATCGCAGCGACACGTTCGTCGTTAATCCCGTTCTGGAAGTCGACGAATATGCCATTCTCCGGATCGACGTACGGCTTGACGAACAGCGTCGCCCAGTCTGTGTCGTAAGACTTGACTGCGATGAAGGCAATGTCGAACGGCTTCTCTTCCTGGGCGAGCTCGTAGATGTGCAGGGCATTCGGTCGTGTGTGGTGCGTGTCCCAGCGAGTCTCAACGGTGAGCCCGTTCTTCTTGATCGCTTCGACGTGATCCACCCACTGATCCACGAGCGTGACGTCGTGGCCGCCCTCGGAGAGCAGGCCACCTACCACGCTGCCGATTCCGCCTGTGCCCATAATGAGAATTCGCTTATTCGCTGCCATCTGTTCTCCAGTTGTTCTCTTGACCCGATACCGAATCGCTGCCTGAATCACCGGCGCACCTCGCGCCGTATCAGCCGGGCGATGATACCGGCTGTTCAGAAGGTCCGGCGTGACTCGTGTCTGCCCATGGTGTAAAAATGCCGCGATGACGACCCTGCGGGTGAGTGGAGTCTCGAGTATGGCCGAGAAGATCACAAAGACGCGGCGCTGGACGACGCTTTTGGTCCTTGTAGCGATGTCAGCGATAGCGGCAGTCGGATGCGGAAGCGACGGAGAAGATACCGACTCCGGCTCCTCCGGCTCGGGATCAACCGGTGTCCTTGAGGACCGAGTTATCTCTCGGGCCGACGCCACCTTCACGATGGATGACCTTGTCGCGCAGGGGTACAAGAAATCGCGTGAGTTCGACACCGAGACCCTCGGTGGTGCCTCGGAGGCGTGGTACGGCTTCTTTCAGCAGAAAGACATCGAGGTGTGGGTCTACGCCTCGCACCAAGAGGCCCTGGACTCCGGCGTGCCGATCGCAGAGACAACTATCTCTAAAGAAGCGGGGCAGACCGACCCCCTGATTCCGGTCGTCAACCGGTATCCGGCGTTCGCTGTCGTTGGAAACCTGGTCATGCTGTGCGAACGAGAGCTTGCCACATGCGAGGCTCTCATCGAACAGTTGCCCTGATCGACGACGCCGTTCGGCCGACTGTTAAGTGACGGCGTACGGCCTTCGTTCCGGTGGACACGCTGCCTGCGACTCCTCGCTCAGCAGGCGATCGACGCCGAACTGCGAGAGGTCGAACTTGGATCGGCCTTCGGTCACCATGTCGGCGACTATCTCGCCCATCACCGCAGAGAACTTGAAGCCATGACCCGAGCATGGACTGATTAGCAGGATGTTCTTGTGGCCGGGATGGAAGTCGATCAGGAAATGGAGGTCCGGCGTGTCGGTGTACATGCAGACCGAACTGTTCAGCAACCTGCCGTTCAGGTCAGGGACGTAGCGTTCCATCTGCTCACGCAGCGCGTTCTCGTCTTCTGCCGTCACTACACGGTCCAGCGAGTAAGGGTTTGAGCTCCGGCCGTCGTGGTGCAGCGCAACCTTCACACCTTCGCCGTAGTTGGGCTGGGCGTAGAACGAGTGACCGGGCTCGTACTCCCAGCCGTGGTTGCCTAGGTTCTCCGGCAGGAACGCCTCGGCGTTTGCACGTGGTTCGAACCAGAAAAGGACCTGCCGCTCGATCCACATTGGCAGCTTCAACTTCGAGACCAGTTCAGGCAGCCACGCCCCGGCGGCGAACACGAGCTGCTTCGCCTCGAACGTGCCTGACTTCGTCTCGACCTGCACAGAGGCGCCCTCGCGATCGGGCCGCCACTTGACCACCGGCTCATCGAACCGTAGGTCCGCTCCGGCCCTGATCGCCTCATCGAGGTGCGCCTGCACTCCATTCTCGGGGAACAGCGCGCCTGCTCGGGGGTCGAACGTCGCCTCCATATGCTCGTTCGGGTGCAGCACCGGGAACCGATCGTGAATCTCTTCTGGCGAAAGCACCTCGATCGGCAGGTTGTACTCTGCAGCGCTCGTCCTGATGCCAGTGGTGCCCTTGCCGCGGGTGTCGCCGATCGACAGCCCGCCTGTGATACGCATCAACTCCTTGCCGGTGCGCTCCTGCAGCTCTTCCCATAGCTCGTAAGAGCGGAGCATCAGCGGGACGTAAAAAGTTCCCTCGGCGTAAGCCTGGCGGATGATCCTGCCGCCACCGTGCGACGAGCCCAGCGTATGAGGCGGGTGATGGGTGTCGAAGCCGATCACCTTCAGGCCGCGTTTGGCCAGGTGATAAGCGGCGGAGCTTCCGTGGGCGCCGAGACCGACCACAATTACGTCAGCTGTTGTTGTCATAAGATGTGAGTTCCAGTCTGCGCGCTATTCCTGGCCGTTTTGCCGCTTCTCCGCCCGGAATCGCTCTTTCGTCTCTGCAGAGATCGGGTAGTACTTGCCGGGAGCAACTCGTTCCTCGTCAATCAGCTTGATCACCCACTCCTCGGCCTCTTCCTGCTCTTCGATCCAGTCGATCACCTCTTCCGCCCGGTCGGCCGGAACAACCACGACGCCGTCATCGTCGGCGACGATCATATCGCCGGGCATCACGAGTACTCCGCCGACATTGACCGGCTCGTTCTCCTCGTACGCTTCGAGAAAAGGCAAGTTTCCCGCAGGCGAGCGGTTGCCAGCGAACACGGTGAGATCGTAGTCGTCAGCGATCATCTGCAGATCTCGAATCGCACCGTCTGTAATCAGTCCTTCCGCCTGCTGATGCCAAAGCATGCGGGTTTTCATGTTGCCGAGGATGCAGGAGTATTCGTCAAAGGTGTGAGCCTCAACCACCAGCACGTCGCCGGGGCCGCAGCGCGCCATCGCCCTGTACTCAGGAGAGTCGGCGCCTCGGCGGGTGATCTTTAGCAGGTCCGGCCTTGATGGCACAAAGCGCAACGTGCGTGCCCGGCCCACGAGCTTCTTGCCGGATGTCATCTGGTGAACGCCGCGCATGAGGCAGAGCTGGTAGTTGGCGGATGCGAACCATTCCTGCCCGTCCGGTGGTGCCAGACGCCATGTCCCGCTGTATGCGGTGGCGGATGTGATCTTCCGGTATCGCTCGATCAGTTCGTCGCTCAGGTGAATTGCAGGTTCCATGCAACGCAACGTACCGCCGACCGGCTACCTGCGCAAGCTGTCTCGATCACGTCTGATCGATCTCTGCCACTCAAGCCCGGAAAGCGCAGACCCAGTCAGTGGTCGCGTTCGCCTTCTCTCGGGTTCCGGTTCGTGCAGCACAGGCTCTGGTTCAACATGTGAATCCTCATCGACCCGCTTCAGGGCCAGCTGAAACTGGCCGGCCTGCTCTTCCGGGCCGAGGAATGTGTGCTCAAACGTCTCCTCCAAAGAGCTGTGGATCTTCAACGCAACCCGGGCAGTCAGCGCCATCGTGCCGACCATGATCAGGACCGATGCAGGAGTAGCTAGCTCTCCGACAGAGACCAGCTCCCAAAGCAGTGGCGTCATCCACACAGCGATCACGAACAGTGCAACTGCGAAGAAGCTGTGGCCAATCAACGATGTGACAGCAGCAGGGAACGACTCTCGGCCGACCCTGACGCGCCGGAGCAGAAGTTCATGGGTGATCTCTTCCGAAACCTCAGACAGCGATTTCCACACGGTCATTCCTGGTGGTACAGAGAGCGTCACAAGGACTCCACCGAGCACAACCCCGACCAGTCCTGGTGAGACTGATATCGCAGATGCGATCGGTCCGACGAAGTTGAGTACCACCATCCCCGCGACTACGACTAGACCGATCACTCCCGTGTTGACGATTGCGATGCTCAGTTGCCTCTTAATGCGCTTTCCAGCCTCTCCATCCGCTCGCATCATCTGCCCGGCGAGCAATGCCGAAGAGTTGATGGCGAGGGCGTGGCGACGGACCCTGATCGGAGCTCCACGCTCGATGAGCCTTTCGAGCAGCGCTGCAGAGCCTGACACTATCGGGTAGAGCACTGAGCTGACGATTATGACCGCGGTGACGATTGGGCTGAGCGAGGTGCTGACGGCGTTGTGGTCTGTGCCCGTCTTGACCATCGCCAGAGAGAACTCGCCAGGCTGCGCCATCGCGGTTCCGACTTCGAGGGATGTCCGACCATCTCGGCCTGTGATGTACGTGCCGAGTGTGTTGATGAGCACTTTGCCTGCGACGACGATGAGGGTGATGAACAGCACCGGGATGATGAAGCGTCCCATGTCACCGATATTCACGAGCATGCCGATGGATACGAAGAAGAGTGCTGCGAACAGGTCACGAACCGGCTCTGTCATACGAGCGATGGTGTGTGAGTGCCGAGTGTCTCCGACGACCATGCCAATGATGAACGCGCCGGCGCCCGCAGACAGGCCGAGTTGCCCGGCTGCGAGGGCAAAGCCAAAGCACATGCCGAGCGCGCCCATCAGGATCACCTGGTTGGACTGCAGTCGGGCTATCAGATCGAGGATTCGAGGAACGATTAGCGCGCCGAACACCAGTGCAGCCACGGCGAAAACGACCAGCCGCCAGCTAATGGCTATCGCCCCGCCGTCACCCTCGCCACCTTGCGTCGCGACACCGGCGAGGATGCTCAACAGGACGACGGCGGCGAAGTCCTCGACTACGAGAATTCCAACGATTATCCGGCCGCGCTGGCTGGTCAGCTCACCGCGGTCTCGAAGCATCTGGACCAGCACGGCACTGCTGCTGATGGCGACAGCTGCGCCAAGGAAGAGTGAATCAATAGCTGTCCAGCCAAGTAGAGAACCGGCCATGTAGCCGAGCCCCATCATCACGCTCAGTTCGAGCACGCCGATGATGATGACGCCGAGGCCGACGCTTCTGATGCGTTGCCAGCCAAGCTCTACTCCAAGAGCAAAGAGCAGCATGACGAGGCCGACGTCTGCGAGCAGACGGATCGTCTCGACATCCGAGACCTGCGAGCCGATCAGAGAGAAGGGACCGAGGAGTGCACCGGCAAGGAGAAAGCCAAGAACCGGCGACAGGTTCAGTCGTCGAAAGATGACGAGTGAAACGGCGGCGCCGGTTATCACGATACCGAAGTCGTGGACAAAGTCTGAGGAGTGCACACGGCGATGCTATTGGCTGCGAGGCGCACGCCCCAACGTAAGAATTCAGCCGTCTGCGCGCAGTTTGTTGCCAACTCCCACGCAACCGTGTAAATACTGCTGCTTATGACGACCTTTGAATCGCTTGCCGACATGCCCGGACTGCGCAAACGCATCTTCGCGGCAGTGGTTGTAATCGTGATTGGGTGCCTGACTTTTGGCGTCACCGCGCACATCGCTAACACAGGTGATGTGGAGTTCATTGAGAGGAACCGGACACGGATCTTCGCCGTCGAGATCGCTTTCTTCGGAATCGTCATAATCGAACTTCTAGCGAATGTTGCGCTTGTGGCGTTTCACCGAGCGGGCGCGCTGCAAACTGGCATGGCGACAAGGGCGATCATCCGCCTGATCGCCTACTTGATCCTGTTAGTTTCGCTAGTTTCGATTCTTGCTCAGAATCCTGCGCTGGCCATCGGAGTCGGAGGAATCACGGGTGTGGTGATTGCCTTCTCGGCCCAAAACTTAGTTGCAAACGCCTTCGCCGGTGTTTTCCTGACGTTCAGTCGGCCATTCAAGGTTGGCGAGAAGATAACTATTGGCGGCCTGACCGGGACGGTCACCGATATCCGCATGATGTACACACGCATCGATCTCGGCGATGAGATCGCATTGATCCCGAGCAACTGGATAATGTCGCAGGTGATCAGGCGCAAGGCCCGTCAACGGTTGCCATGGCAGACCAAGGCAACTGAAGATGACGCCGGCCCATCTGATTCACCTGTTTAGTCCCGTTGTGACGGCCGCTGGCCGTGAATCCGCTCAAATATCCGACCATTAAGGGAGTTCACATTGGCTGAAGGCAAGAAGAATCTGCTGATAACTGGGTCGAACGGTCTCATCGGCCGAACACTGTCCGTCGCATTCAAAGACCGGTTCAACGTCTCTGGACTGGATGTGACCGAACCGGCCGCTGGCAGCGACATTCCGACGACAGTCGCGGATGGTTCTGACTACGACGCCATGGCCCCTGCCTTCAGCGGAATCGATGCGGTCGTTCACCTTGCAGCCAACGCGCCCGTCGAGACGCCCTGGCCTGATGTACTGAAGAACAACATCTCCGCCACGCACAACGTCTACGAGGCGTCACGCCAGAGCGGAGTGAAGCGCATCGTCTTCGCGAGCTCCAACCACGCGGTCGGCCTGTTCGAGGACGATGAGCTGTACGGGAACATCTCGGCGGGCAACTATGAAGGCCTCACCCCCGGCGGCTTCAAGCGTGTTGACCACACCGTGCCTGTCAGGCCGGATTCTGACTACGGGATTAGCAAGGTCTTCGGCGAGGCGACCGGCCGCTACTACTCTGAGCGCTTCGGTCTTGAGGTTGCCTGCCTGCGCATTGGCACCGTCAATCCACACAACTCACCGGTCCAATCGGTCCGGCAGATGGCGACGTGGTTGAGCCATCGAGACCTTACACAGTTGGTCGAACGCTCTCTCACAGAGCCGCTCAAGTTTGAGATCTTCTACGGAGTCTCGAACAACACGTGGCGTTTCTGGGACATCGAGCACGCCGCGCAGAAGATCGGCTATGCGCCGCAGGACAATGCTGAAGACTGGCGTGACAAGCTCGAAAGTTAGCGCTAGAGATGATCCGGGGCAGGCCAGAGAGTGAGTGTCTGAATGAGCAACGATAATGCCATCGCAGTCGCCGCCGACATCGGTGGCACGCAGATGCGGGCCGCTTTGGTCACTCGTGATGGAGATCTGATCGACCGGGGAGCAATTGACACGCAGCCGGATGACGGTATCGAGGTTGCTGCGAACAGGCTTGCGGACCTGATCGAATCCCTGGACACCGGGTCTCATTCAGGCGAGCGCATCGGCCTCGGCATCTCCACTGCTGGACCGATCGACCCCGAACCCGGTATCTACAAGAACCCGCCGAACCTGCAGGCGTGGGACGAGAAGTCGATGAAGCCGACGCTTGAGCCGCGGCTGGGGATTCCGGTCCACGTTGGGCACGACGCAACACTTGCGGCCTTTGCAGAGACGCGGTTTGGACCTCACAAGGGCGCCCGGAACCTGCTCTACGTAACGATTAGCACAGGCGTCGGCGGCGGGATCATCGCGAATGGCGAGATGGTGACAGGCTCAGAAGGCCATGCCGGTGAGGTTGGGCATATCACGGTGTTGCCCGGCGAGCAGAAGTGCAATGTGGGGTGCGACGGGTGCTTCGAGGGCAATGCATCAGGACCGGCGATTGCGAAGGCGGCACTGGCGCGAATCGATGCCGGTGCAGAGACCACGATTTGGAGCAAGGCAGGTCAAAACCGACAGAAGGTCACCTCGAAGCTGGTATTCGAATCAGCCGACGAGGGCGATGTGGTCGCGACTGAGGTCAGGAATCATGCCCTCAAGGCGATTGGCATCGGGCTCGGAAGTCTGCTCAATATCTTCGACCCGGAAGCGCTTGTGGTCGGCGGTGGCGTGACGACGGGCCTTGCCGACCGTTGGGACGAGGTCATAGATGAAGTGAGGCGATTCTCGCTGGCCCACTTCCAGGACGACCCCAGACTTCACATCACTACTCTGGGCGACGACGTGAGCTTGCTTGGTGCGGCAGGCCTCGCATTCCGACACGATGACTAGCCAACAGAACGCCTAGTCATCGTCCTCGTACTGGCCGGGCGCCGCTTCGTAGTCCATTAGCGACGCGAGCGGATCGTCGTCATCTTCACGGAAGTTGTCGGCGGCCAGGAACGCCTGCCCTTCCTCGTCAACGTGGCTCCAGCCCTCACGGTCTGCGGCGTCATACGGCACGTTGTCCGCAGTCGGCGTGCCCATCGCGGCCCCAAACATCCCGCCACTCGCCATCTCGGGCGTCACCGTCTGCACAAGTTGGTCCTCGTTGGCAATAGCGGTCAGAGCTTCGGTTGCCGCTCGTGCAACCGTCGGCTCGGGACTCTCTTCGGCGATCTTGAGTAGTTGCTTGGCAGTCGGTCCGGCAATCTTCTCTGCTGCCTCAACAGCGGCGAGCTGCACCAGCAGGTCCTGGTCGTCCAGGGGCTCCTCCAGGTAGAAGGCGTCGGCCTCTTCGCCGATCTCTCCCAGGGCATTGACCGCCTCGAACCGGACGGTTGAGTCGTCGCTCTCGAGCTCGCTCGCCACATGATCGAGCCATCGGGGATCGGACGTGCGTGCCATCGCCACCAGCACGCTCCGCTTGAACTCCGGAGCGTCTGATGCCTTAGCCCGTTCGATGTAGCGGTTGATCCGCGCGTCACCGAATGCGCCAGCCGCTTCAAGAGAGCGGCGCCAGAGCTCAGACGGCGTGTCACCCTGCTTCAGGATCGACTCCAGCGAGTCAAAGATACGGTCTCGGACGCGGTCGCTGAGTTTTCCCTCAGCGGCAAGCGCGGCGAACGAGCCCATGGCGGTTGCAGCGGCCGTGCGGACATCGAGGTCGCCGTCGTTTGCGAGTAGATCGAGGACTCGTGAGATGGCAGTCACATCGCCCGTCTCGGCAAGGCCATGCGTTGCGACTGCCCGCACTCTTGGGTCGACATGTCTCAGACCTGCCTTGAAGACGCACTCGAACTCCATGCCCGAGTCCTCCTCAGCGAGGTCCGCTAGCTTCGTGTGCAGGTCCAGCACTTCATCGTCGGTCCAGCCCAACCACTTGCGTGAGAGAGTTGAAGCCTCGTCGTTCGTGATGCCAGCCAGTTCAGCGAGAGTCTCCTCGGACGTCTCTTCACCAGGACTGAAATCGGCCAGGAACTGCTCAACAGTCATGTGCGTCCCCCAGTTCTAACTGGATCAACCGGCCTCGCCGCCGCCAGATGCAACCTCGAGGCCGCGGCACCGCATGGCCGGCGTCCGGACCGAGCCGTATACCCATTCTGACTCGTTGGCGATGGCTTCCACATTGTCCAGTACCGTGTACACGTTGCCGGAGATCATGGTGTCCTTTACGCGGCCGATGATCTCGCCGTTCTTCACCCGATAGCCCAGCGCAACGTTCGCTCTGAAGTCTCCTCCGAGTTCGTTGCCCTGACCGGCGCCGAGCAGCCCTTCGATTATGAGACCGTCTTCCATCTCGGAGAGCAGCTTCGCGCTGGGGGTGTCACCCGGTGCGATGTCCACGACGGAGATGCCTGGATTGGGGGTACTTGCAAGGCCACGCTGGGCGGAACCGGTCGACTTGCGGCCCGCCTGCCCTGCCGTCTGCAGGTCGAACACCGGCTCGCCGATGACACCGTTCTCGATCAGGCCAACCTTGCGGGCAGGCACTCCCTCGTCATCGACAGGCCGGCTGCCACTGGCGCCGGGTAGCAGAGGGTTGTCGTAGACGCTGATGCGGCTGTCCAGCGCCTTTTCGCCCTCTCGACCGATGATCGGCGAGGAGCCTGTGACAACGTTCTTACCATTGAAACCGGTCAACAGCGGATCAAGCAGAGTTGCCGCCACCCCACGCGGCGTGAACAGCACCGGCACGTCGCCCTTGGGCGGGCTGGCAAGCTCCTTGGAGTTGTCGAGCGCTTCCAGCACCTCAGCAAGTACCCGGTCTTCGACGTCAGTGCCAAACACGTCATGTGACGAATGGCTGGCCCACACGTTAAGCATGTCCGTGCCGCGGATCAGCTGCGCTCCGATGGCCACGTAGTAGCCGGAGTGTCTGACCGACCGGTCGACCCCGGCCGAGTTCTCGACGCTCTCTTCCGCCATAGAACGGCCAAACCGGATGTCGCAAAGCGCTTCAGGCCACTTCGCCAAGATCGCATCGAGGAGTCGCTGACCTTTTTCGATCAGCTGCTGGTTCGAAACGTTCTCAATAGCCGGGTCGTAAGTGGCCAGGTCGGGAATATCCGCCTGCTCAGGGAACTCGAATTTTGCATCTGAACCGAAGGGCGCCAGTGTGCCGACACGGTCTACAAGCTCCAATTCTCGTTCCGGGTTGGTGGTCGATGAGAAGCCGATCTTTCCGTCTGAGATCACCCTGAGCGCAACACCGGCGGAGTCTCGCCGCATCACCTCTTTCAAGCGGTTGTTCTCAAACGAGATCGGGTGACTTTCCGAGCGGACGCGGTAAACCTCGGCATCGCCGTACCTGGCCTTCGCGCTCTTTAGCAGGTCTTCGGTCACGTTTTCTTCCAGTCTGCTGTTGGTCTTAGGGATAGATGTGCGACGCCTACGCGCCGGAGATCAGGCAGTTCCTGATACGGATGTGCGGGCTTCCGTTCGAAACCGGCAGAGGCATCTGGCCACCTTTGCCGCAGCCACCGCCCTGGTTCATATCGAGATCGTTGCCGACGGCGTCCAGGTTTTCGAGGGTGTTGAACAGGTTTCCGGTGAGCATGACCGGCCGCACAGGCTCCTCGATCTTGCCGTTGCGGATCATGTACGCCTCGCCCGACGAGAAAGTGAACATCTCATGTTGCGTCATGCCGCCATACCAGTTGGCGACGTACACGCCCTCATCAACACCTTCGAGGAGGTCTTCAAGTGTGGCCTCACCCGGCTCGATGATGGTGTTTGTCATGCGGACGATTGGCGGGAAGGTGTAGCTGATGGCCCGGGCGTTGCCGGTCGGCTTCTCATCGAGCATGGCCGCCGTCTCTCTCGAATGCAGCCTGCCAACCAGTTCGCCCTCTCGCACGAGCGGGGTGCGCACCGCAGGCGTTCCCTCGTCGTCGTACTTGTAGCTGCCGCGTAGGCCGGGGATCGCGGCTCCGTCTGTGAAGTTCAGGTGCTTTCCACCGAACTTGCGGCCCATATACATCAGGTCTCGCAGTTTGTCGTTCTCCGAGACATTGTCCGCTTCCGACAGGTGGCCGAACGCCTCGTGGACAAAGACGCCCGCCAGCACGGGGTCGAGAATCACCGTGCGCTCACCACCTGTGAGGGCCTTTGCGGAGAGCAGGCCGACCGCACGGTTCGCTGCATCGACCACCTGTTCGTCGAGGTCCTGCACAAGGCTGTAGTCGCCGAGCGAGCCGAGACTGAATCCTGCCTGTTGAACGTCGCCGCCCTCTTTGGCTTGCGCCGAGATTCTAGTGATGACGTGGTTGAACTCCTGCTCGATGTACGCACCCTGTGAGCTGCCAAACGCTACTTTACGGCGGTTATCGCCATACACGATGTCCGAGCTCTGGATGCCCTCTACCGACCACACAAGGTCGTTGTAGTGGTCCATCTGCCGCTTCTTCTCATCAAGTGGGATTTCGGCGGCGCTGTTGACGATAACTGGCGGAACTATGTCGACCGTTGGCTCCACCTCGGCAAGTTTGGTGCCTTCGCCGCCAACGAGCCGGGCCTGTTCAACCGCAGCGCCTACCTTTTCCCGGAGGTCGTTCAGGTCGTTGAAGCTTGCAAAGCCCCAGCCACCGTTCACGACGGCCCGGACATTGCCACCGCGTCCACTGGTCTGCGAGATGTCTTCCAGCTCCTTGCCGCGATAGGTCAGGCGCGTTGAGTCGGCCTCCTCGATGCGGATCTCGCAGTAGTCGGCGCCGTTGCCTTTCAAGGCTTCGTCAATCTGGTCTTGGTAGGTCAAATGCAGGTCCTTAAGAGTTCTGGTTCCTGGCCTTGGATGGCATACGAAACGTGCTGCGCGGCGGTTCAGAAACGGGACTCAACCATCTCCAGACTACAACCAAGTCTGCCCCGTCGGTTGAGATATGCCCGGGCGTTCACTGGTTAAGGGTAAATGGAATCGGCTAAAACGGGCTTCTGTCATCGAAACCGATATGGACACGGGCCATGTCTGTCCGCAACATTTAGAGTCGATTCACCCGAGACCTGATTAACGACCCGGCCTCCACTCCATGCCCACAACCTACCAGCAGGCAGTTGCACGGCTACTTTCGCTGGCCGACTTCGAGCGCAAGGCGCGGGCTAACGAATCGCCCGATTTCCACATCAAGCGCACGTCAATGCTGCTTGAAGGACTCGGTGACCCTCACCGCGATGTGCCCGCCATCCACATCGCCGGGAGCAAAGGCAAGGGCAGCACGTGCGCGATGATCGCCTCTGCGTTGGCCGCGAATGGTCTGCGCACCGGCCTGTTCATATCTCCCCACCTTCACAGGATGACCGAGCGTTTCTCGGTGAACGGGTTGCCAATTTCGGAGGCTGAGTTCGTTTCGCTCTTTGAGCGCATCTGGCCAGTTGCCGAGCGCATTCACGCCCGCGGCGACTCTGGCATGGTGAGCGTGTTCGAGTTCCAGACCGCAATGGCGTTCCTGCACTTCGCCCAGATCGATGCGGACGCGATGGTGATCGAGGTCGGGCTTGGAGGCAGGCTCGACTCGACCAATGTGCTGACTCCTGAAGTCTCGGTGATCACTCCGGTCGGCTTCGATCACGTCGCCATACTCGGAGACACGCTGGCCAAGATCGCGGTCGAGAAGGCCGGGATCATTAAACCGGGAGTTCCGGTTGTGGTGGCGAAGCAGGACCTGGAAGCTGACGAGGTCATCACCGCGACCGCAGTCGCCCACTCCGCGCCGCTGACCAGGTCTTCGGCGGTTGAGATCCTCTCGGCAGATCCCAACGGTCTCGGTCCACAACTGCTCAGGCTTCGTTCCGCAAACAGCGACTACGCCATCAAGCTTCCATTGCTTGGAGAGCACCAGCTGGTCAACGTCTCGACGGCAGTGGCCGCGCTCGATGCGTTCAGCGCAAACACCCACAGCCTGGACCCAGAGTTAAGCGCTGCCGGGATTTCGGCAGTCAAGTGGCCCGGCCGAGTACAGGTCGTCGAAGCAGGTCCTCCGATGTTAATCGTCGACGGAGCCCACAACGATGATTCAGCGGTAGCGTTGCGCGCCACGATTAACCGGCACTTTGGACTTCCGCACCAGCCGGTTCTTGTGCTCGGCTCAACTGGCGGGCATGACCCGCTTGCCGTAGCCCGGGCCTTTTCAGACCTGCAGCCAAGGGTTGTCGTAACGAGATCAAGACACCCGAAAGCGGTGGAGCCTCTCGACTTTGCTGAGGCACTCAGGCGGGATAAAATCGACGTGTTGGCTGTGACCAAAACGACACACGATGCCCTTGAGACTGCACGCCGAGCCGCACTACAGGGGGACGGCGGCGAGCTGATCGTCGCAGCAGGCTCGCTCTTTGTCGCCGCCGAGGTGATCGAAGCAGTCACCGGCATCGAACCAGAGATATACCCTGATCTGAGAGGATCAGCCGGACCCGTCCGCCTTACGCCAGATGAGCAAGCTGAACAGGCTCCCGCTCCGTTGAGGTGATCTTTAGAGCATGAGTAGAAACTACAACAAAGAGACCCGGGTCGTTGTGACCGGTCTCGGAGCGATGTCACCTCTCGGCAAGACCGTCGCCGAGTACTGGGATGGTCTGAAGAACGGCCGATCGGGTATCCGTGAGATACAGGCGGTCGACCCAGAAGGCTTTCCATGCAAGGTGAGTGGCGAGGTCCCCGACTTCGACCCGACCGAGTGGATTGACAAGCGTGAGGCCAGGCGCATGGGCCGCTTCTCACAGCTCGCGGTCGCTGCGACTCATGAGGCAATCGAGTCGTCAGGTCTCGATATGTCGAAAGAAGACCCGGAGCGCGTCGGCGTTCTGATGGGTTCCGGTTCGGGTGGTCTGCCTGAGACCGACCAGCAGGCGACGATAAAGGTGAAGCGCGGCGCCCTGCGCATGAGCCCGTTCTACATTCCGGTGATGCTTGTGAACATGGCGGCAGCGAACGTAAGCCGCACTTTTGGCATGACCGGCTACACGAATACCTGCGCAACGGCGTGTGCTGCGAGCACGCAGGCGGTTGGCGAGGCGGCCGAGGTGATTCGCCGAGGTGCAGCTGACGTTGTCGTGGCCGGAGGAACAGAAGCCGGCATCTGTGAGATCGGCATGGGCGGTTTCAGCACGATTCACGCCCTGACGACCTGGGAGGGCGACCCGGCCAAGGCAAGCCGACCTTTCGATGCGAACCGAGACGGATTCGCTCCGGCCGAGGGTGCTGGCTCGCTGATCATGGAGAGCCTCGAGCACGCGCAGGCCCGCGGTGCAAACATCATTGCCGAAGTGACGGGCTGGGGCGTTTCATCGGACGCTTTCCATCTCGTTCAGCCCCACGCCGAGGGTCGCGGCGCCATCAGCGCCATGAAGCTCGCGCTGGACGACGCCGAGGTGAACCTGGATGACGTCGACTACATCAACGCGCACGGCACCTCGACGCCTACAAACGACCGGATTGAGACCCTCGCGATCAAGACGCTCTTTGGCGAGCAGGCACACAAGACGCCCATCAGTTCAACCAAGTCGATGATCGGACACGCACTGGGTGCGTCGGGTGCTCTCGAAGCGATCGCCTGTATCCAGGCAGTGCGTGAAGGCGTGATGCCACCAACGATCAACCAGGAGACAGCCGACCCCGACTGCGATCTCGACTACATTCCGAATGAGGCGAGAGAATCGGACGTCAAAGTGGCGCTTTCGAACAGCTTCGGGTTCGGTGGACAGAACGCCTGCATCGTGGTCGAAAAGTTCAGTGACTAGTCGACCGGATACACGATTACTTTACTGTCGCCGCGCGGCAGCACGGTCACAGCGTCACCTTCAACGAAGCTCTCGCTCGACCTGCGTCTGACCCTGATCGTTTGACCTGAGCGCATCGCGATACCGAACTCCGTGAACTCACCGCGAAACTCGCGGTACACGACTCTGAGTTCCGAGTGCTCTTCTGCGCCTGAAGCTCCGGCCAGCTCAAGCTCCGAAGCTCGCATCAACGCAAGCACTTTGTCGCCGTCCCGGGTTTCGTCCTGGGACTCTGCAACTGGAAATCGCCCAGCTTCGGTCTCGACCATTCCGTCACGCAGCACACCAGGCACAAGCTCGCATGGCCCGGCCAGGCTGGCGACGACGGGCGTCAGCGGTCTTGCGTAGACGTCAGTGGGGGTTCCGATCTGCTCGATACGCCCCATGTTCATCACACCGACGCGGTCAGCAAGCGCCAGTGCCTCTTCCCTGTCATGCGTCACAAGTACAGCCGTGGCGCCCGCGTCTTTCAGGATTGAACGCACCTCACGACGCAATGTCGACCGTAGCTGTCTGTCGAGGTTGCTGAACGGTTCATCGAGTAAAACGGCAACCGGTGCCGGGGCGAGGGCGCGGGCCAGAGCTACTCGTTGCTGCTGACCACCTGATAGCTCGTGCGCGTACCTCTGCTCCAGGCCGCGCAGTCCTGTCAACTCGATCATCTTGCCGACCTGCGAGTTCCGGACAGAACTGTCCATGCCGGAGAGACCGAATTCGATGTTCGCCTTCACGGTGAGGTGAGGGAAGAGGGCATAGTCCTGGAAGACGAGCCCAACACGCCGCTTGTCTGGGGGCGTGTGGGCAAACGAGGACGCGACAAGCCTGCCGCCGATTCGGACATAACCGGACTGCACCTTTTCGAACCCGGCGACCGCCCGTAACGCGGTCGTCTTACCGGTACCACTGTGACCCAACAGCGAAACGAACTCACCAGCTTGCACCACTAAGTCGAGGTGCGAAAGCGCAGGTGTAGGCGCGGCTTCGTACTGCACGCTGACGTCCTCCACCTGCAGCACGGCCCCGCGGCTGGGTGGGACGTCAACCGGAGATTCAGGAAGGACCTGGGCGGTCGGGTCAAAGGTCATGACTCAACTATGATGGCGTTTCTGCGTCTCCGCCACTCCGGTACGAGCCGTCTCGCAGTACCATGTAAGCGGTTGGGATGCCTGCGAGCGCAATCAGCAACAGAGAGGCGGCAGCCGTTCTGGCGAAGAATGCGTCTGTCGAGGCATCCCAGATGACTGTCGCGAGCGTCTTGAAGCCGATTGGGCTGAGGATCAGCGTCGCAGGCAACTCCTTCATCGTCATCAGGAAGACGAGAGCCGCACCGGCAAACACTCCGGGCAGCACCATCGGCAGCGTGACGGTCAACATCACGCGCCACGGCCTCCTGCCGAGTCCCTGTGCAGCCTCCTCAATCCTCGGACTGACCTGCATCAGCGAGTACCTGATCGCCCCCACAGCCGCGGGGAGGAACAGCACAACGTAGCCAAACAGCAGCAACCAGTTCGACTGGTAGACCGGCCTTGCGTAGTTGACGCCGAAGAAGACGAGTGAGATCGCGACGACAACACCGGGCAGACCGAAGCCTATGTGGGTGACGCGCTCGATCAGACGGCTCGGCCACCACGACCTGTATCGGACCGCAAGCACCGCCACCGGAAGCGCCAGTCCAACCGCAAGCAACGCAGCGAAGAGTGAGATGTAGATGGAGTTCATAGCCGGTTCGAACAGGGCAGTCATGCTCTGGTCACGGATCAGGCCTCGCACCAGCCACCACATGAGCACCCCGACAGGAATGAGCAGTCCGGCGACGACCGGCACGAGAACTCCGGCAAGAACCGGCCAGCGCCATGCGCCAAGGTTGACTTCGTTGGCCGGGCGGACACTGCCGACGGTGCTGCGGTGATAGCGGGCTCGCCCACGAGAGACCCCTTCACCGACCAGCAATAGAACAGCGAAGAAGACCAGGACCAGTGAAAGGCCGGCAGCGACGGACCGGTTGAGGGCAGATTCGTACTGGTTGAAGATTGCGAACGTGAACGTCTCGTATCTCAGCAGGGCGACCGCGCCAAAATCGCTAAGCGTGTACAGCGCAACCAGCAACGCTCCGGCCGTCAGCGCCGGTTTCAGGATTGGCAACGTCACCATTCGGAACGTCTGCACAGCGCCGTAGCCCATGCTGCGCGCCGCCTCTTCAAGCGCAGGATCCAGTCTGCGCAAAGCGCCTCGGGCCGAAAGAAACACGTACGGATACGTCATCAACACCAGCACGAAAGCCGCCCCGCGTAAACCTTCGAAGCTGGTGATCCGGTCCATGCCGAAGACGCCGAGCCATCCTTCAAGCACTCCACCGATCCCAAAGAACTCGATCGCGGTGGTCGCCATCACGAAGCTCGGGATCACGAGAGGCAACACAACGGCGACGGTGATCGGCTTCTTGAACGGCAGGTTGGTCCTGAGAGTAAACCAGGCAAGTAGAGTGCCAGCGACCGTTGAGAAGACGGTGACTACACCGATGAGCAGCGTTGTCCGGGCAAGGATCTCAGCGGTGCGGGCACGAAACACGAAGTCCCAGGTCTCAGACCCGCCATCGACAGCTCGCACGATGAGGTAGAACGCTGGCAACAAAGCAGCGATCCCTATCGCAACACCAAGACCCAGCAGTGGCAATGGCGGATGCTGCCTCGGAACAGCCCGCATCAGATGCCTGCCTGCAGGCCGTATGTCACTGACTATCGTCATTCCTCGGAGGTCCTGGCCATCCGCACGGAGGGCGCACTCAGAGCCGTATGAGACAGCAGGAAAAAGAACCGGCGGAAGGCGTGCTTGCCCTCCGCCGGTTCCCCCTCGGCGAAACAGTTAGACATGATCCGGCCGGTTGTGGACCGGATCACCGTGAGTTGTCTATGAGAGTGCGCCAACTTCCCTCAGAAGCTTCTGCGTGTTTTCAAGGTCGCCCAACGTCGATAGATCGACGCTTGGCTTTGTTATCGAATCGAGCGGCGGAAGGCCTCGGTCAGGCACCACGCCCTCTATCAACGGGTACTCGTGCGTCTGCGTCGCGAAGTACTGCTGTCCAACTTCAGAGAGCATGAACTCCAGGAAGCGAACCGCAGTCTCCTTGCTATCGGACGCACTCAAGATCCCAGCGCCGGCAACCAGCACGACTGAGCCGGGGTCGGCCGCTGGCGTAAACCAGTTCCTCGCCTTGAAGCCGTCACCCTCCTCCGCCAGGAACCGGTGGAGGTAGTAGTGGTTGACCAGCCCGATCTCGATCTCTCCGGCCGCGGCGGCGGCTACCTGCGGCGTGTTCCTCGGGTATACGCGGGGCTCGTTCGCCATGATGCCTTCGAGCCACTCACGAGTCTCTTCCTCGCCCCAGAGCTGTCGCATTCCTGTGACCATCGCCTGGAACGAAGAGTTGGATGGCGCCCAGCCGAGCTTGCCCTTCCACTTCGGATCGGTGAGCTCTGCAATCGAGTTCGGCAGTTCGTCTTCGGTGAGTGAGTCTGTGCTGTAAACGAGAACGCGAGCTCTGCCTGAGATTCCGACCCACCTGTTTTCTGGCGAACGCGCCCACTCAGGGACCACAGATGTCACATCTGACGGGATCACGTCCAGCATGTCGATCACACTGCCGAGACCACCCGGGTCCTGGGCAAAGAAGACATCAGCTGGTGTATTGGATCCCTCTTCGAGAAGCGTGGCCGCAAGAGGGCCGGTTGATCCAAAATTGACCTGGACTTCAATGCCGGTCAGCTCCTCGAACTGGTCGATTACCGGGCCGACGAGCGACTCACTTCGACCGGAGTAGATGACGAGCGGCTTTGAGGTGTCGACGTTCGATTCTGATGTTGGCGCCGCTGACGAGTCGCCATCACTCCCGCACGCGACGGCTGTTATCAGTGTCGCTGCCAGCAGACTGGCAAAAAAGAGACGCCACCTTGGGCGCCGGATAACGGACGAGGACGGATTCAACTTTCAAACACCCTTCCGAGGGGGAGTTCGTATACAAGACCGGAAAGTAGCGCTGGCACTCAAAAAGCACTTCGCATGCCAAAAGCTGACCAACAGACTACACAATATTTCGCGAAGCGCAAGCCCTTTGTGAAGGATTTTTCATACCAATCTTAAACTCGATATCTTTCATAACACGCCCGATTCCTGTTGTTCGTATATACGAATACGATACTTCGTATTGATAAGATTCGCCGGCTTGATGGCTGATCGATCTCCGGAATCACGGAGGTGCTGCACCGAGTCGTATGCTGGTTGTGGAAATGGCCTGGCCTGCTTGCCATCCTTCGCGATCACACGAAAATCGTGCAGCGACGGTAACTGTCCCGTGAGGCGAATCCGGTTACGCTAAGCGGATGCGAATCTCTTTGCGAAACTCCCTGGTCTTGCTCTCAGCTGTCCTGCTGATGGCCGTCGTCGCCTGTGGCGGCAACAATGATGAACGGCCTACAGTCCCACCGAACCCAACTTCAACCCCGCGGCCAACCGCGACCCCGGAGCCCACCGCAACAGCAACCGCCGTTTCGACGCCAACACCTGCGCCGACGCCAACGCCTACACCTCCGCCGACGCCGACTCCGACACCCGCGACACCGAACGCGGCCTTCCTTGCGCAGCTGGATCTCGCCAGCCGACTGGATATCGGCCCGAACACCATCACCATCATTGACTATGACCGCGGCGATTGGCCGAGTTCGGCGTACGGCTGTCCACTGCCAGGCACGGTTTACCTTCCAGTCGTCGTGACCGGGTGGAGCATTAAGCTGCTGGCGCAAGACAAGACCTACGAGTACCACACCGATTCGTCTGGCGATGTGCTTGTGAACTGCACTGAAAACCGCGACCTTGAACGGCAGACGTTCAACCTCGTGAGCGCTGGCGATCTGCGAAGCACAACCAAGATCGAGTTCCGCAGGCGCAACATCGATGGCGAGTTCGTCCTGAAATCGACAGTCGACGATCCCAACAAGATCGAAGAGATTGTGGACGTGCTGGATGTGCCGATGCTCCGCGGCCCCGCCGCTACCTGCACGGAGATCTTCAGGTTGATCTTCTTCACGCCGACGGGCAATCAGACCGTAGGTACGATCTGCGGTGGCAACACAAGGCTGATTCGCGGTGACGGCGATTTCTGGCAAGGCCAGGACGCCGAAGCGCCACCCGAGTTCAGCACGCTGATCGGGCCGTACTTCGCAGACGATCCGTTCCCAACGCTACCTTCCTGAGACCGTGCATCACTTCGACAGGTCCGCACTGCTCCCGGCCGGCAAGCTGCCGCCGCAGTTGCTGGCCGAGTTGCTGTCTGAGCTGCCGGAGCCCGGTAAACGGATCCTGACCGGACCCGGTGTTGGAGAGGACGCCGCCGTCATCTCGTTTGGAGCCACCAGCCTGATCGCCAAGGCTGACCCTGTGACTTTCGCAACGGACCTGATTGGCTGGTACGCGGTCCACGTCAACGCCAACGACATCGCATCCACCGGCGCAGTGCCCAAGTGGTTCATGCCGACTGTTCTGCTGCCAGAGGACACGGACGTGGCTACCGTAGAGTCGATCTTCACACAGCTACGTGAGGCGGCCGACTCGATCGGTGTCGAGCTAATCGGTGGACATACCGAGATCACAGTCGACATGCCGAGGCCGTTGATCAGCGGAGCAATGCTCGGTGAGGCGCCGGCAAGTGGAACGATCTCCACTGCGGGTGCTCGACCAGGCGACCACATCATCCTGACCAAGGGAATAGCCGTAGAAGGCGGATCTCTGCTGGCACGGGAGTTCCGTGAGCAGGCGTTAGCGGAGGGAGTGGCAGAAGGTCTCATCGAAAAAGCCGCCAACTATCTGCATGAGCCAGGCATATCCGTTCTGGAAGATGCGCAGACAGCATTGGCCAACGGAACGGTCACTGCGATGCATGACCCGACGGAAGGCGGTCTTGCCAGCGCACTTTCCGAGTTAAGCACAGCTTCAGGCAATGGCCTGACAGTGGACCGCGATGCTGTTTCCGTACTACCGGAATGCGAGAAGCTTTGCACTGCATTGGAAGTCGACCCATGGGGATTGATCTCCTCGGGCGCGCTTCTCATAACCTGCACCCCCGACACGTCACCCTCGATCCTCGCTGCACTGACTTCGAACGGCATCTCTGCCAGCAAGATCGGCGAGATGACAGGGCCAGGCGAAGAGACGCTGCACCGCAACTCGAACGGGCAAACTGAGCCGATGCCCGTATTTGCCAGGGATGAGATCGCCCGGCTATTCGGCACTTCGAACTGAACTCAACGCTATCTTTGCGAGCAGGCCGCAGTACCAACCCTTCGATAGGGGTTAAAATTGACTACGACGCCAGCCTGAGAGGCAGATAGCGGATGTCGGCGACTCAACTAATCGCAAGAGCGAAGTCATACCTCCCGAACGAACGAGTCCAGTTCGTCCAGGCTGCGCTCGCTTACGCAACAGACGCCCACGAAGGCCAGAAACGCAGTTCCGGCGAGCCGTATATCGAACACCCCGTCGCAACCGCGCTCTACCTCGCAAACATCAACCTCGACTCTGTCACCTTGGCCGCTGCTTTGCTTCACGATGTGATCGAGGACACGGGAATCTCGAAAGAACAGCTTGAGAAGGAGTTTGGCGCTGACGTCGCCCGGCTCGTGGACGGTGTGACGAAGCTGAAGCGGCTGGACCTGCTGGCAGACACCCCCGAAAACCAGAACGGCGCAAGTCCCGTCGCACCGACCGCAGAAGCAGCCCGCACCGCCAGTCTCCGCAAGATGCTGGTCGCGATGGCGTCCGACATCCGCGTTGTGCTAATCAAGCTGGCAGACCGGCTGCACAACATGCGGACGCTGAAGTACCTGTCGGAAGAGCGTCAGCAGCGCATCGCCCGGGAGACGCTCGACATCTATGCCCCGCTCGCCCAGCGTCTCGGCATGGCCGATATCAAGTGGCAGTTGGAAGACGAGGCTTTCAAGTATCTGCTGCCGCGGCAGTACAAGTCGGTCTCTCGGATGATCAGCCGCAAGCGGACTGAGCGGGAGAGGTACACCGAGGATGCCGTCCGTGCACTCGGCGAGTCTCTGAACAACTCCGGGATCAACTGCACCATCAGCGGCCGTCCCAAGCACCTCTACAGCACCTACCAGAAGCTGCAGCGCTACCAGGCCCGGGGCCGGAAGTTCGACGAGATCTACGACCTGATCGCTGTACGGGTAATCGTCGACACCACGGCTGACTGTTACGCATGTCTCGGCGCCGTCCACCAGATGTGGAGGCCGGTGCCGGGCGAGTTCGACGACTACATCGCGAACCCGAAGGAGAACCTGTACCAGTCACTGCACACCTCAGTGATCGGGCCGCAGGGCTATCCACTCGAGGTCCAGATCAGAACCAGCGAGATGCACCGCGTCGCCGAGGACGGCGTCGCGGCCCACTGGACCTACAAGCAGGGTGACGGCGATGACGACGCGCTCTTCGACGAGAAGCTCACGTGGCTGAAGCAGCTCCTCGAGTGGCAGAGAGAAATGAGCGGGGACGAGGAGTACCTCGACTCGGTTAAGACTGACATTCTGCGGGACCAGGTGTTCGTCTACACGCCGGCAGGTGACGTTATCGACCTGCCGTCAGGCTCGACCCCGCTCGATTTCGCCTACCGCATCCATACGGACCTTGGTCACAACACTGTCGGCGGTGTTGTCAACGGCAAGCTTATGCCTCTGAATACCCAGTTGCACAACGGCGACACAGTCGAGATACGCAAGGCTCGCACCCAGCGTGGTCCGAGTCTCGACTGGCTGAACACTGATCTCGGATATCTGGCTACCGCCAGCGCCAAGGCCAAAGTCCGACTCTGGTTCCGCAGGCAGGAGCGTGACGAGAACGTCCAGCGCGGCCATGATCTCCTGAGCCGGGAACTCCGCAGGCTCGGCATCAAGGTGTCTATAACTAAGATCGCCGAGAAGCTCGGGTTCGAAGATGACACAGACCTGGAAGAAGCTCTCGGCGCAGGCCAGATGAGCATCGCCAAGGTGTTCGAGTCGGTCACGAAGCACTTCCCGCCGGTCGAGGTTGCCGAAACAAACGGCAAGTCGTCGGATGTCCCTGCTCTTCTCCAGAGGCAGGAGCGAACCGGCCTTGTGGTGATGGGTGCGCCGAACATGCTCACTCGAGTCGCCCGCTGTTGCAGCCCCGTTTACGGCGACGATATTGCCGGCTACATAACCCGGGGCCGCGGCGTGACGGTGCATCGGACAAACTGCATCAACATGCGCTCGACAGATGACCATGACCGGCTTGTGCCAGTGGCGTGGGGTCATGCAGACAGCACATACCCGGCTCGGCTGATCGTCCACGCGTACGACAGGGTCGGCCTTCTCAGGGACATCACGCACTACGTCTCGGCCGAACACGTCAATATTCACTCGATGGCATCGAATGAAGACCCCGATACAAACTCGTGCACCGTGACGTTGACCGTGTACACTAACGGGGTTGACCAGTTGAGCAGAGTGTTCACCAGGCTTGAGATGGTTGAGGGTGTCCTCTCAGTCAACAGGGCCAACGAAGGTGACCCGGCTGCCCAGGCCGCAGGTCAGTAGAGAATTATCTGGCCGGACGTCCCAAGTATTTTTGCTTTGGCTGAACCGGCACCGCCGGGCCGATATGGCCGTTCGACAGGAAGAAAATGCCAGCCGCTAAGTCGCACCGTTCCCAGGTTACAAAGGCCGCACGGAACAAGACTGTCCGTTCATTCACTCGCTCACGAGTAGCCAAAGCTCGTGACCTGATAGACGACAGCGAGTCCACAGATGACGCTGCCTCTGCCGTCAAAGATGCCATCTCGGCTCTCGACCGGGCAGCTCGCAAGGGCGTAATCCACCCCAACCAGGCCGCCCGCAAGAAGTCACGCCTGCAGCGCAATCTCAACAAGATCGCCAGTTCCTGATCTGCCGTGACTCACGACCATTCCGACCATTCGCACCACGACCACGGTGAGGAACATGGTCACGCGCACGCCGGTCATGACCACGATCACGGGCATGACCACGGACACGTAAGCGAAGGCGACCCGAACACCGAGTACAACTGGCGTATCCACCATCCGTTTAGAGACGAAGAGGACGAGGTCGCAGTTGAGGTGGGTCCGAAATCAGGATTGCTGCCGCGCTGGCGATTCGTGATCCCAGGTTCATATGAAGGCGTCATCAGGTGGGGAGTCGGTGCGTCGAACGGTGGTCCGGTCGAGGCTGAGATCCGAACTCCTGTAGAGGGCGGGCCTGTCAAACTGATCGACGGCCCCGAGGTCCGCTGGATGGGCAGTGTCGAAGCTCTCTCCTCTTCCAAGAGCGCCTACCTCGTGTTCACCGGCGAGCCTCCGCACTACGTAGCCTTCGGTCAGGCCGAGACACCGGAAGGGCCGCCAGGAGCCCTCGAAGGTCTATCGTTCGGCGACCACGACCAGCACCCTCCTGAGCACTCTCACTTCGGCTAACGCCTTTCGGCGTAAGTCATCCTCTCGTTTTTCTAACCTGAGCCGATCTGTGCCAACTTGAATTGACACATTTCGTGGGCGACTGCTAGCGTCAGAACATTAGTGCGAGTTATGCTCGTATATAGACACCGCTCACCCAGTCCGCTCGATGGGGCCGATCAATTGAAAGCACTATCTGACAAGCAGACCCGCATGCTCGAGTTCATCGAAGAGTTCATCGATGAGCACGACTATCCGCCAACCGTCCGTGACATCCAGTTCGGGTGCAACCTGAGCTCAACGTCGGTCGTTAAGTACAACCTCGACCGCCTTTCAGAAGGCGGCTACCTGAACCGCGACTCTGAGGTCTCACGCGGGCTCGCAATCCCGGGATCACGAGGCAACGGCGGCCGGTCGGCGTCACGGAACAGCCGAGAGCCGGACACTGTGGCAGTCCCGCTGATGGGAACTATCGCCGCCGGAGCACCGTTCCCTCTTCCGCAATCTGACACGTGGTCCGATCCCGGTATCGAGCAGATCGACCTGCCACAGGCGGTCGTGGGTCGAGGCGATAGTGTATACGCCCTGAAGGTGAAGGGCGACTCGATGATCGACGCTCTTATTGGAGATGGTGATCTGGTCATCATGGAGTCGACAGAGCAGGTCGGCAACGGGCAGATGGCTGCGGTGCGCCTAGTGAATGAGGACGAAACCACCTTGAAGTACTTCTACCCGGAGGGGAACAGGGTGCGGCTCCAGCCCGCCAACAGCCAGATGGATCCGATCTTCGCTGACGCTAGCAATGTAGAGGTGATGAGCAGGGTGCTGGCCGTCTGGCGATACATGGCCTGAACGGACGCGACAAGATCGATCGGCCGTCAACGGAATCTTCACATTCCCGTCATCAGGTGTGTTTGACACCCAATTCGGCCCAGCCTATTCTTGACGGCATCTTTCTATAGTGAGTCCGAATCGCGCGGCAGTACTGGAGCGCTGACATGGGTTTCCTCAGGGGCATTGGCCCACTAGAGATATTTCTGATTCTCGTCGTTGTGATGATCATCTTCGGCGTCGGCAAATTGCCAAGCGTCGGACGTGGCATGGGTCAGGCGATCAAGGAGTTCCGCTCGTCAGTCAAGGACAAGGACGAGGACTCACTGGAATCTGCCGAGACCAAAACCGAAGTCGAGGCTGAGAGCAAGGCCTAAGACCGCCCCAACAGGCGCGACAACGAAAAAGACACCCTGATGGGTGTCTTTTTGATTCCAGGTTTTTCCTGGTCTTAGCTACTGCCGCCCGATGGGCTCTCCGCCGCTGCCGTGTCCGACTCCTCCAGGTCTTCCTTGCCTCGTTCGGCGAACTTCGCCATTGCCGTGCCGGTTACATAGAGAATGATTACAGGGCCAGCCACAAGCGACTGCGTGATCGGGTCGAACGTCGGGGTCACGATAGCCCCCAGCACAAATGCGAACAGCACCATCCATCGCCACTGCTTCATGTACCACGAAGCACTCACAACGCCCAGCTTCGACAGGAAGAACATCACTATCGGCAGTTCGAAGATCAGGCCCATCCAGAACGACAGGGCTATGAGCAGGCTGACATACGAGCCAATGGTCGGGAACGGTGTTGCAAGCTCACTTCCGAATGTCAGCAGGAAGTTGATCGCCGGGGGGATCAGCACCAGGAACCCGAACGCGACACCCGCGGCGAATGAGATCACAGAAAACGGCATGAAGAAGTAGAGATAGCGGCGCTCTTTGGTTGTGAGGCCGCTGCGCAGGAACATCGTCAGCTCGTACAGGAAATACGGCATCGTGGCCGTGAAGCCGATGATCACCGCAACCTTCATCGCTGCTCCCCACGCCTCAGCCACCTGCGTGAAGATGATGTCGCCTTCTGCGTTTGCGATCGCCTCTTCGGCGGGCTTGCGCAGGAACTCGAAGATCTGATCGTAGAAGACCGCAGCGGCGATCGTGAATACGAGGAAGGCGATCGAGACCCGGATCATCCGGCGCTTGAGCTCGCCAAGGTGCTCCAGGATCGACATCGCCCTGTCGCGGTTCATCATGATCCCTGGTTCTCCGGCTTCTGGGGCTTCGGAGGCTTCTCAGATCCCGGCTGCTTCGGGCTTGCTTCCGGCTCCTCAGAGTTGATCACGATAGACGGCACATACTCACCGTCAACCGTGCCGTCCCCACGCTCGACCGGCTTCGGCTTGCTTGTCGATAAGCGCTCATTCGGAACCGGCCTCGTGATATCCAGTTCCGGAATGTCCAGGTCCCCCTGGTCAAGCGCAAGGTCCTTCTCAAGTCCTTTGATCTGCTTTGTTGCACCCTCGTCCCAGAGATCGCGCTTCGTCTCCTCGTAGTCCTTCTTCAGATCCTCGGCGTCGATCGCCTCCGTCACGAGACTCGTTAATTCCTGCCTGTAGCGCCGCAACTCGGTGTAGTACTTGCGGCCGCTACGAACGCCTTCTGCAAGTCGTTTCGGACCCACGAAAAACATCGCAACGCCGAAGATCAGCAAGAACTCAAGACCGCCGATTCCGAGGAAGCTCATCGTGAGTCCCTCCTGCCGAGTTCAGCCGCCGTGCTACCGTCGATCTCACCGGCATCGAGAAGCAGTCTTGCAAACAGCCCGACGGGCAGGCCAACGACGTTCAGGTACGAGCCGGAATAGGACTCAACAGGCGAGAATTCTTCATCCTGTATGCCGTACGCACCGGCTTTATCCATGGCAGCGCCTGATCGGGCGTAAGCATCGACTTCTGCCGTGGCAAGTCTGCGCATCTTCACTTCGGTCGTCTCAGCGCCTTCCAGGGAGAGGTGTCCGTTCCTGACAGCGATGCCGGTGTGCACGAGATGCGTCCGACCACTCAGCCTATCCAGCATTGAGGCTGCCTCAGCTGCATCGGACGGTTTGCCAAGCGAGATTCCATCGAGCTCCACTACGGTGTCCGCAGCAATCACACACGAGCCTGGCCGAACAGCGCTCACAGAACCGGCCTTCTTACTGGCAAGAGTTCCGGCGAGCCGATCAGGTGCGAGCCCACGCAATGAGTCTTCGTCGATGTTCGCTGGTACAACCCCGAACTCGAATCCCAGCTCTCGCAGAATCTCAGAGCGGCGCGGCGACGCAGAGGCGAGCACGAGGGGGCTCGCCGTTCGCAGACTCTCAGCATTTTCCTGTCTGCTCAGATAGGTGGCCATAGGCCGATACACGCCCTGAATGCAGCCCTGTTTCAGTTCGCTGGCGATCCCTCAAATAGAGACAGAACCTCTACATGCCGTGTCTGCGGGAACATATCCACCGGCTGAACTGTGACAAGTTTAAACCCATGGTTAAGCAGACGGGACTGATCACGGGCCATAGCCGCCGTGTCGCACGAAACGAGAACGACCTTGGAAGGAGCAAGTCTGCGGACAGCGTCGGTCGTTTCCGGCATGCAGCCTGCTCGCGGTGGGTCGAGGATCACGTAGTCGACAGTTCCTGAGAGCGTCGGCATCACCTCTTCCGAACGTCCCTCGATGAACTCTATGTTGTCGATGCCTTCTGCGTTCGACTTAGCATCGGCGACGCCGGAAGCCGATTCCTCGATAGCGATCACGCGCTCCACATGAGGAGCAAGCAGCACGGAGAACGTTCCTACCCCGGAGTAGGCATCAAGCAATGTGCCTCTACCGGCTGGACCGAGCATTGACTTGATCAACCCGGCCATGTGCTCTAGCTGCGCCGTGTTCACCTGGAAGAACGAGGGTGAGGCGACTCTGAACTTCCGATCTGATGCCTCTTCTTCGTAATGCGTCTGGCCAGAAGCGGGCAGCCCTTGTTCAGTCGGCAGCGGAGGCTGGATAAGCATCGAACCGGTTGCGGCGCTCGCTCGCACAGAAAACTGACTCATCCCTCCCAGCTTGCCCTGCACCGATCCGAGCACATCGTTCACCGGCTCGTCCATGAGCAGGCAGTAGTCGACCCTGACGAATCGGCGTGTGATACCACTCACGAAACCGACCTGCCCCCGGTTCTCCGGCCAACGGGCAACCGTGAAACGAGCGTGGTTCCGGTAACCGAGTTCGAAAGGGCTTCCGATGACCGGTTCCACTCCAGTTCCATCTAGCTCTGCGTACTCAGACATCGCATTCACGACGCGATCCCTCTTGAGTTCCAGTTGGTGCTCGTATGCCACATGTTGCCACTGGCATCCGGTGCATTTCAGGAAATAGCTGCAAGGCGCTTCTCGCCGGTGAACACTCGGCTCGATCACTTCGACAACCCGACAGTAGATCGCATCTGGATTGACCCAGATCACCTCGGCCCTAACGCGCTCACCAGCCAACCCGCCAAGCACACTCACAGGTGCGCCTTCGTGTTCGGCAACCGGGTTGCCATCGTCTGCATGGGCACCCAGTTCCAGGTCCAGCACATTCCCTTTGCTCAACTCGAGGTGCGAAGTGAGGTCAGGTCCACTGTACCGAGTGCGTCTTTTACGCTTGCCCAAACTGGAGCCTTATCAACTACGATAGAAGGGTTGTGGTCGCTAATTCGCCCTGCCGAACGGGCACAGCAAACTACGACGTTACCACTTGCTACGACTGGCAGAGACTCGAATCAGGACTTCATGGCCGTAGAACGCAGACTCCCCGAATGGTTCAAGGTCCCCGCCCCCGGTGGCGAGGACTACATGGACCTGCGCCGCAGATTCCGTGCCGCTAAGCTGCACACGGTCTGTGAAGAGGCAGCCTGCCCTAATATCGGCGACTGCTGGGACCGCAGGACCGCCACCTTCATGATCCTCGGCGACACCTGCACACGCGCCTGCTCCTACTGCAACGTGAAGACTGGCTGGCCGGGCACCGTCGACGCAGGTGAGCCGTTTCGGTTGGCGACCACTGTCCAGGAGATGGAGCTCAAGTACACAGTCGTCACTTCGGTAGACCGCGACGACCTGCCGGACTACGGAGCGGGCATCTTCGCCATGAGCATCCAGCAGATCCACAGGCTCCGTCCAACCTGCAAGGTTGAGGTCCTCATTCCCGACTTCCAGGGAGTTCGCGAGCATCTTGAGACGGTCGTGAAAGCTCAACCCGAAGTCTTGAACCACAACATCGAGACTGTCCGCCGGGTCTTCTCAAAAGTGCGACCGAAGGGCGACTACGATCTCTCACTTGAACTGCTGCGCCGCGTGAAGGAGATCGACCCTCATATGCCAAGCAAGTCGGGCATGATGGTCGGCATCGGCGAGACGATGGACGAGGTTCTCCAGACGATGCAGGACCTCCGCGACGTCAACTGCGACCTGCTGACGATTGGCCAGTACCTTCGACCTTCGAAGAAGCACCACCCACTGATCCGCTTCTATCACCCTGACGAGTTCAAGAAACTCGAAGAAGAGGGTCTGAGAATGGGCTTCAAGCACGTTGCGGCGGGCCCGCTCGTTCGTAGCTCGTACCATGCTGATGAACAGCACGAAGCGGCCATCGACAAGCTGCTGGCCGCCGCAGGCAGGTAGCCGAGCAAACACGGCGGCAATTCGATGAGCACTCTGTTCGTGGTCGCCACTCCGATAGGCAATCTGCAGGACCTTTCCATTCGCGTCATTGATGTGCTGAAGTCTGTTTCACTGATTGCCGCCGAAGACACCCGCGTGACGCGCAAGCTTCTCAACCACATCGACAGTTCCACGCGCACGATCAGCTACAACGAAAACAGCCCGCCGAGCAGGCTTCGACAGCTACTTGATTATCTTGAGTCGGCAGACCTTGCGCTCGTGACTGACGCTGGGACACCGGCCATCTCGGACCCTGGCTCTGAACTGGTCCGTGAAGCAGCAGCTGTGGGACATGCCGTAGTGCCGGTCGCTGGGCCCTCGTCAGTTACGGCTGCACTATCAGTGAGCGGTTTCGAGTCGACCCGGTTTGCATTTCTCGGATTTCTGCCCCGGAAAAAGGCGGAGCGCAGGCGAACGCTGGAAGAGAACCTCAAGTTGCCGATGACTCTGGTACTACTGGAGTCGCCTCACCGTATTCTCCAAACACTTAGCGATCTCGCTGAAGCAGACTCAGACCGAGATGTGGTTGTCTGCCGGGAACTGACGAAGCTGCACGAAGAGGTGTTCCGAGGCGATGCAGCGGCAGCGACCGAGCATTTCAAGTCGCCCAGGGGCGAGTTCGTGATCGTAGTCGCACCGGGGGTCTCGGCAAGCGAGGACGTGACTGACGAGGAACTTGCCACAGCAGCCGAGGACGCCATAGCGGACGGTCTTAGCGGCAGATCAGCAGTCGAGCAGGTCATGGCTGAGACCGGCGTGGGCCGGGCACGGGCGTATCCGGCAGTCCTGAAAGCGCAGAAGCGAGCATAGACACAACACCACTCACAACTCCTTGGCACCAGCAAATCGCGATCACTCGCTCCGAACTGCGCCCAAACTGCCGTCTATAATGAGACTAACCGGCCAAACTGGCCTGTAGCCTCGCTGATCAGCCCCCATCCCGAGCCCAGAATCCTTGCCTAGAAACATCCTCGTCTGCGTGGCGTGGCCCTACGTCAACAACGCGCCACACCTCGGCCATATCGCCGGGATGAACATGCCAGCAGACATCTTCGCCCGCTACCACCGGCTCGCCGGCAACAACGTGGCGATGGTCTCCGGCTCTGATATGCATGGCACCCCAACGGCCCTGCGCGCCGTCGACGAGGGCGTTTCGCCACATGAGATTGCGTCGAAGTATCACGCCATCTGGTCCGACGCCTTCGAGCGAATGGGCTTCAGCTACGACATCTACACGCATACTCACACCGACCATCATCGTGAGGTTGTGCACGACATCTTCAACGTGCTCGACGAAAAAGGGCTGCTGTACGAAGACACGCAGTCGATGCCGTACTCACTCACGGAGAATCGATTCCTCTCTGACCGCTTCGTAGAGGGAACCTGCCCGCACTGCGGCTACGAGGCGGCGCGTGGCGACCAGTGCGACAACTGCGGCCGGACTCTAGACCCGACCGACCTGATCGATATTCGTTCCAAGCGTGACGGCTCAACACCCGAGTTCAGGGACACCCGCCACCTCTACTTCAAGCTGAGTGAGTTCCAGGAACAGCTAGCAAAGTGGGTTGAGGGCAAAGCAGACTGGCGGCCGAACGTCCGCAACAACACTCTGAACTATCTTCGAGAGGGTCTGCACGACCGGGCGATAACCCGCGACATCGAGTGGGGCGTCCCGGTACCGGTTGAGGGCTACGAGTCGAAGCGCATATATGTCTGGTTCGAAGCGGTGATGGGTTATCTGTCCGCCACGAAGCTGCTCGCAAAGCAACGGGGGACCGAAGACGAGTGGAAACGGTTCTGGCAGGACGAATCTGCTGAGACGTACTACTTCCAGGGCAAGGACAACATCCCGTTCCACACCATCATCTGGCCTGCCATCCTTCTCGGCTACGGCGGACTGAACCTGCCGACCGACGTCGTGGCGAACGAGTATCTGAACCTTGGCGACACCGGATTCTCAAAGAGCCGAGGTAATGCTATCTGGCTTCCTGATTACCTCGAGCGATACGAAGTGGACCCGCTCCGCTACTACCTGAGCTCAATCATGCCGGAGACATCTGACTCCGAGTTCACGTGGGCCGGGTTCCTGGCGGCGAACAACAATGAGCTGGTCGCCACGTTCGGCAACTTCGTGCACCGTGTGATGACGATCACCACACGCAACTTCGACGGCGCTGTGCCGGAGCCCGGTGATCTGGACGAAGCCGATAGAGCGGCTCTTGCAGCTTGCGACACAGCACTCGAAGACGCGGCGAAGGGGCTGGAAGCCCGCAACTTCAGGGACGGGCTGCGGTCAGCTATGGCACTCGCCCAGCACGGCAACCGTTACGTGGACCAGAAGCAGCCATGGGCGACAGTGAAGCAGGACAAAGAGGCCGCGGCCACCACCCTGTGGGTCGGCCTTAACATCATCTCGACGCTCCGAACAGTCTTCTCTCCATACCTGCCATCGTCCTGCGAGAAGATTCACGGTATGCTTGGGCTGCCCGGCGATATCGCTGCGGATGGCTGGAAACGTGTTGAGATAGTGCCCGGGACGAAGCTCGCATCGCCCACACCGCTGTTCCGAAAGCTGGATGACAGCATCGTAGACGAGGAAAATGCGAGACTGGGACAGCCCACGTAATACCAGCCGGAATGGTGCATCTTGCTTGGAGCCGACCCAAAAGAGCGAATCTACGCCCCGATAGCGGATGACCTGGACCGGGTCATTGCCAACATCTCCGGGGTGGCAGAGAACGACGGCCCCGACCCTCCTCCCGAGATCGAAGCACGCCTGGCACAGGTGCTTGCGACGCCGGGCAAGCGCATCCGACCGGCCATCACATTACTCACGTCCAAGCTGTGGGGCCGGATCCCTGACGAGCGAACTATCAAGATGGCGACAGCGGTCGAGTTGCTGCACATCGCCAGCCTGATCCACGACGACACTGTCGATTCCGCGGACACCCGCCGTGGCCATGCGACGGCTTCGAACCTCTGGGGCGGCAACATCGCTGTCCTGCTTGGCGACTTCGTATTCGCGACTTCAGCCACCTTCGTGTGCGACACCAACAGTGTTCGCCTCATTAGACGGTTCGCCCAGACCATCGCAGAGCTGTCCCGTGGCGAGTTGAACGAAATCCTCGAATCGTGGTCGCTGAAGACCGAGCGCGATCGCTATCTGCAGCGCATCTACGATAAGACTGCCTCGCTCTTTTCCACATCCGCCGAGAGCGGTGCTGTGCTTGGAGAGAGCGACGAAGATTCGGTAACCAACCTCAGGGAGTACGGCTACAACCTTGGGATGGCGTACCAGGTGCTGGATGACCTGCTGGACTACGAATCGAACCCGGAGCAGCTGGGCAAGCCGACTGCAAACGACCTTTCGAACGGGGTCTTGACGTTGCCGGCGATCCTTGCCATCGAGAGCGGTGACGCCCGAAGCGAGATCAAGGCCTATCTGAATGCGAAGGACAGCGACCGCCCCCGACTGCTCAACGTCGCCTACGACGCTATCTGTGAATCGGACGCTCTCGACCGCTCACGAGTCATCGCAAACGACTACATCGAATCGGCGCTGGCCAACCTCGATTCCGTGGAAGACTCGGAATCGAAGGAGGCCCTGGTCCAGCTGACCGGTTACATTCGTGACAGGCAGTTCTAGCTGATGCCGTCGCGCCTCAGCCCTGCCCGAAAACGCAGACTCACGCCGCCGCGCTCACTACCAGTCCCGATCGATTACATCTTCGAGAAGCTTGAGCCGTTGTACGGCCCCATCGAGTGGAAGCCGCGCTACAACGCCCTCGACGAGCTGATCTTCACGGTGCTGACGCAGCATACGTCTGACCTCAACGCGGAACGAGCCTTCGACGAACTGCGCAGGCAGATCCCGACCTGGGGCGAAGTGATCGAAGCGGAGACTTCAGCCGTTGCCGCCGCGATCCAGTCAGGTGGTCTTGCGAATCAGAAGTCGGTCCGGATCCAGAAGATCCTTAAGGAGATCGTCGAGCGGCATGGTGCGCTGGAATTGGAGTTCCTGAAGGAGCTGGAGGTCGATGAGGCGCGCGATTGGCTCACAGCCCTTTCCGGTGTAGGGCCAAAGACCGCCGCCGTCGTGATGGCGTTCTCGCTCCGAATGCCAGCGATGCCTGTCGACACGCACATACATCGGGTCTCTGGCCGACTGGGCCTCATTCGAAAAGGTACCAGCGCCGACGATGCGCACGTTGTGCTTGAGAAGATCGTGGAACCACAGGACCGCTTCAACCTGCATGTGTTGCTAATTACGCATGGCCGACAGATCTGCAAGGCTCGCAGGCCGTTATGCGACCAATGCCCGGTCGCCGACCTCTGCCCTTCCGCTGGCAAGTTCAGCTAAGTAGACCAGCCGCCATTCACACCGCCGGTTCGTATTAAGAATCACCAGCCTACTCTCCGCTACGTCCAGACTCTCGGTGCTAACATTTGAACTAGTCTCCGATCGTTCGTTCGGAGCATTTTTGGTTTGATGGAGAACTCAGATGACAAGGGTTGGAATCATCAACGTAACCGGCTACGCCGGGTCCGAACTTGCCCGCATCCTGCACAACCACCCGGAGGTTGACGTCGTCAGCGTCACTGGTCGAAGCGCAGCGGGCAAGAAGCTCTCTGAGGTCTACCCGCACCTCCGAGAGGCGTCGATGACCATCAAGCCCGAGATCGACGAATCGGTCGACATCGTGTTCTCCGCTCTTCCGCACGCCGCCAGCGCCGAGGTGCTGAAGCAGTTCATCGATGACGGAATCCCGGCCGTCGATATAAGCGCCGACTTCCGGCTCAAGGACCTGCCGACCTACGAGAGTTGGTACAAGGTCGAGCACCCGTGCCCGAACCACATCGAGACCGCTGTGTACGGCATTCCAGAGCTTCATCGTTCCGAGATCAGGCAGACGACCCTGGTCGCGAACCCCGGCTGCTTTCCGACTGGGACCGTGCTCGCAATGGCGCCCGCAGTGCAGGCCGGAATTGTTGAGCCGTTCATCATCAGCGACTGCAAGACAGGCGTTTCAGGAGCCGGCCGCTCCGCCAAGATGGAGTTCGGCTTCTCCGAGCTAAACGACAACATGTCAGCCTATGCGCTGGGCGGTCACAGGCACGAACCGGAGATGAAACAGGAGCTCAGCGCCGTCTCTGCCAACGGCGATGTGAACGTGACGTTCGTGCCGCACCTTGCGCCGATGACGCGTGGGATTCTTGGCACGCACTATGCAAAGTTCACCCGTTACGTCTCGCAGTCGGAACTCGACGGCATTTACCAGGACTTCTACGCAGACGAGCCTTTCACGCATGTGGTCCCGACGCCGCCGTCCACGAAGCAGACTTGGGGCAGCAACGACTGCCTGCTCTACCCGACCATCAAGGAAGACGCTGGAGCGCTTGTTGTGGTGAGCGCGCTGGACAACCTTGGGAAGGGCGCAGCGGCTGCCGGCGTGCAGAACATGAATGTGATGCTGGGCTTCGAAGAGACCGCCGGTCTCGAGGCGCTGCCGGTCTACCCGTAGTTCGTCTGCTTGCCCGCGTGCTTCTCACCGAATCGCCGGGTACTATTGTTTGGTGGCCGTCGACAGGTCTGTCGTCCGGCGCGACCTGGCCAGCCCCGTTAGTGTAGTGGCCCAACACGTCTCCCTTTCAAGGAGAAGATCACCGGTTCGAATCCGGTACGGGGTACCAGTTTCAGCTCTTACCTCAACGCAGCTCGAACGGATTGACGCGCCCGTTAACTAGGGAGTTGGTGTAGGTGTCGGCGGAACCGTTGTTGGCACTGGAGTCGGCTCAGGCGTTGGAGTTGGAACCTCGATGCCCGGGTCGAACGGCACCGGGGTTTCCAGCGAGTTGGTGATCTCACCTGTCAGCCGGTCGTAGAACGCCTTTAGTTCAGGGTCCGTGAACTTCTCACCTGCCGCTTCGAACGTGTTGCTGAGAGCGGTGTTGAAGATCTGCTCCATGTCCGGAACCCAGCCAGTATCTGTACCATCGCCGGTCTGGCCTCGAACGATGCCCGCTCCCGCGGTGATCGTGATACCGAGCACCAGTCCTGCGAAGATTCCGAGAAGTGTTCGACGCATATCTAGCCCCCCTCTTCCGGACCGCCGTCAGTGCTCTCCTCAGGCAACCGGAATGTCTGGACGTTGCCCTTCCAGTCACCTGAGTTGGCGTAGCCGAGTCCAGGTTTACGCGGCTTGCGAGTCCGCCGTGCTGAACGCTTGGCGATGCGCAGGACCTGCTCGACCGCACCATCAACTTCGTTCTGCAGGCGGCCAAGCCTGGAACGGTCGATACGACGGTCGATGAAAGGGATTGACCACGCTGCGGAGGAGATCGCTGAGATCAGGTCTTCCCTGTCGATTTCGCCCCTGGAAAGCAGGTAGGACCACTCGAGACCCAGTCCACGTGGCACCATGGCCAATCGTTCGGGATCTGAGTACGGGGAGATCAGCACGAATGCTGTGCTCGGGGAGATGGTGCGAAGGGCGGTCGCTGTGTCGATGCCACCCAGCTCGTAGTCGAGATCAGCCTGGATAACGACAACGTCAGGTTTGAGCAGCACGAGGCGCTCTGCAGCCTGTACCCGGTTGTGGGCACCGCCGAGGAAGTTGATGCGTGGCTGGTCTGCCAGCAGTTCAGACAGCAGTTCAACGAACCGCTGCTGGTTACCCACGGCAAGAACCTTTGTTGGCTCAGCGCTGGAGTTGAACACAGGCCGGCGCCTGGTCCTAACTCGGCGGGTGCGGTGCAAAATGCGGCGGGTCATCTCTGCCTCTGGGTCACTTCCGGCGCTATCGCCGAGCGTGTGTGAAAGGTGTGCACAAAGTGTGCGTCCGCCATACTGTGGGTGAGTACACCCAGGCGGCATCACCTTTGGGGTCGCCAGAGGGAGCCAATAAGGCTCAATGTGTAGAGATTTCGGGCAGTTTCGGCCGCCTACTGGGTGATGTGCACCTTGATCGAGCCCGAGTTCTTGTCGTAGGCCGTAGCGAAACCGTCCTGGATGTCATCCAGTGGCACCTTGTGCGTCACGATGTCCCTGTACGGCAGGTTGCCGGATGCGAGCAGGTCGATAGCGACCTCATAGTCGTGGACTCCATCGATCACGTCGTAGCACGACACAGAGATGATCGAGATCTCACGTAGAAGCGGGTCGAAAAGGTCGATCTCCATCGGCACTTTGATGCCACCGAGATTGACCGTCTTGCCCTGCGGCCTGGTAGCACGGATCGCCTGGTGGAGCGCCGCGGTCTGGTGACCACCCACCGACTCCAGCACGATGTCTGCACCAACGCCGCCTGATGCCTCGCGGCACGCCTCCTCGAACTCATCGCCATCTGATCCGGTCACCACATCAGCGCCCATCTTCTTCGCAGCTTCGGCCTGGTGTGGATATTTGGCCGACGCAATCACCTTCTTCGCACCGAAAGAGTGCGCGGCGCCGATGGCTGAGAGGCCGATAGTGGCCGAGCCCGTCACGCCGATCACATCGCCCGGCTTCATTTCGACATAACGCAGAGCGTGGACTGAAACCGCCATCGGTTCGACAAGCGCACCGTCGGTCCAATCGAGACTGTCTGGCAGCTTGAAAAGCCCGTTCGGCGTCCGGGTCATGTACTCAGCGAATCCGCCGCCTGTGTCAGGCGCAAGGTTCAGACAGTGGCGGTACTGGCCGCTCTTGCAATAGCGGCATCGCATGCAGGAACGCCCTGCCCCGATCGTCTCCAGGGCGACGCGATCGCCAACACGCAACTCGGTCTCACCGGAAGGCACCTCCACGACCTCACCGGCTACCTCGTGGCCGGAAGGGATCGTCTGGGCATCCTCCCGCGCATCGGTCATGTGCAGGTCAGAACCGCAGATCCCAGTCTGCCTCACCTTGATGAGCGCTGCACCTTCGAACATCGCAGGCATGTCGATTTCATGCAGTTCATACCTGCCGGTTCCGTCGTCAAGTGCTGCTTTCATCTTTTCCGGCATGGTCTTCTCCTGCGTTCGAGTCAAGTGGCGTGAGGCGAGCCTGCTCGCGGTGGCCGGATGTTATACGATGCTGGCCGCAAGCTGGCCGAGGGCGTTTTCAGAATGCACCGACGGCTATTCCCGGCATCTTGATCGAATTCGAAACCGAACCAACTCGCGGCCTCGTGCGGCCCACAGAAAGATGACACATGGCAGACCAGATGAGAGGCGTCTACTCGATACCCGTGACACCGTTCAACGAGGACGGCTCAGTCGACTACCCGTCACTGACGCGCTGCGTCGAGTGGTGTGTTGAACGCGGCGCCCACGGCATCGTTCTGCCGGTCAATGCCAGCGAAGGTCCGTTCCTGACGGACGAAGAGCGCGCCGAGGTGATCCGCAATGGCGTTGAGGCAACGGCGGGAGCGGTGCCATTCGTCGCTGGCGTGACGGGAATCACCACTTCTCACGCCGTTGATTACACGAAAGCAGCGGTGGACGCCGGTGCCGACTCGGTCATCGCCGCTCCGCCGAACGCCGCGAGCCCGGATCTGATGTTCGATTACTACGCGGCCATCGCAGAGGCGGCCGGAGTGCCGGTCTGGCTGCAGAACAACAAGCCGCCGACCAGCCCGATCATCCCCACTCCGCTGATGGTCCGCATGCTGAAGGAGATCGAACATATCGACTATGTGAAGGAAGAGAGTCTTGTGCCTGGCCAGATCATGACGCAGCTGTTTGAGCAGACCGACGACACCTGCAAGGGGATCATGGGCGGAATGGGCGGAAGATTCCTAACTGATGAGTACCACAGGGGCGCATGCGGCACGATGCCGTCAGGCCACATTACCGACGCTCATCGCAAGCTGTGGGACGCTCTTGAAAAGGGTGGAAAGGGCGAGGGGCACCTGCAGATCGTGACTGACGAGGCGCAGTCGATCTGGGAGGCATTGCTCCCGTCGCTCAACTTCGAGTTCCTGTACAGCATCGCCGCTTACAAGGTGGCTTTCTACCGGCGGGGCGTGATCAAGACGCCTGTGACCCGTAACCCGGCTGCAAAGAAGCTGGATAAGCTGGACATCGAGGAGTTGGACCGAATTCTGGACAGGCTTGGTCCACTGCTGGACTGAGTTGAGTTCCTCGTTAGCGCTTTGGAATCCAGCCTCCTGAGCCCGTCGAAGGGTGCCCTCCCCTGATCGAATAGCCATGAACAGGGACTTTGACCTTATAACGCTCATCACCAACCCGGACCCGATCGAACTTGCGATCGCGAGTGATCAGCTCCGGGAAGCAAGCATCGCGTGCCACGTCCGCAACCAGCGCTTTGGCGGGCTCTATGGCCACGGGCCGATGCGGCTGCAGAGGTTTTCGGAACCGCAACTGGTGGTGATGCGGAAAGATGCCCGGCGAGCGGCTGAGTTGCTCGGAATCAGCGTTCCGGCTGACTTCGATGAGCAGCCTCGCCAGAGGCGTCCGGGTTTCATCGGATGGTTGCGGTGGATAGCCGGGCTCGACTGAATCTGGCGTTCAGTTCTTCCCTGCCCGCTCGGCCCTACGCTTTTGCCGCCATACAAGGGCGATCAATACGAGCGGAAACAGCACGATCACGATCCCGAGCAGCAACACGATCACGCTCGCCTCTAGACCGACGATCTCGTCGATCTTGTCCTGGATCCAGTCGACAAGCGTCCGGTCGACCGCCTCAGAGTGGTGCGCAAGGATGTCCGGCACGAGGCTCATACAGACATCCTAATCGTTCGATCGTCGCTGTTGACGAACGAAGATCCGCCTAGTCGGTCTCGCCAGTAACCGGGACCGGCTGGCCGAACGTATCGTGCGCGTGATCGACCGGCGAGTAGCGGACCGAGTACCGCTTCTCCCTGATGGAAAGCGAGATGATCCCGGCCAGGAGCAGGAACACTGCTCCGCCCGCGAAAGCGATGTCATAGCTGCCTCGCCAGTCGAAGATCAGCCCGAAAATCACGACTGCGGCACCACCACCGAGCTGGTGCGCCATGTTGATCAGGCCCGCCAGGGTACCGAGCTTCTTCACACCGTAAACGTCGGCGGCTAGTGACGTTGTCAAAGGCACAGTCGCGAGCCATGACATTCCGCCGATGATCGCGAACGCCCAGAGCGCGCCTGCGCCGGGCAGGACGATCAGGCTGAGAAACGCAACGCCCCGCACGAGGTAGACGATGCCGAGCAACGTCTTCCGCTGCATCCGGTCCGAGATCGAGCCGACGAACAGGACGCCGAGTGCGTTGATGCCGCTGAGTAGTCCGAACGCAAGTGCGGCCGTGCCAGATGAAATGTCTTCAGATGACGCCCAGCGAACGAAGTGGACGGCGATCGAAGCGGTCGTTATGCCACACACCCAGTAGGCCAGCGATAGCTGCCACATCGGAGCCGAGCGGAACGACTCCTGCCACCTGTCCACTGCCAGGGGACCGACGGCCAGCGTGCGCACTTTCGGCTCGAAGTCCTCTTCCGCGCCTGCCTCAGCAACATCATCGACATCTCCATCCGGCAGCAGTCCCATGTCTTCCGGCCGACTCCGCACGATGAAGATAAGAACCGGCAGGCCGAGACCGAGAATCAGTCCACCCAGCACCAGCCACACCGTCTGCCACGAGGCGTTCAGCAGGAAGTACGCAAGGAACGGAATCATCACGACGCCGCTTATCGAACCGCCGGTGGTCAACAGGCTCATGGCTGTGCCGCGTTTGCGGGCGAACCAGCGAGCGATTAGCGCGCCGGCCGGAGTGAACGACAGCGCTCCGGACGCGAACGAGAGCAGGAATCCGTAAGTGATCGCAAGCATGACTGGATTCGTCGATGCTGCGACAAGCAACGTGCTTGCGCCCATGCCGAGCATGCCATAGATCAGGACCCGCCGAGCGCCGATGCGGTCGGTCAGTGCCCCGAAAAACGGCTGGCTCACGCCGTTCAGCACCCATCCGATTGCAGCAGCCGCGGAGACCGCTGTCGTGCTGGCGCGGAAGTCCTCTTCCCACGCCTCGACGAACACGCCGAAGCCCTGCCGGACGCCGATCACGGTGAACGTGGCGAAGAACAGAGCACCAACGATGTACCAACCGTAAAAGGTGCCCTCTGAAGAACCGGAACGCTGCAACTACTCGACCTCCAGGATGGACGCGGCGTCGCGGTTGATGATTCCCTCGATCTCAGCAGGCGGGATCACAGGCAGGCTGTGGTCCTTCGCGAACTTTTCAAGGTTCCGGAGTTCGTCGATGTTGTCCTGCGGCAGCGTCACCGGCCAGTCAGATCCGAAGAAGATTTTGCCGGTAACTCCCCATTCGTAGAACAGGCGCATTCCCTGCCAGAACGACCACGGCCGATAGAACTGCGCAGACATATCGGCCCAGACGTTGGGGTGCTTGCGAACGACCGCCAGTGAGTCTGCCTGCCACGGGTGGCTCAGGTGCGCCAAGACCATCTTCAGCTTCGGGAACGCCATCGCGACCTTGTCGTAAGTGAACGGGTGCGCGTAAGTGAGCGGCCCGTCCGTCTGCGGCGATGTACCGCTGTGGAAGATGATCGGGATTTTGTCATGCTCGAGTCGGGCGAAGAGCCTGAACGCTTCCGGCCCGGTCGGATCGAAGTCCTGGTAGTTCGGCCCCAGCTTGATCACTTTGCAGCCAAGATCGCCCACAGAGCGGTCGTACTCCTCGTTCATCTTCGGGTCCATGGGATGCAGCGACATGCCCGGAATGATCTTCTTGGGATCCGCTTTCGCCGTCTCTGCCGCAATGTCGTTCTGGTTCATGCTCGAAGGCCAGCCGCGCTCGTCCAACACGCTCTCCGACATTCGCCACGGTCTTTTCGCAATGCCGAACGCGAACGTTTTGTCCACCGGCTTCATCGCCTTAACGTAATCATCAATCGTGTTGGTCAGCTGAACGACCTCGCCAGAGCGCATTGTCGACTCGGTGCGCATCTCCTCCGGCGGCACTTGGTCTTTGTGGCTGGGAAGGTGGGTGTGTACATCGACTACAGGCATGTTCGGCGACTCCGTGTTCGGCTTGGTTCAGGCGGACCTCTGTGTCAGAATGCGCCGCAATCATACTCTCAACTGGCAGGCATGCCGGTGCCACGCGCAGAACTTGACGGAGCAAACGGATGGTCACGAGCTTCAACCACACCGGAATCGTCGTCGAAGACCAGCGGGCGATGGTCGATTTCTACTGCGGCGTCCTTGGGCTGCAAGAGCTGAATCGCATCGAGTCTGTGGCGCCGCCAGAAGGCGATCACACTGGCATCCCCGGAGCAAAACGAACCCTGATTTTCGTTGGTTTCGAGGATGGGCACCGGATCGAACTAGTTAAGTTCCACGAACCCACTTCACCGCCCGGGCACCAGGAGATTCCGCAGCTCGGCACATCGCACATCTGCTTCAACGTGGAAGACCTTGAGGCGATCCATTCCGAGCTGTCTGCGAAAGGCGTGAAGTTCGTGACAGACCCGATCTTCCGCGACTCGAAGTCCGGCAGGCGCGGCATCGTCTACGCGCAGGACCCCGAAGGCAACTGGCTGGAGTTCATCCAGTAACTGGTCTTGATGAGGCATCCTCACAGAATCGGTCACATGGCCGCGATTTCTGTGGTCTAATGCTCCCCGAACTGAGACCAAAACCCCCTTGTGCAACCCGTGGAGCGACCAGCCGATGCCACAGATGACCGGAGCCAGATTCCTTGCCGAAACGCTTAAGGCGTACGGCGTTTCACACTACTTCTTCATGCCGGTCTCGGTTGCCGAAGCGATGCCGCACATGGAAGAGCTCGGCATCGCTCGCATCATGGCTCACAGTGAGAAGTCGGCTGCATACATGGCTGACGCATACGGACGCGTGTCGAGAACTGCGGGCGTATGTGGAGCGCAGTCTGTCGGAGCAGCGAACCTTGCCGCCGGACTCCAGGACGCGTTCCTCGGCTGCTCGCCAGTCGTGGCCCTAACGGGCCGGCTGCCCCAGAACCTGCAGCACCGGAACGCCTACCAGGAGATCGACCACCGCAGCCCGTTCGACGCTGTGACAAAGTTCAGCACGCAGGTGACAAGTGTCGAAGAGTTTCCCGTCTTCCTGCGACAGGCTTTCCGTGAGGCCGTTTCAGGAACGCCGGGGCCTACACACCTCGATATCTGGGGCATTGCCGGACAGAACATCATGAATGCCGAGGCCGATCTCGATGTAATCGCCGAGGAGCCATTCACACATGTGCCTCCGTTCCGGCCGGTCGCAGACGAGGCATCGATCGCCAACGCGGCGAACGCTCTCGCGGCAGCCTCGAAGCCGATCATCGTTGCTGGCGGGGGCGTCACTGCTTCCAACGCCAGCAAGCAGCTTGTTGCATTTGCAGAGAAGGCCAACATCCCGGTCGCCACTTCGCTGAACGCCAAGGAGACCTTCCCGGCTGACCACCCGTTGGCGGTCGGTGTTCCCGGCTCATACTCCCGCGAGTGCGCTAACCGTGCCGTTGCAGGAGCGGACCTGGTGTTCTTCGTGGGCAGCCACACTGGAGGCCAGGTCACGCACGACTATCGCGTGCCTAAGCCGGGCACTAAAGTGATCCAGCTGGACATCAACGCCGCCGAGATTGGACGTTCCTACCCGGTCGAAGTCGGACTGCACGGAGATGTGCAGGCGACGCTCGAAAAGCTAACTGCAGCGATCGATTCAGGCTCAAACGCCGAATGGGTCTCGACCGTTCAGGGCTACGTGGCCGACTGGAAGGCCAACGCCGCCGAGCACTACAACTCGGACGTTTTGCCTATGCGGCCGGAGCGGCTCTGCAAGGAGCTCTCAGACCACCTGCCGAGCGACGCGATCCTGGTCTCGGACACCGGTCACTCCGGCATCTGGACCGGCACGATGCTCGACTTCAAGCACCCCGACCAGTCTTTCATTCGCTGCGCAGGCTCGCTCGGCTGGGGTCTGCCCGCAGCAATGGGCGCGAAGTGTGCGGCGCCTGATCGTCCGGTTGTCTGTTTCACCGGCGACGGCGGCGTCTGGTACCACATGACCGAGATCGAGACGGCTGTGCGCTACGGCATCAACGCAGTGTTCGTTGTGAACAACAACGCTTCACTGAACCAGGAACAGGCACTCAACGAACGAAACTACGGCGCCCGGACTTCCGGTTCGGACGAGCTGTGGATGCTGACGGACGCCGACTTCGCAGGCATGGCCGACTCGATGGGCGCCAACGGAATCCAGGTGACAAGGCCGGGAGACATGGCGAGCGCGCTGGACCAGGCGATCTCGGCCGACAAGCCGACGGTTATCGACGTCAAGACACACATCGAGGGCATCGCGCCGACAGCCTGGCTCCCGTAACGGCGATAAGTATCTCACCGTTTCGTCGCCGGTTAGGAGTCTTCAAACAGCCGCGTCAATCGGCTTTGTCGGGCTATACTCCCGCGCAATCCACCAACTCAAGAGCGCGTTGCCTTCGGGAGTAGCGAGATGACCATCGATGTCGCGACCGGTATTGCAAGAATTCTCAAGTCTGAAGGAGTCTCATGGGTTTCCACGTTTCCAGTCAGCAAGGTCAACAACGCGTTCGGGCGTGAAGGCCTGAAGCTACTGATGACTCGTGATGACCGGTATGCCGTGGCTGTCGCCGATGCCTTCTCAAGGGTCAATAACGGCGAAAGAATAGGTGTCTGCACCTTCTCAGGTGGCATCAACGCAGCGGGCGCGCAGGTCGCCTACTCAGGCGTCGCGCAGGCCTACGAAGATGGCTCGCCAGTCCTCTGCATAGTCGATGCCGTACCCGTGGGCGCAGGCGAGAACACCCGTTTCGACCAGGATGCGAGCCTGCGCGGCGTCTCCAAGTGGTACGGATATCTCGACAAGCCGGAAAGAGTTCCCGAGTTCATGCGCCGCGCTTTCACGATGCTCCGGTCTGGCCGTCCAGGGCCTGTCGTGCTGGGGATTCCAAACGCGGCCGCGACATACGACGAGGCCGTTGACCCTTACACGTCGCCGAAAGGCTGGAAAACGCTGCCTGATCCGGACGATGTGTCGGCTGCGGTATCGGCGCTGCAATCAGCCAGTCGCCCGGTGCTGTTCGTTGGAGAAGGGGTTCTTTACTCGGGTGCAACGGAAGAGCTTTGCACTTTCGCAGAGAAGGCGAACCTGCCTGTCGTTACGACTCTCAAAGCCAAGGGCGCATTCCCCGAAAACCATCCGCTGTCAGTTGGTGTCAGGGGCGACCATGTGGTCGAGTACCTGAACAACGCGGATCTGATCTTCGCGGTCGGAGCGAGCCTCTCGCCGGGGCGATTCGGTCACGGCGTGCCGGAGCCGACAAACAAGACGATTGTCCAGTGCAATGTCAACGAGTTCGACATCAACCGGATCTACGAATCGTCTATAGCGATTATCGGGGATGCCCGACACACCCTGGAGTCTCTACTGGCGGAACTTGACCAGAATCCGGTGAACGGCCGCCTGGACGTGGCGAACGAAGTGAAGACGGCGAAGGACAAAGGACTTTCCAGCTATCGGGAAGCGATGGCCTCGGATGAGAAGCCGATCAATCCTTATCGCGTTTACGGTGACCTGATGAAGGCGTTGGATCGCGAGAACTCATTCGTCACCCACGAATCTGGGAACACTCGAGACCAGTTGTCGACCGCATTCGAGACGCTGATCCCGCGCGGCTTTCTTGGATGGGGCAACGTTTCGACGCTTGGCTTCAGCTTCCCGGCGGCAATGGCAGCGAAGCTCGCTTTCCCGGAGCGGCAGTCCGTTGCGGTAATCGGCGATGCTGCCCTCAGCTACATGATCGGCAATTTCGAAGTCCTGACCCGGTTGAAGCTGGGAGTCACTGTTGTCCACATAAACAACGGTGGTTTCGCCGGGTACGGACCCGGTTTCTGGGGCGAAGGACACGATCCGTACACCTACGACGTTCTTGGCTCTGACGCGATCAACATGACCGCTGCCATCAATGAGATCGGCTGGCAGACCGAGCGGGTTACCGAGCCTTCTGAGGTGATCCCTGCGTTGGAACGGGCATTCGAGGCCAACAGAGCAGACCGGCCGGCCTACATCGAGGTGATCGCCAGCCAATACCCGCTCTACGGAGACTGGGCCTCCTAAAGAGAGACCACGTAAGTCGATGGCCAGCTAAACCTCAACCTTCAGGTGGCTAGTCGGCTCCCAACCGAGCACTCGCTTTGCCTTCGTCAGGTTGTGCTCTTCCTGGTTCTCGTCACCAGCGATGAAGAACGCGTCGAAACGTCCGTGACCCTGCGCTGTGAGCGCCAGCGCTGCTGAGTACGCGTTTGCGAGGTCCTCTTCATCGGTCACTCGAAGGGGCTTTGATCCGTCAGGCCGATCAGTGATCGGGTTTCGACGCTCCTCAATCCACTGGTCGCGCGGCCTCGGGCCGGTGATGCGCAGCGCCGCTATGTTCATGTCAAACCATCGAGCGAAGTAGCGGCAGATCCCTTCTCCGAACCCCTTTGAAAGCCCGTACGCGCTCGGCGTGTCAAGGGGCAGCTCTTCTTCCGACTGGTAGTAGTCGCGGTTGCGGTAGTGGACGCTCATGGAGCTGGTGTAGACGCCTGACTTCACGCCGAGTTGCTGAGCCGTGTAGAGGAATAAGTGCAGGCCCATGCAGTTGACTTCGTAGTTCTCCCGGATGATCTTCGGGTCCTGGTCCGTGACGCTGCCGCCCTGCGGGCTTCGCATGACGAGCCAGATGAATGAATCGACTCCGCTAAGAGCCTTCTCTAGATCGTCCGGTTCTATGACAGAACCTTTCACAAACTCGACGCCGGACTGAGACGGCTCGGTCATGTCCAGCACGCGTATCTCGTGCTGCTTCTGCAGGTAAGGAGTGATGAAACTCCCTACCATCCCGGACCCGCCGGCAAGAAGAATCTTCATCGGTCATCCTCGAAATCTGAGCCGTCGAGAACCATCCTCAGCCCACGTGATACATCGTCCAGCGACCTGATCTGCTCTTCGCTCAATTCGATCTCCAACGCGCCCAGGTTGTCCTTCACCTGCTCCTCGGTGTCGGCGCCTGATATCGAGACGGTGATCTCGGGATGCGACAACACCCAGGCCTGGGCGATCTGCGCGACTGTCGCGCCATGATCACCAGCCACCTCTTGCACCTTCGCCAGCACGTCCGCCGAGCGCCCGCGAAGCACCTCTGCGAAGATGCCACGCCGCCTTGATCCCCAGAGCAGGCTGTCGTCCGGCATAGTGTCAGGTGTATACGCGCCGCTGAGCAATCCGACCGCCAGCGGGCTGTACGCCATCACGCCAATCCCATTCGAGCGCACGAACGGGAACATCTCGTCTTCCAACGTCCGATTGAGCAGCGAGTACGGGTTCTGGACAGTGATCAGAGGCTGGGCGTTCAGCACCGACTGCACGTGCAACGCGTTCGCCACCTCCCACGCCTGGTGGTTGCAGACGCCGACGTATCGCACTTTGCCCTGCCGAACCAGGTCATCAAGCGCACGGAACTGCTCTTCCTGCGAAACGGTCTCGTCGATGTGATGAAGCAGGTATACGTCGATGCGGTCGGTCTGCAGGCGGGTCAGGGAGCGGTCGACCTCCCTCATGATGTGGTAGCGGGACGAGCCTTCGTCGTTCGGACCGGGCCCGATCGGACTGCGCACTTTGGAAGTGATCACGACGTCATCACGGCGGTCTTTCAGCACCTTGCCCAACAGCTTCTCCGAGCTGCCGATGTTGGCACGGTCGTCCATGTAGCCGTAGACGTTCGCGCAGTCGATCAGGTTGAGGCCGCCGTCCAGCGCAGCCAGGATGGCACGCTCACCGGCCTTCTCGTCAGGCTGGCCACGGAAACCAAGCCCGAGCGCCATCCTCGACACCTTGACTCCGCCCGTTCCGAAGTTCACGTACTGCATCGTCGCCTCATTTGAGTAGATATTCGCCGGTTCCAGAGCCGCCGCATTCTATGCCCGTTTCACCTGCCTCGCCCAGCACCGGAGTTAGTGCCTGATCGACGCTTGACAGTCATAACTAGCAGGCATATAGTCCTATTAGTCCTAGTCTTTCAAAAACTATTCCTATTAGACCTATGACGCCACCATCCAGCTACGAACTGCCACAGACCTCGTTCGCCGTGCTCGGCCTGTTGAGCTTCCAGCCTATGTCCGGATACGACCTCAAGCAGTTCGCAGACAAAAGCATCGGCCATTTCTACTGGAGTCCTGCGAAGAGCCAGATCTATGCCGAGTTGAGACGCCTCACGAAAGCCGGACTCGTGACTGAGGAGCACGTTGAGCAGGAGAACAGGCCGGACAAGCGTGTCTACGCGCTCACAGAGCAAGGCCGCGACGCTCTCAGCAACTGGGTCAACGAAGCGGACTTTGAACAGGATGTCTTCAAGAGCAACCTGATGCTGCGAGTCTTCTTCGGCAAGTCTGCCGATCCCGCATCGCTTATCCAGCTGCTTGAACAGAACCTCGGTTTCGAGAAAGAACAACTGGCGGAACTGGAAACGATGGAGCAGCAATGCATGGCTGCCGGGCCGGACTACGACGCAACTTTCACGCTGCTCACCATCCGGGGCGGAATCGAGATCACTAAAGCGGCGATTAAGTGGTCGGAAGATTCGATCAAGGCGCTCGAGCAGAAGGCTGAGAGCACGAGTTCTGCCGCTCGGGGAAGTTCGTTGTGAGCCGGTCAGCCGCAAACCGATCTTCACAAGATGGCCTGTCCTACAGGGCGGCGGATTGGCTGAACCACCGATCTGCCCTGCTCATCTGGGGAACACTCGTGGTCACGGCGCTTCTCGTGATCCCGCTCGCGCTAATGGACACGCCGGATCCAGCGTCTCAGAACCCGGAAGGCAGGGTGTTCGACCTCCAGGAACGAATTGATGACACTTTCGCCACGCCGGCGCACTGGGTGCCATTCATCGCCGAGGCGGAGAGTGGCGACATTCTCACGCCAGAAAGCCTCAGCGAGCTACTGCTTTCGGAGACTCTTCTCAGGGCGGCAGACCGGCAGGGAACGCTCGTCCCGGAAGGTATCGACGAGCAGGAGGTCCTGCTCACTTACTTCGACAACTCTACGTTTCGCAGCGTGGTCGGCGTGATCACGATTGCAGACGCGGTTGAGGAGTACCTGCAGGTTTCATCGAATGGCGAGCTTTCGCTTGTCGAAGCGACCGAAGAACAGGTGAAGGTCGCTGTACACCGAGTCCTTTCTAACCCTCAGACTGCGGAGCTCGAAGAGTTCCTGTCCGTCCAGTCGAAGTCTGAATCCAGGGTGGTCAACGGCGAAGAGATTCTGTGGTGGACCTCGCCCGCCATCCAGTTCAACGTCATCGCTGACAACGATCGCCTCGGCGGCGGGACGCAGGCGATCGGCGTTAGCGCAGACGACCGGACGCTGGACAAGGAAGAGTTCAACCGTAACGTCCAGGAAGTGCTGCGACAGGAGGCCGAAAGCTACCAGGTCTGGGGCGTAGCCATAGATGCCAACCTCGAGTCGGAAGACCAGGGGCAGGAATCCGGTCTTTTCATCACATTGACGGTCATCGCGGCGATTGCCATCGTTGGAATCGCTTTACGGTCTTACTGGGCTGTCGCGCTGACCGGAATCGGACTCGGCGTGCTGATGATCTGGCTTAAGGGGATTTCGCTGCTCATCGGCCTGAAGTCCGGACTCGTGATCGACTTGATCGTGCCCATCGCAATGGTGTCACTCGGCGTCGACTTCGCGGTTCACGCCGTTCGCCGCTATCAGGAGGAGCGCAAAACCGTAACGGTGCCTCGGCGTGCGCTTGTGATCGGCCTTGGCGCTGTCTTCCCGGCACTCGCTCTCGCCATGGTCTCGGACAGCATCGCATTCCTTTCGAACAGCGCCGCCGGCATTGAAGCGGTTGTCCACTTCGGCTTCGCCGCTGCCATCGCCACGGTCTCATCGTTCCTTGTGCTCGGCATCGTGCTGCCACAGGCGTACGCGCGAATTGACGCCATGCTCGAAGGCCGCGACTACAGCAGCCCTGGCCAAAAGGTCATCGCAGTAGCCGCCTCTTTCGGAGCCGCGTGGGCTGCTGGAGGCGCCGTAATTCTGCTTGTGGCCGTCAGTCCGGTTCTCGGTGCCCCGGTCCTGTTGGCTGGCCTCATCTCCACCGCTCTGCTGCCTGTGCTTTACCTGAAGCTGCGGCCGGCCAAGTCTGCGAAAGTAGTTGCCGATGCTCTCGTAAACGAACCTGCACAGGACTCCAAACCCCACGCCATTGATCGGCTTGCATCGCTCACTCACTATCGGTTCGTCGTGCTCGCCGCAATCGCAAGCGTTACTGCTCTCGCCGCCGTGTTCGCCCTGAGGCTCGACGCAACATTCGATGTGAAGGACTTCTTCTCATCAGACTCAGACTTCGCGGTCAGCCTGGACAAGTTGGACGAGCACGTAGGCGAACGGAGCGGCGAGGCTGCATCGATCGTCATAGAGGGCAGTCTTGCGGATCCTGCTGCGATGTTTGCCATCCATGCGGTCTTCGACAACCTGGACGGCAATCAGAACCTTGGGCGTGACACCCGAGGAGTCGTCAACATCAGCGAGCCGAACCTGGTCCAGATTGTCGAGGACATCACCGCTTCACCTGCGGGAAGAGCGGGTGTCCTGGAACTGACCGGAATCGAGATCGAAGAGTCGCCGCCTTATGGCGTGCCACCGACTCCTGAACAGCTGGACGCCGTGTTCGATTACGCAGTGCAGGCAGGCGTTCCGACACTGGACGGTGAACTTGCTTACACCCCGAGTGATGTCCGGTCGGTGCTTCAGCACAACCCGCTTGGCAACACGCTCAACCTGACGCAGTTCACCGTGTTCCTTCCCGGGACCCGGGAGCAGAGCGCCGTAGTAAGGGCAAAAGACTCCATCCTGCGCGATCTCACTTCGCTGGACGGCGTTGAGGCCGTGACCGACTACGGATTGACGGGTTCACCACTGATCAGGCAGGCACAGCTTGAAGCCACAACCGATTCGCTGCAGACCTCGATTCCGATTGCTGCGGCTGCGGCATTCTTGCTACTACTCGTCGCATTTAGGTCGGTCCGGTTTGCCATAGTCACTATCATCCCGATCGGCCTGGTGGTGGTGTGGCTGTACGGCATCATGTATGTCAGCGGCTTCGCTCTGAACTTCGTGACGGCGACTATCGGCGCTGTCTCGATCGGAGTGGGTATCGATTTCTCAATCCACCTCACACAACGCTTCCGGGAGGAGCTTGAACACTCTGACACGCGTTTCCAGGCGATGACGCGAGCCTTGCGCGGCACCGGAGTAGCGCTTGCCGGCTCGTCGGCATCGAGCATCGTCGGATTCGCCATTATGGGCCTAGCGCCGATGCCTCTGTTCGCCAGCTACGGCATTCTCACATCTATCATGGTGTTCCTTGCGGTGGTAGCCGCTCTGGTTGTGCTGCCATCGCTCCTGCTGATCGTCACTCCCGAGCCTGCTCGCAAGGCCGATGCGCAGACGGCGTCCGAAGGAACCATGCCTGCATGACAGAGAGTCAACTTGATCAGAACTCGCCCGGAACCGGCGGACCGATCATTGCGGTCGAGGGGATAACCAAGCGGTATGAGGACCTGGTCGCCGTCGATGACGTGTCGTTCACTGTTCAGCAAGGCGAGGTGTTCGGCATGCTCGGCCCCAACGGTGCCGGCAAGACCACGACCATCGAGATACTAGAAGGTATGCGGCGCGCCGACTCTGGAACTGCTTTTATCGGCGGGATCGACGTCCATAAAGACCCGAAGAAGGTGAAGAGCATCATTGGCGTTCAGCTGCAGAGCACCGCCTTCTTCGACTATCTCTCGGTGGCCGAGACGATCAAGCTCTACGGCGAGTTGTATGGCGAGAACGCGGACGTTGACGCCATCCTCGAAGAGGTGGAACTAACAGACCGCAGGAAGGCCTATTTCAAGCAGCTCTCCGGTGGTCAGAAACAGCGAATGTCAATCGCCGTTGCACTGGTCAACAAGCCGCAAGTTCTGTTCCTCGACGAACCGACTACTGCGCTTGACCCGCAGGCGCGGCGCCACATGTGGGAGCTGATCCAGCGCATACGCTCGACAGGCACGACCATCATGCTGACGACGCACTACATGGAAGAGGCCGAAGAGCTGTGCGATCGCGTGGCGATCATGGACAGGGGCAAGATCGTGCAACTGGACTCCCCGGAAGCACTGGTTGAGCAGTTGCTTTCCACAGGCTTTTCCAAGCCACGTGAGATCAAGCCGGCAAATCTCGAGGATGTCTTCATCAGCCTGACCGGCCGGAGCCTGCGAGAAGACTGAACAAGGGCGTCAGCCGTTTAGCGAACCACCATGAGACTCTACTTTGTCCTGACCATCGCATCGCTCAAGATGTACTTTCGCAACCGGCAGGCCATCTTCTGGGCGCTGTTCTTTCCGATGTTGATCATGCTGATCTTCGGATTGCTCAACTTCGATCAGTTCTCACCGCCGGATGTCGGCTTCGTGGACAGGGCGCAGAACCGGGCGTCCACCCAGTTTCGCGATGTTGTAGACGACGGCGAAGACCCGCTGCTTGATCTGAAGATCGACGACGAAGAGTCTTTGCGGGATGAACTGCGCACCGGTGACATCGACGCCCTGCTCATCATCCCGGAAGGCTTCGGTGAACCCGATAGCCTGTCGACTATTCAGGCGGTGTTCGACTCGCGGAAGCCCCAGGAGCAGGGGATAACCGAGACCGTCACGAGAGATGTTCTCGATTCTCTGTTTCTAGAAATCGCTAACGTCCCTGACGAGTTCCGAGTGGAGAGCAGGTTCGGTATCGAGCCAACATTCATCGAGGGACAGGGCGAAGGCTTCAGGGGTTTCCTGGTTCCGGGAATCGCGGCAATGGCGATCATGCAGGCCGGAATCTTCGGTGTGGTGTTCAGCCTGATCCGCTTCAAGACGGGTGGCGTGCTGCGCAGGCTGCAAGCGACGCCAATCGGCCCATCGCACTTCCTCGTCGGCCAGATGGCAACGCGTCTGATCGTGACGCTGCTACAGACCTACGTGCTGCTGATCGTGGGCATGCTGGCGCTACGAGTTACGATCGGCGACAGCAGCATCGTCAACTGGATCGACCTTTCGATCATGGCGATCTTCGGTGGAGCTCTCTTCACCATCCTCGGGCTCGCGATCTCAGGTTGGGCCAAGACCGAAGATGTGGCAGCGCCGGTTGCGAACATCGTGACCCTGCCGATGATGTTCCTGTCAGGGATCTTCTTCCCCATCGAGGTCTTCCCCGACTGGCTCGGCAACATCTCGCAGTTCTTCCCGCTGACCTACCTAGCGGATGGGTTCAGGGAGATCACGGTCGACGGCGCGAGCATCACGACGCTGGGACCGGAGCTGCTTGGACTGGGAATCTGGACGGCGATAGCGTTCGCGATAGCTACACGGGTGTTCCGCTGGGAGTAGCGGTAAGCGCCAGGCAGCCAGAAATAGAAGAAGCGAGGCGCCCTGCTCAGTGCACGGTTCTGAACAGATAACCTCGCTTCCTGCGCAGGATTACGGTATCTGGCCCGGTGCGGTTTTCGGGTGGCGGCCCATTTTCGACGAATCCGCCGTGACCTAGACCAGGGCGTTCAGTGCAGCTGCGAGCTTGAAGTCGCGGTCCGTGATGCCACCGACGTCATGTGAAGAGACGGCTACCTTGATCGTGGAGTATCGAATATCAATGTCCGGGTGGTGATCCGCCGCCTCGGCCGCCTGAGCCGCCTTGCCAACGAAGTCGATTCCGCCCAGGAACGTGTCGAACGCGAAGCTACGCGTGAGCTGTCCGTCCTCGTAGCTCCATCCCGGAATGCTGCTCAGTCCAGACTCGATCTCAGAATCACTCATGCCAGCCATCTCGAACCGCCTTTTCTCAGGTCTTCCGCTCTACACGCTTCGTTTTCACGTAGTCGATCACGGCCGCCAGTCCGTCCGGAGTTGCACCCAGCTCAACTGCCCGGGCGATGTCACGCTCTGCTTTCTCATCCTGTCCGAGCGCAGTCAGTGTCACCGCCCTGTTTCCAACCGCGTCGGACATGTCGGGCGCAAGCTCGATGGTGCGATCGAAGTTCACTAGCGCCTGCTCGAACATGCCCATCGAGAGGTGGGCCGTGCCGAGGTTGAAGTGGATCTGCGGGTTCTCGGGATCCAGCCAGGCAGCCTCCTCGAAATCAGCGGCTGCCTTGTCAGGAAACCCGAGTTGCGCCGACTTGAGCCCTCTTGCAAGCCATCCAGCCGCATCGGTCGGGATAGGCGCGTCGATCTCTTCTTCACTAGCAGGAGCGGCGGCAGGTTGCAGCGGCGGCATCTCTTTTCCGTTGGTCATCCGTTCTCTCAACGTTTGCGATATCGGTGAAAATCAGCTCCAGTTCAGCTTACCCGCATTCTGCGCCACATCAAGATCAGCAACTCCGCCCAATGGCACACAGTTGCTATCCTTCGCCGACGATAGGCACCGTCCACAGATCGCAGCAGGAGATAGCAATGAGGATAGCGTTGATCGGCCAGGCAGCTTTCGGCACCGCGGTCTTAGAGGCGATCATGAAGACTGGCAAGGACGAGATCGTTGGTGTGTTCGCACCGCCTGATCGTGAGGGCCGTCCGCAGGACCCGATCGTCGAAGCCGCCAATGCTTCGAACATCCCGTTGTTCCAGTTCAAGCGGCTCCGCAACCAGGAGGCCATCGATCAGTTCAATGCCATCGAACCTGAGCTGTGTGTGATGGCGTTTGTGACGGACATCGTGCCGATGGATATGATCAACTCGCCGTCAAAGGGCACCATCCAGTACCACCCTTCCCTCCTACCACTTCACCGAGGTCCAAGCTCGATCAACTGGCCCATCGTCAACGGTGAGACCGAGACGGGGCTGACGATCTTCTGGCCCGACGACGGCCTCGACACCGGACCGGTGCTCCTGCAGAAGAAGACCGAGATAAGCCCGGACGACACCCTCGGCTCGGTCTACTTCCAGCGCCTGTTTCCTATGGGTGTGGACGCGATGGTTGAAGCGATCGACCTGGTTCGCGATGGCAATGCGCCGCGCATTGTGCAGGACGAGAGCAAGGCGACTTACGAGGGCTGGTTCAAGGCAAAAGAGGCACAGATCGACTGGTCGAAGCCCGGACGAGCCGTCTACAACCTCGTTCGAGGGAGCGATCCCTCACCGGGAGCGAACACGACGTTCAAGGGAGATCGCGCCAGCCTGTACGACGCCTCATATGAAGAGGGCACCCAGGATGAGGCGGCCGGGACTGTTCTCCGGATCGACGAGAGCAGAGTTGAGATCGCGGTCGATGGCGGAGCGGTCAGTATTGGACGGATCCGTGGCTCCGACCGCAAGAAAGTTGCCGCAGCGGAGTTCGCTGCTACGTTTCAGCTCTCAGTCGGCGACCGGTTCGGCTCCTGATCCGGGGCGAACAGACCTGACAGCAGTCCATTCACCATCTCAGGCTGGTCCAGCAGCGAGACATGGCCGCAATCCGGCAATACCTCGAGCCGCGAGTTCGGAATGTTCGCCGCAGCACGGTGCGCATGCTCGAGCGGGAAGAATTTGTCGTCCTGCCCCCAGATCACCAGGGTCTTTGCACGGATTGACGAAAGTTCGTCATCTGACAGCAGGTTGCGTTGGCCTCGGATTCCGGCGAAGACAGGCATGTTGAGGCGCAGCGCCTGGGCGTGGCCTTCCGTCTGCGTGACATTGAACGCGTACTCAAGATAGGCGTCGTTGTGTTCGGCCCCGGGCCGTATCACCTCAACCGTCTCGAAGAACCGCTCGTGGGCCCAGCGCTGTGGCCGCGTCAGCACATACTTCAGTACCGGCAGTGAACTGAGCCTGAAGCCCCACGGCAGGTCGCGGCCAAACCCGGCCGAATCGATCAGCGCCAGCCTCTCGACACGGTCTGGATGCTCCGCTGCGAACCTCGCTGCGGCAAAACCACCCAGCGACAGCCCGGCAATCGAGGCTCCGTCGATCTGCATGGCGTCCATGAACGATTCAACAAAGCCTGCCGTGGCTTCAACAACCTCAAGCTGCCGCGATGGACGTGTAGACAGGCCAAAGACCGGGTTGTCCGGAGCGATCACGCGGAAGTTCTTGGAAAGTTCGGCGATCTGCCTGAACCACATCGCTCCACCGGCTCCACCACCATGGATCAGCAGCACCGTTGGTCCGGAGCCGTAGTCGAGATAGTGGATCCGGTGACCACCCGCATCTATGAAATCGCCCCGGTAGTCCAGTTCAGCACGCGCAAGCAGCTCTACCATGCTGTCGTAGACCCGCTGCTGGGCCCGGGTAAAAGTGCTGATGTTCTGAATCGCCATCGGATTGATCACAGACGGAACTGACCAGGAATTCTCATCAGTTCGTAAGTATAAGGTCAGTCACTCGCATAGAATCTTCTGTGCCATGTCAGATGTATCAGTCGAAAGTACGGTGCGCCTCGCAGAACCGGGCCCCGAAACTCTCCAGCAATCCGCCCAGCGCCTGCTCGAATTCCCGCAGGTCCGGCAGATGCTGGCGGACCACACGCGCTTCTTTCGATCTCGTGAGCTGGCAGAAGACGTCGCGCCTCAGACGCACCTGGAAGACGTGCTGAGGTTACAAGAAGAGACCTCCGAAGCGGCGTTAATGCTCTCTGAGGTCGGTGACATCGGACTCACCGGGCACACCGACCTGCGCCCTGTCCTCAGAAGAGCCGCGCTCGGCGGAATGCTCAGCGGGCAGGAGTTAATCTCCTGCGTTGTGCTGTTCGACTCGACATGGGTCGCTCGCAACGTCGTGATGTCGATGCACGACAGCACCCCCCGCATGGGCGCAATCGCCTCCGACATCCCGGAGCTGTCCGATGTGCGAAAGGAGGTCGTCAGGGCGATCACTGACACCGGTGATGTAAGAGATTCAGCCACTCCACGCCTCGGCAGACTCAGGTCCAACGCTGCAAAGGCGTATCAGCGGCTGGTGCGGATCCTGGAGCGGGTGGCATCCTCGCCTGACGTACGTAGCTCATTGCAGTCACCGAACATTGCGACTCGTGGCGAGCGGCTTGTGCTCGAGGTCCGGACAGACCAGCGCGAAGCGGTGCCTGGCATCGTCCACGACGTTTCGAACACCGGTGTGACGCTGTTCGTCGAGCCGTTCAGAGCGGTCGATCCATGCAACATGTGGCGTGAGACTGCTGCTGAGGCACAGCGTGAAGAGGAGCGCGTTCTTCGCAGGCTCTCGCAGCTTGTGGGCGATCGAGAGCAGGAGGCGACGACCGCGATCGAGGCTGCTGCCGACCTTGACCTGATAACTGCCCGAGCGAGACTCGCACGCTCCATGGATGCGATGCGGCCCGAGACGATGCCGGCAGGCTCGGACCCGGCGGCCCGGCTCTCATATGCCCGTCACCCGTTGCTCGGGGCGGATGCCGTGCCGGTGTCCCTGAACATCGGGCCTGGATTCCGCGGGCTTGTCGTCACGGGACCAAACACTGGCGGAAAAACAGTCGCTCTCAAGACACTCGGGCTGCTTGCACTCATGCACCAGTGCGGCATGCATCTCCCTGTTGCTGACGGCACGCAGCTTTCAGTGTTCGAAGCCGTCTACGCCGACATAGGTGACGCGCAGAGCATCGAGCGGTCCGTCTCGACCTTCTCATCTCACATGGGCAACGTGATCGACATCCTGCAAGAGGCTGATGAGCATTCATTAGTGCTGCTCGACGAGCTTGGGACCGGCACCGACCCAGAGGAAGGCTCGGCGCTGGCACGGGCTGTGCTGGCCAATCTCATCGATCGGAACGTGCCTGTTGCCGTGACGACTCACCACCGCGCTGTTGCTGAGTTCGCCGGCACTCACGATTTGATGGAGAACGCCTCTGTCGAGCTGGATGCCGAGACTCTGCGCCCCACATACCAGTTCATCATGGGAGTCCCGGGCCGAAGCTATGCTGTCCACGTCGCACGAAACCTGGGCCTGCCTGAGAAGGTGCTGGAGCATGCCGAGACTTTCCTGGACCCCGGCCGCGCCGAGGCCGAGTCGCTGCTTGACCAGATTCAGCGTGAGAGGGAATCCGTCAGCGAGGCACGGCTGAAGGCACAGGCCGATGCAACGGCGGCCGAAACCGCTCGGCGTGACCTGGAGCGTCGACTGGGCCAGGTGACGAAGCAGCAGGAGGACATGGTCTACAAGACCAGGATGGAGCTGCGGCGTGAGGCGGATAACGTACGCCGCCAGCTCAGGCGAATCGTCTCGCAAGCGGAGTCCGGCCGGAGCCTTGCCACGGCCCAGAAGGCGGTCAACCGACTGCGCTCGGCCCTGGCCGAACCGACGTGGATGCCGATCGCAGGCAGTGAGCCCAGGAAGAAAGGCGATAGCTCTCCTGAAGAGCCGGAGGAACGACCGCTCAAGTCCGGCGATGAGGTTGAGATCAAGGGTTTGAATGTCAGAGCAAAGGTGATCGGCATCAAGCCGGATGGTACGACCGATCTCCAGATGGGCAACGCACGAATCCAGCTGAACTCGAGGCAATTGCGCCGGGTAGAGTCGGAAGTAAAGACCTCTCCCGAGCCAAGGAGCGCCGGTGTCAAGGTCAGTCGTGCCGAGAAGCGGTCTGATGACGTTGGTTCCGACGGCGAGCTGGATGTTCGCGGCAAGCGCGTCGCCGGTATCGAAGAGTTAGTGAGTGGATTCGTAGACAGTTGCGCCGCTGATGGACGAGAGGGTTGCCGGATCATTCATGGCTCCGGAACAGGAGCCCTCAGGGAAGCGGTGCGGGATGTGCTTTCACGAATGCCCCAGGTCAGCTCGTTCGAACCCGCGTCCCGCGAAGAGGGCGGCAACGGCGTCACGCTCGTGAGCCTGGGCTGATCTACGGACCACTCTGAACTCGAATATCTGCCAGACGCGCCGTGCCCTTCCCGGAAGTTTCCGGGAAGGGCACGCATCTTTAGCAGCGGGACCGGACCGCCAGACGCTTTGCCGAGGGGGATGCCTTACTTGCGTCCCATGCGGCCGGCCCGTTGGCGCCCCCGAAAGGGCGCTGCACATCCAGAGTGGAAGGGCTAGGACCTCCGGCCGCAGGTGCTAGTTGAGGTTCATCACCTGGCGCAGGCCTGGCGGAACTGAGCGTTGGATCGTGAGCGCTGCACCAATCTGCGGTGAAACCTCAAGCACGAACCTTGTGCTCTTTCCTACAAGCGTATCGGTCGCCTCGATACCTCCGACGCCACCACCATTCGCTGTTGACGTGTCCATAGGCTGCACTGCGCTTGGATCGGTTTCCGCAATCACGTTGTTGCGGTCCATGAGCCAGACGGTGACCTCGGCTTTTTCACCGTCTTCCATCAGCAGGTCGCCGTTGTTGTTGCCGATGAAATTCACCGACCACGGAACGTCACCTTTGCGTTGGTCTTCGTCTGCGTACGAAATGATCGTGGCAGGCACAGCAAGCGCATTGAAGTCCGGGTCAAGACCCGTGTTGTCGACCGTGTACGGTGCTGTCAGGTCCAACGGCTCACCCGCAAGCGAGTTCGAGACGATGAACACGATCTTGTATACAGACTGCGTGGTACCAGACTGTGCGCTGAAAGCGAAGACGCTACCATTCTGGCGCAGCCTCGACCGCGTCTCTTTCAGTCCGGCGAAGATCGTCTGCTTTGCCGCTTCTGACGAGAAAACACCCGCCGAAAGCACTGTGAAGGCGAAGACACTCGCCACCACGACAAATGCGATCAAAACAATCGATGTCTCCAGTCCCGTGATTCCTCGTTCACGGTGACCAGTTCCCCTCTGGTGCATGACTAACCCCTCTGTCAAACCGTGGTGCCGACTCGTAAAGCGCCCGAAACTCCCGGGCTCCCCCCCTTACGTGCCTTGCACCGGCAACCGGAATTTCCTCAATAGCGGGCTCACACTTAATGGGCCGTGTGAGCCTGCCACACCTACCGGCTGCGGCTGACCCTCACTACATTGGAGACAGGTATCCAGCCCTGAATCGGTGACATGACGGAGTGCCATCGTCGAAATCGCCTAAATGCCTGCCCGCAGCTTCTACAGTGCCAACACGCAAGTTGAGATCGAAAATCCGACTCAGGACGCGAAAACGTGCAGGTCACAGAAAGTGACGCTGTTGTGACAGGTCCGGCTTTTGAGAGAAGCGGTCGCCGGCAGCCAACCGAGCTACCTGAACTGCGAACTAGCTGCTCAGTGCATCCCTGGCTGCTGCGATGGTCGCTTCGATATCGGCATCTGAATGCGCGGCCGATACGAACCAGGCCTCGAACTGGGAAGGCGGCGGGTAGACGCCACGCTCAGTCATAGCGTGGAAGAACTTTGCGAATGCGGCGCCATCGCTGGCTGATGCTGACTTCATGTTCGAAACGGGCTCCGGGTTGAAGAACACTGTGAACGCCCCACACACACTGTTGATTTGCGCCGCAACCTCGGCCTCTGCGAATACGGTTGCAAGACCGTTTGCCAGCTTTTCGGTGGAGCGAGCGATTCTCTCGTAGACACCGGGCTCCTTCAGAAGCTCAAGCGTCTTGATCCCGGCCGCCATGGCAACAGGATTGCCAGAGAGTGTGCCTGCCTGGTACATCGGCCCAAGGGGAGCGACCGTCTGCATGATCTCTTTGCTTGCCCCGTACGCACCAACTGGGAATCCACCACCGACGATCTTCCCGAGACAGGTGATATCGGGCGTGACGCCGTAGACAGACTGAGCACCGCCGTATGCCGCCCGGAATCCAGAGATAACCTCATCGAAGATCAGCAGCGTGCCGTGCGCGGTCGCAAGATCCCGCAGACCCTGCAAGAAGCCGTCGTTCGGGGGTACAACACCCATATTCCCGGCTATCGGCTCGACAATGATCGCCGCCACTTCGTTCCTGTGAGCATCGAGAAGCCGTTCGACCGAATCGAGGTTGTTGTAGTCGGCCACCATAGTTGCCGCCGCGTAGTCAGGATGAACTCCTGCAGAGTTGGCGATGCCCTGTGTTGCGACGCCCGAACCTGCTTCGACAAGAAGGGCATCGTCATGGCCGTGATAGCCGCCGTCGAACTTGATGATTCGGTTGCGGCCCGTGTAGGCGCGAGCGAGCCGGAGAGCAGACATGGTCGCTTCTGTGCCTGAACTGACAAACCGGACCAGCTCGATGGATGGCACCGCGTCCACGACGAGTTGCGCCATCTTCACTTCAAGCTCTGTGGGAGCGCCAAAACTGGTGCCCAGTGCTGAGGCATCTGTAGCCGCCCTGACGATCTCGGGATGGGCATGCCCATGAATCAGCGGCCCCCAGGAGCAGACGTAGTCGATATACGAGTTTCCATCGACATCCCAGGCGTGGGAGCCTTCACCTCGCACGAAGAAGATCGGAGTGCCGCCAACCGAGTTCCAGGCCCTCGCAGGGCTGTTGACCCCGCCTGGGATCAGGTTTCGTGCCTTATCGAACAGCTCTGAGGAACGCTGGCGGTCCAAGATCTTTACTCCCTTGCGAACGCGCCCGAGTGACGAGGCGAAACTTCAGCCTCTGGCGGGACTGTCGGTAGATTGAAGTTTGGGTCCAGCCGGATCGGCTAGTCGGCCGTGTCGAACTCCAGGTCGAACACCTGGGCGACATCGTTTGCTGCGGACTCGCTCACTCCGGACCGGAGATAGGTTATCGGGTCTGCAAGCATACGCTTCATCAGGGCCCGCGACATAGCGTCCAGGACCTTAACGTACTCTTCGGGCAGATCAGGCATCTGGCTGAGCGCACGAGCCATTTCAATTTCGCGCATGGCGTCCGCCCGCGAGCCCAGTGTGCGGATCACAGGCTCGGCGCCTATCCCGGTGAGCTGCTCCTTGAACCGCTCTACTGAGCGATCAATAAGGGCGTCCGCCTCTGCTGCCGCCGCGGTGCGTTTTCCACGGTGCTCATCGGCAATCGACTGCAGTTGCTCCAGTGCGTACAGCTCAACATCTGGAATGTCAGAAACAGCCGGGTCGATATCACGAGGCATGGCGACATCGAGCATTGTCAGCTGCCGCTCAGGCCTGTCAGCCATTGCCGACTGGACGTGCTCGGCAGTCACCACAGGCTCCATAGCTGCTGTGCAGGCCACTACAACATCTGCCTGGGCTATGGCCGAACTCATTTCGGTAAATGGAATCGCCTCACCGTCCAGCTCATCGCAAACGAGCCTGGCGCGGTCGGCACTTCGGCTAGTGACGAGAATGCGGTCAACTCCAACATGCTTGAGCGTTCGGGCGGTCAGACGTCCGGTCTCACCAGCACCAACTACAAGAACCGTCTTGTCGGACAGATCGCCGGTGTGCCGCTGCACAAGCTGAAGGCCGATCGATGAGATTGAAAGGCTGTCTCTGCCGAGGCCGGTCTCCTTGCGGACCATTCGGCTATTACGCAGCGCGGCGTGGAACATCCGGGACACGACAGGCTCAATTGAGCCGCTTTCACCAGCCGCCTGCAGCGCCCGCGACACCTGTCCGGCAACCTGGGCCTCGCCGATCGCCAATGAGTCGAGACCAGCAGTAACTCTGAAGAGGTGGCGGATAACGTCATCACCGACGATGTGGTAGACGTAGCGGTTCAGGTCACCAAAGTCATGCCCGGCACGCTCTGCAAGGATGTCGAGGAACTCGGTCATCTGGGAAAGGCCGGTCTCGGGGTCCTCTGACGCGCCGATGATCTCGGTTCTGTTGCAAGTGGAGAGGATCACACCGCCACCAGCGTGTCGCGCCAACTCTTCCAGTCGAAGCCTTAACTCGTGGGGCTGGACCGAGACCTTCTCAAGCAGATCAACAGGAGCGTGATCGATGCTTATGCCTGCGAGGATGTATTCCAAGTGAACCTGTGCCGTGTGTACTGACTAGGAAACCGGCGGCGCAAAGCGAGCCTGAGTTGTCAGGAATGATGAAATAAGGTACCACAACGTGATCCTTTTCACACAACCAGAGGATGCGTCCATGGCAGTCTTTCGCCGTGGAGCTATCACCCAGGGTGGTAACATCTGCATCTCTGAACTGACACCAAACTGAGAATTAGTGGCCTTATCAGCCTCCAAATCCTCACCGGAATCTCATGACGCAGCAGCAGATAACCCCACCTGAGAATCGCGGCTATGCCGATGCCTCCATCTTCGTAACTACTGACTGGCTGGCAGACCACCTGGAAGACCCTGGTGTTCGAGTTGTCGACACGAACTACCCGGAGGAGTACGAGAAGGCTCACATACCCGGCGCCGTTGGCGTGATCGACAACTACTACAAGACCTCTCTTGAGGACAGGACTCACATACAGGGCCCGGACCAGTTTTCAGAGACGATGTCGGAACTCGGGATTAGCGATAACACCACCGTTGTGGCGTCCGACTCCCACGGCGGGCTGTACTCCCTCCGTCTTCTCTGGTCTCTCCGTTATTACGGCCACCGCAACTTCAAGATCCTCGACGGCGGACTGCCCATGTGGCAGGCGGAGGGCCGGCCGGTGACCGCCGATGTCCCATCGCACGCGCCTGGCAACTTCACACCTCGTGCCGATCGATCCGTGATCGCGCTTAAAGAGGATGTGCTGACTGCAGTTGACGACCCGAACACCGTCATCCTTGATGTCCGATCTGACGGCGAGCGTGACGGCTCGAACAAGCGGGGCGGAGACCGGGGCGGCTACATACCGAACTCGGTCCACCTCGAATGGGTTAACTTCCACACAGGCGGCGATGTGCCTACCATCAAGCCGGCAGATGAGCTAAGAGCTATGCTGGCCGAAGTGGGTGTGACACCGGACAAGAACGTCATCACCTATTGACAGGGAGGCATCCGTGCGGCGCACGGATACTGGGTCCTGAGGCTCCTTGGCTTCGAATCGGTCCGTAACTTCGACGCTTCCTGGAGGCTCTGGGGCAACGATCACAGCTGCCCGATCACGGTCGGCTCTAAGGCGTAGTCGCCCTGTCTCAGCCTGCCTGGCGGCACGATTGTTCACATTCTCTCCAGATTTCGTTGACACCAGCGGAGTAGGTTGCACGTACTACAGTTCACACCACGGCCTGTAGTGAGTGGGCCATTCGCGGGTGGCAGCACGACGAAATCCCGCAACCTCCAGCGCAACGCCATTTGGCCGAAGACCATCTAACCTGTCCGTGGATCATTCCGATTGATCTGCACCACAACGCAACTCAATATGCCCCAGCTGTTCGCATCGAGATACCGATCGCTCCTCACCTTCAGCATGTCGCTGGGAGTGGTAGTGGCTGTCGCCTGCGGCTCCGCCGATCTCAACGCGACCAGCGTCGGCACAGAAACGGGCTTCGGCAGCGGCGGGTCGCCCACGCCAGACCGCGCACCAAACACCCGCGTCGGACCTGCGCTTGATGTTGTCGGCATTGCAGATTGGATCAACTCGGAGCCGATCTCCATCCAGCAGACCCTGGACGACAACAAGGTCGTACTCGTCGATTTCTGGACCTATACCTGTGTGAACTGCCTCCGTACCCTGCCGTTCCTGCAAGACTGGCACCGCAAGTATTCGGACCGCGGGCTGGTGATCCTGGGAGTCCACTCACCAGAGTTTGAGTTCGAAAAGGACCTGGACAACGTCCGGGATGCCGTGGAAGAGGAAGGCGTGCTGTGGCCGGTCGCCCTGGATAGTGACATGCAGACATGGCGTGCATTTGGCAACCGTTTCTGGCCGGCGAAGTACCTGCTGACCCCATCTGAAGGACTCGGCTACTCGCACTTTGGCGAGGGTGCGTATGTCGAGACGGAAGAGGAGATCAGGGCAGCACTTGAGCAGGCCGGATGGGACGTTTCTGACATTCCGGTTGGAACGGTCAACAACACGCCCCGCGACCGGACTGCGGACCGCATCACCCGTGAGATATACGGCGGATACGAGAGGAGCTACCACCCTCAGGGCCTCTATGCGGGTGACGATGAGTACTACATCCAGCCCGACGCGACGCGAATCTACGTAGACGACGGCGAGTACAGGCCTCAGCAGTTCTTCCTGCACGGCGAATGGACCAATACCGCAGAAGCGATCGTCCACGCCCGTGAGACAGAAGAGCTGACCGATTACATCGCACTCATACTCGAAGCGCGCAGCGCTAACGTGGTGATCCAGCCTCAAAGGCCCGTGCAGTTCAGGGTCTACGCCACTCTCGATGATGAGCCGCTGACGCCTGAAGAGGCAGGAGATGACATCGAGTTCGATGACGATGGCAACTCTTACTTCCTGGTGGATGAAGCACGCATGTACAGGGTTGTCGAACAACCGGAGTTCAAGCAGCGGATCTTCAAACTCAGTTCCACTTCAGACGCGTTCGCGGTGTTCGCTTACACGTTCGGCATCTATGACGGCGGGTTCTAGGTGCCCGCAATGAACGGTTTCATCCCACGAGCTGCACGGAAGACATGGCTCTCCGCAGCCGTGCTCCTGGCGCTGGCAGCGACCGCATGCTCATCGGGTGAAAGCGCAGCGCAACCAACAGCGACAACCGAGCCGACCGCCGCAGTGCCTGCCGAGGACCCGTTCGCCCGCTTTGATGAGAACCAGCATGGCTGGACAGTCGTCAGCGATGAGCTCGATGTCGTGCTTGCGACACCGGACCTTGGCACCGGCCCGCAGCGTTTCGCAATCGTTGTCAGCGATTCTCAGGGGTTAGTCAAATTCCCGGTACTCGAACTGTCCAGCTACCTCTACCCGGAAGGCTTCGAAGGAGATCGTGAAGGGCCGTTCGAGACCGTCTTCGCCCGTTTTTCGCTGTTCCCGTTTGGAACACGTGGCATCCACGTAACCGAGTTTGATTTCAGTTCGTCGGGTGACTGGGCCGTGGAGGCCAATGTGCCGCGCTCGGATGGATCAGCCGAACTGGCCGAGGTACGGTTCGAGGTGTTGGAGAGGCCCGACTCGGTGACCGTTGGCGACCCGGCGCCGCCAAGCCGAAACCGGACCCTGTCGGACGTCGGAGGAATAGAAGACCTGACGACGGGCTCCCATCACGACGAAGAGCTGTATCGCTACACGGTAGCGGATGCTATCGACCGCCAAAGGCCGTTCGTTGTCGTCTTTGCCAGCCCGGCGTTTTGCACGAATGCAGTATGCGGCCCCCAGGTCGAGGTGGTGAGTGAACTGCGTGAAAAGTACCAGGCTGATGCCGATTTCATTCACGTAGACCTGTTTGAGAACCCACAGGAGATACAGGGTGATCTGTCACGTGCTGTTGAGACCGAACTGCTAGAAGAGTGGGGACTGGTCTCGCAGGAATGGACATTCGTGATCGGCTCAGACGGCATTGTTACCGACCGGTTCGAGAACTTCGTAGGTGCAGCCGAACTGACGGAAGCGATAGAATCGGCAATAGCAGCGTCCTGAAACACCTTAATCAATAGATCACAAAACTCACGTTCAGCCAGTTTCGGCGAACTACCCGGCTATCATTCAAGTGCTCATACTACGTAGGTTTGACACGGTTCAGATAGCTTGATGAATCGACGTTCCGGGCTGACTCCAATGGTGTGCATTCGAGTTCTGTGCCAGTGCACACCTGAACCGAACGCTAGACCAGTACGTCACACAAACTGTTGACCGCTCAACACATAAAACCGGTGGCAGAACCGCGAGCACGGACTCTGACGCCTCAACTACTCGAACGAGCCCAGGAACTCGGTCTTGACCGCTTGCTCCTGCCTCTCGACGGTTCTGATGAGTCAGAACAGACACTACCGTACGCCGCGCTTCTATCGAAGCTTTTCGGCGGTGAGATCAACCTGTTCCACTGCCTGCAGCCTATGCACCCGGTACGGGTAGGCAGAGCCGGGAACATTCCATACCCGGATGCCCAGCACGACCGAGGGTCTCACCTGGCGACCGCCTATCTTGAAGAGGTGAAGGCCCGGCTGAAGCCACACGGCCTCAACGCCCGATGGAACGTCGCAACAGGCAGCGCCGCCCATCTCATCTCCTATCGGGCGGCCACCGGAAGGTTCGGCCTCACGATGCTCTCAGCCAGGACCAAGTCTCGGGTTGTGAGCGGAATGCAGACCAACGTGACAGGCGACCTCTGGAAACTGACTGCTGGACCGCTTTTCCTGATTAACCGCAACCACATCAGGCTCAATGGCGAAAGCCCATCGGTTCCCGACACGTTCTTCGTGCCTCTCAACGACAAAGAATCGTTCGAGACCGCGATGCCGATCGCAACGACGCTCGCGACCGCTTTCGGGTCCAGGCTGGTAATACTCCTCCAGAGCAGCGGCAGCAAAGAAACGGAAGCCTCGAAGGCCATTGAAGTGATCGCCTCGGAACGAACAGCGGTCCAGGAGCTTGCAGAAGAACTGCGTGGCGCAGGCTGTGAGGCCGAGGTCGAAGATGCGGTTGGAGGTGTGATCGGGGTTGCAAGGCGCCAGCTGCAGGAGCGCGGCTCATGGGTAGTCGCAGGGTCACAGATGCGTTCAGGTCTGAGCCGACTGATGCGGGGCGGCAGGGGTGACAGCATCCTGCGTCAGTGCCGAGGCCCACTGATAGTCATTCCCACTGAGTCGGTCGCGAAGTCGAGAGAGAAGCGTATCCGCAAGAAAGTCGCTTCAGCAGAGACGTCAGTATCAGTCGTCTGAAGTCCCTGTGACTGCGTTCTTCCGCTCCCTGTCCCTCAGCACGAAGCTAATCAGCGCGCCCATCGTCACTCCGAACCATGTGTAAGGCACAAGGATGATGGCGGCGGCGACCACCAGCCCTGTCGGCACCGGGAACTCAACGTCGACTACGAGTGCAAGCACGAGCAGAAGCACCGCCGGGATCAGCGCAAGTCCGCCTACTATCAGTCCGAAGATCACGACCCGGCCTTCGTCTGCCTTAGCGATGCCTCCGCCAACGAATCCAGCAATGAACGGGCCGATTGGGAACGTGATGAAGTGGACGATGGGGATCGGCAGCGAGGCCAGGATTATTCCGTACGCGGCAAGGACGCCGTTCAGCATTTTCGTTCCCGGTGTTTCTTTCTTCTTCGTATCCGGCGTGTGATCCGGACAGGTTCGGCTTAGCCGGCTACGACAGTGACCGTCTCTTCAAAGCGCGGCACGCCTGCAAGTGTCTTCCTGACGGGACAGCGGGTTGCGATGTAGGCCAGGCGTTCTTTCTGCTCGTCATCGATACTGCCGATAAGCCGGATGTCGAGTGAGTAGCGGTCCAGCAGTCCGCCCTTCCCCTCAACCTCCTGATTGTCATCAACGTACACCCGGTCGTGTGCAAGGTCTACTTCGACGTTTTCGAGAGGCCATTCTTTTCGGCGGGCGTACATCAGCAACGTCATGACAGTGCAGCTTCCAAGAGCGGAAAGCAGCAGGTCGTACGGCGTAGGCCCTTTGCCGTCACCAATCCCCGGCGGCTCGTCGGCAAGCAGCGAGTGGTTGCCAAGCTCAACGTGTACCTGCAGGTTCTCCAGGCTCCTGACCATCACTTCAGGCATTCGCTCCCTCGATTCTCAGGTCGGCTTCATGTAGATCAAGCTGTGACCGCCCTCCGCCAGTGATATGTTATCGCCGCATCAAGAGCGCGCTGATAGGCCAGCGGACATACGTCCGCATGAGCCACAGGAGAAGATCGATTGGCAAACGGTTCGGTTGATGTGCTGATCATCGGCACCGGTGCGTCAGGTGGAGCGGCTGCCTGGCGTCTTTCAGAAGCCGGGTTCAACGTGCTCTGCCTGGAACAGGGCACCTGGCAGAACACCGACCAGTACCCGACTGCTCATGCCAACTGGGAGTTCCAGGGCGCGACGAACTTCGCCTTCGACCCGAACATCCGCAAGCTCCCCGAGGACTATCCGGTTAATGACACCGAATCTGACGTTGCGCCGCTTATGTTCAACGCGGTCGGTGGAAGCACTATCCACTGGACAGCGCACACTCCTCGCTTCCATCCGTCTGACTTCCGAGTGAAGTCGCTCGACGGCGTTGCAGACGACTGGCCGATCTCGTACTTCGACCTTGAGAAGTATTTCGATCTGAACGATGAATGGATGGGCTGTTCGGGTATCGCGGGCGACCCGGCCAACCCGCCACGTTCTGAGCGGCCGATGCCCCCGCTGCCGCTGGGCGTGGATGGCGAACGTATCGCCCGAGGTTTCGACAATCTTGGATGGCACTGGTGGCCGTCTGACTCTTACATCAACTCCGAGTCGTATCGCGGCCGCAACGCCTGCAACAACTGCGGGCCGAACGGTCTGGGCTGCTATCAGAAGGCGAAGGGTTCGACCGACGTCACCTATCTGCCTGAAGCGATCAAGAACGGCGTCGAGATCCGCACCGGGGCACGTGTCTACGAGATCACAGTCGACCAGGACGGACGCGCCAACGGTGCCATGTACTACGACTCTGAGGGGATCGAGCACCACCAGGCGGCGAAGTCCGTGATCGTTGCGGCGAACGGAGTCGGCACACCGCGGCTGATGCTGCTATCGAAGTCGAAGCACCACCCGGACGGAATCGCGAACTCGTCAGGGCTCGTTGGGAAGAACCTGATGTTCCACCCGTACGCCATGGTCACCGGCTTCTTCGATGATCCCGAACCGAACACATACCAGGGCGCTCTCGGCAACATCATCATGTCGCAGGAGTTCTATGAGACCAGCAAGCGACGAGACTTCGTGCGCGGCTACTCGTACCAGATGAACCGAAGCTCCGGTCCCGCAAAGACAGCGACCGGCCTGACGATCGGCCCCGTTAAGTGGGGTGAAGGGCACCACGAGGAGTTTGCCGAGCGCTTTGGCAAGTCGGGCCTGCTTGCGATCATCTCGGAGGATCTGCCTGAGGAACACAATCGGGTCGAACTCGACCCTAAGATCGTGGACTCGAACGGCATCCCGGCGCCGAAGGTGTTCTACAAGGTCTCGCGCAACACTCGAAAGTTGCTCGACCACGGCATCCGCAACGCTGAGAAAGTCCTGAAGGCTGCCGGAGCACACAGGACAGAGACGAACCCGCTGCTACGCGCCGGGGGCTGGCACCTGATGGGCACGGCGCGCATGGGCGATGACCCGGAACGTTCCGTTGTCGACGCTAACTGCCAGGCGCACGATGTCGATAACCTGTTCGTGATCGATGGCAGCGTGTTTGTGACCAGTGGTGCGGTAAATCCCACTCCTACAATCCAGGCGATTGCGCTTCGGACCGCCGACTACATCATCAACGAACGACAGGACCTCAAAGCGTAGGCATGGTCACGACGAAAGAACCGACCGACATCGTTGTGATTGGCTCCGGAGCTTCTGGTGCTGCGGCGACATGGCGGCTTGCCAGAGACGGCTTTCGAGTTGTTTGCCTGGAGCGGGGGCCGTGGATCAGGCCTTCTGAGTACCCGGTGACAAAGACGAACTGGGAGGAGTTGATCAGGACAACCTGGTCATACCACCCGAACATCCGCCAGCACCCCGCCGACTATCACGTCAATGACGACGAGTCGGCCGTGAAGGTGTTCATGTACAACGCCGTTGGTGGCAGCACGATCCACTGGTCCGGCCACGTCCCTCGCTTCCACCCCTCCGACTTCCGGGTCAAGACCCTGGACGGCGTCGCGGACGACTGGCCACTCACATACTGGGACCTCGAGCCGTTCTACGACGAGAACGACGTGATGATGGGTTGCTCGGGAATCAATGGTGACCCTGCCAATCCAGATCGGTCGCCCAGGCAGATGCGCCCGCTGCCACTCGGTCCCGATGGCGAACGCATGGCGAAGGCGTTCGATCGTCTCGGCTGGCACTGGTGGCCGTCCGACAGCCACGTGAACTCAGAGCCGTACCGAGGCAGGCAGGCGTGCAACAACTGCGGGCCGATGGGCTGGGGCTGCAGTCGCCAGGCGAAGGCAAGTACAGATGTCACCTATCTGCCGGAGGCCATCGATCACGGAGCAGAGGTGCGAGCAAACTCCACTGTGTTCGAGATCGTCACCGGCACAGACGGCCGCACCACGGGAGTCAACTACTACGACGATGCTGGCGAAGCGTGCTTCCAGTCGGCGAAGGCGGTGATCGTCGCATGCAACGGCATCGGAACACCCCGGATGCTGCTGCACTCCGCGTCTGACTCACACCCAAGCGGCCTCGCCAACTCGTCCGGTCTTGTAGGCAAGAACCTGATGTTCCACGTCTACGCCGGGGCAAACGGCGTGTTTCCAAAACTGGACGAGCCGAACTACAAGGGCCCACTTGCGAACATCATCATGTCGCAGGAGTTCTATGAGACCGACCCATCAAGAGGCTTCGTTCGCGGTTACACCTTCCAGATGGGAAGGAGCTCAGGGCCGGCTTCTTCGGCAATCTGGGGTGTGCCGTGGGGTCAGCAACACCACGAAACGTTTGACAAGCGGTTCGGGAGTGTTAACGGACTTGGCGTCATCGGCGAGGACCTGCCTGTCGAGACGAACCGGGTGACGCTGGACAACGATCATACGGACCGCTTTGGCATACCAGCGCCAAGAGTCGAGTATCGATTGGACGAGAACTCGAAGAGGCTGCTCGCACACGGCGTTAAGCAGGCGCGAACGGCTTTGCTGGAAGCAGGAGCGCTGGAAGTGACCGAGACGGCGCACAGCGTATACGCTGGCTGGCACCTGATGGGCACCGCTCGCATGGGCGAAGACCCGGAGCGTTCTGTTGTTGACGCCTACGGACAAGCCCACGATGCCGACAACCTGTTCATTGTTGATGGCAGCGTCTTCGTCACCGGCGCGGGGGTGAACCCGACACCAACTATCCAGGCACTGGCACTGCGTACCGCCAACCACATTTCGAACGAACGAGCCGATCTTAAGAGCTGACCGAATCTCAATCGACCGGAGGACAAGATGCCGACCAAAGAAGGAACACTCACTGACTCAGACAAGCGGAATATGCGGGCCGTGATGGACCGGCTCATTCCGCCTGTGGACGACCTGCCTGGAGCGGGCTCGATGGGTCTGCTGGACGAGATCGAGCGGATGTCAGTAGAGCATGAGCGCTACCGCAGGTCTCTTGTCCGGTTCCTCGACGCGCTTACGCTGGATATGTCGGTCGAGTCCGCGGGCGGCTTCCTGGCACTGGATGGCGAGCAGCAGGACGAGGCGATTCGAGAGATCGAGAACTCGATATCTAAGGACTTCGCCAACGTACTTGAGGTCGTCTACCTGGCTTACTACAGCAGGCCGGAAGTCCACGATCGTATCGGCTGGCGAACAGGCCCGCTTCAGCCGCTTGGATTCACGCTTCCACCGTTCGACGAGGCGATCCTCGAAAACGTGCGAAAGCGCGAGCCGTTCTGGCGGCAGGCGCCGGATTAGTTCGTGCCGCTTCTAAACCAAGTCGAACGGAATCTCGAACTCGGCGCAGATGCTCCGGAACCAGTCGATCACTTCCGGATGTAGCGGAACACCCTCTTCAGCTCGCTTGATGCCCTCGTGGTGCTCAGGCAGACCGGCGTACCAGACTTGGTCGTGTCCTGGCATCGGCTTGGTCTCACGCAAACCCTTCAGCATGCCGTCAATGTTCTGCTTGAACTCGGCTACATCACCAAACGCATCGATGCTGTATGCAGCTACGAAGTGGGCTCGACGACGCAGAGCGAGATCAGCGAACCCGGGAGCGAACGAAAGGTGACCGCACAGGATGTCGACCATCACACCAAGGCTGTATCCCTTGTGAGAGCCGAGCTCACGTGTCGAACCAAGTGGCAGTTGGGTACGGAGCGAATTGGCGGCAAATGTGCTGGCCGCTCCGCCCTCCATGTTCGGTGATCCGTCTTCATTCGCAACCCAACCGGCGCCGAGAGGCCTGCCAAGCCGGTTCGCAAGCCCGATCTTGTTGCCTGCGATCGAGGTCATCGCGGCGTCGAACATGAAGGTCGGCTCTTCGTCTCCGGGAGCGGCGAACGCAATCGGGTTCGTCCCAAGCTGGGGTTCTGCGCCAAAGGTAGGAATCATCGACTTGCCACCGGCTGTCATGCACCAGCCGAGCATGTCCCGGTTCGCGGCCATCATGGCGTGGTAGCCGGCTGCGCCGAGGTGCCCGGAGTTCCTGATACTGATGACGCCTGTGCCGACCTCACGGGCCTTCTCGATGGCAATCTCCATCGCTTTTGGCGCAATCATGAGTCCGAGTCCGGCATCTCCATCGATAACCGCCGTGCTTGGCGTCTCCTTGACGATCGTGAAGTTCGGAGTCGGGTTCAGCGTGCCCGCGTTGTACTGCGAAACGTAGCTGCGGAGCATGTTCGAGACGCCGTGAGTGTCGATCCCGTGCTGGTCCGCAAACATCAACACATCGGTGCCGAGTTTGGCCTCCTGCTCAGGAACACCGCACTTCATGAAGACAGCCTCTGTCGCCGCCCTTAGCCGGTCGATCGGGACCTTAACTGCGATGTCGCTGGGGACCTTGAAATGCTCAAGCACTGAACTTGCTCTCCTTTTCGAGTATTGGTGGTGCCGGCCGTATCTGGAGCGGTCCGGTGACTCGAAGGCGGATGATACGCCTATCAAAAGGCGAGGTGACGAGCGGGCGTTGGAAAAGTTGATCGGCGAAGTTGGCCCGACTGCCCGACTGCCCGACTGCCCGACTGCCCGACTGCCCGACTGCCCGACTGCCCGACTGCCCGACTGCCCGACTGCCCGACTGCCCGACTGCCCGACTGCCCGACTGCCCGACTGCCCGACTGCCCGACTGCCCGACTGCCCGACTGCCCGACTGCCCGACTGCCCGACTGCCCGACTGCCCGACTGCCCGACTGCCCGAAGCGATCGTGCGACGTTTACAGAGGTAACACCGTGTTGCTAATCTGGATCGAGCGGCCAGCTGTCGAGAGCCTACCCGGCGCGCCGCCAACGCCCGCATCCAGTCGGGTATCGCCTGAAATCGGGGCTGTAGCTCATTTGGGAGAGCGCTTCGTTCGCATCGAAGAGGTAGGGGGTTCGAATCCCCCCAGCTCCACCAAACAGGTCAGTATCAAGAACTTTCCTGCCGCTGGGTGTCGAATCTTCCGGCAGCGAGTACTTAACCGTTGCTGAATCGTCCTGCCTAACCACTTCTCGGATGAATCCTCGGATGACCATCTTTCGCTCTTCAGGCGTGCCGGTTTCAAGCAGGCTACGGAAATCAGACAGCAATCTCGCGACCTGACACTTGTTGGGTATGTGCAGAGACTCAACAGATGGACTCTCCAATTTGACCATTTGCGCTTCCAGCTTGTCGCGTTGCTCGCGTAGGGCAACAATCCGAGGAGCCAGGTCCTTGGTCTGAAGTAACCCTTCCTCAAGAACTTCGTAGTTTCGAGCAAGCCGACGATTCACATCGTCCAGCTCAGATTTGATTATTCGAACTGTCGAGGCTCGAGTCGCCTCTAGCTCCCGCTGCTCTTCGGCGATCAAATCCCAAAGTCTGGCAAGGTGGGTGGGCTGTAGAACCTGTTCCAGCAATGCACCAAGAACAGCAGAGTCCAGCTTGTGCACTGAAATCGCTTTACCTGAGCAAGCAGAACTTCCGGTCCGGTGACGGGTAGCACACGTGTAATAGTGGTATCGGCCAGACTTTGCAGATGCGCCAAACATAGCTTTGCGGCACCCACCGCACTTAACGATCCCTGACAGCAGGTAGTCGCTTGATGCAGCACGCGGGGAGATTACTTGCGGTGCGCGAGATTTGAGAATGGACTGCACCCGGTCGAATAATTGCCTGCTGACCAGCGGCTCGTGTGCATCAACGACCCGAACCGGTTCCAATTCCGCATCGACGTTGAACTTACCTGCACCCCATACGAGCGTCCCGACGTAAACCTCGTTGGTGAGGATGGCATGGACCCTTGACCGTCCCCATTTGCTCTTTCCGGGCGAAGGGATGCCGTCATTGTTGAGATCGACAGCGATTGCTTTCACGCCCAAGCCGCGTGACGCGTTCGCGTAGATTCGTCTCACGACAGGAGCATTCGTGTTGTCTGGTTCGAGCCTGGCTCGCTCTTTCGATCCGTCGAGAACTTTGACACGCCGGTAGCCATACGGCGTTTGAGAGCCTACGCAGAACCCGCGTGAGGCGACCTCACGCATCCCACGGGTCACTTCCTGTGCGAGGTTTCGCGAGTAGAACTCGTCCATCGCCTCGAACATGCTTTCGGTCAACATGCCTGATGGGGAGTCATCAAAGTGCTCGTTGATAGAAACAACGCGCACACCATGCTTACGAAGCAGGCGCTTATAGAGAATCGAATCTGCACGACTGCGGGAGAACCGGCTTAGCTTCCATACCAGGATTGCATCGAATGTACGCGCTGGTGACTTTGCCGCGGCGATCATGCTTTGAAAGCCCGGTCTCCGGTCGGAAGTACCGGTCTCGGCCTCATCTATAAACTCTGATACGACAATGTGCCCGTTGTTCGCTGCATAGCGCCGAAGTTCATTGATCTGAGCGCCTATCGACGCATCTACGTCCTGCTTGTCGGACGACACTCTGGCATACAAAGCAACCTTCATTTAAGCCCTCCCTGTGGCCGACTACTTCACATACGGTTTGCAGGCTTCACAGACGCCTTCAACAATCTGCATTGCCTGTATCAACTCGAACGGGCGCTTGGTCGCTGGCAATGTCTGAATTAGCTGAGGGGCCTCTGTGGCAATGGTCTTGGCGTCACCACTTTTCGCGGCTTCTCGGACGACCGTTTCGAACACTGACTTGCCGCGCTCAAGTGCCTCTCTCGACTCTGCGAAAGCAAGCCTGATAGTGCCTGTGTTCACATATCCGTGATCGGTGTTGAGACTAGCAACAATCTCAGACTCACCCGTTCCAGCAAGTTCGACTGATGCTTCGACCAAACTGATGCTGCACGAATCGAAGAAACCTTCTTTGTCCCACACCGGCTCAAGTCTGGATTCTGCGCGGAAGTTCTCAGATACATCGACGCTTAGCCGCCATACGTGCCACAGGTAGCGGGCATGGTCGTCCAGCCACTTGTCGTAGTTGCGCCACATGGTGACGCGATCGCGTAAGTGCTGCCGGATGAGTTCGTTTTCCAGACCATGTATGCCCTCGACATGCCAATCGTCGTGACGAATGAATTTGCGAAGGTTGAGCTCGAACGGGAAGTCGGGTGGCCTGACGGGACTGTTCTTGTGGCTGTGGTAGGCAGCGATTTGGCTCAGTGGGCGGAAGTTCAAACGCTCTTTGTGACGAACAAGAGCAGCAACCATCGCACGGTTGTGCGTTTCCAGAGTGTGTTGATACATCGAAGCGCGTGCGACGGCACGGGACTTCTCGTCCTCAGCCTGCCTGATTCCTTTAGAGACAGTGCTCTGGTGTCGGTTGGCTTGAGCCGCTATATCCGAGATCGACTCCCCCGACTGAAATTTGGCTAGCCATGCCTCCCGCTCAATTGGGGAGACCTTCTTTCCTCTAGGCATGCGGCCAGTCCTCTATCAGATGTGCCAAGACTGTATATAGTGTTTATAGCACTTATATAGAGTCTATAACAAAGAGAAGGTACAGAATACTGCGTCGGTATTATAGCCTATCGTATGTGTCAGACGTTTCCTTCACTCCCGAAGATGCCCTCCGAACCATCGCGCGTCTGATAGTGCAACAACTCGACGCTGAACCTTCATCCGCAGTCGAATCTTCCGGCCCCACCCCTATCTCTCAAAAGTCCGAGACTCCACCAAACGACTAGCTCAGCCCTTCCCTGTCATGAACCCGCAGTCGACTGCACACAGTCACGTTCGTATCCAACCACGTTCAAGTAGTGAACATTGCCGTTCGCCATGTTCATTGCGGTGTTCCAGTGCCGTTCAATGCCGGTTCAAGTTCGCCCGAATCCGAACCAGGATGAACGAATTACCGAATTCAGTGATCTGCAGAACACATGGGGTGCCAACATGAAAGACGATGAATTACGCAGAACAGTGAGGAAAGCGGCCGAAGAGTTTCTAAATGGGCGGTACGCCAGTAGAGATGGCAACGTATCGCCGACGACGGGGAGCAGCCAATATTCCGACCCGGCAGCAGACCTCGCCTGGTCGGTGAAGAGATTGCGTTGGATGTGGGACCGGCCAGAAGGGAAGGCTACTGATCCGTTGCATGATGAGGCATTGCCGCACATTGTCGCCCCCTATTTGATCACTTTGATTCTTGGGGGACGTGGAAGCGGGAAGACTGCACTTGGCTTCAGGTTGCTAGAGCTTTACAGGGATCATCAGAGTGATAAATACATCGTCGGAGGCTCGCGTTCCGCGGTTCAATTGCTTCCCAAGTGGATCAAGTACGTCGATTCAATTTTCACTCTACCGGACAACTCTATTGCGCTAATTGATGAAGCACACTTGAGGATGGGACCGCACATCAGCGAAGCCGACCGCAGAGAACTAGCATCAATGTTGGCGTTGACGCGCCAGCGCCAACAGACGCTATTCATCATCTCTCAACAAGCCCGGACGATCTCACGCGAAATCGTGGCTGCTGCCGACATCCTAGTCTTCAAGGCCTTGCGGCAGAATCAGATCAAGTTTGACAGGCCAGAGTTCACACAAGCGATGGAATCAGCGGACCAGGCACTCGGCACGGTCTTCGGAGATCGTAAAGCTTATGCCTTCGTCTACTCACCAGAAGATCGGCTACAGCACCTAATGCGCTCAGTGCTACCTGAGTTCTGGAGCGAGCCGCTGAGTCGTACTTACGCTGATGCTAGCCCAATCAAGTCTCTGAGAGATGAGTCCCAAGAGAAGCGTCGAAGGCTGATTTCTAGAGCCAATGAGTTGCGTCGGCAAGGGTTTTCATATGGTGCTATTGCCAAACGGCTCGGGATCTCTAAGGGAACAACGTGGAACTACGTGAACCTTATTTGAGGTTGCTCAAACCCGCGGCTGGCCCAGATCTCACCCAGTCTCGTTTTCATATGCTTCAATCTTCACCCGAGATCTGGATTTGCGACCACGTGCTGCAACACAGTCTCGCCACGTGGGAGATTGATAACTGAGCGGAGATGTTCAATCTGTAGGGGTTGACAGGCCGTTCGTTATGAATGTCCCGGCGCTACTGCACGGTCAATCTAACGAGGGTGGATATCAAAAGGCTCTCGCCAGTTGATGATCTCGGATTGAAACAGCTGAGCAGGACCGGGGCGCTGAAACGTTAATACATCGAACCAAGCCAGGATGAACGTAGTTCCAACCGCCTCCTGCCAAGGGAGGCGGTTCTTTTTGATCGGCGGAATCGACCGCATTAGCTCATAAAGAATCTGATTGCTTGTACACCAGAGTCGTGCCGTGTTGGTCTATTACGGGTAAACCCACATCTGACCGGGATGGACTCGGTACGACGGCGATATATATAGCCGCGTAAGATGGATTCACCGGGCCAAACAACGTGGGCCGCATAGCACATTGATCCGGTTTGCCCGACTCCCGCAACACTCGATCTTATGCCATCGAGTCAGGTGAATATGGAGAAGCTTGCTAACAAGGCAAAACGAGCCGTTGACCTGCTTGTAGACGAGTGGTCGAAGGCTACGTATGTGCCATCCAATAGTCAGGTGTGGGGAAAGGCCGCCATCCGACACTTGGCGAACCGTCTACGCACCCAGCCGGCCATGGTCAAGGCGAGCCTCTTCGGCGCGGACATCGGTGCTGAAAGCCTGAGTCCGAGGCCATTTCAAGGCATTACAGAAGTCATACAGAACGCCGACGACCTCGGAGCCACGTCTGTTCGCGTGGCCGTCAGGGCAGCCCGTGGAGGTCGTGATCTGTTGATAGTTCACGATGGCCTACCACTGCGACTAGAAGACATTGCGGCGATGGTTCTCCCTTGGTTGACGACCAAGTCCGACGACCCCCGCATGTCGGGCCGATTTGGTATCGGCCAGAAGACGTTGTTGGCATTAGGTGGCCCGATAGAAGTTCACTGCAGGCCATTCCATTTCAGGGTGGATCGAGGAAGCCCTGTTTGGATTAAGCCCGAACCAGCAATAACGAACTTCTATTCGCCTAAGAAGCCGGAGACACTGCTCCGCCTGCCACTCAACCCGGATGTCGACGCCGACGAACTGAACGACTTTGTACGGGAGTTCGGCGCGGGCGCGCTGATCTTCATGAAGTCTGTGCGCTCGCTCTCGTTAGTCGACCTTGCGACAGGCGAACCAAGCACGACACACCGATTGTCGGATGGGACCAAGGAAAAGGTCTCCCTGAACATCGGTGATCAAGAGGTGTGCTCGGAGCGTTTGGAGTTGTATGACGTTGATTCAGGCACATCGGTGATCCGATACATCGCCGAGTTACCGGTACCTGGCGGGCAAAGTCGACGGAACAAAAAGACAGGTGATACTACGCCGTTGGGAATAGCGTTCGCGTCTGTTGGGACAATTGATGAGCATCGGATTTTCGACCGTGTCCCGACACCCTTAGATTCTCCGTTCCCGTTCCACCTTAACGGTGAATTCGATCCAGATGCTGCCCGCAGCACCATACTTAAGAACAGATGGAACAGGTTCCTGTTCACACAACTCAGCTTGATGGCGAGTTCGGTCATCTTGGATTCATTCGCCCGGGAAATATCGAGTGGATGGAACGTGATCCCCCTTACTGAAGAAATCCAATCGCGTGCCGATTCAGGGATTTCTCACTGGTCTGAAGAGTTTTGCAGCGTTGTACAGCAAAATCTGAGAGATCGCCTGACGTTCCAGTTGCACAATGGCGAGGTGCCGCTCGATGAGCTTGTATTTGAACACGAGCACCTCGACGGACTTTTAACCCCCGAAGATTTGGAAGAACTAAACAGAGGCTGTTCGGCCATCCCGCCCACGATGCGAGACGGCGAAGGACGATGGAGGCAGGTCCTTCGGGAGTTGGACACTGCGGAAGAAGTCGGCATCGAGTTAGCCATCACCGTACTTGATTGGGACGACGAGGATCTCGGGGAAAGACGTCCAGATTGGTTCGTTGGCATGGCGCGCGCCGCTCTTGACGCGGATGAAGTCTTGTTCAACAACCAGTTCCTGTTCAAGCGCTGTGTACTTTTGGAAGACTCCAGTCGAATAGAACCTCCCGGTAGCAGCGATCCAATAATCCTGACACGCAGCGTGGATCCGCAGAGCTTGGCAGCGACCCTCGGTGTAGCCAAATCGATTCATCCTATCTATGTCGCCGATGAGCCCGACTCTAGGCGCGTCCTCAGCGCCCTCAAGGCTTACGGGATCTTTCGCGACGATTGCGAGGAGCCCAAAGTTGTTCTTAGCATCCTCGCCCGTGATTTTGACGACAACACTCTCGGACGCGTTCGATTGCAGGATCAGCAGCTACTTCTTCTTCGTGACGCGTTCGAGCGTCTTGATCCCAAAGACCGACAACGATTTGGTTCAGCAATCGGCAGGAACGTTGAATTGCGGGTTTTCAGATTTGATCCCGCGGGACAGCGACAAGAAACGTGGAAATCACCAGCAGAGGCATACTTGCCCTCTTCAATAGACAGAGAAACTGAGAGCTTCGCCCGCGCCGCGCACCAGACCGCAGGTATCAATTGGCTGGATCGCTCATATTCCAAGTTGCTCACCCGTAGAAAGAATTCCAACCAATTGGGAGCCCAGGCTTTTCTCGTGCGGTTGGGTGCTGCCACGGCGCCGAGGATCATTAAGCCGGACGACGAGAGGCAGTTTTGGCAGCGAGATGCACGATGGGCAAGACGCATCGATCGCTCGGCAGTACCGAGCATGCAGCGGAGCGAACTTCTGACGACTTCATACGGGCACCAATATCTGCTGAACGATCATGAATCGCCCGACCTTGACGCGGTTGTCACGGACATAGCCGCTGACAAAGACTCGCGACGCAGAAAGAAACGGGGGTTGGCGCTGCTCAAAGTTTTGACTAGGGCATGGGAACGTGAATATGCCGCTCTGGCAAAAGCTGATGCGGTCTCGGCGTACAACGGATATTGGCAAAACCCCTCTCCAGTAACCGCTACCTGGTTGGCGAATGCTGCTTCAACCTCGTGGTTGCCAAGTCGAACCGGGCGACTACAGGCACCGAGAGACCTATGCTTGCCAACAGAAGCAAATCGAATTGCGTTCGAGGGCCGTAGAGCAAAGTTTCTTGCTCCGGTCGACGAGCAAATCAAGAACAGTTCTGCCCTCAAAGCACTTGGATTTCAGGAAGGGCCTTCAGTCACCGACTTGCTTTCGCGACTCAAGGCGATACGGGACGAGGAGGCTAAGTCGCCGGACCCTTCAGACCTCAAGACGATTTACACGCTATTAGGTCTGGCATATGCGACCCGAAAAGCCGGTCGGCGTGTCGATGGCATCACAGTCGACAAACTTCGGTCAGAATTTGCGGTCGCCCCGGGGCTGATTTTTGTCAGTGGGCAGTGGTTCAGATCGGATCAGGTGTTCCAAGGGAGGAGGATTTTCGGTCAGTATCGACCGTTCGTGCCTTCGGGCAACGTCGTTGATTCCCTTTGGACCACGCTTGAAATCTCAGAGCCAGATTTCTCGAGTTGCGTCGCTGTACTCAGAGATGTCGCTTCGACTCCATTGATAGACACTGATGAAGGAGTTGTTATTGACTGTCTTAGAGCGGTTGCCGGCTTTCTGCAAGAAGTATCCCCACAACAGCGATCAGCGCTCGGTCGGCTACCCTTGTGGACTGCCAACGGGTGGCAAGTGGAACGACCAATCTATCTGTTTGAGGACAACTCTCTGGCCACCCAAGCTTCCCGATCGGTACCAGTCTGGAATTCAGGATTTGAATCGTTCGATGGGCTCGAACAACTGCTTGGCACCCTCAAAGTAACCGTGGTTAAGCCGCAAGATTTGCGGTTGAACTCGATCAATGCCGCTTCGGCTGTAGCTGGCAGTTCGCATCGTGAACAGTTTTCATCGTCGGTGCGACATTTGCGAGACGTGTTTGCACGTGGAGACAGAAACCTGTTCGACTCTCTGGCAATTTCTTGGGAGAACCTCGAGACTGCAGAGGTTTACATCGACGACGAAATGGCTTTGTTCGCCGATCTGGGCCGAGGCAAGCACCTCGAGTTACAGGCCAACGCTCACTTCAACTTGTCTCCCCCGCTCATCGTAGTTCGGTCGCCAGATGATTTGGCGTTGGCGGAAGGGGCGGGCAGGGCGGTCGCCTCACTGTTCGATGGGGATCGTCAGAAGGTCGCGTGGGCGTGGGCGAGCATGTGGTCGAAGGCGTCGAGTGGAGTTTCGGCATCGAGGATAGTGATCGCACACGAGGACGAGTCGGACGAAGATAGCACCGAGCGATTGACTCGATTAAAAGGGCAGGCCGCGAAACGCGGATCGACCAATCGAGGAAAAAGAAGCAACGGTGCTCCTAAGCGGTTTGGGTCGACTACCCGGATCAAAATCCGCGAGCTGAAAGAGATCTCGCAACTGGCGCCAGACGACGGGACGATTGTCAACCACGGCAAGTCCCTCGACGGGGTCGTATTCCCCTCGAATAGAAAGCGAAATCCATCATCGGATAATCCCCGACTCAAGAAGCCCAGCGGGCGCCCAGCGCTACGAAACCGAAGCGTTTTGCCACCTCAGAATGAGCGCGAGCAACTCGCTTTCGATGCTGTTCGAGAGGCACTTCGAATGGATCCGAGCGAGATCGCAGATTTGAGAGCCCGCAAGGGAATGGGCGCCGACGCTCTGGATGAGCTCCGGCAATACTACGAGATCAAGATGGAGTCGGGCGGGGAGTTTCCGGACACGGTCTCGCTGACCAAAGCAGAGGCTGAACTCGCTCAAGCTGACGACGATTTCTTCCTCGCGGTCGTGTGTGGATTGGAATCCAACAGAGGCGATTTGCGTGTTCGGTTCATTTTCAAGCCTCTCGAAACGCTGCGGTACGTGATTAGTGGCAACGTGACTCTGGCCGGGGTCCGAGATGTCGAAGCACTTGAGTACCGATTTAGGGAATCGAGCCCCAGCGTGACACCCTGACGATTTCTGTGGGAGGCTGCGGTGGCTGAATTCGATGCACCAACTACCTGAGACGATGTCAAGTTGGTATTGGAACCGATCTGATCACATCAATCTGATTGGCATCAAGTGCGAACAGTTCAGACACTTGGTTTTCGATTCCGCGCCGCAGTTCATCTGCCCGACGTTCTGAGACCAAGCGTTCCTGAGGGGTGCGAGCTGAACGAACATCCTGCAACGTCGTAATCAACAACCTTACATTCTGTTCGATGCGATCTCGATCTTCATCAGCTGGCACAGGAACTGGCAGATTCTCGATGAACTGTTTTCCGTGGGAGTAGTAGCCCCCACGAAACGCGCTGGTATTTGTCCTAACCATCGCCTCACTCGCAGGATGGTTGAGGACAGCGAGCAGGTAGTAGTTCGACACTGCTGAATCAGGCAGCGGTCTGATCATGTAGTACGGTCCGTTGCCACCGCCAGTGACGACGACGTTGGTATCGTCATATGAGTATCGTGGTTCAATCGAAAGTATTGGGAGTACGATTTTTGGGCCGTCGAATTTTGTTAGGCTCTGCGATCTTCCGAACTGATACCACTGCCGCTCATTCGCACGTCCACCAACTATGTTGCGTTGTTCGAGTTCGGTGCGCCGGGCCTTCAGATAACTCCAACACCCTGGGTACTTGTTGGCAAACTCAGTTGGTTGAATTAGATGCGCTTCGACCCTGGACTGGCCTGGGATCAGTTCGTAGGGGAAGATCATCCATGCGTTGGCTTGAGGAGGTTCGTACGCGAACAGCGTTACGTCGTGCAGACACGGGCGGAGAATGCCACGCTCGATCGGCCAATCACTTCCATTCCATCTCAAAGTCACTGAGTCAACGTCTTCGTCGGCCGACTCGAAAATATAGATGTCGTCGGCACTCGTTTGCACGCCGACGAAGATCTCTGCCACCTGAGCCAACGTGGTAGGAGCCGATCGCCGAATGTGACTGAAAACCGCTGATGCCTCCTTGCTGGCGAACTGCCATGGGTCGTCGGTTAGTTCAACAATCGGTAGCTGATCTATCTGACCAAGTTGGCCATAGCGCCACTCTTCCAGCGGACCGACCTGCTCGAACGTAACTTGGTCACCGCCGTTCCTGTCGAAAACGAGGATGCAGGTGTAGTTGGAAGTCCCGGCGCCAAAGACCTGTTTCACCCCAAAATGGACTATCTGTTCAAGCTGCCGTTCGCTGGCTATGAGATGGCGAAGCGTGCGGCCTGACTGGATGCTCATGAACTTGTGAGGCACGATGAATCCCAGGCGCCCACTGGGATGGAGCAATGAAAGTGCGCGCTCAACGAACAACGCATACTTGTCAAAGTTGTCTTGCCGCGCCGTCGAGTAGGGTGATCCCGCATTCTGGTAGAACCGCACCTCTTCGGGTGAATATGTCGCCATATTCTGGATGCGAATGTAAGGAGGATTCCCGACGAGGACGCTGAAACCTCCATTTCCCATTTCATTCGGGAATTCGTTCGACCATTCCAACGGGTTGACTTCAGCAACTAGGCTCCCTGGCATCGGACCCAGCGCTGAGGCCCATTCCTGTTCACTGACTAGGCTATTGCCACATCGGACAATCCGGTCCAATTCCGGCAGTGCTGGGTTGCCAGACGTCGCGACATAGTCTCCCATTCCCTCCGCCGTTTCACCTTCGATCAACTTCAACAGCAAGCTGAATCGGGCAACCTCTACCGCGTTTGAATCGATGTCTACGCCACGGATGTGTTCAAGCAGTAGCCGCCGCTTCTCTTCCAACGTCAGCCGCCACTGGTTCTCACCAACCTCATAAATCTCTCGTCCAGTGTGTGCCTCCCTGTTGTCTGCCAAATACCATGCCAAGTGGTGCTCCATGAGTGCCTCGTAGGCTGACAGGAGAAAGATTCCAGAACCACAACAGATATCCGCGACTGTGAAGTCCCGCAAATCTTCCGGAGCCTTGCCTTCAAGTGCAGTGGCGAGTGTGCGCTGGATAATCGAATCGACGACATACTGGGGTGTTGGGACGACACCACCGCTCTCACGCACTTCTGGTTTGTTGACGACCTCGATCCCCGAATCAGTAACAGTGATTACCTCTCCGAGGAATTGCTCATATATCTGTCCAAGAACTTCAGTTTCAACTACCGAGAACGTGTATGGGCTTTTTGGGTAGTACAGCTCAGCGATTATCGCCTGAAGGGTTTCATCGCTAATACGAATGCCTAGACGATCATCATCGAGCAAACGAAATATGCCAGAGTCGTAGAAGCCGTCGGCGCGCCTGAGCTCCGTCATCAGACCGCCGAAGGTATCGGTGGCGTCTAGTGTGCGTAAGGTCTCGTATTTTTCGATGTCCCGATCTTCACAGATTCTTAGGAACACGATTCGAGATAAAAAGAGTTGGACAGCGTAGGTTAGCTCGTCAACGGTCAGGTCGGGACAGTTGCGATGAATGTCGACGGCAAGTAACTCCCGCCACTTCTGGACCTGACGCAGGAACAGATCGTCGAATTGATCTGAGCCGCGTCTCGTAGAGCCAACTGCGTGTTTCCGGTCAAAATCACCAGAGAATACCGCGTCCCTGGAGAGTGTTTCCCAAAGAAGGTCGAAATTGTCGACATACTCGCCATAGCCAAGAATTCGAATCCGAGCTACTCGGGCATGGTCAGTATCAGCGGGTACTGGCTGACAATCGTAAATTGCAAGCTGATGGAAGTTGGTAAGGATTGAAATTGGGAGGCTGGCAGAATAGCCGTAGCGTCGAACTTGAAATGCCGAGCTTCCATCTCGGTCAATGTGCACACTGGGTTTTTTTGCCTCGACAAAAAGCTTGCGCTGGCGGGCGACGCGAAGTTCGTAGTCTGGCCTTTTGGAGAGTCGCTCCTCACTGACCTCTACGGTCGCTTCTTCAATGACTTCTCGCAAACCCAGCGGCTGGCGTTGCAGATTGTGAACATCCCACCCGAATGCTTCCAGCAGAGGTGTTATGTACTCGGTACGTGCTTGGGTTTCATTGAATGTAGGCCGGAGGTAATCTCCTTCGTTGCTGCGAAATCGCTCGACGAGCTCCTGGACTTTGGCCAGCGCTGATGCCTTTGCATCTTCACTAGTCATCTTTTTACTTTCGACGAAGTTCTACGACGACGGCGGTCTCGCATTTTTTCCCAGATGTGCTGCAAGGTGGTGCAGTCACGGATTGAGAGCCCGACGCTTTCGTTCAATATGAGACGGGAATTCTCTTTCAGCAACTCATCCAATCGGCCCTTACGGATCAGCCTGTCACATTCCTCTGGCGGCAAAGATTCAGCCAAAATGTTCGGCATGAGAAGACGCTCGGCCTCTGTTGGTTCCAGTTCAAGAACACCACCGCCGTAGCTCCTACCTTCGATTTCAGCTGAGGCAGCCGTCATATAGGTGTATGTGTTTGGTATGACGAGACGGGGATCGCTTGTGCACCTAACGCGATGAATGGTGTCAGTCGAGGTGGCTTTGGCTTGGTTGAGAACAATCCGCGGGAAATCATAGATCTGACGAAACATGAAACCATCGGGCTCCCAGACAGACGGTACCGCGTACCATGGTGTTCTGATCGAACATTTATACCCTTCATGAATTCCTTGGTCTTCCCCTGCGGCTATGTATCGCTGCAACGATTCATTGAGTGGATCGCCATCGATACCGGCAAGATGAAGTAAGTGCACTCGGTCGCCCGCCTCAGCCAAGGACCTCCAATCCGCGGCATCGATAGTTGCACCGCGGAGTTGGACAGAGCGAGAGACAAGCGGAACGACGTACTCTTCCAAACTGAGTCGGTCGACATCGCCTGCGTTCAATACAAAGAACGCATTCCTTCCCGTTACAACCCCAACGTCTACATTCGCATGTGTAGCAAGATTTGTTACTTCGGGGGTGTCGCGAAGACTTCGCATCAGTGAAATCTCACGCGGGGTGAGAAAATACTTGAGCCATTTCTCACTGTCGTGTTGAACAGATTTGGGTTCAACTTTGTCAAGAATCGAGTTAGGCGATCGGGAAGCCAGGTCGCTGACCGATTCTATTTCGGACATAGCTACGCGGCATTCAGCATCCGAGGACGGCGTGGAACGATATCCATCGGCCAGAAGTAGGACCACTTCCTGTTCTGCCTTCGCGAAGAGCAGTTCGTTGCTTGCGACTATATCGATTCGTGAGAATCGATCAGTGAGGAAGGATCGCAACTGCGCTGCGTACGTAACTTGCAAAAGCTCGGCGGGCAACACTAGTGCAAGACGGCCACCAGGTCGGAGACTTGCCGCACTTGCCACAACGAAAGGCACCCACGCGTTTGTAAGACGATTCGGCTTGAGACCCAGACTTTCCATGATCCCCATGCCGCGAGATCGGTATGGCTCAGGAAAACTTTGGTAGCGAATGAATGGCGGATTACCTATGACCGCGTCATACCGACGCTCGTTCGCATTGCACCAGGCGAAGAAATCGTTGGTCACAACTAGACGTTTCGCTGGTAACCCGAACCGTTGCTGAAGCCTTCGCCTTGCTTGTTCGGCTTCTTCCTCGACCACCTCAACCCCTGTCAGGTTCACTGAAGGTACATGCTGAGGATCCCGTGTCAGCTGGAAATATCGCTCGACTGCGGCTATGAGGAAGCTACCGTCACCGCAACTAGGTTCAAGAATATGATCGTCATTCTTGCGGATCGCCCATCTACAAAGCCACTCGGATATCTCTGGGGATGTGTAGTACCCCCCTCTGAGCTTTTCAGCGCTCACATTTCTAAAACGGTCGCCATTGCCGTTCTTTGTCGAATTCAGCGAAGTCTCAGGTGTGATGGGCGGCATTCGAGTTTGCAGAGTGAGGTATTGATTGGTCGAAATTAGTCGACACGGCACATGCTAGACCATGCGCCTGATCTGCCCGGTACGTTTGTCGTAGGCGTTGGCGAACAGTAAGGCGTCCTCGCGGGCAACGAACCACTGGGTACCACGGCGGATCGCAGGCAACCGCTTCGAGCGAATGTTCCTGCGCACCGTTTCTTCGTTTACTTTGAGAAAGAGCGCCATTTCCGGGACCGAAAGCTCGTCGGGCAACTCCATGTCAGGCCTCCAGGTGCTGTTGTTGTAGAATACAACAACAGCACGCAAATTGGTCAACCCTGCCTGCCGGAAAGGGGCAGTGAGACTCAAAATCGCTGATCAGGCGCGACGTCGATTCCCGGTTGTATCGATCTCGGATCTTCTTGTTAGGCTAAGGCGGTCAATCCCAGAAATACACCGTAGTTCGAAGGTCAGGCAACACTCGCCAAATGATAGGCACGAGTTCCAATAACTCCCAACAGGGGATAGGTGAAAAAGCCAGAGAAGCATCCAAGCGGCTCTTTTACGTCGCCTACTTCCGTCTGCACGAGATCGAGTGGGACATCCCCGAACCAATCAATATTCAGGACGGCGACCGCATGATGCAGGTCAAGGTCAGCCATGGGCCGTTCCGCGTCCCTCTCGCCGCGATGCAACAACCAAAGACGAAGGCTGGTGGAGCGTCGTTCGAGATCCCTGACGAGGTCGTTGATCTGCCCGACGGCCTTTACTGTGAAATTGCGTTTAACGTCACTGACCACGGACCTGACTCGAACGCCGATTGGACTGCCTGGTGGGACGAGTACACCACGATCGCTGAAGAACTGGCATCATCCACCAGCCTTTCGATGAAGCAGCGTGTCGCCCCGGTCAAAGTGGGTGAATACATCCGAGTGGAAGAGCCGGACAAGGTCTACGGGCAGCAGTACAGATTCAGGGCGTTCGCCGGCGCCCCGGCAACCGTGAACGAAGACATGAAAGAGGATGTGCGGTGTTCGGTTGAGGCTGTGATGACGCGTCGACTCCACCCGCGGATCTACTTGGCGCTGAACTGGTACAACCACTCGAAACGCGTTGACAACGGGTCTGACAGATTGATCGCCCTCTGGTTTGCAACTGAAGTGCTTGTGGCGGCAGAGACGGGAACGGATAAGACAGATACGAAACTGGCACGCATCCTTGCCCGACCTGAGTACGGATTGAACGTAACGCCGGAAGAGATCAACTCCAATCTGGGTCTGATCGAGATGCGAAGGCTGCGGAACCAGATCGCCCATGAAGGCTATCGTCCTTCTTCCTGGGACCTAGCCGCTTCACGCGGCAGGGATCTCCCGCAGATACTCGACGACTCAGTGGCTGAAATCCTGCGACACGAGATGGGTTTGAGTCCAACTGAGACACTCATTCGTCACATACATAAGTAGGATATGGCGCGTTTGCCGGTTCGAGGAGGAAACAGCCAATGGCGATCCTAGGCGAAGTGACCTCTGACGTCGTGAATCAACTGAACAATGAGGACGATAACGGCATTCGAGTCGAAGCCAGGTCCGAAGTCTCCGACGACGTACCGGCTACGCGGGGATTGTGGCTGACCGTCCCGAATGTGACATGCATATTCGCTGATATCAAACAGTCAACGTCGCTGAACGATCTTGAGCACGAGAACACTGTGGCTCGGGTCTACACGTACTTTGTCCGCACGATGGCGGTTTGTCTGGACAGATTCGGTGCCGACTACGCGGACATCCACGGCGACGGCCTCTTCGGCATCTTCTCGGGTCGCGGTTCCGCTTTCCAGGCTCTTGCAGCCGCGATCACGATGAAGACCCTCAGCAAGCAAGTAATAGCTGACCGGTTGAAATCGCACTTGCGGTCAGAGTGGAATTTCAAAGTTGGATTTGGCATTGACCATGCCAAAGTAAGGGTCAGGCGGCTTGGCCTTCGCTCGCAGGGCTGGGTCTCCGAGGTATGGACCGGACAGCCAGTCAACACTGCCGCAAAGTTAAGTGGCATCGCCACGGATGACGACTTGATCGCATCCGAACGTGTGTTCAACCTCATTGATCGAGCTGGCCGGTGGCGCCGAAGAGTGCTGCTCCGTACATGCGGGTGCGACGGTGCATTTCAAGGCGCAGGCCTCGACGCCTCAGAGTCGGCAACAAAGCCCTTATGGCTCCCGTCGCCCGCACCCGACTATCTCGGTCTCGACTTCGAAAACATCCACACTCTGACGTCGAACTGGTGCGACCTTCACGGTGAAGAGTTCTGTGACACGTTGGTTGCTGGTCGTCGATCAGCGTCGTAGGGCCGACTAGCTCACTTGGTGCCCAACGTGCTGACAACTTGGAGAATCATTCGTGCAGGTTCTTCTACGGATGCTACGAGAGCGTCCGGGATCAGCGTGTAGGGCACTGAAGTCACCCCAAGAAGATCTGTCGGGATCTTGGTATCGAGCGTCCTCGGAACGAGCATAATCGTTCGGGGTCGGGTAAGTGCCCCCATGAAGAGACCAAGTTCAAACACTACGTTGTCCCGAGGCGCTTGGTCATTGCGACCTCGACTGGAGACAGTGTCATCACCACTCAAGACCAATACTGCAAAATCCGCACCAACCAATTCGGCCTCCAACGCCTCAATCCCAGTACTTGACGGGACAAAGACGTCCTCAGACCAGAGATTGACGATCGCTTCATCGTCCTGAAGGCGAGCGGCCAATTGCTTTGCGAAGGGCAACGATTCACTCGATGAACCCACGAAGATCACAGGGGTCGAGTTCATCGGGAGCAGGAGGTGTTTTCGCTGGTCAAGTCGGCGCGAGAGTTCGAGTGCAAGTCCACGCCAAAGTTCCGAGTACTCAGACGACAGTTCGCTGAATTTCGGTTCCCCAATCCGTGCAACGATAGTGTCGCGATCGGCGATGACGGTAGCGCTTCGAGGGATTGCAGGATCGATTACCGCCATTTCACCCACATGCGTTCCGGGACCCCGGTAGGCCACTCTGCGGTCGTTCACGAGCACCTCGACTCGGCCGCTGATTATCAAGTACAGGACTGAGTCATATTCGCCTTGCCGGATGATCACGTCCCCGGCCGCAAACTGGGCGACCTCGACGCACGCAACTAGTGCCTCTGCGAGGGACTGGTCGCCTGCAACGATCCGCTGCTCGGCCATTGCATTCTTGAGTCTCCTGCGCCCATGAACGCCCTGAAAACGTTCGATCATATTTGCGGTGTCGTTGCTATCCATGTGAACAGGAGTCTTGCGCTGAGTGGACTCTGCCTTTAGGAATAGTCCATCAGGATACTAGGCAGCAGAATCTTGGCATGCTTACAGCCCAATAACGTGAACCGACAGCGTTACCATTTGCGGTTTTCTTGTGTAACAGCCTGGAAGACTATGATCTCAAGGCAGATCCGTTTTCCGTGCCAAATTCAATAGTAGTCTTCGGGAAAAGATTCCGCCGTGGTACTGGATAACCGTGGAACGTCAAATGCTCGGGAGTTTCTGAACGATCAAAGTAGACGCAACTATTTGGCAGGTAGTAGCACGTTAGTCTCGAAAGTTCTTGACTCTGTCCCGTTAGGCCCACCAGCAACTAGTCTGATCGAAGCCCAGGTCTGCGGCTCGTAGGATCTTACCGCCGACTAGTCGAAAACTGCCCAGTTCGTGTGGTACTGGACTGACACTTCAGTTGCTGGGTTTGGTCCGATCTGGACAACTTCAAGTACCGGCGGGCTAGTCCCGTCTCCTGCGAACACTATTCTGGATACAGCCAGATCACTCGCCAGTAAGCCAGTAGTCGGATTAATCAACCTCACACCGCTCGTGGTTGCAATCGGAGCGTTGGGTTGATCAGACAAGCTAACCGTCGCAGTGTCACCCCATCCTGTCAGTCTTTCGACTACATCCGTGCCATCGGCAAGGCTGAGATCGTAGCCAGCGCCACCATTCGCGGATCCAGTCGACTCCACCGACCTGAGTCCTGGATCCGGCTCCTCGAGCTCCGATTGCGACACCACCAATCCATCCGTTCTGTATGTGAACTTGATGTCCCTTGGCACACCGGGCCAGGCTCTCTCGACCTCGACGATCGGTGGATTCGTACCGTCACCCGGATAGATGACGCGCTTCACCCTGAAGATGGAACTGCCTGAACGAACTACCTGATCGATCGGTGCGATGCGGCTATCAGCCAGCTCATGAAGCACATGCACCTCTGAATCTCCGATGTTTGGCAGATCGTCGCCGATGCGGACCGGATCAGACTGCACATCAACCAGTACTGGCTGGATCACGATCGGGATGGGAGGGAAAGGGTCTGGAATTGAGTCCAGCCAGCCCATTGGACCGGTCAGTCCCAGGTTGCTCGAGAGGAGAGAAGCGTCCAGACCTGTTACGGCGCCATCGCCATCGAGGTCGACCACATGTCCCTCGGCATTCAGGCGCTCCACAACGCTTCTAGCAAATGAGTCTGCAACGATCGCCGCGTCGAAGTCATCGATCGTATTGTCTGAGTTCGCGTCCCCGGGCCGCAGTTGCGTGGGAGGCAGGCTGGCGCCAGCGGGACCTACCGTGACATTGGATAGCACTCTCGGAAGGAACCCTGGTGCCAAGAGTGTGAACTCGTAGGTGCCACTCAGAACACTTCTGAACTGTGCAGCGTCTGTGACGGGTACCTGCACGGGCGATCCGGACCCTGGATCTGCTGACAATTCAACATCTTCGACTAAGCCACTGACACCCTGGAGATCCAGCAGCGTTCCGACCGGCCTGCTGTCTGCTGACACGACGCTACGCATGATCACAACGCTGGGCGATTCTGGCCTGGTAAACCCACCAGCGACTTCGGCGAAGATCAGACCATCTGGACCCCATCGGTACAGGTCCTCCGCGCTCCAGGAAACGACATTGAGAGGAATCGAGTCAATGAAAGCCAGAGTCGCGAGATCAAAAGAATCCAGCCTGAAGGGGTTGGAGAATACGGACGAAACTGCCTGGAATACTTTTCCTGAACTCGGATCTATCTCCAGCAGCCGGAATCCGACATGCGAAACAGAATCGGCTCCGGGTTCGGTGTTGGCTACCACATCCAGTGTTGAGAGGTCATGAACATGACCGGTAGACATGTACGCCAGTCCGTCGTGAACTCTGCTTTCAAAACTCGATGAGGTGGTTGCTGAGAACCTCGTGCCTTCCAGAACGATAGCTGCACCGGTTCCGTCAATATCGATCAGCTGTGGTGTGTAGCCTCGATCCGCTTCATATCCGAATAAGGTGTCCCCATCGATGAACTCGATGAAATGGCTGCTGCCGCTGTCCGGAGTGCTGGCTGAACGCTGTACGCCGTCATCGAAGACGAAGACTCCTTTCGAACTCCCGAGTGTCCACAATCTCTTCGCTACGGCGATCGATTTCGTGGTTCCTGGCAGCAGTTCGATGTCACCGGCGATGAGTGGGTAGTTCCCATCGCGGCCCAGCGGAATAGTTTGAACCACAGTTGAAGTCGCGAGATCGACTTCCGCTATCGCTCCCTGATCGAACTCGGTACGCGCATCCAGGTCTCCGTCATAGAAACCGACATAAAGGGTTGACATATCTTCCGAGACCGCCATCGCCCGCGGGTCTTCACCGATGAAGATCGGCGAGTGGATCAGCCCGGTTTCAGGATCGATCTGCACCACACTTCCGCCGTAAGTCGGGAAATCGGCATCGACTGATGCGAAGATCGTCTCACCATCCGGCGCCCGCAGCAGCTCGTTGATATCAATCCCAACATGGACGGTCTCACCCGGGCCAACCAGCTCGGCCGCCAGGCCTCTGAGTTTTATCGTGTCCGGACTGGTCCCGGCGTTGCTGGCAATTTCGATCGTCACGACCGGCTCGTGTCTGAGCGTTGGTGCGAACGCGGTGCTGATCGAGCAGCTCTCTCCGTCGTTGAGTGTCGCACCGCTGCAGTTGTCAACGGTAATCGAAAACTGATCAAGCCAGTCGTTGGTTTCAGTGACGGATGAAATCGTTAGCGGCCCGGGGCCTCTGTTTGTGACCACTGTGACTTGCGGACCTGATGTTTCGCCCACCAGAGCCGAGAATGCCAGCTCATCTGATGCAACTGTGAGGCCCGGTGTATCAGGATCGACGGCGCCCGTTCGCACCGAGAGAATCTTGCCGGAATCGCCAGAAATCAAGAATCTCCCGCCTCCTAGCGAAGTGAAATTGTCTGGCTGGGGTATGCCCGACCTAATCAGGCGAACCAATGCGGTCTGCTGCCCAGAGTCGAGATCGAAAACGCCCAACATCTGACCGTCGTCGAATCCAAATCTTGGATTTTGAGTGAACGCTATGCGCCGGGAATCTCGGAAGATCGCCATCGCGGGCCAACTCTGGTCGAAGCCGGTATTTAGGTCGGTTACCTGACCAAGGGTTTGAGGATCGAAGACCACACCGGATTCGAAATACAGCAGTCCGTCAAACAGCTGGAATTCGGCCGCTCCACGCGTATCCGGAAGACTCGAAATGATGGATACGCCGTCGGCATCCACACTCATGCGGATCAAGGTGCTCGGGAAGGTGTCGCGACGAGCGCCGACAATCTCGGTGCCTCCGACCGTGAACTCAATGTCATGGGCGGGGTTCCAGGGATCTGTTGTTCTGTTGGTCCGCATCACACCATCGTCAAACACCACAACACCGTCATGACTTGGGCTTCTCCGTGGTTTCACCAGCGATACGGCGATGGTTTTTGGCTTGCTCGAATCTGGGATTGATTCGATGTCTTCTGCGACAACAGGTACGCTCGGATCACTTTGCGCGAAGCCGAGTTCAATTAGGCTCCCAGGAGTGCCGGTTATCAGCGCGTCGGCAACGAGATCAACTTGCTGAATGGCACCCGGTCCTTCACCGTCTTCGCGATCGAGGCCGACGTGCATAACCGTTCCGTCTTCGCTTATCGCCATCACATTGGGATTCTCGTCTGAAGCGAACGTGATGTACGGGGTCACGATTCCAGTGACTGGGTCGATGAGTACGATCGAGTCCGGGAAGGAATCAGCGTCGCTTGGAACGGTAGCGAAGATCCGTCCATCGTCATGAAGAGCAATGTCATTCACTTCTTGCTTAATCAGGAAGCCTCGATCAAGTGACGGACTCTTCGCCTCACCAATAGCCGCATCCGCATCTATCAGTCCAAAGCCCGATATTGTGTCAGCGCCGGGTCCGTCCATGTCGATGGCCGTAGCGCCGAGAATTCCTTTGACGTCCTCCGGATCGAGTAGTGTGTTCGCCTGGATCATCAGGGCAATCACACCGGCCGCGTGTGCCGCTGACGCAGACGTTCCGAAGAAGTTGGGTGAATCGTCTGCATCACCTGCAATGTCCGCCCCAAAGAAGGTTGTGTTAACACCATCCGGCCCAACAACGTCGGGTTTCTGCCTTATCTGTGCCGGGATACGAACACCTGCTGTATCGAACAGAATCGGAGTACCGCCTGCTGACGAATAAGGCTGAATCAGCGGTGGACTCTGTCCAAATTCAGGAGTGTCGCCGTAGAAAGCTGCGCCGACTGTGATTGCGCCGGCAGCATTGGCATGACCAACGATCGTGCTGCTGTCAGTTGCGAACTCGTTCAGGACAAGTGGTTCATCGTAGAAGCTAACCCATTTGATCCGACCAGGTATCGGCCCGGATCGATGGACGATTGCCAGGTTCGCGTTGAACTCAGACCCAGTGTTGGAGAAGCCAAGCACCTGCAACGGATCGCCGTCGATTGTCTCCTCGACGAATGCTGCCAGGATCATTGTACCTGACTCATCCAGCAGATACGCATCCACCTGGCTGCTAGAGCCGGCACCTCCTGCAGATGCCGCCGGTTCATCCCACTGCAAACCGATCAAGAAGTCGCCGGTTGGAACGGTGACGCTCTGGAGTACGTCTTCCGCCAGGCCGTCCGGATCGAAGTCGTGTGGCGTTCCTCCCAGGAACTGGTAAGAAGCCAGCACAGAACCGAAAGCATCGATATCCAGAGAGGCCCCGGGCCGGAACTCTGACTCGTAGGATCGCCGGCCATCATTGCCGGCGGCAGTTACGTAGACGACACCGCGCTTCGTAACCTCATCCACAGCCTGTGCGAGTATCCCATCCTGGAAGTAAGGCTCGTTGAGGTACGTGATGTCATCGACGATCACCGTAACTTCGAAATCTGCCAGCTCGCTGATCGCGTTGGCCATCGCGGCCTGCCCGAATACCCCGGAGCGGAAGTACATCGAGGCACCGGGGGCGACGTCATGGATGATTTGCATTAGCGCACGGCCTTCATCCATGGCGAAGTGACAATCGTCCTGGTCGAGTTGAATATTTGCGAACGGCTCGATACTGGAAAACTCGATTAGCCGAGGTAAATCTCCACTCGCGGTGTCGAAATTCGCGCCTAAAAGGCAATCGAAGCTGTCCGAGATGACACCGATCCTCACATCGCTGCCATCGACGCCATGACTCGCCCTGGCAAGATCTGCTCTGATCGATGAGTCACCCTGGCTTGTCACAGAACCTGTTCTAAGGATCGGCCGTGAGACATTCAGGTACCTCGCGTTCCTGGAACTCTGGGCCTGTTCCAGGGCCGACTGCGGAAGTCGTCCAGAAATCGCGTTCCTGTATACAGCTTCGTTCTGCAGTCCGAGTGACTTCAGTTCGGATAGTAGGGCCGCAGGCACATCTGAAACGGCGTCGATCGTCACAAGTCGTTCGGCACCTTGTGCAACTGCTGCTCCTGCATCACCTGGTTCCACCGAGTTCCGAGGATCAAGCCCGACGACTAGTCCTGGGACGGTTTGATGATCGGACGGTGAGTCTGGGCCGCTGTGATAGCCCGCTCGGGTTGAATCGGGGCTGCTGGATACCGTGACTGCAATGACGCTAGCAGCGATCGAGATAACTATGATTCCGGTACTTGATCGGCTGAGCGAGCGTCTGTACCTGTAGCCACCTCCGACAACCAGTGCGGCTACGACGACACCGGCCAGCACCAGCGCGACGACCACGGCCGCTGAGCCACCATCACCCTCCTGGTCGTCACCAAATAGCGCAGGTGTTGGAACAGGTAACGGTGAAGCCGTAGGCTCAACAGTCGGTGAGACTTCAGGCGTGTTTGTACTCGACGGCGTCGCTGTAGGGGCAGTGGCGACTGTAGGTTCCTGCGTCGAAGTCTGCTCTGGACCGTTGGCCGAGGAGAGCATCACAAGACCGAATGATGAGAATCCGCCTGCCTCACCGTTGAACTCTGCCCGGCACTCGTGGCTATCTCCTTCAACGGGAGTGCAGCTGGCAGTCTCGAAAAAGACCTCAAGCGAGTCGTTAATCTTGACTATGTAGGGTGTTTCGCCGTTGAGTGCTGCCAAGTCGACCCAGCGGGCATCAACGACGAAAGCTACGACCGTGGAGCCAAGCTGATCATTGGACAGACCAAGTTTCTCAACCCGAGCAACCAAGGCAACGGCATCGGTCGAGTCACTCAAGCTCAACTGCTGATCAGAAGCAGCAAGGAGGATAGCCGCCTCAACCTCTCGACCAAAGCCCGAAATCTCCGCCGCGTACTCGACCTGGACATCGAACGCCTCAGGGCTAGAGATCAGATCAACCTCAAACGTGACAGACCGCCCGTGCGAAGCCTGTACGCCGTTAGTCGATGTCGGGCCTTGAGGCTCGTAAATCAGCCTCGCCGTGGAGATGTTCACGACGATCTGATTGCCTGCCCACCCAAGTTGACCAGCGCCCTGCAGATTTAGCTCATCTGTAATCGGAACTTCGAAACTGGTAGACAGGCCCACCGAACTGATGCTGAACTGGTCCGTTATGAGATCAACGCTCACCTCGTCGAGGCCGGCATCGCCGGTGCCAGTTAGAGGCAGGATCAACTGCAAGCTGTCTCCATCCATCGTCAGACCCAGGTTTCCCTCGGTCATACTGGTCAGCAGCGCAACCCCTTCATTGAACGCGTTTTCGAGTTCTTCTCTAATTGGGAGGCGAAGTGAGAACTCCGGCCCCTCAGGTTCGATATCCGCGATAGCGATCGGCTCAGGCTCTTCAGAGGAGCTGCCATCTGGCTCTCCAGGTGCCTGGATGACTGGCGGTGCTTCAACGGTGACAGGCGCGGTAGCTGCCGAAGACTCACCCGCGCCAACCTCGCTCTCTGCGTGAACCTCGAAGCTGTATGTGCCAGGAGGGACGCCTTCGTGCGTCGCCGAGGTTGTGCCTGGGCCGGTTTGCAACAGCTGTAGTTTTCCGTCCACTTCAGTGACTGTGTATCCAGTTACTGACGTGCCGTTGGTTCCAGAGTCGTCCCAGTCGACAAAAATGTTGTTGCCATCGACAACGGATGCTGACACGCCCGTAGGCGAGTCGGGTACTCCTGCAGGTGTGACGCTGACCAGGGCGGAGTATTCGCCGTTCCCCGCGGCGTTAACTGCCCTGACGCGGACCTGGATTGCAACCCCGTTCTCAAGCCCGGTGAGCGTGTGAGATCGAGCGGTCGATGCCAGAGTTGCCGTTACAGAAGTCCCGAATATGTTTATGAAGTAAGAGCTGACTAAGGCTCCGCCATCATCTTCCGGTGCCTGCCAGGTGATGGTCGCAGCCCCGTCTCCCGGAGTTGCCTGGACATCGACCGGTGGTCCGGGCGCTACGAATGGGATGGCAGTAGCGGTTGGCTGAGGAGCAGCCGGAGCCCCGCCTCCCCCGCCGCCGCCGGTTGCAGCTGGAGCCGTCGGCGCCGGTGTACTTGTGGGTAAAGGTGTTGCGGTCGGAGTTGGATCGGCTCCACCAGCGTTCGGGATCGAAATGGTTGAAGCAGCGAATAAGAGCTGCTCTTCCCCATCTTCGAAGAACGCAGTCCTGAATGCGCCATCCGACCCAAGAGAAAGTGCGTCTGAGCCGGGTCCAACACGCTCAACGGTGAACTGAATCAGGTTTTGGGTTTCGTCTGTGATGCTCTGGCTCTGTGAGCACATGAACGCAGAGCCATTTTCGTGAGCGAGCGGGACCACATCGGAAGGGCTGAAGGCACCACTGAATGAACCGATGCAAGTCGCCGAGTGAATCGAAGTTACAGAAGGATCGTGGATGAAAAGGACCTGGACAGTATCTGCATCAATGTGATGGAGACCCGATGCTCTGATATTCAGATCGGTCGTGCTTCCAACGGCGGGCAATTCGCTGAGTGTTAACGCTTGGTCATCAGTATCGACGAATGAAAGCGTCGCCCCACCGGAACCACCGGTTCCTCCAGTACCTCCAGTCCCGTCGGCATTGACCCAGGCGCCGGATGCAAATGAGACCCACGCGGTAAGGAAAAGGACCGCGATCGAGGCGACAATCCAGATCGAAGCCTTGCTACTCGGCACGTTGCGAGCGTGATTACTCTGCAACAGTTCCCACTTTCCTAGCCTAAATGGACCGTTTCTGCGTCTTTGCTGATCGACACACCTGTAACAGGGCTCGAAATGTTACCAAATAGTTCGATGCGCAAACGTGAAATATGAAATGCCATGTGACCACGCTAATACGAACGAGGTTAAGAGCGTCGACCGCGACTCAGACCACCGCTGGTATTAGCGAGACCACGACCCGAGGGTAGAGGGCAGTCTGCTAGAGCCCTCCATCCCAGGGGATCATTTTCCTCGACATCGAAAGTTCTCGGTTTGGTTCCGTCAGGCTCACCATTTCCGCCAGTTTGATCCAACTGGACTACCGACTCGCGAAAAACTCCTTCGGCCCGATCGAAACCGGCGAGCTCGAATAGCCCCCGTGTGCCGCTATGTCAATACGAAGCGTCGTGGTGCGAAGACTCGTTCATCGGCTTGAACCCCGACGCACGCCATCGGTCTAGAACGCCTCCAGCTAGTAGCCGCAACGACAATGTGCGAGGTTCATTTGCATGGCGAATCGAGCATGAGACGGTTTCGATGTGTCACGCCACGGACACTTCGTACGCTAATGATTGCGGCTAGCCGCTAAGCAATGACTTTCGGGTTGTCACCGCGAAGTATGGCTAAAGGCCGGACCAAGATCGCTCACAAGCCAGGACATGCCAGCCGGTTCCACACAACTGGGCCACTGTGTAGAAGCCGGTCTGGTGCGGGAATCAAGTCGGGGCACTCGGCCGGGATCACCGACGTTAACTTTCTCGAAGCCGTCCCATTAAGCTCTCCGCACTTTTCTATTGACGCGACTCCCTGCTGTGTATATTTGCGGCTGGTCCACGATTCTGATCACTCTCCGCCTCTCTGAGGAGTCCGGTTTGAACAGTTACAAGTTCGTTGTTGTTGGTCGGGGCATCATGGGCAGCGCTGCGGCTATGCACCTTGCTGCCGCCAGCGACGGTGTCGCAATGCTCGGCCCGACCGAGGCGATGGCTGAGGATTCGTCCGCAGTCCCGAAGGCCAGTCACTACGATGTTGGGCGCGTGACCCGTATCGCTGATCCTGATCCGTTCTGGAGCGGAGTGGCAAGACGGTCGATCGAGCGGTACAGGATGCTCGAAGAGGCTACTGGCAAGAAGATCTTCAATGAGACCGGTTTCATGTGGGCCGACAGCAGAGAGCAAAACGCCGAAGAAACGTTCGAAACGACTCGCAAGTCAGGCGGAAAGATCTCGAAACTAGAACCTTCCGAGCTCGAAAGCCGGTTCCCGTATTTCAGTTTCGAGCCAGACATCACAGTCCTTCACCAGGACGGTGATGGCGGAACCATAGACCCGAGAGCGTATGTTGCTGCCATGACCGAACGAGCGGTCCAGCAGGGCGCAAGCTTGATAGATGGATATGCCACGAGTATTGGAGCAACTCCTGATGGTGTCCGCGTCACAACGGCCGACGGCAAGGAGATAACCGCAGGTCAGGTAATGATCGCAACCGGAGCCTATGCCGCTTTCGATAGCCTTTCGCCGGTGAGCATTCCGCTCAAGACAAACAAGCACACCGTCGTACTCGTAGAAGTTCCAAATGCCACGGCCAACGGCGAACTTGCCAGCATGCCAAGCCTGATGAGCCAGCCTTACGGAGATCGCATCGGCACGTACACCCTGCCGCCGTTGAAGTATCCCGATGGAAAGTTCTACCTGAAGATCGGCATTGAGGGACCTCGTCCACCTGCCGACAACATGGATGAACTGAACGCATGGTTTCGTAGCGGAGACGATCGGGAGCTGAATCAGCAACTGATCGACGAGCTGTCCCGGCTGATGCCCTCACTTGACACAAATGACTGGAAGTGGCTGCCCTGTGTAACGACCGATACACCGGACCGCAGACCGGTGATTGGACTTATCGAGGACGGCAAGATTTGCTTGCAGGTAGGCGGAAACGGCTACTCGGCAAAATCCGGCGACGCGCTGGGCGAGTTGGGAGCGTCACTTCTACTTGAAAAGGAATGGCCAGGGCCGGTTCCTGCGGTCGAACTGGCGCCAGATCGGTTTCTCAACGATTAGTGCCTTTGAAACCACTCTCGATCCGTTTCGGAACCACGGAGGCAACCGGTGACCAACAGTGAGACTTTGCGTTTCGTGCAGCTTGCCGATCCGCAGTTCGGTCAGTTTGCCAGGTTCAGCGGTATCTCGGACGAAGAGATCCAGCAGTTCCAACGCCACAGGCTGAACGTCAAGAAGTCGCCGAAGATTACGCACTTCGCGAATGAGTCGCGGCGCTTATCGGCCGCTATCCAGCACGCGATCGAAGCCGACCCTTCGTTCGTCGTGGTGTGCGGCGACATGGTGAACACGCCGGGTGACGCGGATGAAGTTGCGGAAGTGAAACGAATCTCGTCCACACTGCCGGACTCGATTCCGATTTTCTGGACGCCCGGCAACCACGACGTCTGTGCAGACACGGTCCGACCAACCGATGAGAGCATAGCCACGTACCGTGCCGATTTCGGTGACGACTACTATTCGTTCGAAAGCGGAGAAAGCACTTTCATCGTGCTGAATTCCTGCGTCCTCCAGCGGCCAGAAAACGTATCTGCCGAGTTCGATCGGCAGATGAGTTTCGTCGAGTCGGCGCTGCGCGCGGCCAAGGCACGCAACTCGAATCACATCATCGCGTTCACCCACCACCCGCTGTTCCTCGACAACCCTGAAGAGCCGGATGAAGACCTCCCGTTTGCACCCAGCCCACCGAACCAACAACCGGGCTACTGGACCATCCCGCGGGAACGAAGGATGCCGTTGATCGAACTGTTTCGGCAGTACGGTGTCGAAGCTGTGTTCTCAGGCCACTGGCACCGCAACCACTACACGCGTGACGGTGACATGCTGATGATCTCGACGGGCGCAGTTGGCTACCCGCTTGGCGAAGATCCGTCTGGTTACCGCGTCGTGGAGCTTTCCGAGGCCGGTGTTCAGCACTCGTATCACGCGCTGGACCTCTGATCGGGTAAATTGCCACGCGTCGAACAATCGTTGCTGGTGTGATCAGCTCAGTGGAGTAAGCCGCCTATGTACGTCGGAACGCAGGGGCAACCGGACACCGAGGACGAACTGAAAGTTCTTGCGCAGCTTGGTGTGAACCACATCTCGTCGGATCCCGAGGGACCGTGGACCGGCTGGGACCGCTTCGCATTCGAGAAGCAGCAGGACAAGCTTGCGAAGTACGGCATAGAGCTGGACATGTCGCTTATGCCGCTCGGCTCACGAAGCGCGTTCGAAAACGATGTGCAGAACGTCTTCCTCGGACCAGGCGACGCACGTGACCGCGAGATTGACCAGCTTTGCAAGTTGATCGAAGAGGCGGGTGCGGCCGGCGTGCGGGCGTTGCGCTACAACATCACGATCCTGGGTCACATGCGGACCGAACCTCGCTACGGACGAGGCAACGCGCGCCTGTCATCGTTCCAGTACGACAAGCTTGATCAGACCCTGGGTGAGTTCGAGGGCGGTGCCGCGGACGCCGACACCATGTGGGAGCGAATAGACCACTTCCTCAGCAAAGTGGTGCCGGTGGCTGAGGCAAGCAGGGTGCAGCTGGCCTGCCATCCGCAGGACCCCGGCATTGGTAACCGTGAATACCGCGGCGTGGCGAGAGTGATGGGAACGGTCGAGGGGCTGAAGCGTTTCGTCGAGATGCACGAGAGCGACTACCACGGCCTCAACTTCTGCCAGGGAACGGTCTCTGAGATGCTGACCTCGCCCGGCGAGGAGATCTTTGACCTGATCCGCTACTTCGGCACTCGCAAGAAGATCTTCAACGTCCACTTCCGCAACATCAAAGGCGGGTTCCTCGACTTCACCGAGGTGTTCCCGGACGAAGGCGATGTGGACATGATCGAGGCGGCGCGCACCTACGATGAGATCGGCTATCCGTATATGCTGATGCCTGACCATGTGCCCGGCCTCGCTGGCGATCAAGCGCGCCGAGTTGGTTTCGCCTACTGCTACGGATATATCCACGCCGTACTGCAGGCGATCGGTCACAAGCACCAGTCCTGACAAGAGCCGCGTCCGACCTACTCCACCAGTTCAGCCTGACCGGCTGGAGATACAACTTGGAAAACACGCTCGCAGCTGCCTTGCGTTCTGTTGTGGCGCTCCCTCTTGCGTACCTGCTGGGATTTGTCGGCATGATCCTGGGCAGCCTGGTCGTTCCTTCGATCAACCAGAATGAGTTCGTTCCGCTGTTCATACGCGTTCTTCTAATCGGCGCCGGAACAACAGCGGGGACCGCAGCCGTCTGGATTGCCTTCCTGATCGACTGGCAGAAGCGGTCGCTCATGATCGCGGTGATGCTCACTGCCGGCGTTGGCAGTGCGCTTGCTGCGTTCTACTGGTCCGATGCGTTCACCGGTAACTCTGACCTCTACATCCGTGTCCGAGAGATAACGCAATCGACAATCGTCGGAGCGGTGATCGGGACCAATGTGCTGGCGCTCGCCATTGGAATCGTTGCGCCGCGCGCCTGGCGCAGCTAGCAAAGAACTCGGGTCGGCACCTCTGAATTTCCATCGAGTCGCAGGATTCCTGAAGACCGTTACGGTATCCGTCTAAAGCCGTGTGAAACGCATCGATTTTCCACTGAAATCGAGTTTGACACCTCTTAACCGCTGTAATAGCCTCGCCGCACTCTCAGAGGGGAGCGAAATCCGCCTCCGCGAAGCCCGGTCTGAACAATTACTTCGAGCGGCCGGTCGTCAGCGCACTGATAGGTGCGCTAAGAGAGGAAATTCGGAGGGGAATCATGTTATTTGTCCGATCGAAGTGGCGGCCACTTCTAGCAATTGCCGGTAGCGTGGCGGCACTTGCAGCTGTGGCCTGTGGCAGCTCAGACCCTGAGATTATTCGAGAGACTGTTCTCGTGCCTCAGACCGTCGAGGTGCCTGGCGCCGTGGTACAGGAGACCGTCATTGTTGAACAGACGGTGGTTTCCGAGCGCACTGTTGTCTCTGAGCGCACAGTAGTGGTCGAGGCTTCACCGACGCCAACACCGGCAACGTTCTTCGGCCTGCCGATTCCAACGGCGGCGCCGAGTTCTGGCAACGCTCCGAACCCGAAGAGCTCCAGCGGTACTGTTGTGATCAGGACCGGTCTTGAGCTCCGAGGCAGTGGCGTGCCAAGTGACCAGGAAGGAAAGTTCCTGGCCCAGAGCGTGACCGAGAAGTTCTTCCTTACAGACAAGGGAGGCAGCTCGGTAAACCAGGTGATCACAGACTGGGACCTGGCGTCAGACCTTTCCAGCCTGACGTTCACCCTGAAAGAGAACGTTCCGTTCCACGGTGGGTGGGGCAACCTTTCAGCCGATGACGTGGTCTGGTCCTACAACACCGGTAACCCGGGCTTCAACCCTGTCAGCGCAACGGACGGCGGTTCCAACTGGATCGGCTTCCTTGGCGACAACCCAGTTGAGAAGATTGACGACCGGACCGTCAAGTTCACGATCAACAACTTCGACGTCCGCTGGGACACGTTCCTGTTCGGACAGTCCGGTCTCGGCCTTAGCATCACGTCCAAGGCTGCCTTCGACCAAAACGGCGAAGACTTTGTTCGTGACAACGTGATCGGCACGGGACCGTTCATGGTGAAGAACTTCTCCAGGGACGACGTCCTCGAGCTCGACGCAGTGAAGCCCCACCACAGGGCGACCCCGAACGTCGACACGCTGATCTACCGGGCCATCCCGGACATCGCTGTCGCAGAGGCCGCCCTTAAGGTTGGTGACGTCGACGTCATGGCAGGGACGATCAACCTGCGGAACGTTGGCCAGCTGACGCAGGACGGCTTCACCACCCTTTCGGCTGGTGCAGGTAGCTTCCACACGATCTCGTTCACCGGGAACTACTGGGAGACCGAGCACTTCGACACGGGTGAGCCGCTCCCGAGCAACTTCAACCCGAACACGTTCCGTGATGGTCCGTGGATCGGGAACCCGAACGACCCTGAGTCAATGGAACGGTCCAAGAAGGTCCGCCTCGCCCTCTCACACGCGATCGACCGTGAGTTGATCGCAGACGTGTTGACGGGTGGAGCAGGCTGGCCTGGATTCGTCTACGGCACGGACTTCAACAACCCGAACTGGCAGGCTAAGTGGGAAGTTCCATACGACCCGGACCTGGCAGAGCAGTTGCTGGACGAAGCCGGTTTCGAGAAGGACAGCAACGGAATCAGGTTCGAGATGCCGTTCTTCATCCGACTCGGACGAGGTGACGAAGAGATCGGGACCGCTGTAGTTGGAATGTGGCGGGACATCGGTATCGACATGCAGGACTGGAAAGCCCAGTACCAGACGTATCGACCGGGTCTGATCGGCCGCTCTAACACAGCGCCATGGATCCACTCCGCCGGTGCGGAGAGTCCGCAGGCTCCATGGGACTGGCCGGTGATGGGTAACGCTGAGTGCTCACGTGGCCGAGGCGCATTCAACATCGGTATCGAGATGGCTGAGATGTGTGAGTTCTTCGACGCTATGAGTGCTGAGCCTGACAAGGCGAAGCGCATCGAGATCAGGAACGCACACACCGACTGGCTCCACGAGTGGAACCCTGCAATCGCAACGATCGCAGTTCCGCAGGTGGCGCTGGCCAACCCCAAGAAGATCGACACATGGGACATGCCCCTCTCCGTACGTGAGGCGCAGATCCACCACCCAGAGTTCATCGTGCTGAAGTAGCATTCCGCACGCACTGAGTGACTAAGGTTGCCCCGGTTCTGTTTGCAGGGCCGGGGCAACCTCATGCAGTCGTTTCGTCTCTGATCCCAGGCTTTCCAGATCGGGCCTGGATCAGGCAACAGAAGGCAGTTTGTGACCAGCTTCCTCGTAAAAAGAGTCTTCTTCGCAGTCATATCGATGCTCGGCGCCACGGTTCTCGTGTTCGCCCTGGCGCATACGAAGGAAGACCCGATCAACCTGTTCATACAGGCAGACAGCGGTTTTGTCGCACCCGAAACGCTCGAAGCTCTTAAGAAGAAGTGGGGCCTCGATAGGCCGCTGGTCATTCAGTATTTCTCATGGCTCGGCAACGTCCTCAAGGGAGACCTGGGTCGCAGTGTCCAGACACAACGCCCGGTCACAAAGACGCTTATGGAGCGTTGGGGAGCGACGCTCCAACTCGCTATCGCCGCGTGGACGTTCGGCACCTTCACCGGCATCCCGTTAGGCATCCTCTCCGCAATTAAACGCGGCTCAATCTGGGACTACTTCGGCCGCGGCTTAGCCTTATTTGGCCAATCGTTACCACCGTTCTGGATCGGCCTCGTCGGCATCTGGATATTCGGCGTCTGGCTTGAATGGTTACCTATCTTCGGACGCGGCGAAGGACTGCCATTTACCCAGCAGTGGAAGCATTACGTCTTACCGACACTCGTCCTGGGCTGGGCGCCTATGGCGGGCTACCTGCGGATCACTCGCTCTGCGATGCTCGAAGTCCTGGACTCCGAGTACATCAAGCTGGCGAGAGCGAAGGGCGTCAGCTCCCGCAAGGTGATATGGAAGCACGCGTTCCGCAATGCGCTCATCCAGCCATTAACCATCGCTGCTCTGCTTTTAGCAGGCTTCATGGATGGGGCCGTGCTGGTCGAGCTGATCTTCGCGTGGCCAGGCATCGGCAGGATCTCAGTCGAAGCGGTCAACCAGAACGACTTCACGGTGATAGCAGGGACTGTGTTCCTGTTCACGATCCTCTATGTCGGTATGAGCTTTGTTGCGGACATTCTCTATACGATCGTCGACCCACGGATCAGGTACTCGTAAATGGCAACTCCGGAGGCGGTCAGATACGGCGCGGCTGCACGACGGCCTGTAACCGGACTGGAGAGTGTTCCCATTCTGGGGCAGCTGATCGCGGCATGGAAATTCAGTCGCCGGTGGCCGGTGATTCCGGTCGTGGTCATCGTCACGCTGGTCACGATGGCGGTGTTCGCTCCGCTGATCTCGCCCTGGGATCCGAATGACGACGACCTGAGGCGTTCGTTCGCAAGACCGTTCTGGTACACCGAGTACTACGAAGAGGACCGGATTGGATCGCGACTCGAACGGCGCCATTTCCTCGGAGCCGACGAGTTTGGCCGCGATGTCTTCAGCCGGTTCGTGTTCGGTGCCCGAGTTTCATTGATGGTCGCCGTCGTCTCGATGGTCAGCGGCGTCATTCTCGGCGCATGGGCGGGTATTGCGTCCGGCTACTACGGTGGCCTGTTCGACGAGCTGCTAACCCGTTTCGTAGATGTGTGGAACGCGTTGCCGTTCTTATTAGTCGCGCTCGTCGTCGCAGTCACAGTCGGGCAGGGAATAACGATCATGATCGTCCTGCTCGTCATGCTCACCTGGGTTGGTTTGGTGAGGAACGTGCGCGCCGAAGTTTTGTCGCTCAAGTCGCGCGACTACGTGATGGCTGCGAAGGTGGCCGGTGCGTCCGATTTCAGGATCATGCTGCGCCACATCCTGCCGGGCGTGCTGAACGTGCTCATGGTCCTAGCCAGCCTGCGCGTCGGAGGCTTGATCCTTACGGCAGCAGCTCTCAGCTTCCTTGGCGTCGGCATCCCGTCCAGGTTCCCATCATGGGGAGCGATGATCGACGACGGCCGGGACTTCCTTGCGACTGCGTGGTGGATCTCGGTCTTCCCGGGCCTGGGTATCTTCCTGACGGTCATGGCCATGAATTTCCTTGGCGACTGGCTGCGAGACCGCACAGACCCACGCCTCAGGCAGCTCCGAGAGTAATCAGCAAGTTAGGAGTGCGCAGTGCCGAAGTATGACCTGCTTCTGAAGGGCGGTCACGTCATCGACCCCGTCAACGGTATCGACGGCAAGATGGATGTTGGCATTGCTGGACGGTCCATCGGCGGAGTCGAGGCTGACATCCCGGAGGCTGATGCAGCCAGGGTCGCCCGCGTCGATGGCTGGTACGTCACTCCAGGTCTGATCGACATGCATGCTCACTCGTTCGGCTGGTCTGGAGCGATGTTCCCTGACGAGATGTGCCTGCCATACGGTGTCACCACGATGGTCGACTGCGGTGGCGCGGGCTGGCGCACATTTGATGAGTTCAACCGGACCATCGTGCAGAAGTCGGCAGTGCGAGTCTTCGGCCTGCTGAACATCGTCGGTGCCGGTATGGTCGGTGATCCTGAGCAGGTCGTCGCCGATATGGACCCTGAAGCGACGGCAGAGTGCATCAACAACCGCGGTGACATCCTGGTCGGCGTTAAGGTCGCTCATTTCCAGGGACCGGGCTGGGAGTCTGTTGACCGTGGAGTCGAAGCCGCTCGTCTGTCCGGCACGTTCTGCCTGATCGACCAGAATGCAAAACCAACCCGCCCGTTCGACGAGATGCTGCTCGAGCACATGAACCCAGGTGACGGCGTCACGCATTGCTACGGCTACGGCAAGCCGATGATCGGTAACGACGGCAAGGTGAAGCCTCACTACATCGAGGCCCGCAGCCGAGGCATCAAGTTCGATGTTGGGCACGGCAACAACAGCTTCTCGTTCTCGATGGCGGTTCCTGCACTGGAGCAGGGCTTTCCGCCCGACACAATTTCGACAGACATGCACCGGATGAGCTTGAGAACTTCCCGCGCGGACATGACCGAGGTGATGTCCAAGTTCCTTGCGATGGGTATGCCGATTGCGGAGGTGGTGCGACTCTCCACTTCCGCAGCGGCAGAGTGGATCAATCGCACGGACCTGGGCACTCTGACTCCAGGAGCGCTCGCCGACATCGCAGTGTTGGAAGCCGTAGAGCGTCCCGCCGGGTTGAGCGACTCGGGGCCGACCGGCTACCGGATCATGGAAGCGTCGCAGCGCCTGGTCTGCCAGCTCACGATCAAGGACGGTAAAGTCTTGTGGGACTATGACGGTGCGTCGAAGGATCCGTGGAGTGAGACTCCCAAGACGGACCTGAGCATCCCGTAGCTAGCGGTTTCAAACCGAGCATTTGTGACTGCGACTTGCTAACAGACGCTTCGGTACTAAGTCGATATCGCAAGCGAACCGCCCTGATCATTCGAAGATGATCTGCGTTGATTTCGCGATCAAATCCTCGTCCTGAGTACGATTCGCGCGTGAACTACGCGTGTGCATACCGAAACTTGTCAGTTTGCATCGACTGGGGTTACATTCCGTGGGATCTACCCACCTTGCTTGCATTATCGGAGAGTTCTCCAGGAGGTTCCAGATGAACGACGTAACGTTCACGCTGCCAACGGTTCCTAGTGCCGACATGTCCACAAATGACCAGGGAGCGTTGATGGTCAACCAGGCAACTGCCGTGATCATCTCAGAGTGGTTGGCTCATGCGAACGTGATTCTGGAGAAGTACGACAGCACGACGTTTCCTAGCGTTTCAAGTACGAACTATCACCATTTCATAGTCCAGCCAGCCCAGCTAATCAGCATCATCAATGACGTACAGAACGCTCTCAGGAGCTTCTAACCCAAGTCAATGAACTCATCACATGTGTCAGCGATCGCTTCGAACGGCGAGTCCAGCGTTTCAGCAGGGGTTTCGAGCAGTTTTCAAGGCCAACTTGATGCAGGTCTTGCGAGTACGGTAAACAGCGGGCTGATAAGCAGTATCAGCTCCAACCACACCGCAAGACTCGGACGCAGGTGGTGGGAGAACTTCTGGAAGCCAGTGCAGATCTTCTGGAGATTTATCACGAGGCGTACGTAGTAGGCTGCGGTTCAGCACACGAACCGGAATCGAAGGTTGATCTGACTATCCAGAAGTTGCGCCGAATCTCAGCGGTGCATCTCAGGTACGAAGCCAACGCCCGGATAGACATCCGGGATCAGCGCCATGTCGCCGGTATCCCGCTGCCACCGGCGGATCCGTTTCGCCAGTTCAAGCACGCGGTCTGAATGTGACGGATCCGCGTACAGGTTCTTCTGCTCATATGGATCTGAGTTCAGGTCGTAAAGTTCGCAGGTATCGCCCACTGAAAGGTTCAGCTTCCATCCGTCCGAAGTGATGATGCAACGGTGCGGAATCTCACGCATCCGCTCAAGCTCGCTCAACGGGAACTTCTGATCGATGCTACGGCCGTTCCAGGTGATGATCACATCGTTGCCATCAAGAGAACCGCCACCTCGCATCACTTCCACCCTGCTCTGCCCCGGCAGCGCATCCGGCACCTCAGCGCCCAGCAGGTCAAGCAGTGTTGGGACCGTATCGATATGGCTGTAGCGACCCGGCACCTTCCCTCCGTCTGTTCTCGGGACGCGCACCAGCATGGGCACCCGAACCGACTGTTCGTACATCACGATCTTCTGGAAGATGTTGTGCTCGCCCATCTGGTCGCCGTGCTCGCTTGTGAATACCACGATCGTTCGGTCGGCCTGTCCGGACTCTTCAAGCGCATCCAACATCTTTCCGATGGCCCTGTCGACAAGCGTCACGAGTCCGTAGTAGCGCGCCTGCACCTCCCTAAATTCGGCCTCGCCATATCCACCAGGTCCTTCGCCCGCGGCCTCTTCAGGCGGCACATCCCGGCCAAATGTCGCTGAGAACGCCTGAGCCGGAGCATCGAGGCTCTCCGTCTGCGCCTGCGCCATCAGGTAATGCATCTGCGCGGCATCTTCGGGTGGGTCCTTCATGAAAACAGGACTTTGCGGTAACGAACCCCGGTCATACATATCGTTGAACGGGCCATCGTACGGAGGGTGAGGTTCGAATAGATTCACGTACAGTGCCCATGGCCGCCCTGTGTTCTCTCTGACGAATCGAGAAACCTCTCGACCCAGGTACGAGGCCTTCGTGTGTTCCTCAGGTAGCGCCGCCGCGAACGGCCGCGAGAACACTTTCTTTCCGCGGGACTCCTTGTCAGGCTCATAGCCGTGCTCCACCAGGTAGTGGTGGTAGTTGCTCAGAGTGTCGTCATGCTCTTCGCTCGTATGCCAGATGCGGTACTGGTCTTCGATGCTGTGCCACTCGTCCCAGTCTCGCCGCTTGATCACTTCATCGCCAAGATGCCACTTGCCGTAGTAGGCCTTGTGGTAGTCCGTTGGCAGGTGGTCGGCGACAGTGTCGATCTCTTGTGGCAGGGGGATGTTGTTCTTGATACAGCCGTTGGTATGTGGCCAGAGACCGGTCAGCTGTGTTGAGCGGGAGGGTGTGCAGATGGGCGAACTGACGTAGCAGTTCTCGAAAACAAAACTCTCGTCAGCAAGCCGGTTCAAGTTCGGCGTCTCGATCCAGTCGTTCCCATAGGCCGCCATCGTGTCGGCACGCTGCTGGTCAGTGAAGATGTAGAGCAGGTTGAACGGTTCTGCCATGTTCGGCTCCCATGAAGGCGGATGAGTTCGAAGTGAACCTTACACCGGCCCGGCAAACAAACACTGATTCACCAGAAGTTGACCACGAGCAGGCTACAATCCTGCCTCTCACACCACGAAGGGATATTTCTCAATGCGCTACAGGCACCTCGGCAGGTCGGGGCTCGAAGTCTCCGAGGTAGGTCTTGGCGCAAACAGCTTCGGCGAGCCCAATCGTACGACGTACGATCAGGCCGAGAAGATCATCGACGAGGCGATCGACTGCGGAGTCAACTTCATCGACACGTCGAACGTCTATGCGCAGGGCGTGTCGGAGGGGTTCATCGGAAAGGCGTTGAAAAACCGGCGCGGCCGGATGCTGATAGGCACGAAGTTCGGCAGCCGCAGGGAGCACGGCCCAAACCTGTTTGGCGGTTCTCGAAAGTTCGTGATGAACTCGGTCGAGGCATCGCTCGAGCGCCTGCAGACCGACTACATCGACCTCTACATGATCCACCGGCCCGACACGCGCATGCCGCTCGAAGAGACGCTGCAAGCGCTGGACGACCTGGTCCACGCGGGCAAGGTGCGTTACGTCGGAGGTTGCAACTTCGCTGCCTGGCGCATCACACACGGCCACTGGATCTCAAAGCACAACAACTGGACGCCGATGGTCAGCAGTCAGTTCGCCTACTCGCTGCTCAACCGCAGTGCTGAAAAGGAGATGATTCCCGCCTGCCGGAAGCTCGGACTCGGCGTCATTCCTTATTTGCCTCTGGCAGCCGGAATGCTGACAGGCAAAGTGAACGCGGACGGCTCGGTGCCCGCCGACAGCAGGCTCGGTCTCAATCAGAACACCGCTGCCCAATGGACCACGCCGCAGAACTTGAAGCTGGTTGGCGCGCTGACCGATTACGCACAGCAGCACGGCAAGACGATCCTGGATCTGGCGATTGCGTGGCTTCTGTCGGAGCCGCAGGTCAGCACCGTGATCTCCGGAGCAAGCAGACCCGGACAGGTGACGGCCAACGCAGCGGCAGCAGACTGGCAGCTTTCAGAAAATCAACGCGCCGAGGTCTCCGACATTCTCGACAGGATCCCGTCGTCCGAGCCCGATTCCTACTACTCGAGAGCCGCGTACTTTGACCAGCCGACCTAGTCCAGCGCTGGACTAGGTCTCGGTCAGGATGAAGCCGGGAGGCGCATCCTCTCTGTGCGTCATGTCGCCTGGCACGAACCTTTCACCCTCGTACAAGTTGCCAGAGTAGATCACCGTCTCAGGGTTGATCTTCTCCCTGCCAGTGCGCTTCTCGTGCAGGACGTCAAGATAAGTGAACTCTCCGGTCTGAATCTCGCTGATCACAACATCGGCGACATAGCCCGGTTTCAGCGACCCAAGCCTGTCCTGCTCATTCAGCGCCTTCGCCGGAACCGACGTAGACATCTCGATCACCTCATCGAGACTCAGACCAAGCGCCATCATCTTCGACATGGTCGTCGGCATGTCGTAGACCGGACCGTCGATGTTGCCGACGTGCAGATCTGTGCTGATCGTCGTTGGCTTCAACCCTTGCTCCATCGCCTGTTCAAGCGTCCTGAAAGCGAAGCCGCGGGCGCCGTGGCCGATGTCGAGATAGACGCCGCGCTCAACTGCGTCGAGGACCTCTTTCCATAGTTTGCCGCGGTGATCGAATATCGGGAACCGGAATGCAGCGTGGAATGTGTGAGTCAGGATGTCGCCGGGATTCAGCCAGTCGAGCAGCTGACGCATCGGCGCCCCATAGGCTTCTGCCATTAAGGTTCCGCCACCGAAGTCCGCGGCCTCGCGTGCGAGCGGTAGTGCCGGGAAGTGCTGCGAGTGGTGATATTTGACGCCGATCAGAGTTTCGTAACTGTTGATCAGCTCTTGCACCTCACCGACCGATGAGGGATCGGGCCCAAACGGGTCCGGCATACGCACCAGTGAGTAGAGTCGCACATTCGTCGACTGGATATCGGTCTCCCAGTAGTGGGGATACTGGGACGGTGTTGCGGTGCCGGCGTCAAGCGCGGTCGTCACACCGAACGCGAGGCTTGTGCTATCCGAGTCGACACTTGGCCTGTTGCCACGAGACGTGTAGTTGTGAACATGCAGGTCGATGAAGCCGGGTGTGACGATCTTGCCGGTCGCGTCGATCACCCGCACAGCGTTCGCTGGATCAAGGTTCGTATCAACGGCAGCTATCTTCTCGCCGGATATCGCAACATCTGATGGACCGTGCAAACCCTGCGCAGGGTCGACCACTGTTCCGCCCTTGATCAAGATGTCCCAGTTCATGTGGCTCCTCCTCGCCAGGTCAGGTGGGCATCAATCCCACTCCCGATCAGGATCCGGAAAGAATCTCACGCAGGCGCTGGCAGACGACTTCGACCTCTTCGTCAGATAGCACCTGCACGCCGATTCCGATCGACTTGCCACCGTCGTGACTGCGCGTCCAGATCGGTGGGTCGCCATCTTCCAGTTCTTTCATCACCTGCAGACCATCTTTGCCTGCCACATGAGGATCGATGTGGATGCTGACGACGACATTCGGGCCAATAAGCGGATTGGTGTCGATCTTCGCTTCGACGCCCGGTACATCGGACATCGCCCGCACGAAAGCCTCTCGCTTTGCGTCTTCTATGGCCAGCCGCTCCTCGTGGTTCATCGTGAACCAGCGTCGTAGAGCGACCGCGACGCCCATCACTTCGCCGCGGTCGGTCTTGAACCCTCTGCCGAACGGCCGTGCGAGACCCTTCATCCCGGCGACCTCGTAGCCAAGGAAGTTCTGCTGGAACGCCGATTCGACAAACTTAGCTTTGCCCGTGCAGATTCCGGTTGAGTGTGGCGAGCCGAAGTACTTTGCGCCAAAGGCAACGATGTCGCCCGTCTGGGCCACGCGGGTGAAGCGGTCAAGCGGGTATATCTGGCCCGCAGCATCGACGACCAGGACCAGACCGTGCTTATCAGCCAGTGCCCTCGCCTCATCAAGCGACACGACGTTGTCGCCCCACCGTCCACTCTCGAAGTACGCGATTGCAGCGGTGTTCGGACCGATCGCAGCTTCAATCTCATCGATCGTGCAGCCGTTTTCGTCTCCAACCTCTACCAACTTCGCTCCTGAGATGGTGAAGCAACGCTTGTACGTGTAATCCTGCACCTTCTGGAAGATGAACTCGTTCTTCATCCCGCTCGTGTCGGGAATTCGTCCCATCTTCTCGCGGTCGTCACCGGCCAGCGCTGCCGCCGAGTTAAGAGCGATCGCAGCAGCAGCACCCGAAGTCACGAAGGCCTTTTCTGTCCCAAGCGTGTCGGCGATGAATTCACCTGTCTTGCGAAGCAGGTCTTCGAATACAACGAACCCGCTGTTCGTCGCCTCCTCCATTGCCTGCTGTACCTCTGGCGGGGGAGTCGAGCCGCCCAGCAGTGTCTGGTTGCCGCGAGCGTTGATGCCGGGCTTGATTCCGAACTGTTCATAGATGCTCTCGGCCAATGTGGGCTCCTTCCAGGCACTGCCAATGCTTTGCGGTCACCAGCAATGGCGAACCCGCGCTTCATCGCCGCGACTCGAGCATAAAAAGGTCGACTTCGTACTCGATTTCGGCCCTGTTTTATCACACCCGTTACGCAACTGCGGGCGGTACGCGCAGATCCCGGTTTGGCTGTAGACTCCGGCCCGTCACAGATAGCGCTCCGCTAAACGCTTCCGGCTCGCAAGAATCGAGGGTTTCTCTATGACCCAGACCGCCAGTCCGAATCTCTCAAACCCTGTCTATGACCTTCTGGGCGTCGAGCCTGTCATCAATGCCGGCGGCACACACACCACGCATGGCGGCTCAAGCATGCATCCTGAAGTGGTCGAGGCGATGGCCCAGGCATCCAACTCGTTCGTTCCGATTATCGAATTGAACAGGAAGGTCGGTGAGTACATCGCACAGGTGACTGGCGCCGAGGCCGGGATGGTGACAGCGGGAGCGGCCAGCGGAATCGCACTTGCCGCAGCAGCCTGCATGACCGGCACCGACATCGCCAAGGTCCGCCGGTTGCCGGACACATCGGGCATGAAGAGCCGCATCCTGATGCAGCACGCGCACTACGGCACTTACGGCAACACGCACCGCTCAACCGGTGCGGGTGTTGATCTTGCCGGAAGCGCCTCTGGCTGCATCGTTGAAGAGCTTGAGGCAGCGATAACGCCAGAGACCGCGGCGATCGGCTACCTGTTCGCACCGGGTCTTGTGCAGACTGGTCCGACCCTTTCACAGACGGTTGAGATCGCACATCGCCACGACATCCCGGTGATGCTCGATTCGGCTGCGATGCTGCCGCCACGCGAAAACCTGCGCCGGTTCATCGACGAGGGTGCGGACCTCGTGATCTTCAGCGGAGGCAAGTTCATCGGCGGTCCGCAGGCGACCGGGCTGCTGTTTGGCAAGAAAGACCTCGTTGAGGCGGCGCTCATGAACTCGTCGCCACACCACGCCATCGGCAGACCACAGAAGGTGGCACGCGAAGAGATGGTCGGACTCGCCACCGCGCTCCGCCTGTACGTGGACCTGGATGAAGAGGCGTTCCTCGCCGGCAAACGAGCGCAGGCAAAACACGTGGCAGATCGCCTGCAGTCGGTGCCAAACGTCAGCTGCGAGGTCAAGCACGACTATTTCCGACATTTCGTCCCGACAGCCGTTGTCGAACTCAACTCAGACTGGACTGGACCCTCGATACCCGAGATAGCTCGCCGTATCCACGAAGGATCTCCCCGCATCTACGTGGCCAGCTCGCAGGACAGCCTGAACGTGAATCCGTTCAACCTCCGGGACGGCGAGGAAGAGGTCGTAGCGAGGCGTCTGTTGGAAGAGCTTTCCGGCTGAAGGCAGAACGGAGACGCGTATTGGCGCCCGCATACGACCCAGCCCGAACACTGCTAGTCTCTACTGCCGAGTTCGGCAAGCTCGATATAGCTGGTCCGTCAGAGGTTGAGGCCGGGTCTGTCAACTCATGGAAGCTGATCTACACCGCTGGCTCTGCCGGGGTCAGCGCCGGTGGATCCGTCAGGCTGTTCACAGAGGGCGACTCCGACTGGTCGAAGGCGCAGTCGATGAACGCTGATGCCGACGACCACGTCTCAGTCGCATCACCAGAAGGCGTTGTCACCTTCTTCAATATGCCAAACCAGAACACGGTGCGAATCGCGGTGGCGTCTGGCGCGCTAGTCGAAGGTGACCGGCTGGAGATTGTATTGGGTGACCGTTCTTTAGGCGGGAGCGGCACACGCAGCCAAACTTTCTACGAACCTCTCCGATACTTTCTCTGTGAAGTCGATACAGACGGTTCTGGCAGTGGTGGTGTCCTTGAGTCACGGCCATCGGTCAACATCACGGGTGGTGACATTGCAGCGCTTGAAGTTGTCGCACCGGCGGACGTGACCACCTCCGATGGATTTTCCATCCACGTAAAGGCGTCCGATGCGTGGGGCAATCCGGCACAGCACTTCAAAGGCAGAGTGAGCATCGAAGCGTCCGGTATTGCACTTCCGGAAAGCGCAGTCGAGTTCGACAACGAAGAGTCGGGCGTGATCGAAGTGCCTGGTTGCAGAGTCTCTGAGCCCGGCATTCTGCGGATCACGGCGAGGCACGAACAAAGCGGTGTGACCGGCGTTTCGAATCCAATCAATGCGACCGATGAACCAACGACCCAGAGGCTGTACTGGGGCGATCCACACTCAGGGCAGGTTGCGGACGCACATAAGATCGGCGACTACTACACCCATGCGCGTGACGTCTCGCTGATCGATTTCGCGGGCTTCCAACGCAACGACAGCGCTCACTCGACCGCCGCATACCGGATCCAGCAGCAACAGGAAGAGGCGTTCCACGAACCGGGGGTATTCGTGCCGATGCCCGGCTTCGAATGGTCCGCGCACCTCGAATGGGGCGGTCACCACAACGTCTACTTCCGCCGCTTCGGACAGCCCATGAAACGGTGGAACGGCGCTGGCCATCTCGGAGAAGAAGGCGAGTCGGACTTGCCGCATGTCCGAGACCTGCACAACTACTACCGCGGCACAGACACCGTCATCACTCCGCACGTCGGCGGCCAGCATGCCGATCTCCAATGGCACGATGCAGAGCTTGAACCGACGCTAGAGGTCGTTTCGACACACGGCACATTCGAATGGTTCCTGCGGGAATCGATCGAGCGCGGCTACCGCATGGGATTCGTTGGAGGGAATGACTGCCACACCGGCCGTCCGGGCGATGACAGGCCAGGTCACCAGTTAAGGCGATACGCCAAAGGTGGGCTGACCGGCATCTATGCACCTGAGCTCACGCTGGAGTCTGTGCTTGATGCCATCAAGAGCCGTCGATGCTATGCGACGACCGGAGCGCGCATTGCGGCGCGCTCAGACGTGAACGGCCGCTTCATGGGCACGGAGTTTTCGATGGCAGAGCCACCAGTCTTCAGCGTGAATGCGGCGGGCACCGGGCCGATTGAGCGCATTGATCTGTTCCGCGGCCTGGACCTGGTTCACTCCGAGCAGGTCTTTCCGTCAAGATCACCCAACACCTTGCGTCTCACGTGGTCCGGTGCAAGCAGAATGTCCAGCTATTCGGGCATAGTGTGGAACGGTCGGGTCCGAGTGAACGGCGATGGCTTTGGTTCCGTTCGCACGCTTCGGTTCGACAGCCCTCGCTCCAACTGGACAAGGATTGACAGGAACACGCTGGAGTTCCATTCGTGGACCTGTGGTTACACGAGCGGACTTGAGATCGAGTTCAGCGATACCGAAAACGCCGAAATATCCATCTCATTCGAATCCTCGCTTGTGATCGGCGAGAAGTTCGGCATGCACGGTGAGATCGGGCCGCGACGCATGGCTCTCGCCGAAGCGGACTCTGGCTCCCTGACGTTCAAGATGAGCGAACTCGGCAACGAGCAACTGGCGCTTGAGATGGGGCACCTGGACAGGCGGATGGCGGTTGAGCGTTGCCCCGAGCCGGGTCGCCTCGACGCATCTATCTCGTTCACAGACAGCTCACCCAACCCCGGATACAACCCGTACTGGGCACGCATCACGCAGTTGGACCAGGAAGTTGCGTGGCTCAGCCCGGTCTTCGTTGACCACATGGGCGCCGATTAAGACCGCTCGAATCCGCGACAACCGCCTGCCGACCGGGTTACTAACGGATCAGGTCCAATTCACGTGCGGTCGATTCGATAGCAGCGTAGTTCTCGTTGCCGGTATCAATGAAGCTGTCCGTCTCGAAAAGCTCGAGTAACCGCCTGTGCTCCGGAATCCCCGAGTCGAGTGCAAGTAGCGCCTCATAGATCTCGGTTGATGTCCCTTCACCAAAGCGGGCGTCGATCTCCGGGTGAGCGACCCAGTGGTAGTCGAAGTACGGATCCGTGATCTGCAGCACTCGCACCTTATCCGTATCGACCTGCCCCTCTGAAACGGCGCGGTTCCAGACATTGGCGTTGAGTGCACCCGCCTCGAAACTGCCCGCCTCAACAAGCTTCCAGGTCTTGTCATGCGAGCCTGAATAGGAAGGAGGGCCCAGGAAATCAGACTCTGGGTCTATGCCCAGCTGAGACAGGAAGAACCTCGGCATCAAGTGGCCGGATGTGGAGCTCTCAGAACCAAAGGTGAAGGTCTTGCCAGGCAGGTCTGCGAGCGAGTCGGCATCGACGTCTGTCCCGACGATGAACACAGACTCGAACTCGGTGTCCATCGGACGTTGCAGGATGGCCTCCGCCCCGGGAGTTGCCAGTCTTGCCTGCACACCGGTCAGACCGCCGAACCAGCTCAACTGCACGTCACCATTCTGGAAAGCGGTCACCAACGTGGAGTAAGACGTCGCAGGTCGATATTCGACAGAAATTCCGACTTTTTGCTGTAGATACTCCGCAATACCGTCGAACCTCTCCTCTAAAAGAGATATATTCTGATCCGGAATCCCACCGATAACGAGGGGAACTTCGTTACGGGGGCCGGCATCTCCGCCGGCTTGAGGCGCGTCTGAGCTAGAGCAAGCGACGCCGATAGTGCCGATAGTAACGATGAAAAGCGCCAGCAGCATGCGCAATGGTTATTATTCCTCCAGATGAGTGCCTGAACAATCTAATGTACGGAATCATAGCCGGCACGGGTTGCTTAAAATCGGCGCAATACATGCGGGGTAGTTATGGTAGATGTGGATCAGCTACGTGCTGTGAAGGCTGTTGCGGAGTCCGGTTCGATAACCGCAGCAGCCAGGGAACTGGGTATGAGTCAGCCGGGACTTTCCCGCTTGATCGAAAGGATCGAAGACGAGCTAGATGCCAGTCTCTTCGTCCGGGGGCGAAAAGGCGCAGAACTCACCGCGGACGGCAGGAAGTTCCTCGATTTCGCCCGCTCAACCCTGGGCTCCTACGACATGCTCAGAGCCTCTGTAAGTGGCAACAGGAGGAGATCCAACAGCTCTCACGAAGTGCTCAGGATCGTCGCCAGCACAACTCCTGGTGAGTACCTGCTACCAAGCATCGCGAACGACTTCACCCAATCGCATGCAGGGGTCGCGGTCGAGACTCTGATCACCGACTCGGCCGGTGTTGCCACGCTTCTCATGACAGGGGAGTTCGATGCTGGCTTTGCAGGACAGCAGTCCGACTTCGGCGTGCTGCACTACAGCAGGATTGCGCCAGATGAGATCGTCCTGGCAGTACCGACCTCTCATCCTTTCGCGGACCGAGGGGAAATAGACGTTTCGGAACTCGAAGGCGAGAAGCTCTTGCCACGGGAAGATGGGTCGGGCACCTACAGAACAGTCGAGGCTACTCTCAAAGCAAACGGGAAGGAGCTCCCCGGCGAGTTCGCAGACATCGCGCTCGGCAGCACACAGGCGATGGTCTCTGCAGTCAACTCGGGGGTCGGCATCGGCTTCGTGACGCTGCGGGCGATTGAGCACTACGTTCCAGAGAGCCTCGCAGCGGTCAGGCTTGCCGGAGTGTCCTTCGTGCGCGACCTCTACCTGGTTTACGAAGTGGACAGGCAGATGTCTGACAGCGCGAGAGCGTTCATAGAGTTCGTGGAACAGATGCCGGCCGATTGATGCCTCCCGGGCCGGGATCGGTGTTCTTCTTAAGACTGAAATGGGTTCTGAGTCGACTGTTCGGCAGATGACAGAGTCAGGGAAACAGTTTAGTTTTCTGTGTGCGTATCGCATAAAGGCAGTCAACTCAACTCGGTGTGACAGTTGGTTTGAGTGTTTAGAACACCTGTGCTAATGTTTGGCCTGCGCACAGTTGAACACCAGTACGACGTGTCCCGGGTTCTGTCCGATGCGCCGGACAACAGGTCCGCATATCTGAATAAACCGGCAGCCTGGCTGCCGGCCAAAGGCTAAAACCAGACTGGAGAGTTACGGTCTTGGCATCTCGAAACGGTTCGGTTGCAGTGAAAGAGAACGGCGTGGCAGGCGAAAGAGACAAGTCACTCGAGCTGGCTCTTGCGCAGATAGAGAAGCAGTTCGGTCGCGGCGCGATCATGCGCATGAGCGAGAGCAATACGGACAAGGACATCGGCGCCGTGCCGACCGGTTCTATCGCCCTTGATCTCGCTCTGGGGATCGGCGGACTGCCGCGCGGCCGCATTGTCGAGGTGTTCGGCGCAGAGTCGGCGGGAAAATCGACTCTTGCCCTCTCGTCCATCGCAGAGGCGCAGCGCATGGGCGGCAGCGCAGCGTACATAGACGTCGAGCATGCGATGGACCCGACCTATGCACGTGCGATCGGTGTAGATGTCGAGAAGCTGCTGATTTCACAGCCCGATTCGGCAGAACAGGCACTGGAGATCACTGACTATCTTGTCCGGAGTGGAGCGCTCGATATCGTTGTGGTGGACAGCGTGGCGGCTCTTGTTCCGTTGTCCGAGCTCGAGGGTGAGATGGGCGACAGCCACATCGGCCTGCAGGCTCGCTTGATGTCACAGGCGTTGCGGAAGCTGACAGGGACCATCCACAAGACTCAGACGGTAGCCCTGTTCATTAACCAGCTCCGTGAGAAGGTGGGCGTGATCTTTGGCAGCCCCGAGGTAACCCCGGGTGGCCGTGCGCTGAAGTTCTACAGCTCTGTAAGGATCGACTTGCGGAGGTCTGAGTCGATCAAGGTCGGACAGGACATCATCGGCAACCGGATTCGAGCGAGGGTCGTCAAGAACAAGGTCGCTCCGCCTTTCCGAAAGACAGAGTTCGAGATTCTCTTCAAGGAAGGGATCAGCAAAGAGGGCGGTCTGCTGGATCTCGGTGTCGAGATGGGCATCCTGAAGAAGAGCGGCTCGTTCTTCTCGTACGGTGACACTCGCCTGGGCCAGGGTAGAGAAGCGGCTCGTGTGTTCCTGCGAGAGAACACCGACATCAGGGACCAGGTCGAACAGCAGATCCGTGCCAAGAGCCTCCAGCTAGACCCGCAAGAGGCGACGTCCGGGCCAGACAAAGACGATTAAGCGAGAAGCCTTGCTTGCCGGCTCGATCATCGATGCGCCTGAGATCGCTGTCAGGTACGTGACCGGAGACAGGTCTCTGCCGATTCCAGAGCAGGCTCATGCCGCTTTCGAGCAGTTGGAGGCTGGTCTCAACTCACTGCGTGGCAGAAAGTTCTACGGTGTCGTGGAATCGGGTGAGTACCGGGCCTGTGTTGCTATCCAGCCCGGTGCGTCAGGTGAGTCCGAGCACGGTCTGCCTGTGTACCGTGTTCCGGGTGGTCGGTATTTCTGCCGTCGGTTGACCGGATTCCTCGTCGACCCTGCACAGATCGGCCAGGTGGTCGACTCGTTGATGCGCCGCAGTGATATTGATTCTTCGAGACCGGTTATTGAGTTCTACCGCGGACATGATGAAGTCTCTATTCGCGTGCCGGTGAGATGACCGATCTAGATGTTCGGATCCAGAAGCCGTGCCACCCGCAATCTGGCGTTCTTCTCACAAGAAGCTGAAACTGAACGCGCTAATATGTAACTGACGGGTTCTTCCGTGCTCAGACGCCGGTGCCAACCGGTAAAGCAAGAATCCCGTCAGTAGACATGCTGCTGTCAATCATCATCATCATCATCGGCCTCACAGGGAGCGCATTCATTAGTGCGACCGAAGTGGCCTTACTCGGGTCGCGCCGTTTTCGCATCAGCAGGCTTGCCGAAGAGGGTGATCACCGTGCAGATGCTGTTCTGAAGGTACTCGGCGATAACGAACGGTTCTTCGGAACCATCCTTCTCGTCGGTAACATCTTCAACATCCTGGTTGCCTCCGTCGGTACGAGTCTCGCGATCACCACTATTGGCGGCGGCGAGCCCAGCGCGCTCTCAACCATCGTTGCCACGATCATTTCAACCATCCTGGTGGTGGTCGTCGGTGAACTCACGCCAAAGTCTGTTGCCGCCTTGATCGCCGAACGATGGGCCCTCAACACGGCCCGGGTCATTCTCTTCCTGATGCGAATCTCAACGCCGGTAGTCTGGGCGTTCACGCTTCCCCCGCGCGGCATCGTGAAGCTGGCGGGTGGCCGTGAGGCGCTGGCTACTCCGGCGGTTACCTCTGCGGAGCTGCGATTGCTGATTGACCAGGGTGAGCAGGCAGGCACTGTTGAGGAGTCGCAGGGCACCATGCTCGACAACATCTTCAAGTTCGGCGAGCTCGAAGTCCGTGACGTGATGACCCCGCGTCCTGAAATCGTCTGGATCAGCTCCGACACCACGTTCAGCGAGTTCCTGGAAACGTACCGCGAGAGCCCTCATACACGCTTTCCGGTGTATGACGAGGAGCACGACGATGTCGACGGAATCCTCTCGGTCAAGGACGTTATGGTCTCGCAAGCGGAGAACCGCCTTGACCCTTCACAGCCGGTGACGCGGCTGATGAGACAGGCGATGTTCGTACCTGAGACGAAGCGGCTGGACGACCTGTTCGAGATGATGCAGCAGTCGGGAGACAAGATCGCACTTGCTGTGGACGAGTTCGGTGGTATCGCCGGCCTGATCACGCTGACGAGGGTTGTCGAACAGATCGTCGGAAAGACCGGCGAGGAGGGCAGGCGTCCCGAACGCCGGTTCATCACGGTGAATGAGAACACCTTCGTTGTCGATGGTGGTATGCCGATCGAAGAGGCGAACAGCGAGCTGGAACTCGAGATCCCCGAGGGCGAGTACGAAACGGTCGCCGGGTTCTTCCTCGAGCAGGCGCAGAGCATCCCGCAGGAAGGCAGCCGGGTCCGATACGGCAACTTGCGGATGCAGGTGTCCGAGATGCAGGACAACCGGATCGCCTCCATCAGGATTCGCAAGATGCCGACGGTTGTGGAGCAGATCGTTGCGAGCACCGGGCCTGTTTAGGTGGGTTCAGGACGTTCTTCGGACGAGTCTGTAAAGCAACGTTTTCTGGCTGCCCTGGACACCGGACTCCAACGATGCGAAGTCGAAGGGCCTGTTCGCCTCCTGGTCGCTTTTTCCGGTGGTGCGGATTCGGCGGCGCTGTTGATCGGTCTTAATGAGATTGCCGCTGAACGCGGCTCCGGGATTGAGATAGAGGCGGCGCACTTCAACCATCAACTGAGAGGCGCAAGTTCAGATGCAGATGAGAACTTTTGTCGAGAGACATGCGAACGCCTCGGCGTCACGTTCCACACTGGCACCTCGAATGTGGCTGAGTTTGCAGCAGAGACCGGTCACTCGACCGAATCGGCCGCCCGCGAACTCCGCTATCGATTTCTCGCCGACCTGACCGAGCAGCGCGGAGCTGATGCCGTCGTCGTCGGACATACGGCCGACGACCAGGCTGAGACTGTCTTACTGGCAATCACCCGTGGCGCTGGACTGCGCGGCCTGTCTGGAATGGCCCAATCGACGCTCCGGCACGATCTCGTAGCCGGCAAGACGTCGCTCCAGGTGATACGGCCGATGCTCGAGATGCGCCGATCGGACACGGAGGAGTTCTGTGCAGCGAACGGCATCGCACCCAGGGCGGATGAGTCGAACACCGATCCTAGTTACGCGAGAAATCGCGTTCGTCACTCTGTCATCCCGGAGCTGCAACAGATCAATCCGGAAGCCGTCGACGCGATCGGTCGCCTTGCTGCCACAGCTTCGGCCGACGTTCAGCTGATTGACGAGCTGGCAGTTGAAGCACTGGCTGACGCCGCCACCGGTCAGTCAGGAAGTTTCTCAAGGCAAGCTCTCAGAGGTTTGCACCAAGCGCTCCGGTTACATGCCGTGGCCATCGCCTACCGCCAGGCAGCCGGCACTCTGCGAGACCTGGACATGAAGGCGCTAACCTCGGCTGTGGATGCTGTGACTGAACTTGACTCGGGCAGGATTGACCTGCCGAACGAAACGACACTTGTTGTCGAACACGATGTTGTGCGGTTCCTTGTCAGAGATGAAGATGCAGCATGTCCTTATCCACCGTCCGTGGAAGAGCAAGCTCTGGAGGTTCCTAGAACACTGGAGTTCCCGGGAGGTGGTTCGCTATCGGCTCGAATCGAGCGGCCAGCACCAGAACCGACGTCTCTCCCGAGATGGCAAGCGATCGTCAATCCCGAAGTTGTGAACGGCCAACGTCTGCTCGTCCGATCTCGTCACGATGGCGATCGGTTCCACGCTCTTGGCATGGAAGTCGAGATGAAGTTGCAGGATTTCCTGGTCAACCAGCATGTCCCGGCGAGATGGCGTGACCGGGTTCCACTCGTCCTCACCAACCGTGGCATCTGCTGGGTGGCCGGCGAGCGAATCGCGGAATGGGCGAGAGTTCCAGAAAACGCAGATGAAGCTTTGCTGCTGGAATACCGAAACGAGCCTGCGACGGACCCAAGCTGATCACCCTGGACCCCGGCGCGTGACTACAGGATTCGTGCCAGTCGCGGGTTCACCGTGACACCGGGGATGCGGCCACGCTTGGCCACCGGCCGGCCCTCGATCTCCTTGATGTCGGCAGTGAACGCGATCGGTCTCGCACTTGCGATGTAGAAGCCGACAGCAAACACGCTGACAGGTGCCTCGGCCGCGGCAAACTCCTCGATGCGTTCCGGAGTCATTCCGCCGCTGACGTAGATATCAACGTGGTTGTAGCCCGCCTGGTCCAGCCGTTCTCTGACTTCATGGACCAGCGCAGGCGTGACTCCTCCACGCTGTGAAGGCGTGTCCAGCCTGATGCCGCGCAGCCGCTCACGTAGCGCCTTGGCAACGGCCATCGCATCCTCAGCCTCGTCCTTGAAAGTGTCCACCAGCGCCACCCTCGGCACCTCGGGCGGCATATGCCGGTCGAATGCCAGTACCGTACGGACCGTGTCTCCGATCAAGAGCACCAGCGCATGCGGCATCGTCCCTGAAGGCGTTAGTCCGGTGAGTCTCGCACCAATTAGCGAAGAGTTGGCGACGCACTTTCCGACGACCGCAGAATAGTCCATCACGCCGACCACGGCGGGATGGACGTGGCGAGCACCGTAGGAGATGACGGGGATGCCCTGCGCAGCGTCCACGCACTCACGCGCGGCAGTTGCCCAGCCGGTCGACGATGCGAGAGTCCCGCAGACCGCGGTTTCGTAAAGGCCGAACGACGCGTATGGAGCGCGAATCCTCAGCGCCACCTCGCCGGTTGAGACGGGAGAGCCTTCCTCAAGAGCCCACACCTCGCGGCCAGTCTCCGGAAGGATCCTGGAGAGCAGCGAACGTGCCTCGGCGATGCCACAGAAGATCCCGTCACCGCCAACGGTGAATTCCATTACAACTTCGGGGTTCACGCCCTCGTTGCGGAGAATCGTCTGCGCGCGGACCAGCTCGTTGTCCGCCGTGTCACCCACGAGGACGGAGCGTGGAATCTCGAAATCTCGAGTTGTCATATGTTGGTTCCCGTGCTCCAGAGACCAGCTTCTGCCGGGTGCTGCTGGATGCTCCCCTGTCTAGTCACACGGACTGTCATGTCAACTGCGCCGACACCCTTCCATGAACCAACGCCGGGGTGCGCTGCATACTGAAATGGCCGTGACATTCTACCCGGATGGCACGGATGGTCTAGGCCTGCCGCCAAAGCGCAGCCTGAGCAGCCCCTTAACATCCTCCCAGATAGTCGAGACTAGCTTCACCCGCGTGTCGGGATCGTCTGTCCACTTCACGGGGACAGACTTCATACGGTAGCCAGCAGCCTGTGCCAGGAGCAGCATCTCGGTGTCCATAAACCAGGCGTTGTCCTTGATCAGCGGCATCAGCGCTTCGGCCGCGGCTCGTGACACGGCCTTGAAGCCGCACTGAGCATCGGGAAATGGCGGCCAGAACATCACCTTGATGAGCAGGTTGTAGCCACGGGAGGTGATCTCACGAGTGAGCTTGCGGCCAATCACCTCCGAGCCTTTGCTCAATCTTGAGCCGACAGCGATCTCGTAACCTTCATCGGTAATCGCGGACACAAGATCCGGCAGCGACTTGAGATCGGTCGACAGATCGACGTCCATGTAGCAGCGGACATCCGCATCACTCTCGAGCCAGGCGCGTTTCAGCGCCCTGCCCCGGCCTCGCTCTTCCAGCCTTATCGTCCCAACGTTCGGGTACTTCTCATGAAGCTCGGCGATCACTTCCGGGGTGCGGTCCGTGGAGCCGTTGTCCGCGACTGTGATCTTCCAGTCGTGTTCCGGGTGCTGCGAAGTGAACTCGACCAGCTTCTCGATGCAACCGGGCAGCGCTCGCTCCTCGTTGAGCACCGGGATCACTATCTCGACAGAAGATGCCATGCGGTTAGTCGTGTTGCCCGCGCACCGGGAAGCGCCCGAAGCTTCGTGCCTAGTGGAGGAAGTGCCTCGTTCCGGTCATGACCATCGCCAGTCCCAGGCGGTCCGCGGCCTCAATCACCTCGTCATCCTTGATCGAACCTCCGGGTTGAGCAACGGCTGTGATGCCGTACTCTGCGGCGCCTTCGATGCCGTCCGGGAACGGGAAAAAGGCGTCGGACGCCATCACACTTCCCTTAGTCGTGTCCCGGCCGTCACGGTTGGCCACTCGTCCGGCCAGCATCACGCTGGTAACCCGGTTGGGCTGCCCGGCGCCCATGCCAACCAGCGCGTTATCTTTTGCGAACACGATCGCGTTCGAGTGGATCAGCCTGCACGCCTTCCACGCAAACTCGAGGTCAATCAGCTCCTGCTCAGTCGGTGCTCTCTTGGTTGCAACTTTCCATGAATGCGGGTCCTCGACAAGGACATCCGGCACCTGCGCCAGCACCCCGCCGGAAACGGCGCGTACCTCGAAACCATTCGGCTTCGCCAACTGCGCTTCCAGCACCCGTGTGCGCTTCCGCTTCTTAAGAATCTCAAGGGCTTCCGGCTCATAACCGGGCGCCACGATCACATCGAACAGCACACCCTTCATCGCTGTCGCAGTCTCGGTCGTAACGGTCGTGTTAAGCCCGACGATGCCGCCGAACGCTGAAACGGGGTCGCCCTCAAGGGCTTTCCGATAAGCCTCAGCCTGGTTCATATCAACAGCAAGGCCACACGGGTTGGCATGCTTGACGATAGATACAGCGTTCTCCGGGAAACTGTTCGCCGCGGTCCATGCAGCGTCGCCATCGAAGTAGTTCAGGTAGGAAAGATCGATGCCGTGGAGCTGCTTCACGTTGACGATCCCGCCCGTTTCACCGGGATTCGCGTAGATCGCAGCGGTCTGATGCGGGTTCTCACCGTACCGAGGCACAGTGATCCGGTTCCATCCAGCTGTCCACTCCTGTGGGAAGGTCGCTTCCAGGGAGTCATCGGTAGATCGCAGGTAGTTTGAGATAGCCGTGTCATATAAGGCCACGTGTTGGAACGCTTTCGCAGCGAGTTGACGCCGCTTCTCCAACGGGACCTCGCCCTCGGCCAGCATTTCGGCGACTTCGCCGTAGTCCGCAGGATCAACGACGATCACCACGGACGGAAAGTTCTTTGCTGCGGCGCGGGTCATAGCAGGCCCGCCAATATCGATGTTCTCCAGGGCGTCGATCAGAGTCACGTCCGGCTTCGCGATCGTCTCCACAAACGGGTAAAGGTTGTTGACCACAACATCGATGCCATCAATGCCGTGCTCGTCAAGCTCCGCTACATGAGCGGGCAGGTCCCGACGTGCCAGCAGTCCGCCGTGAATCGCCGGGTGGAGAGTCTTGACTCTCCCATCGAGGATCTCGGGCGATCCCGTTAGATCTGCGACCTGCGTCACCTCGAGGCCCGCCGCTTGAAGGTCCTTGAGCGTGCCGCCCGTGCTGATCAACTCACAGTCGATCGCGGCCAGCGACTTTGCGAACTCAGCGAGTCCGGTCCTGTCATATGCGCTGAGAAGTGCTCTCATGTCTGTTTCGAAACTCTCCTAAAGCCCCTGCGTGATCACTCGTTGGTCACCGGTCTGCTTTACCAGTCGGCCAAGCCGCCAGGAGCCCTCAATCGAGCTCAACAGCCCTTCGGCATCTTCTTCAGATACGACAACAACCATGCCAAGGCCCATGTTGAAGACCCTGAACATCTCGAGGTCGTCTATTCCACCTGACTGCTGGATATGCCGGAACAGCAATGGTGTCACCCAGCTATTGATGTCTACCTCGGCGGCAAGACCCGGCGCGATCACCCTGGGGATGTTCTTGAAAATGCCGCCACCGGTATTGTGTCCGAGGCCTTTGACCTCACTTCGCACGGTGCCGGAGTCGTCTTGCAGCCACGGCAGATAGCTTCGGTGCGGCTCCATCAACGCATCTCCCAACGTGCCCACGCCTTCGGGAAGCTCGTCCTTCAGCACAGACGGATCATCGTCGATGCCGAACACCTTGCGCACCAGTGAGAAACCGTTGGTGTGCGGGCCGCTAGACGGCAGACCGATCAGCACATCGCCTTCGCTAGTGTTCTCGGGCTTGATCAGCCGGTCCCGCTGCACGGTCCCAACGATGAAGCCCACAAGGTCATAGTCGTTTCCGTGATATATGTCCGGCATCGTCGCGGTCTCGCCGCCAAGCAGCGCGCAGCCGGCATCGTTGCAAGCCTTTGTCAGCCCCTCAACAATCTCGGCAATAAGCGTCTTATCGAAATTGGAAAGGCCGATGTAGTCGAGGAAAAAGAGCGGTTTCGCACCGGTCGGCAGGATGTCGTTGACGCAGTGATTGACTATGTCGATGCCAACGGTGTTGTGACGGCCCATCGCCTGCGCAACACGCAGTTTCGTACCCACTCCATCGGTACTCGCGACAATCAGGGTGTCGGAGTTGGCGCCTGGGTCGATCACGCCACCGAAACCACCCTGTGCAGATAGGACGCCTCTGCCCAGCGTCGATTCCGCCAGCTCCATGATCCGGACTTTAGCCGCAGCGGCGGCATCGAGGTCGACTCCGGCGTCTCGATACGTCAGGCCACCCTTGTCCCCGGGGTTCATACGTGCTGTTCCTGCACCAGTTTCTGGATGCCTCCCGGCTCAACGGGAACCGGGAAGTCCGATGGGTCTGTAAACGAAGAAGCAAGTATATGCCGGGGAGCACGGTTCGGCACACCCGGGACCAGCATTCCGGGCGGCCATCCAAAAGTCGAGAAACAGCGTGCCGGTGACGGTTTGCCGGCCATCTCCACAGTTCGCGTCGGTCACCAATCAGCTACCGGTGGAGGGTGCACTTAATCGCGCTGTGTGCACTACACAACCACCCTAGTTCCGGCTAGAGAGATTATTAAGGAGATTGGACGTTCATACCCTCGGACATGCAAGGACGAGTCGGTGATCACTCCGAAGCGTGCCTGAGCTTTGAAAGTGGTCTGTTGTGCAGGGAGATCAGTTGCCTTTCTCTCTCAATTCGAATCCGGTTGGTCGCAACCAGAGGCAGAAGCTAAACCAGTTGTTAGCCGAATTCTCCCGCCAGGCTGATGAACTCGAGTCATCAGACGAAATCTACCGAGCGTTTGACCGCGCCATAAGCGAGCTCGTCGATTACGACAGGATGGTGATACAGGTCGTGCATCCCGAGTCCCGGGCATTGGCCGAAGTGTTCGACAGTCACAGCACCGGGTCGGGCAACTCGCCCTTCACAAGGACTCAACCACGCATCTCCGGCTCGCAGGAAGTGATCCTGCCAAAAGAGCCGATCCTCGTTCGCGACTGCACCGACCCATCAACACTTGAGAGATTCCCTCACCTGGGGAAGAGCGCAGGCAAGATCGCATCACTAGTCTCCGTTCCGCTGAGACGGCGCAACTCACCGGTCGGGTCAATGCTGCTGACTTCGAGCAACAAGAATTCGTTCTCTAGTCGCGAGGTTCGAACACTGGAGATGGCAGCGGCTCACTTGACGAATCCGATCATGCAACTACTCAAGTTCCGGGTGCTTGAAGAGGAGTTGCAGGAGAGTGCGACCCTTGCTGAAATCGGCCGAGTAGCCAGTTCGACGGTAGATATCAACCTGATCTGGGAAGATCTTGCAAAGGCAGTCCAGGGTCTGATGCCATGCGATCGGCTGGTGCTGGCTGTCCTGAATGAACACGACGAAGTGATCGAACAACGGTGCGCTTGGGGGGTAGCGCTCCCCGACTGGGACGATTCTCCTCGCAAGAACTTCAAAGGAAGCCCGGCGGAATCGACTCTCGAATCCAAGACGGGTCGAATAGTCCCGATTGATGAGATCGACAGCAACAGCCAGGAACGGATAGGTTACCGGATCAGCGAAAAAACCGGCCTCCACTCTTCGATGATGGCCGCGCTCGTCACAGGCAAACGGGCAATGGGAACGCTGATCGTGAAAGCGCTCCCCGAAAACGCCTACACATCACATCACCTCGCCCTGTTCGAGCTAGTTGCGGCTCAGATAGGCGGATCAGTGGCTGCTTCGGAGCTGTACACCAGATCGGTCAAGCATTCTGAAGAGCTTGCTGCACGAGGAGAACTTGAGTCGAAGAACAAGCGCCTTGTCGAGGCCAGTGAGACGCGGTCCCGCTTCATCGCCGCGATAACGCATGAGCTTCGCACTCCGCTCACCAGCATCGTCGCCGCCGCTGACCGGCTCGCTCATGACAGAGAACACCCACCGGGCGAGAAGAGCGCCCTCTACCTGGACATGATCACCAGGAACTCGAAGCGACTGCACGGCCTGATCGAGAGCCTGCTGGACCTCTCAGACATCGAATCGGACGAGCTCTGGCTTTCTGGAATGGAGTTCACGCTGTACGGCGCTGTGAAAGACGCCATCGCCGCGATTCAGCCGATCGCAGACACCAAGTTCCAGCGCCTTGTAACCGAATTCCCGGGTATCGAGACCGTGATAAACGCTGACCGTGAGCGGATGGTGCAGATCATGGAGAACCTGCTCTCGAACGGCTGCAAGTATTCGCCCGACTACAAGGAAATCAAGCTGAAAGTCGAACTCAACGACAACGAAGTGAAGATCTCGGTGATCGACCAGGGTGATGGCATCCCTGAGGATGACCTGGAGCTGGTGTTTGATGAGTTCAGTCGCCTTGACAACGCAGTCACCAAGGCAAACACCGGTCGCGGGCTCGGGCTCTCGATCTCTCGAAAGCTGGCACGAGCGATGGGTGGAGACGTCACCGTTTCCAGTGAAGTGGGAAAGGGATCCGAGTTCACTCTTACGATGCCGGTCGAGATAGCAGAGGCGGCTTAGACCCCGGCGGGCTCAAGCGCCAGCTTGTCCATCTCAAGCTGAACCGGAATCGGGTAGCGTCCGGTGAAGCATCCCTTGCAGTAGCTGTCGTCAGAAACGTCGACAGCACGCTTCAGGCCATCGACGCTCAGGTAGGCCAGTGAGTCTGCCCCTATGTGGTCTCTGATCTCGTCGACGGATTTGTTCGCTGCGATCAGCTCGGCCATCGTAGCCATGTCGACGCCGAAGTGGCAGGTAGAGATCACGGCCGGTGCAGCGACACGGACGTGGATCTCGCTGGCACCGGCTTTTCGCAGCATGTCAATCACGCGGACCGTGGTCGTGCTGCGGATAATCGAATCGTCGACGACGATGATTCGCTTGCCACCGATGATCCTGCGCATGGCGTTGAACTTCATCTGCACGCCGACCTCCCGCATGCGTTGGTCGGGTGCAATGAATGTGCGGCCCACGTAGCGGTTTCGGATGATCCCCTCGCCATATGCGATTCCAGATGCGTTCGAATAGCCGATGGCGTGCGGAATCGAAGAGTCCGGGATGCCAATCACAAGATCGGCTTCCACCGGGCTCTCTCTGAACAGCTCCGCGCCCATTCTCCGCCTCGAATCGTAGGCAAGCTGGCCGTTCAGGACACTGTCCGGGCGTGCGAAGTAGATCTGCTCGAATACGCACATCGAATGTGTCTTGCGAGCGGCCGGCCAGACCTTCGACTTGAGGCCGTCTTTGTTGATGACGACCGTCTCGCCGTTCTGTATCTCTCGAATGAACGTTGCGCCGATGTTATCCAGGGCTGCGGTTTCGGAAGCTACAACGTAGCCGCCGTTGAGTTGACCAATGCATAGAGGCCTGATGCCGAGGGGATCTCGCACGGCGATCAGCTCGTCTTTCGACATGATTACAAGGGAGTACGCACCCTTGAGCCTGCGCATCGCATACCAAGCGACCTCGAACCAGTCGCGGCCAGGGGCTCTGGCGAACATCTCAGCGATCACCTCGGTATCCGACGTCTTGTCGAACGTGATCCCCCACTGTTCTGACAACTCGGTCCGCAGATCGGCTGCGTTGATGACATTGCCGTTGTGACCTACCGCGATACGGCCACGCGGACCTTCCGTGATTAGCGGCTGTGCGTTGTGCTGTTTGCTGCCGCCCATAGTCGAGTAGCGTGTGTGACCGATCGCAAGGTGGCCCTGGAGCTCTGCCAGGTCCTCTTCCTTGAAAACCTGGCTGATCAGACCCATACGTGCGTGCAGCCTGATTTCGTTCCCCGTAGAGGTGGCAATCCCTGCGCTCTCCTGCCCGCGGTGCTGGAGGGCGAACAGGCCGAAGAAGGTGGAGCGGGCAACGTCGTGGCCGGGGCTGTAGATGCCGACAATGCCACAGGCCTCTCGAGGCCGATCGTCCTGCTCGTAGTCGCTTGCCGGCGCATCGATCTGGCCGTCGAGGCCGAGCGCCTTGTCGAAACCGGTTTCAGATTGCAACTGGAGTTGTTTCCCGGGCATCAGGCGCTTTTGCAGTTAGCGAATGTGGGGATAACTGAATCGATCAACGGGCGGTCCGGCGCAACTGAGATTCAGTACCACTCAATTCGAATTCTAGGCTCAAGCCCAACAGAGGTCAACGAGATCACATGGGTCTAACCGCAGGAGTGTATGGCGAATCCCGTGGTTTCGCATTCGTTCCTGGCCTTGGCAACCGTGTAAAAGCTGCGTTAGGGCGTCGCGTCAGCTAGCTAGAGCGCTCGATTCGGACAAGGAATTCACGGTTTCCGCGGTCTCCCTTGATCGGCGAATCGGCTATCCCCGTCACGACAAGGCCGTGCTTCGGGGCTTCGAGGGTGAACCGTTCAACCACTGTTTGCAGCACAACGTCGCTCTCGATCACACCACCCTCCGGGACCTCGTCTCGCCTCGCTTCGAACTGCGGCTTCAGCAGTGCGATGCAGTGCCCATCCGGATCGAGATGCTCCATGCAAGGGGGAAGAACGGCGAGCAGTGAGATGAAAGAGACGTCCGCGACTACGATCTGGACCTTCTCAGGGAGAGTGAACGGCTTGCGAGCATTCGTCCGCTCCATGCTGACGATTCGATCGTCCGCAAGCAGGCGTGAGTGAATCTGGCCTCGGCCGGAGTCGACCGCGTAGACCCGTCTTGCGCCACGCTGTAGAAGGCAGTCGGTGAAGCCGCCGGTAGAAGCACCAATATCAAGAGCAACCATTCCGTCAACGTCAACGCTGAACTCTTCAAGACCGCATTCAAGCTTGAGGCCGGCCCGGGAAACGAACTTCGGTGGCCGCTCAACGATCATCTCGACATCGCTGTCGACAGTCATGCCTGGAGTAAGAACGGCTGCCGCATCTTTTCCGACCAGCGATACCTTGCCTGCCATGATGAGTCGCCCGGCTGCATCGGTATCTGCAGCCTCGCCACGTGCGACCAGCAGCCTGTCCAATCTCGTTCTACTGGTGTGACCACTCATTCAACATTCGCATCGCTATTCGTTGACCGTTCACATTAGCGCTCCATATGATCGCTCAATGGTCGCAGACAATCCCGGAACTGAATTGCTCACGTTCAGCACCTACAAGAACCTTATCCGCTCCTGCCGGCCGAAGCAGTCTGCGAAGAACGGGCTCGTCCTCGTCCCACTCTTCTTCACCGTCAACATCTGGTGGGACTCCAACAACTTCGACCGCAACCTGATCATCATCGCCAAGGCGTTGATCACGTTCGCTTCGTTCTCAGCCCTTTCCGGCGCCGTTTACCTGTTCAACGACCTCAAAGACGCCGAGCAGGACCGAACCCACCCGAAAAAACGCTACAGACCGATAGCTGCCGGGTTGGTTTCACCTCAACTGGCGTGGACCACTGCTTTCGCTCTGACCGCGGCCGGGCTTGCTGCAGTTGCGATCATCAACATTCCGCTACTGGCCGTCAGTGCCGGATACATCGCGCTTAACATCGCCTACACGACCGTCCTGAAACACGAGGTGATACTGGACGTGATGTCGGTGTCCGCCGGCTTCGTGCTGCGAGCAGTTGCAGGAACCCTCGCGATCAACGGCACGGACTTCGGTATTCGCGGATTGGAACCAGCCGCTGTCCCACTCAACATCTCTCCGTGGCTGTATGTAGTGACAGCGCTAGGGGCGCTCTTCATCGCACTGGTCAAGAGGCGGTCTGAACTTGTCACAGCCGGTGAGGTCGCCGAGAGCCAACGGGCAATCCTGCGCGAATACACGGAGAAATTGCTGGACCAGCTGATCGTGATCGTCGCGGCATCGACCCTGATGGCCTACACACTGTATACATTTTCATCGGGCATCACCGAGTCATCGAACGTGCCTGAGAACAACACGATGATGCTGACCATCCCATTCGTTGGCTACGGCCTGTTCCGCTATCTCTATCTGATGCACGTGAAGGGCAAAGGCGAGGCACCTGAAGAGGTGTTGCTGACAGATAGACCACTGCGTCTCAACGTCATCCTGTGGTTGGGAACCGCAGCCCTGGTCTTGCTGCTCAACATGTAGGGCCGCGGTCCACCTCAACCGATACACTGTGCCGCCAATCGGCTCTCTGAACCCCGACTGCTCGACAGGCACATCTTGCTAGACGGACGCACCGACTTCTGGAACATCGGCTACCCGGCGCTTGGCGCGGTCGTCTACTTCATCGCTCCCATTGCGGTGGTCGCCATTGTCTACGGCATGTACCGGCGCATCCGTATCTGGCGCGCTGCAGGCCCCTACCCCGAACTCGGCGACCATTCGCTCAGAGTTAGAGAGTTCCTGGTCTACGCATGGGCCGACCTGTTCCGGCATCGCAAGTTCCGCAACCGCGAGCGCTATGCCGGGTACATGCACTTCTCGATCTTCTGGGGCTTCACCATCCTGCTGATCGCCACGACGATTGCTGCGCTCGAGTTCAATGCTGAGGAGTACCTGGACTGGACTCTGCCAACGGCGCACGTGCGTCTTCAGACATCGTTGGTCTGGGACATCTTCGGAGGCTTGCTAGCCACCGTCGGAGTCGGCATGGCTGCATGGCGCAGATATGTGCTTAAGCCTGAGAGGCTGAACACCTTCGCTGACGACGGCGTCGTGCTTGGTTTCCTGTTTGCCCTTCTGTTCACCGGTTTCCTGATCGAGGGTCTCCGCATCGGCGCAACCGAACTTAATCCGGCCAGCGCCCTCTATGACAGTTCGGCCGCTGCATGGTCGCCAGTGGGCTGGCTGTTCGCCAAAGCGCTCGACGGCCTCGGTATGACCACAGCAGTGATGGCGGACCTGCACCGCGTCATGTGGTGGTCGCACTCGGCCATATTCATGCTCGGGTTCATCTACGCGGCCGCCGAGTTCTCCAAGTTCAGCCACATCATCTTCAGCCCGCTGAACACGTACTTCCGCACACTGCGGCCCAGCGGCGCACTGAAGCCGATGGGCGACCTCGAAACACTCGAGACATTCGGTGCGAAGGACCTGCCGGACCTGACCTGGCAGCAAGTACTCAGCTTCGACGCCTGCACCAACTGCGGCCGTTGCCAGTCCCAGTGCCCTGCTTACGCCGCAGGAACGCCGCTTTCACCTCGAAAGCTGATCCAGGACATGCGGGAATATGCGGAAGAGCGAGCCCCCGCACTGTTTCTCACGCCCGAAGGTGAGGAACCGCCCGAGCCTGCCAGTTCGATGGTGCACGATGCTGCCGGTGACGAGGCACTATGGGCTTGCACTAGCTGCGGGTCCTGCGTTGAGGCGTGCCCGGTCTCGATCAATCACATTGACACGATCGTCGATATGCGACGCTTCCTCGTCCTTGAAGAAGGCGATGGTCCTGAAACGGCCCTCACTGCCCTGCAGAGCATTGAGCAGCGCGGTCATCCCTGGTCCGGGACCACGCTCACCCGCACAAGCTGGATGGACGGTCTCGACATCCCGACTCTCGCCGAAAAGCCCGATGCCGAAGTGCTGTTCTGGGTCGGCTGTACCGGCGCCCTCGTGAAACGAGGCGTGGAGACAACACGCTCTATGGCACGTGTGCTGAAAAAAGCGGGCGTTGACTTCGCCGTTCTTGGCGACGAGGAGACCTGCACCGGGGATCCCGCCCGTAGGATGGGCAACGAGTACCTGTGGCAGATGCAGGCGGAGCAAAACCGGGACACGTTCATTCGCTACAACGTGAAGAAGATCGTCACGACGTGCCCGCATTGCTTCAACACGATCAAGAACGAATACCCGCAGCTTGGCGACGCCTTCGACGTCGAGCACTACACGGCGTTCGTTGGCAAGCTGCTGCGTGACGGCAAGCTGCAACCGGGCGAAGGCGTGGTCGGCTCAGTCAGTTACCACGACTCCTGCTACATCGCCCGCCACAACGGCATGACCGAGGAGCCTCGCTTCATCATGAGCCAGATTCCGGGCCTGCAGGTGACCGAGATGTCCCGCAACCAGGAGAAGACGTTCTGCTGCGGGGCCGGCGGTGGGCGCATGTGGATGGAGGACACGGGCAAGCGCGTGAACCACATCCGCACCGAGCAGTTCCTTGAGACCGGCGCCGATACCGTTGCCGTCAGCTGCCCGTTCTGCATCCAGATGATGGACGAGGGCCTTTCGTCGAAGGGCGTCGCCGATGACAAAGACGCCATCGACCTGATCACGTTGCTGGACAAGGCGACGGGTGGCGGTGAAGACAGCTAGCAAGGTGGACTCTGCTGGGCGCGACAACTAGGCGCATCCCTGCTAGCATCGGTCGGCGGCGTGGCCGCAACTCCTCCTGAACCCCTGGCGCTATGACTTCCACTTCGAACGGCAAGACCTCGGCCGAGTTTGACCGAACACCGACTCGTACGAGTGCGTTTGGTTCGCAAGGCCGTATCAGCCACGACTCCTCCGACTACTACGCTCGTGCGCTGCAGCCGGACGATGCGGTCCTGAACGTCAAGCCGCGGCCTGAGCAAGCGGTCCCCGAAGCCTCACTGGATCAGATCTTTCAACACTCCAGCGAAGACATGCACGAGCTGCCGGACCGGTCTATCCACCTGATGGTCACTTCGCCGCCCTACAACGTCGGCAAGGAGTACGACGAGGACCTCTCGCTCGCGGACTACTCCAATCTTCTCCGCAATGTGCTGAGGGAAACCCACCGGGTGCTTGTCGACGGCGGGCGCGCCTGCGTGAACGTCGCAAATCTCGGTCGCAAGCCGTACATTCCGCTCCACTCGATAATCATTGCCCTCGCTCAGGAAGTTGGGTTCTACATGAGGGGCGAGATCATCTGGGATAAGGGCGCTGGCGCGGGCACTTCGACAGCGTGGGGAAGCTGGATGTCTGCTTCGAACCCAACTCTCCGAGACACCCACGAGTACATACTCGTGTTTCAGAAGCCACCGTTCGGCCGCAAGAAGCCGGAAGGCCGTAAGCCAACCATCGAGCGTGATGACTTCCTGGAGTTCACGAAGAGCGTCTGGACCTTCGGACCGCAATCTGCCAAACGAGCGAAGCACCCGGCTCCGTTCCCGGTGGAGCTGCCACACCGCCTGATCCAGCTCTACACCTTCTCGGGCGAAGTGGTCCTGGACCCGTTCATGGGCTCAGGTGCCACAGCGATTGCGGCCACCGGAGACGGCAGGCGCTATGTCGGCTACGAGATCTCCGGCGAGTACAAGATGGTTGCCGAAGAGCGGATCGCGGAGTCGAGTTCGAAACCCAGTTCATGACCACTCAGGAGGCGCAGCAGAAGTGAAGAAAGCGGTTTTGTTTGATCTGTTCGGAACTCTGGTGCCCTCTCCGCCGATCGCTGAATACCGCCAGATGGTGGATGACGTCGCGGGAACTCTTAACCTTCCCGGAGAGGAGTTTTTCGAACGCTGGATGGAGGTCAACGACCATCGCTTGAACGGGCACTTCGGTTCGTCAGAGGCCGAGGTTGAGCACGCAGCCAACCTGTTCGGAGTCGACCTGTCCAGAACGCAGTTGGAGCGATGTGTGAGCATCCGACGCGAAGCGGTCAGAAGCTGGGTCACTGCCAAACCTGGCGCAATAGCGGCCCTGGACAGTCTGGCGAATTCCGGCGTCAGGCTGGCGCTGGTATCTGACTGCGTGTTCGATGTGCCGGCCATCTGGCCGGGAACGGAGCTCGCACACTACTTCGACACCACTGTTTTCTCCTGCGAGCAACAGACCAGGAAGCCTGATAGACGCATGTATGAAGCCGCCCTCGGCAATCTGAACGTCACCACTGAAGAGTCTCTTTTCGTGGGAGATGGCGGATCAAGTGAGTTGCAAGGTGCCGACGCCCTCGGGATTGACGCAGTCTTGCTGGACGACAGGACAGCAAGTTCTGAGGTGTTAAGAGTCGATGTCCGCGACTGGTCCGGTCCGAAGATCACTGAGTTGTCGGAACTGGCAGTCATGGTTCGCGGGTAAACAACGCATCTTTCGACGCCCAGTTCGTTCCGCAAGCTAAATCGCTCGGTCGGCCAGTCTGGTGCAGCCGCCCGCTACGAGTTCAGTTCGTATGGAACCTGGCAAGACAGGGTCTTGCAAACGTTATGCCGCAACCGGCTAAACAGAACTGCCATTGACTCGTCGAATAAGCCGTCCTATGGTGCGGCTCTCATCGAATCCAGGCGGTTGTGTTGCGAAATATCTTTACGGCGTTTCCAGCGGAAAAAATAGTTGTCCAGACTTTTCCCGGCTTCATCATCGCCGTCGGTTTGCTGCTTTATGCAGATGGACTGCTGACCGAAGACCTGACGGCCCATATCTTCACCGATACCCAAACAGGCCTGGTAGTCGGGTTCATATTCACGATACTGGCCGCAGTCCTGGGGCTGGTTCTCGACAGCGCTTTTCACGTGTACGGGAGACCGTTCGCGGCATCTGTGAACTGGAGGCTGGCGTTCGAACTGGCCTACAGGAGTCACATCCTACGGAGCCTCGGACTGCAGGACCGGGACTTCTACTGGGTCAGGACGAAAGAGGACGGAGCGATCGCTGCGGACGCCGAGGCGAAAGTTCTCCGGTTCACAGAACTCACGGCGACGGCAGGCTATGCGCTGCTGCTGACCGCACCGGGCATCGGCCTCTACCTCTCGCTTCAACACGAATTCGCCGACTGGCCGAGCATGTTCTTCGCTGGTTTCGCAGCAGTGCTGGCCGTTTTCCTGTTCTGGCTCTCCACTCTCTCACTTACTAACTTCGAACGCCGAAGAACGTCTGCACTGCTGGATGACGTCTACGCGCTCGGCAGGATCGATCGGCACTACGACGAAGCAGACTTCCTGGAAGAGCAGAGCATCACCAGGCCCTTGAGAGACTGGTGGGCCAGGTTCGTCGGGCGGCCAGTAATCGGCGTCATCCTGGCCCTTTCTGCCGCCTACCTCCTGCTGGTGACCACAACGCCGCAGGTAGATATCGAAGCGACCCAGATCGGAGAAGACATGCGAATCATCGTGGATCAGCCGGATAAGAAAGTTCCTGAGATTGATCTGACCGCAACGGTCACCCGCGAAACGAACGGTCATCTCAGCATCTACCAGCCGAAAACGGCAACTACAGGACTGGTCATCGTCAACACGCTGGTTGAGGAACCGGTCAGCTTCAATCTTCGGTCAGTGACCGTGGCAGAGAATGGGGAGATCGAAAGCAATCCGACTGGAGAAGCGGGTGTTATTCAACACCTGTCCGAGCCCTGGCGAGTAAATGTTTCACTTGTCCCCAACCAGGATGTCCGAAGGAGCACTGAGATCGCGGTTCAGGCTGTGGTCACGTTCACGAACGACGAGGGCCAAAGCGCTCTGGACGAGTTGAGCGGCGCTGATGCGCTTACTTATGGCAAGCGGACATATGACATCGTGGTCGTGAATCCCGGCGGCACCAGCGGCCCATCAGAGTCGGAGTGGCTTCTGGCGCGCCTGAATCTCGAGTTCGCACTAGCCAAAGGCGGCTGATCGGCGGTCGCAAGAGACCACAGGCGCTTACAGCCTAGTCCTCGTTGGCTCCTGAGTGCGGCACGTAGTGGTTCGCCGGGATAGCGCCCATCTTGCCCGCCTTGTAGTCGGCAAACGCCTGGTGCAGCTCCTCTTGCGAGTTCATCACGAACGGCCCATACCATGCGACAGGCTCACGAATCGGCAGTCCGCCAAGCAGCACAACTTCGAGTTCCGGTGTGTGCGAGTCCTGCTGTTCATCAGCAGTGATCACGACGTGGTCGCCCTCGCCAAACAGGATCGCCTGCCCGGTGTGCACCGAGTTGCCGACAGATCCGGCCGAGCCGTTGCCCGCCAGCACGTAACCCAGAGCGTTGAACTTCGGGTTCCACGGAACTTCTAGCTTCGCGCCGGGACTGACGGTGGCGTGGACCATCATGATCGGTGAGTAGGTGATGCCAGGGCCTTCATGACCACTCAGGTCCCCTGCGATCACGCGCAGCAAAGCTCCGCCGTCATGCGATGAGATCAGAGAGAGATTCTTGCGGGAGATGTCCTGGTAGCGAGGCGGTGCCCACTTCTTGTCCTTCGGCAGGTTCACCCAGAGTTGAAGGCCATGAACAACGCCGCCCTCAAGCACGATCTCTTCAGTCGGAGCTTCGATGTGCAGAATTCCGGCGCCGGCAGTCATCCACTGTGTGTCGCCATCTGAGATCATCCCGCCGCCGCCCTGCGAGTCCCTGTGCTTGAAAACACCGTCGATCATATAGGTGACCGTCTCGAAACCGCGGTGTGGATGCCATGGTGTCCCTTTCGCCTCTCCGGCGCGGTACTCCACCTCGCCCATCTGGTCCATCATGATGAACGGATCAAGATGTTCCAGCGGGATTCCGGAGAACGCTCGCCGGACAGGGAACCCCTCGCCTTCGAAACCGCTCGGTGCGGTCGTCACGGCTCGCACAGGCCGCTCTCTCGACTCGAGCGACGGGCGTTCGACGCGAGGCAGAGTGAGTATGTTTTCTACCGTGACGGCTGGCATTTTGCGGTTCCGTTCTTTGCTGGATTAGGCCGACTTGTTCTGCTGGCAACAATTTAATTGTATCAGCAACTATCTTAGATGTGCACTACTGTATCGTAGATGCAACGTTCGCCCATTTCGGGCGCCAGGACCGGTATATGGCAGGCAGTTTTGATCAGATCACGACAAGGGCTGCGGTTGTCGATCGTGGTGGCTCTCACGCTGCTGGCGGCGGCTTGCGGAACTGACTCTGGCGCAAGTACCGAGGCAGACGCCCTTGCGACAGCCCTTCGCAGGGAGCAGGCGATAGCGACGTTCACGGCTGAGGCTGTGATCTCCCCAACAGCCACGAGGTTCCCTCGGGTGACGCCGTCGTCAGAGCCTCAAGAGCAGCCCACAGCAACCGCTGCTGCAACCCCACCAGCGCAGGGCGCCAGGTCTTTCACAGAAGAGCAACTGGGTGACATAGAAGAGCTCGAAGCGCTGCTGCTTGTGCGTTCCGAGGCGATGTCGAAAGGCGACTTCGAGGCATGGTATGAGACCTGCGCCCCGTCAATCAGGGAGCAGGCGATCGAGAGCGATGCTCTCGGCGCCCAGCTCAGGGCGATCAGGTTCGAGCCCGACCAGCAGGCCTCATTCGAGTTCGTGCTCGAAGAGGTCTTCTTCAGCGGGAGTACCGACGCCACCGTGCTCTGGGGCTGGCGTTCTGGACCCAGTTACTTCTCTGGCCTGGGCGGCCAGTACGTCAAACAGGAAGGCACGTGGTTCAGTCTCGGTTGGGGCTGCGCCGGTTAGCGGACGGCTCTACGTCTCGGCGACGAACACCTTCACCGGCGCCGGTTTAAATCCGCAACCTTCCAGGAACTCCGCATCGCGCTCGTCCCGGTCCTGTAAGACCGAGTAGACATGCTTGATGCCCTGCCGCCTTGAATCGGCCTTGAGAGCTTCTAGAAGCTTTCGACCAACGCCTTGCTGCCTGAACTCAGGGTGAACTGCAACTGCGACCACTCGTACACCCGGCGGAAGGCCGTATCCGGAACTCTGCCGCTCCGCCAGTAGGAAGCCCACTACGCCGTCTTCCACTTCGGCGACCTGCGAACCGGACCACGGCAACGCCTGTGTCCCGAGCCTGGAGAAGGCGAGGAAACGGTCGATGTATTCGGCCCACGTCGAAGAGCGGTCTTCACCCAGGATTCGTGAGTCGAGTTCGCGAACGGCGTCCGCGTCGTCTCGTTGAAGCCGTCTTACAGTGATCGGACCCGCATCGGCTACTGCTGCACCAGACATCGCAGACCTCCTTGCACCGGAGAATCGTTACGAATCACTCCGTCTCAGGCCCGGTGCTGTTCGAGTTGCGGCATTATTGCACAGTTCGCGCCGTTGGAAACGTGCCTGTCGTTAACTCGGTGTACGCTGTATTCTGGTTTCTCAGGGCTCCGGAACCTCACCTTCACGGGCTGCAGCGATCATCTCGCTCAAGACTTCGGCATCTACGCCCAGCGCGATCGCCTTCTGAACGTCCTTTTCTGATGCTTCTTCGTCGCCCAGTTCCACGTGCACCACAGCACGGTTGGCGAATGCCTCGGCCCATTGCGGCCGCAACCTGATCGCCTCAGAGTAGTCACGCGCTGCCTTCGCAGGTTCTCCCATCGCATGTCTGACGTTGCCGCGATCTAGATAAGTGTCTGGATAGGCCGGGCTCAGCCTCACGGCTGTGTCGTAGTCGAAGACAGCGGCATCGAAGCTACCCATGTTGGCGAAAGCCGCGCCGCGGTGGTGATATAGCTTGCCGGTATTCGGAGAGAGCCTGATCGCTGCAGAAAACTTCTCGACCGCCCGCTGGTGCTTGCCAGCCTCCGCGAACTCGACCGCCTCTGAATAGAGTTCCAGCGCGCGCTCCGGTGTGCTCAACCGGGTGCGTCTGAACAGGTTCTTGATTGCGTTTGGCAGAAAGGGCATTGTGCTCCCTGAGTATGTGGACGACCGGCATGCAGCGGCACACCCACATGGATGCTAACGAAATCGGTATGTCATTTTCCTGACAGAACGCGGAAAATGAGCCTCAGCTTCGAGTCACCGTGTAGACCAATGTTCAGGGGCAGTGAGCCGTCATGGAGCTGCCGTCCCTACCCGGAGTTGGACCGAACGCTGAGTTAAACCGGGATGATCGCCTGGCGGCACTGGAAACATCGGGGACGCCCCGATGGTGCCGAGACACCCTCAGATCAAGCGGGAACAGCCGGAGGAACCGGCGGCGAAGCTGCGCGGGCAAAGAAATTCATCGAGCGGGCTCCGCGCTCGCTGCAGCACCCGGCCTTCCAGAGGATCTGGCTCACCGGCACGACCGGCTACATAGCCCGCTTTACCGACTTCACCGTCATCGCATGGCTGGTGGTTCAACGCTCGGATGATGCGGCGGCGGTCGGCGCCCTCATCTTCCTGCGCTTCATCTCGTTCTTCCTGTTCGGTCCGTTCGTCGGCCTAATAGCCGACCGCTACCCACGCATCCGCGTCCTGCGCGTTACGCAGGCATCGATCGCGCTGACAGCGATAGCGCTGGCACTGGTGTTGCTGATCGGCGAGGCACAGCTCTGGCACCTCTACATCTACACGTTCGTGAACGGCGTGCTGTTCATGTTCGAGATATCGTCTCGAAGGCCGTACATCAGCTCGGTGGTCGGGCCGAGGAACATCACAGCGGCGCTGGCGCTCGAGATGATCTCGCTCAACGTCGCATGGTTCGTTGGAGCAAATGTCGGCGGAGTGATCGTTGCAGCCATTCCCGCAGAGTTCCTCTATCTCGGCATCGGGCTTGTCTTTGGCCTGAACGTCTTCCTCCTCCGCAACCTGCCTGTGCTGTTTCGCAGGGAGATGGCTACGGGGCAGGAACCTCCGTTCAAATCGTTGATGGACGGCCTTCGGTACAGCCGCAAGAACCGGTTGATTCTCGGCGGCCTCATCGTCGTCGGAGTCAACAATTTCACCGGCTACACGTTCGAGTCGATGGCCGCCGTGTTCGCTGCGGATGTATACGGAGCCGGGCCTGTGATGTTCGGGTTCCTGTTGTCCGCGCAGGGACTTGGCTCACTGGTGACGGCGATCGCTTTCGTAAAGTTCGGGAAACGGGTTCGCAACCCGGCCCGGTTCGTCGTCGCTGGAGCACTCGCGCAGCACGTCATCTCTTTCGGTTTCTCGTTTGTCGGCTTCGCGATGCTCGGTTTCGTCGTGCTGCTGATCCTGGGCATGCTGTCGATGGTCTTCGGCATCATGCAGAACACGCTGGTCCTGACAGCTGCGCCGGACAGGGTCAGAGGGCGTGTCGTCGGCCTGCAGATCCTGGCAATGGGCATGTTCCCACTCGGATCGTTTGCCGTCGGCCAGCTCGCCGACGCGATCGGACTGCAGGAGGCGATCCGGGTCTTCTCGGTCGTCGGTGCCACTATCCTGGTCACGGTGGTCGTGCTCTTCCCTGAGCTCCGGAGAAGCGATATCCGCACTCCGGAGGCGACACCCCGGACCACTTCGCGCCTCGCCTAATTCTCGATCGAGCCCTCGGGTCGGGGATTGCGCTCCACCATCTCGAGCCAGTTGCCATCGGGGTCCTGGAAGTAGATCGCCAGCCTCGCCCACGGAAACTCCAGGTCGCGAACCTCACGAGGCCCGAAGACCTTGATCCGCTTCGATTCGAGTTTTTCTCGCCACCCGGCCACATCGTCAACAACCATCGCCGCATGTGCAGATCCGGGCCGGTTTCGGTCGTAAAGCCCCGGCTGCGGCGTACCAAACGGTTCGATGTACTCGATCAGCTCAATGGAGTGACCGTCTCCGACACCTACATACGCCATCTTCATGCGAACCGACGAGTATCCGACAACCTCAGCGAGCCACGGACTGTCCGACTCAGCCGGCCCACGCTCAATCCTCATGCCGAGAAGACCTGTGTAGAACTCCAGTGAGCGTTCGAGGTCGCGGACAACGAAGCCGGTGTGATAGATCGTCTGTATGGTCACGGTTTCGAGAATTCCCAGGTTTTCTAGCGGTGTAGAGTCAACGAATCCGGTCTTGCTCGCATCATAGAGTGTTGGAGAGCAGGTCCGGGGAGTTCAAGACGCACTTCGGGAAGATGACATGGCATCTGAAGATATTCAGTTCCAAAACGACGAGGGAGAGTCGCTGGCCGCGATTCTCGACACACCGGACTCCGGTGAAACTCGCGCCTGCGCCCTGTTCGCCCACTGCTTCACCTGCTCCAAGGATCTTCGGGCGGTTCGAACCATCTCCAAAGCGCTGGCCGATGAGGGCATTTCCGTGCTCAGGTTCGATTTCACCGGCCTAGGTGAGAGCGAAGGTGATTTCGAGGACAGCAACTTCTCGTCGAACGTCAGCGACATCGTCGCCGCAGCTCGTTTCCTGGCCGAGCAGGAGAGTGGGCCAAGCATACTGGTGGGCCACTCGCTGGGCGGAGCAGCCGTGTTGCGGGCCGCAGAGCAACTCGATTCGGTGAAGGCGGTGGCAACCATCGGCGCGCCGGCTGATCCGGAGCACGTCACTCACCTGCTGGAGTCCTCAGAGCAGGAGATCGAGGAGTCCGGCGAGGCCGAGGTTTCGCTTGCAGGCCGCAAGTTCAAGTTCAAGAAGCAGTTCCTGGATGACCTGCGGGACGGCTCTATCGACCGCTGTGTACGCGAACTGGACCGAGCTCTGATGATCTTCCACTCGCCGGTGGATGAGATAGTGCCGATCGAGAACGCGGCGACTCTCTACAAGCTGGCCCACCACCCCAAGAGCTTCGTCTCACTGGACGATGCCGACCACCTGCTGATGAAGACCCGCGATGCGCAGTACGTCGCCCGGGTCCTGGCGGCTTGGGCCGACCGCTACGTTGAGTAGGACTGGCCGCTGACCTGTCGCATTTGGAAAAGCACCGGGCCAAAACCCGTAATACGATGCAGGCATGGTTGCTGAACTAACAGAGCGGTCAGTGGTCGAACGCATCACCAGCCTGATCGATTCGCAGATCGATGGCGATCTCAGCACGTCTGCACTCGCAAAGATAATGGGGTTCTCGGAACGTCATCTGCAGCGCCTGTTTAGGTCAGAAACAGGCGAATCGCTCGCCAGATTTGTCCGGCGCCGTCGCCTTGAGCACGCAGCTCACCTGCTACACCGGTCTGACGCTCCGGTAGCCGCTGTCGCGGAACGCGTTGGCTACGCGTCCCACGCCGGGTTCACGAAGGCGTTCAGCTCTCACTTCTCGGTCGCACCGTCTGCCCGCGAGGCGATTGTAGGTGAGCTGCGATCAACAGTGAACTCCATCAAGGGCCGCACGGTGTTCTACGACGGCAGCATGAACAGCCATGAACTGACGGCGGGTTCTGCACGAACGGGGAGAAACACCTATGCGCGTCCTGGTAGTTGGCGGAACCCAGTTCATGGGCCTCTCCGCAGTGAAACGAATGGTCTCAGAGGGCGACAAGGTCACCGTGTTCCACCGTGGCAATCGCTGCGACCTCGTGCCTCCGGAAGTCGCCCATATCCATGGCGATAGCCTCGAACTGACCAAGTATCGGTCTGAGATCGCCCGTTTCTCGCCGGACGCCGTTCTCAACATGCACCTCGTCAAGGGCTCTGACACCCGTGAGTTCGTTTCGGCGATTGACGGCATCACGAAACGGGTACTTGCAGTCAGTAGCTCCAATGTCTACCGCACGTATGCCCTGCTTCATCGCTGGGAGACCGAGGAGCAGCCGTACACGCACGCCGACGCTGAGTCAGGCCCGTTGCGCAACCACAAGATCCCGGACGACGATCCACACGACGAGAAGATCGACGTTGAGGATGTGGTGTTGAACACGGAATCGCTAGAAGCCAGCGTGGTCCGACTTCCGGCCGTCCACGGACCGAACGATCCCCAGTTCCGCAACTATGAGTACCTCTGGCGAATGGACGCCGGCCGACCGCACATCGTTCTGAACGACGTGTTTGGAGCGTGGCAGTGGTCTCGTGGATACGTTGACAACATGGTCGATGCGCTGCTGCTTGTTCTCAGAAGAGACTCCGCCACTGGCAAGATCTACAACGTCTGCGACCCTGTTGCTAAGTCGCAGTCAGAGTGGGTTGAAGCGATCGGAGAGGCCGCAGGCTGGAATGGCGAAGTGATCTCGACTCCTCACGCACCGCTCTCGGAGACCCAGGATTACAGGCACCACTTCGTCAAGGACTCAACGGCGATCCGCGAACAGCTCGGTTACCGCGAGAGAGTGGAGACCAGTGAATGGCTCCGCAGGACCGTCGAGTGGCTGCGCCAGAATCCGCCTCCACCTGAAACTGCGGAGACTATGCGGTCACGCGGCCTCAGCTTCGATGAAGAGGACCGCATAGCCGCCCTGCACCACGGAAGCTGATCGGCTTCAGACGATGAACGTCTCAGTCTCGTAGTTCCATTTCCAGTTTTCACCTGGTTCGATCGAACGGACGACTGCGTGCCCGGTCTCCTGGAAATGCTTCGTGGCGTGTGTCATTGGCGATGAGTCACAGCAGCCGGTCTTGCCGCAGACCAGGCAGATCCGCAGGTGAACCCACTGGCCTCCCATCTGCACACACTCGACACAACCCTTCTCATAGGCCTCACGCGCCTGTTCTTCGGATATTTCGAGTAGCTCTGGCATATTGACTCCTATCTCCAAGCAGGCTGTTCAGATCCGACCGACAGAATGACATTCACAGGCTGAACAGAAATTGCCTGGCTCCGGCTCAACTCACTTCCCGGCCTGGTCGCATCGAACTCGTCGCGTTGCTACTCGTCACCCATCTGGTGCTTGAAACCGATGTACCAGTGCGTGCCATCGCAGAACGGCTTGTTGCGGGAACCACCGCAGCGACACAGGGTCTGGCGCTCCCGCACGTCATACGACTCCCCATCGCCGGAGACCACCTCCACGCCCCGAGTGTGATACGGCGCATCGACTGCGACCGTCACCTGCGGTCCTTCCGGTTCCTCCTCAGGCTCGCCGTTTTCTGTCTTCGAATGGCTGAGAGCTCCCGAAGGACAGGTCTTGATCACACTGATGATCTCCTCCACCGAAGCGCCCTTTGCATCAATCCATGGTTCTGTCCCCATCTTGAACACCGAAGCCAGGTTGTCCGTGCAGTTGCCGGCATGGGCGCAGCGGCTGCGGTCATCGTAGATCGTCACACCATCGCCTACGTAAGTGTCTCGGCGGTCGGCAGCGGTGTCTCTGCTGGCGAACTCCTGGCCGTTGAAGTTGTTCCTGTTGTGAGTACCATCGCAGAACGGCTTATTGCTTGAGCCTCCACAACGACACATGTAGTAGACGCCGGTTGCCGCTATCGGATTGCCCTGGTGGTCATAGATCGGAATGCCATCCTCAACCATGTACGGCCCGCCATTGGTGACCGTGATCTTCTTCGGAGATGAATCGGACATCGACGGCCTCCATGTTGGTTGCGAGCGGGCTTCCGACGAATTGCAGAGCAATCAGTCTAGCCCGAAATGGTTGCAGTTACAACTAATTAGGCTGAAGCACCTGATGGCTGTGGATTCTGGGGGGGCCACACTGTGGCTGCTGGGCGCGAGATGGCGCTAAACTTTAGCGCTGCACCACGCCGCGGAGGGGTGGCAGAGTGGTTGAATGCGCCTGTCTTGAAAACAGGTATACCGGCAACGGTATCGCAGGTTCGAATCCTGTCCCCTCCGCCATCAGGCAGTTGCACCTACCCCACCCGATCAGAAAAATTGAGCCTCACCCAACTCATAGTAGGTGGGGCCCGCACCGGTCTGATCTTTGGCCGGACCTACGGAATTTCTCGAGTTGCTTCTACGTATGCTTGCCCGCGCGGTGACAGCCGGTACCCAACGCTTAAGCTTTCGGTCAGGCCGAGGTTCTTCAGTTTCCGGATATTGGTTTTGAGCCACTCCTTCTCATAAGAGCTACGACTTGCCAGCTCAGCGGCGCGCATCTCCGGATTGTTGGAAAGAAGCTTCAACACCTTCTTGGTCCATGGGCCGATCCTACTTCGGCGATCAAACCGTGCGAGTCGCTCCTGAATCTCAGAAACGTCATTCTGGCCCAGTTCGCCGTCCGCTCTCAGCGCAATCCGAGGATCTTCGCCGATCTTCTCAAACTGAATCCGATATAGGTCACCGTCAGGACGTATTGAGGCAAGCAGGTCTTCGACCGTCTGGTAGCCCGATTTCCGTACGTCCTCAACTGCTATGGCACTTTCGACTGTTCGATCGATTGACAGGATGGCCAAGAGCCCAGACGGCGTAATCAACGTCCCGCCTGCCTTGATGGTTGGGCGCCGCCAGCGCCGAAACGCAACCGTTATCTGCCCATCGGAGATGCCATTCAGAACCTGTTGCCTAAACAGCATCGTTCGCTTGCCTGCCCTCATTCAGACAGCGGACCATAGGTGCCGAAACTCCACAGGCGTCCTTCAAGGTCGTTGCAGTTGAAGCTACGACCGCCGTCGTCTTCGTCCTTGATACCGATCGCAATTCTCGCGCTGACGCCCTTCGTCTTCACGCAAACCTCGTCTGCATCGGTAACGACCATTTATGGGCTTTGCGTTTAGACCCCACCAAACTCGCTCGGCTCGGGATGTCTTTCTGTTCACGCTTCATCGTGTCGACACCTCAGAGTGGCTCCAGCACGAACCTACCGAATGCGACGAACACACTCAGAGCGGCAGCCACGAGCCAGTACACCATCTGGCTGTGCTGCCGAGACCGTGAACCCAGATGAATACCTACAAAAAGCATCATCTCCGCGGTGATTAACGCCGCGCCGATCGGGGCCAGGATCGCTAATGATCGGGAGGCCGCAGGCAAGACAAGTGCAACCGCAGCGAGAAGTTCAGCGACAATGAGTCCGCGCCAGACAGTCGAAGGGATCGCCCTGAGAGATGGAGCTGTCTGCTCCGCAGAGTTGGAGAACTTCCACCCCGCACCGATGACCATGTGCAACGCGAGCAGGACCTGCAGGATCCACAGAGTGACATTCATCGATCGGCTCCGGGATCGATGAGCCGCTCAAGGCGGTCGAACCAACCATTCCAGCCCGACTTTGACTGTGCCAACGCGGGGCCGGTCAACCCTTCATGGGTGAGAGTCAGTTCAGTGCCTGACCCATGCGATTCGAACTCCACAGTCACCACACCACTGTTGGCGTCATTGCCTTCAATCGCCCATGTAAACTCCAGCAGCGATGGTCTCTTTACCTTTGTGAAAGTCCCGTAGAGTCTGATGGACATGCCACTGCCCCAGGTCATCTGTACTACCAGCGAGCCTCCTTCCCGCACGTCCAGCGATTGAACCTCAGCCTCGCTGCCCGGCTGACGCATCCACTTCGCCAGTTCCGCTGGGTCCTCGAACGCGGCGAACACTCGTTCCGGTCGTGCCCGAAAGGTTCGCACTACCGTGACTGCCCTAGAAGCTGTCATACTCCGATCTCACCTTCGTCGCCATCAATGATGTCAGCTAGCGTTGCGAGCCGATCTGTCCAGAAACCGCGATAGAAAGAAACCCAGTCTTCGACTTCCCGTAGCGGATCCAGTCGAAGCTTTACCCTGGTCGATCGCCCTTCCGCCACCTTCACGATCAGTCCAGCCTCATTGAGCACACTCAGGTGCTTCGACACAGCCTGTTTGGACATGGCGAAAGGTTCCGCTAGGTCCTTGACCAGGACTCCGCCGCTGGTGAGCCTGCCCAGAATTGCGCGTCTTGTAGAGTCTGCCAATGCGTGGAAAACAGCATCGAGACCAGCATCTTCGTCAACCATGCGGTTGATGGTAGGGTTGCGACCGATGACTGTCAACCGCCTGGTTGATCGACCCCTTCAGGTGGCAATCGATCGGCTTCCCCTCATAGCGCCTTAGAAAATGCTAGTCACCCGTTAGCTTTGCCACAGCCGCCGGGATCTTGGTGAGTTGGCTCTCGAAGCCCATCGTCGACTGCTCAGTCCAGAAACGGTCCGGGTGTTCATCGATGTCCACCACCATGCGGACGCCGTTCGGCTCGGGCACGAACTCCACGAGGATGCTGTTGTCGTACGTGGCAGCCCCTGGGAGGAAGTCAATGGTGGGAGTGATCTTCAGCCGTTGCATCGGCACAATCTCCACGAACCTGCCGCTGATCTCCTGACAGACTGGCCTGCCTGAGCTTTCCATTTCCGCGATCACATCGGCTTTACGGCGATCATGGCGAACGAAAGCTCACCTCCGACGGACGCTCAAGGCGTCTGCCTCATGACGTGGCAGATTCAAATGTCTCCGAGATTCACCTTTTACACGTCTGACCTCGAATCAAACACAACCTGACAGGTTGATACGGGGCGGTACAAAAACCCGGGATCACTGGACAGGACGAGACCGGATGACACGGAACGGGACCAGACGGCACGAACACCACAAGACTTGAAAACAGGTATACCGGCAACGGTATCGCAGGTTCGAATCCTGTCCCCTCCGCCATCCGTAGCACCGACCGTGGGCACTACGACCCCGTACTTGCGGGCTGAGAACACGCACAGTTAGTGCTGGCTTCCATGGGTGATCGACCGCATGTTCGGCAACAATAGATACATGTGGTTTAAACGCGCCTCGCTAACCCGGCACTCTGTCCGTCGGAAGCCGCTCCTACTCACCCTCGCCCTGTTCGTTTTTGCAGTTGCGGCCGCATGCTCGTCCGGCTCTGAGGCGAATACACCGACTCCCATCGATTCCGGGCAGGTCCCTGTCGAAAACCCGGACGGCACAGGACGTCCCGACTCGCCTGTACTCACGGGCGACGCGCGCCGGGGGCTCGACAGCTACCTCGCCAACGGCTGCTCAACCTGTCACTCGGGCGAAGACCTCTCACTTGGCCCGAGTCACCTCGATGTGTATGAGATAGCGGGAACGAGGGTCGTGGGGCTGAGCGCAGATGAGTACATCGAACAGTCGATTCGGGAGCCCCAGGCCTTCATTGCGCCGGGATACGAATCGCCATCCATAATGCCGGAGTTCGATGAGCTGACGGATGACGAGATCAGGGTGCTGATCGCCTATATGAAGACACTCACGCCACCAACTGAAACGCCCGTGGTCGATGCGGGTTCGTTGCCACCGGGCAATCCTGAGGAGGGCAGGCGCTTATATGGCACGATCGGATGCTCAGGTTGCCACTCGCTGGGCTCGGACCGGATCGTTGGCCCCGGCTTCGCCGCAGTGGGTACGAGAGCCGCTGTAAGACGGGAAGGACTGACCGCGGACGAGTACCTGATCGAGTCGATTATTGATCCCGGTACGTTCATTGTCGCCGGGTTCCCAAGACAGATGCCCGCTTTCGACGAGTTGCCCCCTCAGCAGATCGCCGACCTGCTGGCGTTCCTGAAGAGCCTGAACTAGCAAACGTCAACGGCTCGTTCGATCAGGCGAACCGCGCCAATCGGCCCATTCAGCCTGAACCTGTAAGAACGGCTAGATAACGGCGACGTACTAGTATTCTCTTTGCAGCTTGCCGTATAGCGCTATACGTCTGCTCAGATCAATCTGGAGAGTCATCGATGCAGGGGACCGGCTCCGAGCCACTGCCGACCGCAGCAATAGCCCCGCCACTTGGCAGGCCAATGCGAGTGCTGCACCTTATCCCCGGCCTTGGCCATGGAGGCGGTGAGCACCAGCTCCTTCTCAACGCGACTCTGCTAAATCGCACTCTCTTTGAGAGCTTCGTGTGCCACATGGAGCCGCGGACCGTCCTGGCTCCGGAGTTCGAAAAGATCGGCGTTCCTGTTCATTCGGCGGTCACCACAGGCATCGGAGCATGGTTCGGGCAGCTCCGGAAGATCCGCAAGCTCGTCAAAGAGCTGGATATCGACGTAATCCACCCGACCAACTCGCAGGCATGGTTGAGCGGCGGCATCGTCGGGCGAATGACCGGTAAGCCCGTGATCAGCACACTCAACAGCAACGCGTACGAAGAGTCGAGACTCATCGACAATCCGAGCCTGAACCGCACGAAGCTGCTCTACTCGAAGAAGAAGGCGCAGTTCGCGCTCAGGATGTTCTCGACGCGCTACATCGCGATCTCCGAATACGTAAAGAACTCCTACGTCAGTCGTCTTGGCCTTAAAGCTGACAGAGTGGACGTTGTCTATCGCGGCGTACCGAAACCGTTCTTTGAGCCGCCGAAATCCGACCTGTCCGGGCTACGTAAAGAGCTTGGCATTGAAGGCGCGTTTCCTGTGATGCTGAACGTCGCGCGCCTGGTAGCTCCCAAGGGCCAGCGATACGCCATCAAAGCGCTGCCAAAGATCATCGAAACCCACCCGAATGCCCGGCTCTTACTTGTGGGCATGGGCAACCGCGAGAAGGCGCTCAGGCAACTGGCGGCAGAACTCGGCGTACAGGAGAACGTGAACTTCGTCGGGACGAGAGACGATGTTCCGGACCTGCACGCAGTCTCAGACATATTCCTGTTCCCGTCAGTTTACGAAGGCTTCGGCTCGGCGCTCGGCGAAGCGATGGCCGCAGGTAACTGCTGCATCACGACTGGCGAGCCGCCCATGACCGAACTCGTAGAACACGATAAGAGCGGACTACACGTCCCTTCAAAGGACGCCGACGCAATTACCGAGGCGGTTCTGAGGGTTTCAGGCGACGACGCTCTCCGAGAGCGCTTCGGAACAGCTGCTCGCGAACGAGCGAGAAAGCTATTCACCATCGAAAGCGTCGTATCGCAGCTCGAACAGGTTTATCTGCGCATAGCAGAACAGCTGCAGCCGGCCTGATCTCAACTCAATCGCCCGCAGCCAGATATCAACAAGACAGAGTGGCAAACACACACCCGGGATCTTCTATGAGTACAAACGCCTCTGAAAAGCAGACGTCTCCCGCCCCATCGCAGGATGAACTGACGATACGCTCGATTTCTCCAACCGAGCGCCAGGACGAGGTCGCAGCCCTGCTGCAGACCGTGATGGCCGATTCATCCCACTGGTCGGGCAACGAGCTCTGGCAGTGGAAGCATGTCGACAACCCGTTCGGGCACTCGCTTGTACTGATCTCTGAATCGCCGGAGGGGCGAATTGCCGGTCTGAGGGCGTTCATGCGCTGGCGATTCCGCTCCGGCGAAGGCCTGCTGAACGGCTTCCGACCGGTTGACACCGCGACGCACCCGGACTTCCGACGCAGAGGCATATTCACCAAGCTGACGCTCCAGGCGCTGGAAGAGACCCGTAAGTCCGAAGCGCCGGTAATCTTCAACACACCTAACTCGATGAGCGTCTCCGGCTACCTCAAGATGGGCTGGACGCAGGTCGGCGTTGCAGTGCCCGCGCTCAAGATCAGGAACTACCCAAGGTCTGCAATCAATCTGGCAGGTCACGCAATCAGGAAGCGCCTCGGCATGGCGGTGCGGTCTGAGGCAACGGCCCTGCCTGTCCCGGATTCGGTACTCGTCAAGAATGTCGTCAACGACGACTTCACGGACCTGATCGAGCAGCACGACCAGTGCGAGTCATCACTGATCCGCACAGACAGGTCTGTCGAATACCTTCTATGGCGTTACGGCAACAACCCGCTCTACGACTATGCGGCGATTGCCGAACGCCAGGCCGGCGAGGTGACGGCGGCCTGCATCGTGAGGCCGGCATCCGGCTCGACTCTGAAAACGTTGATCTTTGAAGAGTTCCTGGTCTCTCAACCTGACGAGAAAAGTGTGAAGCGACTGGTCGATATGGCGTTCGACGTGTTCAAACTGGAGGCGGGCTCAGCCTATGCCCCACCCGGATCGAAGATGCGGGAGGCACTTTCTAAGGCCGGATTTGGCCGGGAATCCCGGAGCCGGATCAACTATGTGTGCAACCCGCTGGAGACCGCGATCTCCCCGCCGCCGTTCGAGTTCTCGAACTGGTCCATCGGCATGAGCGAGTTGGAAATCCTGTAGCGGGAAACCACTCGGCCAACACCGTGAGTCAACGTATGCAAGGCAAACTCGAAAAAGGCGCTTTCATCTGCTCCATTGATACGGAGTTGGCATGGGGGTCTGCTCATCGGGAGAAAGACCCGACCGAATACGAGCACTGGAATGCATACAGCCGCGCCCGAGGTACGGTTGACCGGCTGCTGGAAATCATGGACAGGTACGAGATCCGCGCGACCTGGGCGTTCGTCGGCAGGCTGCTGATCGACCCGAGAGACGAGGCCACGAACGCTCTGTACCCGGACAATCCCCAGCCGGGTGCCAGGTACTTCACCAAAGACCGGCTGGCCGACCAATCTTTTGTCGATCACTGGTACGCGCCGGAATTGCTGGACAAGGTGAAGGCAGCCCAATCGGAGCACGAGATCGGCTCACACACCTTCTCGCACCTCGTCGCCGGCAAAGACGGTTACACGGATGAGGGGTTCGATCATGACCTCGAGGCGGCTCAGCAGCATGCCAGCAGGATTGGGGTTGAGCCTCTCAGGAGCCTGATCTTCCCGCAAAACCGGATCGCCAATGTGCCGTTTGCTGCAAAGCACGGGTTCACTTCGTTCAGGAGTGTCCCAAGGAGCCGGACGTCGCGGCTGCCATCAGTGCCAAGACGCTTTTTCCAGAGGCTCGATGCCTATCTCCCGTTCCCGCCGGACGTTTCACACGCAAAGCGGACGGAAGGAATCTGGGAGCTGCCTGCGACGTACTACTACCGCCACGGAGGCGGCTGGGCTCGCTGGCAGAGTAACTATGTCCGCACGGCAAAACTGAAGGCCGGGCTCAGACGTGCAGCGGACCGGAAGGCGATGTTCCACGTGTGGTTCCACCCGTATGACATCGCGTCCGACCCGGAGAGGCTGCTGCCGCCATTGGAGAAGATGTGCGCCGAGGCAGCGAAGCTCAGGGACACCGGAAGACTGGACAACCTGACTATGGGACAGGTGACTGCAGCCCTCTCCGGAGATGGCACAGCGGGCACGTAACCAGCCTGACACTGGTAAACCGGGCGACTTACTCTGACTGCGCCGCCAGGTTCAGCATCAGCACATCGCCGTTGGCGCTCCACACAGGCTCGTGCGGCCCGGTGACAAGAGCCGGGAAATCGTTGACCCTGAAGCTCACCGCTTCTCCGGGCACAGCGCCTTCGTCGACGGTGGTCGACGGATCATCCATGTACAGAGCCATCAGGCCGTACTTGCCTTCGGCTTCAACGGTTGTCCTGCCGATCAAGACACCATCGCTGTCATAAGCGGTGACCACATCCCCGACTGCGAGCGGCTCACCGTCGATAGTGCTGCCAGGGCTGAAGACGTTCACCCAGGAAGGTGTCGGGCGCAGAATCGTACCGAGCTCCACGACTGGGACCTCAACGTCATCCGTCACGACGGGCTCCGGCTCAGTTGGAGCGCCAACCACAGGCGCTGTGCGGGCGGGTGCCACGGGGATCGATTCCCTGGGCTGGAAGAGCGCGGCGAACTCATCGAACGCGGCCGGTGTCACGTCCTGGACGGCACCGACGCCGGGAGCGGTCTCGAGATCGGATCCGGACGGCACGAACACGGTAACCCAGAGCGCCACCGCTGTGACTGCCATGCCCACTGCGAACATGCGCAGACGCCAGCTTTCGAGCGCCTTGAGAAGTGCCGACTCGTTGTGCTGTATTACTGGTACCTGGTGAGTCATCTCATCATCTCTCAGTTAGCGAACGATCACGGATACCTCAGCGTCGCGTCCTGCGTCATGTACACGAGGTAACCCATTCCAGGACTCATCGTCATAAGTGTGTTGAACTCGGCCGGGATGCCTGCAAGGAACGTGTGCGCCTCTGTGTCGAAACCTCGCACTTCCTGGTACTTGCCATCTATCGATGCCAGCGCATCCTCAACCGCCATAGCGTTCTCTGGCAGGTAGCCGATCAGGTTCCAGCCCTCGTAAAGCGCAATTGGGGCCGATGGAGACACGTCTCCACCTTCGACAACCAGAGTCGCAGCGACGGACATCTGAACCCAGAAGCCTCTTCCAGGCTCAATCGTCAGCAGCGAGTTGAGCGCATCTGGCCTCGATGGATCAAAGACTGTCACTTGACCGTTCGTGAGCCCGTTCACAGCTGTGTACAGGCCGTCGATCGACTGCAAGACGGACCTGGTGCTCGTGTCTTCGGGTGCCACGTTCAGCGAGATCAGGTTCCAACCTTCACGCAGTGCAATCGTCTGCGTGCTCGCTGGAGGAGCGACCGTCGGCGTAGCCGTTGGAACTGCTGTTGGTGCCACGGTCGGAACCGGCACAGCGGTTGGCGTCGGAGTCAGCGCCGGCGCAGTTGGGACTGGCGTCGGCACGGCTGTTGGTTCGGGTTCAGGCTCGCTTGGAGCAGACACGATCACCGGAGTAGGCGTCGGAGACGGCTCAGGCGTCGGCGAAGGTTCCGGAGTCGGCGTCGGGGTCGGCAACGCCTTCGGCGTTACTTCTGCCGTGAGCACTGAATCACCCGGTCCAACGCTGTTCACTGCCGATACCTGGAACCTGTATACGGTTTCGCTGTCAAGATCAGGCACAACAACGCTCTTCACATCATTGCCGACCACTATCACTTTGCCGGACGGAATGACCAGCAGTCGATAGCCAGTGATCGGCTGGCCACCGTTCGAAGCCGGCACATCCCAGCTGACGGTCACTTCACCTTCACCGGCAACAGCTTCCACGTTGCGCGGGGCGCTTGGAGCCTGCACTGCTGGTGCAGATGTCGGTGTCGGTGCGGGCGGCGGAGGCGCTGGCGCACTCACCACCGGCGGCGGAGGCACAGGCGTAGCCGTCGCAGCAGGCACTGGCGTCGGTGGGACGGGCGTTGCCGTCGGGGGTACCGGCGTGGGCGCCGCGTTGTTCACCGTGAAGTTAGCGGTCACGATCTGCGGTGCCGGGCCGATGAAGATCACCTCTGCCGCCAGTGTGTGTGCGCCATTCGTCAGTTGCACAGCCGTGTTGAACGGCAGACCGTTGTCATCAAGGTCAGTTCCTGCGAGGTCGTACGGAGCGCCGCCGTCCACGTTGAACGGTGCGCCACTCAGCGCCACGTCGTCCAGGAAGAACGAGACCTGGTCAGTCCTTGTGTCGTCAGGAAGGGTGAAGATGTAGGCACTGCCTGAAAGCGTCTCACCTTCCAACAGCCGTGGGTTCGAGCGGTCCTTCGAATCGCTCACCCAGAGTTCCACAGGCAGCGGCACCTCAGGTGTCGGAGGCTGCGTCGGAGTTGCCGTCGGCACAGGTGTGGGCGTAGGCAGCACAGGCGGCTGGCCCGAGTTGTCCTCACCGGCCTGGAAGTTCTGAGTCACCTCAGCTGCAGACAGGTCCTTGTCAAAGATTGCGATGAGGTAGATCTGGCCGAGCCATGAACGGCTGGCGCCGATCTCATCACCAACAGCCAGTCTGTAAGTGCCGTTCCAATTGCCGAGGTTACCCGCAACGGTGCCAGACTCGATTAGTGTCCCGTTCACGTACAACTTTGCGTTACCCGCAGCGTCACGCGTGTACACGACGTGCTGCATATCGGTGACACTTGCGCCACCGATAGACGTCAGCTGCGGCAGGCCGTTGTCGCTCGTACCGGTCGTCCGCACACGCTGAACATACGAGTCGTCGACCTGCCCGAGCGTCATATTCCTATCGAAAGCGCCATCCGAGATCGAAACGATCCTGGCCGGACCGTCCTGCGTCACGTTGGCAGGCTTGATCCACGCCTCGACGGTGATCTCGTTGCTCGTCGAAACAGCAGTCGAGATCTTGTCTGCAGCGCTGGCAGAGTCGATGAGGGTGCTTGCGTCGATGCTCAGACCACCCGTTAGCCAGGTCACGTTTGACGGCGACTGGATCGTGAGGTCCAGGGGAGTCCCAACACCCGACGTGTCTGCGACGATCGTGCCGGAAGCCTCGTTGAACTCATACAGAGCGACCAGGCCGTCGCTGGTCCTGCCGGTGCCCGGCTCAGGTGTGGCCGTGGGGGGCACATCAGGAGTAGCCGTCGGAGGTAGCGGAGTTGCTGTTGGAGCAGGTGGCACAGGTGTAGGCGGTATCACACCGGGAGCCGTGGGAACAGCCTCCGAGAAGAACGGGTTCCTGAAGCGGAGCACATCTGTGTAGGCGAATAGGCTCGTGGACCTGTCCGCAGCTCGTGCGTACACAGTCACGTACTTGCGGTCCCAGTTCGAAGCGTCGAACGTGAAACTCTCGGCGTCAGTCGAGCCGGAGATCACGCGGTATATGTCGAGATCGAGCTTCGCCTTGTCAGCGCTGTTGGCGAAGAACTCAACCACAACGTTGTGGTCGCCCGCGGGCAGGTTGATCGTCTCTATGCCCTCGTGCGTGCAGCAAGTCGAAACAACGCTCCAGCGGCTGAGGATAAGCTCACCGTTGATGTAGAGCCTGAAGCCGTCGTTTGCAACGTACTTGAACTCGTAGTTGCCACCCGCTGAACGAAGGTTCCGGGTGAACCGCACCGACCAGCTGGCGTCCGGCAGAACTCCGAGCAGTGCGGAGGCGTCCTTGTTCTTGACGAAGCCCGGGTTCTCTAGACCCCAGCGGAACTCAATAAACTGCTGATTCATCACCGCGATTGGGTCGCCGGACAGATTCGGGTTCGGGAAATACTCACCAACCCAGGGCCTGCCGTCTTCGAACTCATCGACGAAGAACTCGATCTCGGCATCAGAACCATTGAAGCCCTGCGCGGTGGCACTGAACGTCACAGGTGACGACAGGTCTGCGTTGCTGTAGTCCTGGTCCCACTGGATGGTTGGAGGAAGCTTCCAAAGCGCCGACTGTGCAACATCCGGGTCGACCCAGGCGTCAAACTCAGGCACCAGGAAGGCGTTTGCCGAAGGCTGCGGCTGGTCCGGCCTGGTCATGCGGAAGTGCTGCGGCAGACCCGCCTGGGTGCCGTTGTAGTTCTTCACATCGAAGAACGAGTCGGTAGCTTCCCAGTCGGTGCTGAAGCGGAAGTTGTTGGGTGAGCGGAGCTCTGAGTCGATGATCGCGTTGAACGTGGCGATACAGTCCGAGCTCGACGGGCCACAGGTCGACTTCGACTTGTGGTTGATGTCGTAGCCATCGTGGTTCTCGAATATGTTTCTTATCGTCTTAGCAGGCTTGTCTGGCGAAGGAGGAAGCGTGTAGAAGTCGATGAACAGGCCATCCTGTGACGGATATCCGGCCTCACCGGCAAGGTACGAGTCCTGGATGTGAGGCTTGTTGTTCCTCGTGCGGAAGTTGGAGGATTCGTTACCGATCAGTCGTGCGTTGTGGAACTGCACGCTGTTCGAGTACGCACCCCACTTGACGCCAATGTCGTTGCGCCAGCCCGTGAAATCGACGATGTGGTAGTCGCCGTGGTTCTGCCATCCGAAAAGACCGTGCGCTGGTGACGAGTGAGTCTCGTTGCCCACGAACGCCGTTCCGGTCGAAGCTATCTCGTTCTCCTGCCAGCCGAAACCGGCGGCGTCCGTCGAACCGTTCATGCTCACAACGACGTTGTCGATGTAGTGGTTCTCACGCTGGGCGTGGATACCGTTCGGACGCCTGTCACTGTTGTCGAGAGACGTCACCTTGACGGCCAGGTTCCTGATCAGGGTGTTGGTCTTCGGCTTCGGGCCCATCTCGCCGGCGAAGCTCTCCTCAAGCCAGAAGCCTGAGCGGAGGCCGCGGTAGCCGATGTTGCCCTCAAGCGTCATACCAAGGGAGTTGTGAACGACGATGAACCTGTTCTCAGAGTCCCAGACCACGTTGCCGCGGATCTGCCGACCGATAGAGCCTTCCGCCAGCAGGTGGAAGTGGACCGGGTAGCGGCTAAAGACACCCTTCGGACCCAGCTTCTGGAACTGTGTGAACGTCGGGGCGCCGAGACCGCCGTACATGAATGCCGTGTGAGCCCTCTCAGAACCCTTCGAAGTGACCTTCACGTTCCGGGTCAGGAGCGCAATCTCGCCGCGGAGGTCGTCAGGACTGGCGGAACCTGCGTGATCGTATGTGATGGCACTTGTCAGCACGATCTCTGTCGTGCCATTGCCAAGCGGGTTAATGGATGCGATCGTCCGCTCTTCGTCCTCTGTGCTGAACGTCGTGTTTCCGATAGAAAGCGAGTGATTACGGCCAGTAGCGGTTATTAGCACATCACCACCGACATACCAGTCGGAGAGATCACCTTCTGCGATGATCGAGGTTGATCCGGCGGTTGCGGGGGCAGCAAGCTTGGTCCAGGGATGCTCCAGCGGTGCGCCGTGCGATTCCCAGCGGCCGCCGTTGAATACCCAGAGGCCTGTGTCAGAGGATTCGAAGAGTGGACCGCCAACGAAAAGTCCGTTGTCTGCCACATCGAACACGATGGTTGCGCTGATTGCGGGGTGAACCGGGTTCGACTCCGTGCCTACGATCAGTTCACCGCCATCACGCACCTTCACGTTTCCACTCGATTCGAGCACCGTGCTCACTTCGCGTGAAAACTCGAGCGTCCCAAAGATCTCGAGCTTGCTGATGCCGGCATCTGTGAGGTCAGCGTCAAATATGACGCGGTGACCAGCCAGGATCTCGACAGATTGCCCCGGCTGAGGAACGACTCCGGTGCTCCAGGTCGTCGGGTCAGACCAGTCACCGGACTGGGCCGAATCCACATCGGTAGCTTCCTGGCCGGCGCTTGCCTTTTGACCTGAACTGCCGCCGACGATGAGGCCAATAGAAATCGCGGCCGCAACAACTACAAGGACCCCAAGCTTCCACATCTGTAGAAGAGGGGTCAGCCTTGTTCGGGCACTGTCTATGGAAATCTCTGAGTCGGTCGTCCTAAGACTTGGCAGGAGGTTCATGCTCAGTTCACCAGCAGAGTACAGATTTACGTTCGTACTATCTGGCTTTCAGTTAAATCCTTGAGACCCGGAAACGCGGATTGCCAAACGTGGGCTTGTGGTGTGAGCAGCATCACAAACCCTGATTCGCGCCGGTGGCGTCAGTTCAGGACTTCACCGGCCTGTCGCAAATGGGGGGTGTCCACCGGCCAGATCGTGCAGTTCGGCCTGTCCAGGACACCTCACACTCGAACATATGCCCATTCAATCGACCAAGAGGCACACTCTCCGTCGTTGAATGAATATCGCAGCCTGTACAGCCAGCGACCCGGAGCAGGCACACGGCCGTGACGATTCACCAAGCAGTTGAGCAGACCTGCTTCGTAGCGTCGGTTGACTACGACTCGATCAATGTTTTCGAATGCCGACCCTTCTTGGCGTTGGTGCTTCCTCACAGAGCGTGTGTGGAGCGCCACGATGTATCGACATTTCGGGGGCGGATGACAACTGAAATTCGAGGGCGTTTGCAAGCCATGCAAAATCTCTGCGCAGCGTACCGAATTTCAGTTACCGGAGCGTTACCTGGCCATCCGGTGCCGGGAGACCGGTGGGCAGATATCCATATTTTGGAGTATCCCTTCCACGTATGGCTCATGGCGTGACACCAATGAACCATGTTCAGCTAACCCTCCGCACTGTCTGTCACACACTACCGACCATATATTAAATCCGGTACTCAGGCCAGTATGAGATCAGCGATTTCGACCGGCCCAAAAGCAACGGACTGGCCCTCAGGCTGGGTAGGACAGGTCGAAGAAGCGACCTGAACTCAGTAAGAGGTCCTGTTCACAACAAATTCGCGAGAACGCCGAACGATTTCATACTCACCGGCTCAAACTCAAACTACGATTGGAAGTTAAGTAGCCGGGTGAATCGTTCTCGAATAACACAGTTGGTGACGGATTCTTAACAGGTAATTAACGGCAGTTACTTGAATCGCAGCAAATCAACGTTGAATGAAGCGCTTCCTGCGCAAACACCCACAGGCTTCCGAAGGGCATAAATATGAAAGTCGCAATCCTGGCCGGCGGAGTCGGCAGTAGATTGTCGGAAGAGACGGAGATTAAGCCGAAGCCGATGGTCGAGATCGGAGAACGTCCGATTCTCTGGCACATCATGAAGATCTATTCGCACTACGGCTTTAACGACTTCGTAATTGCGCTCGGCTACAAAGGCGAATACATCAAGCGCTACATGATCGATCGCGCAACGATGAACGCCGACCTGACCGTCCGTCCCGGCACAGGCGAGGTCAAGCGACACAAGTGCGACGACGAGGATGACTGGACGGTCGACCTGGTCGACACCGGATCACTGACCAACACCGGCGGCCGTATCAAGAAGCTCGGCCCCTGGCTTGGCAACGAGACCTTCATGCTCACCTGGGGAGACGGCGTCGCAGACGTTGATATCCCCAAGCTCCTCGCATTCCACAAGGCCCACGGCAAGCTGGCAACAGTCACGGCAGTCAGACCGCCTGCTCGCTTCGGACACCTCCAGTTCGATGGTGACAAGGTTTCCGAGTTCTCTGAGAAGCCACAGGTGGGCGAAGGCTGGATCAACGGCGCGTTCTTCGTGCTCGAGCCCGAGGTCCTGGACTATATCGATGGAGACGACACGCTGTTCGAAAAGGAGCCGCTCGAAGGGCTCGCACGTGACGGGCAGCTGATGGCATACAAGCACGATTCATTCTGGCAGTGCATGGACACACTGCGAGACAAGGTGAGGCTCGAAAGCCTCTGGCAGAACCAGCCACCATGGAAGGTGTGGGAATAATGAGAATTCTTGTCACAGGACACAAGGGCTACATCGGTAGTGTTATGGTGCCCATGCTCCTCGAGGAAGGCCACGAAGTGGTCGGCCTGGACAGCGAGCTGTTCGGCGAGGACTGCCTCCTGGGTGACTCCGAGCCACAGATCCCCGAGTTCAAGATGGATGTTCGCGAGATCGACTCTCGCGACCTCGAGGGCTTCGACGCGATCATTCACCTGGCCAACCTGAGCAATGACCCGCTCGGCTCGCTCAACCCGTCTCTCACATACGAGATCAACTACCACGCCTCCGTGAACCTGGCCAAGCAGGCCAAGCGAGCCGGCGTGGGGCTGTTCATCCACTCGTCCTCCTGCAGCATGTACGGCGCAGCGGGCGACAAGATTCTTGACGAGACGGCCGAGTTCAACCCCGTCACTCCTTACGCCAAGTCGAAGGTGCTGACAGAGCAGGCGGTCTCCAAGCTGGCAGGCGACGGCTTCAGCCCTGTGTTCCTGCGCAACGCCACCGCTTACGGAGTCTCGCCCAAGCTGCGAGGCGACCTCGTCCTGAACAACCTGACTGGCTGGGCATTCACCACCGGAAAGGTCCTGATCCTGAGCGACGGTACGCCCTGGCGCCCGATCATCCACATCGAAGACATCTCCAGGGCATTCATCGCAGTGCTCAACGCACCGCGTGAAGTCGTCCACAACGAGGCTTTCAACGTGGCAGTTCCGGGAGAGAACTTCCAGGTACGAGAACTGGCCGACATGGTCAAGGAAGTCGTTCCTGGCTCAGAGGTCGAGTACGCCAAGGACGGCGGACCGGACCCTCGCTGCTACCGCGTCGACACTTCGAAGATCGAGAGGCTGCTGCCTGACTTTAAGCCGCAGTGGACCGCTCGCAAGGGTGTTGAAGAGCTTTACAAAGCGTACAAAGAGAACAACCTGACCGAGGAAGACCTGAACGGCACCCGGTTCCAGCGCATCCGCCACATCGAGCAGAAGCAGGACACCGGCGAGGTCGACTCGACCCTCCGCTGGACCGAGTCCACGGATGAGGGCGAACTTGCGCCAGAGAGCGAGCTGATCGGCTCGGGGAGCAACCGCTAAATGATTGGTGAGAAAGTTGAAGCAACATGCCGTTCGTGCGGCTCGTCCGAGCTGAAGAGCGTGCTCTCGCTGGGCAACACGCCTCTCGCTGACGCTCTTGTCAGCCCTGAAGAGGTCGACGGCCCTGAGGCCACCTACCCGCTCGACGTCGCGTTCTGCACGAACTGCGCGCTGATGCAGATCCTGGAGACGGTTCCGCCTGAGGAGCTGTTCTGCAGGGACTACCCGTACTTCTCGTCGTTCTCAGACACCGTTGTCAACAACGCCAAGGAGAACACGGAGCACCTGATCGCCACTCGCGACCTGGGCGAAGAGAGCTTCGTGATCGAACTGGCCTCCAACGACGGCTATCTGCTGCAGAACTACGTCAAAGCAGGCATCCCCGTACTGGGCATCGACCCCGCAGACACCGTGGTCAAGGCAGCCCTCGACAAGGGCGTACCGACCATGGAGCGGTTCTTCGGCCTCGAGCTGGCAAAAGAGCTGGCTGCCGACGGCAAGAAAGCCGACGTGATCCACGGCAACAATGTGCTCGCTCACGTTGCTGACCTCGGCGGGTTCGTTGATGGCATCGGCATCGCTCTCAAGGACGATGGCGTGGCCGTGATCGAGGTCCCGTACGTCCGAGACCTGATCGACCACAACGAGTTCGACACGATCTACCACGAGCACCTCTGCTACTTCTCAGTAACAGCGCTGACGAACCTCTTCAGGTCGCACGGGCTGTTCCTGAACGATGTCAAGCGCCTGCCGATTCACGGCGGTTCGCTGCGCCTCTTCATCGAGAAGAAGGACGCGCCAACTGACTACATCAAGCAGGTGCTGGCGGAAGAGAAAGAGCTCGGCATCCACGAGTTCGAGTACTACCGCAACTTCGGCCAGAACGTCGAAAAGCTGATCACCGGTCTGCGCGGTCTTCTTGGCGACCTGAAGTCCGACGGCAAGCGCATCGCCGCTTACGGCGCAGCAGCCAAGGGCGCAACGATGCTCAACTGCTCGAAGATCGGCACAGACGTGCTGGACTACGTGGTGGACCGCAATGTTCACAAGCAGGGCCTGCACATGCCGGGCGTCCACGTTCCTATCGAAGCTCCCGAAAAGCTGATTGAGGACATGCCCGACTACGTGCTGCTCCTCGCCTGGAACTTCAAGGACGAAGTCCTCGGACAGCAGGCGGCCTTCCGCGAGAAGGGCGGCAAGTTCGTGATCCCGGTGCCTGAGCCAGAGGTGGTTTAGCGTGTTGGAAACAGCACTTCCCGAAACCCGGCAGGCAGAGCGCAACGGCCTGTCCTGCCCGTCCTGCGAGAAGCCGGAAGCACGCATCTTCCTGGAACTCGGCCACGTGCCGACGAACAGCATGGTGCTCCTGGACACGAAGGAACAGGCCGTCGGCTACCCAAAAGGCAAGCTGACGCTGGCTTTCTGCGAGTCCTGCGGCTTCATCTTCAACCCGGACTTCGACCCTGGTCTCGTCGACTACTCACAGTCGTATGAGAGCTCACAGGCATTTTCACCGCGTTTCAACGAGTTTGCGGCGAAGCTTTCGTCCGATCTCGCCAGGGAGTATGACCTCGCGGGCAAGAAGGTCGTCGAGATCGGCTGCGGAGGCGGAGACTTCCTGCAACAGGTTGAACTGCACGGCATTAAGATCGGCGTCGGCGTTGACCCGGCCGCTGACCCGGACCACCGGGTTGAGAACGCAACGCAGAACCTCAGCTTCATCCGTGAGTTCTTCGCGAAAGAGCATGGTGAGCTGAACCCGGATTTCCTGTGCTGCCGGCACACGCTGGAGCATGTTCCAGATCCCGCCAACTTCGTGCGCATCGTTCGGGAGTCACTCGGCGAGGACAGCAACGTTCCTGTCTTCTTCGAAGTTCCCGACACGCTACGGGTCCTGAAAGAGGCTGCGTTCTGGGACGTGTACTACGAGCACTGCTCGTACTTCACTCCCGAGTCGCTGGCTGCTCTCTTCGAGCAAGAGGGCTTCACGGACGTTCGCACTGAGCTCGATTTCGATGACCAGTACCTGCTGTTGCACTGCATGCCGACGCAAACCGGCGCCAAAGAGACAGGTAGCAGGGAGTATGTCCGACAGTTGGCAGAAGAGGTTGAGGCTTTCTCTGAGAAGTACCGCAACCACATCGCCGGCTGGTCAGACTTCCTGGCTGAAGCAAACGCGGCTGGAAAGCGCGTCGTTGTCTGGGGAGGCGGCTCCAAAGGCGTTGCCTTCGTAAACAGTGTGCCCGGAGGCGACCAGATCGACTTCATTGTCGATATCAACCCCGCCAAGCAGGAGAAGTTCGCCGCTGGGACAGGTCACCGTATCGTCGGACCGGACGAGCTTCGCACCGCAGTGCCGGACGTCGTGCTCGTGATGAATCCGATCTACACGGAAGAGATCACCGAGACGCTCCGGGGCATGGGCATAGAGGCTGAAGTCCGCAGCGTTTAGCCACCGGCAAGCCAGAACGCGGAAGGTGGACAGCAGCGATGAAACCTTTCACCTTACGATCCGGCGATCTGAATTCGAGGCACCTAGATGACCGTTCAAGCTGACAGGCAGAGCCAGGAGTTGGAAGAAGCGATGCGCAGCCCGGCTGAGATCACTGCTTGCGCGGCGTGTGGCTCTTCGAAGCTGCGCTTCGTCCTGGATGTGCCACAGGTTCCCGCATTCTGCAACGTGCTTCTCGACAACGAGGCGGCTGCGAAAGACGTTCAGCGCGGCGACATCAGACTGATGTACTGCGAAGACTGCTCATTCATCTTCAACAGCGTCTTCGATGCCGAAGTGCTCGCCTACTCGCCCGACTACGCGAACTCACTCTCCTGCTCGCCCAGCTTCGGCTCGTTCCTGCAGGAGATGTCAGAACGCCTGGTAGAAACCTACGACCTGAACGACAAAACGGTACTTGAGCTCGGCTGTGGTGACGGTGACTTCCTAACGCGCCTCTGCACTATCGGCAATAACCGCGGTTTCGGTTTCGACCCCTCGTATTTCGGACCTGCCAGCACGGACGCCGGTAAAGGCGTGGATTTCGAGGCCCGGTACTACATACCGGAAGATGCGGTGCGGCCGGACCTCGTCTGCTCAAGACACGTGCTTGAGCACGTCGAAGAGCCGCTCGAGTTCATGAGGCTCCTGGCAGACGCAGCACGTGCCAGCAACGGCAGGCTCTACGTCGAGGTCCCGAACGCTACGTACATGCTGGAGAAGCCTGCTATCTGGGACTTGATTTACGAACACCCCGGCTACTTCACAGACAGGGCTCTCGTAGCGGTCGCTGAGAAGGCCGGCCTGAACGTCACAACGGCACGCCCGGCGTTTATGGACCAGTTCCTCTACATCGACGCAGAAGCAGGCATGGCAGAGTCGGTCTCTGTGCTAGACGACACCACAGACCCCGAAAAGCTGAATCGCCTCGTCACCGGCTTCAAGAGCGAGTTCGAGCAGACGGTCTCTCGCTGGACAGGCGAAGTGCGGAGACTCGCTGCTGATGGCAAGCGTGTCGTGACTTGGGGCGCAGGCTCGAAGGGCGTCACATTCCTGAACCTGGTCGACAGCTCGGCCATAGATCACATAGTGGATATCAACCCGGCGAAGCACGGCCGTTTCGTGCCTGGCTCTGGCCAGAGCGTAGTGGGACCAGATGCGCTGGTCGACCACCAGCCGGACCTCGTGCTTCTGATGAATGGCGCCTACGAGAGCGAAGTGAATGAGCTCGTACGCAGCCTGGATGTCGATGCAGCAGTAAAGGTCGTCGAATAGTTGGCGACATCGGCGGAAACACCGCCGCTCCCTGGCCCGAAAGGAAGCGACGTGACAACAAGCAAGAATCAGACGCCAACCGTCAGCATCGGGCTGCCGGTATATAACGGCGCTCGATTCATAAACAAGGCGATCGACTCGATCCTTGCCCAGACGTACGAAGACTTCGAACTAATCATCGTCGACAACGATTCGACAGATGACACGGTCAGTATCTGCGAAGAGTACGCGGCAAAAGACGGCAGGATCAGGATCGTCCGCAACGAGCAGAATATCGGCGCGGCGCCTAACTTCAACAAGGTGTTCGGGCTTGCGACGGGCAAGTACTTCAAGTGGGCAGCCCACGACGACTGGATTGAGCCCGAGTTCCTTGCGAAATGCGTTGAGATACTCGACACACAGTCTGATGTCTCGCTATGCCACACGTCGACCAGGATCTACTCGGAAGACGAAGAGGTCCTGGAAGACTATGTAGACGGCATCGATGGGTTGAACGATGACCCGTCGAAGCGGTTTGTGTCCATGATGAAGGACATGCGCCTAGTGTTTCCTGTCTTTGGCGTGATGCGTCGAGAACTGGCGGCTAAGACGGCGCTGATGGAGTCTATCGGGGGCGGCGACAGACCGTTCATGGGCCAGATGGCCCTCGCGGGCAAGATCCACCTGGTTCCGGAGCTGCTCTACAACAACCGCAAAACCCTGTCCGCACGTACAGGTCGTGACAACAGGTCATGGTGGGACGCAAGCCAGAGGAAAAACGTGAGGCCCAGGGTCACGTTGCTGGCAAAGTCATGGCTGGCCGCGATAAAGCGATCGGACCTCCCGAGGCGAAAGAAGCTGACGCTGTCGATGCTGGTGTGCAAACACTTCGCGACGATGCGCCGGTTCATCATGCTGCGGGAATGGAAATACGTGGTGATATCAAGAATCCCGCTCGCCAGACGGGCGCAATAGCGAACAACACAGGCCGCTTCTACGCGGCTGGAGAAGCAAGGGCAGGGAGTGAACGCATACCAGGCAATTAAGCGCCTGCGGCTTTTCCAGCAGCGATCTTACCTAGAAGCATCGGACAAGCCGTTGCGTTCGCGCGCTATCCGTGCAGGGACGTGGATGGTCGCCATTCGCGTGTTCCAGCAGCTTCTCGGCCTGGTCCGTCCGATCATACTCGCCAGGCTCCTCGCACCCGATGATTTCGGCCTTATCGGGATCGCGATCATGACCCGCCTCGTCGTCGAGCGGCTCGGCATCGCCGGAGGGTTCCGTGATGCCCTCATACGCCGCGATGATCTGACGAAAGAGCACTACGAGTCCGCCTGGACACTCGAAGTGCTTCGCGCCATCGCCTTTGGCGGCATCGTCGCTCTGCTCGCTCCGTACATTGCCGAGTTCTTCAGAGCTCCGGAAGCAACGCCGATCATCAGGATCGCCGGACTTGAGATCGCTATCCTGGCCCTTGTCAGCGTCGGGATGATCTTCGTCCGCAAGGAGCTCAAGTTCAAGAAAGAGTTCTACTTCCGCATCATCCCCTCGATTATCGGCACAGGCGTGACGATCTGGCTCGCCTTTGAACTGCGCAACGTATGGGCGCTAGCGCTCGGCCAGCTAACGATCTCGATATTGAGCGTATTGATGTCCTACCTCGTGGCCCCTTACTTCATGAGGCCCAGGATCGACCTCCCAAAGGTTAAGGAGATCGCAGGTTTCGCCATCTGGACGTCTGTGACGAACCTCTTCTTCGTCGCAGCTTCACACGTCGACCGCTTCTTCGTCGGAAGAATTCTGGGCCCGACCAGCCTTGGCATCTATGTGATCTCTGGCCGGATCACCAACCTCGTCAGCCACGAGCTCAGTCACGGCGTGCTCAGGGTCGGGTTCCCGACGTTTGCAAAACTGCAGGTAAACCGGAAGGTCTTCAACGAGGCGTTCGGCCAACTGGTTGCATCTACGATATTCATTCTCAGCCCGCTCGCCTTCGTGATCGCGGTCTGGGCCCCTGAGCTCGTCGAGGTTGTTCTCGGCTCGAAGTGGCTCGATGCTGTGCCAGTCATAAGGGTGCTGGCCGGCGCTGCTGTGCTGCACGCCCTTGCCCAGATCTACAGGACGGCGCTCCTGAGCCTCGGCCGGGCGTCTGTGACGGCAACTGCGGCGGCAGTGCACCTGACGATCGTTGCGGCGACAGCATACCCGCTGATCACGAACTTCGGTGTCGCTGGCACCGGATGGGCCGTGATTTCTGGAAATGGCGCTACGGTGCTGTTCCTGTTCTTCCGAGGTAGAGGCGCTCTGCAACTCAGTGCACTCAACCTTGGCCGCTCTGTAGTGATCGCAGCGCTTCTCAGTTCCGGCCTGTTGCTGGCACCTGTGCTGCGCGATATCGATTCGCTTGAGCAGTACCAGCTGCTGCTCGCCGGGCTCTCCATATTTGGAGCCGTGTACCTTGCCGCCGCTTTCGTGCTGTACAAGTTCACTCACTATGGCCCGCTGCAGATCTTGGTCGACTTCCGAACTCGCCGCTCTCGGGAATCGAAGCCGACTGCCGTGACCACAGAAAACGAGGAATCTACCTAGTCAGGCTGGCCGGACGGCCTTCACTAGGCATCACGGCCTGCACTATGCGGGTACGACCCGGCCTGCACATAGAATCAACAGAGACCCAGCTCTCGAACCATCTGAACCGAGCCTATGACACTCACCGATTCCACCGAGACGAACAGTAAACAGGACGGGCACGCCCCTGCCGTCTCGGTCATCATCCGCACCTTTGAACGAAGAGAGATGCTGGGCACCGCCATCGAGAGCGTGCTTAACCAGACTTTCCAGGATTTCGAGATCATCGTGATCGACGATGCCTCGAACGATGGCACTGCCGAGTTTGTCCGCGCCATCAAGGACGATCGTGTCAGCCTGATCGCGCTGGATGAGAACCAGGGCGGTTCGATCACTGGAAACCTTGGCATCAAGGCTTCGAAGGGTGAGTGGGTGGCGAACCTCGACTCCGACGATTACTGGTACGAGGACAAGCTCAGGCAGCAGATTGAGTTCGCCAAGACTGTCGATGACAGGGTAAGCGTCATCTACACGGCGGCCGAGGTGTACGACGCGGAGTCTGACACGACCGTTCCCGGCAGCCCCGTCAGGCCAAAGGAAGGCGTGTTGCAGGCGCTTGTGTCACGCGAGATGAACATCAACTTCTCAAGCGTGATGATGAGGAAGAGCTATCTCGATCAGATCGGCGGTTTCGATGAGGCCATGCCGAGGGGCGCCGACAAGGACATGCTGATCAGGCTGGCGCAGTTCACCGACATCGTCGGCATCGATGTGCCTCTCGCCTGCAGCGTTGTCAACCACGGCCCTCACATGAGCGGTAACAGCGCCCGTACGGTCATCTACAAGGAACTGCTCGTTAAGAAGTTCCGTGAATGGCCCGAGGTGTCAGACCGTGTCGTATCGCAGGAGTACACGAGCCTCGCGATCCACTACGCCAGGCTGGGACGTTACGGCGTCTCTTTCAAGCGACACCTGCAGGCGATCCTTACGGCGCCTACGGCACGGAAGGGCTGGGTTGGGCTGGCCCTGTTCGTGCCCACCTTCTTGACCCTTGGCAGGTACTCCCGGTAGCTGGCGGCGGACTGTCAGACCCGTACGTCTAGTACTCGTTGAAGCAGGACGGGACCGCCGTCGCCGAACTCAGCGTAGACCAACGCGTCGGCGGCCAACTACAAGAGCGGTGTCAGAGCCAAGCTGAAGTCCGTCGGCGAGCAGAGGCCTACATCGGTGAGGCAGATCTAACCAGAGGCAGCCGTGCGAATCGCCAGCTGGCGCCGCTAAGGCGTGCTCACGTCCCTGAAGTAGTCGAACACACCGGTATGCGCCGGACCGGCGGCGTTGCCTGCATACAGGCCAATCTCAGTCATTGTGAATGACTGCGTGAACGTCGACAGGTGCGACCAGTTCGTGCCGTCTGTCGACCGCTCGTACGTCCAGTCATCGCCAGTCCTGGTCAATCTCAGGTAGAACAGACCGCCGGTAGAAGAGATGTTGGAAGACGTGATCACCTGTGCTGATCCAGTGATCGGGTTTATCAACGCAACAAACGCCTTGAGTGATTTGCCGTTGTGGTACGTGCCGATCCGAAGGTAGTTGTCGTCGTCCTGCTTCACCAGGAAGCCCTGGATCTGGAACTTCTGCGTGGGCTCGGAATCGAACTTCGCCTCGATAGCGAAATCGGTGTTGGAAACCTGCTGCATTATCCTCGGAGCGTTCGCACCCGTCGACCAGAAGTCGTGGTCTGAACCTCCCGGCACATCGATCGTAACTGTGCCGCCGCCAACCGTGACTGTGCTGTCGCCGATCGGGTCGACGAACGTCCACGCCGGAGCCAACGTCGTTCCATCGAACTCGTCGGAGAAGATGGCCGTGGTGGCGCTGACAGTGATGCTCACAACTGCAGGGGCGCTGGTCGAACTGGCGTCTGAAGCGGTGAACGAGAACGAATCAGGGCCGTTGTACCCGGCGTTCGGTGTGTACGTGAGATTAGGCGCACTACCGCTCAGGACGCCATTCGCCGGGCCTGAGGTCACCAGATAGGTCAGCGGGTCACCCTCTACGTCTGAAGCTGTGAGAGTGATACCGACTGCGATGTCCGTGGTCGTAGACACCGACTGTGGGTCTGCGCCCGGCACATCGTTGACCGAGTTCACAGTGATCGTCACCGTCGCGGCTGTTGCAGACGGCTCGATGTCGTCCCGGGCGATGTAGGTGAATACATCGATCCCGAAGAAGTTGGCCGCCGGCGTATAGGTGAACGAACCGTCTAAGTTCAGCACCAATGTGCCGTTCGACGTTCCGGATACCAGTTCTGCGGTGAGCGGATCGTTGTCAGGGTCTGTGTCGTTCGTGAGCACACCTGCAGCGGCAACGTTCAGTACGGCATCCTCATCAACGTTGTAGGCGTCATTGACGGCCACAGGAGGATCGTTCGACTCGAAGACGGTGATCGAGACGGTTGCGGGTGCACTGGTCGTCGTCGCATCTGAGGCAGTGAACTGGAACGAATCAGGGCCGATGTAGCCCGGGTCCGGGGTGTATGTCAGGTTGGGCGCAGTTCCACTCAGGCTGCCGTGGTCCGGGCCATCCGTGATGGCGTAGGTGAGGCTTCCTGCGTCCGGATCGGTAGCAACAAGCGTCACAGGCGTCGGCGTGTCCTGTTCAAGCACCAGTGACTGGCTCTCAGCCACAGGCACATCGTTCACAGGCGTCACATCAATGGTCACAACCACCACATTCGACGTCGCGTTCGCATCGGCAGCGCGGTAGCTGAACTGATCGATCCCGTTGAAGTTCGCATCTGGAACATATGTGAAGGAGCCGTCTGCGTTGAGTGTCAGAGAACCGTTGGAGGGCTCTGCGACCCGAACTACGGTCAGCGGATCCGACTCTGTGTCAGTGTCATTGCCCAGGATGCCGTTTGCAGCCACAACCAGCGTGTTGTCCTCGGCGACTGAGTAGGAGTCGGCGACTGCGACCGGCGGATTGTTCGAAACCGAATCGTTCCGCGTTATCTGCACCTCACCATAAGTAACCTCGAGGTGGTGAGCGATCAACAGCAGTGAGCCGGTGTCCAGTGCTTGTGAGTTACGAATGACCTCAACAGTCCAGTTGGTGGGTTCAGGATCTGCCTGCGCCCAGACCTTCTTGCGGTACCAGTTGTCGTTGCCGATCTTCTCAACTTCGACCTTGATGAAGTAAGGCACTCCAAGCTGCAGCGTGAAGCCGGTGAAGTCCTGCAGGGTCTGAGATGTCGCAGCGAACTTGGATGAGTGTCCGCCGTCCTCGTCCCACTGGTACCAGACGTGGTTTCCGAACGGCTCCCAGCCACAGACCGGCTGCGCACAGACAACAGGGTCGTTAGTGTGGCCCTGCCACCTGATGATGACACCGAGTCCGCAGCAGAAGTTGCCCTCAGGGTTCCAGTCGTGGACAACCACCGGAATGGTCGCCGTGTAGTCGCCCCATGTCATATCACCGAGCGCCACCAACCGGTCGTATCCGGAGTTACCGACGTTCGTCAGGCCGTTCGGGACCAGGGCCCATTCGCCGTCCACGACCTGCACCACATCCTGGACACTCTGTGCCGAGTTCCAGTCGGTCGTGTACTGCTCAGGCCAGAAGTTTCGGCCCGGGTAGTCGAGGGTCACGGTGTTCTGGCCGATGTTGCCGAATTCGTCCTGGGCCGTCACAACAATCTCGTTGAAGCCGATAGGCAGAGAATCAGCCGGCAGCTGGACGATGAAGTCACCGTCGTTGTGCAGACGGCGTCCATCGGCGCCGATCGAGAGCGGCTGGGCCGGACCACCATTCAGCGTGTAAGTAAGCGATGTAATGGCGTCCAGGTCCTGGACGTTGCCGTGAACGTCAACCCAGATCTGTGCACGGCCGATGTTGTTGAACTTCTGGTTTTCGCCGTACCAGAACGTGATCACCGGCGCGTTCCCGTCCACGACGTTTATCTGAACCGTTGCGGGGGGGCTGGTCGAGCTTGCGTCCGAGGCCGTGAACTGGAACGAGTCCGGTCCAAGGTAGCCGAGGTTCGGCGTGTAGGTCAGGTTCGGCGCAACACCGGTCAGTTGTCCGTTGGTCGGACCGCCGGTGACGTTAAACGTGAGAGGGTCGCCATCGGCGTCGATTGCACCCAGAGTCACTGGCGTCGCCATGTCTTCAAGCACAGATAGTGACTGCGCCGTCGCCACGGGAACGTCGTTGATCGGGTTCACCGTGATCGTCACGGTTGCCGGAGCAGACGACTTCTGGGCGTCTTTTGCGACGTAGGTGAACGAGTCCGACCCGTTGAAGTTCAAACTCGGAGTGTAAGAGAACGAACCGTCGCTGTTCAGCGTCAGTGAGCCATTGGAGACATCTGTGACCAGTTCGGCGGTCAGAGGGTCGCCCTCTGCGTCGGTGTCGTTGCCCAGCACGCCCGGAGCGGCCACGTTGAGGGCTGTGTCCTCATCCGTGCTGTAACTGTCGTCAAACGCCTGTGGAGCGAAATTAGGCGCAAACACGGTGATCGTGCCCGTGCCCTCCGAACTGGTCGAAACAGCGTCCGAAGCGGTGTATGTGAACGAATCGGGGCCGTTGTAGCCGGGGTTCGGCACATAGGTCAGGTTCGGCGCCGTGCCCGTGAACGAGCCATTGCTCGGTCCTGACGTAATTGCGTAGGTCAGCGGATCGCCATCGGCATCCGATCCGACAAGGGTCACAGGCACTGACGAGTCCTGCTCAACCGAGACAGAAAGGTTCTGTACAGTCGGCACATCGTTGACCGGAGTGATGTTCAGGGTCACGGTCGCTGTGTTCGACTGACCTGAGCCGTCGGTGACGTGGTAGGTGAACGAATCTGCACCGTTGAAGTTCGGGTCCGGCACATAGGTCAATGAGCCATCGGCGTTCAGCGTCAGCGTGCCGTTGGAGACATCAGTGTCCAGCACAGCACTCAGCGGATCGCCTTCGGGATCGATGTCATTGGCGAGAACACCGGAAGCTGGCACCACAAGCGTCACGTCTTCGTCAGTTGTGTACGAGTCGTCCGATGCGACTGGCACTGTTGGCGTGATGTTCCGGAAGTAGTCGACTATCGCGGTGTGCGATGGGTTGCCTACGTTTCCTGCGTAGAGGCCGATCTCAGACATCTGTATCGAGTGTGAGAACGTCGTCAACACCTGCCAGGAAGAACCGTCAGTCGAACGCTCGAATGTCCACTGGTCTCCAGAGCGGCTCACTCTCAGGTACGAGGGAGCAGCGTCCGGAATCGTCAGGCTCAAGTAGTTCTGCACAGTGTTTGTGACAGGGTTGATCGCCGCAACGAACGCCTTTGTGGAGCTTCCGCGGCTGTAGTTACCGAACCTGAGATAGTTGTTGTTCGAGTCGTTGAGCACGATGCCCTGCAACTGGAACTTGGACGTCAGATCAGAGTCGAACTTGGCCTCGACTGCGAAGTCGTTGTCCAAGACCTGCTGCATGATGCGCGGGGTGTCGATGCCGGTCGTCCACATGTTGTGGTCGTTCGAGTTCGGGCTGACGATCGAAACAGTACCGCCGCCAACGGAGACGCTTCCGTCGCCCAACGGGTTGACGAAGGTCCATTCGGGAGCGAGCGATGTGCCATCGAACTCGTCGGAGACGATGAGTCCGGGCGGGTTAACCATCACCAGCACGTTCACAGGGGCGCTGGTGGCAGAGGCATCGGATGCAGTGAACTCAAGGATGTCTGCGCCTGTGAAAGCGGCGTTCGGCGTGTAGACGATATTTGGGGCCGTGCCGCTGATCGTGCCATTGAACGGCCCATCCGTGACCTGGTAGGTCAGCGGGTCGCCTTCGACATCGGAGGCGGTCAGCGTTATCGCCAGAGCCGTATCGACATCGGTGGAAACAGACTGTGCCGCCGCGACAGGAGCGTCGTTGATCGGGTTGACCGTGATGGCCACGGTCGCCGGTGCCGAAGACTCAAGAGCGTCTTTCGCAATGTAGGTGAACGAGTCAGCACCGTTGAAGTCGGCGTTCGGCGTGTAGGTAAATGAGCCGTCAGCATTCAGGGTCAGGGAGCCATTGGTGACGTCTGTGACGAGTTCAGCGGTTAGCGGATCGCCGTCCGGATCGGTGTCATTCCCCAGGACACCGGGAACTGCGACATTGAGAGCAACGTCCTCATCGGTCGATTCAGCGTCGTTGAAAGCGACAGGCGGGTCGTTCTGCTCGAAGACGGTGATGGACACTGTGGCCGCAGGGCTAGTCGCCGATGCATCAGATGCGGTGAATGTGAACGAATCGGGGCCAAAGTAGCCCGGAGACGGTGTGTAGGTCAGGTTCGGAGCTGTGCCGCTCAACGTGCCGTTCGATGGCTGTGTTGCTGCAGCGAACGTCAGAGGGTCACCATCGATGTCAGTTCCGGAGAGTGTCACCGCGATGGGCTGGTCCTGCTCCGTGATCACCGACTGTGGTACAGCAGATGGAGTGTCGTTGACCGGGTTAACTGTGATCGAGACTGTGGCAACAGTCGAGATCGTGCCGCCGTCGGTGGCCCTGTAAGTGAACGAGTCGGAACCGTTGAAATTCGCGTCGGGGATGTACTCGAACGAGCCGTCTGCGTTAAGAGTGAGCGAACCGTTCGAAACACCGGAAACCAACACCGCCGTTAGCGGGTCGCCCTCAGGGTCAGTGTCATTCGCCAACACACCCGGCGTAGCGATGTTCAGCGTCACATCTTCGTCGATGGTCTCAGAGTCGTCGACCGCTGTCGGAGGCGTGGGGCCGACGTCCCGCAGGTAGTCCACGATCGCTGTGTGTGACGGTGAGCCGACGTTTCCGGCATAGAGAGCGATCTCAGCAAGTGTGATGGCTTCGTTGACGACCGCAAGCGTCTGCCAGTTCGTTCCATCGACAGATCGCTCGAACGTCCACGAGCTGCCTGATCGAGCAAGGCGAAGGTAAGAGGGAGCGCTCTGAGTGACCGTCTGGTTCAGGTAGACCTGGGTATCGTTCGTGACCGGGTTGATCCTGGCCACGAAGGCCTTCGTGGACGACCGGTCTGAGTAGTTCCCGAAGCGGATGTACGTGTCACCGGTGTCTCTGACCAGGAAGCCCTGGAACTGGAACTTGCTCGTCACATCGGAGTCGAACTTGGCCTCGAGTGCGAAGTCACCGTCAGAGACCTGCTGGACGATGCGAGGGGCGTCTATCCCCGTCGTCCAGATGTCGTGGTTCGTTCCGCCGGGACTGGTGATGGAGACCGCGCCACCGCTGACGGACACTGACCCGTCACCAACGGGGTTTACGAATGACCACTCCGGCCCGAGAGATGTGCCATTGAATTCGTCGGGAATAACGCCTGCAGGGGCGCTTCCAGCCAGCCTGGGGGCTGCCTGTGCAACCAGCATTACTGCCAGCGCAATCACCGCTACGAACAGTAGTCGTCGCTGGAACCTTCGCTTTTCATTTGTGATCGCCGGGCTGGCTATTCTGTTCAAAATGGCTCTCGAAAATGGCGACTGGCGCGGGCGGTGCTTCCGCTCTGCCAGCAAACTCAGTGAAAACTACCAACAGATCGTGGTTCGGGCAATACGATTCGAGCCCACGGACAATAACAATTAGTGAATAGATGAAGTTGAGCCAAAAGGCTCAATCCGACGTGCCGAAGCGATGCCAGCTAACAACACCATCGTCCGGTGAAGATTTTCGATCACGGCCAGCCTGTGTCGCGACGATCTTCGGCGGCGAAGCTGCTAACTGCGGAGGTACAACCCGGAACTGCGACAGGAGGCATCCGCGTAAGTCTCTTACAGTCGGCAGGGCGCGCTGAGACAACTAAAGCAGGGAGGCTTTGCCAGGTGAAGCGGTCCGTCTAGAGGCCTCGAGTGGCGGCCCGGTCCGGAGTTGATGCCTAGTCGAAGTCCGGGTATGCGAGCTCGGTCGCCTCTGTCACGTGGACCAGGTAACCCATCCCAGGCAGCATCTGCTTCAGAGTGTTGAACTCATCGGGGATGCCCGGGAAGTAAGACTTCGCTTCGTTCTCGAAGCCTCTCACCTCTGAGTACTTGCCAGAGATCGATGCGAGAGCCACAGAGACCGGCAAAGCGGTTTCCGGGGTGTAGGCGATCATGTTCCAGCCCTTGTGCAGCCGGACTGCTTCGCCTATCGGCCTTTTTTCGCCTTCAACGGTGAAACTGGCAGGGCCGGTCATCTTGATCCAGAACCCGTGCGCTGGATCGATAGCCTGGAGACTGTTCAGCACCGATGCCCTGCCGGGCGTGAACGAGTGGATTTCGCCGCTGTCCATGGTCCTGATCTCGATGTAGAGGCCGTCTATCGGCTCAAGCATCGCCTCGATCGACGTGTCCTCCGGAACGACCTGTAGTGAGACCAGGTTCCATCCGAGAGACAGCTCGATCGTCTGAGTCTCCACGTTCTCTGCCATCTTCGTTGGAACCGCCGTGGTCGTTGGCTCCGGCGGTGCGATTGTTGCGACAGGCGTCGGCGACGGCTCAGGCTCTGTTGGAGCGCCAAACGCCGTTGGCACGGCCAGTGGAGTAGGTGTTGCGGTCGGTATGACAATCGGACCGTCGGGTCCTGTTGTGGGAGTCGACTGGTCACTGGGATCACTCGGTCCATTGAACACCGGAGGCTTCACCGTCGGTATCGGCACCGGTTTCGGTGTCGGGTTCGGAGCAGGCACCGGTGTCGGCTCCGGTTTCGAGTCGTCAATGACGGTCACCGAGTCCGAGAAGACAGATTCTCCGGGGCCAATGATGTTGAGAGCCGATATCTGTAACCGGTATTCGCCGGGAGCCAGGTCTCTGATCGTGATACTGGTCTCGTCCCCATTCGTCACAAGCACGCGGCCAATCGGGCTCACCAGCACGCGGTAACTCAGGATCACCTGTCCGCCATTGGAGATCGGTCTCAGCCATGAAACCTCTATCGTGTCTCCCTCCGCAACTGCCTTCGCGTTGCGCGGAGCGGACGGTGCGGTGCTTGCGGGCGGCAAGTTCGAAGGCGTAGGAGGTGGTGGAGGCGGCGGGGCGCTCACCACAGGCGGCGGTGGTGCCGGCGTAGGCGGAACCGCAGTCGGCGGGACAGCTGTCGGTGGCACCTGTGTTGGCGGCACCTGCGTGGGCACCGGTGTCGGAGGGACCGCAGTTGGTGGCACCGGCGTGGGAGTAGGCGGGACCGGAGTCGGCGTGGGTGCTGGCGCCGGGTTCGAGCCTCCGTCCTTGCCAAGTGTGAAGTTGAGTACGACTTCTGAGTCGGTCAGCTCTCGGTCGTAGATTGCAACAAGGTGCAGTTCACCGAGCCAGCCCCGATCGTTTGTTAGTTCGTTCGCAAATGCCAACTGATAACCGGAGTTCCAATTCGAGAGGTTCCCGGCGAGCGCGTTCGAGACGATCTTCACGCCGTCGATGTAGATCGAAGCCGTGGAAGCGTTGCGCGTGTACACAACGTGACTCAGCTGCGTGCTCACTTCATCAGTCTGCGTCTTTGTTGAAGGCTGACCGTTGTCGCTGGTCGAGGTCGTCCTCAACCGGGCGTCGTAGTCCGTGCTGTCTTGACCAAGCGTGAAGTTCCGGTTGAACGCATCGGCCGAGATGGTCACGATGCGTGCCGGGCCGGTCTGGCCGGTACTCGCCGGTTTGATCCATGCTTCGACCGTGATCTCGCCGGAGGCTGTGACGGCATCGTTGATCTTGCTCGCTGCCGCGCCTGATCCGATCGTGGTGATCGAGTCGACACTCAAACCACCTGTCAGCCACGTCACATTTGAAGTGTCAGCAATGGTCAGGTCGAGCGGCGTTCCAACACCTGAAGTGTCGGTCACGGTCGAGCCTGAGCCCTCATTCAGTTCATATAGCGCTAGCAGGCCACTGGTAATGCGCCCATCGCTCGGGTCCGGCGTCGGGAACGGAGTCGGCGTGGGTGGTGGCGGGGGCGGAGGTGGTGGTGGAGGTGGAGGGGTTCCACTGCCACCACCGGAGACGGCGCCGATCGGGTATCTGACAACCACACCACCGGTGAAGTTGCTCGAGAAGGTCAGACCTCTCTGCGAGCCGCGGTACGAAGTGGAGTAGATATAGCCGTCGCCACCGTCGTTGATCTGACTGTGGATTTTGCCGTGACCCCAGTCACCTGAAACGTGACCGGCCGCCTCATTGATATCTCCAACACCCTTGAGCTTCTTCGTGATCGGGTCGTACTCATACAGGAAGGTGTTCCCGTCGACCTTCTGATGGTCGCCCACGGCAGCGTAGAAGCGGCCATTCGATGCCAGGATGCCGCCGCCCCATGTACTCCACGGGTTTCCTGCGTAGTTCGGCAGATCAAATGCGGCAAACTCAAGCGTCGGCGCTGTACTCGCAACGGAGTGTGAAGGAAGACCGCCCGGGCCGTTCAGCAGGTTGTTCGAGTTCACCGTCGTGGACGTGCTCTCGAGACCCATGTGAGCATTCCGCTCTGTCGGGCCGTCTGGCATCACGATCAGGCGGTTCACAGGCACGTTGTTCCGTCGCGTAACAGCGCCACCGTTCGGACCGGTGATCTCGATATCCACACGAGTGTCGTTGCCAATACCGAAGTGGGCGACCGCAGGTTGCGATGAAGACCAGCCAAATGAAGGGCTGATCTCTCGGGCACCGATGAGGTTGTTGGTGCCGGCCTTGTAGACCTTGACCAGCGTGCCGACGCCCATTGCGTTCTCGCCGGCAGTTGTGTCACCTTCGACCTTCACCTGCAGCCAGTTGCCGGGCGCGCCCTTGTTCTCAAGAAGCAGCGAAGGTGCGGGAGTGCCGAGGACGGATCGCCACTCGGCGAGGAAGATGTCCAGCTTGCCGTCGCCGTTGAAGTCGGCCGTAGGGCCACCTGCGTAGTAACGCGGGTTGCTGATCGAAGAGATGTTCGATGCGAGACTGAACGTCGGGTCTCCCGAGTTGCCATCGTGCATGAAGATCAGCGGAGCGGGGCCGTCGGCGGTGTCGACGGTCAATGAAACGTAGATGTCAGGCCAGCCGTCGTTGTCGAAGTCCTGTATCTCGACGTGCGGCGCTTTCGAGTCGATGAGGGGCATGCCCGATGCAATTGTGATGTCATCGAAGTCCGGGTCGCCGTTTGGCAGGGTGCCTCGGTTCATGTAGACCCTGATCCTGGCGCCGTTCGAGTTGTCTGCAGACGAGCCGAAGTGGTGACCGACGACCAGGTCAAGCCTGCCATCCCGGTTCAGGTCTGCCATCGAAGCGCCAGAGACCCAGTCCTCGCTGCCAGTGGTGAACGAGGACCAGTCGAACACGTTCGATGCGATCTCGTGATAGGTGCCGTCACCATCAGAGACGAACATGAAGTTCGTGTTCGGACTGAACTGGTCGACACCACCTGCGACGAAGATGTCAGGCCAGCCATCACCGTTGACATCACCGATCGCGAGACCAAGACCGTGCATGTCAGTGCGGATGCCAACCGATGACGTTACGTCTGTGAAAGTGAAATCACCGTTGTTTCGGAGCAGGACGGTCGGGCCAGAACCGCGCAAGTTGTCTGCGACGATGAACATGTCCAGCCAGCCATCGTTGTTGTAGTCGAGTACACCGACCTGCCGGCCGTTCGAAGACTGTGCTGAAATGCCGCTACCTGAGCTGACGTCGACGAATGTGCCGCCATCGTTCCTGAACAGGTGAGACGGCTCGCCTGATGCGCCGCTCTGCCCGGTAATCGTGTTGTTCGAGAGGAACAGATCGGAATCGCCATCGTTGTCGAAGTCGGCGAAGACAGAACCGCCACCTCGACCGTTTATCTCAAGCTGCGGTTGCCCGGCTGACTGGAACTCACCGCCATTGTTGATGAACAGCTTGCTCGGGACCTGCACGGAACCTTCTACGAACGTTCCGGTGAATAGATCGGGCCAGCCGTCGTCATTCACATCACCCCATGACGAGGTGTGGATGTAGGAGTTGAGCAATGGGCCATCCAGGCCGACCTTGCTCGCCACGTCCTCGAACGAGAAGCGCTGGACATTGCTTACTCCGCGCTCGCTTGCGGGGATCTCGACAGCAAGCATCGCCGGAGTTCCGAAGCCATTCCCACCGGCAGGCGAGGCGTTCATGCTGATGTAAACCCACTTGCCTTCCGGGTCGACATCAAGAGCGTAGGTGCCTCCTAGGCGGTAACCGAACTGTGGCTCAGTGACCGAGTTCAGGAATGCGATGACCTTGTGCTGGTTCGTGGCGGTGTCGAACTGGAGCAGCGGCGCGCCCATCTCGTGCGAGTTACCGTGAGCGCCCGGTATGTAGTACATGTACCGCTCGGTCGGGTCGAGCACGACATGGGTTGTGTAGCCCCAGGCGGTGGCAAGCTCCTGGAGGACGTTCGTGTTCGGGTTGAAGCGGAAAACCTTCTCAGGAGACCGACTGACTCCGTAGATCCAGCCGTCCGACGTTTCTCGAGTACCGGTCCTGAGCCATCCGCCGGACGGGAACGAAACCGGGAGAACAGAAACTGAGTTTGTAGAGGGATCGTATTTGGCGATTCCGTCACCGTTGGTGGCGAAATACGCGGCACCGTCGGCATCAACGACGACCATGCGGTGCGCAGAAGGCAGAGTGTCGCTGCTGGTGTAGATGACCTGCTGGGTATCGAGGTCCATCACCCAGAACGGACCGACGTTGGTGCTGCCCTCAACCGCGAGTCCGTAGAACAGTCGCCCCTCTGGCCAGGAGTTGGTCGCGGGGGTCATGTGGTGGAAGATGGGAACGCCGATGCTTTCGAGTTCCGGATTGACAGGACCAGCAGCGCTAACAGGGCCTCTGTCAGTGGACTGGAACACCAGCAACGCGACGAAGAACGAAGCGACGATCAGCGCAGACGCCAGCGAAAGCTTTCTTGCCATCCTGCCTCACCAAATCTGAACCGCGACAAGCCGGAGGGTCTAACCGGATCCAGTATCTGCAGATATCAGGTGGTAACGGTGTGGAGGCAATTTGGTCTGGGTATAAGTCCCGACTGCGCGAGACGTTACGCCGTGACCTCGTCTTGACCACACGCGCCGCGCACCGCCTGACCGACATCGATCAAGACTGACCGCAGTTCGGTAACCCGAATACGGGGAGCGCACACAGGTATCTATCGTGAACCGGATAAACAGCACCGCTTGCAGCACGGGGCGCCGGAGATTTGGCGGGCTATGCCTGGGGAGGAGAGGCGGTCTGTCGAGGAAGATTCCTTGCACCAAAGGGTACGAACGCAACGCTGTTTCGAGGCGTTGATTCCGTTGCGCGAAAAGGCCGTTTTTTCGATCTACCTGATACCGGTCGGTAGTGGATAAGAAGGACTTAATAAACGGCAAAGAAAAGGGCCGATCTGGAGTTCCAGATCGGCCCTTTTTCGCGGCTTGTGCGTCTTTGGAGTCAGCTTATGGAGAAACCGTCCACGGCTTTATCCTGCTCGTCCCGAAATTCGAGATCACTTCGTCGATGTCGAGGATGCTCGAGATCCCGTCGCCATTGATGTCGATCACATTGTTTGAGCCATCGACTCTGTTGACCACCGGATCAGGCCCAAACGCGGCCAGCAGTATCGACAGATCTGCACCGTCGACCATGTCGTCAGAATCGACAAACCCGCCTTCAAGGGTCACCGCGGACATGACTATGTCCGGTCCGCTTACGACCAGTCCGGCTGCCTCCGCGGTCTGGAATCCTGCAAGTTCAACCCTAAGCGTGTACGTCCCGATCGGAATCATAGATAAGGCAAATGAGCCGTCTGGTTGCAAATCGGTAGCAGCGACTTCCTGCAGACCAGCATCTATCAGCGTTACCCGTGGTACGAACGTCCCAATGTCGATTGAGCTTGCATAGTTCACCTGTCCCGAAATGTTGGCGTTGTTCTTCGGCACGCTTAAAGATCCCAGGATTGGGGTTCCAACGAAAGTGCCTGATTCCACCACGTTGGTTTGCCACGCGCCGCTGCTTACAAGTGTCAGCGTTGCGTCCCCGCTGGACTGCAGTCTGGTGATGGTGAACTGCAGAACCTCTCCATCTATGAAGCCGTCCAGGTCTGTATCGGTCGGCGCTGTCGTGCTCGCGCAGATCAGGCTGGTTGCGCCTTCAGACGCAATGCGTGCCGAACCGCCAAACGCGCCCGAATAGAGGCCAGTACACGAAATACCGGTGATGCTGAAGACGGCATCGTCGTGAACTACAGAGACCTGCACCGAGTTCGCTGAGACCGACGCTGGAAGGTCATCTATTCTGACGGCAACAATCGCGGAGTCGTTCACCGAATCGAGAGTGACCTCTTCGGGCACGAAACTGAAAGAGTGCGGGGTTGGACCGGTGCCGCCTGTGCCACCGGTATTTGCTGATGCAGGCTCCGCCCACACGGAACCATGTCCGGCAATAAATATCGAAACTGCTCCGACGATCGCTATTGAAGCGAACCAACGTAGCGAGTTTGATTTCAATGCGCCAGCGATCTGAAATGCGCCAAGACGGCGAACTTCGGGCTTAACAAGCCTCGACGATATCCATTCAATCACGGATCTCTACCTTCGTGCATACCGATCAGTTGGATCGGACAAGCGGTTCCATATCGTTGAAGCCCATGAAGGGCGTTCGAGGTGGCCGTTGCTCGCGATCGGCATGCGTCCCACGTAGTTTCAATCTGTCGCTAAATTGGGCGACGTATTGTCTCGTCAAAAAACGCCTTGCGACGCTCAATTCACTATTTGTTCGCGAGAGAACGAGGATTTTGCAGGCGCAGTTCACACTCACCAGTCGAACTCCGGGGATGTCTTGCCAAAGCTAGTGACGACTAGCGAGGCATCCAGCACGTTTACGGCGTCATCCGCGTTGAGGTCGACAATGTTGGAGTTAAATCCGTTGGTACGGTCTACGACCGGCACGCCAAGGCTTCCAAGAACCGCTGAGATGTCGGCGCCCGAAACGAAGGCATCTGCATCTACAAGACCGGCATCAAGGTGTACAGATGGCAGTGCCACATCAGAGCCGTTTACGACTACGTTCAGCCGCTGCCGATAAACGAATCCGGCAGCGCCTGCAGTCACGGTGTACGTTCCGTCAGTCGCGGCGATAGAGAAGGTACCGTCCGAATTGACCGGTCTTGTCACTGACCAACTCCCGGAGTCGATTGTGACCTGCGGGTCGATGGCGCCGAACGCGGCGGTTCCGGTCGCCACTCCACTGAGTGACACCGTGCCTGAGATGGTGTTGACCAGTGCAGCTGCAGGGGCTTCCGGTCCGGCCTGGAAGTTTGCTGCCACCTGCGGCTGGGTCAGGGCCGCCGAATAGACGGCGACGAGCCAGAACTCACCAAGCCACGGCCTGTCTTGACCCGAGTTCCCCGGAGACGAGATTTCGTTAGCCAGTCCGAATTCATACGTCGGGTCCCAGTTGGACAGGTCACCCAGCACGGTGTTGCTCTGAACCTCAACCCCATCGACATAGATCCTCGTGTTCCCGGCAGAGTCCCGGGTATACACAACATGCTGAACTGCCGCCGCAACGTCGCTTCCGTTGGTGGTCGTGGTCGGATTGTCGCCGTTGTTGTTTGTGGCGGTGGTGCGAAGCCTCACTTCAAACTCGTCGGCTTGCTGCGCGACAGTGAAGTTACGGCTGGCCGAGTTCTCGGATAGCGTTACCATGCGTGCCGGGCCCGTCTGAGAAACCGACGACGTTCTTACCCATGCTTCGATCGTGATCTCACTGCTGGCCGTGACACCGTCGTGGATCTTCGTGGCCGGGACACCCGTGCTAATCAGGGTGGAGCTGTCTACAGAAAGCTTGCCGCCTGACCAGGTGGTCGCCGGTCCGTCCAGGATGGTGAGATTCAGCGGAGTCCCACTACCCGAGCTATCGGTAACAGTCGTGCCTGAACCTTCATCGAAGGTGTACAGCACAACAAGCCCGGAGGCTTCGCGTGGCAGAGCGGCTTGAACTGATATCGATACGGTGACCGCCAGAGATGTATTAGTACCGTCGGACACCGCATAAGTGAACGAGTCTGAATGTTCCGGTCCACCAAGGTGGACATATTCAAACGAGCCGTCGGCATTCAGCACAAGATCACCGGACGATGGTCCCGAAACGAGTTGTGCTTGTAAGGCATCACCGTTCGGGTCCGAATCGTTACTGAGCAGACCGGGCGCGTCCACAGAGAGCAGGCCGCCCCTGGTAACCGAGTAGTCTTCTCCAGTTGCGACAGGTGGCAGGTTGGGCTCCGTCACCGTGATATCAACCGTACCGGGCTGTGAAGTATCTGTGTCGTTCGAAACGGTGTATGTGAACGAGTCAGAGCCTGTGAAACCGTTGGCCGGCGTGTAGGTGAACGAACCGTCAGCGTTGAGCGAGAGTGTCCCGTTCGTAACGTCGTCCACAAGTGATGCAACTATGTTGGATCCCGGCTTCACGTCATTCGACAGCACACCCGGTGCAATCACACTCATCACGGTGTCTTGTTCGACGCTGTATGAGTCAGGATTGGCTACCGGCAAGCCTCCGGTAACTCCGGTCCTGTTCTCATACAGGAACACGCCACCCGGAGAGTCATTCCAACCGATCGAGACGATGTCGAAGTCACCATCTCCGTCGATGTCGACGGTTCTTGCGCCGTCGTGGTGCTCATCACCTGTGTAGACGATGTGTTCAGTCCAGTTGCCACCTGCGCCATCGGTGTTCTCGTACACAAACAGGCGCGCATTCGCGGGATCCGACAGATTGTGCTCACCGGCGGCAACGTCGAAGTCGCCATCGCCGTCCATGTCGCGAACGTCCAGGCTCATAGGGCCAATGATCGTGTCGCTGATGATGTGCTCGGTCCAGAGAGCTGTTGGATCAGCACCCTGTTCGTACCAGGCGAGCTTGCCGGCAACGCTGATCGCCTCGTACCCGACGACGGCATCGAGCTTGCCATCACCGTTCATATCGACCAGTTCGTTCCGGTCCGGGTCACCAAGCGGGCTGGCCAGATCGAAAGCGGTCCAAGTCCCAGAGTCGTTCCGGAGCCACTGCGTACCCAGCAGCAGATCAACGTCCGTATCGCCGTCGATATCGCCCTGGCTCAGGTCTTCCCGCTGCTTGACCGTCGAAGCCGTCTCGATAGTCCAGGTTCCCGTGACGGGGTCACCCGGGACAGTCAACTTCTGAATAGGCCTATTGTTGTGCCACGAGAGGTAGATCTCAGTTGAAGCAGAAGTGATCGGCCCCACCGTCACTCCCTGCAGGAAGTCACCGTTGCCGGAAGGGATGTTGGAGTGGATTGTGAAGCCGCCTGATCCATCGTTCTCGGCCCAGACCAGAGTATCGTTCGACTCTGAACCCTTGCCCGGCGTGCCGAGAATGTCCAGGTCTGTGTCGCCATCCAGGTCATGAACCAGCGCCATGTTGTTCAGGGGATCGCCAATGGGATTGCGCACCCAGGTCCCGCTCGGAGTCCCGGGGTTTTTGTACCACCAGCCACCGGTGATGATGTCGTTGTGGCCGTCCCCGTCGATGTCTTGCGAGTCGATCAGTACAGCTATCCATGGCCTGGCACCGTCAACCAGGTGACGCTCCCAGATGTCGAGCGGCCCAAGCTGGTTCCGCCAAAGCGAAACAGGGCCGCCACGCCAGTTGGCGCCCACGATGTCAAGGTCACCATCGTCATCGATATCGATCACCCGAATGTTGTGTGACCCGTCCGTGTCGATGACCTGCCGGTCCCATGAAGTCCCGATGCCATCCAGGTTGTAGTAGACGACGACCTCGTCAGGATCACTCGACTGGTGCATCTCGGCGGCGACTACGTCTAGGTCGCCATCGAGGTCAATGTCACCGATCTGAATTGAGTGGTCGTAGTCGAGAAACCCGATTGTGTGCCTGGTCCACGGGCCTATCGTAGGGTCAGACGGACTGACCGGCTCGTACCATGCCAATTCGCCGCCTGTGACCTCTGAGTCGTTGCTGATGATGTCGATCTTGCCATCACCATTGATGTCGGCTGTAGCCGCCTTGGACCACTCATCCCTGCCCGGGTCAACCGACCATTCCGCCCAAGTCGTGGAGGTCATTGCCGCCTCTCCCGACGGGAACAGCGGGTTCTGAATCCATGTCTGGCCTAAAGCAACGTCAAGGTCGTTGTCCCCGTCGAAGTCGCCAAATGCCAGGCCTTCCCAGTCACCAACGTGGATCTCGGCCTGAGTCCACTGGTCTGCGTCGGCGCCTTGGAGGAAGATATTCACGCTGCGGAAACGGACTGCGATGTCTAACCGGCCATCGTTGTTTAGGTCGGCAAGCTCAACGTCGTGAGAGTCGGCAGAACCGACGTGGTGTTCTGGCCAAGGATCTGTTGCAGGATCACCCAGGGGACGAGGGTTCTCAAACCATTTGACGTCCTCTCCGATTGAACCTTTGGAGTTGGCCCTGGGCACAACGATGTCCAGGTCCCCGTCTCCATCCACATCCCCAACCTGCATGTCCGTACTGAAACCGCCGGAGCTCGAGTCATGCGGGACGATCGTCTTTTTGTCCCAACTGGGATTCACGTACCAGAACAGGCCATTGTTGGTGTTGTTGGTTCCACCGTTCCTCGAGTCCCCGGCGCCACCGACGATGACGTCTGGAAGACCATCGCCGTTGATGTCTCCAACGGTTTTCACGTGAGGATCGGCCGGTGCAGAACCATCCGGATCGATGATTTCCTCGACGAACTCAATTGGCGAAATGTCTGCGCTGGCGGTCGGAGTTTCAGAAGTCACGCCAGCAATGACAGTGAACACCACGTAGTAAACGAGCAGCATGGTTGGAGCGACGAACGCAAGGAAGCGGTCGCTGTTGTCCCGTTTTATCGGGGCGATTCTGTTTGCTGGAACCATGCTGCTAGTGCACGCGCGTCTCTTACAAATCCCTCCCAGTTATCTGGGCGTCGAGGACTTGAACCAAAAAGTCTAGTTGTCTCTGCTGCGTAGCCTTGTCAATTTGGTGTGAATAACAGCAGGCCGGAGTAATACATCCCGTGAACAAGGGCGATGATCGTCGATGAAAATGAACTACTGTTATGGCGTGCGATTCGCCGTCCTTCGCCTGTCTAGAACTGCCCTAGCCCCCTCTTCGTGGTTGCCTACTCCACGGTCACCGTCTTAGCTAGGTTTCTTGGCTTGTCGGGGTCCATGCCGAGTGCTACCGAGGTGTGGTAGGCGAGCTGCTGCATGGGGATGATGTTCAGGATGGGCTGCAGCAGCGGATGGGTCTGGGGCACGTACAGCACGTCGTCTGCTATCGAGTCCATCACGTCGTCATCGTCCGTAGTCACCACGATCACGCGGCCGCCTCTGCTCTTGACCTCGTTGACGTTTGAGACCATCTTCTCGAACATCGCATCTCTCGGTGCGAAGGCGATCGTAGGCATCTCAGGACTGATCAGCGCGTTCACCCCGTGCTTCATCTCACCCGCCGCATAACCTTCTGCGTGGATGTAGGCGATCTCCTTCATCTTCAGCGCGCCTTCCATCGCAACAGGGAACTGCGCTCCCCTGCCCAGGTAGAGAAGGTGCTGGTACTGCGTGAGGTCAGATGCGATCTGCTTGATCGGCTCGACGCGCTCAAGCGCCGTGCCAACCAGTGATGGCAGTGATGAGAGTGCCTTTGCGATCTCTCGCTCCTTCTCATCGGACAGGTTGCCCCGAAGATCGGCCATCTTCGCCGCCATCAGCGTCAGGGTGACCATCGTGGCGATCATCGTCTTCGTTGCTGCAACACCGATCTCCTGCCCGCAGCGGACGGGAAGAGTGACGTGCGCAAGACGTGTCGCCTGGGTGCCCTCAGCCTCTACAGCCGTGACAAGCCTGGAGCCGGAGTCGCGTGCAAGCTCCATGGCTGCAAGCGTGTCCGCGGTCTCGCCTGACTGCGTGACCGATACGACGAGGGTGTGTTCGTCGAGGACGGGGTTCCGGTAGCGGAACTCGGATGCGTTCTCTGCATATGACGGGATGCCGGCGAGTGACTCCAGCGCAGCTGCGCCGTGCATGCCTGCGTGGAGCGAGGTGCCCATGCCGATGAAGACGGCACGGTTGATGGAGAGTGCCTGTTCAGGGGTCAGGTCGAACTCGGGGAGCTCGATGGTGCCCTCTGCAAGGTCCACCCGCTGCCTCATCGCCGCTGTGACGCTGTCTGGCTGCTCTGCTATCTCCTTCGCCATGAAGTGAGGGAAGCGGCCGCGTGCTGCGTGGTCTGCAGAGCGGGAGCTGGTGATGAACTCGATCTCCTGAGGGTTGCCGTCAAGGTCGGTGACTGTGCAGCTCTCAGGGGTGATGGTGACGACCTGGCCGCTCTCGAGGTACAAGACCCGGTTGGTGTGCGGGAGCAGGGCAACGATGTCCGATGCGAGCATGTGGGCTCCGCCTGCTGCGCCGATGACGATGCCGCCCGCGTTGCCGAGGCGGGCTGCGACGAGCTTGCCTGGCTCCGATGCAGACGTTGCGACGATGGCGGCTGCGCCCTCTACTCGCTTCATCGACTCGCGCACGGCCTCAGCAAGGTCGGCTTCGTTCTGCTCGATCTCGCGGGAGACGAGGTGCGCTATCACCTCGGAGTCGGTCTCTGATGAGAAGCTGAAGCCGTCTTCTGCAAGCTCGGATTTCAGGTCGATGTAGTTCTCGACGATGCCGTTGTGGACGATGGCCACGTTGCCTGAGCGGCCAACGTGAGGGTGCGCGTTGCGCTCTGCAACCTCGCCGTGCGTGGCCCAGCGGGTGTGCGCTATGCCTGCGTTGCCGTGAGGAGCTTCCTCGGCAACCGCCATCGCAAGCCTCGCAACCGAGTCCGTGCCGCCTGCACGCCGCGTAAGAGAGATCTTCCCGGTGCCGTTCAGCACAGCTATGCCGGCAGAGTCGTAACCACGGTACTCAAGAAGCTCCAGACCGCCTACCAACAGCGGAGCAGCAACTTCCATACCCGTATATCCAAATATGCCACACAATGTAGAAACCCCTTAGCAACTAACACCAAAGCGAAACACAAGATCGAACAGCAGGAACAGCGTTCTCGTGATGAACACGCTGCGGCTAACTCGAAAAGCCGCGACCACGGTACTGAGGCAAAACGGCATAACGGCGAGACTTAAGTCCACGTCTCGCTAGCTAATAGGCGAAAAGGCGCCGTGCTCAGTTCGTCGGCAGCGGCGAGAACTCGATCAGGATCAACTGCGAATCACGGGGCAGGAACTCGGCTGGCTGAGTTGAAGTTTCGTATCTTGATCTCGCCTCGAGATCGAACAGGCTGGTGCTGACCACCCCGGCCGATCCGTCGGGGCAAAGATCGCCGTTTCGGAACGTCTCCCCGGTCGGAAGCGTAATACTCGTGTTTGTCAGCACTCCACCGTTCGTTTCGAAGAACGCTGCAAGATTCGCATCCCGGCCCACAACACCACTGGTGCCCGGCTGAACGTGGATCACTCCATCACCGAACGTGTGAAGGGCACCCTGGCTGCGAGGGAAAAAAGGCTGTGTCTCGCCGCAGATCACAACCCTGTACGGAGCGTGCCAGTGGTCGTCCTCGTAAGCCAGGCTCGGATCCCAGACCAGGTAGCTCACAGTTGCAAACACCGCCAGAGCGGCACCGACTGCGAACACTCCATGCGGCAGGAACCTCAAGCCGCCGTTCGAAGACTCGATACTCAAGAGAAACGTGGCCACCGTGACCGCGCCGGCAGCATTTGCGATCACATCTTCGGCCTGGAAAGACCTGCTACTCGTGAACAGGTGCTGACTCCATTCGAAGCCAAGACCAGCGACAGAAGCGATTCCGGCAGCAACGAACGCCGAGTCAGATGGATGCCTGTCGGGCCCAGCCCAGATCCGCATGTGCAGCCAGTAGACGATCGCTGCAAACACGCCGTAGACGATGAAGTGTCCGGCTACCGAAGCCGCATCTGCCGAAATACCGGGTACGCGAGGCAACTCCGGCACCAGTGAGAACAGAGCCACTATTAGCAGCCACGGAAGCAATGTAGCGGCCAGTTCAATCAGGTCACGCCGTCGTATGCGTACTTTTGATTGAACTTCGGCCTCTGGTTCCAGCTCATGCGGAGGCTGACTCAGCATGAGCGTCCCGTATCTGCTCTCCGTTCGGAAATCAGCCCTGTCCCTCCACAAAAGGTTCGGAAATGGTTCGGCCTTGCGCCTTCAGGTGATTCACCGGGCTCCATATGGGCCACGCGGTCGATCTTATTGATTGCGCGCGAGCTCGATACGAGCGATATCAATAACGATTGCATCATTTTTCATGGACAGAGCGCTGCATCTCCAGATAATTGGTCTGGTCGTTTCGGGCAGCCGCGCAGATCGATCGAGATCAACAATTGGCCGACCAGTCATCAACGCCCTCGGAATCTTTAGCCAGCACAGCAGATCGTGAGCTGGCCTGGAGTCTCCTGGATAAACGCCCCGAGCAGTCGGAGATCATCTCCTACGATCCGGATGAGATCGCCGAGGTCCGGCGCCTCACCGAAAGCGACCTGAACCTGATCTCCCGTCGCTCCGGCACAGGGTCTGCACTGAACAAGGAGTCGCAGGCATTCCTCGATGCTGCTTCGATCGTCCGTGCTCTGTCTCGGGTCGCCGAGGAGCGGTTCACGCAGGGCCTACTCGACGACGCCGCCAAAACCGTGATCAACGCGATCCGGTGGCAGCGCTATGCAGACGGCCTGTTTCTCTCAGGTGGGGTCACTCTGCCCCGTATCAATTCGGTCCGGCTCTGGTACCTGCTGGCCGAGATATACATCCGGATGGACGAGCGTGAACTCGCGCTGAAGACGATAGAGAAGGCCGGGGCAGGCAACGGGGAGTTGGGAAATTCGGCTCTATCAGAGCTTCTGTTCGAGAACGGCAAGGCCGACGAACTGGCTTATCCGCCTGAACAGCGAGGCGACGGTTACCGCAAGCTTAGAACTAAGCTGCGGCAGCTAATCGACCTGCGAGTCATGATGATCGCAAGTGCCATCGTCATCGGCATGCTCATCTTCACCACATTCAGGGCGCAGGTCGCAGTCAAGAGCATGATCGACAACAGCTCGCTGGGTATCGATTATCTGAACATCGCCTTCGGTCCGACCGGAGACACTCGACAGGAGCATAGCCTTCAACTCGCAAGCCACGAGTTCGCCCGGCTGCAGGGCAAGCTCGATAGCTGGTCGTGGCTGACGACGCTCAGCGCCGTCATACCACCCATACACGATCAGTTCGTTGCGCTAGACAGGCTCGCAAACCTCGGGGCGGAGATCAGCGTGGCTCCCGCATATGTTGACGGCAGGTTCGAGGACCAGACAGGTTCACCGGACTCTGTGTGCGCCGACGCCGAGCGCCTGACAAATGCCGGGGGTAATCTGCTGGACCAGTTAGAGAAGAACCGGCAGGAGATGCTCTCGCACGTTTCCGCGGCCACCGGCGGCGTCTGCCAACTGGACTGATCTGTCTTCGCCTTTCAGCGCCTGTAATTACGTTTAGCCCCGATCAACGGCGGGATGCTGGCGCTCTCCATGGCTCTCACACCGCTGCTGTCCTGCTTACGCGGGATGACTCTGCCAAAACAAGCCATCGCGATGAAGACGGCTGAGATCGCGGCAGCAAGCAACGATGCCGCAACGAGCGACACGAGCAGTATGAGTCTGAAAGCAAACATAAAGAAAGCTCAGAAGAGGATTCGGCTGTCGGGTCGGTGCGATCAGGCCTAAGGGGTTGGCCAGACCTCGTATCCGTTGGCGGCGATCAGCATGAAGTTTGCGATCAGGAGAGAGATGTCGACGCCGCTCACAACTCCATCGGCATCGAAATCGACGATGCTTCCAGATCCATTCGTTCGGTCTGCAGTCGCATCACCAAATGTGGGGAGCCAGATGACAACATCATCGGCATCGATGTCGCCATCACCATCAGCATCTCCGGCGTGGAGGGTCGTGCCGGGCGGCTCGCCCGTCACAGAGCCGTCTGTACCAACGTTCACAGAGCTGTAGAGCTGTGACACGAAACCGGCTGCGTCAGCACGGACGTCATACGTTCCGGGTTCTGTCACATCGATTGTGAAGGTGCCCGTAGCGGTGTCGTAAAAACCGGTTACATCTGGCCCGGCTGCTGGGATCGCGGTTGCCGTCGGAGCGATGAGGTCGAGGGCTGCCTGCGCAGTCGCCCCTTCAACACCGAATGCGCCGCTGATGCTTGCGAAGAAATCGATATCAACTGTTGGCGAGCTGGCGCTCATCAGTAGAGTGCCGGTGTCAGTGAATCCCGTTCCTTCGGGCAGTCCTCCGAAGTCAAGCGACGCACCGGTGCTGCCGAACTGGTCTCGCACGATATTGAACGTGAGGACAGAGCCCGAGCCAGCCGTTGGGCCAGTCCCGAGGGAACAAGAGATCACCGTGCCGCTGTTTCCTGTGTTGGCGACTGAGGAAGCAGACCCGCCCAGGAAAACATCTCCGCAGACCGGAGACTGAACGGAGAACTTCGATGTGTCGTAGAGGAGGTTGATCTGTACGCCGTCCATATCGCCGATCGGAAGGTAAGGAGTGCTGACAGTAACCGTCTGCGAGGCGCCAATGCCTGTAAGCGTGACCTGGCTCGCATCGAAGTTCAGAAGCATCCCGGCGGAGCCAATTGGGTCCGGGTTGCCGTCCGGGTCTCCGGAAAGTGGCTGGACTAGACCGAACGCGCCGTTGTCCTGCGCCACGGCCAGATCGATCAGAGTCTGTCTGAGAGCGTAGACGTCGTTCTCGTCGATGCCGGGCACACCATCGAACTCTCGAGAGCCGTTGCGTACGATCAACAGCGCGGCGAGCCCTGCCGCCTGCGGTGATGCGAAGCTTGTGCCTGAAATCCGACCATAGTTACCACCTTGCAGGTCGTCGTTCGCGGCGCATTCCGCGCTCTGTGAAGGGAGTTCAATGGCGGCGCTTGGCAGGCAGGTGGTCCACAAATCGACTGCCGGCATCGCGAAATCGATGGCCGCACCTGGCGACGCGACGAGGGCACCAACCACGTTCGAACTCGTATTACTTACGGCGGACCAAAATGTGTCATCTAAATAGCCAAGCTCTGATGGGTCTCCGTTACCGCCGGGCACTCCGTCCGTGTCCACGTATCCGGAGATCGTCGCCACCTCCGGATAAGCGGCGGGCTCGATATCGTCACTCGTTCCAAAGATTTCATCAGCTCCGTATACGTCACCGGCCTGATTGCCGGCCGCGGCCACGAAAACGACACCGGATGCAACTGCGCCCTGAATTGCTGTACGCGCCGCAGCGCTTGTACCCACCAGCTTCAAACTCATGTTGGCGACTTCAATCTCAGAGGCATGCAACGCGACCCAGTCGACTGCAGCCACGAAAGCGTCTGCAAACGCTTGCTCGCTGGAGTCGGCACCGCCAAATACCGTGTCATCACCACTCAGCCTCGCTGACCAGATTCTTGCGCCAGGCGCATATCCAACGATGCCAAAACCGTTGTCTTTTGCAGCGGCAATACCAGCGACCCGGGTGCCATGACCGGCATCGTCGATACTGGCGGTCGGATCATCGTTAGTGTCATCGGCGTCACTCAAGTCGAATACGGTGGTGCAGCCGTCCGGAACGGGAGGGTTTTCACTGGAGCGCCCGAACACGCAATCGATCGCCGCAAACAGGTTGATATCCGGATGTGAGCCGTCCACGCCGGAATCGATAATCGCTATATCCACATCAAGACCAACATCGTCGCCGTCAATGTCGGCGAAGGGGTGACCTGCGTCCATGCCGGACCGCTTCATCCAGTTCTGGACTTCCTGTTCCACAGGAAAGGCGGTCAGTTCCACGCCGCCATTGGTCTCGACGTGCTTCACGCCGGGATGCTTTGTCATCGCGGGCAGCAGGGTATCCGAGACCACAACAGACACGCCTTTCAGAGCGTGTCTATAGATGAACCGGGACTGGGCACCGTACTGGGACTCTAGTTCGGCAACCATGCGGTCAACATCGACATCGTTGTCAAACATGACGATGTGGCTGGCCTGCGCTGAGTGCTCCGGGTCGTCGGACGGCCGCAGCTTGCCGTCACCGGCCAGGACGGCAAGCGAAAAGATCGCCAGCAGCCCTGAGAAAGCCAATAGCGATTTATTACGAATTCTGAGGTTCACGAGATCGGGAGCCTAATTTACAGGCCGGAAAAGGCTCGTGGGAGACTAGAAGTGAGCCAGGCTGCCTTCTGAGCGAGCCTGATCCATGGCAACAGAGAAGCCGAGCACTGAAAGCGGGAACATCAACACTGCGAAAACGCCAAGCACGATCAACTGCGTAGAGACGTCTCCGAAGCTGGCGTTCGAGAGCACGGTTAGCCGCATCGCCTCGATAGCGTGCGTCTGCGGCAGAGCCTGCGCAATTCGCTGCAGCCATACCGGCAATACATCGACTGGATAGACGACTCCGCTCAGGAAGCCTGAGCCGGTGACCAGCAACAGAGTGATCGGGTCGCCCTGCTTGAACACCAGGGTGAATGCCGCCGCCATCAGGCCCATGCTCAACATCACCAGCAGGAACAGAAAGAAAACAGCGATCGCCGGCAGGATGTTCACCGTATCGACCGCAAGGCCAAGCACGACGAAACCGCCGCCGATATACACAGCCATACGGAGCGACTCGCGGACGAACGGGTAGAGCGAAAGGCCGATGATCAGCACAGGCAGCCTCGACCTTGTGAACAACAGCGCCTCAAGCGTTCCCGTCGTTTGCGCAGTCCGCAGGCTCCGGGAGAATGCGCTGAGAGACGTCGCTGAGAAAGTGGTGATCACCACTCCGAGCAGCATGAAGCTGACGTAGTTGCCGCCGTATTCGGAGATCGAAGGCACGGAGACCTCACCGAGTGCGCGCTCAAGGAAAATCAGCACCAGCAGCGGTGCAACCAGCGCGGCGGTCTGCAGCATGAAAGCAAACCGGTAGCTGCGCGCCACCTTCCAGTCCTTCCACAGAAGTATCCAGAGGTCTCGGAAGATCACTTTTCCACCCTCGAAAGCTGCTCAATCGCCATCCCGAGAGAGATCTGAACCTTGTCGATCCCGGCAACGCCCACACCCATGCCGACGAGGTGCTGGACCACCATAGGAATCCGCTCCTCGGACCGGTCCATGTTGAGCTCCAGTGCAGATCCCGGGTGCTCTTCAGACGCAGGGGCCTCGCTGACCTCGTTGATTCCTGGTAATGCCTTGATCGAAGCCACGGCTCCGTTCACGTTGCTTGTCGTTCGGATGATCCAGCGGTCGTTGCCAGTCAGCTGCGCCACCACGTTCTCGACGGTGTCATGCGCTCTCAGTTCGCCGCGGTGAAGAATGGCAACCTTGTCACACAGATACGCTGCCTCTTCGGTGTTGTGCGTTGCGAGCAGCAGCGTCGTCCCGAGCTCCCGGATCAGCTCCGAGCGAATGAACTCCCACATCTGGCGTGCACCGGCAGGGTCAAGGCTTCGTGTCGGCTCATCCAGGAGGAGGATCTGCGGCCTGACGAGCAGTCCTCTCGCAATGGCCAGCCGCTGTTTCATACCGGACGAGTAGCGCATCACAAGCCTGTCTGCGTACTCCGTGAGTCCGACAAGCTCGAGCAGTTCAGGGATCAGGCGCTTCTGTTCAGCGTTACTCAGGTGCTGAAGCGTCGCGAACACCCTGAGGTTCTCTTCTCCGGAGAGCCGCCAGATCAGGCTTCGCTCTTCGTTCGAAACATAGGTCAGGCGGCCGTCCAGCGAAGACGATCCTTCTGAGACATCGACACCCTCGATCTCGATGTAGCCCTCATCCGGGAGAATCAGTCCGGCGAGTACCTTGAGGAGGGTTGTCTTGCCCGCTCCGTTCGGACCAAGCAGCGCTGTCGCTTCGCCGGCAGGCAACTGCAGATCAATGCCCTTCAGGACCTCGACAGTGCCACGCTTCCAGAACGCGATGATGTCCCTGTAGCCGTTAGTTACAGGGAACCGTTTAACGACGTTTTCTGTCTCAATGGCGAATGCCATGGCGAAACCGTGAATGAGAACCGTTACTTCGGTTCAGAGGCTGTCTGTGGGCAATAGGTCGCCCGAAGATGGGCGCGAGTTCGAACTGAGATCTGTGTTGGCTAGCGGTCTTCGTTGACCGCTTTGCAGACTTCCGGCAGAAGCGCCATGTCTGACGGGTATCTCAGGTGCTTCACAGGCACCTGGTTCAACATCCGCGTGATCAGGCTGAACTGCTCGCCAAGTCGCTTCTTGTCCAGTATGGAACGGTTCGAAATGCCCTGCACGATCGTCGGTAGCGCCTCGATGGAAGACAGTTCAACGATTTCCGGGCCTTCTAGCTCATCACGAGCGACCCGATGCAGCAGGTAGATCGTCCTCAAAGGCGCCCCGGATGAGAGATCCGCCTCCGATGACCTCAAGGTGACCCTCGTTTTGTCGTAGTCGGGCTCGCTGTCCAGGGACCCGTTCATACGGCCGGAAATGAACTCGACAGACCGCTCATCGAGCCGGACGTGGTTCGGACCCCATTCGACCGTCGGTACTTCGCTGTCCTGCCACACCGCAACAAGGTCGTCGGCGACCAGAGTGTGCCCAAGCGAGTGAAAGCTGGCCGAGAGAGTGGATTTGCCGGTCCCGGATGTGCCCAGCAGGGCAACAACGCCGCCGTCGACCATCACCGCAGCCCCGTGCAAAGTCACGGCGCCCTGGAAGTTGAGCGCCAGTGGCAGGATTCGGCCCTGCACGAACGGGTTCACTTCGCCCCATACAGCGCCAGGCCAAGGGTGGCACACGATACGAGAACCGTCGTCAAAGACCTCGAAGTCGCAGATATCTTCCCACCGCGCTACAAAGCCGGATTCGACCTCAAATAGAGCAAACGACTTCTCGCCGCCCTCTGCGGGGTGGTAGTGGCTTGTGTAGACGGCGTCAGCATCGTCTAGGCCGGGGTACCCGGACGCGACATCCGGCCACACGACTGTGATGTCTGTGTGGCCGGGATCAGTCAGCTGAAATCCGGGTATTTCGACGTTCGACTCAACATCACGCCCGTAGACGCGATAGAAGTACACGTTTGCCGTACTCTCCTCGGACGTCGTGGGAGTGGCCGCCAGGTGGCGGACTGACTGCAATTATGGACACCGGCGGGCAGTCTGGTTAAGTGCAGGCTGCCACCGGCGGCAGCGGCATTAGGCCGATGTGTTCTCGCAGTTGTTGAACCAGTGGCCGTCCCAGCAGGAAGGCGGGTCGGTCATGAAGTACTGGTCGCCGGGACCTGAGCGCTTCTTCCACCAGCTGCCACCCTTGGTCGTGTCTGAGATCGATCCAACCTCAGCAACGATAGGCGATGAGTACGCCTTCTTCTCTATCGTGCGTTCCATGTTTAACTCTCCAAAACTCGTCACAAATCGCTGGACGCTGGACCTGAAACGGGTTTGACCGGGAGTCCCGACAGGTATTCGCAGGTGTGTTTTGGACACACCGCCTCGAACCATAAATCCGAGCGCAGAGTCTACATCATGGTCTGTCAGAACGCGTGAGCCAAAAGGCTCATCACTGTAAACAGACCGTTAACAAAAAATGGGAGCCGGGGAAGGGCTTTGGAGCTTGTGAAAACCGTCCCGTCCCCGGACTCTCAATTTTGCCCGTTACCGGGCGAAAGCAGCTCCCGTTATTTCTAACAGAAACTGAAGAGTTAGGCGGATGTGTCTTCGCAGTTCTGACCTTCAACACACGTTGGCTGATTCTGGAACGTGAAGGTGTCACCCACACCGAACTCTTTGTTACCCCCAAGGGTAGTCGCCGCGATGGTGCCGATGGCACCAATCGTCGGCGAAGTGTAGTGCTTCTTTATCTCGCACCTCCTAACTTGCGGTTGCGGAAAAAAGCTTCTGACCACGTTGCGACGCGAGCGCTCCATTTTCGTTCTCGTTCGCGTCATCAACCATATTTCTGCGCAGCCATCGCTCGAGCGTTATCGCCGCCCACAGCGCTGTCCGCTGTTCGTTATCAACGTGGTCTGCCGACTGCAGGTAGCTGGCCCAGGCCTGCTGCAGCGGCTTCGGTTCAATAAGGCCCATATCAGCCAGCAAGGGTGAGCTGACTATCTCCGTGATCTCATCCGCTTCTGCCTGCGTCGTTTTGGCATCGAACAGCGGCGAGAAGTCGGTCTTGTACCGCCTGCTCCGAACTGTCTCTGGAAGGATGCCCTTCATCGCCCTGCGAAGAACCCTCTTGTTGTAGCCGAAGCGGAACTTCACGTTCGCAGGCACTGAGACCAGGAACTCAACTATCCGCCTGTCGAGGAACGGGTGGCGAGCATCTATCTCGTACTCGGCAACTGTTACGTCGGTCCAGGTGTAGCCAGCCAGGCTGCCCCGCATCTGGATCCAGTCCTCGACGTCCCTGGCGTGGTGACTCTTGAACTCACGCTCAATCGCCCATTCCTCGGCCTCCGGTGACTCGATCGAACTACGGGCCGAGTTGCTGAGCCACTCGATCGACGCCTCGTCGCGCTCCCCTCGTCCAACTGGCACGAAAGACCTGGCGGCGGCGCCCATGGCACCCATCCAGGCACGCCAGTTGAAGTAGCGACGCTCTCGCCTGATCCCCCGGATGTCGAACGTGCGGAACAGGTCGGTCATGTAGCCCCCGCCGACCGTAAACACCTCGTCACCACCGAGTCCCGTCAGGAACGACCGGATTCCGTCCTGTTTCACCTCGGTGAAAAGCCGCCTGTGGCTCTCCTCATGCGGCGCGATATATGGCTCTGCCCGCCTGAGACCGAGAGGTGACTCACCAAGGCTCTCGTCATCGAAGTCACCGGACTCGATCAGCTTGCCGGGAGTGCCATACATCTCCAGCGTGTCGCGTATGTAGCCGCTCTCGTCCACCTCGGCCATATCGCTGTACACATTCGAGTAGAACTGCAATTCGGCCAGATCAGGAGACTCGGTCCGGCGCATGTGCTCAGCTAGAGCAAGGACAGATGAAGAGTCCATGCCTCCGCTCAAGGAGACAGCGACTGGTCCAGTGCTGCGCATGCGTGCCCTGACCGAGTTCTTGAACAGTTCGAGAAAACGCTCCTCGTACTCGCGGGTGTCTGGCAGTTTCAGCAGATTGCCAGGATCCGGGTTCCAGTAGATCTCGACTTTCGGACCGGCGGTTGAGATCGTCATGCGGCAGCCGCCAGGCAGCTTCTTGATCCCTTTGCGGAACGTCCTGTCCGCCTTCGCGCTGCGCACGTCCAGATAGAGCGCTACTGAACTCTCATCCAGTCCCGCGTCTACTAGTCTCAGCAGTTGAGCGACCTCTGTGGCCGCCATGAAGCGATTGCCATCACTGTAGTAGTGCAGGAGCCGTACGCCCAACGGGTCCCGAGCGCAGAACACCTCCTGATTCGCTGCATCCCATATGGCGAAAGCGAAATCACCGGTGATGTGGTCCAGGCAGTCCTGGCCCCACCTGCGGTAAGCATCCAGCAACAACGCTGAATCCGGCACCGTTAGCAAAGTCGTCGAGTCGATATCCAGCGCTTTTGCCAGCTCTTGGCGGTTGTCGATGCGGCCATCAAGCGCAACGGCGTATCGGCCCTCGTCCGTGACCAGCGGCAATTGCTCGAAGGCCGCCTCTGGCGTGCTCTTGAGCAGGCAGGACCCGAGACCGGTCGCGCCTGAAGTCCAGGTGCCGATACCGTCCGGACCGCGATGGGCGACGGCACCTGTCATGGACTGCAGATCTGCCTCTGAAACAGGCGCCCCATCCAGGTTGAATATGGCTGCTATCGCGCTCATCGGACTAGACCGGCTCCCCGGCGTTCTCACCGTCCAAACGGCCGACCGTCCTGGAAGTCACCAGGGCGTTCTGGATGTCGCCTCTTGAACTCTGGCCATAGTCGTCGAGCGACTTCAGTGGAGCGAATGTAGAGATGAACTCGACCGAATCGTTCACAATTTTGCCGTCGTAAACCACCCAGGCATGCGCGTCGAACGAGGTCTCGGTTTTGCGTACGCCGTACCTGACCTCGGTGAAGATTCCATCGCTCGCCAGCCACTCTCGGAGCGCCAGAGACCGTTGCAGGCAGAACGCCCACGGCTTCGGATAGCGAGATGCTCGGCTGATCGCGGCAACACGGCTTTTGATCACGCCCCAGTCTTCAGGACGTGCAGAAACGCCGGCGGTCGAGCCCTGCCTGTCAGCCAGCAGCCACTGGTTGCCTTTGGCGCGCTTCATAAGGCGCTTCGCACGGAAGAGCCAGAAGTACGCCTTGCAAACTCGAAACCAGTCGCCAGGCCCTGATCTCGCTATTGAGAGTGGGTTACGCACGGTTCAGTTGCATAAGGCCGTGCTGCTGGAACTGTTCTAGCAGTCCCTCCACATCGGCTCTCACGGTCTCCTCATCGATCTCGTACTCGTCCAGCAAAGAACTGATCACTGCATCGAGACTCGGAGCGTCTCTAAGGAGTGTCCATGTCCTCGCGGCAACTTCGTTCAGGGCGAAGTAGACCCCCGTGTCCAGGTTGGCAACAACAATCTCGTCGCCCAGCTCCTGGAGGATGACGTCAGACGGCACCGTTACTAGTCCGTCCGCTTCCGGATTCTCAGCCATATTCGTCCCCAATAGGCCTGTAGTGTTCGTGATACTCAATGAAAATCGCCTCGAATTCAGCTAGTTATTTAGCCTGGCCGCCGCTCGTCGCCCTGCACGCTATTGCCGCTGGAGAGCGAGTGAAGCCATCTGTCGACGCGGACCTCTTGCCACAGCCGCATGGGGTTTACCGCGTATCCGAAACCCCTCTTGAACATCTCGCCTGCGCGCTGGATTCGCGGGTTCCTCTGTGGTTCGTCGATCTCGTGCGGACTGCTGTAGTGCGTCTCCATGTACTCGCCGCTCGGCGCGACACGTCTCAGGATCCCCTTGAGCATAGTTCCGAGCGTGTACGCACGGTCATGCGGCACGAGCTCAGTAGCTGTCAGCTTGTGAGGCTGCAGCACCCGTTGGCGAATGAAGATCTCTTCCATCTTGCTGGAGTAGTCAGCTGGTCTCAGACCGTCGAGCACGTGAGCGGGAACTGCGAGGTCCATCACGATCGCCGCAGTCGAAAGAACACTGAAAACCGGTGCGTTCAACCCGTGACGCTTCACCTCGTCGAGGAAGAAGTCCCAGTCCAGGCCCTCGCCCTCAGTCCTCACGTATCCGGCAATGTCGTTCAGCTGCTTCAAGCTCGAACCGCTCGTGAACCTGCGGTCGAGGAAGAAATGCGTTGCCAGGTGCAAGAGCATGTGCTCAGGCGAAGGCAGGAGCACTTCTACACCGTGCAGCTTCGCCGTTCTTGCGTGCTCCCAGACCGATTCGATATCGAAGTGGAGCGGGCTAGTGCTCGAAACGAAGTGCGTGTGCACCTCCATCGAAAGCTCACGGTCGTGGTCGTGCAGCTTCGGCAGGTGCCGATGGGTCTCTCGAGTCTTCTCCTGCGTTGCCTCTGAGCCGACCGGTTTGTAGCCCAGATTCGTGACGATCTCTTGCGCCCTGTCCGCGGATTCGAGCTTCACCAGGAGGTCGATATCCGACATCTCGCGGGTCCCGGCGTCCTTGTAGGCCGTCCCAATCAGTGCGACACCCTTGAGCGCCATCACGTCGATATTCTCTGCTTGAAGCGCCTTGACAGCTTTTGCGAACTCGGAACGGATATACAGTGAGCGAACCGCAACGTGCCTGTAATGGCCCTGCAGGTGGTCCATTTCGCCCTCAGGCAGGTTGTCTCCTACCGAGTTGTCCCGGAGAAATGCGAACAGCGTTCCCGTCATGCGGTGCCAGTGAGCCAGCTCCATTACCCGCTCCCAGGAGATCGAGCTGTCAGAAGTCAGACGGGCAGCCCTTGCGACGCTTTCGGCGTCGCTTGAAGGGGCGCTACCAATCAGTAGCTGTTCCTCGGCGCTGAGCTTCACGGGAGGGACTCTTTCAGTATGTTCGGGACGTTCTGTTCGAGCAACTACACTTGCGGACAATACAAATATCATGGGGTCTAAGGTGTCGCTACTTCACCTGATGACCAAATCGAGACCCTAGAGGCTCATCTTTCTCGGATCACGAGCTGAATCGGTGCGAATCAATCTGCTTCAGGCCGATTTCCGGACTCAGAGAGTCTGATCTCGACCGGTATCGACCTAACCTGGCCGTCTGCTCGCGTAAGCGCTGTAAACCACTCGTGCGGCTGGTGCAAGCACGGCGAGCGCTCCAAGCGCAATCAGCAGCGAAGCCCACCACGGGAAGCCGCCTCCGTCGTTCTCAGGCAAGTCCGGCTCAACGTCGTCCGGTGCTACCGGGCTAGGCTGAAGCGCACTTAATACCGTAGGAGTCGGTGTCGGTGGTATCTCAGTTGCAACTGGAGGCGTTGTCGTCGCTGTAGCTGTTGGCGAGACCGCGGGCGTACTTGTCGGCGCAGGAGTCGGAGTCGCAGTCGCAGCCACCGTAGTCGGTGTCGGCTGGCCTGTGTTACCGGACGTGTTCGGAGTCACCGCTGTGACTCCGAAGATCGAGAACCCACCGGCAGCGCCTGCGAACACGGCCGAACAGTGAACAACGTCGCCATCGACCTGGCAGCTAGCCGGGAAGGTGTGAGCAACATCGTCGTCACCGACCTTGGTCAGATATATCTGCTTGCCCTGCGCAAGCCTGGCGTCGTACCAGGCACGGCTCACGGTCAACGTGACCTTGTTGTCTCCAAGGTCGTTGTTCGTAACGCCCGTCTTGTCTACGGTCACCATGAATGCGATATCGGTCGTCGTGTCCTCGATATCGCCTCCAATAAATGCAGCAGCAAGTCCGAACACCAGCAGTGCTTCAGGCGCTTCCTCAGGATCGCTGATGAAGCGGGCATCCAGACCAATCGAATCGGGCAGGTTGCTCAACCCGACACCGAAGTCGGCACCAACCTGCGTGACCAGCCCACCACCACCGCTGAAGCTCTGCGGAGGCTCCGGCATAAATGTCAGCGTCGGGCCTTCGATCTGCACCTGGACGCCGTTGCTATCGGTCTCCAGTCGGGCCGAGCCTGTGATTGAGATCTGCTCGTCTATCACTAGCTTTGCAGTACCCGTTCCGCCTGAGATATCAAGCGTCAGGTTCCCGACTTTGGAGCTGATCGATCCCGTCGCCGTTGAGCCTGCACCGCCCGTCTCTGCCGGGAACTCAACCAGCACTCGACCTGCCGCCGATGTGACGGTCGGCTGACCGCTGTTGAGCGTGATCTGGGACCCGAATGCGCTCGAGACAGCGGTCTCGAACTGCTCGATATCCTGCTCTGATGCCTCTACAGAAGGTGTGACTGACGATCCTGGAGCGTCACCAGGGGAACTGGAGCCCGGCCCGCCTGTAGTTATCAAGTTGGAGGGGGCTGATAGCGGTCCTGGACCGGCTTCGCTCTCAGCCCTGACTCTGAAGGTATACGAAGTGTTGAACGCAAGCCCCGGGAACACGACCGATGTCGCTCCCGCTGCCGCCTGGACACCGTTACCGATCGGCGGGTTGGACACGACTGTGTACCCGGTGAACGCACCCTCAGGCGCCTGCCACAGGACAGTCGCAGAAGTGTTATCCGAACCCACGAAGGCGGCAACACTCTGCGGAGCACCGGGCAGATTCAATGGGCTTACTGGCGGCGTCAGGTCCGCAGGTGTTCCCGCTCCGACTGAGTTGACGGCATTCACCTGGAACTGGTAAGAGATCGCGGGGTCGAGTCCGGTGATAGTCGTACTCGTCTGTAACGCCGGGATAAGAATCGCCTGGCCGGTAGGAATTATCAGCACCCGGTAGTTCTCTATCTCGGCGCCGCCATCTGCGGCCGGGGCGTCCCAACTCAGTTCAACGCCACCGTCGATGGCCGTGGCTGTCACGTTTCGAGGAGCACCGGGCGCTTCGAGAACCGGGCCGGCCGGAGTGGCCGTCGGTTCCGGTGGCGGCGGTGCGAAACCGCCTCCGCCTCCGCCACCACCACCGCCTTGTACAGGAGTGGCGGTTGGCGTTGGTGTCGAAGGGACGGGTGTTGGCGTTGCCGGAGGAGCAGTCACAACTACAGCCAGTGTGCTGGCTGAATCGAATCCGTAAGTGATTACAGGCTCCTGGGGAGTTGTCCCTGGAGCGAAGAGCTCAGTAGCGAAGTCTCCGTCAATCCTGAACTCAAGAGTCGGCTCTCCGACTGCTTTTCGAGTCACCAGCAAGTTCAGTACTAGACCATCTGCTGGCGTTTCGACCGAACCGGTGATGCCGCAGAGGAACCATGTTGCGTCGCCGATTCTGCCTGTTCCGCTGAAAGCGTTCGCAAATGCACCGTCGCAGAGCGGAGTGGGGCCGGCCGGTGCTGTCACCTCAACTTCGGCGGGATCATGAATGATCCAGATCTGCGCGACGTTCACAGCAGGATCGATGGGGCCGCTGAAGTGGACCTGCACCAGGTCGGAATCGTCAATGTCTGGCAGTACAACGTGGTTGGTCGGCTGACCGGTGCTGTCTGCAAACCCGATCGTAAGTCCCGTTTGCGCAGAGACATTGAGCACGGCTACCGCAGTGCTCGCGGCGATAGCCGCCAGCAACACAACAGAGCCCAGCAATAAAGTCCTGTGAGGTAGTTTCATCTGATCTGCGTCGGAGTTACGCATGGGAGCCGATACGTTGGGAGATGCTGCCAGCCTATTCAGCAGAGCACCACAACAAGCGGTTCACTTTGTTGAGACCCTCGGTTACTACGGAAGCCAGGGCTGGTCGCCGCTCAGTCCGAAGTTTGAGATGAGTATTGAGACGTCACTGCCATCGACACCGCCGTTTCCGTCGATGTCTACCCAGTTGCCGAGACCGTCCTGCCGTGGATCGAAACCCGAGCCGGGTCCCGCAGGGACGGTGAATATAGTCGTTAAGACCGGACTCAAATCCTCGCCGTTGACCATGCCGTCGCCAGGATCAACCACAAGACCTCCCAGCATCCTGACGGGCTTGTTCTCTCCTGAAGGCCCCAGGTCAAAGTCTGAAGTCGTGACGTCGATCTCCTCACCTACTCCGTCACCGAGGATGTGGGTGAAGTAGCCATCGGCGCTGATGCGAAGCAGGTAAAGGCCTTCGGCGATCCCTGTGAATGAGAAGGAGCCATCTGGATCTACCGCAACCGAAGCTTCGGCAACACCCAGTGGGCCATTCGCAGCCAGGACCAGGTCAACCGTGGGAGCGATTGCCAGGAACTGCGTATCGTGAGTCGGGCCCGGGTTGACTCCCTGAAGCGTCACGGTTCCCGCGGGAGCAACGATCTCAGGCACATTGGTGACCGTGAGATCGAACGTCGCCATACCGATGCCGCCGATTCCGTCATTAGCCGAAACTACGATGCTGAACACCGTGTCGCTACTCACAGCTCCCATCGCAGGGCTGAAAGTGAGTGAACCTGTACCGTCATTGTTATCGATGATCGATGCGAAGCCGAACGGAATCGCATTGCCGTCGATCGTCGCAGAAAAGGTGATGCTCTGGCCATCCAGGTCAGTACCACTGATCGGGACAACAAGCGGCGTTCCGCCTTCATCTACCGACTGCGGATTGACCGGGTCTACTGTCGGAGGCTGGTTCGTGTCATTCACCGTCAGTGTGAATGCCTCCGAAGCGGTCAATGCGCCGTTCGCCGCGACCGAGTCGTCAGTTACGGTCACTTCGACCGTATAGACACCGGCGTCCGCAAAGCCCGGCGTGAAGTCGAGAGCACCGGTGCCGTCTGTGTTGTCGGTGATCGCTGAGAAGACGCCGTCTGGGATCGGCACAACAGGTCCAGCGCCTTCCTGGATAGTGGCGGTAAATGTGAGCCCGTCCAGATCAGGATCCGTCGCGCTTAACGGAACATTGAGTGAGCTGTCCTCAGCCACCGACTGATCCCCAATGAATGCCAAAACAGGCTCCTGGTTCACATCGTCCACAGTTAGCGTGAACGATTCTGTGCCCGCCACTACACCGTTGTCCGCGGTTACGGCAATCGTGTAGGTGCCTGCGTCATCGAAACCGGGTGTGATCGTGAAAGTGCCTGTCCGGGCGGGATCAGGGTTGTCTACGAACTGGATGAACGGGTTGAATACTGAAACGTCACTTCCGTTTACCGTGGCGCTCAGGGCTGCGATGGCGCCCTCGGCCGTGGTGCTCACGTCAAACACTAGCGGGCCTGCTCCCTCGTCAACGTTCCGCGGAACCAGGGCCACGATCTGGTCCCAGACAGTCAGGTCGTTGAGAGTGCCGGCAGATATAGCTGTACCGCCCTCGAAGAACGTTGTCGGGAACGTACCGCCAGATGCAAAGCTGATGGTCGACTCCCCTGTCGTCTCCCCGTTCTTCGTGATGTCGAATGTAGCGACAACGTTACTGGGATGGGATAGCGGACCGTTCTGCAACGTACAGATGAATGCCGTGCCACCGGTCACCGGGGTCGCGGCGCTCTCGAAACCGCCGCTGTAGAGCGCGCCACATTGCGGGTTAGAGATCGTGAAATCCGAACTGTGCTGAATGTTGATCTGCGCCGTGTTCGCCGAGTCGGCTGCAAGATCGGCAACTACAACCTCAACGGTCAGCATGTCGCCATTGTTCTCCAACGCGATCGCCGCCGGGTTGAAGCTCAACGAGGTCGCGTTTGCCTGAGAGTTGCCAATCTCTCCGGGCGCGACTACTGCTGCAGCCACAAGGGTCACCATCAATGCTGTTGCTATCCATCGTTGCGTGGACATGTCACCGTTTCCATGCTGCGAACTTTGATCGAAGCACCCGTGCGATACGCCGGGACGCCGAATCTTTCTGTGTACTGCTACCGGTCAAAGCTGCCGGTCATGAACTCATGCGATATAACGAAACGGCCGCTGAACGCCACTTCTGAACTAAAACTTCCGAGAGTTGATCAGCGGTGCTCTTACTTAGCAGGCGATCGGCTGCTGCAACTATCCGGTAACGTGTTCGGGTTAGACCGTCACCGAGTACGAAATTTGCTGAACAGCTCGTTGACAGGCGTGGTAACTGCCGGCCCCGGCAGGTATCGAAAACGTGTTGAAAACGACGCAGCAGCCGTGAAGACTCGGGCGGACCGTTCAGCTAAGACGGCTCAGTTCTTCGAGAACGGGAACGGCCTGAGAAGGCGCGAACGCCAGGTGCCTCTTCCGCCACGACCGCTGTAAGCACTGTGCTCCAGGAACGCGAGGTCCTTCGGACGAACCATGTTCATCACCACACCGAGCACCTCTGAGCCGGACAGGTTCCCCATCGCCTCCCTGAGATCAGACTTCTTCGTCTGGCCTGCGCGAGCGACCATGATGACCGCACCCGCCTGCTTCGCGAGAGCGTTCGACTCCGAGAAGCCCAGAATCGGCGGGCCGTCGATAATCACGAAGTCGTACTGCTGGCGCACCTTCTGAAGCAGTTCGCCTGTTGCCGGGCGTGAGATCAGCTCTACCGGAGGAACAAGGCTTCTGCCAGCCGGCAGTATCTGGAGGTCGCTATCTTCGACCGTCTTGATGAACTGCTCCGGGTCTGTGCTCTGCGTCAGAGCGGTCGCAAGCCCGGGTTCATCCTCAAATCCCAGGATCTTAGAAGCGTCCGGCTTCCTGAAGTTGGCATCAACGAGCAGAACCTTCAAGCTCCTGAGCGAAAGCGCTCTCGCGAGGTTGATCGCCATCATCGTCTTGCCTTCACGCGGAGCAGGACTTGAGATCAGCAGCAGCCTCGACTGCTCGTTCACGCGTCCCTGGATGTGGGTCGCTACGAGATGGACAGCCTCTGAGAAGACCGATGTAGGGTCATCTGTCACCTCTGGCGGGTGTGGATTGCCTTTAGCCAGTCCCTGCGGGAGTAAGCCAAGGCTTGGCACATGCGCGATATCACCGATGTCCTCTGGCCTGCGCACCTTGCGGTCCATCAGTTCGAGCACCAGGGCGCCTATCACGCCCAGCAAGAGTCCGAGGACACCACCTGCGATCACTCGAGCGTCGATTGGGAACGAGGAGCCGTCAGTGGATGAAAACTCGTTGACCTCGGTATCGACCAGCGAAACGCCTGTCTCCTGGGGACCGAGAACCGAGATCTGCAACTCACGCCGGACCTGGAAGAGGTCGTTCACCGCGGCCGTCTCAGCGGCCTCCACACCCGAAATCTGGGCGAGGACGGTTCCCAGCCTGGCACCGGCGGTCTGAACATTCTGAGCGGTCAGGTCAAGTTCGGCTGCGCCGATGCTCGCGATCTCGACGGCCACCTTTGACAGGGTCGATTCCACAAGCTGTAACCGAGCCGCAAGTTCGCCCGCGTCTGAAAGCGTCAGCAACTCACCACTCGAACCTGTTGCCCGCAGGGTCTCGACGATCTCGGTGGCCATATCCAGCTCTGTGCTGGCGGTCTGGAGGTCGTCCAGAGACGCGTCGATGATCACGAGCGGCATGTCGCGAATTGACGTAGCGGTGCTGGTCATCCGGTCAGCGCTGGTTGAGAAGATCCCTGATGCAACGGACAGGTCGTCGCTGAAGCGGTTCAGCCTGCCAGCGATGAAGCCACTCACGCCTGCGTTGGCCGTGGCATCGATGATCTGTCCGATGCTCACCATTGAGATCGCCTGGTCTCGCAGATGCGCGGCGGCTTCGTCCAGAGCAAGCAAAATCGGATCGGCCGGACCGGACGTGTCCAGGTCGGCTAGGGTCGATTCGAGAGTGTTGGTCTCGGCCCGAGCTGCTGAAACGGTCTCCTGCCAGCTGTCTACCCGGTCTGCGAGCACATCGTTCGAAAGAGATGAGCCTGCCGCCAGGTTCGCAGCGATGCCGTTCATCAGGTTGACGCCGGTGTTGAGCTGAGGCTCAAGCGAGAACAGATCGGCGGACGATGCCACGATACGCAACTGCGGATTTATCCGCAGAGTGGCTGTCGACGCGGATGCGGACTGCAGAATCGTCGCAACACTCTGCACCTCGGCCTCAAGCAGCTGATCACCACCCGTGGAACCGCCGAGTCGGACACGAATCAAGTCCAGCCTCTCAACCGTTCCGACAAGAAGGTTTTCCAACTGGTCGAGTTCGGCAAGCGGCGCAGCAGCGGTGCCATCCGTCAGCTCTGCCGATGCCGCTGTCAACTCGGAAATGACGGCATTGATCAGCCCTTCGACGGTCACCATTTGGGTCAACGCCGTCGTGTTAGTAACTGTCTGCCTGATTTCAGTCAGTGAGGTCAGAGTAATCCGAAGGCTGGATGCCGCGGCATCAAACTGCGTCACCAGCCTCTGCCGGTCCTCAGCGGTTCCCTGTCCGGCGTTTAACTGCGCCGTCACCTGGTTCGAGACGCTGGTGTTCGATCCCTGCAGCGCTTGGACCTGGTCCCGAAGCTGCACGAGCTCGTTCCGGTCTTCGAGCGGAATGGCGAGATTGGTGCTGAGAGTGGCGAGCTGGTTGCCCGCCGCGCTCATGGAGATGTTGGAGTTCGTGAGGCTGGCAACACCCGTACTCAGGTCTGTTGTGATGCTTGCCTCTGCGAAATCACCACGTACCTGGCGGACGGTCACCAGCGATGAGGCTACAAGGCCCTGCACAGTCTCAACAGACTGCAGGTCGGAGCCTGCCGCACCGGCGCTGGTACCCAGTTCGTTCTTGAGCGAAGCGAGACCACCTGAAACGGTGTCCAACCTCGCGGCGGCGGCTTCCAGCTCAGATATCAGGCCGCCCAACGACGGCGTCTCGGCAAACTGGGACAAGTCCAGTGCTTCGATCTGCGAGATGCTGGAGTCGATCGCCAGATCGACCCGGCCAAGGTCCGAAGTAGCAAGCTGGTCGACGACGATCTTCAACCTCGTAGACGTCAAAGCAGGTTGTGACGACTCGGAGATCCGTTGATCGATGGCGTCGATAGCATCCTGCGTGGCTACGAGTTTCTGGCTCCTGAGGAACTGCTGGTAGGCAGCGACGATCGAGTCGACCCTCAGGCGAGCCAACTCTGCGTCAGGAGCACCCACGGCGATACGCAGAAGGTTTGATCCTTGCACCTGTGACAGCCGCGTTTCAGCAGACAGCAAGGCGGCCGCTTCGGCCAGTCGGTTCTCGTCGGTCTCGTCGGGCAGACCCGCGGCTTCCCGGATCCTGTTGACCGCCCGGCCCATCACTGCTGAACTGCGAAGGATTTCGATATGCGTCTGGACGCTTTGGCCATCATCCGTACTGCCGCCAGTGAGCAGTTGCAGGGCGGTAGCAGCATTGCTCGCATCAGCAGCCGGCTGGTCTTCAATGCGCAGCGTCGCCGCCGCTACAAACAGCACATCCGGGTCGGAGTCGGAAGAATCGAGCAGCGTCGCGCCAATAGCAGCTCCAAGAGCCGCTACGGTTGTGAGTGCTATCAGCCACTTGCGTCGCCACAGGGCGCGGGCATATGGCGTTAGTTTTAGTTCTTCTTGTTCCATCTGAGAACGCGGTTCTGACGGCCCCTTGAGTTCACTTCTGCACAACCGACTCTATTAGGCGGGACGGTTGGTGATACGTATCAACCGGATTGGCCGGTGGGGACAATAGAGTCAAGAACGTCCGACTCGCTATACAGCTCTAGAAGGCGGCCGGCTGGACCGGAACTTCAGGTCTGCGGACGGTCAGCGTGCCACGAGACCCTGTTTGGTGGAGTCTCGTGGCAACGCTGGCCGCTGTCTATCCGGAGAAAACCGGTTCCGTGTTACAGGTTCAAGCCCGCAAACGGGGTTCCGGTCGAAAAGGCCTTTCTAGAGGGCCTCGATGTTGGAGTACTTGCTCTGCAGGTGCTTCGTAGCGTTCCTGCCATCAAACACCGACTTGGAATGCTTTGCGACGAATTCGTAGTCGATCGACGAGTGGTCCGTAACGATCACCACGCACTCTGCCTCGCCAAGCGTCTGCTCCGTCAGCGGTGTGTTCTTGTAGGTGCGTATACCTACGTCAATCGCATCGACGTGCGGGTCGTGATACGAAACCTCGGCTCCACGCGACGCCAGCAGTTCGATGATGTCCAGCGCAGGTGACTCACGGACGTCACCGACGTCCTTCTTGTACGCCACACCCAGCACCATGATCTTCGAACCGTTCAGGCTCTTGCGCTCAACGTTCAGGATCCGGCCGATACGGTCAACGACGTAGTCAGGCATGCGAGAGTTGATCCGGCCCGCCTGGTCGATGAACCCGGTCTCGAACCCTTCCTGCCGAGCTCGCCACGAAAGGTAGCTCGGGTCGACGGGAATGCAGTGTCCACCGAGGCCGGGGCCAGGGTAGAACGGCATGAATCCGAACGGCTTTGTCTTCGCCGCGTCGATGACCTTCCAGATGTTGATGCCCATTCCGTTGGCGATCACCGCGAGCTCGTTGACGAGTCCGATGTTCACCGCCCGGAACGTGTTCTCTAGCAGCTTTGCCATCTCGGCTTCACGAGTGGAGCCGACGGCGACTACGTTCGGGAACACCTTTTCGTAGTACTTGACCGCTTTCTCGGTCGAAGCCTCGTTCACGCCACCGACAACCTTCGGAATGTCTCGAACGGCATACTGAGTGTTGCCAGGGTCGATCCGCTCTGGAGAGAAGGCCAGGTAGAAGTCCTCACCCGCCTTCATTCCGCTCTGCTCCAGCACCGGACCGATGAGCTCCTCGGTGGCGCCCGGGTAAACCGTGCTTTCGAGAACGACCGTCTGGCCCTTGGTGATGATCGGAGCGAGGCTCTCAGCAGCAGACGTAACGAAGGTCACGTCTGGATCCCGGCTCTTGCCAAGAGGCGTAGGCACGCAGATGCTGATGGCCTGCACATCGGCGAGATTTGCGAAGTTAGTGGTCGGAATGAACCGTCCAGCATCGACGGCGACCGCCAGGCGCTCCGAGGAGACGTCTTCGATGTCGGATTCGCCCTTCGCCAGTCGCTCCACCCGCGTGCTGTTGATGTCGACACCGGTGACGGTGACACCCGCCTCGGCGAACTCCATCGCAAGCGGGAGGCCAACGTAGCCGAGCCCGACAATACCGACTGTCGAGATACCGTTCGTATTAGGCATGGGTCAATTCTGCTTTCTCAACTGCAGGCTCAATCACCTGCTCTGCAACTTCGGTCATCGTCTTGCTCTGGATAAGTCCCGAGTCATGAAGACGCTTGTACTCCTGGAACACTCGCTCCAGGCCGCCAAGCAGGCTCTCAGGGTCGCTGGCGATGTTGAACGGGTGCGTCCAAAGGTGGAATATACCGTTGGACCTTGCAGCCTTCCGCATCGTCAGTATCGCTTTTCTTACCCGTACGGATATCGGAACGTACCTCGCCCATCCGGTGCGATGGAGGTAGCTGTAGCTGGCGGGTATGTTCACCATGCCGTTCTCTTCAGTTGCGTACACCACGGGCGCAGGCACCGGCATGAAGTGGTCCGCCAGCCTTGCCACCCTCTTGCCTATGGTGCCCGGCACTCTCCACGTCCACGACGGTGCAACCCCTCTGAATGATGTGAAGCCGTTACTGGCCAGTACGTCAAGGTGATCGATCTCGTTCCGAGGAAATACGAACGATTTGAGATCGATGTCTCGCTCTTCTGCCACAGCCTTGCACGCCTTTAGTTCGTGGTCGAAACCCGGGGCATCCGCTTCGGGAGTGCCCATGATCATGTGCGTGTAGTTGTGGGATCCGATCTCCTGTGGCACCGAGCACGACCGAATTCGTTCAATAATATCCGGCGCGTGCCAGAAATGATCGTCGTCTTCTTCGCGCCATTCGTACTCTTTCGAGCTGTTTGGAGATGCGCCGTTGAGCGAGATCCCCGCAGGCTCCTGTTCACCTTTCGCGAGCATCAGCTTTCCAACCACCGCCCACGTGCCGCTAATTCCGTACTTCTCGAACAGCGTCAAAAGGCTGTCGATCACATATCTTGTGCGATCGAACTCCTCTTCATGGTTCGCATATCCGCTGTGATGCACCGATCCCCAGGCGAGTTCGGTGTCCAGCGAGAAAACGAAGGCGCCAACCTCATTCTCTCGAGTCATCTCTTTTCCTCCGCGAACCGCCACATGAGCCGTTGATCGGCTATATGGCGACATCTGAAACCGGGTCCTACTACCCGGTGCTTCCGGCCGCTATTGGCCGCGACTGACCCTCGGTTGCAGGCTCTGTCTCAACAGATCTCAGAGCCTCTCTCCTGGCCTTTCTTGACTGTGCCGCGCTGAACACAATGAACAGAAGCGGCAGCACGATCACGCGCTGTCGTGCCAACAACCCGAAGTTTCCGAGCGTGCCAAGCGCGATAACCGACATAAAGATGAACACGATTCCGAAGATCAGAATCGGGTTCTGCCCTTCGGTCCTGAGGCTGCGAATGAGCCGGCCTGAACCGATCAGCATCATCCCGGCAAGCAGTGCACCGTCCAACGATTGAATCAGTGCGGCGAGGTTGTGGACCTCCCAGGGAAAGGGCCTGAACAACACGGTGACGAAGGCCTCAGGGATCCACGTCGGCGTCCCAACGGTTGGCGGTGCGAAGTTCGAGCCGCTCCGACCCTCGTCAAACACCTGCGATGACTGCTCCGTGATCACCTGCAGCATCGCGTTTAGCGACAGATTCTCAATACCCAGGAACGATGTCGCTCGTCCGATCAGGATGAACCCGACGACCAGCACCACCGGAACACCGATCAGCTGGATGGTGAACGCACGCTTGTTACGTGACGGCGTCCTGAACACAAATGCCGTGATGAACGCTATCGCAGCAATCAGGCCCATCTCAGGCCTGATGAAAAACATCGCTACAAGACCGAACAGTGCAAGCCATAGCCCTGAGAGGCGCGACTGCAATATGAACTTCACGGCCCCCATCACAACCAGGCTCAGCATCAGGAACGTGATCACGTCCTTACCGAATCCGGTCGGCCAGTAAAGCACCGCCGGGTAAAAGAAGATCAGTGCGGCCATCAACTTCCAGTTGCCGTTCGGGAACGCAATCCTGAAGGCCCTATAGAAGATCACCGCTCCAAGGAATCCCAGGAGTCCACTTATGAAAAATAGCCCGAAAAAAGTGGTGCCGATGACAGAGTAGACGAGGCCGGTCAGGACCTCCATCGAAGGTGTGCCGATGCCCCAGCTCTCCGTCACAATCGAGAAGTTGCCGTCCAGGATCTCGTCCGCAATAGCCTCACCAACGTTGTCGAACCGGTTGAGGTCACCACCTCGGTAAACGACCTCGTTCATGAACAGCCTGAAGCCGGTAGCGGCCATCTTGAGCGCCAGGGCCACTACAAGGACCTGCTGCAGGAACTTCCTGTCCTCGACTGGTGCCAGCCTCGGCAGGAACAGGATCGACAGCACCGACATCACCGCAACTGCAACCAGAACACCGCCAACGGTGTCGTACGGCGCAGAAACCAGCGTCACACCAACTACCGCAGCGGCTATCAACACCGCAGATTGAAACAGGCGGTCAGTCACGTTAGAAGTGCCTTCTCCGTCCCGGCCAATGCGAACAAACAGACCGGACTAGAACAGCTCCAGGTCGCCGAGTGAAAGACCCCACCTGTCCAGCGCCTCGAAATCACCGAGCGGACCGGATAGTGCATTCGCCGTCAGTGTCATCCCCTGTCCCGGTATACGCCGGAAACTGCTCCCCCGGAGCGCATCCCTGTGTGCAGATCCCTTCGGGAAGTAGGCGATCATGTAGTCAGCCTTAACATGCGACTTGACCACCCTGATCAGCTTTTTCGCAAGATCGCGGTCGGGTCGAGCCAGCAGCATCTCTGCCAGTACGATCTCTCGCAGACCGAACCTGCTGTTCGCCCTGAAAACCGCTGCTGCCTCGAGCTTCCCGTTCTCTTCGATGAGAACCGTCCGGTAGTCGATCGTCGGGTGCTTGGCGTAGCGCCAGTCCAGGTAAGCCGCTGACCTTTTCGTGTGCATGAGATCGGGGCGCAGCGCCGTATCCGCTTCCAGCAACTCGTCCAGGCCCGCGTGATTCACCAGGTCGGACAACGTAGACGGTTCGTTCGCAGCGAAGTGGCTGCCATCCGGCGCGTTCGCTTCTCTCTTCAAAAGTCTGGCCTTCGCCATACCTACGACGAAGCGAGGGTAGTTCAGGATCTTTATCACTGGCTCGACGAGCCCCACCGACTGCCAGCCCATCTTCAGATACCCGGGACGAGACTGGTCGTTCGGAGTGTTGAACACGAAGTCGACACCATCGTTTCGAACGTCGTCCACCGCCTGGAGCGTCAGGTTCTTGAACAGTCCCATTCGCCTGAAGTCCGGGTGCGTGGATGTGTCGACAGCGCGGACTCCGCGCAGGCTTCGGCCGTCCCAGCCAAACTCCCAGCGAAGGAAGGCGCGCAGTCCAATGATCTTGCCCTCGTCATTCTCGGCCAGGAGCACATGCGACCGGCCAAACGGGTTGATCTCGTGCTTCCAGTTCCACATGTCCTGAGTGCGCTGCAGCACGGTGGACTCTCCGAGCGAGATGCGCATCAGGTCCAGAATCGCCGCCAGGTCATCGTCTCGACGCTCCCTGATCGTGTAAGGAAGCGCAGCTGTCTTAACGGTCATGAGGAGAGTGCTCCTGTCAGCTTCCCCTCGGCGAGTTCAAGATAGAGTTCTTCTGTCTTGCGGACCATGTTCCGCACGTCAAATTCGTTCTGCGCTCTTGTAAATGCCCTGTCGGCAAGCGAGTGACGCAATGTGTCGTCTTTGAGCATGGCGCTGATCGAAACGGCGAGTTTCTGCGGATCGCCAGGATCGACAAGCGTGCCCTCTTCACCGTCAACGATCATCTCCGGAAGTCCGCCGACTCGGGTCGACAGTACTGAAGTGTGAGTGCTCATCGCCTCAAGCACCGAGACCGGCATTCCCTCGAACTGTGAGGAGAGTACGAACAGGTCAGACGCGGCGATGATCTCGCGGGCATCGGAACGAAGGCCTGTAAAGAACACTTTGCCCTCAAGGCCCATCTTTTTCGCGGCCGCCTTCGTCTCCTCCAGGATCGGGCCCTGCCCGACGAGTACGAACGAGACGTTCGGGTTCTCTGCAACGACGATTCGAGCAGCCGTTAGCAGGTCAATGTGGCGCTTCTTCGGCGTGAAGTTGGCGACATTGACGACGATCTTGTTTTCGGCAGGAATGCCGAGTTCAGATTTGAGCCAGCTTTGCTCTTTGCCAATGAGGCTTAGCTGGTGCACATCTACGCCATTCGTGATCGTGCCGAGTTTCGGGCGTCCGTTCACGTTCATGCCCGAGCGGATAGATGCCTCGACATCCTCGGAAACGGCAACAACGGCATCGTTCCACTTGTAGGTCGCCTTGTTCGCAAAGTGCGTCAGGCGGTGGTATCGCTCCCAGACGTTGTGCTCTGAGTAAACGATCGCCTTAACCGGTGTGAACTTGGATGCAAACCGACCGACTATGCCGGAATAAGGCAGATGGGCGTGCAGGACGTCAATGCGGTCCTTTCGCAGCTTACGGTTCAGACGCAGCATCGGCCGGATGTCGTAAGACCTCTTCTGGTTGAGGCACGTGACCTCAAGGCCAGCCTCTTCGAGGTCGTGGACAAGCGCGTTCTTCCAGGGCAGGAAATATGCGACCGAGTAGTTGAATCGGTCGCGGTCAAGGTGACGGGCGGCCGAAACAAGCAGGTTCTCGGCTCCACCTGAGCCAAGCCCCTTGATGAGCCACAGGACGTTGATACGGGAATCGTTCATTAGTTTTCGGCGCTTAGTGGTGTCGAGCCGGTGTCTGTGAGCGGCGAGTCTGTCAGTACCTGTTCGAACAGCTGCCGATACTGGTTCGTGACACGGGACATGTCGAACCGCTCCTGACACCATGTTCGCGCCCTCTCTCCGAGTTCAGCGCGCCATTCGGGTCGTGTGACCAGACCTTCAAGTCCGTTAACCAGCCCTTCGAAATCGTCCGCCGGTATCACGAGTCCGGTCGAGTTGTGGTTGAGGACCTCTGTGACGCCACCGACGTCATATGCGATCGATGCCAGCCTCGAAAGACCAGCCTCGATCAATACGCCTGGCATGCCTTCCGACTGACTGGCGAGAGCGAACATATCCATGCCGCTCAGGACTTCGGGAATGTCTTTGCGGACACCGAGGAACCTGACGCTCGTTGCGATGCCGGCCAACCTGGCACGGTTGCCGAGCTTCTCGCGCTCAGGGCCGTTGCCTATCAGTATCAGCTTTACAGGCAGGCCCTTTTTGACGAGCCGTGCGGTAGCGTTCACCAGAGTGCCCTGGCCCTTCTCGTGAGAAAGGCTGCCAACCATGGCGATCAGCACATCTTCTTCGCTCACACCCAGCTCGGTCCGCATCCGATTGCGAACGGCTGGATCTGCAGCCCTGTCAAAGCCTTCGGTCTGGACGGCGTTGGGAATGAAAGCGGCCCGATTCTCGTCATACCCGTAGTGGTTAATGAAATCGCGCCTGCCGTGTTCGCTCACAGAAACCGAGCAGTCGATGTTTCGCAACCAGAATCTGTTAAACCAGACCCGGCTACGCGTGTTCGCCCAGTAACTGGCAACGCCGATGTTCTTGTAAACGGCCCGCAGATCGCGACGCATCGTCTTGGCGATGGACGAGTATTTGAGAGTGTCCGTGCCGTGGCCAATGACCACGTCGGGCTCGAAATCCTTCAGCACCCGGCGCAACCGAACGGCCACCATCGGCTCGACGCGGAACACTTTGTCCAGGATCGTCGGATTCACATCGAGCTTGTACATCGGCAGTGAACCGACATCAAAGCTATCGCCGTTGCCAGGCGAGGTGTACAGGCTGCACACGGCGTTCTCAACGCCGGTCTGCTGCAGCTGCGCAGCCAGCCTGGCCGCGAACTGCTGCGCTCCACGGATCTGGGCGCGATTTATGAGATGCAGGACCCGTATCGGGTCACCGTTTGGCATTCGATAATCCTGGATTCGTTGAGAACTTCGGGTCTGCCGAACCGTAACGGCCGGGCCGGGGTTTATTCAGCCGCGACAGCCCGGTTTTCGATCGCGTCCATGAAGTCTGCGAGTCTGAGACCGCCCTCTTCTTCGATCGAGTCGGAATCGTCGTCGCTTATGTTCATCAACATTGCGCTCAGCACGGCTTCGGCAAGCCTGTCAGGGTCGTGCCTGACCTTCGGGTGGTTGATGCTGAGCGGCGCAGCTAACACTGAGTGCGTGTAGTGCAGAAGGCGCTCTTCGTTGTGCACAACCGGCTCGGCAGCCTCACCCGCGTAACGTGACTGCACGTCTTCGGGAACTGGCCTGCTGTTGACCAGCACAGAGTCAAGCTTCAGACCACCCAGGTAGCGAACGATCTCGCTTGCGAAATCGGGGGTGGTGAAATCACCGGTCTCACCACGCTTCGTCATCAGGTTGCAGATGTAGATCTTCGTGGCAGTGCTGTTGGCGATAGCCTCTTTCACGTTGCGAGCAAGCAGGTTCGGAACGATGCTGGTGTAGAGGTCGCCAGGACCCAGGACGATTGCATCCGCCTTCTCGATCGCTTCGAGCGCTCGAGGGTTGGCATCGACAACCGGGTCCAGGAACACGTTCATGATCCTCGGAAGGTCGCCGCCTCGCAGGTCGATTGTCGACTCACCACGCAAGTGGCTGCCATCCTCCAGTTCCGCGCAGAGGTCTGCCGACTCAAGGGCAACAGGAATCACCTTGCCGGTGATATCCAGCATGCGGGACATCTCCTTGATCGCCTCTTCGACGTTGTCGTGGAGCGATGTGAGGGCCGCAAGCAACAGGTTGCCAAGGCTGTGACCGTTCAGGCTGCTCTCAGAGCTGAACCGGAACTCCGAAGCGGTGCGCAGCGAGCTTGTGTTGCTGCCGGCACTGAGCGCGACGAGGCACTTGCGCAGATCACCGAACGGCGGGTAGCCGAACTCCTCCCGGAGAATGCCTGAGCTGCCGCCGCTGTCGAACGTCGTGACGATTGCGGTCAGGTCGACGGCGTGCTGCCTCAGTCCTCTCAGCAGCATGGATGACCCGCTGCCTCCGCCGATTACAACTATGTTTGGTCTCTGGTTTCCCAAGCTATGCCTCTACGGTCTGAAGACGCCTCGAACTGTGGCGTCCTGGATTGCTGCATTCTTGATAACTAATGATCTCGAACTCAGATATTTCGTTCGGGTCAACAATTTCGCGACCATCGAACAAGGTCGGTCTTCCGCTTCTGCTAATCAGCCAGTGCTGAAGCGATCTCTTTTTCCATCTCTTTGACAGGCTTCGTGTTCGCCTCGGGCCTGAACGTGACTACCAGGTCTCTGAGAGCCGCCACAACGGTCTTCTTGTCGCCGGACTCCACTGCAGCGGACAGGTCCTTCAAACCACGAGCGATTTCGGCTGAGCTGGTTGAGTCGCCAGTGCGGCTGATGAAGATACGGTCGTGAGAGGTCGCTGATGTGCCTTCTTCGGCACTCAGGATGTCTTCGAACATCTTTTCGCCGGGCCTGACACCCGTGAAGACGATCGGGATGTCCTTGTCCGGCTCAAGGCCTGAGAGAACGATCAACTGCTTTGCGAGATCGACGATCTTGACCGGCTCGCCCATATCCAGCACGAACACCTGGCCGTTGTCGCCCATGGCGCCAGCCTGAAGCACGAGAAGGACCGCCTCCGGAATGGTCATGAAGTAGCGGCGCATCTCGGGGTCAGTCACCGTCACCGGGCCGCCCCGGGCGATCTGCTCGGTGAAGATCGGGATCACACTGCCACGGCTGCCGAGAACGTTTCCGAACCGGACAGACACGAAGCTGACATTGCCGCTTTCGCCCATGTCCTTGACCAGCAACTCAGCCGCCCGCTTCGTGGCGCCCATGATCGAGGTCGGGTTGACGGCCTTGTCGGTCGAGACCATCACGAACTTCTCGGCGTTCCACATCTTGGCGACCCGTGCCACGGTCCGAGTGCCGAACACGTTGGTCTTGGCGGCTCGGTCCGGGTGGTCTTCCATAAGCGGCACGTGCTTGTATGCGGCGGCGTGGAAGACGACCTGCGGCTTGAACCTACCGAACACTTCGTCCACCTCAGCGATGTCCCTGACATCTGCGATGGCGGACTCGACTCGCACCTGCCCGCCGGTCTCGACGTCCAACGCCCGCTTCGTGTTGAAGACGCCGGTCTCATCCTGATCGAGAACGACCAGCAGGCTCGGCTCAAACCTGCTGATCTGCCGGCAGAGCTCAGATCCGATCGAGCCAGCGCCACCTGTGACCAGTACCGTCTTGCCTTTCAGGAAGTTGCTGACCTGGGTCGTGTCCACCTTCACGGGGTCACGGCCAAGCAGCTCTTCGATCTGGACATCACGGACATCGGCCAGCTTAACCTCGCCTGATACGAGTGTGCTGAAGCCGGGGACAACTTTGATCTTCTTGACTCCCGCGTCGCTTCCGATGCGGACCGTCTCCTGGATCACCTTCCCCGAAGCTGACGGCATCGCGATCCAGATCTCGCTGACCCGCAGACGGGTGACGATCTCCGGGATGCTCTCCCGGGTGCCAAGGACCCTGATGCCGTGGACCATGCGGCCTTTCTTGCGCTCGTCATCGTCAACGAACGCAACACCGACATATCCGGCGCCAACCTCTTCAACCATCGCACGGGCGATCTGCGCACCGGCGTCACCGGCACCAACAATCAGCACTCTGCCACGGTTGCGGATTCGGTGGCGCATCCTCCACTCAGCGGCGACTCGAATGCCTATCCGTGATGTACCGAGCGCCGTTCCGGTGAGGAATACATCAGCGAGCACGAACTGGGTCACCTCGATCAGCGACCACTGGACCGGATTGACTATGAACAGAACCGAAGTGAAGAGCACAACACCGATAGCGATCGCCCTGGCCAGGACCACCAGGTCCCAGGCGTTGGCCCGCTTCCACTCGATGTCGTAGACGGCGGACATGGACATTGGGACGAGACGGGTGACGAGTGAGATGCCGAGGATCAGTGAGGCGTCCGATGTGCTGATGCTCCCTTCCGGAAGCCTGATCACAAGAGCGAGCGCAACAGCAGTCGCGAAGATGATCAGCAGACCGTCGATGGTCGCGACGATGCCACGGCGGGCTGTTCGCCTTGCCGGTGTCATAGGTATGTGAGGAAATCGCGGCGAACGCTCGCCGGAAGTTGTGCTCAAAACTCACCTCGGCCCAATCGAACCCTCGTCAACCGGTTCGCACCGGTGTCCGGGGACTGCTGTCTTTCGCTTCTGGCCGGGAGAAAGCCTGTGTCTGCGTCTTACCTGACCTCTGCAATCGCAGCGGTCAGTTCATCAACCACTCGAACAGCCTGCTCCTCGGTCATCCGACCGAAGAAAGGCAGCGCTATCGAACGGTCCGAAATGCTCTCGGCAACAGGGAAGTCGCCGGGCGCGTGTCCGAACTCGGTGCGATAGAACGGTTCCAGATGAATGCACGGGAAATAGTTAGAACAACCAATGCCCCTGTCCCGAAGCAGGCGGAGTATCTCGTCGCGTTGATTACGGCTAAATGACGTGTCCAGCCGGACCACGTAGACGAACCAGCTCATGTCTACTTCAGGGGCAACATGCTGGGTCTCGATCTCGGGCACTTCGGCAAGCAGTCGGTTGTACGTCCCAGCGACCCGCGAGCGGCCGGAAAGCAGGTCAGGCAGTCGCTTGACCTGAGCAGAGCCCAGTGCACAGTTGATATCACTTATTCGGTAGTTGAAGCCGAGCCGTGCGTGCGAAAGCCATCCTGCGCCATCACCACGACCCTGATTTCGCATGCTCCGGGCAAGCTGGGCGATGTCATCACGGTCCGTCAGGAGCGCGCCGCCCTCACCGGTGGTCATCTGCTTGTTCGGGTAGAAGGCGAATATCGCTGTGTCGCCGAAGCTTCCCGCCCTTCGGCCCTTGTAGACCGTACCGATCGACTCAGCGGAATCCTCGATCAGGCCGAGTCCGTGCTTTTTGGCGATCTCTTCGAGCCTGTCCCACTCAGCCGGGTGACCGAAAACATCGACGGCGATGATCGCCTTTGTCTTCGGTGTTATCGCCGCTTCGATCTTGTCAGGGTCTATGCAGAGCGTCTTCGGGTCGATATCAACGAAGACCGGCTTCGCTCCAACGAACAGGATGCAGTTCGAAGACGCCACGAAGCTGAACGGCGTCGTGATCACCTCGTCGCCCGCCTCGACACCAAGGCCGAGTACCGCAAGGTGCAGCGCGCTCGTGCCGCTGTTGACGGCGACCGCGTGGCGAACACCGGCCTGCTCGGCCAGCGCCTTTTCGAAACGCTCGATCTCAGGTCCGAGGCTAAGCACTGGTCCTTCGAGCACTTTCATCACAGCGTCGCGCTCGAGATCGGTGATGTCGGGCCTGGCAAGCGGAATCGCTGCGCCGGACGTGTCACGTTTTTCAGGGGTCTTCAGCGTCACTTTGCAGTGCTCCTTTTGACTCGGCTACGCAGCGATTCGGCCGGGTTGCCTACCACGGTTGCGAACGGCGGAACGTCCGCCATCACAGCCGCTCCGGCACCGACCTTTGACCACTCGCCGATACGAACTCCGGGGATAACACTGGCGCCGATGCCCACATGCGCTCCCCTTCCAACCGTCACTCCACCGGCCAGGTTGACGCCGGGGGAGATGTGAGAGAAATCTTCGACAACGCAGTCGTGATCGACCGTTGCGCTTGTGTTGACGATCACGTGGCTGCCAATAACCGAGCTGGCGTTGACCACAACGTTCGCCATCAGGACAGACCCTTCACCGATCTCGACCTCAGAGCCGATCTGTGCAGAGGCGTGAATGCCTGTGGCGAACTTGAATCCAGCCTGCGACGCTTTCCCGGCGACACGCTCCCTGGCACGGTTGTCGCCGATACCGATCAACAGCGCTGATCCACCTACCGGCGCACTGTTCAGGGCCTCGTCCAGGCCGCCGAGTACCGGCAGGCCACAGAGCTCAGTGCCGTGCAACTCAACCCGGTCATCCAGGAAACCTTTGACGTCCACCAACGGCGACCCGCTTCTCAGCACATCGGCCACCACTTTGGCGTGGCCGCCTGCGCCGCAGATCAGTACCGATGTGCCAGTGATCGCGGCTGCGTCTGACCCGTTTCGCCTGTGACCGTTCGTCACCTGTTGGCCCCTGATTCAGTCTCGGGAGGAGGACCGGAGATGGCCGGTTCCTTCACACCAAAATCGTCGTTGGCGCCGTCTTCCGCGTAAACACCGTCTCGGGTCACAAACGCGACCCAGAGAGTCTTGAACAGGATCTTGATATCGAGCCAGAGCGACAGGTTGTCCACGTACCAGATGTCCATCTCGATCCGCTCTTCCCAGGGAAGGCGGTTGCGGCCGTTCACAGACGCCCAGCTGGTGATGCCCGGACGGACCTCGAGCCTGCGCCGCTGGTGGCTGGTGTAAGCCTCCACCTGGTGCATGAGGGTGGGTCTTGGCCCGATCAGGCTCATGTCTCCCGTGAGGATGTTGATGATCTGTGGCAGCTCATCCAGGCTCAGCGCTCGAAGCACCTTGCCGGTCCGGGTGATCCGCGCATCGTCCTTCACGACCGTGTTCCCGAGCCCTTTCCTGGCAGCTCCGTCAACCATCGTCCTGAACTTCCAGATCACGAACGGTCTGCCGTGCATGCCGGCACGCCTTTGCCTGAAGAAAACCGGACCGCGGGACTCCAGCTTGATGGCCATCGCGATGAGCACGAATGGCAGCGAAAGCAGGATCAACCAGATCAGGCTTATGGACACGTCTATCCCGCGTTTGATCAATGTGCACCCCTTTCAGAGGTGAAATCAGGCCTTAGGACTCTGATCGATGACTGTTTCCGGACGGTTAATCACCCCGTCCGGCCAGGCTGCCGGGAGACTTGCCTATCGAGTGCCGTCTTCTTGCGTCGGCTTATCGCCCAGACGCATCGAGTCGACGTTTGGAGCTGCGAGCGCAGGGTGTCGCTCACGAACGAGACGGGCGTAGTGCCAGAGCTGCCGGTCCATGACCAGCTGCTCATCGAAGTATTGCTCGGCTCGAGCCCTGCCTTTCTCGCCCATGCTGCGGGCGAGTTCGGGAGAGTGGAGAACATCAACAATCGCCTTGCCGAGGGCTTCTGCATCACGCACAGGGACGAGAAGGCCGGTTTCTCCGTGCGAAACTTCTTCGCGGCACCCGCGGATGTCAGAGGCGATCACCGGCTTGCCGGAGGCCATCGCCTCGATGATGGTGCGGGGCATGCCTTCCCTGTACGAAGGCAGAACGAACACATCGAGCGCCTGCATCATCTCTTCAACATCGTCGATGAAGCCGGTGAACTCGACGCGGAACGGCAGGTCGTTAGAGTTCAGGTACTCCTGCACAATCGCCTGCGCCTCAACATCACGGTCGCCGCCGGTCTTGTTGTCACCGGCTACAAGCAGCACGAGGTTCGGGATCCGCTCGCCTGCCTGCCTCATGGCCTCAAGCAGTTCGAGAATCCCCTTCTCACGCACCAGCCTGCCGACAAACCCAACCGCTAGCTCGCCCTCTTTCAGGCCAAAACGCTCACGGACTGCCCTGTTGTCTTTTCGCGGGGTGAAGCGGTTGATGTCGACGCCATTGCTGATCCAGACGACTCGTTGCTGTGGTGCGATTCCGTACTGCACAGCCGCCTGGGCGTCTTCTGTGCTCTGGGTGAACAGCATGTGGGTGAAGCGGCCGAGGATCCTCTCGAACAGGATTGTTGCTCGTCTGGCCCAAGGCTTCATCAGGTCATGGAAGTAGAAGCCGTGGGCTGTGTAGATGACGGTCGGCGTGCCGGCGAGCTTTGCCGCCAATCGACCGACACCTGCAGCCACGGGAGTGTGAACATGAACGATGTCGTACTTCTCCCGGCGCAGAAGCCGGTAGAGCGCCCACACCGCCTTGATCGTCTTCCATGGCGAGATGCTGCGGCTCATGGGCAGCGTGTGCACGACGTAGCCCTTGCTCTTCAGGTCCTGGGCAAAGCGGCCGTCTGCGCACGCCGAGTCCACCTCGTAGCCGTTGGCCTTGAGGTTGTTGATTAGCGGCAGCAGCAGCTTGGCGATAGTGATATCGCTAGCCGCCACCTGCAGTACACGTACATCACGCCTGGACAAGGTGAAGCTCCGCGTCCCGGTACCAATCGATAGTCCGCTTGAGGCCCTCTTCAACGCTGATCTGCGGCTTGTAGCCGATCAGCTTTCCGGCCTTGCTCACGTCTGCGTAAGAGTCCCTGATGTCGCCTGGCCGTGTGTCGCCGTACTCCGCCACAACCTCGGTCTCGGTCAGGTCCTTCATCGTGCCAAGCAGCGTGTTAAGCGAGATTCGACCGCCTGTAGCAACGTTGTATGCCTGGCCTGCGCCCTGTGTTGCGTTCATCGCCGCCATGTTGGCGTCGACCACGTTGTCGATGAATGTGAAGTCTCTTGTCTGCTCGCCGTCGCCGAAGATCTTCGGAGCCTTGCGCTCGAGCAGCGCCGTAGCGAATTTCGGAATCACAGCTGCATAGATCGAGTTCGGAGTCTGTCGCGGTCCGAACACGTTGAAGTACCTGAGAGCGTACGTCTCAAGGCCATAGACCTTGTGGAACACACGGCAGTACAGCTCGGCGGTCAGCTTGGTGACACCGTATGGCGAGCTCGGGACTGTCGGCATCTCTTCATGCTTCGGCAGCGTCGGAGTGTCACCGTAGACAGATGACGACGAAGCGTAGACGAGCTTCTTCACGCCGGCGTCCTTCGCCGCAACCAGCACCGTCAGTGTGCCGTTGACGTTGACATCGTTGCTCTTGATCGGGTCTTCGACCGAGCGTGACACTGAGCCGAGAGCAGCCTCATGGAACACCACGTCAGCGCCTTTGACAGCGTGATCGACGACGTCCCTGTCTCGGATATCGCCTTCGATCATCTCGATCTGGCCGGCGACTTCTGTCAGGTTTGCTGCGTCACCGGTGCTGTAGTCGTCCAGCACGGCCACTTCGAACTCATCGCGCAGCAGTCGCCGCACTATGTGGGATCCAATGAAGCCGGCGCCGCCGGTCACAAGAGCTTTTGGCATACGAATTCACCTTCGTTTGTCCGTGCGCGAAAACACCGCGAAGCGATGTCGCTGAGTGGCACGGCGCTACTGGTTACTTGAGTGAGAACCCGGCGAGAACGCCGGTTGTGGTGATTGGAATCGATCTATCTCGACGGGCAGCCAGATGCCGGGCAGGCTACCGCACTCTGCTGTTTCGTAGAGTTCGGGCTCGAGCTTGTAAGTTGCACACGTCCGTTTGATTGCGGACGAAACCTGGTGCGCTAGATAAGAGCTAGGCCTTCCCAGCTCCGAGTCCGAAGCGTCCGCGCCATGAACCTTCCGCCGTCTCGATGTCCAGATCGGAGATCTCGACCGACGAGATTCCTGACACCGAATTCAGCAGGACCAGGCAGCGGTCACGTGAGGACAGGTAGCCGTTGAAGACAGCCTCGAAGCCGGCGAACGGCCCATCGACTATCGCAACGTTGTCACCGGGGCTGAAACGCTTGGAGACCATGCCTTCGTTCCAGCGGCGAGTCTTCTGCTTCAGGTAATCGATGACCGAATCTGGCATCACTGCCAGAGAACCGGCCTCGCTCAGGAAGTAAGAGAGACCCGGAGCCCAACGAATGGCCTGCCACTCAGGCGCTTTCGGGTCGAATTTGCAAAAGATGTAGGTGTTGAAGAGCGGCTCGAGCTTGCCGTCAGTTCGGCCCCGCTGGCGGATCTCGGGGTAGTAGGTCTCAACACCCCAGCGGCTCAAGCTCTCAATCAAGAGCTTGGACTTCCTCGGCTTCGCCTTCGCTACATACCAACTCGTCATCTTCGGCCTCACAGACTCAACGGTTCCTGGTAATTGCTCTTAACTACTCGCCCGAAACGGCTCTGGCGCCTTGATGGCCGCCTTCTGCAAACGTGTCGTCAAACTAGTTATCGAACTTGCTCAGGACCTCTCGTCTAAAAGTTGTGGATGAACGGTCGGCTATGTTCTGTGCAGCTCTCCTCTGACACAGAGCCGATCCCTTGCTTGCGCTAAAGAACGTTTTTGTTAACGCCCATCGCGCTGGCAGTGCACAGCCTTGCTGGCCGGGATTCAGCGTCTGGTGCTGCCATCGACTATTCAGGCTGGAAGTGAAAATTCGCAGGCTGCCGCACTGAACGCATCAGGGTGCTTTCAGTCATTCAACCGCTATGTCCACAGGGGTCGACGTCTCCGCTATGGAACCGCCGGCCCGCTCCAACCCGCATGGCATCAAAGCAACGTGCCACTTCGAAGCCATCGCCGAGGAACGATAACCGACGAACTTCGGACATGTGTGAAAAGCGGGCTACCGGGCGATTAATAACGTGTGAACAAAAGGGTCACCGCCAATACGCCGATAAGTACACGACCGTGGCTCAAGAGGCGCACCTCATCACGTGTCAAGAACTAAACACGTGGAATCGGTGAGTTCGACTGCGCTGAATAGGACGTTCGGAAGCGACTGCAGGGGCGCAGGGAGGCCGCAGGTTAGTGGCTCGCCAGGTGCAGTAGAAGGCACAGAGTCGTCTTGCGAAGGTCCGCCAAGGCGCCCGCACACGAAGCTGCCTCAATAGAGCCGCTGTCAGTCGAATCGGTGGAGACTAGGCCTCTTCGCGCCAGCGGTCTCGTCGGCTGATCGGTTCTATGTTCGCGGCCGGGTCTTCGTCCGCGTCGGACCAGTCACAGCCGGTGCAATACTCATACTCCGAGTAGCGGTCGATGTACGAAACCACGGCCTCCGCGCCACACTCAGGGCAGGTGTTGTCGAGAATCACAGGACTCTCGATCTCCTCGCTCATCTCGAACGAAACGACCTTTGACGACTGTGCCATCTTGTCTCTCTGCCTGCTCACGTCAATGTCCCCGTTTGACCGGACTCGGCACCGGAATTCACGGCCTGGTTTGACGAAATTAGCAACAGTCTGCCGCAATTCCGAACCCGCGATGTGACCAAAAACCTAGTCCTTTTCGGCCAGCGCTCCCAAACTGCCAACCTCATCTGAACTCTCAATTACGCCGAAGAGCGAGACGCGCCGCAACTTTCTGCCATTGTCGGCCGTCAGGGTACGGACGCCGTTAGGTGAATTCCCTGATGAAACTGCGACCGTTCTGTCACTAAACTTCCAACGTAGATGCTCCCGAGAACAGGCTGCGGCCGGGGTGATGTGGCCGGCACGGCAAGTGCATGAAACGCAGCGCCGCCTTCGAAGTGCAAAACGTGAATGCGCAGAGGAACCAGTAGATGAAGCAAGAGTACGTGAACCCGTTCCTGACGCCCGCCCAGATGGTGTGGCAGAAGGAGTTCAACTGCCCGCTCAAGATCAAGAACGCCGAGGCGGTCTCTCACCAGTACACGACCGATGATGTGACGGCGATCATTGGCATCAGCGGCAAGCTCGAGGGCAACGTTCTCTACGGCTTCTCCGAGCCACTTGTGAAGGACATCATCAAGCGGATGGTCGGTGAGGACTTCGAAGCTCGGGATCCAATGGCGCTTTCGGCCCTCGGTGAGATCGCGAACGTCATCACCGGAAACGCGGCGACTCAGCTGGCGTCGTCCGGCTACCCATGTGACATCAGCCCGCCTGTGATCCTTGAACCGGTCGGAGCAACGCTCACCGCCGGGGTTCCAAAGCAGATCCAGGTCACATTCGAGAGTGAGATGGGCCTGCTCCGAGTCCGCATCGGCCTGGCCGAAAACACGAGAGAAGAGAAGCAGGCCGCCTGAGTCAGTCTTCCGAACCTCTCCTCAGATCACGCATAAGAAAGCCCCGGCGCATGGCCGGGGCTTTCTTATGCACTGCCCATACGCACTAGGAGGATTGGCCGGCTACCGCTCCATCATTCGATTGCGAGCAACTAGAATCGCCTTCAAGTGTGTAGTGTGTTCCCGCCTGTGACTGGACTACGCGGGGTGTGGAGATGAAGCGACGCAGCAACCGATCTGCCTTAACACGGACCCTCAAGTGGCTCCGCATAGTCCCTCGACGTCGTTTCAGGCTCATCAGGTCTTCTTTCCGACGATGGAATGGTACGAGGGGCAAGGAGCTTCGTGAGAAGGCGCAGCAGACCTCGTACGACATTGCCGAACGGACTCGTCATGAGCTCGATGAACTAAAGACCGACAGTCGAGAGCGATACGAGCGGGCCAGACCTCGTATTGAGCAGGCGGCCGCAGATGCCAGGGAACAGGTCGAATCTGCCTGGAAATCACTGAAACGCTGGCTCAAGATCGCGGCTTCGGCAGTCGTCTCGACCATCCTGCTGGCGGCTATCCTGGCCATCGTCTTTTTTCTTGTCCGTGACGGTGGAACACCCACTACCGACCTGACCTGCGAAGATTGCCCCGCTTTTGCGGTGACACGCGTCATCGACGGAGACACGATCGATACCAACGTTGGCCGTATTCGCATCTTCGGCGCGGACACACCTGAGATCGGCGAACGCTGTTTCGCTGAAGCGACCGAAGAGATGCTGCATCTCGCTGGAAACGTCGTCAGAGGCGAGCGCGGACCGCGCGATTTCGATCCGTTCGGTCGCAACCTCTACTACGTCTACACCGAATCAGGCGAAAGCATCGATGAACTGCTGGTGACGAACGGTCTTGCTCGTGCGTGGCGTCAGGATGGACAGCACCGTGACCTGCTCATAGCAGCCGAAAACGACGCCCGGCGGAACAATGTCGGGTGCCTGTGGAAATGAATGGACATCCACTCTCGCCCTAGCTAGCATGGCTAGCCGGTCTGCGGTTCGGCGAAGGCCGGTTCCTACCCTCTTCGCTTTCCCCGCAATCCAGTAGCAGCTCAACGTGAATCTTCGGCATGCCGTACCGGCGCGACCCCGGCCAGGCAGCCGAACAGCCGGGAGGCGTCCGCAGTTGAATATCCACGAGTACCAGGCGAAGGACATACTCGAAAGCTTCGGCGTCCCCGTGCCAAAAGGCATAGTCGCCTCAACGCCAGAAGAGGCCGGTGCAGCAGCGGAAGAGCTCGGCGGGACAGTTGTGGTTAAGGCCCAGGTCCATGCAGGAGGCCGGGGCAAGGCAGGCGGCGTCAAAGTCGTGTCCGGCTCTGACGCAGCGCGTGAGGCAGCAGCAGGCATGCTGGGGACCAACCTGGTGACGCACCAGACAGGGCCGCAGGGCGTGCCTGTCCGCAAGGTAATGGTTGCAGAGGCGACCGATATCGCAGACGAGCTCTATCTCTCGATCATCGTGGATGGCGACATCGGCGCCCCGGTCGTGATCGCCTCAACAGAAGGCGGCATGGACATCGAAGAGGTCGCCGAGAAGACACCTGACAAGCTGTTCCGAGTTGCCGGCGATCCACTCATCGGCCTCTCGCCCTACCACTGTCGGGACATCGCTGCCCTGCTTCAGGTGCCGGCTTCCGCCCAACGGGCCACAGCAGCGCTGATTTCAAATCTGTACCGAGTCTTCACCGAAAACGACTGCTCTCTGCTGGAGATCAACCCACTCGTGGTCACGGCAGACGATGAGGTGATCGCTCTCGACGCCAAGATCAATCTCGAAGACGATGCGCTGTTCAGGCACAAAGACCTCGCAGCGCTCCACGACCCTGAGCAGGAAGACGAGTTGGAGAGGCGTGCTGGCAGCGCGGACCTCGCCTACGTCAAGCTGGATGGAGGCAAGGTCGGCTGCATGGTCAACGGCGCGGGTCTAGCCATGGCGACCATGGACATCACGAAGTGGGCCGGCGCAGATCCCGCCAACTTCCTCGACATCGGCGGCAGCGCAGACCAGGACCGTATCGAGGAGGCGTTCCGCATCATCGTCTCGGACGACGATGTGGAAATCATCCTGGTCAACCTGTTCGCCGGTATCGCTCGCTCAGATGTCGTGGCGCAGGGCATCGTGAATGCAGCGAAAGAGACCGGAGCAACACTGCCAATGGTCGTCGCCATGCGCGGCACCAACGCCGAAGAAGGCAGGCGCATCTTGAACGAGTCGGGACTGGATATCACAGCAGCGCCAGACCTGGCAGGAGCGGCCGAAGTCCTGAGAGACAAGCTGGCGAGTGCCGCTGGAGGTGCACAGTGAGCGTTCTCGTAGGACCTCAGACAAAGCTTCTAGTCCAGGGACTTGGCCGGGACGGCAGCTTCCAGGCCAGCCGCATGCGTGAGTACGGCACCAACATGGTCGCCGCAGTGCACCCGAACCGGGAGGGCCAGAAGTTCGAGGACGCTGTCCCGTACTTTTCATCAGTGGCCGAAGCGGTTAAGGAGACCGGTGCGAACACGGGCGTCATCTTCGTTCCGGCACCGTTCGCTGCAGATGCGATTGTTGAGCAGGTGGACGCTGGGCTGGATGTGGTTGTCTGCATCACCGAAGGCGTACCTGTTCAGGACATGATCAAGATCAATGCCTACGTGAAGGCCAGTGAAACCCGGCTTGTGGGGCCGAACTGCCCGGGACTGATTCACCCGGCCTCGAAAGCCAAGGTCGGCATCATCCCCGGCAACATCGTCGAGGCTGGGCGCATCGGCGTCGTCTCACGGTCCGGTACGCTCACCTACGAGGCGATCGCACAGCTTGTGCAGGTCGGTCTTGGACAGTCGTCCTGCGTAGGGATTGGCGGAGACCCGATACACGGCACGACCTTCACAGATGTACTTGAACTGTTCCAGGAAGATGACGAGACCGATGCGATCGTGATGATCGGCGAGATCGGCGGAGTTCGAGAGCAGCTCGCGGCCGAGTTCATCTCGGAGAACGTGACTAAGCCGGTTGTCGCAGCTATAGCAGGCCAGACTGCACCTCCGGGCAAGCGGATGGGCCACGCCGGAGCGATCATCACGGGCAAGGCAGGACTCGCTTCGGAGAAGAACCGCGCTCTGGCCGAAGCAGGCGTGCACGTCGTGGAGTCGCCGGCGTACATCGGCGCCCGCATGAAGGAAGTGCTCGGCTAACCTCTTAGCCAGATCGTCCTCTGTCCGATCGATTCGAACCCGAGCTTCTTAAATAGCCGGTTCGACATCTCGGACGGATTCGTGCTGACAGGCAACTCATCAGAGTCTGCGATCGCCGAGCGCACAACGGCCTCGGCGAATCCCCTGTTCCGGACGTCCGGCAAGGTGAACAGCGAGTACAACCCGACGGATTGCCCGTTGTTGAACGCCAGTACACCTGTGACCACCCGGCCATCGCTTCGCCCGACGTAGATCTTGTGCCTCTCATCGGCCAACAGCTCATCGAGATAAATTCGGTAGGAGTCCGGTTCACCGAAGCCTATGGCGCACGCACGGTCATACTCCAGAAGTCGATCTGGAGTCGAAACCTGCGTGACCTCCAGGCCCTCCACGTCTACGGACTCGGCTTTACCCGGAGGTTTCACGAACCAGTGGTCCGAAAACAGCCGCCTCATGCCCAGACGTGACAAGTCCAGATTCGAAAAGGAGTCATTAACGGCCACCGGAGCACCACTCGGTCGGTGCTGAACGAACGCTTCAATCTGACCCGAAACCGCTTGTTCTTCGGCATCCTCATCAAGTGTGATCACGTGCGAATACGGAATCTGCACAGCATGATCGTTAAGCCACAGCGCGCCGCTTCGTCTTGACTCCGAACCGTGAACAGCCAGAACCGACTCGCTATGGCCAGCGAGGTTCTTAACCGCCATTTTGAGTGCGCTGATCAGAGTGATAGCCTCCGGCGAGGATGATAAGCAACTGCGAGACCCTGAAAACTCTCCGGCTATCGCAAGTTCCAGTGATCGTTTCAGGACGGAGGAGTCGACGATGGCCTACTACGTGATCGCAGATATCGACATCCATGAGGCCGATACGTATGCGGAGTACCAGGAACTCGTTCCAGCAACGATCGAACTCTACGGCGGACGCTATCTAGTGCGTGGTGGCGAGATCTTCGAACCGGCTGATGACTTCGGCCTGCATCGGGTGGTGATGCTGGAGTTCCCTTCCAAAGAACGGGCGCTCCAGTGGGAACAGTCCACGGAATATGCACCGGTAAAAGCGATGCGGGAGAGCGCTGCGATAACCCGAGTTTTCGGCGTCGAAGGTGTCTGATGAACCTGTAAAGGCGATAGTGTCACTACACTCGACTGTAGTCAGTCGATCGGAGAAAGGACGAAAACCTTGGACCTGATTTCGAGAGAAGAGCTGAAGGCGAAGATCGACGCAGGCGACGACTTCAAGCTGGTAATGACGCTGAGTGAGTGGGCATTCCGCGCCAAGCACATTCCCGGTTCACTAAACGTCGACAACCCGCAAAAAGTCACCGACTATCTCGATCCCGCGGACGAGATCGTCATCTACTGCTCCGATGACAACTGCCCCGCCAGCAAGTTCGCTTTTCAGCAGTTGACCTCAAACGGCTTCAAGAACGTGCGTCGCTACGCCGGTGGGGTTGCCGACTGGGAGGAAGCCGGTCTGCCGCTGGAAGGTGAATGGGCCGAACAGGTCAACGCATGACGGGCGACAAGACCCTCGCGGTCTACTGCTGGGCTCCGCACATACAGGCCGAAGGCGTAAATGCGGTCCTCGACAACCTGCAGAACGCCGGTGTGAACGCAGTCTCAACCACGTCCTACGTGGCCGAACCGACTGAGCCCGGCCCCACTGCTCGGAGAGAGCCACCCGAGGATGGTGGCAGGGGCCTGAACCGCATCATCGACCGGCCACTCTGGGGCAAGCGAGAGCAGTTCCTTCGTGTCGGACCGGCGTTCGAGCACAACCGTTCGCTGTACACCGCGTGCGAGATTTACGAACCGCCCAGGCCGAACGACCTGACATCGAAGCAGGGCCACGTAGTTTCCGAGTTCATCTCGGAGGCAAAACGCCGCGGCATGCGGACGTTCATGCAGATGAGTCCGTCAGGCCGGCCACCGGTCCGGGAAGGACTGAGTACAGATCAACTGGACAGTGAAGTGCCGTTGCTGCCCAACGGCAGGCCGCCTGGCGAGCGCATGGTCAACTTCCCGCCACTCGCCAGTCCCGAACTGCAGGCGTACAACTCGGCGATGGTCCGGGACATCCTGAACGCCTACCCGGACCTCGATGGCCTGCTGCTTGACCGCATGGAGCAGTCGGTCTACTCGTTCGACGACGCCTTCATCGACTTCGGACCGCATGCCGAACGTTTCGCAAGGGAGCACGGCTTCGACTTCGAGGCGATGCGAGCGACCGCGCAGTACTGCATCGATAGCCTTGCCACGCTCACCAACGAAAAGGTTAGTGCCTTGAACAGCAAGGTCAGTATGCCTCATGTCCTGGGTACACCAAACGACTTCAGTCTTGGTGACAACAGTTTCTTGGAACTTCGTTCGGCCATTTCGTCGTCTTATCTGGCAAAGCTGAGGGCTACCGTCGACTCGGTCCGGCCAGGTGTGCAGATCGTACCGATCACGTTTCCGCCACCAATGTCCGGTCTGACCGGTGCAGATTTCGAACTCTATTCAAGGAGCGCTGATGCCACGATGATCAAGTTCTTCACCATGCACTGGCCGCTCATCGTTACCTACTGGACGGAGTCGATCACACGCGCCAACCCGGCGCTCAACAGCGGTCTCGTGGCACAAACCGTGGCTTGCGGCTTCGATACTGAGGACGAACCACCGGCCGATCTTTCCGCATACGTGTTCCCTGGTCCCGACGACGCGCACCGGGCGGGCACCGAGGCACAGGCCCGTAAGATCAGGATGGCTACTGGCCTGGCGAATGGAATGCCGATCCTGCCTTCCGTGCACGCCTACGGGCCCCTGGACGATGTGGAACGCAGGTGGAGAATCGGTTGGGAGGTCGGCGAGAGCGGCATGTGGGTGAACAGGTACGGTTACCTGTCGGAGAAGAAACTCGACCTGCTAAAGCGGGTCACCGGCCGATAGCAGACTCGATTCGGAGAAAAAAATGAAACTTGCCGTTGGTGGCGATCACGCAGGGTTCCCGATGAAGGGACCGGTCGTCGAATACCTGAAGTCACGCGGGCACGATGTGACCGACCACGGGACCCACTCTGAGGAGCCGGTCGACTTTCCGGATATCTCGGCAAAGGTCTGCCAGGCCGTGCTCGATGGCGAGGCGGAACGCGGCGTACTTGTTTGCGGCACTGGAGTCGGCGCTGCCATCGCCGCCAACAAGATTCCCGGAATCAGGGCAGCCCTCAGCCATGACATCCACACCGCCCACCAGGGAGTGGAGCATGACGACGTCAACCTGATCTGCGTAGGTGCCTGGATCGTCGGCATCGAAGTGGTCAAGGAGATCCTCGACGCCTTCATTGCAGCAGAGTTCTCCACCGACCCGGATCTCAGGCGGCGTGTCCAGAAGCTCCACCAGATGGAGCGCGACTACGCCCGAAAACTGCTGGCAAACGAGTAGTCCGTATACTTGGCCGCGGCGCTTCGCCCTTCTGATCCGGACCACCCGTCACATGCTTCAGCAACCGAAACTCGGCTACTTCAATACCGGTGAAGTGGCTCTCAATTACGCCGAGCGAACCGGTGACAATCCAGCCATTCTGTTCATTCACGGCATCACCGGCCGACATGAGACGTGGGATGAAGTAGCCGATGCAATACGCGGCGAGTCTCGGTCTGTCGCCGTCGACCTGCGAGGTCACGGTAGGTCTGGTCACACGACCGGCGCTTACCGGCTCTCGGACTACGCTGGTGACATGGCAAATCTCATCGAAGGGCTCGATCTGGCCCCGGCAATCGTCATCGGCCATTCGCTTGGAGCAATGACCGCATGCTGGCTGGCAGCTGAACGACCCGACCTTGTAGGGGCAACAGTGCTGGAAGACCCGCCACTCTTCGCTCGGCAAATCATGGAGGAGTTCGCGGCAGACCGGCACGATCGCTTCACCCACAACGCCAGACTCTCTGGCTCCGGTCTTTCGATGGAGCAGATGGCGGAGCAGATTCGCGCCGTATCGCCCGATGCGACCGAAGAAGAGGTCCAGAAGAGCGCCCTGAGCCTATTCGTGACAGATGACGACGCGCTCGAGCACGTAGTTGACCAGCGCCTCGACTGGTCGCACGAACTCGAAGAAAAGCTGCGCCTGATCAAGTGTCCAACGTTGCTGATGCAGGGCAACTTCGAACTGGGCGCCTGGATGCTGGCTCATGACGGCAAAAGGGCGATGGACCTGATTTCCGATTGCAGACTGGAGACCTGGGACGACACAGGCCATCTGTTGCACTCCGACAATCCTGACCGCTTCATCGAACAGGTCGGCAGCTTTGTTGCTGGGCTCAAAACGGCCGGTGTGAACCGGTGACATCCGACAAGTCCACACCGGAACCGGTCGAACGGTTTGTGCACGTAGGTGAAACCGCGCTCAATGTCGCAGAGTGGCCCGGTGACGGGCCGCCACTGGTGATGATCCACGGCTGGGGCGTCTCGTGGCAGGTATGGCTCTCGACGGCCCCACTGCTGGCAAAGCACTTCCGAGTGATCACATTCGATCTCCGCGGACACGGCCGCTCGGGACGTGTTCTCGAAAGCCACCAACGAATCACCTGGGCAGAAGACACGGTCCGCCTGATAGAGGAACTGACGCCCGACGGCACCTTCGTGGTCGGCCACTCACTTGGCGGCTGGATCAGCTTGATGCTGCCTTCCATAGCCCCTGGCCTCGCCAGGAAAATCGTCTCCGAAGATCCTTACACAGGTCCAAACTCCCTTATCCTCGACCGCGCCCGCGGTGACGCATCGCGACGGCTCCGTCCCGCCCCTGAGTTCGTCGCTTCCGCAACGTCCATCGAGCCCATCGCGGCCCAGATCAGGGAACAGAACCCCAACTACTCACCGGAGATCGTGGAAAGGCTCGCCACCATGCAGTTCCGACTCGACCCTGAGTTGCACCGAGGGCGAGGCACACGCACCGAACCCGAACAGATCCACGATGAGGCCTTTGCGAAGATCGACACTCCGGTGCTGCTGATGCACGGCAACCCGGAAAAGGGTGGCATCATGGACGAAACCGAGGCCGCTCGAGTTGCTAGCGTCATCCCTGATGTGCAGGTCGTCCACTGGCCTCACACCGGCCACAACCTGCACATCGCCCGCAACTTCGACTTCGTGAAGGCCGTCCGCCGGTTCCTGCTAGCAGAGTAGAAGTTACAAGAAAGGCCAGAGATGTACGTCGGTACCCAGTACCCGATCAAGTCCGACACCGACTACGAGGTGTTGGCCCAGCTGGGCGTCAATCACATCAATGGCTTCCCGCCGGGCGCTGCCGACACGTGGACCACAGACGTTCTGAGCGCTTACCGGGAAAAGGTCGAGTCGTACGGCATCAAGGTAGATATGGTCGCTCTGCCTATCGGCACAAAGCCTGAAGACGGCCTCTCGCCCAACATCACGCTCGGCATCTCGCCCGAGCGTGATCGAGAGATCGAGATCTGCCAGGACATCATCCGGTCCTGCGCAGTGGCCGGCATTCCCGCCGTCAAGTACCGCCTCTTCATCATCGGAATAACTCGCACAGAGCCGAGACCCGGCCGCGGCCGAGCGCTGCGTTCTAGCTTCTACTGGGACGAGATTGACCAGGACGAGCAACCTGGTGTGTGGGGCGAAGTCTCGGCGGATGAGTACTGGGAACGCATCGACTACTTCCTCGAGCGAGTCGTGCCTGTGGCCGAAGAGTACGGTGTAAAGCTCGCCTGCCACCCGCATGATCCCCACACACCGGACGGATACCGGGGCGTCTCACGGGTGCTCGGCACGGTCGATGGCATGAAGCGGTTCGTGCAGATGCACGAAAGCCCGGTGCACGGCCTTAACTTCTGCCAGGGGACCGTTTCCGAGATGCTCGACGACCCGGCGGAGGAGATCTTCGACGTCATTCGCTGGTTTGGCGAACGGGACAAGATTTTCAACGTGCACTTCCGGAACATCGCGGGCAGGCGACTGGCGTTCGAGGAGACCTTCCCGGACGAAGGAGACGTCAATATGGTCCGTGCCGCCGAAACGTACCGTGACATGGGTTACAAGGGCATGCTGATGCCTGACCACGCACCACGCATCTCCGGCGAGAATGCCGACACCGTGGCGTTCGCATACTGCTACGGCTACATAAGGGCCGTGCTGCAATCGATCGGCGCGCTCGAAGGCTGAGATCGCAGGCATCGCGTCCTTTTCGAATCCTCACGCCCGCAGGGCTTCGATTCACACCTTCGACATCATCACGGAGAACAATTAACTCAGATCTGGTCGCAGAAGCGCGCCAGAACCGTAAGAGATATCAAACGGCTCGCTGCGGCCAGGATTCGGGAGGGTTGACGATGACGCAGAGCCAGGGAGTGATGACTCCCAACGCTTCAAAAGCACCAAACACAGCACCCGTGCTCAAGATCATCCTCGCCATTACGGGAGGAATCGCCGGACTCGTCAGCATCGGTCTGCTGATTGGCGGGATCGCGCTGGTTGTGGTCCATACAACGCAGCGAGACGATGCCGGTTTTCTGACCTCACCTGATTACGAGATGGAGACAGACAGCTTTGCCATCGTCTCGGGCGACATCGATCTTGGCTCATTCCCGGATGCCTGGTGGCCTGAAGACACAGGAAAGGTGAAGCTAAACGCCGACCCCGTTGGCACACGGCCCATATTCATCGGGATCGGACCCTCAGACGATGTCGATCGCTATCTCTCAGGGGTGGCCCTCGACGAGGTGACAGATCTCGGTGCCCGCAGGGACGATGTCGACTATCGCTCGACCAGCGGCGGGGCGCCAATAACCCGTCCGGCCGATCAGACCTTCTGGGTAGCGGCGAGCCAGGGCATCGGCCCTCAGCAGTTCGAGTGGGAGCTCGAAAGCGGCGAGTGGAAGCTGGTCCTCATGAACGCTGACGGTTCGGCTGGCGTGACAGCCGAAGTCGAAGCGGGAGTGAAGATAGGCGTCCTGCTGCCTATCGGCATCGGGTTCCTGGTGGCTGGCGTCCTGGGCCTCGTGGTGACGTTCATCCTGCTGGCGGTGATGCTCAGGGTTGGGCGGAAGAGGGACGGAGTTGAGGCTGGGCCGACCGCCTGATTGAATGGCCTCCGACACCGGGTTTTGAACTGTGGACAAAGTCCGTCCAGTTGGCCTGTGTCAGATGACAGGCCGGCTAGTCGCGAAGGAAATCCAGGATCTTCCCGTTGACCCACTCGGGCTTTGCCATCGCGAGATGATGGTCTGCGCCGGCGGCCACGGCGGTCTGAACCTGCGGCGCAACTTCCGCCAACCGGTTTATCGCTTTTTCTGACGAGTATGTGACCTCATTTTCTCCAACCAGATACAGAGTTGGGACAGTCAAACGCCCCCACTCGTCATCAGTCAGAACCGTCGGAGCGACGAACTTCCTGCGCTTGAAACACCTCTTTGCCAGCACCTCTTCTTCGATCATTTCGTCGATAACTTTTCGGCTCTTTTCTTCTCGAACCGAGTCTGGCGCGTACCAGTACAGATACCTGCGCGTGATGAAATGGAACGGAAGGAAATAGTAAAGCAGCGCCCTTACTATGAGGCCGATCGGCGGTCGCAGCACGGTTCCGGACGGTGCAATCAGAACCAGCTTTCGGAGCCGGTCCTGGTGGGCAAGCGCATAGATGCTGGAGATCCAGCCACCGTACGAGTGGGCCACCAGGTTGACGCTCTCAAGGCGCAGTTCACCGAGTAGTTCATCCAGCCAGGCTACGAAGTCGCCGGGGTTCTCAATCGATCTCGAATAGACGCTGCGACCGTTGTCGAATATGCGGTACTGAGCCGAGAACGCAGCGATCTGCGGTATCCAGGACAGCGAGTTCTCGGAGTCTCCGGGCAAAAGTACCAACGGCTGGCCGTCTTCGGGGCCGCTGACACGCACGAACGTCTTACCAAATGAGGTCTCAACTAACCTCTGTTCCGACTCCACGGGCCAGCGTTCCGCACGCTCGTCGTACCACGACAAATAGGCCCGCTTAGCATCCTCGGACCTGAACGGGTGGTGTGGATCGTTCATCATCTGGGCTGGGAGACCTTTTCGACGTTCATAGAACGCATATGCTTCGAATCGCGCGGCTCACCGTTTTATCACGGCGGTTACTTAGTCTCTCTGGATAAGTGATCTCTTCTAGTCGACTCGGATAAGCGCGGAGAAGCAAGTGCCCAGAGGGTACTAGTGATGGAGATTCGTGAAAACACCATAACGCTTGCTGACGGTCGCTCGTTGAGCTACGCCGAGTACGGCGATGTCGACGGCGAGCCGATTTTCCTCGTACACGGAATTCCGGGCTCGCGGCTGACATGGCAGGTGATGGCCAATCAGCCGTTCCGGCCCGGGTTGAGGGTGATCGCGCCTGACCGTCCTGGATACGGGAACTCAGACTTCTTCCGCCGGGGCCAATCGATCGTTGACTACCCATCGGATATCGCCCAGCTTGCTGACTCGCTTGGGATCGAAAAGTTCGCACTGTTCGGCCCATCGGGCGGAGGGCCATACGTGCTCGCGTGCGCCTGGCAGATTCCCGAGCGACTTGAGGCGGTCGGTGTTTTCGCCAGCGTGACGCCAAACGTGCCCGAAGCTACGGTCGGTCAGTCACCGACCGTGAAACGACTGTACCGGTTCGCGGCACGGTTCCCGTGGCTGGCGCGGCTGCAGATGGCATCCAACTCCCTGCTGGTGAAATGGCTGCCCCGGCTCTACGTGCGACTAATCAGATCGGAATTCAGTGAGTTCGACCATGAGGTGTACGCTCGCCTTGGGCTCGCGACGGCGATGCAGGCGGACCGTCAGGAGAGCTTCAAGGGCTTCGCCCGCGGTGTCGCCTATGACGTCACGATTCCCGGTAACTGGCCGATTCCGCTGGAGCAGATCAGCACCAGAGTGCATCTGTGGCAGGGTGAGCACGACATTTCGATCCCACCCGCGGCTGCCAGGTACCTCGCGGATAAGATTCCGGACTCAGTCCTGGCAATGATCCCCGATGGTGGTCATTTCTGGGTCTTCGAGCACCTGCACGAAATGCTGGACGTCCTGGTGCCGACGGATGCCATCGCGGCCTCGTAGCGCGCTGAACATTCCACCAGCGCCTTCTTACGACAGCACGAAAAACCTAGTCCCAGCCCAGGACCACCTCGCGGCCCGTGCGTGACGATTCCTCCGTCGCTTCGAGCACTTCCAGCACCCTCAGACCATGCTCCTGCGGGATCGGCGTATCCTCATCACCGCGCTCGATCGAGGCGATGAACTCGGCGATCTCCTCCTCGAACGGGCTGGAGTCATCGACAGGCTCCTCGACCCACGTGCCGTCATGCGTATCCGCGACCCAGATCGCCGTTTTCTGTGAAGGGTGCTGGCCGTAGGCGATTCGCAGCCGAGCCATTCCTTCTGTAAATGCGATATCAGTGCCGTACTCAGTGGAGCCCTTCTCCCAGGCGATTCGGCTGATCGTCGCGACGGCTCCGGACTTCCAGCGTATGAAGCACATCGCCGTATCGTCAGCCTTGATGTCCGGGTGCTTGTCCTGCGGGTGAGTGATCTGGCCGACCTTGGCGCTGACCGTGTCGACATCGTTGCCAATCAGATGGAGCAGACGGTCGATCTCGTGTGTTCCATCCATCTGGCCCATGCCGCCGCCGAGTTCACGGTCCAGCATCCACTTCGGGCGGATGTACGGGTCGTACGGCTTGTGCCAGTAGTCGTAGGCCATGATCAGGTCGCCGAACCGCTTCGACTCCACGATCTCCTTCATCGCCTTCACAGGCCGCTGGTACCGCTGCGTGTGCGCGGTCATTACCTTCACACCATTCTCCCGAGCCGCCGCCAGCATCTCTCGTCCCTCAGACGGCCAGACAGCCATTGGCTTCTCGACGTACACATGCTTGCCGGCGTTTGCCGCGTCTATCGCGGCCTGCTTGTGCAGCCAGTGAGGCAACGTGACCACGGCAACCTGTACATCGTCCCGCTCAAGCGCCCCCTTGTAGTCGGAGACCCAGTCGAGGTCGTTGTAGGTGTCCTGCCACTTCGCCGCCGCCTCGGAGTTCGCTTCGGCGACGACCTTCACCTCGGCGCCGGGGGCCTTGTTTACCCAATCGATGTATCGGCCTCCAATGCGGCCGGTTCCGAGGACTGCGACGCCGATGGTCATGGTTTGCCTTTCGAAGCTGGTAGAAGTAATCGGGAGAACAGGTCGAAATTGTATGCCTGTTTCGCGGAAAAGAGGGCGGGTAATTCGAACTGGAAAATTGGAACAGCAACGGCGAGCCGGAACCCGCCACCCTGAGCCTGTCGAAGGGTAGCTTCGCTGCGCCTTAGAGCCCCAGCACCTTCCGCAAGTCGGCGAATCTCGCCAGCGTGTGCGTGGGAGGACGAAGTTCCGGCGGCCATGTTCGACCGTGACTCATCCATGCTGTGTCCATGCCGACCTTGCGAGCGCCCTCGATATCGGCTGCCGGAGAATCCCCGACGAACACCGTCTCTTCAGGCGTACGGCGTAGTTGCCTGAGCGCTTCCCGAAAAATCTCAGGATCTGGCTTGCCCTTGCCGAACTCCAGCGAGATCACGACACAGTCGGCGATCTTGTCCAGCCCCAGCGCAACCAGCTTGTCTCGCTGGAATGACGGGCCGTTCGTGACAACTCCCCATTCGAGCCCGACCCGCATCATGCGGGTGATCGTCCTGCTCATGGCTCGCTCCGGACGAAACGCTGCCGGGTAGTGAACGGCATGCCAACCGACCAGTTCTTCGACACTCTCCCGCACGAACGGCCACTCCGCCACCAGCTTCTCGAACAGCTGGGGAGCGAAGACGTGGCCACCGGCGTCCCACTCGATGATCCGATCAACTGCGTCTACTCGTTCGATCTTTGCCATCAGGCCCGGCTGAGAAAAGTAGAACTCTTCGGCCCAGCGCCTGACCGCCGCCGGACGATCGCCGAGTGTGTTGTCCAGGTCGAACAACACTGTGGTGTACGGGTGGCGTTTTGTGCGGCTTGAAGAACGGTCTGGCATGCGATCTGCTCCGACTCCAAGATTAGCCTGCGAGTCGCATGCTCGCATCTGGGCCGTTACACATGAGGTCGTAGCAACGACGCGCTAGAGTCCCAGCGCTTCCTGCAGGTCGGCAACACCATCGATAGTCAGGTGTGGCGCCTGCATCTCGGGCGGGTACTCGCGCCCCATGTGGATCCATGCTGTGTGCATGCCAACCCCCTGAGCTCCGACGATGTCGGTGTGGGGGTTGTCGCCAACGAAAAGGACCCCGTCAGCGTCCTTCGCGTCCATTTCGAGCAACCGGAGTGCGTGCAGGTACGGCTCAGGATCAGGCTTGCTCTTGCCGTGCAGCTCAGTTGCGATCACGAACGGCAGCAACTCTTCCATTCCGGCCGACTTCACTTTCGCCAACTGATACTGGTGACCGTTCGTCACGACGCCCCAGGGCACGCCGTTCGCTGTCAGTGACTCGCCAAGTTCCAGTGCTCCCGGCAGTGGTCGCATATTGGCGACCATGCTCTTGAAGTAGTTCTCGTAGTGAGAGTCCGGGTCGCTCTCAACCCCTGGCCAGCGTTCTTGAATCGCCTCGAAAGCCTGCCGCGGGTTCGTTGCGTTGTCTGGAGAAAGCGTCCAGAAGTAGTCTTTCGCCTCCGGCCAGGAGACCGACTCATTCACAGCATCATTCCGGTCATAGAAAGACCTGTAGAAGAGGTCGTAGGCGCCTCTCCGGTCAACCAGGGTGTCATCCAGGTCGAAAAGAACAGCCTTGATCTCAGGCAAGTCTGGCAAATATGAGTTCCTGTCTGTAGGTATCTGACTTCAGGATAACCCTGCCCGGTTGGCGTCATCGTCTGATTCGAACGGTATTCATGCCGGGGTCAGGCTAGAATCGCGGCCCGTGAAGTGTCGGGGAGTTCGAGCGGCGGTGCGAAAGCGGCCTTGGCTAGAACCAAAAGTCTGGAGACCGAAATGACCGATAACAACGAGCCCGTCGTCCGGATTTCGGGCATCGGCGGCATCTTCTTCAGGTCGAAGAACCCCGAAGAGCTTGCCGAGTGGTACGAGAAACACTTCGGCATCTTGAAGGTTTCAGAGGCCGGGCCGTGGACGCAGGAAGCGGGAATGACCGTGTTCTCACCGTTCCCCGCCGACACTGAGTACTTCGGTCGCATGGATCAGCTAACTATGCTCAACTTCCGACTCGTCGATCTGGACAGCGCGCTTGCTGGGCTCAAGGAAGCCGGAGTCCGCATCGATGATCAGCGAGAAGACAGTGAGTACGGTCGGTTCGCATGGGTCTACGACCCCGAAGACAACAAGATCGAGCTCTGGGAGCCACCGAAGGGCTGATCACCATTACAGGCCCTTCGGGCCTTCATTCATCACGGCTTAAACGTGTAGAGCATAGTGTCAAACCTCTCTTTGACTGAGTCGAACCGAGACGCTTGAGCTGTCGCCCGAATGACGTAAGCCTGGTCATTTGCCAGGATCGCAATCCAACGTTCGGTCCGCAGATCGACGGGGTTGCCATTCTGTGTCCAATTAATTGTGAAGGTAACTTCAGACGCTGCCCTTCTGTTAATGCAGACAGGAGTGATGTTGCGCAATTGCTCCTCAGTGATGTCCGGCGCGCCAAAATCGGTAAGGAAGCCCGCCAGGAACTCGCGAGAGGCCACGTAATCTCCAGCCGGAACTGGATCGAAGATAACCAGCGATGCCGGGACCTCGTTTCCAAGCACTCGGTTCAAACCGAATGGTGCGATATCACCGAATATAGTTCCTCCGTCGCGTTGATCGAACTCCCAGCCGACTGTACCGATGAAGTAAATGAACTCGGAGTGTCTGAATTCTGCTGTTAGCAATGACTCCGTAACGTAACTCCGCGGCTGGCATATCGAGGTTCCATCTAGCAGGCGCTCTGCTTCGGCGAGATACCACTGAGTTCCCACCGAGAATCCATGGATATTGCTTGCGGCGTCGAGCAGATCGCCTCCAATGATTCCGATCACCTTTCCGGCATCGTTCACGACTGGCCCGCCGATCGTGCCGGGTTCTATCGGTACTGATGTTCGCCAATGAACCAGGCCGAAACGCCCATCTACAGCAGTCCCATTGACCACGCCTGTTTCAGCCGTCAATTCACCGGCGGTGTTGAATCCAATCTGCAGGACTGATGACCCTAAGCGAGGGTCAGAGGCTGGACCGAACTCAAGCGGCTCAGTGTCCTTTAAGTCGGTCTTCAGCATCAGCAAGTCACGACCAATTGCGCGACTCCAGCGAACCGCGGCCTGTTCAACACCGTCCGGAAACGTGACCGTGATGTCTGAGCTATCAGCAACAAGATGCTCAGCGGTGACGATGAATGTTGCGTTCTCATCCGGCGAGTTACTGACCACGAATCCCGATCCTGTTCCGTTGCTGGACACAACTCTGACAACACTCTCGCGGGCCGTTGCCACCAGGTCGTCGAACGGAATCGGAGTGGGAGATGGTGTGGGTGTCGGCGTGACGGTCGGTGTCGCAGTCGGAGTTGGCGTTGGAGTGAATGTAGGAGTCACCGTCGGCACCGGTGTCGGAGTGGAAGTCGGAGTTGGAATCGGCACAGGGGTGGCGAACCCGGCGAGATCTGTCGCGTCGATACGAGTGCCGTCGTCCAGAATCACCGCTTCGACCTCGAACGTGACGATCAGATCTTCAAGGTCGGTATTGAAAAGCCTCTGGTGTGAGTCGATGAACTGGTTTATCTCAAAGAAGAAATCGCTGAACCGGATTCGAGCCCCGAGTGGGATCGGGTCACTGATCGTGATACCCAGGCGTTCGAACTCGCGGTCAAACAGGTCGGAGAACACTACATCCCCGGTCAGTGCACGAATTTCTCGGCCGATATCGTTCCCGACAGTAAACTCGAAATGTATCTCGTCGGAGAACCGGCCGGCCGATGGGTCTTGAAATACGTAGTCGAAACGTTCCATTAAGAACACGATTTTCTCGTCCAGGAACTCGCGGGAGGTAGGTGCCGGAGCAGCGGTCGCGGTCGGAGGCGGCACGGTCGTCGCGGTCGGAACTACTGCTGTTGCCGGACTCTCAGACCCACTGGTAGAAGCCGGCTCCGAGTGTGACCGTATCTTCTCGGGCCTGATCGGTTCGGGAGTCGCTCCTCCTTCGCCGATACTTCCGAGGAAATCGATGAGGTTTCGCTGGACGGTGAGAGTCTTCAGAGATGGGACCTGGCCACTTGTGGCAAACAGGGCGGTCGATCTTGCTCCGGGAAGCGCTCGATCAAGGTTCAGCATCTCGTTGCTCAACCTGATGCCCCGGTTATAGAGATCCCTGGTATCTGAGCTAGCGAGCGGACGCCATTCGTTGACCAGGTCTGAAGCGGAGTTGAACTCGAACGTCTGGCCTTCGTCGGTCACGACGGAGAACTGGAATACGCTGACCTCGGTGTCGCCGCTTGAGTTGTCGATATTGACAATCGCGTAGGTGGCCGGGCCGCTGCCTGTGGCGGCTCGATAGCTCTCAGTCTCTACTACGAGCGGTTGTGTCGAATCGGCAGGGATCTCGATAGTGATGGTGGCGCCATCGGCCTTGTATTCGTAGACACCGAAGCCACCCTGTTCGGGGCTATCACTCCCAGAACACGCAATGCCGACGATCGATACGATCACGATCAGCGGGACAAATAGGGCTCGTCTCAAGCCTTGCTCCTGTCAACACCAGGCACGTCTATCCGCACCAGTAGACGCCAACCCGAGAATTCTACACAGTAACGGCTTGCAAACGACCTGCCTGTCGGCACCCTGGGCGCCCGACTACACGTCCATCGGCGAGTTGTCTTCTGAGCTCCAGACTCCGAACCCTCTCGTGTCTTCATCCGGGTTGTACAGCCTGGTCTTGATCTGCTCTTCGTCGAGGTCTGTCCCGAGTCCCGGCGCCGTTGGCAGCTCGAAGTAGCCGTCCTTGATGACTGCCGGGTTCGACTGCACATCGTCGTGATACGGCATGTCCCGCGCCGTCTCAAGGATCAGGAAGTTCGGCACAGTTGCGCAAACGTGCAGGCTCGCCGCGGCGGCGATCGGGCCGTTCGGGTTGTGTGGAGCGAACTTGATGTACTCGATCTCGGCCATCGAGGCGATACGTCTGATCTCTGATATGCCGCCCGTGTGAGCGATATCCGGTTGAATCACATCCACCAGCCTGCGGTGCAGCAGGTCGCGGAAACCCCAGCGGAAGAACAGCCGCTCGCCCGTTGCGACATCTGTCCTGTGGCCAGCCGCTCGCACCTGCTCAAGGGCGTCAATGTTTTCCGGCGGGACAGGCTCCTCGAAGAAGAGCAGACCAAGGTCTTCGACAGCGTCCATCTGCCTGATAGCAAGTGAAGGCCGCGCCCTGCCGTGGTTGTCGATCATGATGTCAACGTCGGGGCCAAGCGCGTCCCGCATTCCTTTGATCTTCTCTCGCAACGGTTCGATCACATCTTTCTCAACGAGGTGGTCGGTTCCCTGTATCCAGCCGCCGGTCTTGAATGCATCAAAGCCCCGGTCTACCGCATCTTCGCCGCCTCGAAGGTCGGCTGCGTGGGTGTAGGCGCGGACACGGTCACGGACAGCGCCGCCGAGCAACTTGTAGATTGGCTGGTCGTAGACCTTGCCGGCGATGTCCCACATTGCAATATCGAGCGCAGCCATCGCCGACCCCATCACGACTCCGCCGCGCCAGAACCCGTGGCGGTACATGATCTGCCAGTTGCGCTCGATCTGGGTCGGGTCCAATCCTTCCAGCCGCTGTGCAAGAGTTTTTATTCCTTCGACCACTGCAGGCTCGTGCCGCTCAAGCGTGCCTTCACCCCAGCCATGGACACCTTCGTCAGTCTCGATCTTGCAGAGAACCCAGTTCCTGCGTATGCCCTTCATGATGTAGGTCTTGACGTCGGTGATCTTCATTTCTGTTGTCTCGATGGGTGCTGGATGGTTAGTGAACTTGCTCCGGGATCGCTACCGGAGCTGTGGAACGGCGGCGATTGTAGACCGGCCCGGCACGAAGTGGGGCCAACGGAGTTCGGCAGGCGAAGGGTTTGGTATCGTGCGTGAAGACTCGCCGGGATTTACTCTGATCGGCGGTGGGGAAGGTACGGACCTAGACCTGGCCGATCACCTCATCGGCGAACAGTTTGATCGAGTCCGGCTCTTCCTGGTACGGGAATACCACCATGAACTGAGTCACGCCCAGGTCGGTGTAGCGCTTCAGCAGATCTCGGCCCTGCTCCGCAGTTCCGACGAACGCCCTGGAACGCTTCTGTCTCCAGACATCAACCGACATGCCGTCGCGTTCAGCGACGCGCTCCAGCCTTGCGGCAACATCAGACTCATCCTTGCCCATCAGCATTGTCAGAAAATGGGTCTTTCTGATGGACTCGAATTTGCGGTCCACTTCGCCGCAGATCTTTTCCAGCTTGCTCATGGACTCGGCATACCCCCCGGGGTCCGGCTGCGGAACAAAGTTCACGACGTCTGCGTGCTCGGCCATGATCCTCAGCATGCGAGGCCTCGATCCGCCGATCAGTATGGGTGGGCCCGGGTTTTGGACCGGCTTGGGAGCTGAGACTGCATCCGTGACCGAGTAGTGTGATCCCTCAACCGTAGACTTTGGCTGTGTCCAGAGCGACTTGATGATCGCCAGCGACTCTTCCAGTTCCTTGATTCGCTCACCCGCGCTAGGGAAGTGGTAGCCGTAGGCTTTGTACTCGACATCCTTCCACCCGGCACCGATTCCGAACTCTAGGCGTCCTCCGGAAATCTGATCGATGGTTGCCGTCATCTTGGCCAGCAGTGCCGGGTTTCTGTAGGAAGCGCATGTGACAAGCGAGCCGAGCCGCAGGTCTTTGACCGCCACAGCCAGGGCCGTGAGCAGTGTCCAGGCCTCCATGCAGTTGCGGTCGGGATCACCGCTGTGGAGCATGAAATGGTCGGACGCCCATATCGAGGTGAAACCGTTTGGCTTCAGGCTCTCTGCCAGTTTGAGCACGTCGTCGTATTCGAATCCGAATGCAGGCTCAATCTGCAGCCCGAAGTCGGTCATTGTTCACCTCATAGTTTCGCCGTATCTCTCGATACCGGCGCGGCCTCTGGACGGCCTCCCATGCCTCAGCTTCAACTCGCCTGACCGTTTCGAGGGTTAATCCTGTGGACTGAGATATCTGCTCTGGAGAAGACGGGTTGACCACGGCCCCGTTGTGAAGCCCAAGTCTCATCCCCATGACCACGGATAGGTCACTAGGGACCGAACTCACAGCCACGTTCGAAAAATTGATGGCCGCAGTAGCCGAGATGGCCCTGGAATGCCCGTCAATGGCTCTGAACAGGCGGTCCATCGTCTTCGTTCGGCCCATGACCAGCAACCTGAAGGCATGTTCAGACCACTGCGATTCATGCTCTAGCGCTGGCAAAAGATCCAGCGCTACGCTTTCGAGGCACAGCCAACCTGCGCGGTCCTTGCTCTGCCTCAGGCCATGGACAGCCAGTTCCCAGTTGTGTGGATTCTCCCCCTCGAGAAGTCCTCGCAGCAGCGCTATTGCGTTGCGATCACCTAAAGTTCCGAGCGAAGCTGCTGCTGCGCGTTTCTCTTTGATATCGCCTTCTGCGAGCGAGGTTCGGAGCGCGGCCAACGACGTGGAGTTCGCTCCTCCAAGCTCGTCCGCCATCCGGCGAAGATGTTCCGCCTCGTCCTCTTCCTCTGTCCTGCCCAGCGGCCTCGTGAGTTGCTGCTCTCCGTCTGACACGCCGAACCCTTGTGCAGGTTTATTCCTCACCAGTACATCAACGCCGAGACAGCTCGGCGACATGTGCGGTCGGTACCCAGACTAGTGCTTATCCCCGTTCAAATGCGCATCTTCAATATTAATTAACGGTGAATAAGCGGTTCACAGCCCGTTACTCCAAGTCTGTCTCAACGAGTCCGGTCTTCGGCCCTGCTTTCGCCACGCGCGGGCTCCTGCGCGGCGTATATTTGGATATCTCTCGGCCGCCAAGACCACGACCTACCGAAGCCAGAGCCTGGGCGGCAACCACGAAAACTCTCAGATGGAGCGAATATGGCGAAGTTCACCGCGGCATTTCTTGGATACCGGGACGAATGGGAGATCGAGCGCATGCGATCTGCCGTGCCCGCCGACGTCGACGTGGTAGGCATCCAGAAAGACTCTGTCGAATCCGAGTTTGAGCGCTGCCTGGAACTGGCCAACAACGCAGAGGTGATCATCCCTTGGCGATTCCGCATCACGCCGGACCTTGCCAGCGCGCCGCGACTGAAGCTGGTGCAGGCCCTGAGCGCGGGGACCGACTCGCTGCCGAAGAAGGAGCTGCACGAACACGGTGTCCTTGTTGCCGGAAACCAGGGTGCAAACTCGGTCGCCGTCGCAGAGATGACCGTCATGCTCATCGTAGGTGCGAACCGGCATGCACAGGAGCAGATCCGAAACCTCCACTCAGGCGAGTACCACGGCGACTTCTTCGAAACGTGGGAGGACTACCAGGAGATCACGGACAAGCGAATCGGCATCATCGGTCTCGGCCGGATCGGTTCGAAGGTTGCCCGTCGGCTCCAGGGCTGGGACTGCGAGATCGTCTATTACGACAAGCTCGAGGTCGATCCGGAGGTGGAGAAGTTCGCCAACGCGAAGCGAGTCTCGCTTGATGAACTGCTCTCGACATCGGACATCATCTGCGTTCACGTGCCCCTGACCGAGAACAGCCGCGGGATGATCGGCGATGAAGAGTTCGCGAAGATGAAACCTAACGCCGTCTACGTGAGCACATGTCGCGGGCCGGTGACTGATGAGACGGCGCTTATCAAAGCGCTCGAAAACGGAGCGATTGCCGGTGCTGGCCTCGATGTGACCGAGATTGAGCCGATCGAACCCGACAATCCACTTCTCAAGATGCGCAACGTGTTCATGACCCCGCACCTGGCAGGTTCGACAATTGAGGCCCGTCAGAAAGCGATCGACAACGCGGCCCGAAACATCACCCTCGTGTCACAGGGCAAGCAGCCCGGTGGCCTGATCGACCCGTTCGAGTAGTTTTCGCTCGGCAAACAGCAAGTGTTCCATCAAGACCCCAGAGTTCGCTCTTAGATAAGAAATGCTTGATCTCGACGCCACGCTGGATCTCATCAAGTCGCGACGCACCGTGCGGACGTTCGACAGCAGACCTGTTGAAGACGACGTGATCGAAAAGCTGATCGAGGCAGCAACGTGGGCGCCGAACCACCGCATGACAGAGCCGTGGCGTTTCTACGTCCTGAAGAAGGATGGCGACGCCAGGCAGAAGATTGCCGATCTCACCGCCGATTGGGTCGTCCAGAACATACCGAACCGTAACCAGGCTGAAGCCAGCGCAGCAGCAGCCAGGAAAGAGCTGCTCGATGCCCCTGCGCTGCTTTACGTCTACTCAATCAGCGGAGGTTCGGCTGAGATAGACGAAGAGAACTACTCGGCAACCTCATGCGCAGTTCAGAACCTCATGCTCGCTGCCCATGCAGCGGGCCTGGGTGTTGGCTGGTCAACCGGAAAACCGACGAAACACCCGGCGATACCTGCTGCACTTGGTGCCGATGAAGGGTCAAAGATCGTCGGCTGCCTCTACATTGGCTACCCGTCTGGGTTGCCAACCAGCGATCGGACCGACGTGACCAACGTCGCAACCTGGCTCTAGCCGTCCATCCCGCCAGGCAGCCAGTGAAATTTCGGCGCTCGGCCCGGCACTCGTCAGGCCTCGCCCTCCAGCCCTCCTCGAACTCACCAATCTCAACGAGGTTGAGAGAAGGTGTGCGCAAGGTGTGCGCTGGGATTTTACGGTGTACACACCCTCAACGCGCCCTGTGGGCCTGCCCACACCTCCAGATTGCGGGCCACCCCCTGCGGCGTCTGTCGTTCCAACTTAGTGTTGAGATGAGGGGAAGCTTGAAACCGCGTCAACATCCCACTCTGAGGGCAGAACATGACCCCGGACCACTCCAACATAATCCAGTTCTCAACCGGTGAGCCGATTCAGCAACGTCACTCCGTACTCCTGGTCGACGACCAGGAGACGTTCCGCGACATCGCACGAGGCCAGCTCGCCGTTGACGAGACGTTCCTCATAATCGGTGAGGCGTCTGACGGCACTGGCGCCATTCAGCTCACAGAGCAGCTTCACCCCAGCGTGATCGTCATGGACATCCAGATGCCCGACATGAGCGGCATCGAGGCAGCACGCCGAATCCTGAAAGATGACCCTTCGGTACGCATCGTGCTGACCAGCATGGGCGATGACATGGAGTACGGTCCCCTTGCCCGCGAGATCGGTGCCTGCGGATTCATACCGAAGCGGGAGCTCTCACCGGCCGCCGTTCACAAGCTGATCGATGACCACCTGCCTCCCGCAGACTCCGCACGAATGGCGGCCTGACCGATCCGTCGGTGCCAAATCTCGACCTGTCTCGCGCGCCTCTTTGCGTGACAACTCACAGTGGCTAGTACGGGCCATGTCGCCGTAAAGTCACCCGGCTGTTCCTAAACTCATACTCAACTAGATTCGCGTCCTCAGCACTGGATCGAGTTAGGAGAGTATGAGTCTGTCTACAGCCGCAGGTTCGCAGTTCGCAGCCAGTTCATTCGGCAAGTACACCCGTTCCACCCAGCCGCTCGGCGTCGGCCTCGTAGCCGTTCTGGTGATCGCCGCCGCCATCTTCTTCCTCGGCGACATCCAGGTCGAACGAGCCGTCATACGTAATGCAGGCGCAGAACAGGAGAACGATCTGCTGCGCTTCAGCGAGATCCTCCACTACTCCAGTGTCGCCCTGAACGGCCCGGATGCGCGTGAGAACCTGCCTGATATCGCGCGTACTGCAAACTTCAGGACAAACGTTGACCGTGCGCTCTTCGGGCTACGTGCCGAGCGTATGGACATCTACACGCTCGAGGGCGAACCGGTCTTCTCCACCGAAGGCATCGAAAACACCCCTGCGCTCTCAGGCGTTGCGCTCGAGGCCTTCCAACAGGCAAGCCGTGGCCAGTTCATCTCGTTCCTGCGTGGCGAAAGCGGATCACGGGCCGAGTTCGGCTCAGATGGAGAGCTACTCCAATCCTTCGCACTGATCCTGGATGTACCGCCAGACTCCATCGACTCGGGCCGTTCGCTCATGGTGGCGTCCATCACGACCGACGTCTCCAGCGAACTGAGTGCCGGTTACTCAACGCTCTGGCTCGTTGTCGGCATATTCACGCTCGGTTCGATCGTGATCATGCTGGCGGTCCACTGGGCCTCCGTGCGATCGCGGGCACGTCTGCAAGCGGCCAACGACGCTCTCGCCGAGCAATACGTGGCCGTACGAGAGTCACGAGAACGCATGATCGCAGCGGCAGATGCTACGAAACGGGCGATATCAGAAGAGCTGCACGGCAACGTTCAGACACGACTCTTCTCGTTGTGGATGCGGCTCAACCAGCTGATCTCGAAATCCGAAGATGGAGTCTCGTCCAGAGAGCTGGAGCCGATCATCGATGAACTGGACGATGTGCGGGAGAACGACATTCGCGGTCTCTCACACAGGCTGCACCCCAGCATCGTCCGTGTTGGAGCTGTTCCGGCGCTCAGGTCGCTCTGCAACCGCATGTCTGGCGATGTCAAGGTGGACCTAAACGTCGACCGGGCGACGGCAGAACTGGAGCCTCCCGGAGCGTCTCCAATTCCGGAGCCCATTCGGCTCGCTGTCTTCCGCATCGCCGAGCTTGCGATCGGGAACACACTGAAGCACGCATCGGCGACCCACTGCAACGTCTCGTGGAGCTACTCCGAGTACGAACAGGTCCTGAGATTGATCGTAGAGGACGATGGCGTCGGTTTTGATGCGGACGACCTGACCACCTCCGAGTTCGGTGGCCTTGGCATCGTGAACATCCAGGACTACACCGACTCGATCAACGGCTCGGCCGTGCTGAAGTCGGAGCCTGGTTGGGGCACGACCCTGACGGTGACGGTCCCGTTCAACCCTGTGATTTTGCCCGGGCAGTTGGAAACCGATCGGCCATCGGCACCGCCCTCGAACGTTACCCCGTTCGACCAGCAGAAAGCGGCCTGATCGAGATCAATTAACCAGGGCCGCCATCACCGGATCATCTGATCTGGTGGCTAGCACCTACTGGCACTGAGCCAATCGAAGCCTCTAGTTGAGCTTTCACCGGGGTCGCTCAGTCTGACGACGAGTTTTACTTAAGCGGTTGGACGCACGTTTAGCTCCACAGGAGCACGTTTGGAAACGAAAACCCCTCGGCCCCGAAACGCTGGGTCGCACGGTACGGAGAGGCCATGTTCCGCACGATTCTTGTTGATGACCAGCCCATTTTTCGCGACATAATTCGCGGCGTACTCTCACGCACCGGCCGGTTCCAGTTCGTTGGAGAGGCAGAGGACGGCGTCGAGGCCGTGAACCTCTACAACGAAGTTAAGCCGGATGTGGTGATCATGGACGTGCAGATGCCGAACATGTCTGGGTTCGAGGCGACTGTGCGCATCACCGAAGATGACCCGAACGCCACGGTGATCCTGATGAGCATGCAGGCTGACGCCGGCTATGCCTCTGTGGCTGCTGAAGCGGGCGCAAAGGGCTTTCTGCCGAAGCGGACGATTGACGCCGACATGGTGCTGAACCTGCTGACGGATAGCTCAAGCCAGGGACAACTCGCCGCCTAATCCGGCCAACATATCGAGGGATATCAAACAGCCACGGCTCGGACACCGTGGCTGTTTCTATTGCGCTAGCTTTCGAACTGGCGCTATCCGGGCTTTCTTAGCCTCATCAGGAAGTGCCTGGCACCTCTCGTGTATGGAGATATGTTCTCGTTCATAATCTCTACGAGCGATCGTGCGGGGATCATCCCGGCCTGCAGCAGCAGTTGAGCCTCAGACTCCTTCGCTCGATGGAATGCGAAGGCCAGGCTGGTCACGTCCTGACCTGATTCATGCTCGAGCCCCCACTCGTCCGCCAACGACTTGAACGTGGCGTCCTGGTCCTCGATCAGTGTGCTCACGATGAAGTAGCCAGCCGGCTTCAGGACCCGCTTGACCTCAGCGATATCGAACACATCGGTGGAGATCACGATATCGAACTTGCCGTCCTCGAACGGCAGAGCGTTGACCGGAGCCTCCACGAACGTGCAGAGATTGCTGATCTTCTCGATCTCAGCCAGATCTGTTGCGACGGCCAGGGCGTCAGTGTCGATGTCGTTGCCGAACACCCGGCATCCGTACAGCGAGGCCAGCCAGCGAGCGTTTCCACCGACTGCACAAGCAACGTCGAGCACAACCGTCTCTGCACCGATCTCAAGCTCCTGCAGCACAACCCGGAAGATCGTCTGGTTTGCGCCAACATGCATGAACTCGCCGTAGGAGGCGTTGTCCCAGCGAGGGTGTGACTCAAACCACTGTTGGAGTCTTTGCGTCTTGTTCAGGGCTTTTTCCGTTTGGCTCTGGGTGATTCGGTCGAGAAATGTGCGTCAGTTGCGATTCGGGCAGCCCGAGACGCTTTCGTAACAAGGCTCAACTGTGAGTTTGCCACATGAGAGCGCCGAATGTACTTGAAGTGGCTATCCGGCTAGAGCGAAGGCTCCCACTTGCCGTCACACGGCTCAGCCTCGTCCTCGCCCGGCCACGGCGGCATCGTGGCGATCACGATCTCCAGCGGTTCTCCCTCGTCAGCTCTGAACTGGAAGCATGTACCGGTCGGAATAGAGCATGAGACGCCCTTTTCCAACTTCAGAAGCTCTTCCTGGCCCTCCAGGCGCCGCCACAGCGTCCCCGCGCCTCCTGTGCAGTGCCACATCTCCTCAACGGTCCTGTGGCGCACGGGCTTCGTCACCTGCCCGGGCAGCAACGTGCAATGCGCCATGCTGCCGTTGGTCATGGCGGTCGAAAGAAGCCTGATCTGGGAGCCGTCCGGCGCGATCACGTCTGGCTCGGACGGAAGTTGGGAGCTTTCGAAGGTCATCGTCAAAGGAGAATAGCTAACAACGCCGTTGGTGGCGACTCCGAAACGGCTTTCGGACCGGGACTATCAGTTGTGGAGACGGACCGTCTCACGGAGGTAAATGAGAGTGGCTACGACACGCCTATCGACCCTGGGTCCGCCCTCGATGCGCATATCGTCCAGCAGTGACTCGACAAGATCGTCTGTCTCGCCGAGTGTGATACCGAGACGGCTCGCAATGCCGGAGTTCGAAATCCCGGCAGCAACGAGTTCGAGCGCCCTCGCCTGCTCAACGGTCAGCCTCTCCATCAACGGCACGGTCGTTTCCATGCTTGCACGCTCGAGGCCGGGGTCGATGATGCCATCACCCTTTCCAGCACCCTCTATCGCCCTCCAGAGCCTCTCAGGGTCAAGAGCGGCCGCCCTGGTGATGAATGACCAGCCAGAAGCAACTTTCCCGGACAGGTATTGAACCACTTCCTGGCCGAATCCATGGGCTACGACGACCACGCCAAGAGATGGGCGGGCTGCCTTCAGTCGATATCCGCTGCGGACGCCCTCGGCATCCGGGCCGATCTTCGACTCGATCACGACCACATCCGGCCTCAACTCCTCGACGGCCTGCATGGCGTCATCGCCCTGCCTGGACTCGCCGATCACCCTGACATTTTCGACTGAGGACAGCGTGCTGCGCACGACGTCACGCATCAGCTCCTGGGAAGCAACGATTAGTACCTCGGTGATGCGTCGGGACGGCTTGTCCGGGTAGTCGCGGTCGAACGGAATGATTTCTGTCATTTAGTTACCGGTGGGGCGTATTTCCTGTGAAAGCGTGGCGTGATCGCCACCCGCTCAATGATGGAACTGAGTTCGTAGCCCAGCAGTCTCAGTTGGCTAATGAGTGAGTTACCTCATGTCTCATCAGTTCGACCCAAGTGAGCCGCCGCCGCGTCACCCCGGATAACCCCACCTGACCGCGACCGGGATTCAACGGCATGCCCGTTAACGGATGATTAAACGCCGTTTCATCTCGAACCAGACCGGTCAACCTGACAGGATCCATTGGACGGTCAGACAGAAAAAGACCCCGATGCGGTGTACATCGGGGTCTCGCTCATATTCGAACGGTCCAGCTAATCGCCCTAGATCAGGCCCCTGCGCTGGGCCTCGGCAACGGCGTGGGCACGGTTGTTAACACCCATCACGTCGAACACGTGTCGAAGTTCACGTTTAACGGTCGCCGGGCTCAGGAACAGGTCTTCGGCGATGCGCTTCGTAGTCTCGCCACGTGCAACCATCTCTAGGACCTGTGCCTGCCGTTCTGTGAGGCCAAGTGAGTCAGACTTGTTGGACTGCAGTTCACGGTAGCGGTCCACGAGCAGAGCGTTCAGTGCCGGTGACAGCGGCGCACCGCCGTTCGCAGCGTCCTGGACTGCCCGCAGGAGCTCTTCGCCCGTCGAGCGCTTCAGCAGGTAGCCACATGCGCCTGCTTCGAGAGCATTGGAAAGATACGAGTCCCCGAACGAGCTCAGCATCACGATGCGGAGGTGCGGGTACTTGGCGAGAATCGCCTTCGTGGTCTCGATGCCGTCCATTCCGGGCAGCATCACGTCACACAGGACAACCTCTGCAAGGCCAAGTGAAGGTGAAACCAGTGCGTTCTCGCCGCTGTCAGCCTCACCGACGACCGTTGCGCCCTCTTCGAACTCGAGCAGGCGGCGCGTGCCCTCCCGGACAACTGGGTGGTCTTCGATCAGGAACACCCGCACGGCGGTGTTCTCATCCCGCTTCGGAGTCTCGACCACCTCATCGTCCCTGTGGCTGTCGTATGAGTCGAAGTTTTCGGCGTTGGAAGTTGTCATAGAAGGAATCCTCGCCCACGAGTTTCTAAGATCGGGGCTTGCGGGTAATCCGTGAAATCCCCGCTGTCAGATCGGGCCTTTTACCTGTTTCTATCTCTATCGTCCGTTCGTCCTTGAGAGCAGCGAAATACTGCAGTCTCGTTCTCAGCTCTTCGAGTGAGAAGGGCTTGTGCAGCACATCAACGTCCTCTTCCTGGAAGAACGCCTGCGTGAGAGGTGAGACGGTGTCACCGGTGATGAAAAGCACCCTCTCGGCCAGCTCCGGTCTCAGGCCATCGATGCAGCGCAGCACCTCTGGTCCACCTAGGCCCGGCATCTTCACGTCGAGGAGGATGGCATCGTACTCAGAGAGATTGATCAGTCGAAGCGCCTCGGCTCCGTCCGACGCGGTGTCCACCTCGTGTCCGAGACCGGTCAGAACCCGGGACAGCAGGTCGGTAATCACCGGCTCATCGTCCACCGCCAGCACCTTCAGCATCGTGAAGCTGCGCGGCTGCTCATGCCTGATCGGCTCTTCCAGCTGCTCAGTTGGCTCTTCCACCGGCACAACGGGGATCTCGACCACGAAGGTGGTGCCGCGGCCGGCGTGGCTCTCCACCCTGATCTCGCCACCGTGGTCTCTCACGATCTCTTGGCAGATGTGCAGGCCGAGCCCTGTGCCCTTGCCAACCGGCTTCGTTGTATAGAACTGCTCAAATATGTGCGGGAGCACCTCATCCGGAATGCCGGGGCCATCATCTGTGATGCTGATGCGGATCAAGCCGTCGATAGCCACCAGTCCGACGGTGATATTGCCCTTGCCTGCGCCTTCGCTGATGGCGTGAATGGCGTTTCCGATCAGGTTGAGGAACACCTGCTCCATGCGGTGACCGTCAGCGCGGGTTATCGGGGTGTCGGGGTCGAGATAGGTCACCACCTCGATGTTGTTCACCCTGCACTCGTACTCCCGCAGGTCCAGCACCTTCTTGAGGGAGGCAGCAGCATCAAACCGGTCGCCCCGTCCTGCGTGAGAGCGGGCAAAGCCGAGCAGGTTGTCCACGATCTGGCCAGCCCGTTCAGCCTCATTGGCAATAGATTCCAGGTCTTTGCGCAGAACCGGGTCCACCGTCTGCTTCAAGGCAAGCTGCGAGAAGCCTAGAACAGCCGTGAGCGGATTGTTCAGTTCATGCGCCACTCCGGCTGCCATCTCACCGACCGCCACGAGCCTGCTGTTGGCGACCATCCTGTTCCGCTGGTCCGCCTGCTCGGAGATGTCATCGATCACGAGCACCATGCGGGCATCGGACTCTGATTCGGCCTCGTCCGCCATCGGCACCGCTGTGACACGGTAGGCGGCGGCGTTCGGACCGCCCTCATCCGAGATCATCTCCGCATCGCGGGCGGTCGTGACATTCATCGTCGCCTTGATCAGCGCCCTCAGCCCCGGCGGGTCGAAATGGTCAGAGAGAGGCTCTCCTGCTACAGGGGCGCCGAACTTCCGAGCAAATGCCGCGTTCCAGTGCACGATCCTCGACTCACTGTCGATCGAGATCGCCGACTCTTTGATCGCGTCGGCCAGGACGTCTAACGCCCTGCCGGACATATGGTCGCTTTGCTGCTCGGCCTTCCCTGCATTTCCAGGCTTCCTGGAAGCACGGGGCTGCCGGGCAGCGCTACCGTCACTCATGTCCACCTTGCCTGATACGCAACTCTTCCAGTACGGCCTCAACCTCTGAACTCACCTCGATCATCGTCAGATGCTCAAGGTCGCCAAAAGCCTTCAGGCGGTCGTCCTCGTCCTGCTCATCGGCGAAGATGTCGTCCATAAGGTCGTCAAGCCCACCGCCACCTTTTTCTTCTTCTTCCTCTTCTTCGACGACTTCCTCTTCGATTTCGTCCTCGATGTCCTCTTCATCCTCAACGATGTCTGCGAGGTTCACCGCAACAGCGTTGATCTCCGGCTCTCCGCCTAGAACCTGCTCTTCATCCGGCATATCCAGCCTCCTTCACTCGCGGGTCAGGACCCGCGAACTGCGTCCCTAGGTGGTCGCTGGCTCGGTGATTGTTGAGAAGATCGATTCGGCCATTGGAGGCACAAGCGCGATCATGGCTCCGGAGATGACCATCATCACGCCAAGCGAGAAAAGGAACCTGAACCTGTGGCCTCCTGCCGCCGAGTGAGGCGCCAGGGCGTTCGCGACCGTGAGCGCGAGCACCACTGAGATAACCAGGATGTTCAAGAACGCAAAGTCCACGTTCGCGAATGTGTTGAACCCTGAAACGTTCGCGATATCTGGAATCGCAGCGCCCGTGTCGCCAAGATCAGGCGCTGTCTGGTCAACCAGCTGCGTCGAGAACAGCTCCATCACGTTCAGGATGAACATCAACAGTCCAGTCATCGCCATGTGCAGCGGAATGACCAGGAACGTGAAAGTGTTTGCAACCAGTGCCCGCTTCTCACGCAGCATCGAGATGCTGGAAGCGAAGAATGCGGCGTTCTTACCCGTGTCCAGGGCATTGCCACCGATCGTCAGAGCGTCCCAGAAGATGCTCACGGTGCGATCGACGATCTCGGAGCCGGTCTCTTCGACGAGCCGCTTCCAGGCTAGGTCAGGCGAGAGCGAAGAGCCGATTCGCACGTCCAGGCGCCGGAAGTAGGGCCTGAGAGAGGCGAGTGACCTCTGGTCGACCTTGGTGAGAGCGTCACCAACCGTGGAGCCGATAGCGTCTGTCACACCACCGAGCAGTCGGGTAGAGGTCGCGATATCGGCGTCAAGGCGGGCGATCCTCGACTGGTCCCGGTACATCATGAATCCGCCGGGGAGCAGTCCGAGGCCAGCTATGATCAGCGCTGGTCCCAGTCCAAACATAAGGAGCGCCAGTGAAGCCGCAAGCGTGCCTCCGACACCGAATATCAGCATCATCCGCTTGGCCTGGATCTGGTTTACAGCGCTCATCCCGGCCTTGCGAGCGAACCCTTCGACCGGTGCAGCCGCATTCAGGATGAACGCGCCGACACCCATCACACCGATGGTCGCCAGCGCTGTCATCATGATCATGATCGGACCAAGGCTCCAGATCATCATCGAGATCATGGTGATCACGACGATCAGACCCGCAGACACCGTGAGTGCTGCATAAGCATCGGTCCACTTCCGGAGCGACTCGATCTTCTGCTCATACTCGGACTCATACTGCTCGGCCAGAACGGCGGCCTCACGTGTCAGGAACTCCGCCTCGTCCTCACCAGAGGCGAGTGAACCGGACATCCGTATCAAGAGACTCGACACCTCTTCGATATCGGTCCTGTCAGCCACAGCGCGGCAGGCCTCGGAGTAGTCGTACTTCAGGCGGTTGACCAGCGTGTTGATCTCAGCGAAGAACGGAGATGACTCGAGATTCAGCTTTGCGGCGCGTGTGAACATCACCTCACGAGAGGCCTTCGCTGTTGCGAGAGACGCCATGTACGAGACGTGTGTGAACAGGTCGAACCGAAGCTGCTTCTTGTCGACCTGTGAGGTGCTCTTGACTTCCGCAATGGCCTTGTCTTCAGCCTTGCGCTTTGCGGCGTCACCGAGCCCGAGCTTTGACAGAACTCCAGTTGCCACTAGAACACACCATCCGCTGTGGCTTTGGAGATCACCTGGAAAGTCTCGTGGTAGTCCTGGATACCGGTATTAACCAGCTTGTCCAGGATGCGAGCACGTCGCTTAACGAGCGAGTAGATCTGGCGCCTGCGGGCGGGCGGGTAACCGCGGGAAGGAGCGATGCGCTGTTCAAGCAGGTACGAGTTGTTCATACCCGTGAACTCGAGTACGTCCGTCACCGGGTCCCACGTGAACACCTCAACGAATGAGAACGAGTCGCTGAGAGAGTCGTAGTTGACGATCTCTGAGATCGAGGTGCAGCGTCTGCCGTGCTCTCCACTCGGAAGCCTCACACCTTCCTGAATCACGCACAGGTTCAGGTTGTCTACATAGTTCTTGGGAACGAGAATCGGGTCACCGACAACACGTTGGATCAGCTTCTGAACTGAGGCCGCGTGGAAGGTGGCCATGACCGGGTGACCGGTCTGCATGGCCTGGAAGGCGATCAGGCCCTCTTCACCACGAATCTCACCGATGATGATCTCTTCTGGCCTCTGACGCAGGGCAGCTTTCAGGAGATCGAACATGCCGACTCCGGAGTCACCTTCTCCCGGCTTGGCCTTCCGCACCACTTCTCGCAGCCAGTTCGGGTGCGGAACCTGCACTTCAGCCGTGTCTTCGATCGACACAATCTTGGCGTTTGGTCTGATGAACACGGTTAATGCGTTCATCAGCGTCGTCTTGCCTGAGGCCGTCTCACCTGAGACGAACATGTTCATGCCGTCCTCAAGGCACAGGGAAAGGTAAGCGGCCGCCTCTGACGTAATCGACTTCCATCTGATCAGGTTGAGGATTGAGATCGGGTCTTCTGCAAACTTACGAATCGTGTAATTCGATCCGGTCAGCGAAACATCGCGGCCGAAGACGATATTGATACGAGAGCCGTCAGGGAGAGATGCGTCAACAACGGGCGCTCTGAACGTAACAGGCTTCTTGATTCGCTCTGAGAGCCTCAGGACGTGTTCGTCCAGCTCTGCATCGTCCTTGTAGCCGAACGAGCAGATCATCGAGTTGAACACCTTGTGTTCGATGTACATCTTGCCGACACCGGAGCACGAAATATCTTCAATCCAGTGGTCGTTGATGAGCGGCTGCAGTACGCCGACACCCACCTTTTCCTTCACAAGCTGGTACTTGATCCCCTCAACGTCGAGCTGGGTCAGCTTCCACTTGGCCGCCAGGTCGATTCGTGAGCCCTTGCCACTGCCGAGGAACTTCGAGAACAGCCCGCCGCGCTTCTTGCCCTTGGGCTTCTTGCCTTTGGTCTCAGTGGCAACAGCCGCACCACCGCCGCTGTCGGCATCGCCTTCAGCAGCAGCCTCCGCCACTCCCGACGTTGCAGCGCCGGTCTCGGCACCTTCGGCCTCCTCGGCCTTAGCGTCGCCTTCTTCTTCATCCGGCTCAGCGTTCGGGTCGATGACCGGCAGGGCGTAGATCTCATCCAGCTCCATCGCCGGCTTCATCTTGAATATCGTGTCGAGACACCACTCAAGAACGAGTCCGAGCTGCTCTTCTCCGCGAGCAGCCTCAAGTTCGTCCGTGTAATCCAGCAAAGCCAGCTCGATATCGGCCATCAGCTCCCGGATCTGCGGATGCTCGATCGTCGGCTCGATCGCGATGTAATGGTCTCGTCCGCCTGCCGGGTCCGGGTAGATGTGGAAGTAGATGCCGCCCTTGTGCGACTTGTAGATGAAGTTCGGCTTCTCGGCGTCACCATCCGATCGATCGAGCTCATCGCGGTAGGCCGGCAGGCCGATCTCATCGAGAGGAAGCCTGTGGACATACTTCCGGAGGAAAGGGACCTCGGTGACTGCGTCCTTCAGAGCGGTCGGAAGCTGCTGAATGAACTCACAGCTTTCCGGCTCGTCGCACTCTTCCGGCTCTTTCAGTTCAAAAGGGGGAGGAAAGTCACTCATCTATCAATGCCTGCGGCTACGCCGACGTCCTTGAGAACGGAATGATCTTCATGCCGATGTCCGGTTCGATGTCGAACGTGATGATGTTTCCTGTGGTCTTCGAAGCCCCTCTGACCTTCGCAACCTCCAGGATCTTCACCAGCTGGTCACCAACCTCCTCAGTACGGAGAGTGAGGTGGGCATCACACATGGACCGCAGCCTGGCAAGCGTCGTGTCGTCGAACGCGTAGGTTGAAGCTACGTTAATGATCGTCCGGTTCTCTGAGACCAGTTCCTGGCAGTGCTCGAAGTAGGTCGCCGTCTCCTCCCACGAACCACGGGTCACGAACGTCGTGAGAGAGTCGACCACGATGAGGTCCACTCCCTGGCCCTCTTTCGTCGACTTGACGATGGTGTTGAACACCTGCTGAGGCGTGAGCTTGCGGCGGCCGACCGCGATCGGGTAGATGCGCAGCCTTCCCAGAAGCAGGAACTCCATCACCTCAAGGTTCAGACTGGACATCTGGCGCAGGAAGCTCTTCGTCGTGCTCTCGGTCGTGAACAGGATCGCCGTCAGACCGGCCTGGAGTGAACCCCAGATCAGCTGCTGAGAAACGACCGACTTGCCTGAGTCCGACTGTCCTTCGAGCAGCGTGAGTGAACCGAGCGGAATTCCTCCACCCAGCTTCTTGTCCAGGTCTGGCTGACCTGTGGATACGGACGCTATTGATCCGGCTTCTGCCACGTTTGCTCCAAACTGCTGACGGACTTCTCACCAGCCCCGTTTTCGCCCTCACGGCACGGGGCGATTCTTCCTCTTGAGCGGGGTACCGGCGGTCATCAGCGCCGAGACCGGCGGAGCCGGGATTTCTGAGACCGCTCGAACTCAAATTGTGATTGCAATCGGGCCTTCTCAAGAAGGAGAAATGTCAAGTTGGGCCTGAGTGGTCACCATTAGGCAGTAACAGCAGTCATTCAGCGGGCACCGACCACGCCGAACCTCACATTCTTGGAACGACGTTGGAACCGGGTTTTTCCGGTGTCGGAAAGGCCACTGATCGGCTACGGACCGGTGACTGACCAGCCGTTAGTTAACGAACTGGGCGGAGACCGTCACACCGTTCTCGACAGCCAGCGTCACCGTGTTCGTGGTGGGTGTGGCTATCGAAGGACTGAGCTGCGCCCTGATGATGAACTCCTCACCCGGGTCCACTATTCCGGGGTTGAACACCTCCGCGGTCAGCGTTCCTGCGTCCCTGTAGACGCCCGTTACGGTCCATTCACCGGCCGCAGGTGTGACGTTCGTGGTGTAGGTGAGGCGACCCACCTGGAGTCCTGAGCTGGCGGTGTCTTGGTAGACGATCACCACATCCCAGTCCTCGAACACCCGAAGCTGCGTCTGGCCGATGTTTCCAACTGACCAGTCAACGGTCGCTCCAGCCGAGATGACCGAGACCGTGAGAGAGGTGAGCTCCGTGCGGCTAATTTCGCCGTACAGGTCGCTCGACTTCCTGACAGTCTCGCCAATCTGAGCCTGGGGGCCGGTGAACCCCGTCACGAGGCCGGTCATCGCGACCAGGATCACCATCACCGAGACCAGTGCTATTACAAGACTGGACAACGGAGTACCTCAACGAAGGCTCTGTACGGTGTGCTTCCGGTGTGATTGGACTGCCTGAAGCCCGTGCAAAGTAAGTCACCGATGGCCCGCAAACCGGGCTTGGAGCACAAGTTCGGACGCATCTCAGCCATTGAAGTGCACCGTCCCTGCTCCGCCCTCCGGGGGAGAGACCGTCACCTGGTTCAGCGTCGGTGTGCCGACAGTGTTGGCGAGACGGGCGCGGATGACCATCTCCTCATCGGGGTTCAGGATGTCGATCTCGTAGATCTCGACCGTGGAAGTGGACTGTTCGAGATAGATCTGCTGCACGGTCCAGTTGCCTGTGGCAAGCGTCGAGGCGTAGTCCAGGTACTCGACATGCGAAGTGCCGCCTCCGTCGTCATAGCGGATAACGACCTCCCAGTGCTCCAGCTCAGGCTCGGCGTACTTGAGACGGCCGCGGTTCCCGATCACCACGTCGACATCGGTGCCGGCAACGCTCGCTGAGATCGGGATGATAGAGCTGTCGACCACCCGCTCCGCCTCCCGCCAGCTTGAACGGAGAGAGTTAGCGCTCGTCACGCTGAGGCCAACAAGGTCACCGAGGGAGGTGAAAGCAGCACCAAGCACCACAGCGAAGGCTATGAGCGCTATTGCGGCTGTTCCCACTTGAGATCACTCCTGTTCAGTCCTGGCACCACGACAGTCCTCCACAGGCCGTGTGGCCTCCGGAAGCGCACAGCGGCGTTACATGGAGAAGAACGACTCAGAAGCGACCCCGTTGGGCGTGACGATGCGCACGAAGTAGGTTCCGGCCGGCTTCGAGCAGGCTCCGGGGCAGCCATCATCGAACCTGATCTCGAAGCGGACGGTCTCGGCAACCTCCCAGTCGCCTCCGCCCTCGACCACGTGCGTCCAGTTCGGGTAGGTGCTTGGTGAGTCCGCCGTGTTCGGGATGCGTGTCACGCTGCCCGGCTGGCCGAAGAAGACGTCCATCTCGGCGATTGCGGGAACAGTCACATCTCCAACATTCTTGGTCCACACGAAGAAATCGAAGAGCGAGTTGGTGTTGGTGTCCACGAACGAGCCGCCGGAATCGAGCTCACCGACCGATTGAACGATATTCACGTTGGTGCGGATCCGCTCATCAACAGTCGAGCTGGCCGTGGTGAGTGCGCTTGAGCTGCGTGTGATGGCCGGGAAGACAGCGTTCATCACTGCGATAGCAGCGACCACGCCGGCAATCGTCAGCAGCATCGTTGTGATTGCCTTATCTATGACAACACTCCCGGTAGATCAAACGTTAGGTGATGGGCTCTCGGCCGAGCCCGGCATCAGTTTCAGCAACGGCAGCCGCACATAGCGGCCTGTAAACGGTCAACCGTGCTAGATCAAGCGGCCAGGTGGTCCAGCGGGTCGTCGTCCATGTCGAGCAGCAGGCCGAGCAAGCGGTTGCTCTCCCGGTTCTCCTCGGCATTGATCACACCGTCCATCCTGACCATCGCCGTCACTACGTCGCGGACCGGGATGCCGTCCTCATCCTCTTCGCCAAGAGCGCTGATCGCCCTCACGACGTTCTTGAGCTGAGGCGAGATCCTGCCTGCCATCTCGTATGCGTCGAGGAGGATGTCAAGCCTGTTGGCACCAAGCTTGTCCCTGGTCATGGCTGTCCAGCGCACGAGGCTTGCCATCGTGAGCAGATCAACGTCTGCGATCAGAGCAGCCGCGACCGCGTCAGCAACTTCGTCACCGGTTGAAGCGGCACCCTCTTCGGGCATGCCATCTTCAGCCAGGTCCGGCTGCATCTGCTCTTCTTCTATTTCAGCCTCGAACCCGGGCATCTCATCCTCGTCGTCAAGCTCGAAACCTTCGGTCTCTTCACCGGACTCTTCTTCAGGCTCTTCACCAAGGAGATCCATCAGGCCACCACCGCCGCCACCACCGGAGCCGTCTTCGATGATCTCGTCCTCGGGAATCTCCTCGTACTCGTCTGCGAGCGCCGCGCCGTCGTCGACTATTACTTCGTCGTCAGCGGCCTCGTCTTCCAGCGCCTCGATATCTTCCTCAGATTCGGTCTCCCCGTCTTCCTCTGCAGCCTCTCCGTCGCCCTCGGCAACGCCGTCTTCACCGTCGGCGCCAGCCTCGCCACCACCACCGGCATCCTCGATGCTCACCTCTTCGTCGTCATCGAGCAATTCCGGCGCGACGCTATTGAACGGGTTGGTCACATCAAGGATGTGTTCCCGTATATCCAGCAAAGTCTGCTGGATCTGGTTCTTTATTAGGTTTAGCTCGTCCTCGGCGGACTTAAGTCCGGCTTTTAGACGAGCGTCTTCGCCAGCCAAAGTTCAGTGGACCTCACTGGTTGGTTTGCTGTTGGGCAAACAGCCGTGACCGGATGTCTGCCAGCATCGGGAAAACGGTATCCCGAAGCGCTTTCAACTCTTCCTGTACGGCCTCCAGCCTCTCCTCGAGGCTCTTCTCATCGGCCAATTTCGCCTCCAGGCCCATCTGCATCAGATGTGGCCGGCACGACCAGCACAGGGTCCACTTCAATCAGTCTGAAGTGGACCTGTATGAGCCGTGTCGGGGCAAGGTTGTGTAACTCTTTGCTTATATCTCTCACCTGAGATCCATAACTGGGTCAAGCTTGACCGGGACGTCTCTCTGCAAAGTAACAACAGAGCCGATGTCCGGTTTGACCTCTAGCAGGAACCTGTCGTTTGGCGTCAGTATCGTTCCGCCTGAGGCCAGGATGCCGTGGGCGCCCCGTGAGTCCGCAGTCCAGCCGGTCACAGCATTCGCGTCGTCGATATTCGTGACTGAGAAGTCCCGCTGTAGCAGCCAGACCGTAATCTCAGCCTTCTCGTTGGCTTCAAGTATGTTGTCCCCGTTGCTGTTGCCAAGGAAGTTCACTGTCCACGGCACATCAGGGAGCGCCTGGTTCTGGTCCGTGTATGAGACAACGGTGCGGTACTCAGCGTTGGTCACGAAGTCCGGGTCGGTGCCTGTGCCGCCCGCCGTATACGGCGGAGTCAGGTCGATCGCCTCGTCGGCCACCGAAGGTGCGACGATGAAGGCAACCTTGTAGATGGTGTTGGTTGGTGTACTGCCATGGGCACCTCGGTAGGCAATGAGAGAGCCCCGTGGTTCGAGGGAAGCCCGCGCCGACTGGAGTCCCGAGTAGATGGTGTCTTTCGACCGCTCTGCTGAAAACACACCCGTCGAGAGCACCGTGAAGGCGAATACGCTGGCCACCACCACGAATGCGATCAGGATGATCGCAGTCTCAAGGCCGGTTATCCCTCGGCGAGAAGCTTTGCTCTCGCACCTGCTGGTCAGCATCTAGACTGGCTCCAACTCAATCGATGGCTCTTCGTGTGCTCTGGGCTTGCGGCGTTTCAGCTGATAAGGCCGCGGCAATCCGCTCACTACACACGTGTGTGTCACTCAACACTAAGCTGAGGCGCAGTTCGGTGCCTTTGTGGGCACACCACCTGCTCGTGCAGTGGTCACCCCCACCTTTCGCACACATTTCACACACGCAAGCGGCCACCGGCATTTCTACCGGTGGCCGCAATTGCCATCTGAACTGTGCGGACCGTGCTTTCTAGCGCAGGTCCAGGATGTTGTCGAGCCTGGGCGGCAGTGTCCGCTGCAGGGTCATCACCGATCCAGAGTCAGGCTTCACCTCAAGCGTGAACTTGTCGTTCGGCGTGAGGATCGTGCCACCCGTTGCAAGAATGCCGTGGGCGCCGTTCACGTCGGCCGTCCAGCCGCTGACTGCGTTGTCCGCAGTTACGGCCACGGACGTGTTCCGAGTGAGCAGCCAGACTGTCATCTCGGCCTTCTCACCGGCCTCCAGCAGGTTGTCGCCGGAGTCTTCACCGATGAAGTTGACCGTCCATGGCACGTCAGGCAGGAACTGGTTCTGGTCCGTGTACGACACAATCGTCCTGTACTCGGCATTCGAGACGATCGTCGGGTCCGTCGTCGTCGCGATGTCCTGGTAAGGCGGTGTCAGGTCAATCGCCTCTCCTGCAACTGCAGGCGAAACGATGAAGCTAACCTTGTAAACCGTGGTCGCTGCGGATCCACCTGCTCCGTGAGTAGCAGAGTAGGCGATGAGCGCGCCACGGGGCTCAAGTGAGCTCCTTGCCTCCTGCAGCCCTGCGTAGATCGTGTCCTTTGACCTCTCAGCCGAGAACACACCTGTAGACAGGACCGTGAAGGCAAATACAGAGGCCACAACTACGAACGCGATCAGGATAATGGCGGTCTCTAGACCGGTGATACCCCTCGCGCTGCGCAGCAGGCCATTGCTGTGCTTACGCATCAGATTGTCTCCTATTCGGTCGCTCTAACCCGGAGCGGTCAGGTCCTCTCCAGGCCCGAGTCACACAGTCCATCTGCAGACTGAGTTCCGGTTATGTCCAAGCTAGTACGCGTCTGCAGGCCTCGTAGTCAGGGCGCCACTATGACCGGCAGTCGGTTGCCGCCAAGTGGCAGTTGCACCTTTCCGCAAATGAAAACAGCCACCGGCTGTACCGGTGGCTGCTCTCTTGCAGACTGAGCTGTAGCGACTTCGTTAATGAAGAGCCCTCTAGCGCAGGTCCAGGATAGTGTCGAGCCTGGGCGGAAGCGTCCGCTGCAGCGTCATCACTGACCCAGAATCTGGCTTGATCTCAAGCGTGAACTTGTCGTTCGGCGTCAGGAACGTACCACCCGTGGCAAGGATGCCGTGGGCGCCGTTAACGTCTGCCGTCCAGCCAACTACGGCGTTGGCGTCTGCAACGTTTGTTACCGAGAAGTCGCGGCGCAGGATCCAGACCGTCATCTCGGCCTTCTCACCGGCCTCCAGCAAGTTGTCGCCAGAGTCCTCACCGATGAAGTTCACGCTCCATGGCACGTCGGGCAGGAACTGGTTCTGGTCGGTGTACGACACAATCGTCCTGTACTCGGCGTTGCTCACGATGTCCGGGTCCGTACCGGTACCGCCAGCGGTGTAGGGCGGTGTCAGGTCGATCGACTCACCCGCAACGGCAGGCGCCACGATGAAGCTCACCTTAAAGATGGTCGCCGTGCCGCCACTGTCACCACCTGAGTAGGCGATGAGAGCACCGCGGGGCTCAAGCGAGCTCCGAGCCTCCTGCAGTCCCGCATAGATGGTGTCCTTCGATCTCTCAGCTGAGAACACACCCGTTGATAGGACTGTGAAGGCGAAAACAGAGGCCACGACTACGAAGGCGATCAGGATGATGGCGGTCTCTAGACCGGTGATTCCTCTCGCGCTGCGCAACAGGCCATTACTGTGCTTACGCATCAAATTGTCTCCTATTCCGACGCTCAGACCCACAGTGGCCAATTCCACTCTGTTGTCCGAGTCACACAGTCCGTCTGCAGACTGAGTTCCGGTTATGTCCAAGCTAGTACGCGTCTGCAGGCCTCGTAGTCAGGGCGCCACTATGACCGGCAGTCGGTTGCCGCCAAGTGGCAGTTGCACCTTTCCGCAAATGAAAACAGCCACCGGCGTTTGCCAGTGGCTACTTTCTTGCAGTCTGTAACGGACTGAGGAACGGTCTAGCGCAGGTCGATGATGGTGTCGAGCCTTGGCGGAAGCGTCCGCTGAAGGGTCATCACCGATCCAGAATCGGGCTTAACTTCCAGGGTGAACTTGTCGTTCGGCGTCAGGAACGTACCACCCGTGGCAAGGATGCCGTGGGCGCCGTTAACGTCTGCCGTCCAGCCAACTACGGCGTTGGCGTCTGCAACGTTTGTTACCGAGAAGTCACGTCGCAGGATCCAGACCGTAATCTCGGCCTTCTCGCCGGCTTCCAGCAGGTTGTCTGCGGAGGCCTCACCGATGAAGTTCACGCTCCATGGCACGTCGGGCAGGAACTGGTTCTGGTCCGTGTACGAGATGATCGTCCTGTACTCGGCGTTGCTCACGATGTCCGGGTCCGTGCCCGTGCCACCAGCCGTGTACGGAGGTGTCAGGTCGATCGACTCGCCCGCAACGGCAGGCGCCACGATGAAGCTCACCTTGAAAACTGTGGCTGTGCCGCCGCTGTCACCACCTGAGTAGGCGATGAGAGCCCCGCGGGGCTCAAGCGAGCTTCGGGCCTCTTCGAGTCCTGCGTAGATGGTGTCCTTCGACCTTTCAGCCGAAAATACACCCGTAGACAGGACCGTGAAGGCAAATACAGAGGCCACAACTACGAAGGCGATCAGGATGATAGCGGTCTCTAGACCGGTGATACCCCGCGCCCCACGCAGCAGGCCGTCGCTGTGCTTACGCATCAATTGTCTCCTCTAACTTCATGGCCTCTGCCCACTCAGGTCGCCAGGCCAGGTTCGCTCAGTCCATCTGCACCGAGACAGCCCGGCCGGGCCATCCAACAGCAGACTGCATAGCGGTCATTTCCAAACTAGCCAGAGGAGTTGTCGCGTGGACTCAGGTCGGCACTATCGCCTAGGGGTGGTTACCCACACGCGACCATCAGACATTTGCGCAAAAGAAATCGGCCACCGCGTTATCGCTGGTGACCGTTCTTTCATCAACAACCTACTGTCGCCGCATATGGCTTGTGTGAAACCGTTAACGCAGGTCCAAAATCGTGTCCAGCCTGGGCGGAAGAGTCCGCTGCAGCGTCATCACTGAACCGGAGTCCGGCTTGATCTCGAGTGTGAACTTGTCGTTCGGCGTCAAGATCGTGCCGCCCGTCGCAAGGATCCCGTGCGCTCCGTTCACGTCCGGCGTCCAACCGCTGACCGCGTTGTCCGCTGTGATAGCCAGCGACGTGTCTCGAGTAAGAAGCCACACAGTGATCTCGGCCTTCTCACCAGCCTCCAGCAGGTTGTCGCCAGAGTCCTCACCGATGAAGTTCACGCTCCAGGGCACGTCAGGCAGGAACTGGTTCTGATCGGTGTACGACACAATCGTCCTATACTCGGCATTCGAGACGATCGTCGGGTCCGTCGTCGTCGCGATGTCCTGGTAAGGCGGTGTCAGGTCAATCGCCTCACCCGCCACTGCGGGTGCCACGATGAAACTCACCTTGTAGACGGTCGTTGCTGCAGAGCCGCCCGCACCATGAGTAGCGGAGTAGGCGATAAGAGCCCCACGGGGCTCAAGTGAGCTCCTTGCCTCCTGCAGTCCTGAGTAGATGGTGTCCTTCGATCGCTCAGACGCGAACACACCAGTCGACAGAACTGTGAAGGCGAATACAGAAGCCACAACCACGAATGCGATCAGGATGATTGCGGTCTCAAGACCGGTTATCCCTCCCTGGCCTCGCAAAGTGGCATAGCTGTGCTTACGCATCATTTTGTCTCCTCGGAACATTTTGGCCCCTGCCTGCTCAGACCGGACGGCCAGGAGCGCCTACAACATCTGCTCTCTGGAATCCCGATCGGAAATCCAACGGAGCGCTGAAGGACGCTTGCCTAAAAGCTAGTTCAGGGATGGAGTTTCGGAGTGAGGTCGGCACTACCGGAGGCGTGTGAAGGCACACACTCCATAATCCGTTGTTACACGCGCTTCGAATTCAGGTGTAACAGGCCCGTCGCGACCGGGTAACTGACGATTACTTGAGGTCCATGATCGGATCGAGGCGAACAGGAACGACACGCTCGATCGTCATGACAGAACCAAGTGCCGGCTTGACCTCGATGGTGAACTTATCGTTCGGGGTCAGCAGCGTTCCACCCGAGGTCAGGATTCCGTGCGAGCCCCGGGAGTCCGGGGTCCAGGTGCCGACAGCGTTAGCAGCCGTCACGTCCGTAACGGTGTGATCGCGCGTGAGCAGCCAAACCGTGATCTCAGCCTTCTCGCCAGGCTCCATCAGGTTGTCCGTTGAAGCTTCACCCAGGAACGTGACAGTCCACGGGACATCGGAAAGGTGCTGGGTGCGGTCCGTGTAAGAGATGATCGTGCGGTACTCAGCGCCGTTGACGAAGTCCGGGTCCGTGGCTGAACCATCGGCCGTGTAAGGAGGGGTCAGGTCAATCTCTGCACCGGAAGCCGAGTTACCCACAACGAACGTGACCTTATAGACGGTCGTAGTGGGGCCTGAGCCCGCGCCACCGCTGTACGCGATAACTGAACCGCGCGGTTCTATAGAAGAGCGCGACTCCTGCAAACCGGCGTAGATCGTCTCTTTGGAGCGTTCGGCAGAGAACACTCCTGTTGAAAGGACAGTGAACGCGAACACCGTGGCAACAACCACGAACGCGATAAGGATGATCGCCGTCTCGAGACCGGTGATTCCTCGTGACGATCCGGAGCGTTCCAGTCCAATCCAACTCATATCTTCTCTCCTGCAGAGCAAGCGAAGCTTCTGTGCGCACACCACGGCCATCGATATCGACCGTCCGCACGATATCCGGACAACGTCCGAATAGTCGGGCGTCCGGAGACGCAAGTGCGCGAGACCTGCTCGTACATTCAAACTTAAGGAAAGGTGCCCTTCCGGTGTCGGAAGACGGCACCAAATCTGCCGTCAGGGATCACGCCTAATGCGGTAACGGCGGTTCGCCAGCCTATGGTTGGTGAGGGCACACAGGGGGGGTCACTCAGCGCGTCGCGTAACCGCGGCGTCGCAGAATCAGCGGGTCATGCCCGAGTATTTACGTCGTGGGGTTCGTCAATGTTCGTCAGCGCGTTTTCCCGGCTGCGCTGGTCCATTTCTGAAGAGCGATAGAGCCCATGGTGACCAAACAGCCCGGCAGTCAGGGAGTTTCGCAATAATGCACAAGATCAGTGTGCTGATCGCTGACGATCACGAACTAATGAGAGAAAGCCTCGCAGTTCTGCTCGGTAGAGAGCCAGGACTCGAAGTTGTAGGCGTAGCGGCAGATGGCCGCTCGGCAATAGCAATGGCTCGCTCTCTTCAGCCGACGGTGGCAATCCTGGACGTTGGCCTGCCGTCGATAAACGGCATCCAGACATCCCGTCAGATACGGGTGGACTCGCCACAGAGCGGCATCGTCATGCTTTCCAGCCACGACCGCGGTGAGTACCTCAAAGACTTCATGCGGGACGATTCCTCGGGCAAGGCGTTCCTGCTGAAGAACACGCTCCGCAACACGCGAGACATAGTGCGCACGATCGAAGACGTCTCGGCCGGCCGCACAGTTCTCGACCCCGCAATGGTGTCCAAGCTGACGTCAGACGAAGCGGTACGCGTGAGCGGTGCTCTCAAGAGCCTCAGCCCTCGTGAGCTGCAGGTTCTCGGACTCATGGCCAAGGCAAGCAGCAACCGGGCCATCGCAGACGCTCTGTTCATTCAGCCTAGGACCGTCGAGCACCACATCTCGAGTATCCTCGCCAAACTCGGCTTCAACTCCACCGGCGAGAGGCACGGCAGGGTGTTCGCAATCCTGACCTACCTCGAGGCCACGGGCCAGATCCCATCGCAGTCTGCTGACCTCGACCCGCAACTCGACGACCTGATGGCAGCCTGACCACAGCATCACAAAACTCCCGGCCGAACAAGCAGGACTGGCAAATCGCCGGTCCTGTTTTCGTTTGAGAGAGGGGTCAAGCGAAGAGGACTTCGGAACGCCTCAAAGACACCGAGCCGAGCAGCCACCTTGAGCCCGCCGAAAGGGGTGGCGCCTTACTTCCGAGCAAATACCAGGTGCTCCATCCAGAAGTGCCAAACATGGTCAACCTGCGAGAACCCTGCATCGCGCAGGTTCGTCAGCTGGCTTTCGAGCGTCGAGATACGGTCTCGCTCCGGTGAGGCTTCATCCAGCGCCTGCTTCACATGCTCATGGCCTTCAAGTTCAGTTTCGGAAATGCCTGACTCCGAAAAGCGCGCCGACCGCTCACTCTCTTCACGCCCCTTACCTCGGCTCCACACCTCTTCGCTGTAAGGCACATACATCGCATCGGCCATGAGCAGCCAGCCACCGGGCCTTAGAGCAGCGAATATCTCATCGACGATTGACCTCTTGCGGTCGTCAGGCAGGTGGTGCAGTGCTGAGAACGCCACGACCATGTCCAACTCGGCCAGATCGCCGGGTAGTTGGTCGTTCAAGTCATGCTGCACAGACCAGACCCGTTCCGCATCTTCACCAAGCTTGGCTGAAGCCAATCCGAGCATCTCATCCGAAAGGTCGAGAGCAAACGCCATAGATGCCGGGAACCGCTCAAGCACCATCGAAAGAAAGTTACCGGTGCCGCAACCGAGATCGGCAAACCGGAACGGCTGATCCTGCTCGAACGGCACAAGATCGAGCGCCAGCTGGTGATAGAAGCGATACATCTCGATCTTGACCGGCTGGATGCGGTCATAGTCACGAGCGTACTGATCGAAAAACTCGGCCACAAGTCTTCTCCGTCACTGGCTAAAAGCGGTCCGGAGGGCGGACTTGCTGCCGATCACGCCCGCCAGTGCCCGTTCGTAGCTCCGTTCGAACGCTGAGAGTCCGGCGCACCTGCGCTCGTCGTCACCGTGAAGTCAGGCGGCTGGTTCAGGTACTGGCTGAACCAGTTCAACATGCGCCGGAAATACTCCTCGCGGATCTTCGGGTGCTTCGCCCGGAAGATGCCGTGACTTGTCTTCGGCATCCGGACGAACTCCACAGTCTTGCCCGCACGCTTCAATGCCACGAAGTACTGCTCGGATTGCTCAATCAGGACTCGGTTGTCCTCTTCGCCGTGAATCAGCAGAACAGGCGTGTCGACGCTGTCCGTGTACGTTATCGGAGAGTGGCGCACGTACCACGGCAGGTTCTTGCTACGCGACCCGCCGAACTGGACCTCGGAGAACGGCACGCCGATGTCCGAGGTGCCGTAGAACGTCGCCAGCTCAGTCACCGGAGCGCCGATCACCGCTGCCTTGAAGCGGCCCGAATGACCAACGGCCCAGCTGGCCATGTAGCCCCCGTAACTGGAACCGTGCATCACCACACGCGATTCGTCTGCGTACGGCCTTCGCAGCACGTTCGTGAGAGCCGCCATCACGTCTACGTAGTCGCCTCCGCCCCAGTCGCCGTGAACAGCGGTGGCAAACTCCAGTCCGTATGACGACGACCCGCGGGGATTCGGTGCTACGACGATGTATCCGTTCGTTGCCGCAATCTGGTGGACCGGGTAGAACGCGTCGTAGAAGTTCGAGTGCGGACCGCCGTGAACATCGAGCAGCACTGGATAGCTGCGGTCTGGATCTATGTCCGGTGGCAGCCAGATCCGCACGTCTACGACCTGTCCTTCGCTCTTGACCTCAATGCGCTCCAATCGTGCCGGCGGGTGTTGTGCGAAGAACTCGTCATTAAGATGCGTCAGCTGGACTCGGTCGCCGTGGTGAGTGTCGATGGCGTACAGCTCACCGACGCCACCGAGAGTCGCAGATGCGGTCACCGCTGCATCGTGCAGGGGTGAAACGTCCCAACCGGAAATCTGCTCCTTGCCCCCGGTGACGAACCTGACGTCACGGTCTTCCGGATTCACGACGCACACGAACGATTCGCCCTTGCTGTCTGCCACGAAGAAGATCTGGTTCGGAGTTGCCCAGCGCATGCTCGGGGTACCGGCCCCTAGAGGGATGTTCGGCCCAGAGACCGGCCTCAGTGAGTCGTCTGTGAGCCTGCGCGGGTAGGAGCCCGGCTCAAGCACATACACCCAGCCCTGGCAGATCAGGCCGTAGCCACCGACTTGCTCCACCTGCTCCGCGCCTATCACCGCCAGTTGTTCGCCATCGGGCGACCACGTCACTGCATCGGACATGAACAGACCACCGGACCATCGTTCGGCCTTGCCTCCGGACGCCGGGACCACGTACACCTCGTTGCGCAGAGTGGTGTCCCGGAACGGTCCCTGGTCCGACAGATAGGCGATGCGAGAGCCATCTGGCGACCATACTGGAGGACCATGCTCGGCTTCCTGGTCTGTCAGCTGCTGGGTCATGCCTGATTCGAGGTCGATCACGAACAGCTGCCTGAACAGACCACCACGCCAGCCGGGGCCATCTTGCCGGTAGCGAATCGACGTTGCGACACGAGGCGTGAGGTCGTCTTCTGGCAGGGGCGTCGATGGCATATCGGCGCGGTAGGCGATCTGCCTGCCGGACGGTGCCCATGCGAACAAGTCCACTTTAAGCTGGTGTCGGGTCAACTGGGTCTGCTCGCTGCCATCTGCCTGGCAGGTCCAGATCTGCGCCACTTCGTTCTCATCGTCTCGGATGAACGCAATTCGAGAACCATCCGGCGACCAGATCGCATGCTCCGCGTTCTCCAGCAGAAGAGTTGGTTCACCGCCGTCTACCGAGAGGCTCTGCAGGTGCACATCCTTCAGTTCGAGCGGGTGGTCCCGTTCGAATCGACCAACCCTGTAGAGCACGCTGCTGCCGTCCGGGCTTATCGAGGGCTCACTGGCTATTCGTACGTCGTAGTGATAGTCGGGCCCAATCGGTGAAGGCATGAGGAAGTGACTCGGGGCGAGGCCCAGGCTGCCGGGTTGGAGATACAGGTGAATTGTATCGTCGCATCGCTGCGGGGGGCTTCATTTACACTGCGATCCGGTCCGAGCACCTCCAACCACCGCCAATCACAAACGTGCCCCGGCACTCGAACGAGTAAACACATGAAGATCACAGATGTAAGAACGGTCGTTGTCGGCAATCCCTGGAAGAACTGGATCTTCGTGCTTGTCGACACTGACGAAGGCATCACCGGCCTGGGCGAGGCGACAGGCGGCCTCAGCACACAGCCCACGGTCGCGGGCGTTGAAGAGGTCAAGCACCTTGTAATCGGCAGAGACCCGCGCCAGATTCACACCATCTGGAACGAGCTCTACCTTGCGGGCTATCTGAGAGTGAGCAAGGAGATGGCCGGTATCGAGATGGCCTGCTGGGACATCCTCGGCAAGTCGCTCGGAGTACCGGTCCATACACTACTCGGCGGCAAGATGCGGGACAGCGTCCGTGTCTACGCCAACGGCTGGTACTCAGGACCTCGCACGCCTGAAGGTTTCGCCGACCGTGCAAAGCTGGTTATGAGCAAGGGTTACACGGCACTCAAGTTCGACCCGTTCGGCGACGCCTACCTGACGATGTCGAAACAGGAGTCCCGAGTGGCCGAATCGCTGGTTGAGGCTGTGCGTGATACCGTCGGCCCTGATGTCGACATACTGATCGAAGCGCATGATCGTTTCTCGGTCGGCCAGGCGATCGAGATCGGCAACTGGCTAGCAAAGTACGATGTGACCTGGTTCGAAACGCCTGTGTACTCCATAGACAACGACGCGCTGACCGAGGTCGCCCGCCGTGTGCCGGTCCGCGTGATCGCAGGCGAGCGCATGCACGACTTGCATGAGTTCGCCCAGTTCCTCGCCACCAACGTGACCGACATCATCAACCCCGAGCCGCTCGGAGTCGGCGGCGTATTCAGGTCGGTTCAGATCGCCGGCCTGGCACGGGCGCACCACGCCCAGGTCGCCTTCCACAACGCCGAAAGCCCTCTCAAGACCTCGATAGCGCTGCAGATCGATGCCGTGACGCCAAATGTGTTCATCCAGGAGTGCTTCGACGACTTCCTCGAGCCATGGGTTTCGGATGTGCTGAAAGGCTTCGTTCGAGTAAAGGACGGCGAGATCGAGGTCCCGGACGAACCGGGCTATGGCGTGACGCTGGATGAGGACGAGGCGGCAAAGCACCCATACGGCAAGAGCAACTTCCTGCGCATGTTCAAGCCGGGCTGGGAGCGCAGGGACACCGCCCGCACGGAGTAGCCGTAGTACGGCGTCCACCTGCAAACAGTGCGTGGCATCCGGGTCGTGGTAGAGCCGGTGCAGTGCCTAGTGTCGGCATATGGGCACCGTACCTCTTCGAAACATCTTCCTGGCAATCACGTTCACTGTCATTGCCTTCTCGCTCGCATGTGGCGATGTGGGGGCAACTGACCCCGGCGCCGAATCAGACGATCTCTTCAAGAAGGTCTGGCAGAAGCGTCTGGACAACGCTGTGGGCGACCACGCCTGCGACGAGCCGCCTTACCAGATGAACCCGGAGCACTACACCGGACCGGTCATCGATTCTCACTTCCACATTCCGTGGCTACCGGATGCCGAGCCTGTCGAAGGCGAACTGATCAGCCCGTATCTCGATGCAGTCGGGCACGAGAGATTCGACGTGAAGTTCCCTGTGCTTGGAGTGAACCGATCGATGGACGAGATCGCATGCACGCTGATCAGGGAACGCACCGCGGCCGTCTTCGCCTTTTTCCCGGTGTTCCTGCATGTGCCTGAAATGTCTGTAGAGGTGGTTAAGCGGACAGAAGATCGGTATCCGGACCTGTTCTTCCCGTTCATCAACCCGCCGGGAAGGGGCACAGCGACCGTCGAAAACGACGAGCTGGTAGAGATGCTGAGTATCCGCCCGGGTCTCTTCGATGGCTATGGCGAGATCCCGCTCTACAGCGATGGCTCTCCCGGCGATTTCGGCCTGCCGCCCGATTCGGCCATCTTCGATGATATCTACGACACGCTGAACAGGGAAAACCTGGCCGTCTACTTCCACGCCGGAACAGAACAGATCGAGAGTTTTTCGAAGACCCTCGCAGCCAATCCCGACGTCAACTTCATCGTGCACGGCGAGCAGATCGAGTTCGATATCACTCAGTTGATGGAGAAGCACGACAACATCTACTTCACACTGAACGACCTCTACGGTGACCAGTACCTGCTGCACCAGGGCGAGACGACCGAATCGTTCGTTGAGAAGGTCTCGAACTTCGAGCCACTGCTGCAGAAGGACCTGGAGACCTGGGAAGAGGCGATCGAGACGTACCCGGACCAGTTCATGTGGGGCACGGACCGCGGCGGGATAGCGGTCTGGACGTTCGACTACGAGGTTGGCAGGGTACTGAACGAGTACGCACGGGCGTTCATCGCCCGCCTCGACCCCGAGGTGCAGGACCGTTTCGCCTACCAGAATGCGCTGCGAGCGATGAAGCAAGACACCGCTTCTTGGCCGCCTGTCGAGTAGTTACCTAGCGCCAGCCTGCGTACAACTTGGACTGTTCGAGGTCGATCACTTCGTATGGAAGTCCGCTGGCGGCAGCAGTTTTTTCACCCTCTGACTTCACGAGCCAAGTCCCGCCACTGCCAACAACACGGCCATTGATCATGATCGGCTCGCCGTTCACCAGCGACAGCGTCGCCTTACCGGTATCCGGGTCGATCACAGTCACATCGCCGTCAGCGCCTTCAGAGAAATGGCCTTTGTTGAGGAGCCCGAGCATTCGTGACGGCATATAGGTCAGCTTGTGAGCCGCTTCCAGCAAACTTAGCGCGCCGAAGTTGACCAGCGCCATCGTGCGTTCGATCGCCACATTTCGGGGCAGCGAACCGCCGTCTGTGCTCACCGCATCGATCTTGAACTCACCATCGTCGTACTTCGCAGTCGTCAAGTTGAACGCCGAAGTAGCCGGGTTCACGGGGAAGCTCAGGCTCGCGTCGGTGCTCTTATCTTCCCAGATGCGCACCGCCTCCTCGCCGGTCACAATCACGATGCGGCCACCCCGCTCGGTCAGCGCACCGCCGTATCCATCGAGCAGCGCCTGTCGCATGCCTGCATCGGTCGTTGCGTAGCCGCGGGCCCGCATGCAGTTCTGAGCCACGTTGTAGACGAGATTGCCGTCCTCATCACACTTGCCGTTCGTGCCGTTCACCTGCGCCAGGTACGCCTCGGTGACGAACTGCGAGCGTTTCGACGCGATGATCTCGAACGCCTCATCGCATTCCGCAAGGTTGTCCATCACAAGTCCCCGGCAGTACGAGTTGATATGCGCGACGTGCAGCCTGCCGTTACCAGTGATCTCAGGGACCTCGCGAAGCCCGTTCAGATCAGAACCGGAGTCCTTCGAGCCTACGTGGAAGGCGACCCAGGCCAATTGCTCATTAGCAGCCGCGATCACTTCAGACGTCGACTCGGGCGTAAACGGGTGGTATCCGCCGAGCAGTTTGACGCCGATAGAGCCGCGCTCGAGCGCGTCTGAGACCACGTCACGCATCGTGCCGATCGAGGGGTCGTCCTCTTTGATCGTCGTGTGCGGCACCAGCCCAAGGATGGTCGCCACGTTCATGCCGGCGCCCTTGCGCTTCATGCCCTCTGCCAGGGCGCCGGGCTCACCTGCGAGGTCGAGCGCTGTCGTAGTGCCGGATTCGGCAAGCATCACATGTCCGTATGCCCGCATTCCCGACTGGTCGAACGGACCGGATAGATGCGCATGCGTGTCGATATGACCGGGCATCACGATCTTGCCGGAGCAGTCGATGACGTCGTCGGCCTGTTCATCATCGATGCGCTCTGAGACCCGGGCGACCCTGCCATGCCGCAGCCCAACGTCCCGCACGCCGTCTGTGCCGTTCGCAGGGTCGGCGACGTGGCCGCCTCTCAGGACAAGATCGAATCGTTCTGGCATGGCGCGGTTGGTCTCCGTTCTCACAGTCTAGTTCGGATCGCCATTCTAGCGGCCTGTACTCCCGCCACCTTCTACGACGATCAGATTCCTCCGCTTCGGTCGTTATGGCAACCCTCCCCTGAATCGGGAGAGGAGAACAGCAGCGACTCAGCTGACGCCGCCACCCCAACCGCAACGTGAGCCACTTCTAGGACCATTGGCCGGTCATCCGACGGTTGTTGCACGGATGATCCCGTTCAGACTTGATGTTTCAGTTGAATCTGGGACCTTCGTACGGTCAACACCGTCGTCAGCGTAACTCGGCGGTAATTCCCGGCGATTCAATTTAGATGCATAGAGCCGTCCCAGCAGCAGGCAATCGTCCGGTCACCGGCCGGTCGGAGCGCCATCAAGGGATAGGGGACGGCAAAGGTGTTGAAATGAAGATCAGACCCATAAGTCAGATCGGCGCAGCAAAGCTGCTTGGCATCACGATGGCGATTCTGATGATCGCCGCGGTGGCCTGTTCATCCGGCAATGACAGCCAGCCGGCACCTGCCGACACGGGTGCTAACTCGCCTGGCTCCAGTGCAGGAGCAGCAAGCAACCAGGACCAGCAGTCCGGCACGGGCTCCGTAGCTACAGGCCAGTCAGGAAACCTCTCGGCCGATGACGAGGTTGCGGCACTGGAAGCGACGGCAGACGCTGAGATAGAGCAGGCGACCGGCGCCCTCTTCCTGGAGATGATCTCCCCGGACACAGACGAGCTGTTCGTGACCCAGAGCTCCTACGAGTTCAGCGGCCGTACAACCGTCGATGCCCTGGTGAGCGTGAACGACCACGTTCTGGAGGTCGATGAGCAGGGCCGCTTCTCATTCAGCATGGACCTCGAAGATGGTCCCAATGTGATTGAAGTGGTTGCCAGCAACACACTTGGCGAGCAGTTCGACGAAGTTCTGCTTGTCATCTACGAGCCAGCCTGAGCCAACTGACCGATTCTGAACTCGGACCGTACCAGGAAGGAGAACTGCGAATGGTTCTCAAAGAGACAAATCTGAAACTGATCCGACCTTTCATGGTCGCATCGATCGCAACATTCGTTGCAGTTGCCGCCACACTGGCAGCCGGCTCTAGCTGGGCATCGGCCCAGACCGGCGACACGGGCGGCGCGACACCGACGCCGGTCCCCACGGTGGAGCCGACGCCAGAGCCAACCGTCGAACCCACTCCGGTTCCGACTGAGGAGCCTAAGCCAGACATTCCTCCGGGCCAGCTGGTCCGCAGGGGTGTGGCAGGCAAGGTGCTCGAAGTTGGCGACTCCAGCTTCGTGATCGACACCCGCCACGGCAAGGTGATGGTGCTGGTAAGCGACCGCACCACGATCAAGCAGCCGCCGAACGGCGAAGTTGACCTGACTGCCCTTGAAGTGGGCGACAAGGTCGGTGTCCTCCTGGTTAAGCCGGCCGAGGATGGCGACGCATCGACCGGTGGTGACGATGACGTGATTCGGACCGCGACCGCTCTCAAGGTGATGATCGTTCCTTCGAAGGCGACTCGTGAGCACCAGCGCGCAATCGTCGTCGAGAAGATCAAGAACGCCGTCAAGGACCGGATCAAGTTCCTGAACCGCAACGGTGACGAGGTTGAACTCGAAACCGAAGTGGAGATCGAGGGTGAAGAGGGCGAAGAGGTCCTGCTGATCACCCGATCTGACGAGCGTGGCGAGAAGCTGCGTATCGCGGCGGCGCAGGCTGCTGAGAAGATCGAGAAGCGGCTTGCAAGGCTCGCAGAAGAGCGTGAAGAGCTCGAAGCGAAGCTGCAGGAAGTCCGTGAGCGCTACAACGCCCAGCGGGCAGAGCTGCTCGACAAGGTCCAGGACCGAATCCAGGACAGCGACGTTGACGAAAAGATCAGGGCCCGCATCGACGAGGCTCGTGCTAAGGCACAGGCTCGCATCGATGAGGCCCGTGCGATCGCACAGGCCCGCATCGACGAGGCAAGGGTGAAGGCGCAGAACCGCATAGACGAGGCTCGCACCAATGCTCAGGACCGAATAGACGACGCCCGCTCAAACGCAAGAGACCGCGTTGATAACGCTCGTGAGAACGCCCGTGACCGGCTTGATGATGCGATAGAAGACGCCGAGAACCTTACGCCCGAACAGCGTGAAGAAGCTAAGAAGCGCATCGAGAAGGCCCGACAGGACGCCGAAGAGCGAATCAAGAAGGCCCGTGAGGATGCGGAAGAGCGCATCAGGAAGGCTCGTGAAGATGCGGACGAGCGCCTGAAGAAGGCCCGAGAAGACGCTGAAGAGCGCATCAAGGACGCCCGGTCAGACGCTAACAAGCGCATCGAAGACGCCCGTGAGGACGCCAAGAAGCGGCTCGAAGAGGCACGCAAGAAGGCCGACGAGCGGCGTGAAGAGCGACGCAGGGCAGCCGGCGACGACGACTCGGACGACGACAGCATCGACGATGATGACGACGACGATTCGCTCGCAGCCGACTAGTCTGTAACTCGGGATGACAGCTTCAAGCTGGCGTCCTGAGAAAAAGGAACATCGAGAGAGCCACCGCCTCTATTGCCGGTGGCTCTCTCGCGTCTAGTTCACTTCTGCAGGTTGCCCGGCGCCCAGCTTCCCGGCTGCATCTGCGCCGAGCTCCCTACCCCACATCTCTGCTCGTTCGAGCTCTCCGGGATGCAGCGGTCCCTCCGTCCCATCCACGCGGAACTGTTCGGCATCCATCACCATTTCGAAGCCCCTCTTCTCGAGCTGCTTCGAAGCCGACTTCGCTGCTGAGCCAAGCGGAATCCAGCGTTTTTTAACTGAAGTATCGAAGGTAGCAACCAGCGGCCCGCTCGCGCCGTCCGCCAGGCTCTCCAGCAACTCCCTGATCCCCTCTCGCTTCGAGACGGGCTCAATCCCCTTTTCAGCAGCCTTCTTCCGAGCATCGGCTCTGCTGCTGTCCTTACTCATGCTCAGGACGTGAGTCGGTCCGCCGATCACAAGCAAATCAACCTGTTCAGGATCTCCGTGAGCCTCGCTGATCTCGGCGATCTCCACCTCAAACCGCTCTTCAAGCCCCCGGGCGATCGACTCACCTATATCTCTCGTGTTGCCGAATATCGATTCGTAAATCACAAGCGCTTTCATCACACCTCTCCAGTTCAGGCGGCAGGTATTCGGTTGTATCGACTGGATTTTCGCCGTGTGACCGTGTGAAACGCGTGAGCAGCCCGCCGAGTGGGTGAAGCGTCCGTGAGATACACCAACGGCAGAACCGGGGCTCGTGTATACATACTCGCTCGTATGCAGCAATCCTCGGCAACCGTTGACTCGAACGACACAGGCGACCACGGAAGGCCGCGGGCTGACGCGTGGCTCATGTACGGGGCTCGCGGCGCCAGGGACGCCGCTCGCACCATCATGGCGGTGCTGATCGGCATCTTCCTGGTCGAGGGACTGGGCTTCTCGCAGTCTGAGCTGGGTCTGCTGCTCGGCATCAGCCTCGCCGGAGGGCTCCTGCTCTCGTTCGGGCTGATGTTTACCGGATCTGTGCTGTCGAGAAGGGCCTCGTTCGTCGTCATCGCCAGCGTCACCACCCTGGCCGGGTTCCTGCTCCTGTTCACAGACAACATCTGGCTGCTTGCTATCGGCTCGTTCTTCGGTGCATACGCCGCAAGCGGCATGCACGTCGGGCCCATGATCCAGCTCGAGCAGAGCGGCCTTGCGCAGGTCTCGAAGGCATCTCACCGCACTCAGGCCTTCTCCTACCTCACGCTCTCGTCTGCTGCGGGCCGCATCGCTGGAGGAGCGCTGGTCGGCATCGCCACGTTCTTGATCGAGGTGCACGACTTCGACCTGATCGACGCCCACAGGGTGGTGTTCGGCATCTACATCGGCCTGAACCTCCTCACGGCGGTGCTCTACGCGATGCTTTCTAGAGCCGCCGAGCCTAACAACGGCACAGACAGTCCGGGTAGACGAGCCGGACCATGGGTCAACCCGCTGAGGGCGAAGGAACGAGGCAGAATCCTGCGGGTGTCGGCGCTATTCGGAGTCGACTCGTTCTCGGGCGGTCTGATATTCGACACGTTCTTGGCAATCTGGCTGTTCACCAAGTTCGGAGTGAACGAAGGCTCGGTCGGCGGAGTGCTGGTTGCAACCCAGGTGGCGAACCTGATCTCTATCTGGCTCGCCCCGAAAGTGGCCGCAAGAATCGGCCTTCTCAACACGCTGGTCTCCACACAGGTAATCAGCAACCTCTGTCTAATCGGCTTCGCATTCGCTCCGGGAGTCGGACTGGCGATCGCGCTCTGGGTGGTGCGAGGGCTGTTCGATGAGATGGATGTGCCGACGCGGCAGTCCTACGTGATGTCGATCGTGCCCGATGACGAGCGAGACCTGATGGCAGCTACGAACAATCTCGGGCGAGGAATCGGCAGGCTGCCGAGTACGACTGTGACCGGCGCATTATGGGCAAACTCAGTGACCGTTGCACCGTGGCTGACAGGTGCGGGATTGAAACTGGCCTACAACCTGGCGATCTACCTGTCATTCAGGAATGTCCATCCACCGGAAGAGTCAGCCTAGCCCGAACTGCGGCGCGGAGTGCCTCCGCTGCGCCTGATCTCTTCACGCCGACGGCGCGCTCGCTTCGAGCTGTACCAGAGCCAAACACCAGCACCCACGAACGCGGCTGAGATCAGGATGAAAACGATGGTGCCGATCAGCGTGGCCTCGCCGCTCCGGGCCCTCTCGTGGATGGTCGCCTGCGTGATGGCGATCGCACGTCCATGATCGCCATCGATCTCTATGTCCAGCGTCCACAGACCCGCATCATCAAGCTCAAGCTGCCCGAAGTAGCGCGTGCGGTCAGTTGGCGAGTTCAGACCGGGGCTAAACTGCCTCTCACCCTCCTCAGGAGGAGTCCCGAAGATGCGCACAAGGGCGTTCTCGACAGGCTGACCGGTTTCCGCATCCTTAGGTTCAACGATAATCCGCAGCGTGCCGACGATCGCTCTCGCCGGGAACTGGATGATCTTCACGTCGTACGGCCCGGTCACATCGTCATAGATGACCAGCTCCTGGATCGTCTCGGGCTGGGCCTCGGCTGACGGAACAGGAACGACCGAAGCCGCCGCAAGCATCAGCATCGCTGCTATCACGGCAGCGAGCGATAGTTTCACCAGATTCGGAGCATGCATAGAGGGTCTCACGTCTTTAGTATCTACCCTCGAACGCCCATCCGCAGCCCTATTCGGTAGCCAAAGCCATGCCAGTCACAATCGAGCCCGATCTAGTCCTAAGATCCGCCCGCGTCCTCGATCCCGCCAGCAAAACCGACGCCGTCCTTGATGTCACCGTCGCCGGCGGCTCAATCCACGAAGTTGGCGCCGATCTGGACGCTCCTCCTTCCGCCGAGGTGGTCGATCTCACAGGCAAGTGGCTGATCCCCGGCATGATCGACACCCATGTGCATGTCGGCGGCGATCTTGACGGTGTGACCGACCCCGGAATCGGTCTCCGCAGTGTCGTGCAGGCTGGAGCGACCACTGTCATCGATCTAGGCGGCCGGATGGAGCGACTGGTCGCAGGCATTAAGCAGCATGGCGCCGGAGCGAACGTGGGCGGGCTTGGCATGCTGAAGCCCGGAGTCACGCTGCCTGACGACGACCCAGATTCGTACACCGTACGCAAGACTCTGGACACGGCCATGTCAGCCGGGCTGCTCGGCTTGAAGATGTGGGGCGGCTACTACCCGTTCTCAATGGACGTGACAGCAGACATCATCGCCGCCTGCAACGAGCGACAGGCCTACGTCGCGTTTCACGTCGGTACGAAGAGCTCAGGCAGCAGGCTCGACGGCATGCGAGAAGTCCCGGCTCTTCTCGGAGACAACGGCCGGGCGCACATCGCCCACATCAATGCCTACTGCCGCGGCTCAATCCTGCCACCCGCTGAAGAGATAGCAGAGTCGCTCCGGATCCTGGAGTCGCTGCGAGGCCAGGTGGTCTCCGAGGTCCACCTCGCCCGGCCAAACTTCACCCGCGGCGAGTGCGACGAAGACGACAACGTCAGGATGGACGTCGCTCGGAACTGCCTGAGACTGCGTGACTACGAGACGACTCGCGAAGGCATGCGTAAAGCCATATCTGACGGCTATGGCTCAGTAGTCCGTCAGTCGCCGTCTGGCCTGTCACTCGTGACAGGAGAAGGAGGAGTCCGCCTTTTCGATGAGGCCGACTCGATCGTCGGCATGAGCTTCCCCGTTAACAGGGCAGACACGGCGTTCCAGCTGACCGCCGCGAAACGTGAGGACGGCTCGTTCATCGTCGATGCGATCGCCAGCGATGCAGGAGTGTTGCCGCGCAACGTGAACATCGAGCAGGCCATGAACATCATGCGGTTCGGCGGCCTGACACCTCTCGAAATGGCGGAAAAGCTCTCCTTCAACCCAGCCAGGATGATCGGTCTCGAAAAAAAAGGCCGCCTGTCACCGGGCATGGACGCAGACCTGACAGTAATCGACCCTGAGAAGGGACGTGCCTCGATGAGCTTCATCGCAGGCCAGATGGCGATGCTAGACGGCAGAGCGGTCGGTAAAGGCGGCAAACTGCTCATCACAGAGGCCGGAACACAGGCTGCCGAAAGCTACGAATTACCTTTCGAAGTGATCGACCTCAGCAAGTCGCTGCTGTACGCCAGCTAGCACTCCCAACCCGGCGTTTTCCAGTTCAAGTACGCAGTTTCATACCTGCTCGGACATTGTGAAACAAGTGCGCAATTTCGTGAAAGATTTCATAAGTTAGTGTTTGTTAACATTATGTTGTAACCTCTGCGTTAACCGTTCGATCCGCTACGTTTGAGACGCAGCCATTTCAGGCAAGGAAACAGCTTCCGTCGCAATCTGGCGTCGAACGGCCGGCTATCGACGATTTCGAACTTGATGGGACTGACCGGTTCAAGCGCCGGAGCGAGGGAGAGGTCACCATGATGGCAGTAACAGTCGGAGGACAGGCCGGGGCTGGAGGGCTGGAAATCGGCAAGCTGGTTGCGTCGCGGATTGAGGGCACCTATGTCCAGAAGCAGGCCATCCGCCGCGTGGCGCGGCAGCTAGACGCCACGGTTGAGGCCGTAGTGCGCAAAGAGCTGGCCTACCACAGTCGCTGGAAGCGCATGGGTCACAGGCTTGAGGTGTGGCTGTCACAGATGGGACGCACGTGGGCCGGCGATCCCTGGGGCACGCCCGGCAGCCTGTCCTACGAGATGATTCCGGAATCTACTCGCAAGGAGCTTCCGGGCCAGATCGATGACTCGGACTACCGCGCCGCTGTGTATGACAATGCGGAGCGCTACCTTCAGGAAGGCAACGTTGTTCTGACGCACCGGGCAGGCTGCCTGACGCTGAAGGACAAGAACGAAGCGGTGCATGTGGGCCTGTTTGCTTCGAAAGACAGGCGAGTTGCCAGGGTTGCGTGGCGCTACCGCCTTGGAACCTCCGACGCCGAGGAGTGGGTGGACACGATGGACTCCGCCCGCGCAGCCTGGTTCAGGGAGCTTGCGGACGAGGATCCATGCGACAGGTCGATCTACGACATAACGATCGATGTCGAGGGATTTGAGCAAGATGAGGTTGCTGCCAAATCGGTGAGCGAAGTGGCGATGGAGAAGCGTTTCGGCGTTCCAGCACTGGAACACCAGACTCAGCCGATCTAGAGATTGGGCTCGGGCGATCCCGCTGTCTTGAGCCTGTCAAAGGGTTGCTGTCGCCCTGCTACCTCGAAATCGTGCCGATCACCGGGCGGCCTCGCACGCCGGTGTGGTTCTTGCCTGCGAAGTTGGCATCGGCGAACCACAGCGTGCTGTCTTTGATCGTCAGGCCGTGTACGAACGGGTCTTCAGGGCCCATGGCCACGCGATCAAGCTCCTCACCCGACTCCATGTGGTAGTGAACGATTACGTTATCGGTGGTATGAGCACACCAGATGCCATCGCCCTCGATCGCCATGCCGTGCAGGCGCACAAGCTCACACTTGATCCTGTGCTGCTCCTCGAAGCCGTTCAGAGCATCGACAAGCACGATCTCCTTCGGTCCCGTCGCCGTGTACCAGAGCATGTCCCGCTCATGGTCCCACTCGATGCCGTGAATACCAGTGTCTCCAATCGGATGCCGGGCAACCAGCTCGCCCGATTCGAAATCAAGCTGAAGCACACCGCTCACATGCGTGTCCGTGCTCTTGTACGGACGGGCAGTCGTCGTGCCGTTCGACGCAGTCCACAGGTATCCGCCGCCAACCGTGATGCCTGAGCCATTTTCGGTCGGCGTCTCGAAGCGCCTGAGCAGGTGCCCCTCGTCATCCACCACAGCGACGTCGTCAGTTTCCTGATCCATGATGAACAGCTCATCTTCGAACCACTGCAACCCGTTCGGGTTCTTGACCGGGCTCGGGATCTCAGTTGCGACACGACTGGTGGCTTGCATGGCGTTTGGCTCCGTTTCAAGACTGGCACTCTGAACTTGTCCGTCTGTCTCCGTACAGTGTTCAGCGTTCTTCGCGGGGTCTGATTCGCCGTACCTTACGCCATCACATCGCTCTGCGTAACGGCGACCACTCCGCCCTCACGCAACCGGCACGCAGGGATCGCCGGTGTGGCGCATCGGCGCTGTAGCTTGGAACTGAGCAACATCAAGCGACTCCGTTCTACCGAACATGTCATCGAGAATTATCAGGCTCTATAGACGATCACGTAGGTACATCGTTTTGGCCGTCGGTGTGCTGGTCCTGGCTTTCGGCGCGATCCAGCTGGTCCCATACGGCAGGGACCACGACAACCCACCGGTGCTCGCCGAACCGGCATGGGATACACCTCTCACCCGAGCGCTTGCGGCGCAGGCGTGCTTCGACTGCCACAGCAACGAAACCCACTGGCCGTGGTACTCGAACATCGCGCCGATTTCGTGGTGGACCCAAGACCATGTCGACGAAGGCCGAGACGAGCTGAACTTCTCCGAATGGAACTGGAGCCACGACGACATAGACGAGATCGCCGAGTCCGTGATGGAAAACGAAATGCCGCCGAACTACTACAAGCCGTGGAACCGGCTCTCAGACACCGAGCGGGAACAGCTGATCCGCGGCCTGATCTGGACGTTTAACTACGCCGACGAGAACACAGACAGGGACGACTAGAAACATTCGGCCGCCGAGCGCATGGCCAAACCGGTACTTATCACCTGATCGGATCGCGCCGAAACACCGAAAAACGCAGCTAGCTGCCACCTAGAAGTGGATCGCCTCGCCGGTCACCGACGCGCCCGCTTCCTTGATCGCCTCTGACAGCGTCGGGTGGGCGTGCGTCAGCTTGTGCAGCTCCAGGTTCGTGCCTTCCAGGTACTTCAGCATGCCGATCTCGGCGATCAGTTCCGTCGCCTCCGGCCCAATCACATGCGCACCGACGACTTCACCAGTATCGGCATCTGTGATCACCTTGGCGAAGCCATCTGAGTCGCCAATGGCCACCGACTTGCCGGCTACCGCAAACGGCACTTTGCCGATCTTGACGTTGATGCCCTGTTCCCTAGCCTGCGCCTCGGTCAGGCCGATAGACGCGATCTGCGGGTTGCAGTAGGTGCAACGAGGCATCGCCATGTAGTCCTCGATCGGTTCAGTCGCGTGCCCGGCGATCGTTTCGGCGGCAACAACACCCTGATCGAACGCCACGTGCGCCAGGGCAAGCTTTCCATTCACATCGCCAACGGCGTACACGCCACCGACATTCGTCTTCATGTAGCCATCGACCTCGATGAACCCGGCCTCATTCGTCTTCACACCAACATCCTCGAGGCCGATGCCATCCGTGTTCGGCTGTACGCCAACACCCAGCAGCACCTTGTCGCAGGTGAACTCCTTCTGCTCGCCGCCCTCTTCGTAGCTGACCACCAGCCGCTTGCCCTTCTTGGCGACGCCGCCCACCTTGGCTCCAAGCGCAAACGTGATGCCCTGCTTGCCGAACTGCCGCTCAAGCTCCTTCGATACCTCTTCGTCCTCTTTGGGCACAAGGTGGTCCAAGACCTCGAACATCCGCACCTCGGTGCCGTAGGCGTTGAAGTAGTAGGCGAACTCACAGCCGATGGCGCTTGCGCCGACGATTGCTATCGCCTTGGGCTGATCACGCAGCTCGAGCGCGTTACGGCTTGTGATGATCGTCTCGCCATCGATCTCAAGTCCCGGCAGTGAACGGGCCCGTGCGCCGGTCGCGATCACGATGTTCTTGGCGGTCAGCGTCTCTCCACCTTCAACCTCGACCTGCGTCGACGACTTCAGTGTCGCCTTGCCCTCGAAAAGCTGGATCTTGTTCTTGCGGAACAGGAAGCCGATGCCCTGTGTGAGCTTCGCGGAAACCTTGCGGCTACGGTCCACGGCCTTGCCCATGTCGGCCTTGAAGTTGTCGAACGAAAGGCCCCACTCGTCAGCCTCGTTGATGTGGTTCACCAGTTCGGCGTTCTTCAGTAGTGACTTCGAAGGAATGCAACCCCAGTTAAGGCAGACGCCGCCAAGGCCACCGATGCCGGTGCCATCGTCCTTCTCGACCACCGCAACGCTGAGGCCGAGTTGCGCTCCACGGATGGCGGCGTGGTATCCGCCAGGCCCTGCGCCGATCACTACGAGGTCGAAAGAGGTGTCTGCCATTTCTAAGATGTTCCGTTGGCTAATGTGCGTTGTCTGAGTTGAGGTGCGCTGTGATGCTGTCCGAGCCGAAGTCGGGAATCGCAACCGCTCGATTATACGTGCCATCCGCAGCCATCTGGCGAAGCGGGCCGGTGCTGCAAACGCAGCTTTCCGACTACGGGCTGCACGGATGGCCGGACAACGCTCATGGGCGACGATGAAACGGTTCGTCGCAACTGGAAGCGGCACGGGACTGAACTTGGGACACTGGCTGCGAAAACGGATTTTCCTGGTACCTGCAGGGCTAATCGCCGTGGTGGGCATTGCATGTGCCGGTGCGGTTGCAGGGCAGACCGCGGTTATCGAGCCATCTGCGACCTCGGCTCCGGCCGAAACAGCGACGACTATGCCGCTGCGAACTGCAACTTCGGCCGCAACGGCGACGGCAGCGCCGACCGCTACGCAGGCTGAAACACCCGGTCCAACAGCGGTGCCTACCGCACAGACTCCGGAACCGACTGTCCCTGCACCAACTGCTGTACCGGCTCCCACGAGCACGGCAGCTCCGGTTCCGACTGCAACATCTGTACCCCCAACGCAAACTCCAATCCCCGCGCCGACCGCAACTACTACCGCAACACTGGTCCCGACGGCCACGCCAACGCCTGCGCCGCCGACGCCAACACCGGTTGCTCCAATCCCGCGTACCAGCCAGTTCGTACCGCTCGACAACCCGGTATTCGTATCTGCAGCCAGTGCGCCAGCGCGAGTGACCGATAGCTCCTATGTGCTTGGTCTCGAGATGAACGGCGAGGTCAGGGCGTATCCGCTAGACATGATGTGGTGGCATCACATCGTCAACGACACGATCGGCGGCGACCCCGTACTTGTCACCTATTGAATACTCTGCAACTCAGGGATCGGGTTCGATCCCACGATCGGTAACCACCTGCTCGAGTTCGAGGTGTTCGGACTGCACGAAGGCGTGCTGCTGATGTACGACCGCCAAACCGGATCTGTATGGCACCACTTCAACGGCGAGGCCCGCTCCGGCCATTACAACGGCACAACGCTCGACTTCCTGCCGGTGCAGATGATGCACTGGGACGAGTGGAAGTCGCTCTATCCAGACACCGTTGTTCTCACAGACAGCACCGGCTACCAGCACCACTACAGGCCGATCACACCGGGTGCTGCGAACGGAGCGACGAGCGCATTCGTAGATCATCGACTGCCTGCCAACGCCCTCGTCCTGGGTGTGCAAACGTCCAGCGGGGTGAAGGCATACCCGCAGCAGCTCGTCGATGAGGCTGGTGGCGTTGTCAATGACACCGTCAACGGAGAGCCGGTAGTCGTATTCTTCGACACAACGGGCTCCGGTCTTGCCTACTCACCTGTCGTGAACGGCGAGACGCTTGTGTTCGAACCGCACCCTTCAGGCGCCCGGCTCTGGAAGGACACCAGCACAGGCACGGTCTGGAACTCCACCGGGCTGGCCATCCTCGGCGAACTCAAGGACACCCGGCTTACGTGGGTCACATCGTTCGTGACCGAGTGGTACGGTTGGGCGGAGTACCACAACGGCTCCGACATCTTCGGCACAAGTTCGGACTGGCCACGTGTCGTAGGGCCGCCCGAAGACCCATTCTGCTGCTAGACCGCTTCTTCGGTCCCCAGCCCCCCACAGGCACCGTTCCGGACGATAGCCTAGACGGCCATGTTCGGCCGGATGACGCCATACAGCCCCGCACTGGTTCAGCAGATCGCTCCGTGGACCACCATCGCCGCCTGCATTGTGCTCGCCGGCGGTGACATCGTTCTGTCGGCCATCACGCCCGACTACAACGTGGTGGAAGAGACCACCAGCCAGCTCATGAGCCCTGATGCGAAGTACTCGGAACTCGCACGCATGAAGCTTGGCCTCTTCGCCGTTCTCCTGGTTCCGTTCGCACTAACGCTGCCGATGAGGTTCGAAGGCAAACCCCGGAGCGGCGCGCTGTCCGTAACGGCCATCTGGGTCCATATCTTCGCGGCTTTGATCTCGGCTCTCGCCACGAATGACTCAGATGCCAATGTGATCGGAGGTGTGGACGCAAACCAGATCCATGACCAGGCGGCGCTTGTAACGTTCGGAGCCGGGATCGCGGTGATCGTCGGCTATCTACTCGGATTCCGGTCGGAGAACCGGCCGGTCTTCTACCTGACGGTCGCTGTTTTGGCGATACTGGCGGTCCTAGGACCCGTGTTCGTTGCCGAACTGTGGACCGAGACGAACGGTGTGCAGGAAAGGACTATAGCGTGGGTCATCCTGATCTGGCTGGGCGTGACCGCGCTGAGTTGGCGTCCGGAGCGTAGGACGGTCGCCTCTACGCCACCTTGAACACCCTGTACAGCTTGTGCATCACGAAGCCGGCGAACCCACCGGCCAGGGTTGAGACGGCTGCACCTGTGGCGCCGACGATGGTGATCGGAGCCCAGTGGCCGCAGTCGAGCCGTGCGCTGCAGATCCACGCTGAGGTCCCTGCGTAACCAGCAAAGAACACCGAGCCGAAAAGCGCTCCGATGATTGCACCGGTGACGATCGCCCGCCTGAGGCTCCATGAGGGAGCAGTGACGTTCTCGACCTCGGTGATGACCACTTCCCGCCCATCTCCCGCACCCTCGGTCGACCTCGCAGCACCGCCGACGTAGATGTTGGGCAGATCGTCGGGGGCTAGCGAAGACGTCGTTTCAGACTGTGCCTTCTCTGAAGTGGTGGAATCTGGCTCGCTCATCACGGTAATTATGGAGCAACCACACCCGCTCCGCACCCGATCAAGCGATCATCTGCGGCCTTCGGAAGAACCCCTCAGCGCAGCTTCTTAACAAGGTAAATCGCCAACTCGTGGCTCACCATGATCTGTTCGCCATAGACCACCGGTTTCGAGTGGTCCATCAGCCCATGCCCGTCCGGGACATAGCCTCGCAGAACGTACAGGCGCTGCGCAGGTCCGTAGTCAGCGCCCATGCCAAACCCTATGCCCGAGTATGCTGAACGTTCGCCGATAATCCGCTCCGCTTCGTCCATTAACCGGGTGCCGATGCCTCTCCGCCAGAACTTCGGCAGCACGCTGAAATCGTTGACTTCCGGTATTCCTGCCTCGCGGAATGGTCGGTATTCGGGTGACCAGATGATCGTCAGGTACCCGGCGAAAACTCCGTCGAGCCTCGCAACCAGGACAACGCGATCGCCTGCGAGCTGATCCCGCAAATAGCCCTCGAGCAGCGGGGTCGTCTTTTTCCAACCAGCCTCTTGATGACCGGCTACGATCTCCTGCACATCACCTGCCTGCAGACGATGGATTTCCAGCGAATCGCTCATGTCACCGCCTCGGCAGCAATAAACAAGAACGCTGGCCTCAATCGTTCTGACAACAGCTCAGGCCTCTCCTTCTCCGCCTCTTCTAGGGCATGCGGCTCAAGTAAACGCGTAATTCTGAACCCTTCATCGATCAACGTGTTCACGATCGTCGCAGTCATTCGGTGGTACTTCACAACGCCATCCACGAACCAGTGCGAGATCCTCTCACCCTCGTCCGAATAGTCCATCAGCTTGAAAGCAATCTCATTCCCGTGTTCGTCCTCGATCCACGGCGACTTCAGCCTGCCCTGGCTAGCTGTGCCCACAGGGTGCTCCATCGAGAAGACATACATACCGCCGTCCACCAGCCATATATGTATCTTGCTGAACAGCGTCCGTACATCGTCCACATAGTGCAGCATCAGTGAACTGACCACGAGATCAAATGAGCCTGCATCAAACGATGCCTCTTCAGCCGACGCGCGTATATATGTAACGCGCTCGTGAGGTGACGCAGCAGCCTTCTCCAGCATGCGCTCCGAGACATCCATTCCAACTACCGACGCGGCCCCTCTGTCCGCCAGAAGACGGCACATCTCACCCGCGCCGCAACCCATGTCCAGTACTCGCATGCCGGACACATCCGGAAGCAAACTCCGAATCGCCGGCTGCTCCAGCACCTCGTTGATGCCCGACTGCGTCTCTCGCAGGCGATCGTAGCCTTCGAAAAACTCCGGGTTGTCGTAAATGTTCTGCGGCATTCTTGTTCTCAGTGAAGCAGCGAGGCGTGGCGATCAAAGACCAACACTCAGCCTGCCACCCTGCGCACGTATACTGCGGCAAACCTATCACTCGCCCGTACATCATCGACGTCAGGACCCAGCCAGAGACCACCAAGAAATGACCACAACCCTCCCTCCGACTGACAACTCAGCCCTGCAAGACGCCGCGAACCGGCACCTCTTCGTCGGCATGACCAACCCTGCGCAACTCGCCGAAGAGGGCGGCCCGCTCGTAATGGACTCCGCAGAAGGCGTCCACATCACAGCCATGGACGGCAAAAAGTACATCGACGGCATCTCCGGCATGTACTTCCGCAACGCCGGGCACGGCCGTGAAGAGATCGCCCGTGCGGTGTACGAACAGCTCTCCCGCATCTCAATGAACGTCTATGCCGGCGCAACACCCGCAACCATCCAGCTCGCCGCCAAACTCGCCGAGATCACGCCCGGCGATCTCACCCGCACCTTCTTCTGCCAGGGCGGCTCCGAAGCCAACGAATCGAGCCTCAAGATGGCGCAGGCCTACCACATGCGCCGGGGCGAAAAAGGCCGCTACAAGGTCATCTCCCGCAAAGGCTCCTACCACGGCTCCACATACGGCACCATGTGGCTGGGCGGACACCCCGGCTTCCCGCGCACCGACTACCAGCCAAAGCCCGCCAACGTCGTCACCGTGCCCGCCCCGCACTACTATCACTGCGAGTTCGGCTCCAGTTCGCCGGAAGAGTGCGGAGAACTGTCGGCGAAGGCCATCGAAGAGGCGATCCTGTTCGAAGGGCCAGAGAGCGTTTCAGCGGTCATCGGCGAGCCTGTTTCGCAGCCTCTCGGCGGCGTAGTCCCGCCATCGAACTACTGGCCCATGGTCCGGGAGATCTGCGACAAGTACGGCGTTGTACTGATCTTCGATGAGGTGATCACCGGCTTCGGCAGGCTTGGCAAGTGGTTCGGCGCCGACTTCGTCGGCGTCACGCCCGACATCATGAGCTTTGCGAAGGGCATCACGTCCGGCTACTTCCCGGTCGGTGGCTCCATTGCCACCGCTGAGATCGCCGACGTCTTCTCAGGAGGCCCTGAGAAGACCTGGAGCCACATGTACACCTACTCGGCGCACCCGGGCGGAGCAGCGGCGGCGCTGGCCAACCTGGGCATCGTGGAGCGAGAAGGGCTGGTCGAGAACGCCCGCATCCGTGGCGAGCAGCTTGCCGACCGCCTTGCCGAGATGAAGGAGAAGCACCCGATGATTGGCGATGTGCGTGGCGCAGGGCTGATCCAGGGCATTGAGTTCGTTGCCGACCGCGAGACGAAGCAGCACTTCGACCCGTCGATGCATGTGAACATGCGCCTGACCGAGAAGCTGATCGACCGCGGCGTCTGGATCCGGGTCCCCGCTTACATAATCCCCATCGCCCCACCACTAGTTATCACCGCCGACGAGATGGACGCCCTGGCCACAGCAGTAGACGAAAGCCTGACCGAAGTTGAGAAGGAGCTGGGGGTGTGAGGCGGGTTAGACAGTTTTCGATTGGTGTCTATTACTTTTACTTTGCACGGAAGATCGCGACTAGCGTCCCCAACGTTGTAAGGATTGCCGCGCCGATTGTGAACAGTAGAGCGCCGCGCTTGATTTGCTCCATGTCAAACCGCAAAAGACCTTCCACGGCGTTATTGATACCTGCGCCTTGAAATAGGTACGCGACCAGCACCAAAGCAAAAACAGACAGTGCGATCAGAACTACTGACGTAGCCTTTTCCATCGTCTTCTCCTTCAAACTCGGGCTGCAAGCCGTCAGATCGGCTCGGGCTACTTTCCCCGTTTGTTTTTCGTTGGCTGATGACGTCTTATTGCCCGCTCTTCAGCCGCCTTTGCCTGCTGAATGCTGTCGTACTGTGAGATCTTCACCTTGCTCGCCCCTCGAACAGGATCCTTGCCACCCGGAAGGTGTTCTTTCAGCCGATCAGCAACCCTGCCTCGCTTCGCGCTACCGATGTAGATGGGTTTTCCAGAAGCGGTTTGGTACTCGTATTTCACCGGTTTGTTCGTCGCCAGACTGTCGATCCCGTCAGTGGTTGGCTTAGCCGTCTTGCGTTTTGCCATGTCGTGTTCTCCTCGTTTCCTAAAGGACATCTTCAAGTGGGATGCCGCTGACTGTGACGTAGCGGACCGTGCGCCCATAACTGCGTGCAACGGGATTGGACAGTCCAACGACTGAGCCGCGATGAATCCACGATTGCAGTCGTCGTCTCGCGGCGTAGCCACCCCGTGCACCCAGTTCTGGCGCATAAACATTCGCCACACGGACGCGCTGCCCACCCCACAGCTCGAACGTGTCGCCATCGATCACTCTTCGGACTCGACCCTTTGCCATGAAATTCACTCCTGTAGACTTGACTCGATGCGGCGCATGTTATCGAATGCGACTGCGATATGTAAATAGTCATATGTGAAACGGAGACGTATGGCGAAGCTCACGCTAGCCCAGTTGGGGAGTGCCGTTCGAGCAAAGCGAGACGGGACGACAATCCGGGAAGCTTCCGACGAGATTGGCATCGCCCCAGCAACTCTTTCGAGGGTCGAGAGAGGGCATACCCCAGACCTTAAGACGTTCGGGAAACTTTGCGAATGGCTGGAAATCGACCCCGCTGAAATCCTCGGCGTCGACTCAGCCACAAAACAACCCGAAGGACAAACGCGTACGGCCACGGCTCACTTCCGAACTCCACGTGAAATCGATCCCGAGCTGGCTGCGGCGTTAGCTGAACTCATCCTGAAAACGCAGCAACTGCTGGAAGACTAAGCATGCCATTCGAACGTGGTTACAAGACTTGGTGCGAGCGCACATCAGTGTCTGTACGTCGCCAGTTGGGATTGAGGCCAACAGAACCTCTTTCGCCACATCAGCTTGCATCCGAGCTCAATGTGCGTCTGCTTACTCCTGACGAAGTTCCGGGGCTCAGTGCAAAAACGCGAACGATACTCAACGGCTCGCATTCTGATCATTGGTCTGCCGCAACGATCACTACTGACAGTGAGGACGCAGTCGTTTACAACCCGAACCACTTCGCTGGCAGGCGTGCGAACACGGTAATGCACGAACTAGCCCACATCATGCGCGATCACGAGCCTGCTGAAATTTTCTTCTTTCAAGCTGCCAATTTGGCACTACGTGGAGAGTACAACCCAGAACAGGAACATGAGGCCGACTGGCTCGCAGGTTGCCTTCTGTTGCCAAGACCTGCGCTTCTATCCATCAAACGACGTCGGCTCAGTGACGAACAAGCACGGGAGTTGTATGGAGTAAGCAGCAGCGTCCTCAATTGGCGTATGAATTCCACCGGAGTAGCAGCACAGGCCAGGCGATGGACCTAACCCATCTAGATTGCAGATGCCGGGGATCCTCAATCGATGAGCGTAGAATGCCCCGATGCCAACAGACTCGATCCATCCGGCCCAGCCTGCATCGAGAGCACAGATCGACAGTAGCCGAGTAGCAGGCCGGATTGATGACTCCACTGCTGCGACGGAATCTGCAATCCCCTCCACCCCCCGCAAATCCCTCGGCCTGATGATCGGCCTCTCTGCGGGGCACGGGATAAAACACTTTGGGCAGGGGGCGCTGCTGCTCATCTCGCCGCACATCCGTGAGGCGATGGCGCTCAGCGAAGTGGCGTTCGGCGGCATAGCCACATCGCAGTCGGCTGCATCGGGCGTTGCCAACGTCCCCGCAGGCATCCTCTCCGACGTCTACCGGCGTCGAGTCGCATGGCTTCTCACCATCAGCATGCTGCTCGTCGGCACCGGCTACCTCGTCATCGGCCTCTCGCCCTGGTACTGGCTCGTCATCATGGCCGTCAGCATCATCGGCTTCGGCACCAGCCTGTGGCACGCGCCCGCCTTCGGCACCCTCGCTGCCAACTACCCCGAACGACGCGGCGTCGCAATGTCCGCCCACCTGACCGGCGCCCAGATCGGCAACACGCTCAGCCCGATCATCATCGGCCTGCTACTCGGCGGCTTCACCATCGGCGCACTGAGCATCAGCTGGGACGGCATGCACTGGAGACTCGTATCCGCGCTCCTGTTCATTCCCGCCGCCCTCACCGCACTGGCCGTCATTCTGCGAGTGAAAACTGCCGGACAGGAAGCCAGCCGCAACATGACCCGGGCCGAGTATGTCGACTCGGTCAAGCGGCTCATCACGAACACTGGCGTTCTCGGCATGGTGGTGCTTGGAGCGTTCCGGGGAGCGGTGCACACGGCGTTCCAGGCGTTCCTGGTGCTCTACATGACGGAGGAGCTGGAGTATTCGCCGCTGGTGGTGGGCCTGCACGTGGCGCTGATCACGATGGCCGGAATCGCATCGACGCCCGTGATGGGGATCATCTCGGACCGTATCGGCCGCAAGCCGGTGATTGCAACTGCGATGTCGCTGATGGCGGTGCTGATCTTCTTTTTCCTGGAGTACGACACCGGAGCGCCGATGACGGTGTTGATCGGCTTCCTCGGCCTGTTCTTCTTTTCGGTGATGCCGATCATCCAGGCGGCGGCGATGGACCAGATCGACAAGGGCTCTGAAGGCTCGGGGACGGCGCTGATGTTTGCAGGCGGAGCGCTGATCGGGTCTGTCTCGCCGATCGTGGCCGGGTTCATCTACGAGACGAACGGCTTCACCGGCGTGGTCTGGTTCTCTGGCATGATCGCTGTCACAGGCGCGGTGCTGGCGGTGATTTTGCCAACGAAACGGAAGTTGGCCGGATAGCCGAAGTAAGCCGGTTGACCGCCGATCAAACCTCAAGTTAGATAGCGACCGACCGCCCATCCGCGCCAACCACTCCTAACCCGCCGAGGAATTTCATGGGTCTCGACGCCGCCGTCGGCTGCAATTGTTATCGAGACGGAAAAACATCGGAACCGCCGGTACCTCGCTCTTACATCGAACGTGGCGACGATCATCGGTTCAGCCTGAAGGACGGATATTTCGGAGAGTATTTCGACGAGTTCTGGAACTGGGCAGTATCGTGCTGCCCTCACCCACAGATGGACTTCGCGAGTGAGCGAATCGCCAACTGGGCTGGCTATCGATCGTTCATGCACGCCTTGGATTCGGTAGGCGGAATCAAGCGGTTTCCAGTTCTGAGAGCACAGATGCCGGATGGATCGTACGGCCAAGTTAGCCCAAAAGACAGCAGAAGGGCGCTAGACGAACTACGAGACTTCGAATCTGTAGAACAGATCCGTATGGGCACGTTTCTGATCGATGCTGACTCGGGTGAAATGCTGCAAGAGAGGGTGGAATCCTATGACGGTGAGTTCATGTGGTCGCGGCCTTTCACTGGATCATTACTCCCAGATCGTTTGATCGTAGTCAATAACGAATCGAATGACATCGTGTTCAGCAGTGCCGAGTTCCAACAGCGCGTTTCCGAGCATGCCAAGGGCGATGAGAGTGAGAAGACAGCGGAGTGGACAGGTCTGGAGACCGGAGCAAGCTTCAAGTCCGGAATAGTGCTAGGACGGGAGGTGGACGGTGATCGTGGTCGTGTCTCGATCGAGCCGGCAAGTCATCTCAAAGTACAACTCCTGCCGATCAAGCCCGCCCGATTCGAACACACACTGAACGCCTTGCGTACTGTATTCGAGGCGTCTGTCGAGACAGGCAACCCCGTGGCCTGGTTCTGATGCAGTGTCGGTCGCAAGTAAGATAGCGACCGACCGCCGATCCGCACCGGCCACCTCTCACCCAACGAGAAAAAAGACATGAAAGCTATCGACATCCATGTGCATGTGCCGCGGCACCCTGAACTGCCTGAATACGGCATCGAGCCCGGACTCAGGAAGATGTTCCGCATGGATGGTGAGCCGGACGGTGTACAGGAGATGGCCGAGCGCTACGAGGCGGCCGATGTGAAGGCCGTGATTTTTTCCGTAGACGCTGAGACTGAGACCGGAGACAAGCCCGACCCGAACGACTATGTAGCGGAGGTGGTGAGGCACCATCCGGACCGGTTCTTCGGCTTCGCAACGGTCGATCCTCGCAAAGGCTCAGCGGCGGTCGAAGAGCTGGAAAGAGCCGTTACTGATCTCGGACTGATCGGTTTGAAGCTCCACCCGATACATATGGCGTTCTTCCCGGATGACCCGGCTTTTTCGTCGCTTTTCGACAAGGCCGAGCAGCTGGGAATCCCTGTGCTGATGCACACCGGATACGCCGCGGCTGGCGCGGGCACTCCCGGCGGAGGTGGCTTCAAGCTGGCCTATGCAAGGCCGATCCCACACGTCGACAACCTGGCGGCTGACCACCCCGACCTGAAGATCATCATGGCGCACCCTGCATGGCCGTGGATCGACGAGCAGATCGCCGTGGCGTTGCACAAGCCGAACGTCTACATCGATCTCTCAGGCTGGGCGCCGAAGTACATTCCGAAGCAGCTGATAGCAGAGGCAGGTGGAAGGTTGCGACGCAAGGTGCTGTTCGGCTCCGACTACCCGTACATGCCGCCGGAACGCTGGCTCGAAGAGTTTGCTGAACTGGAGATCCGTGACGAGGCCCGTGAACTAATCCTGCTGGAGAACGCCAAGACGGTGCTGGGGATAGATTAGCGCAGGTCAAATCTCCTTTCACAGGTTTCCGAGAGATTCTGAATCAAGTTCAGAATGACAATCAAGCCTTCAGCAACCACCCACCCAGTCCATCACCAGCACCATCCCTCTCGGCGAAGAAAAACAATGAAAATCACTGACATCGAAGTAATCGCCCTCCGCGACACCGGAGACGGCTCAGTCGCATCGTGGAACATCGGCGCATCGGACGCCGGAGTCGCCGCCGGGTACGACTTCACGCTTGTCAGAGTCCACACAGACGAAGGCATCTCTGGCATCGGCCAGTGTGAAGCGCCATCACTCGTCATCCAGGCCGTCATCGACAACTCGATGGGCCTCAAGGCGCTTCTAGTCGGCGAAGACCCTCGAGAGGTTCAGCGGCTCTGGCAGAAGATGTACAACGCAACCGGCCTCTACGGCCGCCGAGGCGTCGTCATCGGCGCAATGGGAGCCGTCGAAACCGCGCTCTGGGACATCGCAGGCAAGGCCGCCGGCCAACCGGCCCACAAGCTCGCCTGGCGCTCTTTCACCACCACCGCAGCGCCCGCAGAGGCACCACAGGCCGTCACGCCCTATCTCACCGTCTATCCGCCCGGCGACGACCTCTCACAGCTCCGTGAGCGCGTCCAGATGGCGGTCGATGCCGGGGCCCGAGCAGTCAAGATCGAGGAGTGGCCCGGCCAGTTCGCTAATGTCGACCTCAAGACAGACATCGCAGTCATCGAAACGGCACGCGACGTGTTAGGCGACGAACGAGAGCTGATGATCGATGTCCAGAACCGCTGGAGCGACGTAGGTCAGGCGCTACAGACCATCAACGCCATCGAGCAGTTCCGGCCATACTTCATCGAGGCGCCACTGCCAGCAGACAACATCGACGGCTACGCCCGCCTCGCAGACGCAACGAACGCTCGAATCGCGGTCGGCGACTGGGGCTTCGCTGGCCGCCACGAGTTCGCTGACCTGCTGCGCCGTGGACGGGTCGACGTGGTGCAGCCAAGCTCGGTTCGGGCAGGCGGCATCCACGAGATGCTGAACATCGCAGAGGACGCCTATCGCCATGGGGCTCTTTGCATCCCGCACGCCTGGTGCCACGTCGTTGGAGTCGCGGCGGAGATCCAACTCTCAGCGATCAGCCCCTCAACACCCTTCATAGAGTTCCCGATGGCCTTCCCGCATTCGGACGCCATCACCGATCTGCTGGTGCCGAAACTCGAACTCCGTTCCGACGGCACGCTCGAAGTGCCAGACAGGCCCGGTCTAGGGTTTGAGTTGAACGAAGAAGTCGTCTCCCGCTTCAGGGTCGATCCCTACTGAGCCGCCCGCCAGCCGGGCCCGCTACTTCTGGCCATGAAAAGGCCACCAATCGAGCGGGTTTTCGGCCACATTTCCGGTACTCTGAGAGACTCCGCCTGTCCCGTCCTGCGTAGAACCGACTGATCACGCTCGATTCAACCCGGCCCGCTCTCGACCCGAATGGCAAACCCAACCGTGCCCGCTCCCGAACGCCAGTCCATCAGGGACAGGCTTCGACGCGAGCTAAGAAACCCGTCGATGATGACGGTCTTTCTGATCATCGTGGCCGTGGCCGCCATACCGCTCGCGCTGTTGGTGCCGAGCTGGGTTGATACGACTCGCAACAGCTTCGAGGACCGCAGGGCTGCGGACCGGCTGAGAGACTCGACGATACTCAGTGCGAGTGTGCTGGTGCCGAGCCAGATCGCTCCCTGGATGATCGACCAGATCGAGCGTATGGAGGCTGCCGATAACCCGGCCGACTGGAACTTCACGTCGTTCGTCGCCGGACCCTGCGACAGGAACAACCTCACGCAGCTGCCTCCCGGGAAGTTCGCCGTCGCCATCTCCAACAGCTGCATCAACCTGCACGAGATCCAGGCGGATCATGCGGACGAGTGCCCCTCGATACAGGTGTGCAACCTCTCAGACCGCGCCATGAACCGCCTCGATGGCGTGCGAGTCTCGCTTCTTAACACCTTCGCTGACGCCAACCTGGTACTGCCTTACGAGCAGGAAGAAGAGGCGTCCGGGGAGTAGGGTGATCCTCTGTCCGATTTCGATATATATCCCGTTTTTGAACTGATATGTACATACATACGGCCTGGTTAGCGGATGCCTCTAAGGTCCAGGTATCCAACCACCCTCCGCCGCCTACCAGACCGCAGAGTCGCCGTCTCTTCTCGGGTCTGAAGCAGCCATCAGCGCACCGCTCTCCTGTTGCACCTGGATAGCGCCCTCGCTGCCATTGCCCTCGAACGGGCCGACCAGGTCGACCTCGTGGCCTCGCTCTCTCAGACTATCCACAGTCTCGCCAGAAACCCGGTCTTCGATCGACAGCGCGTTCCGCTCTCCATGCGGGTAGGTCGAGTCCGTACCCGCCTGGTAGTGCGTCCAGCGCGGCCCTTCCAGCGCCTCGGCAACCGTCAGACCGTAGTCGAACACGCCGGTCACAACCTGGAAGTTCGTCTGCACCTGTGTATCGGCTCCGGGAGTGCCGCAGACCAGCTCAAGCCGTCCGCCCTGCCCCCCTTGACCAACTGGGCCCGAGAACACCATCACGGGGTTCATCGTGTGTCGGACCCGCTGGCCCGGGACCAGTCGGTTGATGTGATCTTCGGCAAGGTGCCAGTACGTCATGCGGTTGTTCATCAGGATCCCTGTCGAACCCGCGATCAGGCATGAGCCGAACATCGTCTGGATCGACTGTAGCTCGCCAACCGAGTTGCCCCAGCGGTCGACAACGCAGAAATGGGTCGTTTCCGAGCCGCCGCTCGGCACCGGAGCGCCGTTGCCGGTCCGGACGCCCGGTCTGAAGTATCGTTTCGATTCGTCCGGCTCCCGGTCCTGGAACGACCACGCATCGCCCGGCTCAACACTCTCCATCACGCGCTCGGGGTCGATCTGCATGAAGCGGCTGATGGCGTACTCCTTGTTCAGCATCCCCTCCATCGGGATGTCCACGAACTCCGGGTCGGCGACGTATGCCTCACGGTCTGCGAAGGCCAGCCGCTTCGCCTCGACCATCATGTGGATCGATTCGGCTGAGAGGTACGGCGCGTCGGCCGGATCGACATGCTCAAACAGGTTCAGTTCCTGCAAGAGCACGTGCCCGGTTGAGTTCGGAGGCGCTTCGTACACCGTGCGGCCCCGGTACGTGGTCGAGATCGGATCGTCCCACCGGACTCTGTGACGCTTCAGGTCCTCCATTGATAGCAGGCCGTCGTTCGCTTCCGAGAAGCGCACCATCTCCTTCGCTATGTCGCCTTCGTAGAACGCGCCGCGGCCCTCCCGGGCGATCTGCCGGTATGTGTTCGCAAGATCTGGATTGCGCCGCAGGTCTCCTGGCGCCAGAGGCTTTCCGTTGGGGGCGAAGACCGCTGCCGAGGTCGGCGCAGTCATCAGCACGTCGTACTTGGCTGCAGAGACGCTCTGGAAGTGCGAGACAGGCACGCCGTCCTCGCAAAGCTCAATCGCAGGCTCAAGGCACGTCTCGAGCGGCAGGCTGCCGTACTTCTCGTGGGCCGACAGCAGTGCATCGACGATCCCCGGCACAGAGACAGCCTTGAACGTCGTCAGCGGGATGCCGTCGCCATACTTGTCCGGCGTTGCTGCCAACGGAGCAGCCCCTGTGCCGTTTGCGACCTTGATCTCCTGCCGGTCCCGCATGTAGACCATCACGAAGCCGTCGCCGCCGATGCTCGATCCCTGCGGCTCGGCCGGTCCAAGCGCGAATCCGACGGTCACCGCGGCGTCAACGGCGTTTCCGCCTCGCATCAGGGTCTGGAGTCCGGCCTGCGCAGCCAGCGGGTGGTTTGCCACGACTGCGCCCTTCGCTCCCATGCGGACCGGCCTGTATGCCTGGCCACGTTCGCCGTGCGGCGTGTGGTTGGTCATGTGGTGGTCGGAATCGGAGCTGGAGTTGACTGGCATGAGGCGCGCCTCCGTGAACTGCCGCTGATCGAAGGTAAGTCTGACGCGGCAGTCTAGCAGCGGGTGGAGAGCTGGAGATTGGGGCGGCCGTGTTCTCTCAACGAAGTCGAAGAGCCTCTGGCACGGACACCGTCGACGCCGTCATCCCGAGCGAAGCCGAGGGATCTGACCGGGCTCACATCGAATGACTGGCCAATCCAGCAAAAACCGCCAGATGTCGGCCGCGGTCGCTCCCGACGCGAACGCCAAGCCGGTCAACGCGGCATCAAGGCTGAGACACCCGAGAAATGTCAGATCCCTCCACTTCGGTCGGGATGACAGAACTCGCCCTACTTCCGGCCGAAGCGCAGCCTCTCGCGCATCGACTCCACAATGCCGAGGGCGGGGCGCACCATGCGGTCCTCGTACGCCGTCAGGATCGTGCTCAGGCCATCATTGTATTTCAGCAGGCTGTTCGACGCCGTCGACTTCGAAGGAGCCGTCACGGCCGAGCCGTAGTTGTACGTGACAAGCGTGAAGTACAGGTCCTGAGCGGCCTCGGGAGTGAAGCCCGCCTGCGTGAGCACGCCCGTCACCGAGTTGTTGAACCTGGTGATACCGGCACCGGGCTCGCCGGAAGACGCGGCAACGTACGGCGTGATTTCGGGATGCTTCAGGATCAGGTCCCTGTGAGCGCGCAGCAGAGTGCGGATCCTGTCCTGCCAGGTGAGAGCGCCGAGAGTTCGGACATCGATGCCGCCGATCAAGGCGTCGGCAACATGCTCCGCCATCTCGTCCTTGTTCTTCACATGCGTGTAGAGAGCCATCGGTGCCACGTTCAGCACCTTCGCAACGTTGCGAATCGAAAGAGCACCGAACCCCTCCGACTTCGCAAGCGCAACGGCCGCTTTTTCGACGCGCTCACGAGAGAGCTTCTGCTTGCCGCGGTCTGACTTGCGGCCGGGTGAACGGCGCTGATTTGACTCTGAACCGGCGATCGCTGCGGTTGCCATCTGAAGAAATCTCCTGCTTGCGTTCGGCGTGTCTGCGCTCGGCCGGACTGCGCTCTAAGCGCACGAAATGGGGACCGTGGATTACGGGTTTCGACCGAGCTATTTGCCGACACAAGACTGTATACGCCGTATATGCCTGCTCTTGCCCATTGCGAGTTTGTGCGCAGTTCAGTGAGTTTTCGGGCGCAAGAGCGGGTGAATGGTTGGGATACACGGAAACGTGGCACCTGAAACCGGATAAACGACAGCCGTTACCGTGTATCCGGATTCAGGAGGCCTGGCGAAACACTGGCCACCGGCCAGCCGGTTAGAATCCCGTGCGAACTAAGAGCAGAACCCGCCCACATACGGTGGACGGGAACCTCGAAAACACCCCATCGGAGCACTGCATGAAGTACAGGCGACTCGGCGCATCAGGTCTTGAAGTCTCAGAGACCGGGATCGGCACCAACAACTTTGGCGGCCGGCTCGATGCCGGCCAGTCGGCTGATGTGGTCCACGCCGCGCTCGACAACGGGATCAACCTCTTCGACACCGCAAATATGTATAGCCACGGAGTCTCCGAGGAGTACCTCGGCAAGGCGCTCAAGGGCAAGCGGTCCGAGGCCATTATCGCCACCAAGTTTGGAATGTTCTGGGAAGAGGGCCCGAACGGCATGGGCGCCTCCCGCAAGCACATCATGGACTCACTTGAAGGCTCGCTGAAGCGACTCGGCACCGATCATGTCGACCTCTACCAGGTGCACAGGCAGGACCCGAACACGCCGATCGAAGAGACTCTGAGCGCGCTGGATGACGCTGTACGGGCTGGCAAAGTGCGCTACATCGGCTGCTCCAACTACGATGCGTGGCGGATCGCCGATGCCATGTGGACCTCCGAGCACTACAACCTGGCGCGCTTCGTGAGCGCCCAGCCTGAGTACTCGATGGTAGTGAGGGACATCGAGGCCGAGATCCTGCCGGCCTGCGAGAACTACGGCCTCGGCATCCTCCCCTACTTCCCGCTCGCTCACGGGCTGCTGACCGGCAAGTACAGGCGAGGGCAGGATGTCCCTGAAGGCACCCGTCTGGCACTTACGCCTGCTGCCCAAGAGCGGCGTCTTACCGATCAAAACTTCGATCTGCTCGACGAACTGGACAAGTTCGTCGCGGCCCGCGGCAAGACGCTGGTGGAGCTAGCGTTCGCCTGGCTGCTGGCTCATCCAGCCGTGAGTTCGGTCATCGCCGGTGCCAGCAACCCAGAGCAGGTCGCCCAGAATGCCGCAGCCGCTGACTGGGAGCTGGCCAGCGAAGAGATGGACGAGCTGGAGACGCTGCTAGGCGGCTGATGCAGCGGGCAAAGGCGGCTCGGGCATTTTCGGTTTGCGTGCAGCAAGCACCGCCAATGAGCCGAACGCTGCAATGCCGGCAAGGATCAGAAACGGAGCCTCGTAACTGCCGGTCGAATCTCGCATGATGCCTGCGAACAGCGGTCCAACAGTCATGCCGATCATTACGATCATCGAGGTGAAGCCCATGATCGTGGCATACGAGGCCCGGCCGAAGTAGTCGGCCCTGATCGAGTTGATGAGCGGCGACCGCACGCCCCACGCCACTCCATGCAGCACAGCAAACGCCAGTGCTCCGAGCATCGACGTGCTGACGGCGAAGATTGCGAAGCCTGCGCCGTGGAACAGCATGCAGCCCGCAATGCCGACCTTCTTGTTTATACGGTCGCCTATATACCCACCACCAAGCTGCGATGCGATCACCACGCCTGCCAGGACCGCAACCACAAGCGCGGCTGACGCATCAGAGAGCCCCATGCCCTCGATCATGTGAGGGATCTGGTGCAGCAACGCAGAGCCGACGATCAACAACGCCGCGCCGTGGCTGAGCGAGATCATCCAGAACGCCTGTGACTTCAACGCTTGTCTGGCTGTAAGGCCGGTGATCGGTGGCGGAGCGACCATCTTGCCGCCTCGATAACTCCGCTTTTCGCCGTCGGGGAGAAGTCCGTGTCTCTCGGGCGAATGTCGGATCAACAGCGTCAGGGGCAATCCGACGACCAGGATGATGATTCCTGATGCCATCGCCGTGTCGCGCCACCCGAACTCCGAGACTCCGAAAACTACGATCGGCACGGTGAGCCCACCGATGCTCATCCCGGTCATCATCACTCCGAGCGCCAGTGCTCTCTTGCGAGCGAACCAGTTGGTGACGGTCGTGGCAAGCGGCATGAACCCGCCGAGGCTCGATCCAAGCGCCATCAGTGCGAATGCGATGTAGAAGGTGATCAGGGTGTCGATGGTGCTCAGGTAGATGAACCCTGCGCCGAACAACACCATGCCGATCTGCATCATGATGCGCGGCCCGAACTTATCGATGGCCCAGCCCTGCAAAGGCCCCAGGATCCCGCTTTCGGCACGCGCCATCGAGAATGCGCCTGAGAGCTGGCCCTTCGTCCAGCCGAAGTCGGCTTGCAGAGGGAGGATGTAAGCGCCGAACGCGTGGAACAGCAGTCCACCGTTGAGTATCTGGATCACGAAGCCGGCTGCGACGATCCACCAGCCGAAGAAGATGCCGCGCCGGGCCCGTCGCCGCGCCATCACCGATGTCTTCTCGATCAGGGAATGATGGTGTGGATGCTGAGTGTCGCGCGCGATGTGAGTGGTAGACGCTTTCCGAATGCGGGATGGCGGGAGTTTTCACGCATAACTGTACTCCGCCCGATGCAGCACATGCCGAGTAGCTACTTGAAACCGCAACAAACGTCCCTGATTCACCATGCAGGAGTGCGGCCAACACGCCTGCACAGGCGCACGGCTGGCCGGACAATGAAGAATCATGTCAATGTCCCGCGCCATCGACCACGACGTAGCCAGGAGAGTCCGCAGGGCCTCATCCGAACTCGAGTTCCTGGGCGAGCCGAATCTACCTTCTGCAGAGTCCATCAACGACCGGATAGCGGCCATGCGGTTCGAGCTAGAGGACGCCCATCGCTCTATCCACACCATGCTTGCGATAGCGCGACTGCCGCTCGCAGATCTGGAGTAGCACAGGAATCGCGCCCTAGGTCAGATCGTAGTTCAGCTCCAGCTCTGCCGTGATCGACTTGAACCAGTCGATCACCTCGGGGTGGTAGGGAATCCCGTTCTTCAGTCGGTCGGCTTTTGTCTCCGCTTCCGGCAGACCCGGGTAGTACACACGGTCGTGACCCGGTGCAGGCTTCGTCGCAGCAAGGCCCGACAGGAACGCGTCCATGTCGTCCTTGAACTTATCCACGTCGGTGAACGAATCGATCTTGTACGCCATAAAGAAGTGGCCGGACTGGTTCGAGATGAACCCGGGACCGATGCCAGAAAGCGTGCAGCACATGATGTCAACAATGCAGGCGAAGCCGTAGCCCTTGTGTGAGCCGTTTTCGCGGGTACCGCCGAACGGCAGCATGTACCACTTGCGGCCCTCACCCCGGATATCGGTCTCAGGCATCTTCTGCTCAGGCATCGGCACGCCGTCGCTGTCCGTCAGCCAGTCCTTGAATATCGGCCGGTCCATGCGCTCGAGCAGCCGCAGCTTGTTCGCTGCAACCTGGGTCGTCGCAACATCGAACAGGAACGGAGCCTCGTTCCGCCCGGGTGCTGCCCACGCGATCGGGTTTGTACCGAAGCGCGGCTCTGCACCGTACGTCGGCACCATCGCAAACCCGCCGCCGCCGGTCATGCAGACGCCGATCATGTCGTGCTCTATCGCCATCATGGCGTGATACCCGGCAGCACCCAGGTGACCCGAGTTCTTCATCACCGCAACACCGACACCGTGCTTTTCGGCGCGCTCGATCGCGTCCTCCATGGCAAGCGGGGCCGTGTGGAGGCCGTTTCCGCGGTCGGCATCCCAGGTTGCCGTCACGGTCGATTCCCGCTCGATCTTCACGTTCGGCCGAGGGTTCAGCGTGCCTTCGTTGTAAGCCGCAACGTAGTGCCGCAGCATGTTCGAAACGCCGTGCGTGTCCACGCCGTACACATCCGCATGCATCAACACGTCCGCCGAGAGCGCCGCAGCGTCTTCGGTGAGACCCATCTTCTTGAAGATGGCCTCCGTCACGGCCCTGGCCTTCGGCTCAGGCACTCGGACTTCCTCTTCCGGCGAGACGTGAAATCGTTCCAGCATCTGTTACTTCCTGTGTAACTGGTGACATGAGTGACGGTGCGCGGTGGACGGCCAGAATCGTAGCACTCCGCAGCATGCCAATCGCGTTCCGAGCACTGGTCGTTTGACATAGCTTTGCCGTCCGTATATAACCTTTTCATTATGGAACTAATTGGTTATAGACAGGCTGAGCCTGAACAGCTCGACGCCATGTTCGCCGCACTTGCCGACCCGACTCGCAGGTCGATCCTTTCGAGATTGGCGGTTGCCGACGCCACCGTGACCGAGTTGGCTGAGCCGTTCGACATCAGTCAACCTGCGATCTCGAAACACCTCAAGGTGCTGGAGCGAGCAGGGCTGATCTCCCGGAGCCGCGATGCCCAGAGACGGCCGTGCCGTTTGGAAGTGGAGACTTTCCTTGCTGCGAGTGACTGGTTCGAGGGGTACAGAAAATCACTTCAGCAGCGGTTCGACCGGCTGGACGCCGTTTTGCAGGACATGAAGAAGAGCCGAAGCAACACGGAGCGAGAAGATGCCGAGCGATAGCGCGCTAGACCTGACGATGCTGAGCGACCGGGAGATCAGATATACACGCACATTCGATGCACCGATTTCGATGGTGTTCGACGCGCTGACGAAGCCGGAACTGCTTCAGCAGTGGTTCCTCGGACCTGGTGACTGGACGCTTCCGATCTGCGAAATTGACCTCCGCGTTGGAGGTGAGTTTCGCTATGTGTGGAGGAGCGGAACCGATGGAACTGAGATAGACATGCGAGGTGAGTTCACGGAGATCGAGAAGCCCGGCAGGCTTGTCTCGACCGAGCGTTTCGTAGTGTCCTGGTATCCGGGCGAGGGACTCAACACCACCATCCTGACCGAAGAAGACGGCAAAACGAAGCTCACAACCACATTGCTCTACGAGTCGAAAGAGGCAAGGGACATCGTGTTGCAGGCTTCGATGGAGAGCGGTGTCGTCGCCAGCTTCGACCGGTTGGATGACATGTTGGCTCGAAGGTAGGTGCCATAAACGCAGAAGCCAGCCTTGCCAGCGGATAGCCGCTTAAGGCTGGCTTCACGGGCTCTACCGTTTCAGCAACAGAACAGGCGCAACACTGGAGCGCACGACATCGTCAGCCACACTGCCCAGCAAAGCTCGGGTAATGCCGCGTCGACCACGCGTGGCCATCACGACAAGGTCGACCTTTTCAGCCCTGGCGAACTTCTTGATCAGTGTCGCCGGGTCACCAACCAGAACCTCTGCTCGCGCGTTTATTCCCTGCTCTTCAAGCTGCCTGCGCCGGGTGTTCAGCTGGTTTCGAGCCCTCTTAACACCAACCTGCGTCTCGATGTCGGCCGCCTCCGCCGCCATCTCGTACATCGAAACAGAGCCCGGCACACCCATACCGGTTGAGGGGACAGTCGCTGGCATCACAGCCCGGAACAAGATCAACTCAGAGCCGAACTGCTTCGCAAGCTCTGCACCGTATTTCACGGCCTTTCCGCCTGATCTAGCGCCGTCGAGCGGAACCATGATCTTCTCAAACATGACGCTCCTCCTCTGCTACTGACCTCTAGTACAGAGATTAGATGTTCTAGAGACCATGAAACGGCCTGAAGCATGAGGATTTCCTGAAAGCCGGAGCGGCATTCGATCTTGCGGTGTGACAGCCACAGGCAAGTCCAGTTCGGCTGCGCTAGTATCTCTGCCCTATGCCAGAACGACCACCCGACCTCTCCAACTCCGAGGCACGCCGCATTGCACTCGCTGCCCAGGGGTTCGCGACGCCTCGCAACGGCAAGTCACCGACGCTCGGCGACCTCCGTCGAGTCGTCGACCAGATCGGCCTTGTCCAGATTGACACCGTCAACGTGCTCTCGCGCGCCCACTACATGCCGTTCTACTCACGCCTCGGCCCGTACGAGAACCAAATGGCAGATGACCTAGCGTACAAGCACCGGGAGCTATACGAGTACTGGGGCCACGCCGCGACCTTCATCCCGATTCACCTGTATCCAGTGTTGAGCCATCGAATGACCCGGCAGCGGCGCGGCAAGTGGCTGCAGCAGATTGAGGACGAGCACCCCGGCTTCCTGAAAGAGGTGCTCGCGGAGGTCAAAGAGAACGGGCCGCTCTCCGTCGGTGACCTCGAAGACCCCGGAGGCCGGACCGGTCCTTGGTGGGGCCTGAGCAAAGGCAAGATGGCTCTCGAATGGCACTTCGACAGCGGCAACGTAGGTGTCAACTACCGCAAGAACTTCACTCGCTACTACGACCTCCCTGAACGCTTCGTCCCGCCTGAGCACCTGAACGCAACGCCTTTGACTGAGGACGAGGCCAACCGTGAGATGCTTCTGCTCTCAGCCAAGCACCACGGCATAGGCACCCGGGCGGACCTTGCCGACTACTACCGCATCAAGATGCCGAAGGCGAGACCTGCGCTGCTGGAACTGGTGGCGTCGGGTGAGCTTGAGGAGGTGAGTGTTGATGGCTGGGACGAGCCCGCTTACAAGCTACCGGCGACCGATGTGCCTTCGGAGCGCATTGGAGCGCACTCGCTCGTCAGTCCGTTCGATTCACTGATCTGGTACCGAGATCGCACAGAGCGCATGTTTGGCATGCGGTACCGCATAGAGATCTACGTCCCCGAAAAGAAGCGTGAGTACGGCTACTACGTCTTCCCGTTCCTGATGGATGAAGAGCTTGTCGCACGCGTCGATCTCAAGGCCGACCGCCAGAAGAAACGCCTGCTGGTGCAATCCGCCCACCTCGAAGAACGCCGTGACGCGTTGGCCGTATCTGCCGCGCTGTCAGAAGAGCTAGCCACGATGGCTCGGTGGCTCGGGCTGAACCGGGTTGTAGTTGGCAGGAAGGGCGACCTCGTAAGCGATCTTCGCAAAGCCGTTAAGACGGTGAAGGTGTGAAGCCCGTTCTCGTCACCACCGCGACGGGCCAGGTTGGACAGCATGTCGCGGCAGGGTTGTCTGAGGCGGGAGTTCCGGTCCGGGCACTCACACGCGACTCCGCGAACGCCAAAAAGCTGTTCGAAATGGAAGGCCTTTCGACGAGCGGTATCGAGTTCTTACAGGCCGACATGCGGGACGATACGGAGATCCGCCAGGCTGTAGAAGGCTGCGGGCAGGCTTATATCGCGAGTTTCGATTCGCCAGACCAGGTCAAGATCGAAGTAAACATCGCAAGGATCGCCCTCGGTGCGGGAGCCGATCACATTGTGAAGCTCTCATCCTGTGACGCAGCGCCAACCGCGCCGTTCTCGTGGGCCAGACATCACTTCGACATCGAGCAGCAGATCGCCTCCATGACTGCCGACTTCAGCTTCCTGCGACCGCACTACTTCATGCAAAATCTGTTCGCCTTCGCCAACGAGATCAACGCGACAGGCGCCATCTCGCTGCCAACCGGCGACGGCCGGATCGGCATGATCGACGCCCGGGACATCGCAGCCGTGGCAGTCAAACTCCTGCAGGCTGAAACACCCATACGGCGTACGGCCGAACTGACCGGACCGAAACCAGTCACTTTCACGGAAGTTGCATCAGCCATCTGTGCCGCATCAGGCACCGACGTTGAGTTCCAACCCACCACGGATCAGACATACTTGCGCCGCCTGATCGAACACGACAATATGTCGCCTGAACACGCCGAAGAGATCGCTCGTGTTTACAGAGACGTGCGAAACGGCGTTCTAGACATCCAGACTGGCGAAGTTGAGCAGATAACCGGCAGGCCGCCACGCTCCATCGAGCAGTTTGCGATCGACCACGCAGAAAGATTCAAGGCCGGCTGAAAGAGTCGCCGGAAATTGACCACGGCTAACAACGGAGGCAGCACATGTACGTAGGGACCCAGGTTGCGGCGCGAGACGAGCAGGACTTCAAGATGTGGGCGCAGTTGGGCGTCAACAACGTCTGCTCAGACGCGCCCGGCAACCCGCACGACTGGAAGCTTGAAGACCTGGTCAAGCACCGCGAGCTGGTCGAATCACACGGGATCACCCTCGACATGGTCCAGCTCCCACTCAGCTCCAGGCCGCTCAACGAGTCGCAGAGTCCTCACATCATGCTCGGCAAGAGCCCCGAACGAGACCGGGAGATCGAGTCGATCCAGAACATCATCCGCATGACCGGTGAAGCCGGGATCCCCGCCGTCAAGTACAACATGAACATCATCGGCATCCCGCGCTCGGAGCGCGAGGCAGGCCGCGGCGGCTCCTCCAACTCGACCTTCCGCTGGTCGAAGATGGACCAGGACGAGGCGCCCGGCATCTGGGGCGAGATCGATCCCGACGAGAACTGGGAGCGCATCGACTACTTCCTCGAACGTGTTGTCCCGGTTGCCGAGGAAGCCAAAGTGCGCCTCGCTTGCCACCCACACGACCCCTACACACCTCCCGGCTACCGAGGCGTGACAAGGCTGCTCGGAACGGTGGACGGCCTGAAGAAGTTCGTACAGATGCACGAAAGCCCCTACCACGGCCTGAACTTCTGCCAGGGAACGGTCTCAGAGATGCTGGATGACCCGGGCGAGGAGATCTATGACGTGATTCGCTGGTTCGGTTCCCGAGAGAAGATCTTCAACGTGCACTTCCGCAACATCCGTGGCGGCAAGCTCAACTTCATGGAGTCGTTTCCGGACGAGGGTGCGGTGGACATGGTCAAGGCGGCCAAGACCTACCAGGAGGTCGGCTACAAGTACATGCTCATGCCTGACCACGTGCCGCAGATCGACTCCCGCGATCCCTCAGGCACCGCGTTCGCCTTCTGCTACGGCTACATCACGGCAGTCCTGCAAGCGATAGGCGAGCCTCGCAAAGAGGGCTGGATCTTCAAGGAGATGCCGGGGGAGTAGTCAATAAGGCATCGCCAAATGAGCGCAATCACTGCACCCAAGGCAGCCGGTCACGCCGCTATTGCCGAACGGCTCTTGGCATCGGCCGAACCCTCCGTTCGCTGGAAGGTTCGAACCAGAGTGCTTGGTGAGAGTCCTGACTCTCCGGCGGTGGTCGGACTGTGTCAGGAGATCAAAGAGTCAGACCGAGTCAAGATGCTCCTGAGCAATCGCAACGCTGCGGGCCAGCTTGAGCCGGTGCGAAACGTCTACGCCAAGTGGCAGGGCGCTCACTGGGTCCTCTCTCACCTTGCAGACCTCGGCTACCCGGCCGGCGACGAATCGCTAATTCCTATTCGAGACCAGGTGCTCGACTGCTGGCTTGAAGACCAGTACTTCAAGGAATTCGAAGCCAAGAGCAAATCGCTGGCCTACTCGAAGGAAGGGGTTCCCGTCATGCAGGGCCGCCACAGGCGCTGCGGATCACAGCAGGGCAATGCGCTCTGGTCGATCCTCCAACTCGGCCTTGCCGATGACCGGGCGGAGCAACTGGCGGAACGGCTGCTCCACTGGCAATGGCCAGACGGCGGATGGAACTGCGACAAGAACCCGGACGCCGATTCGTCTTCATTCATGGAGACCATGCACCCAATGCGGGCGCTGTGGTTATTCGGCGAGGTGTCCGGCGACAACAAGGCGAAGCAAGCGGCGATGCGAGCATCCCGGGTGTTCCTGGACCGAAGCATGTTCAAACGCCGCTCGGACGGCGGGGTTATCCGACCAGAATTCCTGAAGCTCCACTATCCGCTCTACTGGCGTTACGACATCGTCGGTGGTCTAAAGGCGATGTGCGAGCTGGGCCTGATCGAAGACCCAGGCTGCGAGTCGGCGCTAGACATACTCGAATCGATGCGACTGCCGGATGGCGGCTGGCCCGCCACAGCCAAGTTCTACAAGCACTCTTCAGAGCTGAAACTCGGCAACGACTCCATCGACTGGGGCGGGACCAGCAAGCTGCACATGAACGAATGGGTGACCGCCGATGCGCTGGCCGTGCTGAAGGCGGCTGGGAGATTGGAAGGCATGGCAGGTTGATGCCAGAACAGACCAAAATCGCTGTCCTCGACGACTACTGGCACTTTGCGGAAGATGCGGCGGACTGGGCGTCGCTGCAAGCGCACGACGCGCATGTCGATTTCTTCTACGACACGTTGCTTGATCAAGACGCGCTCGTTCAACGGCTTGAACCGTACGCCGTACTGGTCACAACCCGGGAGCGCACGCGCTTCCCTCGCGAAGTCCTTGAGCGAATGCCGAACCTCAAGCTGATCGCAGGCACCGGCGGCAGGCAGGCGAACGTCGATCTTGACGCTGCAACGGAGCTTGGCATCGTCGTGTGCGTCACGAAAGGCAGCCCTCCCAGGGGCAACGCTACCGCCGAGCTGATCTGGGGCCTCATCATCGCCGTCAAACGACAGATCGCATGGGAAGACCGGCAGATGCGTGAAGGACGCTGGCAGACCCGCGTTGCGGACGCCCTCGGCGGAAGCACGCTCGGCATTCTCGGGATGGGCAAGCTCGGCACAAGGATCGCCCGCTTCGGCAACGTGTTCGACATGGATGTGATCGCCTGGGGTCCGACACTCGACGCAGAACGCGCAAAAGCGAACAGCGCCGAGTACGTCTCATGGGACGAGCTGTTCTCCCACTCTGACGTGCTGTCCATACACGTCCCATTAACCGACATGAGCCGCGGCTGGGTGACGGAGCGAGAGTTCGGCCTGATGAAGGAGTCGGCCTACCTGGTCAACACATCGAGAGGTCCCATCGTCCAGGAACAGGCGCTGATCGATGCGCTACGAAATGGCCAGATCGCCGGAGCAGCCCTTGATGTCTACGACACCGAGCCGCTGCCCGCAGACCACCCGCTGCTCTCACTCGACAACGTTCTACTCGCCCCGCACCTCGGATACGCAACAGCGGGCACACTTCGGCAATTCTTCGCCGACTCGATCGAAAACGTCGCAGCGTGGATGAACGGCTCACCCATCAATGTGCTGAATGAAGACGTGATGGAGTCCCGGCGCTAAAGTAGCCGCAGATCAATCACTTCACCGGAACGACAGACGCAGGAGGTGATGAATGCCGGGAGGATCGAAGTACGAGGGACCGCCCGAAGCGCTCGAACTCTACGCAAAGATTGTGACCGAGAGCGGCCGCGATTCGGTGGTGAAGGGCGCAAAGAACCCTTACACATCGCTCAATGGACACATGTTCAGCTTCCTGGACGCAGACGGCAGGATGGCGCTCCGACTATCCGACGAGTTGGGAGAGGACTTCCTGTCGAAGTACGAAAGTGGCCCCGTCGTCCACTACGGAAGCACGATGCGCGGTTACGTCGCTGTACCGGGCGACCTGCTGCAGAACACCGAAGAGCTGACGGACTGGTTCGGCAAGAGCTTCGACTGGATTGGCACTCTGAAACCGAAGGCGACGAAGAAGTAGCGCATCGTCGCCTCCAGGCCGAAAGCTAAGAGCGGGAACACTCAGGTCCCCGCTCTCAGTTTGCTTTTAAGCTCGCCTAGTCTGCGTTCGGTATTACCAGCACTGGGTAGCCCGCGTTTCGGATCACCTTGTCGGTGCTCGAGCCGCGTAGCCAGCGTCCCAGGCTGATTCCACCGTGCTCAGCCACGACGATCATCGGGTGATCGAACTCATCGGCAAACAGGATCACCTGTTCGTCCACATTTCCGGAAGCGACGCTGGTGGCAACCTCGCCACCGATCTTCTCCTTGAGACCTTTCAGGTACGCCTCCGCATGCTCTCGCCTGCGCCCTCGGTCCCTCTTTAAGACATGGACGAGAGCCAGCTTCGCCCCAATCTCTCCGGCGAACTTCACGGCAGGGTCGATGCTCCGCTCCGACGCCTCTGAGCCGTCAACAGCAACCACCACGGTGTCCGGGTTGACCGTCACCGAGTGCGCAAGCCCCTCAAGCGGCTTGAATACCAGCACCGGCATTGGCGAGGCGTCGATAACGCGGTTGGTCGTGGTGCCGAGCATTCCGCGTTCCCAGAACGCACCTGATCGAGCCGACATAGCGATCATCGTCGCGCCCGACTTGATCGCCTCTTCTGCGATCTCACGGTCTGCGTTGCCGAAGCCAAGCAGCACTTCAGTCGTAACGCCCATCGCCTCGAGCTTCTTCTCGACCTCGTACAGGTATTCCCGGGTGCTTGTGTTGGCCTCGTCCAGCGCCTGCGCCTCTTCCTCGGACAGATCGGCAGGAGAGCCGATCTCGGCTGTCCAGACCATCCCCGTGGTGCCGCCTGCGCCCTCATGCGAGACGTCCATACCGGCGCCACTGCCGGCGGTCCCGGTGTCGCGTGCCGTTAGAACACCCTCACCTGCCGTCTCTGTCACATCAAGGTCTTCGGGATCTATGATCGAGAGCAGGCTGACCTCGAATCCAGCCGACTTGGCGACCTCACCAACGAACGGCACAACCTGCTCTGCCTCAGGCGTCCCATCGAGCGGGATCAGAATCTTCTCTGCCATGTAGTTCCTCCAGGTTCTCGCAGTTGCCGGGGATAGCGGGCGAATCTGCCTTCCCCGCTAGAGTTGCGGATTAAGCTCGTTTCCGGTCAGCGTAGCAACGACTCTCGTGAGAAATACGACACGGCACATGTGTTAGCCGTGAGGCTACTCAGGGATGTCACGCCTTGAGGACGGGTTCCTGTCAGCTTCATCCACCCAACTGGTTGGTCACTGTCGCCTTCAGCTCTTTGGCATCGTTCAGGTCCGGATACCTGCCGACAGTGCCCTTGTCGAAAGCCACCTTGCCGTCCAGCTTGACCTCGAAAATACCCGCTTCTCCAGGCGTTAGCGTCAACTTGATCTTGTTGCCGCCGGCCGCATAGATCTCGCCCCCTATCCAGAGGGCCACACCGTGGTAGCCTCAGGGCACGCAGTAGGTGATCTCAGCGTTGATGCGCGAATCTGCCATCCAACCGCTCCTTCATTCAGATCGCAGGGCCATAGTCGCCCCTTATGGCGCACACGTTATCACGCAGCTCCGCGCTGCCCCATCGACGTACAGGAAGCGCCCCTGTCGCAGGTGTGACGTTTTCAACTTCGATGCTTGCGCTCGTTGCTAGAATTGAAACTCGTCGCCAGCGTCGTGCACGGCGAGCCCGTCCGGACCCTCATTCAACCTCCTCTTCTGCCCTCTTCGGCAGTCTCAGCAAGGCGAACATGTCCGAATCATCAATCAAGATCGTCGGCGCCCGGGAACACAACCTGAAAAACGTCGATGTCGAGATCCCGCGCGACCAGCTGGTCGTCATCACAGGCGTCTCCGGCTCTGGTAAGAGCAGCCTGGCCTTCGACACCATCTACGCCGAAGGTCAGCGCCGCTACGTCGAGTCGCTCTCCGCTTACGCACGCCAGTTCCTTGGCCGCATGGAGAAGCCGGACGTAGACCACATCGACGGTCTCAGTCCTTCGATCTCTATCGACCAGAAGGGCGTGTCGCGCAACCCGCGCTCGACCGTTGGGACGGTTACAGAGATATACGACTACCTTCGCCTGCTTTTCTCGCGCGCCGGCCGGCCCCACTGCCACAACTGCGGGCGACCCGTGCAACGCCAGACGGTGCAGCAGATCACTGACTCAATCCTGAGGCTCGACGAGGGCAGCCGGATCCTGGTGCTTGCACCGATGGTCACCCACATGCGAGGCGAGCACACGGCGATCCTCGAATCGGCCAGGCGAGACGGCTTCGTCAGGGTGCGAATCGACGGCGAAGTCCGGGATCTGTCTGAAGAGATCAAGCTGGTCAAGAACAAGTGGCACGACATCCAGATCGTGGTCGACAGGCTGATCGTCCGCCCCGACACCGAAACGGGACGGCTGACCGAGTCCGTGGAGACTGCACTGCGGCTTGGCGGCGGGACGATGCTGGCCACCGTTCTCGCTCCATCCGGGACAAAGAAGGGCACGAAAGACCGGGACATCGTCTACTCAGAGAAGTTCGCGTGCGTCCACTGCGATATCTCGATCGCCGAGCTTGAGCCGCGCAACTTCTCGTTCAACACGCCCTACGGCGCCTGCCCGACCTGCACCGGCCTCGGCTTCAGGCTGGAAGTCGACCCCGATCTCGTCATCCAGGACAAGTCACTCAGCCTGAACCAGGGAGCGATCGTGCCGTGGGTGTCTGCCGGAGCAAACTCGCCCTGGTACGCATCGATGCTCGAGTCGGTGGCCGAGCACTACGAGTTCTCGATGGACACACCGGTCCGTGACATGGACCCAAAGCACCTGAAGGTGATCCTCTACGGCAGCGGCGGCAAGAAGGTGCCAGTCGCCCACACGACGCAGAAGGGCCGCGTCTACCGTTGGTCAACGGCGTTCGATGGCGTGATCCCGTCGATGGAGCGACGCCACGCCGAGACCGAATCGGACACGGTCCGAGAAGGCATCGCCCGGTACATGTCGCAGCGGCCGTGTGCTACCTGCGGCGGTGATCGACTGAAGCCGGAAGTGCTGGCTGTGACGGTGCTCGGCATGAGCATCATGCAGGTGACGCGTCAGTCGGTCGAGAAGGCGCTGCAGTGGGTTGAAGCATGCAAAACCGGCATCTGGCCGAAGTCTGCCGACCGAACGAAGCCCGAGCCTGCGAACGAGCCACTGAACGAGCGCGAGGCGGCGATCGCAGAGCAGATCATGAAGGAGATCGAAGCGCGTCTCGGGTTCCTTGAGCGCGTCGGTCTCGACTACCTCACGCTCGACCGCTCCGCCGGCACGCTCTCGGGCGGCGAGGGCCAGCGCATCAGGCTCGCGACTCAGATCGGCTCCGGTCTGATGGGTGTGCTGTACGTATGTGACGAACCGTCGGTCGGCCTTCACCCGGCAGACAATGACCGCCTGATCGAGACGCTCAAGCGGCTCAAGGACGTCGGCAACACGGTGCTGATCGTGGAGCACGATGAGGCTGTGATGCGAGCCGCCGACCACATCGTCGATCTCGGTCCCGGCGCGGGCGAGCACGGCGGTCACGTGATAGCCGAAGGGCCGATCGACGCTATCGAGAACAGCAACAGGTCGATCACCGGCGCCTACCTCAGCGGCAGAAGCAGCATCTCGGTGCCAGAAGACCGTCGCGACGGCAACGGGCAGACGGTGACCGTCACAGGCGCACGAGAGAACAACCTCAAGGACATCTCGGTCTCGATTCCGCTTGGAGCGCTGGTCTGCGTGACTGGCGTCTCTGGCTCCGGCAAGAGCACGCTGGTCAACGAGATCATCTCTAAGAAGCTTGCACAGCACTTCTACCGGGCGAAGGACCGACCGGGTGCGCATGATGACGTAGAAGGCCTTGAGCATATCGACAAGGTGATCGATATCGACCAGTCGCCGATCGGCAGGACGCCGCGCTCGAACCCGGCGACATATACCGGTGTGTTCGCACCGATCAGGGAGCTTTTTGCCACGATGCCGGAAGCTCGTGCCCGCGGCTACAAGCCGGGCCGCTTCTCGTTCAATGTGAAGGGCGGCCGCTGTGAGGCCTGTTCCGGTGCGGGTTACGTTCAGATCGAGATGCAGTTCCTGCCGGATGTGACGGTGCCGTGCGAGATCTGCCGTGGCGCCCGCTACAACCGTGAGGCGCTGGAGATCAAGTTCAAGGGACAGTCGATAGCCGACGTTCTGGACATGACGGTCTCGGAAGCGGCGGCTCTGTTCGAGAACATCCCCTCTGTGGCGAACAAGCTGACGACGCTGCGAGACGTCGGCCTCGGCTACATCAAGCTCGGTCAGCCGGCCACAACGCTCTCAGGCGGTGAGGCGCAGCGCATCAAGCTGGCATCGGAGTTGTCTCGCCGCTCCACCGGCCAGACCTTCTACATCCTTGACGAGCCGACGACCGGGCTTTCGTTCGATGACGCAAACAAGCTGATGCTCGTGCTGCACCGCTTGGTCGACGCAGGCAACACGGTGGTCCTAATTGAGCACCACCTCGACCTGATCAAGAACGCAGACTGGCTGATAGATCTCGGCCCGTACGCTGGCGACCGCGGCGGAGAGCTTGTGGCTGAAGGCACTCCGGAGTTCCTGGCGACCGTGAAGAACTCTTCGACAGGCGAGTACCTGCGGAGTGTGCCGGGCATCAAGCCCAGCAAGACCGCACCCGGCAAGGTCGGCAAGCCCAAGAAGGCGACAAAGGCTCGCAAGAAGAAGACCAAAGACGACTCTGTGCTGCCCGAGCGCCCGGAAGAGCTGGTGAACGGCACGCAGTCCAACCGCAGAAGGCGCTGGCGAAGACGCAGCAGGGCCGCGGCGGCTCGGTAGCCCCTTCAGCTCAGGATGGCTGTGTCCAACGTCTGAGGCGGGCCTTTTCCCCTCTCCCGGCTCGGGAGAGGGCTAAGGTGAGGGCACCCTGCCTTCCCACGCCGTCACCAACTGCACCCGACTTCCTCGAGAGGGCCGTTCCTACCTTCTCAAACACCCGTGCATGCCGTCAGCCACGTGGCGGCATCCACGTCCGTCAACCAACCTACCGCCCAACGGCCTCACCTCCCCTTCCCAGTGCGTACAAACTGCGCGCTGATCCTTTCGGCTCACCCGCACGAGCCAGTCGGCTCACGGCCGTGGGTGTTACTACCTACCCGGGTTGTGTGGCTAGCCTTGAGCCGGGGTTTCAGAACCGTGGCTAACTTTGCTCCAACGAAAGCGACAGCCGCACGCAGCGGCAACTGCAGACGAGACCGGATACACAAGAGCTACAACGTCCGGGAGCAAAATCAGATGACATTCATCAACGTGCAGAACACATCGGACAACTCAGAGATCGTTCCAGCCCGCGGCGAGCTTGGCGTCGTGCTTAAGCCCGGCGAAGCGGCGACGGTCTGCCCCGAAGGCGTAGAAGGCCAGGACCGGTTCTGGAACATGCTCTCCGACGGCAAGATCGCAGAGCGCGGCCGCAGGCGTGCCCGTGTCCTGCAGTTCATTCCGCACCACGATGGCGGAGGATTTAACCGAGCGGCTTAACCGGCCGCTGGTAAGGGAACCTCAGACGGGCTGCCGAACGGCAGCCCGTCTGTTTTTGTCTGCGACTCCATCTCTGAGTTCGACAGGTGGGCGACGGACGTAGGCGATGCGCTTCTGTCGGGATCTTGCGGCCAGCAGACCACTTCTTAGCCATCCTTCAACTGAGACCACGGCGTTCGAGTCGCTATCCTCTTCCCATGCAATACGCGCCCGAACCTACAGAAGCCCAACTCGGCGGACTGGCTGCCGCGCTCGGAGCGAATACCGAGGTCTCGTTCGAGCGACGCATACTCGGCGGCCTGGGCTGCACCATGGACGTGCTGCGCCTGGGAGAGCGGCCTGGAGTCGGTACCAGTGTGATTCTCCGGCGGCGAGGCATGTGGTCCGAGGAAGACAACCTCGATGCTGCAGCGTTCGAACTGGATGTACTGCGGATGCTCAGATCGAACGGCATCCCAGCCCCCGAGCCGCTCTGGCTAGACGAAAAAGGCGTGTTCAACGAGCCGGCGACGCTGATCAGCTTCCTCGACGGCATCCCCCTGATGTCACCCGACGACCCGATCGACTACACGACGCAGTTGGCGCTGATGCTCGCCCGACTGCACAACGTCTCACCAGGCGAGAAGGTGCGCAAAGGGCTACGGGACTACAACGGACAGGAGATCAAAGCGCTCGCGGACCCGGAGCCGCCGAAGTACGTCGCAGGCCATCAACTTGGCCCAAGACTCTGGGAGGCGATGCGGTCCGAACTGGCCAGCATCGAGTTCGAATCCGGCGTGTTCATACATGGCGACTACTGGCCAGGCAACACGCTCTGGCAGGGTCAGAAGCTGACTGCAGTAGTCGACTTCGAAGAGATCGGCATCGGAGACCCTGCACTCGACGTTGCGACCGCAATCGTCAACTACAAGTTCGAGCCGTGGGGCAACGCCACCGAGAATTTCTTACATGTCTACCGTGGTGAAACCGGTCGAAAACTGGAGTCGCTGCGGTTCTGGTCGTTGAAGGAGCTAAGGCGGCCGATGCCGGACATCGCCCGCTGGCTGCCGTCATTCCAGGAGATCAGCTCGATGCCTGACATAACGGCAGACGAACTGCGAGGGATTCACGAACGGTTGATCCTTGAGACGGTCGACAACACTGAAGGTCCAGCCAGCTAGCCGCGCCCACCCGCAAGCCTCTGCGCATCAGGCAATCGCCTTAGCCGCATCATCGCCAACGTGCCGATCGCCGGGCCTATCGCCAGTATGGCGAATGCAACGCCCCAGCCATTGGCGTCCTCGAGCACAGGCACCAGCCAGATAGAACCGGCCGTCAGCAGGAATCCCAGCCCGGTCTGGAACGTCAGCATCGTTCCTCGATACTCAGGCGGAGACAGCTCCGTGACGGCCGTCGAGAACTGCGCGGAATCGGCGATCACCGTCGCACCCCACACCAGCGCCACGATCACGATCAATGGCGCAAGCTCAACGGGCAGGAAGCCGATGAACACCGCCATCCCGCCGGACAAGACCATCAGCAGACTAGTCACCAGCGTCCGGCCTATGCGTTCTGCAACCAGCCCGGCGAGCGGGCTCGCAAGCGCTCCCACGAAGAACACCAGGAACGTCAGGGCGCTCGCAAGGTCCAGCGAATCGCCGATCAGCGGCCTCACCCCGATCACGACCGCCATGAACGCACCAATCCATGCCCACATGGCGTACAGCTCCCACATGTGCCCCAGGTAGCCGAGCAGAACCAGTCGCAGGCTCCGGTCCGTGAACACTGTCAGCATCGAAGACGGCCGAAACTTCGCAGCCGGCACTTCGTACGGTCCGTCGACAACGAGCGCTCTAAGCGCAACTCCACCCCCGAACGCCAGGAACGAACTTCCCAGGATCACCGCCTGCCAGTTGTCGACGAAGATCGATCTCAGCAGATGCGGAGACCCGGATCCGAGAGTCAACGCACCGATCATCATTCCGAGCGCGAATCCGCGGTTCTTGACGAACCAACCTGAGAGGACCTTCATCGCGGGAGGGTAGACACCGCCCAGGAATGCTCCAGTTCCGAACCTCACGAGGATCAGCAGGGGCAGGTTGTCGAGCGGGATGACCAGCAGGTTGAGTGCGCCAGCTCCTATCGCCGATATGAAGAACAGCGTCCGGGCGTTGATCAGGTCGGCCAGGTTCGTGATGGCGATCATCACCGTCCCGAATACGAAACCGAGCTGAACAGCGATCGTCAGCCACGCCACATCCTGCTCGCTCAGCCCTTTCTCAAGTTCGAGCGCGTCAGTGATGGCATTGGTCGAAAACCAGACGGACAGCCCGAATAGCGACGCCAGTGAAACGATGAGCAGCGTCCTCCGGCGAGCACGCGACTCGTCACGCTCCGAACTGAAAGTTGAGGCCGCTGCGGCTGTATTCTGACTCATCGCAAGTTCGATGTTAGCTTGTTGAGTACAGGTGCCTGATGGCCCACTCACTCGGCGAACACGGAGAAAACCCTTGGTCTCAGCGGACAGGACCTACTTCCAGGACGGCTTGCACGGCAACCACTGCTTCGGCTGCGGGGCATGGAATGAGAGCGGACTGCGCATAAAGAGCTTCTGGGATGGCGACGAGTCGGTGTGCATCTTCGAGCCGCAGCCGCATCACGCAGCAATGCCGCCCGATGTGATGAACGGCGGGATCATCGCGTCTGTGATCGACTGCCACAGCGTCTGCACGGCGATTGCCGAGGCCTACCGTCGGGAGGGCCGTGAGGTCGGTGAAGGGTCAAAGATCTGGTACGCAACAGGCTCTCTGCATGTGAACTATCGCCTTCCGACGCCGGTTGCCGGGCCGATCACCGTGCGTTCGAAGATCATTGAGTCCAGCAGCAAGAAGACAAAGCTGACGGTGCAGCTCTTCTCATACGAGAACGAGATGACCTGCGATGGAGAGGTGCTGGCGATCAGGGTGCCGGACGAATGGGCGGACCCGAGCGGCTTGCTGCCTCACCTGAAGAAGTGAGCTCACTTCAGGCCTTGTGACAGACATAGATGGCGTTGGTCGGGTTCGACGACTCCAGGATCTCCACCTCGGTCAGGCCGGCTTCGGAAAGCATCTCCAGCGCAAGCTCCCTGCCCCAGACCGTGCCAAGCCCGACACCGCCCGCGGCCAGTGAAACGGTCATGCAGTGCATCGTGCTTACGGTGTACAGATAAGGAGCGAGCGGGTTGCCGATGTTGTTCTTCAAGTCACTCGACGCATCGATATCGATCATCAGGTAAACGCCGTCCGGTCTCAGGCACCGGCCGATCTCATTTAGCGCAGCCTGCGGATTCGCCTGGTCGTGGATAGCGTCAAAGGTCGTCATCATGTCGAACGATAGATCGCCTGGCAGCGCGGTTGCGTCCTGTACCTCGAACCTCACATTCGACAGGCCCATCTCGGACGCCTCTTCACGGGCACGTTCGATGGCATCCTCAGCGATGTCGAAACCGGTGAAGTTCGATGCCGGGTAGGCCGAGGCCATCAGGTTCATGTTGTGGCCTGTGCCGCAGCCGACATCGCAGACGTCTATGCCGCGTTCAAGCCGCTCTTCGAGGTCCGGGACAGCACGGATGTACCCATCGAACAGCTTCTCGTCGTACTCCCGCCGAAACCTCTGGTCCATGAGTGATGTGAACTCGGGGCGATAGCGCGAGTACGGCACACCTCCGCCCTCCCGGAACGCCGTCACGACCGGATCGACATGCTTGCCGAGGTACGTCAGGAGCCCGGCATTGACAGCCCTGTTGGACGCGCCATCGCCGGTCAGGCTTAAAGCATGCTCGTCCGGCAACGAGAACATTTCGGTCGCCTCGTCAAACTGCATGATCTCGCCGGTCGTCACCGCGCCGAGCCACTCTCGCACATAGCGCTCCTCCAGGCCTGCCCTCTCAGCAAGCTGCTCGCTTGTCGCCGGCCCCTCCGCAGAAGCCTCCCACAGCCCGGTCCGGAACCCGACGTCGATCATCAAGGTCAGCGCCGCGCCGCCGTAGATCTCGCCGATACGCTGCAGGAAACTCGCCGCCTTAACCTCGTCCAAGTTTTTTTCTCTTTCTTGACGGTCCACAAGGCTGGGTCGCGTCCAAACACGGCCACCCTTCGACAGACTCATGATGACCTCTAACTCATCACCGCCCAAACTGCAGCCTGATCAGCACGCTTTCCATAGCCTTCGCTCGGAACGCCGACTGCCTGATCCAGCCCCGTTCGATCAGGCCGTTGCGAATTACATCCAGGTCATCCGTTTCAACTTCAGGCACCGCCGTGACCTGCCTGCCACGGAAGTAGATCGGGAACTCTCCTCCATCCAGCAAGTTCCGCCACCACAGCCTGCGCCGATATGTCATCACGGTGATTCCGTCTTTGGCAGGCTTGTAGTTCACCGGCACAAGGTACTTCCGGCCGCTCCTGCGCCCTGTGATCTCCAGGAGCACCACGTTGCCGCTCAACATCCAGTGAAAGCGGCTTTTCAGCACCCGGCGAACAACTTCGTTGCCAATCGCCAGAAACGGTTTGAGCAGTCTGTTCATCTAATACCAGAGGAGCGTGCCGCTACTAAGCGAACTCACGAATCCAAACCCTAACGGCAGACTGTACAAGTATTCAGACGCCTTATCGCAACCCGGCCGATCGGGTCTCGGTCTCAACCTCTCAACAGGACAGATATGTCGCTCACAGAGATATGGAACTCTTACGCGCTGGTGATCGCCTTCCCGGCGCTGCTGGTTTCGATCCTTCTCTTCCTGCCAATCCGGCGCTGGCGAGTACGCCTACCGCTCTACTCGACCGTCTTCATTCTGGCGATCATAGGGGTTTCACTGCTCCGGCCGGGCGATAGCAACGTTGCCTCGACAGAGGAGGCGAACGAGATCCTCGCTTCAGGCCAGCCGGTGTTCGTCGAGTTCTTCTCGAACAGATGCCCTCTCTGCCTTGCGAGCGAACCGAACGTGAAGAGCCTCACCTCGGACGTCAACGGACGTGCCCAGATCCTTAAATTGAACGTGCAGGACGGGCTGGCCATTCCGCTGATGCGCGAACACAACGCCTTCTCGACGCCGACCTTCATCGTATTTGACGACCTCGGCCAGGAGGTCTGGCGCCAGACGGGGGCCATTCTCAACAAGGGCGAGGCGCTCGAAGCGCTGGACCTCGGTTAGCTGCCGGTACTGTTCGCCGCCATCAGGTCTTCCACCTCGTGGCGGGACTCCGGCACACCCCTCAGTCCCGGCCTGCTCACACAGATAGCAGCCGCGGCAGATGCGAAACGGCCTGCCTGCTCAATGCTCCGCGTTTCGTTGTAACGAATCGAGAACGCGGCGCTCCAAACGTCACCTGCACCCGTCGTGTCGACAATCTCCGGCGGCTGCATCGCCTCAATGTGATGCTCAACGTCTCCTGAGTACACGGTCGCTCCCTGGCTGCCCTGCGTCACGGCGAGCATCCGCGTGAGCCGCATCCAGCCATCCAGGTCGCCGGCGATCAGCGCCTCGTCGTTCGACAGCACGATCAGGTCCCACGGTCCCGTGATCTTCGTGACATCCGGCGCCTGCAGAGTGATCAGGCCGTCAGGGTTCACGTACCGGAACCAGCCCTGTGGGATCAGGCACGCGAAGTCAGCCCAGAACCAGCTTCGGCAATCGAGCGGGAGCTCATCAAGCAACGGCCCTGCAAAGACTGTGGATGCGTTGCGGGCCCTCTGCCCAAGAGCGCCGAGCGAGCTGTCTATCCCAGGCGCACGGCTGACCAATCGCTGCTTGCGGAAGTCACCGTCCACCCAGTCTTCAAAGACCGTCTGTTCGCCGTCAGGGTCGGCGCTCGTCTCGAGGTTGTTGGAGGCGTTGTCCTCATCTTCGGCAGACCGGGCGTTCTCACCCGTCGCCGAGACGACTCCAACTCGCTCTCCGGTGAGCAGCCAGGCCGTCAGTGCGGTGTACAGGCACGCGCCACCGTGCTCAGGTTCGGCGCGGTCACCGTCAGCGCTGATGTGAACGTCCTGGGACTGATATCCGACGCCGAGGTACTTGATCGGTGGACGGGTATCGAAGCCAGGTGAGTTGGAGTCGGTCATATCGATCGCCAGTGCCGGTCTAACGGGACTCAGTCCCGGCGGGCCTTCTTGCGAGCAAGATCGGCCCTGTGAAGCGCCTTGTCCAGCGTGTCGGCCACTGCCGTGATGTGCCCCATCTTGCGGCCAACACGAGCCTCAGCCTTGCCGTAGAGGTGAAGGCTCGCCCCCGGGACGCTGAGGGCCCCGGCCCAGTCGGGCTGCCCCTCTGCCGCGTCCCACACGTCACCAAGCAGGTTCACCATCACTGCAGGCTGCGGCATCTCGACAGACCCCATCGGAAGCCCGCAGAGCACCCGCACAAGCTGCTCGAACTGTGATGTCAGACAGCCCTCGATGGAGTAGTGGCCCGAGTTGTGCGGCCTTGGCGCCAACTCGTTGATAAGCACCTCATCGTCCTGTGTCAGGAACATCTCGACCGTGATCAGGCCACGCACATCCAGCGCCTCCGCAACGGCCTTCGCAACATCAACAGCCCGGTCAGCGACATGCGGTTCTATACGGGCGGGAACGATCGAGACATCAAGGATGCTGTTCTCATGCGCGTTCTCAGAGATCGGGAATGTGCTCATGTTGCCATCTGCGTCACGAGCGCAGATGACCGACATCTCCAGCTTGAACGGCACGAACCTTTCCAGGATCAGTGCAGAGCTTCGACCCTCCAGTTCCCGGAACGCAGCACCACCATCCGCCTCTTTGATCACGACCTGCCCTTTGCCGTCGTAGCCGGAGGTCGCCGTCTTGAGCACCCACGGCCCGCTCAGCGCCTTGAGGCCCTCTTTGTAGTCGTCCAGCATCTCTACGGCCCTGTAGTCCGCTGTAGGCAGCCCGTGGCGGTTCAGAGCGCCCTTCTCCAGCACCCGGTTCTGCGCGGTGCGTAAGACGCTGCCGGAGGGCCAGAGCCGCGTGATCTCACCGGCGGCCTCGGCTGCATCGGCGTCGACGTTTTCGAACTCGTACGTGATCACATCCGAGTTGCGGGCCAACTCACGGGCAGCATCACGGTCGTCGTAAGGAGCCTGCACGACGCGGTCTGCTATCTGCGCGCACGGCGAATCGGCATCCGGGTCGAGAACAGCGATGCGGTAGCCCATCTGGCGGGCCGCAATCGCCGTCATCCGGCCCAGCTGTCCGCCTCCGATGATGCCGATCACCGAACCGGGCTCGAGCGGCCTGCCGTTCTGAAAGGGATCAGTAGTCAAATCAGACCTTAACTTCGCTGTTGGCCAGTACGTCGGCAGCAAGCTTTTCGCGTCGTTCGATGAAGCGTTGCTGTATCTCCGGCCGTTTCAGCCCAACGATCTGAGCGGCGAGAAGACCCGCGTTCGTTGCACCATGTGATCCGATGGCAACCGTCGCCACCGGCACGCCACGTGGCATCTGCACGATCGAAAGCAGAGAGTCGATGCCGTTGAGCGATGTTGTATTGCCGGGAACGCCTATCACAGGCAAGGCCGTCTTAGCCGCAACCATGCCGGGCAGATGAGCGGCACCACCTGCGCTGGCGATGATCACCTCGAGTCCCCGCCCTGCCGCCTCTTCTGCGAACTGGAACATGTAGTCGGGCGTGCGGTGCGCCGACACGATGCGCACCTCGTGCGGGATCTGGAGCTCTTCGAGCACATCAACCGCGCCCTGCATCGTCTCCAGGTCGGTCCTGCTGCCCATGATGACGGCAACGATCGGGTTCGCCATGTTGCGCTCCTGTGCGGACTGGTCGGCCAGCCAACGTCTGAGTTCCGGCAGACGGTAATATCGAGTGAGAAGTGTAATGACTCGGAGCCACTTGCGTGAGCCATGCTCCGGGGCCTCAGCAAAAACGGCCGAAATGGAGCAGCAGTTTGCCGTGGATTAAGCAGGACGGCCACAGGATCTACTTCCAGCAACTCTACGGCGATCAAACGGGAGCCAGCCCCAGTCTTGCTCCCGTCATCCTTCACCACGGGCTCGCACAGGCAGGATTCCACTGGAAAGAGGCCCGCTGGTGCGATGCGTTCGGGAACCGGGATGTCTATGCGATCGATGCTCTTGGTCATGGCCAGTCGGACAAGCCGAAGAACCGGGCAGCCTATAGCGTGGAGAGGCGTGCGGAAGCCGCGATCACGCTGGCCGACTCTGCAGGCGTCGAACGCTTCGTGTTCTTCGGCTTCTCGATGGGCGGAAGAGTCGGGTTCGAACTTGCCCTCAACCATCCGGAGCGAGTCGACCGGCTGATCATCGGCGGAATGCACGGCCTGAAACCGTCCATCGACCGCCGTAACCTCGAACGCCGTGTGGCCGTGCTGCGGTCGAACAAATGGCGGCTCGTTGAGCGGGCGGTTGGTGCTCACAAATACGGTCAACACACCAACAAACCAGAAGCCCTCGCACTGTCCACAGAAGCGGTGCTTGACTGGCGGGGAGCAGACGACCGGCTGCCTGATTTGCAAGCACCAACGCTGGTCTACTGTGGAGAGCAGGACAGCTTACTCAAGTATGCAGCAAAGACCGCGGAGCTGATTCCAGGCTGCCAGTTCGAAAAGCTCCCGAAAACCGGTCATGCGGCATCGTTCTACTCATCCAGTGAGGCCCACAAACTGGTGCAGGACTTCCTGTCTTAGGCTGCGGCCCGACCGACCGCCAAACGCTCCTCGCCATTGCTAGAATCGGTGCGCATGGTCGGCCGAACGGCGACTGCCGACAGGAGACGCGGCCTGTCAGCGCGCCCTCGACTACGCAACCACATTGCGTGCCAGTCGGTAGTTGAACGCGGCCCTGCACACTCTCGAAACGAAAACAGCAGAAAAGGCTCGAGAACAGATGACAGAGCAGAGCGAAGACCCCGGGTACAGCCGGGCAATGGTGGTCGTGGCACACCCGGACGATGCCGAGTTCGGCTGTTCGGCTACGGTCGCCAAGTGGTGCCGGATGGGATGGGAAGTGGTCTATGTGCTCTGCACAGACGGCTCGAAGGGCACGGAAGACCGCAGCATCACCAGCGAGCAGCTGGTTGAGATCCGCAAGCAGGAACAGATCGCTGCGGGCGAGATCCTGGGGCTCAAGAAGGTCGAGTTCCTGGGCTACCCGGACGGTTACCTTGAACCTACGCTCGATCTGCGTAAAGACATCTCCAGGGAGATCAGGCGCTGGAAGCCGGACATCCTGATCACCACCAACCCTTTGCGCACACTCACGGGCAGTGGCTACCTGGGGCACCCGGACCACATGGCCGCCGGGGAAGCGGCGCTATCGGCCGTGTACCCGGCAGCGCGTGACCACCTGACGTTCCCTGAACTGCTCGAAGAGGGCTTTGAGCCGCACAAGGTGCGAGAGGTCTGGATGATGATGTTCGGCGAGGACGTGACCCGCTACAACGCTCTCGAAGAGGTTGATGTAGACACGAGCATTAAGGCGCTGCATGCTCATGCGAGCCAGATTAGCGACACGGAAGAGACCGGAAAGTGGATGAAGCAGCGACGCAGAGAGATCGGGGCGAAGATAGGCGCTGACTTCGCAGAAGGATTCAAGTCGTTTCAGCTGGGTTAGTTCGCGTCACGCCGTAAGGCGGTAGCCAACGCCTCGGACCGCCCTCAAGTCGCAGCTTGCGTCGCTGTCCCTGTTCAGCTTCGCCCGGAGCCTTCCGATGTACACCTTCAAGTTGCCGGGATTGACCTCGCCGTGCAGGGATGCCCGACGCAGCAGGTCACGGTGCAGCACCACCTTGCCTGAGTTCACCGCAAGCTGATGGATTAGCCGGTACTCGGTCGGTGAAAGCGGTACTTCGCGGCCACTCACGAACACCCGCCTTGCAGCATGATCGATCTTGACCGCGCCAGCAGTGATCAACTCGTTCTCGCCGACACCGGGTCCGGCGCCCGGACTCGACTCCATCTGCTCAACCCGGTCTTCAAGCAGCCTAACGTGGTCGATGAGCACCTGGATCTTGCCGTTAAGCACACTGAGCAGGGCCTCGCAGTTTCGGCCTTGCGTCGACGTGGCCGAGCGGGCTGGCTCGGGATTGCCGCCGCGGATCAACTGCAATCTTGACGACGCGTTCTGTGCGCCTTCCATGACAACTCCTTAGAGGCTCGCGATCAGGTTCACCATCTCAGGCCGTTCGACTGGTGTCGGCAGAACGATCAGCCAGCCATACACCAACAGATCCTTGAGATCGCCAGCACGTTCCGGAGAAACCATGGCGGCGACACGACAGTCTTTCGAAACAGCCCGGACACGCTGCATGAAGTCGAAGGCTTCAGTGATTTCTTCCGGTACGCCGTACAGAATCAGGTCGGGCGTCCAATCCGCAGATAGCAACAGCTCGGTGTCGCCCGCGCCGTCCGCCAACTGCACCCGCGCCCCACGAGACATCGCGATCGATGCCAGGCTGCGGCGAGTTTCGATATCGTGCTCGACGATCAGCAACTCGGGGGACTTAGAAGGCGACCTCTGTTTGCCGCCCAGGAACTCGTCGAGTGCGGCAGGGCTGAGGCGCCAAGACCCGCCGATCTTCGCCGCGGGGACTTCACTCCGCTCTACCAGTTTGTAGAGCGTATGAGGGCTGATGCCGAGATAGTCGGCAGCATCCCGTATGTTCAGGTATGCGGGCATATGCGGAGCGAGTGATACTCGCAGATACTAATATCTATTTGGTGATATTAGTAGATTTTAGATTCACGTTCCAAGCCGTATAGGTCGCAGGCTCTCCGCATTTCTGCGTGAAACCACCCACAGCAGTTCGAATCGGTGAGCCTGAACTGAGGCTATTGCCACTTATGCGGCTTGCCGGAGATCGGCAAGAGCTTGCCGGTGTCCTGCCTGACCCGATGCGTCGCCTCGGTCTTCCCTGCGTTCTTGAGCGTCACGGCGCGCACACCCGCTAGACCGGTCTCACGCAGGCTCAACACGTGGCCTATCGCGACGAAGAGCACGTCAGCGGCCTCAGCAGCGATTTCTTCACTGTCATCCGCCTCTACAGCTTCGCCAAGCTCGTTGATCTCTTCGTCGAGAATCGCCTGTCGCTCGGAGATCGCCTTCGAAGGCGGACGCTCCTGCCCATCGAAGGGCCAGAACTTCCATCGCTCGTGGAAGTCCCACACCTGGTCCGCCATCTCGGTCACCGTCTTGAGGAACTCTTCTCTCTGCATGTTTACGTCTCGTTGAGTGTCTGGTTGGTGGCACGACTGCTCGAACCGAAGTTGGACGGCCAGAGTTTCGCCTATCCCTTGTCCAGTGGCAGCCGGAGACGGTCTGTCCAGCGTCAGAGAGCCTAGTGGACCGCGCCCATGTCACCGTCAGCGCCGTTCACGGAGGCGATGTCCCAGCGGCTGCTTGCAGCCTCACGCAGCTCTGCGAAGTCGGAGTTCACGCCGTTCCTGATAAAGCCCGCGTCTGTGCTGTGGAGCACCCAGCGAGCGCCCAGCTCGATCGCCTTCTTGCTGGTTGCGACGGTTTGTTGATGAATCATCACCGGCTTGTTGCGAGACTCGCTGACCTCGATGATCCGCTTCAGCGCATCTATATAAACCGGGTTCTCCACCTCATCGGGTATGCCCAGCGAAGTTGTCAGGTCGTTCGGCCCTACGAACACGCCGTCTATCGGCGACGAGTCGACCATCGCCTCCAGGTTGTCGAGAGCGGGTTTCGACTCGACACCCATAATGAACAGGCGGCCGCCATTGCGCTTCTCAAGGTACTCCTGCGACTTCTTGCTCGGGTACTCGCCCGTCTCCATGACGTTCTTGAAGCCCTCGCCCTTCAGCGGGTGGACTCGCAGCTTCCACGCGCAGGCCCGGACCTCGTCGATGTCCTCACAGTAAGGGACCAGGACGCCGTGAGCACCTGCGTCGACCGCTTCTGCCACCCAGACAGGGTTAGGCTCGGGCACTCGGACTATGGCGGTCTTCCCGGCAGCCTGGCACATGATCACGTGGTTTGCTATCTCGCGGCGGTCTCGCGAGCCGTGCTCCGTGTCGATCACAACGTAGTCGAGTGTCGTTGCTCCAAGCACGCTGACCCAGCGCATGTTCTCCATCATCGAGATCATCATTCCGAACACTGGCTGACCGTTATCCAGCGTCTTCTTGAGGTCGGTCGGGTTCATATCGGTCTCCTGGTAGCCACCACGCCCTGTGCAAAAACAAGATGTGCATTTCGGGGATCTGTTATAGGCCAGGCTGCGTCAACTCGGAAGCCAGCAGATTGACCATGTAGATATTTCCGCCCCTTTTTACCACTTAAAGCGGCATCGCGGTGGCGAATCGAGGCTCAAGCAAGAGTCGCCTCATGGGACGAATGACTCTACGCCGTTATCAGCCGCCGTGACAGGATGGATCGTTGGTGGATATACAGTTCCGGTGGCACTTCGGGACCGTTAGGGTGATTACGGTCGAAGCGAGGACGAGTCGAGGCATTAACAGCGGAATGGCGAAGATCAGATCTAAGTACGGCAAGCGAGGCATCGCGACGGCACTTGCTTCTATCGCCATGCTCACAATAGCTGCCTGCTCGGGCAGTTCGGCGACACCAACTCCAGACGTTGCGCCTACAGCGACTCCAGTTGAGCAGCCCACACCATCGCCGACCGCCACAGCAGTGGCTGAGACGCCCACACCCGAGCCGACGGCTACATCTGTACCGTCTCCCACTGCTACTTCAGCACCTACTGCATCGCCAACACCTGGGCCGACCGCAACGGCAACGCCATCTCCTACTCCGTCTCCAACCCCTTCGCCTACTCCTGGCCCCGGCGCAACGGGCGACGCCATCTCTGCCTTCCCGGTGCTTCAGCGCTTCGTCGTTCCCACGGCGCCCGACCCGGTGCCACCGCCCATCCCGGAAGGGCCGTTTCCAACCCCAACTCCGAGGCCGCCGGCGAGCGCAAACCTTCTCCCTCACAACGCAGGCCTGACCTTGAGCGGCGCGGAGCCTTCAGGTGAGTACAGGGCGGAGAACCTGAGAGTCAGTTGGTCCGTTTCTAACTCAGGACCATTCGCAACGAACGAAGAGTTCAAGGTAGCGGTGCTGTTCGATGGCACGGTGCTCGCGCAGTGGACATCTGAAGGACTGTCAACGAACGCGTTCATCTTCGTTGACGATCTCGGCGGACTGCTGGACGGCGTTGAGGTCACGCCCGGAGTTCACGAGATATCGCTTGTTATCGATCCTTTGGACACGGTGGTCGAACTGAGTGAGACCGACAACGTCCAGACGAAGCTGATCACAATGATCGGGTCTGTCTCCGAGCCGGTTGCGCCGGAACTACTACCAAACCTCGTTCCGTCGGCCCCATTCGGTAAAAGCGAGCCGATCTTTGTCTCGGCCCATTCGAGCGATCCTCTTTCAGGCAAGCTTTCATCCGATGTGCCAACACATCTCTCTCTAGGAGCCGCAAACAGGTCCATCCAGTACGTCGCAGAGAACATCGAAGTCGATCTGTTCTTCGATGACCTGATGATCCGCCGACTTACCTGGGCGGACCTTGGAGCGAACGAGACACTGCGCTTCAACTCTGACGACCTCCGAGACCTGGTCTCGATCTCGCCCGGACCCCACACGATGCGCCTCGTCGTCGATCCGCTAAACCGTGTGCAGGAGTCTGACGAGACCGACAACGAATACAGCGTGGAACTGGTCTGGGGCACAGGCGACCCGCCACCCGCTGAAGAGCCATTCGTGGTCGAGCCACCGCCACGCGAACCGACGATCCGAGCCAACCTGATGCCGTTTCGTCCGTTCGGCTGGGACGCCGCTATCACTGCAAGCACGGACAACAATCTCGTTGAGCCCGGTAAAGATGGCTGGCTCGAAGCGGGCAAAGCGGTCCGGGTCGATTTCGCATTCACCAACGCCAGTCGATTCAGCCTGCCGTTGACAGACCAGCTCAAGGCCGATGTGCTGATCGACGGCGAGTTCCTGGAACGCGTCAGCTTTAACTCAGGCTCCAGCAACGTGGGGTTGATCTGGAAAGACGATGTTTCCGTGCCCGCAAGTCTGCTGGAGCCAGGGGAGCACACGGTTCGGATCGTCCTCGACCCGGACGGCCTGTTCGATGAGATCGATGAAGCAGACAACATCTTCGAACGCAGTTTCATATGGCACGACGGCCCGGGCCCAACCACTGAAGAGCCGTTCGCCATGTCAGACCGGGAGATCGCAGACGCCTTCGCTCCGATCTTCGACGGCATGCGGCGCGAGACGAGGCCGGTCCTCGGTCCTGGATCCGGAGAGCACGACTGGACGCCTGAGATCAAGGCGGCCGGGCGAGCGGTCTACTTCCTGCTGACGGGCAGAGACGTAGATAAAGAAGGCTATGTTCTCCATTTTTTGCCGCCCGACGAGTTCAGTGCCGAGTCGACCGCGGTCTGCATGTCGGAATGGATCACGATGACGGTGAGCGAATACGAAAACGCATTCGAGTTCTGCACAGAGGAGGGAGGCGAGATCGGCTTCAAGACCCGCTCGAACGGGCAGATACACCTGTTTGTCGATCTTGGTCTCTCGCCGCTCGATACTCTGGGGACATACCTGCATGAGCTGGGCCACGGGCTCCAGGACCTGAGAAACCCGGATCAGACCGATCTGCCGTTCACGCTAAACGTGCGGGGGCTCTTCGAGGCGCAGGCGCAGATATTCGAGGCGGCAGGATGGCGCGCTATCGAGGAGTCGACCGGCCAGCAATTGAGCCTGTTCCCAGATGTCAGATCGGCAAGAGATCGTTTCGACTTCTTATTTGACCTACGCCGCAATCGTTCCACCGTGCATGACGCCGGTTACAGGCTGCTGTGGACCGAGGCTTTGTCAGGTGTTGGCGATATCGGGTTGGATGAGATGCTGCGCACGGAAGGCAAGCTGGACTCCGCGGCGGCGATGGTCCTTTTCAACAGGCTGGTCGATATGTTCGCCTCTGATGTGGAAGGATGGGCCACTAACCGGCTCGCGCTCACAGGTCTCATGGATGAGTTCGAGCAGATCGCCTCGCAGCGGTTCGTTCCCGGCCTCCCCGCAGACTCAACCGGGCACACCGCGCTTCAGGACGCCACCTGGACAGCGCCATAGAGGCTAGCGGTTCTTCCCTCCTCCCACTCGCGAGCGCCGTCCAGTCACCTCTCCCGGTGCCGGGTGCCCGCCTGCGGGCGCGGGTCAGAGCGAGGGCTTCCTGTTTTCTTCCCCCTCTCCCAGATTCGGGTGCCCGCTTGCGGGCGCGGGTTGGGGTGAGGGTCGTTCGGTCTTCCATCGACAACTAGCCGTTCCAGCTACGACCTACCCACTCTCTAGCTCCCTCCCAATATGGGAAGGAGGATGAGCCATCATCCTGAGCCTGTCGAAGGGTGTCTCTTAGACCAATCACAACAACTTTTCGGTATGCTCGATTCGCTCTCCTCACGTCCTAAACCGAAAGACCCGAGTGCCACCGAATGATCCATGACAACGTGCTGTTCGACTTCTTCTTCATCCGCCACGGGGAGTCTGAGAACAACATCCAGCCCGGCATAGCCGCCGGCGCCAACTTCGACGCTCCAATGACAGAACGAGGTCATCAGCAGTCGGTCGCACTCGGCGAACGGCTCAGAAGGCAGGGCATCGAGTTCGACCGCATCTACACCTCAACGCTTATCCGGGCCGTCCAGACCACGGAGGGAATGCTCAAAGGCATGGGCATGGAAGGTGCACATTTCGAGCGGGTGCCCCAGATCATCGAACGCCAGATCCCGGCATGGCGCGGCAAGATGGCAGATGACGTCTGGACCACTGAGCTCCGCTTCATCTCGGCCGAGAAGGGCAAGTGGTTTCAGCCCGCAGATGGCGAGTCCGAACGCGCCGTCGAACGTCGCGCAGGCAACTGGCTTGAAGACGAGATCATCTACAACCCGGAGTGGCACGGCAAGCCCGGCACTCACAAGATCGCCATCGTCTCGCATGGCATCACCATGAAGGCCTTGCTGCATTACATCACCAACTGGGACAGCGCCTTTATACGCCGTACGGAGATTCACAACACCTCCATCTCTCGCATGCGGTTCGGCAAGAGCGGCTGGGCCGTCGTGACAATCAACGACCATGCTCACACCGAAGAGATCGGCGACGTCATACGCGAGGGCGTTATCCAGGCCGACACGGTGGTACCTTGACGGCATGACCGCCGGAGAGACTTTCGACCGCAAACGGCTCGTTGAATCCCTGCTGCGACCCGGCGCGTATCCGGACCCGGTAACAGAGCCCATCGAACGCATCTCGACGCACATCTCGGACGTGTTCCTGGCCGGAGACTACGCCTACAAGGTGAAGAAGCCGGTCAACTTCGGCTTCTGCGATTTCTCAACACCGGAACTCCGACGCGCTCTTTCGGTGCGCGAGAGAGACCTGAACCAGCGCCTTTCGCACGGCGTCTACCTTTCTGTCGAACCGGTCAATCTGCACTCGGAAACAGGCGAGCTTGCCGTCAACGGTGAAGGAGATCAGGTCGACTGGGCGCTCAAGATGCGGCGGCTGCGGAGTGAAGACCAGCTGGATGTGCTGATCGCAAGCGGAGAAGCTGGGCTGAATGAGGTCAAGCAGATCGCTGCCCTGCTTATAGACTTCCACCGGGACGCAACACCTGCGCCATCTGAATACGGAACGGTAGAGGCAGTGTCTGGCATCGTTCTCGGCAACCTGGACAGGGTTGCAGCACATGCACAGCCAGAACTGGACCGCGCCTCGTTCGCCAACGTCGCGGCCTACTCGAAACAGTTCTTAACTGTGCGGGGCGACCTGATCGCACAGCGCCATGCCGCTGGCAGGCCACGCATGTGCCACGGAGACCTCCACGCCGGAAACATCTTCCTGGAGCGAGACGCATCCGGCGAATGGTCTGTCCAGATCATCGACTGCATCGAGTTCAATGATAGTTTCGTCTATATAGACCCGGCTGCCGACATCACCTTCCTCTCGATGGACCTGAAACGACTTGGCCACCCGGAGTTCGCTGAAGCGCTTATCGAGTCCTACATCGAGGTTTCGGGAGACAGCGAAATAGAGACACTGCTGCCGTTCTACGAGTCTTACCGCGCCATGGTCAGGTGCATGGCCTCCTCGATCATGGCTGAACAGGCAACAGGCGTCGACCGACAGCCTCACGTCGAAAACGCCAATGCCTATCTGCAACTCGCCTCGGACATCGCAGCGCAAGACCGTAGACAGATCCTCGCGATCACCGCAGGTGTGACAGGCACCGGCAAGAGCACGGTAGCGGCTCTTGCGGCGAAGCACTGGAACGCCGTTCACCTGCAGACCGACGCCATCCGGCGGGAGCTGGCCGGTATTGGCCCAACAGAGCGCAGCGGCTCCGAGATCTCGGGCGGTATCTACACGACTGAGATGTCACAGAGGACCTATCGCGAGATGCAGCACCGAGCCGAGCAGGCGCTGGCCGCAGGCAAGTCCGTGATCATGGATGGGACCCACCTGCAGGCGGAGTTCCGCAGGGAATCGCTCGACATAGGTCGCGCTGCGGGAGCGACGACGATGATCATCGAGTGCTCGCTGGAGGAAGCTGAGGCACTTGAACGCCTCACGTCCCGCTACGCTAGCGGTGAATCGGAGTCCGAAGGTCGTCCAGAGGTTTATCGATCCCAGGTCCAGTTGTGGGAGCCGCCGCGGGCTAACGAGGCAGATGCCGTGGCTCGCGTAGATACTGGCGGTGCGGTCGAAAACCTGCCGCCAAAGCTTTTCGCCGAACTCTGGAAAGCGGTGCTGTCGGCCTGATCTCTCTCGGTGCCAGGTGCCCGCTATTCCCCTCTCCCTGGGAGGGAGAAGGTCAGGGTGAGGGTTGAAACCTGCCACCCTTCGACAAGCTCAGGATGGCATCAAGCTCTCGGCCTGATCCCTAGTGCCGCTGGACCGGAATACCCTCAAGCAGCCCGGCGTCGTACATCTGGTTCCATTGGTCCAGGAACGTAGCGTTCCACTCCGTCGTCAGCTTGCTCTGCAGCATGTCACGGAAGATCGGCCAGAAGATGATGATGCCGTCAGCACCGTCTCGCAGGCACGCCTCGGCCGTCTCGACAGACCGCACCAGGGCCGCAGTGATGTATGGCCGGTCCTCCCAGCCATCGAACATCGCCTTGCACTCACGGATCAGCTTGGTCGGGTCGCCGCCCACCTCGCGGTAAGGCTCACAGAACGGCAGCACATGCGTCACGCCCGCCTGAGCCACTGCAGCGGCCTGCGCCAGCGTGAACACAGTCGTACAGTACGTCTCGACACCCTGCTTCTTCAATTCAGCGAAAGCATCCAGCGCGTACTCGGTCGTCGGGATTTTCAGGATGATCTGGCCCGGCGCCATCTTCACAAACACCTCGCCGACGTCCAGCAGCTCCTGCGTCGAGTGGCCGTCGATCTCCACCGCAACCGGCTTATCGGTGATATCCAGATACCGCTGTACGACGTCCGTCAGCTGCCCGTACTTCTTCACCATGTCGTTTAGAACGACCGTGTTTGTGACGATTCCAGCAGCGCCCCTCGGCATCCATTCCTTGAGGTCTTCGGGGTCTCCTGCGAGCCAGATTGCGGGGCCGCGCTCCTGCTTGCGGCGTTCGCTCGCCGGCATCACGGCAGGTGTCGCACCGTTCGTCTGTTGAGTGGTCATGACTGACTCTCCAGGGTTCTACTAACGAAATTTCTGCACTTGTGCGCAGTTCGGCGATAAGCGCCGTAGGTACCGAGCCTGGCGCCAGTTTACCGCGACCGCCGAAAACTCGGGTGAGCCAATCGGCGACGATCTAGCCTCTCGGCACGTACAGCTCGGTCTCCGGATAGAAGTTGGTCCATCCGAACCAGAACGCCTGGTGGCCGGGCACTCTCGGCAGCGGCGCTTCACCGGATCCGGCCGGCGGCTCCAGTTGCTCTTCGGCGGCTCGCCACTCCCTGCCCTGCTCATCGATCAGCGACCGGGCGTTCGCTCCGACTGTGAACGTTCGCTCGCCACGTTCGTAGACTCGTGCCGATTTCGCGTCGGGGTCACCAACAACCACAATGCCCCGGGAGTCGAACTCATCGTTGATGACCTGTTCGTCGGCCACCACATCGATCGGATATGCCTTCGCTGCATCGGCCGATCGGAGGGCATACACAGATGTCTTCGGGCTGAACAGCGGGTTCAGGTCGAACACCGGGAACATCAGCTCCGCCTCACGGAAGTAGGCGTTGTAGGCTGCACCCGGCTCTCCCGGTTTTATGTACGGGCGCTGGAAGCCGGTGTTGAAAGCGATCGTCTCGGTGTCGGGATGCTCGGCGATCCACTCGCCCCACGTCGTCACGGTCAGCGGCAGCAGCTCCAGCTTTTTGCCACTCCCAACCAGCGGTCCGAGAACGGGCTCGCCCGTCAGCGAGTGCCAGAGCGACCGGGTGTTCTTGTCGAACATCAGCTTGTTCGACTGGTACAGGAAGCCGGACGATCCAAAGCTCAGGACCTCTCCGTCAAGCTCGGCGTCGTACAGGACGCCCGATCCGCAGAGCGTTCAATAGGCTAATGTGACCGGCTTGCCGCCAACCACATCGTTCGCCATCTCGTGCCAGTTCATGAACCTGAATGGATAGGCGCGCGCATCGCCGTTGATCGACACACCGAACACCTGCTCATCTTCCTCCATGAAGATGGCGATATCGGCGGGGATCATCACCGGGTTGTCGAGCGGCGGTATGCCATCGGAGCGCACGCCGCCCCACTGCGCCGTCCAAAGCGGGATGTCCGACTCGACACCATCGAAGAACCACTGCGCGAACCGAGGATCGATGTGGTTGTAGAGCCGTGCCTTCCAACTCGGGTAGTTCTCGAACTCTTCGCCGTCATAGTTCCGGCCAAGCCACGAGTACCAGTTGAAGAAGTCGTAGCCCTCGAAGTTAGCGTCTGTCATCTGCTCGAGCGCGGTCTTCACAGCGTTTCGCTCAGGGAAGAGCAGTACCCACCGCGTCAGTTCCACGAGCGGAGGCAGGAAGCGCGGGTCTCCCGTGGCGAGAGCGGCATCCACCGCTTCGGGCGAGACTCTGACTCGCTTCTCTCGGTCGTCATAGGTGAAAAGCAGGTCAAGCAGCTCTTCAGGAGCCAGTTGGGAGATGGGAGTTTCTGTCGGGCCGGGTGTTGTTGGGCCGATGGTTCCGGTATCAGGCGAGATTCCTGAACCTGCACCCTGTTCGGTAGCAGGCGAGCCACACGCGACGGCAACGGCGACCAGCATGGTCGCAGCAAGTAGAAGCCGTGGGCGGCGTGGTTGCAGAAAGCGCATAGGCAGACCTACGGCAAGAATAGCCCGACGGTCTTAGTCAATCTGCAAGAACTTCTTAACTCTCGGGAACGGTCTCTGACGCGGCGCGATTTGACCACTCCTAGAATTAAGAGCTATATACACACCACAATGTCAGCATTGGATATTGTTCTTGTAATCGTGGGCGCCGGAGGCTTCCTGGGAGGCTTGCCGCTGTTGCTTTTCTTTGTCGACGCTTTCAAGACAACAGAGGCGACGGCAAACAAGCAACCGCACGAATACACCGAGGCAGACAGGGTGCGAATGGCCCTGCTAATTGTCAGCGGTTTCTGCTTCTTGGCACTTTATGTCCGAAACCCGAAGGAAGGGAACATAATCGCGGCGCTTGCTCTCGCGATCGGGGTGATCTGGATGATCCGAACGGGCCGAATGTTCGACAAGTAATCTGCAAGAACTTCTTAACTCTCAGGGACGGCCAGCACAGGATGAGTCTGCGAGCGGACCAGCCTGTCTGTAGTCGAGCCGAGGACATTCAGTTCGCTACTCAGGCTGCGAGTCGAGACAGCGATAATTGAGCCGAGTCGGGAATCTGCGATAGCAAGAAGCTCCTGTTCAGGAGGCCGCTTGCCGACATGCGTCGTGACGTTGCATCCGGATTCTGCAAGCTCGTCACGAAGCGCCTTCAGGTCATCCTCTGCAAAGTCGTCAACAGCGCTGTAGTACTTCGCAGCGCCACTCAGGCCCGCCACAGGGTCCACCGACCTCACCAGCACCAGCTCACACGTCACCTTCTTCGCCAGCGCCATCGCTGGATCAAGCACCGCCTGCGAATTCACGGTGCCGTCGTGCCCGATAACGATCGCCGCCGGCGGTGTGTAGGTGCCGAAGCTCAGAGGGATGACCAGAACCGGCGTCGTGCAGATCTTGAGAACAGAATGCGCCGTGCTGCCAAGCAGGTCCTTGCGACCGTGCTCGGTGGAGTGGCCGGTCATCACGATCAGACCTGCTTCGTAGCGGCGCGCTGCGGCCACGATCTCCTCTGCGATCTCACCTTCGCCCGTCTCAGTCGCAACGCTGACCCCGCTGTCTCGCAGGCCAGACGCGACACCCTCGAGATAGGCATTCGCCGTCTCAGCGTTGCCCTGCACCGGGACCGCCTGGAAAAGCACCATTCCGAACCCGGCCGACTTCGCCAACCCGGCCGCGTATTGGACCATCGGCTCGGTGGTGCGCGATCCGTCTAGCGGGACGAGGATTTTGTTGATCGCCGTTTCGGCCACTGATGGCTCCTTGCTGCACGGTCAAAGCGCTGTTGATGAGATGGAAACAGCATATCGGATAGCAGCCCGGGGCCGGGCGATCTCTGGTGAGCAGACTGTGAACCGACGTCTATGTCTTAGGCAGCGCTTCTGCGAGCACTTCCGTCAGGAATCGAGGCTTGCGGTCCGTGCCGTCTTCGATCTGCTGCCTGCATGAGACTCCGGTGACCGCTATGTCCACCTCTTCGGCAGTCGACCTGATCGCCGGGAACAGCCGTTCCTCACCGATCTTCATCGAGACGTCGTAGTGCTCCTTTTCGAAGCCGAAGGAGCCCGCCATGCCGCAGCAGCCGCCGTCCAACATCGTTGCATTAAAACCGCCCGGCAGGTTCAACACCTTGAGCGCTGCCTGTGAGCCGACGAGCGCCCTTTCGTGGCAGTGGACGAACAGCTTCACATCCTTCGCCGCATTCTCATCCCACTCGATCTGCTGCTTGCCATCGCCCACAGTTTCGGCCAGCAGCTCTTCAATCATCATCACGGCATCCGAGACAGCCTTCGCCTTCTCGTCACCGCCAAGAAGGTCCGGGTACTCGTCCTTCACCGCCATCATGCAACTGGACTCGCAACCGACGATCTTCGCACCCTGCGAAACATGCTCGTACAGCGAGTCGACGTTGTAGCGAGCGTTCGCGGCTGCCATATCCAGCAGTCCCTTGGAGACCATCGGCCTGCCGCAGCACTTGCGGTCTGCCAGCACTACTTCGTATCCGAGCGCCTCGAGCAGTCGCACGGCGCCAATTCCGGCTTCAGGATGGTTGAAGTTGATGAAGGTGTCGTGGAAGAAGACCACCTTGCCGCGTGACCCGGTTGTGTTCGGTGTACGGTTCTTGAACCAGCTTTCGAACGTCTTCGTGACGATAGCTGGCAGGGCGCGGCGCTTGTCCATCTTGAGCAGTTTGTCGGAGAACCAGCGGCCCACGAAAGACCTGTTCAGCGCATTGGCGATCACCGCCTGTGGACCTGCACCGAACGAGTTGATCCTGTGGATGTTAGCGACGACCCGGGAGCGGAGCGGCACTCGATGCTCTTTGTAGTACGTGTTCAGGAACTCGTACTTAATCTTCGCCATATCGACGTTCGATGGGCACTCGGACTTGCAAGACTTGCACTCGAGGCACAGGTCCAACACGTCGAACATCCGCTTCGAGTGAAGCTGCTCTATCGGCAGCGCGCCGGAGATGGCGGCCCTTAGCGAGTTCGCCCTGCCACGAGTCGAATGCTCCTCTTCGCGAGTCCCCTGGTACGAAGGGCACATCGCCCCGGCGTTCACCTTGCGGCAGTCCCCGACGCCGTTGCACTTCTCGATGGCACCAGCGAAACCACCCTCCTTCGAAAAGTCGAGCCGCGTCGGAATATCTATCGCTCGATAGTCCGCGCCGTAACGCAGGTTCTCCTTCATCGGAGGCGTGTCGAAGATCTTGCCCGGGTTCATCGTCCAGTTCGGGTCGAACGCCTCTTTGACCTCGCGGAAGTTCTGGACCAGCGTCTTGCCGAACATCTTTTCGGCCCAGACTCCGCGCACGATTCCGTCGCCGTGCTCGGCCGACATCGCGCCACCGAACTCCAGCACCAGGTCGGAGATCTCGTCAGCGATGCGCTCCATCTGGTCTGCGCCCTCGGACGTCTTCAGGTTTACGACAGGGCGTATATGCAGGCAGCCGACGGAAGCGTGGCCGTAGTAGCCTGCCTCAGTGCCGTTGCTGCGAACGATCTGGTCAAACCGCTTGACGAACTCGGGCAGCTTTTCTGGAGATACGGCCGTGTCTTCGACGAAAGGCAGCGGCTTTGCATCGCCTTCGATGTTCATCATTAGGCCAAGCCCGGCCTTGCGCATGCCCCAGACCTTCGACATCTCGGATGGCGCGGTCAGGCGGGTGATTGCGTAGCCGAGCTCCAGGCGCCGCATCTTCTGCTCAAGCTTGTCGAGCTTTGACTCCACCTCTTCAGGCGTCTGGCCGTTCATCTCAACCACGAGAATATCGGTCGGTTCGCCCTGCAGGAAGTCGAGGTTGCGGGAGAAGCCGACAGATCGGCGAGCCTCGGCGATGATCATCTCGCCGATGTGCTCGATAGCCGCTGGCTCCTCTTCGAGGATGGCGACCGTCGCTTCCATCGATTCAGCGATGTCCTTGAAGTGGATCACCGCAAGCCCCTCGTAGGGCGGGATCGGCTCGAGGTTCAGTTTTGCGGATGTGACGGCGAGCAACGTGCCTTCAGAGCCAACAACGATCTTCGCCAGGTTGATATCTTCCCGGCTCTGCACGAGGTCAAGGTTGTATCCGCCGACCCTGCGCAGGATCTTCGGGAAGCGCTTATCAACCTCGGCTGACGAGGCGACCGCGATCTCCGGGATCCGCCTGTATATCTCCGCTTCCAGGCCCACCCCGCGCTGTTTCTGGTCAAGAATCTCGGCGCTGATCTGGCCCAGGTGCGCAGGCGTGCCATCGCTCAGAACGACATCCATCTCCTTCACCTGGTCGACAGTCTTCCCGTAGATGATCGAGTGTGAACCGCAAGAGTTGTTGCCCATCGCGCCACCGACATTCGCCCTGCTAGACGTTGACGGGTCGGGAGTGAAGAAAAGGCCGTGAGACTTGAGCTGGCGGTTCAGGTCGTCGATAGTCACGCCCGGCTGAGTGCGCACCCATCGCTCTTCGCGGTTCACCTCCAGCACACTGTTCATGTACTTCGAAAAGTCCATCACAACGGCGTGGTTCACCGTCTGACCGGAGAGGCTGGTGCCGCCCCCTCGGGGTAAAACCTTCACGCTGTTCTTCGATGCGATCTCAAGCACTGCAGCAACGTCGTCAGCCGTTCGGGGCAGCACAACACCGACGGGATCCATCCGGTAGATCGAGGCGTCCGTCGAGTACATCGCCTTCGAGTAGGGATCGAACCGGACCTCACCCTCGACGGTGCGTCTCAGTTCCTGTTCGAGATCAGATGTCGCGGAGGAAACGGGCCGAGCACCGGTGGTCGTCATACTCAGTCGCCACCACTTTCACGAGTGGGACCGGCCGATGGTGCATCGGGAACAGGGGTCGGCGCGGCGTACTCATCCAGGTCGCCGTCTTCGCCAGCGCCTTTATCAGGAATCATCTTGGACAGGACGATGGTTGTGGCGAAGATGATCGTGATGACCACGAGAGATGTAAACGGGGTCTCCATGATCTCAGGCAGGTGGAAATCTAAGGTGTGAGCAGCCTCTTCGACGATCATCTTGACGCCGATTAGCGCCAGCACGAGAGCAAGTCCGTACTGCAGGAACCGGAAGATCTTCACAAGGCCTGCAAGCAGGAAGAAGAGCGGTCTCAACCCCAGCACGGCCATGGCGTTCGAACTCCACACGATGAAGGCATCCTGCGTGATTCCGAACACCGTCGGGATTGAGTCGATGGCAAAGATGATGTCCGTAGTGCCCAGTGCGATGATCACCATCAAGAACGGAGTGGCAGCCCTCTTTCCGTTCGGCAGACGGGTGAAGAACTTGTGCCCTTCGTAGCCGTCTGTAACCGGCATGAACCTCCTGAAGAGACGGACCATCGGGTTCTGGCCCGGATCAACCTCGGTGTCACCCAGGAACGCCATCTTGTACGCGGTGTACACGAGGAACGCTCCGAGGATGAACAGGATCCACGAAAACAGCCCGATGATCGTCAGGCCAACGGAGATGAAGATGGCGCGGGCTACAAGGGCGCCGACGATGCCGAACAGCAGGGCCCGAAGCTGCAGCTTCGCTGGCAACTGGAAGTAGCCGAAGATGACCAGGAAGACGAACAGGTTGTCAATGCTGAGCGCCTTCTCGACTATGAAAGCAGTCGTGTAGGAGACACCCTGTTCGTTGGTACCGGCAGTAAAGATCCATATGCCGACTATGACGGCGACGCCCCACCAGAAGGCGGTCAGCCACGCCGCCCGGCGCATGCTCACTTCACGGTCATTGCGTGTCAGTACAAGCAGGTCAAGGACCAACAACACCGCAACGAGGACGTTGAAGCCTATCCAGACGCCTATTCCATCAAGCAACGCGGATCCGTAAGTGAGATTGGTAAGTGGGGCCTTGGTTCAGCCGTGCACGGCTAGTCGATAACGCACGACCGGTGGATTGTAGTGTAGCGGAAGGTGAAACGCGGCCGAAGACGCTGCTAACTGCGTCGTTAACGGATAAGGGAACACCTGCGCCGGGTATCAGCTGCTGGTGTCGATCCTGTACATCTGCTGGCCCCGAGGCGTCGAGACCGCAACCTCGGCTCCGACATTCTGGCCAAGGATGGCAGCACCCACGGGTGATGCGATCGAGATCTTGCCGCTCAGTGGGCTCGACTCGTTCGGCTCCACAAGCTGGTAGCTGAACTTCTTGCTGGACTTCAGCTCCGTGATCTCGACCTTGGAGCCGATGTGGACTCGGTCATCCTCGTTCCGGCTGCCATCGATCACCACGGCCATCTTCAGCGTGCCCTCGATCTCACGGATCTTGGCCATCACCATGCCCTGGTTCTCTCGAGCGGCTTCCAGCGGAGCATTCTCACGGACGTCACCGTCCGCAGCAGCTTTCTGAATATCGATCACCAGTGACTGGCGCTGCTCATGCAACTGCGCAAGCTGCTTCGTCATCTGATCGTAGCCAGCTTTGGTCAGGCGCACCTGCTGCTGGGCAACCCGTGTCGCCGCTGCTCTCGTGGCAGATGTGCGACTCTTTCGGACTCGCAGGTGCTGAGCCAGGTTCGTCTCTATCGTCCCGCTCTTCTTCAGGAAAGCCAGGAACGCCTTGACCGTCGCCAGGCGTTCCTGCGCGTCGGTAGAGGTAGAACGTGCAGTCTGCAGTTCGCTGTACTCGCCGATCTCTGACGCGGCGATCGAGTCGAGCAGCCGCTCGCCACCCAGCCACCTCACGAACTTGGCTATCTCAGGCTGCGCCTTGGCCTTGGCATCTTCGGGCATCTGCTGGACATAGACCTGAAAGGCCTCGCTCAGCGAAAGAACTCCCTGCCCTGAATCGTCTGAATCCGATGCCGCGAGATCGCCGGTCTGGGTTGCCACGTGATGCATTCTCCTGGCTTGTACGACGGTGCCCGGAGCACGCTCGAACTGAGCGATTGGGGCACGGGCTCGATCTCCTAATAATAGGAATCAGGAGAAAATGAAGCAAATCTCATCTGAAAACTAAGGGCTCTCGTAGTTGAACCGGCGTGTAGAAAGTCTGATCCGCTGGTATCCTTAGCTGGTTGTGCCTGCAGCAGGCCGGACGAGCAGCGGTCCCGGTGTTCTCAGCCTTCTGCATGCATCCCCAAATTGACACTAATTTCTGACGCTGAATAGAATCCCAGAAGTCGAAAGGCCGCCGGTCCAATGCCAAAACGCACGTATCAGCCCAAGAAGCGCAGACGAGCACGCGTTCACGGGTTTCGCTCAAGGATGAGTACGCGAGCGGGACGTGCTGTGCTTGCAAGGCGCCGCAACCGCGGCCGGAAGCGACTGGCGCTCTAACGCCCGTTTCGCCTGCCCGATATGGTGCCGCCGAGCGCCTTGAGCAAATGGCGCTTTCCGTTGACAACAGACTTCGAAGGCCCGCTGAGTTCAAAAACGTGCTGAACAGGGCCCGCGGGTTTGGAGGCAGGGCCGGAGACAGGTTTATCCTGCTGGCCGGCATCCCGAACACGGCAGCGCGGCCAAGGGTGGGCCTGTCAGTCGGCAAGCGAGTGGGTGGAGCGGTCACGAGAAACCGCGTTAAGCGGAGACTGCGAGAGATATTCAGAGAGTTGTTGGTGTCACCCGGGGAGTTGGAGCAGCAGGCCCGATCGGACGTGACGAACTGGGACTATGTAGCTTCGGCGCGGCCGGACGCGGCGGACGCGACGTACGAAGAACTGCGGGCATCCGCAGAGAGATTGATTTCGAAGGTGAAGGCCAGGCGAGAACGGTAGTTCCGCGAGCCTTCGCACAGGTTGAGGGACGGCAGGAACGGTTTAGATGAGACCGATTGCCCTTGGACTGATCAAGGCGTACAAAGTTGCGCTGTCCCCCTATATGCCCGGCCAGTGCCGGTTCGCGCCGACATGCTCCGAGTACGCAGCAGAGGCCATCGAGGCCTACGGAGTGCTCAAGGGCACGGCGATGACCGCATCACGGCTCGTGCGTTGCAGACCCGGTGTCGAGGGCGGCTACGACCCTGCGGTGCCGGATGAAGAGTTCGAAGCGCAGCACGGCCATGTATCACCTGCGATAGCGCAGACAGCTGAAGGTTCGAAGTAAATAGAGAGATGTCCGTCCTGCATCGGCAACACCGACTGCAGGTCACCGCATACAAGCCCGGATAAAGACAGAATCCGTTCCCTCAAGTTGAAAACTGAACAGATCAATTCGCCAGGCGACCGCAGCTCACGCCCGGCCCAACAGCGCAGACTCACACGAAGGCCGCGAGCCGCCCGGCTGGTGCTGCTCCTTGCACTCTCGCTCTTCGCATTCGCCGCATGTGTCAACGACCTCAACCCCGAAGGCGGCTGGTCCGGCGTGGCACAGGAAGAAGACTTCCTGTACATCGGCTCCAAGAACGGCCGGGTTGTCAGGGTCGATAGCTCAACCGGAATTCTCGATCAGGCCTGGGCCTATCCGAACCGAGATGATGACGACCTTGGTGAGATCTACGGCACGCCACAGATAAGCAACGGCACCATCTACGGGTCTTCGTTCCGTTGCCGGGGCAACGAGTGTGACGGCCAGGTATATGCAGTCGATATTGAGACTGGCCGTTCGGCATGGGCAAACGGGACGGTTGAGTACGAGACCCGCCTCGTAGGCAGTGTTGGCGTTGGCGAGACAACAGTGGCGGTCGGCACATCTGCCATCGGCGGCAACGAGACGCCACGAGGCTTCCTCATAGGCATCGACCCGACGAACGATGCCGATGCAGAGGTCCGCGAGCGTGTAGCCAACCGCGAGAAGTGGCGGATTCCCGTTGATGGCGCCATCTGGGGCGGCATCACCGTCGTCAACAACATCGCCTACTTCGGCACGCTGCAGTCGACACTGTATGCAGTGGACCTATCGGACGATGAGTCCCTCGTGAGCAATCCATTGGACCGCATCCTGTGGCAGTTCAAGTCAGACGGCGCCATACCCGGCACTCCGCATGTGACAGATTCCACCGTCTACTTCGGCACGCTCAGTGACAGCGTCTACGCAGTGGACAAAGCCCACCGCAGACAGAACCCGAACTCAAACGTTCTCAACCAGAGCACCGAATGGGTGTTCGATGCCGGCGGCTGGGTCTGGGCGGAACCGCTGTTGCAAGACGGCGTTGTGTACGTAGCTGCTCTGCCGGGAGAGATCTTCGCCCTCAACGCCGACAGCGGCCAGCAGATCTGGGGCGGTCCCGCCGAAGTCGGCAATGAGATCGTCGCCCAGCCCGCGATCTTCGAAAGCAACCGCGGCCCCGCACTCGCCGTCGCGTCGGGCGAAGGCGACATCACGGTCGTGACGCTTGCAGACGGCTCGATTGGCGGTCTGATCGACACAGACGGCCGCGGCATGAAATCGAGCCCGGTGGTTGGCGACGATGTCATATTCGTGCACACAGACAGCGGCCAGCTGCGCCAGTACCAGCCGGACACACTGTCCCTGCTCAACTGCATCGAGGCAAAAGGGGAGGGCAAAGGATGCAACTGATCCTGCTCACCCTATCGAAACAGGCATCCGGCGCTGTGCGAGGTGATGCCTGATGGAGTTCCTGGGCACACTCTGGGACGAGCTGCTGATGCGGCCAATGATCAACAGCCTCGCGCTGTTGTCAGACGTCCTTTTCGACAGCTTCGGTCTCAGCATCATTGTCTTCACGATATTCATCCGCATCGTGCTGATTCCGCTGACCATCCGCCAGACGCGCAGCATGAAGAAGATGCAGGAGCTTCAGCCTCGCCTGAAAGCCCTGCAGGACAAGTACAAGGGCAAGGGCCCTGCAGAGCGGCGACAGCTGTCTTCCGAGACGATGAAGCTCTACCGGGAAGCCGGGGTCAATCCCATCGGCTGCCTGGGTCCCCTCGTAATCCAGATGCCTATCTGGTTCGGTCTCTACCGGGCCATCCTGCGAACGATGCCGCCTACGCCTGAAGGTCTGGCGAACCTGTCGGCTTCGTTCTATTCGTGGAACCCTGCTATCTCTAGCGTGCCGATCAACAGCAAGTTCATCGGTGTCGACCTTGTCGACTTCGTGCAGGCGGCTCCGCTGCCATGGAACTTCGCGCTGCCAATCCTGGTCGGCGCCACAATGTGGCTGCAGCAGAAGATGACGACTGGCAACCAGAAGCCCTCGTCACCTCAGCAGGCGCAGACAAACCAGATCATGCTCTGGATGCTGCCCATAATGTTCGGGTTCTTCACATTCCAGTTCCCGGCAGGACTGGCGCTATACATCCTGTTCTCGAACATCGTCGGCATAGTGATCCAGTACTACGTCGGCGGAAGACAGCCTGTGAAGATTCTTGGAAGAGCCTACCTCGGCAGCCCCGAGGCCCGCGCCGAACTCCTGGCCGACACAGACGGAACGGCAGCACCGGCCGCGGCGCTGATATCAGATGATTCGGAAAACGATGACGACGAGTCTGGAGAGAAGGTAAAAGATGAACAGTCCACGGATGTTCACCGGCAAGACCGTAGACGAAGCGACCGAAGACGCTCTCGCAACTCTAGGCGTCGATCTCGAAGACGTTGAGATAAAGGTCGTCAGCCCGGGCAGATCAGGCATTCTCGGCTTTGGCGGCGAACCGGCACGCATCGAGATCACTCTCGTTGGCCAGGCGGCTGAGAGAGCGGCCGAGTCCGAAGAAGCTGAATCGGAATCAGAAGAGACAGCCATCGAGGCCGAAGCGGCTGTAGAAGAGGCCGCAGAGGAAGCCGGCGAGCAGCCTGAGCGTGCGCCAAGGGGCCGTGGCAGGGGCGGCAGGGCACGCGGCGGTCGAGGACGGTCAGGTGCAGGCCGTGGAAGGTCGGGCTCAAGGCGTTCGAGGTCTCAGGAACCGGCCGCAAACACTGAAGATGACGCGCAGGCGTCTGTTGCCGAAGATGTTTACGAAGAGCCTGAGCAGGACTACGACGAAGAGGAAGACCGCTCTCGCCGAGAGGACGAAGGTCCTCCCGCAGAGCGCGACACTGAGGCAGAGCAGCTTGTCGCCGAGGTGCTCGACTACTTCCTTGCCACTATGGGAGTCGTGGCCGAGACATATGTTCGTGATGACACCGAGGATGGCTCGCTCGTCTTTGAGATCGAGGGCGAGGACGCCGGACTGCTGATCGGCAGGCGCGGCGAGACATTGCAAGCCCTCCAGTTCCTCGTCCGCATGGTTGTCAGCAGGCAGCTGGGCCGCAAGGCGTACGTGATGGTGGACGTTGAAGACTACAGGCAGCGCCGGGCCGACATGTTGCGCAGGCTTGCCAGGCGCACAGCAGGACGAGTCGCCAGTAGCGGCCGGTCGTCAGCCCTCGACCCCATGCCACCGGGCGAGCGAAGGATCGTGCACATGTCACTTGCCTCGAACAACCGCGTCAGGACCGAAAGCGAAGGCGAAGGCAACCAGCGCCGGGTAGTGATACTGCCAAGAAGGTAGGCCCGGCCACCCTTCGACAGGCTCAGGATGACTGCCTACTTCGGGCGCAGTTGGTCTTGTCCCCTCTCCCGATGCGGGAGAGGGTCAGGGTGAGGGCTTCCTGTTCTGTCATCCCGACCGCGGGGTACCCGCTTGCGGGTCGAGGGATCTGGCCGCTGACACACGGTCTCCAAAGAGATTCTGAATCAAGTTCAGAATGACAGCCGAACCGTTGGCTACTCCTCCGGCCGCTTGAACATCGTCTCCGGGTCCTGGCCAACGCCTGCCCGCTGCGAAAGCACGCCGTCCGAGATCTCGTAGATCTCGTCGGCCATATCCAGCAGCGTGCGGTCATGGGTCGTTGCGACCACCGTCATTCCGCGCTCTCGTGACATCTGCTGGAACAGCCCGAAGATGTTGCTCGCGTTAGTCGAGTCCAGCTCACCGGTCGGCTCGTCTGCGAGGATGATGTCCGGCTGAATCGCCACCGCGCGAGCGATCGAGATTCTTTGCTGCTCACCACCGGAGAGCTCAAACGGCCTGTGCTTCGCCCTCCGCGTCAGCCCGACCATCTCAAGCACCTCATCCGTCCGGCGACTACGCTCCCTTGCCCCGACACCCGCAATGCGTAGCGGCAACTCCACATTCTCGTACGCAGAGAGCAGCGGCAGTAGAGCGAAAGACTGGAACACAACGCCAACACGATTGCGGCGCAGATGAATCATCTGCTTCTCGCTGAACGAAGCCAGGTTGCGGTCCTCGAACAGGACATCGCCCTCAGACGGGTGGTCGAGACCGGCCAGCAGGTTCAGCAGTGTCGTCTTGCCAGACCCTGATCTTCCGACGAGCGTCACGAACCTGTTCCTGTATATATCGAGGTTCACGTTGCGTACGGCGTACACCGTCTCGCTGCCCAGCCGGAAAGACCGGCTGGCGTTTCGCACCTGTATCAAGGGCGCGTTCGCAGCCCGCGCCGCCGCTTCTGCGGCAGCGTCACTCACCTGACTCAAGCGTTACCCTCCCGTCATTCACATCGAGCCTTACCCGACGCTTAATAGCCAGCTGGTCCAGCACCTCACGCGGGATCTGCACAGACCCACTGGAATCGACGAGCAGGAACTCTTCGACATCCTCGGCATCGCCGCCGATCACCTTCTCGAAAGAAACGGCCCTGGTCGTCTCTGTGCTCGTCTTGCCGTCCCTGATCGCGATGGCTCGACCGACGCTGGTCGAGATTGCCGGGTCGTGAGTCACGATGACGATCGTGGTTCCAAGCTCCTGGTTCACATCGTTCAGAAGCTGTAGCACCTCCGCAGCAGTCTCTTCGTCAAGTTCACCGGTCGGCTCGTCCGCCAGCAAGAGTGGAGGTCGGTTTGCGAGCGCAACGGCGATCGCTACACGCTGCTGCTCACCGCCCGAGAGCTGCGCCGGCCTGTGATCGTGCCTGTGCGACAGACCCACGATGTCCAGCAACTCGTTCGAACGCTCTCTGCGCGTCTTCGCCGGAACGCCTGTCAGTAGCATCGGCAGCTCAACGTTCTCGTAGGCGGTCAGATAAGGGAACAGGTTGCGTGAGGTCTCCTGCCAGATGAAGCCAACCTCCTGTCTGCGGTACTCAACAACCTCTTTGTTGGTCATCTGCAACAGATCGAACCTGCCGACGCGGACAGTTCCGGCGGATGGCGTGTCGTACCCGGCGAGGATGTTGAGCATGGTCGATTTGCCGGAACCTGACGCGCCGACGACAGCGATCACCTCACCCCGGTTGACCGAGAGCTCAAGCCCGCGCAGCGCCACGACCTCAAGGTCGGCGACCTTGTAGATCTTGTACAGACCGCTGCAGACCAAGTATGGACCTTCATTTTCAGGAATCGTCATAAGTGAAAAACACCCTGCATCAATCGCCTGTATCGGCGCCCGTTCACTAGCTCTCTCCCATCCTCATGACGCGGTGTATCGACATCCGGTACACGGAGAGCAGAATTGCGATGATAACGCCTGTAAACACAAAGCCGAGCAGTCCAAAGGTCAGTCCGAAGCCCAGCCAGTCGATCTGCAGGACCATCGGCGGCACCAGCACCTTGTCCTCGCCCGAGTTGGCGAGGAACGGGATGATCGTGTCGCCAAGCCTCGTCCCCATGAACAGCCCAATGCCGACCGCCACTCCAATGACGATCACCTGCTCCAGCACAACGAGCACCAGCAGTTGAGGCATCGAAAGCCCCATCGTACGCAACAGCGCCAGCTCACCGCGTCGGTTGTTGAACGATACACGCACGTGCACAAGGAAGCCGATTGCGCTCACTACGAGTACAGTCAGGAACGAGATACCGAGCAGCGCCTGCCATCCAGCAGACACCAGCGGGTCGACCGCCACCTGCGAAAGCTCGTCTGACCGGTCTATGATCCGGCCAGGACGCAGGTTCAGGTCATCAGACACTTGTAGAACCTGATCTGCCACCGGGTCAGCGCCATCGACGTCCAGCAAGAAGCCATCACGGTTCGCGTTCGCAGTATCGCCGGTCACGGTGCGTATCCAGACCTCGTTCGGCTGCCGTTCTCCCACCAACTGCGCGAGGTTCATGATCCGGTGGACTGCGTCCTTGTCCGCGATCAAGAATGGCCTCTCATCTGGCTTCAGAGTCGGGAACAGGTCAAGCTGGCCCCGGACCTCCGCCCTGATGCGCGCCGGGCCGACGCCGAGCAGCACAGGGTCACCGTTGGACACTCCGAACTCGTCCATGAATGTCCCGCTGGCAAGCACTGGCATCACGGGCTCGTCTCGGCCCACCGCGATGCCGCGTAGTTCGCGCGCCCCGGCGGCTGTCCAGCGGAACCGTGCAACACCCGGCTGTGGCACGCCATCCACATCTGTTGCCACGCCAAACGTGTCGCCCAGCGAGTCAGCCGACGGCTCAAGGGTCCGCCAGCGAGTCAGGTCATCGAACTCTTCGATGACCAGCAGCTCATCTTCTGATTGAGTCAGCACCGCAATATCGTCGATGTCGATCGCTCCGGCAGCCACGCCGTTTCCGAAGTCGACAACGCCGAGAGAATGGAGCCGCACGGGCCGTTCGATCAGTAGCGGACGTGCGCGGCCCAGGGGAATCGGTGCGATACGTGCGCCTACACGGCACCATCCCGGCTCTGCGTTCGGATCTGGCTCGCTGCATCGGAACCTGCCGTTGTCTATCGCCTCGGGCAGCAGGACACCCATCAAGATGGTGTAGTAACGGTCGTTCGCATCGCTCATCCGGGCTACCAGCACAGTGTCCGGCTGACTCGAAAGAGGCCGGATCAGGGCGCTCAACCAGAACCCTTCGTCCGGCAGCAGGATACCGCCCGCACCACCGACCTCCACCTTCTCCAGCTCTCGCTCAGGCGAGCCTGAGAAGAAATCTCCGCGGAACCAGCCAACGTCGGTGATCGACTCCGAATCGACTCCCAGCAGATCGAACGTCTCGTTCGAAAGACCAAACGAAACGGAGCCCGCCTCCCTGTAGACCCCGGCAGTCGCGACCACGCCTTCCACTTCCGCCAACTCGTCTTCAGCCCTGAAGCTGGGGCCACCGGTGGTGGAAGTGATCGAGGGCAGGCGCAGGTCTGAGCCGGAGTTGTAGAGCACCTGCTCAGTGGCACTGCGTTCCAGCGTCGTCGCGAAGCTGGCGGCGAACACACCAAGCCCGGCGGTGAGAATTAGAAGCAGCGAGAGCCGGGAGTGTGAAGCCGGGCTGCGCGCCATCTGCCAGATCCCAAGCACAACGGACGGCGGGAAGATCCGGCTGCCCAGTCGGGACGACATCGCTCGTCCCGTCAGGTCCATCGCTGCAGGGAAGATACGCAGCAACGCGACTCCAGCGGCGACCAGGAACATCGCCGGCACCGCCAGAACCAGGTTGTTCACGCTCTCCTCGCCGAACACGTCTGTGGCAACGAATGAGCCCTGTTTCGTCAGCTGCCAGAACAGGAATAGCACAATGCCCAGCAAGCCGAGGTCAAGGTAGTAGCGCTGCACAAATGCCAGCCGCGGAGGCCGGGCTCGTGACCTCCGGTCTGTCAGCAGACCAAGCCGGGCAGCGCGAACAGCAGGCACGAACAGCGCCAGCAGACTGAGCACACCACCGACCGCCGCCAGCTGGTACGAGCTTGCGGTCAACTGGACTGGCAACGCGTTGCCACCGTTCAGGTCCTCGTAGAACGGCAGAAGGCCGATCGCGGACACACCGGCCAGTGCGAGCAGCGGCCCGACGATCACTGCGAGCAGCGAAAGCACACCTGCCTCGATCACGAACACGGCGAGGATCTGGCGTGAGGTGGCGCCCCGAGAGCGCAGCAGGGCCACTTCCGACCGTTGGGCATCGACCAGCAGCGAGGCAAGAGTCACAACGTAGTACAGCACCACCAGTACGATCAGGATCAGCACGACGAACATCGGCAGCCGGTTGAAGAACAGGTCAGACTCGAACTGGTCCAGCACCTCGCCGAGTTCGGTGTCTAGCACGAAGCTATCGACGATAGCCCGGAGCTGGTTTCCGGTCACTTCGATGTTCAGCCGGATTGAAGTCGTGTCTGTCGCGTCAATCTTTCGCGGGTCAATATCGAGAATCCATGCGAAGTCTGCGCCCATGGCCGGAAAGTACCGGCCTATGCCGTCGATAATCGACTCCTCGCGCACCACGAACCTGGCGAAATCGAGCTCAAGACCTCGGGCCGCGAACGTGTCATCGTAGATTCGCCACAGCGGCAGATCGGGGTCGGTCCTTTCGTAGATCCCAACAAGCCGTACTGTGACCTTCTCGTGGATATCATTCCAGAAGATCTCGCCCTTAAGCTCGCTGCCGACACCCATCTCAAACAGATCGGCGGTCGCAGGGTCCAGTATCGCCTCGACCACGTAACGCTCGCCCTCGGGAGGAAGCACCACCGCGGGCTCGGGCATCCGGCCTTCAGTCAGCACGATGTTCTCGTCTATAGAAGGAACCGTTGAGAATGAGAACCGGCGGCAGTCACATGCAATCGTCCCGTTCTCCGTGTCGTCCTCAGGCCTTGGCAGGCTGTTCACCGGCCTGCAAGGGCACTCACCCGGCAGCACCTGCACAGGGACTTCGTCCAACAAGAACGTCCACGTCTTGAACGCGTGCTGCTCTTCGTTCAGGAACGGCCTCATACGCTCGATGATGGTGCCATCCATCGCGTCCAGCACCGTCGACTTCGTCTCGTCGGTGATCGGCACGACGCCCGCCTGCACCTCGAGGTCAAGATCAGCCTGGTCTACCGTGTCGAGTGAGCGGTTCAACGCGAGGTTGCGCAACGAATCGAAGTAGATCGAGGCGCTGGCCATCACGGTCACGGCAAGCACCACCCCGATCACGACAGCAGAAAGCAGCCGCGCGTGCGCAGCGGTACGCCGCGCCACCAGTAGCAGCGATGCGGTTAGCAACGGCTAACCTCCGGTCCTGGTCAGCACATGAAGCGGAAGGCGCGGATAAGCCCGCAGCAATCCGGCCAGTATCACGCTGGCTGTGACTACGGTGATCATGAGGATGACTCCAACGGGCAGCCAGTCGATCTGGAGGATGAATGGCGGCAGCAAGCGGTCGCCGGTCTCCGTAAACGCCATCGAGTTCATCGCAATCCGGCTGATGCCCAGGCCGGTGAGGATGCCGAGAACGATCCCGAGTACGCCGACCAGCGCATGCTCGATAACGACGATCCTCAGGAACTCGGTCCTTGAGAGCCCTATGGCCCGCATATAAGCCGAGTCATGTTCGGTGCTCTTCGAGTGGGCGGACAGGTAAGTGATGTATCCGAGAGTGGTGGCGATACCAGCGAGGATCAGCGCTACGACGCCCATACCTCGCCATCCGGCAACCGCCAGCGGATCAACGGTTGTATCCAGGAGCATCTCCTGCCGGTCGATAATTCGACCTGACCTGAACACGCCCCTGATCTCGTTCCGAATCTCGCGGTGCCGCTCTGTATCGATCGACGCGAACAGCTCGTTCGGGCCCACCTCGCGCAAACCTCGCAGACCGAGGAAATCGACCAGTGAAGTGACGTCCGCAACGATGAACGACTCCCGCTGCGAATCGAGAGTGGGGAAGAACTTCAACGTCTCTACAATCACGAGCGGCACGAAGCCGCCACCAACGTTAACGACGAACGGGGCACCGACGCCTGAGTTTGTCTCGGCAAGGAATGTCTCGCTTGCGATAACCGGTAGCGGGCCGGCGGTGGCTGTCCGGTAGATGCCTCGAATACCGTTGTTCGTACCGCGGTCGACCGTGATGACTGCATTGTTCGCACCCGGTTGCCCGACTCCCGCTGGTTCAGGCGCCAGTGAATAAAGCGTGTCGAGACCGTTCGAAGTCGGCAGACCGGTCCACAGGCCCGGGTCGTCAAAAGAGATCAGGGTCTCTTCGAAACCGGGGCCACTCACGACAAGGTCATCAATCGAGATGGTTGTCGGTGTACCGCCATCACCGCCCGCCTGCATGAATGTCTGGATCGAGATCAGCTCGACCGGGTGGGTCAGGTTGTCTGGGATCTCGGCATCCTGTACCGCCCATTCACCACCGATCTGGCCCATCGTCGCTGTCACCGTCCGGTCGTTCGCGCCTCGCAAGATCATCCACAGGAAGTGGTCGTTCACGAACGGGTCCTGCCGGGTCCATATCGTCAATCGTTCAGCGCCAACTGGCAGGAGAATCGGTTCCGGCTTCACCTGCACATTAATCTGCTCCAGCAGCTCCCGAATGTCCTGATTCGCAAAGTCCTCCCTGACCCAGCCGACCTTCGGGAACTCAATCGCATCAACAGCAAGCATCTGGAAATCGGGGCCTGAGTTGGTGGTGCCGACAGTCCCTCCCCGCCGCATTGCGATCGTCGCCACGTCCACCCCTTCGATCGCTTGCACAGCCTCGAGGTGATCTGCGGTTACCGTCTGGTTCACACCGGACGGTATTACGTGGATATCCGCTCCTGTCTCGTACAACACCTGCTCAACGCTGCTGCGTTCCAGCGTCGATGCGAGTGTTCCTGCAAGCACTCCAAGACCGCCGGTGAGCACGAGCAGGATGATCGGCCATGAGTACCAGTAGGGTCTTCGGCCGAGCCGCCAGAAACCCACCGAGATCGACGCCGAACCGGAGCGGCTCGCAACTGCCGAAACAAGCTTTGCGAGTAGCGGGAAGATCCGCAGGAACACCAGCGCCACAACGACCAGGAAGATGGCTGGTGCGAAGAGCAGCGTGAAGTCAGCCTCCTGCCCCCCATCACGAGACGATGAGACGACCGAGCCGCGTGAGCTGAGCTCCCACCAGATGAGGCCGCCGAGCACCAGGAACAGGACGTCCAGGTAGTAGCGCTGGAACATGGGCGGCCTGTCAGGCCGGGATCTTGAAGCGACCTCTGAAACGACGCCGCGCCGCGCTGCCAGCAGAACAGGTGCAAGTATCACGATCATGGCCGCGAGTCCGGTCGCCGCTGAGTAGGCCCATGCCACCCACGTCAGCTCAACATCCAGCGTCCCGCCGTTCGTGATCTGGTCGAACACAGGCAGACGCCCCATCTGCCAGACGCCGATCGCTGCAATCAAAGGCGCGATAAGCACAGGAATGCCGATCAGCAGCAGCGCCTCCAACGCCTCAAACCGCAGGATCTGCAACACGCTCAACCCGCGGCTGCGCAGCATCACAGTCTCCGCCTCACGCCGCGTTGAGAGCAGCCCCGAGACGAGAAGCAGGTAGTAAACGACAATCACGACCGTCAGCGCCGCCAGAAGGAACATCGGGATCCTGACGAACGTGATCTTCTCCTCCAGGCGGATGAAACTCGGCTCCAGGTTCGTGATGACGCTTGGTCGTACGATCGACTTGGCGATTTCATCCTCAAGCGTCTTCAGCCGCTGGATCATGTCGGCGGTAGAAGCATCGTTCAGCTTCTCAACATCCGTGAAGAAGACCCAGTTGAAGTCCGCAGGCAGACCAGCGTTCGAAGGCCCAAGGCCGCGCACGTTGGCTTCCCACGTGGTGTGCAGCACAAGAGGCAGGTCACGCCCGCCAAACTCGAGGGGTGGCGAGGGCCTGAGAATCGCGGTCGGGAACCCGAGCCAGAACTGGGCGTTCTCATCGATCGCCCGGAAGATGCCCGTGATCCTCACCATCACGGTGCCGATGCCGCGTGGCTCGGAAACGGCCTCGATCACATCGCCGACCTTCAGCGTGATGAACTCGTTGCCATGCTTGCGCTCAACGCGGTCACGGTTGATCGAAGCCTCGATGATCCGTACACCGTCCACTATCTCGACCTGGTCGGTCGGATGCCTGCCCTCGATGTAAAGGACCTCGGACTCGATGCCTGTCATCGTCTGGAAGAAGGCACGAGACGAAAGCGGCGCCGTAAGCGGCCGTTCGCCATTCACGTTCCAGAAATGCGGCCTGCTCTTGATCCTGAACGATGTGCGGTCATAGAACGGGCCGATCTGCTCATCTGCGAGGCGCTGAACGATCTCTGTCGCCTCTGTTGCCTCGGTAGCCTCAAGCGGCACCCAGTTAGAGTTCACGATCACGTTCTTGTTGAACGGACCGACATCGTTCACAACGTCGCTGACGCCGATCTTCTCGAGAGCCCTCAGGTAGATCGGACCACCTGCAACAACGGTCGCGGCGATGAGAACGGCAACGAACGAGCCTGCAAGCAGGCGCGCGTCACCGCGGCCACGTCTTCGGATGAAGTCTATGAAGCTCAGTCTGGTGGTCTCTTTCGTTGCAGAGTCAGGTGCGCAGATGACGGCAATCGGGAAGCGACAAGCCTACATCGAGCCACACCGTCTCCAATCGCCATTCCGCTACCTGTTTGCGCAAGTGAAAGACAGGAGTGACAAGGCCGAATCGCAGACGTGCGATTGTAGATGCATACGGGCACTCGTGGTTGGACGGCTTCAAACTGCTGCGCAATGCGCGTTCTGCAGGTAAAGTCTTCACAATTCCGGTTCAGAATACGCGCTGTTACGTGCGCGGCCCGAAGCGACCGGCGGGCAAGACCGGACGGCCCAATGATTGATCTGAAACGTGTGGCAAGGTATCGCTCCCGGCTGACTCTTGCAGTCTTCTCAGCCGGGCTGTTGCTCGCCATAGCATGCAGTTCGTCTCCTCCGACGCCGACGGCCATCATCTTTCCGCCCACCCCAACACCGATCACCCTGCCGCCAACGCCCACGCCGATCACGCTCCCTCCAACACCAACACCTGTGGTCTTGCCGCCAACAGCCACGGCGACGCCCATACCGACTGCCACCGCGACTCCCAGCCCCTTCACGCCGACACAGACCCCGACGCCGGTTCTCCCGCCACCAACGCCAAGCGGCCCAACCCCAACTCCGGCAACTCCGGCAACACCAACGGCACTCACCACGACCGAGATCGCGGCGCTCATCTTCCCGTCGGTCGTGCGGATCTCGGTCGATACCGGAATCAGCATCGGAACTGGCACCGGCATCGTGTACGACGACGAAGGAAAGATCCTGACTAACTGGCATGTGGTCGAGGATGCGCTGACGATCACCGTGACCCTGGACGATACGACCGAAGTACCCGCCACGCTATTCCGTGGGGACGCTGCTGCTGACATCGCGCTGATCACGATTGATGACCAGTCGGAGTTGACTCCACCCACCTTCGGCGACTCCACTCAGCTTGAGGTCGGCGAAGACGTTGTTGCGATAGGCCACGCGCTGGGGCTTGAAGGAGCGCCGACCGTCAGCAAGGGCGTGATCTCGGCACTGGACCGTGCCCTCCCGGACGGCCAGGGAGGCGAACTGGATGGGCTGATCCAGACCGACGCAGCGATCAACACCGGCAACAGCGGAGGACCGCTCGTCAACGACATGGGTGAGGTGATTGGCGTCAACACCGCCAAGCTTGGCATCGGTGACCGGGTCGGGTTCGCGATCAACATCGATAGCGCGTTGGCGACCGCTGATGAACTGATAACCCAAGGGCCAGTTCAGCCACCAGGCTTCCTCGGCATCGCGGGCAGGACCATGTTCCAGGCGGAGGCATCCAACCTTGGCCTGCCAGTGACAGGGGGCTTCGTCGTCCAGACCATCGGTGCCGGCACACCGGCCGATGTTGCAGGACTTGCGATCGGTGACGTCATCGTCCAGATGGCCTCGACCCCGATCAGGAGCGAGGCCGACTTCACGTCTTTCCTCAAGGACAACCCGTCCGGTACCGAGGTCCGAGTCTTCATTTGGCGCCTCGTCACCGGCGTCGGATGGTCACCGGTGGCTGTCGACGCAACGCTCTCAGAGCGGCCATAGCTGCCTTGACCTGGCCGGTGCTGGTATCTTTCACTCCCTGAGACCGTCCCAGAAAAGTGCCAGAGGTGACAGCCACATGTCCCAGGTCCGAGAAGTGCCAGCACCGCAGACCGACGCGCCTCCCAGGGCGAAGGAGCTTGCGGGCAAGGTCGCGATCGTCACCGGAGCCGGCAGGAGACGTGGCATCGGCCGCGCAACGGCTGTTGTTCTTGCCGAGATGGGCGCTGATGTGGTCGTCACTGGCACAGGCCGCGACCCGTCCACGTTTCCAGAAGACGAGAAGGCGGCAGGCTGGCGCGACGTCGACTCGGTAGCAGATGAGATCAGGGCCGCCGGAGCAGAGGCGTTGCCGTTGGTGGTCGATGTTTCGGACGCTGCACAGGTGGACAGGATGATCGAACAGACCGTTGCAGAGTTCGGCCGCCTCGACATCATCGTCAATAACGCCGCCGCTCCGTATGGCGAAGACCGCAAACCTCTGCTCGATGTTGACCCGGATGTGTTCAAGCGGGTGATCGACATCAAGGTCGGCGGCACGTTCCTGTGCTCACGTGCGGCCGCGGCTCAAATGGTCAAGCAGGGCGAAGGCGGCCGCATCATCAACCTGTCGTCGATCGCAGGAAAGCGCGGCATGGCCAACACATCCGCCTATAACGCAGCGAACTTCGCGGTCGACGGCTTCACACAGGCGATCGCCAAGGAGCTGGCGTCAGAAGGCATCACAGCGAATTCGGTCTGTCCCGGCCTGATCGGCACCGCCCGAATGGACGGCATGCCGCAGGCTTCATGGGACGCACGTATCGCCGCCAACCCGATGGGCCGCGTCGGGTCCGATCGTGAGGTGGCCGAAGTGATCGGCTTCCTCGCCAGCCCGAGGGCCTCGTACATCAATGGCGAAGCGATCAATGTGAACGGCGGGGATGCCACAGATCGCTAGCCGGACGCCAATCTCCCGCATTTCGGTGTCAATCGCAGGCCAACGTCGCCGCGGGATGTGAGACATTGTTGCGACCCTGCCATTTCGCGAAGCTCCATCAGCGTCCACAGAGCAGGTTTTCGTCCGGTCATCTCGAGCAACACCAGAAGTCCCGGCCTTGCCCAAGATCCCTGAAAGCTGGAAGCGGCGACGTGCGCGCAAGCTGCGCCACGTTAAGTACAACGCGCTCCAGAAGATCGGACTCTCCACCGCAGGCTCGCCCGTTTACGGCGAAACGGCGCTCTGCATCGCCTACATGTGCCCGTACGCGCACACATGCCCGAAGGCCTCGTTCCGACCAGCACTCGTGGGCCAACGTGACTGCTTCAGGCAGTACCCGCAAAAACTGCGTCCGAAGTCAGGCCTGAGCGAGCACGCGATCGACACCCTTGCTGACAGTAGGCGTGCAGGAAAAAAGCTGAACCCGGCGACCATCGCCGTTCTCGACCAGTTCAGGCCGGAAGGCCCTTCCCCCAGCTTCGGCAAAAAGCGCCCGGTGAGAACTGTGTATGAAGACGCTCCTGCCCAGGCCAGAAAGCGTGAGGCAGGACCGAAGCGAAACCGGCCGGCACCGACAGGACGCCGCCTGCCTCCATCTCGCTTCCGGTTCCGTGGTGGCGCAAAGCCAAGAGTCCACGTGCCATCAGTGCGGAGCGCGTAGGCAGAGCTCAATCTGCTGCGAAATCGCCCGACCTTGACTCTGCATTAGGCACAGCGAACTCCTGCATGAAGCCGTTGACCACATCGTAGTAACGGTCTTCATCAACAAGGTCCGGGCGGTCGTGCGTCCCGCCAGCGACCACATGCAGCCGCTTCGGGTCGTTCGCCGAATCGAACACCGTCTGCGCCGACTCCATCGGCACGATGTCGTCCTCGTCGCCGTGGATCACCAGCGTCGGGACATCTGTCCGAGACACATGCGTGCGGGTCTCGTAGCGAAACTGCATGATCTTCGAGATCGGCAGCAGTTTGGTCCATGGATAGTGCAACGGCGCGAGGTCTGGGAACGAAGAAGGAGGAGACTCGAGCAACAGCGCATCCGGCTTCACCTCACTTGCAAGCCTAGAAGCCACTGCCGCACCCATCGATATGCCAAACAGGACCAGTGGTCCAGAGCGGCCTGCGCTCGCCAACCCGGCCTCATGACGCCGGACCGCCTCGGCAACCGCTGCCCTGCCGTCGGCATACGTCCCTGCTTCGGACGGCTGGCCCGGGCTCAGTCCGAAGCCCCGGTAATCGACCGACAGCACATTGGCGCCGATGCGCCGGTGGATTGCTCGATAGCCATCGAGTCGAGCGCTGATGTTGCCGCCATTTCCGTGGAAGTAGACCCATGTCGGACGTTCAGCAACGCCAGCGGGGCCCGGCACCCACCACGCGTGCACCCTGTTCCCGTCCTCTGTCTTCAACCAGAGGTCTTCGTAGCGCAGGCCAACGTGTTCCGGGGTGCCTTTCAGCGTCAGTTCCGGGAAGTACGCCAGCGTCCGCTCAAGGCGCGTCATCAGTCTCCTGAACATGCGCCTAGACTATCCGAAGTCTCGAAAACTCGCCTCAGTGCCTGCCCGGAACAAGGCGTCGCACGACGCGGTCCTCAACCGACTTTCCGTGGATCGCCAGCCGGTAGATCCAACCGCCGGGCTGCGTCACAGGATGCCTGTCCAGCCAGATCAGCACGAGGAAGAACGGGATGGAGAGCAGGAAAGAGCCGACCACGTCGGCAGGCCAGTGGTCCAGCTCGACTACTCTCGAGGGTCCCATCAACACGGCGATCGCCACCATTGACGCGATCAGCAGGTTGCGGATGACCCCTGGCTTCATGTTGCGGTAAGCGAGGTAGGCGATCATGCCAAACACCATCACGCCGTAGACAACGTGGCCGCTCGGGTAGATGCCCGACTGCTTAACGATCTCTTCGAAACGGAAGTCGGCGGTCGGTCTTGCGCGGTCTGCCAGCTCAACGATTCTCGTTATGCCAGTCAGGCTGCCCGAGATTCCAAACAGGATCAACGCCCGACGTCCCCAGGCCAGCCAGACCAGTGGAAGCAGCGCCGCAAACAGCACCGGTGCCACCTCGTTCTCTGAAATAAAATCCAGGAACTCTGAGACCGCCAGCAGAACGCCGTTGTCAAGGCCACTGAGCCAACGGGTGGTCGAAAGCTCGCCAGGCAGTAACTCATCACCACGCACAAGCACGGTTAGCCACGCACCCAGTGCAAGTATCGCCGCGGCGGGCAGCAGGAACGCCACTGTCTCGCCGCGCACGCGCCGCACCGACGCCTCTGCCTGCGTTGCCTCAACCTGTGTTTCAGCGACCGTCATAGCCTCACGATCTGGGCCCGTTACTGGTGCCATTATGATGAGATACGACGCTGGCTGGCGCGCCAGTTCGACAGCTTCACACGGTGTTGCCGGCTCATCCGCTGAGCCCTCAGGCCAGATCAGCCTCGGTAAGCCCAACCTCGCGAAGGATGTCCGCCGTGTGCTCACCAAGCGCAGGCGATGGCCTCATCTCAGGCATCCCGTTCTCGAACTGCACGATCGGACCCGACGACCTGTAGGTGAACCCCGCTGGGTGCTCAAGCTCGATCACGTAGCTGTTTGCCAGCGCCTGCTCATCGTCCACAAGCTCCTCTATGAAGCGGACAGGTTCGCACGGGATATCACGTTCTCGCAGGAACCTGAACCACTCGTCAGTCGTGCGAGTCGCAAAGATCGACTCCATCTGCTGGATCAGCTCTCTGCCGACCGCATCTGCTTCGGGAGCGGACGGATCGAAGTCCGGGTCCTGGAATCTAGGGTCCTTGAGTTCGAGCGCCTCCAGCAGCCTCAGCCGTGCGTGAACAGCCAGCGTGCCAAGCGCCAGCCCGCCGTCCTTGGTCCGATATGCCCGGTAGTAGCAGTAGTACTCAAGCGGCCTTACGCGACTCTGGTACTCCTCGATTAGTTCGGGGTAGGTAGCGCCTTGCTCCCTGCGCGCAGGCAACTCGTCTTCGAACCACTTCTGTGTCGGCGAAGGGATCTCGTTGATCCGGACCAGCCGCATGCATTGCATGGCTACAGCATTCGCAAGCAGGCTCGTGCTCGCTCTCTGGCCTTTACCGGTTCGGCTACGCTCGATCAGTCCAGCCATCACTGCTCCAGCTGCGCTGTACGCCGTAGAGAAGTCGATATACGAGGACGACCACACCGGCTCTGGATGCCCGTTCGATAGCTTGCCTTCGTTGGCGATGGCGCCGGCGTAACCCTGCATGATCAGATCGAAGCCCGGCATGCTGGCCCGCGGTCCCTTCGGTCCGTAGGCGGTTATCTCTACGAAAACCAGGCCGGGGCGGTCTGCAGAAAGTGATTCGTAGTCGATGCCGAGCTTTGCAGCCGTGTCCTTGCGGGTGTTTGAGATCACGGCGTCCGACGATGCGATGATCTTCTTTAGCGCTGCCCGTCCGCCGTCAGACTTCAGATCGAGGCAGATGCTCCGAACGCCTCGGTTCAGCGGTAGGAAGACCCGGCTTTCGTTCTCGGCAACCGGGTTCTGATGTCTCCAGGGGTCACCCGTCGGCGGCTCAACTTTGATAACGTCCGCGCCCATATCGGCAAGCACCTGCCCGGCGAACGGACCAGCAATGAAGCTGCCGAACACAACGACTCTGATGCCATCGAGTGGACCGTTGCCGCTCATGCGCCGAGATTGCTCCTGTACGTGCTGGTCTATCGCGCTTTCGAGATGGTGCGGAAACTAGCACGCCGGTGTTGAGCGCGCAATTCAGTGTCGGCGGATATCTCGTGGTCGGGATGGCGTCCTTCACCACCCTGAGCCTGTCGAAGAGTGGCTAGTTTCAACCCTCACCCTCCCAGGGAGAGGGGTAGCAAACGGGCACGTGGAGTTAACTACCCCGAGCGTGTCGAGTGGTCACCTGTCCTCAAGAGGACAGCAACTATCCTTCGTGCTTCAGCACCAGCACGGGGTGGTGGGACGAACGAACGATCTTGTCCGCAACGCTTCCAAGGATCATGCGCCTGACTCCGGAGCGTCCATGTGAGCTGATGACGATCATCGCATCCGGCACATTGGTCGTCTCTTCGATGATTCGTGCCGCGGCGTTGCCGAGAGCGGCGTGTGAGCTTGCAGACAGTCCCTTCGATTTCGCCATCTCCACGAACTGCTCCAGGTACTTCTGCGCCCCATCGCGCTTGGCAGATACGCCGTAGTCAACCCCGTAGTACTCGGCTCCCGGTCCTGAGATCGCATAGGACGGCAGGTGCACCGCACGGATGAAGACCGCCTCGGCTCCGCAAGCCTCTGCGATATCCAGCGCCGTCGGAACACATTCCTCAGCGAGCTTCGAGCCGTCCAGCGGGATAATCACGGTCGAAGGAACCCAGCCTTCGCTCACGTGTGCGGCGGTACTCTCCGGGTTGATCGCCAGAACGGGAACGGGTGAAGCGCGCAGGACCGAATCCGTGACGGAACCAAGGATACCGCGTGCGATCACACTCTCACGGTGCGTGGACATGGCGATTAGATCGGCGCCACTTCTCCTGGCCGCAGACATGATGACGTCGGCAGGAATTCCGGCCTCAACCTCAGTTGAAACCGACAGACCCCGCGCCCTCAACGGTTCAGCCTTGTGGTCCAGGTACCTGTTGGCACTTCCGGCATCATCACGCGGCGCCGAGCCATCACCGATGTCGAAATCCGCATGAGACCCTGTGACCGCTAGCAAAACGATCTCGGCACTGAGCTTCTCCGCCAGGCCAGTTACCGACTCAAGTGCATGCTCGGAGTTCTCCGAACCGTCGATCGGCACCAGTATCTTCTTGAAAGCCATCTGTTCTCCGCGCTATCTCGCTTATCGGTCTTCGTGCCGCAGGTGCAGCCTGAGTCTAGTCGCCCTGACGCTCCTCACCCTGCTCCCGCTCGTCATCGTGCACCGGTTTTGCCAGGTGCAGGTCCTGCCAGTCAACCGGGAACGTGATGTTGAGTCGTGAACGTACCTGGCGGGCAGCATTGCTCGAAGAAGCCGGAGGCAGCTCCTCAGGTGGCAGATTCTGCAGATCGTTCCGCTCTGTCACAGATTTACTGTGAAGCTTCTTCATCCTCAGTCGCTTCGACTGTAACCGCTTGCGATCTTCCTCGCTTCGTGGACGACCGCGACCTGGAATCTTCTTGACCATATCCCTCTGAAACCATCTCGCCCGTTCGCGCAAGCAAACCCGGATCCTAAAGCTCCACTCCTCGCGCCCTCGCAACCGTCTCCACGTCCTTGTCGCCGCGGCCACTCAGCAGGAGGAGCACCGTCTGATCCGCAGAAAGGTCGACAGCCATCTTCTCGATGTGAGCGATCGCATGGGAAGGTTCAAGCGCCGGGATGATCCCCTCGGTACGAGTGAGCAGCCGGAACCCGTCGAGCGCCTCATCATCCGTCACCGAAACATACTGGGCACGTTCGGCATCCTTCAGGAACGAGTGTTCAGGCCCAACACCCGGGTAGTCGAGTCCGGCGGAGATGCTGTGCGCCTCCACGATCTGGCCCCAGCGGTCCTGCAGCACATAGCTCATAGCGCCGTGCAGCACGCCCGGCTCGCCCTTGCTCATTGTGGCAGCGTGTAGCCCTTCAAGGCCCTCTCCCGCCGCCTCAACGCCGATCAGCACCACTGAACTGTCGTCCAGGAACCCCGAGAACATGCCTATGGCGTTGCTGCCGCCACCGACACATGCGACCACGTAGTCGGGCAGCTTGCCGGTCTTCTCGACAAACTGCTCCCTGGCCTCCGTACCAATCACCGACTGAAAATCTCGCACCAGCATCGGGTACGGGTGCGGACCGACTGCGCTGCCGATCAAGTAGTGGGTGGTCTCGACATTGGTCACCCAGTCGCGTATCGCCTCGTTGATTGCGTCCTTGAGCGTGCGGCTGCCCGACTTAACCGGGACCACCTCTGCGCCAAGTTCGTTCATCCGGTAGACATTCGGCGCCTGCCGCTTGACGTCTTCTTCGCCCATGTAGACGATGCATTCGAGGTCCATCTGTGCGCAGACTGTCGCCGTAGCAACACCATGCTGGCCAGCACCGGTCTCGGCAACGATGCGCTTCTTACCGAGGCGCTTCGAGAGCAGGATCTGACCGAGCGCGTTGTTGATTTTGTGCGCACCTGTGTGGGCAAGGTCCTCGCGCTTGATGTAGATCTGCGGGCCACCAAGCTTCTCGGTCAGGTTGCGTGCGAAGTAGATCGGTGTCGGCCGGCCGACGTAGTCGTTCAGCAGCCCGTCTAGCTCGTCCCAGAACGACTGATCGGCGCGGGCCGCTTCATAAGCGGATTCAAGCTCGTCGAGCGCCGCCATCAGCGTCTCGGGAACGAACTTGCCGCCGAACTTGCCGAAGCGACCGGATGCATCGGGTAGTGACGTTCTTTTTGGCGCGGTTGATGTCATGTGCGGACTTTGCCGGGAACCTGTTGGTCAGGATGCGGGAGCGGCGGCCGTGTCGCCGCAAAATTTCTACTTTGCTCCAACTCAGGCTAGGATATCAGCCGTGGGACCCGAATAATCGCCATTAGCGGGACGGTTGATGCAACGTGAGCCCTGAAAAGAACGGAACGAAACGGACACTCGAGTTGACCCAGAGACCCAACGTTGACGAGTACATGATGGGCATCGCTATCGCGGTGAGGACGAGGGCGAACTGCACAGGCAACCGAATCGGTGCGGTGATCGTCAAAGACGGCCGCATCGTCTCAACCGGCTACAACGGCACGCCCTACGACATGCCGAACTGTGACGAGGGTGGCTGCATCCGCTGTAGTGAACGGGACCGATTCGAGTCCGGCACCGGTTACGACCTCTGCATCTGCGTCCACGGCGAGCAGAACGCGCTCCTGGCAGCGGCGCGTTTCGGCATCGCATGCGAAGGCGGCATCATCTACACCACCATGCGGCCTTGCTTCGGCTGCACCAAAGAGCTGCTGCAGGCCAAGATCACAGGCGTCCGTTATCTGCATGAGTGGGTATACCCGGACGAGGCCGTGAGAGCGCAGTACGACCGGCTGCAGGCGCGCTTTGCTGACGGTGTGAAGCAGGTGCGCATCGAAGACCCCGACGCCACGTGGGCGACGACGAACCTCCGCAGGAAACCGGCAGCACAGGCCTGAAGTCGGCATTTCTATGGAACGAGGCACCGGATGAGCCGCCTGTTCAGCATCGGATACGCAGACCACAGCCCAGAATCGCTCGTCGCAACCCTGAAAAACAACGGCGTAAAGGTGGTCGCCGACGTCCGCGCCAACCCGGTTTCTCGCAAGAAGGGTTTTTCGAAGAACCAGCTCGCCGTAGCGCTTGGCGACGCTGACATCGAGTATGTCTCTCTCCGTGACCTCGGCATCCCGACATCGGACCGTAAAGCCGCCACGGGTGGAGCATCGGGCTGGAGCGATCTGCTGGCCGCTTACGCGGCAAGCCTGGACGTGGCCTCAGAGCGAGGCGAAGCGGCGTCGACGTTCGCTGACGCCTGCGGACAGGCAGACACGGCGGTGATGTGCCTGGAAAGCGACCTTGACCACTGCCATCGAAAGCCGCTCTCTGACTGGGTCGCAAACAAGACCGGCCTGAAGCTGGAGCACCTGTAGGCATCAACTGAATCTGCCCTCCCAACACCGGGTGCCTACTTGCGGGCGCTGTATTGTCCCCTCTCCCATGCCGGGTGCCCGCTTGCGGGCGCGGGTCAGGGTGAGGGCTTCCTGCTTGCCCCTCTTGCCATCGGGGAGAGGTCTGGGGTGAGGGTCGTTCGGTCTTCCCTGTCACGAATAACCCTCCCTCTAACTCCCTCCCAATAGGGGACGGAGGATTGACGCCATCCTGAGCCCGTCGAAGGATGCTCTCACCGCCACCATCACCGTCCCTCAAGCCTCCATTCCGGTAATCTGGCCGCCGCGCATCTCAACCATCGGACGAACGGAGCCGACTTTTGGCCGAATCGACCCGCATCCTCGCCATCGACCAGGGAACCACCTCAACTCGCGCGGTCGTCTTCGATGGCGATGCCCGGCCAGTCGCCACCCAGCAGGTCGAACTGAGCCAGCACTTCCCTCAGCCAAGCTGGGTTGAACACGACCCGCTAGAGCTCTTTGATTCGACTCTAGATATGTCCAGAGGCGCGGTCGCGCAGGCCGGAATCGAACCGAACCAGCTGGAGTGCATCGGCATCACGAACCAGCGTGAAACGACGCTGCTCTGGGACCGAGAATCCGGTCGACCTCTTGCCAACGCCGTCGTCTGGCAGGACAGGCGAACTGCGGAGATGTGTGAGGGGCTGACAATCAGGGATGTTGGCGATGAGATCCAGCAGATAACCGGTCTCGTGATTGATCCTTACTTCTCAGCGACGAAACTGCGCTGGCTGCTGGACGCCGTACAGGACGGACAGCGTCGCGCCGAGGACGGCGACATCTGCTTCGGCACTGTCGATTCATGGCTTATGTACAGGCTGACAGGCGGCGAAGCGCACGTGACGGACGTCACCAACGCATCCCGCACCATGCTCCTCAACCTGCATGACCTGCAGTGGGACCCGGACATGCTTTCGCTCTTCGACATTCCTGAGGAGATGCTGCCGCAGGTACTGCCGTCAGCCAGCGATTTCGGAGTCACGGACGGCGATGTCTTCGGCGCCGAGGTCCCTGTCACCGGCATCGCAGGCGACCAGCATGCCGCACTCTACGGCCAGGCCTGTTTCGAACCCGGCATGACCAAGTGCACATACGGCACCGGCGCGTTCGTGCTCACCAATACAGGCAACAGGCCTGTGATCTCGAAGGAAGGCGGACTACTTGCAACGACCGGCTACCAGGTCGGCTCAAAGCGGGTCTACGCGCTGGAAGGCTCTGTGTTCTCGACCGGCGCAACGGTGCAGTGGCTGCGGGACGGTCTCGGCATGATCGACCATGCAGTTGACACCGAGCTCCTTTCGATGGAGACAAACAGCAACGAGGGCGTCTACCTAGTCCCCGCGTTCGTTGGCCTCGGTGCTCCGCACTGGGACGCCACCGCAAGGGGCGTCATCATCGGCCTCACCCGAGGCACTGGAAAGGCGCATATCGCGCGGGCGGCGTTGGAATCGACCGCGTACCAGGTCAGGGACGTGATCGAAGTGATGGACAACGTGGTCGGCAGGCGCAAGACGGACCGGCCGGTGCGCGCGGACGGCGGCCAGACGGCGAACACATTCCTGATGCAGTTCCAGGCAGACATTCTCGACCGGCCGGTCGAGGTAGCAGCAATCCAGGAGACGACGGCGCTCGGAGCAGCCTATTTGGCAGGCCGTGGCGCGGGCGTGTGGCGCAGCGATGCCGAAGTTGCCGGGCTATGGCAGGCCGTAGCCCGCTACGAGCCAGAGATGGGCACCGGCGAACGGATGACGCTGCAAGCAGGCTGGAACGACGCGGTGCGAAAGGCGATGACGAGGTAGGGAGGCCTCTATACCGCTCCGATGCCAGATACCCTCCCACCGACGCTCTTATCGCCTCTCCCGATGCGGGAGAGGGTCAGGGTGAGGGCTTCCTGTCTTCCCTCCCCCGAGGGAGGCAAGACGAAAAAGAGGTTCTGAATCAAGTTCAGAATGACAGATACCTCGCCATCCTGAGCCCGTCGAAGGGCGGTTCCCTACTCGAACCTTGCAGCTATCGTCTGTGGCTGCCGGTCATCCGGTGAGATCGCCCGCCGCTCTGACTCAACCTCTTTGAACCACGAGTCCAGCCGATCTCGCATCTGTGCAGCACGCGCAGGCTCTTCCGCAACAAGATCGACCTGCTCGCCAGGGTCATCCGCGATGTTGAACAACATCGGCTCAGGCACCGCACCCGGTATTCGCCTGACAGGCTCAGGCCAATCAGCGATCCCTGGCACCTCGTCCCGCTCGTATTTGTACTTGATGTCCAGCTCCACGTAGCGGTCCGCGAGTGCGGCATCCTCGGCAGAAGCGAACGCGACATCGATCGAAGGCCGCACAAGCTTCCAATCACCATCACGGAACGCTGCGTTCGTCTCGCCGACAGGGCTGTACCCGTTCCACTGCCAGAAAGCAGAGTCCCGTCCGGCACCCTTGCCCCGCAGCGCGCCAAGCACGTCAACTCCATCCAACGGCTTTTCGCCAGTTCGACCAACACCAGCGGCGGCATGGAGAGTTGGAAGCCAGTCGGAAAAATGCACAAGCTCCGGGACATCCCTGTCCTGAGGCAAGCCATTCGGCCACCGCAAGATCATCGGCACCCTGATCCCACCTTCGAGCACCGTTCCCTTCGCACCGTTCAGACCGCAGTTGAACCGCGTCGTGTCTGGGCTGACACCGTCTGAAACCTGGTCGCTGCGCAGGATGAACGCCGGGCCGTTGTCCGATGTGAACATGAAGATCGTTTCGTCCTCGGCATCAGTCTCCCGGATGGCCTGCTGAATCGCAGCGATGCCACGGTCCATCTCTTCGATCATTGCGTATGTGATCGCGATGCCACGAGAGTGTCCCTGTGCCTCGTACCTCTCCACCACGTCGTCCGGCGCCTGCAGCGGACTATGCGGGGCGTTGTAGGCCACCATCAGGAAGTACGGTTCGTTCCGATGTCGTTTCACAAATGAGACCGCCTCCTCGGTCAGCACGTCGGTAAGGTATCGACCATCTCCGGTTGCGATCGAGCCGTTCCGGTCGAGCCACCAGTTGTAGTAGTCCATCCACCCTCCTCGGAAACCGGCGAACTCGTCGAACCCACGGGCGTTCGGGTGGTACGCGGGATCAAGCGCCCCGTTGTGCCACTTGCCAACCAGCCCGGTCGCGTATCCGGCGGCCCTCAGCGAATCCGCAATCGTCACCTCGTCCAACGCTATTCGGTCATAGCCAAGCGTTTCCTGCGGCGTGATCGCGCCAGTACGGTGCGGATAGCGGCCGGTCAGCAGCGCCGCCCTGGAAGGAGAGCAAACGGCCGAGCCCGCGTAGTGCTGCGTTAGCCTCAGTGACTCAGCCGCAAGCTGGTCAAGCGCAGGGGTGTGAACACGGCCCTCGGAATAGAGACCAAAGTCGCCGTAACCCATATCGTCGGCGACTATCAGCACTATGTTCGGCCTGGCGGTCATCAGTGTCCCCTTATGCGCTGCTGGCTGCGAAACTCTCGTACAGCGTACTGCGAATCAGCCTATAACCATGAACCTGCCGTGAAAGTCGGATGCGTCACCTTTGAACTCATCCGCCTCAACACTCTGTACGTCTGACATCGGTGGTCCGGTAAGCAGTCGCTGCTCAAGTTGTTCAAGACTCTCCAGAGTCCCCGCCGCTACGACTTCAACAGAATCGTCCCGCGTGTTGCGAACGGTGCCGATCAGTCCCAGCGCTGTAGCCTCACGCAGCACGAACATCCTGAAACCGACGCCCTGCACAACTCCGCGCACGGTCCACATCCGCAACTGCTGGTCTTCGCCGGTCACTGCAGATCGCTATCAGGCGGTCTCTGCAAAGTCCCGCCCCGTCTCGGCCTTCGCAAAGGGCGTTTCTTGCGTGGCCGCCCTGTCGAAGTGACCGCCTCCTGCGATTCCTTCGAAGCCCATGTGAAGAAGATCGCCGTCAGCGCGGCCAGGTACAGCGCGTTGCCGGGTATCCAGAGAATCAGCCCGGCCATCGTCTGGTCCTCGAGAGGCGTCATACCCCAGTGGGCGGGGCTTCCCAGGTAGTCGTCGTAGATCACGCTGCGGGACATCGTGATGATCGATGCGAGCACCGCTGTAGGCGTGACGACAGTCAGCAGATAAACGAGGCGCTGCGGGTAAGACAGCTTTGATCGCACCGGCGCAGGCCCGATGATCGGCCACCAGAACAGCGCGGCTGTTATGAAGAACGTGAGGTGCTGCAGGTAGTGGACAGAGCCATTGTTAAGCGCGGCCGAGAACGGGCCCGGAGCATGCCAGAAAAAGAGTGTGCCGATGAACAGCGGAACGGTTAGGCGAGGATCGATGAACCACTTGAAGTAACGCCTGAACACCCCGTCTTCACGCAGCAGCTCACCGGCGCCAAGGCGCATCGTCTCTGGCATCGCCCACAGGTATGCCGGCATCGGGCTGGAGAGAAGCAGGAGCGGTGCGCCAATCATCGATATGACGAGGTGCTGGATCATGTGGAGCCAGAACGCCTCGCCCGCGAACGCATCGAACGGGCCGGCAAGGGCGATGTAGAGCGCGGCAAAGCCACCGACACCTGCGTAGACACGTTTCGACTCGAGCGGCGACTGGTTGGCCCGTCCCGCCAACCTGATCAGCCCGAACATGTAGATCCCGGCGACGACCAGCACGAGGATCGAGAACGGGTCTCCCAGCTCCCAGCGGCTGATCAGGTCTCCAAAAGAACGGGCAACCTCGGAATCGCTCACTGCGGACTGGGACTCTGGCATCTGGTGCCCATTCTCGGAAATCCGGGCTCAGCGCTGAACGAACGAAACGTGCGAGACCATAATACGGACGCGCGGAACCGAACGGGCGGTTTCAGGCCGCGAAGATGAACATTCAGAACCGGATTTCGAGGCGCCAAACTACCGAAGAACGACGCTAGCTGAAACGGGCGGTCTAGCCGAAGCCGTGGTGTCGCTGGAGCAGCAGGACCGCCAGGAACACGCCTACACCCAGGAACATCGACGCCACGAACATCCACGCGTAGTACTTGTGGTCGAAGCGAAGATGCATGAAGAACGCGACAACCATCGTGAACTTCAACACGGACAGCGAGATCATGATCGCGTTCAGGCCTGAAGCGCCGAACGCCTCGATCGTGAACAGCCGCCACTCCAGGTACGTGAGTATGGACAGCACGATCGCGACCACGAGGTAGCCGCGCACCGAAGCATGCGAGACGCCGGCGTAGGTCACGAAGTCCCAAGCCTGCTTGAACCACGGGTCGCCAAGCGGCCCTTCGCCTTTCGGGTTCTTCTCTTCCTGATGGGTCTTAGGGAGGTTCCACCACCCCTTGCCATCATGCGTCAGCATGTTCTTATTTGGATTTTCTTCTGGCATGCGCTTAGTGCTACTCGTGCCCTATCCGTGATGTATGAATGGCGGCGCCCCCGGTGGAGCCCCATCTTTTGCGGTCACCAGGTAGACGATCGTGAAGATCACGATCCAGACGATATCGACGAAGTGCCAGTAGAGTCCGGCAATCTCAAGATCGAGCGAGTTGTCGCTACGTAAGGTGCCCTTGAAATGTCCGTACAGCAGCATCAACAGCCATAAGACACCGATCGTGACGTGAGTTCCATGGATTCCAGTCAGTATGAAGAACGTACTGCCGAACAGGTTTGTTCGTGGTGTTAGCCCCTCGTTGACGAAGGTTTGGAACTCGATCACCTGGAAGATCAGGAAGACAATTCCCAATCCTGCCGTGGTCGCTATCCAGAGCCGTCCCCAACCCTTTACACCCTCTCGGACATAGTGCAACGCAAGCACCATTGCCAGTGAAGACATCAGCAGCACGAACGTCGATATCGTCGTGATCGGGATGTCCAGCACATCTTCGGGATACGGGCCGACCAGGCTCCGGTTCCTGTAGATGAGGAACGTGGCGATGAAGGTGCCAAAGAACATCACATCCGATGCGAGGAACGCCCACATCAGAAGCTTTCGGTTGCTGAGGCCCGTAGACGTGTTGTACGTCGGGTCATGCACCTCTGCGTGATATTCAGTTACTGCCTGCTGCGCCAAAATTGCCGTTCCAGTCAATCAAGCTTTCAGTCGTCAAATACTCTCGCTAATGTCAGTGCTCAACATCCGGATCAGGGTCGTTCACCGGCTCCAAGGACCATCCAAAAATGCCCCATAGAGCCATCACACCACCGAGCACGATCACCCAGTGGCCGGCCATCAAGCCGCCCATGCCGATGGTCACTCCGGCCGCCGCGATGAACGGGTAGTAAGACATGTCAGGCAGGTGGATGCCGTGACCGCCGTGGTCGTCATGCTCATCATCGCCTGCGCCGCCTGAGGGCGCTGCCACCGCTGCGTCAGAAGAATCGTCGTGTGACTCACCCTCGCCGTGCTCCAGCAGCTCCGGGTACTTCTGGTACCAGAAGTCGTCCCGGTACTCGACTTCAGGGATCTCCTTGAAGTTGTAGTGAGGCGGAGGTGAAGAGATGGACCACTCGAGCGTCCGGGCGTTCCACGGGTCATCGCCTGCGTGAATCTTGTTCCTGCGGCTGTACCAGACGTTGAACAGGAACGCCAGGATGCCGATCGCGAGGATCAGGCCGCCGAGTGATGCAAGTGCGTTGAGGCTCTCCCATCCCTGGTCGGATGAGTAGGTGAAGATGCGGCGTGGCATGCCGTCCATTCCGAGCCAGTGCATGGGCGCAAACTGCAGGTTGAACCCGAGTAGCATCAGGAACCAGACAACCAGGCCGATCTTGTCATGCAGCAGATAGCCGGTCATCTTCGGCCACCAGTAGTAGATACCGCTGAAGATCGCCATCAAAGCGCCACCGAACAGCACGTAGTGGAAGTGGGCGACAACGAAATAGGTGTCCTGCTGCTGCGCGTCCGTTGGCGCAGATGCGTGCATCACTCCACTCAAGCCACCGATCGTAAACATCGCGATGAACGATATAGAGAACAGCATCGGTGTATTGATCTGAATCGACCCGCGGAATAACGTCGCCATCCAGTTCAGGATCTTGACACCCGTCGGTATCGCGATAGCCATCGTCGATATCGCGAACGCTGAAGTTGCCGCCGGGCCTAGACCGACCGTGAACATGTGGTGCGCCCACACGAACCAGCCAAGGAACGCAATGCCGATACCTGAGAAGATCACAAACGGATAGCCGAACAGCGGCTTGCGGGAGAAGGTCGGCAGCACCTCGGAGACGATGCCCATTGCAGGCAGGATCAGGATGTACACCTCAGGGTGTCCGAACAGCCAGAACATGTGCTGCCACAGGACAGGGTCACCGCCCTTGAGCGTGTTGTAGAAGTTCGTCTCGTAGAGCCTGTCGGTGCCGATCTGGATCAGCGCGACACCGATAACCGGGATTGCGAGCACCAGCAGGACGGAGGTGATAAGCGTCATCCACGTGAACACCGGCATCTTAAAGAGCGTCATGCCTGGTGCACGCATGTTGAAGATGGTGACGATGAAGTTTAGACCGGCCGCGATCGAGGCGATACCGAGAATGCTCAGGCCAATGGCCCAGAACGTCATTCCTGATCCGGTGTTGAACGTGATACCGGAGTTCGGTGCGTATCCGAACCAGCCACCGTTCGGCGAGTCGCCGGTAAACCAGCCGACATTGAGCAACAGGCCACCGAACAGGAACAGCCAGAAGCTGAGAGCGTTCATGCGCGGGAACGCAACGTCACGCGCGCCAATCTGCAACGGCACAAGCCAGTTGAAGAACGCCGCGCTCATAGGCATCACAACAAGGAAGACCATCGTTGTGCCATGCATCGTGAACAGCTGGTTGTAGGTCTCCGGAGAGATGATGTCGCTGTCAGCCTGCGCAAGCTGCGCACGGATCAACAGAGCCTCGAGACCACCGACGAGGAACCACAGGAACGAGGTGATGCCGTACATCGTTCCGATCCGCTTGTGATCGACCGTGCCGATCCAGCTCCAGATGCCGCTGGCGCTCTTCGGCCTGTCAAATATTCGCGGTATTGTCAGCGTCGTCGTTGTCACTGCGGTCTCCGCTAATTCAGCGTCTTAAGGTAAGCCACGAGGCCGTTGATCTCATCTGCGGAAAGCTGCGGGAACGCCGGCATGACCGGTCCGAAGCCGTCCACCACGAATGCAGTCGGGTTAACAATCGACTCCCTGATGTACTCCTCGGCCGTCTGGCCCGGCACCGTGGAGCCTGCGCGGTCGCCAATACCGGCCAGGCCCGGTCCAACGAGCGTCGCAGCAGACGTGTTGTGGCAGGCCGAGCAGCTGGTTGCAAACGTAGCCTGACCGACAGCAACGGGGTCACCGCCACCCGTTCCGCCGGTTGGCCCGGTCGGCTCAGGAGCGTCTTCGTCGCCCGGCACCAGCGTGAGAAGGTAGTCAGCGATATCGGCGATCTCGGCAGCGCTCAGGTTCGCCCTGCCGTTCGCGGTCTGGTACAGCGCTCCGTGGTCCTGCATGCGGGTCTCAGGCTTGATATTGCCGGGGTCGTCAATCCAGTCGATGAGCTGTGCCCTGTCAAGGTCTCGGATACCTGCGCCAAGCGTGAGCCGAGTGCCGAAGTGAGTCAGGTTCGGTGCAGAAACGACTCGTGAGTTCTCAATATCTGCGAGCCAGCCATTCCAACGACCTTCCTGCAGGGCGACCTCGCTCTGGTAAGAACCTTCCCTGTAGCTGTCGATCGTGTGGCAAGAGCTGCAGTTGGCAGCGAACAACGTCTGTCCAGCAACAGCGCCACCGGATGGCGGTGCGGGTGGCCTGCGCATTCCTGCGACCCACTCTTCGTAGTCTTCAGCAGGCTCGGCGATAACCCGGAAGCGCATGAGCGCGTGGGCTACGCCACAGAACTCTGCACACTGCCCGAAGAAAACGCCGGGCTCGTCGGCCCTGAACCACAGCTCGTTCTCACGGGTCGGGACCATGTCCACCTTGCCGAACAGCTTCGGCACCCAGAACGAGTGAATCACATCCTGCGACTCGAGCTTCACCACGACGTTCTTGCCAACCGGCACGCGCAGTTCGTTGGCCGTGACGATCTCTTCTTCCGGATAGCGGAACTCGAACCACCACTGGTGGCCGATGGCCTCGACCGTCATTACAGGTTCGTCAGCCGGCGGCTCGGCAAGGTCCCAGATGCTGATAACCGTCGGGATTGCGATGGCGACGATGATGACGGTGGGGATGAAGGTCCAGGTCAGCTCTAGCTTGGTGTTGCCGTGCGTCTGAGCAGGCATCTCGGAATCGCTGCGCCTGCGGTACTTCAGTGTGATCCAGATGATGCCGGCTTCGACAATGACGAAGACAACCACCGCGATCCAGAAGATGAACTTGAACAGGTTCGCCTGGTCTTCAGCAACCGGGCCGGCCGTGTCGAATGTGTCCTGCGGGTTGCCTGTTGCGCAACCGGCCACAAAAGCAGCGGCGGCTGGGACTAGAAATAGAAGTAGTTTTCGGCGCGGAAATCGTGGCAGGAGATTGGAGAGCATCTAGTCTGCGAACGGCCTGTTTTACTCGGACTGCTGGTACGCTGCTGAGGCACAAACTGCTTTGTGCACTTTTTCTCAAGCGCCGGTGAGGATAGCACTCTGTTTGACTTACACGCAACGGTTAAGCAGTACGTTGACACCCTCTTCATGAAACCCCGCCGGGGCGATTGCCACTGGCTTCTCGGAGCAAGCAAACGAAATGCGTAAACGATTGGTGCTGGCAACGCGCAATGCCGGAAAAATCAGGGAGTTCAGGCGACTTCTGGAGTCATCGCCCGTCGGCGCAAAGCTGGAGCTGATCGGCCTTGATGAGACGGGTGTCACCGAAGAGATCGAGGAGACCGGCTCTACATTCGAAGAGAACGCAAGGCTCAAGGCGGAAGGCTACGCAAAGCTGACGGGTGAGACGGTCCTGGCCGACGATTCGGGCCTGGAAGTGGATGTGCTTGGCGGCCGACCCGGTGTGCAGTCGGCGCGTTACGGCGGACCTGATCTGGATGACAAGGGGAGAGTTCAGAAGCTGCTTGGAGAGCTGGAAGACGTTCGAGGCTGGAACCGCGGGGCGCGCTTCCGGGCGGTCCTGAGTCTCGCAGGTAGTGATGTTCCCGGTGGTGCGGTGTCCGAGGAAGGTCATGTTGAGGGAGCGATCGCACATCAGCCAATCGGCGAAGGTGGGTTTGGCTACGACCCTGTCTTCTGGCTCGCCTCCCACGCCAAGACAACGGGCGAACTGACCGGTGAGCAGAAAGACGCCATCAGCCACCGGGGCGCTGCATTCAGGAAGATGCTGCCGCACATCGAGCGCTGGGCGCAGGCCTAGAGTTGATCGCTCGGCCCGTTCAAGGTGACCGACAGTTCCAACGCGGCCCCTGAACCCGGAGTTAAACTTGTCGCAGCGGCCACGGCTATTACGCCAGTAGCCGCGGAACAGGTTCCGATTGACTCAGAGCGTCACCGACAAGAACCCGGCAGCCATCACCGACAAGTTCGGCAGGCCCATGCGCGACCTGCGAATCTCAGTCACCGACCGCTGCAACTTCCGCTGCACCTACTGCATGCCGGCCGAGATCTTCGGCGAGCGCTACGAGTTCCTACCCAAGCCCGAAATCCTGAACTTTGAGGAGATCGAACGGCTCGCACGCGTCTTCGTGAGCCTCGGCGTTAACAAGCTGCGAATCACAGGCGGAGAACCGCTTGTCCGAGCGCAGCTCCCGGTTCTCATAGAACGCCTCACAAAGATCGAAGGCGTCGAGGACATCGCCCTCACAACCAACGGCTTCCTGCTGTCGAAGATGGCCGCGGACCTCAAGGCGGCCGGTCTCCAGCGCATCACAGTCAGCCTCGACACCTTGGACGACGATATCGCCAAGCAGATGAGCGGGCGCCCCTACGGTCCGGAACGCACACTCGAAGGCATCGAAGAGGCGGTGAAGGTCGGTCTCAACCCGATCAAGATCGACACCGTCGTCCAGCGCGGGATCAACGATCACACGATCGTCGAAACCGCCCGCCACTTCAAAGGAACCGGCCATATCGTCCGCTTTATCGAGTACATGGACGTCGGCAACCGCAACGGATGGAAGCTGGATCACGTCGTCACCGCCAAAGAGATCATTGAGAAGATCGGTGAAGAGTTCCCGTTGGAGCCGCTTGAGCCGAACTACTACGGTGAGGTGGCGACCCGTTACCGCTACAGAGACGGCTCGGGCGAGATCGGTGTTATCGCTTCGGTTTCGATGCCGTTCTGTGGAGACTGCACGCGTGCGCGCCTGACCACGGACGGACGGTTCGTAACCTGCCTCTTCGCAAGCGGTGGCAAAGACCTGAAGAGCCTCCTGCGAGGTGGCGCTTCTGACGAAGAGATCACCGAGGCGATCAGCAAAGTCTGGTCACTGCGCACTGACCGCTATTCGGAGCTTCGCGAATCGAACACCGAGTGGTCCGAAGACGGCGAGAATGCGGCGCAGCGCAAGAAGATCGAGATGTACCAGATCGGCGGATAGCAAGCCTGCCTGACCACAGCTCCTGGCGCGAGGAACCGTTTGAGTCCAGACCCCACCGTTCACGCCTACTCTGACGGCTCGGCCATCGGCAATCCCGGGCCGGGCGGCTACGGCACGCTGCTCATATGGAACGGCCAGGAGAAGGAGGTTTCAGCCGGCTACCGCAACACCACCAACAACCGGATGGAGCTACTCGGGGCAATCATGGCGCTGGAGACTCTAAAGCGGCCTTCACGAGTGATCCTCAGCACCGACTCGCAGTACGTTGTGAACGGCATCGAAAAGGGATGGGCGAAGAAGTGGCGGTCGAACGGCTGGCGTCGCAACAAGAAGGAGATGGCGCTCAATCCGGATCTCTGGGCGCGACTGCTCGATGCCATTGAGAAGCACAGGGTAACGTTCGAGTGGGTCCGCGGGCACTCCGGTCATCCAGAGAACGAGCGGTGCGATGTGCTTGCAAATACGGCAGCGAGGACGAACGCCGTGCTGGTAGACGAAGAGTTCGAGAAAACGCAGCAGGCCGCAGCGCAGGGCTGACCGATGAGCGAAGCGAAAAAACTCTCCCATATCGATGAATCCGGCGAGGCCCGCATGGTGGATGTCGGAGCCAAGGACGTCACGGAGCGCGTTGCCATCGCAAAGGGTCGCGTACTGATGAAGCCCGAAACTCTCCAGCTCATCCGCGACGGCGGCTTTGAGAAGGGCGATGTGCTTGGCGTCGCACGATTGGCCGGGGTGATGGCGGCCAAGCGCACGTCAGACCTGATCCCGCTGTGCCACCCAATACCGCTAACGCAGGTGACAGTCGACCTCACGGAACTGGAATCCGGCGACGGTATCGAGATTACCGCAACCGCTCGTGCCGCCTGGAAGACCGGAGTAGAGATGGAGGCTCTCACTGCAGCAACCGTCGCCGGCCTCACCGTCTACGACATGTGCAAGGCGGTCGACCGCGGCATGCGCATAGACGCCGTCCGGGTGGTGAAGAAGTCGGGCGGCAAGAGCGGCGACTGGACGTCTGAGTAGGCACGAGGCGCCGTCCTTCGACAGGCTCAGAGTGGCCGATCCTTATCCCCTCTCCCGGCTCGGGAGAGGGTCAGGGTGAGGGCTTCCGTTTTGTCATCCTGACCAAAGCGGAGGGATCTGGCTGGTCTCACCGAAAATGACTCGTTCTGTCAGGCCACGACCGCCGGATGCCGCCCAGAGTCGTTCCCGACGCGCATGTAGCCCACCGATCGCGTGAACGAAAACTGAGTTCCAAAGACTAGTCAGATCCCTCCCTTCGGTCGGGATGACATGCATAGGGCAGCTGCAGCCCTACCTGCAATCCCGAGCCCATCGAAGGGTGGCCTCACCCCCACGAACTCGCGTTGACCCCGCCAAGCCCGCATAGCTACTATTGAAGCGAGAGGGAACAGCCATCCGCCGTGTCCCTCTGGCACGACGGCACGATGGCGATGTAGCTCAGTTGGTTAGAGCGGACGCTTCATAAGCGTTAGGTCGGAGGTTCAAGTCCTCTCATCGCCACCACTTCTCCTCCGCATCGGACCCTGCCCCGTGGAACCCGCACTCATCATGTAGCGTTGTCTCAAGCACGGTAACTCGCTAATCACAGCAAACCGATGGCTAAATCTTCTCGCAACCTGATGTTCGTTGCAGCCGCTATCACGGCGGTCGTCGCAGCAGCCCTGATCACATCGCAAGGTCAGCCATCTATCGAGCATCCCCCGACGCCAACGGCGGAAGAGATTGGCGACCGAAACCAGCGATGGTTCGACGAGACCGCAGAACACGACAAGCTGCGAGTGTCTGACGAGATTGGCGTCTACTACCTCTGGTGTGATCCTCCCGGCAACCTGGACCCACGGGCAGAGGTCCTGGTAGTCCACATCAGGTCCGGCTCATGGCACGTTCCTCATCCCCTTCCGGTAGCAGCCGGCGACTCGAGGTCCAGGTACGAATCCGAAGAAGCGAAGCGGGCCATCGAAGAGGTGGTTTCGAATCAGGAGCTGATGGACCAGATTCTGGAAAGGTCGCCGAAGCCTGCGCGCTGTCCTGCGGAACTGGCGGCAAAAGCCGCCTCGTTCATGGACTACGTGAACGACTACGATCAACTGGACGTGACAGACGACATAAGAGTGCATTTCGATGAATGCGCATCCGATGGCGAGTTCGGAGACCTGCTCCAGATATTTCACATGCCAACAATGTCCAATGTTGTTATCGAACGGTTCCCCGGCGCGTCTCCGCAGACGCAGTTCCTACACGCTGCCGAGCACGTAGCGGCGCCAAGCGCAAGAGCCCGTCTTCAAGAGATCGTCAGCGATGAGGAGTTGATTGCACAGATCTGGGCTGCTGAGAACAAGGCTCTGCGCTGCCCGGAAAATCCAACTTGGTACAAAGCGCCTGATGGATGAACGACGTTCGCCGTTCGATATGCAGCAAGCTCACTTTCAGCACCGGGCCTCACCTAAAATCGACCAACTACGATAGAGTCTTCGACTCACCTTCCTTCGAGTCCTTCCGAATCCGAGGTCGACTCAATGAAATGGGATGCTGTCTTCTTCGACCTCGATGACACGCTCTACTCAAGGGCCGAAACGTTCCAGCGGGTCGCTCGCCGATTCGTCGAGGTTCACATCGGCCACGACAGCGACGAACCCCTCGAAGCGACCGTTGAAAAACTGGTGCGATGGGACGAATCAGAGTCTCGCGAAGGCACTTCGCAAGAAGCACGTCAGTCGCTGATGAACCGCATCAAGAGTGAGTATCCGTCGATCACTTCTTCAGCCGACGAGTTGATCGCCTGGTACAGAGACGAGATGATCGAACAGCTCTCTCCGGACCCTGCTCTTGAACCGGTGCTGGACAGGCTTGCTGGGTCACGAGTCCCATGGGGCGTGATCACGAACGGAGACCGGTTTCAGCTGAGAAAAATCTCGTCGCTGGGACTGGCAGGCCGTCCTGAACAGATCATCCTCTCGGACGTCGAAGGCTGGCGAAAACCGGATATCCGGCTCTTCAACCTGGCACTCGAAAGAATGGGAATCGAAGACTCGGACCGAGTCCTCATGGTCGGCGACAACCCGGTTGCCGACATCCGGGGTGCGAGCGGCGCAGGAATCGAAACAGCCTGGCTCAGTCTCGGCCAGACGTGGAACCTGGTCACTCACCAACCGGACATCCAACTCGATTCGCTATCAGACCTGCTAGAGCACCTGGACTAGGTGTGGACTCCACATCCTCGCAGTGGTTCTTTCTGCTGAGGCAGTGCCCTCAACCTCCTTGCGCCAGCATCGCCTCCTACAGGTACAATTGAGCGCTCGGGCGGTTAGCTCAGCTGGTTAGAGCGCTTGCTTCACACGCAAGAGGTCGAGGGTTCGAGTCCCCCATCGCCCACCAGCTAAGCCTGCCAGCACACACGAAACGGCAGAAGCTGGACCCGATGGGCCGAGGTGGCGAAACGGTAGACGCGCTACGTTCAGGGCGTAGTGTCCTTACGGACGTGAGAGTTCGAATCTCTCCCTCGGCACCACAACATATTGTTGGCCAACTTGCGCTTGTAGCTCAGCTGGATAGAGCGCAGCCCTGCGAAGGCTGAGGTCGTGGGTTCGAATCCCGCCAAGCGCGCCATTCTTCTCTAGTTCCAGCATTCCGACTTCAACGCGCGCTCCGAATCAGCGACGCGTCAGAATCTTTGTCTCGATCACACAGCCCAGACTCGCGTATGGAACAAGAACGATGTCACAAGCCGAAAACAAAGAAGCAGCCCAGGCCTTCTACGACCTGATGTTCAACCAGTCGAAACCGGCGGAAGCGATAGAGCGATACGTTGGCGCTGAGTACATCCAACACAACCCTGAGGTAGCAGACGGCAAGCAAGCGTTTATCGACTACTTCGAGCGGATGGCCCGCGATTACCCGGGCAAGAAGGTCACGTTCAAGCGGGCCATTGCCGAAGGTAACTTCGTGGTCCTCCACTGCCAGCAGGAATGGCCGGGTGACAACGACTACGCAGGCATAGACATCTTTCGCTTCGATGACAACGGCAAGATCGTCGAACACTGGGACGTGCTGCAGATCGTCCCCGATCATTCTGCGAACGAGAACACGATGTTCTGATCGGGAACGCCACTGAACGCACGCAGCGTCTTCACCCCGTCTCCGGAACAAATTCAGCTCTCGTGACGTTCTCTATCCAGAGAACGTCTCATAGACCCGTAATGCCTCTCCTGTAGAATCCAGAGAAGCTCGGGAACTAGTTGACAACGCAACCTCACCGCATAACCTGTGCGTCCAACTCGAACTGTTGGCCACGCGGATCAACGCAACCTCAGTTTCAACAACCCACCAAACAGCGGAAACCGGAATCCAGCCGCTGCGGAGGCTCGTACCAGCCAGCGTGCCAACACGCTGGCGATGGCCCCGGAGCCTTAACCGTTTAGTTCCGATCAGGGCGATTAGCTCAGCTGGCTAGAGCACCTGCCTTACAAGCAGGGGGTCGCAGGTTCGAGTCCTGCATCGCCCACCATGTTCGATGAAGTGAAGAATGCACGGCCAACAACATGAGTGGCCGATTCAGGGGGGAAAGTGACACTTTCCGCAGAGCCGACCAAGCTGGCTGAGAGCCTTGTAGAGAACATAAGCAACGTCATAGTTGGAAAGCGGGAGGCCATCGAACTCTCGCTCGTCTCTCTGTTCTCACGCGGCCATATCCTCATCGAAGACGTGCCCGGCGTCGGCAAGACGATGCTCGCACGCTCCATCGCCGTCACAACCGGCTGTGAGTTCCGCAGGCTGCAGTTCACGCCCGACCTGCTCCCGAGCGACGTGACCGGCGCCTCCATCTTCAACCAGAAGACCGAGAACTTCGAGTTCCGCGCAGGCCCCGTCATGGCCCAGATCGTCCTCGCAGACGAGGTCAACCGAGCAACGCCAAAGACCCAGTCTTCACTTCTGGAGGCTATGGGTGAGCGACAGGTCACCGTAGACGGTGAGACGCATGTCCTGCCCGAACCTTTCATGGTGATGGCAACTCAGAACCCCATCGAGTACGAAGGCACCTTCCCACTACCCGAAGCGCAGCTTGACCGCTTCTTCATGCGCATATCGCTCGGCTACCCGTCCCGCGATGAAGAGGTGGCGATCATGGACCGCCGGGAAGCGGCTGACCCGATCGACCAACTCACCGCGGCATGCAAGCCGGAAGACATCCTCGATATTCAGAAGAAGGCCGACGACATTTACATCAACGAGCTGGTAAAGCAGTACATCGTTGACCTGGCCAGCGCCACCCGGGACCACCGTGAGGCAGCTCTCGGTGTCTCACCGCGGGCTTCTCTGAACCTGATGAAGGGCGCCAAGGCGATGGCGATGGTCCGCTCACGAGACTTCGTCACGCCGGACGACGTGAAGGCGATCGCCGTTCCTGTCATGGCACACCGAGTGCTGCTATCACCATCTGCTCGAATGCGCGGCATCACACAGTCGGCGGTCGTTGAGGAGATCCTCAATGCAGTTCCGGTCCCCGGCGGCGGTGGAGGACGACAGACCGCCTGACCACAAGCGAAGGTCCACTACGAAGTGGCCGGTAACGGGGCCAACCGGTACTTAAGACCACTACGGATAGCTAATGCTGCGACAGCGATCACAGGGGTACACACCGCACAGGGCCGGCCTGACGGCAACGCCCGCGCAACCCGGACAGGCGGCCAATACAGAACGCCGCGGTCGCAGAGTGATCAGGAACCTCAAGCGCAGGCCCGTCCTCTACGCAATCCTCGCCCTCATGGTCCTGCTGTTCACCAGCTCCATGGCGACTGGCTTCGACCTGGCAGTCAAGCTCAACTACATCCTCGCGCTACTCATCGCCGTCTCGTGGATCTGGTCACGCGCAGCGGCCAGCCAGGTTGACGCCGAAGTGAGACGGCCGACCGGCCCGTTCTCCGTCGGCGACATCGTGACTGAGCAGATAACTATCTACAACCGTGGCAGGACGCCGAAGGCCTGGGTCGAAGTCGAAGACAAGACCAGCCTGCCGGGCGTCACGTTCAGCCACGTCACGCCACTCGGCATCATGGTGCCGTTCGCCGCCGTCGACTCCGAAGCGAGACTCACGAAGCGCGGCGAATTCACCCTCGGTCCGCTCGTTGTACGAGTGGCAGACCCGTTCTCGCTCTTCCCTCGTGAGATCCAGTTCGAAGGTGCAGAGAAGGCGCTCGTCTACCCTCGCATCGTCGAGCTTCCTGACTTTGCAGCGCCGAACCCGCACCTCGTCGGTGAGCACTCCCGCAGACACAGGGCGAACGTCGTCAGCACAGATGTCGCATCAGTTCGTGAATATGCGGCGGGCGATAGCATCAGCCGTATCCACTGGCTGACGACCGCACGCACGGGCCGCCTGATGGTGAAGCAGTTCGACCAGGGTTCGTCCAGCCACCTCTGGGTGGTCTTCGACCAGCATGCCGAGTCGCAGGCAGGCGAAGGCGTCGAATCGACAGACGAGTACGGCGCCACGCTCGCCGCTTCCGTTGTCGACCGTTACGGCAAGGCGTTCCTGCCTGTCGGCTACTCGGCGCACGGCAGCGAGTCTCTGGTCTCACCGCCGGACCAGTCGGCTGCACACCGCGAAACCGTGATGCGTCATATCGCGGCCAGCGTGCCTGTCGGCGACACGCCTCTCATCAATGTTCTTGGGGACCTTGAACGTGAGTTCAGCCAGGCAACCTCACTGGTGGTCATCACCGCAGCCGGGGACGGCAACTGGGTAGAGGCACTGGCCGGTCTGCAGAGGCGCGGCGTGAAGATAAGCACCGTCGTCATGGACAGGGCATCGTTTGGTGGAGAGGACAACGCTCTCGCCATCGAGCGTCTGGTTGGTGCAGGCATCAAGACCTTCCGTGTCCGCAAGGGCGACACGCTCGGACGGGCACTGAGCACGGCCGTTGGCTGGGAGGCTCCTGCACCGTCCGGGCCTGAACCCGGGACCGATGATCTGATAGCCGCCACGAACGCGGCACAGCCTTCCAACCCGGAACAGTTCTCCGCACCACGCGGCAATCAGCCTGAAAAGCCTCGAAGGCCGAACGAAGAGGTGGCAGATTGAGTACAGCCGCCCCAACCTTCGGATCCACAGGACCGGCAGCGCCTCCACCACGATCGATCGACGCGTTCGACAGACAGCGCAACTGGCCCAGCCTTCCGTTCGAAGGCCTGGTCAAGCGCGTGCCTGTCGAGGACTGGATCACCTTCATCCTGCTCGGCGTGATGCTGGTGTCTGTTGGCTGGGCGGTCCAGCTCGCAGAGTGGGGCGACCTGCCGATGATCATTCCGACCCTGCTCATGGGCTGGGTCGCCGGGTTCATCGCATCACGCAACCGCCTGCCTGCAGTCGTCAACATCACACTGATGCTGATCATCGGCTTCGGAATCGTCATGTGGCAGGGCTCGATTCCCGCAGAAGGCTCGAACGTCGCAGACCGTGCCAGGGACGCGTGGGAACGATTCTGGGCATGGATCAACGTGGCACAGGAAGGTGGTATCAGCAACGACTCTGTTCCCTTCTCATTGATGTTCATGACCGCGGCGTGGATCACCGCCTACACGGTCACATCGCTCACGTACCGCGTACGGAACCCCTGGGCGCCAATTGTCCTGTTGGCGGTGGGACTGATGAGCAACCTGAGCTTCCGCCCGGGCCTGCACGAACAGACATTCTTCATCTTCATCATCGCTTCCATCGCGCTGTTCGCCCACCTGACCGCCGTCCGCAGGATGGACCGGTGGAGGAGGCGCAACACCGCATATCCTCCGACCCTCGCATGGCTAAGCATGTTCGATGGCCTGCTGTTCGGCGGCATCATCGTGCTAATCGTGATCATGGTGCCGGTCTTCGAGCCTCGCTCGGAAACGCTTGATGAAGCGTGGGAGGTGTTCAAGGCGCCAATCGACGCGCTGGAAGACCCGGCAAACCGGCTGCTATCAGGCGTCAAGGCGAAGGAAGGATCCGTTGGCCTGAACCTCCCCAACGACGTGCTGACATTCCGCGGGCCTCTTGAGCTGACGGACGAGCCGTTGGCATGGGTGACGTCACGCTATGCAACCATGCTGCCGGGCCGGGTCTACGACACCTACGCGTCGACCGGCTGGCTTGCGACGCCGCAGGTCATTCGCGACGTGGAAGCCCGGACGGAGCTGGTCCCCGTCCCGCAGGATTCTGGCCGCGAACGCATCGAGCAGCTGATCCAGCCGTTGGTTGACACCGACCTGTTGCTGCCGGCCGGCGGCGTCTTCAGCGTCGACCGCGACGCAGAGGTCGAGTACCTGCTGCCAAGTACATTCAATGTTCCGTTGACCGGCGCAGTGGGCTCGCTCGCAACGCTGCCACCGGATGTGCGCCAGCTTGCGTTCGACACACGGTTCGAACTGCGTGACATGGCCTCTCGGGTCCCCAACGCGGGTGACGTCACCCTCACCAACCAGCCTTTGATGACTGAGGCTCAGGTGCTGGACGCTCTGCGCTCGAATGTGCCGGACGAGCTGGAGATCAGGCTGGCAAAGGACAGTGCTGACAGGATCACGGCGCTGAACGTCACACGTATCGGTCCCGAAGAACCGGTAGGCGCCATATTCAAAGAAGAGATTCCCGCCGAACGCCTCTACACCGTCACGACGTACGTGCTGACTGCAGAGGAAGAAGAGCTGGGACAGTCTGGCATCAACTACCCTGGCTGGGTGCAGGACCGCTACCTGTCCTTGCCTGACACGCTCCCGGTCGATGTGCGGCTGCTGGGAGAGCAGATAGTCCGCGCTGCCGGTGCTCAGACCCCGCTGGAGAAGGTCAGGGCGATACAGGCGTTCTTACAGCAGCAGGTCTACTCGCTTGAGATCTCGGGCCCACAGGCGAACGAGGACGGAGTCTTCTACTTCCTGTTCCAGACACAGAACGAGCCATGCCCGTCCGACAACCTGGACTGCGATACGTCACGCATCAAGGGCTACAGCCAGTACTACGGCTCGGCAGGCACCGTCCTGCTACGGTCCGTCGGAGTGCCGTCACGCATGGTCGCAGGCTGGGCTGCCGGCGAGTACATCTCACGGGCCGGAAAGTTCCTGATCCGGGACGAGGACCGCCACGGCTGGACACAGGCGTACTTCGCAGACTTTGGCTGGGTCGATGTTGAGGTCACTCCCGGGCGTCCGGACGTGGACCGTGACCGGCAGTTCTCGGTCGAGCCTTCTATCGCAGGACAGATCCCGGATGTTGAGGCTATTGAAGACGACCCGGACTTCCTGGAAGACCTGGCAAGCCTGGACGAACTGGCACGGCAGGCGAGAGAAGCCGCACTCGCCCAGCGCCAGGCAGAGCTTGACGGCAGAGGCGGTGGCTTCCCGTGGCTTGCGGTGATCATCCCCGGCGCGATTCTGGGCTTCCTGTTGCTGCTGTATATCGCCTGGCGCATCTGGCACAGGGGCATGTCACAGGCGGAAGAGGCCTACACCAAGATGGTCCGGGCAGGCCGACTGCTTGGCGTGAAGCGCAGGCAATGGGACACGCCAACGGAGTTTGCAAGAACTATCGGTATGGTTGCGCCAGGAGTTGCCGAGTCGGCGATGCTAATCGCCATCGAGTACGAGCGAGGCCGTTACGCCGCCCCGACCGATGAAGACGCGAACAAGGGCCTGCAGAAGCACTGGCGAAGGGTGTTCCGCGGCCTGCTGGGCTACAGGGTCAGGCAGATCGGCGGAGCCGGGCCGGAGCTTGGCGAGGGGCGGGGCACCGCATAGCAGGGGGCACATTGCACTACGACATCTTTGAGACTGAGATGGGGTGGATTGCCGTTGTCGGCAACGAACGCGGCGTGGTGAGGATGAGCCTGCCAGAGCCGAAGTTCGAGCAGGCGTACGACCACGTCCGCCCCGAGATCGAGCACGCTGAACTGGAGCCGGACGCTCTCGAGGAAGTGCGAATCAAGGTGCAGGACTACTGCGCTGGCCGCGGGGCCGATCTCACCGATATCGAGATAGACATGTCGAAGATGTCCCCGTTCTTCAAGAAGGCACGCGAGGCCTGCCGCTCCATACCGAGCGGCGAAACCCGCACCTACGCATGGCTTGCCGAGCAGGCAGGCAATGTCCGGGCTGCGAGAGGCGCAGGTCAGGCGATGGCCAAGAACCCCGTGGCGCTGCTCGTGCCCTGCCACCGCGTCATAGGCTCAGACGGCGCTCTGCACGGCTTCGGCGGCGGCGTGGGCATACCAATGAAAGAACGCCTGCTGCGAATGGAAAGCAGCCAGGTGCCGGCGACAGTGGGCTAACTGTCGATCCCCTCAGGATTCAGGAGAAGGCCAGGGCGAGGTATCCGCTCCGCCATCCTGAGCCCGTCGAAAGGTGTCATCTCGGGCAACTTCGCCTTTAGCTCTCCGCTCCTGCCGCTCACGCATCGCCCTCGATTCATTCTTCGGGCCGAGCACAACCTCGTTCTGCAGGATCTCGAGCGCAAGGTCGCTCTCCTCTTCGGGCGCCATCAGACGCACCGGGTAGAGCGAAGGGCCGATGAAGCTCGGGTTAGAGTCTCGCAGACGACAGTTCACGCCTGATGCGCGCAGCATGCTGCACCACATCTCGCCTGTGATCTGGTCAGGGGCCGTAACGAACGCGACCCACTTCCTGCTCGCCATCGCTGGCTCGCCCTTCGCACTAACGCATCGGCAAACGTCCACTTCCCGGCGTCGGAAAGTTAACCGGCTGCGACAGGAAGTGAGATGTTCTCCGGGCCAAGAAGGTCCGAAAGTCTCGTCTCAAGCTCTGGACAGGGATCGACCGTCGCAAACGGCATATCCATAGTTACGACGCGTCCGGACGTTTTGACTTCAAGCGTGACAGCGGAAGTACCCTTGAACTCGAGCAGGATGCGTACCACGTCCTCCAGCCGGTAGCGGTCCTCGGCCGAACGCCCGGTCTCCTCGACCCTGATCATCACTGAAGCTCCCGACCGAACACTCTCATCCGGCGGCGAGGCCTGCTGCCCCGAAGACACAGGTGCGGGCGAAGCTGAAGTTTCAGGTGCGACAGAGCCGTTTGAGTGCTGTTCCATAGTGTCCGTTGAGTTCAGATTCCTGGTTTGTTGTGTTCCTGGCAGGCTGGAGTGACCGTTAGTGCCGTTGGTTCCGTTCACGTGGCCGTTCGTCGCCGCGGCCAGACCATTCGAATAGACAGGTACGGTCTCAACCGGAGCAGGCTCAGGCGGCTTGGAGCCATCCAGCTTCAACTCGAACTGCGAAGCGGTCTCGGCAACGATCGAGACGCGTCCGTCCCGCTCCCGGATCTTGCCGGTGACGGTCAGCCGGTTGCCGTCCACCCAGCTATCACCGGTCTTTTCGAGCACATTCGACCAGACGACCATCTCGATCGGCCCGTCCAGCAGCCTGAACTGCAGCGAGATGAACCGGTCGCCCTTGCGAGTGGTCAACTCTCTGATCTCGCCGACCTCGCCTACCGCCTTGATCTCCTGCCCTGCCCGCTCCGCGGTGACGTTGCTTGCGAACACCGTGAACTCGGCGGGCAGCTTCTGCACCTCGCGGGAGAACTCCGTCTCCGTCAACTCGATGCCCAGCAGGTCACGCTCCCAGAGCTGCCTCTCGGTCTCAGTCGAATCATCGACCTGTGACACCTCGATCTCCGCCATCGGCGTTGGCACGGACGCGCCGAACATGTCGAACATCGAGGTCTGGCCCGACTCACGCAGCTTCGTCTGGCGCTGCAGCGTCGAGATGATCCGGTCGGTAGATTCCAGCAACGCGCCACGCGGTCCGAACTCATCGAACGCGCCGGTCTTGATAAGGCTCTCAAGCGTCCGACGGTTGAAGGTCCGCGCATCCACTCGTCTGCAGAAATCTTCGAGCGACTCAAATGGTCCGCCGGATTCCCGCGCCTCGATCACCGGTTGCACGGCTGATGCGCCGACATTCTTCACGGCGGCCATTCCGAAGCGAATCCCGCCTCGCTTGCCTTCGACATCTTCGATAGAGAATCGGACGTTCGAACGGTTGATGCTCGGCCCGAGAACCTCCACATCGGCGCGGCGCGCTTCGCGGATGCACTCGGCGATCTTCTCCGAGCTGCCGGAGAACGAGTCCATGAACGCGGCAAAGTATTCGACCGGGTAGTTCGCCTTAAAGTACGCCGTCCAGTAGGCGATCATGGCGTAGCTGACGGCGTGGGACTTGTTGAAGCCGTAGCCAGCGAACGGCTCCATGAGGCGGAACACCTTGTCGGCCTCTTCCTTCGAGTAGCCCTTCGCGAGCGCGCCCTTCGTGAACTTCTCCTCTTCCGCCTTCATCACGGAAGGGATCTTCTTGCCCATCGCCTTGCGCAGGATGTCCGCCTCACCCAGCGTGTAGCCACCGAAGTGCTGCGCAATCAGCATCACCTGGTCCTGGTACACGATCACGCCGTACGACTCTTCAAGAATCTCCTTCAGGTCGTCATGCGGATAGGTGATCTCGGCGCGGCCGTGCTTGGCATCAATGAAGGTGCCGATCTCCTCCATCGGCCCCGGCCGGTACAGAGCGATCATGGCGGCCACGTCACCGATGCTTGTCGGCTTCAGGTCCTTGATGTGCCGACGCATGCCCGCGCCTTCAAGCTGGAACACACCAAACGTGTCCGCCTCACCAAGCAGCCTGTACGCCGCCTCGTTGTCCAGCGGCACATCGTAGACGCCCATCTTCTCGCCGCGGTGCTGCTCGATCAGGCTCACCGTCCGGTCGAGGATGGTCAGGTTTGTCAGCCCGAGGAAGTCCATCTTCAGCAGGCCTACGTCTGCGACCGGCTTCATAGCGAACTGCGTGGTCGGCGGGGCATCGTCATCGCCGCTTGTCGAACGCTGCAAAGCAACGTAGTCGGTCAGCGGCTCCTGCGAAATCACGACGCCGGCAGCGTGCGTGCTTGCGTGGCGAACTGCACCCTCGACGCCCTGCGCAGTCTCGATCACCTTGCGGCTGTTGGCGTCGGAGCGCATAAGCTGCCGCAGCTCAGGGCTCTCATCGATGGCGTCCTGGATGTCGACATTCAGCCGCGTCGGCACAAGCCGGGCGAGCCTGTCACCGACGCTAATGTCCATGCCGAGGGCCCGTGCACAGTCTCTGATCGCCGCCTTGGCTCCAAGTGTGCCGAACGTGATGATCTGGGCGACGTGGTCGCGGCCGTAGCGGTCGACGCAGTAACGGATCACCTCTTCACGGCGGTCATCCGCAAAGTCCATGTCGATGTCAGGCATCTCACGCCGCTCGACATTCAGGAACCGTTCAAAGATAAGGCCGTTCTTGAGCGGGTCGACCTGCGTGATCTCAAGGCAGTAGAGCACCATGCTCGCCGCCGCCGAGCCTCGTACGGCGGAGAGAATCCCGCGCTCGTTGACGAAGTTGAAGATGTCCCAGCAGACAAGGAAGTAGTCGGAGAACTGCGTCTTGTCGATGACGTCCAGTTCATACTCCAGCCGTTCGACCATCTCCTCGGTCGGGTTCTCGAACCTCTTTGCCAGCCCGTCGAAGCAGAGCTTGCGCAGGTACTCCATCGAGTCCAGGCTGTCTGGCGTCTGGTACTTCGGAACGAGAGTCTTGCCGAACTCAAGGTCAAGCTCGCACGATTCTGCGATGGCCAGCGTGTTCGTTATGGCTTCTGGAACCTCAGCCCACTGCTCCGCCATCTCCTCGCTGCTGCGGATGAAGTAGGTATCGTCCTCCATGTGCAGACGGTTCGGGTCATTGATCTGTGAATTGGTGACGATGCAGGTCAGCACATCCTGCTTTGGGCCGTCCTCACGGTGCACATAATGCGAATCGTTCGTGGCAACAAGAGGCACGTCATGCTTCTTGCTCAGCTCGATGAGCGCCTTGTTTATCTCCAACTGACCTGGCACACCCTCGTGCATCATCAACTCGAGGTAGTAACGGTCTTTGAAAACCTCGTGGTACCAGCCAATCGTCTCATCGATTAGCGCCTCGTTGCCATTCTTGATGTTTCGAGAGAGCTCGCCTGACGGGCAGCCAGAAAGGACGATAACGCCCTCGCTGTGTGCTTCGAGGATCTCGCGGTCGAAACGAGGCCGGTAGTAAAAGCCTTCGAGATGGCCTTTCGTCACGAGTCGAAGGATGTTCTGGTAGCCGGCGTGGCTCTGCGCGAGCAGCGTCAGGTGATAAGGAAACCGTTCCTGTGAGTTGCGTTCGGTGCGCGGGCCGGGCGCGACGTAGCCTTCGACGCCGATAATCGGCTTTACACCGACCTTCTGAGCAGCCTGGTAGAACTCGATCGCCCCGTGAACGTTGCCGTGGTCTGTCAGAGCGATCGCCGGTTGGCCCAGGTCGGCCGCGCGCTTCGCCATCTCGGACAGGTGGCTGTGGCCGTCGAGAAGGCTGTATTCCGAGTGGTTGTGAAGGTGTACGAACTCTGTCAAAGCAGGACAGTCCCAGGGTGCTTCGAGCGGTGGTCGCCGCGGACGAATTCCAGGTCAAGACGGGGGCGGCACGGACATGCCGCAGGCCCGGCATCTCGCAAGCCAATGGTGTGCCGGACCGAGAAACCCGACTATAGCGCGGAGTGGCAAATCAGTCGAGTGGCATTGCCCGAATAAAGGGCGATATGTGGGGATTGTCTTGCCTTCAAACGCAACCAGTTGTGGTTTTCAGTTGCGGTAACAGGTGAAGTTTTCTGCGGGAGACAAGCCAGGCCACCGTTTCTGGCGGAAGAAACACCCCCGTCCTGAGCCGGTCGAAGGGTGGTCGCTTACGTCAGGCTGTGGGCCCGTTCGCACCCGTCGCATCACCACCACCTTCCGGCGGCATCGTCTCCGTCGGCACCGTCCCACTCAGTGCGAAAAGCACGGTCACCGCAATCATCAACAGGATGATGATCCAGAACCAGTTCGATGCCGTGGCAGAACTGGAGCGCTTGCGAGTCCTGTACTCGGGACCGTCCTTCACCACGTAGGTCTTCAGCCACCTGTCATGCCATGTCCTGCGCTCAGGGTCGGAGAACGCTGCCCAGAATCCGAACCCGAGCGCGAGGAAGCTGATTGCGGACGCCGTGTTCCGCACGAACATGTGGTAGAAGCCCGCCACATCGCCGTTCTCTCGCAGAACACGTAGGCCAAACAGCACCGCGCCGACGTCCTGCCCCCTGCTGAACAGGAACAGGTTAGGTATCAGTACAAACAGAGCGATTATCCCACCGATGGGCGCGAAAAGCTGTCCTATGGCCCATGGCAGCAGGACAGAGATGCCGAACGCCCGGCCGCGAGCCGGTATCTCGGCCAAGGGTGTTGGCAGGTCTTCCGGGTCGACCTTGCTGTCTTCAAACCCTCCCCCCGACTCGGGCAACGGAGGCAGGCCGCGTTCCTTCCGGAACCACGGCTGGTTCTCGTCACCCGGCCAGACTGGAGGCAGCTTCTGCTGAAGGTCTCCCTGCTGACTCTCCGGTCCCGGTTGGTGCGGTCGCTCGGGTGCCATGGGTTCCGGTCTTCGCTCGGGCCGAGGCTCAGGGTCACCCTCTCTGACGGGAGGAACATAAGGTGGAGCGACCTCATCCTGCGGTGCTGCAACTGGACGCTCGGGCTGTTGCGCTATCGGCCGACCGGTCTCGTCGTCTCTGATGGGCGGCACATAAGGCGGAGCGATCTCTTCTTCCGGCTCTGCCACGGGCGGTTCTGCGGCCTGGCCGGGAGTCGGTGCAGGGGGTGATGGAGCGGCAGTACGCCTCTCAACAGTCGATCGTTCTGAAGCCTCGACCCCGAACACCGAACGCAGGTCTCGATCGGGCCCGGACCGCTCAGGCGCTCCGTCTGCGCCCCTCTCGTCGGAAGGTCGTTGCTCGTCTTCTTCGCGCTCGGTCATAAAACGTCCTGGTGTACCGGTGAAACCGGCTGGAACAATTTCGGGCTGATCGCAGTCTTCACTAAAGCCGTATCTTCACATTGTGCGTGGGGTATGAACGCAGCAGGTGATGGAAACTCGTACTTATTCGGTTGCGCCTGATGCTAGAGTCGATTGTGTCCGGCCTGGCGCTGCGGTTCTTCGGAAGAGCCGTATTCGACTCACGCCAGAGTTCGTAACACCGGGGTCCAAGCCTCGGAACGGCACCTATCTTCTCATGAGAGGGCACCAGATGACGCAGCAACGGGGCGGCAGCAGCCGCGGACAGAAGATCCTTGTCGTTGATGATGAGTCCACCTCAGACCTCATGCGCTCTGTTCTGCGCCGCCTGGAATCGGAAGGGTTCCGGCCCATCGTCATCCAGCCGGAAGGCCAGCGCGTGGATGGCAGGCAGTACGAGACCGAAGCGCTATTCGCACTCGAAGACGAGCGGCCGGCCGCCGTACTCCTCGACGTCCGCTTCGGTGAATACGACGAAGACCGCTTCATGGGTCTGAACATTCTCAAGAAGATCGTCGAACGAGATCCCTCGATGCCGGTCCTCATGTTCACCCAGTACGCGCAGGGCCCCTACCGCGACACTGCAGTCGCCGCCAGCCTCTCGGTCAGCGCACCTGTCGACTTCATAGACAAACTTGCTAGCCCGGACGAAGTCCTTCTCAGGCTGCGCAGGCTGATCGGCTCAGCGCCCGAAAATGTGAAGATCGGCCAGCTGTTCGAGCTCGACGCCTCCAACGGTATCGTCTACTGCTTTAGCAACGGCGAGCGCAATCATGTGCGAGAGATCCAGGGCATGAAGTTCGAGATCCTGAAGGAGCTCGCGACCGCCTACTTCCGCAGCGAGGCCGAGGTTGTGCCGTTCTCACGGCTCGAACGCTTTTCCGAAGGCGAAGACTCCCGTGCATCGCTCAGAGTGCGAATCCGTGAGATCAAGGTGGCGCTCGGCAAGGCGGCGCAACGGGAGTTCGGTGCCGACGAGCTGATCATCAACATCCGCAACCGCGGCTACCGGCTGTCGCCGCCAAGGGTCTCCGGTCAAACGGCAGACCGGTCGTAGCAGGGTCCGCACGCCAGGGTTTTCGAGAATGCCACGCACCCCACGCGAAATAGTCCGATACATCGGCCTCGCGGCTGCGGTAACAGGCGTTCTTCTACTGATCATTGGGCCCATCATCGGCGATTCGATCAGCCCCGACACCGTGCTTACCGTCGAACCGATCAGCTATTCGGGCGCCATCACGCTGATCGTCGGCCTCGCGCTCGTTGCCGGCACGTACCTGGTAACCCGGGGCTCTAAAACAAACGGCAGCGAGCCGACAAGCAACTGGAGTCAGCTCACCCAGGACTACTTCGACACCTTCTCGCACGACATGGGCCGCCCATTCAGGCGCATTCTCGGTAAAGAGCGAGAAGTGAGAGCGCGCATCGAGGAATCAGGTGCCACGGTCCCGGCTTCTGTGCGGAGCCTGATGGACGAGATCGAGCAGCAGGCCCCGAGTTTCCGCCTGATGCTTGACAACGTGCGCGTGCTCGTTGAGTTGGAAGACCCGAACGCTAAATCCGTGATGGAGCCGGTCGACCCCGCGGGCATAGTCCGCAACATCGCAGACCGCTACTTCGCCCTCGCGGCAGAGAAAGGCGTCGATCTCTCATGGTGGGCCGAACCGCAGGAGTTCGGACTGGTCTACGGAGATCCGGCGGCGATCGACCACATCGTCACGAACCTCGTTGACAATGCCATGAAGTTCGCCTGCAAGAATATCGAGGTGCGGGTCACTCGCAACCCTTCCCACTACTACATCCGGGTCTGGGATGACGGCGCCGGGATCCCCGACTCACATATTCCGCATCTTTTCGATCGCGGCTGGACTCCCGCACTCGCCGGAAGACAAGAGAAAAGTAGCTCAGGTCTCGGCCTGTATATCGCACGGACCCTGTGCCGAAGGGCAGGCGGTGATCTCGCTGTTGAGTCCCGGACCGAGCGTCTCCAGACAGGGGGCTCAACCTCAGACTCTGGTGAGGCTGACGGTCATTACACGAGCATGACGGTAATGCTTCCCTTGAAGGAACGGCCGTCCGACGAAGCGCAGACCTGACCGATTTTCGAACTTGCACGGGAACACAACGGCCACGCGCTAACGCCGGTCGTATGAAGTAATGCGTAAGTAACACATGGTTACCCACGGTTGGAGCCGGGGAACCACTGCGGCTCTGAAAGAGCCACAGGCGCAGCAGGGACCAGAGCCAACGGCGGTCCATGCTGTCGGAGCCGGGAGCTGGACTGTTGAACGTAGCCCGGATCAGATACCTAGGACTTGCAATGGCGCTGGTAGCCACTGCGTCCCTTGCCGCGTGCGCCCAGGCCGCTCCTCGCAACGAGCCGACGCCTACGGCTACGGCTCAGCCGGAACCCACCGCAACGCCTGAACCGGCCACTCCAACACCTGAACCGACTCGGACACCTGAGCCAACTCCGACTCCGACGGCACAGCCCGAGCCGGCCGCCACTCCAACGGTCGAGCCCACACCGGCCACATCGCCGACCGCCATCCCGGTCAGCAACACGCAGACCTACGAGCTTTCGTTGGAGATCGAAGGCGTTAGCGACGAGAGCATCGTGCGCGGCGACTCGATCATTCTCAAGGGTCAGACAGCCGCAGACGCCATCGTCAGCGTCAACGGCGTGATCGTGCCCGTGGACGAAACGGGCCGCTTCGAAGTGCCGCTAGCGCTCGACGAAGGTCCGAACCAGATCGATGTCGTTGCCAGCGACCTCGACGGCACCTGGAGGAGTCAATCGTTCCTTGTCGTTTCGCTGCCTGAAGAGCCGACCCCAACGCCCACGCCTTCGGTCACTCCCGAACCAACTGGGGAGAGCCAGGCATGAAGCGTCTAGTCACAGTCCTGAACCATCTGTTTCCATCTCGGCTCCAGTTCAATCTCACACCGGAACCGGGTAACACAGAAGTAATTGCCCCAACACGAATATTGAACGTGAAGGGACTGGGGCCGGGTGAAACCGACACCATTCCGGGGTCAAAACAGATGTCCACCAAGATTCCAACGGGCGCAACGCCTTCGAGCATCAAGCGGTACGCAGCAAAGACCGCAGCAGTGTTCGCAGCAGTTGCCCTTATTGCGGCCATGACGGTCCCGGCAATCGGGACCTCGCCAAGCCGCGCCAGCGCCGACCACGCACCGCTTGAGGCCATATTCGGCACAGTGGTCGAGGTCAAGCTGCCCGACACACTCGCCGTAGCCACGAACTCGGACGTCACAACGGTCATCGTCCCGTCCAACGACGTTTTCACGGGTGAAATCACTTCCATCGAGGACATCACCGAAGGCGACCGCGTCGTCGGCTCGATTCACATCGCAGATGATGGTGTGACAACCGCAGATAAACTGCTGATCGTCCCCGATCTCACCAAGTCGGTCACCCGCCACATCCTCGGCGTCATACTCGAAATACAGGACGGCGTGATCGTTGTTCAGGACCGGGACGGCAACACGATCTCAATCGATGTACCGGAAGGCATCGAGATCCCCGAGGTCGGGACCGTTGTCACGGCCGTTGCACAGCTTGACCGTGCGACGGGCCGGCTCGAGGCGCAGGCGTTCGACCGTGTCGAAGACGCAGTTCAGCGGCTGCAAGAAGCCAAAGACCGGGTCACCGACTCCGATCTCAAGGACGAGCTGGAAGAGCGGCTCGAAAGGGCGCGCGACCAGCACCTGAGCGCTCTCGAGCGTGCACGGCAGGGCCTTGAACGTGCACAGGCGGCGATCTCGGCGGCAATAGCCGAGCGTGACGAGGCACAGCGCAGGCTGGCCGAGGTGCAGTCACGCTTCGATGACCTTCGCCAGCGCTACGTACAGGAAGCGAGCGACCGTGATGAACGGCTCCCGGAACTCCGCACGGAAGGCACGCTGAACTACGATGAAGATGAATGGGCCGAGCCAGAAGGCGAGTTCTCGCTCGTCCCACGCATCAACGATGCGGATGACAGCGTGACACACACGTTCACGTGGGACGAAAAGACGCTTGCGATCGTGCCGGTCGAGATCCGTGAGGCCGACCCGGATTCGCCGGCAGTCACAGCAACGCTCGCACGCAGCGTTGCGCTCCCACTGAACGATGTTAAGAGCCTGATTCCATCCGGCTCGCAGGTGATGGTGCAGTACGACCCGAACACCGAGCCGGCACGTGCAACGCTCATCACCGTCCTGCCGCCAACGCTGCCGGACGCGATCGAAGACGCCCTTGAAAGAGAGCGCCTCCGCAGTATCAACGGCTTCATAACACTGGTTGACGAGACACCGGAACTCGACGCCACGATCGGTGTGATAGTTGTCGCCAACCGGCAGCACGACCTCAAGATCGCCGCCAAGATCACTGAAGAGACCGAGATCGAAGTGGACGGCAACCCGGCCCGCTTCAACCAGCTCGCCGCCGGCATGTCGGTTGAAGTTGAGTTCGACGCAGCGACCGCAGACCCGGCATCGGACGCAGCAGCGTCTCTGACCGGCCGTCTGAACGCACTGCGCATCCGTGCGGTCTCTGAGATCGACGATGACGACGTTCACGTTGCCGGTGTTATCGCCGGCCTCGACCAGGAGACGCGCACTGTCGGCATCCTGACGAGGGACGGAGACATCGTCAGAGCCCAGGTCGTTGATGAAGCGGTGATAGTGAAGGACGGCGTACAGAGCCGCTTCGGAGCGTTGGAGGTCGGTGACCTCGTGCTCGATGCGACACGCTTCAACCGCAACACGCTGGTGCTGACAAGGCTTGTCGTGCAGTCGCCGCGCGCGGTCGGGCTATCCGGCACCATCACCGGCCTCGACCGCAACCCCGACAGGCTGACTATCACCACCGCCAACGGCCGGGTGCTCGTGGTCTTCGTCATCGATTCCACGATGATTCGCACCGAGAACGGCACGCAGGTCCTATTCTCTCAGCTTTCAGTCGGAGACAAGGTTCTGAAGGGCGAGGCACAGCCTGTCCAGCGTGACGGACACACGGTGCTTGTCGGGCGTGAGCTCGTAGTCGGTGATTCGAACATCGCAACTGCTCGGGGAGTCGTCGCCCGTGTTGACGCAGACGCCGGCAACATCAGGATCGTCGCACGGAACACGAGCGCGGGCGCAAACTCTCCTTCGAGGTTCATCGACCTCTCAGTTGCCGAGAACAACCGCTCCTTGCTGTTCAAGAACGATGAGCGGATAAGGACCCTTGCACCGGTTGAGCCCGGCGACATCGTCGAGTCTGTCTCTTACGTGACTTCGACCGGCACCATCGTCAAGATGTCGGTCGTCTCGCCCAACCTGCAGCGTGTGCGTGGTGTCGTCAGCGCGGTGACCTCGAACGGCCTAACTGTCTGGACCAGCAACGGACTCACCGTCGGGCTGGCTGTCGTAGACGAGACCGCCATCACCCTCAACGGCAGGCGCATCACGTCGCTGCGCCTCGTCGACCGCGGTGACATCGTGGCAGAGGCCGTCTATATCGCAAGTGAAGCAAATCCTGCCCGTGGAGTGGCGCTCAAGATCACTTTGATCAGCCCTCTTCCCGTGCCAGGGGAGTCTCTCGTCCCGACCGACCCTGACGGCACCGAACTCGATCCGGGCGTGGTCGAGGCGACCGTTTCCGGTGTGATCGAGGAGATTTCGAACGAGGCCTGGGTGATTGGCGACCATAAATTCCTGGTCAACGAAAAGACAAGGTTCTTCGGTGAGAGGCCTCAGAAGGGCCTGGTCGCAAAGGCGACACTGGTGCTGGATGACGACGGAGAGTTCGTCGCCACGGCCATCAGCGTTGCTGGACGCCCTGACACCAACCCGACCACCCGACCCGTTGAGATTCAGCCGGTAGAGCCCGGGGACGGACCCGACCTGGTGCGCATCCTTGGCAAGGTGCAGGATTTCGAACGCGGTGAAGAAGACAGACTGAAGCTGGTAGTAATCGACGGCGTGAACGTCGTGATCGTCAGCAACACAGTGATCGCAGGTGAGCCGGAGGTCGGCGTCAGCGCGCTCGCCGTTGTCAGGCGCACCCCTGGTGGAGCGGTCGTCGCCAACTCTGTCATATTCATCAAGCCCAAAAACTCCGGATCCGGCAACAACGATGACGAGACGGGCATCGGACCTGGTGAAGAGCCGAAGGACCCATCGGACGACGACGTTCAACCGAGCGGTCCGGCCTCAACTCCCTCCGACGACGAGGACGACGTCAATATCCCTTCAACCACGCCTACTGAAGACGATGACAACAGCTCAGGAGGCAACACAGGCAGCACTACCGCCGAAGAATCGGACCTCAAACTCGAGACGATAACCGTGGAGCGGATCAGCGGCCGAGTCGTGATCGCAGATGGCAAGACCTACCTGCTTAAGGCGGTACAGGTCCTGGGACTTGGCATCGGCGACACGCTCGAAGTCAGTGTGCGGAAAGTCGATGGAGACAAGATCGACACCGAGCTCAACTTGCTCGACAGGTTCGCCGTTACGAGCAACCCGCTCTACCAGGCGGACACCAGCTCCGGCTCGAACGCTCTGTTCGTCGCAGAGTAACCGGCTAGCTGCTCGCCGCCCGGTCGCTCCTCAACCGTGCACTCCTGAACCTGTTACGCGCCGCAAAGCGCTGCTGGCTCTCAATGCTCAGCGTCATAGGCACCGAGATGAGCAGCAGCACCGCCATCACGGTGAACGCAATCCTGTATGTGTCCGTCAGGTCGAACATGAAACCCGCGAACGCGGCGCCAAACGCTCCGAAGACGGCGTTGATGGAGCTGACCAGCCCGAGCACGTTGCCGTAGCTCTCTCTCCCAAAGTAGTCGGCCAGAAGAGCAAGCCTGATCGGCACCGAAGCTCCGAAGCCAAGGCCGAAGCAGATCGTGTAGATCGGAATCGGACTCGCGCCGAGCGACACGCCAAACAGGTCGGTATTGACCAGCCCAATCGCCAGAATCCCGATGCCCTCCACGCCAAGTGCCGCGGCGAGGAACATCCGCTTGTTGAGTCGGTCGCCCCACGCCGCAACCAGCAGCCTCCCCGCAAGGTCGCCGATCGCCACTGCGCCGAACGCAAACGCCGCCAGTTGTGCGCTGATCCCCGCCTCGTCCAGCGCGTCGATGTGAGTGATGTTCGATGCGCTGGCGAACTGTCCGAAGCTCGAGACGAGCGCGAGCTGCCAGAAGAAACGCATACGCAGTACCTGGCCGGTAGACACCCGCGGCATGCTCCTGATCCGTCGACGGTTTCGAGGCTTCGGCTCGGCGCTCGCTGTTGCAGCAGCGGCCTCGTCCTTTTTCGGCTCGGGAGGATCGCCATCCGGCCGCATGCCGTAGTCCTCAGGGAACTGCCGCATCACCATCATCGCCGGGAACCCGACGACCCAGAAGCCAACGCCGATAGCGAACAGCATCTCCCGCCAGCCGAACTCGTCCACCATCCCACTCAGTAGCGGCACGAACAGGCCGCCGAGGCCGGACGACGCCATCAGGATGCCGAGCGCCCTGGCCCTGTTACGGGAGAACCAGTTGCTAACGGTGACCACCAGCACGATGAATGTGCCGAACGACATGCCGATGGTCAGCAGCACTATGACGAGGTAGAACTGCCATAGCGTCTGCACTTGGCTCATCAGGATGAACGATAGGCCGGTGATCGCCACACCGAACGACATCACCTTGCGTGTGCCGTAACGGGTGATGACGGAGCCGATGAAAGGCGAGATCATGCCGCCTTCGAGCCGCTGTATCGATACAGCGGCTCCCACCGCCCCCCTGCTCCAGCCAAACGTGTCGACGATGATGTCGAAGAACACTGCGAAGCCGCGCCAGAAGACGGCGGACGCATAGAACTGGACTGAGCCGCCGCCTGCGACGACCCACCAGCCGTAGAAGATTCCCTTGCCTCTGGAGCCCGTCTTAACGTCTCCCCGTGCTGTTCGAATCGGAGGCGTGCTCCGGCGTGTCCGTCATATCGATCAGGAAGCTGCGCAGGGCGGCGTTGAACATCGCAGGGTTATCGCCCGAAACTCTGTGACCTGCGTCCGGTATCGAGACCAGCCGGCTGTCCGAGATCACATCGGCCATGCGCGCAACGATCGCAGCGTCCGTGATATCGCTCTCTTCGCCCCGCACAAGCAGTGTGGGCATCGTGAGGCGTTCCAGCGCCGCCCAGCGGCTCTCAGGAGCGCCGTATGTGCTGTGCAGCGTGTTGATGGCCGGGTCGTACTTCCACGTCCATCTGCCAGCGCCGTTCCTCCCGACTGAGTGCACCAGCGAGCTCCGCACCTGTTCAACGGACCGCCACGGCGTTAGTTGTCGCACCTTCTCCACAAGCTCGCCCAGCGAATCAAACTCACCCGGCCCCGACGTGAAGTTGCGGATGCTCTCCCTGCCCTCGCGCTTCGACTCCGGAGCAGATTCAGCGATCACCAGTCCCCGCACGCTATCCGGATTGTTCGCGGCATACGTGTAGGCGAGCGTTCCTCCGAGGGAGAGACCGCAGATGAAAGGATTTCTAAAGGAAATCGAAGCGACAAACGCGTCGATATCTGCGTATAAGTCATCGAAGGAGTACGAACCGCCGGGCGCGCGGCCACTTTCGCCGTGGCCTCGCAGATCAACCGAAACGACGTGGCAGATGTCACGGACGGCCAGCGCGGCAAAGTCCCACGAATGGGCCTGCTGGGCGAAACCGTGTATGAAAAGGAGCTTGGGCAGATGAGCGTTGCCCCAGTCGAGATACCTGAGGCAGATGCCGTTTACTTCGGCAACTCGGCTCTCAGGCGGCTCGGGGGTGACGAAATCCAGCTCAAGGTCGGCAGCGGCACGCAAGGTGTCATCGAACCAGCCGTCTGGACCTGCCGAGGGCACGGCACGGCCGCTACAGCCACTATTTGCATCATCTGAGCCTGTCATCCAAACCTGTCCAGATCTCTCGACCGCCAGCAAAAGCCCAACTACTCATACACCGCTGCCAGGGAACACAGTATCGACAACGAAGTAACAACGACCGGTCAGCCCCGTTTCGGAGGCAGGATGGGCCGAGCCTTGCGAACCGGCATTGGCGGTCGCCGAGCGATAGTTCCAGTGGCCGCTATTGTTGCACTCGCAGCCGTTGCCTGCTCTTCGGCATCAGAACCGGAACCGACACCCATCCGTGCCCAGCCGCCTGCAACCCCCACAGTCGCCGGTCCAACCGCCACGCCAGAACCGCTCATCATCCCAACTTCGACCCCTCGCCCGGCGCCGACTGATGACGACAGGCTCGGGTTCGCGCTCATGCTGCGGCTCTTCGACTTCCAACGCGGGCCTGACATCGACGTAATAGGCCAGATGGTCGATCTCAACCACCCGGGCCTGGTCGCGCCGCTGGTGGAGATCACAGGGTTCGCGTTTGAAGAGAGCATAGCGAACGCCATCGGCAACGCCCTGTTCCTGCTCACAGGCGAGAACCTCGGCGGCGGCTTCGAGTCGCAGCCAGCATGGTTGGAGTGGTTGGCCGAGCACCCTGAATACGAGCCTATCCCCGGCTATGCCCAGTGGAAAGGCGACTTCTACACACAGATCGCCCGCGGTCTCGACAGCTTCCTCTACGAAGACGTGCCGACCCGCATACCGCTCTGGGGTGTTCAGTTCGGAGGCGTTGGCAAAGACGGCATCCCGTCACTCGACAACCCGATCTTCGTCAGCCCAGAAGAGGCGACATATCTAGATCCAAACGAGCGTGTCTTCGGAATCGTCGTCAACGGCGAAGCCCGCGCCTACCCGGAACGCATCATGCGCGTCCATGAGCTGTCCAACGACGTTGTCGGAGGGCGTCCGGTCGCTCTCGTCTATTGAACGCTCTGCGGAACGGGCATCCTGTTCGATGCCGAGATTGACGGAAGAGTGTTCGAGTTCGGCACGTCCGGCTTCCTGCACCAGAGCAACAAGCTCATGTTCGACCGCGGGACAGACTCGCTCTGGCAGTCGCTGACGGGCGAGCCGGTGATGGGCGAACTGGCCCACAGCGGCCTGCGGCTCGATTTCCTGCCCGTCAACTTCACGACATGGGAAGACTGGCTGGCCCGCAATCCAGAAACCTCCGTCCTGGCGCTCGAACAGGGACAGCGAGTCGAGTATCACCACCCGGACAGCCCGAACGCCGTCTACTCGGACTACTTCTCGACGCCGGACGTGTGGTTCCCGGCTTACCTTCGCAATGAAGAGCTGGAGGAGAAGAGCAGGATCTACGGGGTGGAGTTCGGCAACGCGGCGACCGCGTATCCGCTCGACTCGCTTGCAGAGGCGCAGGTGATCAACGACCGCGTTGGCATCCTCGATGTGGTGATCACGCATGATGCCGAGTCAGGGCTTGTCCGCGGCTATGAAACCGGCGGCAGAAACTTCAGCCGCGGCCCTGAACCGGGACAGCTTCTTGATGATTCCGGTGTAATGTGGAATGAGAGGGAAGACGGCCTCGAAGCCTCGGACGGCTCCGGCACGGTGTTGGAGCGAGTGACCGGGCTCGAGTCGTTCTGGTTCGGATGGTTCGCCTTCCGTCCGCACTCTCAGATCTACCGAGCAAAATGAGCTCCTCCATAAAGATAGGTCGGATCAGCGGCATCCCCATCGCTATCCACCCAACGTGGATCATCGCGTTCTTCTTCATCGCGTGGACGATCGCATCGCTCTTCGAAAGGTCGTTCCCGTCCTGGAGCACAACCCAGTACTGGACAGGCGCAGTGCTCGGGTCACTTGCGCTATTCATCTCGGTGCTTATCCATGAGCTTGCCCATTCACTTGTCGCGCAGCGGCTTGGACTACCAGTCGACGGCATAACGCTCTTCATTTTTGGTGGCGTCAGCCAGATCCGCGGCAAGTACACCCGGCCGCGAGACGAGTTCCTCGTGGCGTTTGCAGGACCGCTCTCATCGCTGGTCATCGGAGGACTGGCGCTACTCCTCTGGCTTGCGCTTGCACCGGACAGAGGCCAGGACCCCGGCATCCTGCTGGGAATCATCTTCTATCTCGGCTTCATGAACATCCTTCTCGGGGTGTTCAACATGCTGCCGGGATTCCCGCTCGACGGAGGACGTGTGCTGCGCTCAGTCGTCTGGGGCTGGACTAAGAAGGAGGCCACCGGAACTCGCGTCGCAGCGACCGTTGGCAATCTGGTCGCATGGGGCTTGATCGGCCTTGGAGTCCTGCAGTTCACGACCGGCAATGTTTTCGGTGGAATCTGGATGGCCTTCATCGGCCTCTTCCTGCAGTCAGCCTCAAGGGACGAGCGCCGGGCCGAACGTCTTAAAAGCGCCATCGGTGCTGTGCCGCTGCGCAGCGTCGTCCAGCGGACACCTGAAGTTGCCGCCTCTACGGACCGCGTCTCTGACGTGATGGCGAACATCATCTCGCGAGGCTTCCAGAGGGTCGTGCCGATCATCGAAGACGGCTCGCCGATAGGGTTCTTTTCTGCTGAAGACGCCGAACGCTTTCCGTCAACTGAGTGGCACAACCTGTCAGCAGGCGGCGTAATCAGGCGGCAGGAACCGTACGCTGTCCAGTTCTCCGATGACGCGGTTGATGTGCTGGAAACGATGGTGGCGAGGCGAATTCCCTACGCGCTGGTACTGGCTATCGACAACGTTGTGGGCGTGGTCGGACGGGCCGACCTCGAAGAGCTGATCCGAGTTATGAGGTCCGACGACGGCGCGTCTGCTGAGCAGCCGCCGGTTTAGCCTTCGCCTTCACCCGCTTCGCAAGCTTGCGCTTAGCCTGCGGCTCGTTCTCCGTGACCTTGTCCTGCCCTTTGTAGCGCCGAGCGCCCGGCAGCGTAACCGTCACTGTCGTGCCGAAGCCAAACTCGCTCTCGATAGTCGCTGTGCCACCGTGCATCTCGACAATCTTCCGTGCGATAGCCAATCCCAGACCCGAGCCTTCGACAGCACTTGAGCCCGAGTTGGCGAGCCTGATGCCGGTGTCCCAAACGCGCTCCAACTGATCAGCCGGGATGCCAGGCCCGGTATCCGACACCCTGATCTCCAGCATTTCGTTGATAACGGTCACATCGATCGAGATCGCAGCACCCTCGGGAGAGTATTTCGAAGCGTTCGAAAGAAGGTTAGTCACAACCTGCGAAAGCCTCAGGTGGTCAGCCTGGATGATGTACGTGGCGTCCGGCAGGTCGAGCGAGAGGTCCTGCCCGGCGGAGGTGAATATGGGCTCCTGCGCATCGACGATCTCCCGCATCAGGTTGCCGACGTCGACGGGCGAGAGACCAATCTTGTACTCGAGTCCCGGCAAGTCTCCGATCATCGTGTCCAGCTTGCTCGCCGTCTTCTGGATCACAGAAAGGGCGTGCGTCTGGCTCTGGCTCAAACTCTCCTGTGCGCCGACCGAAAGAATATCTGCGTAGGCGATGATGCTCTGCAGCTGGTTGCGCAGTTCATGAGATGCCCGTTCGATCGTGTCCGTCCGCTCTTTGAGCGTGGCCTTCAGTTCCCGCTTCTCAGCGTTTGCCTGCTTCGTCCGCACACGGTCTGTCACGTCATATCCGACCAGCGTCACACCCTTGATTGTGCCGTCCGTCTCGGTCATGGGCTGCGCCCAGATTTCGACCGAGTGCGGGCCGAGCGAAGTGGTCGCGGTCGCCATCATCCCGCGCATCGCCTGCCGAATGGCGTCCTCGAGCTGCGGGAAGTTGTGTACCCAGTCGAAGATCGACCGGTTGTGTACATCCTCACGCTTGATGCCAAGCGTTTCGAGCCCGTGGCCCTCAAGCGTCGTGCAGACACCCTCCGCGTCAGTGCTGATGAGTGCAACGGGCGTGCTGTCCAGCACAAGGCTCAACTGCTTGCGAATGTCCACCACCTGGTGTTTCAGCTCACGCGTCGATGCATATGCGTTCCAACTGGCGAGAGCACCTTTCAGATGGGTCGACAACGCGGTCGCCAGTCTCATCTGTTCGTCGGTCGCCGGGCGTTCGAATTCGGAGAGCAGTATCAGCGCGTGTGCTCGTCCGTCACCAGCGTCGACTGGAACGGCCAGTAGCGACTCGAACGGCATGAACATCGGGAACAGTCCGGCACCGGCGTCCGGTCTGATCGCCGTAGAGAGAGGCGACTCCATCACCACCAGTTCGGGCGTCGGGAGTGACTCGAACGGCACGGCGATGGTCTCAATGTCGTTCGGCATGGCTGCGGAGTCGTAACGGACCGACGCCACCTGTTCCAGCTGGTCGAACTCTACAAACAGCGCCCTGTCGAACGTGAATAGCTCGCACAGTTTGGCGTTGAGAGCCCGCAGCGCCTGCCCCGCGTCTGTGAACTCGACTGCAAGCGCGCCGATCTCCGTCACAAGGTCACGCTTCCGCTGCGAGTTGCGAACAACTTCCACGGCAAGGATGCGGTTGAGCGGCCCGGATACGAACTCACATATGCGCTGAAGCCGGGCGAGATCGCCAGTTCCGAACGACTCATCAAGCCGCGGCCACGCCGTCACAACGCCAAGTACATGGCCATCCGCAACAACGGCCGCACGCATGGAGCCTGCGCCATCCGGCAGACTGCCCGGCTCCGGAATCCCGAGTCCAGCCATGTCCAGCGTGCTGAACACATCCTGCTCGATCTGCAGCGATGCCTCGTCCACTTGCGCGGCGGCGGTCGCGTCGTACCTGTATTCACGTCTGTACGTCTTCGCAGAGTGATCGACAGTGCCCCACGCAACGCTAGCGCTCGGGATGATCTCAAGCATCCACTCGGTTACGGATGCGAAGAGCGTTGCGCTGTCTGGCGACTCCGCAGCGTTCCGCGTCAGTGCCAGCAACACCTTTGGCGAGATAAATCCGGGGTCGTCAGACGTGTCATCCGGCTCGGGTGCAATGCCCGGACGCCCTGCCGACAGCCCGACCCCGAGGTGTACCGCTGGCGCGATGCTTTCGAGGAGCCTGATCACCTCTTTCGGGTTGCTCACCGGCGATGAGAAGCCCGCGAGCATGATCGCAACCACCTCGCCCGCTTCCCGCAGCGGGATGGCGACGACAGCCTGCAGGCCCGAGCTGCGCCAGTGGGCGATAGTCGCCGGAGGAACGCTGAGCCGCTCGGAGCTTGCCGCAGATGTGAACACCGCGGCACCTGTCTTCAGCACCCGCTGCTCGATCGAGCCGGCAAGCTGCCACTCGACCCCCGGCGCCAGCGCTCCGTACTCCTCCGACCCATTGCTGGAGGCGTCAGGCACGTAGCAACGGCCAGTAACAGGGTCTGCCACGTGAATTGAGATAGCCGAGACCGGCAGTCTGCGTGCGATGATCTTCCTGGCGGCATCGAGGAAGCCGCCGTCATGGTCACGTGACGCCAGCGCGCCAATCTGCCGCACCGTCTCGCTGGCCCTTGAGTATGAAGCGATCCGGCGGTCGAGCTCTGTGGCCCGTAACGTGCCTGCGAGAGTCAGCACGCCAGCTTCAAGTAGCAGCGTCGCTGACTCGTGCCACGCCCTCCCGCCAGGCGCGGTGGCGATCACGATCAGGTGCGCGCCGTCGTGCAGGTCTGCTCTCGCAGCGATGTATGCGCCGTCGAACTCATCGCCATAAATAACGACCGGCTCGAACAGCGCCAGCGTCTCCAGCGATTCAACCGCGATCGGTCCTGAGCCCTGCTGCGGAACAAGTGCAGGCGGCAGGTCGATGGTTTCTGTGAGTGAGGATGTGCCAGGTTGTGAGACCCGTGCCAGCGGTTCGTAGATACCTGCGATGGCCGAAGACCGCGCAACCGTGACTGCATCCGCGCCGGTCGCGACTCTCAGTTCGGATGCAAAGCGGAATGTGATCTCGCTTACATCGCCGATGCTGCCGCTCTGCTCTGCAAGCTTGCGCAGAATCCCAGCAACATCGATTCGGGTGTTGATGCCGGAAACCGCTTCGGCGTTCACTGTCCCGCCGCCGCTTGAGGGATCGAGAAGCGTAATCCATCCACCGGATGTTTCGGGTGTCAGTATTGTGTTAAGTGAGATGCGGGAGCCGTCGCGGCGCACAAAGTTCACAGTGCCACCCGGCACCACCTCACCACTCGCATGCTCTTCGGCAATATCCAGCTCATCGGCCGCTATGACCCGGTCCATCAATGTCAGGGCCGCGTCCTCACCAATCAGAGTGGCGAGCGGAACTCCCTGCAGGTCGGCGGCGCGGCTGTAGCCCAGTGCGGCAGCGGCCGAAGCCGAGATAGACAGCACCCGCCCCTCGGCATCGAAGCCGATCGTGGCGTCGTCGCTGGTTTCCTGTTTCCGCTGTTGTAGAGAGTCTTCTGGCACTGACATCTGCAGAATGGTGGCCGGACCAGGACCCGCGCCCTCGTTTGCTGACAGCTCGAAGCGCACGCTTTCCGAGGCCGGTGCGGGTCTTTCCGAATTATCGAGTTCAGGCAGAGTTGCGTGTCAGTTCAGATTTATTACGAGTTGACACGGGTTCGTGTGACCGCCTGCCTAAGCACGCCGATCAGCCAAGCTCGCTGAGAGCGACTATCGCTCGCCGGTGCTTGCCGACGCCGACCAGCCGGTCGCCCTCTCGCGCCTCGACAGAGAACGTCAGCTTCTTGCCGTCTTTTGCTTCTAGCACCGCCTTCGTGACGATACTCGCGCCCGGCTTCGCTGGCGAGACGTGCTTCACATCGACATGGAACCCCACGGTCGTCTGCCCCTCGCCTCGGAGCGCCTGCTTCGCCAGCTCGGCGCAGGTCGTCTCCATCTCCCAGATCATCGAAGGGCTCGAAAGCACCTGGTGCCGCCGATCTGCGTCTGGTCCGGCCGGGTTGTACAGATGCTCGGGCCCGACGGTCCAAGTGCGGCTCAGCTTGATCCGCAGTGGCTCTGACTCTGAAAGTTCGGAGGTCATTTCGCTAAAGCGCCATGATGCCGTAGCCGGCGTCAACCGGGATCACAGCCCCGGTAGTCCCGGTCGAAAGGTCGCTCAACAGGAAGACGGCCATGTTCGCCACCTCGTCATGAGTGATCGGACGCTTCATTGGCGACCGCTCCTGGTGCGCCCGTCTCATCTCGTTGAAGCCGGGAATGGAGCGTGCGGCAAGAGTCGGAAGCGGACCTGCTGAGATAGCGTTGACTCGCACTCCTGACGGACCGAACTCGGCCGCAAGCTGTCGCACCTCGTTCTCAAGCGCCGCCTTCGCCGTGCCCATGATGTTGTAGCCGGGGTACACCTTGACCGAAGCGTCGAAGGTCATCGTGATGATCGACCCACCAGCCTCGGCCATCATCGGAGCGCCGTAGCGCACGATCGGCACGAGTGTGTACGCACTGGCTTCGAGCGCGGTACGGAAGCCCTGCAGCGACACCGCTGAGAAATCGCCACCAAGGTCGTCCCGTTCGGCGTACGCCACCGAGTGAACGATGAAGTCCAGCGAGTCCCACTTCGTGGAAAGCTCTTCGTAGACGTTCTTGACCTGCACCTCGTTCGTAGCGTCGCACTCGAAGAGGGTCGGTCCACCCAGCTGCGACACCAGCTTTTCGACCGGACCTCGCAGTCGCTCATTCTGGTACGCGAACGCCAGCTCCGCGCCAGCCTCGGCAAGCCGCTGCGCGATCACCCAGGCGATGGAGCGCTGGTTTGCGACGCCGAAGACGACGCCCCTTTTTCCGGTCAGATCAATTGAAACAGGCATGTTGTTTTAGGCCGCCATATCATGTTGCTGGTTCGCGGTGAGCAACGGTCACACGGCCAGGGACATGTCACTCACGGCGAACGGTGTTCTTCTGAGGTAGGCATCATGAACGACGAGCCGTTCGTTCGTCAATTCACCGTTCAGGCTATCGCAGAGTCCGGATTGGCCAGCGATACTCGTCGCGAGGAACTCGTTGTTGCGAAATCAGCCTTATCCAGCCGGGTGTTGATCTATTGAGTATCGAATATCGGTCCATCTCAGAGTCTGAACTTGCCGCCTTCGAGACGGCAGAGGACAGCGCGTATTCGAACAGTCCGTCGCCAGATGATCGCGCTGCCTTCAAGCCGCTCTTCGACTATGACAGGAGCCTTGCGGCGTTCGACGGAAGCCAGATCGTTGGTGGCGCCTGCTACTTCAGTCTGGGCCTGAGCGTTCCCGGCAGCGAAGCGGCGGCCGGTGGGGTCACGTTCGTGTTCGTTACGCCCACTCACCGTCGGCAGGGAATCGTGACACAGCTAATGCGCCGCCAACTGGAGTCGATGCACGCCGAAGGCATCAGCATCGCGGCGCTCCATGCAGCGGAGAGCGTCATCTACGGCAGGTTTGGTTATGGCGCCGCCGCCCATACCGAGACCCTGGAGATCGAGCGGTCGCACGCCTCGTTTCGGACACCGGTAACGCCCTCCGGAAAATTCCGCCTAGTCAGCGACGAAGAAGCCACACAGCTCTTCCCTGCGGTGTACGAAGAGTACCGCGAGCAGACCCCTGGCTTGTTCTCAAGGGATGAGAAATGGTGGGGTCTAAGGCTGCGCAAACCCGGCAGCAAGAGCGGTTCGCCCGGGTGGATGAAACTGGTCTATGAACGGGACGGGCAGCCGGTGGCGTACGCCGTCTACGTGGTCAATCTGAACTGGCAGAACGCGCTTCCACTCAGCCGGCTGCAGGTGGAGGAGATCGCATACGCGGACGAAGAGTCATACAGGGCCATCTGGAGCTACCTGTTTGGCGTGGACCTCATCAAGAGCATCCGGGCCTACGCACCTGTTGATCCGCCGATTTGGTGGATGCTCTCCGACCCGCGCAGGCTGGACCGCCGCACTCGGGACGGTCTGTGGGTCAGACTGGTCGATGTTCCAGCGGCTCTGGCCGGACGCCGATACTCGACCGATGGAATCCTGGTTCTTCGAGTCGAAGACGATTTCTGCACATGGAACAACGGAACGTACCGACTCGAATCAGCATCAGGCGAAGTCACGTGCGAGAAAACAGGTGACGATCCCGACCTGACCATCGGCGTCTCTGCTCTGGGTTCCGCCTATCTCGGAGGTTCAAGCATCCACACATTGGCAAAGGCGGGTCTCATCGAAGAACACACTGAAGGCTCGCTAACACGCGCCGACGCCATGTTCTCGTGGCACACAACGCCCATGACATCGGCGCCAGAACCGCTGACCTGACAAGACACAAAGCCGATCACCCGCGGCAACTAAGCGGCCTCAAGCTGAAAATGCGGCGAGCCGCATCACCAGTTGGTGTGGGAACCGTCTGCTCTGTGCGGGTGCGGAGCCTCCCAGAACTTGAACGGCTCAGTCAGCTTGCTCTCGTCCACATCCACGCCAAGGCCCGGTGTGTCCGGCACCTTGTAGCCGTTGCCCTCAAGCATCACCTGCTGCGGGAAGATGTCGAAGTCCGGGTTGTTCGCCCGGTCCATGTTCACCTCCAGCCACGCAAAGTTCGGCGCCGCCGCTCCTAAGTGAACCGAAGCGGCTGTGCAGATCGGACCCAGCGGGTTGTGCGGCATCAGGTCGATGTAGTGCGCCTCGGCCCAGCCGGCCACCTTCATCGCCTCAGTGAAACCGCCGACGTTGCAGATGTCCACTCTTGCGTACTGGGTGATCCCGCGCTCGATGTACGGCAGAAACTGCCACTTCGAGGCAAACTCCTCGCCGATAGCAAACGGAACGTCCGTCATCTTTCGCAGAGCCTCGTACGCCTCCGGAGTCTCGTCTCGAATCGGCTCTTCGAGGAAGTCGAGCGTATGCGAGGGCATCATCTGGCAGAACGAAGCGGTCTCGGCGACCGAGAGACGGTGGTGGTAGTCGACGCCCATGATCGCCTGGTTGCCGAGCTGTTCCCTGGCCTTGATCAGCCACTCGGCAGAGTTGGCGATCGAGACACGCGGCTCGAACAGGCCGCCGTCCTGGATGTCCATGTTGTCGTACGACAGCCGGAAGGCGTTGATGCCCTGCGCCATGAATTCCTTCGCCTGATCGATCATCTCCTGCCCGTACGGTCCGGCAGTGGTTGCGAAGACGGGGACGGTGTGCCGGTTCTTGCCACCGAGCAGTTCGTAAACAGGCACGCCGAGCTTCTTGCCGACGATGTCATGGAGAGCGAGGTCGATCGCCGATATCGCCGCCGTCAGTGTGCGGCCGCCCTCGAAATACTGGCTGCGGTACATCTCCTGCCACAGCGCTCCACGCGCCATCGGGTCTTTTCCGATCAACCACTCCCGGTAGTGCTTAACAACACCGGAGACTGCGAGTTCACGACCTGAGAAGCCGGACTCGCCCCAACCGTATATACCCTCGTCGGTCTCGACTTTGACGAGCATCTGGTTGCGACGGCCAACCCATACAGGAAACGGTTTGATATCAGTGATTTTCATTTTTCTTATGCCGACAACTTCGGTTGTTTGGTGGATTGGGAAGGTCTGTGCCGGTGTCTACTGGTGCGGTCGGTAGGGGCGCTGCTTGCCGCGCCCGGTCACGGTAGACCGGGACACCCGCCAGCCCCGTGCCACACCGGCAGCGGCATGGTAACCGCTCACCGGCCTGTCCGGGTTGTAATCACGACCCGGCCGTCAGATCTTTCGAGTGGGTGATGTGGTCGTCGATCAGCACAACATCCCGGCCGGTTGATGCCAGCAGCGACGCCGCAATAGCTGCTCGAAATCCACTCTCGCAATGCACCCACACCGTTTCCTTTGGAACAGTATCTGCGCTTCCGAGAACCTGGCTGAAATGCAGGTTGATCGCACCCTCGACACGGGTTTCCTCGAACTCGCCCGGGTCACGCGAGTCGACCAGGGCACTCGGCCTCTCTCGCCGCACATCATCGAAGTCTGCAACTCGGTATGACCTGGTCGTCCGGCCTTCCTGCTGCCAGCTCGCGACGCCGTCAGAAACGACTCCGTCGATGCGGTCCATGCCGATCCTGTAGAAACCCTCCCACGCCAGCCGCGCAGCCTCATTCGAAGGCGCAATCAGCACGAGCCGCTGCTCCCACGGCAGCGCCCATCCGGCATAGACCGCTGCGCTGCTTGCGTTCGGTATGTTGACCGAACCGGGAACGTGGGCCGCAGCAAAGTCACGTGAGTTTCTGACATCGACGATGAGATGGTCGTGCGACAGCGATTCCAGTTCAGCTGGGCTGATCTCACGCGGCATCTCACCATCGCCTGGTGCGCCCACGACGTTGATCGGAGCCATGTGTGCGTAGTAGTCCGGGTACAGCCTGTACCCCGCAAGCAACTCCTGCACGAACTGCTCTTCGCTCTCCGCCAGTAGAGCGGGGTTGCGGCCTCGTTCGATCTCGATCGAGGTCACAGTCTCGTTTGTCTGCGCAGATCCGCAGAAAGAGCCGGCACCATGCGTCGGTCCGACAGCAGCGTTGTCCGGCATCTCGCTCGCGATCCGGTTGACGGACCTGTACTGGTCGTACGCCAACGGTTCGGCGAGCTCGTGTCCAAGCAGGTCTGTCCTGCCGACACCGGCTATGAGCATCGATCCGCCGGAGAAGACCGCAAGCTGACGCTCACCACACTTCAGCGCATAGCTCGTGTGGTGCGGGGTATGGCCCGGAGTGTGCATCGCAGCTATAGAGCACTGGCCGACCTCGACAGACTCGCCATCGCTCAACGGGATGTGATCAAGTCCGGCTCCGGTTTCTGCCGGCAGGAAGTAGCTCGCTCGGCGCTCTCGTGCCGCCAGCAGTCCACCGGACACATAGTCGTTGTGGATATGCGTCTCGAAGACGGCAGTCAGCTTCAAGCCAAGCTCGTCTGCGGCATCGAGAAACCGCTGGTAGTCGCGCTGCGGATCGATCAGCGCCGCGCTGTCGCCAGAGCAAACCAGGTACGTATGGTCGGCGACGCCGGGTGTGAAGAACTGCAGGGCGAACGCCTGTGCGGCCGGTTCGAAATCTATGCGGACGAACTGCGGATCATCGGTGCTGAGTCTCATACTGAGAATTGTAGTTGAGCTCCGCCAGTTCCAGACTCAACTCACTGCTGAAACCAACACCAGTTCACCCGGTCTCGGCAAAGCCCCAACCCGGCAAGTCAGCACTCGTAAACCGAATGAAATGCCATTTCGGAGTGAAATCGACTTTCTAGGGCGTCCAACTCGGGATAATCGGGAATGAGCCCTGAACTTCCTCGGTCGTTCCCATCCTGGTCAACTCTCCGAACGAAGTGTCCTCATCCGGACTGTCGTTCAGTACTCGTTGTGACCAAATCTCAGGGTGTTGACCCGACTCATAGGCGACCGCTGTGATTTCACGCCACGAGTCGGTCATGTCGGCACTCGTCGAGATTCTGCCGATAAAGCATATCCCGGCACCATCTATCGCGCTCTGAGCCGCCTGCTGATCAATAGCCCCAACCAGCGTGTCAATGTACTGCTGAGGGCTCAACTCCTGCTCACCGTCCAGCAAGAGGTACTGCCGTTGCCCTTCTTTGATCATGACCCCGAACGGAAAAAACGAATCCTCAGCCTCAACTTCTGATCGCGCCTGGACAGTCAGCCAATGTGCCACGCCTTCGGTTATTTCGGACATCATTCACCTCCATTGCCAAGAACCCAGCTTTTTTTGCCAGAGATCACGATGATGCGCGTATGCAGCTAATCAGGCGGCGAATAGCTCAGGGGCGCCGGGTTCAAACACCGGCTCACTGTATTCGTATCCACCCTCTGACTGACGGTATGGCAAGAAGCAATGCAGTGCCCGGCCAGAACTGTGTTCGAGCCAGACGTGGATCGCCTCTGGGAAGTCCGGCTCGCCCTGCCGGAAAATCACATCGGTAACCAGCGCACAGGCCCTGACGGAGCCTTCGGCCGCAAGGCCCTGCAGGCCTCTCATAAGTTGCTCTCTCTGCTCTTCGGCGGTGGTGTTTTCCTCGTCCTCCGGCATGAAAGCTTTGAGTTGGATATTCTCCTCCGCCGATTCAACGGCCGGCAAAGTTGCACCGAAGGGCAAAAACCCTCCGTGTTTGTGCTGCTGCTGTCCTGCAAACTCAAGGAGAGGGTTCATCAACGTCTCGAGATCTTCGCGGTCGTCCATAGCACTCCTCCGTCGTCAACCTGCCGACTATCCCTCCCACGCTAGGTCGGCCCACCTCTCTGTGCATAGGAACTTTCACTGATATCGGACACAGGTCTTCGGTCACATACGTCGCCAACCGCGAGCGCGAATTGACCCGGAAACACAGCGTTCTCAAACTGAAAGTGCCGCACGCGCCCTCGAACGCCAATCACCCGCGGCAGTCCACCGCTCCCAAACTGAAAATGCGGCGAGCTGGCTTCACCAGTTGGTGTGGGAACCATCTCTCCTGTGGAGGTGCGGACTCTCCGAGTGTCGGAACGGCTCCGTCAGACTTGCCTCGTCCACCTCGACGCCAAGTCCGGGTTGGTCCAGCAGCGTCACCCGCCCGCCCGTGACCTCGGGCTGCGCGGGGAACACCTCTTTGTTGTAGAAGCCGGTCTGTTCGCCCGGCGACTCCCGGATCTCAAGCCATGAGAAGTTCGCAGCCGCCGATGCCACATGAGCCGTCGCCGCAACGCAGATCGGGCCCAGCGGGTTGTGCGGCATCAGGTCCATGTAGTGCGCCTCGGCCCAGCCCGTCACCTTCATCGATTCCGTGATCCCGCCAACGTTGCACACGTCGATGCGTACATAGTTCATCAGTCCCCGCTCGATGTACGGCAGGAACTGCCACTTCGAAGCGAACTCCTCGCCAATCGCGAATGGCACTGGCGTCAGGGTCCGCAGCTGCTCGTACGCTTCAGGCGTCTCGTCACGAATCGGCTCCTCGACGAAGTCGAGCGTGTGCTGCGGCATCATCTGCAGGAAAGACGCCGCCTCGGCGACCGAGTAGCGATGGTGCACGTCCGTGCCGATCACCGGAGCAAGTCCAACAGCTTCACGTAGCTTGGTCAGTCCTTCGGCAGCCAGCGCCATGTGCTCACGCGGCTCGAACAGGTTCTCCTCTTCGGCCGGGTAGCTGTGATGCATGCGGATGCAGTTGAATCCGCCAGAAAGAATGCGCTCAGCGACCTCGATCATCTCTTCCGGAGAATCGCCGTTGCCGGTTGCAAAGGTCGGCACGTAGTTGCGGTGCTTGCCGCCCAGCAGGTCATACACCGGCACGCCCAGCTTCTTGCCGACGATGTCGTACAGCGCGATGTCGATGGCCGAAATCGCTGCTGTCAGTGTGCGGCCACCCTCGAAGTACTGGCTCCGGTACATCTCCTGCCACAGCGCGCCGCGCCTCATCGGGTCCCGGCCGATCAGCCATTCTTTGAAGTGATCAACCACGCCCGCGACGGCAAGCTCCCGGCTCGAAAGCCCGGACTCGCCCCAGCCGTAGATGCCCTCGTCTGTCTCCACCTTGACGAGCATCTGGTTGCGCGTGCCAACCCAGACCGGAAAGTTCTTGATGTCAGTGATTTTCATGTTTTTTCTTGCGCCGGCAAGGTTTGTGGGTCGTCAGGGTGAGAGGTTATTGCCGAAGACTTCGTTCGGTCAGACAGCACTCGGGAGTTACGAACTCTGCGTCAAATCCCCGCCATCCTGAGCCTGTCGAAGGGCGGTGTCCCATTTGCCGACGCAACAATACTCCGTTCACAACCGTCATGACCGCTCTCGTGAAACAAAAAATCAGGACTACCCTTTCAAACTTCATACCGCTTCAGCAGGTTCCTTGCGATCACCAGGCGCTGAATCTCGTTCGTACCCTCGCCGATGATCATCAGCGGAGCGTCACGGTAATAGCGTTCCAGCGGTAAGTCCTTCGTGAAGCCGTAGCCACCGTGGATCCGCATCGCATCCATCGTCACCTCGCCACACATCTCACTCGCAAACAGCTTCGCCATCCCCGCTTCGAGGTCGATTCGCTCGCCGCCATCCTTTCGTCTTGAAGCGTTATGCGTCATCAGCCTCGCCGCATGGATCTTCGTCGCCATGTCCGCCAGCATGTTCTGAATCGTCTGCTGTTGAGCGATCGGCTTTCCGAACGTCTCTCGCTGCTGCGCGTACCTGATCGCCGCCTCGAACGAAGCCTGCGCAACGCCGACGGCACGCGCCGCCACGTTGATCCTGCCTGCCTCCAGCGCGTCCATCACCTGCCGGAACCCGGCGCCCTCTTCGCCGCCAATCACCTCGTCCGCCGGCACCCGGTAGTCCTGGAACACGAGCTCAGTCGTATCGACGCCTCGGTAGCCCAGCTTGTCCAGATGCTTGCCTGCCGTGAAACCCGGGCCTTTCTCTGCGACGAATCCGGTGATGCCGCGGTACGGCGGAACCGCATCGACATCGGTCTTTGCCAGCAGGAAGAAAACATCGCCGTGTTCGCCGTTCGTGATGAACAGCTTCGAACCGTTGACCACATACTCATCGCCGTCCCTAACAGCACGGGTCTTCATGGCAGCGACGTCGCTTCCGCCGCCCGGCTCGGTCAGCGCAAGCCCACCCCGCTTCTTGCCACTCGCGAGGTCAGGCAGCCAGCGCTGCTTCTGCTCCTCAGTGCCGTACTTCGTCAGCGCATAGGTCAGGATCGAGTGCGTGCCGATCGGCCCTGTAATTGAAAGCCAGCCCTTCGCCAGCTCTTCGAAAACCATGGCGTACGTCGTGTGGTCGAGCCCCAGCCCGCCGTACTTCTCTGGCACCGTCAGACCGAACAGTCCCATCTCGGCCATCTGGTCGACCAACGCAGCCGGATACGTGTCCTGCGCATCGTGCTTCGCCGCTTGCGGCACCACCTCACGCTGCACGAAGTCGTGCACGGTCGATACGATCTGCCTACGAAGTTCTGTGATTTGGTCGTGTGTCATTGAGTCACTGTCAGCCATCGGAAGTTCTCCGTCTGTCCCGCGACAGCGGAAAAACTACTTTCGCCGGTACCTCGTCTCTCTGAACGTCGCCGCCACATCGAACCCGATTCGCTCGTACGCTGTGACCGCGGGCAGATTACTCTTCATCACGTTCATCCCGATCAGGTCTGCCTTCTTCGAAAGCTCGATGCAAAGGCGCGATGTAACCGCTTTCGCAAGTCCCTTGCCCCAGCAGTCCGGCGCTGTTGCAACGTTTCCGATCCCGGCCACACCCATCTGCTCAGACAGCACATGGATGCCCGCGACGCTCACCAGCTTCCCCTCGACCCGTACCCCGAAGAACGGGCCCCGCTCAAGGTCGGACGGAATGAAGAACGATTCGGTTCCAGCGGCGGCAAAAGATTCCGCATAGAGCTTTGTCAACTCCGCAATGTCATCTGCCGTGACCCTCACCAACTCCCCGACCGAAGGCTCGATGCTTTCGGGAACCTGCCGCAAAAACATCTTCACGTGGTCGGTACGCGATGATCCATCGGAAAGCTCGAATCTCTGCTGCACGGCCTTCGTGACCGAGGGTGTGTAGTGAATCTGCCCGGAGTCCGGAAGTTCAGCCGAAACGGCTCTGAACAGTCGGTCCAGCGCCTCGTCCTCGGGCTCACCAAGTGCCAGCACGACCGGATCGCCGTGCCCGTGCCAGTACATGACAACGGCGACGACCTGATCCCCATCCCAGGCCGCGAACCATGTCGTCTGGGGCCAGTAGAAGTCGTCCAGGTCGCCGATGCTGTACAGGTGCAGTCCCGGTGACTTACGCAGGAAACGCTCCAACTGCCCTCGGTCGGTCGCCCGCCCGAACTCAAGACCGCTCACGTTGCCAACTCCAGAGCCAGAAACGACTCGCCGCTCATGCCTACCGCTTGATCCCCGCCAGGCCCTGCTTGATCCCTTCCTGTGCCCACGGCGCCCATGGCTGAGTGAAGAACTTGAAACCCTTCTCGACGAAGAAGTTCGGGTCCATGTTCGGCGGTATGAAGAACATCCCAGGCACAACGCCGTTCCGCTGGCAGCCGGCAACGATCTTGTCGAGACCTTCCTGGTAAGTGTCCGACTCAAACTGCAGCGGCACGCCAAGCTCAATGGACAGGTCCGATGGCCCTACGAGGAAGACATCAATCCCGTCCACGCTGCAGATCTCGTCGATGTTGTCGATCGCATGCTGCGTCTCGATCATCGGGATGATCAGCAGCTCCTCGTTGACTGTGTCCAGGTACTCACGGTAGTCGTCGAACTCGCCCCACTCGCCTCGAACGCCTGAGTTGCTGCGGTCACCGAGCGGCGAGTACCTGCACGCCCGCACCATCGCCTCGGCCTCTTCCTTCGTGTTGACCATCGGCACGATGATGCCTCGTGCGCCAGCGTCCAGAGCGAACACGATCAGGTCCGGCCGGTTGTCCGCAACCCGGATGATCGGCGCGGCTGGCAGACCACGTATCGACTGCAGCGCCGGGTTCAGCTGCTTCACCTCGACCGGCGTGTGCTGGGTGTCGAACAGCAGGAAGTCGAATCCTGCATCTGCCATCACGGTGTTGTCGGTGAAGATCGAGCCGATGGTCCCGACAACGGTCTCTCCGGCTCTAAGTCGTTCTTTCACAGCGTTCAATTTTTGTCTCCGGGTGATGCGGGTTGTGAATGCGGACATCTGCGCTTGCCGTTGATAGGTGCCCAGGCCGAATGGGCGGGATTCTACGGCAGATTCCGAGACCGGGCCGGGTCGGTCTTTTCACACTGGCAGAACTCGTCGTTCCACCGTTGGACCGTCCCGCTGACGGCCATAGAATGGGCGCATGACCACGAGTCCACAGACTGAAGAGCTGCAGCGTGTACTGCTAGAGCATATCCCGCACTACAAGGTGATCCTGCACAACGATGAGGTCCACTCAATGGACTTCGTCGTGGACTCGCTGCTGAAAAGCGTCCCCGGCCTCACGCAACCCGAAGCGATCGACATCATGCTTGAGACCCACGAGAAGGGTAAGGGCGTCGTGATCGTCTGCCCTCTCGAACAGGCCGAGCACTACCGAGACCGCATCAAGTCGTTCAAGCTCGGCTGCAGCATCGAGAAGGCGTAGAAGAGCTGCTCTGGACGGTTGCTCCGTCATCCCGACCGAAGTGGAGGGATCTGACCGGTCTTACATCTTCGACTTCGCTTTCAACACTGCCGCTGCAGGATGCCACCTTGACTCGCTCCCGACGCGCACTCCGATCGCAGATTCCGGGAACGAAAACTCTTCGCCAGAGACTAGTCAGATCCCTCCGCTTTGGTCGGGATGACAGATTCACCAGGTGGCGCCCTTACCCGGCCGCTCACTAGCAGTGCGATGCAGCGTCTGCCAGATCTTTAAGAAAACCTGAACAGACTTCGCGAATCCGCCAAAAACCCCGTCCCGTAGCAGCGTGAACCCGGACGAGAACTCTGCATAACAATTGCGTAGCAGAAACCGTCCTGGTTGAAGGGACGGTTACGAAATGCGTTTCAAGACGACTGTTTTCGTTGCAGCAATCGCCTCTCTCGCCGTAATAACGGCATGCGGAAGTGCAGACTACGGCGATCCAACTTACGTTGCGCCAACCACCTCCAGCGGCATACCGCTCGAGATCAGCTCACCAAGCTTCTACCAACTGCCAGACGCCCAACTCGGGCCACCAAACGGCGCAGCGTTCGACAACACATTCTTCAAGGACTACGGCGTAAACCCGTTCATCGCCACCGAAGACCTGCGCTTCTCGACGTTCGGCTTAGATGTCGACACAGCCTCGTACACGATCAGCAGGTCCTACATCCGTGAAGGCCGCCTGCCACCGCCCGAAGCTGTGCGCGTCGAAGAGTTCGTCAACTACTTCAAGCCCGACTATCCAGGTGCCGAAGAAGGCCTGCAGGTCTATATTGACGGCGCCCGTTCCCAGTTCGGAGAGGACAATAAGCACCTGCTTCGGGTCGGCGTCTCAGCCCGTGACATCTCGCTCGAAGAGCGCAGGCCGGTCGCTCTTACGTTCGTCATCGACGTCTCAGGCTCGATGGGGCGTGAGAACCGCCTCGGGCTCGCCAAGCGCAGTCTCACGAAACTTGTCGACCAGCTGACCGATGATGACCGTGTCGCCATCGTCGTCTACGGAACCAACGCCAGGGTCGTGCTCGAACCGACCTCTGACCACCGGGACATCCTGCGGGCCATCGACAGGCTCCGACCGGAAGGCGCCACGAACGCTGAGGCCGGAATCTCTCTCGGCTACCAGCTTGCCAGCGACAATTTCCGTCAGCGCAGGAACAACCGCGTGGTGCTGATCTCGGACGGCGTCGCTAACGTCGGCAACACGGCGTACGACAAGATCCTGCGGCACATCGAGGACGAGCGCGAAGACGGGATCACGCTGACCGTCATCGGCGTCGGCATGGGCAACTACAACGACATCCTGATGGAACAGCTTGCCGATAACGGCGACGGCAACTACTTCTATGTCGACAATGACCGCGAGGCACGCCGGCTATTCACCACAGACCTCGTCGGCCTGCTCGAGCCGGTCGCAATGGACGCCAAGATCCAGGTGGAGTTCAACCCGCGGGTTGTCGACCGCTACCGCCTGATCGGCTACGAGAACCGCGCACTTGATCAGGAGGACTTCAGGGACAACTCGGTCGATGCGGGTGAGATCGGAGCCGGGCACCGCGTGACCGCCCTGTACGAGATCCGCGTTAAGGACGGTGCAACCGGCGGCGTGGCAACTGTGTCGGTCCGCTACGAGGACCCGGAGACGGCGGTGATCCACGAGAAGAGCACAGAGGTGCGGGTGTTCGATATCGACCGGCGCTTCGAGAACGCATCTGCTTCGTTCCGCTTCGTCGCTTCGGTGGCCGAGTTCGCCGAGATCATGCGCGAAAGCTTCTGGGCGGAGGGCGGTTCGCTGGACGACGTGCTGGACGAGGCGAGGCTGGCGGTCAGGGACATGGAGGACACCTGGGAGACGGACCGGGAGGACGAGTTTGTCTCGCTCGTACGATCGGCCATCAGGTTGAGCGACCGATAGAGGTCGCTGCGGGACCGGCCAGTCGAGAGCGTGCGGTCAGCATGAGGCCGCACGCTCTTTTCGCGGGCTACGTCCAATCCCCTCTCCCGATTTCGGGAGGGGGCCAGGGTGAGGGTGAGAGCTTCCTTTTTCCGTCATCCCGACCGAAGTGGAGGGATCTGACCGCTCTTGCACAGTATCCGAGAGATTCTGAATCAAGTTCAGAATGACAGAAACCCGCCATCCTGAGCCTGTCGAAGGGAGGCCTACCGCCCGACCCCGAGCGTTCCCAATCTCCTCCGCACCTTCACCGCCGCAGCACCATCGTTGTTCGTCATCTCGAAGTCGTCCCACGTCACGACCGCGTCACGCTCGATGACGTCGTACATCCCGCCGAAGCCTGAGCCCGTGATCGCATCCACCTCGGTATCCGTGTGCGAAAAGGTCGGCGTGCCGGGCTCGGAAGCCGCACTCGCCCAAACCGTGCCATCCAGCGCCGGATCGCCACTGCCATCGTTCTCCACCACCAGCCGATATTCTCGGGAAGGCAGGACCCGGGCCAGCGAGTTCGAAGCCTCCTCGGTACGCGTCTCATCGATCACCTTGAACAGCCTCGTATCATCGCCTGCGACGCTGCGGTTGTTGAAGTAGTAGAACGTATCGAAGCCGCCGCCATTCTCGATCCGCACCGCAGGGCCGTCTCGTTCGCTGCCAGCCGAGACGTTAGTGACCTTCACGTTCATGTTGGTCGCCTCATCACCGTTGTAAGCGAACGTGAAACCAATCCTGCGAGACAGCCCGCCGACGGGACCTGCGGCACTGCCGCGGTTCGACTGGATATCGATCGTCTCGACAAGCGGTGGGTTCGTTGCATCGAGCGTGTCGAGTTCCGTGTTCGTCCAGACCGACGGCCAGGGGTCGCCGTTCGTCCCGGTCCACGTCTCGGTAAAGGTACCGGTCCTGCGGCTGGTCTTGCCGCGCATCAGCTGGTCCGGCAAGAACCTTGTTAGAAGCTGTGTTTTGCTGCGCACGTCCTGGTTTCGCAGCGGAGCGAGCACCGACTCGAAGTGAGTCAGAAACTCCTTCGCCCTGCGGTGCAGGTTCGCCTCTACCCAGCCTCGAGCGGCCACGAGAGTGTCGCCAAGACTGATGACTCCGGGGACTGCAACGTGGTCGGCGACAAAATCGGCCGGGCCGGAGACGACCACGAGCCTGCCAACATCAGCCAGTGAGTGGAGGTTGTGCGTGCTACGGTCCGATGCGCTCGCCTTGTACGCGTTCTGGATCGTCTGGAAGTCCGTCGGCCAGGTCCGCGTGCCTTCTTCATCCACATCCCACGGAGTCCACAGGTAACGCTCAGGCACCTCTCACCTCCACAGCACGAATCACACAGCGAATCTTCCAAAGCGAATTGACCACTCACAGCAAGATACGGTGTACGCCCGCTTGTCTGAAGACCACACTGGCAGCGAATGCCACCCTAACGACTTGGAAGGCTCCGGCTAACAGACCTCCGACTAATGGTGCACTGGCGTGGAAGTTGCGCAACATCACCATCCGAGCCGCACTCTCAACTCCTCGGCCTGTTTCGCATCGGACCGTGTCCATGGCGGCGACTTCGGGTGACTATCTATCTCTTGAGCTGTCAGCCAGAGGACTTCTGCAACTTCATCGGGATCTGCGATATGGGCCTCACCACTCTGGAACTGGCACAGGAACGCAATGTCTACGACCGGCTCCCCGGTGTCCAGCGTGAACCGGTTACTGCGGATGTATGCCGTCTCGCCGACAGTCACACCGGTCTCTTCGAGAATTTCTCGTCGCAGAGTCTCCTCGACAACATCATCGCCATCTTCACCGGGCTCCACCTTGCCGCCAGGCGCAGAAAGCATCCCCGGCGCCTGGTCTTCTTGCTCGCCACGGACGATCATCAGGTAGCGGCCGTTCTGAACGACGAATCCCTGTGTATTCACGACGAAATGAGGCAAGGACATCAAGATGGTCCTGGAGAAGGAGAATGGTACCCCTGGCAGGACTCGAACCTGCGACACGTGGTTTAGGAAACCACTGCTCTATCCTCTGAGCTACAGGGGCGCAACCCCATTCTAAGTTCAACCTGCCGGGTTTCGCACCTCGGCGCAACTCCCAATCGCTGACAAACCGCACCTCACCTGCCTCCGATCCTGGCTGGCGTGCGTATATCTACGCCGACAGTGTGCAGAATCGCTGTCGGACCACAGCTCCGCTCAAGTAGCATTTCCGCCAGCAGCCAGAGACGAAGCCTTCTCAGGCCACCCGAATTCGGTCAGCCGGCACCCGCTACACAGTTAATGAACCGAAAACTCCTAAAAAACCGCAGGCTGCCCGTCACGGCAATCGCCCTCGCGCTGGCCCTCCTGGCACTCCTATGGCCATCCCCTGAACAGGCCAGCGCACACGCCAACCAGATCCGCACATCCCCCGCGCCAGACAGCGAGCTCGAGACATCGCCGGACCGCGTCGTTGTCTGGTTCAGCGAGCCGATCGAGCCTCGCCTCAGCAAGATCCGCATCCTCGACGAGAACGGCACGCAGGTGGATAACGAAGACAGCATCCTGTCTCCCACCGAGTCCACAGCCGTCGTCGTCACCGTCCCTGAGCTCGAAAACGGCACCTACACCGCCGTCTGGGGCAACACCTCCACCGTCGACGGCCACTCAGTCGTCGGCTCATTCCGCTTCGCGGTTGGCGAACCGCTCTCAGACACCGTCACCATCGTCGAACAGCCGCTGCTGCAGTCCGGCGGCGACCCCTGGATCAGGTGGCTCTTCTTCATCGGCGCGCTGGGATTTGCAGGCGGCCTGCTCTTCGAGATCGTCGTCGTCCTGCCCGGTCTCGGCAACGCGGCGCCAGACACGCCCGGCGCCCGCATTTTCATCAGGCTCACGCGACTGCTCCCGCGCATCCTCTGGATAAGTCTTGGCCTCATGGCGTTCGGGATGATCAGCCTGCTGGTGCAACAGGCGTCCGTGACGTTCGACGTGGCGTTTTACAACACACTCGGCGACCCTCTCCGCACCATCCTCTTCGACTCCACCTGGGGACGACAGTGGATGTGGCGAATGCTGGCCGTGATCGGCGCCGGGATCCTGGTAGAGCTCGCAAGGCAGGTCGGCGGAGCGGCATCGCACTCAGACGAAGACGAACCAATCGCCATCACCGAGACCATCTTCGGCCAGCTTGCTCTTGGCGCAAGCCTCGCCGTGCTGTTCCTCACCAGCTTCAGCAGCCACAACGCCGCCTCGCCGGAAGAGGTCCGCATGCCGGCTATCATCTCGGACTTCATCCACCTCATCGCAGCATCGGTCTGGATAGGCGGGCTCTTCTTCCTCGCCATCTCGCTCAACCTGCTGCGAAAAGAGCATTCCAATGAAGATCTTGGTCCTGTGCTCAGCGAGATGCTGCCCAAGTTCACGACCGTGGCACTCGTCAGCGCCGGGACGTTGATCGTCAGCGGCATCTTCTCCGGCTGGATGCAGGTAACCATCCCTGAGGCCACCGCTACACCGCATGGGTGGGCGCTCGTCGCCAAGGTCCTGCTGCTCTTCCCGCTATTCGGCATCGCGGCCGTCAACTCGTTCTGGGTCACCAAGAACCTGCTCTCGGAAAGCGACAAGGTCCGTGTCCTTCGCAAGCTGGTCACAACCGAGGCTCTGCTCGGCCTTTTGATCCTGCTGGCCGTCGGCTGGATGGCCGGGCTGGAGCCCGCTCGCCAGTTCGCAAGCCGCAACGGCATCGGCGTAGACGAGTTCAGGCGCTTCGAGGACACGGCGGACGGCGTCAATATCGATCTGCAGGTTGAGCCGGGTAATGTCGGAGCAAACACAGTCACCGTTCAGCTGAAGGACACGCGTGGGAGAGTGATCGACAACGCAACCCAGGTCCGGGTGAGGCTCAGGTTCCTCGAAGACGACCTCGCAGAGCCGACGCAGGCGCTGACCGACCTCGGAAACGGGACCTGGGAGGCAGATGACTTCCGAATGTCGATCGGCGGCATCTACCAGGCCGAGATCGTGGTCGTGAGGCCGGACGGCTTCGATGTCCAGACTGCGTTCCGTTTCGAGGCCTTCTCCTCCGGCGGTATCTCCGATGCGATCAGCCCGGGGCGCACTCCCACATGGATCTTGTTCGGCATTGAGCTGGCGATCATCGGAGCGCTGATACTCCTTGCCGGAACACCGCTTCTGCGCGCAGTGAAGAAGCCGTCATTCTCGATCGCGGCACCGGGAGGTGCGGTAGCCGCTCTCGGTGTCGTCCTGATCTTCAACGCCAGCATCCTGCGGGTCGGCTTTGCTGAGGACGAATTCAACCCCTTCCCGCCAACTCCGGCCTCATTAGAGTCAGGCCAGGCGGTGTATGCCACGACATGCACGGCCTGCCATGGCGTCGAGGGGCGAGGAGATGGGCCGGAGGCAGGTTTCCTCGCGAGCCCGCCGGCCGACCTGTCGATTCACGTGCCACTGCACACGGACGGTGAGCTGTTCGGGTTTGTCAGGGACGGTATTCCCGGAACGGTGATGCGGGCTAACGAAGGCATCCTGAGCGAGGAAGAGATGTGGCACCTGGTGAACTACATCAGGACATTCTCCGACTGACCTTTCGGGGCTTCGAACGCGGTGCCGATCTATCCGTCCTCTATACGGGTCACTCGTAGCACGTCGCCCTCTTCCACGTACCAGATCTTCACAGGGTCACCGAGCGCCTGGTGCTCTCTGAGGTGCGAGGGAGTGAAGCCGGAGAACGCCCCTCCTGTGAACTCCCACGTCTTGCCGTCGCTGTCGATGATCGTGACGGTGTCGAACTCGGTCAGTGACCGCGCCTCGACGTCGATCACCTCGCCGGTGACGCTCGGGCCGCTGCCTCCACCGCTGCTGCAGGCGACGACAAGTGAAACGGCGATGGCGATCACGAGTACGACTGCACGGCTGTTGAGCTGACTGATAAGGGCAACCTTGCGCGGCATGTTCGAGTCGAACGGTCCTTGTCCGGGTGGCTTGCGATGAAAGCGCATCGAAGTCTACCCGCGGACGCGGCCTTAGCCACCGGTTTCGGGTGAGAGTTTCTCGACTCTTGGAAATGCGGTGCCGAAGTTAGCCGATGAACTCGGATATAGGCGAGTTAAGCGCATCACCAATCTTCTTCACTGCGCCCAGCGTCAGGTTCTGCTTACCGTGCTCAACACCGCTCAGGTAAGTACGGTCTAGACCGGCGGCATCAGCAAGCTGCTGCTGGCTCCAGCCACGCTCGATTCGCTTGGCCTTCACCTGCTCGCCAACCCGCTGCAGGATCTGCTCGAGAGGCATGGTTGAACCGCTGATGTCGAAGTGGGACCCGATGTCGATAACGGCCTGAACAGGGTCGTTCGCAATCAGGTCGGCGCCGATCTGCTCGGCCTGTTCAGGCTCTCCGGCGACGGCCGTCCCGCCGATCACGACAAAGGTCGACTCGTTAGCCTCACGCACCGCTTTCACACACGCGGCAAGAGACTTCAGAGAACCTTCGAGCGTGGCGGATAACGCAACAAGGTCAGGTTTTCGCTCAGCGACCATGTTCCCGAGATCTTCGGCGGGGGTCCCGGCACCCAGGAAGTCGGTGTTCCAGCCGTCGTAGAACAGCAGGTCCGTGAAGATCATCGCCCCGAGCAGATGCCCGTCCCGCTCAACAGCAGAGACGACGGCGTGGAGACCGGTCTTGCGCTCAGGCGGGAAGAATTCACGCAATAGTCCCGCCTGCCGGAGCGTCACCTGGGTTGACTGGTGCTCGTGCGCGATCGAAATCTCTCCCGAGTGCCACATCTCACCGATCGTCACCATCGCCTTGGCCAGCACGTCCATGTAGATCGTGGCCGGCCGCCAGTCGAACGACACCGCCTCCTGGATCGCTTCGGACGCATCCGCCTCATCACCCCTGATGAGCGCACGCAGGTAACGGTCGCGCACGCGTTGCACGTCTCTTGCTGAAGGCGTGCCACGACCTGTGCGCGGCCGGGGTTCGCCGGGTTGTATGGCCATGTGAGTTTTATACCACCATTCCTAACGCGTCTGTTAGCTAGAGTGCACTTAGTGACTGTAGGAGGTCTCACGGATCTGATCGTAGTTGCTAGTGATCGGATTGAGCGAGATTTCTGAGCCGTGCATTAGAAGTTTAGCACGTGACACTACAAATCTAAAGAAAATGTTGAGTTTTGACAACACGAGTTCAGAAAGATAGTATATTCTCAACAGAGAGGGCATTGATGTAGAACATGCCCTACAAGTGAGGCCAAGAGGCCGACACACGGAGTTTCGATATGAATAAGAAGCTGATTACGGCGGTCATCGCAGCGATCTCGGTCGTCGCGGTGGCGTGTTCCTCCTCCGAGGACCCTACGCCTGTCCCAACTAGCACTCCAGCCCCCACCGCAACACCGGTGGTTGAGGCGGAAGCAAGGACCGTTGTCGACATCGCTGTCGAGGACGGCCGGTTTAATACGCTGGTCGCAGCGGTCACCGCAGCAGACCTGGCAACAACGCTATCGGGCGACGGTCCTTTCACCGTCTTCGCCCCAACTGACGACGCCTTCGCCGCTCTCCCAGAGGGCACGGTCGAAGGCCTGCTGGAAGACATTCCGGCTCTCACAGACGTCCTCACCTACCACGTAGTTAGCGGAAATGTGCTGGCGGCAGATGTCGTTGGCCTGAGCTCAGCAGCCACATTGCAGGGAAGCGATGTCTCGGTCCGGGTCGACGCAGGAAACGTGTTCATCAATGACGCGCAGGTGATCATCACAGACATCGTCGGCTCGAACGGCGTGATCCACGTGATCGACTCGGTTCTTCTACCGCCGGCAGACGACCCTGCTCCCGAGCCCACGCCTACGTCTGCGGCCACCCCGGAGCCTCAGCCGTCCATCGTTGACATCGCTGTCGGCGACGACCGGTTCGAGACCCTGGTTGCAGCTCTGACGGCTGCTGACCTCGTTGGAACGCTCTCCGGTGAGGGCCCCTTCACGGTCTTCGCCCCGACTGACGACGCCTTCGCCGCTCTACCTGAGGGCACGGTTGAAGGCCTGCTGGCTGACATCCCGGCTCTCACGGACGTCCTCACCTACCACGTGGTCTCCGGCAACGTGCTCGCTGCTGACGTGGTCAGCCTGAGCTCCGCGATGACCTTGCAGGGCAGCGACGTTTCGGTCCGGGTCGAGAACGGCAACGTTTTCATCAACGACGCACAGGTGATCATCACAGACCTCATCGGCTCGAACGGCGTGGTCCACGTGATCGACGCTGTGCTCATCCCTGAGGCGGAAGAAGCTGTCTCCAACACCATCGTCGACCTTGCAGTCGGTGACGGCCGCTTCACGACGCTCGTCGCAGCCCTGACCGCTGCCGACCTCGTTGGTACGTTGTCCGGCGACGGCCCGTTCACAGTCTTCGCACCGACAGACGACGCCTTCGCAGCTCTGCCAAGTGGCACAGTCGAAGGCCTCCTCGCCGACATCCCGGCTCTCACTGACGTACTCACGTACCACGTGGTCTCAGGCAGCGTGCTCACTGCTGACGTGGTCAGTCTGAACTCTGCCATGACTCTGCAGGGACAGGACGTCTCGGTCCGGGTTGAGAACGGCAACGTCTTCATCAACGACGCACAGGTGATCATCACCGACCTCGTCGGTTCCAACGGCGTGATCCACGTGATCGATGCAGTGCTCATCCCTGAAGCCGAGCAGGTGCAGAACGCCCCTGCCGCGCCTTCAGACAACTCGATAGCAGGCATCGCCGCCGCTGACGGCCGCTTCAACACACTCGTAGCGGCCCTCCAGGCAGCAGGTCTGGACAGCGTCCTCGCAGGCGAAGGGTCCTTCACGGTCTTCGCACCGACAGACACCGCCTTCGCCATGCTCCCGGACGGCACTGTGGAAGCTCTGCTCAACGACATCCCTGCTCTCACCGACATCCTGACGTATCACGTCGTGGCCGGTGAGGTGGACGCCGCGACAGCTCTCACGCTCATCCTGGCGCCCACCCTGCAGGGTTCGAACCTCGTCATCGACAACCAGCTCGGCAACGTCGTGCTGAACCGTGACGCACTGGTCACTCAGCCCGACATCCAGGCGTCGAACGGCATCATCCACGTCATCAACCGCGTGCTGCTGCCGCCGGCCGCTCCTGCCGAAGAGCCCGAGGTCCAGTCCAACACCATCGTCGACCTCGCTGTCGCCGATGGCCGCTTCACCACGTTGGTCGCCGCCCTGACCGCTGCGGACCTGGTGGACACGCTCTCCGGCGCCGGCCCTTTCACGGTGTTCGCACCGACGGATGACGCCTTTGCCGCTCTACCCGAGGGCACGGTTGAGGCACTGCTGAACGACATCCCGGCACTGACAGACATCCTGCTCTACCACGTGGTGAGCGGTGAGGTCCTCGCGGCCGATGTCGTGACGGTCACCTCAGCGACCACGGTTCTCGGCCAGGACGTGACTGTCCGTGTTGAGAACGGCAACGTCTTCATCAACGACTCGCAGGTGATCATCACCGACATCGTTGGAGAGAACGGAGTGATCCACGTGATCGATGCAGTGCTGCTTCCGTAGCGATCACAGTTCAAAGCAACGGTGGGACTGTCCTATCTGACCGGACATACCCTCCTCCGTGTAGGCCGACCCGGATTGCCCCCGGGTCGGCCTTTTGCTTTGCCCACGAACACGGTTCACTCACGCGGTGGAGCGGCTTATCGATGCCACGCGACGCTATGGTGGCAAGACCGACACCCTGAACCAGACCGAGAAGCCACCATGTGGGACGACCCGCTGCAAATAACTCTTTTCGCTCTCTCGCTGTTCGTGGCGCTGACAGCGATCGGAGGTGGCATCGCGATACTTGCCGGACTGGAGCGCGGTAACTTCCCGCAGGAATGGCTTGAAGGCACACCGTTCGAGAGTTACACGATCCCCGGAGTGCTGCTTGCGGTTCTTGTTGGAGGCTCTTCTTCGGCTGCTGCAGTAACGCTGCCCTTAAGTTCTGGCGCAGGGACGGTCCTCTCGATGATCGCCGGCGCGGTACTTACTGGCTGGATCATTGGCGAGATCAGGATTCTCAACACTCCCGGCGTCTCGAAGACCGAGGTTGTCTACCTCGTTCTAGGCGTCGCTCTGATCGCGATTGGCGCAGCTTCGCTGGCAACATCCTGATTCCTCCAGATTGCAGTAGCATTCACCTGCTTTCGCAGCCCGCCTCTCAACAACGCACCCGGGAAGAAAAATGCCAGATAGAAACCAGATATCGCTCAAGGGCAAGACCGCATTCATCAGCGGAGCGTCGAAAGGCATGGGAGTCGAGATCGCCCGGAACTACGCAGAGGCCGGTGCTGACCTTGCGATAACCGCCCGCAACGAAGAAGGGCTGGCCGAGACCGAAAGGATCGCGAAGGAGTTCGGAGTCAATGTCTGGAGCGGCACGGCAGAACTCAACGACGCCGACCAGGTGCGCAATCTCGGACGGGAAGTGCTGGAGGCGGTTGGGCAGGTAGACATACTCGTGAACAACGCAGGGATGGTGATCCCACAGCCGATCCTGGAGGTCGAGGAAGAGGCCTGGCGACAGATCTACGATGTGGACGTATTGGCGCCGCTGTTGCTGACACAGGCGTTTGTCCCCGGCATGATCGAGCGCGGCAACGGCAAGGTCATCAACATCACGTCACGCGCAGCCCTGATCGGTCAGCCAGCGCTTGGTGCCTACAGTTCAGCCAAGGCAGCGCTGCACCAGCTATCGCAGACCATGGCGGTCGAGTTCGGTCCTCACAACATCCAGGTCAACTGCATCGCTCCTACTGTCACGATGACACCGATGGCGCAGCAGGTCTGGAAACCCGGGCCTCGCACAGATGCCAAGCTCGCCCGAATCCCCATGGGTCGCTTCGCAGAGCCGAACGAGATAGCGGACATCGCGCTGTTCCTGGCATCGGACCTCTCCGACTTCGTTAGCGGCACCATCATCCCGGCGGACGGCGGAGAAGGCGCCGGGTAGGTGCCCTTCGTTTCATCCCCTCTCCCGGTGCCGGGTGCCCGCTTGCGGGCGCGGGTTAGGGTGAGGGCTAAAACTTGCCACCCTTCGACAGGCTCAGGATGGCGGCTGTTTGTCATCCCGACCGAAGTGGAGGGATCTGACCGTTGATGAAGGGTTCCCGAGAGATTCTGAATCAAGTTCAGAATGACATATCGCCGACCCTCACCTCAATCCTCTCCCGCTTGCGGGAGAGGAGGATGAGCCGCGATCCTCAGCTAGTCGAAGGACGTCACCCCGTTTACCTGGTCTGATACGTTTGGCTGAACCGAACCTGCCCACCCGGAACGTATCTCTAACTACTCACCGTCGACCCACACTCACCCACTCACCATATGGCAACTACGGGCCAGGACACTCCTCAACCAGAGGTCGCCACCGACACCTGCCGGATAGAAGGTGTCGGATACACCTACGGGGACCGCGTGGCGCTCGAAAACATCTCCTTTTCGGCCAGCAGAGGCCAGATGGTGGCGATTGTCGGCCAGAGCGGTGCTGGCAAGACAACTCTTCTCCGCATCATCACGGGAATGCTGGACCCACACACGGGAGCCGTCAGCCTGTACGGCGTACAGCCGTACCGAGTTAAGGATTCGGCAGAGCGCACACGGCTTGTTGGCATGATGCAGCAGCGCCTTGACCTCGTCTCGCAGCTATCTGCAAGACACAACGCAGACGCCGGCATGCTCGGCCGCTGGAGCCTGCTCCGATCGCTCGCAGGCCTCGCCTTCCCGCTAAAGCACACAGCCACAACGGAGGCTCTCGCACGTGTGGGGCTTGCAGGCCGGGAGTCGCAAAGGGTGTCCAAGCTATCGGGTGGCGAGCAGCAGCGGGTGGCGATGGCTCGAGTGCTCGTCCAGGACCCCGAGGTGATCGTGGCAGATGAGCCGGTCGCATCGCTCGATCCCGACCTTGCGGCCGAACTTCTAGGCTTGCTCAGAAGCATCGCGACAGAGCGAAATCGGACCATCGTCGCCAGCATCCACGATCCCCGGCTGGCCCGGGAGCATTTCGATCGCATGGTTGGTCTTAGAAACGGCGCACTCCAGTTCGATATGCCTTCCAGCGAAGTCACTTCGCAGCATCTCGAAGAGCTGTATGAGCGAAACTCTGCCGGTGGCGGTGTAGGCTCCGGCTCAGACCATGAGAGGCCGCTGTGGGGCATCTAGGGGGCTACCAGTGAGTGCGATCAGCGGCTCGGGCGAGTCGATCGCAAGGGTTAAGACCTGGCTTCCGGGGATGCCGGGGGCAAGGGCGCAGCTGACGCTGGTGCTCATCGGCGCGTTCATATGGAGCGTGCTGGTTGTCGATACGCCGGCCGGAATAGTCCACTCCGGCGGTATGGACGCGCTGCGGGAGATCGCCGTGGCGTTCGTGACTCCCGATCTCTCTCCCGATTTTCTAGGCACGGCGATCTCCGATGCCTGGACGACTCTGGCGTTCGCAGTGGCCGGGATGACGGTCGCTGTCCTGGCCGGGGTTCCGCTCGGCGTGCTGGCGTCCGGCGTGCTGCAGACCGGACGACTGAAGCGACTCGGTGTGATGGCCGGAGCGAGGGCCGTGTTGGCGGTCCTGCGAGCGGTCCACGAGATCGTATGGGCCATCCTTTTCGTTGCGGCGTTCGGGCTATCTCCGGCCGCGGGAGTCCTTGCGATCGGGGTGCCGTATGCGGGGATCCTCGGCCGCATTCTCGCCGAGCGATTGCAGGACGCACCCCCGGAGCCGCTTGCCGCGCTCCGGACTTCAGGGGCATCTGAGAGCGAGGTGCTTATGTACGGGCGCGTCCCGGCATCTGCGCCTGACGTGGTGAGTTATGCCTTCTACCGGCTGGAGTGTGCGGTGCGGGCCGCTGCCGTGTTGAGCTTCGTAGGTCTTGGCGGTCTTGGACTGCGCATCACGACTGCGCTCGATGACCTGGCGTTCGAACGAATGTGGACGGCGGTGTTCGCCCTGGTGCTGATCGTGATTGGCATCGACCTGTGGAGCGCGCTGGTGCGACGGAGGCTGATGCGATGAGTGATCTGGTGCGTCGCAGGCCGTTCTTTGTCGGCAGCTTGCTGTTCGTGGTGTTCATGGTCACCGCTTCGTGGGTGCGGGTGCTGGGCCAGGACGTTGGCGGGCCGGGACTGCTGTCGTCTGAAGCGTGGCGCAGGGCCGGAGAGTTCATCGCTGATCTCGCAGGTTCAAGCGAATCGGGCACTCCGGCGTTCGCAAGATGGGACGCGTGGCTGGATGCGCTCGGGCTCGCAGGCGACACGCTTGTGATGAGTGTGCTTGCTGCCGGAATGGCTGCTATCGGAGCACTGGCAACAATTTCGTTCGCTTCTTCGAACCTTGTCGGGCGCGGCTCATATGTCGGTGCGGGTCTGGTTGCGCTGACACGGGCTGTATACGTGCTGACGAGGGCGGTGCCGGAGCTTGTGTGGGCGCTGATCATCGTGTTCGTGTTTTCACCGGGCATCCTTGCGGGAGCGATTGCGCTGGCGATCCACAACTTCGGCGTGCTCGGCAGGTTGGGTGCGGAGATCGTCGAGGACATCGAGCAGGCTCCGGTTGAATCGCTGAAGAGCTCGGGCGCTGGCAGGGTGCAGCTGCTGTTCTACGGAGTTTTGCCGCAGGTGCTGCCGCAGTTCGTTACGTTCCTGCTGTACAGGTGGGAAGTGATCATCCGCACCAGCGTAGTGGTCGGACTGGTGGCGGTTGCCGGGCTCGGCTACCAGTTCAGGCTCGACCTGTCGTTCTTCCGTTACACGGACGTCGCGCTGCTGCTGATCGTCTATGTGCTGCTGGTCTGGACAGCAGACCTTGCCTCGATCGGTCTCAGGAGACTTGCCCGCTAGCCAAGCTCTTCGAGCAGTTCCTCCTTGATCTCCTCCGGCACATCGGTCCAATGGATGTCCATCACCGCTCCCTGCAGCGCCCAGATCAGGTTCAGCGAAGCCTTCTGAGGCTCATTCGCCCTCACTCGCCGGTAAGCCTCCAAGACACCAACCCGTTCAAGATCCTCGAGCGACTCGACACCGACGTCCGCAAGCCATTGGGCTGAAACCGGACCAATGTTCCGAAGTTCACTCACCTTCGTCTCCAGCAAAAACCGTCAGCGAAAAGAAAAGCAGGCTCAGGGTTATGGCCCGGAGCCTGCTTTTCTTTTCGCTTGAGCGGACGTTCTGTCCAACTACGTTTCAGTCTTACGGACGCTCGGTCAGCGTCACCACGACCTGATCCTCCTGGCCTGCCCGCAGCACCGTCAGCACGATGTCGTCACCTGGGGAGGTGTTCAGCGCCAAGTAGGCGATCAGGTCATCCATCGACTCGACCCCCTGCCCGTCAACCGCAACCACCAGGTCACCGTTGAAGTCGGCATTTGCCGTGTTGCCTGAAGCTGTGATCGTGCCCGTCTCCGGCCTCAAACCGGAGTCCTCGGCAGGCGTGCCGCTTCCGACACTCAGGACGTATGCGCCCTGCTGCGTGTTGTCCAGGTTCAGGCCCTCACGCAACTCGTTATTCAGTTCCGTGCCGGTAATGCCGATGAACGAGTAGTCGTGCCTTCCATTCTCGATCAGGTTCGGCACAACCCGCTTCGCTAGGTCCACCGGAACAGCAAAGCCGACACCTGAGTTCGAACCGCTTTCACTCCTGATCTGAGTGTTGATACCGATCACCCGACCGTCGATGTCCAGCAGAGGGCCACCCGAGTTACCGGGGTTGATCGCCGCATCGGTCTGGATCACAGACGGGATGCTGAACCGCTGGAAGCCGCTCGGCAGCAGGCGTCCAACCGCACTCACAATACCGTTCGTCATCGAGAAGTCCTGGCCGAACGGGTTGCCAAGCGCAACCGCAGTCTGTCCAACCCTCAGGTCCGAGCTGTTTCCAAGCTCGGAAGGCTGAATCTCATCACTTTCCTCAACCTCGATCTTGATTACCGCCAGGTCCGCCTGGCTGTTGAAGCCGACCACTTCGGCATCGTACTCACGGCCATCGAAGAAGAAGACCGTTATCTCGGTCGCTCCATCCACGACGTGGTAGTTCGTCACAATGTGGCCATCCACATCCCAGATCCAGCCCGAGCCTTCGCCACCACCGGCCCTGGTCCTGGTCTCGATCTTCACGACGGAGTCGATAGTGTCGTCGAAAAGGTCAATGAGTACCTGTTCCTGGGCTTTGACGATCTCGAGCGACGTCAAATCCGAAACCGGGTTCGATACCGGGATGTCTACTGCAGGTGGAGTCGGGATGACCTGAGTCCCGTCTACATTCGACCCGCTGTTTGCGCTGGTGATCGCGGTTGCAGTCGGCTCGGGGGTGTTTACGACTGTTGCAGCCGTGTCGTCGCCACCAGCGCTGCTGCACGCGATAGATACGACGGCCACCGCTGAAATCAGGCCTACTGCAGCCGTCTTTCTGAACCGGAATATGCGTGGCATGGCACCTGTTCCTTGTTTATGGCCAGGCCCGATCGACCTGGTGTGGCCCCGGTCGCCGCAGCCTCCATCAGCCTGCGACTCTCGAGATGGTTGTCTTCTATGGCGTCCCATCGCCCCGCCGCACACGGACTGGCGAGACGCCGGAGAGAGATTCTGTGTTTGTTGTTACGTCAACGGTAGCGAGCAACTGTTCAGCGCTTATGAAGACCCGTCAAAGAAATCTTTAAGGGTGGCTCAACCATCCGCATTTCTGTTGTCGGCTCTTTGGCTGGGCCCGCCTGCAACCTCGTGATCGAGATCGACTGGTTGTGTGACCCTCTAGTGCGTTCACGTGTATTCGTTTGATGCGGCATGCGCCCGCGGAGAACTGGACAATCTCCACAATTTTGCAGATTCCAGTGTTACGCAGAGGTTAGACAGGGCGCTGCCGGATAGCCGCACTGTTTGAGGTGGATTCGGTGCAGGTTGGGTGTGGGGTGAGACAATAGCCGGGCGGAATCTTGATATGGCAACCGCCCTTTATGACTTTATGTCGCCAGCTAAGAAGGGCCGCCAGGCCGGTCGCCCGGAGCCCGGTTGTGGGAACTGAGATGAGACACGAGGACTAGGACCATGAGCCCTGAAACCCGGTTGGCGCCTCGCCCCGTATTGTTCCTTTTGGCAAGCGCACTGGTCTTGTTCGCGACAGCATGCGGGAGCGGTGACGAAGATCCAACCGCCACGGCTCGACCCAGCGCCAGCCCTACGACGATCCCTGCTCAGCAGGCCACTGCAACGGTAGCTGCACAGAGGACTGCTACGGCTGTTGCGGTACACACCGCCGTGTCTGTCGCTGCCACCACCACAGCAACGGCTACGGCGATCGGTCCTACACCACAGTCATCGCCCGTCCTGGCACGCGAACTGATACTCCAGGGCTCGTTCGAGGGTGAGACATTTGAGCACTGGCAGGCTCGACTGGCCGGTACTCAGTTGATCCAGGCTACAACAGCACGGCGCGTGACTGGCCAGAAGGCCATTTACATGACCAATCCGCCCGGCGAGACGACTTCACCGAATTTGACGATGAAAGAGAGATTCCCAGCAGAGGCTGGCTCAAGCTACTTTGTCTCGTTCAGTGCGATTCAGACTTTCCAGGGTCCGGCCGAGCTGGTAGTTGAGTACTTTGACGGAAACGGGAATTCGATCGGACGTGAGTCGATTGTCGATCGTGTGGACACAGCAGACAACTGGTCGGTCGTCTCCCGTATCGTTGTTGCTCCGGAGCGTTCGGCCACGGCCCGGCTGGAAGTCCGAATACGCACGTGGCTCGATGACGGAACGGCTCGGCCGGACCTGCTTGAGGTGTGGGTGGACGACGTTTCGGTCCGAAAGGTGAACGAGTAGCGGCGGCAGTGAGGTGGTTGCCCACGCCATCCTTCGGCGGCTCAGGGTGGCGGGCGACTCTCCCTCCCAGGCTGGGAGGGGGATAACAGGAAGCCCTCACCCTGACCCTCTCCCGCATCGGGAGAGGGAAAAGGCATCGAAGCCCGCTAGCCCTTCCAGTTCCAGATCTCGTCTGCGAAGGCGAATAGCTGGGGCGTGCCGCCTGAGTGGATGAAGACGACCGGGACTGCCGGGTCAACGCGACCGGCTCGGATCTCAGCGATAAGAGCGGCCATCGACTTGCCGGTGTAGTTGGGGTCGAGAATCAGAGCCTCTGATTTTGCGGCCATGTGCATCGCCTCAAAGACACCGTCGAATGGAACTCCGTACGCGGGTCCTGTGTAGTCGGTCAGCACGTCGAGGTCGCCCACCTCCAGCGCGTGGGGCATATCGAGTTGCTCGGCCACAGCCTTCGATCGCTTCACCGTGATCTCGTTGAACTGCTCGATCGTGCCCGGTGAGTACATCACCGCCGTTGCCGACCACGGCAAACCTCTGTTTTTCGCATACAGCCTCAGCCCTGCGATAGACCTGCCGGTCAAGCCCCAGAACCGCACCGATCCTGAGACTCCTGCCTCCTGGAGCTGGTGCTCAAGCTCGAGGCCGGTCTCGACAAAGCCGAACATGCCCATGAGGTCGGCGAACTCCTCTCGCGGCACAACGAACGGCTTCTTGCCTTCTGCCTCGAGGTCGCTCACCAGTTTGTCGACCATCTGGTTCGCGTACTCACCGGGCACACGGTGGATCTCGGCGCCCATCAGCTTGCACAACAGCAGGTTCCCGGTCAACGGCTTGTCGACCTTCTCGGTGGAGACGAGTATGTAGCGCAGGCCGGCCCGGGCGCAGGAGGCCGCAATGAACCGCGCCTGGTTGGAGTGGTAGTCGTTGACGTTTATGACGGTGTCGTAGCCGTTTTCGAGGATGTGGGCGGTTGCGAACTCGAAGTGCCGGCCCTTGTTGCCACCGAATGCGAGGCCGGTAGTGTCGTCCCGCTTCACAAGAATCCTGGGTGGCAGCAAGCTGCCTTTGCCGTTGTCAGAAGAGCCAGCAGTGACCGGGATTGTGGCCTGGATGGCTCGCCTCAGGCTGGATGCCTCTTCAAGCGGGGTGTTGAGGTACGAGAGCTTGTAGCGGGCGAGTTTTTCGATGCCGGCGGCGATGTGGTTGCGTGTAACTATTTGCATTTTTTTCATCCTGTTTGGGCCAACACTTTACTCCGCCAGCGTGTCTGAGCGGCAAGTGGTTGTGCTAGACAGCAATCGGGCACAGAATGTGCCACGAGTCCGTCATCCACCACCGAGCGAGAAACAGAATGAAAATTTCCAACCTGAAAGTGACACAGGCGGCTATGCACGATCAGCCGCTGCTCAACAGCACCGGCGTTCACGAGTCGTTCCGTGTGCGGACGATCGTGCAGATCGAGACGGACGACGGGTTCACCGGCGCGGGCGAGACCTCTGGCAATCAGGCCGCAGAGATCGAGAAGAACCGCGAATGGCTCCTTGGCTTAGACCCACGCCAGGTGACGCAGGCACGGCTCAACTTCGATGGGCCGCCCCGGGCATGGGCGGCGGTGGAGACGGCGTTGCTGGACGCCGGGGCGAAGCACGCCGGATTGCCGGTCTGCGACTACATCGGTGGGCGAGCGCGGGACAGGGTGCACTGGGCTGCGTACCTGTTCTACAAGTTCGCTGACGAGAACGGCGTCGGTGAGGTTGCGACCGGTGAGGCGCTGGACCCCGAGGGCTTTGTCAGGCAGGCCGAGGAGTTCGTGGATAAGTACGGTTTCAAGGCGCTGAAGATCAAGGGCGGCTTCTTTCACCCGGACGTGGATATCGAGACGTTCCGACTGCTGCGCCAGCGCTTTCCGAAGTCCGAGGGTTACGAGATCCGCATCGACCCGAACGCGGTCTGGACGGTGGAGACCTCGATCAGGGTTGCGAGGGAGATCGAGCAGTACGAGCCGCAGTATCTGGAAGACCCGACTGACACGATCAAGATGCATGCGGAGGTGAAGAAGCACACCGATATTCCAACGGCTTCGAATATGTGCGTTTCAGCGTTTTCGCATGTGAAGCCGAATGCGCAGATCGGCGGGATTGACGTGATCCTTGGCGACCACCACCACTGGGGCGGGATCCTGGCTTACAAGGAGACGGGCGTGCTGTGCCGGGTGATGGGCTGGGGTCTTTCGGGCCATTCGAACAACGCGCTGGGTGTTTCGCAGGCGGCGATGCTACATGCGTGTGCGGCGACGCCGGAGCTGAACTTTCCGGCGGATACGCACTACCCGTGGACGGATGAGGACGGCGACATCATCAAGGGCGGCAAGCTGCAGTTCGTGGATGGCGCGATGGAGGTGCCGGATGCGCCGGGCCTGGGCGTTGAGGTGGATGACGATGCGTTGGCGGAGCGGCACGAGCAGTTCCTGCGCGAGAAGCCGGACAACCGCAAGGACATGATCCTGTCGATCGATCCAGATGCCAAGTCTCGTGACGGCTCATGGACGGGCTACAACTTCCCGAACTACAAGAAGCCTCGCTGGTAACAGGCGGAGCCTGATGTTTGGTCTGGGATGGCCGGTGTTACTGAGCCCGGAGAGTCGTCATGGTTGAGCACGTCGTTTTCGGAACCGGGGCGGTTGGTGTAGCGATAGCTAGCGAACTGGTGGCCGAGGGCAAGGGCGTCCGTGTGGTGAGCCGAAGCGGAGGCAGCGGGTTACCCGAGGGCGTTGAGGTGGCGAGGGGTGACGCGACCGATCCTGCCTTCGCGACGGCCGCGGCAAAAGGCGCTTCTGTTATCTACTTCGCTCTTGCGCCGCCTTACAACAGGTGGCCGGAGCTTTTTCCTCCACTGCAAAATTCCATCATCGCCGCAGCCTCGGCCTCTGGCGCCCGGTTGATCTCCGTAGAAAACATGTACGCCTACGGCGATGTCGACGGGCAGCCGCTGGTCGAGGACTTGCCGTACCGGGCGACCGGGAAGAAAGGCAAGGTCCGCGGTGAGCTGGCCACAGCTCTGCTCAATGCTCACGATCGAGGGGAGATCACGGCTGCGATCGCAAGAGCCTCGGACTTCTTCGGTCCGCGGGCTCGCATGTCCCAGATGGGTGAGCGCGTCTTCTACCCGGCACTGAACGGCGGCAAAGCTCAGTTCTTGATGAACATCGATCAGCCGCATACGTACACGTATATCGGAGACCTGGCCCACGCAATGATCACTCTCGGCGATCGACCGGAGGCGCTTGGAGGGATCTGGCATGTGCCCAATCCGCCCACGGTCACAACCCGCCAGTTCGTCGAGATGGTCTACGAAGAAGCAGGAACAGCGCCTGCGAAGATATCGGTGATGCCACGGCTAATGCGATCGCTCGTCGGCCTCTTCATGCCGGTCGTCAGAGAGCTAAAAGAGCTTGACTACGAGTTCGAGAAGCCGCACGTGGTCGATCACTCCAAGATCGCAAACGCGTTCGGACTCGAGCCAACACCGGTCAGAGATGCGATCAGGTCGACACTCGACTGGTATCGCGCCAACCCGAAATAGGCCTGCTCGCGCTAAAACTCGGCGACTCTTGGCGCTAGTTCGCTGGCGTAGTAGGCGGGGACCTCGTCTGAGTCGAAGTTAAAGAGCTGCAACTGCGTCTCTTCGAGACCAAGCTCTGCGAACTGGCCGAACCTATCGACCGCTTCATCGGTCAGCCCGACTACCCAGTTGCTCGTCTCAACCTTCTGCTGGCGGTATGCGGCGGGTGAGCCGGTTGTGCCGCTCATCCGCATGTGGTGGCGCGTCAGCCGGTCCAGCGACCGCTCATCGCCTGCGATCAGGCCGAACACCATCATCGAACGGTGGATCGTGGCCGGGTCTCGGCCGACAGCATCGCAGGCCGCGTTCAACACATCGATCTTGTGCTTGTAGGTCTCCACCTGCATGTTCACCGCGTTCCACTCGTCCGCGTACTTAGCAACAAGTGGCAGCGTGCGCTTCTCGCCTGAGCCACCGATGGTGATCGGCGTGTCTGCGCCAAATACCGGCTTCGGAAGCGTGTCGACATCGGTGACCGAGTAGTGCTTGCCAGAGTACGAGGCAGGCCCCGGACCCCACATCGTCTTGATCAGGTTGATCGCTTCCTCAAGCCTCTCGAAACGCTCTCGCGTCGGCGGAAACGGAATCCCGTAAGCCTCATGCTCGGGACCGTGCCAACCTGCCCCAAGGCCAAGCTGGTAACGGCCGTTGCTCAACTGATTGATCTGCGCCGCCATCCGTCCGACATCAACCGGCGATCTGAACGTAATCGGACTAACAAGTTGTCCGAACCGGATGTGGCTGGTCTCGCGGGCAGCGACCGCAAACGAGAGGAACGCGTCGATGGAGCTCTGGTGTGAGCCGATGAAGTAGTGATCAGAGCGGAAGACGGAGTCGAGTCCGAGATCCTCGGCCGTGTGCAGGATGTGGATCCAGCGCTCCCATGTCAGTCCCGCCTGTCCTTCAACCATCAAGCCAACGCGCATGTTCTTCTCGATTCTGTTCGCGTTCGTAGCATCGGCGAAGCGTACAGGAACCGGCGTGAAGAGACGATCTAGTGACCACGACGGCAATCCTGAATCAGGCCTCGGCCGCCTCGTCGATCGAGTGCACTCTCCACACTCCGAAATAGACGAACCAAAGAGACGACAGTATCGCTCCTGCCGTGACGATGAACAGCGTCTCTCTGAGGCCGATCAGCTCTCCAAGCGCACCGCCGAGCAGGCCGCCGATGGGGACAGATGCGCGGGAGAGCACAACCTGGACCGCGGTCACGCGGCCGTGAAGCCGGCGCGGCGTGATCGCCTGCCTGATGCTCACCTGCCCGATGTTGTAGGCCACGAAAGCTGCTTCTGTGATAAGACCCCCGACAATGATGATGGCGGCGACGATAACTGTCGGGCCATCTGCCAGAGGCAGGGCCAAGTCACCGACTCCGATCAGCGCCGCCCCGATGATGGTCATGCGGCCAATCCCGACCCTCGATGAATATCTCGATGACAGCCACGCGCCGGCAAACAACCCGATGCTGGCCAGGCCGAAGATCAGGCCGATCGTCCCGGCGTTCAGGTCGAGCACTCTGACCATGTAAAGGATGTAGATGGCCTCGAACGCGGTGCCGAACATGATCAGACTGAACTGACCTGCGCCCATTCCCACCAGCAGCCTGTTCTGCCGGAAGAACCTCAGTCCCTCTCTGATCCCTCCGCTTCCCGGCTGTTCGTCCTGCGCGACCTCATCCACCTTGATTCGCCCGAACACCAGTCCGGAAAGCGTGTACAGGCCCGTCCCGAAGAAGAGAGCGAAGGGGGCCGTCAAAACCTGCACGACTACTCCACCGATCGCCGGCCCGACCGAACCAGCGGCCGAGGTTGCGAACTCAAGCTTGCTATTCGCCTCGACCAGTTCCTCCTTCTTCACAACTGAGAGCAGGAAGGAGCGGTAGGCGATCTGGAACAGAATGCTCATCGCACCGATGCCGAACGCGACAATGTAGACGATCTCGATCGTCAGGAGGTCGAGCAGATGGGCAACCGGGATGACAGCCAGAAGTAGCGCTCTGCCGATGTCGGCGGCGACGATGATCGGCAGCCGTTTCCTGCGGTCGGCCCATGCTCCCATTGATAGGCCGAAAACGGCGGGCAGGCCGAACATAGCGGTGACGATGCCCATCTGGAACGGCGTGGCTTCGAGCACCGAGACCGCCGTGAGCGGCAAAGCCAGGAACATGAACTGGCTGGCGAACAACGAGGACGCTTGTCCACCCCACAGCTTCCTGAACTCGCTATGGAGCCACAGGCCGGTCAGTCGCATGGCACGTGTGCTTTCTGGAGCGAAGCCCTGGGATGCCCGGATGAAGCGGTACGCACCGATACCGGGGTCTGTCAGGAGCTTCGATGTTGAGAAATTAGCAGTCGGTGTGCCCGACTGCTAATCGATGTCGGATTCTAGGAACCGCCAGGAAACGTTGTCAAGGTGATCCGGACGGATCGCCCGGAGTAGCGTTCAGGTGAACTGATGGGGGAGGTGGTTGTCAACTAGAAGTATTTGAAACCCGTCGATGGGCGAATGGTTATCACTCCCATATTGGGAGTGGATCTGCAGGAGGGTTATTAGTCTCCCACCAACAAGTGGTCGCTAAGGCAGACAACTGGACCGGCCGAGGGTAGAGCGAACGGAGATTGAGGGAGTCCACCGACCCTCCCTCTGACTCCCTCCCAGCTTGAGAGGGAGAACAAAACAGGAACCCCCACCCTGACCTTCTCCCGGGCCGGGAGAGTGGATTAGCAGCGCCCCTTCACAGGCCGGGTGCCTCCTGCGCTTTCACTATGTGTGAGCGGCCTGAATCGACGAGAACGCGGCCTCGAAGGGCTGTCCTGCCGAGAAGCAGGCGGTAGCTCATGGCGTCACGCCGGGTCAGAGTGACTTCAATATCCCACTTGCGTCCGCCCATAGACAGTGGCGTGAGTATCACCGGCCTTAACTCTTCGGCGCCATCGGAACTGCGCACCTTGCGCATCTCCAGCAGTGGTACTTCCACGGTCGTGGAATCGCGGCGGCTCTTCTGACGTGGGTGTACCTCAAACCTGACCCACTTCTCGCCGTCATGATCGAAAACTCGTGTGCGGAATGCATGCAACGCCGAGGTGCGAGCTCCTGTGTCGAGCTTCGCCCTGAACGACGTCGGAGACAGTTCAGGTAGTTGCACCCATTCACGCCAGCCTGCGACGACCGGGCCGCGCGCCTTCTTCGCTCTTGTTCTAACAGCTAGCCTGGCTACCCTCTCACCCTCCCTCTTTCCGCACCTTTTGCGGCGTTCTTCTCCAGGAACTCCACGATCATGCCGGCGATGTCGAGGCCGGTTGCGCCTTCAACACCTTCGAGTCCAGGTGATGAGTTCACTTCGAGTATGAGCGGTCCTCGTTCGGACCGGAGCATGTCCACACCTGCGACGTTCAGCCCCAACGCCTTTACCGCCGTGCGGGCGGCTTTCCGTTCGGCCGCTGACAGCTTGACCGGGAACGCTGAACCGCCCTGGTGCAGGTTGGACCTGAACTCACCCGGCGCCGCCCGGCGTTCCATTGCTGCGACGACACGGCTGCCGATTACCAGACAACGTATATCGGAGCCCCTCGCCTCTCTGATGAACTCTTGAACGAGGATGTTGGGCGTGAGCTGCCTAAAGGCTGCGAGCACGGAACGGGCGGCAGACTTCGACTCCGCGAGCACAACGCCGACACCCTGTGTGCCTTCAAGCAGCTTGATCACTAACGGTGCACCCCCGACGATGTCGATGAGGCCGTCGATGTCGCGTGTTGAGTGGGCGAAACCTGTGACAGGGGTGTCGACGGTGCTGCGGGAGAGGATCTGGTGCGACCTGAGCTTATCTCGTGTGCGGGTGATGGCCTGCGACTCGTTAGCAGAGAAGACGCCCATCATCTCAAACTGGCGGACAACTGCGGTTCCGTAGAAGGTGCGCTGGGCTGCGATGCGGGGGATGATGGCGTCAAAGCGCAGGTCTTCTCCACCGAGTAGCACAGCGGGTCTGCGAGCTGTGATGTTCATATAACAGCGCAGGTAGTCGACGACGCGCACATCGTGGCCACGCTGTTCTGCGGCCTCAACCAATCGCTTGGTCGAGTGGAGGTTAGGACCTCTCGACAGCACGCCAATCTTCATATGGATTCCCTTGCTTTCGACGATCAGACTATAGGGCCGTCTGATTACGGCAGTTAGAGATTAGTCTCTAAACGCGTTCTACGGCTGACCAGTGACTGGATCTAGTTCGTGCTGCTTACGAACGGGCGGTTCTTTTCGTAAGTGCCCTGGACGATGGGCTTTGCTTCTACCGACAGCCAGTCTTCGAGGATGTCTGTGTAGAGGCCTCGGAAGTCGTTGTTGAAGCGGAGGTCGCCTTCGACGAGGGCCGAGGTCTCGATCTCCGGGTACTCGTTGTAGTGGCCGCCCTTGACCTGGTCGCCGATCAGGAACGAGACGCCGCCTGAGCCGTGGTCGGTGCCGGTGCCGTTGTCCTTCACCCGACGACCGAATTCGGAGAACATCAGCACCATCACCTCGTCGCTGCGACCAGCCTCTTCCAGGTCCTGGTAGAAAGCGGCGAGTGAATCGGAGATGTGGTGCCACAGGCGTTCCTGCGTCTTCACCTCGTCGGCGTGAGTGTCGAAACTACCGTACTGCGTATAGAAGACGCGGGTGCCGAGATCGGCCATGTGGACCTGCGCAACGCCCTTCAAGCTGCTGGCGAACGGGTTATCAGGGTATTCGACATTCGACCTGTACTTGCCGGGCGCGGTCGAAAGGATCTCGGCGCCTCGCAAGGCGTCCTGCCCTGTCTTGCCCAGGTAGTCCATGACGGCGCCGCTGCCGATGGCTGGTGAGTAGATGCGGTTGAAGGTTGAGAGCGCCTGTTCCCGCTGCTGCTGGCCTTCGATGCCGGTGAGAAGGCCGTAGTTGTTGAGGTCGCCGACCGATGCGACGGGGACTCCGGGCGCGGCAAGCGCACGTGGCAGGCCGTTGGAGAAGTTGACGGCTGTGACGACATTTTCGCCACTGGGGTCGAGCTCTTTGACGGCCTGACCAAGCCAGCCCTTGTCACCGACCTTTGTCGGCTCGGCTGTGTGCCAGATGTCCATCGAGCGGAAGTGGGAACGGTTCGGCTCGGGATAGCCGATGCCGTGCATGATGGCGACCTTGCCACGGTCGTACAGGTCCTTGACGGGGCCCATTCCGGGGTTGAGGCCAAGGCCGTTGTCGAGCGGGATCACTCTGTCGTCTGTGATCTTGAGGTTGGGGCGGGCGTCTTTGTAGTGGCCGTTCTCGTAGGGGACGACGCAGTTCAGGTAGTCGTTTCCGCCCGAGAGCTGGATGACGACGAGGACCTTTTCTCGCTCTTTAGCCAAGAGTCAGCTCCTTGTTTCGTATACCTGGAAGCGGTGGCGGTTGGTCTCCAGCACGTACAGCCTGCCTTCTTCGTCCACTTCGATCGCGACCGGGTCCCAGAAGTAGGACTCTATCCGGGCAGACTCTTCGTGTGGGTCGTCTGTGTCGACCTCGATCACCGGTTGAAAAGATTCTCGTGCCCGCTGCTCATCTGCATTGGCTGCAAGGTACTCGGTGGCCCACGGCGAAAGCGTCGCCTGGCCTCGCAGGCTGGTCTGGTAGCGCCAGTCCGAGTCGAACACCTGAACGCGCTGGTTCATCCAGTCTGCAACATAGATGAAGCCGTCTGGTCCGACGGCGACATCGGATGGCCGGTTGAACTGGCCTTCGCCGTTTCCAGGCTTTCCGAACATGCAGACAAACTCGCCGTCAGGGGCGAAGCACTGGATTCGGTCGTTCCGCCAGTCGGCAACGTAGATTCGGCCGTCGGGGCCGGTGCAGATGCCCCACGGGTACTGGAACTGCCCCCGCCGCTGGCCCTGCGAACCGAACTGTGAGAGGTATCGGCCGTCACGAGTGAACTTCTGGATGCGGTGGTTCAGGTGATCGACGACGAGCAGGTTGCCTTCACGGTCGAAAACAAGTCCGCTGGGGCCATTGAGCTGGCCAGGGCCGGAGCCGTGCTCGCCCCATGTGCGGACGAGGTTGTTCTGCGCATCGAACTCGGTGATGCGGTGCAGTTTGTCATCAGCGGCAAACAGGTGGTTGCGACTGTCTATCGCGAGGGCGGTCGGCTTGATGAACTGGCCTCCGCCAGCGCCGTGGCCGCCGAACTCGCCGTGGAAGTTGTGTTCGAGGTCGCATTCGCCGATGCGCAGGCCGGGCGTGGCCGTGTGCGAACTGCGGCTCATGACGAAGATGTGTCCGTCTGAGCGTACGGAGATGTCAGTCGGCAGGTGAAAGCCGCGGCCGCCGAAGTCTGCCGTGAAGCCGACCGTGGTCAGGTACTTGATGTCTATGCGGGGGCCGGCTTTCGTGGTCATGTCTCTCTACGCCAGTTGGAACTCTCTTGTTGCGACGGCGAGTTGCAGCACCGAGACGATGGTCTGCCCGGCAATCCTGTTCTGCTCAGCGCCGCTCTTGTCCGCAATGCCTTCGAGCTGCGAGGAGGCGAATTCGGTTATCTCCTGCGTTGTGCCTGCGTTCAGCTCAAGGTAGCCGAGGCGATCAAGGCAACGATCTACCAGAGCAGCTGCGTCGCCAGAGACCCCTGTTGGAGCTAGTTCGTCGACAATCTTGCGGACACCGGGCCTGCTCACATCTCCGAGCACCTTCGATGCGTAGTTGACTCGCTGCATCATCGAGCCTGTGCTGACCCAGTCCTCGCCACCCTGCCAGCCTTCGACTGACGGCGGAGCGAGTAGTCCCTGGCCCATGAAGCCACAGGAGGCATTGGCGTCATATACGTCATCGGTCGGCCAGTCGTAGCCGCCTGAGAGCCGTAGCGAGCCGACTACGACCTCTACAGGGCTCTTGATGCGGGCATTGCGGTTGGCCTCAGCCTTGAAGAAGTCCGAGTTGAACGTAGCCCGCAGCATCTCACCGATGTTGTAGCCGGACTTGAAGTAGGCATCGGCCATGATCTCGATCGCTTCGGGATCACGCGGCGGGATGTGCGGCCACTGTGGTACCGGGAGCTCGTCCGCGACAAAGTGGTGGTACAGGTGGCGGGCGATGAAGCGGGCCGTCGCAGGCTGCTTGCAGATGATGTCGACGATGTCCTCGCCGTTGAGATCACCCTTCTCGCCAAGGAACTCCTTCTCATCGTGGTCATGGTCGGAGTCGTCGTACCTGAACTGCCAGCCGATGTAGCCGTATGGCCGAGCGGTGTTGTTGCGCATCTTCTGAGCGTTGTACGGCTCATTGGCGATGGTCCAGCCTGTGAAGGCCCGAGAGCACTCGTAGATATCTTTCTCTGTGTAGTTACCGACGCCCATGGAGAACAACTCGAGGATCTCTCGACCGTAGTTCTCGTTGATCGCTCCCTTGTGGTTGTCCTGGTTGTCCAGCCACATGAGCATCGCCGGGTCTTTAGAGAGGCCGAGGAGCAGGTCACGGTAGTTGCCAAGGCCTAGCTTCCTGAACATCTCGAGCTGAGTCATGATGACCTTGCCCTGGATGAGCTTGGTCTGGCCCGTTGCGAATACCCGGTGCCAAAAGAGGGTGATCTTTTCGAGCAGCGGAGCGTTGGTGGTAACCATCCGGTAGATCCAGTTGGCGCCTGTAGCCGGCTGGATGCGTAGGTCTGACTGATCCACGTGGTAGCGGCGGATGATGTCTTGCGGCATCGACTCGACGCCTGGCGGACCGAGCAGGTGCTCGACGGTGGCTTCGTAGCCCATCCCGGAGAAGTGGTCTATCTCCGCTTTGGTGCCACCGAATCCGGCTCGTCTAAGGAGGTGAGAGATGAGCTGCGTCTGCGTGGTAGATGGAGTGGAAACCATTCTCCGGCTCCGTGTCACCCGCCCACCGGTCCTGCTGCGTGATCGCCGCGCAGGAGCCGAGGGCGAGGACGTGTGTGCACTGATTCAGGGTGGCCAGATTATAAGGGAGTCGGTTGGAGAATGACGGAAGGCGCGTGAGAAAGCGGTGCCCACGTACGGTGTACTGAGCACTGACGGAGAATTTTGACCTCGACGGCCCGTCTTGCCTTGACCGACTACTTGGAGGGCGGTTCTTCACCCTCAACCCAAACGTTGTCGTTCGAGAAAGTGTGCGAATTCGAGCAATGTGGACAAGGATCAAAAGTGTTGTTGATCAGAGTCGGTACATTGTCCGGACTGGAGACACTAAACGGTAGTTTGATTGGCCTACTAGTCGTCGGACACATCATCATCAGGTTTGGCATTGCATCCCCCATGCGTATTCCGGATCTACCGCGATACCGATTTTCACACAGGCTTCTGACAATCTAGAAATGACGCGGCACGAATCTAAGTTTTCGGCACGCGCGAATCGGTAGACACTTCTTCAAGCCGAACGCGCCGGACGAGGCAAACTTCGGCCCGATCTACTGGCTCGCGGAGTCTGCAGTCGCGCCAAGCAGCCACCACGCTGCGCCGGCCAGGACCACCAGCAGAAACGCCAGGAAGATGAACAGGCCTAGAAGAGTACGTCCTCTGCCCCGGTTGCCGTGAAGCGGGCCACGCTGGCCAGGTCGTCTGGGATCGTAGACGAGCGGGTGCTTGACGTCCTTGTGCACCGGCGAGACGCCGGTTGTGTGCCGAGGATCGTAGATGATCGGAGCCATTGCCTGACCTGCCTTTCGAACTGAGATCATGTTCGTTCGGGCTGGTGCTATTTTACCTGTCAATTGCGAAGGAACATTGCAGTGGCTCGGAGCGTCTTGAGGTTAAGAGATCAACTCGTAACCACCAGGCTCAGACAGGTTGAGCTACAGGGACATAGCTCGATGAACAGTTCAGTACATGACAAAGTTGGAGCGTTCTTCGCGACCGGTCTATTGGTCGCTACTGCAGCGTTGGCGTGTGGTTCTGATGAGCCAGCCGCTTCGACCGCGACCCCAGAGCCAACTGTCACGGCCAGCCCGGTCGCAACAGCAACTGCGACGGCGACCCCGACTCCAACTCCCACTGCGACGTCCACTTCAGTACCGGCTACAGCGACACCGGTGCCCACAGCCACCGCGATGTCCGACTGGCTAGTAAACGACATAGTCCTGGGTCAGGCGCAGTGCGTGAGTTTCCATCCGGGAGTGCCTAATCCAGATGGGCCGAACCACTGGTATGAAATCTCCGGCAACTGGACCAACGATGGAGACTCCGCCCTAACGGTGCTGGCAACGTTCCAGATCCTTGGGGATCATCCTGGCGTCCTGCGTGTCCTGGAGATGGATCCAAGGACTGTCGGTCCCGGAGAAACGGCTGCGTTCTTCCAGAGTCACCCGATGCAGCCGGTGGCCGGCGCGAGTTCATGCCGGGCACTGTTCACAGTTGAGGGAGATGTGAGCGGGGCGCGTAAGTCCGAGTCTGTCGAACTCGAGGAGATCTTCGCGCCGTAGCGATGACTTGACCCTTACAGGTTGCAGCTGCCGCCGGAGTGCTTGCTGACGACGCTTCGTGCGAACAGCTCCCCGCCGTCTGACAGTTCGGAGAAGCCGAGGTCCCAGGTCAGGGTGTTGCCATCTTCGTTCGTGGCGTTTGTCTCGCTCACGTCTCCGGGCATCTCGACGGTCCAGGTCACGGTGATGAAGTCCTCGAAACTGGCTTCGAGCGCATCCGTGAAGTCCTGTAGGCCGTCCGAGAATGCGTTCTCAAGCTCGGCTCCGAACTCGCCGAACTCGGGATCGCTGGTGTCGAAGCCGGGGAACGGCGTTCCATCGATATCGATCGGTTCCGGCTCCGTGGTGAAGCCTGGCTGGGCGGCTTCGTCATCAACCTCTACGGACATCCGCAGTTCGTAGATGATCTCGTCTTCGTTCTCGGTGATCTCAAGGAGGGGGATCATCGTGGACGATGTGTCCTGCTCCGCCAGCGCTGTCGATGCAAGCCTGAACTGCTCTGCGGCGTCTTCACCCTTGAAGGTCTGGCTCATGCGCATCCGCACAGCGTCTTCGCCTTCAACCTGCACGACATCCATCTGGATGTCCCATCCGATGCTCTCCATAGCTTCGAGGTCGGCAAGGTCGTTCTCTTCACCAAGGTCAATCTCACCGTCGGTGATGAGTAGAGTGGCGAGTGGGCCTGAGATCGTGTACTCGAGGTTCTGCCTGATCTCCTGCTGGCTGATGATCTGGGTGCGGACGTCGATTGCGATGGTTCCGCAGCCGACGACTGCGATCATGAGTCCAAGTAGCGAGAATGGAGTGAGGCGGACTGGTGCCCGCCGCAAGATTGCATTCATTACTGCCGCCCTGCCCTGCTGAAGGTTTCTCGGTTCAGGATGATGGCGGGCTATTCTGGCTGTAATCGGCTGATCGTACGAAATCAGGTTTGGATTGAGTTTGGGAATTTTTCAAGGCGGGGTGGGCGGTCGTTATGGAGGCCTGACTGCGGTGGAGGGATCTGAGGAGTCGTCGGCAATTCTGTCGTAGTGCCGCAGATGTTGTCATTCTGAACTTGATTCAGAATCTCTCGACTCACAAGCGGGTGCCCCGCGGTCGGGGTGACAGACACCCTGCCATCCTGAGCTTGTCGAAGAGCGGCATTTCAAGCCTCACCCTGACCCGCGCCCGCAAGCGGGCACCCGGCACCGGGAGAGGGGATTATCCCTCCGAATAGCCGGCCAGCTGCTCTGCGAAGGTAAAGACTGCTGGGAGGCCGCCCGTGTGCAGGAAGATGACGGTTTCGTCGCTGGGCTGGTTGCCCTGGCGGATCTGGTCGATCAGCGCGGCCATCACGGTGCCGGTGTAGTTCGGGTCGCAGATGATGGCATCGTTGCGAGCGGCTATATGTATAGCCTCGACCACCTCTGGCGTCATGATGCCGTAGCCCTCGCCGACGTACTGCGTGAGCACCGGCATGTCCTCTTTGGAGAAGGTCACCGGGAGGTCGAGCAATTCCTTGATGTCATCGTCATGGTCGAATATGTACTCGTCCAGCGGCGGGTCGTAGGTGACCTGTACGCCGGTGAACTTCCAGTCAACGCCGAGGTTGCGTGCGGCGAGGATCAGGCCGCACAGTGATCGTCCTGCGACGCCATATATATGCGCGTTCTGTAGGCCCAGTTCCTCGATCTGGTCGAGCAGTTCGAGTCCGGCCTCAACGAAGCCGACCATCCCGACGATGCGCGGGAACAGGTGCTCCTGGACAAGGTAGGGCTTTGCGCCTTCGCTCTCTAGCTTCTCTTTCAGCTTCGTGGCGTACTCGTCGGCGGTCTCGGACTGGAACTGGTCCAGCAGGTGCAGCTCTGCACCAAGCAGCTTGTCTATGAGCAGGTTGCCCTGCACGTTCCGGTGGGCGGCGTTCTTCAGAATCAGCACGTAGCGCAGGCCGGTCTTGTTGGCGGCAGCCGCGGTCATGCGGGCGTTGTTCGAGTGGTAGTCCATGATGTTGATCACGGTGTCGTAACCCTCATCACGGATGTGCGGCATCTCGAAGTCGTAGTGTCGGGCCTTGTTGCCTCCATACGCCAGGCCGGTCATGTCTTCCCGCTTCACGAAGATGCGCGGACCACCGAGTTCTGCGCTGGTGCGGGGCATCTCTTCGAGCGGTGTAGGCAGGTGTGCGATGCGCATACGCGGCAGTTTTTCGATGCGTGATCGGAGCTGCGAGCGTGTGAGTTTCTGGCCTGTTGTTGAAGTGGTCATGTGCATCGACTGCCTATGCTCAGTGCATACTCGAGTGTAGTTAGGTGCAGGGGCTGTAGGTGGCGGACCTGACTATCGGCACCACTTCCCTCCCCGCCTGCGACGGTCACATGATAGCGGCTCAGGGCAGGCGTCCGGACTTCTCGAAAGGTCAGGCTGCAAGGTAAGGTCCCAGCGCGCGTTCGACTATCCGTTCGATGTCGGCTCTGTCGATTCGCTCCCTGGTGACCAGCACCCGCAGATAGATCGGCGCCAGCACCGACTCCACAAGATCTGCCGGCGTGGCGCTCGGCTTCAACTCGCCTCGCTCCATCGCCCTTCTCACTATCAGTCCCACCTTGGCGAACAGCTGCTGCCAGTACTTTCGAGCCGCGGACTCCAGGATCGAGTCGGAACTGCCTGCGACCGCTGCGATGAGCGACCGACCGAACTGCGTATCGAGCATCTCCGCCAGGTATTCGGCGATGGCCACGAGATCCTGCGTGATCGTTCCGAGGTCGGGGGCGTTTGGATGGGAGTCGGCAATGCTGTCGAGCAGGTCGGCGATGAGCCCTTCTTTGTTGTTCCAGCGACGATAGATCGTCGTCTTGTTCACGTCGGCAAGCTCGGCGATCTCACCTATCGCCAGGCTGTTCCAGTCGCGCTCTTCGAGAGCCCGCTGAATGACGCCAAACACGCGCCGCCTCACCTGCGATGACCGCCCACCCGGCCGAGAGCCTTTTCTGTCAGTTGCCATGCCCACACTATAAGCAACAATTGTTGCGTTAACAACTCGCCGGGTGTATTCTGCCGCAACAGTTGTTGCATTAAGTGAATCCCGGGACGATTCAGTGACACAGGCACAGGGTGAAGTGGTCTCAACTGCTTCCAGCGCCACCGAAGACCGGCCAGAAACCCAGACGAAGTCGTTCTCCTTCGGAGACGCGCTCGGGCTTGTTCGCGTGCGGGACTTCCGGCTGCTGATGCTCGGAAACGCACTGACTGTGACCGGGTTTCAGCTCCGGTCCATGGGCCAGGCATGGCTGGCGCTCGAAGAGACAGGCTCTGCAGTCTGGGTCGGCTTGATCAACGCATCACCCGCTATCGGAATGATCCCGCTTGCGTTGTACGCAGGCGTTGTCGTGGACAGGGTCGACAGGCGACGGATCTTGGCAGTGGCCAAGGTGGTTGCGGCTGTGATGGCGTTCCTGACGGCGTTTCTCGTTGCATCGGACCAGATCGAGATGTGGCACCTGGTGCCGATCGGTGTCGTTGTGGGCGCCGCGTTTGCGTTCAACAACCCGGCGAGCATGACCTATGTGATGGACGTGGTCGGTCGCGAGCGCATGATGCCTGCGATCTCGATGAACCAGGCGATCTCCAACACGGTACAGATCGCCGGTCCGGCCGTCGGCGGTGTGTTGCTGGCGACTGTCGGTGTGAACTGGGTCTTCTTCCTGCTCGGCGGGATCTACAGCGCGGGATTCGTCACGAACATGCTGCTGCGCTCGAAATCGCAGCACGTCGAAGTTGAACGCTCATCGGTGGTCAAGGACTTTCGTGAAGGCTGGAACTATACGTGGCGTACGCCGCATGTGCGGTGGCTGATGATCATCTCGTTCACGGCTCTATCGGTGGGCATGTTCCCTGTGCAGCTGCCTCTTCTGGCTCGCAACGAACTCGGCATCGCCGAAGACTCTCAGGCTGCGGCTTACGGAGCGTTGCTGGCCGTCAGCGGCGTCGGGGCGCTGATCGGATCCGTGTCGATCGTCCTGTTCAGCAGCGCGATCCGCAAGGCGACCATGCTTTACTTTGCCGTTGGCCTCGTAGTCGCAGGAATGCTGGTACTCGGAGCAGCGCCGAATCTGCCAGTTGCCCTCGCGGGCGCATTGCTTGTGGGCGGCGCTGGAGCCGCATTCGGCAACGCCACAGGCACGCTGATCCAGACGACGGTTTCGTCTGAGTTCAGGGGTCGGGTCACGAGCGTGTTCATGTTGATCGTGCAGCTGTTCCCGCTGGGCTGGTTGATAGGCGGCGCGCTGGCGGAGCTCATCGGTCCGCGCTGGACGCTGGCAGCTGGCGCGCTCGTCACGTTGCAGCTGTGTTCGATCGCCCTTTGGCGAGCAAAGGAGCTGAGACAGGTTGAGTAGAGACGAGGTGCTAGCATCCGGCTCCGTTTAGACCCGTTTGGAGTCAGCACGGACAGCCATGAGTGACCTCGCAGACATACAGCAACGCATCGAGAAACGGCGTGCCGAGATGGGCTACGACAACGATGCACTGCAGCTGCAGATACTTCTGACCGAAGAGGTCGGCGAGGTCTCACGTGAGTTGAGGAGCCTCTTCACTGACAAAGCGCTCAACATCGATCATCTGTCTGACGAGCTAGCAGACGTCTTCGTCTACCTGTCAGCCCTGGCATCGAAGTTCGACATCGACCTGGAGAGAGCGATCGAGAAGAAGTTCTTCTCAGGTGGAGGGGATTAGTCGGGCCAGGCTGAAGACTGGACGGCGTACGGGTCGAGATCGAATCTTGTGATCGGTTCGTATGAGTGGCCGACTGCCCAATCAGGTGGCGGAGGCAACAGATGCTCAGCAAGAAACGGGGCCTTTGGACGGGAACATTCCTGCTGTTGATGCTGGTAACCGCAGCATGCAGCAGCCCGGAACCGCAGGGGCCTTCCGCAGGCAGCGACATCACGCGCGGTGCTCATGGAGCCGACTCGGACCTGCCCGAAAGTCGCGATGATCCGAGGTGCCGCATCAGGTTTGGCGACTCGTTCGCCAGTCCGCCCCGCTCTGGCGATCGCTACGTCGCACTGAATCCGGCGCCAGAGCGTTTCGACCAGATCAAGCCGCTCTCGACCGCTACACCGAAGCCGGGCACCGTGCAGTTCAACACGTACATAGACACTTCGGGCGCACAGTCAGCCTGCATAGGACCCGGTGAAAGGACCTCGCTGAGTTTCGGCGCAACGCACTGGTTCGGGTCGGACGTGACGCTCCACGTGAAGACGCTTGTTCCACCTGGACTTGTAGCAACCAGGGAGACAGAAACGGTTTCGGATGGCATGTGGAGCGAAAGCTTCCCGATGCCGCACGTCGAGGTCAGGGCCTCAAACACGAGTATCACCCGGTTCGATATTGTCGCAGAGAAACCCGGCCGCTACGACGTCACGCTGTTAAGCGAGTGGCTCGATACGGCGACCATGCAGCCAATCGGGGCGCCAAACCAGGCCGAAGTGCGGACGCTTATCTATTTCGTGCTTGACGACTGACGCGGCGAAGCGCCCGGGGGTTCTCTGTCCCGGGCGCTCGAAACTTGCGACTAATCGATGACCGGTCCCTAAGCGACCGCCACCACAGATGCCACAGGACCGGCGTAGGTCATGCTGAAGCTGTCTGAGTCGCAGATGCCGAAGAACGGCAGGCACTCATCGGACTTCATCGAAGCCGCTGCCGCGGACTGGGCAGCTGCCAGCGACACCCAGTAGGCCACATCGATGTACTGGTCTTCGGTCTCGCTATAGGACAGTCGCCGGGACACGAAGCCGGGCTGTCGCTTCAGCCACCCGGCATACAGTTCGTTCGTCGAGGCGAACCTGTCCTCTGTAACTCCATCCTGCAGCTTGTACGTCGCCAGCATCAGGACGCTGTGCTCATAGTTGTCTGACATGGTTTCTCCTGGATTCCAGACATGCTGGTGTTCTGGAGCCGGCTTCCGTTCTCAGGCCGCCACAGGCTCGGCCTGCTGCACGCCGTGATGGATCTGCACCGACTCCATGTTGATCATTCCGAATGCCGGGGCGCACTCCGTTGAGGTCTCGGCCGCTTTGGAAGCGGTCATGGCATCGTCCATCGACCACCAGAAGACGACGTCGAAGTAGGTACCTGTTTTGGCGTCGTGTGAGAGCGAGCGCGAGATGAAACCCGGCTGCCGTTTTACCCACGTGGTGATGCTTTCCGATTCCTGCAAGAAAGTGTCGTGCTCGATGCCTTCTTTGAGCTTGAATATCACCAGTTCCAGCACCGGCTGTCCGCTCTGTGTCATTGCTTCTCTCCCATCTGGTCAAACGTCCGATAATGTGGCCGCTCGACCACGAGACCGAGACTAGAATCGAACCCTGACAGGGGTGTGTCACCTTTTCCGGGCAGCATTGAAATTGCCGGAGCAGAGAGTTTGCAGAGACTGCAGCGCCTTTACGGGATAGTGGAATACATGAGGAGCCGTCGTGAGCCTGTGACGGTGCCTGAGCTTGCGACTCACTTCGGCGTTGGTGACAGGACGATTCACCGTGACATCGCCGCGTTGCGGGACCAGGATGTGCCGATCTACGGCGAGCCCGGGCGTGGCGGCGGTGTGCAGATTGGCCAGGAGTACTCGATGCCTCCGTTAGGGCTGAGCATCAATGAGCTGTTCGGTATGTGGGTCTCACAGCGGTTGAGTGCGGTGTCCGGCTCTGTCCCGCCCGGCGGTGTGGCTTCGAGCGCGTTCGCGAAGGTGCTGGAGTCGCTGCCCGATGCAAGAAGACAGCGCTTCGAAAAAATTCTCGAGCGGGTCGTGGTGGGCATACCGCCGGGACCGGTTGCGATGGAGACCGCTGGCCCGATCGACCCGGAGGTGTACTCAATATGCGAAGAGGCGTTCCTGGAGGGCAGGGCGCTGCGCCTGAGCTATGAAGACCGGCACGGCAACCGGACAGAGCGCATGGTGGCCCCGCACGGCCTGCTCGTACAGTCGCCGCTCTGGTATCTGATCGTTTTCGATGACCTGCGCAAGGCGCCGCGCCTGTTCAGGATGGATCGTGTCCTGGGCGCAAGTGTTGACCCGGTGCTGATGTTCGAGCCGCAGGACCCGAGGCTGCTGTGTGAGGAGATTGAGCAGCACCAGATCGAGGTAAAGGGGTAACGGTGCCGTGAGCGTGGGACTTTTTGCAGAGCCACGCAAGATTTCAGCCACTCATCGGCGTTGCCCGAAGAACCGTTCGATCCTATCGTGCAGTTTTCGGCCAAGGATTCCGCCAAATATCGCGAATATCGGGCCCACAACGACCAGCAATGACGCCAAGAACTGGCCAAAATCGACGTTCTCGTCGTCGCTGGCGATCAATCGTCCGAAGAGGAACAGCCCATACAGAAACAATCCCGACGACGTCACGATTCCAAGCACGACGGCTGCGATCCGCGATGCTCGATTTAGTGGTGAGCGAGTGCTAACGCGTCGCAGGGGTCCATAGCCGCAGTGCGTGCAGAATTTCGCGTGTTCGGTCACTGCTTTACCGCAACGTACGCACCCTCGGACTACCATGTGATCAGTATAGAGAGTGAGTTTGCTGGTTCCGTCAGTTCGCCCAGACAGAATCAGCCTGGCCGGCAGATTGGACTGAGACGAATTAGCCCCAGGGGCTGGCTAACTGAACTGAGGCATGTCTCTGCGTCGGCGTGAAGCCGTCGTTGCACCGCCCGACTCCGGCCACGGGCCGCCTAGGTGCTCGCCGGATTGGAGCGGCATGGCGGCGTTGCCGGCGATGTTGTTCCAGGTCCTAACCCTAAGAGCATGGTCGGTCTCGTACTCATTTCGCGAAAGAAGCGAGGGGTGTTCGCCGTCGAGTCGCTGCCGCACAGCTGCCAGATTGGCCGGGTCGTGGTCCCAGGATGGTTTGGAACTTTCGGCGGTGCGGCTGAACGGGAACTTGATCATGTAACGCACCCGTTCACTACGGTTTCCAGTCGCCGCGTGCCAGATGTCGAAGTGCGTGAGCAGCACTGAACCGGCCTTGACCAGCGAGAACTGCTGGCCCCGCAGGTTCACCAGCGTCACCATGCTTTCTGGAGATGCGACGCGCCTGTGGCTCCCCGGCAGCAGGACCGTTGGTCCCATGTCGGGCTCCACGTCCTGCGGGTAGTACATGAACATCAGCTGGCGAATGTGGTCCACGTCCCGGTCCTGGTGACCACGTCCGAATCGTTCATCCTGATGCCAAGGCTGGCCGCGAGTGTGTGGAGGGTTCATATGGATGTGGCCACCCGGATCCCGCTTGTAGCCACTCCCGAGAAGACTGGTCAGCGCACCGTCAATAGCAGGGTGGTTCAGCAGTTCGGTCAGCGCCGGGAGTGACTCGACGATATGTTCACCAGGGTTCTCAGGCATAGCCTTGAGCGCGGCGATGATGCCCTCGTTGTAGCCCGCCGGCAGATCGGGTTCGATGACGATGAAGCCTTCGATGATGAACGAGGCCATCTGGTCGTCGGTCAGGAGCCGGGGCTGCGAGGCGCTAGTCATCAATCTCGACCATCTGCTCAAGAATGAACTCGTATCCGAAGTTGCCTACTTGCTCAGGGTCCGAGTCCGATCGCTGATCAGGAAAGTGAACGACCCTCCAGCCGTCCAGGATGGCGTCGTGAACAGTCTCGTAGGGAATATCCGCATCGACCTCCACCTGAGGCGAATCGGAAGGAACAGGCTCGTGTAGAGCGAAGCTGACGGTCGCAGCGCGGATGCTGCGCGATACGGCACTGAGGTACAGCAGTCGTTGTCTCTCCATCGTTCCGGGCAGCTTAACAGCTTGCCGTTGAGCAGCGGAGAGCAGATGTCCTGGCTACGTGACGAGGGTCACGCCAACGCGCTTTCGGGAACCGAGTCTGGGATCGTCTCACCCGTTTCAAGATGGTGAGAAAGTCCGGCGAGGGCGTCGCCGAACACCCCGCGGAACATCCGCTTCATCATGACTGCACTCATCAACCAGCCAACCGGGCCAAACTTGAGGCTGTAGTCGATAGAGAACGTGACGTCGGTCTTGTCGGCAGACCGTTTCTCCGTCCGTATCGTCACCAGCGCCTCTTTCATCATTGGCGCTTCAGTCATCTCGACTGTTGTGTACTGCTGCTCCGACTCCTCGATTACCGTCTCCACGAAGCTGTTTCCGTCATGAAATTCCACCCGGCGCTAAGCGCCGACGCCGGTGTCATGCAGGGTCAATACCTCTGCCCGAGCGACGTTGGGGTGCCAGTCCTCGACAGCTCCCATCTTCGAGATGGCCGCCCAGGCCGTATCTATGGAGTCGTTCACTGTCCGGAAGTCTTTTCTACGATGGTCATCCAAATCCTCCGTTCAGAGTCGAGGTGCCGACAGTGATCTGGTTGCGCCCGTCGATGTCGTTTGACGGAGAGTAGACCGAAACCCTGTCACTGGTGTGTCAGGGTTTCGGAAGCACCTCAGTCCAAATGAAAAACCTCTTCCAGTTCGATCATGTTCTGGTCGGCGAATGAGCCTTCGGGGATCTCGAAGTAGGGCGCCATCATCCCCTGCCACTTGGCATTGATCTCCTCGCCCGCCATCCCTTCCAGCGCCGCTTCAAAGGTGTCTTCGACCTCGACGTAGCCAAACATGAGGCCGTCGGGGCGCATGAAGAGCGTGTAGTTGTGCCAGCCGTGCTTGCGGAGAGCATCGAGCATCTCGGGCCAAACCTTGCGGTGCCACTGCGTGTACTCGGGGATCACTTCCTGCTTGACCTTCATCTGGAATCCGACGCGTTTCATGTTTTTTCTCCGTTCGTGCTTCAGTCCTGTGCCTCGTCCAACGCCTTCAACATTCGTTTTAGTGCCGCCAACCTGTAGCTTTCGATGACGAACCCCTCGACCTCGTTCCAATCGGCGATCTCATTGAGCAGTGCGTAGGTCCAGCCGTGCCGGCCAACGTATGGCGCTACGGAGAACCTTTCGTCTTCGCATAGGACTCGCTGGAACTCTGGATCGACTTTGAATGAAAGCACCGATGGCTTGGTGTGACTGTCATCGCCCGAGTCCTGGTGACGCTCGATGACGGCGAATGTCTTCTTGCCCGCCTTGAACGTCGGGTTGCCGAAAGTCTCCGTCTCGCTCGACTCTGGCAGGGTTGCGGCAAGCGAGCGCAGACATTCCAGAGCGTATTCGTAGTCCACCGAATGTCTGTCTTTCTCTGCACATGGTCCTGCGGAGCAGTCAGTCTATTCGATGTGGAGCATCAGCCAATACACCGCCGCCATTGCGCCGCCTCGGCGGGTACCATCTCGACGCAACGACACCGACGAGTCCCGGAGGCAAGAGGAAATGAAGAGCTTTGGACAGGTCTTGGATCTCAAGGACGACCCGGAGATCATCGCCAAGTACGAGGAGTACCATCGCAACGTCTGGCCGGAAGTGATCGCTGCTCTCAAGGGCATCGGCATCGAACGCATGGAGATCTTCCGCGTCGGTAACCACCTCTTCATGTACTACACGGCGCCGGACGACTTCGAACCGGAGCGTGACTTCCAGGCGTACACAGAGCAGGCGCCAAGGGCGAACGAGTGGAACGACCTGATGAGCACGTTCCAGCAGAAGGTGCCGGAGGCGGGGCCGGAAGACTGGTGGACGCCAGGCAAGCTGGTGTTCGACTCAGAGTGGTTCTAGGTGCCAGAGGCACATTTTGCGTTGGGTGCGTGGTGGACGATGCGGCGCAAAGGTGCCTGCCATTGCGGCGTGGTCGGACCGTAGTTCGCTGAGTTAGGAGCGGGAGCCGCTCCGTTACCGCGTTCTGTTCCAAGTGGCGTGCGTATAACCTGATGATGTAGCGTCACTCACCTGTACCGTGCCGCACGACTGGCAACTCGAAGAATGAAGCGCAATCTCATAACCGGCGGCGCGCTCGGATGGGCAGCGCTCATCTTCCTGCTCTCGTCGCAGTCAGGAGACAGCTACAGCCGGTTCGATGACATAGCCGAGGTTGTGCCGGCTGCGGACTTCCTGGTGCATATGGGGCTGTACTTTGTGCTGGCCGCGCTGGTCCACGCCGCACTGCGCATCTACCTGCCGGAGCGAAAGAACCTTCTCGCCGTTGACACTGTGATCTTTTGTCTGCTGTACGGTGTATCTGACGAGTTCCACCAGGCTTTCGTGCCGGGCAGAGACGCCTCGCCGATTGATCTTGTTGCCGACGTGCTAGGGGCGTCGCTTGCTGTTACTCTCTGGCTCGCATTCGACCGCTTCAGGCGTTCAAGGCGGTCTGGAAGAGGCGATGAAACAGGCCCGGGAAGAGATGGCGAACAAGACACCAAAAGAGGCTGAACTGCCGGGAGCGAAGGAGGTCCTTTCGCTTCTCGAAGAGGCCGTGCAGTTCGCCGAGACGCTTGCGATTCCGCCCGCAGACCGCTCGCTGACGGTCAGGATTGGCGAAGAGTTGATTCCTGCGCTTTACGAGGCCCGGACTTACCTTGAGGTCGGCTACCTGAGAGCGCCGGAAATCAGGCAGGGCATCTCGAGCGCTTCGCTTGTGGCCTCGGATCTTGCCGACGCCGACCCTGCATTTGGCCCCCTTCACTCTCGCCTGCGTGTGCTTCTCGAAGAGGCAGGCCAAGCTTCCCGCGGTGAGTGAACCGGGCGCTGAGAGCCGGGTTGAGGTGATCGCGGACCCGGTTGCCGGGTTTGCTGACATCGAATCGCTTGCTGGTCTGGTCCGAGCTGCTGCTGATGCGGCCCTGGGTGCTGAGCACAGTTCGGGACCTGATGCAGTGACTGTGCTGCTGAGCGATGACCGCAAGCTGCGTGATCTGAACCGGCAGTTCAACGACGAAGACTCGGTCACCGATGTGCTGTCGTTCAATGATGTAGATGGCTGGCACAACGGCTCTCCACCTGCTGATCTTGCTGAAGATCCATTTGCAGCTCCCGGTGATGGACCAAGGCTTGGCGAGATCGTGATTTCACTTGAGCAGACGAAGCGCCAGGCGGACGAGCAGTCGGTCCCGTTCGAGCGTGAGCTTGCGATGTTGACTGTGCATGGCGTGCTGCACCTACTTGGCTACGACCACGCCGACCCTGAAGAGGAGCGCGTGATGTTCGGCAAGACGGACGCTGTGCTCAGCAAGCTATTCGAGGAATGAAACGCGGAGCGTTCGTTTGAACCTGATCGATCTCATCAATAGCGCTGATCCACCTGAGCCCTGGGCCGAGGGCGAGAACATCCCGTGGGAGGAGCCCGGCTTCAGCAGGCGCATGCTGAAGCACCATCTCAACGCCGAAAGCGATGCGGCGAGCAGGCGTCCGGAACTGATCGATAAGCAGGTGAGCTGGCTGCACAATGAGGTGCTTGGAGGCAGGCCAACCCGCATCCTGGACCTTGGATGCGGGCCCGGGCTCTATGCCGTGCGGCTGGCGAAACTGGGCCACGAGGTGGTGGGGGTGGACATTTCACCCAGCTCACTCAAGTATGCTCGGAATTTAGCGACGGATGCTAGCGTTGAGTGCTCGTTCGTTGAATCGGATTTCAGGTCGGCGGATGTCTCGGGCACCTTCGGGTTGGCGATGCAGATCTACGGCGAGCTGAACGTTTTCAGGCGGTCGCAGGCTGCGGAGATCATCGCGAAGTACGCGGCTGTCTTGGAGCCGGGCGGAAGGCTGATTCTGGAGGTCGACAGGCCTGAGACAACTCGGGAACTCGGTCACACGAATTCTGTCTGGCGGCGATACGAGTCCGGGCTGTTCTCGGATCGCCCGCATATATACATGGAGGAGAGTTCCTGGGACGAGGCACAGCGAGTAGCGACCACCAGGTACTGGATTGTTGATGGTGAGAGCGTCGAGGTGACCCGGTTTGCGCAGTCGTTCGCGGCCTATGAAGCGGACGAATACAGGGCGATGTTTGACGCGGCCGGGTTGTCGAGTTTCGAGATGATTTCGGATCACGCCGATGCGCTGCCAACCGAGGACGGACAGCGCTGGATGCTGGTCGGAAGCAGGTAAAGCGATTGCCGCTCGGACCCCATGTCGGGCTTCACCTGATGTATGGTCTGAGAGGCAGCGTGAAACGGGTTGATTTCGGACCTAAAACGCCGCGTATACGCCGTACATGTTTGAGTTCGAACCATACTGAACGACCCAGAACTCACGGCCGGTTCGACCAGATAGCGAAAAAGTACGTGCCCGGGCGAGCTTGAGCCCGTCGAAAACAGCGAAATGGCAGCACGACAGGTCTTATACAGAAAGTGGCGGCCCCTCCGGTTCTCGGACGTGGTCGGGCAGGAGCATGTCACCTCCACACTGCGCCGCGCCGTGCAGACCGACCGCGTTGCGCATGCCTACCTGTTCACCGGCCCGCGCGGCGTCGGCAAAACCTCGACAGCACGCATCCTGGCGAAGGCGCTGAACGCCGGGCTGGCAGATGACGGAGATCCGAATATCGAGGGCGAGATCGCTGAGGCGATCGACAACGGCTCGTTCATGGACATGATCGAGATCGACGCCGCTTCGAACCGCGGGATCAACGACATCCGCGGCCTGCGAGACGGCGCTCAGTTCCAGCCTGTCGCCGGTGAGTGGAAGGTGTACATCATCGACGAGGTGCACATGCTGACCGAGCCGGCGTTCAACGCGCTGCTCAAGACGCTGGAAGAGCCGCCTCCTCACGTTGTGATGATCCTCGCGACGACCGACGCCCACAAAGTGCCCGCGACGATCGTGAGTCGCTGCCAGCGCTTCGACTTCAAGCGACTTTCAAACGACACGGTCATCGACCGACTCGTGGAGATATGCGGCGAAGAGGAGATCGACGCCGACCCTGAGGTGCTTTCGCTGATCGCTCGAACAGCATGGGGCAGTTTGCGGGATGCCGAGAACCTGCTTGAGCAGCTTGCTGTCTCGTACGGGGCTGGCGGCGCAGAGATCACGCTTGAGAACGCACGCGATCTGCTTGGCCTCGGTGACACGTCTTCCGCCGTCGACCTGGCCTCATCTGTCATCACCGGTGACACATCTTCGGCGCTCTCGGTGATCAACCGTGAAGCGGCCCGCGGTGCTGACCTGCGGTCATTGCGAAACGGAACGGTGGACGCAATTCGCACTGCGATGCTGGCGAAGTCAGGAGTCGAAGACGCAACGGGACAGCCTGAAGAGGTGCGGGAGGCGATGGCGGCGGCCGCCAGGCAGGTGAACCTGGAGAAGCTGCTCCATGCGCTGACTGCTCTGGGACAGGCGCAGTTGAAGGGCGATTCGTCGCCTCTTGAACTGGAACTCGCGGTGCTGAACGCCATCAATATGCCCGAGCCGAAGGTCGTGGCTGCTGCTCCTGCTTCATCCGGCGCTCCAGCTCCTGGATCCGGCTCGAACGGCTACCCACCTCAGCCGCAGAGCGCACCCGGCAGATCACCCCAGCCTGCGCCCGAACGGGAACGCACCCCAGAGCGCAGGCAGAACCTGTCGCCCGACGAGGAGACGTGGCGCAAGGTTTGGGACGGCCTTCGAAGAACGAAATTCCGTCGCTGGTACCTGGGTCCCGTGTTGAGCAACGTGATCCCGCCAAAGCCAGAAGAGGGGCAGATCACCCTCCGTTTCAAGAGCCGGTCGAACAGGGACCGGTTCATGGAAGAGATGGAGGATCCGCGTGCCCAGACGGCGCTGCGGACGGCGATCGACCGGGAGTACGGGCCCGGTCTTGCGCTGAAGACGATCTCGCCGCATGAAGAGCAGGAGGCGGCGAAGCAGAAGGCGCCTGCCGCTTCCGACAGCCCGCTCGTGCGCGCCGCCATGGCGATGGGCGCTCAGGTCGTCGCCGAAGAAGAGGCAAAGTCCGAGAGCGAGTAAGTGGACCGCTCTCGCCTGCGACTCGGTATCTGCGCGCTGGCATGATCTCTGCGTTTCGTTATCGTGAGTACATGTTGGAACTCAATGTCGAACCTTAGGAGGGTGCGTTGCTGCAAGATATGCGTGACCAATGTAAGTGTGGCAGCGAGTTGCGGATCGCGGCATATGACGCGGAATCTGAATCGTTTTTCTTCGCGTCTGGCCCGAACGACATTCGGAACATCAACCAGGATCAAACTGTTTGGATGTGTGCCAAGTGCGACAACCTGTACGCACTCTCGGAAGAAGATAAAGATCAACTCCGAACATTCTTTTATTAGCCATGGTCCCTCAAGCGAACAACCGATCCGCAAGAGGCAACTACTGGACCGAGGCTTCGGCTGTTCAGCGGTATCGAGATGCCCGGCCATACTTCCACACCGAAGTGATGGCGCTTATTCGAGAACGACTTGGGCTGGCTGAAGGTGGGAGGCTGGACCAGGGTGTCGACATTGGCTGCGGTACGGGACAGTCAACCGTGGCACTGTTGGAGCTGGCTCAGAGAGCGGTCGGTGTCGATAGCTCGGAGCAGATGCTCAAGCACGCTGAGCGAAGAGACCGGATTGAGTACCGCACCGGCTCGGCAGAGCAGATCCCAGTTGAGGACGACTCGGCAGACATCCTAACGGCATCACTGGCTGTTCACTGGTTCGATCTGCCTGCATTCCTGTCAGAGGCAGCGCGGGTGCTTCGACCCGGCGGCTGGCTGGTGGCGTATGGCAACGGATTCAGCGGCCAGATGCTTGGTAATCCCGAGTTCCTCGAATGGATCAGGGGGGTGTACAACGTGAAGTATCCGACCCCGCCGCGGCCTCACTATGACCCTTCGGTGGATGCGTTCGAAGCGTCTGAGTTCGAGCTGTTGTGGCCGGATGAGGGAGGCGGCTCTTCGACGGGCTCAGGACGGCAGGCATCCAGCGACTCTGGCCAAACCGGGGCTGAGAGAAAACACCCGGCGCAGCCGTACGAAAACGAGGTCACGTTCAGCAGTGAGCAGCTTGTCGCGTACCTGATGACGCAGAGCAATGTGATCGCAAAGGTTGAGCAGGGCACCGAAGGTATTGAAGACGTGAGGTCCTGGCTGGACCAACAGGTGAAGCCGTTCTTCTCCAGGCCAGAGGAAATATTCCTGCTCCGGGGCACTATCACTTACGCCCGTCTGCGCAGCGCTGACTAAGCCAGAGCGGGCCGGAATCTGCGCTACTATCTGCCGACCGCCAGTCCAACAGCCTTCGCACCTGGAGAACCGCTGCATGTACTTTCCGCCACCCGACCCGGCTAACTGGGAACGTCGAGACCCGGAATCGCTCGGGCTGGACCAATCGGCGCTCAGGACCGCTTCTCAGTTCGCCATCGAGAACGACATGCCGTGGCCGGAAGACCTGACCCACACCAACGTCTCGGACGACCCTCCTGAATACGCCGAAAAACTGGGCAAGATGCGCCCTCGAGGCGGCCCAGCCGGAATCGTGCTCAAAGACGGCTACATCGTCCATGAATGGGGCGACATCGACAGGGTGGACCTCACGTACAGCGCAACCAAGAGCTACCTGGCGACGGTCGCTGGCCTCGCGTTCGATAGCGGACTGCTAAACGACCTCGACAGGCCGGTTGTGAAGGACATCGGCGATGTCGAGATCTGCGAGATAGAGACCGGAGAAGAGCTCAAGCCGTTCGTATCTTCACAGAACGAGTCCATCACGTGGCGGCACCTGTTGCAGCAGACGTCGGAGTGGGAAGGCACACTGTGGGCGCGCCCGGATACCGTCGATTGGAACAGGTCTATAGATTCTGGCGGGTCCGGTGCTCGAGATGTTCGAAAGCGGCCGGGCGAGCACTGGGAGTACAACGACGTACGCGTGAACCTGTGCGCGCTTGCCCTGGCGGCGCTCTGGGGCGAGCCGTTGCCGGACGTTCTCAGGCGTGACCTGATGGGGCCGATCGGGGCCAGTCCGTCATGGGAGTGGCACGGCTATCGCAACTCGACGGTCGAGATCAACGGCAGGCGGCTGGAGTCGGTGTCCGGCGGCGCTCACTGGGGCGGTGGCGTGCACATCAACTCGTACGACCATGCCCGGTTCGGCCTTCTATTCCTGAACTCCGGCAAATGGTCGGGGCGACAGGTGGTCTCGGAGCGCTGGGTGGAGATGATGCGAGAGCCGTGTGATCAGAACGACAGATACGGCTTGATGTGGTGGCTGAACACCGGCGGTGAGCGCTACGGCAAGTCCGTTCCGGAGTCACTATTCGCCGCATCCGGCGCTGGCGGCAACACGGTGAACATCGATCCTGAAAACGGCATGGTTACAGTGACGCGCTGGTGCGATGACGTTCCGGGCGTGCTGCAGAGGGTTGTTGCGGCGGTCAGGTAGCGGCTCGACGGCCCTATGCAGACCACCGGCCTCTTGTGCAGGCATAAACTGTTGCCTTGCCACCCGCCGATATTGCTCCACCAGTAGTTGCTGACAGTTCTCAGTCGCGAGATAACGCGACTGGAGAAAAACGCGTCCGCAAGCCGCTTTCACTGCCGGCCGCCGGGTTGGCACTGCTTCTTTCGACGATGTGGGCAGGCAACCCGGTTGCCAACAAGGCCGGTCTGGAAGACGCCGGGCCGCTAAGGCTCGGATACCTGCGCTTCATCCTCGGCGGCATCGTAGTCATCGTCTATGCCCTGGCCACCCGGCAGGACCTTCGGGTCTACCGCAGCGAAGTCGCGCCAATGGTCTTCCTGGGGGTGCTGTTCTCAGTGCAACTGGCGTTCATGAACGTCGGCCAGGACTTCACGACAGCCGGGCACGCGGTGATCGTGACGACGACGTTCCCGTTGTGGACGTCCGTATTCGCCCACTTCTTCGTCCCGGGCGACACGATGAACCGCAGGCGCACGCTTGGCACGCTGATCGCATACGGCGGCGTTGTAGCAGTGTTTTCGAGAAGTTTGACGCTCGGCAGCGACTTCATCATCGGCGACCTGCTGCTGCTCGGCTCGGCGATTCTGCTCGGCGCTCGGCAGGTCTACATTTCGCAGGCAGCACAGGGCGTTCCGCAGCACAAGCTGTTGATGTCGCAGACCGTTTTCGGCATCACGAGCTTCGTCATTGCGAGCCTGATCTTCGAGTCGGGCGATGCGTTCGAAGTGACGACCACGCTGACGATAGCGCTACTCTACACAGGCGTGCTTATCGCCGGGTTCGGGTTCCTGGGCCAGACATGGTTGCTGAAGAACTACCTGCCGTCCCGGGTGACTGTGATCTCGCTCAGTCAGCCGATCTTCGGCGTGCTGTTCAGCTGGTGGATCCTCGGCGAATCGGTGGGGCCAGAGCTGTACGCAGGCTCAGCGCTGGTGATCGTAGGCAGTTGGCTGGCGCAGCGGGGATGAGTAGGCTCTTGATCCGGAGACATCCACAATGAGCAAACTGATAGTCATACCGACGCAGTTCGAGATCGATCCCTTCCTTGAGGGATGCGCTGAACTCGGCCTCGAAACCAGTGAAGACGAGATCGGCAGGCTGCCCGCGACGAGAGTCCCGGCACTCGATGCAACGGTCGCTGTCGGCGGGTTCGGCAAGACGCAGTTCGCGGTCCACACGCAGCACCTGATCGACGCCCGGCCCGACTGGAGCGCTGTGGTCTGCGCCGGAGCGGCGGGTGCATTAGTTAATGACGTGTCTATCGGCGACGTGGTTGTGGCGGTGGAGACCGTGGAGCACGACTTCCGGCGGTCCAGCAAGAAGCCACACCCCAGGTTCCCGGGATCTGAAACGCTGCTCGGTGAACTGCGTTCGATCGACAAGGATTCACTGGAGTTTGGTGTCCACTTCGCCGATGTCGCCAGCGGAGACGAGGATGTGAACCACCCGATCAGGCGGTCGGAGATCCAGTCGCTAACCAGCGCCACGGCAGTCGCATGGGAAGGCGCAGGAGGAGCGAGGGCTTCGCAGTTCAGCGGCCTACCTTTCGTTGAGTTGCGAGGCATCACTGACCAGGCGGACGATTCGTTCAGCGCCGACATCATGAAGAATCTGCCTGTCACGATGAAGAACATCGCCAGGCTCGTGGTGGCATGGAGTTCGGCACGAGCTTAACCGCTGGAGACCAGAGCGGACGACAGATGCGAGATACTTGCTGTAGACGGAGGGTTAGTTACTGAGACAAGGCCGCATGGAGACTTCAATAATGCAGAACGCGATTATCACTCCTGAGAGCTACACGGACCGGATTCGACAGGCGCTCGGAAACTGCCTTACAGAGACGAATCTTCCGCTCGGCGAGAAGCACCAGGAAAAGGTTCGGGATAGGTACGACCTTGGCGATCAGCTGGTGCTGATCACCACGGATCGGCAAAGTGCCTTTGACAGGGTTCTGGCTGCGATTCCATTCAAAGGCCAGGTGCTCAACATGACGAGCGCATGGTGGTTTGACCAGACCAGCCACATCGTGCCGAATCACGTTATCTCTGTTCCCGATCCTAACGTCACGGTCGCACGCAAGTGCACCGTTTTTCCGATCGAGTTCGTGATGCGCGGCTACATCACCGGCAGCACGAGCACCTCGCTCTGGACGGTCTACAACAGTGGTGCGCGCAACTACTGCGGCAACGATCTGCCGGAGGGGCTGGTCAAGAACCAGAAGCTGCCCGAGAACTATCTGACACCGACCACCAAGGGCAAAGAAGATCGCCCGATCAGTCCAGACGAGATCGTGTCCGAGAACTGGATGACGGCCGATGACTGGGAGCAGTGCAGCCGCATTTCGCGGGAGATTTTCGCTTTCGGCCAGGCCAAAGCAGCAGAGCACGGCCTGATCCTGGTCGATACCAAGTACGAGATGGGTCGCGACGAAAACGGCGAGATCCGGTTGATCGACGAGGTCCACACGCCTGACTCCAGCCGCTACTGGGTCGCCGACACCTATGAGCAGCGCATGCAGGACGGGCTGGAACCGGACAACGTCGACAAGGAGTTCCTGCGTCTCTGGTTCACGGAGAATTCGAACCCGTACGAGGACGAGGAACTGCCGCAGGCACCGGATGATCTCGTGATCGAGCTATCCAGGCGCTATATCCACCTGTACGAGACGATCACCGGCCGCTCGTTCGAGTTTCCGGATGCGGACCAGCCGATCGGGGACCGGTTGGCGAGGAACCTTGAGGGCATCGTCTGAAGCTCGCGGGCTGACCTCTGCAGGGGTGAAGAGCAGCCGTTGAATCGGAGACAGGCGTGAAGAAGTACATCCTCTTTGACCACGACGGGGTGCTGGTCGAGACGGAGCAGTGGTATTTCCGGGCGAACAAGAGAGCACTGGCGACGCTTGGGATCGACCTTGATCTTGACGTGTACCTGGCGAATATGGCCAATGGCGTGACGACGTGGAAGGTTGCGCGCGATGTGGGGGTTTCCGAAGCAGACATCGATGAGTGCCGAGAGCTGAGGAATCGGCTCTACCAGCAGTACCTGTCGACCGAAGACATTGAGATCGAAGGTGTGCAAGAGACGCTCAAGGTGCTTTCGGCTGAGTACCGGATGGCGGTGGTCACGACTGCCAAACCACCTGATTTCAATTTGATTCATGAAGGGCGGTCCATCCTGGACCACATGGAGTTCTGCTTGATGCGCGGAGACTACGAGCACGCAAAGCCGCATCCGGAGCCGTACTTGAAAGGTCTGGAGCGCTTTGGAGCTACTGCCGCTGAAGCCGTGGTTGTTGAGGACTCTGCGCGGGGTTTGAAATCAGCGGTAGCGGCGGGTGTCGACTGCATCGTGGTTGAAAACGAGTTCACGGCCACTCATGATCTGTCGCAAGCAACAGTGAAGGTCGCATCGTTCAGGGAGTTGCCGTCGACGATCAAGGAGTTGGCGGGTTGAGGCGTTTCGGTACGGGCTGAGGTCGAATCCAGTGTTCCGTTTCCGCCGAAATCCGTCACGTTATCGGCTCATCTTTTCTCCGGCGTCGCCACTCACCTGTTGACACTGGTTCAGCCCGTTTCTAGAATTCGTCGCTGCTAGCACTCGCGCGCGCCGACTGCTAATGCTCGTGAGGCCATGCTGCTAACGAGTTTGTGGGTGAAGGTTTGGCATCCCGAAACGGGACTGCTGAACTGGAAACGAACGAGTTGGCGGCACTGACCGAGGGCGAACTGCTTGATGGACCGCAGGAGATTTACTGGCTCTTAAGAGCAGACTGCTGAAGATGCTTTTGCGGCGTCCACAGCTCGCCCTCAAGAAGATCGGGCGAAAGAAGGCGCGTGTAGCGGCTGGCGGAGGCACGGCATCCGCGCCTCGCAAGTCTGTCCGGACTTCGAGGTGGAAGAACCTCTACACGCCCGAGCGTCAAACGGCCACAAAGGCCGGAAAACGTCAGAGCGAAAGAAGGTGCCGGTCTTGAAACTGTCTGCTTCTCAATGTGGCGGGCAGAGGACGGAAAGACGGTTAGGCAAAGCAACTAGAAGGAGTATTGCGCAGTGGCTCTAAATCTGAAGCCCCTGGCAGACCGAGTAGTGATCGAGCCGCTGGAAGACGAGGCTTCAACAAGCCCTGGCGGCATCATCATCCCGGACACTGCTAAAGAGAAGCCCCAGGCAGGCAAGGTGGTTGCGGCAGGCCCCGGCCGAACGACTGACACCGGCCAGCTGATCAAGCTGGACGTTAAGAAGGGCGACAAGGTTGTCTACTCCAAGTACGCCGGCACCGAGTACAAGGTCGGCGGCGTCGAGTACCTGATCGTCCGCGAGAGCGACATCCTCGCCATCGTCGGCTAACGGAATGCCATCAACGGCAATCAAGCTGATGAAGCGGCAACTAAACGGAGAAAGAAATGCCAGCAAAGGATCTTAAGTTCAGCGAGGACGCTCGAACCCGCCTGAAGGAAGGCATCGACGTACTCGCAAACACAGTCAAGGTGACCCTTGGCCCGCGCGGCCGGAACATCATCGTTGACAAGAAGTTCGGCCCCCCGCAGGTCAACTCCGACGGCGTCACGATCGCCAAAGAGATCGACCTCGAGGACCCGTTCGAGAACATGGGAGCACAGCTCCTCAAAGAGGCGTCGAAGAAGACAAACGACGACGCAGGTGACGGCACGACGACCTCGACGGTGCTGGCCCAGGCCATCATTAGCGAGGGCTTCAAGAACGTTGCCGCCGGAGCCGACCCCATGGCGCTGAAGCGCGGCATGGAGAAGGCGATGGAGACCATTCGGGACTCCATCAAGAAGCAGTCAACAGCGGTCAAGGGATCAGACCAGATCTCAAGCGTCGCCATCCTCTCGTCACACGACGACGAGATGGGCGCACTGATCGCCGGCGTGATGGAGAAGGTCGGCAAGGACGGCGTCATCACCGTTGACGAGTCCAAGTCTCTCTCTTACGAGACCGACTACGTTGAGGGTATGCAGTTCGACCGCGGCTACCTCTCCCCTTACTTTGTAACCAACGCAGACGCTCAGCAGGCTGAGCTGGAGAACCCGTACGTGCTGATCACCGACGGCAAGGTCTCCGCTGTTGCCGACCTGCTGCCTGTGCTCGAGAAGGTCCTGCAGTCCAAGCGGCCCCTGCTGCTGATTGCTGAGGACGTTGAGGGCGAGGCGCTCGCAACTCTCGTGGTGAACAAGCTGCGAGGCACACTGAACATCTCAGCCGTGAAGGCTCCTGGCTTCGGCGACCGCCGCAAGGCGATGCTGCAGGACATTGCGATCCTGACCGGCGCGACCGTGATCTCGGAAGAGACCGGCCGCAAGCTGGACTCGGCAGTGCTCGATGACCTCGGCACCTGTGACCGCGTCGTCGTCAAGAAGGACGACACGACCGTGGTTGGCGGCGCTGGAAGCAAGAGCGCCATCACGGGTCGCATGAAGGAGATTCAGACGCAGATCGACGAGACGACCTCTGACTACGACCGTGAGAAGCTGCAGGAACGGCTGGCGAAGCTTTCCGGCGGTGTTGCGATCATCAGGGTCGGCGCTGCGACTGAGATCGAGATGAAAGAGAAGAAGCAGCGGGTTGAGGACGCTCTGTCCGCCACACGCGCTGCCGTCGAAGAGGGAATTGTGCCCGGTGGTGGCACGGTCCTGATTCGAGCTTCGTCGGCCCTGAGCAAGCTTGAGCTTGAGAACGAAGACGAACAGACCGGTGTGGAGATTCTCCGCAAGTCGCTGCTGGCTCCCATCCGCATCATCGCAGCTAACTCCGGCTTCGAGGGCGCTGTGATCCTCGAGAAGGTCGCGGAGAGCAAGAAGAAGAACTTCGGCTTCGACGCCGGTGTGGGTGAGTTCGGTGACATGCTCGAGATGGGCATCATCGACCCCGCGAAGGTGACACGGGCTGCGGTTGAGAACGCCGTTTCGGTCGCCGGCATGATCCTTACGACGGAGGCTCTGATTACGGAGCAGCCTGAGAAGGAGATGGCCGGACCTCCGATGCCTCCGGGCGGAGGAATGGACTTCTAAAGACCTGGCACAGCGTTAGCTGTTCTCAGGCCAGAAGAGAAGATAGAGACCGGCCCCGTGCATTCGGGGCCGGTCTTTCTCGTTCAGCGATTAACCGGTCAACCGGGCTCCGGTCATGCTGGAAGCCGCGTTAGTCCCCTTGCGCAGTTCGACTCAGAGGCCGATACACCGTACGAATTCGCCTGTTTCAGATGACCTGGCCTGTCGATCTTCGACCATGGTGTGCGTCGTTCTTGTACTTGACGGTCACTCGAAAATGAGTTGGAATAGCCCGAATTATTAACAATCGACGGTTGGCTGATTAGGGTTTTTCCCGTTAGAGGGTTGTAAAATTAGCCATTCGTGATGTTAACTGTCGGTTAGCGTTGCCTGTTTAGAGAGATGTTGTACCTCGCGACATATATTGGCAGCCGGTGGCGTTGGCTCTGGCGAAACTCGGGACGCAGCACGCGCTTTCTTGCAACGCGCGAGATTATGCTGCTCTTCAGCACGTACCTGATCTATTCGGTTTCGAAGAACCTGATCGACTCCACGCCGATCCTGCGCGCTTTCGGCAACGCGTGGGCCCTCGTCGAACTCGAGAAGTCGCTTGGCATCGCTCACGAATCGACTATCCAGATCTGGGCGAGCTTGCACTCGATCGTCATCCTCAACTTCCTAGGCTACTTCTACGCGATTGCGCTCTGGGTTGCGCTGCTGGGGTCCGCCGCTTACCTGTTTGTGCGTAGCAGGCGGCTCTACTGGCCGATGCGGAATATCTACCTGGTGACGATGATCTCTGCTGTGATCATCTTTGCTATCTACCCGCTGGCGCCGCCGAGATTGCTGCCCGGCTACGGAATGCTGGACGTGGCTGACGCGCTTGGCATGCTGCCGAAGGAAGGTTCCCGCTCGTTCTTTGGCTACAACGAGTTCGCCGCAATGCCGAGCCTGCACATAGCATGGTCTTCGCTGATCGTGTTCGCCTGGTTCAAGCTGGGCTCACGCTGGGGCAAGATTCTCAGCTCCATCTACCTGGTTGTCATGACGCTCGCGGTGGTCGCAACTGCGAACCACTACATCCTGGACGTGGTGGCAGGTGTGCTGCTGCTGCTGTTCGCGATGTGGGTGGTGGGCCTGCCCGCCAGTGTGAAGAAGATGCTGGAGTACAGGGACCTGAATGACCTCAGGGAGTTGATGACGGGCTGGCCTCAGCCATTCCCGGAGAGCGGTTTCCGTGGCGGATACCACCGCAGCACAAACCCGGTTACGGTGCCTGTGAACCGGGGCGGCAGCTTCGGTGACGAGGGCCTTCGGCTGCTGAGCTAGCGGCCGCTCGGTTTGCTACTCGTCTAGAAGTGACACGAACCTTCTCCTGATTCCGGGTGTCCATCTGTGGATGCTGTCTTATCCCCTCTCCCGCATCGGGTGAGGGCTTCCTGTCCGCCATCCTGAGCCTTTCGAAGGGTGGCATCGCGCGTCATTCTGTCCCCGACCTGAGCAAGACCGAACGGGTTGGTTCAGAACCTCTCCTCTCTCGTACGGTTCCGGTAGTTCTGTACCGGTTGCATCCAGTTGGTGTGCGTGACAACCGCCTGATGTGACGCACTGGGCCATTGCTAAACTTGCGACGCACGAGCGGCGTTGCGCGTTCATGAAGTGGCTGCGATGCGAGGCCACGGTGGCAGATAGTACGCTGGCCGCTCTGCTGAAAAAGTCCCGATTTTCACGACCCCAGCACCCGAGAATCGGCCCTGAGAACCGGCATTGCAACCTTTCCGATTCGTACACGCAGCTGACCTGCACATTGACAGCCCATTCCGCGGCCTGCGTGATGTGGACAAGCGCGTTGGCGAGAGACTCCGCCAGTCGACCTTCGAGGCGTTCTCAAACCTGGTCAATCTCTGCATAGATGAGCAGGTCGACTTCCTGGTGATCGCCGGTGACATCTACGATGGCGCAGACCGCAGCGTCAGGGCGCAACTCCGGTTCCGTGACGGCATGCGCAGGCTTTCGGAAGCAGGCATTTCCGTCTACATCGTTCACGGCAATCACGACCCGCTCGATGGCTGGCTCTCCGCAGTCACATGGCCTGAAGGCATTCATGTGTTTGGGCCGGAGCCGGAATGGAAAACGGTTGAGCTGAACGGCGAGCCACTTGCCGCCATCCAGGGCGTTTCATTCCCCACCCGTGAAGTGCGAGATAACCTGGTCGCTCGATTCGAGACTCCAGAGGCCGGTGCGCCGTTCACGATCGGCCTGCTGCACTGCAATGTTGGCGGCAACCCGAACCACGACAACTACGCGCCCTGCACTCTCGACGATCTGAAATTAACGGCGCTCGACTACTGGGCGCTCGGCCACGTGCACACTCGCCAGACGTTGCGACGCCATGGCCCGGCGGTGGTATACCCGGGCAACATCCAGGGGCGCCACCCGAACGAGGATGGCCCGCGCGGCTGCATGATGGTGGACGTTAGTGAAGAGGGCAACATCAACACTCGATTCCACCCGCTGGACGTCGTGCGCTGGGAGCCGACAGATATCGACATCTCGGACATCGCCTCGATCGACAAGCTTCAGGATGCCATCGAGCAACGACTGGATGACCTTGCAGTGAAAGCCGAAGGGAGAGATGTGGTCTGCTCGCTCACGCTCTCCGGACGCGGAACGATGCACGCCGAGCTTGTGCGGTCGGGCGCGGTCGAGGATCTACTTGCAGAGCTGCGTACAACCGCTTCGGAATCCCCATGGGTCTGGGTGGAGCGCATCTACGACGCGACACGTCCCGAGATGGACCTGCGCAGCAGGGCAGAGGCCGATGATTTCCTCGGGGCAACACTCCGCACGGCAGAAGAGGCGCTGGAGGATAGAGAAGGTGTGCGGGAGCTTGCGAAGGTGGTTGGTGAGGTTTTCACCGGCCGCAAGAACGGGCTGCCCGCTCCTACCGACGAGCAGGTTCGCTCATGGACCGCCGAGGCCCGATGGGAGCTCGCTGAGCTGCTGGAGCCGGAGGAGTAGCGGAAACCATGCGCATCACCCGGCTACATATCGATAACTTCGGACACTTCGCCAATCGCACCATCGACCCGGTTGACGATGCCCTGACCGTTGTCCACGGCCCGAACGAGGCTGGAAAGTCGGCGCTGCGGGCTTTTGTTCGGTCGACGCTGTTCGGTTATCTCGATCGCAGGAACCGGCAGTTCGATTTCTACAACTACCCGCCGGTTAACGGAGGCACTGCTTCCGGCTCGCTCGACATCGTCACCTCGTCCAACGAGAAGTACACGGTGCACCGTGAGCAGGGCCGCAGCGGCGGGCCGGTGATCGTCAGCGGAGATGCAGACGGCGGCACTGAACTGCTCGAGAGGCTGCTGGACCGCATCGGCCCGGATCTCTACCAGAACCTGTTCAGCATCAGCCTGAGCGAGCTGCAAGAGCTTTCGACCCTCAACTCGCCGGAGATCAGGGACCGCATCTACTCAGTCGGCCTCGGTCTCTCCCGCGTGAGCCTTCCCGATGCGGTGACGCAGATCGATCGCGATGTGCGGTCGCTGCGCGGCCCGAAGTCCGGCTCCATCCGTAAGGCGGAGAAGGAGCTGCACGAGCTTCGTGCCGAACTCGAAGAGGCGCGCAAAGAGCATGTCCTCTACGCCGATGTGGCTGAGAAGCTAGCGGACATTGAGGACCGGATCTCCGACCAGCAGGACAAGCTTGAGGCAGCTCGCACCCTACGAGAGCAGCAGAACCTGACGATCAACCTGCGGCCGTACTGGGAGCGCTTGAACGCTTTCAACGACCAGATTGCCGAGCTGCCACAGCTGGCTGACTTCCCCGGCAATGCCGAACGCCAGCTCGACGGCCTGATCCTGCAGGTTGTGAATGACAGGGAGCAGATGCAGCGCGGGGACGCGAGGCAGGATGAGCGCACCGCGGAGGTGAAGAGCGTCCCTGTCATCGAGGCGTTCGAGGACCGTTCCGCCGAGATCAGCCGCCTGATTGCCGAGACTGAGCACTACCGCAAGGCTGTCGAAGACCTGCCGGATGTCCGCACTCAGCTCAAGATCGAGGAAGAGAAGTTCCAGCGGGACCTGGAGCTTCTCGGCGGTGAGTGGGACGAAGAGGCGGTAGAAAAATTCGATGCGCCTGTCGACTTGCTTGCCGACCTGGAGGCGTCCGGTTCGCAGCTCGTCGAGACGGAGTCCTCATATAAAGAAGCTGAAGCCGAGGTCTCTCGCCGGACCGACAGCCGTGACGATGTCGCCGAAGAGGTTTCGCGTGCGACTGCGACACGGGATTCAGTCGAGGGCGTGCCTGAGCAGTCTTCAGACGAGCTGGACAAGAGGCAGGAACGTCTTGGACGGCTGCGCGGCGCACTTGCCGAGCGTTACGGAGCCAGGGGTGAACTGAACGATGCGGAGATGAAGCTTGCCGACTCGCTCAGCGAAGCCGACTCGGTAAACATCTCGGGATTCTTCGGCTCCATCTGGTTCGCAGTGGCCATGATCGTGATGGGAATATTCACGATCGGGTACTCGGTCTGGGACAAGGAGCTTGGACCCGCGATACCTGGTCTCGCAGTTCTCATGGGCGGAATCGTCTTGATTATTCGAGCTCGCATATCAGGCCAGGGCTTCGCCATCAAGGTGAGCAGGCCGACGATTGACGAGGCGCGCACGATTCTCACTGAGCAGCGGGACACGCAGAGGGCGGCAATCGAAGAGCTGGACAAGGAGATCGCTGAGATCGCTAAGGAGTTCGGCCTTCCGGAGGACCCTTCGAACCGCGACCTAGAAGAGCAGGCGGCTGCGATCGATCGAGCCGTCCACCGTCGGGTGCTGTTCGAAACCCGCGGCGCAGCGGCCGCAGAGGCGCAGGAGCGCCAGAAAGAGGCTGACGCCCGGCTGCAGGAGGTCTCGGACGCTCGCACGCTGGCATATAACAACTACGCCACGACCTATGCACGCTGGCAGGAGGTCCTGAAGACCGCCGGCCTGCGGGACGACCTGAAGCCTGCACAGGCGCACTCAGTCATGGAACGGCTGCGCTCATTGAAGAGCCAGTTGCGCATCCTTGCGAGCTACCGCGAGCGCGTCGAGCAGATGGAATCGGCAATCGCTGACATTGAGGAGCGCCTGGGTAACGAGCTTAAGCTTGCGGACATGCCGCCCGCCGAGCACATGCAGGCGACTCCGGCGTTGATGACCCTGGCAGAGCGGTTCCGCGAGCATGAGCTTGCGGTGCAACGGCGTGATGCGCTGATGGGTGAGCTGAAGAACTGGATTGGACGCCGGGACCAGCTTGAGCGCCGCATCAGCCAGGTCGAAGGTGAGATCAATGACCTGATGCGCTATGCGGAGACTGACGATGAGCAGGAGTTCCGCTCGATCGCTCGCCAGATGGAGAAGCGCTGGGACACGGAGGGCAAGGTCGCCGATCTGATCGAGTCGCAGCCGCTGCTGGCTAATGACGAGGGTGCCGAGCACCGTGAACGGCTTGAGTCGAACTCGATGAGCGAGCTGAAGGCCCGACTGGAGCGCATCGACGATGCCGTGAAGGACCTTGAGGGTGAGCTGGGCGAGATGCAGCGTGAGCGGGGCGACCTCGACCGCCAGCGCAAGCAGCTTGAGGCGTCTTCGAAGGTGTCTGAGCTGCGTGGCAAGATCAATGTCCTTGAGGACCAGTTGAACACGGATGCGAGCCGCTGGGCGGTGCTGCGCATTGCGAGCCACCTGCTCGAGTCGACCCGTGAGACGTTCCAGCGGGAGCGTCAGCCCTCGCTGATCCAGTCTGCTGGCAAGTACTTCGAGAAGCTAACACTTGGCCGCTACACCCGTGTCGAGGCTGTTGTGGGTGAGCAGGACCTCGTCGTTTACGAGTCTGATGGCACTCGCAAGAGCGTCGGCGGGCTGTCTCGTGGCACAGCGGAGCAGCTCTACCTGTCGATGCGGTTCGCGCTGATCGAGGAGTATTCACGCAACGCCGAGCCGATGCCGGTCGTGATGGACGATGTGCTCGTGAACTTCGACCCGGAGCGCGCGCAGGCTGCAGCGAATGTGATCGCCGAGCTTTCGTCCCGCTTCCAGGTGCTGATGCTGACCTGCCACCCGCAAACGGTGACCTACTTCAAGAACGCATGCTCGCCGCAGGGCCGCCGCAAGGCTCGTCCGATGACGACGGTTGAGCTGGGCGGCGATGCCACAGAGCCCGGCCAGCTGACGCTGGTGGGCTAGGGCGCGGGGCTAACTCCCTCCCATATTGGGAGGGAGAAATGAAGCCCTCACCTCAATCCTCTCCCGGGTCGGGAGAGGAGGAGAAAGCCCTACCCAGGGGTCTCCATCTTGATCACTTCGAAGACGGCACCTTGCGGGTCTTGGAAGACCGCCATCCGGGCCATGTCCGGGATGTCGAAGGGCTCTCGCAGCGCCTTGCCGCCTGCTGCGGCCACCTTCTCAGCCGTCGCATCCACGTCGTCAGAGGCGAAGTAGACATCCCAGCTCGATGGCACATCGCCTGCCGCTTCCGGCTTCGGCAGAATCCCGGCAACAGCACGTCCGTCGACATTCAGCGATGTGTACGGCGTCGGTCCAGGAGCCGTCTCTGACTTGACTCCAAGCACCTTCTCGTAGAACTCCGCAGCCTTCTCGGGCTCGTCCGTCATCAATTCGTTCCAGCACATGGCGCCTGGGACGTTGAAGACGTCGCTTCCCTGCTGCGGCACCGAGTGCCACAGGCGCACGAATGCGCCGACCGTGTCCTGGATGATGGCGATCTTGCCGACTTCCGGCTCGTCGATGATCTTGTCCACCAGCGTCCCGCCCTCGGCCTTCACAAGCTCTGCGGTGGCGTCCACGTCGTCTACCTCGATGTACGTGCCCCAATGTGGCGGCACGCCCATGTTTCGCATCTCTTCGCTCAGTTCGTAGATACCGCAGACCTTGTTGCCGTCAAGGCGCTGGATCGAGTACTCAGACCCGTTAGTCCCGGGCATGCGTTCTGATGTCCAGTCGAACACCTCTGAGTAGAATTTTTCTGCGGCTGCGAGGTCGGTCGTTGCGCAGTCGGCCCAGTTAGGTGTTCCCTGCTTCTTTGCGGTTTCCAGCACCATCGGCTCGTCCCCTCGTGACTGAAATATGTTCGGGCCCTACCTGCCGAGCCTCGCCCAACTTCAGTCTCCACACGGGCACGTGAAGTTGCGAGCGCGGCGCGTGACATAGGTATGAGAGGTGGTGGGAGGGAGAGGAGGACGCTGTCCAACCCTCTAGTCACCCTCGCCTACCGCAGCCTTCGCTTCAGCACCCTCAGCCGCTGCCAGTCCTTCGTAGAGTTTCGTCATGCCGTCGAGCCACTTCGCCTGCACCTCGGAGGTCCAGGACGGGTCGAAGTCCGGGTACTTCGAGAGGATCATCTCTGCGACGTTGAGCTTGGCGGCGAGGCGCGGCGAGGCCTCAGCGATGACTGCTGCCGGAGCGCTGGCCGGTGCCGGGTTTTCCGCCACAGCCGGTTCGGGAGCTTCAGCCGGGGTCTGAGCCGTAGGTTGTGCGGCGGCACGAACTCTTGGACTGGCCTTAGCAGCAGCCTGTCTCCGGCGGCCCTGGTGCCGACCCTGCAGGATGTACTGCGAGAGCCTGATCCCGGCGTCCTGAGCCGCCCTGATAAAGAACGCCTCGCACTTCGTCAGCACACCCTCGCGGGCGCCAAAAGACCGGAAAGCCTCGTGGAACTGGTTCTTCGTCGCACGCGCCAGGTCGAGCCTGAAGACCGGCTCGTAGTAGTCCTCCAGCAGGCCGCGCAGCAGCGCCCGCCTGCGCTCCCCCTCGGCGAACACCAGCTCCTCAAGCACAGGCTGCGGGTGGCCGTCTGAGTCGACGAGCTGCAGCACTTTCAGTGCCGTCATGAGCTGCGTGCCGGAGCTTCCTGAGAAGCGAGCGCCCCAGACGCTTCTATCTATCCTCGCCGGGATGCCGTCCTGAAGAAATTCCAAAAAAGTTTGGAATGTGCGGTAGGGAACGTACGGGGGAACTGCGATCTGCCGTTCTTGCATGCTGAACCGAGATTGGGAAAAGGTCATTCCAGAGTTTGGCGGACGTTTCGGAACGAACGTTATCCCGGCCTGATTCCAAAGTCAATATCGATTTGGAATGGCCGGTTTCCCAGTGTGGACAGTTTTGGAAACTGCACTTCGGAATGGAAGAGAATTCCAAACATCAAGTCCCGGTTGGCAGTGTGGCACGTTCGGAGCCCCTGCAGGAAGGGTCCCGTACAGAGTGAGTGCCTCGCACGGCGTAGCGCAAGGGGTTGGAATGAAAGTCCCGATAGCAAAGATCTTCCCTGATCCACAGACAGAAGCTTCCAAGAAAGCGAATGTGCGGGAGCTGCCCCGCGGATCGAGGACGGCACGCGACCCCGTGGTGCTGATCGACAACGACCGTTTCATCCTGCTGGCCGGAGCAAGGAAGCTGCGCACCGCGCAGGAGGCGGGTGAGAAAGAGGTGGAGTGCACGGTCAAGGAGTCGGTGACGGAACAGGAGCGCTGGGAGCTTCTGCTCGCCGAGCAGTACCACTCCTCGCTGGTGCCTCCCATGGACCTGGGGCAGGCGTTCATCGACTACCGGGACAAGTACGACGTTACGCAGCAGGAGCTGGCCCGCAGGACGGGGATCACGCCGGGGACGATTCACCACTACGAGAGCCTGATCCGCACCTTGGCGCCGGGTCTCGGCGGCAAGGTGAACAGCGGCGAGCTGACCTTCAAGGAGGCCCGCTCGATCGCCGACATCGATGACCATGAGCGCCAGCTCGAGATAGCGAAGCCTTTCGTCGACGGCAGGCTGTCGTCGGTGCATGTGGAGCGGATCGTCGGGCGGGCCAAGAATGCGCCTGAGCTAACGATCGACCAGATCATCGAAGAGGTTGTAAACGGCAAGCGGCCTGCTAAGAAGCCGGAACCAGAGGAGCCGGAGATCAGGGAGCCGCAGCCGCCGAAGGAGCGCAACACTGAGTCGCTGGAGAACATGGTGCTGCACCTGGCCGGTGAGCTGGACGCGCTGCCGATGCAGGTGATTCCGGAGTACAGGCGGCTGAAGCTGATTAGCTGCCTGCGGATCCTCGACTCCAGGCTGCGGGCTTCGCTTGAGGGTCTGAATTCAGGGCCTGCGAGGGAGTCTGCGATTCCGAAGCCGATGGGCCGGAACGCCGTGGCGACTCGCTCACGCTAAGGAGACAACGTGGGCAAGGGCTCGCAGTGATCGACCTGAAAAGAGGCAAGAAAACGATTTCACGAGGCCGGTGCGGACACACCGACCTCAAAACCGGGAGCGGTTGAGCAGGGCTCGCTTGACGCTCCGTCGTACACGGCCGTGAGCCCACAAGACACCCCGCCAATGGTTGCCTCCAGGCGGGGTGTCTTCCTTTTTCCGCGAAGTGGCGGTGTTATGTCAAGTGGCGGAGCGGGGGGATAGGCGGCTTTGGCGGGTTGAGGGAAGGTGATCTTTCGCTCGACGAGTCTTATCCCCTCTCCCGGCTCGGGCGCGGGTCAGGGTGAGGGCTTCCGGTGTTTCCTGACCGTAGCGTAGCGGAGTGGAAGGACCTCTCCCTCTGTGTCCGAAGTCGCCGACTTACGGTCGTCTCCTAACAAAACGAGTGATTGAGCAGGAGACCCTTCGACTTCGCTCAGGGAACACACTGCGGTCTCCCTCGGGAGGGGATCACATCACCCCTATCAGGTCGACCGACTCCTCGCCCTAATCCTCCAGCCGCTTCAGGTACTGGCCTATCCAGTCGTAGTCGACCAGGTCTGCGTAGGCGTCCATCAGCGCCTTGGTGATTGGGCCGTGGGCTGAGCCGTCGCCGATCTGGTTGCCCTGGACCGAGCGGACTCCGCAGATGCAGAGCGAGGTGGAGGTCAGGAAGACCTCGTCAGCAGTCGTGGCGTCGAAAAGGTCTATGTCCTGCTCGACCACCTCGACGTCGATCTTCTCCGCCAGCTCAATCGCCGTCTCGCGGCTGATGCCGCCGAGGACGTACTGGTGCTTCGGGGTGTAGAGCACGCCGTCCTTGATGGTGAAGATGTTTGAGCCGATGCCCTCGGTCAGAAAGCCCCGGTTGTCCAGCAGGATGGCCCATGACTCGGGATCGTGCGCCTTGGCCTCCATATCGGCCATGATCAGGTTCAGGTAGTTGTGGGACTTGGCCCGGGGGCTGAGCGACTCGGGCGGGGTGCGCCGGACGGAGGGGACCCATACATCTATACCGTCTCTATATAGGCGCGCACGAGGCTTCAGCGGTAGGGGAGCGCATTCGATGATGACGTTGGGACCTCCGGCGGTCTCCCACATATCTCCGCCGACAAGGTCAACTCCCCTGGAAACGCGCTGGCCGACCCAGAAATCGTCGTCCGGTCCCAGCAGGGGAAGATTAGCCTCCAGCACCTGTTCGGTGTGTGAAATCATCTCCTGCTGGGTCATCCCGGGGTCGATCTGGACGTACTTGAGAGAGTTGTAGAAGCGGGCAATGTGCTCCTCAAGTTTGAAAATTCGGTGTCCAAATGTGCGTGTCATATCGAACACGGCATCGCCATACTTGAAACCCCGGTCCCTGAAGGGGACTCTGACCTCGCTCTCCGGAACGATTGCGCCGTTGAAATAGGCGACTCTTTCGCCTTCTCTCCGGCCGGCTTGAGCCGTTTCGTTTTCTGCTTTGACCTGCGAGGTCATGTCGAGTCCTTTCCTTGGGCGGGGATCGCTGTCGCAGGGGAATCTTAACCGGTTGGAAGTTATGCCTCAAATAGCCTGGGGGAGTGCCGGTGTGTGCCGTTGGCACAGGAACATATATACAGGTATATGTATGTATATATCAGTTCGATCTAGAGGGTAACGGATGCCTGGAATCATAGTCAGCCGGCCGATATTCAACACTCTTTTCAAGCTCGCTCACGAGGAAGGTCTGAGCATTAACGCCTTCCTGACAAGGCTTCTTGAGAACGCCGGCCCTGACGCAGTGAAGCAGGCTGCAGCCCTGAAGCAGGTCTCCGCCGATTCCAGCCAGGCAAGCCCTGATGTTGCTGCCGACATGGCCGGTTCCGAGGTCGATGCGGCTACGACTCCGGGCGTGCGCCAGCACAACGTGCGGCCGATCGAGTATGACGATGAGCCAGAGCCTGTTTCAGCTGTCTCCGGCGAAGAGGATCGGGCCCCTGGCCGCAAGATCGGCAATTCTGTATGGGACAAGGTGGTCTCGATGGAGGGCCGCCGCTTCGCCACTAGCCGAGGCAAGAAGTTCAGCTACAAGGTGACTGGCGAGTACATCATCGTGCGTGACTCGCAGGCCCGCATCCCCCGCAGCCAGTTCGACAAGGCCCAGAAGATGTGGCCTGTGACCGGCCCTTCAAGGCTCGTTGGTGTGTACGCCCCTTCTGTCGTATGGGCTGTGATGAAGGAAGTCGCCGAGGCCGAAGAGCCCGCGCTGGCGTAGGTCGGGCGGCGCGGCGAGTTTCCTTTTCGGCGTGGCTAACCCGGATAAATTGGCCACATTGGGCCTGAGTCTCCGAACTCCCGCTTTATTCGGCCACATTAGGCCACAGACCGTGCCATTCTCTTGACCGGGGCTCTACCATCTGGTCATGAAATTCACTGGCACAACCACTCTGCTGTTCGCCGACCACCTGGAACCGATCGCCACCTTCTATAAGGAGGTGCTCGGCTGGGCAGTGCATGGCGAATGGCGGGACGACGGCGTGCTCAAGTGGATGATGGTAGGTCCTTCAGACGATCTCGACGGGCAGGGCGTCAGGCTGATGTACAACGTGCCTGAAGATTCGGCGATGGGGGAGCTGGGCCGCCAGCAGGCGATTCCGTGGATCTATGTCGAGGATGTTGAGGCCGCGCACGGCGAGATCCTCGACCGTGGCGGCAGCCCCGGAAAGCTCGAGGTTTCGTCGTCCGGCGGACATGAGTTCAGCGTCGAGGACCCACACGGCTACCGGCTATATATATCCGGCTCTTCCTGACCTACATACCCGTGTATATCGACGAAAGTAGCGTTCTGACCTGACGCCTATACATACATATCTACACAGATACATATCGGCTTGATTCGAGGGACATTCGATGATCACAACGGACGTCGTTGAGACTCAGCGGACCGTGCAGAAAAAGGTGGCCGAGATCGCCGATCGATGGAGGTCTGAGCGGGCCGAAAGGCAGCGACGGACCGGTCTGGTGCGGAGCGACTTCGATGAGCTCGCGGCTGCCGGTTTCACGCTGAGCGGCGTCCCTGCAACCCACGGTGGGCTGTGGGAATCGATCGAGTCTTCGACACGGCCTACCTGCGACCTTCTCTACACGCTCGCTCACGGCGACTCCTCGGTCGCGCTGGTCGTTTCGATGCACCCGGGAGTGATGGCAGTAATCGGCTGGTCGGTGGCTCCAGAAGCCGATCCGCAGTATCAGGCCGCCTGGGATGAGCAGCGTGACTGGGCGTTCGAGACCGCCAAAGCTGGCCACTTCTGGGGCACGATCACATCTGAACCCGGCAGCAGCGGCAACGTCTCAAAGACCCGGTCGACGGCCCGTTCGTCTGATCAAGCGGCATCCGCACCCGGAGACGCCTACCTGATGACCGGAGCGAAGCACTTCGGGAGTGGGTCAGGCATCACCTCCTACATGACCACCACGGCCGTGCCGGACGGCGAGGACGAGGTCGAGAGCTTCTTCATGGACCTGCGGGTGCCGTTTGACGGGTCGCAGGGGGTCGATATGACCGCTGAGTGGGACGGCCACGGCATGAAGGCGACGCAGAGCCACGCCCTCAAGTTCTCCAACTACCCTGTCGTCAGGGCCGCCTGGCCGAACGCTTCGGCGGCGATCAGGCCACTAGCGGGGCCGCCGGTGCGGTGCATGTTCACGGCGGTGATCGCAGGGATTGTCGATGAGGCGGTGAGCACGGCCCGGGCGCAGCTAGCGAAGAAGCATGGGCGGCTTTCGGCGTTCGAGCAGGTGGAATGGAGCCGGGTCGAGGTGGAGGCGTGGCAGGTGAAGCAACTCTACGACGCCATGCTGAGTTCGATGGAGGACCCGGAGACTCGGGGCAGACAGGCGTTACTTGGCAAGACGGCGATTGCTGAACTCGTGGAGTCGTTGATGACCAGGCTTTCGCGGGTGGTTGGCGGCAGCTCGTTCTCGCAGAGGGCTCCGTACGGAGCGTGGGCTCAAGATGTGCGTGCGTTGGGCTTCCTGAGACCGCCGTGGGGCCTGGCGTTCGATGAGATCAACCGCACGACGTGGGAGTAGGTGAGGCGTTGTTCGACAGGCTCAGGACGGCTAGCTATCGGCCTCCGGCCGATCAACCCTCACCCTGACCCTCTCCCGCTTGCGGGAGAGGTGATGAAGTCGACGGTCTTGCCATTCTGTCCCTGCCCTGAGCGGAGTCGAACGGGTTGATCCGGAATCTCTCGCTGACTGATCTTCAACGGTCAGATCCCTCCGCTTCGGTCGGGATGACACAGGAATGCCCATCAGCCGTCTCGAACGGAAAACCCGGCTCTGCCGGTTACCAGCGGAAGCCTTCCATTCTCAGGACCTTCTCCCAGACCGCTTCAGCGACCGGTTCCGGTAGAGAATGCGTCTGGGCGTAGCGCACGAGCTCTGCGGCGCTCCTGCGGTCCGGTTTCTGGCCGCCGGCACCGTGGCGGTAGCGCATGTGGCCCGAGAGGCCCTGCGAAGTCTTGCAGACCGCCCCGCAGATCACGCAGTCCGTTGGCGACGGGTCCTGCCTGCGGCCGCCGTAGCGACGCTGTAGCTTGGCGATCAGGAGTGCCGTGGCCCTCGGGAGTGCGGGCATGGCTGAGAAAGATGCGAGCGATTCGGCCTTCTGCTCGCGGGCACGGTCGACGGAGGCAGACCAGGCAGCGTCGGAGTGTCGAAACCGGATGTGCCCGGCAAGACCCTGTTTTGACCTGAACCCTGCTCCGCACTGTGGGCAGACGGACGACCTGCTGACCGGCATGCGTCGTCCGCCCGAAACGGCGCCAGATGACGCGCGGTGCCGCTCCGAAGTTCCAGTTGGCCCAGTGTCTGGCGAGTGTGTACTGACCAAGGTCTCTGACTCCCTAATTCGTAACCGGGATTTCGGCCAGCGCGGCCACCCTACCCGGACTGTTCAGGCACAAGTATCCAGTAGAAGAAGCTGCTGCCTGCAATAGCGGCCTGACCCGGAATTACCTCAAATCTGAGAGTGGTGGTTTCATCTTCGATGAGCTCTGCGGGGACTGTGAAAGCGGCCTCGCCGAAGAATGTTCGCTCAGATGGCAGGTCCCAGGTACCGGCTTCTGTGCCGTCGACGAACACGCGTACACTGCCTGCTACCGAGGCGTCGTAGCGCTTGACGATGGTCAACGGCACTCCGGGCCGACTGGCAACTGTGAACTCCTCGGCAGTCCTGAAGACGCGGGCATCGTCGGTCAGCGTTGTGGTGCCGTCGATGCGTGCGGTGAAGCTGTATGAGGTGCGCTCACCATCAATTCCGTAGTTGTGGGCGACCTCCGATAGCTCGCCCTCGGCAAGGCCGTTGCCTACGTCTATCGAGTCGATGAGAGTGAAATCGCCGTCCAGGCTCGTCGGATCGAAGTACACGAACGGCGCCCGTGGCAACTCGGTTCCGAGGTCGGAGCCTTCCGGTCCGTATGCCCGCATGATGTTGGACGGGAACGGGTTCCCGAACGCGACCCTCGTCTCGTTCGCCACTTCTCGGCCGGCGATGCTGTCGAAGAAGGGCCCTCTGAACGCCACGAGGTAGTCGACGTTCCTGTCCAGGCCGTATGTGAGAGGCGGCTTGCCCTGCGCCTCGTGGAGGTTCTTGCCGCTGAGGTCCAGCACTTCACGTTCCGAAAAGAACTTCACTGCGCCTGCCGGAACAGCCCCGACTACGGAATCTGCCGAGGTGTTTGTATTCAGCCACTGGCCCATAGCCACCTCCACATCGTGCACATTGCGGCTGGACCAGGAATATTCGGTGGTTGCGGCGTCCCAGCGTGTCGGAAGCGCTGCCAGCGGCAGGACGATCAGCGCCAAGAGGGCCACCCTGCTCGTGATGACAACCGCCTTACGTTCCCGTTCCGTCAGTGGGCTCCGGGCGTTCTTCCACGCCCACACTGCCTGCCACCCTCGCGTCATACCCGTGACCAGCATGATGACGATGAACGGCATCGCCGGATCCACGTGGCGCCGGTCGTCGAAGAGCCACGCAGTGTCAGGTCGCTCGAACGTGACCATAGCTGCGGCGACCATCGCCAGCGAGAACAGTGCGATCGGAACTGCCGAGAAGCTGTGCCGCCGGAAGAGCGAGTAGATGCCAATCGAAATGAGAGGCAGGCCGACAAGCCACGCCAGGCCGTCCATGAAAGCCACTTGATGCAGGTAGCCGAGCCATACGTTCCACAGGTTCGAAAGCGGCAGCAGGCCGAGCGGGTCGTGGGTTGCGAGGTAGCTGTCAGGGAGAGAGTTGCCCGTGACTGACCAGTTGTACACAACCCATGCGAGGAGTAGTGCTGCCGAAGGAACGATAAGCCAGGCGATGTCTACGACGTCCTGCCTCTGTTCGAAGATTGCGCCTTCTCGACGCCATATCCAACGGGCGATCGTCGCTCCAACGATGAGTGCAGCGAGCAGAATGCCTTCTGGTCTTGAGATGAGCGCCAGCCCGGCGAAAACGCCGGATGTGCGGACGTGGCCTCGCATGAACGCCCAGGATGAGAGCAGAGAGACCGCTGCGAACAGTGTTACTTCGGTGCCGGATACTGCCGCATAGCCGTAGTTCGGCTCAACGGCCAGGATCGCGGCGGCAAGGAGGCCGACGTAGCGCCTTCTCGTGATCTGCCACGTGATGCGGAAGACCATCCAGACTGTGGCTGCGCCGAAGCCGACTCCAAGCACCTTGGCAAGTGCAGGCAGGTCACTTGAGCCAAATCCGAAGACTACCGCCAATGTGCCGTTGAGGACTGTCCAGAGTGGGCTGGTTACGCCGGTTGAGGCATCACCCGGGTTGAACTCGAACGCAAATGAGTCGGCAAAGTTGCGGATGTGCGCCATCCGGGTCCACGCGTCGTCGATGGGCAGACGGCTCAATCCGGCCGATTCACCGCTTGCGGAACCGACCAGGAACAGCACCGCGGTCAGCACATGCAGGAGGGTAAGCCCCGCGAGCATTCCGAGTGTGGGATTAGTTGGTCTGACCAGGCCTGGCATCCGGGCAGACAGAATCCTGCGCCTGCCGGGGCGCTCTTCGTATCCGCTTGTGGCGCCAGTCAGTGCCATAGTCCGGGCCTCGTCGAAACTATCTGAACCTGACAACTCCGCCGATGATGGCTGCGAGCTTCGGCATGAACGACTCCGTCAGGAAGGTCACGGCGACCACCGCCATCCGCCTCATGCTGTCGTAAGACTCGGAGAGCGGGTCTCGAGCCTGCCACTGCTTCGGTTCTTTAAGTGCAGAGAGGAAGCCGCTGAAGCGGAACCAGAATGTGGTCCACCGATAGAGGGGCATGAACACCGGGATCCACCAGAGCGATAGCAGGCGCCTGCGCGGCTCGCCTTCCGATGCCCAGAGTGCCACGACGTAGTAGAGCGCTTCTACACCCATGTAGATCAGGTACAGGCCGAGTGTGGCGGTTATGACCACCTCTACCGGGTAGCCGAGAAGGAACATGAACGGCAGCAGGAAGGTCCAGACGACTCGTGGGAAGGCGAGTGTGTGGTCGACCAGCAGCGACTTGGCTATCGAGATCCCTCGCAGCCTGAACGGGTGGCGCTCAAGCTCCGGATACATCGCAGCGACCTCGATCTGGCCGCGCTGCCATCGGACACGCTGGGCGTAGAGCTCACGCAGGCTCGGTGTCGGGTGGACATACACGACCGAGTCGGCGACCGCCCTCACCCTCATTTCCGGGAAGTTGATCGCTATGAAGAAGGTGAGGTCGGTGTCTTCAGAGACGGTCCGCTGGTCGTACATGAAGGTCTTGAGCATCACATCGCGCCTGAAGGCGGAGAATGCGCCAGCCAGCGTGAACAGGCTGTTCGTCTGGCTCTGGTACTGGCGTCCGATGCGAAACCCTTCGTAGTACTCGACGAACTCGGCCTGTGCCATCGCGTTCCTGAGTGGGTGGACCTCGATCTTCTCGCCTGTCATCGGATCCCGGTCCGGTGGGAACACCTCGACTGAGCCTGTTGCCGCGGCAAGGCTCTTGTCGTCCTGGAACGCCCGCGCCATCTCGGTGAGGGCGTCCTTGTCGAGCGCTGTGTCCGCATCGACGTTCAGGATCAGCTCGCCGCGTGAGTGGTGGATGCCTGCGTTGAGCGCTCCTGCTTTGCCTTTGTAAGGAAGAGATATGAAGGTGATCCTGCCGTCGAACGGCCGTTCCTGCTCGTGCGCCATCACAGCACGCGTGTCATCGGTGCTGCGGTTGTCTACTACGAGCACCTCGATGCTTTCACCCGGGTAGGTCTGCTCTCTGATCGCCTTCAGGCAGATCGGCAGGACCTTCGCGCCGTTGTAGGCGGGGATGATGATCGTTATTAGCGGGAACTCTTTGAGCGGCTTGCGCTTCGAAGCCGGGACGCGTTGCAGACCGGCTCGAATTGCCGCGGTGAGATAGGCGACGGCGGTCACACCGTCGATCAACAGCGGCACCACCATCCAGACGCCCCAGAAGAGGGCGAATCCAACTAATTGGTCTGTCATGACGCCACCATCTCATCGTCCAGTTTCTTGCGAACGGAGCCGAGTGTCGGTCTTGTCAGCAGGAACCAGTAGATCAGGATCACTCCGACGAAGAAGACGGCCCGGCCAATGATCGTGTGTGAGATGAGCAGCGAGTCTTTACCGAGGAAGTGCAGAGTCGCCACGATGACAAGCAGTCGCACGATGTTGAAGAAGTAGGTCAGGAGCAGGGCCATGGCAACGTACGAGACGCGCCTCCGGGTTGACCATGCCGGGTAGAACATGAGCATGCCGAGCACAACGCCTGACTCGAGCAGGCCTGACGACTCAACTGTCACCTGCAGCATGGTCCAGCCGATGTCCTGCGATATGACGAGGACCAGCAACGCTCCGGGGGCAGCATCGAACGTGTCTGTCGGGATGTTCAGGAGCTCAGCGACGAAGTGGACACCCTGAGCCACCGCGGTCTGCAGAGCGGGTTCGATGAACGTGTTGCGGCCGATGTATATGGACAGGAACGCAAGGCCGACCGACCCGATGATGTAGTAAGGCAGCCAGATGCGGTTCAGCCTGAAGAATAGGACGGCGAGGATCCAGAGCGTCGAGAGTATGGCGGCTATGACTATGTCCATAGCTTCCGCCTTCGGCTCAGGAACCAGATGACGCCGATGCCGAATATGCTGGCGCCTCCCAGCAGCCAAGGTCCGAGGACCGAGGCAGGCGACCACTGGATGTCTGCGGTGCCATCAGGCACGCGATCACCGATGATCGGGAAGATGGCGAGGCCGTCGAACGATTCGGCGTACATGCGGATCACGCCACCGAACTCGATGTCCAGGTCGCTCCAGTCGAGCGGGAACTCGACTCGCAGGCCGCCTTCCGCACGGCTGTCGCCCCAGTCGTTCCAGCCGCTGTCTGAGATCTTGCTGAACGAATCACCCGGGTAGATCTTCACGTTGACGAGGCTGCTGGTGGACTTGGGGATGTAAGTGATCACGGCCCGGCGGTCTTCGCTCTCGGTGAAGTTGCCGTTGTTGTTGGTGTCTATCGTGACCAGGTAGCGGATTGGGCCATCCTGGCCGTTGTCGCCGTCAAAAGGCTGGCCGTCCGTGGTATGACGCTCCAGCATGTGGAAGTTGATCTCTTCATCGATATTGTTCGCCCAGTAGAAGGCGGCGATGTCTCGTCTGCTGGAACCACTCTGGTCTCCGAGCGGATCGGCCAGGTTGGTCTTGCCCGGCCAGTCGGGGAACTCACCGTCGATCAGAACCGGGATCCCGCTTGATGGCGGCTCGGGGTCCGGGTCGTCGGCAGAGTTGATCAGCGTAATATCGTCGAGGTAGAGCGTTCCCTCGGCGTCGTCATCGTCGTCTGGGACTATGCGAGCCCTGACCCATAGCTGGTTTGTGAACGAAAGACCGGTCGTTGCCAGGTCGAAGTCGTAGAAGATGTAGGTTTCCTCATCGTCTTCGTCGTCCTCGTCCCACCTTCGGACCTCGGCATAGGTAGAGCCGTCGTTCGAGACTTCGAGAACGCCGTAGGCATCGTCGAACTCCTCGAACTTGATCCAGGACTGCAGTCTGAGCGACGACTCGCCGGTGATATCTGCGCTGCGTACTGCGGATGCGTCTTCGTCCCTGACCCTGAGGTGGCTGTTGCCAGAGTGAGGACCGGCGTCATCGCGGAAACCTGCGTTGCCGTTGAAGGTCCAATCGTCCACCCAGCCGCTGCCTGTCGGACCAGACGCGTGGCCTTCGAAGTCGTCTTCAGCGATGATGACGTCGGCGTGTGCGAGGTTTGGAGTGATGAGAGCGACAAGGACCGCGACCGTTGCTGCAACGAGCCCTAGTCTTGCCAGCCGGCCGTTACCGAGTCTGTATGGCAGCGATATGTTCATGACTGTGCCACCGGACCTTCAGCACCCGTTCTGCCGCCCGGCCCGCCAACCGGGGCTTCCGGTGACCTCTCGTCACCTTTGCCGATCGCTCTGCGCACTGCGTCTGTGACCTGCTGTGGCTTGATTCCCGACAGGAACCCCGCCAGTAGGAGCAGGCCGATCACGCTTGCGATGTTGCCGAACGTGTATATGCCGGTCCTTACCGATCTAATTTCAACTGAAGAAACCCCTGACGGCATCCGTGCAAGGGTTAGTCTTTCTATGCCAATAGTCTCGACCTGCTCGCCGTTCGCGTACACGCGCGTTCCTTCATAGTGGGCCATAGGGAACAGTACCCAGCCCGCTTCAGGAAGCTCAATATCGAACGTCCAGCCGTCTTCTGCCGCCTCGTAGCCGACCAGTTCGTGCGGCACGTCTGCCGGTGAGACTCTCGCAGGTAGACCGAGTATCTCTTCGAGCAGCTCGATGGCCTGCCTGTCACCGGTCTTCGATACGTGGAAAAGCAGGTTCAGGCCAAGAAATATCACCTCACCGTCGCCGTAAGTGTTACGAGCGACCGCCACGCCTTCTGTGATCGGGTATGTGAAGCGAACCAGTTCCTCCTGTGCGCCCTGCGGGGTTACCGAGTTCCAGGGGCCGGCTTCGGTGTCGAACGGAAGAAGTGCGGTGTGTTCGTCGCCTTCGATCAGCGTCGCCTGCGCGATCTGAAGTACGGGCTCGCCGTGGACTCCCAGGAACTTGGCCTGTCGTGAGAGCGGTGAGGACGGTGCGCCGGTCAGGTCGACAAGGAAACGCATGCCACCTTCGGCGAGACGCTTCACACGCTCGTCTGCCGCGCCGCGGCTGGCGACCGTGAACCTCGAGAGCACGATCAGATCGAACTCGGCCAGGAACTCGTCCGTGTAGTCGTCGAGGCTTGATGAGGAACCGACGATCATTTGCGGGAAGACTCTGGACGCGTTCTCAGCTCCGCCACCGATTCCGAGCACCTTCATCGGGATAGTGAAGGCTCTTGGCGCGCCGTCCCTGTGATACAGGAGCAGTTCCCCGGGACTTGACACCAGTTCGAATCCGTCTGCTTCGAGCGCTTCGCCAAGGTCAGGCGAGATCGTTGGCTGTGGAAGCAGGACCACGTCATCCGTGCCGAGCCTGTCGAGCCGCGATGTTGCGAACTCAAGGAACTCGTCGGTGAATGACTGGTTGACTCGTGCCAGGAGCGGTCCTGTGATCGAGCCCTGGAAAGCCCATCCGAACACCTGCTCACGGTTGCCTTCGGTCGTAAACAGCATCGCCGGAGCGGATCCCAGCAAGCTGAGGTCGGCAGTTGCCACCCTCCAGCCATCGAGAACCGCAAGCTCGTTTGCGACCTGCTGAATCGGTGCCGGGCGCTCCTTGTTTCGGATCAGTTCGAGCGAAGGCTGGAAGTCGACGATCACCAACACGAGCACGCCGATCGCGGCAAGCCGCAGCCAGCGTCGTTCAGGAGCGGAACCCTGCTGGTAGATCAACCTGGCGACCACTACGATAGTGAGAACGAGGCCGAGGCCTCCGAAGGTGGTGAAGCGCCGTGCCCAGAACAGCTCGTTGCCCGGGACAGCCCGCCAGACGTCAACGAGGAACGTTGAGCCGATCAGAGTTGTGATGAAGGTGACGACGACGAGAGTCTTCATCCACGAGTCGAGCTTCTTCCACATGAAGATGGCAACGAACACGAGGATGATGGCCGAGAGACCGAGATAGAAGATCTCGTTGTCAGAAGAGCGCAGGCCGGGGTTAAGGGCAACTGAAGGCGATGTGCTGGCGATGGCCTCGGAGCCTTCGGTGTTGTCGAGCTCGGCGAGTCCGCCGGTCAGTGACGGGAAGAGCCACCAGCCTGAGATGAGCATGCCGGTGAAGAGTCCGCCGATGCTGATCGCAGCAACTCTGAACCTGTCGCCTCGCATCAGCCAGTAGGCGACTGCGTAGAGGCCGAGGCCTACGAGGAAGATTCCGGCCATCATGGCGTGCGAGAGCACGATGAGGGCGATCATGGCCACGAGGCCGATGAAGTGGCGCTTGCTGCGAGGGTTTTCGAGCACCTTGAGCAGGAAGTAGAAGGCAGCGGGCAGAAGGGCCGCGGCAGCGAGTCTCGGCAGGTTTCCTTCTGCGAACGCGACTCGCACGTTGTCAGGGAAGATGATGTACAGGATTCCGCCCACAATGGCCCAGAAGTGGCCGATCCTGGGTGCGAAGAGCAGGAACGAGAGACCGCCGATGAGCGCGGTGCCGAAGATGAACAGGTTGCCCGCGGTGAAGACGTTGTTCGTGACTTCGTTGATGCCGACGACTGCGTAGTACGAGAGTGGAGGGAAGTAACGCAGCAGTTGCTGGCCGTTGTACCAGGACGGGAACAGGTCGGGATAGAACTCGCCCTGGCCAATCTGGTCTCGCAGGTAGACAGCCTTGATGAGGTGGCCCCAGGCGTCCGATGACCACGGGTAGATCGAGTCTGCGTCACGCGGGAAGACGACACCGAAGTAGACCACCAGTGCGGAGACCAGGATCGCCAGCACGCCAATTGCGTTCTGCTCTCTAGGACGCAGCTGGAGCATGGGTCCCTGTTCCGGTTTCTGAGTCGGCTGTTGGGGCAGGAGTTGCGCCGTTCGCCGAATATGAGGCCGAGTTGACCGGGCTCTCCCAGACCCTGATGCGGCGAAGGCTCACGGACGGCACGTTCATCTCGTGCAATCGTGCCGAAACCTGGTCGTGGAATACGCGGGCCAGATTCTCGGTTGTTGGAGCGATCTCCCTGAACGGGTCTTCGGTGTTGAGCAGAGTCTCGCTGTACACCATGACTGTGGAGTCGACCATCTCACGGACGCTTGCGAAGCCTACTGCGAAGCCGTTCCCGTCCGGTTCGGCGGTGTTGAACGTTGCCTCGACGCGGTACGAGTGGTGGTGCGGTCCGCCCTGTCCGGACTCGATGAAGTGGCGCGCTCCGAAGAAGGAGTCGACCGACATCTCGTAGAGAGGGGCTGGCTTTGCGCCGTTTGTGGCTGCCACGGGTAGCGGCGCCTGTGGAGCTATGTCCTCTTCTGCAGTCGCAACTACAGCATGCTGTTCCGGGAGTTCGATGGTGATCTGGTCGACCCCCATCTGCAGCCTGGACGGGCGGAAGGCTCCCTCCATCGTCATGACGTCCCTGACGAAGCCCATCATCGACGAGATGACAAGGCTGATCTCGGTCCTCTCGGCAGTGTGAGATACCAGCTTTGCCCAGAGCACCGACTCGTGCCCTTGCAACGCGATGAGGAAGTCTGCGATCTCAGGCTGGTTCTCGACGACCAGTGTGACGGGCTCTTCGAAGTCTGATCGGTCGGCAAGTGCGTCTCGAAGCGGGATCTCCGCTGGTTCGTCCGCGACCAGGCGATCTGAGGCGATTCTGAGCAGGTTGCCGACCTCTCGCAGCGTCTCCGACAGTACGGCGCGGGAGTCCTGGTCTTCGAGACCCGCGCCGGTCGAGGCGTCTGCCAGGCTGCTGAACGAACGAGCGATCAGGTCGCGTAGCTCGGTCTGGTCTGGAGATGGCTCGGTCGCTTCTGGCTGCTCTTCCTCTTCGACCTCATCGAATGTCGGGAACTCGGGTTCCGGCTCGTCGTCCACCGGCAGCTCTTCGGCCCCGATGTACCTGATACTGAAAGTGGAGCCGATCGTGCGGTCGAGGATGGCCTGGCCCTGTTCGATCAGCGCTCGGACCTCTTCGGCGGTCAGACCGAGCGGTGCTCCGATCGACTCATCTGAGCCGGGGTTCGAGAGCCTTGCCTGGACCACTTCCTGTACCGGCAGCGGCATCTCCGAGATGGCGGCCATGATGATGGCGAGCCTGCCGTTGGTCGGCGGCTCCTCATCGTCTTCCGGATAATCAGCGGGTGCCAGGGGCTGTTCGGGGGGCTCCGGAGGAGCGCCATCGCCGGCTGTGGCGGCCGGAACTTCTTCGTCAAGTTCAGATTCTTCAGAGGTGCCCGAAGCTGAGACGCCTGATGTGGGAGAGTCCTGGTTGGTCAGATGTGGGGCACCATCGTATGTGCAGATGCAGGGACCGCCGTCTGCACAGCCAGAGCAGCAGAAGTCTTCACCATCCTGCACGAACGGAGTCCATTCGAACTCGGCGAAACAGTTCGCGCAGGTGTTTGGACCTGTGCCGGGTGGGTTGCCGATCGGGTCGGTGGTGGTCAAAGAGAATCCTGAGTTGCGGTCTCAGTACGAACTCGCCCAGATAGCCATGTAGCAGGTTAGTGCTCGCGTACGCGTGACACGCGTCTCATTAAGGTCACGGAAGGTCACAAATGGGTAAAGATGGCCGCCCCGAACGGGTCAAAAATCGTCAGTTGCAGCAATCTCAGCAACCACGGTCGTCAACGGTTGGCCGTAGTCGGGCGTCGTGCAGAAGCGCCCGCCTACAATGCTGCGGTGAACTGCGTTCGGGTTCACCGTGTGACTCTTGCAGTCTCTATCGCCCGTTCGCTCACTCCACTCGCTGAGGATGAGGTGAAACATGCAGATCAAATCGTTCTACCTGAACACCGAGGGCCGAATAGAGCAAGACCTGTCGCCAGAGCGTCTGAAAGAGGCTCGTGAAGATCCGAGCGGCCTGCTCTGGCTGGATGTTTACGACCCTGACTTCGAGTGCGAACCGTTCCTCGCGGACGAGATGGGGTTTCATCCGCTGGCAATAGGCGATGCGTTCTCACGGCAGCACCAGCCTGCGAAGGTGGACGACTACGGCTCGCACCTGTTTATGATCGTGCACGGCATCGACTACTCATCTCAGCAGGAGTATGTCGAGACCGCCCGGCTTTCGATGTTCGTCGCTGAGGCGCTGGTTGTGACGGTCCACAGAGTGCAGATGATCTCCTTCGACGCCATCATCCAGCGAATAGAGCGGGACACGAAGATCATGGAGCGGCCTGCCAGCCTTTTCAGCTACATCATCTTCGACTCGCTCCATGACGCGATATTGCCGACGCTAGACCACCTGTCCGACGTCGCTGCCGGGTTGGAAGAGGTGGCGATCGACGCTCCGGGCAGAGAGGTGCTGCAGCAGATCCTGCAGCTGAAGCGCTCGACCATTCGCATACAGCGGACTATGGCGCCACAGATACGCGTGTTCAACCGCCTGAGCAGGAACGAGTTCCCGTTGATCGAGGAGGAGGCTGCGGTCTATTTCCGTGACCTGCAGGATCAGATCATCCAGCTTGACGTGATCAACCAGGGCGTTCGAGACACGGCTGACAACGCTCTTGCGACCTATCTTTCATCGATTGGCATCAAGCAGAACGAGACGATGCGGGTGCTCGCGATCGTGGCAGCTGTGTTCCTGCCGTTGAGTCTGCTGGCAGGCATCTACGGGATGAACTTCACCAACATCCCTGAGCTCGATGTGAGCTGGGGTTACTTCGCGGTGATCGGCCTAATGGCCGTGGTCGGACTGAGCACCTTTTACTGGCTGTTCGCAAGAAAGTTGATCTTGAACTTGAGGCGGAGCAGCGAGATGATACGGAGCATCAAGCCGCCGATGGAACACGTCACTCGGATGATGTCTCCCATGGACGCGATGGTCAACGCGACAGACACGGCGGCCCGCAACCTTTCGAAAGTTGTGACCGACACCATCACCGGCCAGGAAAGAAAGCCCCGGTGAAGAAAGCCAGGAACATTTGCGCAGCGATTTAGAGGGCGTACTCGGTGACACGAAGGCGCTGACGTTCGATCTTTTCGGCACCGTCCTCGACCTTGGCGGAAGCCTTACACCGTACATCGCCGACTTCCTGAAAGAGCACGGCTGCGACAAGGACGCGGCCGAGTTCTGGTCGCAGCTTCGGTACCGGCAGCGCATCGAGCAGTACCAGGATTCACTGGTCGACCTCGGTCACTCGGGCTATCTCGAAACGGTCGAAAAGGCGTTCTCTTACGTCTGCCGCCTGAACGGCCTCGATCCTGAGCGCTCAGCGATCAAGAAGTGGATGGAGAGCTGGCAGATGCTGTCTCCGTTTCCGGAGTGCGTTGATGCGCTCAACCGGCTGAAGACGCGCTTCAAGCTGGTGGCTCTCTCCAATGGCAATCCGTGGTTCCTGGACCACCTTGTGAAGAACCGGATCAGGTACGACTTCGATGCTGTGCTTTCCGTGGAGCTTGCAGGCTCCTTCAAGCCGCACCCTGGCGTTTACCGCAGGGCAGCGCGGGAACTGGACATGGAGGTCGGCGAGCTGATCATGGTGTCGGCGAACTCGTTCGACGTGATGGGAGCAAGGACGTGCGGCCTGCGCGGAGCTTACGTGAACAGGTACAGCCTGCCGTTCGAGGACACGCATGAGCGGTACATGCCAGATGTGACAGTAACGAACTTCACGGAGCTTGCCGACGTACTTGTTGGCTAGTTGGCTGTCCGGATTCTCTACATAGCCGTGCCTGCGGCTTGACGTGATTTCCACACTCGTCGGCTAACTTGGAACTTGTGAAGCCGGATATTCGTCTCTTTCGCGTGACATCCGTGACTCATACCGCCGGACAGGCTCCAAGAAGAACGCAATGATCCGAATGAAAAGACTCGCCAGCTGGCTCGTGGTTATATCCGCCGTTTCGATTGCTGCTGTGGCGTGTGCTACGAGTGAGGCCGAACGCGGCCCTGACGAGATACAGGCTCCAACGGCAGTCCCTACGACGGTCCAGCCGGGCAACAGCAACGGCATCTCAGACGATCTTGCCGAGTTACTTGCTGACATCGACCGCAAGATGGCAGAGATTCGTGGCATTCCCGTCGCGGACGAGGTGCCGTTCCGGTTCCTTGGCGACGCAGAGCTGGACGCTTATATGAGGGATCAGATCGAAGAGCCGGAGGTGGTGGAGAGCATCGGTCTGTCAGACACGCTCTACAAGCTGTTGGGGCTGATCGAGGCCGATGCCGACCTGTTCGACCAGTACGCGGCGCTTCTGGATGCGCAGGTGCTTGGCGCATACGACCCCAAAGAAGAGGAGTTCGTCGTACGCCAGCCGGGCGCTGAGTTCGGGCCTTCGCAGGCGTTTACCTACGCCCACGAGTACGTTCACAGACTCCAGGATGCACAGTTCGATCTTGACGCGATCTCGGAGCGGTTTGAGGACAACAGCGACCGCTCGCTGGCGTTCACCGCGCTTGTCGAAGGCGACGCCACCACCTCGCAGCAGCTATACGCGCTGCGACACATGGATTTCACCGAGTTGAGCCAGATCCTTGCCGAGTCCCAGGCAGCGGTGGCTGGGGCCGAGGAGGCGCCCTACATCCTGCAACGCGGACTCGAGTTCCCGTACATCGAAGGGGCTGCTTTCGTTGACCGTCTGCGCTCCAGGCAGGGCATCGAGGCCGTGGATGCGGCTTTCGGACAGCCGCCTGACTCGACCGAGCAGATCCTCCACATCGAGAAGTTCCTGAACAGGGAGGCGCCGATTGAGGTGACCCTGCCTGAGACTCTCTTCGCAGACGACGGTCCGGTCGGTCTTGGATGGGAGGCTGAGGACCCGGACGTTTTCGGAGAGTTTTTCCTGAGGGCGTGGCTTGAGGCGATCGGCGCTAGAAGGACCGACGCGGCTGAGGCTGCCGCCGGCTGGGGTGGCGACGCTATGGTGCTGGCGGAGCACACTGACGGGCGCAGCGCGATGGCGGCAAGGATTGTGTGGGACGACCCTGCGCAGGATGCCGAGCAGTTCATCCTGGTACTGACGACGATCATGGCGGCATCGCCGGAGTTCTTGCGAGCGGACATCGGCCCTGATGTTGGCATCAAGGCTTACGAGGGCGACGGCGGCGTGATCGTGTCCGGCACCTTCAACAGCGAGCAGCATGGCGAGTTCACAGTCGTGACGGCGGCCACAGAACTGGGTGATGCCATGGCGCTGTTACTGGCGCTGGCGAACTAGAAGCCGCTCCTCAAGACCCCTGGCAATTCCGGTTACGCAACCTTCCCGTTGCTATACTCGCGCCGCAGTTCGGCGTGTTCGGGCAGCGTCCTGATGTCCGTTCTCTCGCCTTGGGCAGATTCCCACTCATCTCAGACAATCAGCGGAACAGAAAATGCCAGTAGACATCATCCTGCCCCAGTGGGGCATGGGAATGAACGACGGAACGGTCATCAAGTGGCTCAAGAGCGTTGGTGATCCGGTCAAGAAAGGCGACCAGCTCGTCGAGATCGAGTCGTCGAAGGTGAATGCCGAAGTCGAAGCGACCGCTGACGGCACGCTGGGGCGCATATCTGTCGAAGAGGGCCGCACCGTGAACGTGGGCTCGGTGCTCGGTCTACTGCTGAAAGAGGGCGAGACAGAGGCCGACCTTCCTGCTGAAGCCGGTGCTGCGCCTGCGTCCGGTGGTGGTGCTGCTCCGGCCACTGCACCCGGGCCTGCTCCATCACGGCCTGCAGGCAAGAAGGTGGTTGTCACTCCACGGGCACGAAGGCTTGCCCAACAGCTTGGCGTTGATGTCGAGACGGTGAACGGCACTGGGCCTAGCGGTCGCATCACCGAAGATGACGTTCGGGCCGCTGCAGAGGGTGGCGCATCGCAGGCCGGCGGACAGGCCGCTGCACCACCGCCGTCCGCGATCCCGGTCAAGGAGACCATTCACCTGAGCGGAATACGCGGCACGATCGCCCGGCGCATGAGCGAGAGCGCGGCCATCCCGAGCGTCACGCTCAACACACATGCCGATGTGACACCGGCCGTAGCAGCCCAGAAAGAGCTGCTAAAGGCGTGGCGATCGGAGCGCATCCGGCCCCAGTACCAGGACCTTGTTCTGGCTGCGACAGCGAGAGCCCTGGCTGAGACACCGCAGGCCAACGCGCACCTGGTTGGAGATGAGATCCGGCAGTTCGACCAGGTGAACCTTGGAGTCGCCGTAGCCATTCCAGAGGGACTGGTAGTCCCGGTTGTTCACAACGCGAACGAGAAGACGCCGCTGGAGATCGCCAAAGAGGTGCGGGAGCTTGCCCGGGCGGCCAAGGACCAGTCACTGAGCATCGACCAGATGACCGGCAGCACCTTCTCGGTGACCAACCTCGGTGCATATGACATTGAAGCGTTCGACCCACTGCTGAACCCGCCGGAGATCGGGATCCTGGGTCTCGGCAGGGTCGAAGACCGTCCAGCGGTGGTGGATGGCGGCTTCAAGCCGCGCGCCATAGGTCATCTCAGCCTGACGTTCGATCACAGGGCATGGGACGGCGCGCCGGCGGCCGAGTTCCTGAAGAAGATCGTTTCGTACCTGAAGGATCCCGCATGGATGCTGGCCTGAGCGGCTGAGTCATGACCTCAACTGTCGGCATCATCGCCAATCCGTCTGCAGGGAAGGACATTCGGCGCCTCGTTGCACAGGGGCGGGTCGTCTCGAACCAGGAGAAGGCCAACATCCTGCGGCGGGTGTTCAGCGGCCTCGTCGCCATGAATGTTGAGAAGGCCGTAGTGATGCCTGACATGTCAGGTCTCGCACGGCCTGCGATGTACGACAGCCGGGGCCAGATCGAGGCAGAGTTCCTGGACCTGGAGCCGACCGGTTCGCAGAACGATTCCACCCGCGCCGCCGCGGCCATGAGCCAGATGGACGTCGATTGCGTGATAACGCTTGGAGGCGATGGGACGAACAGGGTGGTGTCGAAGGGGATCGACGATACGCCAATGCTGCCGATCTCAACCGGCACGAACAACGTCTTCCCTCGAATGACTGAAGGCACGCTGGCGGGCCTTGCGGCGGGTGCTCTGGCGACTGGCAAGGTGTCCGCTGACGATGTGTGCAAGCGCAGCAAGCGGCTTGAGGTGCTGGTGGACGGCGAAGTGACCGATATCGCGCTGGTCGATGCGGCCGTCTCGAGGCAGATGTTTGTGGGCGCTAGAGCGGTGTGGGAGCCGCAGTCGCTCTACTCGATGTTCCTGACGAGGGCCGAACCGTCCTGCATCGGCCTATCCTCGATCGGCGCACGTTTGCGCCCGGTCGAGATCGATGACCCGATCGGGCTTTTCCTTCGCTTCGATGGCGACCCGGACGAGACTGCGAAGCGGGTGACCGCGCCCGTAGCTCCGGGCCTCGTTTCGGCTATCGATGTGATGGGATGGAAGGTGCTTGAGCCCGGCGAACAGGTGCCGGTCGATCTGAGGCCGGGGACGATTGCGCTGGACGGCGAGCGCGAGGTTGAGCTTCTGCCGGATCAGCAGGTGGCGATCCGTCTTTCGAATGATGGTCCGTTGGTGCTCGATGTCGATAAGACCATGGCGCTGGTGGCTACGAGCTAAGCGGGGACTCGCACTTGATCAACACGCTTCTGATCGGCGGCAAGGGGACTATCGGCTCCGGACTGCGCACGTATCTGCCGCAGCTGAACCCTGAGTATCGCATTGCATCTGCTGACCTACCGGGTGCGCCGGACAAGGCCGAGTCGAGCGCTTCATCCGAGTTCATCGAGCTTGATGCTTCGAAGGACGATGCGAAGCTGAAGTCCGCGCTTGAAGGCCGTGACCTCGTCGTTTACCTGGCCCGTAAGGACCCGTTGAGCGAGATGAACGCCATGACGGACCTTGTGTTCAATGCGGTGATGGACGTCTGCCCGAGTGCGCTGATGATCGGTTCCAGCTCAGTGCATGCCACGGACGCCGCTTACTGGCCGTTTGTCGATGAACCGTACGCCACGATTGCGACACGGCAGTTCGAGAAGGTGGATCCATGGCCTGAACCGCTCTCTGCGATGCTGGAGCCTTGTCCTGTGAGCGATTACGGGCTTGAGAAGACGTATGTTGAGGCGTGGTGCAAGCGGTTCGAGAACAATGGACTGAACGCCGTTGCGGCGCGCTGGGGTGGGATCAACACTGAGAACGCGATGACGGATGAGGTGGCGTACTTCACGGTGTGGTGCCACCAGGAGGACTCGGCCCGGTTCGTTGATGCCTGTTTCAGGGCATCGAAGGCTGGCACGCTGCGTTCCGGCGCGCACTACTACGTGATCTCAGACAACACGCACAACATCTTCGACATTGAGACTCCGCGGCGGGAGATTGGCTACGAACCGCAGCACGACGCCGAGCGTTTTTATGGCTGATCTACTCGACCACTTCGAGGATCTGGGTGTCGTGTGTCTGAGCTAGCAGCGGATAGATGCCATCGAATACGGATGTGATCGCGGCCGTACGACGTACAGCGTCTCTCGACTCCTCGTATTTCAGCACCGATTCCCATTCCTGGTCGGTGAAGACGGTGCCGTGACCGCCGTGCCACGCCTTGTAGACACGCGGCCGTGGAAATCCGGCGTTTGCCATCTCGTCTGCGGCTTCCCGAACGAGCTTCAGCAGCTTCCCGCCGCTGCCGGGCTTGGGAAGGTAGGTTCGCCTGACGACTATCAAGTTTGCGCTTCCGTTTCTGTGGGTTGTGGTGGGCGCATGATAGGCGAAAAGGAGGTGACGAAACGGAACCCTCACCCTGATCCTCTCCCGAAATCGGGAGAGGGGATTAAGCACCGCAAGCGAGCCCTCAGCATTCGGAGAGAGAACGAGAGCGCCCGAACTTCCTACACCCGGAACCTTCGCCAGTCCCTTTCGAAGCGTTCTTTACTACGCATGCCGGAGGCGGTCGGTGGCTTGAGGGCAACCTGCGGACCGCCGCCTGCGAGGAACTCTCCACCGACAAGCGCCGATTGCGTGGCGGAGTAGGCCAGGAAGCATTCACCTGAGCCGTCATAAGCCGGCGGCGGAGCGGTCCCGAGGATTCGAGAAGCGATCGTCTCTGCGACGTGCGAGCCCTGGCCCGATGCGAACACTCCTGCCTTCGGAATCGCCTTGCCATCGGCAAACGGCACCATGTTTACATCGCCAACCGCGAACACATCGGCGGTGGAGGTCTCAAGTGTGTCCGCATTGACCGGCGTCCAGGGTTTTCCGTTGGTCAGACCGGACTCTGCCACGATCTCAGGGACCCTGTGAACGGGCACTGTCACGATCACATCGGCGGCGATTGCAGATCCGTCACTGTATTGAGCCTCCATCGCGGCGGTGTCCACAGATGTCACTCCGACGCCGGTCCGCAACTCGATGTTGCGGCGCTCAAGGTCACCACGCAGGCGCTCGGCAGCCGCAGGACCTGCAACCGCCATGGGAGCCGGCTCGGGAATCGTGACCACTATCTCCGACTCTCGCCTGATGCCCTGCTTGCGAAAGTACCAGTGGATCATCATCGCCGTTTCGAATGGCGCTGGCGGGCACTTGATAGGCGACGAGGCGACCGAGATGACGAGCCGTCCTCGTCGAAACCGGCTCAGCCTGCGCCTGAGCTTGCGCGCAGTAGCGAGATCGTAGAAGGAGTAAGAGAGGTCTGAGCCGGGCACTGCGTCCCAGTCATAGCTCGCTCCGAGCGCGACCACGAGATAGTCGAAGTCGAAAGTGCCGGCTTCTGTGCTGACTGTGCGGCCCGAGGTGTCGATCGAGCTGATCTGCGACTCGACAAACTGGATTCCACGGTTGGCCAGCTGGCCGAGCGACCGTCCTGTTTTGCGTACGTCTCGCTCCCCGACGATGAGCATCGGGTTCATTCCGCAGAGGCGGGTCATGCGATTTCGGTCGATGATGGTGACCGAATGCTCCGCAGGCAAGAGGGCCCTGGCAGTGCGGGCTGCCGCCACTCCCCCAAAACCACCACCTAGGACAACGATATTCTTGCCGGTCATGCTTCACTCCTGGACCGCTATTGGCCAGCAAATGCAGGCTTCTTTCGGAGCCTATACTGTGCTTTGCCCAACATGGAACACAATGGGCAGTACCAGTGCTGCGGCTGGTAAGCCTACTCCATTGATCCGTCAGTTGCCCGGTTTCCCGCGCGCAGTTCCGGCAAGGTCGGCTGTGACTGCGATTTTCTTCTCACCTGGATGGTCTTTGTGACACCTGTTTCATCTCAGGCGGCTCTTGATGCCGCTCTTGCGGCCGCTGAAGCCGCATCTGCTTCGCTCATGGTCGACTTCGAACGGAACAGAAATGGCAGAGGCGCCGAGCTGAAAACTTGGATGAAGTCTCCCGGAGCGCTTGTCACGGAGGCTGATATCGCTGCTGACAAGGCGATTGCCGCTTCGTTGCTGAACTCAGGCGTCGATGCAGCTCTGATCTCAGAGGAGAGCAGATCTGGCGAAGGACCTGAAAACATCACGTGGCTGGTTGACCCGCTCTGCGGCACGGTACCGTTCCGGGCTGGCATGCCGCACTGGGGCGTGAACATCGCTCTGCGACAGGGCGGTCAGTTGCTGGCCGGCGTGATTGCTCTGCCACATTCAGAGCAAGTACTTGCGGGAGCGGCGGGAGAAGGGGTGACACTGAATGGCGAGCCGCTTGAGGCGCGGGATCCCGGCTTGCCGCTGAGCGAATCGGTCGTGGGCATGGAGACGGACGGCGGTGCCGAGTGGACGCGTCTGCTGGGGCCAGAACAGAATGGCGTCTCGCAGCTTGCGTGGCCTGGTGCGATAAGTCACCACAACACGTTCGCCTCCGCCGCTTACCCGATGTCGCTTGTCTGCACGGGAGGCATGTCAGGTGTCGTGTTCTACGTGATTGACTCAGTCCATCTCGCGGCCGGGGCGTTGATCGCGCAGGAGCTTGGAGTGATCGTTAGCGATGAGCGTGGCGACCCGCTGGACTGGCGGTCTGAGGAGGCGTTTCCGGTAGCAGCAGTCGCCTGGCCAAGCGTGCATGCCGATTTGATCGGGGCGATTTCTGGGTAGAGTGCTATTCGATGCCGTGCTCCGCCATCCACAGGTCCTGTGGTGGCGTCGAATCCGGCCTTTCGGCACGGTCTCGGTAGTATTGATCGACCTGCATGAAGCGGTCGAAGACTCTGCGGAGTTCGGTGACGGCATTCGGATGATCGTCCACTCTCAGATCAAGTTCAGGGAACTGTTCCGCTCCGTACACCGTAAGGACGGCAGATCGCTCCGGCAGGCGGCGGTTTTCCAGACCGGCCTGGCCACCCGCGTCATGTCCGGCTTCCAGTGCAGCCATGAGGCGATGCGTGAGTGGTTGATTGGCGGACGATTCCAGCGCTTCACCCATGGTCAAGACGACCTGCTCACCAGCGAGGACATTGCCCATGACCAGCCAGCCCTGACCGGTCATGGAACCAGCCCAGTCACGAGTAGAAGAACCGGTGAAGGCATGCGCTTCACCGTCCGTTGTGACCGCACCTATCTGCCGGTACTCGATATTTCTGTCGTTCGCTGAAAGGCTGGCGATTGCTTCGGAAAGTTCCGTCCCGTTTTCGAGCATGTCGAGCAGCGCAGGGCCGTGTGCCGGATACGTTGCGGCCTGTGTCGAGACGGCGCCGACGCCGGGTCGGATGTAAGGGCAGGATGCGCCGACGGCGAGCGAGTAGGTTGCGATAGCGATGCCAAGCTGGCCGGTGACGCCGTCACGAGCGATGGCGGTGTATGTCATGCGCTGAAGTCTACGCCGCGGGATCGCTGCTTAGATCAGAAGATGACGTAGCTTGCGCCGATGAACTCAAGGTCCAGTCGTTCGGCAACACGCTGTGACGAGAGGTTGTCCTGGCTGGTGCTGTAGTAGATCGTTTTGCCGCGCAGCTCAATATGTTCATCCCAGCCAGCGACCGCCGCTGCCGCGAACCCGCGGCCTCGGAGGGAAGGAACGGTCACGATGCCGGATTCTGCGCCTCGTTGGCCGAGACGGGCTGTAAACCCCACAGAAGCGATTCGATCATCATGCATGGCGACGCACCAGGGCTTCCAGAAATCCTCAACGTTCCTGAAATCGAGATCGATCAGTTCTTCCGACAGGCCCTCGCTGCGCAGGCGATTCTCTAGCTTGTCCCCTTCTGCTGCGCCAGAGCAGATCAAGCGGACATCGTTCCGGTAGTTGAACGCTGCAGGGAACTTGAACATCACGCCAGCAGTGCTGCGCTCTACCGGCGCTTCGGCTGTGAGAAGTTCGATGTAGCGCTCTTCGTGAACCGGGTGACTGTGCCGGCCGTTAAGTGGCGGCTCCGGTTCGAACAGCTCAGAAACCTGGTCAGCCAGTTCCGGACTCACGTCGTTCCTCAGTCGAAGGATGTTGCCTGAATCGAATCCATAGATAAGCAGGCGCGGCCCTGTCGAGTGTTCGGGATCATTCTGGCGAACGATCCGACCGTTCTCGTCGAACACAAGACTGGTCTCGAGTTTAGTGGTTACGAGCTCTTTCGCACCTGGCTGATCGGTCATACCACGATGCTACGGCAGTCGGCTCCCGGCCGGGCTGTATGATCTGGCAATTCCTGACACGTCCGACTCACTTAGCCGGCAAAACACAGAACGCCTTTGAACGACTGGATACTGCCGGCCCTGCTCAGTCCGCTGCTCTTCGCGGTGGTGACGCTGATAGACAAGCGAGTCCTGACCGAGTTCGGAATCCCGCTGAACAGCTTTAACCTTTTCGTAGGCGCCAGCCAGGGTGCGATCGGCACGGTGGTGCTGCTGACGGCCCCCGGCGAAGCGCTGGAGGCGGTGACGGTGCTTTCGGCGCTCGGGATCGGCGTTGCACAGGGCGCCGGGCTCGCATTCATGTTCTGGATGCTGAAGCGCGAGGACCCATCGCGGGTGATCCCGGCGATGCAGACAAGCCCGATCTTCGTTGCGCTGCTGGCGTGGCCGATCTTTGGCGAGAGTCTGAGCGGGTTGCAGTGGCTGGCCGTTGTGCTCGCGGTCGGTGGAGGCACGCTGGCGTCTTTAGAACGAAGTCGCGGCTCGGGTTCGTACGGTTTCAGGCCTGTCTACCTGGTGCTGGTGATCAGCGCGTTGCTGATGGCGGGTTCTCAGCTGCTTACGAAGTCGATCACCGATGAGCTGGCTACGCAGCAGATAGTCGGGTTCAGGGGCATCGGACTGTTCGTTGTGATGTGGGTGCTGTTCGCACGCAGATCATCCGTGGCGGGACTGCGTGCGTTCCTGGCGAGGCCTCGGCAGGCGTGGTGGTTGGTGTTGGCCGAGGGCGCGATGCCGTTTGTCGGACACCTGTTGATCACTACGGCCATCTCACGCGGCCCAGTCGGTCTTGTCGCCGCCGTGTTCGGGTCGAGGCCGATCTTCGTGTTCGGCCTGAGCTACATCGGAACGCGAATCGCACCGAAGTACATCTTCGAGAGGCTCTCAGGGCGCGACCTTGCCACGAAGCTGGCTTCGGCGGTGCTGGTAGTTACGGCGATAGCGCTGGTTTCGGTGGTTTGAGGAGACCCTCACCTCAATCCTCTCCCTGGCATAGAGAGGAGGAGATTGGGCAGTCGCTCCGTCTAGCCCTCGTCCAAGGCTGCGTGGGCGGCCGCTATGCGGGCTACCGGGATACGGTAGGGCGAGCAGCTCACGTACGAGACTCCGAGCCGGTGCGCGATGGCTATCGACTCAGGGTTGCCACCGTGTTCGCCGCAGATGCCGATGCCGAGCTCAGGCTTGATGTCACGACCCCACCTGATCGCCATGTCCATGAGCCGGGCGACGCCCATCTCGTCGAGGATTGAGAACGGGTTGTCCTGCAACAGGCCCTGCTCGAGGTAGGTGTTCAAGAACTTCTTCTCGGCGTCTTCTCGACTGAACGAGAACACTGCTTGCGTCAGGTCGTTGGTGCCGAACGAGAAGAAGTCGGTGTGCTCAGCGAGCCTGTCTGCACGCATGCACGCCCGCACCGTCTCGAGCATCACGCCGACCTTCAGGCCTGCGTGGTCGATGTGCTCTTTAACGACGATCGCCTCTCGCTGGCTGATGACCTGAGGGATCATGAGACGCACGTCTGCTGGGACCTCGGCTCGTGCTTCCTGGATGGCGTCGACCTGCATCTTGTAGAGGCCGGGCTGCGAGATACCGAGACGCACGCCGCGGTGGCCCATCATGGGGTTCACCTCGGCCATCTCGATGCGGCGGGTTTCAACGCGCTCATCGCCCCGTGCGTAGTCCTCTGGAAGGAACTCGTGCAGAGGCATATCGAGCAGTCGCACGATCAGCGGCATGCCGTCGAGCACCTTGAAGATCTCGATGAAGTCCTCTCGCTGGCGCTCCTGAAGGGCTGCAAGGGCCTGCCTGCGCTCGGCTGGTGCTTCGGCGAGGATGTACTCGCGGATGAGCCTGAGAGACTCCGGTTCGTTGAACATTCGCTCCGTGCGCAGAAGGCCGATGCCTCGTGCGCCGAACCTCCGGGCCGTTGCGACCATGTCTGGTGTGTCTGCGTTGGCCCAAACGCGCATGCCGGTGGTGTTGTCTGCCCACTGGAGAAGCTGGTCAAGCTCGGCCGAGCCTTCGCTCTGCGCCAGTTCGAGTTCACCCACGTAGACGTTGCCGGTGGATCCGTCGATAGTGATGGTGTCGCCGGACTTGATCTTCGAGCCGTTCGCGCTGAGAACACCGCCTTCGATGTCGAGCGTGGCGTCTTCTGCGCCGGTGATGCATGGCTTGCCCATAGCGCGGGCGACGATGGAAGCGTGGGATGAGTAGCCGCCGCGGCAGGTGAGCACGCCGACGGCGGCTGCGATGCCCTGGATGTCGTCGGGTGTTGTCTCCGGTCGCACGAGGATGACGGGTCCGTTCTCTGCCTCGTCCGCCGCCTGTTCAGGCGTGAAGATCGCCTTGCCGACCGCGGCGCCCGGTGCTGCCGGGAGTCCCGTCAGGAATGGTGTTGCGTCGCCTGCATCTTCGAGGTGGCTGTAGAGCAGAGACTCGACCTGCTCAGGCGTGACCTGGAGAACTGCAGCACGCTTGCTGACGACGCCTTCGTTGGCAAGGTCGACCGCGATCTTGACTGCGGCCTGCCCTGTGCGTTTGCCGTTGCGGGTCTGGAGGATGAACAGCTCGCGGTTATCGATGGTGAACTCGACGTCCTGCATGTCGCCGAAGTGGCGCTCAAGTTCCTTCACGCGGTCGTGAAGCTGCTCATAGACCTCCGGCATCGTGTCTTTCAGATGTGTGAGTGGAAGCGGGGTCGTTGCGCCCGATACGAGCTCTTCGCCCTGTGCGTTCGGCAGGTATTCGCCGAATAGCTCATCGTCGCCGTGGTTCGGGTCTCGGGTGAAGAGCACGCCTGTTCCAGACGTGTCGCCGTTGTTTCCAAACACCATGCGCTGAACGACTACCGCGGTGCCGAGGTCTTCGCTGATGCCATGGAGCCGCCTGTACTCACGTGCACGCGCGCCATTCCACGACTGGAACACCTCTCGTGCAGAAGCGAGCAGCTCCTCTTCGGTGTTCACGTTCAGGACGGTGTCCATCATGCCGGGCATCGAGACGGGGCCGGATGAGCGGACCGAGAACTGGAGGCCTGATCCGAACTTCTGACCGGACTCCTTTTCGAGCCACTCGATTGCCTCACGGATCTCTGCGATCGGCAGCCTGTGCTCCCGCATGAAGGAGCGGAAGGCATCGATGGTCAGCGTGAATCCCTGCGGGACCGGCATGCCGATGCGGGTCATCTTTACCAGGTTCGCGCCCTTGTTTCCAAGCTGGAACCTGTCTTCTACATCATCAGTGAATCGCTGTACGAGGCTCATTGGTGTCTCTCGTTGTAGAACGAAGCGAGGGTCGTCGAAGATGGTCGTCGTAGGCGCATCGATCGTCATTGGATTGTCCCTGAACCGGTGGTCCGTCGTGATTCAAACGGCGTTCTGGCCGAAAATCAGGCACGGTACGAGTCAGGGACGTGCCGGGTATGACCGAAAGTCCCATTATCGGCTATCGATCGGGTCATTTGGCGGTTGATCGAGCAAGATTTTTCACTTGACCGGGCAGACGAGTTGTGTAACCCATTTAGCTGGATCCTGCTCAGATTCGGGACCGACGATGTACTCCTCCCAACACGGCATGCCGGTCTCTACTCCATCTCGGTATGCCGATTTTTCGAAGTCACTCCATGCTGCCTTGAGCCCGTCATAGGCGCCTCGGTGTGTGGCGACGACGATCTTGCCTGCACTTAGTGTGCCGGGCTTGATATCGCCTTCGCCGGAAAGCTGGCTGGCCAGCGGCACGGCGCACTCCATATCGAACTCCGCTCCGGGCTCGCCGTAGTAGATGGCGAGAGCACCGCCTTCGATCTGGCCCCCGGCCTGACCTACGTAGGCGTAGACCTTCTCGAACAGTGGGTCGACCATTTCGGCGATCTTCTCAACAGGCACCATCTTCCTGATGCCGACGTAGTGGCGTTCCTGTTGGTCTTTAATGTCGAAACGCACTCTTCCTCCCCTGTGTACAGATAGACTTACCGGTCGCCAGCGCAGATTAGCGCTGCACTACTAAAGTTCGACCCGATTCGATATGAGGAATTTGCAATGACCGTCGCACACCTGCGCACTTACACGATCAAAGACGGTGAGATGGAGAACTGGCTGACTCTGTTCAGGGAGAAGCTGGTGCCGCTGCTGACCGAGGCGGGGATCAAGGTTGAGGGGACGTGGGTGAACGAAGATGAATCTGAGTTCATCTGGGTGCGCAGCTACGGCGAGAGCGAGGCGGATATCGAGGCGAAGGAAGCCGCGTTCTACGGGTCAGACTGGTGGGTGGCAAATGTCGATCACGTGCGCAGCCACATGACGGGCCGAGACATCAAGCTGATCAAGTCGGTTTAGGGGGGAAGCCCTCACCCTGACCCTCTCCCGCAAGCGGGCACCCGGCAGCGGGAGAGGGGAGAGGGGAGAACAAGAGATTCTGAATCAAGTTCAGAATGACAGGACGTTGCCACCCTGAGCCTGCCGAAGGGTGTCCTGCTTCTGTCCCGCCTTACACGTCCAGGTTGCGGACTTCCAGGGCGTGAGTGCGGATGAAGTTGCGGCGAGGCTCGACATCTTCGCCCATCAGGGTTGAGAAGATGTCGTCTGCGGCCAGTACGTCTTCAGCCGTCACCTGCAGCATCACGCGCTTCTCCGGATCCATCGTGGTCTCCCAGAGCTGCTCAGGGTTCATCTCGCCAAGACCCTTGTAGCGCTGCACATTAACGCCAGAGCGGTCCGCATTCGAGTCGAGTGCCTGCGGCAGCTCTGCCCACGGCACATCATCAGCAACAACCGACTTATTCTTGGTAAGCGTCAATGAGCCTGCACGGACGATGTGGCCAACCTGCTCGTACAGCCTCCGTGCGCGTCGCAGTGACGGGTGCTCGTATATCTCGCGAGTGACCGTGAAGCCTTCGATCTCATACGTCGGCTCTGGAAGCGGCTCCGGCTCTTCATCAACAGCCGGGGCGTCCTCGTCGAACAGCTCTGGCTGGGCCGGTGGCCGGGGCGGTCTGAAGTCCAGGGCCTGGTACTCCGGGTTCTCCAGTAGCTCGAAGAAGACCTTCTCAGGGACTCCGAGCACGTCTGTGATCGCGACGGCTTCGGCAAAGTCGCGTACCGATGAGAGCGTGACGCCGATGCTGGCGCCCTTCACCTCGATCGAAGCGTCTGACTTCGCCGAGACCACCATGTCACCGTAGACACGCTCAGCCATCCACTGGTCGAGCTCGGCATCCGAGTAGATCCAGCGGCTGGAGCGGCCTTTCGAGGCCTTGTAGAGCGGCGGCTGGGCGATGTAGAGGTGGCCATTGCCGATCAGCTCAGGCATGTTGCGGTAGAAGAACGTGAGGAGCAGTGTGCGAATGTGTGCGCCGTCCACGTCTGCGTCAGTCATGATGATGACGCGGTGATAGCGCAATCGCTCCTCGTCGTAGTCCTCGCCAAGACCTGCGCCGGTCGCGGTGATCAGCGCAGCGATCTCTTCATGCGCAAGCATCTTCTCGGGTCGGGCCTTCTCGACGTTCAGGATCTTGCCCTTGAGAGGCAGGATGGCCTGGAACTGTCTGTCGCGGCCCTGCTTGGCAGAGCCACCCGCCGACTCACCCTCAACGATGTACAGCTCACTCTTTCGTGGGTCTCGCTCAGCACAGTCGGCAAGCTTGCCGGGCAGCGAGCCGCCGTCCATGGCGTTCTTGCGGATGACAAGGTCGCGGGCCTTCTTGGCGGCCTCACGAGCGCGCGCCGCAGTCAGAGCTTTGTCCAGGATGCGTTTGGCATCGTTCGGGTTGTCTTCGAGGAACTCGGAAAGAGAACGGCCAACGACCTGTTCGACGGCGCCCTTGACCTCCGGATTGCCGAGGCGGCCCTTGGTCTGGCCTTCGAACTGAGGATCCTTGACCTTGACGCTGACTACAGAGAGCAGGCCTTCACGCACGTCATCACCTGAAAGTGAAGACACGTCTTCCTTGCCTGTGCCGAAGGCGTTGTTCTTGCGTCCGAGGTCATTAATGACTCGTGTGAGCGCAGAGCGGAAGCCGGTCACATGCGAACCGCCATCCGCCGTGCGGATGACGTTGGCGAACGAGAGGCAGTTCTCAACGAAAGTCTCGTTGTACTGCAGCGCGACCTCGACGACGATGTCATCAACGGTCTCGCTGGCGTACATTATGTTGTCGTGAATCGGGTTGCGCCTGCGGTTCAATGAACGCACGAAGCTCTGGACTCCGCCGTCGAAGAAGAAGGTGATGTCGTTGCGCGGCCAGAGCGCCTCTTCGTGCCAGTCCGAGTGCAGGTGAATCTGCAGCCCCTGGTTCAGGTAAGACATCTCACGGAAGCGGTTTGAGATCTGCTCCCAGTCGTAGGTGATTTCGGGGAAAACCTGTGAATCGGGCATCCAGGACACTGTTGTGCCGGTGCCGGGCGGGTCCTCATCGGTCTGCGGACGGACCTCCATCTTGCCGATGGTCTGGCCGCGGGCGTAGCGCTGCGAGTGGACCTTTCCGTCACGCCTGACCTCGACGAGGGTCCACTCCGAGAGAGCGTTCACAACGGATGCTCCGACGCCGTGCAGACCACCTGAGACCTGGTAACCCTTGCCGCCGAACTTTCCGCCCGCGTGCAGGGTGGTCATGACGGTCTCAAGGGCCGACTTTCCGGTGCGGGCGTGGACGTCAACGGGGATGCCTCGGCCGTCGTCTGAAACGGTTACTGAGCCGTCCTTGTTGATGATGACTTCAACGCCTGTTGCGAAGCCTGCCATCGCCTCATCCACCGAGTTGTCCACAATCTCACGCACAAGTTGGAAAACGCCCTCCGGACCGGTGGTGCCGATGTACATTCCCGGGCGCTTCCGAACGGCTTCCAACCCCTCCATGACGGTGATGTCTGATGCGCTGTAGTCAGACGATCCGCGGTGGCTTTTTGGAGATGAACCCTTTTTAGCTGTGGTCATGCTTTTCCGTTTCGCTTGCAGCGCATGCGAAGTGCCGCGCTTACCGAATGTTTCAGGCGTTTTCTCTGTCGCTGGAGGGGCTGTTCTAGACGCCGGGATTCAGCCACTGTTTCGGGCGTTGGCTTCGCCCCAGTTTCGTGTGTTGGACCGTGTGGTCCTGCGGCCTCGGTGTCCGTGCCTGGCTGCGTGATTTCCGCGCAGGTGCGCGTGCGCGAGCCTTAATAATCCCCTCAACCTCTAAATTCTACCATCGCCCAAGATTGGCTCCAACTGGAGGATGGACGGTTTTGGGGCTCTTTCGGGCAGTTGGATGCGGTGGGGCGAGAAAACGGTCGCTCGGTCGGGTTTTCGGGCTCGTTTCCACGGCATACCCTCCAACCTCGCCACGCAGGTCTATAATCCGCCGCGCCGGTCGGCTCCAAACAGCGGAGCGTGCCGGTTCCGCATCCGACGGCGCGTGCCTCGAAAAGCACCTGTGCCACACATCTACACCGACCGCAGGGAGTCGCTCGCTTGGAGATCTCAAACGAAACGCTGATGCTCATGCTTCGCCGCATGTGGACTATCCGACACTTCGAGCTGAAGGTGATGGAGGTCCACAGTGCAGGTGAGTTCGCAGGAGCGGCCCACCCGTACATCGGCGAAGAGGCGGTCGCTGTTGGCGCCTGTGCGGCACTGAAGCCCACCGACTACATCGCAGGCAACCACCGTTCGCACGGACACCCGCTTGCCAAGGGCGGCGACATGAAAGGCGCCATGGCGGAGCTCTACGGGCGTGTGGACGGCTACTGCAAGGGCAAGGGCGGCTCGATGCACCTTGCCGACTTCTCAATCGGCATCCTCGGCGAGTCTGGCATCGTCGCATCCTCTGTCCCAGTCGCAACCGGCGCTGCGCTGGCTGCAAAGATAAAAGGCGAAGACTTCGTCTCTCTCGTCTTCTTCGGTGACGGCGCCTCAAATCAGGGCGCGTGTCACGAGTCTATGAACCTGGCGGCGCTCTGGAAGCTGCCGGTGATCTTCCTGTGCGAGAACAACCAGTTCGCGGTCACCACCTCATACCGGGACTCGGTAGCGGTTGACCACATCTCCGATCGCGCACCGGCCTACAACATGCCCGGAGTGCTAGTGGACGGTCAGGACGCCATTGCGATGTATGAGGCGACGTCACAGGCCGTAGAGCGTGCAAGGGCGGGCGAGGGACCGACGCTGATCGAGGGCCTGACGTTCCGCTACGAGGAGCACTCGCTTGGCCTGGGCCGTGTCCGCAGGGGCGAGTACAGGACCGAGGATGAGATCGACGAATGGCGCAAGCGGGACCCGCTGGTGATTCACACTGAGCGGATAGTTGCGCAGGGCATCGCGACGGCCGAGGAGTGTGAAGCGATCAGCGAGCAGATCAAGCAGGAGGTCGAGGAGGCTGTTGAGTTCGCACGCAACAGCCCGTTCCCGGAGGCAGAAGACCTGTTCGATGACATGTGGGCTGACCCGATCCCGGCGCCTTAGGCAAAGGACAGAGCCCCCACCCCAACCCTCTCCCGAAATCGGGAGAGGGAGTTGACCACTGCAGAAGCAAAAACGAGAAAAAGAAATGGCGCAGACGGTATTTGTAGAGGCGATCAACCAGGCACTCATTGAAGAGATGGAGCGTGACGAGAACGTCTTCATCATGGGTGAGGACATTCGCCGTGCGGTGTACGGCGCTACAGCCGAACTGCTCGACAGGTTCGGCGAGAAGCGTGTTCTGGACACCCCACTTTCTGAGAACGGTTTCTTCGGCGCAGCGATCGGTTCATCGCTGGTTGGCATGCGCCCGGTCGTCGAAACGCTGACCAGCTTCATGTGGGTCGCGATGGACCAGCTGATCAGCCAGGCGGCGAAGATGCGCTACATGTTCGGCGGCCAAGCGACTCTGCCGGTGGTGTTCAGGGCGACGATGTTCTACGGCGGTGGCTCTGCAGCCCACCACTCGGACCGCAGCTACCCGATGTTCATGAACATGCCTGGTCTGAAGATCATCGTGCCTTCGAACCCAGCCGACATGAAGGGGCTGCTGAAGCAGTCGATCAGGGACAACGACCCGTGCATTGTGTTCGAGGATGGCACGCTGTTCGGTTCCCGCGGCGAGGTGCCAGAAGGACAGGATGCGATTCCGTTTGGCCAGGCCCGCAAGTTCCGTGAAGGCTCCGACGTGACTGTTGTTGCGATTGCAGGTGCCGTCGGTCAGGCGGAGCAGGCTGCTGACGACCTTTCAAACGAGGGCGTTTCGGTCGAGGTGATCGACCCGAGGACGCTTGTGCCCCTGGACAAGCAGGCCATTCTCGACTCGGTGGAAAAGACGGGGCGCCTTGTGGTGGTGGATCCCGCGCACAAGGTGTGCAGCGCCGCGAGCGAGATCGCTTCGATTGTGGCGCAGGAAGGGTTCTGGTCTCTGCAGGCTCCGATTCAGAAGATTGCAGCGGAGCAGGTGCACATCCCGTTCACGCCTGCGCTAGAACCGCTGGTCTACCCGAACGCAGACAAGATCACGAACGCCGTGAGGGCGACGCTAGAGTAGGTGGGCGGGTTTAGCAGACTGTCATTCTGAACTTGATTCAGAATCTCTCGGAGACCGTTCATCAACGGTCAGGTCCCTCCGCTTCGGTCGGGACGACAGCATCTCAGTCATTCTGAGCTTATCGAAGGGTGGTGAGCTATCGGCCTACAGCCGATCAACCCTCTCCCTGGGAGGGAGATGGGTAAAAAGCCGGCACCCGTGATCAGAAGAGGGGGTCAGGCAACGCCCGATCCTAAACCTCAGTACCAGCGGCCTGGCGCAGGTTGAGGCGGTAGCCGACACCCCGCTCGTTCTCGATAGGGTCGAAGTCTGGGTCTATCGCCGCAAACTTGGCGCGGATGCGCTGCACGTGGACCTTCAGGTAGTCGGTCTCTTCGATGTACTCGCGCCCCCACACTTTGGCCAGTAGAGTCCGGCGCTGCACCACGTTCGGATGGTTCTTTGTCAGGTGGTACAGCAAGTTGTACTCGGTCGGCGTGAGAGGCACCTTCTCGCTGTCGTACGAGACCGAATGGTCGGAGAAGTCGAAGCGGAACGGACCGACAATGAACGGCGCCTCTTTCGAGCCGAGCGCACCAATCGACGTTCGGCGCAGCACCGCCTTTATGCGGGCGAGCAGCTCAAGGTGGCTGAACGGCTTTGTTATGTAGTCGTCGGCGCCCGTCTCAAGGCCTTTCACCATGTCCAGCTCGCTGTCGCGGGCCGTCAGCATGATGATCGGTACGTCGGTGGTCTCCCGGAGCGTTGTGCAGACCTCGAGGCCGCTGATGTCCGGCAGGCCTATGTCCAGGATCACGACGTCGGGCTGCTCCGAATTGAAGCGTTCGAGCGCGCTGTGACCGTCAGGAGCCTGCACCAGTTCGACTTCAGGCCACCTGAGTGCGAAGCAGATGCCTACGGCCTCGATGATGTCCGGGTCGTCGTCTACGGCGAGAACCTTCAATTGAGATCGTTTCCGGCTGGCCCGACTGGCACAACACTCACCTCAGGCAGTGAGAACTCGAACTGCGCGCCGCTGTCCTGGCCTTCGGTAGGGTCGCTATGGACCCAGATTCCGCCTCCATGCAGCTTGATAAGGCCGAACGCTATCGCAAGGCCAAGCCCTGATCCGCCTCCACCATGCGCGTCCTTGCGCACGGCTCGCTGGAAGGGCCGGAAAATCTCGTGGTGAAGCTCAGGCGGGATGACAGGCCCTTCGTTCGAAACGCAGATGAAGTGGGCGCCGTCTGTGTACTTCGGGAAGTTCGGCTCCAGGACTTTGGTTGCCTTCGGTTTGTCAGCGATGTACGGCGTACGGCCAGAGACTACAGAAATGGTCCCGCCTACAGGGGAGAATCGAATAGCGTTAGAGAACAGCGCAGCCAGGATCTGCCGCAACCTCGTCTCGCTTGAGAGCACGACGGCGGTCTGCTCGCCGAAGTTAAGGTCGAAACTGATCCTCCGGCTACGGGCTGCGTAGTCCGCATCGGCGACAGCCATCGTGATCTGTTGTGTCGCATCGACGGGCGAAGTCTCGAAAGTGAGCGTACCGGTTTCGAGATAGCCAACCTCAAGTACGTCTGAGATCTGGCGCTCAAGTCGTGAGGTGGCGCGATCGATGCCTTCGACAAGCCGCTTAGTGTCTTCCGGGCTTGCGAGAGCTGCGGGGTCGTTAAGAAGGTCAACCCAGACTCTGAGTGAAGACAGCGGTGAGCGGAGCTGGTGAGCGAGGTTGGAGAGAAACTCGACTCCGATGCCGCTCTGGTCTTCGAGTGATCGCGCTCCGGTCTCCGGCTGTGCCGGTTTCACGACACCTGTTGTGGTGCCTCCAGAGGCGATTGTGTTGTGAGCCTGCATACCCGAACGAGTATATTCAGCCGAGTATTACCAAAACCAGCTACTTGCCAACGGGAATCCGGCAAGGCAGCGTGCGTGAATCCAGCCCCGATCACAAGAAAGCGATTGACCAGGTTGCAGCAACCATCCAACAAAAGTGAGCTTCGGTCACTGATCGCAGAGCGCGCGGCCGAATTGCGTCTTTCGTGGCGACGGGCTGCTCAGTTTGATGATGTGGCAGCAATGCTTGTTTCCGATCACGGCGAGCAGATGCTTCTCAGCCTAAGCGCCAGGCTCGAGTCAGGCGGCCAGCTTCGACAGTTGGTCTCTGCGCCCCCATGGACCGGGAATGAGGGCGAGGCCGACGCGCCGCTTTCGCTACTGGTCTCACTGGAGACCACACTGAGAGAGCTGGCGAATGGCGATTCATCCCTGGTAGAGGCGGTCAGCAAGCTCGTCACGGATCTCGCCGCAGCGATCGACTCGGTGCAGCGGGAGAAGGTGCGCAATCTCGAAGAGCGTATCGCCACAGACACTTTGACGGGTGCGATGAGCCGCGTCGCGCTGACAGAGCACCTGGAGACTGAGTGTGCAAGATCACGCCGGTACGGCCGGCCGTTGAGCGTCGTGTTCATGGATGTCGACGGCCTGAAGAGCACAAACGATGAGCTCGGCCACAGAGCAGGCGATGACCTTCTGCGCAGGTTTACAGACTGCGTAGGGAAGAACACACGAGCTTCCGACCTGTTCGGCAGACTTGGGGGCGACGAGTTCCTGCTGGTACTGCCGGAGACCGATCTTGCTGGCGCTGAGACGGCAGCAGAGAAGCTGAGCGGGATTCTCGCGGACGAGGAGTTGAGCGCTTCCTGCGGCACTGCCGGCACACCTGACACGGAGCCTGAGCCCGAGAAGCTGATTGAGGCCGCTGATGCAGCTATGCGGGCTGTACGGGCACAGCGAAGGGCAAACGGCTAGTCTGCCGGGCGCTCCCACACCCTGCAGGACCACGCTGATGCGACGGCTTTTCGCAGTTCGTCGATCCCAGGCCGCTCAACAGGTATTCGCCACGGCAGAATGCGGTCTGCGAGGCCATTCGGCAGCAAGAGCCGCTTCTGGAACTGGAGGATCACGTTGCGGTCGCCGCCGAAAGCCAGCCAGTCGATGTGGCCTTCGTGGGCCTCGATGCGGGACCGCGCCACCTCTGCAACCTGGTCGAACAGTTGCTGAATCGCTTTCTCACGGTTCCTGACGAAACGGCTGGCGGACTGGCCACCTTTGCGCTGGCGGTTCTTGACGTATCTGCCGCCGGTCTTGTGCACCGCCAGCTTCTCATCCGAGGCGATGCAAAACGAGTAGTGGCCGAGCCGGAGCAGGATGATGGCCACTGTCAGACGCTGCTCCAGAAACTGTTCCAGTTTCGAGAACTGTGCGGAGTCACCTGATTCAGTGAGTGGGAACGGCGGAGCGAGGGCCATGAGTGGTTCAGGATCTGCCGGTGAGACTGCGCGTGTGAACAGGGCAAGCCCTGTGCCCGACTCGATGGCCGAAGACGGCAGCCAGCCCCACTCCTGGATCTCGCTCGCTGACAGTTGCTCACCCGGCCGGATGAGTCGCATTCGCCACGCCGCTCCAGGCTCCATCTCCATGTCTGCCAACATTTCCAAGACCGTCTGCCGGGTGAGAAGTCTCTGGTGGACCTGGGCGAACGCCATCATTGATTCTCCGAGGCCTGCATAAAAGACTTGCGGAGTTCCAGGACCTCGATCGGACCGTACTGCTGTGTGCCGATCTGAGCATACTCGAGTTTGCTATAGATGCTTTGCGCCTCGGGCTGTAGATCGGTGACGTAGAGCCTGATGGCTGTGAAGCCTTGCCGCTTAGCCCATTGCTCTGCACGCCTTGTAAGCAGGGTCCCGACTCCCTTGCGCCTGAAGTCCTGGCGCACGCAGAGCCTGGTCAGGAGTGCAGTGCGGGGCTCAGCCTCCTTGGCATCGGAGTCGACAGCCACCATCGCAGCCAACTCCTTCTCCTGCGACTCCAGCAGCCACATGTTCCTGCCCGGCTGCCTGTAGTACGTGGAGGCACGTGCCAGGTCCGACATCAGGCAGGAGTCTGTGTATCTCTTGAGGGCGATGCGGGTTTCGAGGTCTGCGTCCTCCGGCTGGAGGCTGGCCTGGGCCTCGATGAAAAGCTCGCGCACGGCCTCGTTGTCTGTCGGGCTGATCCGTCGTACGGCAAGTCCCGGCGGAAAGAGGTTGCCGCTTGCGCCTGCGTTGGGGTCCGGAGCCGAGTCCTGATCTTCTGGCATGCAGACACTCTACGACAGGGCGCTCGACCGGCGCATCGAAGCAACCCGCCAGAGACAAAAAGAGGCCCGGCCATTTCGGCCGGGCCTCTCACGACTACCGTTGACTGAGACTAGTTCGTAGAAGCGCCCGTAGGATCGCCAGCGGCGGTGCCGTCAGGGTCGATTCCATCGAGTAGTGATGGGTCGAGCCCCTCCAGCGTGCCGTCGCCAAGAGCATCGTTCAGGTTCTCGGCGCCAGCCTCTGCAGTGGCGAGTGACTCGTCGATCATGTCAAGCGTCCGGTTCTCAAGCTCGCGTATCTGCTCGTCGACCCGCTGCTGAGCGGCCCGCAGCTCGTCCTGGAGCAGGCGCTCTGCGTCACGAAGATCCCTCAACTCATCTTCGAGAGTGTTGATCTGTTCGTAGAGCGGGTCGAGGAGAGCAGCTCGCTTCGCCTCGGCCTCGGCATTCGCCTCGTGGCCGAAGTTGTTGAACTGGTTGAACGCGTCGTGCTGCTCGTCATCTATCTCCCAGCGGCGCTGGTCCAGTTCGAACCTTTCGAGCTCGATCTGCTTCAGCCGCTCGTTGTATTCGGCGTGCGGGTCGAAGTGAGAGCCGTTACCGGAGTGGTACAGCTCGGCAATCCTGCCATCGAGGTCCCAGAGGCGGTCTTCGAGGGCACGGATGTCAAGTGCCAGCTGCTTCTCGAGCTGAACAGCCTGGTTCTGCAGGTCCTCCATCAGGATGTTGTAGTTGCGCGATGCCTCAAAACCGCTGTTCTGCAGGGCGTTGAGTTCATCGTTCAGCTGCGCAAGTCTCGCTTCCAGTGCTGCGATGTCTGCACCACCGGCGGTGTTGCCGTTGAGTGAAGCCTGCAACTGGTCCCGGCGCTCTTCGAGAATGCGGATCTTCTCGTTGAGAGCGTTCTCCTGTTCGATCGCCTGGTTGCGGAGCGTGTCGATCTCAAACTGCAGGTCCGACGTGTCGCCAATTACGTTGCCAGCGGGATCGAATGTTCCCGTGATGACGTTGCCGGCCGCGTCCACGAAGGAGCCTGTCGCCGTTGTAGCGCCAGCTTCGAGCTCAGCGATCTGGGCCCAGAACGGCTCCTCTAGCGCAAAGATCTGGCCCCAGACATCGTCGATCTGCGCCTGTATTGAGGCCAGCGAAGCGTCCCGGTCCTGCTCGATAACTGCGATCTGGTCAAGCACATCCTGGCTGATGCTGGTGGTGCCGGCTGCTGAACCAGCAGCATTGATCTCGGCCTGCTTGGCGTCGACCTGAGCCTGCAGGCCAGCGACCGTGCTGTCAGCAGCCTGCTGCTCGGCATCTCTCTGCGCAACCAGCGCATCAATCTGCGCCTGCAGACCATCGACCTGTGAGGTCTCATCTGCGATGGCGGCATCGATACTGGCCTGGTGAGCGGCGATCTGGGCCTCGAGGTCGGCCTTCACGGTCTCGTAGTCTTCTGCCGTCGAGTCGAGAGCATCGATCTGCGACTGCAGATCCGCTTGCAGGCCTTGCAGGCCGGCAACCGTGTTGTCCGTCTCTGCATGGACATCCCCGATCTGGTTGATCAGGTTGCCCCACTGCTCATCGAGCGATGCGATAGTGGCGCTCACAGCAGCTTCGGTATCTGCGATCTGCTGATTCAGGGCGTCGATCTCAGCCTGCAGCGCGGAGGTGTCGACTGGTTCTGTCACCGTCGTTCCCTCTGCAAGCAGGGCGTCGATCTGCGCCTGTGCGTCATTGGTAATCGTGTCGAGCTGTGCGTTTAGCTCCTCAAGCTGAATCCGAAGAGGCTCGGTGACAGCCGCCATCGATGCCTTGATCTCCTCGATCTGGGCAGCGATATTCGGATCGGCGCCGGTCGATGTAGAGCCGTCAACCGTGCCGTCCGGGCTGAAGCCAAGCTGTGACTCCAGTTCGGCGATGCGGTTGTACAGCTCCTGGATCGGGAAGTAGCCCTCGAACCGCAGGTAGTTGAGCTCATCGTTGATGGAGTTCAACTCATGCTGGTTCTGGTCGTTGAAGTGCACGTTGTTGTTGTGCGCCTGCGCGATCTGGTTCTGGATATCTGCGATCTGCCGGTTAAGGTCCTCGGCAGCGTAGATATCGGTCTGGGACCATCCGTTCGAAGCGTTCAGTTCGTTCATCTGCAAGTACAGGTCCTCGATGGGCCTGCGGCCGAACTGGTGCAGACGGTCAATCTCCCGCTGCAGGTTGAACCGCTCGTCTTCGAGCGCAGCAATAGCCGGGTCGATCCCGAACGTGCCGTGATCAAACTGCTGTTCGATCTGGATCCGGCGGGACTCGACTTCGAGCTCGCGGTAGAGCCGGTCGACCTCCGCGTACCTGGCGTCGAACTCCTGCTGTAGCAGGTAGGCCTCACCACCGGGCGCCCAAGGGTCCTGGTGGTTGTTGTACTCGTCCTTCAGAAGCTCACCGTTTTCGAGAGACCTGATTTCGTCCCACAGGTCTTCGAGCTGGCGCTCACGCGGGAGGATTTCGGTGTTGTACAACTCATCGAGCTCACGCTCGATCGGCCGCAGCTCACGGTCCTCGATCTCGTTGATCGCCCGCTGGTTATCAACCGCCTGGCGGGCTTCGGAAAGCCCAACACCCTGGCAGGCTGTGGCCGCTATGGCCAGGATGCCAATAGCGGGAAGTGTTGCGGCTCTGCGCGTGAAGATTCGTCTGACTGTCTGCAACATAGAGATAGGTCCTGCCGGGAGGTTCGTGCTGCCTGGCGGCTTCGCAGGATGCATAAGCGCCAGCTCGGGATTCGGGTCGTATGACCTGCAGTCCAGAATCAAACCTCAGCCAAACCTTGAGGTACGTGCTACCACCCACCCGGAGGGTCAACGTGCCGAGCCGTTCGGCTCACCCGTTTGGCTGGTCGAGATGCGCGATACACTGCCGGTCACAACCGCTGAACACCCTGCCATGGCACTCGCTGCATACCCGGCCAGCCTGCGCAGTAACAGCCCACAAACAGCCCTGTTGCATTAGTGAAATTCTTCACAAATACAACACCTCTTTTGCTGGACAGGCTGAAGACACAACTTAGAATCCGTCACATTTCCCGTGAGCCGGGACGGATACGGTTAAGCGACAGCTCTGGAGTGTAGCCATGGCAAAGCAGAAATCTAAGAACGGTCGAAACCGCGCAATGGAAGCCGAGTTGATCGCCAACAGCGGCAAGGCCGGCCGGAAAGACCCGAAGGACCCGGAGCTGCGGTTCGCGGTCTTCTCAGAAGGCGTCTACCCGTACAGCTGGAAGCTGAAGCGCAGGGAGTACGAGGCTGCTAAAGCCGAGCTCCAGGTCGAGTTGCTGAAGATGCAGAACTGGGTGCACGAGACGGGCCAGAAGGTGGTGATCATCTTCGAGGGCCGTGATGCAGCAGGCAAGGGCGGCACCATAAAGCGGTTCATGGAACACATGAACCCTCGCTATGCCCGCGTTGTCGCTCTTTCGACGCCCACTGACGAAGAGAAGACTCAGTGGTTCTTCCAGCGCTACGCGCGACACCTTCCGGCCGCTGGCGAGATCGTTCTGTTCGACAGGTCCTGGTACAACCGCGCCGGTGTCGAGAAGGTGATGGGATTCTGCTCGCCTGCCGAATACCTGCAGTTCACGCGCCAGGCTCCAGCGTTCGAAAAGATGCTGGTGGACAGTGGCATCAGGCTGTACAAGCTCTACTTCTCTGTCAGTCAGCAGGAGCAGCGCAGGCGGTTCGAAGCACGTGTGAACTCGCCGCTCAAGCGCTGGAAGTTGAGTCCGGTTGACCGGGCATCGCTCGACAAGTGGGACGACTACACGGACGCCAAGCGGCTGATGTTCTTCTACACGCACACAGCCGATGCTCCCTGGTATGTGATCAAGTCCGATGACAAGAAGCGAGCCCGCCTGAACGCGATGCGGCTGGTGTTGACGCTGATGCCATACCCGGACAAGGACCTTGAGATAGCCCGGCCTCCGGACCCGCTCATTGTTGGAACGGCTGCCGATGTGCTCGAAGAGACTGAGATGCCAGACCTGGTGCGCGAGCAGCTGACGACCGGCACCGAATTCGATTCGATGAACGGTACTGCGAAGGCAGGTTCGGCGAAGGCGTCCTCAAACGGCGCTTCGAACAAGAAGGCTGCGAAGGCGACGGCCAAGACGCGAGCCCGTGCGAAGGCAAAAGCTAAGACGGCTAAGTAAGGCCACTGAACCAGCCTAGGCCGGCATGAACTCCTCTTCGGACTCGATCTTCTCCGGGTCCAGGTCCATGTTGATACCTGGCGCCGTCGGGGCCTTGATGACGCCGTTCTCTGGCATCAGCGGGTTCGCCAGGAAGTGCTGGTGCACTGCGTTCCACTTCACCAGGTACTCCTGGTAAGGCGTGTGGATTGGCGACTGCGTCACCGAGAAGTGGATTCCCGCAGGTGTCGAGTGTCCATGTGGAATCGTGATCAGGTCGTGCGTCGTGGCGTATGCGGCGATCTTCAGCGTCTCGGTCAGGCCGCCAGCCCAGTAGATGTCCGGCTGCAGGATGTCGAGCGCTTCCTGGTCAACGAACCGCTTGAAGCCCCAGCGCGTGTACTCGTGCTCTGCGCCTGAGACCGGGATGTTGATGCTCTGGCGCACTTGGCGATAGGTGTCGATGCGGTCGGGCATCGCAACCTCTTCTAGCCACCGAGGCTCGTACTCCTCGATGCGCTCCGCGAGCTTCACGACATAGTTCAGGTCCATGCTCTGCCAGCAGTCCAGCATGATGTCGTCGTCCGGGCCGAGCGTCTCTCTCAGCGTCTTAACCATCTCAACATTCTTCGCCAGACCTGCTGCACCTGACATAGGGCCATGCCTGAAGAACCACTTCTGCGCTGTGTAGCCCATCTCCTGGTGCTGCTTCGCACGCTCTCGCACGAGGCCGGGGTCGAGGACGTTGTTGCCGAGCATTGAAGCGTAGGCGGGGATTTCAGTGCGAGTGGGGCCGCCGAGCAGCCGATATACAGGCTGGTTGAGTGCACGGCCTTTCAGGTCCCACAGCGCGCAGTCGACGGCCGAGATCGCCATCATCGCTTCGCCCTGCCTGCCGTGGACGAGCGCACGGTGCATGATGTCCCACAGGTACTCGTGCGCGAAGGCGTCACGGCCCATCAGCAGCGGCCTGAGCTGCTTGGCGACGATGTATGCAACCGAGTCATCCATTGGGCCGCCGATGCCAACTGCGCCGTCATCAGTCTCGATCTCCACGAAGGTCGCGGACAGCTTGTAGTGGCGGTCATCTAGCTGGTTGCCCCACGTGACCGGCTCCTTATCACGGAACTCGGCGTAGACGTCGAGCGGCATGACGAGCCGCTCTTCCCAGAATTTTCCATCGGTCTCCATGGTCCCGCTGACTTTTCGAAGCTTGACCGAGGTGATGTTCATGTTTTTCTCCGGTGTGATGAGGCGGGTTGTGCCGGGTGTGTCCGGCTGGTTCTTGCTGCGGGGCAGTTTAGCGGGAACCTTAAGGCGAGCAAGCGGACTCTTGGCCCGAAAACTCATATGCCAGTGCTGTTAAGGCTGTTCTCTGGTGCAATACTGTCGGGCCTGAATAGTGAACATGGGAAGTGACTCGAACATGACAACACCATCACCTGAGGATGACGAGAGAAAGAAAAGCGGGGCGACCGGATTGGCGATTCCGGGCGGCCTGCTGATCGGCATGGGCGTGGGATTCTTGATCGACGATCTCCCGGCCGGCATGTTCATCGGCCTCGGCGCAGGCTTCATTGTGATGATGATCGCGCGCATGATCGTCGGCGAGTGGTGATCTCAGTGAAACGGCCAAATTCGGGCGCCAGGCCAGAGGAGAATCCGGTTTTATGCGTGTAGTGATCGTTGGTGGAACAGGCCACGTTGGAACGTACCTCGTCCCGAGACTCTTCGAAGCCGGACATGAGGTCATATGCCTGAGCAGGGGAGCCCGGGAGCCGTACCAGCCGCATGCAGCCTGGAACTCAGTGCAGAGGATCCAGGTCGATCGTGAGGAGGAGGACGAGGCCGGGACGTTTGCCGGGCAAATAAGGGACCTTGAGCCCGATGCGGTGATCGACATGGTCTGCTTCAAGCTCGAGAGCGCCCAGCAGTTGGTCGAGGCCCTGAGAGGCCGCGTACAGCACTACCTGTTCTGTGGATCGGTCTGGATGCACGGTCACGGCGTTGAGGTTCCGACCGTGGAGGACCAGGTGCGGAAGCCGCTCGAAGAGTATGGGATCCAGAAGAACGCGATCGACCTCTACCTGTCTGAAGAAAGCAGGAAAAACGGCTTTCCAGCGGCGTCTCTGCATCCAGGGCATATCGTCGGTCCCGGCTGGAACCCGGTGAATCCGCAGGGCAACTTCAACCCTGCAGTTTTCACCACGCTCGCACGCGGCGAGAAGCTGGTGATTCCAAATATGGGACTGGAGACGGTCCATCATGTCCATGCTGATGACGTAGCTCAGGCGTTCATGAAGGCACTCGGGCGATGGAGCGCTGCGAACGGCGAAGGGTTCCACGTTGTTTCGGCAAAGGCTCTGACGCTCCGTGGATATGCAGAGGCGATGTCAGCCTGGTTTGGCCGTGAGCCCAACCTTGAATACGCGCCGCTGGAGGAGTGGGCTAAATCTGTGGAGGACGACTGGGACGTTCAGCAGACTTCGACACACGTCCACCACAGCCCTAACCACAGCATCGAAAAGGCTCGGCATTTGCTGGGTTACGAACCCAGGTACTCATCACTGCAGGCGGTTCAGGAAGCCGTTACCTGGTTGATCGATCAGGGCGTGGTCGAAGTTCCGGAAGAGCATTGACCGCGCGGCGAGTGTTGATCCCGTTGGACCTTTAGCCTTCCGACCGTCCTTCGGTCCTAAACGGATCCAGTTCCGGCACGCTTGGGTGATGTGGTATCACGGTGCCCGCTGCGGCCCAGCCGATGTACTCCGGTGAGGTCCATCCCGGAGCCGCTAGTTCCTCCACGGCGTGGAAGTTGTCGACGCGAACGACATCCCATGCGTGGATGACGGTTCCATCACCCAACGAGATACCTACGTGGCCCCAGTTCCGCTCCAGTCCTCGGATCGGTCCTGAGCAGTCGTAGAAAACCAGCGCGCCCAGCGGCGGTTCTCCATCTTCCGTCACGCCGTATCCGTCAGCTGCGCCCTTTGCAGTCGCATAGCCGTCAAGTTCGAAATCATTCGCTAACTCGTAGGCGTCTTCTACGAACCCCAGGCACATGTGCGGGTAGTCGGCAGAGCCGATCTTGTCTCGAGCCCACCGCACCGCGTTGTCTATGAACTGATCCCATTCAGCCATGCGACTACACCCTGCTCGGAGCGTTCTCTGGTTCACGGATGTAGGGGATGAGGCGAGGCGGCTCGAACTGCTCTTCGCCCTTCACCGACTCCACCAGTTCGAAAGCCGCCTTGACCACAGCTTCATCTCCGGTCAGCGCAAGCACCACCGCACCTTCTGAGCCTGCCACGCCGCCTGATGCGACATGCACGGCCGTGACGCCAGTAAGGATCTCAATCGCCTGGATCTCGGTCACGACCTTTGCGTTGACAACCGGCATGAAGCCTGCGGCCTGGCCCATCGTGTAGTCCCAGAGATGGTTGCCGCAGTACTGGGCAGCATCTATCACGCTCGGGATCATGCGCTCCAGGCTGACGGGAGCGACCCAGTGAGCGCCGCGTGCGGTGATGGTGCCCCAGATTCCGCCGACAGTACCGCCCGCTCCGTCTGCAGCCAGCACGCCTATGTTGCCCTGCGGGTCGACTGCGTTGGCGCCTTTGATGGAGACGTCTCTTGCCTGGAAGTTGGCGAGGGCCTGCGGCGCCGGCTCTTCCGAGATTTTGCCGTCCTTGAAGACCCACGGCCCCAGCCTGTCTTCTTCGATGACGCTGGCAAGCCGGTTGCTGGTGACGATTCCGGCCGTGCTGTTCGCCTTGTCCTGCTTCTGCCCGGTCAGCTCTTCCAGGATGTAGGCGGGCGTGACGCCCCGTGAGACGACGAAGTAGCCCCTGTCGAGAACCCGCTTGACCTCCGGCATTGCCAGGACGCCCTTCGCAATGAGCCGCTTCGACTCCCGCGGCACGAGCATGACGATGGCGTGCGTGCGGTCGTCTCGTACCGGTGGCAAGGGCTTCTTGAATGACGAGGTGTCGTAGAACATGCAGGGTCTCCGTCGGGATGGGTCGCGCTGTGAATCCGGCGGAACTTTATACCCGGTTGGCGGAGGGTGCGACGGCGCAGGGGCATGGAACGTGAATTTCCGGTGATGATTGGGCGGGTGACGCAGGACGAAGCGCGTTAGGTATGCAGAAGCTTCTGCGCCCTTAGCGGCCAGTCGACCGTTGTTCCTGCGGCGCCTGCGGAGTGGGCCCTGAGCAGGTCGTCTTCGGTCTTAACGCCCCATGTGCGGACCCAGAGTCCGTGCTCCTGGGCTAGTGAGACATCTTCAGCAGTGACCGTCTCGGCATTCGGATAGATGCCTGTGCAGTCGACGCTTTTCGCCTGTTCGCAGACTTCTGCCGTGATCTGGCGGAGAAGGTAGCCATGGTCGAGCTGCGTCATCACCTTCCTGCTGCGTTCGAGCTGTTCGAAGTGGAAGGAGCTGATTGAGACGCCGTGATCTTCGGGTGAGTCTGGCTTCGACCAGCCGTATTCGGCGATCAGGACTGCGACCTTTTCGGCGAGCTCCGGCTCTTTCGACTTCAGCTCGAGGTGCAGGTTGACGTTGCCTTCGTAACGTTGCAGGAACTCCTCGAGTGTTGGCACGAAGGAGTCGCCGTACGCAGCTGGACCTTTTCGACCCACTGTAGCTGCAGGGCCTTCGAACCAGATGCCGGCATCGAGCGAATTGATGTAGGCGAGCGATGCCCCTGCGACCGGACCGGCTCCGGTTGTGGTGCGGTCCAATGTGTCGTCATGGATGAGCACCGGCACGCCGTCAGACGTTAGCTGGACGTCGGTCTCGATGTTGTTGAAGCCGTACTCGATTGCGAGGTCGAACGCGTCGTAAGTGTTCTCCGGCGCGTCGGAAGAGAAGCCGCGGTGTGCAATGAGAGTGAAGGCGCGTGTGCCGTTTTCTGATGGCATAGCCGCATTATGGGCGCACTCGCCGAGGCTTGCTAGGATGCGGTCGGTCAGGCCGGTCTTCGGTGCTCTTCTGTCCAAGATAAATGTGAGTTGCACGGAAGACCTACGGTCTCCGAGAGATTCTGAATCAACCCGTTCGACTTCGCTCAGGGCAGGGACCGAATGACAGACCACACGAATGGAGTAACGCGTGACCCAGAACAACCAATCCACTGAGAGCGGCCCTAACTTCATCGTGATCATGGTCGACGACCTCGGGTTCTCCGACCTCGGCTGCTACGGCGGCGAGATCAACACGCCGAACATCGACTCGCTCGGCTTTAACGGCATCCGCTTCACGCAGATGTACAACGGCGCCCGCTGCTGCCCGTCCCGTGCCGCGCTTCTCACCGGCCTGCATCCGCACCAGGCCGGCATTGGTCAGATGACGAACGATCTCGGTGTTCCCGCTTACCAGGGTTACCTCAACCGGACCTCCGTGACGATGGCCGAGGTGCTGAAGCAGGCCGGATACCGCACGCTGATGTCTGGCAAGTGGCACGTCGCCGGGAGCTGGGACAACCGGAGGCGTGATAGCTGGGTGCTCGGCGATGAGGAGCACCCGATGCCGAAGCAGCGCGGCTTCGACCGCTTTTTCGGCCTGATGAACGCTGCCGATTCGTACTGGAACCCGAAATCGCTCGTGACGGAAGACAGCCTGATCGATGTCGAGACGACCGATTTCCACCTGACCGACGCCATCGCTGACAACGCCGCCAGGCAGATAGATGAGGCGGTCGGGATGGGCAGTCCGTTCTTCCAGTACGTCGCCTTCACCGCTCCTCACTGGCCGTTGCATGCGTGGGAAGACGACATTGCGAAGTACGAGGGCAAGTACATGCAGGGCTGGGACGCCATTCGCACTGCGCGCCACGAAGAAATGAAGGGACTCGGGATTGTCGATAGCAAGTGGCCGATCTCGCCCCGGGACGAGGATTCTCTGCCGTGGGAGGACGTGGAGAACAAGGAGTACGAGGATATCCGCATGGCGGCGTACTCGGCGATGATCGAGCAGGTGGACCGCGGCGTCGGTCGGATCATCGAGACGTTGAAGAAGCGAGGACAGTTCGATAACACGGTGATCATGTTCCTGTCTGACAACGGCGGTTGCGCCGAGCTGTTCCAGGAGGACACTGACTGGCCGAACGAGTCGCAATGGGCATCCGCGAAGACGCTGGATGGCGAGGATGTGCGTGTCGGCGACATTCCTGACCTGAGGCCGGGGCCGGACACGACGTTCCAGGCGGTTGAGCTGCCGTGGGCAAACGTGTCTGACACGCCGTTCAGGCTGTTCAAGCGCTGGATCCACGAGGGTGGAGTGACGACGCCGTTCATCGTGCACTGGCCGGAGCGGATCAAGAAGGCCGAGATCAAGCACTCGTCGATGCAGATCATCGATATCTCGGCGACTCTGTATGACCTTGCGGGTGCGAGTTATCCGTCCGAGTTCGCGGACAACGAGATCACGCCGATCGAGGGCGAGAGTTTTGCTTCCCTGCTTGACGATGGCGGTTCGTGGCAGCGGGAGAAGCCGATCGCTATCGAGCACGAAGGCAACCGCGGCATCCGCATCGGCGACTGGAAGCTGGTTGCGGAGTGGGACCGGCCGTGGGAGCTGTACAACATGTCGGACGACCGCACCGAGCTGAATGACCTGGCGTCGCAGGAGCCGGAGCGCGTTGCCGAGATGGAAAAGGCCTACGACGAATGGGCCGAGCGGGCGGGCGTTCTGCCTTGGCCTGTGATCCCGACGGTTGTGGCGAAGCGGCTAAAGGGTAAACACGCCCACATCTCGCAGCACCGGGCGCCGCTTAGTGGTGAGATGAGGTAGCCGTCCGCTCTTCTGAGCCATGCGGATTGGCACTGATCGCAAATGCACTTCAATTCTCTGATCCCAGAACTAATCGTCAGCGATCTCGAAAGATCGCTTGGTTTCTACCGGGACTTGCTTGGTTTCGAAGTGCGATATGAGCGCCCTGAAGACAAGTTCGCTTTCTTGGAGATGGAAGGTTCGCAAGTGATGCTTCTTGAAGACAACGAAAGCGAGCATTCACGAACCGGCGAACTCAATCACCCACGCGGGCAAGGAGTCAATTTTTCTATCAGGACAACTCGAATCGAGACACTTGCCAGTTCATTGAGCCACAGCGAACACACGTTGAGGATCCCTATCAGAGACCAGTGGCACCGGCAAGACAACGTACTCCACGGCGAGCGGCAGTTGTGGATCATGGATCCGGATGGCTACTTGCTGCGGTTCATTCAGCCGTTGGGCACAAAGATGGCCGACTAGATCTGACTGCCTACTCGCTCAGGCCGCTGCCGTTTGACGAGTGAACCTCGGCTCTTGACTCAAGCGCGTGCGCCAGTGTTGAGTCGTCCGCGTATTCGAGGTCGGCACCTGAAGGCAGGCCCCGGGCCAGCGCAGTGACCTTCACGCCGAGCGGCGTCAGCAGGCGGTTGATGTACATGGCCGTCGCCTCGCCCTCGAGATTCGGGTTGGTGGCGACGATCACCTCGGTCACTGTGCCATCGTTGAGGCGAGCAAGCAGCTCTTTCAGGCGCAGGTCGTCCGGGCCGATTCCGTTGACCGGAGAGATAACGCCATGCAGCACGTGGTAGCGGCCCTTGAAAGCGTGGGTGCGCTCGATGGCCACAACATCAAGCGGCTCTTCAACAATGCAGATGCGGGTCTTGTCTCGCGCCAGGTCTGCGCAGATGGCGCACTGCTTCGACTCGCTGATATTCATGCAGGTGTCGCAAAAAACGATGCGGTCTTTGACGCCGATGATGGCGCTGGCCAGTTCTTCGGCCTCTTCCCGCGGCATGCGGATCAGGTGATATGTGAGCCGCTGGGCGCTTTTCGGCCCAACTCCGGGCAACCGGTGAAACGCCTCGATCAGGCGAGCAACAGGCGCTGCGGCAGATGGTGCAAGTTCCGACATCTTTTTCTCGTGGGGGCGCGTGCGCCATTTTCTGTAGGAGAGAACGATCTGTCCTGATGGAGTCGGGTCGCTAACGACCGATCCGTCCGCCAGCCGCCAAACTCGCTGTCACGCGAACGACCGGACGGCAGCCCGTGCAAAAACTACATCAGGCCGGGAATGTTCAAACCTCCGGTGATCGCTCCCATCTTGGACTCCGCTTCTTTCTGAGCAGCGGTCATAGCGTCGTTCACGGCGGCAGTGATCAGGTCCTGCAGCATCTCGACGTCTTCAGGGTCGACAACTTCGGGGTCGATCGTGATCGACTCCACCCGGTTTCCTCCCTGCACGACCGCCTTCACCACGCCACCGCCGGCAGTGCCTTCGCTCATCGCCTCGGCGAGCTCTTCCTGCACCTGTGCAAGGCGGCGCTGCATATCCTGCGCCTGCTTCAGCATCTTTCGGTTCATCATTTGCGGATTCCTTGTTGCGCTACCTGGTGCGCCAAGTTTAGAGGTTTTTCTGTGGAAAGCGCGGTGCTGGTGGTATCAGCACGGTTCGGGGCATTGTCACAGCAAGCTCACCGAAACCGGCCGGTTCCTCACATTTTTGCGGGCGCGCCGTGAGGAAAATGCCGCCACCGGCGCCACGAACCGCCCGAAAAGGAAGGCAGCACATGATTGAGCGAGTCGTGACCACACTCGACGGATCGAAAAGAGCTGAACTTGCTGTGCCGTACGCAGCTTACGTGGGCGCTATGCTGAGTTCGAAGATGGAGCTCGTGACCGTCTCCGACAAGGCGGGTGGTAGCGTCGATTCGCTGGATGCCGACGTTCAACGTTCGTTAGCCGAAGCCGAGGGGTTGATGGGCACGTGGATACGGGAGATCGAGACGACCGTGCTGGGCGGGGATCCGGCAGAAGCGATCGTGGATCATGCCGGCGACAGCTCGACTCTTGTTGCGATGGCGACGCACGGACGGACGGGGATAATGCGCAGGATCGCCGGCAGCGTTGCTGAAGAGGTGTTGCGGGTGGCGCATTCTCCGCTGCTTTTCGTCAAGGCGGATGACAATTCCGCAAACATCAGGTTCGCGGCACGGATAGCCAATGTGTTACTGCCCCTGGACACAACCGATGTCGCAGAGGGGGCAATCCCGGCCGCGAAGCAGCTCGCCGAGAAGCTGAATGCCGGCGTCACGCTGATGAATGTGAGCGAAGACGCCCAGGCCGTCGACTACATCGATGGGGTCGCGAAGGACTTCGAGCACCTCAAGTCGCCGGTCGAAAAAGTGTTCCACTCAGGATCGCCGGGTGAGGAGATCGTCAAAGTCTCGAAGGCGATGTCATGGCCTGTTGTTGTGATGTGCAGCAAGCGAGCGAACGTAGACTCAGGTTCGATACGCGGAAGCGTGACCGACTACGTTGTGCGCCATGCTGAAAGCCCAGTAGTCGTTGTGCCGTTTTCTGCGACTTAAGTCTGTCTGGGCCGACCGCTAGAGCTGAACAGGCACTGACTTGTGGATCTCCACGTCTCGCATACGCGGCAGGTCGAAGTGGACGCTGAGCACGTAGGAGAGCCTGCGCTGCGTTGTTCTCTGCGCAGGTGGCGGCTTGATCTCGAACCGCAGGTCAAACGTTTCCGTACGGTGTCTGATTTTTCCGTCCGTGAACAGCCGCTCCTGGCCGATGATGTTTCGGTCGACGCGTTCCTGCGTAATGCGCTGGCTCGTGCTTACCGGCCCTTGAACACGGCCCATCCCTCCGTAGGCGCTGCTGGCCGAGGAGGTGGCTGACCTGGGGTCGACGAGGCTGACGACAGCGGTGTGCGTGTACCGGTTCTCCAACACCAGGTCCACGACTGCGCGCCGTACGCTCATGCCCGGGCGTTCGGTGTGGACCGTCACTCGGGCACGGAGCTCATCACCCGGCCTGTACGAATCTCGCTCGAATTGGATGTCGACCTTCGGAACGGCTTTAAAGTATCCGACCGGCATTTTGCTATCCCCCTCGTCCCTGTTATCAGGTCAGTTGCACCGGGACCGAACGGTGAACCTCGACATCTCGCATACGCGGGAGGTCAAGGTGCACGCTAACAAGATATGTTGCCCTCAGCTCCATCGTCCTCCGCACCGGTGGAGCCTTCACCTCGCACCTCAGGTCGAACGTCTCCATGCGGTGCCTGATGGTGCCGTTTTCTAAGATGCGTTCCTGGCAGAGGACTATTCGATCGACTCGCTCTTCAGTGATCGAGCCGGACCGAAACGGCGACTGAACAAACGGGTTTTGCAGTCCGCCGACATTGCCAAACGAACGTGTATCGAGAGTCTGGCCGGTGCGAATGTGCGTGTAGCGGTTCTCCAGAACTAGCTCGATGACTGCGCGCCTGACGCTTGTCCCCGGCCGGTCTGTTTGTATCTTGACCCTTGCGCGCAGCTCGTCACCGGGCCGGTAGCGCTCCTTATCGAGCTGAATATCGATCTTCGGCACCGATCTCAAGAATCCGACTGGCATCTCGCTCTCCATTCTCATCTGTCCCAGGTACTACGCCTGAAACATCGATCGGAGTCTGGTTGCAAGTTATCAGACAGGCGTTGGCGCTAATTAGTTGGGCGGCGAGCAGGGCCGCCATTCGTTCCACACATGGCGCTCTCAGAACGCCGTTTTCCACGGCCAGGACGGTCATTTCGTGGTGCTGACGCGGCGGAAACGGGCGGAAACCCGTCGGCCTCAGTTAACCATTGGCCGGTATCGTCGTGTACAACTGATAGCTGTTTGTAAAAATTTTCACGTTTTCGTTCGGATAGTTCATGCAGGATGTTTCACTGCCCGCCCGGATCCGTATCGAGGTCCTGGCAGGGCTAACCGTCTCGCTGGCACTGGTCCCCGAGGCGGTCGCCTTCGCGTTTGTCGCAGGAGTCGAGCCCCTTGTCGGGCTGTACGCAGCATTCATCGTCGGCCTGGTTACCTCATTGACAGGCGGACGCCCCGGGATGATCTCCGGTGCGACGGGCGCGCTCGCTGTCGTGATGGTCACCCTCGTCGCAGACCACGGCATCGAGTTCCTGTTCATCACCGTCATCCTGATGGGCATCATCCAGATCGCCGTCGGTCTGCTGAAGCAGGGCAAGCTGATCCGCATGGTCCCTTACCCGGTGATGCTGGGCTTCGTGAACGGCCTGGCGATCGTGATCTTCCTGGCGCAGCTTGAGAGCTTCAAGATCGAAGGCGAGGACGGTCACGAAAAGTGGCTGCCATTCGGCGACCTTGCGGTCATGCTCGGGTTGATCGCCGTAACGATGGCTGTGATCTACATCCTGCCGAGGTTCACCCGCAGGTTCCCGGCCGCGCTCGCAGGAATCGTCGTTGTTTCAGCGATGGTCATCATCGGCGGGATCAACACTACGACGGTCGGCGACCTTTCGAGCATCTCAGGTGGCCTGCCGACGTTCGGTATTCCGGATGTTCCGTTCACGTTCGAGACCCTGCGCATCATCGTTCCGTTCGCGTTCATCCTGGCGGGCATTGGCCTGATCGAGTCTCTGCTCACCTCGTCGCTGATCGACGGGCTGACGGAGACGAAGGGCCAGAACAACCGGGAGTGCGTCTCTCAGGGCGCTGCAAACGTCATCACCGGGTTCTTTGGCGGTATGGGTGGGTGCGCCATGATTGGCCAGAGCATGATCAACATCAAGTCAGGCGCTCGCTGGCGGCTGTCGGGTGTGGTGGCGGCGATACTGCTGCTGGTCTACATACTCTCCATCTCGTCGCTCATCGAGCGAATACCGATCGCAGCGCTTGTTGGCGTGATGTTCGTGGTCGTAATCGGCACGTTCTCGTGGTCCAGTCTGCGCATCATCAGGAAGGTGCCTGTTTCCGACGCGATGGTGATGATCATCGTGTCCGCTGTGACGGTCGCGACTGACCTCGCGATTGCGGTCGTGGTTGGTGTGATTGTCTCTGCGCTCGTGTTCGCATGGAACACCGCGCGGTCGATCTACGTCGAGGTGTCTGCGGAGAGCACGCCTGAGCGGCGCGTCTACACGCTGCACGGACAGCTGTTCTTCGCCTCTGTGACGGCGTTCAAGGACCTGTTCCACCCACCGCACGACCCGGCCGAGGTTGTAATCGACTTCCGGCACTCCAGGGTGTGGGACCACTCGGGCATCGAGGCTATCGTCGGGCTTGCTCAACGCTACGCACGGTCCGGAAAGCGGCTTCACCTGCTGCACCTGAGCGAGAACTGCCAACGCATCCTGAACAACGCCAACGTGATCGTGGACTCCGATCCGGAACGCGATCCCAGCTACAGGGTGACGGTGTCTGAACTGGGTGGCTCTGACGGCCACTAGAGGACTGCGGGTCTACAATCTGCCCTCAACAGGAGGCGGCAGATGCCAACAGCAGAGCAGATCGCATTTCTCGATGAGTTCCTGGCCACTCCGCGAATCGCGGTGGTCGTTTCGAACAGTGGGTCTGGCTTTCCGCAGGCGACTCCGAACTGGTTCAACTGGGACGGTGAGCGCCTGAGCGTCTCGACCACGAAGGACCGTCTCAAGTACCGTAACTTTTCGAGAGACCCGAAGATGTCGGTGCTGATCTACGAGGAGCCGATGGCGTCCGACTACGTGCAGCTGCGTGGCCGAGTCGAGATCCAGGATGACGACGGGATCTGGGAGCCGACGCGGGCGATTCTCAGCCGACACCTGTCACAGGAACAGGTCAATGCCTACATCGAGCGGATGCAAAGCACAGAACAGCGTGTGGTGCTGTGGCTAAGGCCTGAGCGAGTAACGCGCCGTAACCGCTAGCTGACCCGGCGGATCAGGTACTCGTTCGGAGTGTCGAGCATGCGCTGGACAACTTCGTCCGAGAGGTTCTTCAGGTAGATGACGCTCGCCCATGCCGAGGCAAGGCCGGTCTGGATATCAACCAGGCTCATTGGGCGGTTGCCGTTGGCGATGAGCAGCCGGAAGACGGCCTCTGAGATGGGTGTGCCGGGCAGAAGGTAGTCCGGCTCTTTCGAGCAGATCGACGAGACGATCTTCATGATCTCGGAAGGCGTGCCGAACGACTTGGGCAACTCTGTCGCGGTGCCACCAAGCTGAGCCATGCCCCGCTCGGACATGCGGGTGTATACGGCGTACTGGAATGACCGGCCGGTGGCATCGAAGCCCCTGACGTCGATCTGGTACCTGGCGTCGGGGTCGACTACCGGGGCTGATGGCTCAACTGTGCTGCTGTCGGTTGTCATTCGTCTCTCTTCCGTGAGTTGCCCGTTTCGTCCCTGTTTGATTCGGGTGCCGGGCGCGGTGCGCACCCGAGTTGCGATTGCGGATAAGGGTTTAGCGTTCGGCGCTGGAGAAAACATCCTCCGGCCAGTCGAGCATTTCGACAGTCACCGTTTCGCCAGCGTCTATTTTACTCACATCGTCGGGACAAATTGCGAGCCCGTTCGCAACGGCCATGGATGTAAGAGCTCCCGAGCTCTGTGTCCCGGTCGACCTCGCACGTAGTTCGCCACTCTCGGCCCTGTAGACGAAGACTCTTGCGTAGACACGGCGGCCGTCGTAGTTGTTCACAGGGTCGTCGAGCACGGCCTGAACTGTCGGCTTCTGCTGTTCGGTGTGGCCCATCATGGTGTGGATAGCGGGCCTTCCGAACTGCTCGAACGCCACCATGGCGCTGACCGGGTTGCCGGGCAGGCCGAGATGCGGGACCTTTCTGCCGCCGGGACCGTCGAGGGTGCCGAACGCCAGTGGCTTTGCTGGTCTCATGCGCACAGACCAGAGCGCGATCTCGCCATTCTTGGCCAGGACGTCCTTCACGACGTCATAGTCGCCCTTGGAGACGCCAGCGGACGTGACGACCATGTCGGCGGTCTCAAGCGCCTCTGCGAGCCGTTCCTGCAGAGATTCGATGGTGTCGCGGGCGATGCCGGACATGAGCGGCACACCGCCGTAGCGCCTGACCTCCGCTGCGATGCTGTAGGCGTTGGAGTTGTAGATCTTGCCGGGCTCGTGCGCCTCGTCGGGATCCAGCAGTTCGTCGCCCGTTGAGATAATCGCGACTATGGGCCGTCTAAAGGCCTTGACGCTGCCGTGGCCGAGCGATGCAGCCACTCCGATAGCGCCGGGTCGGAGCACCGTTCCAGCCTTAAGGACTGTGTCGCCTGACGCGATGTCCTCACCTGCTTCCCGGATGTTGTCGCCGGGCTCAGCTGCGAGTTTTATGCCGATGCGGTCTTCGCTGGCTTGACCGTTCTTGCGTCGCTCAAGCTCATCTGTGTCCTCGAACGGGACGACCGAGTCTGCGCCGTCCGGAACCGGCGCTCCGGTCATGATTCGGGCGACTTCGCCGGGTTTGATCGGAGCTTCAGGGAGCTGGCCCGCTGCGACGGTGAATGCGACGGGCAGTTCGACAGCGGATGACTCGCCTGCGGCTGTGAGATCGGATGCGACCACTGCGTAGCCGTCCATGGCGGAGTTGGCGAGCGGCGGAACGTTGAACGGTGCAACGAGGTCTTCGGCGAGCACCATATCGAGCGCATCAAGCAAATCCACTTCGACGGGCTCAAGCTGGTGCACATACGAGAGGATGCGATCACGCGCCTCTTCAACGCTCAACATCTCGGCGTCGTAGTGGTGCCGGTGCGGCCGGTCGTGATGGGCTTTTTGCTGGCGGTGTTGAGTCAATGTGTTCTTCAGCTAGCCCCTGAGAGTAGCTCCAAGCTGGTGTTCCAGCGATCGCAGGATGCCGGATTCGGACTTTGAAATCTCGTCTGCCGTCAGTGTCTTGTTCGGCGACTGATAGACGATGCGCACGGCTAGCGACTTCTTGCCTTCGGGCAGCCCTTTGCCTTCGAAGACATCGAAAACTTCGGCTGCTGTGACGAGGCGGTTCTTGCGGGCGATATCGACCACCTGCGCCGCCGTCACGTTTCGATCTACGAGAAGCGCAAGGTCTCTCTCGGAGTCCTGGTAGCGGACGAACGGTGAGTAGACGTCTGCGGGGCCGACAGCATTTGCGACGGACATCAGCTTGTCCAGCTCCAGTTCGAACATGACGACTGGTCCGTCGATATCGAACGCCTGCCGCACGTCCGCCCGGAGTTCACCTACCACTCCGACCCGCACGCTACCTGTGCCGGGCACCGTGACCTCGGCGGTTCGGCCGGGAACGAGTGCAGGATCTTCTGCTGCGGCGAACGCGCCCTCTGCATGGAGTTCTGCCAGTACCGTCTCGACCGCACCCTTGGCGTCATAGAAGTCGACGTTCTTTTGGGCCGCGTCCGTCCAGGACGCTTCTGTTGCGGGTCCTGCGAACGCGCCGGTGATCATCACCTTCTCTTCGGGCAGTCCTTCTCCTGCGCTGCCGAAGACATGGCCGATCTCGAACAGCGCCACCGGTCCTCGCCAGGTGCGCAGGTTCCGTTCGACTGCGTTCAGCACGCTCTCTCGCAGCGTGCGGCGCAAGACGGCGTGGTCCGCTGAAACCGGGTTCTGCATCTCGACGTGATCGAGCGTTCCTCCGGGTAGCGGCACGCGGCCTTCGTTCGATTCGCTCGTGGCCGAGTAAGAGATGATCTCCTGCATGCCGGCCCGCACGAGGGCGTTGGCAAGCCTGTTGCGGAGGCCGATCTCGGGACGCGGTTGCCATGTCGGCACTCGGCCAGCGGGCGGAGTCACCGGGATCTCGTCGTAGCCGACGATGCGAGCGACCTCTTCAATCAGGTCTTCCGGGATCGTGACGTCCGGCCGCCAATACGGGATCTGCGCCTCCCAACCATCGGTGTTCTTCGTGACATCGAATCCGAGCGCCCTGAGTGTGCCTGTGACCTGCTGGTCTGAAAGCTCGGTGCCGAGCACTCTTGCGAGCTTCTCGCTGGAGAGTGAGACGGTCTGCTGCTCTGCATCTTTCCCGGGGTGTTCGTCGATGATGCCAGAAGCGACCGTTCCACCTGCAAGCTCTGCTATCAGGCGTGTTGCTCGTCTGAGTGCAACCTCAGACAGACCTGACCGCAGCCCTTTTTCGAAGCGCAAAGTTGCCTGGCTGCGCAGTCCGAGCGTGCTGGAGGTGCGGCGATTGTTCGGTCCGTCAAACGTTGCCGACTCCAGGAAGACATTGGTCGTCGACTCGTCGATCTCCGAGTTAGCTCCACCCATCACGCCGGCAAGGCCGATGCCTTTTTCGGGGTCGGCGATCAGCAGCATGTCGGGTTCGAGCTTCCGCTCCTGGTCGTCAAGCGTGACGATTTTCTCGCCGGGCTGCGCACGCCGCACGATCACCTGGTTGTCCTTCACCCGGTCGTAGTCGAATGCGTGGAGCGGCTGGCCGAACTCGAACATGACGTAGTTGGTGATATCGACGATGTTGTTGATCGGGCGTTCGCCAATAGCGCGCAAACGGTCTGCCAGCCATGCAGGGGACGGGCCGATCTTCACATTCCGGATCACAGTGCCGGTGTAGCGGGGGCACAGGTCGGGGTCGTCTATTCGCACCGACGCGAGAGATGAGACCTCAGGATCCGATTCTGTGTAGTCGACGGACGGCAGTCTTAGCTCCTGACCGGTCAGCACGGCGACTTCACGTGCTATACCCAGAATGCCAAGACAGTCGGGCCGATTAGGCGTAAGCTCGGCTTCGAGGACGACATCACCGAGCACTTCTCCAAGCGGCGTGCCGGGCACTGCGTCCGTTTCCAGTTCGAGTATGCCTTCGTGCTCATCGCTCAGGCCCAACTCTCGTTCAGAACAGACCATGCCCTGCGACTCAACGCCCCGGATCTTCGATTTCTTCAGGCGCTTGGTCGCTGCCGGGTCGTCCGAGTAGGCGTCTCGCAGCACCGCACCGATAGACGCGTAGGCGATGGTCTGGCCAGCCGCCACATTCGGCGCACCGCAGACGACCTCGACCTCCTCGCTGCCGTTGAAGACGGTCACAAGGCACAGACGGTCGGCATTGGGGTGCGGGTTGACGGCCTTCACATAGCCAACGACGACGTTGTCCCAGTCAGCGGTGCGCTCGATCTTCTCGACCTCGGTACCGGCCATGGTGAGCCGGTGCGCGAGCTCCTCGGGCGACACCGTGATGTCGACATAGTCTTTGAGCCAGGAAAGCGGAACTTTCATATCTTCTTCTTATTCGGGGCTTTGGAAAGCGATTGAGGCTGAAGGCAAATCTTGGTGCGGCGTCTTAGAACTGGCTCAGAAAGCGCAGGTCGTTTGAGAAGAAGTGGCGAATGTCCTCGATGCCGTACTTGAGCATCGCAACACGTTCCGGGCCAACGCCGAACGCGAAGCCCGTGTACTTCTCAGGGTCGTAGCCGACGTTGCGCAGCACCTGCGGGTGGACCATTCCCGCGCCGAGGATCTCCACCCAGCGGCCGTTCCAATCGACCGACATATCAACTCCGGGCTCGACGAACGGGAAGAAGTCGCACCTGAAGCGGACCTTGCGGTCTGCCCCAAATATGCGGCGGGCGAATTCGTAGAGCGTGCCCTTGAGATCGGCAAACGACAGGCCCTCGTCCACGGCGAGACCTTCGACCTGGTGGAACTGCCACTCGTGAGTGGCGTCTGTGGCCTCGATGCGGAAGCACTTGCCCGGCGAGACGATGCGCACCGGCGGGTCCTGCTGCTCCATGGTGCGGGGCTGCATTGGCGACGTCTGCGTGCGCATCAGGATTCCGCCGTCTGCGCCCGATCGCTCACGGTTGATCCAGATCGTGTCCTGCATGTCCCGGGCGGGGTGGTCGGCCGGGATGTTTAGCATGTCGAAGTTGTAGCGTTCCAGCTCGACCTCATTGCCTTCGACGGTCTGGAATCCCATCTCGTTGAAGGCCTCAAGCATCTCTCGGATCATCTGCGTCGACGGGTGCAGGCGGCCCTGCCGCAGCTTTCTGCCGGGGAGTGTCACGTCGATGGCATCGGCCGGCTCGCTGGAACTGGCATGCTTGCTGGCGGCCACCTGCTGCTCGAACGCCGACTCAAGCTCACCTTTGAGCCGGTTTGCGGCGGCGCCTGCAGCCCTGCGCTCTTCTGGCGCCAGTGAGCCGAGGTTGCGCAGGATGCCTGTGAGCCTGCCTTTGCGGCCCATGAACTCGACTCGCCACTTCTCGAGCGCGCCGGAGTCGGACGCCTCCGATAGCTGCGCCAGCGCCTCGGACTTGAGGAATGAGATCGATTCTTCGGTGGACGATTGAGTCAAGTTCAGGACGCCGTGCGGGTGGGTTGATGGTGGAGAGGATCGGGGTGAGAGGCGTCGCTCAGAGCATCGCCAGAGAGCGATTATAGCTAGCCAGACCGCCGTTTCGCAGTGCTGATTCCAAACTCAACTCAAGTTCAAATTTTCTGGGAAACAGCGTATCGGCTATCCGGAAACGGCTGAATTCGCGAAATTCACACGAATCTGACCAGATTGGCTCAAGTTGGCGGCGAGAGCGATTTTCGGCCGAAATACGCCCGTTTACTAAAGTAAACGGGCGCTAACAACGGTTTCCGCCTCCAGGCAGGCTCGATTTTTCGCTCGAAAGGCCCTTCTGAGCCCCTTCGTTCCGTCCCAAGTTGGATTTGAACTAGAGACAAGTTGGAAAAGATGTAGTAGTGTCCAACTGCACTCAAGTTCACGGCCAGTTGGAATTTAGGTCGTGAAATCGGAGTCCAGCACGGGCCGGATGGCCAGCAAGGGAGTTACGTATGGAAGCCTACTGCATGAAGTGCAAGACCAAGCGCGAGATGTCGAACCCGGAACAGATCACGATGAAGAACGGCCGACCCGCAACGCAGGGCAAGTGCCCGACCTGCGGGACGAAGATGTTCAAGATCGGCAAGTCCTAACCTAACTTTGATGGGTTCATCGGGCGGTTCTCCCTAGCTTCTAGACCAACCAGCAGGCAATCGCCCAATTTCGCGAACACAGAGAGGCACGTCACATGGCGTGCCTCTCTTATTTGCGTGTCGATCCGAGTGCGCTGGCAGGATCCAACGTCCTGACCGCACCGACTGTCGCCGGGACCGGGGACGGCAAGCAGCATTCAGAACCAGAACTTGAGTCGACTGAGCGAGTTATTCTTGCGGCTAATACGCAATGTCAGCATGCATCTCTGAACCGAAAAGGTAAGAAGTCCGGGAGGAAGACGATGGAACGAGTCCCGCTTGGAAAGACCGGTCTTGAAGTCAGCAGGCTGGGCGTCGGCCTTGCGGAGATCGGTTTCGAGCTTTCACTCGACGAGATCAATCAGGCAGGCGACGTCCTGAACTCCGCACTGGACGCCGGAATCAACTTCCTGGATACATCAGCCTGCTATGACGTCTCCGAAGAGCTGATCGGGCGCACCGTTTCGAGCCGGCGAGATGAGTACGTGCTTGCCACGAAGGCTGGACACATTACAGGCGGCTACCAGGGTGAAGCGTGGAGCTACCAGACGGTTGCTGACAGCGTGGACCGTAGCCTCAAGCGCCTGAAGACCGACCACCTGGACATTGTGCAGCTGCACTCATGCGGTATTGACGTGCTTGAGAAGGGCGATTGCATACGGGCACTGCAGGACGCGAAGGCCGCCGGCAAGATCCGCCACGTCAGTTACAGCGGTGACAACGAGGATGCGCATTGGGCAGTCGACTCAGGCCTGTTCGACACACTGCAGACAAGCTTCAATCTGACCGAGCAGGCTGCAAGAACGACTGGGTTGTTGGAGAAGGCCGAACAGCGTGGCATCGGCGTGATCATCAAGCGTCCGATCGGCGGAGGCACCTGGGCGAGAGCACGCAGGGGTGAGCAGACGCCGCGTGGATACGACAACGAGTACCTGCGCAGGGCTAAGGAGATCGCGAAGGCCGGTGCGCTTCCGGATGAGCCTGACGACGCAATTCTGCTGGCGCTGGGCTTCACGCTGCAGCAGCCGGAAGTTGACGTGGCGATAGTCGGAACGAAGAACCCTGCACACATGTCCTCAAACATCCGTCAGGTCGAAGAGGACCTGCCAGTGAGCGAAGCGGCGCTGGACGAACTGAGGAAGCGTTGGGACGAGCTAGGCGGAGGCTGGCGTCAGCTCACTTAGCGACCAGACTCGAGTTTACTGAATGACTATTGATCGAATTGAACTTCGCACCCTGGTAGGCAAGCTGGATGAGCCGTTCGGCTGGTCGCAGCGTTGGAACGACTCACGAGGCGTTGCAACCGTGAAGGTATTCGATTCGGACGGCGCCGTTGGCTGGGGTGAGTCAGGGGCTGATCCTCAGACGTTCGCTGCCATGCAGCAGCTCGCACCACAGGCGATCGGCCATCAGGCGTCACATGTCCGGGCGATCTGGCAGCAGCTGTTCGAGGTGTTCTATCAGTCGCACGGCTATGCAGGTGGGAACATCCCGGCGCTTTCGGCTATCGACATGGGGCTATGGGACCTTGCGGGCAAACAGGCAGGCAAGCCAGTGTGGGATCTGCTCGGCGGCCGCATGCGGGACGCAATCCCCGTGTATGCAACCGGCCTTTACTACACCGAGGATGACTACCCGAATGCACTGTTCGCCGAGGCCTCGGGCTACCTGGAGCAGGGTTTTTCAGGGATGAAGATGAAGGTTGGTGGGAAGACTTTGTCCGAAGACGTGGAGCGGGTGCTGGGAATGCGAAAGCACCTGGGCGAAGGGCCGCGTCTGATGTTCGACGCCAATGAGGCCTACGACTCCACAACTGCGTTGCAATTCGCGCGGGCCGTTGCCGAAGCTGACATCTCCTGGTTCGAGGAGCCGTGCCCTTCTTATGACGATGCGGCTAACTCACGGGTCCGTGAGCAGTCGCCGATACCAATCTCTGGAGGCGAGAGCTTGAAGACGCGGCACGAGTTTGCATCGCGGCTGGCGAACAGGGTGTTCGACATTGTGCAGCCGGACATCGCGGTCGCTGGTGGCATCTCGGAGATGCAGGTGATCGGACAGATAGCGAATACGCATGGCGTGAAGTTCCATCCTCACTTCTGGGGCACGGGGATCAGCTTTGCCGCTTCGCTTCACCTTGTTTCGACGCTGCCGTTCACGCCTCCGAAGCTAGTGCCTGAGCCGTACGTGAACGAACCGGTGTTGGAGTTCGACCGCACACCTCACCCTGTGAGAGAAAACATCTGTCCGGACTTCGATGTTGTTGACAGTCGGGTGAAGGTGCCGGACGGCCCGGGACTTGGCATAGAGGTAGACGAGAGCGTGGTGGAGCGGTTTACCGTGAGTGAAGTGGTTATGGTGGAGTAGCGAGCAGGCCACCCTTCGACATGCTCAGGATGGCAGGAGTAGCGGACCCGCGGCCGTATTCACTTCTGTGGAATAATCGCCGCGCGTTTACCGCGTCCGTTGCTTACAGCCACCGCTGATCCGCGCGAATAACCCCTCATCCAACGAGAAAAAAGAAATGAAGATCACCGACGTCACGGTCACGCTCTTTGCCTGGGACGACATTCCGCTGACCAATTACAGCCCAAAGTCGGGCAAGTTCAGCGGCACATCGCAGATGGGCCTGGTGACCATCTCGACCGATGAAGGTGTTGAGGGGCATTCGCTACTCGGATCGGCTTCGCAGGGAGCGGACGTCGACGCGACAACACTGATCAGACAGTTGAAGCCGTTGCTGGTCGGCAAAGACCCGCTGCAGCGAGAAGAGCTGTGGCAGAACTGCATGCTGGCGGTGCGACGGACGACGATTCGTGCTGTCGGCGCTATCGATGTTGCACTCTGGGACCTTGGCGGAAAGATCGCCAGCCTCCCCATCTACCAGATGCTCGGCGCCTACAGGGCATCAATCAAGGCGTACGCATCCTCACCCGTTTACGACACACCGCAGAAGTACGTAGAAGAGGCGCAGACGCTCAAGGACGCTGGCTGGACCGCATACAAGATCCATCCGCCAACGTTCCCTGACCAGGACATCGCAGTCTGCCAGGCGGTGCGGAAGGGCGTCGGCGACGAGCATACCGTGGCGCTGGACTCGACGTGGTCGTACCAGTACACGGATGCGCTGCGAGTAGGTCGTGCGATCGAAGAGCTTGGCTTCCTCTGGTACGAGGACCCGCTGGCAGACGACGATCTCTACAACTACGTGAAACTGCGCCAGAAACTCGAAATACCGATCCTGGCGACCGAGTACTCACCGGGCAATTTTACGGCGTACGGGCCGTGGATCACGGAACAGGCGACTGATTACCTGCGCGGCGACGTTGCCGTGAAGGGCGGCATCACTGCGATCTACAAGACGGCGCACCTGGCCGAGGCGTTCCACATGAACTACGAGGTGCACCACGGCGGCAACTCGCTGAACAACGTGGCGAACCTGCACGTGATCATGGCGATCAAGAACACGACGATGTTCGAAGTGCTTCTGCCGGATGGCGCGCAGAAGTATGGGCTCGTGGAGGACGTTGAGGTCGACTCGAGCGGGAACGTCCACATCGCGCAGTTCGATAAGCCCGGATTAGGAGCCGAGATCGACTTCGACCTTATCGAGCGCAAGAAGATCGGCGTTCTGAGTTAGATTTCGTACGAACAGGGAGTGCCCGGTGCAGTCTGCTGATCCGCTGAACGATGTGATCGTCCACTGCAAGGGTCTCCTGCTGGACGCGGATGGCCGTCTTCTTCTCGTGCAGCAGGCCGAGAGTTTCGGTACTTACTGGAATGCTCCCGGAGGGCGCATGGAAGAGGGCGACTCGCTGCAGAGTTGCCTGGAACGGGAGGTCCGAGAGGAGACAGGCCTGATCGTGCAGTCGGCGCGGCTTGCGTATTCACATGCCTTCGTATCGCCGGGCGTGACCGACGTGTATATGGGCTTCCACGTTTCGAGCTATAGCGGGGAGCTGGGTGTCGGTACCACTCTGACCGAGATCGAACAGCAGGAGATAACGGACGTCAGGTTCGTGGCGCATGACGAGGTACTTTCGCACGCGTTGTTCCCACCACGGTTGCGTGAAGTGGCGGCCGCGTGCCACTCAGGCAAGTTCAGTGGTGTGGAGTATCTCGGGACGGAATCGCGAGCTGACTACGGGCTGTGATCAGCTGCCAGTAGGCCGAACTTCTCCCTCGGGCGTCGCCTCCCAGAAAGAGACGAACGGCAGGCCGCGACGCTTCACTTCGTCGCTGCCGCCCTGGTGTCGGTCCAGCACACACATCACCACCGCCACCTCGCAGCCAAACGCCTGGATAGCGTCGATGGCCTCGAGCAGGCTGCCACCGGTTGAGACGGTGTCATCGAAGACCGCAACTTTCATGCCTGGCTTGACGGAACCTTCAACCTGTCGGCCCATTCCGTGGCCTTTCGCCTCGGGTCTCACGAAGAATCCGGTTATCGAGGCGTTCTCCTGCCACGCTTTCAGCATGAGTGAGCCGACTATAGGCACCGCGGCGACGGTTGGCCCGCCAGCGGCTTCGCAGCCGGCTTCCAGGATCTTCGACAGGAACAACTCAGAGATGATGCTGGCGCCTTCAGGATCGAGAGAGAGCTGGCGGCCGTCAAAGTAGTAGCTGCTCTTCTGTCCGGAGGACAGTGTGAAGTCGCCGAACTCCAGGGCGCCGAGTTCCTTTGCTCGCTCAAGAAGCCGCTCTGCGCCGGAAGCTGTCTGCATCATGCCTGTCTCTTTCGTTTCTCTGTAAAGTCCGTTCGTCTCGATGTACCGCTGAACATCGGCGGGAACACTATCGCCCACACCTTCGCCCGCGGCAAGCCTCGCCCTGATCTCAGTGGCGCTCACCTCGATCATCGGTCCTTCCAGGAATGTCGCGCCGTGGGCCGGATGGTCTTCGGGAAGATTGCCTGGCCAGGTCTCTCCGGGCCTGCCGATGACAAGGACGCTGCAGAGGTTGCGCAGCTCAGATGCGCGCTCCCAGCGATGCATCTGGAGCGCTGAATCTGCGCCGAGGATGAGGACCAGCCCGGCAGACTCGCCGTACTGCGCTTGCAGGTCGGTGAGCGTGTCTACGGTGTACGTGACACCTTCCCGAACCACATCCACATCACTCACCTCGAGCCCGTCTTCGTCTTGCACCGCCAGCCGGGTCATCTCCAGGCGTTGCTCAGGCGAGGCCTTCGGAGGACGGCTGCGCAGCCACGGATGACCAGCCGGAATCACGAGTACGAGATCGAGATCGCCTGCTTCGAGTGCAAAGCGTGCTGTTTCTATGTGGCCGCGGTGGATCGGGTCGAACGTGCCACCGAACACGCCGATTCGCCGGCGAGCAGGTTCGTTGCCCGAGTTGGCGCTCAGTCCCACTCGAACTCCATTTCGTCGACAATCACTGTCGCACCTGCAACCACCCCGGCCTCTTCCAGCTCCTTCGTCACGCCCAGGTCGCTGAGCCTGCGCTGGAACTGCACGAGCGTTGTCCAGTCTTCGAGATTGCTGCCGCGAGCAAGCCGGACTGCCCGCGGATGCACGATGCGGTAGATGTCCTCGTCGACAATCTCAACAAAGCGTTTCGAATCGACCGGTCTCGGCCGCAGCACAGGACCTCTGCGCTGTGACTCATCGCCGGCCGATTCGCGAGGCAGCTGAAGCAGCATGCGGCGCATCTCTGCGATCAGTTGATCAACACCGGTGCGGGTGGCCGCAGATATCGACATCACGCTGATGTCGTCGCCAAACGCGGCGTGTAGCTCGTCTTCGATCCACTCAACCCATTCCTCATCGTCCAGAAGATCTATCTTGTTGAGGACTATCAGCTGCGGCGTTGAAGCAAGCCGCTCGTTGAACTTCTCAAGCTCTTCGTTGATTTTGCGGACACGGTCCACGACATCGTCTTCCGAGGCATCAACCACGTGCGCCAGGACGCGGGTGCGCTCGATGTGCTTTAGGAACTCGTGGCCGAGACCGACTCCGGTGTGCGCTCCTTCGATCAGGCCGGGGATGTCGACCACGACGAACGCGTCGTGTTCGAAGTAGACGACCCCCAGCGACGGCTCGAGCGTGGTAAACGGGTAGTTGGCGATCTTAGGTTTGGCGGCGCTGATCGAGGCGAGGATGGATGATTTACCGGCGTTCGGCATGCCGATCAGGCCAACGTCCGCCAGCAACTTGAGGTTGAGGCGAACCTCTCGCTCTTCGCCCGGCTCGCCTGCTTCAGCCAGCATGGGAGTCTGGTTGGTGGAGCTGGCGAACCTGGTGTTGCCGAAGCCGCCCTGTCCGCCCTTCGCAACGACCATGGTGTCGCCGTCGCCAGCCAGGTCGCCGATCAACCCTTCGGTGCCAGTCGAAGCTGTGTCCCAGACTTCGGTGCCTACAGGGACTTCGACGATCAGGTCTTCGCCGTCCTTGCCTGTTTTCTTGGCCGACCTGCCCGGTTCGCCGTTACCCGCCGATAGAACCATACCCTGACGGAACTTTAAGAGGGTGTTGACCGATGTGGATGCGATGAAGATGATGCTCCCACCGTGACCTCCGTCGCCCCCTGCAGGGCCGCCTTTCGGTACGAACGCTTCCCTGCGGAAGTTGACCACGCCATTTCCACCGTTTCCGGCACGGACCGTTATTTGTGCCGAATCGATCATGTGGAAATCTCTTTCAGGCCATTTGCTCTATTCATCATCTCTAATAAGGGCCGTGGAAATGTGGAGAGCATACTCAGCTCAAGTATAAGTCCGGCTGTGGAGTAGACAGGTTTCTGTGGGTGGAGCGAATGGCTTGATGTGTCGAGCCAGGGCTGGTCATGTGGAGTGGTGCATCGGTCGGCTGACGGTGGATCCCGGTGTGCCGTTTATTCACCGGTGCGATCACGGGTTTTCCATGGGCTTTGCGGACGGTTTTCCACATGGCGTTATCTGTTGGCCACCGTGCCATCCTGAGCCTGTCGAAGAGTGGCAGGTCACGAGAGATCGTGAATCAAGTTCGGGATGACAGGTGGACAGCTCCGTCCTGATTTCGGGGCGCTAAACTTGCTTCACCTGCGACTACTAGAGCAACAGCCATGGTTTCATCTCGTCCCCGCACATTCTCCGTCGAAGCGGTCGTGGTGCGTGCGAGCGACTTCGGCGAGGCGGACCGACTGATTACCCTTCTCACGCCGTTCAACGGGCTGGTGCGTGCTGTCGCGAGGGGCGCACGGAAGCCAAAATCCAGGCTCGGTGGCAACGTCGACCTGCTGCGGCACATCAAAGCCTCGATCAATGAAGGCAGGTCGTTGCACAGCGTCTCTCAAGTGCAATCCGTCTCCAGCTTACGCGGCCTGCACTCGGGCTTGGAGAAGATGTCGACAGGCATATACATGGCCGAGCTGGCTGAAAGGTTCTCCGTCGAAGGCGGGTCGAATCCAGCCCTGTTCAACCAGCTGGTTCGCATGCTGCAAGTACTCGATGCGGAGCCTATGCATCCGCTAATGTCCCGCTGGTTCGAGATGCAGGTGCTGCGCATCAACGGTTTCGTGCCGACGATCACCCAGTGTGTCGACTGCGGCACAGACCTTGAGCCGCAGGGGCATGTGTTCTCGCCTGAGCGCGGCGGCATTGTCTGCCCCGACTGCAGGGCCTCGGAGAGCGATGTGCTGCTACCCGCTTCGCTCAACACCGTTAAGCTGCTGCGGCATATGGCCAGAGCGAAGTGGGATGCGGTGCGCCCACTTAGCCCGGACGAGGACGAGCTCCGCCAGGTTGGCCGCATCCTGAAGGAACACCTGCATTTCGTGCTGGACAGGAACGTGCGGTCGACGGCGTTCATGGACGAAGTGACCAGGTGGCGCTCGAACCGAGACTAAGCAGACCGGCCTTCGGCAAAGCACTCCCAATCAGGGGGTCAACAGGCAGAGTGCGGCCCACGTCCTTTGAGGAACAAACATGAAGATCAGCGATGTAAAGACGTTCGTGGTGGACGGGGTTGCCAGGCCCTGGACCTTTGTGAAGGTCGAGACAGACTCCGGCACGGTTGGCTGGGGCGACTGCACTGAGTGGGACGCGTTTCCGGGCGTTGTTGCGATGGTCGAGCACCTGAAGCCGCTGGTGGTTGGCAAGGACCCGATGAACGGTCTCCGCATCTGGCATGACCTGGCGAACTACAACATGCGACAGCACGGCGGCATCGCGTGGAAGGCGATGTCCGGGATCGATTCAGCGTTGTGGGACATTCGCGGGAAGGAACTGAACGCGCCGGTCTGGCAGCTGCTCGGAGGACGGGTGTGGGACGAGGTTCGGGTCTACTGGTCTCACTGCGGGTCGTTCAGGTCTCGTTACTCAGACCGTCTTGGGACGCCTTCGATCAACAACACCGATGATCTTCGCAAGCTTTCCGAAGAGGTGCTCGCTCGCGGCTTCACGGCGATCAAGACCAACATGATGGAGCTTGAAGACCTGCCCCACCCCGGCTCACACCGCATTTCGAGAACTGGCCACGCGGCAACTCCTGAGGCGATCGCCAATGTGCGCGGCATTGTCGGCACTTTCAGGGAGGCGCTTGGGCCGGATGTTGGCATCGCCCTGGATGTTGCACACAACTTCAGGCTGGGCGGTGCGATCGATATCGCCCGTGCGTTGGAAGAGTTCAACATGATGTGGCTCGAGACCGAGACGTGGGACCCGAAGTCGCTCCGGACGGTCCGAGAGTCGACGACCACGCGCATCTGCACAGGTGAGAGCCTGTTCGGTATCGAGGAATACAAGCCGTTCCTGGAGCTGTATGCGCAGGATGTGATCATGCCTGACCTGGCTTGGAACGGGATCACGATGTCGAAGCAGATCTGCGATTTCGCCGCCGGGTTCGACACATTCGTGGCTCCGCACAACACGCACGGGCCAATCTGCACTTTCCAGTCATTGCACGTCGCATCCACGGCGCCGAACCTGATGATCATGGAGATCGATGGCGATGATGCTCCGTGGCGCGACGACCTGCTGACGCACCCGTTCGAATTCAAGGATGGCTACGTGAAGGTTCCGGACAGGCCCGGGCTAGGGACTGACGTGAAAGAGGATGAGCTGAGGAAGCATGCCTACGACGGATGATTCTTCTTTGCTGCTGCTTCGGCCGTCCGCCTGGCGCCCCTGAGCATCCCCGCGAAGACCAGGCTGTGCATCGGGTAGAGAGCGAACCAGTAGACGAGTCCGAGTAGGCCCCTGGGGTCGAAAGCGGCGGTCTGGACGATGTAAGTCTTGCCGTTTTCCGTCTGCGTGGAGAGGTCGAGCCAGGCCTCACCCGGCAGATGCATGTCTGCGCGCAGGGTGAAGCGGTTGGTGTCGACGCGCTTGACGGTCCAGAAGTCGAGTAGGTCGCCTTCTTGCACTGGATGCTCTGTCAGCTTGTTCCTGAGGCCAGGTCCCCCAACCATGCGGTCCATCGCACCGCGAATACGCCAGAGCCAGTTGCCCCAGAACCAGCCGTTCGATCCGCCGACTCGCGAGAGCACCTGAAACGCCGCGGCTTCATCACCGCTGACTTCGATCCGACGTCGCTCGACGAACTTAGTTCCGTTGCGCAGCCGTTCCATTGACGCCTCCGGGTCCTCAACCACGTCCAGGAACCCCAACCCTTCGTTTTCGTCTTTGAGAGCCCGCTCGATCGCTTCTTCTACGGTCAGAGGGATGAAGTCGAAGTCACGCCGGGCGGAGTCGTCGGCGACTATGGAGCTGTGTGCTGTGCTGTCTACGATGTTCTTGCCGATCCGGTAGTGAGCCGGCGTGACCAGCTTCAGCCAGAGACTTGAGAGCCGCGGCGTGATGACAGGAACCGGCACCATGAAGCGTCGGAGCTCTCGCTTCCGTGCGTAGCAGCGCATCAGTTCGCTGTAGGTGGTTACGTCGCTGGCGCCGATCTCGTAAACGTGGCTTTGAGTGCTGCTTTCGCTGACAGCGGTGGTCAGGTACTTGACGAGGTCACCGGCGAATATCGGCTGGACAGGCATGCGGACCCAGCGAGGCGTGACCATCACTGGTAGCCGCTCTACGAGCGCTCGGATAGCTTCGAACGGCATGCTGCCCGCGCCTATGACAACGGATGCCCTGAACTCAGTGACCGGTATGCCGGACGAGCGCAGGATTTCGCCAACTCGGTGCCGGCTTTCGATGTGGGCGGATGTGTGGGAGGAGTCGACCTGCGCGAGCGCGCCGAGGTAGATGATGCGCTTGACGCCGGCGTTGCGGGCTGCAACCGCAAAGGTACTGGCAGCCTCGGCCTCCAGCATGGCGAAGTCCTTGCCGCTGTCCAGAGAGTGGACTAGATAGAAAGCGATGTCGCAACCGTCTAGAGTGTTCTGCAGAGAGACGGGATCAAAGACATCGGCTTTGACGGCGACCGCGTTTCCAGGGATCTTCGTCCGGAGCCTGTCAGGATCGCGGGTTATGCAACGGACCTGTGCCGTTATCTGCGAGAGAGGCTTTAGCAGGAGACCTCCGACGTAACCGGTCGCTCCGGTGAGCGCGACTACTGGAGCTTCTCGGGGCGTCGAGTCCTTACGCCTATCGGGCAATGCGCTCAAACCGATGCAGATCAGGCTGCCTGTGCGGCGGGCCGTGGTGCACGTTTCTCAGCCGGAACATATGGCATCTCGAAACTGCAGTTCAGGCACTTGAACTCGTACCCGTCGTATCCGGCCCTGAGCTCTACCGTCCCGGTCTGGCACTTCTTGCATGCGTTGAAGAAGAGCATTTCAGTTACCCTTTCGTTGACTTCACGGGCACGAAGTCATGTTGATTAAATCCTACATAGAAGCATGTTAGTCGTGTATGGGCAGAGTGTCAAGCAAGACGTCGTACGTAGTTCGCATGAACTGGAACCAGGTGAGCATGGGCGCGTCAATCGAGCCACATGCGATGTTGGATGTAGACAACATCGAGCCGGAGAAGGACTGGAGAGGCTGATCGATGGCAACCAGGTATGAACTCATCACTCCGAAGCAGGCCGCGCTTATCGATGCTGCACCGGTTTTCTTTATCGCAACCGCCGATCCTTCTGGAGACGAAGGGCCGCTGGGCGAAGGGCCTGTGAACCTGTCTCCGAAGGGCGATACGCGGCTGGCGGTGCTGGATGAGCACACCGTTGCGTATGTGGACTTCACGGGATCCGGCAACCAGACGGCCCGGCATATCGCTACTGGGAGTCCGGTGACGGTGATGGTGTGCTCGTTTGATGAGTCGGATGCCGGGATCGTTCGGCTGTTCGGAACCGGTGCCGTGCATGATGCTGAGAACTATGCTCACCGTGCCCGCCTTGTTGAGGACGCGGCCGATGAGATAGCGCTGCCCGAACGACAGGTGATCGAGATCACCGTCACTCACACCATCACAAGTTGCGGGTACGGAGTGCCGGTCAGCAGCGGGTTCAGACCTCGCACCGTCCGTGACCGCGGCCGGGCGTTCAAATAGACTGTCGCCTTTCCGTTCGGCTCCCCGACCAGGACTTCACTCATATGGCAATCCCACCGATCATAGACACCCACCACCACCTCTGGGACCTGGAGAACAATCGCTACCCGTGGCTGCAGGATGGCATCGACCACTTTGTCGGTGACTACTCGCCGATCCGGCAGTCGTTCTTGATCGGCGACTTCCTGGCCGGAGCCGAGGGGCTTCCGCTGCAGAAGTCGGTGCACGTGCAGGCGGAGTGGGACCATGATGGCGATCCTGTAGGCGAGACCGCGTGGCTGCAGGGCGTTGCAGATGACCCAGGTTCACACAGCATGCCTAACGCGATCATCGGATACGCAAACCTTGCCGAGCCCGATGTTGAAGAGACTCTTGCCCGCCATGCGGAGCACGCCAACTGGCGAGGCATACGGCACATGCTGAACTGGGCAGACGACCCGGGCTTTCGGTTCGCGGAGCGCGGCGACTACATGCAGGACGAGCAGTGGCGGGCCGGCTATCGATTGCTGGCGAAGTTCAACGGCTCGTTCGACCTGCAGGTGTGGCCGTGGCAGCTGGCTGATGGCGCTGCGCTTGCGAACGATGTTCCCGAGGTACCGGTCGTGCTGAACCACACCGGGATGCCGAGGGACTGGGACGGCGAGGGCGTTGCGCTCTGGCGAGAAGGCATGCGCGCGATTGCGGGCGCCGAAAACGTGTCCGTGAAGATCTCGGCGTTGGGGATGATGAAGCAGGACTGGACGGTCGATGACATCAGGCCGTTTGTCTTGGACACGATCGAGATCGTTGGCATCGACCGTTGCATGTTCGCTTCGAACTTCCCGGTGGACAGTCTCTTCTCCGACTACGCCACTCTCTGGCGTGCGTACGACGAGATAACCGCCGACTTCTCCGAGTCGGACCGGGCGAAGCTGTTTTCAGAGAACGCCGAACGCTACTACCGAATTTAGCAGGCGCACCTTGGCCCACCCCTCGACGGGCTCAGGATGGCGCGATGTTGCAGGCGATGTTCGCCGGGCCTCACCGGAGTTCGCGTTTTCCTCACGCCGCCCAGGAACAATGCGGCTTGAGCCAACGTCTCATTAAGTAGCGGCGCCATTCGATCGCCTCGGTCTGACAACCAGCAGAGGCCAACTTCACGTTTACCCGGGCGCTGTGCGAGGGATGAGATGCGTATAAAACTCGCTGCCCTGGCAGCATCTGTTTCGATAGGCGTGATTGCAGTTGCGTGCAGTTCCGGTGACCCCACCCCGGCAACGACGACTCCAACTACGGTCACGCCCACACAGGCCCCGCCAACCTCGACGGTGGAGCCGCAGAACTTCACTGTGGTGTTCTCTGACAAGGAGCGTGACACATCCGCGAGCGTTGATCCGGTGGACCTTGATGAGCTTGTCGCGGGCAACAACGAGTTCGCACTGGACCTATACGGCCAGATCGTGGAGTCCGAAGACGGTAACGTGTTCATGTCGCCGTATAGCGTTTCACTTGCGCTTGCGATGACTTATGCAGGTGCGGGCGGCGGGACCGCCGACGAGATGGCGGATGCTCTCAAGTTCACCCTGGCGCCCGACAAACTGCACAGCGCCTTCAATTCGCTGGACCAGCTGCTTGCCAGCCGAGGTGCGGACCTTGAACCAGACCAGAAGTTTACTCTCGAGATAGTCAGCTCGATCTGGGGGCAACAGGACTTCGAGTTCGAGCAGGAGTTTCTGGACACGCTTGCTGTGAACTATGGCGCGGGGATGCGGCTGGTGGACTATGTGAGCGCTGTTGAGGCAGCGAGGCAGGCGATCAACGGCTGGGTGGAAGAGAACACTAACGACCGTATCAAGGACCTGATTCCGCCGGGAGCTTTGGATTCTCAGACCGTACTCGTCCTGGCGAACGCTATCTTCTTCAAGGCGGCGTGGATGCAGGAGTTCAACCCCGAACTGACTGCGGACGGCGATTTCAACCTGCTTAATGGCAGCAAGGTCACCGCCCAGATGATGCGTCAACCAGAGGAGTTCTTCGCGGTCGGCAAAGGCGATGGCTACAGTGCGATCGAGATCCCATACGTCGGCAGTGAGACATCGATGGTAGTGATCATGCCTGACGAGGGCGGCTTCGACAGCTTCGAGGCTGGACTGACGTCTCGCGAGATCACTGAAATCATCGATGGTCTGAAGCACAAGAACACAGACCTGAGGTTCCCGAAGTTCAAGTTCGAGTCGAAGTTCAGCTTGCCTGACCCGCTGAAGGCTCTGGGTATGCGGCAGGCGTTCGACCCGGATGTCTCCGACTTCTCGGGCATGAGAACCCCGCCACCGGACCTGTACATCAGCGACGTGATTCACCAGTCATTTGTTGCCGTGGACGAGCAAGGAACTGAAGCTGCCGCTGCCACCGCGGTGATCATCCGTGCGACTTCGGCTCCACCTCCGCCTGAGCCGTTCACGGTGGACCGGCCGTTCATCTTCCTGATCCGGGACGTGCCAACAGGCTCGGTGCTGTTCATCGGCCGGGTGCTGGACCCGACGGCTTCTTAGTCCGGCTAAAGGTCCTGTTCCGGAAGCCAGCCCCACGGCCTCGGGCCGAAGTCGATAGGCATGACAGCACCAGCGCGGACCGCGCTCACCGGCTTCAGTGCCATGGATCCGGTGTGCGATCCGCCGACGGTATCCCTGAAGATGAAGTCGCCGCCGATGGTTTCCAGGATGGTGATATCTGCGTCGTAGCCGACCGCCAGCTTGCCGGTCTCGTCGTCAATGCCGAGGACCTCGGCCGGCTTCGAGCTGGCCATGGCGACAACCTCGCCGAGTGACAGGCCAAGCGCCATCATCTTGGACATGCACTCGACGAGCGAGTGCACCGGTCCTGCGTGGCGGCCTGCCTGCGTGAAGTCGGAAGAGACGGTGTCCGGCACAAGACCCTGGTCTAGCACCTGCTTTGCAGACTCGAAGCTGAAGTTGGCTCGGCCCACGCCGACGTCGAAGATGACGCCCCGGTCCCTGGCGACTTTGGCTTCGTCGAGCAGCTTGCCATTGTTGAGGAGCGCGCCGACCTGGAAGCTGAGCGAGTGTGTGACGACGTCGCCTGCGGTCAGCACGTCCGTGAGCAGGTGCGGTGCGAGCTCGGCGGCCAGCGGGTCCTGGCCCATGATGTCGCCGACATGCACCATCAAGAATGCGCCGGTGTCTGCTCCGTCGGCAATCTGTTTCGCCATCTTCGGCAGCTCGATACCCAAAGTTTTGATGCCGGGCGAGACCATGCGCGCCTTGATGCCGACGATCACGTCAGGTCGTGCGGTAAGCGCGCCGATACCTGCCTCAATGTCGATATCTTCCGCGTCGCGGATCTCGGGCGCGCGAGCTACGCCCATCGTGCCGACATTCAACAGGGCGAGTGTGCGGGTGAAGGCGTTAGGTGCGATGAAGTTGGCGAAGCCGCCGATGTTGAACGCGCCAGTCGAGCCGGCATCGAGGACCGTCGTGACGCCTGAGTAGACGCCCGCAGTGTCGACGTCGCCCATCATGTCTTCCGCGTCCGCTCTGCGGATACCTGCCGCTACGTGAGTGTGGATATCGATGAGGCCAGGCGTAACGACTAGGCCGGTGGCATCAATCACTCGTTCCGCGTTGGAGGAGTCGATATCTGCCGCGATTTCCGCGATCTCGCCGTCAGCAACGGATATGTCCATCACGGCGTCGAGGTCCTGTGATGGGTCGAGCAGACGGCCGTTCTTGATGATCAGGTCTGTCATAGTGCTGTTCTGTGTGTCTAAAGGTGTGTGTAGTTTGGAGCGAGCCGAATTCTGCCACGAGATCTTTGGCCATGCGTGAACAAGTGAACTCGATCAGCTCCCGAGAACTACGCCATCGAGGTCTGGCATGCCATTGATGAGGTCGCTGGCCGACATGGGTCGTTTGCCTTCCGGCTGCAGCTCAAGGATTTCCAACTCACCGTCACCGGTTGTGGCGAAGAGCCTCCGACCACGGACCTGAATCGTGCCGGGTGGCGTTCCTGCACCAGGTGAATCTGAGGCTTCGGCCGAGATTATCTTCAGGTTCTTGTCTCTGAGTGAAGTGAAGGCGCCGGGCCAGGGATCGAACGCTCTCGTCATTCGTTCGATCTTTGCCGCATCTGAGGACCAATCGATCTGACCGTCAGCTTTCTCGATCAACCTGGTGATCGTCACCAGAGACTCATCTTGCGGCTTCGGCTTGAGCCTGCCGCCTTCGAGCTCCGATATCGCAGCAGGCAACATCTCAGCACCGATCTTGAAGAGTCGGGAAGTCAGCTCGCCTGCTCGCTCGGTGCCGTCCAGCTTCACCGGCTCCGACTGCAGAAGCAGAGGACCGCTGTCCATTCCCTCGTCGAGCAGCATCAATGTCACACCGGTCTGGGCGTCGCCTTCAAGTAACGCGGTGGCGACAGGGCTGGGGCCGCGATGGCGAGGCAGCAATGACGGGTGAATGTTGAGGACATCCAGGCGCGGTATGGCTAGAACTTCGGGCGGCAGGATGCGGCCATAGGAGACGACGACGAAGATGTCGGCGCCGATCTCTTTCAGTCGCGCCTGTACCGCTTCATCGCGCAAACTGCGCGGTGTTTCGACGGTGATCCCACGTGACTCCGCCGCGACCCGCACAGGGGTTGGCCGGGACTGTCTTGAGCGACCAGCGGCTCGGTCCGGGCGGGTGTAGGCGACTGCAATTTGATGCCCCGCAGAGACCAGCGCTTCGAGGGCTGGCACCGCGTCGTCAGGAGAGCCGAAAAAGACGACCTTCAGGCCCAAGATTCACCCCGAATCCGGCCGCTAAACCCCCGCTGGCGCGCCAGAGGCAAGTTTCGATGGTCCGAGGTGGGAAACAGACGATCAATGACGCATGGTTTCAAGTTGGTGTCAAGCTGGGTTCGCGGTCTTTCCGCAGGGCGGGGAAAATCGTTGATAACTCTCAAAAAAGACCCCTTTTTGGGGGTTGCTAAGGCCTTGTAAGGCTATGTTAACTTGCCCCTGCGGCGCACCAAACGAGGGCTCCATTCTCGCCGGTCTGTACGCCGTAAATCACCACAGCTTGGAAGCAATTTTTTCACCGCCACTCATGGGCGGTGTAGATCAGCTTGTGTACTTTTGCAGGGGGACGAAACTGGACACGAAATCGGCCACGCAGCTCTGGGTCGCAGCCCTCGGACAATTAGAGGTTGAGATCCCAAGGCCGAACTTCGAGACATGGCTGAAGAACACGGCGGCGCAGGGGGTCGATGATGGAGTGCTTACGGTGTCGACGCCAAATGCGTTCACAGCGGAGATGCTCGAAAAGCGGCTTTCTGCTTCGATAGAGCGAGCAGTAGAACAGGTTGCGCACGAACCGCTCGAGGTCAGATTTGCGGTTCGCGACACAGGCGGTTCAGCCTCGCCGTCACTCGGCAGGTTCGACTACCACGACGAAGACCTGGCAGAGCGTCGTCCGGCGCAGCTACTACCGACTTCTCGCTTCAGATCGGAGTTTTCGTTCGACCAGTACGTTGCCGGACCTTCGAACCAGCTTGCGCACGCGGCGGCACTGCAGGTTGCCGAATCACCAGGAGCCGCGTTCAACCCGCTGTATATCTACTCGCCGGTCGGTCTCGGCAAGACGCATCTGTTGCACGCCATTGGGTGGTCTCTAACGGGCCGCGGACTCTCCGTGATGTACGTGAGCGCCGAGCGGTTCACAAACGAATACATACGCGCTATCCGGGACGGCAAGACCGAGGAGTTCAGGTCGCACTATCGAGGTGTTGATGCATTGCTCGTCGACGACATCCAGTTCATCACCAGCAAGCCGCAGACACAGGAAGGCTTTTTCCACACCTTCAATGAGTTGCACATGTCCGGCAAGCAGGTGGTGATTTCAGGTGACCTGCCAGCTGAGAAGATCAACCTTGAGCAGAGGATCCAGTCGAGGCTTGCGGGAGGACTGATCGTGGATATCCAGCCGCCGGACTACGAGACGCGCTACGCGATCATCGAGCGCAAAGCGGAGGCCCGCGGTTGCACGCTGCCGACGAAGGTTGTCGAGGTGCTTGCTGCGGCGCCTGTCGAGAGTGTGCGTGATCTTGAGGGCGGGTTGAACCGCGTGATCGCGTTCGCGCAACTGACCCGCGCAGAGATCGATGTCGAGCTTGCGGAACGGGCGATGGCGAGTATCGGGTCGAAGAAGCCGTTGAAGTTCCCTGAGCCTGCAGCGGTGATCGCTGCGGTTTCTGCGCACACCGGCGTTCCCGAGGCTTCGATCACCGGCAGCCGGAGGGATCGGCGAACGTCTGCTGCTCGTCGCCTGGCCGCGTACCTGCTGCGCGAGGAGAGCAAGCTGACCGCTTCCGCGGCGGGTGAGGCGCTTGGTGGCAAGGACCACTCGAGCATCCTCTACGGGCTGAAGAAGTTCGAAGAGGAGCTGAAGGGTTCGTCCGAGGTGCGTAAGCTGGCGGCCGAGGTTCGGTCAGCGCTGAGGTAGCGAGGGAGATTAGTCATCCTTCTGTAGGCTCAGGATGGAAGACCGGAAGCCCTCACCCTAACCCTCTCCCGCATCGGGAGAGGGAATAAAACAGCGCTTCAAATGGGAACTCTCCCGCGGAGACTGTCACTCCTCCCAGCGGCGGCCTCGTGTTTCGGCCATGACGGGGTCGACTCGCCCGCCGAGACCCGGGCCTTCAGGGATGATGAACTCGCCGTTCTCGATCTGTTCAAACGGCTCCATCACTTCTTTGCGCCACTCAACCTCGTAGACGGCGTGCTCAAGCGGCAGGACGTTGTCGAACGCGGCGGTGGCGTGGGCGCTGGCGAGTAGCGAAAGCGGACCTGATGGGCAGTGCATTGAGACTGAGCCGGGATGATCGGGTTCGAGTTCCATGCCGACCCGATAAGCCTCGACCGGTCCGCCACAGAATTTCACGTCTGGCATCACGATGTCGAGCACATCTTCGTCGATCAGGCGCTTGAATATATCTACGCCGTAGCCCATCTCTGCGCCGGCGTTCGGCAGCGGCGACTTTTCATGGATCCGCCGCATCGTCGCCATCTTCTCGATCGGGTCTACCGGCTCCTCGTACCAGCCGACTCCTGCCGCGGCCAGCTCATCGCCAAGCGCGAATGCCGAGTTCAGATCGAAGCGGGAGTGACAGTCGACGTAGAGCGTGCGGTCCGGTCCGACGGCATCCTTGGCTGCCCTGATCCGCTCAAGCCCGGCCTCGGCGCAGTACGGCAAGCCTTCCTGCTCGTGGGGCGCCCTGCACTCGTCAAACGGCGCGCACTTGGCAGTTGTGAAGCCTTCCTTCATCGCCCGCTCGGCCATCTTAGTGAAAGACTCGGGCGAGCGGTCGACCGGCCCTCGGTCGTCAGGGAGCATAGAGCGGTTGATGTTGGCGTAGAGGCGCACTTTCTGGGCAGCGTCACCGGTGTGGCCGTGCTGCTGCCTGATGTACGCATGCAGAGGCAGGTTGGCGCGCTTCGCAAGTGCATCGGCGACGGCGCAGCGGAGGCCGCTGACAGCGGTTGCCAGGAGCACGTTTTGCTCAAGTTCTGTGGCTGTGAGTCCGTTGAAGCGCAGCACGTCTTCGTCCGATGAGATCTGCTCTCCGCGCAGCTTATTGGCCAGACGTGCGACGACCGGGGCGACCTCGCGGTCGAGCTGAGTTGACGTGATCTCGCCTGCGCCGAACAGGTCGTTGTCATCTGCGAGCTCGAATGAGACCCACTCGGTCTTGCCGCGGACATGGATGGACTGGAATTGGAGTTTGGTCGGCTTGAACCAGAGTTCGGGCATGTTGTTCCTGTCGTCGGGAGCTGAAGGATTCGGTGGAGCGGTCAAGCCTGCTCCGGGTATCAGGCGATTCTACGGAATAGATAGGCCCATGCCGGTTTGGTGTAGGCGAATCCGCGACCTCGTTTGCGCAGCAGCTCCGGTGTGATTTGGACTGGACGCGCCGTGACCATGTATTCGTCCAAGCTGGATTCTGTGAGGGTGAAGCGATCACTACGACGCTTGACTACTGCGATCAACTGGAAATCCGGGTCGATATTGGCCATCGCGGCGTCGCCATGGCTGTCGTTCGCGAGGAGGATTCCACCGGGCTTCAGGTGCTGCTTGCATGCAGCGGAAATGAACCCTGCGTACTGGGAGATGAGCAGGTCGAAGGCGTCCAGCGGCTCTCCGGTGTCTTCCTCGTAGCTCTGGTGGTGGAACCGGATCTGAGGCGGTTCGGAGTATTCCGCCCGTGAGCGAATGTAGTCGGTCAGTTGATCGTCGCTAAAGAATCTCGGGATTCGTCGATCGCTATCTACGTAGACAACCTCCGGGATGAGAAACGACGGAGCGATGTGGACGAAACTGCCAGGATAGAGCGCTGACTTGATCTCATAACGCTCAGCCAGCTTCCTGAATAGGTCTAGCCGCTCGTCAGCCTTGTCGATGAAGAACTGCTTGTACAGAGGCGGCGCTGACGGTTGAGGCAAGGCTGGATCAGCTTCCGGCGATGGCATCACCCAATGCGATGGCGAGCCTGTCACATTCTGCGTCCCGGTCACACAGCACCTGCGCGCGGCCGGCTGTGAAGCCCTGCCAGTTCGTGCCTACCAGCAACAACGCTGCGGCCGCGCGGACTTCGATGTGCCCAGTAGTCAGGGACTCATTGTTCCGAGGGATCACGACTACCGTCCTGGCGCCTTCGAACTCGCCAATCAGCACCCTCACACGCCGCTCGACGATGTTGCGTTCCATCTCGAATCCGACGTCCACTGCATCGTCGACGTACTCAAGATCAGCATCTCTCGAATCCATCAGGCCAAAGAACCCTGTCGAAACGCTGACGGCAATGAGTGCTGCAATGGCTGCGATTACCAGCAGGCCGATCAGCATTGGAAAGCCGTTCGAACCACTGCGCGGCGGTCTCGGCCCCGGTGTTCTGCGCCAGAGATTGCGAGGTCGCAACGGCTTGAAGCGAAACGGGTACTGAGCACCGCCTCCACCCGGGTGCAACAGGATCCCCGGTCCGATCTGGCCGGTTGCGCTAGTCGCTAACGGTGATTGCGGCCTTGATGATCCCGTCTTTCTGGTTCGAGTACATGTCATAGGCCATCGGAATGTCGTCGAAGCCCAGGCGGTGTGTGATAAGTGCGCCCGGGTCCAGCCAGCCGCGGTCCACGAGCTCGACCGTCTCCTTGATGTCCGCTGTGGGATCACCAGAGCCGCGTGATGAGCACGGGGTGATCGTAACAACCTTGCGCATCCAGTTCATGTGCTTGAACGGAACTGTTGCATTGAGGCTGATCAGGCTGAAGCCGAGCACCTGGCCGTAGCGATTCACAAGGTCTATCGACTGGTTCAGCCCGTCGGGGTCTCCCGTCGCATCGACCACAACATCGACGCCTTTGCCGTGGGTGAGTTCAGCGATCGCTTCGACCGGATTGTCACGGTCCGGGTTGATCGTGTCTGTTGCTCCAAGCTCGAGCGCCTTGTCGAGGCGGTTGTCGAGCAGGTCGATGCCAACAATCTGCGCTGCGCCCTGCAGGCTGGCAAGCATAGAGAACGAAAGGCCGATAGCGCCCTGTCCAAGCACTGCGATCCGTTTTCCTGCCGTGCTGCCCCACAGCTTCGTCGCGAAGAGGACTGTACCGATCGGCTGGCACATCACCCAGTCGCTCAAGTCACCCTCATCAGGCAGCGGGATCACAAGGCTCGGGTCTGTCGTCATGAACTCGGCCATGCCACCGGGCCCCATCTGGCGTCCATCGAACGATGGCAGGGTGATGACTCGCTGGCCCTCTTTGAGCTCGCCTGAGCGGGACTCGACGATCGTCCCGGCGATCTCATGGCAGGGGTTGCCGATGCTCAGCGGGTACATCTCCTCCGGCAGGTCCGGGTCGTACAGCAAATGGGTGTCGCTGCCGCAGACCGAGATGCGCTGGACTTTGACGAGCGCTTCGCCCTCTCCGGGAGTCGGCTTGTCCACATCTGCAAACTCGATAGTCCTCGGTGCTGTGAGTCTCGCTGATCTCATCTTTCGTTCCTTGCTGGCGGGATCGCGTTGGTGGTTGGTGGGCAGGTGAGCGCAAAACGCGCCAAGCATAAGGCGTGCAGCGGCGAAATGGACGCGGCTGCGTGAGGTGAATGTGTCGGAGAGTCAGTCGAGGCTCGTCGAGATAGACGAGATCCGCTTTCTCCGTGAGGTTCCTAAAGCTGCAACCGGTGCGCGTTCATGTAGTCCATGTTGAACTCGATGCCAAGGCCCGGCGCATCGGGCATCTTGAGCGTGCCGTTTGAGTTGTCGAGAGGCGCCTGAATAAACTCGTTGTACTTCGTCAGGTCGGCGTTGGCCGTCTCGACGCGGTAGAAGTTCGGCACCGTCATCATCACGTGTGCGCCGGCCAGCACATTGATCGGGCCGCTGGCGTCGTGTGGCGAGACCGGGATGTAGTAGGTCTCGGCCTGTGCCGAGATCTTCTTGAGCTCGGTGATTCCGCCGGTCCATGTGACGTCCGGCATGATGTAGTCGGCCAGCTTGTTCTCGAAGACCTGCACGAACTCCCAGCGTGTGTGGAGCCGTTCACCGATCGAGATTGGCACTTCCACCTTTTCCCGAACCTGGTCCAGAGCGTGGTAACTCTCGACGGGCACCGGTTCCTCGAACCAGTCGATCTGGCCTGCGTCTTCGAGGGAGTTGCAGAGCCGGATTGCGGTTGGCACGTTGAAGCGGCCGTGGGCGTCGATCAGGATCTCGATGTCTGGACCTGCGAACTCTCGGGCTGCGGCGGTTATCTCGTCCGCGATGCGCTGGCCCTTGCGGCTCATGGCTCCATCGAGGTAGCCGTCGTTGCGGCTCTTCGGGTTTTCGAGGTGCGGGAACGGGTCGAACTTCATGGCGGTGTGGCCGGAATCGACGATCTTGCGGACCTCCTCCTCGACACGCTCTCGCCAGTTCTCGTCGTTCCAACCCTTCTGGTCCGGGTGTGTGTAGAGAGCTATGTCGTCTCGCACCTTGCCGCCGAGCAGTTCGTAGATCGGCTTGCCAAGCTGCTTGCCGCGGATGTCCCAGAGCGCGATGTCGATGCCGCTGACGACGTGGCTGGTGGCGCCTCGGGAGCCCATGTAGGTGAAGCTGCGGAAGACCTTGTGCCAGATGCGCTCGATGCGTGTTGGGTCCTCGCCAACGAGCAGGTCGTTGAGCCCGTTGATGATGCCTGCAACAGCGCGGTTGGCAACGAGAGTGGTGGTCGTGATCTCGCCCCAGCCGGTGATGCCCTCGTCTGTCTGCACCTCGACGAAGAAGTACTCGCCCCAGAAGGTGCCCTCGACCTTGACGAGCCAGGGAGTGATGGATGTGATCTTCAAATTTTTTCTCCGTACGAGTACTGAGTGATGTGCTGGATCGTTTAGCAGACCTCATAGAGAGGAGTTGCACTCTGCCTGCTTTCATGCAGAATGCGGATGCTCTCTATACAGAGTCCGCCCCTGAGGATAAACACAGGTCAGAATATGCGGAAACTTTCACTGATTTTCGTCTTCGTTCCTGCCTTGTTGGTTGCCTGTACCGTTGAAAGCCAGCCGGGAGAAGCTGAGCCGGGATCCGACGCCACGATCGTGGCGGCAGTGGTCGGCACGATCCAGTCCGCGGGTGATGCGGAATCACAGTCTGGTGCAACGGTTGTCGCGGAGGCTGTCGAGACAATCCAGGCCGGCGACAATGTGCGATCTGTGGTCGGGACGGCGCTAGCTGAGAGCCTCGCGGCCATACCGACAAACACGCCGCTGCCGCCCACTGCGACCCCCGCACCCACCGCCATGCCACCCCCGCCGACACCAACCCCGCGGCCCACTGCGACGCCTTCGCCTACCGCAACTGCTGTACCGACGCCAACACCGGAACCTCCACCGGCCGAGCTAACGATTGAGCAGATCATCGAGGAGATCGGTGATTCGGTGGTGCGTATCGAAACCGAACTTGGTTCAGGTTCTGGAGTTATTGTCCAAACCGAGGAAGACGGCACAGCATATCTGCTAACCAATAATCACGTCGTAGATTTGGCCGAAGTCATCGAGGTTACAGTCCGTGACACTGACACCTACGTTGGCACGGTCTTTGTCGAAGATCTCGTCCGAGACCTGGCAATAGTTGAGATATGTTGCGATGAATTGGCCGAACCTTTGTTGTTCGCTGATCAAGTATCGGTCGGTAGTGACGTTGTAGCGCTTGGTTATCCGCTTGGCGTTCAATCCCTACGCGTCAGCAGCGGAGTCGTATCTGGAAAACAGACCAACGCGTTTAGAAGTCGTGTGGAGGTGCAGACTGACGCCGCTATTAATCCCGGAAACAGTGGCGGTCCGCTGGTTGGAAGGGACGGTTCAGTTGCCGGCTTGAATACATTTGTCGTTCGAGGATCGTCTGGCCAGGTCAGTGTTGAAGGTATTGGTTTCGCGATCTCAGCGGAAACCCTGAAGCAAGTTGTACCTCAGATGCTCCTGGGAAGGTTCAGCTTCAGCGCTCCACCGTTGGCGAGTCACCCGTCACTTGTAGATGGGGCCTATCAGAACGAAAAATGGTACTACTTGCTCGATGTTCCGCCAGGATGGACTCCGATAGAAGTCAATCCTGACGCTGTCGCGATAGTGCCGTTGCGTAGTGATATCGCCATCACGGTCACAACCATCGCCACAAGCGACGGCGAATCCGGAGGGTCGATTAACGGATTTCGACAGCAGTTCACACTCGAACCGCAAGCGAACTGGCAGAATTTCAACATTTCGCAAGAAGGCCAGATCCAACGTTCATTTACTACGCCAGACGGCGCATTCTCTTACCCGCCGGTCTTTGGTTGGGAATTTCTCTATAGATATGACATCGGTAGTCGAGGATTCGTGGGAATCACTCAGTGGTTTTTCGTAAGGTTTAAGAATCAACCACATATTCTGGTATTTACTCTGCTGGTGCCCGAGAAAATATGGCTGTCGAGCGATTTCGATGAGCGGGTCGAGGCAAGACAATTGCTCAACTCGCTGCGCTTTGTCCGCTGAGTTCGAAACGAAGCAGGGATCCTCTTTACGCCCCCGCCGGCTTTGCCCTGTACTTCGCGTACTTGTCGTCATTGATGAACTCGTCGAGAACGATCTTCTCGCCGCCAAGGTCGTTCGAGATGTTGGCCGCAAGCACCGCAGCAAGTGAGTTGATCGAGCTTTCGAACGTGTTGCGCAGCAGCTCCGGCTTGCCAAGCGTGATGCCCTCGGCGAACGCCTTCGAAAGGTCGGTCGTGCTGCTCGGGCCCATCGCCACGTCGTGCGGGCCCTTAGAGACCACCTTCCGGACCTGCTCGATGGTCGGCTTGTCCTCTGGTGGCCAGTCGCCGTCGAAGTGGTAGTCAACGAAGTCATCCTCGAGCTTGATCGTGCCGTGGGTCCAGATGATGCAGTCGAAGCGTCCGCCGTAGTAGGAGCGGGCCGGCTTGGTGAAGATGATCGTGCCCATCCCGCCCTTCTTGAAGCCGTAGTCGACCGAGTAGTAGATAGGGTTGTCGCCCTCGGTCTCGTGCAGCTCGGCTGGACGCTCGACGTAGTTGGCCCTCACCCACTCCACATCATCATCCGACCAGTAGCGCATGATGTCGGTCTGGTGGATCCCGGCCTCAACGATCGATGTTCCTGACCAGGCCTTGTTCGCGGTCCAAACGCGGTTGGCAGGTCCACCTTGCTCTTCGGTGTGAGTGTGCTTGACCCCGTGGCCTTCGACGGCGCCCTCAGAGATCATCGTCATCGAAGCGACCCACTTGTCGCTCAGGTAGTTGCGGATGTCGGTGTAGCCGCGGTCGTGGCGCATCTGGAAGCCGCACATGGACATTACGCCCGCGCTCTTGATGGCATCGTTCTGGCGCAGCACGTCTTCGAGCCACAGCGACTGCGGCTTCTCGGCGAAGATGTGGATGCCTTTGCCGGCCGCGTACTCGATCTCACCTCGGTGCTGATTGGGAGGCATGACGAACCAGATCGCATCGACGGAGCTGCTGTCGACCATCTCCCGCACGGTACCGAACTTCTGCACGCCTTCGTCTTTGTAGTCGGGCGAAAAGCGGTTGATCTTCGACGCTTCCAGGTTCTCGGCGTACGGGTCCGCCAGTGCTGTGAGATTGACGACCTCTTCCGACTGCAGCTGGGTGAGTGAGGTGACGTGCTGCAGGCCTCGCTGGCCGATTCCAACGACTCCAACTCTGAGCGGTCCGGGCATGTTTTTCGTTCCTTTTCGGATGAGGGCGTGAAAGGAGATTGGTCTATTGGTCTCAGGGGGCCGATGAGGCCCGGCGGAGTTTACACCCGGCGTCGCGGTGACGGTTTGCACTGCGGGTTTCTGGCAGGCATACAATCCGCTCCTGTGGTGAGTTCAGTTGTGGATTTCACAGTGCAACAAACGGAAAGAACGGGTCTTCGGCTACAGCTCACAACTCAGGAATTAACCAGCAATCCCCGGCGAAGAAAGCAATGAAAGTCACTGAAGTCAAAGTCCTCTCTGCCGATCGCTTCAACTACGTCAAGGTCGAGACCGACGAAGGTCTGCACGGCGTTGGTGAGCTTCATCCGGCGTCGGGGACCGGCGGCACGCCTTTCCTGCCGATAGCCGGGGTGAGGTACTGCGCCGAATACCTGGTCGGCAAGGACCCGCTGCAGATTGAACGGCATTGGCAGCACATGTTCCGTCGATGCCTGTTCCGCGGCGGTGCCGATGTGATGGCGGCCATCGGAGCCATCGATATCGCTCTGTGGGACATCAAGGGCAAGGAAGCTGGAAAGCCCGTCTACGAACTGCTCGGCGGCCCGACCCGCGAGAAAGTTCGGCTGTACACGCACCTCGGTGGATCAACGCCGGAAGAACTTGCCGAGCAGGCGAAAGCGAGAGTAGCGGAGGGATTCACCGCTGTACGGCTCTATCCGTTCGGCGACTTCGGAAAGTCGGACTTCGAGGAAGGTCTCGGGCTCGAGGACATGAGCTTCACCGGCATGCAGCGAAATGCTGTCGAGCGGGTTGGAGCGGTACGTGATGCGGTCGGGCCGGATGTCGATGTGATGATCGATGTTGTGAACCGGCTGACGCCTGCCGAGGCGATCGGTGTCGGGCGTGCGCTCGAGCCGTTCAACCTGTTCTTCTTCGAGGACCCGATCGAGCCGGAGAACATGGACCAGTGGCAGCATGTTGCGGCGAATGTGCCGATGCCGCTGGCGATGGGCGAGAGGCTGTACACCGTATACCAGTTCCTTGACCTGCTGAATCACAAGGGCGCCGAGTATGTGCGCCCTGATCTTTCGCTGGCCGGCGGGATCACGAACATCAAGAAGATCGCAGCCATTGCCGAGGCGAACTATGTCGGAGTCGTGCCGCACAACCCGCTCTCTGCGGTCTTGACTGCCGCCTGCGTGCAACTGGACGCGGCGACGCATAACATCCCGGTTCAGGAATACCCGCACGACGATGCGACCGGCGTGAAGGCTGACCTGGTGGATGAGCCGATGAAGCGTGAAGGCGGATACCTGCTGGTGCCGGATCGTCCGGGCATCGGGCTGGACCTGAACGAGGAGGCATTCTCGAAGTACCCAACTGGCCCGTACGAACGCCCCGCGCTGATCAACCCGGACGGCGCGCTGCGCGAGTACTAGATAGAACTCACACTCCGGACACGGAGCTATCGTCCGGCGATAACCAGTGACTGCTAGCCTGTTCTGTCGGCCGCGGCGGCGTGTCGCTTGAAACCAGTAACGGTATGACCAGGGTGGAGCTAATTTGAAGCATCGACTATTCGCGGGCAGGATCGGATTGATCACAACCGGCCTGACTGTGGTCCTGTTAGCAGCCTGCACTTCATCGAGTGCTACACCGACTCCCACAACCGACAACTCTCGAACAGAGACAGCGACTGCCGAGCCTTCTACAACTGCGACAGCGCCCGAGGCTTCGCCGACCTCATCTCCGACACCAGCCGCCATTGCGCCTACTGCAACTCCCCGTCCGACCTCGACGCCTCTTCCACCGACACCAACCGCCACGCCGATCCCGTTGCATTTTGTAAACGGGGAACCGACTGATGCTCTGATCAGCGAACTTGAGTTCTGGGAGCGCGTGACAAGTGAGTTCAGAGGCATAACGCCTGAGTCGCATGAACGAGCCCGTCGGTTCTTGACGAGAGACGAGTTCATCGAACAGAACGACCAGAACCGGGCGACGTTTGATGAGGAACAGACGCCGGAGGAGAAGTTCGCCTTAATAGCGGAGTTGGAGGCGTCCAATCACATTCTTCGGACCCTGGGCTTGATCGAGGTATCGGCCGACATCCTGGACGAGTCCGAGTTGCTTCTCGACGACTTCGTTGGCGGGTTCTTCGATGGAGAGTCGCGCGAGCTGAACGTGATCCTGGATGAACGGGAAGGTGTGTTCTCACCGAACGATATCCGTGTGTACGTGCACGAGTACATGCACCTTCTGCAGGAGGTTGGATTCGACACGTTCGACACGAGGGCCGATCTGGAGAGCGGTGACCATATTGCGGCGATCACCACGTTCGTGGAGGGCGAGGCTGAGTTTTTCACTCAACTTGTCATCTGGCTGACTAAAGGGCGTGAGTACCTGGAGTCGATCTTCGAGGAGCAGCCTGACCCGGGACCGCCCGGTGGGACCGGTGACTCGGTCGACGAGCCCTCGTTTTACCTGCAGCAGAGCTTCATCTTCCCCTACACGACCGGCGTCGGGTTCATCGGCGAGGCCGTGATTCGCATGACGCCTCATCCTGAGGCGCTGATAGATCCTTCTCCCGACCCTGATCAGGTCGCCGCCAACTTCGCTGCCTGGTCGGAGCGTCTGAACGAAATACATGAGCGCCTCCCTGTGTCGACCGAGCAGGTTATGCATGTTGAGAAGTACGAAGCGAACGAACTGCCAATTGAGGTGAACATCGCTACCGATGGGGAGCTGCTGGCTGCGGGTTGGACTGAGGTTTTCAGCAACGACTGGGGCGAGGGTGGCCTGCTGACGTGGCTTGAGTCTGCAATGAACGAAGGCTCCCAATCAGGGGATCCGGTCTTTTCTGGCCAGTTGAGACTGGAGGCTGCGGCTGCAGGTTGGGGTGGTGATGAGTTGCTCGTTATCAACTCGGAATGTGGCGAGCTGGCCAGCGTGACTCTGATCGAATGGGACAACCCTGCGCAAGATGCCCTGGAGTTTTCGACCGAGATCGAGTTCTGGTATGACCGGAACACAGAGTTCGAGCCGGTTTCGGTGATCGGCTCGAGGGTGACAGTGCTTTCCGCGCCGTCGGGATTTCTGGCGTTTAACGCCGCTGATGATGAGAGGGAGAGCGTGGTGGTGACGGCGCAGTCAGCCGAAACGGCAGAGATGCTGGCCCTTTGGGCACTGGGCGGAGCAGAACTGACCAGCGGGTGCGAGGAAACCGAGTAGCGAGACGCGGATCTGACAGGTCCGGCCGGCTACGAGTTCGTGACCAGCCCCTCGTCCATGAGTCCGACGGACCTAATTGCCTAAGAAGGCCACTGGATGAGTTCGACGCGGACGTTGTCTGGCGCCTGCACCCAGCAGAAGCGAGTGCCGTCTGGCAGCTCGTTCGGGCCGTCCAGTAGGGGTGCTCCCAGGTCTGCGAGCCGCTTGATCTCACCATCGATGTCCGTGACATCGAAGCCGAAGTGCTCGAGACCCTGCTTCACGTCGGAATCGCTCTCGGGCAGCGTCTGGCCATCGAGCGGGCCTGAGATGTTGACCGGGACGCCATTTTCGGAGCGGCAGCGGATGAACCGGTCACCGGTGTGGCGAGTCATGTCGCCGACGATCTCGAAGTTGAAGGTGTCGACCCACCAGTTGGCTGTCTTCTCGGGGTCGAGTGACTTCAGGTGGATGTGGTTCAGGTTGTAAGGCATCTTTTTCTCCCTGGACTAGCGCTCCGTGTAGAGACAAATGGCACCCTGCGGATGCGCGTTCTCATTCGAAAACGCTGCATGCAGCCTAGCCTCGCTGGATCAGCTCGATTCGTACATCTCCGGGTGCCGCGATGAACGCGATCTTGGTGCCTGGAGCGGTCTCACGTGGCGCTTCCTGAACAGTCGCGCCAAGGCCTTCCAGCCGGGCGAGGTCAGCGTCCATGTCATCCGTGTCGAAGCCGAAGTGCTCAAGGCCGAGGTGGGGATTCGCGTCTGCCGGTCCGAGTGTCTCGCCGGTACGGGCTCCCGAGATGTTGATGGCAAGTCCGCCTTCAGTCTTTGTCACTACGAAACGGTCGCCGACGTCGCGTACGGTATCGCTGACGATTTCGACGTTGAAGGCTTTCACGAACCAGTCGGCGGTGGACCGCGGATCATCGGACTTCAGGTGGATGTGGTTTACGAGATACGGCATTTTGTTCCTCTGGTTGGCGGTGCTGCCTGAGTTGGCATTTCGTTGCGCATGGTTCTCCCGTTTGGCGCCGCCGGAGACTAATCCCGCCTGCGCTGCCAGTCAATTGTTGTGATTCATTGAGTCAGTGACTGGCGCAGACTGTCGCCGAAAGGATGTGTCCGTGGCGAACGAGATGACGATCGAGCAGTTGAACTGGTTCCTGGACCTGTTCGAAGAGACCGGTGTGACGGTCTGGCTGGACGGCGGCTGGGCAGTCGATGCGCTGCTAGGTAAGCAGACTCGGCCTCACGCAGATATCGACATCATGATCCCCATGCCAGACTCGGAACGACTGGTTGCTGCGTTGAAAGACCAGCGATTCGAAGACGTTCACACGGATGACTGGTGTCCTGAGAACTTCGTTATGGGTCATCCGGAGCGAGGGCAGATCGATTTTCATGTGTTCGTTCTCGCTGAGGACGGGAGCGGCGTCTACAAGCCCGGTGATATCGACTGGAAGATGACGTCCGAGGAACTAGCGGGTTCCGGGACGATCGGTGGCCGGCCAGTCCGCTGCCTTTCGGCCGAGTACCAGGTGAGGTCACATTCCGGATACTCGCTCAAAGCAACGGACCTGCATGACGTGACGCAACTGCGGGATAGGTTCCGGCTCGAGTTGCTGCCAGAGCAGATCAGCGCTATCCAGCAAAGCCGGTGAAGCGGTGTTGTGTGACGACTCCCGGTTTGCTGCATCCAACTGTCGTTGACTGCGCATGACACTGCGCAGACCACGACGCGCACGGCTCGTTCGGTCTCCGGGGACGGCGGAGCGCTTGGCGTGGCAGAACTTCGAAATATTCCCGGAGGCCGTCTTTGCCTGCTCTCAAACTTCGACCGGCCCTGAGCGCTGCCGGTGCCCTGGTGACCATAGTTGCCGTTGCCTGCGGCTCTGGCGACCCGACCCTACCGCAACCAGCGTTCCCGCCGCGCAGCCCACCGCTACGTCAACGCCAAGCCCAACCGCAACGACATCCACTCTCCCGGTCGCCGACCCGACGGCGACGCCAGACGCGAGCGTGGATCCAACTTCGACCCCGGAGCCGGTTGCACCGACGCTCGTCGAGGTACCGACTAAGACGGTTGGGGGAACGCTGTTCAACTGGCGTATAGATGACATTGGCCAGGGCACAAAGCCGGCGATCACTGTGAACGACGACGGCGTTCCGAGTGTCTCGTACATGCTGGAGGCGTTCGGTGGCTATGTTAAGAATGCGCAGCTGTTCGATGGCGGCTGGAGCATCACGACCGTCGCTGAAGGGTACTTTTACGGTCCACTCGATGTGGCTACAGGCCCGGATGGACAGCCGCGCATCGTCTGGCACGACCATCAAGCGGATACGTTCGAGCCGAACCTCGGCGATGTTGAGTACGCCGCCCTCGGGACCGATCAGCAGTGGCGCCGCAAGTCGCTATTCGACCGCGGACATGATGGCTGGGACACGCGGCTCTTCATAGAAGACGACGGAACGGTGCATGTTTCGGCCATAGATCCCGTCGAGTTCGGCGGATCTGGAGTCGAGTATTACCAGCTGATTTCAGATACGGCCGAGCCGCTGGTAGAGCAGGTCGGAAGCGGGTCACTGACATACCGATGGGCGACCTCTGTCGGGGTGGACAGCGAAGGCCGCGCTTACGTGACTTACTACGACCAGTCACAGAATGATCTCGTTGTGGCGGTCCGCGACGGTGGCGAGTGGAGCCAGGAAACGATTGATGCGGCCGGGAACGCAGGCGTGTTCAACGACATCATTGTCGGTCCGGACGACAGGCTGCACGTCAGCTACGTGACGCTCGGCACCGGCAGCAACGGCACGGTCAAGTACGCGACTCGGGCCGCCGGCGAGTCCGAGTGGACAACAACGGAGATCGCTGACCTGTCTGCGATCACACTGGGCTTCGAGGGAGCCCGCAACATCACGTCGATTGACGTTGCGCCAGACGGCAACCCGTGGATCGCGTTCGGTGATGAGAGTCGCACGAGCCTGGCGGTGTTTGATGGCTCAGAGTGGGCGGTCGAGGACATCGAGACTTCCGACGACCAGGGACTGCAGGTTTCGCTGGCGATTGACAGCGAAGGCAGGCCGCACATCGGCTTCTTCAAGCTGGAGCGCAGGGGGCCGCTGGACGGGGTGATCCGGTACGCGGTCGGGACGCCAGCGGGTTAAAAGTGGGCCGCCCTTCGACGGGCTCAGGATGGCAAACGGGACGCCCTCACCCTGACCCGCGCCCGCGAGCGGGCACCCGGCATCGGGAGAGGGGATTGATCGAACGCCGTCGGTGCCTAGCAGTCTCAACAACATACCAATCCAACAGACCAGCGTTCTCAAACTGAAAACGCCGCACGCGGCCCTAGCTGCGGCCGAACATGCCCATCAGCGCCCGCTTCTTACCGCCTTTGTAGAAGCGGGACATCATCTTCTGCATCTGGCGGTGCTGGTTCAGCAACTGGTTAACCTGTGTCGGCGACGTGCCGCTGCCCGTTGCGATGCGCTTGCGGCGTGAGCCGTTGATCTGCTGCGGGTTCGTGCGCTCCCATGGAGTCATCGACAGGATGATCGCCTCGACCTGAGCCATCTTGCGCTCGTCGACGTTCTCAACCTGCTTCTTGAGCGAGCCCATTCCCGGGATCATGCCCATGATGTCGCCGAGAGGGCCCATATTCTTGAGCGTCTGGAACTGTTGCAGCATGTCGTTCAGGTCGAACTGCGACTTGCGCATCTTCTGTTCGAGCTTGAGCGCCTCCTGCTCGTCGAACTGGTCTTGCGCCTTCTCGATCAGAGTCTCGACATCACCCATTCCGAGGATGCGAGAAGCCAATCGGTCCGGGTGGTAGTCCTCGAGCGCGTCTGTCCGCTCGCCGACACCCATGAACTTGACAGGGACTCCTGTGACGGACCGCATAGAGAGGGCGGCACCACCGCGGGCGTCGCCGTCCATCTTGGTCATGATCATGCCGGTGAGGCCGATGCGTTCGTTGAACTCGGAGCCGGACTGTACGGCGTCCTGACCGGTCATCGCATCCACAACCAGCAGCGTCTCGATGGGGCCGGTGGCGTTGCGGATCTGCTCCAGCTCCTTCATCAGGTCGTCGTCGATTGCGAGACGGCCCGCTGTGTCGAGGATCAGGTAGTAGGTGTTGTCGAAAGCGGCTTTCTTGACGGCGTTCTTTGCGACATCGACCGGTGTGCTGGAGACTGGGTCTTCTGAGTAGACCTCGATGCCAATCTGGGAGCCGAGAGCCTTGAGCTGCTCGATGGCCGCGGGACGCTGAAGGTCACATGCGGCGAGCATGACTGACTGGTCGTCTTTCTTGAGTCTGAGAGCGAGCTTGGCGGCTGCAGTGGTCTTGCCTGCGCCCTGGAGACCTACGAGCAGGATGACTGTCGGCGGCTTCTCAGCGCGGCTGAGGCCTACGTGCTCGCCGCCGAGGATCTCAACGAGCTCTTCCTGCACGATCTTGACCACGGTCTGACCGGGCGTGAGGGAGGCGAAGACCTGTTCGCTGCTGGCCTTCTCCTTCACGTCCTTGATGAACTGGCGGGCGACCTTGAAGTCGACGTCCGCTTCAAGCAGCGCCATGCGCACTTCACGCAGTGCAGCGTCGATGTCCTTTTCGGACAGCCGCCCGCGGGAGGTCAGTTTTCCGAATACGCCGTTCAGCCGGTCAGAGAGTGATTCAAACATTTTTGTCTCGTTGGATGGGAGGTGCTCAGCGCGGATTGCGCTGAGTGCTCTTATTCCACTCTAAGCAATCTGTCGCCCTTTGTCGTGTTTATGAGTACGCAGAGAGCGCATCAGCTAGCCAACCGGAGGCAACCTGTACTTGTCAGGAAGAATGATGCTGGTTTCCGGCTCCGTTGCCGTTTCCAGCATCTTCAGCGCTTCTCGGACGACGTAACGCTGGCGTTCTGTGTCGAATGGCGCGGAGATTGGCCGGCCCATGATGTGTTGCGTGAAGACCGTGCGTGCGGGCTTCTGGACGACCACTCGGCCTCGGAACACGTTGGACATGATGATGACGCTGGGGATGCCTGCTGTCTCGAACGCCCTGCTGACGTGTCCTACAGACACGTGACAGACAGGTCAGACCGGGACGAGAACCGCGGCCTCCCAGCCCTCGTCCTTTACTCGTTCCGCCCATTGCGGGGCGTCCTCTCGTGTCAGGCGAATCTGCGATGTGAGGCCGATAAACGAGTAGGCTGTCGGTGCGAACTCGCCGATCACGCCCTCGGCGGCCATCTCCTGCATCGTGTCGATCGGCATCACCGTGTTGCGGTCCTTCTGCGCCGCACGGATGTCGTAGCCCGGCTGATGCACGCCGAGCTTCTCCTCCGGCACGTCGACCGGGACAGCCGACAAAAATGGCTTCGCACGGCCGTATTCGCCGATGTGCTTCGTGCCCTCTTCCTGGGAATAGTTCGAAAGCTCCGGCGGTGCATGCAGCTCGCCTTCGACGTAATGGCCGCTCGAAGTGAGCAGACCAACCTTCATTTCCGAAAGCGGCTTTGGCAACGGCGTGAACGGAGCATCGTCGTACTTCCAACGCGGATCCTCGTCCGGTGGTGAGTAGGCGGCGAGCTGTGCCTCGTAGATCAGATCGAACAGCTTCGACAGGTCGCCAGTGTCAACCACCTCGCCGAGTTCTCTTAGCAGCGACTGCACAAACTGCTCTGCTGGTTCTTCGCCCGCGTTTTTCAGGAACTTGAAGAGCAGGTCTGTCCTTGAGCCGTACGAGAGTGAATCGATGTATTCCTTGAAGGATTCTCCGGGCATTCCAGTGTCCTTGAGTATGCTGAGCTGCTATGAGCTAGAGGGTCATGCGGACGGTTGTGAACGAATCGCTGATGGCCAGTTCCGGCTCCGTAATGGCCTGTATGTCGCCGGGTGACCAGCCGGGCGCGCCTTCCGCTAGAACGAGGCCGTCTTCAGTGACTTTGATGACCGCGACATCGGTGATGATCTCGTCGACGCATGAGGGCGCAGTGAGCGGGAAGGTGCACTCGTGGACGATCTTGGGCTGGTTGTCGCGGGTGGTGTGTTCCATGGCGACGATCACCTTTTTGGCGTTGGCCGCGAGGTCCATGCCGCCTCCGATGCTTCCGATGCCCCGTTTCGGGATGATCCAGTTCGCAAGATCGCCCGTGCCGGAGACCTGCAGGCCGCCGAGCACCGTGACGTCGATGTGGCCGCCACGGATCAGGTTGAACGACTCAACAGAGTCGAAGAAGGCCATGCCGGGCACAAGCTTCGGGAAGTTTCCGCCAGCGTCCATGACGTTGGGGTTGCCATCGAGCTTGCTGTGCATGTCTGAGAAGCCGAGGATGCCGTTCTCGGCCTGGTAACGCAGCTCCACGCCCTCCGGCAGCAGGTCCGAGCAGAGCGCCGGGATGCCGATGCCGAGGTTCACCGTTGCACCATTCGGAAGATCGAGCGCGGCACGGCGAGCGATGTCCGTGCGTGTGAGGCGTGGAGCGGGATCAGTCGTCATGGATACTGGTCTCCTGGCTCTCGCTGCACAATGCGGTTTATGTATGCGCCAAGGGTGTTGACCCGTTCAGCGTCGATGCCGCCCGGATCCACGATCTCATCAACCTCCGCGATCGTGACTTTCGCGGCGGTTGCCATGGCGGGGCTGAACGCCCGGCTCGTACCGGTGTACTGCAAGTTGCCGTGAGTGTCCGCCTTCTGCGCTCGCACGAACGCGTAGTCGGCTCCTAGGGCGTGCTCCAACAGATGGGTTCGGCCATCGAAGTCGCGGGTCTCCTTGCCTTCGGCAACAGGAGTGCCGACACCGGTCGGCGTATAGAAGGCGGGAATGCCTGCACCAGCGGCACGGATCTGCTCGATCAGCGTGCCCTGCGGGACGATATCTACCTCTGCCCTGCCGTCACGCCAAGCCTTTTCGATCTCGCTGAGCGGATTAGTCGTGCCGGGAACGGGGAACGAGCAGATGATCTTGCTGGCTTGTCCGCTGGCGAAGAACATGCCCTGGTCGACCGGTTTCGGGTCGTCCGGGCCCTCTCGCCAGCCGTAGTAGGTGGTGGCGGAGATGCCAGCGACGTTTCCGATGATGGTGAGGTCTTTCGCTCCGTGATCACGAAGAGCGAGCATGAGGCGTGTCGGCTGGCCGCCCGCACCGCCAAACCCGCCGATCATGATCGATGCGCTGTCCGGGATGTCGGCGACCGCCTCGGCGAAGCTGTTGATGACCTTATTGATGGGCATTCGCCGATGATAGCTCGGCAAGTTGCCGTTCGCGAGTATGCGGCCGTGAGGCTTCAGGATTGATGCACGGACTCGCAGGGAACATCTGTACGATGGCTTCCCGTGTCGACGACTTCTGACTGTCAGTGAGATCCTGCGTGGAAGAAAGACCAGAAACGGTTGAGCAAACGGCTTCTGAAGCCGAATCTACCGCCGCGCAGTCGGAAATGGACGCCGTACAGGCCCGTGAGTACGAGCGGATTCGGCTGCGTCTGACGGTTGCGAACCTGGTCCTGTCGATTGCGCTGCCGCTCGTCTTTCTGCTGACAGGCTGGTCCGAGGATCTGCGTAACCTGGTCGAGGACTGGACCGGCGCTGCGGCGGTTGTCGTGCTGCTCTATGTGTTGATCGTGGCCGTTGCGCTGGAAGTGTTCACTTTTCCGCTCGATGTCTACTCCGGTTATGTCGTAGAAAAGCGCTTCAAGCTTTCACGCTCGTCTCTGGGCGGCTGGCTTGGTGACTGGGCCAAAGGCGAGGCACTGCAACTGGTGTTCCTGATCGGCGCGATCGAGTTGATCTATTACCTGCTGCGGGCTCTGCCCGGAACCTGGTGGCTGGTGGCAGGGGCAGGCTTCACGCTCTTCTTCGTCGTGCTCGCAGCTCTGGCGCCGGTTCTGCTGTTCCGCATCTTCTTCAAGTTCGAGCCGCTTCCAGACGGAGAGCTGAAGGACCGGCTGCTTGCGCTTTCGAAGAGACTTGGCGTGTACGTGCGCGGCGTCTACATCTGGAAGCTTGGCGACAAGACGCGCAAGGCGAACGCTGCCCTGGCCGGGTGGGGCCGGACGAGGCGAATCCTGCTGGCGGACACGCTGCTTGATGAGCACACGGCTGACGAGATCGAGGTTGTGCTTGCTCACGAGATGGCGCACCAGGTGCACCGAGACATCTGGAAGGGGCTCGCTATCCAGACTGCGCTGGTCTTCCTTGCACTATTCGTCGTTCACGTTGCGCTCGAAGCGTGGACGGAGCCGCTGGGGCTTCGATCAGTCTCGGACATTGCAAACCTGCCTCTGCTGCTGCTTGTGACGGGTGCGGTGACACTGATAGCACTGCCGGTTGCAAACGGGCTCTCTCGAAGGATGGAGCATGCGGCCGATGTCTACGCACTTGATAAGACTGGCATGGCAGAGCCGTTTATATCGGCGATGGAGCGTCTTGCGAGACAGAACCTTTCGCAGAAGCGGCCAAACAGGGTGGTTGAGTTCGTGTTGCACTCCCACCCGGCGGTGGAAAGCAGGATAGAGTTTGCTAGGGAATGGATACGGGTGAACGGCGCACAGACAGGAACTTCTGAACCTACAACGGAGAGCACATGACAACGGTTGAGATCGACGGCGAGAACTGGTTGGTCAACGGCAAGGTTACGCACGAGGGGCGTGAGTTCAGGGGCGGGAGCGTCGAAGGGCTGTTGCTGAACAGCCGGATGGCGAACGGACTTTTCGACGACGCGAATCCGTTTACCCGTGATCTCTGGAAGTACCCGGACACAGGTGAATGGGATGCCGAGCGCAACACAGATGAGTTGATCGCGATGCTGCCGGGGTACCGTTCGCATGGACTCGATGCAGTCTGTGTGAATCTGCAGGGCGCGTCACCTCTTGGCTACTACCGCAGTGACGAAGAGGGTCTCGCTGATCTGATTGGCCGAATTCACGCTCAACATCCGGGAGCGAGTGAGGAAGAGATCTGGCGCGGTTTGCCAGACACGGCATCGCAGCCGTGGGACTCGGGTGCGATCAACCCGGATGGCACGCTCAGACCGGATTTCATGGCACGCGCAAAGAGGTTGCTGCGGGCGATCGACGATGCCGGTATGGTCACCATCCTGGGGATCTTCTACTTCGGGCAGGACGAGCGTGTGCAGGACGAAGATGCCGTGAAACGGGCGGTGGAGGAGTCGTGCTCGTGGGTGATGGAGAACGGCTTCAAGAACGTGGTGATCGAGGTGAACAACGAGGTCGATGTGCCTCGTTACGAGCATGAGATCTTGATGCCGGACCGCGTGCATGAGTTGGTGGAGCTAGCGAAATCTGTCGAGCAGGCTGGCGACCGCCTGCTCGTTGGGACCAGCTTCACTCGAAGGATGCGACCGACTGAGGCGGTGATAGGTGAGTCCGATTTCATCCTGCTGCATGGCAACGGCATCAGCGATCCGCCCGAGATTGGCGAGAAGGTCGACGCGGTACGCCAGGCTTCGACTTACCGTGGGCAGCCGATTGTGTTCAACGAAGATGACAACTTCAACTTTGAACAGCCTGTGAACAACTTCGCCGTTGCGCTGAAGAACCGTGCTGGCTGGGGTTTCTTCGACCCGGGCCCTGGCGCCGGCGGCTTCGCTGCATACGGAAATTACAGTGACGGGTATCAGAATCCGCCGATCAACTGGGGCCTCAACGACGACCGCAAGCGTGGCTTTTTCAAGATGCTGGGTGAGGTAACGGGCGAGGGCGGTTGAGGAGCACGCCATCCTTCGACAGGCTCAGGATGGCTGCGGTTCGCTAGGGCTGGCCTTCATTCTCTCTCCCAATGTCGGGTGCCCGCTTGCGGGCGCGGGTTTAGGGTGAGGGCTTCCTGTCACTCTCCCAGGAACTTCGAGATCCTTCGGCGCAAACTCGCCGCATCCAGGCCGTGGGCCGCGTTGTGATCGGCGATGGAGCCGTAGTTGCGTAGCTCCCTGCGCTGCACGCCGATGCTCAACAGCCTGTGAGGCTTGTCGATGAGTGCTGCTGAAACCTCCTGAGCCGAAGTGCCTTCAAGATACGGCTCCACAAGCACGAACTCGGTTGCGCCGAAGCTGCGGAGCGTCTCGCTGTCGAATGGCCGCACTGTAGTTGCGTAGAGCACAGTGACGTCCATATCAGCAACCGCCCCTAGAGCTGGATCAAGTTTTGGGCCGACAGCAATCACAACCGGTGCCGTAGCGGAACCGCGCTTCTCAACACTCATTGACCCGGGCCGAACAGCCCGTCCTGCAGCGTTCGACTCCTCTGAAAGCCTGACATAGGCCGACTCGTCGCTGTCAGCAGCGTGCTCGATCAGTGCTGCAGCCTCATCGGCGTGGCCCGGCACATGAATCTGCCAGTGCGGCAACGTTGCCATCAGCGCAACGTCCTCTGGAGCCTGGTGTGTGCGGCCGCTCACAGTTGAGTCGTAGGACGCACCGACAGACACGAACAGGCCGGTCACACCCTGGTGGCCAAAGTCCAACTTCACCTGCTCGAAAGGCCGCTCGATCAGAAACGGTGCGTAGGTGTGGACGATTGGCTTGAAGCCTTCTTTTGCAAGTCCTGCGGCAAAGCTGACCTGCAGCTGTTCACGAATACCGACGTTGAGCACCCGATCGGGATGGCGGTCGAGAACTCCGGCTTCTCGAAACTGCGAAACACCTATGTCCGCAAGCACGACCGCCGTCTCAGGGCGTTCGGCCAGCAGCCTGTCTGTCGTGCTGATGAAGCTGTCTCTCATTGATGCCGTGACCATCGCTACTTCTCCTCGACCTGCGCAACAACGACGTGCGGCCGCCCTGCATGCGGCTGTTCCAGACCCGACTTGATGTCTTCATGGTCCCGGCCATCGACCACCGCGCTAGACCAGCCTTCGACCTCGAACCGGGCGGCGATGCCACCCGGCCATGCGCGCGAAGACGACCGGTTGTCAATGACGATCGTTGTCAGGTTGTCGAGCTTCGTCCTGCCTGCAAGCGCGATCGCCTCGTGATTGCTTCCTTCGTCAAACTCGGCATCTCCGATCAGGCAGAAGACTCGTTGCTCTGACTGTCTTTTCAGTCGCAGCGCCGCTGCCATACCCGTCGCGATCGGCAGTCCGTGACCGAGCGACCCGCTTGCGATCTCAACCCCTGCGATAAGGGTGCTGTCAGGGTGGTAGCCGAGTGGTGAGTCGAACTTGCCGAAGTTAGGGAGCAGTTCGACCGGGATGAAACCTTTTGCCGCTAGCACCGCGTAATAGGCCATTGGACCGTGGCCCTTTGAGAGAAGAAAACGGTCACGCGATGGGTCTTCCGGCGCTTTTGGCGAAACGTTGAGGACAGAGTCGTACAGCGTCCAGATCACATCGAGCGTGGAGGTGGCGCTGGTTGAATGCTTCTCATCACCGGTCATCAGCGTCATGAGTCGCGGTAGATCCTCGTATGTGTAGGCTGTGGCCGTCGCGGTTGGAGTTTTCATTGGCTGCGGCCCTCCGATGATTCGCCGCCGTGGTGACAGTCCCGGTCCGATTCGTTAGATTGTCCACACCATAATTCTTAAAGTGGACTTTAAGTCAAGCGATGCCTGAGAAATCGACCTTATCGGTCTCCAAACCGTTGACCATCGGCGAGGTTGCCGAACGCGCAGATATCGCCACGTCCGCGTTGCGATACTACGAATCGCTCGGCCTGATCAGGTCGGTCCGCAACAGTGGAAACCAGCGCCGGTTCGAGCGGTCGGTGCTGCGTCGAGTTGCCGTGATCAAGGCCGCACAGGCGATGGGCATCTCGTTGGATGAGATTCGAGAAGCTCTGGATCGATTACCCGATGGCCGAACGCCGTCACGGAAGGACTGGGACAGGATGTCGGCCGCGTGGAAGGCCGATCTTGATGCCCGGATCGCGCGGCTTGAGAAACTGAGGGACGATTTGACGAGTTGCATCGGCTGCGGGTGTCTTTCTATCGACCGGTGTCGGCTGTTCAACCCGGGTGATGAGCTTGCTGGCAAGATTGACGGTGGCAGCAAGCTTGTCGGGAAGCATGTGGCCAGGGGTTCCGGAACATGAGTGAACTTATCCGAATGGCGACAGCTAAGGACGCAGCTGCCTGTGCAGCGATTTACGCGCCAGTGGTTTCGGACACGGCTATCTCGTTCGAGACTGCCCCGCCAACAGAAGCCGAGATGGCAGACCGCATCGCTGAGTATTCGCAGATCGCTCCATGGCTGGTGTTTGAGTCCAGCGGCGAGGTGCTTGGCTACGCTTACGGATCAAGGTTCAGGCCACGGCCTGCTTACCGGTGGTGCGTTGAGGCATCGGGATACCTTGCCCCTGAGGCTCGAGGTCGAGGTGTCGGGACAAGGCTGCTGGTCTTGCTAACCGATCTGCTTCGCATCCAGGGCTTCCAGTCGCTCTACGGCGTGATCGCACTGCCGAACCCGGCATCCGAACGACTCTGTGAAGCTCTCGGCATGACGCGGGTCGGAGCGTTGCCGAAAGCCGGGTACAAGCTCGGAACCTGGCATGACGTTGCACAGTGGCACATGGAGCTGAATCCAGCGGTGGAAGATCCGTCTGAGCCGAAGTCACCTGCCGAGTCCGAGGACCTGCCGGAGTGGCAGGCTGCGTTCGCTGCCGCGAACGGCAGCTAGCCTGGAAGGTTCTTGATGTCAGGCGGCTCGATCTCGTCGGCCGGCGTGAAGCCCAGAGACTTGCCGTAGAAGTAGAGCTCCGCTTCCAGCGCTCGTTCGATGTTCTCTGATTTGCGGAAGCCGTGCTGCTCGCCTTCGAACGGCACGTAGGCGTGCATGATCCTGTTCTGCTCAAGCGCCTTGACCATGATCTCGGCCTGCGATGGCGGCACGATCTTGTCCTCAAGTCCCTGAAAGATGATCATCGGCGCGCTGAGTTGGTCTGTGAAGTTGATTGCGGATCGGTCGTGGTAGCGCTGCTTTTCCTTGGGATATGGGCCGATGAGAGAGTCGAGGTAGCGCGATTCGAACTTGTGAGTGTCGCCGAGGAATACGCTCAGGTCGGCGATTCCGTAGTAGGCGGCTCCAGCAGCGAACACCTTGTGGAAAGTGAGCGCGTTGATCGTGGTGTAGCCGCCGGCGCTTCCGCCGCGGATCACCGTGCGCTTGCGGTCTGCGAAGTTTCTGCTGGCGAGATAGTCGGCAGCAGCGATGCAGTCTTCAGAATCGTAGAGACCCCACTTTCCTCTGAGCGCGTTGCGGTACTCACGCCCATAGCCGGTTGAACCGCGGTAGTTGACGTCGACCACGGCTACTCCCCGGCTTGTCCAGTACTGGGTCATGAGGCTGAGCGACGCGCTCGTCGCACCCGTCGGGCCGCCATGGCAGATGACCATGAGGGGAGGCAGCTCGCCCGGCTCACCAACGAACTCGGCGTTCTTAGGCGCGTAGTGGTAGGCGTGGGCTACACCGCTGTCAGTGGTAGGGAACGTGATCGGCTCGGGCACTGAGATGTACTCGGGATCAACTTCGACCGACGAGCTCTTCTTAATCACTTCGCTTGAGCCGGAGGAGATATCGAGTTTTACGATCTCTGGTTGCTGCGTTGGGCTTGCGCCAATGAAGTAAACCGATTCGCCGGCATCCGTGAGGTAGGAGATGTCGGAGTAGGGGATCTCGATCGTGCCGTTTCTACCGCCGTTCGGGCCAACCTTGACCAGCGAGCCGCTCGCTCCTTCTGACTTACGAATCAGTGCTGAGCCGTCTTCTCGCAGGCAGTACGTCGAGAACCGGAATGCCCACGAGGGGCCACCGGCGTCAAACTCTTCGTTCAGCATGTTGATGGCAGCACCGCTGCGCCACGAGTGCAGGTTCCACCAGCCGGTGCGGTCCGAGATGAAGTGTAGTAATCCGCCGTGGCCCCATTCAGGCTGAATGATGCTCTCGTCAACCCCACCTGCGATCTGCGCCTCGAAGGCGATGGTGCCGTCTTCGTTGAAGGTGGCCGACCACAGCTCGGTGCCGTCCCACGGCATGTTCGGATGGTTCCATGATGTCCATGCGATGGAGTCGCCGGTCGGGCTGATGCGAGGAGACGAGTAGAAGTCTTTGCCGGACGCGATTACCTGCGGCTCGCCTGATCCGTCGGCAGAGATGATGACCACTTCGTTGTCTGCTTCACGGTCTCCGTAATGATGCTCTCGCACGCAGGCGATGAAACGGCCGTCCGGTGAGATGTCGAGGTCTGCGTAGCGGTCGCCGCGGGCGATAGCAGGCTCGGCGGTGATCGGTTCAGGTGTGCCGTTGGGCGAGGTGCGATATAGGCGCTGGTCGTCCCAGTTCGAGAAGTAGATGGTGCCGTTGTGGACTGCGTATGCACCGCCTCCGTATTCGTGCACGGCGTTACGGGCGTTGAAGCCTTCGGGAATGGCGTCTGCTGTGGAGCCGTCCGCGGTGCGGCGGACGATGACGTAGCGTCCGCCCTCTGATGCACGGCCTTCGAGCCAGTAGAGGTCGTCGCCGTCGACCTGCAGGTCGCTGAGCCGCACTGACCCGGCGGTGATGAGGCCGGGTGTGACAGGCGATTTCCAGGAGCCGTAGGGAGCGGGTGTCTTAGTGGTCATGATCTGTTCACTGAACGCCATCCTTCGACAGGCGCTGGATGGCAGGGCGTTGGCGCGGGGTGGTTGTTGATTCGTCCCCTCTCCCGCTCGCGGGGAGGGTCAGGGTGAGAGCTCGTGTTTTTCACCCGTAACGGCTCGCACAGTCTAGCGCGCGAAACAGCCCGCCGAATAACTCGACGGGCTGTTTCATTTTCAGCAATCTGGGCTACTGCGCTACAAACGTTCCGTGCGCTTCGCCGTTCACCGTCAGGCTGTACTCGACGCCAGACTCGAACTCTGCTGAACCGAGCCTGACGTTGTGCGTTGTCTCGCCGTAGATGGCTGCACAAAGCACTACCGAAAGGTCTGCAGGCTCACTGTTGGAAACGGTTACCGCAACGTCCGTGCCGTCGATCTCCACTTCCCATCCTGCATCCAAGTTGCAACCGTTCGGCTGTGCCGAGACGATCTCCACGAAGTACTGCGGCGGGAAGGACTCGGCGATCACAACATCACCGACCCTAACGATCGGAGCAGGAACAAGGACCGTGTCCATCTCGGGCGGCAGAGGCAGCGGGAACGGATCTTCGCCGATCGGGCCGACGGGCTTGCTGTCCGGGCCAGCGAACTTCACTCCTGCTGCAGAGTCGAGCGCCGAGATGATCTCGTCGTTGACTCCGACGTAGAGGACGATCGAGTTGCCTGCCAGGTAGAAGTGAGGTGTTGAGATCCAGCTCAGGAACACCTCGGTGGTTCCATCTCCGACCTGGAATCCGTCTGACGACACTCCAGAAGCGGCTCTCAGGGCACCATCACCGGGACCGAACGAGAACACCTCGACACGCTCCCCGTTGATAGTCACAACGTCTGAGATCACGCCTTCGAACAGCTTAGAGCCCTGCTCGTCTGCACGCTCGACGTCGATGCCAAGAGCCCGCAGGCCAAGGATCAGCGCGTCGATGTCGGCGATGATCGGGGAAACGGCCGGGCCATCCGGATCGCCAATGTCGATTGGCAGTTCAGGGTCTGCGCAGCGCACATTCGGCGCTGTCACCTGGAACCTGATCGAGTCATCTTTGCCGTGGCTCTGCCAGCGGACGGTGTACACCTCGCAAGCGTCCAGGTTGTCAGCAGCCGAACCGAGCGGGATCGTGTGCTCCATCAGGCCGTAGATCTGCGTGCAAGCGATCAGCTCACCTGGAGCAGGAACGCGGTTGAGCATCGTGAGCGTCAACTCGAGCTCGCCGGTCTGGTCAATCGACCAGTCATGGAAGCTGGCGCAGCCGCTCGGCAGACCTGATGTGACCTGCAGAAGGAAGAAGCCGGGGTTGTCCAGGTCTTCGATCACCTCGACCGACTCGATCGGAGCAGGCGCGAGAACCGTCTCGTAGCCGGGGTCGTCGCCATCGTGCGTGTGTGGGTCGATTGGTGACGTGTCACCGGCGAACTCCTCACCGAACGTTGCTCGCAGCAGCTCGATCACCTCAGACTCCGCTCCGGTGTACACGACGATAGCGTCGTCCATCCGGAAGTAGTGCGGAGGGTTGAGGAAGTCGATTGCGATTGCTGGCGAGTCGTCTCTTGTGATCAGCGTGCCGTCTTCGGAGACGGTGCTTGCAGCGGTTATCGCGACCTCAGCGGACGAGAAGTCATAAACCTCGACCTGCTCACCGTTCAGCAACACCTTCGTGAAGGGAGCTTCGAACGTTCCGCTCTCCTCGGTGCCTGTGTTGACTACGACGCCTCCGCGGGCCTCGAGAGCCAATCGGACGCCGTCGTAGCCGGACTGGTTGTCACCAGGCTGGCTTGTCGAAGGCGGCGCGGTCGGGACGGCAGAGTCGCCATCAGCGCCATTACCTCCTGCGGCCGGAGCGCCGTCATCAGAGCCGCAAGCGATTGCGGCGATTGACAGTGCCCCGGCAAGCACGAGCATGGCGACTGTCTTTCTCTTGAATGGATTAGGGATCATCTTCGGTTGCCTCAAGCTGGTTGATTCCAGCATATGTCTCACTCTCGATTCGGGCCGGCCGGGGCCGGTCCGGGCGTGGTAGCTGATGCCAGGTCGTGCAACTCCTGATCAGCGGCCTCACAAAGAGAGACGGCGAATGTGGCAATTTTGTTCCATCGCATTACACGGGATAATGAGCAGGTGTCACCTGTTTAGCCGAAGCTTAGAAACTTGCTATGGACCTTTCGGAGATAGATCTTGCCGAGTATCCCGGTCTGGCACGGCCGACTCGCTGGAAGTGGGGGCCTATCGATACTGCCTTCGAGTTACTTGGTGAGCTGCCTGATGACAGATTGATTTCGAACATCCGGATCGTGCCATTTCTGAGCGACGGCAATGTTGTGGTTCTGAAGATGGACGACGGCCAGTGGGACCACCCGGGAGGAACTCGTGAGCCTGACGAGCCGTTTGTTGAGACGGCTCGCAGGGAACTGCTCGAGGAGGCCGGAGCGAAGCTGGTTTCGCTAGAGCCTTTCGGACTGATCAGGTGCCACTCGTTGCAGGCCGGCCCTTATCGGCCGCACATGGCGCACCCGGACTTCTTCCATGTCGTGGCGACGGCTGAGGTGGAGCTGATTGGTGAACCGGAGAACCCCGAGGACGAGATCGCGACTCTGGAGGTTCGATCTGTGTCGCTTGAGGAAGCCACTGCCCGCTTTCTTACGCGGAAAGACGATGGCTGGTGGATGGCGGACATGTACCGGCTCGGTGCCCGGGTACGTGAACTGCGAAGTGTTTGAGAAGGGCTAGCGGACTCTCACGGCCTTAGTTCGCCCTTGTACTCCTGTGGCAAGTGGAACGTGAACGTTGAACCTGCACCCGGTTCACTCTCCAGGGTGACATCACCGTGGTGCAACTCGGCAATCGACTTCGCGATCACCAGTCCAAGTCCCGTACCGGGCTGTGCGCGAGTCATCTCGTTGTCAGCTCTGAAAAACGCCGTAAACAGCTGTTCCCGGTCCTCCTCTGACAGCCCTATTCCCTGGTCCTGGACCACGACATAGGCAGAGCCGTTTCTCGCCCTCGCTGAGACCGAGACTTCGGTTCCAGAGGCGGAGTACTTCGACGCGTTGCTAACCAGGTTTGAGATCACCTGTCTCACTCTGTCCGAATCGGCGTTGATGAGGATGCTCCGGTCGGGAACCGATGTTTTAAACCGTTGGGACTTGACGGCGAGAATTGGCTCGAAGCTTTCGAGGATTTCGGCCATCATCCCGTTGAGATCGAACCTTGATGGCTCCAGGTTGATTGTGTTGGCCTGAAGCCGTGACACGTCGACAAGGTCGCTGATCAAGCGGTCCAACTGCTCGCCATTTCGCTTGATCACCTCAAGGTGTTTGAGCTCTCGGTCTGAGACGTCTCCGTTGCGGTTTTTCCGGATAACGCTGGTGAACGCAAGGATGCTGGTGAGTGGAGTCTTCAGCTCGTGGGAGACCGTGGAGAGGAACTCGCTTTTGGCCTGGTTTACCTGCTGGAGCTCACGGATATCCGATTCTGCCTGCAACCTCCTGGCTCTTTCGTCGGCAAGGCGGAGTGTTTCCAGATACAACTCACTCGCTGCCACCGCGCCCGCAATCTGGAGTGCTACGGCGTTGAGCACATCTAGGTCCGCCTGAGAGTAGGCGTAGCTTGTGTATGACTTAACGCTGATCGTGCCAATGACCTGGTCACCTGACACAAGTGGAGCGAACATCGCCGACTGCAGCCCGACGTCACGGCTCTCAGCCAGCCCCTCTACCCGGTACTCACCGTCAAAGTCCTCCGCCATGTGAGTGATCGTAGGCTTTCGATTCTTGACCACGTCTTCAGTCGGGAGGCCTTGCAACTCCTTCTCACGCTGAGAGTCCCACACCGGCACCTGGACACCGGATATGTAGCGGTCCGTGATGGTCCCAGCGTCCTGGTCGACGGTGGTGATCACCAGTCGGTCAGCCGGGACAAACTTTCGGATCTCTGTTGCAACCCGCTCGAAGACGTCGCCGAAGTCCAGCGTGGAACCGATTATCCGGCCGATCTCTGCCAGCACCTGTCGCTCTGTCGACTCTCGTGCGATCAGCTGCATCATGTCCGACTTGGCGATTGCGGATGCGGCGAAGGCGGCCACTTGCTGAATCAGTTCGCCATGTTTCTGACCGTAGGCAAACGGCACCCGGCTCTGGGCATGGAACGTTCCTATGATTCTGCCTTCGGAGACCATTGGCGCTGCAAGAAGTGACCGGATGCCGATATCGGCAGCTGGCCTGACCACCGGGTACTTGCGCAGTATCTCTTCCTCCTCGTCAGTGCCATCGAGGTGGAGGATGGTGGGAGCATCGCTCTCCATGGCAGCACCGGTGACTGTTCCCGGTAGTTCGACCACTCTGCCTGGCGAGTAGGACGTGAGGACTAACCCGTCCGTGAACCGTACTGTGTAGGTGTTGCCGTCGTTATTCATCGTCGTGATCACAAGGCGGTCGTACGGAACGATCTGTGACACGAGTTCGGCGAATCGCTCGAACACCGATTCGATGTCCAGCGAGGAGGTGATCGTGCGCCCCAGTTCGACCAGGACCCTGCGTTCCTCGACATCGGCTTCCAGGGCATCGAAATGGCGAGCATTCTCAATTGCAGGCGCTATGTGAGTGGCAAACGCCTCCACCAACCGAGCGTCGTCGGCGCCGAACTTGGCCTCTTCGTGAGAGCGAAGATAGATAGCGCCGTGCACTTTGCCGCGCGACACCAACGGCACAGCGAGTAGCGAGGGCAACCTGGGCGAGGCCTTCAGTGGAGCAGGGCCTTCGGATGACGGCTCGTACCCTCTGTTGATGATGACCGGTTCGCGGGTTTTGACCAGATCGGCCGTGGTGGTCTGTTCCAGGATGTGTACTTCGCCCGGCTGCCATCCAGCCATCTCGGCGCCGGACACGAAGACGTTCGAGACGGTGTTCGACTCTTCGTTTATCAGCCTGATCGCAAGGCGGTCGAAGGAGAGGAACTGGCTAAGGGCCGTAGTGAGTGTTTCGTAAACCTCTTCGAAGTTGCGGGCTGTGCTGGCCACGTGACTCAAGTTGACGAGCGACGACCAGAGCAGCAGTTCCGGGTGCCGAGTTTCTCGATCCTGCAGTTCGGTCATCGTTTCAGCCAGTCAAATCGAGTCATCGTGTGCGAGCTTTGGCGGGCGCGGAGCTGATGACAGATACTACGCACTGGACGCCATCTCAGAGTTCACTCTTGTCGCTAAGTAGCTTATGTCAATCACACGAGCTTTCATATCAAGCTTGTGATCCAAACGAACAATTGACTTTATCGAAATCCGCTGTCTATACTCGAAATTGAACCGAATCAGCAAAAGCTGTGACCGGGACTAGTATGTCTCAGTACGGATTCGAGAGAGCCGGGGCAAGGTGTGAGCCCGGTATCACGACTGAGACTGAATGGACCCGCAAGCTGCAGGGCGAAATGTCAAACGACAAGTAGCCTGGGCCGGAAAGGGCACCGTTACCAGAGCCCGGGGCCTTCCGCTTCGAAGCAAGTGGAGTGTCTGACAGAGATGTCTGAACGCAACTGTGCGTTCGGATAATCAGGGTGGCACCGCGTGGAACAACCTCGCCCCTGTACAGGGAGCGGGGTTTTTTGTTGGGATTTTTTTCGTGAGGTTGTGTTTGGCCGGGCGTGAAGCGGGTCCCAAAAACTCGAAAGTTGGAATGACAGTGGCAGACGACAAGAAGAAGCGAATACTGACCGGAGTGAGGCCGACGGGCGCATTGCACCTCGGCCACTACGTTGGCGCGCTGCACAACTGGCTCGAACTCCAGGACCAGTACAACTGTTACTTCCTGATCGCCGACTACCAGGCACTTGGAGACCACTTTCACGAGATCGACCTGATTCGTGACTCCGTTCTGCAGGTCACGCTCGACTGGCTGGCGGTCGGTCTTGACCCTGAGAAATCGTCGTTCGTGGTACAGAGTTACGTGCCTGAGCATGCCGAACTGACAATGCTTCTGAGCTTCATCACGCCGCTCGGAATGCTCGAGCGAAACCCGACTCTGAAGGCTGAGATCGGCGATCTGCCTGTCGAGCGGCGCACGGTCGGATTCTTCAACTACCCGATGAGCCAGGTGGCTGACATCCTGCTGCCTCGCGCTCACCTGGTACCGGTTGGAGACGACCAGGCCCCGCACATCGAGATGACACGGGAGATAGCCCGCAGGTTCAATCGCATGTTCGGTGAGGTGTTTCCTGAGCCTGAAACACTGATCGGCCGGGTGCCGCGCCTTTCAGGCACTGACGGACAGGGCAAGATGAGCAAGTCCAAGGGCAACGTGATCCTGCTCTCAGACGATGAGGCGACGGTTAATAAGAAGGTGCGCAGCATGTTCACCGACCCGAACCGCATCAGGGCAGACATCCCCGGCAAGGTCGAAGGCAACCCGGTGTTCGAGTACCACGACGCGTTCAACCCGGATACGGCTCAGATTGACGATTTCAAGGACCGGTATCGCAAGGGCACCGTCGGCGACGTGGAGGTGAAGGTGGCGCTGGCGAAGGCGCTAAATGAGCACCTCGAGCCGATCCGTGAGCGCAGGGCACACTATGAACAGCACATGGACCAGGTTGAAGAGGCGATCATGTCCGGCGTGATGAAGGGGCGCGAGATCGCCGAAGAGACGATGACGATGGTCCGTGATGCCATGCGCATCAGCTCGTACACGAAGTCCTGGAGCTAGTTCTCATACGTCGATTCGCACCCGCAACTATCTAACTGGAAACGATGACTAGCTCAACGAACAAAAGGCCTCTTGACCGCCACTGGCGCAGCCTCACGCTGTGGCGAAGTTGCACGCGATCCTGATTCCAACAAGATTTCACTCATGAGGCCAGATATGCCGGAATACACACCGAACTTCGAAGAGTTCAAGAAGCTAACAACCGAATACAACCTGATTCCCGTCTACAGGCAGATAACAGCCGACCTTGAAACCCCGGTCTCGGCATTCCTGAAAGTAGCTCGCGGCCCTTACTCGTTCCTGTTCGAGTCGGTAGAGGGCGGCGAGAACCTTGCCCGCTACAGCTTCATCGGAACGGAGCCGGGCGAGATTATTCGCACAGGTCCAGGTGAGCAGGACGGCCCAGTTGATCCGCTCGACTTACTGCGTGAGCGAATGTCCCGCTTCTCACATGCGGAGATTCCTGGTCTGCCGAAGTTCCACGGCGGCGCGGTGGGATACGTCTCGTACGACGCAGTGTCGTACTTCGAGCCGCGAGTGCCAGCCATATCGAACGAGGAGACCGGGCTGGATGTGCCTGAGTCGATCTTCCTGATGACCGACTCACTGCTCATCTTCGATCACGTCGGCCACACGATCACAGCGCTCGCGTACACATATTCGGGCGAGGATGCTGAGACGCGCTACGAGACGGCTACAAAGCTGATCGAGGAACTGATCAGCCGGCTGGATGAGCCGCTGCCAGAGCACCAGCACCGCAAGGCCTCGCCGCCGAGCGCGGGCTTCTCCGCCAAAGAGGCGAACCTGGACTACTCGGCCTCGGGCGTTGCAGTCGCCGAGCCGCAGACCGGGCAGCCGTTCATCCCGAACATGACCCGCGAATACTACGACAGCATGATCGAAACCTCTCGCAGGTACATCTACGAGGGAGAGATCATCCAGGCGGTTGTTTCGCAAAGGCTTGCTCGGCGCACTCCTGTCGAGCCGTTCGACCTCTACCGGTCACTGCGAGCCGTGAACCCGTCGCCGTACATGTTCTTCCTTGACCTCGACGGCTTCCAGATCATCGGCGCATCTCCGGAGCTGCTAGCTTCGGTGATCGACGGTGAGGTCGCAGTGCATCCGATCGCCGGGACCAGGCCTCGAGGCAAGACGCCGGAAGAGGACCGAGCGTTGGAAGAGGAGTTGCTCGCCGACGAGAAAGAGATTGCCGAGCACGTGATGCTGCTGGACCTCGGCAGGAACGATGTCGGTCGAGTATCGAAGCCCGGAACCGTGAACGTGGAGCAGCAGCTAGAGGTCGAGCGCTACTCGCACGTGATGCACATCGTCTCGCACGTTACCGGACAGCTGGCGGATGGCTACGACACGTTCGATGCGCTTAAGGCGGCGTTCCCGGCGGGCACGGTCTCCGGTGCCCCGAAGGTGCGGGCGATGGAAGTGATCGCGGAGCTTGAGCCCCAGAAGCGTGGCCCTTACTCAGGCGCGGTCGGCTACTTCAGCTATACCGGGAACATGGACACGGCGATCGCGCTTCGCACGATGGTGCTAAAGGACGGCGTGGCGTATCTGCAGGCCGGCGGAGGAATCGTTGCCGATAGCGTGCCGCAGACCGAGTACGAGGAGACACTCCACAAGATGGGAGCTCTGATGAGGGCGATCGATCACGCCGAGGAGAGCTTCGTTGAGCGGGGTTGAGCCGCGAGGCGTGGCGTTGGAGCAGGTGACGGCGAGTCGGCGATTGGAGTCATTCGACCCTGTTGCGGCGTTCCGCGCGATCTCTGTTGATGGCCAGGGTTTCATCCTGGACGGTCGTTCTCCTGAGCCGGGTGCCGGCAGGTTCGTGTATGTCGGTTCTGGCACCTGCGAGAGACTGGTGACTGGTGCCGGCACAGCTGCTGGTGCTGTTGACCCGGCTAGCGCGCTGCTAACCCGATTGGCGGCACGACGAATCGATCGAAACGGTTTCGAGGCGCCGTTCGCTTCAGGAGCAATCGGCTTTTTCGCTTACGAAGCGGTGCGCTACTTCGAGCCGTCCGTTGGCGACATTCCTGCTGATCCGATAGGTCTTCCAGAAGCCGCCTTTTTCCTGCCCGATCGTTTCGTTGTCTACGACCGTGAAGAGCGACGGCTGACATCGGTTGTGCTGGTTGAAGTCGATGCCGATTTCAGGACGAAAGAGCAGGCACAAACTGTTGCTGCTGAGTTGCTTGAGAAAGCTTCGAGGGAGCAACTTGAAATCCCGACGCAGCATCGGTCAGACGGGCGATACACAGACACATTCGATCTGCTTTCGGCAAATGGAGCGGCTCGTGAGCACTACGTGGAGATGGTGCAGCAAGCCCGGGAAGAGATCGAGCGAGGCGAGCTTATCCAGGTCGTGCTTTCACAACGGGTGATACGGCGTACAGACGCCTCACCGCTGCAGATCTACTCTGCTCTAGCGTCTCTTAACCCATCGCCATACATGTTCATGCTGAACTTCGGCGATTTCGCACTTGTTGGTTCATCTCCGGAACTGATGGTCAGGTCCCGGGGTGACGAGGTCTCGATGCACCCGATTGCCGGAACCCGTCGGCGAGGCTCTACAACCGAAAAGGATGCCGCGCTAGAGGCAGAGATGCTGACTAGCGAGAAGGAGCGGGCCGAACACGTGATGCTGGTGGACCTTGCCCGCAACGATCTGGGTCGGGTTTGCAAGCCGGGTTCGGTTGAGGTCGATTCCTTCATGGCGACTGAGCGCTACTCCCACGTAATGCACCTGGTATCCAGAGTCAAAGGCACCTTGCGCCCTGATGCAACGGGGCTGGATGCGTTCGTTGCAGGCTTCCCTCTCGGAACGCTCACCGGGGCGCCGCGACTGCGGGCGGTTGAGATGATCGCTGAACTGGAGAAGGAGGGGCGTGGGCCATATTGCGGAGGAGTCGGCTGGTTCGACGCCTCGGGAGACGTGGACACAGGGACCGTCATTCGCTGCATAGCAGTCAAGGATGGAGCGGCGCATGTGCAGGGTGGCGGAGGAGTTGTGTTCGATAGTGACCCCGAACGGGAGTATCTTGAATCGGTGCACAAGATGGCTGCGCAGTTCGAGGCGATAGAGATGGCAGAAGAGGCTGCAAGGTCTGTTGTGGCGGAACCGGTGGACGTCGCCGCCGGCTGAAACTAACCAGAAATTTCGATCTACAACCTGAGCGACCTGAAACAACATGCTGCTACTGATCGACAACTACGACAGCTTCACCTACAACCTGTTCCAGTACCTCTCGGAGCTTGGAGCGGATGTTGAGGTGGTCCGGAACGACAAGGCGACCGTCGAGGAGCTTGACCTCAAGCAGCCTGAACTAGTTGTGGTTTCGCCGGGTCCGTCGACTCCTGACAACGCAGGGATCTCGGTCGATGCGGTCCGCCACTTTTCAGGCAAGGTGCCGGTGCTCGGCGTCTGCCTCGGTCACCAGTGCATCGGCGCCGCGTTCGGTGGAACGGTCAGTGGTGCAGGAGAGATCAGGCACGGCAAGACATCGCTGATTCACCACGACGGCAAAGGCTTATTTGAGGGCGTGCCGGACCCGTTCGAAGCGGTGCGATACCACTCACTGGCCATCGAAAAAGACACGGTTCCAGACGACTTCTACGTGACGGCGCGGACGGAGAACGACATCATCATGGGCATCCGCCACAAGTCGCTGCCGATCGAGGGCGTGCAGTTCCACCCGGAGTCGATAATGACGAAGCCGGGCAAGCAGATTTTGCAGAACTTTCTCAATATGGCGAAGCGCACAGCCGAATCTAAAAGCTGACCGAGGACCGAAATGGATATCAAGCAGGGAATCCAGGCGATAGTCGATCAGGGCGCGGACCTGACGCAGGATGAAGCTGCCGGTGTGATGCGAGAGATCATGGCAGGTGAAGCCACACCCGCACAGTTCGGCGCGTTCGTGACGGCCCTGCGGATGAAGGGCGAGACTCCGGAAGAGATCGCCGGGATGGCCCGTGTCATGCGAGAGGTATCTCTGCACGTCGAGACGGACCTGCCTGTTATCGATACCTGCGGGACTGGCGGCGACAACAAGGGCTGGTTCAACATCTCCACGGCCGCCGCTTTCGTTGTTGCCGGCGCAGGAGTTCCGGTTGCAAAGCATGGAAACAGGGCGATGTCCGGTTCAAGTGGAAGCGCGGACGCCCTGGAAGCGTTGGGCGTGAACATCGCGCTTTCGCCGGACGGCGTGAAGCGCTGCATCGAAGACGTCGGTATCGGCTTCATGTTCGCGCAGGCGTTTCACCCCGCGATGAAGTTCGCAGGCCCGCTCAGACCGCAGATCGGCATCCGCACAGTCTTCAACTTGCTGGGCCCTATGACCAATCCGGCCGGTGCGACCAAACAGGTGATCGGTGTGTCCGATCCAAAGGTCGCTGAGAAGATCGCCAGGGCACTTTCACTACTCGGCACCGAGTCGTCGCTGGTGGTGCACGCAGAGTCCGGCGCCGACGAGGTTGATGTCGAGGGTCACACGCTGATTTACCAGATCACGCCCGACCAGATGAAGCGCCGAAGGACCCGCCCGGCCGACTTCGGTTTGCCTGAGTGCACGCGGGACCATCTCGCAGTTGGAAACACGAACGAGAGCGTACAGCGTATTCGAGATGTTTTCGAAGGAAAGGGCGGGGGTCACAACGCTCCGCCTTCGGTTGAGCGTTCAGCCTACACCGCGGTTGTCATCAATGCGGCTGCAGCGCTGCATGCCGCCGGAAAAGCGGCAAGTTTCCAGGACGCCTGCCAGGTGGCACAGGACTCGATCAAGTCCGGTGCGGCGAAGAGCAAACTGGAACAGCTGGCCGAGCTTTCTCAGAAGCTGGAGTAGTCGATGACTGGTCACGTAACAGGAAGAGGCGTTGAGCCGGGAATACTCGACCGAATCGTGGCGCTGCGTCGCGGGCGAATCGAGGAGGCCAAGCGCGAGCGACCGCTTGCTGATGTGAAGGCTTCGCTTGCGGATGCAGCGCCTGTGACGTCTTTCAAGGACGCGCTTGAGGCGAGACCCGGTGTTTCGGTGATTGCTGAGATGAAGCGTTCATCGCCGTCGGCTGGCGAGCTGGATTCGGACTTGGACCCGGCGCTGCGAGCAGGTATGTACTGCGAGGCGGGCGCTGCGGCGATCTCAGTGCTGACTGAACAGGACTTCTTCGGCGGATCGAATGCCGACCTGCAGAAGGTTAAGGGCGTGGCTGGGTCGCAGGGTGTAGCGGTGCTTCAGAAGGACTTCGTCATTGACGAATACCAGGTCTACGAGGCACGGGCAGCGGGTGCTGACGCCATCCTGCTAATCATCGCGATACTCGATTCAGATGCATACTCGAGTTTACTGGGATTGGCGCAAGAACTCGGCATGGCTGCACTTGTCGAGGTGTTCGGTGAGCCGGAACTTGAGATTGCCCTGGCTGCGGATCCACAGATTGTCGGAGTGAACAACAGGAACCTGAAGACGCTCGAAACCTCCTTGTCTGTTTTCGAGGAGATAGCGCCGAAGATTCCGTCAGGAGCGCTGAAAGTAGCCGAGAGCGGCATGAAGAACGCTGACGATGTGACACGCATGGGTCAGGCCGGCGCCAAGGCGGTGCTGGTGGGCGAATCCCTGATGCGTGCCGGTGACGATGCCTCTGAGCTGGTCAAAGCGATGTCGAAGGTGACTGTGGCCGGAGTGTCGAAATGAGTGAGCAGACGAAAATCAAGATCTGTGGGATGCGGAGCGCCGAGGCTGCATGGGTTGCAGCGTCCGCCGGTGTCGACTACATGGGGTTCGTGTTCGTAGAAGGTGTTCGGCGTCAGTTGAGCACGACCGAAGGCCAGGCAATCATCCGCAGCTACAGGACTCGAGGCGACCGCCGCGACAGGCGTCGAGGCAAGGGGCCAAAACTGGTCGGACTGTTCCGCAACCAGGACCTTGATTGGGTCAATCACATATCTCGACAGATGGACCTTGACGGCGTCCAGCTGAATGGTGAAGAGGACGAGAGCTATACCCGCGGGGTTCACAAGCCTGTGATCAGGCAGGTGCGAATCAGACCCGAAACAAGCCGAGAGCAACTGTCTGACATAGTTCAGCCGCACTTGGATGCCGGCCGGATCGTTTTGTTGGACAAGTACGATGCGAGGGTGCCCGGCGGCAGCGGCGGAAGTTTCGACTGGTCGGTCGCAGAGGGCATCGCAAGCCGCGAGGGTGTGCTGCTGGCAGGCGGGCTGACGCCTGAGAACGTGGGCGATGCGATCAAGCAACTCTCGCCATGGGGTGTGGATATCTCATCGGGCGTCGAAACGGACGGCGTGAAGGACCACGCTAAGATCCGAGCGTTTGTCGAGGCTGTTCGAGCGGCTTAGGTTCGGGACGAAACGCCACCCCTTCAGACTGGCTCGGGCTGGCAGTGGCGATCGTCATACCAGGCCGTTGTCGGCCGCTCTCCTACTGAAAATTCTCGCTAAACTGCGCCTCGCAGCTTGACCAGAACCATTTCACAGATCGCATTCGCGCGGAGAAAAAGATGCCAGACATCCTGAAGATGGCGCAGTTTGGAACTAAGCACGGCCACGCCAAGGGCGTGTTCGAGGTGATGAGCGCACATCCTGAAGTCGAGATGAAAGGCATCTACGAACCGGACACCGTACGGCGGGAGCAGCTAATCGCTTCCGGCGATCCGACGTGGGCGAATGCGAACTGGTTCGACGACGCTTCGGAGATGCTCGACGACCCGGAGATAGTTGCGATCTCTTCGGAGGGCGCGAACCGGGAGAGCCTCGGGCAGACAGAGCAGATCATTGCCGCGGGCAAGCACGCCTTCTACGACAAGCCGGCAGGTGACGACTACCAGCGTTTCGAGCGAATAGTCGAGGAGGCGAAACGGAAGAACCTGCTCATCCAGATGGGATACATGTTCCGTAACCACGACGGCTTTGAGCGTATTGCGAACTGGGCACGGTCAGGGTTCCTCGGCCACGTCTTCCAGGTCAGAGCGCACATGTCGACCTGGATCCCTGAAATTGCTCCTGACAACGACGTGCAGGGCCGTATCGGACTTTCGCACCACCGCGCCGGAATTCTTTACGACCTTGGCGGCCACATGCTGGACCAGGTCGTGTGGCTTCTGGGTCGCCCGAACAGGGTGACATCGTTCATGCAGAACGCTGCCAGCGAGACGCGTGAGTTCATGGACAACACGCTCACCGTGCTGGAGTATCCGAGAGCGATCGCAACCGTGGATATCGCGGCGATGGAGCCGCGGCCGATGGCGCGCCGGTTCGAGGTCTACGGCACCGAGGGCTCGGCGATCATGGAGCCGATGGAGCCCGCCGACACGCTGAAGCTGACACTTGAGAATGCTAAAGGCGAATATCCGGAAGGCGTCTCAGAAATCGAGCTGGAGGCACGGCCGCGGTACGTTGCCAGCTTTGCTTCGTTCGTGCGCAACCTGAATGGCGAGACTGAGCCGGAGCGTTCGCTAGACCATGAGTTGCTGGTGCAAGAGACGCTGATGCGAGTCACCGGCGGGCTTGCAAGTTAGTTCTTGCTCGCAGGATCCTTCGAAGACCTGAAGCCTTCGACCGTTCCTTTGCCTTCAGGCCAGATCACCTTGAACGTGAGTGCACCTTTGAACTGGGCGCCGTCGATCTTGCACTCGCGCAGAACTGCCCTGTACATATTCGCCTGTCTCACGTCTGCGCCTGAGAGGTCGGCGCCTGCCAGGGTCGTGCGGTAGAGCATCGACTTGAACAGGTTGGCGTTCCGCATGTCGGCCTTCTTCAGCGATGCCTCTGAAAGGTCAGTGCCTTCAAGGTCGGCTCCCGAAAGATCTGCCCGGTCCAGGATTGCGCGTCCAAGATTCCAGCCTGCCAGCTTCGCGCCAGCTAGATCCGCGCCAGAGAGGTCAAGTCGTTCGACCGGGTTTTCGCGCCGCCACTCGTCGACGGCGTTCGCTCCTCGCTTGACCAGCTCAATGTGTTCAGGGTTCATCTGTCTTCGAAGTTGTGGAGGGTGTCGTCCTCTGCGGTGGTGATACAGTATGCGCCGCCTGCGGCGTGCCGGGTGACCGCAGCCCGGAGTTTTTCACAAAGGCGCGACGATCTGAAACACGATTGAAACAACCTGCGGTTAACTTAGGTCTTCGGGAATGCCCGATCTGTCTTGGCCACCACGCTGCGTGGCACGGAGTGAAAAATGAGCTACATCGCTGAATACATCTGGGTTGACGGAACTGAGCCGACCGCGAAGCTTCGCTCGAAGGCAAAGGTAGTGGCCGACGGCGACGAGCCCGGCATCTGGGGATTCGACGGTTCAAGCACGAACCAGGCTCCCGGAGACTCCTCGGATGTTGTCCTGAGTCCCGTTCTCGTTGTCCCTGACCCTGTGCGCGGCGGCGACGGCAAGCTTGTGCTTTGCGAAACGCTGCTTACGGATATGACCCCGCACCCGTCGAACACCCGTGCCGCGTGCGCCGCAGCTTCTGAGAAGTACGGCGAGCTGGACACCTGGTTCGGCATGGAGCAGGAGTACACCTTCTACGAAGGTCGAAACCCGCTTGGATGGCCTTCCAAGAGCGGGTTCCCGGCTCCACAGGGTGGCTACTACTGCGGTGTTGGCGCTGATGAGATCTTTGGCCGAGCGGTTGTGAACGACCACCTGCAGGCCTGCATCGACGCCGGCCTTCACATCTCGGGTATCAACGCCGAAGTTATGCCCGGGCAGTGGGAGTTCCAGATCGGCCCGGTTGCGACCCCCCGAGTGGCGGACGAGATGTGGATTGCACGATGGCTGCTCTACAGGATTGCAGAGGACTACCTAGGACCCGAGGGCATTCCGATCTCGGCGACACTCGATCCCAAGCCGGTCGAGGGCGACTGGAACGGCGCCGGCTGCCACACGAATTTTTCCACGAACCAGATGCGTGAGTCCTACGACGCGTGTGTCGCTGCGGCCGAGGCACTGGGCGGTGAAGGCAAACCTGAACTGCACATCGCGGGCTACGGCGATGGTATCGAGCAACGCCTGACCGGTCTGCACGAGACGGCCCGTTATGACCAGTACTCGTACGGAGTTTCCGACCGCGGCGCTTCAGTTCGTATCCCGTGGCAGGTTGAGCGTGACGGCAAAGGCTACATCGAGGACCGCCGCCCGAACGCCAACTGTGACCCGTACGTTGTTACCCGGCTGATCGTTGAGACGGTCGGAGCAGCGGCAACCGGCAAGTAGACCTAATCTCAGGCCAACGCAGTCCAACAAAAAAACCAACAGCGGCGCAGGCATTCTTGCCTGCGCCGCTTTCTTTTTCAGCCGAGGTCATTAGGTCAGGGTGCGGACATCTCGCAGAGCCGCTGCAGCGACTCCCACTCTTCGTCAACAATCTGCTGAATCTCTTCGACTACTGACTCATTGCCGTCGCCGGTGACGTGACTGAACCGCTTCTGGGACTCGAGGGCGTCGATCACCGGTCGCTTCTTCTGCCCGCCGCCAGTCATGCGCCACTTGCCTTCAACGACTTCGTAGAGCGGCCAAAGACCGGACTCGACCATCAGGCGGCTAACCTCCATCGTCTTGTCCGTGTCGAAGCGCCAGCCGCGATCGCACGGTGTGAGAACGTTCAGGAACGCGGGACCTGAAGCTGCCTCGGCCTTGCGGACCTTCGTCATCAGGTCTTTCCAGTTGTGGACGGCGGCCTGCGCGACGTATGGGATCTTGTGCGCGGCAATGATGCGGGTCATGTCCTTGTGCCACTGCATCTTGCCGGGCCTGATATCACCCGCCGGCGTCGTAGTGGTCCACGCGCCGAGCAGGGTCGCGCTGCTGCGCTGGATGCCTGTGTTCATGTAGCCCTCGTTGTTCAGGCACACGTATACAAACTTGTGGCCTCGCTCGAGCGCCCCGCTGAGCCACTGGAAGCCGATGTCATATGTCGCTCCATCGCCTCCGAAGACCAGGAATGTGAGCGGCCTCGGCTCCATTCGGCCCTTTCTGACCAACGCCTTATAAGCCGCCTCGACGCCAGAGATCGTCGTGGCAGCGTTCTCGAAAGCGCTGTGAATGACCGGCACTTTCCAGGTGGTGTCAGGGAAGCGTGTTGTTGCGACTTCAAGACAGCCGGTCGCAAGTGCGACGACAGGAGGATTTTCCAACGCCATCAGCACCTGTCTGACCGCGGTTGGCTCTGCACATCCGGCGCAAAGTGCATGACCTGAACCGAACAGCTCTGTGTTTTGTGTGAGTTCTCTTAGTTTGAGAGTCATGACTTGATCGTCCTCTGGTCTATCAGCGCAGTCCCAGGTAGACAGGCTTTTCGGTCTCGCGGCCGTTTTCCAGCGCCGCTACCAGGTGGTCAATCGCCTCGCGGAAAAGCTTCTTGGGCGTGGCTCTGCCGCCGAGGCCGTATACGAAGTCCATCACCGGCGGTCGTCGCGGCACTGTGCGTATTGTCGTGACGATGTCCTGGAGCAGCGCGTTGCCGGGAGCGCCGAAGCCTATTGCGCGATCGAGCACGCCAATCGCGGAGACGTTTTCGAGAGCCTTACGCACATCATCGACAGGGAACGGCCTGAACAGCCTGACTCTCAACATGCCTGCACGGATTCCATCCGCTCGCGCCTGGTCGACCGCAGCCCTGACCATTCCCTCGGATGATCCCAGTACGATCAGCGCGATCTCAGCGTCTTCGAGCATGTACTCCTCGACGAGCGACATGTCACGTCCTGAGATTTCGTTGAAGCGGCCCAGCTGCGCTCGGGTTACCTCAAGCGAGTTGTCCATTGCTTCGACTTGCTGCCGTTTGTGCTCGAAGTAGAAGTCGTTCGCATCGAGTCCGCCGAATGTGGCGCCACCGCCCGGCTGCAATGCCCACTGCTCCGGCTCGTATTCGCCGACGAACTCTCTCACCACCTCGTCGGGTAGCACTTCAACTCGCTCAACTGAGTGTGTGACAGTGAACCCGTCCAGCACATTCGCGACCGGCAGCAGCACATCTGGGTGCTCGCCAATGGTCGCCGCGACTATCGCCTGGTCGTACGCTTCCTGCGGGTCTGAACCAAACATCATGACCCACGAAGACTCACGCATAGCCATGGCGTCTGAGTGGTCGCAGAGGATGTTGATCGGAGCGGACAGTGCCCGGCTGCACAGGTGCATGACGAGTGGTAGCCGCATGCCTGAGGCGACTCCGAGGATTTCGAACATGAGGGCTAGTCCGGGGCCTGATGTTGCTGTCTGTGCGCGACCTCCCGCGGCACATGCACCGACACAGGCGCTCAGAGCAGCGTGTTCGCTTTCAACGTTGATGTACTCCGTCGCGACTATCCCGTCAGCAACGAACTCCGAGAACTTTTCGATGATGAATGTCTGCGGCGTGATTGGGTACGCGGCGACAACCTCTGGCTCAACCTGCCGCATGGCGTGAGCGACCGCCTCACCGCCGTTGACGGCCATTGGTGCTGGAACTGTGATGGCGGGCTGTTGCTTAGTCGTCATGCTGATCCCACCTTCCCGGCCTCTTCCGGGACCATGGTTATGCAGTGTGTGGGGCAGACCGAGGCGCAGATACCACAGCCCTTGCAGTGTTCGAGGTCTACGCCTGCCAGCTTCGCGTCTGAGACCTCAAAACACGCGTCGGGACAGTCGACCCAGCAGATCATGCAGTGGGTGCACTTAGAGAAATCGATGATCGGCAACTCACTCCGCCACGCGCCAGTGCGGACGCGCCCGGTGCTGCCCGGGTTCAGCTCAAGCCCACCGGTTGGGATCTTCTTCCAGACTCTTTCTTCAGACATGGGACCTCACCTCCGCGTGGACTGCCTCGTCATAGCCCCGACGTAGCGCCTTGAGGTTGGACTCGATGATTGCGGCGCTGAAGGTCTCAGACATCAGCTGCTTAAGAGCTTCGCTGATCGCTTCAAGGCCAAGGACCGGGACAGCGCGTGCAAAGGCGCCGAGCACCGGAGTGTTCGGCAGGTTGCGGCCAAGCAGCTCAGCGCCGATAGCGCTGCCGTCGACGGTCCAGAGTTGTTGCTCAGGCCGGGCCTGGAGCTTTTCCAGGGCTCCAGTGTTTGCATCCGTGACGTTGATCACGACTGTGCCATCAGAGACCAGCCCGCCGAGGATGTTCACCTGGCCGATGAGCGATGCGTCGAGCAGGATCACGGCGTCTGGCTCGGTGATCGGCCCGCGGTCGACCGGTGGCGTCTCGCTGATGCGGGTGTAAGCAGATATCGGAGCGCCCGACCGCTCTGCACCGAAGTCGGGAAGGGACTGCAGGTAGTAGCCGCCATTCAGCGCCGCGGTTGCGAGGATCCGGCTGGCGGTGACCACGCCCTGCCCGCCGCGACCGTGCCACCTGATCTCAAGAGGCAGTTCTGGTTGCTGTGTCGATCGGTTTTCCATTTCGCGCCTCGATTGGAAAAGCAAACACGACCACACGGTTACTCTGGCAGGCTGCTCCTGAACGACCCGTGAGGTCACGCGAAACTGTGTGAGGGTCGCGTGTTGAATGGGCTGCGGACTCGCTAAAGCCAGCGCCGGACCTTGGCGCGATACGCGTCGTAATCATCCTTGAGCACAGCCGTGAGGTAGCGCTCCTCTGCGGGAACGACCCACAGCGCAAGGATGGCGAAGCCGACTGGCACTCCAATGAGGATCGGGATGGAGTTGAGGCCTAGCCCAAGGCCGCTGGCAGTTAGGACGAGGGCGACATAACTGGGATTTCTGCTGAATCTGAACGGTCCGTTGGCGATGATCCTGTTGGTGCCGCGCCCGGGCTCAGGGTGTTCGCCCTGGCTGACCATGGTGTAGACGGACCACAGACCGAGCACGACTCCGAACGCGAAGAGCGGAGCACCCATTGCGATGGCTGCCCCGTCTGGTAGGAACGATGAGTCCCAGAACAGATGGACGACGAAACCGACGACTACCGGGATGCCGAACAGAACGAACGGGTAGGTCGGCAGGTTGAGTTCAGGTTCTCTCAATCTTCGGTTCCTGTGACGCGGTTGAGGAGATCACGTACTGGTTCTAGAACTCCTGAAGTTCGGGACTTCGGCTTCGGATGTTGTCATAGCGTTTGACCAACGTGGCGGCGTATGTGTCTGCTGGAACTCCGAGTTCGCTTATACAGAGCGAGTGCCACCACGTGAAGAATGCCTCGTGAACCGAGTTGCCCAAGTTGGCCAGCTCCAAGGGCTCAACGTCATCCGGCATGTCGATGCCGAAATCGCTCGCTGTATTGAAATATCTCCGTATGAGCGCACTGCGGTTCTCTTTCGCTAAGTGATTCAGCATGTGCGCGAGGTCGACGAACGGGATGTTCCAGTGTGACAGGCCCCAGTCGATCGCTCGCCAACGACCTCGGGTGAAGATGATGTTTCCGGGATCGAAGTCTCCGTGGACAACGGTCAGTGGGATTCGAGAAACGATTTCAGCCAGCCGTTTCAGACCTCGCTCAAAATGTCCGTCTGCGATGAACTCGGGCGCCCGCGGAACGAGCTTTTCGACTGCAGGATGGATGACCGACAACACTTCATCCAGATTGTCCACCATCCATCTCAAGGAGCGATCTGGAACTGCTGAAAGCTCTGTAGGTATCGACCCCTTCGCGTGGAACTCTCCAAGCGACTCCAGCAGCGCGCCTGCATCTTCAAGCGTTGGTTCGGCAAGACCGCCTGCCGATCCGATGTCTTGCTGGATGAGCCACGGAAACGTTGCTTCACTATCGGCAGCGAGCACCTTTGTGGCGCCTATGTCCAGACCAGAAGCGAACCGGTTAACTGGTGCTTCGTGCCGCATCTCTGACACAGTTACTTTCAGTATTGCGGTCGGCGTCTCAGCGTTATCGAGATGCAGTCTCTGGATGATGGATAGAGGGCTCTGCCGAACGGTTTCCCTTGCCGCAACGCTGAACCCTGCGGCCGAACGAAGCTCTTTGTCTGTCGGCAGCAGGAGTCGCGACGAACTCATGACCGCTTCATCGCAGCCGTTGGATCGAGGATGCAGCCCTGTTCGAGCAGGCTCGTCTGCAAGTCCGGCATGTGCACCGCTCGAACCGAGTCGAGGTCGGATCTGACGGCCATCGCAGCAGATGTGCCGGCGGCCTGGCCCATGCCCATCGAGTTGGCCGTGACGCGGCTTGAGGCAAGTGCTTCTGATGTCGCCGAGTGGCAGCGGCCCGCGACGAGCAGGTTTTCGATGCCTTGCGGGAGCAGCGTGCGGTATGCGATGTCATACGGTGGGACTTCAGGCTGATCGTGGTAACCGGACAACTCCTGGGGGTGACGGTCGATGCGCCACGCACCGAGTACCACCACATCATCCTGCCGCCTCGCTGTCCGGATGTCGTCTGCGGTCAGTGTGTAGTCGCCCGTGATGCGGCGAGACTCGCGAGAACCTGCCGTCGGACCGCTCGTAAAGAAGTGTGCCTGCTCAAACTCGGGCAACTCAGACTTCCACAGCTCGAACATGCGCCACGCGTCCTCGCGGCCGTGAATCTCGGCGCGTGTCCAGTCTTCGGGATTGGTGGAGTCGCCCGGGATGCGCACCGCGTTGAAGTAGATGTCGGTGCCCGAGAACGTCGCCGGCCAAGGGCCGCCGTAAGGCCGGATCTTCCCTGCGGCGCGAGCTCTCGTTAGGACTTCGGAGCACTTGCGGCGCAGGTCGAATGTCAGCTCTACGTTCGAGACCCGGAAGTGAATCGACATCGGCTGCACGCCTTCAGTCTGCTCGTACGGACATCCGGCCCACGCAGCAACATCTCCATCCCCGGTGCAGTCGATGACGACCTTCGGCCTGACCGCCACAAGTCCCGTTTTGTTGGAGAGGACCACTGACTGTATTCGATCGCCTCGAGTCGTCACGTCTGCGACCTGGGTGTGGAACAGGAGTTGAACTCCCGACTCGGTGAGTATGCGGTCAGACGCCAACTTGAAGCGTTCAGGGTCGGTGCGAGGGATAAGGCGGTCAGGGTGTTTTTCGACCTCTGTGAAATCACCATTGACATTGAAAGACAGGTCCGGGCCAGTTCCCGGCTCGATGACGCCCATGCGCTCCAACATCTCGAATACAAGGCCGCCAACTACTGGGCGCCCCGTCTCTTCGTAGACGAAGCCGTCGAAGGCGGAACCGATGATGTTGGTGAAGAAGCCGCCTGCAAACCCCGCGCGATCCACTGCGAGGACCGAGGCTCCATTCCGGGCCGCAGCGACCGCCGCGCCGATGCCGGCGACACCGGTCCCGCAGACGAGGACATCCGGCTCGGCGACCACGGGTAGGGCTCTTGAGTACGTGAGAGCAGGCAAGTCGAGTTCCAGTTAGACGGCATGACGTGAGATGCCATTTTGCCAGAGGCACATAGGTCGGGCGCGGGGCGTTTAGTCAACTCAGCACACAGACACATTGCCGGACAACCGGCGGAAGCAAACCCAGACAACTCCTTCCGAATTCGCCCGGCCAACCGCGCCCCAACGTTCACACCACACACTGGAAGCTCAAGGCCAGAGGGGAACTCCGGAATCGAAACGTTCAATGAGATCACTACAGAACAGAACAAACAGTAAGGGCTTCACACTTGTGGAGCTGCTGGTTGTGGTTGGCATCCTGGCGGCACTCACCGCGGTTGTACTGCCGAATGTCGGCAGGTTCGTTGGGTCTGGTGAGGCCGAGGGAGCCCGTGAAGAGCTGAACACGGTGCAGACGGCGATCAATGTTCTGATTATCGAGACCGAGCTGACGACGCTGGCGGCAAGTCCGGGTGGTGGCATCACCGACTTCACCACGCACGATTTCGATGGCGGAGTCGGAACGGTGAATCTCTTCCCAACATACCTCCGTCAGAACCCCACGATCTGCACGTACGAGTGGGACGACACTGGTCGAGTGACAGTCCAGACCTGTCCGTAGCTTCACTCTGTTCACGGGCGGACTCGCTCCGCACCCCGCCATATTCAGTCGCGCTAAAGACGCGAACCGGCCCCGCTGGAGGTGATGCGGGGCCGGTCCTGGTGCGGTCTGCCGTATCGGTTAAGCCGGACTCGAACTACTTGACCGATGCGGCTGAGAAGGAGCCTGCAGAGACTCCGTTCTTTGTCGTTGTGTCGTCGAACGAGGGCTTCTCGTAGACGTCATCATCCCAGCCTTCGAAGTCTGGCCTTTCAACGTCGATCTCAGGCCAGTCAGGCTCGGTTGGCTCAACTGGAAAGCCGAGAACTCCGGGCACCGACTGCGGCTCGGGGAGAGGCAGCGGGAACTCGAAGATCGGCGGAACAGGCTGAGGCGCCGCTGGAACCGGGTCGATGGGCTGCGCGGACGGATACGGCCATGGCAGTGCGTAGCGCACCACTATCGCCAGGTGGTCCCTGTACAGCATCCACTTGCCGACAACCAGGATGTGGCGAACAGGCCTGACGATGTCAGGGCGATTCGGGTCAACCTGAACCGTTCCGTCTTCACCGATCACAACCCCGGCTGCGTCGGTCACTTCGGGAGCAATGTCCTCGAAGAAGGACGGGTCAACAGGCTGCGGCTCGCTGTCGGGCACATCGCTCTGCCTGAACAGGACGATGCGGCCGGAAGGTGTGTTCAGGAACGGGCGGCCGTTCTCGAACACAAGCGTGCCAAGAGCTGCAATCTCGCCGGGGAGAATCGGCTGGCGGGGAGGCTTGGGTGGCTCGCAGTTGGTCTTCACCCGAACGAACCGGTCGGCCTCCATGTGCAGTTCACTGCCATCGGTCTTCCAGTCACCGATCACCACTACGTCGTGCGTGCGCAGGATGTCGGGGCGAACGTCAGTGACGTCGCCGGTGGCAGGGTCAACAAGGGCGCTGTTGTCGTTGCGGTGGATGAAGATCACACCGGACTTTGTGCGCAGGATCCACTGGCCGTCTGTGATCACCAGCGTGCCATGTGCGGCCAGCTGAGAGTCACCGACAACGAAGTGGTGTGCGCCGCCTCCGCAGTGGTTGCGGACGAACGTGCGGTGCGGCCACTGCTTGATGTCGCGGACCTTCACGACAAGACCTGTGCTTCCAAGGTCCCACATGCCGACCACGCCGTACTCGCCCAGCGAGAATGACAGGTCGATGTCTTCTGCGATGTCGGACGCCGCAGGCACGAGGTCCTCAAGCTCCGGGAACATCTCGAAAGCGATGTCCTGGAGTTCAAGCCGCACATTGCCACGTGGTGTAACGAGCCAGAGACCACCTGCGCGCCACACGAGGTCACCATGCAGGGTCACTTCGCTGTGGTTGACGGCGATGTGCGGGCCAGGGACCGGCGTGTCGTTGCAGGGGATCTGAGGCAGTGCGATCAGCGGTCGGATGTCGCCCGGTGCGAACACCGAGCTTGCTTCAATGGCGCGGTGGCCAAAGACGTTGTTGAAGCTGACCGTACCCCAGATGACGCCCTTTTCGCCGTTCAGTTCCTTGAGCTTCACGAACAGCTCGTCGTTCTCGGCGATCACAGACCAGCGGTCACAGCCGCGGTCGATGATGAAGTGGCCGCCCGCCGCGGTGTTGGCGTCGATCCATTCGATCACTCCGTTCCATTCGTAGAGCTGGTCGGGGTCGATTGGCGACGTGCTGGCCGGGTCGACTTCACCGGTCTGCGAAGCGAAGCCGGTGTGAGTGTTGCCGGATCCGCCCTGACCGGCGGCTGCGCCGGGAGCAGCGCCGATGTTGCCATTGTTGGCTGGCGCTGCTTCAGTGGATTCTGGCCGAATGTTGATCGTGCCATCGTCACCTACCGCCACCTGGCAGGCCGAGAGGACGAACAGGAAGAGCACGCCCCCGATCAGCAGGAATGGCAGTCTGCCTCGCCCGGATTTGGTCCGGGTCGAGACGGCATTCTGGATTTCGTCTGTAAGTTGCATTTCTTTCGCTCCGGTGAGCGGAAGGCGCTGCGATTTATGCCCCATGTGCCTGTCCGCTTTCACTCCTGGGCCGACTCGTGCCAGGCCCTGAGCAGTCCCTATGCACCCCATGACGATTCTTCGACGTTAAGTGTTCCCGCTGCGTTACGAAGTTGAGGTTGTAAGTTTCGGGATTCGTAAGAAGGGGTTGAGTTTGGAGCGCGTTGCGTGGATTCGACCGGAATCTGAGCCGAAAGGGTCAAGGTGCGGTGGAGGGCCGCTGGCCGTTCTGGCCGTTGAAGAATGGCGCGCTAATTCAAGCGAGTGCGAAGTCCTGCGCTGAGCTAGGCCTTGTCGAATAGCGGGCGCTAAACCATTACCCGCCCAGAAGCTGTTCCAGGTTGGCAGCCTCACGCTGTCTCAGTGCTACGTTCACCCGTAGCTTTTCGAGGTGCTGCTGCATCGTCAGTTCGCCGGTTGGCACCTTGTGCGTCTCGAAGAACTTTTCCACTTCAGCAGCCATCTCAGGCTTGCTGAACGACCTGATGCCGCCCGCCATGCGCACGATCGCGTTGTCAGGGAACGCTTCGAGCATCTGGTCCCAGTTCTCGGAAACGAACCGCCAGACCTGCTCGCCCTGGTCCCGGTTGGAGAGCGCGTATCCGATCAGGTAGGGAGAGTCCTGCGTGCGGATTTCGCCGTTCAGCGTCATCTTCAGCGTGTTGGCGATTTCCGCTTCACCCGGGAATGAGCCGAGGTGGGTCTGGTAGCGGCGCTCTTCCTGCGGCGTCGATGCATTCTTGAACCGCTGCACGTACACCGAGTAGTCGTCCGCTGTACCGCTCATCGCTACGACGCGTGCGACAGCCGCTGCAACGTTCGGCTCTACGGAGGATGGGTCTTCGAGGTACTTCGCATGCAGTTCGCGTGACCTGCGGATGGCGTCTTCGTCTTCGGCTCCGCCACCCAGCGCTCCAATCAAGGTGCCACGAAGCTCTGCATCCCGCGCGGACTCGCCTTCTTTCGGCTCCCAGCCAAGGCGGTTAAGCGCCGCGCCGTACAGGTCGGCAAGCATCCCCTGGAAGTTCTTTCTCGGCGCGCCATCAAGGAGGTGGTTGATCGTTCCGAGTCCTGTCATCAACACAGACCAGACGTCGAGATCGGTCTCGTCTTCGAAGCCCTTTGCGAACTCCAGGAAGTCGGCGGCGGAGGTTGCGCCGGAGATCATGGCGGCACGTGTGTCGTCGACCAGGCCGTATCGTTCGATCGGCTTCAGTTCGGTCTGCATGCGCGGCGCCAGCGCCTGCAGCAGTTCCGGCGAATAGCGGACGCGGTAGAAGCCGCTGCCGCCTGCGTTGACCACCAGCCAGTCTGGCTCGCCCGCGAGCGACACGTCCGTGCTCCGGTCTGTAAGCAGCACCCGGTCTTCGTGGACCGTTCCACCGGCCGAGTAGCGGAGGACAACAGGGACCTGCCAGAGCGTCTCATCGCCACCTTCAATAGGTGTGTAGCGGAAGCGGCTCTGGGTCAGTTTGAGTGTCGAGCCTGAGGTTTCGGCCGAGACCAGCGGGTAGCCCCGCTGGAAGATCCACGAGTCCATCACGCTGCGTGCCGGTTCGCCTGTGATGTGCTCGATGGCGTCCCACAGGTCAGAGGTCTCGGTGTTGGCGTACTGGTGCTTGTCCAGGTAGTAGCGGATGCCGTCCCTGTAGCGGTCCTCGCCGAGGTACTGCTCGAGCATGCGCAGGACAGAGCCGCCCTTTTCATACGTGAGCAGATCGAACATGGCGTCAGCGTCCTGCGGCGAATTGACCTCGACCTCGATTGGCCGGGTCTTGTCGAGCGAGTCGACGTCAAAGGCTGCCGAACGGTCGAGCGAAAACTGGTCCCAGCGGTGCCAGTCAGGGTTGAAGTCGTTCGCGGCTGCTGTCGCCATGAAAGTGGCGAATGCCTCGTTGAGCCAGATGCCGTTCCACCAGCGCATGGTCACGAGGTCACCGAACCACATGTGCGCGATCTCGTGGGCGATCACGTCTGCGACGCGCATCAGTTCAGGCTGCGTCGAGCGCTCTTCATCCATGATGAGCAACACTTCGCGGTAGGTGATGCAGCCGAGGTTCTCCATGGCGCCGAACGCGAAGTCAGGCACGGCGATCATGTCGAGTTTCTGGCCCGGGTAGGCGATTCCGTAGTAGTTGGTGAAGTAGCGCAGCGCGTGTTCGCCGGCCTTGAGCGCGTAGCCGGTGAGGTGGCCTTTGCCGATGGGGTGAACGATGCGCAGCGGAACGCCGTCGACATCAACGGGAGCGGTGGCTTCGAACGGTCCGACGATGAAGGCCACGAGGTAGGTGGACATCTTCATCGTGTCTTCGAAGACAGCGACCTTCTTGCCGTAACCGTTCGGGGTTTCAGAGATGAGCGGTCCGTTGGAGACCACGAACAGGTCTTCAGGAACGGTGAGTGTCACGCCGTAAATGGCCTTGAAGTCCGGTTCGTCGAAGCACGGGAAGGCGCGGCGGGCGTCTGTGCTCTCGAATTGCGTTGTAGCGATGAGGCGCTCCTGGCCTGCAGAGTCGGTGAAGCGGGAGAGGTAGAAGCCGCGGAGCTTATCGTTGAGGATGCCGGTGAAGTTGATGCGGAGGACGTATCTTCCGGGAGATGCGGCTTCGCCAAGGGTCAGTTCGGCGCGTTCGTCCTGTTCGTGGAGCGTGATGGACGCGACATCGGTTGGCGGGCCACCCACGGGTTCGAGCGACGCACTGTGAAGTTCCAACTCGGCGGCGTTGAGCCAGATGTCGGATGTCTGTTCGTTGATGTCGACCTCAATTGCGACCGTGCCGGTGAAGGACGCGGCTTCGAGGTCGGGTTCAAGTGATATCTCGTAGCGGGAAGGGATGACCGTGCGGGGGAGTCGGTAAGGGCTGTCTGGGGTGGTCACGTGAACTGGAATCCTTGTTGCGCGGTGACTGATCGGTGGGAGAGAAACAGGCGCAACTGAGATTATCACTGCCCTCAGTTGGAGGCGTGACGATTTCTAGGCCGAAGTTTGGGGGCCGTCAGAAGGCCAACCTGCCATGTCGGCGAGCGCGTTCGCGATGCGGATGCGAAGCGCTTCGGCGGATTCGGGTGTCCAGTCGTAAAAGCCTTTGCCGGTCTTGGTACCGAGGTCGCCCGATCGGACCTTTTCGGCGAGCACTTCTGGGATCGTCCTGGTGTTGTTGAGGGAAGGCACGATCTGGCGGCCGATGTCCATGGCAAGGTCGAGACCGATGATGTCTCGTAGTTCGAAAGTCCCTGCTACGGAGAGCCTCCTGCCGAAGCTTGACCTGACTACCTCGTCAATCTCGGGTGCTGTGGCGACGCCGGATGAGACGATGTGGAGCGCTTCACGGAAGAGGGCCGCCTGGAGTCGGTTACCGATGAACCCCTGTATCTCTTGCTGCACGACAGCAGGTTTCTTGCCAATAGATTCGAGGAGCGTGACGACGGCCTGAAGGGTTTCATCGGAGGTTTCGGGCCCGCGTACCACTTCGACTATCGGGAGCAGGTGTGGCGGGTTGAAGTAGTGGGCGACAGCGATGTTCGCAGCCCGGTCGGTGTTCTTGCCGATGGCGCTGGGCAGGAATGTGGAGGTGTTGCTGAGGAGTATTGCGCCGGGCTTGCAGTGAGCGTCCAGTGTTTCGAATATCTGCTGCTTGAGTTCGAGGTTTTCGCTGGTCGCTTCGATAGCGAGGTCGGCGTCTTTGACGGTCGTTTCGAGGTCTGCTGAGGCATTGATTCGTGCAAATGCTTCCGGCACCGATTCTGCGTTGATACGGCCAGTTTTGGAAAGAAGATTGAGGCCGACTTCGCAGCGTTGCAGTGCACCGTTAAGCAGGTCTTCCGAGACGTCGTTGATGGTTACCTGGTGACCATGCGCTGCGAACTCGAGCGCAATACCGTGGCCCATTAGTCCGGCGCCAACGACCGCGATTCGTTTTTTCGTGCCTGAGTCCTCTGCCGTCCGATGTGGCGGCTGATCGCCGCGGTCGGTGACTGGCGAGTACAGCGGTTTCGCCGAGCCGGACTCGATCTGCGCCAGCCTTATCAGCGCTCGGCCTATCCGCAGTCGTAGGGCTTCGGCGGACTCTGGAGTCCAGTCGTACATGCCTCGCCCGGTCTTGATGCCGAGGTCCCCGCGAGCAATGGCGTCCTGCATCGCCTTCGACGGTCCGGTCGAGTTCTCGATCTCGGCGAACAGCTCTCCAACGATCGTCGAGACAAGGTCCCAGCCGATCTGCTCCAGATCTCGAACGGCCCGGCGATCGCCAGCCTGCGGCCGAATCCGTACTTGATGACCGAGTCGATGTCCTCGGCGGTGGCGATACCCCGATTCACCAGTGATCCAGCTTCCCTGCTCAATGCGGCCTGTAGCCGGTTGGCGATGAACCCCGGGAGCTCCTTCTTGATCAGGACCGGTTTCTTCTTCATCGCTGAGTACAGGGCGATGAGCGATTCGGCAACATCCGGGTTCGCGTCCGGCGCTGGAACTATCTCGACCAGAGGCAGCATGTGCGGCGGGTTGAAGTAGTGGGCGACAGCGAATCGCTTCGGCCTACCGGTGGCATCGGCGAGGAGCGATGGCATGAAGGACGAGGTATTGCTGGCGAAGATCGCGTGCTGCGGCGCGATCGTTGCGGCGTCTGCGAGAAGACCACGCTTCAGCTCAAGGTTTTCGAACACCGCCTCTATGACCAGGTCGGCATTGACACTGGCTGCCGCTGGCTCCGCTGAGTAGCTGATCCGACCGCGCACCGCGTCGTGTTGCTCACCAGTTAGCCTGCCGGCTTCGGTCAGCAGGTCCAGTCCGAGGTCAACACGCTCCCTGGCGGCTTCCAGCGCCGCGGCGTCACGGTCTACAAGCTGAACGCTTAGTCCATGCGCTGCGAACTCAAGTCCGATGCCATGGCCCATCAGGCCGGCACCGATGACGGTCACGTTTTTGATCGAGTGAGTTGTCATTTTCTATAGAATGGGATTGCTCGATATGCCCGCGCTCGGAAGGGCTGTGGGAAGCGAGGAGATAATTCCCTTGGACGTTCTGCTTGGATTTCTGATTGGGCTGGTATTTCCGCCCATGCTGGTGATTGTTATCGCGTCTCTGATAACCGCACGTTCGGGATTTCCGGTTATCGCCGGTGTTGCCGGGTTGATCATGACCGCCGGTCCGGTTGTGTGGATCATGACGTTTATCGCACTCGGGTTTCTGGCCGGACTCGCAGCGTTTGCAGGTTGGGTGATGGGTCTCGGCCTTGCCGGGCTGATGATCGCGCTGTTCGTAGCATCGAGGGCGCGCCGGTTAGGTTCGGGGCCTCCTTCAGCGGTTCGAAGCTGAACTACACCGAGTAGCCGACCGAACCGTCAGTCCGCATCGGGATGTTCTGCAGGTCTTTTGAGACAAAGGGTGTTGCATCCAGCTTCGAGTCGTCGAGCTCCACGCCGATCCCGGGAGCCTCCGGCAACTCGATGAAACCGCCATTTCTCTTGAGTGAGTTCTTGTACACGGCGTGGACCTCTTCCTCGTCGCGCTTCGTGTACTCCTGGGTGACAAAGTTCGGTATCGAGGCGTCGATCTGCACAGCGGCCGCCGTGAGCACTGGACCGAGGTAGTTGTGCGTGGCGACGGCCGAGTGGTAGGACTCGGCGATCGCTGCGATCTTCTTCACATGGGTGATACCGCCAGCAAGACCGAGGTCTGGCCTTACGTACTGCGGCCCTCCGTTTTCCAGCAGTTCCCGGAACTCCCAGATGGTGTGCATGCGCTCGCCGTTTGCAACGGGAATGCTGGTCCGCTTCGCTATCTCGCCCTGCGTGATGATGCTGTCGATCTGGATCGGGTCTTCGTAAAAAAGCGGGTGGAACTCGAGTAGCGATTCTGCCAGCGCGACGGCGACCATCGGCGTCAGCTTGCGGTGGATCTCAAGGATGATGTCGACATCTTCACCTGATCCCTCGCGTAGTGCTGCGACGTTGTCTCGTGTCTCGCGGATGAGTCTCGACTGGGTCATCGACTGGAAGCCGTCCGGCAGCGGATCGATCTTGACTGCGGTGAATCCTTCTTCTGCTGCGGCTCTTGCGTTGATCCGGAGGCCATCCGCGGTCGTGCCCTGGTCGGAGGCGTCAGGGAGCCTGGAACCCATCAGCAGGTGCAGCCTGATCCTGTCCCTGGTCTTGCCGCCTAACAGCTGCCAGACGGGAGCTTCAAAGCGCTTGCCCTTGATGTCCCAGAGCGCGATGTCCACGGCGGAAACGGCGCCCGAAATGGCGGAGCCGCGGAACGGTCCCATGCGGTAGAGGTACTGCCAGTGGTGTTCGATCTGCAGCGGGTCCTTGCCGACCAGGTAGCCGGCAAACTTCTTCACCATCTGATCGACGGCTTCGGGATAGCCCCAGCAGGCGGACTGGCCGATGCCGCTCAGACCGGTGTCTGTCCAGATGCGAACTATGTGGTTGCCGGGGGCGGAAGCGTCGCCACCGATCAGCATCGATTCAACTTTTTCGATCTTCATTTTTTCTTCGCTCGACAGGGTGAGTTGTTTGCTAGGACTGAAGGTCGTGCTGTGGGTCAGTGTTAGACGGCCGACAGGATAGCGGTTTGAATGAGTGCCGGACGAAGAGTTCAGCTAGATGGTGTCCACGGCTTCGGTCACGCCATAGACATCGGTCACTCTCGGGTGCTCGTCATGCCAGGGGTGGTTGTTGTAGCGGTCCATCAGTATGGCGTTCATCCCGACCTTCTCGGCTGCACGCAGGTCGGACGTGATGCTGTCACCGACCATCACCGCCCATGATGGGTCGACCTTCGCCTGCTCAAGCGCCGCATTGAAGATCCGAGGGTCGGGTTTCTCCGCACCGACATCACCGGATGTCACTGCGAATTCGACATGATCGGTCAGGCCGATCGCGTCGCACATCTCGCTGCCAGTCATCGGCATGTTCGAAAGAGCTGCGATACGAAATCCTGCTTCGCGGAGCTGTTGCAAGCCCGGCGCAACGTCCTCGAAAAGCGCCCAGCCGTATTCCTGCTGCCTCACCCTTGCCCAGACCTTCGCAGCGGTCTCAAGATCGACTTCGTGACCGGCCCCGGCAAGAATAAGCTGCTCGTAGCGCGCGAAGAACTGGTCTCGTTTGTCGGGCGGCATGAGGCGCACAGGTGACCGAGAGTTCTGCCGAGCCATGAAATGGTCTGCCTGCTGATAGCCGCGATCGATGCCTTCGCGGTTGAGCTGTAAACCGAAGTGGGCGGCCGCTGCCTGCTGGATTTTCTCCCGGGGCGGGTCGAATCCGGCAAGGGTTCCGTAGACGTCGAAGAAGATTATCTCGGGTTTCTCTATCGCCAAGTGCTAAAGCTCCCTTGCCAGGACGAGCGCTCCGACCCAGGCCGCTCCAGCATCTTTGAGCGCAGTTGCGCATGCGTTGAGTGTTGAGCCGGTTGTCATCACGTCGTCGATCAACAGGATTCTCTGTCCATCTGGTTTGTCCGCCACGTCGTCAGGCACCTCAAACGCATCGCGCACATTCGCCGCTCTCTGCTCGATGCTCCCGGACCTGGCCTGCGGGCCATTGTCGTTTGTTCTGACCAGCAGGTCTGAACTGAGCCTGATTCCGGACGCTGCTGAAACCCGTTTCGCAAGCAGCCCGCTCTGGTTGTAGCCGCGCGAGCGGGACCTCGAACGCGAGATAGGGACCGGCACCAGCCTATCGACAGGCGACCGCGCTGGATCTGGCATCGCGTCGAGCATCAACTCGGCGAGCCGAGGCGCGATTGCCCTTATGTCCCTGTACTTCAAAGCAGTGATCGCGTCCCGGATCTCCGGCTGGTAGGTAAACACAGCGACCGCCCTGTTCAGTGAAGGCGGCTCGTCGAAGCATTTTTCGCAGGTCCCGCCCCGGGCAGGTAAAGCACAGGTACGGCAAACCTCGCTAGGCCGCAGTCTTGTTGATGCAGCTTCACATGTGTCGCAGAACAGGCTCCCGTCAGCGCCGCAGTGAACACAGCGCGGCGGGAATAGCAGGTCAGTCGCTGACCGCACCACAGATAGCAGGGCTGACTTCACGGGATTCCCATTCGTCTGGCTGTTCGATGTCGCAGATGGAACATAGAATAGACGGCGACCGGTCCGACAGACCACTTCGCTCTACACCCAACTGTAGAATCGGTGGTCAACTTAATTCACCGGCCGATTCACGGCCAAAAGCCCGGGAGGGTCAAATGGACCTCACGATCAGCGCTCAGCACACGACGTTAACCGACGCAATCAAGGACTACGCGGAGAAGCGTATGGCGAAGTTGGACGACAGGTTCAATTTCGAAGCGAAGGTGAACCTGCGAATCCGCAAGGAAGGAACGAAGCGTGAAGAGGACCGCTACATCGCTGAGGTGACAATCCCGCTCAAGCGCGGCTTTATCAGGTCAGAGGAGCGCGCAGACACGCCTTACTCGGCCATCGACCTCGTCCAGACGAACGTTGAGAGGCGAATCAGACGGTACAAGACGCGATTCAGCAAGCGTCGCCGCGGGAACGCCAACGGACTTGAAGCTGAAATCGCAGAGCAGATTGCTGCGGCTGAAGTTGCGGTGGACGAACCGGAAGAAGAGGTGTTGGAGCTTGAGTTCGGGCAGCTTGTCCGCACCAAGAAGCATGACATGCCACCGATCACTGTCCAGGAAGCGACCGCGCAGATGGACTTGCTCGGCCATAACTTCTTCATGTTCAAGAACCGTGAGAACGGTCAGATCAACGTTGTGTACCGGCGTCACGACGACGACTACGGCTTGATCGTCCCGGCTGAAGAGAGCGCCTGAGCTTCGGCTTCTTGATTAGCGGCTGACGGTCTGCGGAGACGCGTACTTGTAGATCGTCACGCTGCCTTCCGAGTAGACAGGCCGCAGGCCGAAAGCCTCCATCCGCGAGAACTTGTCGAGGCCGCTCGCCGGATAAGTGATGCGCTCAAGCTCACCTATGTAGACGTATCGGACGTCGAAGCGGTCCAGTAGCTGAACGGCTTCGGTGATTGAGCCTGTCCGGTAGAAGCTGTCGACCTGCTGCCTGCGCTCGGTCACGGCCCAGGCATAGTTAACCCGCTGTTGGCGCTGGTGCCAGTCCCATCCGATCACGGCCGGGAGCCCGGTGTTGATCGACACTCGGCCGCCCCACCTGTAGAGATCCGTGAGCCCCTCGACGATCACCGGCGACCCTTCCACGTTGCGCTGTAGCCATTCGATCGCCTTGAGGTCATCGGAGAGGGTTATCGCGGTTGGAGAGCCGGTCTGCGCATTCTCAAAGTGGACCGCTGTCTCCATGTAAGCGGTGCCGTCGAGTCCTGTGCTCGATGTGTCGAAGCGGTCCTTGATACGGACATTGGTGCCGAGGACCGGGTAGATCATCACACCGATCAGCAGGACCGCAAGCCCACCGACCCAAGCCGTTTTCGAAGCCGCCGAGAGCTGGTTGATGAACGTCGGCGTCGAAAGGTTGATCCTGGGCAGTGAGAACCTGCCGTCTGACCACATCAGCCACAGGAAGAAGCCGGATGCGAGCGCGAGCAGCCACCATGCCTGCAGGTAGAACTTGAAGACGGTGTTCATGCGGCCGATGTCGTCTTTGACTGTGAAGATGTCGACCCCGCCGCCGAGTCCCATCGCCATCACCACGAAGCCTGCGACCGCGACCACGTACTTTGCGCCGGGCTTGCCGGACGTGTAGGCGAGTGCGGCCGCCCCGATCACTGCTAGTGCCACTAGCGTGGTGAAGGCGAGAGTGCTGATCGGCGTGAACAGGAACGTGAGGACGGCTGCCGCGAGCATGACGATGATCAACGGTCCGATCGATATCGGCACGCGGTTCACTTCTGCATAGTTGCGGTACCACAACCAAACGGCCGGCGTTCTGTCCCGTACCTCGAAGAAGACCCAGCTCAGCACAACGACGAGGAAGATCGAGTGCACAGCCCAGTAGGTTCCAAGCGGAGTTCGGAACTCGCTCTGCAGGACGCCGTTGTTGAACAGCTCGAAGTTGATATGGAACGGCAGATACACAACGAAGCCGACTCCAGCGACGAATATCCACTTGAGTACACCGGTCGCCAATCGAGCAGTGAGCGGTTTTCGCTGAATGAACATCTCTCCCACCAATACCGCTCCACCTGCGAGCAGTAGCTGGGTCGGGAAGTCCCAAGCGTTGATGATGCGCAACGCGCCTACCGCGACGCCTAGGAAGGCCAGTCGGCCCCAGCTCTGCCAGATCGGCTCCTTGTCCGATACGCGCAGGAAGGTTGCGACTGCGAGCCCGAGCGCAAGCAGTGCGAACGGGATGGCGATCATGTGGGCGTGCAGGTCGGCGAAGAGGAACGAGAAGAACGGGAACTCTGTGATCTCGTTGCCGCCCGTGCCGCCCTCGAACATCCGTGAGCTGCGCCAGAAGTCGAACGACCAGACCGCCTGATCACCTGTGAATCGGTCCCATACCTGCGCCAGTCCGTCGATGTTCCCTGCGACCGAGACCAGCACCGCCGCAGCGATGCCGCCGAAGATCGGTGACTTCGCTCTTGCTGCGACGGCTGCTCCTTTTCTCGCGATCAGTGTCAGCTTCGCCAGGTTGTAGACGATCGAGAACGCCGCACCAAAGGTGAATGCAAATAGCAGAGGAACGGCGAGGTTGTAGGCGATTGATGGCACGATGCCCGTGAACCGGATCATGTCGGCCACGAGGAACTGCCCGAAGTAGTAGTAGTTCAGGAACCCACCCGCGAACCACGGATCGAACGGCGGCATCACGCTAGAGCGGGTGACCGCGTTGAGATAAGCGAAGTCCATCGGCTTTTCGCCGCCACGGAACGGATGCCAGAGGTCGGGGTTGGCGAAGCGGATCGCCAGGAATGCAAGGAATGCGGTGATGAACAGGACTTCGGACAAGATGACTGTGCGCCGGTTCGAGCGGAACCATTCCTTCATCGCCTGCCCGCGACGCCACACCGCGAATCCTGAGATCGCGGCTAGGACCAACAGCCCTGCGAACGCGCCGCCGAAGCCGAACTCGAGGATTCCTGCGCTGGCGAGCAGCCATGTGACGGTGGCGGCAACGAGCAAGCCGAGTGGCTTGGCGAGCAGGTAGCCGCGGTCCGGGAACGGCCTGAAAAGCACGAATGCGAGAGGGACCGCGGCCAGGGCGAAGATTTCGGCTGCAATCAGCCAGACAATCCAGCTTGCGCCCTCGGGCAGGTTGCGGAGGAATGCCAGATCGGTCCACGTGCCGCCTGAACGCTGCGTTTCCAACTGGTCATCATCAAGCAGCAGGCCGACCTGCCGGTTCGCTAACGCCGCCGGGCCTCCGAACCCGATTACACCAAGCATGGCGACGTCGTCCAGCCGACCCGTGTTCTGGAAGATCAGCACCTGTGGATGGTCGTAGACCGAGAAGCTCTCGTCCGCCCAGCCGGGCGCGATCGTCAACAGGTCACCACTGGGCTGCGCGAAGCCAGCTGGTGGGCCGAAGTTGACGCGGGTGAACTGGTCTTCTCGATAGGTAATGCCTAGCGATTGAACTGGTCGTGTGTCCGCAAATACCAGCTCGTAACCGAGTGAACCATCGAAGAGCCGCTCGTAGTACTCGGTGCTCTGCGGATAGCGCTCTGGCAGTCGTGGAATCGTTCCGTAGAGGCGGTTGCTGAAGAAGACGAGATAGTCGGAGTCGGCGAGCGTACTCGTGATGCGGTTGAACTTGTCGAAGCTGTCCGGGTTGTACAACTCAAGCCGCTCGTGCACGAAGATGATGCCGGACCGACCGGGGATGCCCTCTTCCCAGTGCTCCTGAACGACACGAGATCCCGGTTCGGCGTTCTCCGCCAGCCAATCCGAAGCGGCCTGCCCGGGGTGCGGCCCCGAGTAGATCGACATGAACGACAGCGCGTAGTGGCCGGTGAATACGAGCATGATCACCGCTGGCGCCGCGATCAGATAGCGACGCTGAGGCCAGAATGCGTTCATCATGTCGCCCGCCCAGAGCAAAGTGCGTGCTCCGTAGAGAACCAGGAACGGGACCAGCGGCACCATGTAACGCAGGAACTTGACGTCGAACCAGCCGGTGATGAGCAGGTAAGGAATCACCCACGCCAGGATCACCACGTCGACCTTGCGTCGTCCGAACCACGCGAATGCAATTCCCGCCAGCAACCCGACCCACACCACGATTCCCATCGCAGGCCCGAGCCCCCAGAAACCGAGCTGGAACACCTGGTACCAGTAGCGAGGCGTGTCTGCGTACTGGCGCGTGAATGGCCAGTCGTTGATGCGCCGCACCATCTCGCTCTGGTCGCTGATGTTGGTGAAGAAGGTGTCGAGATCGAGGAACATGTACGGCTGCGTGATTAACACCGTTGCGAAAGCGACTCCGGTCGCGATCAGCAGCGCCTTGAACGCCTGCAGCTGTCTGAGCGCGGCGGCGGGCGAACGCCATCCACGGAGGTTCAACGCGTCGCCGGGCTGCGAGAGCGCGTAGATCAGCAGGCTGGTGACGACCGCGACGCCGAGGGGTGATACAGAGAACTTGGTCGCGAACCCGAGTCCCGCCATCAGGCCCATAAGAGCAGCGTCCGAGGTGCGGCCATGGTAGGCAACTCGAATAGCGAAGTAGACCGTTGCGACGATGAACGTTGTCATCAGCGCATCGACTGCGAAGAAGTGCGACAGCTGGATGTTGATGACTGCGAGCGAGATCATCCCTGCAGCGAGGAAGCCGACTCGTCGCGAGAACCAGCGCGACCCGATGAAGAAGACGAGCGCGACGGTCGCTGTATCAGCAAGCGCGGACAGCACCCGGCCAGGGAAGCGGAGGTCAAACAGGTTCAGGTCGTCTTCCAGGAACGCCTGTGCGCCGTACTGGACGCCTTTAAGCATGTAGTGCGGCAGGCTGCCCCAGTTGAATGAGCCGGGGTTCAGCGGGCTCTCCTTCGTGAAGTACGGATTCTCCGATGAGAAGAAGTCTCGGCTGAAGAAAGGTGGAACCTCTTCGGATTCAGGGAACTCGATCTGCTCGACCTGGAACAGGAATGCTCGCTCGTCGGGGTGGAACAGACCGCCCTGGTCCCAGTTGATGCCGTAGATGCGTATGGCGACCGCGAATGAGAGCAGCAGGAAGAGGCCGACCGCAACGCGGTGTCGGCTCAGCCATGCGGTCACAGGGGAGTTGATCTGTGGATTTTCCTGGACGGTCATTCGGTTCGAATTGTCGGTCATTCGCCTGTTTGCAGCGGTGTGCCAGGTCCGTCCTGTTTCAGCCGGTTGCTCTACCGGCGCCTGGCGTATGGCTTGCGTCAATTGGCCAAGTCCAGCCGTTCTACTGAACGTGCGCGCTTCTTTGATGGTTTCAGGGTAGTCGCCCGAACTGTGGGTGCAATACCGGCAGGCCACAATGTTCCACGTGTTCTGCCGGTCTCACCGCTTACCTGCGTTTATACGGCAAGTCTGTGGTCGCGAGACCTGTCCTGCCACGTTGGCATTGTGGGCAATCTGTCTGTTGATAGATGGTTAATTGACCCTGTTCGGACCGGGCTTTAGGCTGGATTGATTCGTGGTCGTGTTACGTCCGAAAGACGGCCCATCCTTGCCAGCCAAACCTTCTCAAGCACATCGGGGACTGCAGGAGCACATGGAAGAAAAACTATCGAGCAATGGCGCGCTTTCTTACGAACGGACTGTGCTCGATAACGGTCTTCGCGTGCTCACCAGCACTCTGCCTTACACAAACGCCGTCAGCATCAATTTTCTCTTCGGCGCCGGGTCCCGGTACGAGAGCGACGAGCTGGCAGGTGCGTCCCATCTGTTCGAGCACATGCTGTTCAAGGGTACGAAGAGCAGGCCAACGCCGCGTGATGTTTCCGAAGTGGTCGAGGGTGTCGGCGGCGCGCTTAACGCCTTTACGGACAAGGAGTTGACCGGCTACTGGTGCCGCCTTGCTCGGCCTCACTACAGGGAAGGTATCGACCTGATCGCCGACATGGTCAGGAATTCACTGCTTCGTCAGGACGATATCGACCGCGAGAAACAGGTGGTATACGAGGAGATCCGGGCCACAAACGATTCGCCCGGAGGCCGCGCAGCGGTGATGCTTGAGGAAGTCCTGTGGCCTGACCAGCCGCTCGGTCGAGACGTTGCCGGCTCGATCGAGTCTGTAGGCGCAATCACCCGCGACCAGATGCTGGACTACCTCCACACGCAGTACATCTCATCGAACACGGTGATTGCGGTAGCCGGGAACATTCATCACAGCGATGTCGTGCACCAGATCGAAGACCTGATGGGCGACCTGCATGACGGCGAGCCTCTGCCGATGAGCCAGTTCAAAGACAACCTTGCCGGTCCTGTGGCAACTGTCGAGAACAGGCCGACCGAACAGGCGCATCTCACGATCGGCATGCATGGGCTTTCGATGTCGGATGACGAACGTCACGCGCTGAACCTGCTTTCCGTCATTCTGGGCGAGTCGATGAGCAGCCGACTCTTCGAGGAAATCCGGGAGCAGCGTGGGCTCGCTTACGACATCCACAGCTCTGTCCATTCGTTGACAGACACTGGCGTGATGATGATTGGAGCCGGTATCGACCCGGCAAGGGTCAACGAGGCGGTGCCAGTGATTGTGCAAGAGGTTGCGCGCATGCGCGAGGGCGTTACCGAAAAGGAGTTCTCGCAATCTAAGGAGCTGACCAAGGGCCGTATGATGCTGCGTATGGAGGAGAGCCGGGTTGTGTCAGGCTTCCTGGGTGGACAGGAGCTGTTGAAGGGCGAGGTGCGGACTGTCGACGAGGTGCTAGCAGACATTGATGCGGTGGAGATAGACGACCTTGCGAAGGTTGCACAGAGGGTGATCCGGCCAGACAAGATGGCGCTTTCGATGGTCGGACCGTTCGAAGATCCGGAGCCTTTCAAGGAGGCCATGCGGTTCTGATTCGGTCCGTTCTCTTTTTGCAAGCCCGGAGGCCCAACCGGGTTCCGTGTAAGTTCAATTTCTGCCGGAAACGGCTGTGAAAAAACTTGGGGAAACAGCTCTCGAAGGCGTAGCTTCTAATGCATGTTGACCCGCCAGCCACCGCCACCAGATTTCGAATGGACATCGGAGAGCATCCGAGCCCTCCGCAGCCACCTTGGCCAGTCCCAGGCCGCCCTCGCCCGAGAGCTTGGCATCCGCCAGCAAACGGTTAGCGAATGGGAGACGGGGATGTATAAGCCCCGGGGGGCATCGATCACGATCCTCACTCTGCTGGCGGTCAGCTCAGGGTTCCAGTTCGACCTCCCTGCGTCACGCGAGTCCTCCAGCGAAAGCGCTGCAGCAAGGCCGCGCAGTGGCAACTCTCCGAGGCAGACCTCTTACACTAAGCCTCGGGAGATCAAAGGACCCCGCACGCACCCGGACTGGGTCAGGACATCCGCCATCTCGACCGATGCCGCGAGCACTCGCAACTACAGCAGTCGTGAGCCGCGAGCGAACCTCGGATTCCGGGACGGCGAGATTCCTATGTAGTACTGGCTGCTCTGCCAGCAACTCAACTCATCTCCTCTGCCGGTGCACCCTCTTACGCGCTCCGTTAACTCGCCTTCGTTGACACTCGACGTATGCGGGCCTAGCATTCCGCGCCACCAAAACGGACCCACTGAACAAGTTGGGTTCGGATTGGCGTTTCGATAGCGGAACAACAAATCAAGCCTGCGTGCGTGGCCGATTTCGGCCTTGAGTCTTTGGGCGTTGGGCGAGTGTTTGCAGGACGGTCCGGTCACAAATCGCACGCAAGGAATCCCGGGAACCCTGGAGCAGCCGCGTGGCAAATCAGACAAGGGCTTACATCCTGATCGAGACATCGGTCGGCAAGACCGGCGAAGTGATCGAAAACCTGAGACAGCTTGACTCGATGACGACTGTCGATGCAGTTACCGGACCGTTCGATATCGTGGCGGTCGCTGAGGCCGAGACTCTGAACGCGATCGGCGATCTGATCAGCGTTGGAATGCACCGGATACCGGGCATCGTAAAGACGATCACCTGCCTGTCCGTCAACTACCAGGACTAGCCTGTTACGGCCAGCCCGAAATGTTAGTGCTGACTCTCCCTGATGCGATTCGCGTTCACCAAAGAAGACGAACAGTTCCGCACCGAGCTGCGCGCTTTCCTAGCGGAGCAGCTGCCTGAAGACTGGACCGGGCCGGTTGACGAATCGAGTGATGATGGCTGGGCTCTGAACCAGAGGATGAAGAAGGCGCTGGCGGAGCGCGGCTGGCTGGTTATGCACTGGCCGGAGCGGTACGGCGGGCAGGACGCATCGTCGCTGCGCAACATCATCTTTGCCGAGGAGATGGCGTATCACCGCGCTCCGGGCAACGACCGCTTCGGTACTCGCATGATCGGTCCTGTGCTGATGCACTACGGGACTGACGAGCAGAAGTCGAAGTACCTCTCTGACATCGCAGCCGGTGGAATCCAGTGGTGCCAGGGCTATTCCGAGCCGGACGCTGGCTCCGATCTTGCTTCGCTGAAGACCCGTGCGGTCCGAGATGGCGAGAGCTTCATTGTGAATGGTGCAAAGATCTGGACCTCGCTCGCGCACCGTGCCGACATGATGTTCATGCTCGTGCGGACCGACCCGGACGCACAGAAGCACCGCGGAATCTCGATGCTGCTCGTGGACATGAAGACACCGGGTGTTGAGGTCAGGCCAATCGTCAACATGTCCGGCTCGCACAGCTTCAACCAGGTGACGTTCGACGATGTTGAGGTGCCAGCGGAAAACCTCGTGGGCGACCTGAACAACGGCTGGAGAGTTGGTATGTCTGTGCTGAACTACGAACGCTCAGGCATCGACTACGTTGCATGGGGTCAGCGGGCGTGGGATGAGTTGGTCGAGTTCTGCCGGACTGAGCTCGGGCCGAACGGCCTGCCGCTTTCGTCTGACCCCTCGGTGCGGCGGAAGATGGCGGAGTTGGACACTGAGATCGAGAGTTCCCGCCTGCTTGCGTACGACGTGGCGTGGCACCAGGAGCAGGGCGAGGCGCCGGCCGATGTCGCATCAATGAGCAAGCTGTCAGGCACCCTGGCGAACCGGAATGTGCTGGACTACGGGCTCAAGCTGCTCGGAATGTACGGTGTACTGGAGAAGGATTCGCCGCACGCGAAGCTGCAGGGTCGCTTCTTCAAGATGCGGATGTTCTACACGTCAGGCGAGATCCTGGCAGGCACGACTGAGATACAGAAGAACCTGATTGCGTGGCGAGGGCTGGAGCTGCCGCGGGTGTGATTCGACTGGCTGTGTTGGCGGGAAACGAGAGATTCTGAATCAAGTTCAGAATGGCAAAAGATGGACTTAGGCTTCGACGAAACCGAAGAGATGATCCGGGCCAGCGCGCAGGAGTTCCTTCAGCGCGAGGCCGGGCCTGCGCTTGCTCGCGACAGTGATTCCGGTGATTTCTGGAGCAAGGTCGCCGAGATGGGCTGGCCGGGGCTTGGCATCGGTGGGGCACACGGCGGCGCCGAGATGGGGCTGATGGCTCTGGGTGTTCTGCTTGAAGAGTGGGGCGCTCACCTTGGACGCGGGCCGCTGTTCGAGTCGGCCGCGCTTGTCGCTCCGTTGATCGACGCCGAGGCGGGCGATCTCCTCAAGAAGGAGATATTGCCGCAGATCGCAGATGGCACTTCGACCGCAACTGTCGCTGTGTTGGAAGAGGCAGCTCGTTGGCGTCAGGAAGACGTTCGAGCTTCGGCAGTGAAGACCGAGAACGGATGGGCGATCACCGGCGCGAAGCACTTCGTCAGCTACGGCGACGAGGCTTCGCATGTGCTTGTCGCTGCTCGGACCGGTGATGGACCAGGCGACATCTCGCTGTTCCTTGTAGACCGGACAGCGGACGGCATCACCAGCGAGCAGGTCGACCACGCGTCCGGAACGCCGACCACAGTCCTGACATTCAACGAGACGACTGTCGAATACTCGCGCCTGGTTGGGCCAGGAAACGGCAGCTGGCCGTTGGTTGAATCGTTGGTGCTGCGTGGCGCAGCGTTCAGGTCGGTGCAGATGGCAGGTCTCGGCCGGCATGTTCTGGAGATGACGACCGCTTACGTCAAAGAGCGTAAACAGTTCGGCGTGCCGATCGGATCGTTCCAGGCGGTCCAGCACCACCTGGCAGACATGGCGGTTTCGGTCCGGCGCGTGGAGCACCTTGCCAGGCAAGCTGTCTGGAGCATTGCCGAGGACCAACCTGACGCGGCGAAGCAGATTGCACGTGCCAAGCAAGCGGCAAGTGAGCTTATCCCGCAGGTTTGCTGGACAGCGCACCAGTGCCACGGCGCGATAGGATTCACGCAAGAACATGACTTGCACCTGTACACAAGGCACGCGCTTTCGTGGGCTGCCGAGTTCGGCGATGCGTCAACGCATACCGACCTGCTGGCCGACGCGCTTAAACTCTGACCAGACCGACGAAAGCACTCCGGAGGGACACTCAATATGTGGCGAGATGTTGACGACGAGGCCGTAGCCGCAGACCCGGGGTGCGTTTTCTGCCGGATTGTTGTCGGGACGCTGCCCAGCAGGCAGGTCTACAGCGACGACGAGATCGTCGCCTTCCATGACGTCACACCGGTCGCCAAGGTGCACATCCTGGTGATCCCGAAGCAGCACGTGACGCGCCTCGAATCCGCAACAGAGGCAGACGATGCCCTGCTTGGCCGCATGATCAGGGTCGGATCCAAGATCGCACAGGAGATGGGCATCTCCGAAAGCGGCTATCGGCTTGCCTTGAACCAGGGTGCTGACGCCGGCCAGGTCCTTGACCACCTGCACCTGCACGTTATGGGTGGCCAGAACCTGTATCCACTGGGCGAGACCAGCACTGGCACCGAGGGTTAACAAAGCGATATCTGGCCGGTGCTATAACCGGTACTGTCGGCACCCCCGCCTATAGTTGCGAAGCAGTAGCCCCGCGCGCATAATGAGGCCGCTCACCAATCAGCAGGTTTCACGCGCCTTCTGAACTGGTGGCCGGCCCTTCGGCCGAACCCCACCGGCGAACTCCTTATCGTCGGTTAACGCGACGAGATGAAAGGAGCGGGTTTTTGCATCCGTTCGCGTATGTTGCACCCAAGACCGTTGATGAAGCCGTGGCGGTCCTAGAAAAGCACGGCGAGAGAGCACGACCGATTGCAGGTGGAACCGACCTGCTGGTCCAGGCACGAGGCGGACGGTTCGACCTCGACGCCGTTGTCGATATCAAGAAGATCCCTGAACTAGTCGCTATCAAGAACGACGGTTCCGGCCTGGAGTTTGGCGCCGCGGTGCCCTGCTACCAGCTCTATGAGAATGCCGAGCTTTCAGCCGAGTACCCGGGGCTCATGGACGCCGCGTCGCTGATCGGCGGGATCCAGATCCAGTCAAGGGCAGGACTTGGTGGAAACCTCTGCAACTCCACCCCGAGTGGTGACGGCATCTGCCCGCTAATCGTTCACTACGGAACGGCTGTGATCGCCGGACCTGGCGGACGCCGTGAGCTTCCCGTCGAAGACTTCTGCACAGGCCCCGGCCGGAACGCTCTCGGAAACGGCGAGATGCTCGTCAGCCTGAAGTTCCCGAAGCCTTCATCGAGCTTCGGCGCCGCGTACGAGAGGTTCATCCCACGAAACGAGATGGACATCGCAGTTGCCGGTGTCGCCGCTTCGGTCGAGCTGAGCTCGGACGGGAGCGCGATTGAGAAGGCACGAGTCGCGCTCTGTGCGGTCGGCCCGACGCCGATCCTTTCCGAGGCTGCAGGGCAGGCGCTTGTCGGCAAGAGCGCAACTGACGAAGCGGCTATAGCCGCTGCCGGTGCAGCCGCTGCGAACGACGCATCGCCGATCACAGACATGCGTGGAACCGTTGAGCAGCGCAAGCACCTTGTTGATGTGCTTACAAAGAGAATGGTCAAGAAGGCCGTTGAGAGGGCGAGGAGCTAGCATGGACCTGCCACAGAGAGTTCACGTAAGGACCACTATCAACGGCCAGCCCCAGGAGTTCCTGGTACCGCCGTACATGAGCCTGCTGGACACCATCCGTGAGATTGCCGGGCTGACCGGCACCAAGGAAGGGTGTCTGGACGGCAACTGCGGAGCCTGCACGGTCAACGTCGATGGACGGATCGTCGACTCCTGCCTCGTCCTCGGTGCAGAGGTCGACGGCAAGGAAGTCACCACTGTTGAAGGCCTGGCTACGAAGGACGGGCTGCACCCGCTGCAGCAGTCGTTCCTTGAGGAGGCGGCGCTGCAGTGCGGAATCTGCACTCCGGGCTTCCTCGTAGCTGCAAAGGGTCTGCTGGACAACGAGCCGAATCCGAGCGAAGGGCGCATCAGGCACTGGCTGGCTGGAAATCTGTGCCGTTGCACCGGTTACGACAAGATTGTCCGGGCGGTCCAAAAGGCCGCTGCATCAAGCTAATTCAAGTCGGCACGTGATGGGCCGGCGCGGCCCGGAGCCAAAGGAAGAAGCGAATGGTTAGCACTTTCGAACCGAAGTCCGACTACAAGGTGATCGGCACCAGGCCGATTCGCCATGACGGACTCGACAAGGTCACCGGGCGGGCAGTTTACGGCGCGGACATCAAGCTGCCGGGCATGCTCTGGGCGGTGGTAGTCCGGAGCCCGCACGCCCACGCCCGCGTCAACAGCGTGGACACCTCCGCCGCTGAGGCGATGGACGGTGTCTACTCGGTGATGACTGGCGCGGACATTCCGAAGCACGACGACAAGATCGTTGACCTCGGTGAGGGCGCTGCGAACCTGAAGTGGGCCGCAGACAACATCATGGCGGACGAGAAGGTGGTCTACAAAGGTCACGCAGTCGCCGCTGTAGCTGCGGTAGACCGCTACGTCGCAGAGATCGCAGCCGACGCCATCAAGGTTGACTACGAGGTGCTGCCGAACGCCACGAATGTGCGTGACGCGCTTGCTGACGGCGCTCCGGTGATCCTCGAAGAACTGGTTGGCGACGACCTTGGTGAAGAGGTGCGGAACACCAACATGGCTTCGCACTTCCGGCACGAGTTCGGAGATGTGGAAGGCGGCTTCTCGCAGGCTGACCACGTGATCGAACGAGAGTACTCGATGCAGATGGTCCACCAGGGCTACATCGAGCCTCACAATGCAACCGCCATCTGGGACCAGGAAGACCGCATCAAGATCTGGACCAGCACGCAGGGCGCGTTCCCGGTCCGAACTCAGACGGCAGGAATCCTGCAGATGCCTGAGTCGCGGCTGAAGGTGACACCGCTGGAGATCGGTGGCGGCTTCGGTGGCAAGATCCCGATCTACCTCGAGCCGATCTGCGCAATTCTTTCTAAGAAGGCTGGCGGAAGGCCGGTTAAGGGCATCATGGAGCGTAAGGCTGTATTCGAGGCCAGCGGTCCCGCCCCGGGCGGCGTGCTCACGGTCAAGCTCGGCGCTACCAGCGACGGAAAGCTGATCGCTGCTGAATCTGACATGAAGCTCGAGGCCGGTGGATACCCGGGCGCTGCGGTTGGCGCGGCTGCCATGTGTGTCTTCTCCTGCTACGACATCCCGAACACACGCATCGACGGTTGGGATGTTGTTGTCAACAAGCCGAAGTCGGCTGCTTACCGCGCTCCTGGCTCGCCGCAGGCGGCTTATGCCATGGAATCGGCGGTTGACGAACTCTGTGAACAGGCAGGCTTCGACAAGATGCAGTTCCGTGTGGACAACGCATCGAAAGAGGGCACCCGCCGCGGCGATGGCGTGATCTTCCCTCGCATTGGCATGGAAGAGGTGCTTGAGGCAACTAAGGCTTCTGACCACTGGAAGTCAGACATCGGAGCGCCTTCCAAGCCCGGCAACAAGCGCGGACGAGGAATCGCGTCCGGCTACTGGTTCAACGTCGGACTGAAGTCCAGTGTGAACCTGGCTCTTAACAACGATGGAACGGTTGAGCTAGTTGAAGGCTCGACGGACATCGGTGGCACACGAGCTTCGATCTCCATGCAGGCGGCCGAAGTGCTGGGCATCGCTGCTGAGGATGTTCGACCAACTGTTGTGGACACCGACACTGTCGGCTACACGGACGTCACCGGCGGATCACGCACGACTTACGCCACCGGCTACGCCGCATGGAAAGCTGCGAACTCGATGGTCGATGAGCTCAAGAAGCGTGCCGCGCTGCTCTGGGACATCGACGAAGACGGTGTGAAGTTCGAGGACGGCGTGTTCAGTTCATCGACAGACTCGGAGTTGAACATCTCGTTCAAGGACCTCGCAGGCAAGCTGAATGACACGGGCGGCCCGGTCAACACGACAGGAGCTGTTGACCTCGAAGCTGCAGGTGGAGCGTTCGGAACGCACATCTGCGACATTGAGATCGACCCCGAGACCGGCAAGAGCGACGTTGTTCGCTACACGGTTGTGCAGGATGTCGGTAAGGCGATTCACCCGTCGTATGTCGAAGGACAGATGCAGGGTGGTGCGGCGCAAGGCATCGGCTGGGCGTTGAACGAAGAGTACTTCATGAACGATGAAGGCTCGATGACCAACTCCAGTTACCTTGACTACCGCATGCCGACAACGCTGGACCTGCCTGACATCGAGACGGTGATCGTCGAAGTGCCGAACCCGATCCACCCGTTCGGTGTGCGGGGCGTCGGTGAAGTTCCGATCTGCCCGCCGATCGCAGCGGTGGCGAACGCAATTGAGGACGCGGTGGGCGTGAGGCTCTACGAGACTCCCATGAACGCAGGCAGGATCATCGCTGCACTTGAGGAGAAGTAGGGCGAAAGTTCATAGATCCATGAAGGAGCGCCCGCTGCAATCACCTGCCGTGGGCGCTCTTCATTTGGTCGTTACTTCACGTCTTCGGCTAGCCGCTTTTCGGACACTCTGAGGATGGAAAGTGGGCCGATCGACCCTGTAGCTCCTATCGCCGACACGACTACTGCCGCCCACAACACCCCCGCAGCAAAATCAGCAACAAGTGCAAAGGTGAGAGTTGCGCCTGCATACGCCAGGGCCATAGTGACAGCGATATCGTCGCCTTTCTTCTGCATCGCGGTATAGATGGCAAGCACAAACGACCAGTGCGCGGCGACAGCGAGGACGATCAGAAACACTCCGACGGCATGTGAGACGGCGCCTGAGAAAATCGGATCCACAGGGACGCTCAATGTCATTGACCAGATGATGGCGGCGTACAACAGGAATGCAACCGCCACGCCTGCTTCTCGACTGTTCGCGATCAGTTTCATTTAGTGCACACGATCGAGTATCCGGAACAACGGCAACTCGGGCTGAGTATATGAGACTTGTCCGATGAGGACGTCGATAGCGAACCCGCTGAGGGGAAGTTGCTAACGACCTTGAAACATCGTCAGCCACAGAACACCATGCACGTCGTTTAAGATAGGCGCGGCCTACCGAGTTGATTCCTGTCCGGAGCGCAACGCGCCACGTCCGGCATCTGTTCATTCAGCGGTTTCTTTAGGTTTCAAGCACCAGGAGACATCAATGGTCCAGACATTCGATCCGAAGAGCGATTACAAGGTTGTCGGCACCCGGCCGATTCGGCACGACGGACTGGAGAAGGTGACCGGCCGGGCTGTCTATGGCGCTGATGTGAAGGTGCCGGGCCAGATCTGGGGCGAGATCCTGCGCAGCCCGCACGCTCACGCCCGGATCAAGAGTATCGACACCTCCGCTGCAGAGAACGCTCCCGGCGTTTTCGCTGTTGCCACGAACGCTGATTTTCCAACCCCGCGCGAAGGGGATTTGGAAACCGGCGAGGACGTAGTCAACTTCGAGAGGGACACGAAGAACCTGCTGGCGAAGGACAAGGTGCTCTACAAAGGCCACGCCGTTGCAGCAGTCGCCGCTGCCGACCGCAACACAGCTCTCGAAGCTACGAAGCTGATCAAGGTAGAGTATGAGCCACTACCGCCGGTCCGCAACGTGGACGAGGCGATGGCAGACAACGCAACAATCTTGCTTGACGACCTTGTTGGTGACCACCTCGGAGAAGATGTTCCAAACACGAACATCGCCCGCCACTTCAGGCACGAGTTCGGAGACCTGGAACGCGGCTTTGCAGAGTCTGACCTGGTCGTTGAGAAGACTTTCACTCTGCAGATGGTCCACCAGGGCTATATCGAACCCCACAACGCCACCGCTATCTGGGACGAGAATGGTCATGTGACCGCCTGGTCCAGCACGCAGGGCATGTTCGCTGTGCGTGACCAGACGGCCGGTATGCTGCGCATCCCCGAGTCACAGGTGACCGTGCACCCTGTCGAGATCGGTGGCGGTTTCGGAGGCAAGACCAAGGTCTATCTCGCTCCTGTCGCCGCGATCCTCTCGAAGAAGTCGAACGGCCGTCCGGTGAAGATGGTTATGGACCGTAACTCGGTGTTCGAGGCTTCAGGTCCTGCTCCCGGCGGCAAAATCACGGTGAAGATGGGCGTCACGAACGATGGAAAGATCCAGGCGTGCGCTTCGGATCTGATGTACGAGGCCGGGGCATTCCCGGGCTCGGCTGTCGGCGCAGGCGCGATCTGCATCTACGGCTGCTACAACATCCCGAACAGCCGCATCGATGGCTACGATATCGTGGTGAACAAGCCGAAGTCGGCGGCCTATCGGGCTCCCGGCTCACCGCAGGCCGCGTTCGCCATCGAGCAGGTTGTTGATGAGATCTGCGACCAGAAGGGCTGGGACAAGATTCAGTTCAGGCTGGACAACGCCTCTGAAGAGGGAACTCGCCGCGGCGACGGCGTGAGGTTCGGAAAGATCGGGCTGATCGAGACCCTTGAGGCGGCCCGTGACTCTGATCACTGGAACACACCACTTGAGCCGTCGTCGAACGGCAAGCTGCGCGGTCGCGGCATCGCTTCCGGTTACTGGATGAATGGCGGCAACAAGTCGACGGTCGACCTGATGCTGCAGGACGATGGCACCGTGGTGATGAACGAGGGTTCGGCCGACATCGGCGGCACCCGTGCCTCTATAGCGATGCAGGCTGCCGAGGTGCTTGGCCTGCCTGCGGAGGATGTGCACCCGTACATCCCGAGCACGGACAGCATCGGCTTCACTGCCACAACAGGCGGTTCCCGCACGACCTACGCGACCGGATACGCCGCATGGGAGGCTGCCAACGATCTCATCGAGCAGATGAGCGAACGGGCAGCCATTCTCTGGGGCATCGACGCCGGGGATGTGCAGTTCGACTCCGGCAAGTTCAGCTCAAGCTCCGATCCCGAGTTGAGCATCGGCTTCAAGGACCTGGCTCGCAGGATTGGCGACACAGGCGGCCCCCTTAGCTCAACGGCTTCTGTGAACCTCGCAGCGGCCGGAGCCGGGTACGCAGTGAACATCTGCGACCTTGAGATCGACCCAGAGACAGGCAAGACCGATGTGCTCCGCTACACAGCAGTGCAGGACGTCGGAAAGGCGATTCACCCGTCATACGTGGAAGGTCAGATCCAGGGCGGTGCGGCGCAGGGCCTGGGCTGGGCGCTGAACGAGGAGTACTTCATCTCGGATGATGGTTCGATGGCGAACCACACGTTCCTCGACTACCGCATGCCGACTTCGCTGGACCTGCCGATGATCGAGTGCATCCTTGTCGAGGTGCCGAACCCGCTGCACCCGTTCGGTGTACGGGGCGTCGGTGAAGTACCGTTGGCGCCGCCGCTTCCAGCCGCAGCAAACGCTGTGAAGGACGCGATCGGCAAGCGGATCGTGGACCACCCGATCAAGCCAGGCAGGATCATCGCCGCACTGGCTGAGTAGGCGTGAGTCAAGCGGGCTAAGTTGACTATTGGGCCGGTCGCCAAACCGTGGCGACCGGCCCGAACTTTTCTGGGAGATATGTGTCCGATGAGCAAGCCGAATATCGTCCTGATCAACTGCGATGACCTTGGCTATGGCGATCTCGGCGCCTATGGATCGACTGTGAACAAGACGCCTGCGTTGGACAGGATGGCCGCCGAGGGAATGAAGTTCACCGACTTCTATATGGCGTCTCCTGTTTGTTCGCCGTCACGCGGGGCGATGATGACGGGTTGCTACCCGCCGCGGATCAGTTTCGGAGCGTTCGTTGACGGTGGCGTAGTGCTGTTCCCGGGCGATGACATCGGCCTGAGCCAGGATGAGATAACGGTTGCCGGTGTGCTCAAAGACGCCGGGTACGCCACAAAGCTCGTTGGCAAGTGGCATTGCGGCGATCAGCCTGAGTTCCTGCCGACTTCTCACGGCTTCGACAGCTACTTCGGTCTGCCGTTCAGCAATGACCATGGCCGGCAGGTCGATGACCCAAATTGGAACGTGCGTAGAAGAGACTGGCCGCCGTTGCCGCTTGTGCGCGACCTCGAGGTGATCCAGGAGCAGCCCGATCAGTCGGCCATCACTGAGCGCTACGTCGATGAGGCAGTCCAGTATATTCGCGAAGAAAAGGACGGTCCGTTCTTCCTGTACCTGGCGCACATGCACGTCCACGTTCCAATCTACACACCAGCGCACTTCGAACGAGAGTCTGAGAACGGTATCTACGGCGCTGCCGTCGCAGCGATCGACTGGTCGGTGGGTGTGATCTTCAACGAGCTGGAACGTCTTGGGCTTGACGACAACACGCTGGTGATCTTCACCAGCGACAACGGTTCTCGCGCCCGCGACGAGGGCGGCAGCAACTCACCTCTGCGCGGCAAGAAGGGCGAGACGTGGGAGGGCGGTCAGCGCGTGCCGTTCATCGTGTGGTGGCCGGGGCGGATTCCTGCTGGGACTGTGTGTCACGAGCTTGTGTCAGGTATCGACCTCATGCCGACACTTGCGGGTGTTGCAGGCGCACAGGTTCCTTCAGATCGCACCATCGACGGCCACGATATCCGACCATTGATGTTCGGCGAGGACGGTTCGACCACTCCGCACGAGGCCTTCTTCTACTACAAACAAAACAGCCTGGAGGCGGTGCGTTCCGGCAAGTGGAAGCTTCACGTGCGTAAGGGCGATGAGGAATTGCGGGAGCTCTACGACCTGGAGGCCGATATCGGCGAAACACAGAACCTGTTCGGCGAAGAACCGGACGTCGTGGCCTCACTGATGGCCATGCTTGATGACTGCCGGAAAGACCTCGGCGACCAGGCGACCGGCGTGACCGGAGAGAATGTCCGGCCGATCGGACGTGTGGAGAACGCGAAGCCGCTGACGCAGTACGACCCGGACCATCCATACATCATCGCCATGTACGACAAGCCGCACCGCGGCTAACCGGTCAGGCAGGTGCTACTCGGCCCTTCAGGCATCTCCTCGGCATCTAACGTTTAGAATTGTTCGATAGAAGAGGTGCGAATTGCCGAAAGTGTTCGTTCCATACAACCTGCGTAAGCTCACAGGTGGTGAGTCCGAGGTCGTTCTGCCAGGCGAGACCCTCGGCAAGCTGATCGAGAACCTCGAATCGACCTACCCTGGCTTCAGCGAGCACCTGCTGCAAGATGGCCGGCTGAAGCCGGGACTTGCGGCCGTCTGTGGTCACGCGGCTACTCGACAGGGTCTTCTCCAGAAGCTTGAAGACGACACCGAAGTCCACTTTGTACCAGCCGTTTCAGGCGGGTAGAGATCTGATCCGTCCTGTGACCCGAAACGAACTACTACGTCGATCGATGGCAGGGACGGCAAATCAGGAAGGTCAAACATGGTTGCGAAGTCCGGCGTGAACGGCAGGCAGACAGCGAGTTTCGAATTCGAAGACGGCGCACAGCTTTCTGCCGACTGCAAACAGAAGATCGCTGCAGGCGTGGCCGGTATGCTCGAGACAGTCGGTGACCATGTCGACTCCGCGGGCACAGCAGACACTCCCAAGCGCGTCGCAAACATGTATGACGAGCTGCTTTCGGGCTACGCGCTCAACGCCGAGAAGCTGCTCAACAACGCCCTCTTCGACGTTGAGTACGACGAGATGGTGGTTGTAAGAGACATGGCGTTCTACAGCCTCTGTGAGCACCACATGCTGCCGTTCTATGGACACGTCCATGTCGGCTATCTACCGGACCAGAAGGTTGTGGGGCTGAGCAAGATCCCTCGACTGGTTGATATGTTCTCCAAACGGCTGCAGGTACAGGAGCGCATGACTCAGCAGATAGCATCGGCCATAGACGAGCTTGTTGCGCCAAAAGGGGTCGGTGTGGTGGTCGAGGCACATCACCTGTGCGCGGCGATGAGAGGTGTACGCAAGCCCGGCACGATGATGACAACAAGCTCGGTCCGCGGGCAGTTCCGCGATAACTCCGCCACTCGAGACGAGTTCATGTCTCACGTTCAGTCGAAGCACGGTTAAGTCACGGGGCACGATTCTTGGAGATTCCCGGGAGCACGGCACTGGTTACCGGCGCAGGCCGGCGTGTTGGCCGTGCAATAGCGGTTGCGCTTGGCCAGGCGGGCGCAGACGTCGCGGTGCACTACAACCGGTCCGAGAAGGACGCAACTGAGACGGTCGAGCTTGTACGCTCATTTGGAGTGCGCTCCGAGTCGTTCACGGCCGATCTCGCCGATGCCGGGGAGACCGTCCGCTTGATGGATGACATCGAATCTTCCCTTGGCCGAGTGAACATCCTCGTCAACAATGCGTCTGCATTCTCGAAGTCGACGATGAACGAGACCTCCCTCGACGAGTGGGAGAGTTACATGGCGATCAACTTCCGTGCGCCGTTTCTCCTGGCACAGGCGATGCAGCGATCGTTGGCCGCAGATGAAGCCGGGAAGGTGATAAGCCTGAACGATTGGCGGACGGCACGTGCAAACAGGTTTGCCTATGGCGTCAGTAAGGCGGCGTTATCCGGGCTGACGAAATCGCTGGCAGTAGCAATGGCACCGAACGTGCAGGCGAACGAGCTTGCGCTAGGTGCGATTCTCCCACCGGCCGATTCGCTGGATGAAAGCGGGCAGCACGTTGCGAAAGCGGCGCCTGCCGGGCGTATGGGCACGTTGAACGAGGTTTCGCAGGCTGTGATCTCGCTAATCGAGAACGATTTCATCACCGGTGAGACGCTTCACATCGATGGTGGCAGGCATGTTCGATAGAGGGTTGGCTCACCACGGGAGAGGCATATGACTTCGGTTAGTGGACTGGACGGTAGGTATGCGCTCATCACCGGCGCCTCTGGAGCCCTGGGAAGTGCTGCCGTGAAGGTGTTTGCCGAAGCCGGCGCGACGGTCTGCTCATGTGATGTCCGAGGCGATGTGAAGATCCGTGCAGACATCACCGATCCGGAACAGGCGGTCGATGCCGTGCAGCGAGCGATCAAAGAGCATGGCCAGATCGACATCCTTCTGAATATCGTCGGCACATGGGCGCCGCAGCCGCCGGTTAGTGAGATCGATGACGAGACCTTCAACAGGCTGATGGCGGTTAATTTCACCAGTGCACTCAACATGTCACGCGCTGCCCTGCCGCATATGACTGCCAACGGTTGGGGCCGCATCGTCAACATTGGCGCGAAACAGGCTTTGAACAACACTGCAGGCAACTCGGCCTACGGTGCTGCCAAGGCGGCTGTGATCGCATTAACAGAGTCGATTGCCGATGAGGCCGGTCCGCGCGGTGTCACATGCAACGCGGTTGTACCTTCGACTATGGACACTCCTGCGAACCGCGAAGGTATGCCGGGCGCTGACTTCTCGAGCTGGGTGAAGCCTGAGCACGTTGCCGAGGCGATGGCGTTTCTCTGCACCGAGGCCGGCGGCAACATCAACGGGGCGAAGATCCCGGTCTGGAACCGGGCATGAGCGACCGACCGATGGACCGGATCCTGATTGAGGGGTTGCGCTTCGACTGCATCATCGGGATCAATGACTGGGAGCGTGTTGCGAAACAGCCGATCGAACTCGACATTACGCTGTACGTTGACCTTTCGACCGCGGCTGTGAGCGACGATGTCGGTGACACGGTGAACTACAGGACGATCAGTCGCAATGTCCGGGACTTCGTCGAGGGATCAAGCTTCGGGCTTGTGGAGAAGCTGAGTGATGGCGTGGCACGGCTGTGCCTTGAGGACGAGCGTGTTCAACGTGTAGATGTGAGATTGCGGAAACCTGGAGCTCTGAGGCTTGGCAAGTCGGTCGGGCTGGATATCACCCGCACGAGAGAGGACCCGTAGGGCTCGTTAGCTCTCAGAGAAAGCGCAATCGAACGAGTTGGTCAGCTGCTCTGTTTTCGCAGTGAGTGTCGCTTCTTCAGGAGAGTGAGGTAGTCGTTCTTGCGCCAGCCCCAGCGCGCCAAGGGTCCGGATCAGTTCGTCAGCTTTTGCCTGCAGTTCGGGATTCATGCCTGGTGTCCTGCCGCGCGGCGCAGTGTCAAGACTCTGCATCGAGAGATACGAGTCTGTTCCCAGACTGGGTGTTTCCCCAACGTGGCGACCGGTTTTTGTGACAGACTGCGGAGCCGCCGAACTGACACAATGCGCTCCAGGCGCGAAATAGCGGCAGCCGCTTCACGCCGATCGCTGTGTTTCCCACTCGTCCACGCCAGTCCAGGCGTAGCCCGGTCCGATCACCGGCGGAGCGAGCGGGGCCGAAGGGACTGCGGTAACTGTGAGCCACAGGCCTGAAACGTCTGCCGCCTCGATCGACACTAAAGACCATGAAGTTACGACTGGATTACGGTACAGACGGCCTCGATGTTGAGATCCCTGATCACTCGACGGTGATCGAACCTTCGCATTCGGAGCCGGTTGCAGATTCACACACTGCGCTGATGGATGCGATCAGGCAGCCCAATGGATCTGCAAGGCTGCGAGAGGTGGTTTCTGGCGGTAGATCCATCGGTATCTCGGTCTGTGACTTCACGCGCCCGCAGCCTCGGTGTCAGATGCTGGAGGCGATCTTCGAGGAACTTGCCGAAATTCCGGCAGATGCGTTCACCATATTCGTTGCGACGGGCACTCACCGAGGCAACACGCCGGACGAGCTGGAGGAGATGCTGGGGCACGAGATCCTTGCCAACTACAGGGTTGTCAACCACGACGCCCGAGACGACTCCACGTTGCGAAACGTTGGCACTACCAGCAGAGGTGTCGACGTGCTGATGAACTCGGAATGGCTCGACAGCGATGTGCGCATCACTACGGGGTTCGTTGAGCCGCACTTCTTCGCCGGGTTCAGCGGTGGGCCGAAGATGGCCGCTCCAGGACTGGCAGGGCTCGAAACGGTGATGACGCTGCATGATGCGGCTCACATCGGCAGCGAGAACGCAACGTGGGGCGTGACCAAGGGCAATCCGGTTCACGACGACGTTCGAGAGATCGCACAGATGACAGGAGTTGACTTCGCGATCGATGTGACGCTGAACCGTGACAAGGAGATCACGGCTGTCTTCGCAGGTGATCTGTTCAGCGAGCATGCCGTGGCGTGCGCTGTGGCGAAACAGACGGCGATGCAGAAGGTCGCAGAGCCATTCGATGTGGTTGTGACGACTAATTCAGGCTTTCCGCTAGACCAGAACCTTTACCAGGCGGTGAAAGGGATGTCAGCAGCTGCCAAGGTTGTGAAGCCCCGGGGCACGATCATCTGCGCCGCCGAGTGCAGGGATGGCATTCCGGATCACGGCTCGTATGCTGAGATCCTGGCGTCGGGAGACTCACCTGCTGAACTGCTTCGGTTGATCAACAGTCCCGGATATCGGGTGCCTGACCAGTGGCAGGTGCAGATTCAGGCGATGGTCCAGCAGAAGGCAAGAGTGCAAGTGAAAGCGGGGATGTTGGCTGACTCGCAGATTAGCGACGCGCACTTCGAGCCTGTGGACGATGTGACTACAGCGGTCGAGAGCGCCTTATCGTCTGCTGGCTCAGGCGCAAGCCTTTGTGTTCTGCCACAGGGCCCGCAGACGATCCCTTACCTGGTCTAGCTCCGCTCTTCAGGCAGAGTTTTCGCCCAGCATCTCTCGTACCTCGACCGAGCCGTATGCGGAACACGGCATCTTCTTAGCGAACGAGAGAGCCTCATCCCTGTCAGTACACTCGAGTATGTAGAATCCACCAAGCTGTTCCTTCGTCTCGGTGTAGGGTCCATCGGTCTCGACGAAGTCGTCACCATCCGGCCGAACCGTCGTTGCCCGGGTGGACGGCACCATCGAATGCCAGCTCACCAGGTTCCCGGCCTGCTCCACCATCTGGTGAAACTGGCCCCACTGGGCGGCCCGTTCCTCGGACAGCTCGGCCGGTGTCTCACCGGCTGACTCGTCGCCGTATAGCAAAAACATGTACTTCACTGGTCACTCCGGGGTACTCGCGGAACTCGTGGCTCCATGCTTCAGCCGCTAATCGCCGACCTTCATCTCTTCCAATCGTCTGCTCAGGAACCGCTTCTCAGGGCCACTATCGGCTAGTTCCAGCGCCTTCTCGTATGAGACTGCGGCTTCTCCGTACCTGCCCAGGCGGCGCAGCAGGTCCGCCCTGCTCGAGTGCAGGAATAAGTATCTGTCCATGCGCTTGTCGCCCGCGAGCTGATCAACGATAGCAAGGGCCTTTTCAACATCGCCTGCCATCGCCATCGCAACAGCGCGGTTTAGGCTCACCACAGGTGAGGGCTGGGCTCTCTCGAGCGCGTTGTAGAGCAGCACGATCTGAGGCCAGTCGGTCTCTTCGGGCGATTCCGCTTCGCAGTGAACGGCCGCTATGGCAGCCTGGAGTTGGTAGACGCCCGGTGCACCAAGCTTCAGTACGGTTTCGAGTAGCTTGATCCCTTCTTCGATCTGCTCACGATTCCAGAGTGACCGGTCCTGGTCTTCGAGCAGTACCTGGTCGCCATCCTGACCGACCCGCGCGGACTTGCGAGAGTCCTGCAGCAGCATCAGGGCCAGAAGCCCGGCAGCTTCCGGCTCGTCCGGCATGAGCATGCGCATCAATCGCCCGAGACGGATGGCTTCATCGCACAACTCGAAGCGGATCAGGTCGTCGCCAGCGCTGGCGGAATAGCCTTCATTGAAGATCAGGTAGATCACGGCCAGCACAGATGGCACACGCTCTGGCAGTAGGTGGTCCGGCGGCACTCTGTACGGTATACGGGCGTCCTTGATCTTGCGCTTGGCCCTCACGAGGCGCTGTGCAAGAGTCGGTTCGGGAACGAGAAATGCGCTTGCGATCTCCTGTGTCGTGAGACCGCCGAGTGTCCGGAGCGTTAGTGCCAGCTGCGCCTCGACGTTGATTGCCGGGTGGCAGCAGGTGAAGATCAGTCTCAGACGGTCGTCTTCAAGTGCGGAGTCGGCGGTCTCCTCTACCATTTCGAACTCCGTTTCTTCGTCATCTTCCCTGGCAAGTGCCGACTGCTTGGAGTCCCGCACCTTTTCGCGCCTTATGCGGTCTATCGCCTTTCTGCGGGCTGCGGTCGTGAGCCATGCGCCTGGATTGTCCGGCACACCGTCCCGCTGCCAGCGGTCGAGCGCGGTCGTCATTGCGTCCTGAAGGGCCTCTTCCGCGAGATCGAAGTCGCCGAGGGAACGAATGAGCGTCGCGATGATCAGGCCGTGCTCCTCTCGAAAGACCCGCTCGATCGCTTCGAAGGGCGTCGAGCTGTCCTGTTCTCCGTTATCACCTCTGGTCAAGGAATGCTGCGCTCCTCATCTATGACCTGCCGCAGCTCGAGCGTTGAGTCCATGAGCGCCGGTATCAGTTCCATCCAGCCAAGCACCTGTGCCTTGCTCTCAGCCTCGACAAGGTAGTAGCCGCCAAGCTGTTCCTTCGATTCGGTGAACGGCCCGTCTGTGACTGAGCGTTTGCCTTTCCGGATCTTGAGCAGTGTGGAGATCGATGAGGGGTGCAGCCTGTGAGTCGCAAGCAGCTTGCCCTCCTTGCGGATGGTCTCCTCGAATGGCTGGAGCTCTTTCAGCATCTGTTGTGCCTGCTCCGACGGAAGAGCCTGGAACTCCTCCGCATCGCCGTGGATCAAGATCATGTAGCGGTTCATAGAAGTCATTTTCGGCTTGGTGTCGAGTGATCTCGCTTATATGTCCAGTTTAAGGATTGGCCGCACTTCGACGGCCCCGTAGCGTGCTGCCGGGATCCTGGCAGCCCACTCGATAGCCTGATCGAGGTTCTCGCAATCGAGAACGTAGAAGCCTGCGACCACCTCTTTCGTCTCGGTAAACGGACCGTCGGTCACGTTGGTCCCATTCTCCATCATCCTCACGACTGTGGCCGTGTCTCCGGGCTGAAGGGCGCCTCCACCAAGGAATACCCGGGCCTCTTTGGCGTCTTCGTCGAAGCGGGAGTGCTGCTCAAACATCTGCCGACGTTCGGCATCGGTGACCGGCTCATCAGTCTGGTTTACGAATATCATGGCGAGGTATCGCATGTTGTCGGCGCCTTTCGGACCTGAATCGAGGTTCCCTCTCAGTGGAGATCGAGTTCCGCAGTGGCCCGTCCTTACATTCACGACGCACGAACTACGTTGATATCGACAGTTTCGGCGTGATTGACAGCACACTGCCCAGGCAAGGAGTGATCCCGTGAGTTCTGACCCGAGTGTCGAGAATGCCTGGCCGGGTGATGAGTGGGAGACGGCGGACCCTGAAGAGCTTGGGTTCGATCGGGAACGGCTGACTGCGGCCGGGAGCTGGCAGGCGACCGAAGCGGAGAACTCGCCGTATCGTGTGTTGATCGCACGTCATGGCCGCATCGCCGCTGAGTGGAACTTCCGGATAGACCCGAACGAGAAGGTGCGGCAGGCTTCCGCTTCGAAGTCGACCTTCTCCTGCGTGCTGGGAATTGCGATCGAAGAGGGCATCATCAGGTCTGCAGATGACCGTGTCGTCGACTACTACCCGGAGATAATGGATGTAGCACCGGGCGAGGGACCGAAGCCGGGTCGGCATGCGTTTCCTGAGAACGAAGGGATTACGTTCAGGCAGCTGATCGGTAACACGTCCGGGTACATGAAGCCGGGTGAAGCGCCCGGCAAGGTCTTCAACTACCAGACGTTCGGGATGAACATCCTGACTCACGCAATCGCCTGCGCGTACAGCCTTTACAGGACGTCGGACCCTGAGCGTGGTGCCGGGTTCGGGACTTTGACCGAATGGAAGATCAGGGACCCGATCGGTGGTAACTGGTCATGGGAGTATCGAAATTTCGAGTTGCCTCCCGAGGCGAAGCTGGGGATTTTCGGGTACTTCACCGGCTACGAGATGACACCGTACGACATGGCGCGCTGCGGGCTGCTCTGGATGCACGGCGGACGATGGAACGACAAGCAGGTAGTACCTGAGAAATGGATGGCTGAGGCGACCCGGGTGAACGATAATGTGTTGGCGAATGAGCCGGAGGAGAACCACCGCTACGGCCTCGGTTTCTGGTGTAATGACCGCGGCAAGATATGGCCTGACCTGCCGAGAGACTCTTTCGCTGCCATCGGAGCCGGCAGGCAGCACATCTGGGTCTGCCCTTCTCTTGACCTGGTCGTGGTAAGAAGTCCCGGCACGTTCGAAGACATGGGCTCGACGCAGGGAGGCGCCCTGCTTGAACTGATCGCCGAATCGGTTCGGTGAGCTCGCGGCGAGCCGCCTGGCCCGGCGCGCTCGTACCTGTTGTCAGTCGAATCGGAAATCGCCTCTGTTCAGCGCCAGAGCCCGGATGTTGGGGCTGACACCCGTTTAGTTGGGATTGACCGATGTGAGAATGTGGCGAGGCGTGGAACATACCGAAGTGTTCATGAAGTGGTCTGAATGAGATTTACGTTCCTCAAAGCTCGCCGCATGTTGCTTGTTTCGACGGCGTTGACGTCCGCATTGCTTGTTGCGTGTGGCAGCAATGTCGATATAGATGCCACTATTGACGCGCGAGTTCAGCAGGCACTCGCCGCGCAACCGACAGTCACGCCTCAGCCGACCGCAACTCCGCAACCTTCTCCAACGCCGCAACCGGCGCCCGTTGCACCAACTCCTGCGCCTACATCTACTCCGGCTCCCACGGTGACTCCGCAGCCAACTCCGACATCGGCTCCTGCGCCTACTCCTGCTCCAACGGCGACACCTCAGCCGACCGCGACGCCAGGCCCGGCGGCAATACCTACACCAACGGCGATTCCCGTCCCAAGCGATCTCTATGCGGACCTGCGAATGTCAGTTGTGAAGATCCGTAACGGAAACAGCGTCGGATCAGGATGGGCGATTGAGGAGGGCTGGATCATCACGAATGAGCACGTCATCACTGGCGCCTCCACCGTGAGCGTCGAGGTCCCGCAGCCGGAGGGAGGCGTAGAGGTACTGACCGGTGTCGTGCGCGGTATCGATACAAAAAGGGACCTTGCTGCCATACAGGTCGGTCATGACGCGCCCGTATTGCCGACCCGAGTCGTTGTCGCAACTGATGCGGGGACGCCGATCATGCAGCTTGGCTATTCGGTCTCGTCGACAGGCGGATTCCCTGTCGTACACACCGGAGTGATCACGACTGTTGTACGGCATGTAGGCAATGTTCTGGATGACGGACCACAAAGGGCGGACGAGGGTGGCGACATTGGTGGGGTTGGAGTCGTGATCTTCGACGCCGATGCGGATCCTGGCGATAGCGGAGGCCCGGTTGTAGACATGCAGGGCAACGTGGTCGGGATCACGTTCGGCGCCGTAGTCACTTCGCCTGGCGGGAAGCGCGTGATAGGCCAGCAGCAGGCGACCGCGGTGGAGTCGATAAACAGGGTCTGGTCCCAGCTCAAGGACGGCACGAACACCACGTCCCTCTGATCTGGTGTGGCTTCAGTAGGCAGCACGACGGGACGATTGGTCCGTCTGATCCGAGTTGGAGTTGCGTGCAATGCAAGTTCATCGCGTTTACGATAATGCCCGGTATGCAAGTGATGTGCGCTAGTCCGTGGTAGATGACTGAAAACGGTCACCCGGAGGACACTTGGGCGAAAAACTGTACGCATTGACCATCGCCGGGGGGCGCGGCGAGCGGCTGAGGCCGCTCACTGACAGTGTTCCAAAGCCAATGATCGAACTCAACGGGAAGCCGATGCTCCACTATCAGGTGGAGTGGATGCGATCTCAGGGCGTCACGGACATCGTTTTCCTCTGCGGCTATCTTGGTGACAAGATCCAGGATTACTTCGGTGACGGCAGCAGTTTCGGTGTCACGACGCACTATTCGTTTGAAGAGAGCAGGCTTGGCCGCGGCGGGGCCGTGCGACAGGGACTCTCACATGTGCCGCGAGATACGGGAACTGTCCTGGTCACTAACGGGGACAACATCACGGATCAGGACCTGTCCCAGATGTGGGCGCTCCACCAACGGAATGACGCGCTGGCCACGATCATGCTTTCACGCTTCATCAGCCAGTACGGCACAGTGGAGACGGCAGGTGATGGCGCCGTTCTGGAGTTCGTCGAGAAGGGCGAGCTGCCACTCTGGGTGAATGCAGGCGTGTACCTCTTCGATCGTTCTCTGGAAGATCGGCTGCCGGAGGTTGGTGACCACGAGACAACGACGTTCCAGGAGCTGGCTGCAGAGCGGCGCATGTACGCTCTGAAGTCGAAAGCGATGTGGTTGACGGTGGACAGTCTGTCGGATGTGGCGCGTAGCGAGCAGCGGCTGGCCAAGGCCTATGCCTGATCGTCCTGTTGGAGTGGACTATGCGCCGGCAGGCGCTAGCGTCTCGGCTGCCCGGCTGACCTTGACTGCGGCGAGGCTAATGTGCTCCCGCGAGGTGTTCAGGCAGAGGTCGTAAAGGCTTTCATCTTCGGGGTGTGCCGAGTGGAATCCGTTGAAGTATTCGTTCTGGACCCTCTCGCGCTCTCGAATGATGCGTTCAGCGTCCGAACTGCGGGTCAGGCCCTGTAGCTTCATCATGCGGGCTACCCGGTCTTCCCATTCAGCAAAAACGCCGATCTTCAACACCTGCTCGTGTCCCTTGAGGGCAACTGCGCCGGCTCTCTGCACGAGAACGCCGCTGCCTTTCTTGAGCAGCGTGTTGATGGAGTGCGGGTGGTCCGGCTCTTCCGGCACTGCGGGTGACATTGGCGCACCGGGTGACGAGTCCCAGGTGAGCGGATACATCATGAGTTCGGCAGTTGCGAAGTAGGGATCGCCAGCAGCGTTGCCAAGCGCGACCCCGCGAATGGCTTTTTCGAGGAAGGACCAGAGACGGTCTGAGAACCCGGGTCGATTCTCATTCTCCCGGGTGTCCAACGATGAGCCCATTTGGCCAGGCAGGATCAGCCTGTCGACATACTCTTTGTCGAGCATCTTGGAAACGCGGCGGCCAAGGTCCCCGCCTCCGGCGCCAATGTGACCATCGATGGTGACTAGCGTCATGATCTGATCCCCGTAGTAGCGATCAGGCTGCCTGATGCTACTTGGCAGGCGATATTACACTGTCCGACGGCGCAAGCGAAGCCCTGTACTGCCGCCACAGGCTCAGAACGTTCTCCGAAAGGGGATGCGCAGTTGAGTCGAACAGCCACCTGGTGACTGAGGCCTGTATGATCCCGAAGAACATGACTGCGGCTGCAGATGGGTTGATAGAGGGCTCAACTTCACCAGCATCGATACCTTCCTGGATGAACGTCTCAACTGCAGACAGGTAGTCCTCAACCAGTTTCTCGCCAGCCGCTCGGACACCGGTTTGCTGGAACTGCGCTGCCTCTGCGATCACGACAAATGAGATGCCTCGGCGCTCTTCAATGAACGACAGGTGGTGCTGAAGGACGTGTTCCAGCTTGTCCAGGGCGCTTGAGTAGGGCGCGGTGCGTTCTTCAATGGTGTCGAGAACTGACTGACGCACCTCTTCGAGAAGCATCACGAGCACCTGTTCCTTGCTCTCCACGTGGCGGTATATGGCCGCCTCGGTGACGCCAACTTTCCTTGCTATCGCACGTACGGTCAAAGCGGTGACGCCGCCGGAAGCGATCAGCTCCCTTGCCGCTGTCAGTATCTGGTTGAGTCGTGTTTCGTGGTCCAGGTGGGTGTTTGATGCCATTTAAGGTCCAGTTCGGCGAGATGCGGACAAACTCTCGCCTGCAGGCTTTCTATTTCGCACTATCTTATTGATACGTGAAATTTGGCGCAATTAGACGTTGTCGCACCGCCGTTGGGCCGAATATGCGCCGGTTTGTACTCAGAGTGGTTAACGGTGGATAACGTTCACATCAGTTCGAGGAGTGTTTCTCATAGAGGGTGTCCGACACCGCATCACATATCGGAAACGCCGATAAGCACAAACTATGATCGGGCTCTGGCGCCTGACTAAGATGGAGCGATGGCTTCGAACGTTCCCAACGGCGGCAGTAGACCTCGCAGGACACGCCTGCAGGCAGCTCGTCATACCCCCGTCTTTAGATGGATCGACCCGCGGTTTACTCACCGCTGGCGAATCTACACCAGCCAATCACTCATCGCAGCGATGTTGCTCTGGGTGATTCTGCTGGCCCAGGACGTGATCTCGAACGGAGCGATCGTCGCCGCTATCGCGTCGTCCGTGGCTATAGTTTTCTTCGTGCCTCACTCGGTCGCGTCATCGCCCGTTCGCATCGTCGGGGGGCATATCGCCGCGGTTGTAGCTGCCTACATCGTGATCGGGCTGGCGCTGTTCTTCCCAGATTCGGTCGCTGATGCTATCTGGTTCAACGACCTGCTCGGGGCTGTTTCGCTTGGGCTCGTCGTGCTGCTGATGAGCATCACGAACACGGAGCACGCACCGGCTGCGGGAACGGCACTTGGTCTTGCTGTTGACGGCGTGCCTGCTCAAGCGGTGCTGTTTATCGTCTCGGCCGCCGTATTCGTGGCGGTGGCACGGGTCTTGTTGGGGTCCAGGTTGCATAACCTGATCTAGTCCAGATCTTCATGTGAAATGAGAAGGCCCGGACGTGAGTCCGGGCCTTCTGTTGATCTCTGTTTTCGAACTCCTAGTTAGAACCGGACTGATCCGACGGGGAATCGCCGAACGGGTCTTGCAGGAACTTGAAAAGGTCACTGCCTGAGTCCAGCAGGATGGTCGTGTCTGAATCGAGTGAGTTTCTGTACGCCTCGAGAGTCCTCTGGAAGTCGTAGAACTCCGGGTCCTGTTCAAGCGCTTCAGCAAGGATCGTAATCGCCTGACCCTCACCTTCACCCCTGAGCAGAGCCGCTCGACCTCTTGCCGTCTCGAGAGTAATCTCAACCTGCCTGTCGACGTCTGCACGAATCTCTGCATCACGCTGCGTACCTTCTGCACGCAGACCGCTAGCGATCCGTTCACGTTCGGCCTGCATACGGCTGAACACGCTGGTCGCAATGTCGGCAGGGAAGTCCGCTCCCTTGATTCGGACGTCGACGATCTCGACGCCAAACTGCCTCGCGAGTGGCTGGAAGTAGGTCACTTTCAGCCCTTCGATCTCCGGCGGGTTGGGCTCGCGGATCAACGCCTCAAGTTCTTCCGGCGTGGGCTCCCGTCCGCGCACAAGATTATCGGCGTCTTGCACCTGTGGGCTCAACTGAATCGTGATCTCGGGGTTTCGCAGCCCGTTAGGGAACTCTAAGGCTTGCCGCCTGTCGATCTCCGCACGGTTGCTAGCGATAGTTACGCGCTCCATCACCTCTTCACGTGTTTCGGAGATGATGTCTTCCTGGAGGTCCAGTGCGACTTCACTTCGAAGCTGTGAGTTGACGATTGCAGAGACACGGCTTGCCGCTTCCCGTTCGCTTCTTAAACTCTGGAAGAAGAGCAGCGGCTCAACGATCCGGTATCTGGCAAACGAGTCGATCACAAGGTTTCGCTTGTCTGACGTGAGCAATGATGCCGGTGGGGCGTCCGCTCGGAGCAGCCTCTTGTCGAACTTGGTCACCGAGTCGATGAACGGCCATTTTGCGCGTAGTCCGGGTTCGGTGTGGTCTCGCTGGAACTGGCCGAACCGGGTGACGATCGCGAGCTGCGTTTCGTCAACCGTGAAGAACGTCTGGGGCAGAATGATCAGCGCGGCTATCGCGACGATGATCGTGGGGACGAATACTTTTGCCATGGCTACGTACCCCCTCCTGTCGAAGTCGTCGGTAAGCTCGGCGTCGAACCGTCAAGTGGCAGAAACGGCAGCACGCCGCTCTCACTAGACAGGATGAACTTCTCGATGCCCGGAAGTATCTCTTCCATAGCTTCGAGGAACAGCCTGCGCCGGGTTACCTCAGGAGAGTCCTGGTAGCCTTCGAGAATTGCCAAGAAACCGTCTGCCTCACCCTGTGCCTTGGCGATACGACCGTCCCGGAACGCCTGCGCCTCCTCGACGATCTGCGCGGCCTGACCTTCGGCCTGCGGTATCTGGGCGGCCTCGTATGCCTGAGCCCTGTTAATTGTCGTCTCCCGGTCTTCACGGGCACGGACAACATCTTCGAATGCTGCCTGTACCTGCTGAGGCGGGTTGACGTTCTGCAACAGGACGTTCTGTATCTCGATACCTGTGTTGTAGAAGTCGGTCAGCTCAGTCATCTTGAGGAGGATGTCTGTCTGCACCTGCTCCTTCTCTGTCGTCAGGACATCGTCAATGTTCCTGGCTCCGACGACCTGTCTGACTGCTGTTTCGGTGATGTCACGCAGCGTTGTGCCGTCCGGTTGACCGGCAGAGATGGCACGGTCGCTATCTCCTGGATCGTCTACCGAGAACAGGAAGTCACGCAGGCTGCTGATGCGGTACTGCACGACCACCTGCACGTCGACGATGTTCTCGTCACCGGTAATCATCAGCGCTTCGTCCGGAACGGAGCGAGGTGCGCTGTTGCCGTCTTCACCGCTGCGGAACCCGACTTCGAGCTGCCGGGTGGTGGTGACAGACACCACGTTCCTGGTTCCGATGGGCGCAGGGTAGTGCCAGTGCAGGCCTTCGTCTTCGAAGCGCTGGAACTCACCAAAGGTCCGCAGTGCTGCCTGCTGGTCCGGGCCCACGGTGTAGAAGCCTGTGCCGAGCCAGATGAACAGTGAGAGCAGTAAGATGCCCCCCACTATCAACAGCGCGGCGCCTCCTCCGAAGCCCGGGGTGTTAAACGATGTCCGGAGTCGGTTGATGATCTCTTCGAACTGGACGTTCGGCTCCTCGTTTTGAGGTGGCCTGTACATCTTCAGATCCTCGACCGTACCGCCATCTTCATTAGCGGTTGCCAATTGGTCCTCCAACTTATGCCGTAATCGATCCTGGAATGGAGCTTCGCGCTATTACGTCGCGACTCTCCGAGGCGTTGCCCGGAATGGACAGGCTCCGGCATCAAAAGAACGGTTTGAATAGCGGTCGTCAAGTATAGCCGAGCGCGGCGAGTCCCTCGCCTCAGGCCGCTGCTACCTTCCCGCCGTGATTCCTCGTTCTTCGAGTAAAGCCTCGAATTCTGAGTACGTTGAAACGCCTCTGAGGGCTTTAAGGAGTCCGGCCGCATCCTCTTCCTGCTGCCTCAGTTCCCACATCTGCCTGGCTGTGGGACTGACTGATGACGGGCTGTCTCCATAGCTGCCGTTGAAGGCGAAGAACGCCTGGTTCAACTTGCGGATGAAGAAGCCGTTCTCCTGCAGTTCGATGCGCCGGGCTTCCATCCAGGATTCAGCGGCTTCGATCTCGCCGGCCCCAAGCAGTTCATCGGTGCGGATGCGCGTATCTCGCATGAAGCGGAAGAAATCGAACTGGTCTGGCTCCGGCTCGGGGTCGAGCGGCTCGTCCTGAGGATTGATCGGTGCGGGAGCCGGTCGCACAGGCGGGTCATTGCCTGTTAGCGTCGCCCAGACGTTGCCGCCGATCTCGTCTCCGACCAGGTTTGCCAGTGTTTCGTTTATTTCGACCATGGAGCCGCCCGAGAAGAACGAGCGACCCAGCGGGTAGAAGATCAGATAGGCGTGGATCCACTCGTGCGCCGCAACTTCCAGTAGTGGAAGTAGGTCACGAGTGGATGGGATGACGTTCGGGTAGCTGGCAAGTCCGCCGGTGCGCATGATGGCGGCGGAGTAGTCGAACTTTTCGAATAGCTCTTGCTCTATGCGCTCCATGTCTGCGGCCGATATGTCCGGCTCGATCAGGACGGTTTCGGATCGCTCGATACGGTCGCGCGGCGAGATCACGAGGACGCTTGGCGGGTTGTCGATTCGGAAGTCGACCGGCGGCCAGATGAAGTCGCCGAAGACGTTGAGGTCGAGCTTGACGAGTTCGGCACTGATCGCTGCCTCGAGGTACTCCTCGACGCTGTCCCGCAGCCGGTCTCGCTCATCCAGCAGGTCGTCGAGCGTGCGTTGCCGCTGACGCAGGTCCTCTTCGACGACAACAGCGCGTGATGACTCTTCCACCACCCTGAACTGTGCGTCGCGGATTAACGGGACTATCTCCAGATAGCGGGCCAGGTCACGCTGCCGGTCCTCGGTTCCGGTGTCTGTCCATGGCAGCGCGGTGTATACGCGGTGAAGCCACTTGTCCATGAAGTTGGACAACTCGAACGAGAGTAGGCCGTACCGGTGTTCAACAGAGGCTACCTGTGCAGGCGACAGCGTGAGTGTGTCGCCTTTGGGTATGAGCCACGCGATGAGGCCGTAGAGCACGAGAACCAGGATGACGAGCCAGCGTGATATGCGCCGCTCGGGCGCGTGCAGCAGCCACCTGAACGGACTCCAGGCGATCTTCACCGGCAGCGAAACGACGCGCCAGGCGAACGGGTACGGAGTTTGGACGGCTGTGTGCAAGGCTTGCTGGAAGTGTGGGCGTTGCCACGAACTCTCTTAGTGACCTGAACGTATAAGTTTGATACTCGAGATGCACAGGCGCTTTCATCATTTTCACAGGTTCTTTGCGGTGGCAGCCGTTCTGTCTCTGTTTTTCGTAGTGGCATGCCGGGACAAGGGCGATGACTCTGGATCTGATCCGGCGGCTGTCTCTAACGATCCAGACGCAATCCCGACAAGTGCGCCGGCTGGCACCGCTACATCTGCGCCGATAGTGATTCCCGTTGACGGCCAGCAGACGCCTTCACCCGCTGTGAGACAGCCCTGGCCGGAAGGCCAGCCGGTTTCACAGTCGCGTTGGGTACAGGACCGCCTGAACGCGGTGAAGTGGATTTATGGCTTCACTCCCGAGGGTGAGGAATGGATCGATGGGTACGACTTCCGTCAGATGGTTGAGCAGCCTGCATGGTTCGGTAGTTTCGGCTACAACTCCTGGGCTGGCGCGGGTGAGGCGGTGCCAAGGTCGGTGTTGCATGAGATCAGCCACTCATACTGGGGTGCGTTTTCTGTCGAGGATTCTCCCCTGCTGTCGTGGGATACGTCGCAAGGCACTCCGCAGGCATTGCTCCAGTACAGAGAGCAGTTGAGGCTGTTCATGCTTCAGCCGCCTGACAGGTTCGAGCCGTTGCGCGACCGCTTCCGCAATCTGCCGGGTCTGAGCATCGGCGATTACCCGGACCTCGCTCACTTCGGTGAGGCCGATTTTCTCTACATGACCGGAGGGAACCTGCAGCTGATACCGCCAATCCTGAAGCCGTTCTACTCGGGGTTCGTGCAGGCCGGTGGTGCTGGAGCCGAAGGGGGCATTACACCCGAATCGTGGGATGTGGCGCTGGCGTGGTTTAACCGGTTGTCGTCCGAAGACCGGCGAATCGCGGGTGAGATCTTCGGACTGCAGCATTTTCCTCCGCAACGTTATGTCGATCTGCCCCGGACTGACTTGACCGGACTGCATGAGACGGTCCGTACGCTGTACGAAGACGAAGAGAGGCAGCGTCTTATCGATTTCGAGGCGCAGTTCGACGGGATTATCGACCGGGAGTTCTCGCTGGTCGACGCGGCCGGTGCAGACCGGGGCTTCGATTTCTGGAGATCGTATCTCTCAGACAAACTGGCTCTCCACCAACGCTACCCGCAGGTGTTGCGAGAGATCGGATCGCAGCGGGGCAGCGAACTGGCCGCAGCTCTAGATTTTTACCTAGAGATTGGCGGGCAATCTTCAGACCGGCAGGTTGAACGATTCCTCGCCGCCGCAGACCAGCCGTTAGTGCAGGAGCTGGCTGTCTTGCTGCGTCCCCGAGCGATCGTGGATCTGTTCACAGATCCGGGTGCTGGTGATGGCATTGCGCAGGTTCTTGGCAGCCGGGCAGAAAGGCTCAGGGCACTGGTCGAAACGGTTGATGAGGTCGGCAGGGTCTTATCGGAGGACAGCTCAGGAGTCCATGCTGCTTTCCTACTCGAAGACTTCATCCGCTCGCAGCCCGAAGACCAGTTCCGCTCGGACGCGTTTCTGCTGCTCGATCTCTTGCGGAGCTCCGAGCAAGGGCTGGCGGGGAAGGTGCTTCCAGAACTCAGCGACGACACGTTGCAGTATGTGCTACGGGTTCAACCGGCATTTGCACGTGTGTTCGAGATCTCTCCGGAGCGGTTGCTGAGAGCGGTCGGTATATCGGACAACGCATCGCTCGAGCAGGTAAAGGCCGGGGCAACTCTCCTTGCGGCTAACTCGTCGGGCAACTTCGCAATAGACGTTGCATACGACCTGGCGGTCTTCGAGCATCTCGACCGGTTCGTCGAAACGGCTCCTGCTGAAGTGTTGGATGTGTTGCTCGAGAGCGGAATGCGCCTTGTACCGTGGCTGGACAGGAGCGGCGATGGAGCAATCAAGGCTCTTAGGGCGGCGCCAGAAGCGGCCGGAGGTATGCTCGCCGGTTTGACCGAAGTCCGGGAGACTCCTTGGCGCATCATCCACATCGTGGCAAGCGTTGATGCGGTTCTCGCCGCAGCTCTTGTGCTGGAAATGTATGAGGTTCTCGATCGTTCAGACGGAGCGGTCGAGCGAGCGATCAGGGAGTTCGGGTATGACCTCTACTGGTCGGAGCGCAACGCCGGGCCGAACGTCGAACCGGTTCGGTTAGCCGAGTTCCTCCTTGCTCTCACTGAGCAGCTCTCGAGGGGACAGATGACTGTGATCTTCCAGAACGTTGTGGAGCAGTTCGACGTCGATCTGCGAAACGGTCGGGTAGAGCAGAGTGCGTTTGAGGAGTTCAAACGTACATTGGACGCGGCGGTCGAGCCGGTCTCGGACGAGGACGCCGATACACTGCGGAGCATACTGGCAGCTACAGGGCAGTTCGGCTAGAGGCTAGTCCTGGTTGGCCCTGGCCCACAGCACTTCATACTTCTCTCCACGCAGCAGTGCGCCAAGCTCCCTGGCTTCAGTGCTCCTCAACTCATCAAACGCCTTTTCCAGCGCCTCGATGGCTCGCGCTGAACCGGTCTTAGTGATCCGCTGCTCGAGCCGTTCCCAGATTCCGGCACGCACGAGGCCGTCAACAAACGATGGCCAGGGGACTACCAGGATCTCGGCTGCTCGAGGCAGTGTGGGGCGGAGGCGGCGCAGGGTGCGCAGGCGCTCGGACGCAGAACGCGCCATCGGCATGACGCGGATGAACGGGTTTGCATCGCCGTTGGGTTCACTGCTGGTGCGCAGGTCGACCACCAGAGCCCTTCGAATCGTCGGGAGCGCAATTGTGAACGTCTCAGCCTTGTCGATGTGCCGAAATACCGCTTCGAGGTTGAGGCTGAACTGTCCGTCCAATTTGCCACCTTTCCGGCTCTATCCAGCCGGTAGCCGAGCGCTGTCTAGCTTATGTCCCGTACCGCAGATATTAGCGCAGGCAGAACTTTATTCCAGTCCCCGATTACACCGAACCGGGCGTCACCGAAGATGCTTGCGTCAGGATCTGTGTTGACCGCAACGATGTTGCGAGCGGATGAACATCCCGCCATGTGCTGGCTGGCCCCGGAGATCCCGAAGCTCAGATAAAGCCTCGGACTAACCGATTTGCCCGTTAGTCCAACCTGGTGCGAATGGTCTATCCACCCGGCGTCGCACGCCGCTCGTGATGCACCCACTGCACCGCCAAGCAGCTCAGCCAGCTCTGCGATCTGGGTAAACGGTTCCGGTCCACCCAGTCCGCGTCCACCCGAGACAACCACCTCAGCGTCTTCCAAGCGTACGCCCTCCTGGGCCTCCTGCACAGTCCTGAGAAGTGTTGATCGCGGCTCACCAATATGTGGGGTAGGGTCGAAGCTGATCACTTCAGAGGCGGCGCCATCTGCGGACTGCGGTTCGTAGGAGCCGGGACGGAGCATTACGATGTGAGGTCCGGAGCTATTTAGCTTGAACCGTGCGACTGCATTCCCGCCGTAAACGGGGCGGGTGACGGTGATTGCGTCACCGCTTGATTCGAGTGCTGTGCAGTCTCTTGCAAAGGAGGCGTTGAGTCGCATCGCCAGGCGTGGAGCGATCACCGATGCGGCGTCCGAGCGGGTAAACAGGACTACGTCCGGCGCAGTCTCTTTAGCCAGTGCGGTCAGCGCATCGGTGGCGGCATCGAAGGTGGCAGAGTCGGAGTCGCCAAGTCGTTCATGTTCGAGCAGATAAACGGTCTCAGCGCCGATTTCAGGAGCCGAGAGACCAGAAGGGCCTGTGAACGCGATATCGACGCCGGCCCCTTCGCCCGCAGTACTCAGGGCGGCCGCGACCAATTCATGGGTCCCCTGAGACGCGCTTCGCTGAGATAGTTCACCGGCAATGAGGATCTTGCTCATCTAGATCAGCTTCTCCTCACGCAGTCGAATCGCTAGGTTTCGTCCCTTCTCGGCGTCGTCTTCACCTTCGATGAACTCCGCATTGCCGGTGCGCTGCGGAATCTCCAACCCTGCGAGCTGGATCATTGGCTGCAACTGTTCTTCGCCAAGTCCCACCTCGGCCAGTGAGTGCTTGATCGGCTGTTTCCTGGTCGCGGCCATGATTCCCTTGAGCGCCGGGTAGCGTGGCTCACCTAGCTCGTTACTCACCGTGACAAGCGCCGGTAGAGAAGTTTCGATCTCCTGGAAACCGTTGGTCAGTACTCGTTCAACCTTCAACGTTGAGCCCTCGGCTTCGATACGGCGAGCGACCGTGATGCAGGGCAGATCCATGAGTTCCGCCAGGAACAGCGGCACATGCGCCTGGTCCCAGTCAGAAGCCTGCCTGCCGCACAGAACCAGGTCGAATGGTCCGTGCTTTTCGAGGGCGGCGCCCAGCACCCTCGCCGTCCCCATCGCGTCGAGGTCGTTCGTGGCAGGATCGTCGACAAGCACCAGCGCGTCGGATCCGGTCGCCAGCGCCTTTTTCATGACGTCGAGCGCGAAGTCTGTGCCGACCGAGATGATCGTGATCTCGGTGTCATCGCCAGCGGACTCCTTGATCTGGACCGCCGCCTCGATCGCGTTGAGATCGAACCCATTGACGACGGGTGAGACGTTTCTTGGTGGTTCGACTGAGCTGCCCGTGCTGTCTAGCTTGAACTGCGATGGAGGGATGTCTGGGTCAGGCACCTGTTTGGCGCAGACAGCAATGCGCATGTGGCTTGAAAAATCCGGTGTGCAGTGTTCGAGATTGGACGTTTGAAAGCTAGCACCGGGCCAGATTGCCGTCAATTGGAGGGCCCGGGCGTTAAGTGAACTGGCGTGAACCGGAGAGACCGGCCTGTGGCTGCGGCCCGGTTGCGGCGTTAGAGTTGTATGAATGTGCCTGAGATGCCAGTTGCCGGCGGGATTCGCCTCGATCTGAATTGCAAAAGCTCTGTGAGGCGGCCGAAGCTGTCGGTGTTATCCCTGATGACGAGTTCAGGCGCAGATTCACGCGCTATTTCGAACTGATAGAAGCCGCCAACTCGAAGTTCAACCTGACCGGCGCCCGTGGTTGGGACCGCGTCCGGGATGAGCTGTTCATCCGCTCCTTCGACTTTCTTTCACCCGTCGCTGGCGGTTACGTCCCGGCAGTTGAGTGGTTCGCCGGACGACGTGTGCTTGATGTCGGCACTGGAGCGGGAGTCCCAGGTCTTGTCTTGAAGCTGGCCGTCCCGGAGATGGTATTGACACTTCTCGACTCATCACAGAAGAAGACTGCGTTCCTGCGAGATGTCGTAACAGACCTGGGACTGGAAGACGTTGAGGTGGTGACTGGAAGAGCCGAGGAGATTGGTCAGGACCCGGCACACCGCGAGAGTTACGACCTGGTCGTGTCTCGGGGTGTAGCGAGATTGGTCGAGCTTGCTGAACTGATGCTGCCGTTTGTCTCACTCGGAGGTGCTGCGGTTGCGGCGAAAGGCCCGGACGTGGCGGGCGAACTTTCAGATGCAGAATGGGCTGCCGAGCGGCTTGGCGCGGCGCCAGCCATCACGAAGGACTCTGTGTTCGGTTCAGCAGGGGGTACGGAAGTCTCCGGCACGATGGTCTACTGGATGAAGATCGCCGCGACTCCAAGTGAATACCCGCGCAGGACGGGCATACCACACACTCGACCACTCCTGGGCTCGACCGGCCAGAACGGCCGCCGACAGGCGGCATCGAGTACATGAACGGCAACGGTAACGGTGGCCAGATATCGATCGGCGCGATCAGGAGCAGGATCCTTTCGCTGCCGACGTTGATCGCTCTGCTTGCTGGCGCGGGCCTGCTGGCGTTTGTGCTCTGGCGAGTTTTCGATTTCGATTGGAACGAGTTGTGGGACAACATCCGCGGCGTTGATCCACTCCTGTACCTGGCGGGTGCCGCCGTCTACTACACGTCGTTCTGGTTTCGGGGACTCCGTTGGCGGTTGATCGCCATCACTGCGAACACCGACGGACAGGACGGAAAGACGATTCCCGGCTCGACAAAGATGGGCGGGATCATCCTGATCGGCTGGTTCGCCAACTCCGTTGCGTTCCTGAGGCTCGGTGACGCTCTGCGCGGCTGGACCCTGCATCGAGAATCGAAGAGTCCGTTTGCATCGGCGCTTGGCACAGTGCTCGCCGAGCGTGTGCAAGACATGGTGGCTGTCCTGGCCCTTGTGTTCGTTGCAGCGATTCTGGTGACGCTTTCGGGTGATGCGGAGGTACCAGGAGTCGTTGTCGCTGCGGCTGCCGGACTTGTCGCTGCATTGATAGTCGGACTGGTTGCGATGCGACTGCTGGGTATGCGGGCTTCGCGTTTTCTGCCGCAGAGATTTCAGCAGTCTTACTCGAGGTTCCAGGAAGGGACGCTGAGCAGCTTTCGGGGCACGCACCTGCCTCCTCAACTTGCGCTGGGAGTGATCGGCTGGATGTTGGAGATCGGGCGGTTTTACTTCGTTTCACAGGCGCTGGACCTGGATGTCAGCTTTGGCATAGTGATGTTTGCCGCGCTTGCGAACGCGATGTTGACGACGATCCCGACGCCGGGCGGTTTCGGGTTTGTTGAGGGCGGCTTGACCGGACTGCTGATACTGCTAGGAGTTGGCGATACGGATGCGCTTTCGCTGACGGTGGTCGACAGGTCGATCAGCTGGCTGAGTGTTGTTCTGTTCGGGGGTGCTCTGTTCGTGATATGGCAGTACAGGACTGCGCGACGGAACGGGAACAGTGATTCGGAGAATCCAATAATCCCTCCCGGCACTCCGACAACGTCTGACACCCCGACGCAGACCTGAAGTCAACCGTGTGCTCAGCGCTGCCTTATCACCGGTCCGATCGTGTGAACGGCTTGCTCGAAGCCGTCAGGTACTCGCAAGAAGGATCATCGCCCGATAGTGATTGGCAGTCAGAGCTCAGGGCCGCGGCGGATTTACGACTGTAGGACGCAACATCTGTTGACGATTCTGCGTGTGGACACGTTTCGGCAATCGCACCCGCTGTGCTACGATTTTCAGGTTGCGGCTACTACCGCCGCAGAGTCCGAAACCGTCGTTCCAGTCGGTTGCCAAGCGGACTCGACGGACCTGTTTCGATGGGGCTGTAGCTCAATTGGGAGAGCGCTTCAATGGCATTGAAGAGGTAGAGGGTTCGAATCCCTCCAGCTCCACCAGCAACGCTGTGCTTATCGTGGTTTAGCTGCCTCGAAAACTAAACACAGCCCGTTCCGGTAGTCCGAGTCCCGATCAAGCTCGCTTTGAGTGATCACTCATACTCGATCCAAACCAACTTGACGCGCCCGTGCTGAGTTCAACCAGTTTGAGTCAAGGCGGTGCACTGAAGATGGCGCAATAGGCGATCGATGCTGAACGGTATTCTGCCGGATTATAGTTTGGCAGAGATCGTGGCCAGATCCATGCAGCGAATCACCGTTGCCTCTTGTCGTCTTCAGATAGGCTCGGGGCACTGTCCGTCACATGAACCTTGTCTGCTCGGTCGCCTTAACGATCCCTTTCAGAATCAGACCGGAGCTGGGAACCTCAGATCCGATTTCAAGGCGCACTTTGTCCACAACACCTGGACTGAGCGAGACCGTTCGAGCAAGGCATAGCACATCTACCACTATGTCCGGTCCAATGGAGTCTCTTCGAAACCACTCGGAAATCGTCACTTTGTCGCCGGGTTGAATGTTGAACTCCCGGCTCGCCTCGGTTACGTCGATCGTGCGAAGACTCTCTCGACGCTGTGCCAACTCAGTGTTCGCCCGCGCCTGATACTCGGCTGATGTCTTAAGATTTCTTGCGTCAACGACCATCTCGCGAAGACGGTCACCGGTAGTGAAAGTAGAGTCCGTCACGGTTTCGACTTCCCGAGCCGATCCCTCGTTTTCACCAAGAACGTATACACGGTTGCGGACTCGCCTCGAGTCTTGAGCAAACTTGAGGGCAGCTCCTTCGTTCCGTGCGGAAATGACAACTGCGTTCGCATTGCCGGTCGTGCGGTCTCGAACCGGCAAGGCCGAAAACTCGATCTGCCCCAAGCCGTTAATCCGCGTTCTCACACCAATCTCACCAGCGATGCATGCTTGCTCGATGGCATCGGAAAGTTGTTGCCAGCGGACAGGAAGATCCACTACGGAACCACCCGCCGACAGTCCAGCCAGAACCGCGGGTACGTCGATGGCACGGTCCGAATCTGACGGAGCGATGAGTTCAGAACTCAGAAGTGATCGAACATACTCGATGGCAGTGACATTGCCTGGGTCCACGTTAGCCACGCCATCGGTGTTGATTGTGCGATCGGCCATATATGTCAGATTGTCTGCAAACTTCAGAGTGATCGAGTTTCCGTCACCTGTCTCGTAGACGTAGGAGTTGATCGGTCCGGCGACTTCGTCGACGAACTTCAACTCAGTTCCGTCGCTCTTCTGGCCGTACCACTCGCGGAAGATCTGAAGAGCGAGGTTGTCTGCGGTCAACAGCTGAATCGCTGCAGCAGGAACATCGTCGGCGAGAACCTTGATGCTGCCATGGCCTGGACGCCGCCAGCGCTCCGTCCACTTGACCGACTGCCACGAACTCAACTCCGCGACCGTCCGATTGGACTTGCGCTCAAGCAGACGGACTATGATCTCTGACGACTCAGTTGTCACGATACGGCGTCCTTGGCAGTTGATCCATTGAGGAACGAATCACCAGGCGAGTTAACGAAGGTCTCGGCATCTAAGGTCTCGACGTTTCTGCCTGAGATGCCTCATCTTCTTCGATAGGCGTCTCAGGTGCCGGAGCGGCTTCGGACAATGGAGGAACGAAGTTCTCTCCATCGTAGTTGTGACCAGGACCTACGCCACTCTTGGGCTGCAGCTTCACAACGCGTTTCCCGTCCCACTCCGTTGCGTCCTCGTCATCAAGCAAGATGACGTTCTCGACCGTGTCTTGGGCCTCATTGAGCAACGCATATTTCACCATGTCGTAACCCTCACTATTCCATTCCCGCCATCACCCCCGGCACCAGAGTTGTTGCCGTTGTTAGCGGCACCGCCACCACCGCCTCCGCCTGCGCCAATGACCGCACTCACCGCGGCGGCATCCGCTCCATCTCCTCCGGACCCCGCGGCGCCTGTAATGCCATGCGCACCTCCACCTCCGCCATTACCGTTGGTTCCCGCAGATCCTGCGCCACCATCACCCGAACCACCGGCACCGCCGCCACCGCTCCCGAGATTGCCACTTATGCCAAGATTGCCGCCGGAGCCGCCACTCCCGCCGTTATAGCCCGTATTACCACTGTCAATGCCACCACCGCCGCCGCCACCACCACCACCAAGCCTTGCTTGAGATCCGACGCTGCCGTTGCCGGTGGAGTGGCCGGAACCGCCAGTAGCACCACCCTCCGAACCGAACCCCGTTTGCGGACGTACAAAGGAATCGTCCTTGTACTCAATATCAATAATGATGCCACTGCCGCCTCCGACAGAACCCAGTCCGCCGCCACTTGTACCTGAACCGCCTGGGGCTGAAAGAAAGCTTCCGAAGCTAGATGTGCCGCCGTTGCCCGAAGAACCGCCGCTCGTATCGTCAGTAGTCACAGCGGCCGAACCGGCGCCACCGCCACCCACTGTTACGCTCACGGAAGCAGGCAAGCCGCTCAATAGAACCAGTTGCTTCTTGAGGCCGCCGCCACCACCACCACCGCCACCACTCCTTCCGCTACCTACCGCTCCTCTGCGCCCCGCACTGCCGCCACCGCCGCCGCCAGCGCACTCGATGAGGGCCACAGTACCTCCGGACGGTTTGTTCCAGGTGCCGCTCGATGTGAAGGTCTGCACGGAGGTTGTGCCATCAGGGCTCACTATCGCAGCGAATGCACGCCGGTCTGATATGTCTGCGTCCGTGATTACGCTGAACCCGTCTGAAACTGATACGTCTGCCAACGGGAACTGATATGTGGATGCGTCCTCTGTAAGTGTCGGAGCAACAGGAGAGGCCGCAGGTGTTCCCTGGATGATCTTCGCTACCAGCGTGTCTGATCCCGCCGGCTGGCTGAGATCGAGTTCGACGACGACCGTGTCAATTCGTGAGTTACCGGATGAGTTCGATGCGATGGTCAGAGTATTGTCTGTACTGTTGGAGTAAAAACCAAACTCTTTATCGAGCCCAACCAGCGCAGCACCCGTCCTTACAACCACCGAGGCGGCATGAGGACTTGACTCAACTACTTCAAGCGTCTGCTCATAGTTCTGCAAGACTCCTCTGCTTCCACCAGCCATCGCGGCCATGAAGCGTCGCATGGTCTCAGAGGTAGTCTGCTGACTTTCCAGCGCAATGCTTGTCTCCGCCATTCCCCACTCCTCATCTCTCAACCACCGTGTGCTGAATCGTTGGAACGTTTTAGGCCGCCAGGTATTACCTCGTCTGTTTGATGGTGTGGCCGGTCGCGGCGTCGTTCGACTGGGCCACATCGATACCGTCGTTTCTAGGGTTAAATCGCGGAAACCTTCTTGTAATCAACCTCATCGATTGCGCTGCTCTCGGACCTGCCCATGGCCAGCAGGGCGGCGAAGGTGTCTTGTTTGCCATCCAGCTCCCGCCGGAACGAACTCTTAGCTTTATGCCAAGAACTCCAACGTGCTCACCCATTTTGCTCAACTAGCGTTATTGCACAGAGCCGAAGCTATCACCGAACTGTCGTTTTCCGAGTCAAGGTGCGGGTTTCGGTGCTGGAGAAAAGAACCTTCTGCCGTCATATTTTTTTTGCGGGGACCTACGCCGACTCCGGGAGGTGACTTCGCGACAGGCGTTCCATTCTGTGGCGCTTCCATTCTCAAGAACCATGACGTTTTCGGCTATGTCCCCAGCTGCGTTCAGAACTGCATACCTCACCATGTGGTTACCCTCATCCAGCCATCGCCGCCAGCACCACCAGAACCGGAATCGTTGGTTACGGTTGAACATCCACCACCACCACCACCACCGCCCTGGTCGCCATTGCCGCCAACGCCACCGGTCCCTGTGTGGTTGGCACCGCCGCCGCCGCCGCCGCTGAATGAACCTGCGCTCGCGGATGTACCAGCAGCACCGCCGGCAGCGCCTCCAGCAGGGCCGCCACCCGCATTCTGCTGCGAGCTACGAGGTGCGTTGCCGTGATTTCCGAGCCCACCATCGCCGCCAGCGAATTCAGTGTTCGAACCATCCATGCCGCCGCCGCCACCACCGCCGCCCGGAGTCCTCACGTTATTGAAGCCGCCATCAGCAGTGCTGCTCACGTTTGACTGACCACCGCCATTCATCGATGTCGCAGGCGAGTTCATCAGACTACTTAGAGGGTCGTGGTTGTCACGGTGCCGATAACTCGAGTTGTGAGGTCTTGCACCTTCGGCGATACCAACCTGAGATCCACCGCTACCGCCACCTCCGCCGAATGCCCGCAGAAGAGACCCAAAAGTCGTGTCGCCACCTTGTCCACCAGCAAAGCCACTCGACTGACCAGTCTGCGAAGCTCCGCCAGTGCCACCTGTTCCAATGGTCACCGTTTCAGTTGCACCGAGATCATCGATCACAAAAAACTCGCGAATGTACTCGCCTGAGCCACCACCACCGCCACCGCTCTTAGTGCTTGCAGCTATGTCAGCGGAACCAGAGCCACCGCCGCCTCCAGCGCCCACAGCCTCGACCATAACGATGCTGCCGTTGGTCGGCTTCGTCCACGTGCCACTAGCAGTGAACGTTTGAACGTCTACTGAGCTCGGTGTCACGATCGCCGCAAACGCTCTTCGATCAGTGATGTTTGCGTTTGTAATAACCGTGAAGCTGTCAACCACCGTGACGTCTGCAAGCGGGTACTGAAATACCGACGCTGACTGCGTCAACGTTGGAGCAACCGGAGAAGCCGCAGGAGTTCCCTGAACGATTTTCGCCACAAGTGTGTCGGATCCTGCCGGCTGACTCAGATCGAGTTCAACGACGACCGTGTCGATTCGTGAGTTGCCGGAAGAGTTCGATGCGATGGTCAGAGTGTTGTCTGTACTGTTTGCATAAAAGCCGAACTCTTTATCGAGACCGACCATGGCCGCTCCGGTCTGCACAACTACAGAGGCGGCTTGTGGGCTCGACTCGACCACTTCGAGCGCCTGTTCATAGCCGTTTACAACCCCCCTGCTCCCACCGGCCATCGCGGCCATGAAACGTCGCATCGTCTCAGAGGTGGTCTGCTGACTTTCCAACGCAATGCTTGTCTCCGCCATCCCCCACACCTCATCTCTCGACTAACTTGTGCCGAACCGTCAGAATCCCTTAGGCCGCCAGGTATTCCCTCGTGTGCTTGATCGTGTGACCTGTCGAAGCGTCGTTTGATTGGGACACCTCGAGGCGATTGTTGCCGGGATCCATTCGCGGAAACCTTGATCCCGAATCAATCTCACCGATCACGCTGGTCTCAGACCCACCTGTAGACACGAGAACCGCGAAGGCATCTCGTTTGCCATCTGGACCCCAGCCGGAGCGGACTCGCAGTTTCAGACCGGAAGGCACGACAAGGTTCGGGAGCCGGATCTGTTCAGCCGTTGTTGCGTTGAACAGAGCTGGAGCGGTCACCGGGCCTTCGACCTCCCAGGTAAGGGAGCGAGTCTCGGCCGAGCCTGTGTTATTGATCGTCGCCGCACCGGCAAATCCATCCAGGCCCCAGGTGACGGGCCACGTCACCGGCCATGTCACTTGAGCTCCGTCGCCAATCGTGATGGTCGTGCTCTGTTCAGTGGGGTCGTACCAGTTGGGGTGATCGCCCGTGAACGTGAGCATCACGCGGCTCAACGTTGGAGAGAGTCTCATGTCATGCGGTCGGGACAGACCTCCTGTTGCAACGCAGCGAAGCGAACGCACTGAACTATCAGACCGGGTGTACTTGAGTACCCCGAAGCGCGGTTCGTCTCGGCCATAGGATCCGGCGATATGGGCTTGAAACGCGTCGAAGTTCTGGTCGTGATCAGACTCACTGGTGCCCTTCACCCACATCAGCAGAGTGATCCTGCGCATAGGCAGTGAAGCCCGCCTGATCACGGCGCCAGGTCTGGACTGACGAACCGTCGAACCGAGCGCAAGATTGGGGGTGCCAGATTCGGACCACCGCACCACTTCGTAGTCTGAGCCGTCATCAAGATTCAGCTCAGTGCCAGCTTCGTTTGTGAATGTCCAGGGCACTAGATAACCGCCTGTTCTTCAATCACCGACTCTGTTCCAACTACAGTTCCCTCTATTACCGCGGTCACGGTGATCTGAGGCGCAGTGTTGGACGCCGCTACATCGTTGGGGTCACCAGGGCCGACCGTGGATGGCCCGACACTAAGTGGATTACGACCTGTCCTAAAGAAGAAATCGAGTGCTTCAAACGCTGGTGAACCCGGCTGCGGAAAGAATCCCGAACTTGCTTCCGGGGCCGCACCCAACGGAGAGAAAGTTGCTGAGGCTCCCGCTCGCTTGGCGGCTTCTGCCTCGACGAACTCTTGAAGATCCTTGTTTCGCTGCGCCCGAACCCCGGCATAGTACTGGTCTGCATCAGACTGCAGGCCCGCCCAAGATGCACCACCTTCTTGCCCGATTTTGTTGAGGTCATTGATGACACTGGTGACCATCCCGGCGTTTGTCGTTGTTATGTCTGAAGCGGCACTGTCTTGAGTGTTCAGGATTTCTTGCAAAGAGTCGGTGATGCACGCCTCCGAACGTTCCGCCGTTTCGCACATTCCCGCGCCTACTTCTTCTCCAAGCGATCCATAGGTTTCTCCAACCATGCCAGCACCCAGTTGAGCGCTCATTACCATTGAGTCGATCGCAGGTACAACACTTCCAGTTGCAGCCTCTACGTCATCCGCTAGATTCGAATGCTTCTGACCGAGTCCATCAACCGATTCCTCCCATCGTTTCAGATTGAGGTCTATGCCTCCGAAGGACTTGCCAAAGAGTCCGGCAACTTTGTCTATTGCCCCAGCGAAACTGTTGATAACTCCTACAGTGTCGTTTGCGAAATCGACGATGAAATTGAACGCTGTTCGGAGAGCATCGACGAGCAGGTCCCAGTTGTCGATAACGATCTTCGCCGCTACCCCTATGGGTCCGAATGCGGCCAGGATCCACCCACCGGCACCCTTCATGAACTCGACAACTTTGTCCCAGTTCTTGAGCAATAGAACGCCAGCTGCGACAGCGGCTCCGACGAGCAGCGGAATCCCGGCCAGCGCAACGGTCATCGTCACACCCAGCAAACCAACTGCCGTTGTAACCAGAGGAATCACGAAAAGCAGAGCGCCAAGTCCAGCGGTCAACAGACCAGCAACGAGAATCCCGGTCTGAACAGGTCCCGGCAGGTTGTTGAAGACATCCAGCAGCCAGTTCAACGCGCCAAGTACCTTGTCAGCGATCGGTAGTAATCTTTGGCCGAGCGATGCGCTGAAGTCTTCGAATGATGCGCGTACCTTCTCGGACATGAAAAACAGGTTGTTCGATTCCTCGGCGAACCTGCCCTGGATCGTCGCCGTTTGATCCTCTACGAGAGACAGGAAGGCCGCAGCTTTCGCTTGCTCCGAAATCCGACCTGTGGAGTCCGCAAGTCCGAGCGCCAGCGCTCTTGCGCGGATATCAGCCTCACCGAGGGAGAGACCGAGCTGGAGAGCCGGCCCGGCGTTCCCATTCAGAGCCGAACTCAACACGTTGAGCGCCTCAGCTGATGTGCCACCGAAAGTGGCGGCCATGTCAGCGGCCGACTCAGAAAGACCTATCACGGCCGTGGCGGTCTCGTCTGCCGACAGACCTGCGCCTTGCAACTGCGTGCCGAGTGGCACGATCGCCTCGTTGAACGCCTGTTGAGAAAGGGCCATCGAGTCAACAGATGTTTGAGAAAACGCCAGGACCTTTCCGGTTGCTTCACCGAAGACAGCATTGACACCGGCTATCGACTGCTCAAGATTCTGAGCAGAAAGAATGCTCTTGGCACCGAAACTGACCATGCTGCCGGTAATCTCGAGCAGAGGCCCGCGCAAAGCCTTCAGTTTTCCATTGAAACCATCTGTCCGGGTTTCAGATTCCTTGAGGGCCGAACTCATTTTGCTTATGTTTGTGTCGACCTGTGACGCCAGGTCTGCAAGCGTTGTCATCTACCTGCCTCTGTTCGGCTGTCTTGCATCTTCAGCTTTGAAGTAGGCGATCCATTCCGTCATTCGCCGAGAGCTGTGCTTCGCAAGCAGCTCATCCGGGCTCATGTGGAGTTGCAGGGCTAGCCAGAAGACGAACCTGCGCCATTCGTTCCGGAAAAATTTTCCGCCAGCTCATCCACATCAGCTTCCGTCAATCCTGAGAGGTCTCGAGCCGCCTCGTAGACTCTGTTGAGCGCCGAAGCAGACTTGTTGCCCAGGTCGTTGACGTCTGCCTCAGAAAAAAGGCGAGCGCCGTCCGCATCCACAACGCTGAGGGCCACGAGGCGCGCCCGCGCGTTGCGCAGGTTCGCCTCGTACCTCTTACCTCGGCGTTCCACCATCGACTGCTCGAACTCATCTCGCTCGGCGCCGTTCAGGCCTCGAATTCGGACGGTGCCGCCCCATTCAGGAACCTCGATGTCTTTCGTCTCGATGTCCTTGGCAGTGAGTATCTGCTGTTTACTTAGGAGTGCCATTCATGTTCTCCGGCTAAGGCGTGTTTCGACTGAGCTGACCAGCCGCCTGAATCGTCACAGTAGTCGTAGCCAGCTCGCCCACCGGATTTCCAAGTGGGGGATAGCTTTCCAGGATCCCGGTACCGGTGAACTCAGGATTCGTCGCAGACATGGCGGCGCTGTCCGGGCGGATGGTCACGGTGAATGTGCTGCCGACAAGATCGAACAGAATCGGGTCGACGATTGCCGCAAAGTCCTGGGCTAGCTCTAGTTCGATGCTCCAATCTTTTAGTCCACCGATTCGCTGGCGCGTGTTGTCGCCCATGTTGGTGTCTTCGATCATGTCCGCCGAATAGTTCAGCGTCACAGAGCGAACGTGATCACTCATGTCGGTTGCACCGATCTGGACATGCGCGTTCGTCAGTACAGTAGTCGCCATTTCTGCTCTCCTTAAAGAATCCCAACCACTACAACGAAGCTGAACTGCGGCGAGGTGCCGCCGATTGTCCAGTCGACGTCCCACCAGTCATCCGTTATTGCTCCGTCGACCGGAGTCGCCCATTGCGCACTCCGGCCCGTTGCCTGTGAAAAGTTGATCCGCGTCGTCGGTGTTGTCATACCCGAGTTATCGTCGCTCCGAACACGAACATCCAGAGTCGGCATGGTGCCCGTGGCGGAAAACACGTGAAGAGCCGCATACAGCTGTTGAGTTGCGCCAACGGTTCCAAGCGATCGAGACGTGGCCGTTCCTGTGATCGTCTCTGTACCGTTTTGCATCACCGTTCCGCGAACCAGGTTGTGCTGCGTCTCAGCGGTGACTTCGAAGGCCAGCAGCTCACCGATAGTTGCACCAGGGTTGTAAGCCCCGGCTATCGGCTTAAAGAAGTAGGCAACTTCGCCCTCGGCGCCACCATCCGGCGATACCGCCAGCGCGCTACCGTTCACTCCCACTTTGTTGAACGCAGTCGGGTCGATCAAGTCGACGTCAGCGTCCCACCAGCCATTACCTGTGAATGCGACGTTTTTCAGCCCGCCCTTGCGGACGCGTGTCGTGTCTCCAAAGGCCGTTTCATCGAGCATTTCTGCTGAGTAGTCGAGCGCGATCTGGTTGTGGTCGCCAGAAAAATCGTGACCATCCCACCAGATTTTGGCGTCTCTGAGCACAAGCGTTGCCATTCAATCCCCCTTCACCAACAGAGTCCGCAATCAGATGCCTCGGGCTAAAGACCTCAACTCTCCCTATGCCAAACCGTGAAGTCCTGCTGGACGCGAAACTTCTTGATCTGGTCTTCGAAAACGTCCAGTGGTCCGTCAACGAAGACGCTTTCTATCGCTACGCCAGCCACCGTGCCCTGAAATCTCTGCAAGGCTGCCCTCACCTCTTCAGCGACCTGACGGGCTTCTTCATAGCTGTCCGAGTAGCTGTCGATCTGAACAGTCGTGTTGACCAGGCCGGTGTTGCTTCCCATGGCCTGTGCTCTGGCACCTGCGATCTGCTGATACCTGATAGCCGGGTAGGTGGGATCTTGCGGCAGCACGACCGGGTAGACCCGAGCGCCGACCAGGTTCGTCACTCCGCTGACCGCTTGCAACCTTCCGTATATCGCCTCATTGAGTGCGGTCATGGCAAGGCTCTCGCAGCAGCACTGATCAACAACATCTCCTGTCTCCCCACCTCTCTGATTCCGCTGACGTCGTATACCGCGCTGTCGTACAAAATCCTGTCGGCAGCATTCACATCTGAGCGCCACCTAATGAGGAAGTCCGTCTGAGCAATCGCATGCTCCTGACCATCCTCATGCTGTTCCGCAACACTCTGACCGGTAACCTGTGCCCAAACTGTTGCGACGTCCGACCACGAATCGACGAGTTCTCCAGAAGCGTTCTGCGTTGGAGTATTCGTTTGCAGCGTGATCCTTCTGTCTAAGGCGCCGATGCGTGTTCCCTGGAGCGTCATCAGGCCACCGTGACCTTGTATGGCGTCAGGACGGTTTCTGCACCATGTGGTGACGCTGTAGCGGTCGAACCGGTGATGACGCTTTGACGGTTCTCGTACATATCCGCTGCGTACATAAGAATTCCAGTTTTGATGCCCTCGGGAACATGATTCCTGGTGGCGCCATACCCTGCGACGAATCGGATTGTGACCGAGTTGATAATTGGGTCGAGTATTGGCGGAGTGACACCATCTGCGAAACCAACCCGGCCGTTCTCAGCGAACTCTCCGCTGGGTGTATCGACTACGTATTGCGTGGACAGGAGTGTCTGGCTATCTCCGGCGGCGTCGACGTAACTAATGGAGGTTATTGACTGAAGTGGAGCTTTCTCTAATTCCTGGGCCACTGTCCACCAGTCGTCAAGGTTCAGATCCCATGTTTGGGTGATGAATGCCCTGCCAGTAAACTGTTCCGCTCGTTCTCGAGCAGCAACTACCAACCGGGTCATCAGATTCGTGTCGATCGATTCATCGTCGACTCTCAAAAACTCAAAGGCCTCGGCCGGTGTAACCGGCTCTACAGTCGGTGCGGTAACAAGCTGGTGTGTTGTCACGCCTTAACTTCCCCTTCAACTCATGGCCTTGAACGCGATAGCGCGCAACCTGCGTCGTGTCGTGCACGTTTCGCAGATTGCGCGCTATCTTCGGATGCCGCTTTCTACGTTGCCCGAGTTTTCTAGACTCGGCGGATCCCGATCTCAGACTTATCGTCTGGTAGTTATCGTAGGCTGTTTTCCACTTGATTTTCAGATCTGTGTGTCAGGTCAGAGTGATCCGAGTCCCGGCGCCCAAACGCGATCGCCACCAACTCCGCCGGCTTAGAGTCAACCCACCAGCTGACCGCGCTGGGATTCGATTCGATTTCCGTAAGCTGAGACTCGCACCATTTCTTCGCCTCTGCTCGATCGAGTTGCATCGTTTCCATCACGAGCTCAACGTGGAGTCCGTAAAAGCGAGCGAGCTCTTTTCTCCACAAACCAGTATCTGTTCCACATCTGGCGAGCGTCTTTTCGACGACCAACACCTCTTTTCGGACTATGCGATTCGCACTCTGCTCCACAATTCGCAGAGCGCGTTCCCAGAGATGTCTTTCGTTCTCAAGACCCGGCCGTTGGTCTCGGTCACGTGTTAATGACTCGAAATGCGGCTTCACCGCTGGATCGAGCCTGAGACAATCGAGATGATCACAGGCCACTCTCCAGCAGCACTACCGTTCCGAAACTCAAAATGCGCTCAGAACCCGCGTCTGTCCTACGCAGTTGGTGGTAGTACAGCCCCGGCTCGAGCGGTTCAGTATCGGTGTCTGCAACCGTAATAGTCGCGCGGTCGTCTGTGCCTGAGCCGTTGCCAATGCTGATACCGCCACCGACCGTCTTACTGAAGTGCGCGGTATCGGCCGGCGAGTCTTTGAGTTCCCAGGTCAATGCCCAACCAGTCATGGCCTGCGGAGTCGAGCCATCAGACTGTTTCACATCGATCTCGATCGGCTGGTCAGCGCCTATAAAAAAATCTTCGTCTGCGGTGATGTTGAAGCGGACAGCCAATTACACACCTCCTTGGCCGGGCATTGCACCCGCATTCGACCCAGTTCCTTTAATCAGCCCTTCGGATCCTGCGCCACGAACGTTCGTAAGGCTGCCCATGCCTGCCAAAAAGTCGAGTGAACCCGAGCCGTTTATGTTCGTGAAGCTTCCTTCACCTGTGATTACGCCACTCTCAACGATGACGCCAAGCGCGAGGGCCCACGCATTCGAGGCATATGTTGCGGGACGCCCGGCGGCACCTATCGACATTTCCAGAATCATGAGTCTGTCTTCAACACAACGGTCCGTTGTGCTGCCCCGGAGGCCGTAAACTTCAGACTCACCGTGTCGGCGTTCATTTCCGCTGCGGTGATATCGATGGTGTAGACACCGTTACCTACTTCGGCGACGGCATTGGTCATCGCGGCGAACGCCGCGCCATCTTTGCTGATCTCCGCGGTGACAGTCAGTCCAGTTTCTGGCGTCGCGAAGTCGGCCGCGTCAACCATCGTGAACGGGAACTTGGATAACGCGACGTTCTTGGCAACTCCGCCAGGTAAGTTGTCGGTCTTGGCCTTGATGCCATCCACCAACAGGTCCAGGCGACCTCCATTTGTCCAGTCCACCTGAAGTTCATTTGTGTCGATGAGAATCGCTGCGGTATCGGCCTTAACTGCGGCCACATCGGCCGACATGTCGGTACCGGCTGGACTCCCAAGTTTTGGCTGCATGTCAGCAGTGTCCACAAGAACTGCGGCTAGGTCGCCAGATCCTCCGGATTGGGTGAGGTCATCTATCGCCGCGATTCGCTGGTTGATCGAATCTGTGGTGGGAGAGCCGGGGATCGCAGTGTTGAGTGCATTGTCAACTTCGGTGTTGACCTCGGCTGCTGAGAGGTCGTTGAAGCTCGTCTTGCCAGCGGAGTCGGTTGGCAATCCTCCCGCTCCTCCTGCTGCGACGTTTGGCAGTGACGTGAGCCCCATACGGACACCGTCTTGATCATCTACATCTACCAGGTGGACATACGCGCCGATCACGACCATCCCGGTAACCGTCCCGTGAACCAGAACCCCGTTGACCCCGGTAAGGAATGCCGTATCTGGCACGTCAAACCGGTAGTAGCCGTTTCCGATGTGCAGAAAACCACCGTCTGTATGGGCAGTAGTAAGTGCAAGCAGATTTGCCTCTGCAATTGGAGAACTGGTTGCACCTTCCCTCCTGTATTGAAGATTTAAGCCAGCAGTGTTCCAGACCACTCCGGTCTCCGGCGTGCCGTCCGTAGAATCGATGATCCGAAGGACGACAGAGACGTCAGTTGCGCCTTTGAGGACACGATATTCCAGCGTCATAACTACTCCTTAGTGATGCGCCATCATCTGCGGCAAGATCGAGCTGACTGGAGAGTCGTTGTCCGTCACTTCAATAAAATCGAACTCGAACGCGTGGTTGTCGTCGCGACGAACGGAGAAGTAGAAGCCTCCGTGCCCTGTACCACTCAGAGCGTCGACTTCGGTGTCGGTGTGTTCAATCGTCCATGTGCCAGGCTCGGTTCCAGTCCAGGCGCGGAACTGAAGAGCCGGATCCCCCGAGCCATCGTTCGTGGAAACAAGGCGGACCTTGTGTGGATAGCCCAGGTTGGTAGCACTGTTTGTTGCTTCTTCGGTTCGAGTTTCATTGACGATCTTGAAAAGGCGGCTGTCGTCTCCTGATTGCTCCCGGTTCTCAGCGTAGTAAAACGAGTCGAATCCGCCACCAACTTCAATCTTGTTAGCAACCCCTAAACGTCTTGAGTTGACTCCCACGGAAACCTCGGTGTGGGCATCGATATCGGTTGCTGTGATTCCGTCGTAAGCGACGCTGAACCCCCTGACACGGAACTGCCCACCTACAGGCCCGACTGCTGAGGCCGCGTTGTTGAATATCTCGGGTGTGAACGTACCGCCTGAAGTGGTGAAGTCCAGCGTGTCCATCTCTGTTGCCGTGACCGTCGACGGGTACGCGTCTCCGTTAGTTCCTGTGAAATTCTCCGTTTCCGTTCCACGTTTCCAGGCAGGGCCTCGCTTGCGAAGTTGATCGGGTAGAAACCGGGTAAGCAGGTTGAGCTTGTCGTTTGGGTTCACCTTGTGCTTCTGCGCCAGTATCGTCTCGAAGTGGGTGAGAAGTTCCTTGGCCCTGTGGTCGGCGTTGGACTCTATCCAGCGTCTGGCAGAGGCGATCGACTCTCCGACATCCAAAACCTCGGGGATGACCAGATGATCCGCGAGGTACTGAGGCGGACCTTTCACCACTATCAACCTGCCTATGCCTTTTAGCGAGTGAACGTTATGGGTCGAGCGTTCAGAAATGTCGGCCTTGTAGACGTCTTGAATCGCGTGAATGTCCCTCGGCCACGTGTTCGTGCCGTCGCCTTCAACATCCCACGGTGTCCACAGGTAACGTTCAGCCACCCCATACCACCCCTCGTGCCCTCATGAGCACGCTACACATACCTGTTCGGTCGGGTCGATTTTCTCGGAACAGACGTGGCTGGCGCGTCGCACACCGAGGGCACTTCTGTTTGCCTCGAGCATCCCGAAATTCGTTCTGTTTACTGTCTCACCTCGTCTCTTCGAAGATAAGGGCGGTCTGTCAGGGACATCTGAGCCTGCTCGCGGGTGCATCAAGCAAAGCGATGGACTGATGCATCGCCACAGCCATCAAGATGACAATGCAAGTAGGAAAGGCGGAAGCCTTCCGCAGGTTTCGTATCCTGTATCGGGTGTGAAAAATGCCGTTCGGAGCAGAGACGAGAACGACAAGGCAGGGGCCGTCTCCAAGACCACTGACTCCGGCAGGCAGAGCGTAGTTGGTCTCTAATGTGTACGGTCACAAGCAGCGGCACTGCTCAAGCTACTTTGCAGGTTCACATTCGTACTCCCGCGGCGTCCCACACGGACTCGAAGGCTAGATCCTGGCTGCAGCAATCGGTTTAGCTTGTGGAACGCCAGCCACCAACACCTGACTCTGGACAAATTCATCAGTCTGGGTAGTGATGATCCAAATTAGGCGATTCATGTCAGTCTCATGAATCCTCGTTTGGCTACGTGTACTTAACCCCAATCTTTGGTGGCCAGGACCGGGGATTCGGAACTGATCGGGATGATGTCTTCCACGACGATGTTCAGAGTCCCTTCGCGCTTTGAAACGAGACCGGTTGCCATCAGAAGCTGGTCCACTGTGTTGAGCCTGACCCGTTTATAGACATCAGGCCAGATGACCAGAGGGTTGTGGCCGAACTCGTCTTCCAAGGTTATGAATGTCGCTTTGCCGGAAGGGCGTTGTCGTCGGATGACCAGCCCGGCGACGGTCACACGGTCACCTTCTTCATATGCCGGTACTTCATCACTTCGCACAACATTTGCAGGGAGCGAAGGCCGAAGTTTCGCCATTATGTGACTGCCCGGGTGAATGCCCATTGACCCGTATTCACCCATCATATGCTCCCACTCTCCCTCGGATGGAAGCTCTGGCAGATCGTCTTGTGTCAGAGTTTCGAATGAATGCTGCTTACTTACCGGCTGATACCTGATGTTGGCTTCCCACAGCAGGGAGCGACGGTCAGGCAGTTCATGTGTATCCGCTGTCACCTGAGGGTTGGCGATCTCCCGGTTGAAGTACTTCCACTGCTGGTCTTGCGGCTCCAAACCTGACGAATGGGCATCCAGGTCTGGGGTGTGACCATAGGACCGAGTGCCTGCGAAGCTGTCAAAGGCTCCTGACTTTGTCAGGTTGTTGAGAGCATTCCTGGGCACAGCCGTCCGCTGAACGAAATCGGCGAGTGACTCAAATTCGCCGAATCTTTCGCGGGATGACAGCACGACCTCGGCGTTTGGTTCGGTCATGCCGTGAACGTGGCGCAGTCCCAGTCGCATGGCCTGATTCTCAATAGATGCCCATCGCTGGCTGAGGTTCACATCCGGTGGAAGGACCCTGATCCCGTGCCTCTTCGCGTCCTCCTTCAGGGTTTCGAGGTTGTAGAAGCCCATGGGCTGGTTATTGAAGATGGCGACGAAGAACTCAAGTGGATAGTGATGCTTGAGCCAGGACATCTGGTAGGCGGTGATTCCGAAGGCGTATGCGTGGGCTTCTGGAAACTGGTACAAGCCGTGGAACTTTCCGAATATCTTCTTGGACGCTTCCAACGGGACGCCTCGCTTCGTAGCGCGCTGAATGAAATCCTTTTGCCACTTGGCGGTCAGCTTCTCGCTGTTGCGATGCGTGAAAGCGCGCCTCATCTTGTCGCCTTCCAGGTGAGTCATGCCCGCAACATGAACTGCCAGCTCTGCAAGCTGGTCCTGGAACAGCGGCACACCAAGTGTGCGTTCGAGCGCTGTCTTTTCGAACTCGTGATCGTAAGTCACCGGCTCCTGTTTAAGGTGTCGCCTGAGCAACATCGAGACCCCGTCGTTCACGCCAACGCCGGGCCTGACGGCACCGACCTCCCACGCCATCTCCTCAAGGTTCTTCGGTTTCAGCCTGACGACTGTTTGCATCTGCGCTGCCGATTCGATCTGGAAGATGCCAATGGTGTCAGCCTTGTGGATTCGCTCGTAGACTGCCATGTCTCCGAAATCTATTCGCGATAGGTCAACCGGGTCTTCCTGGTTCTGTCGGATCAGCTGCAGCGCCTCAACCATTTGCGAAAGTGCTCCGAGAGCAAGGAAGTCGATCTTGACCAGTCCGGCATCTTCCGAACTGTTCTTCTCCCACTGGATGATGTAGCGGCCTTCGATGGCGCTTTTCTGCATCGGAGCCACTTGATCGAGCGGTATCGCACTGAGGATCATCCCGCCGGGGTGCTGGGCGAGGTACTTCGGGAACTTGTTGAGTTGGAGGGCTAGCTCTATGAGGTGCCGCCACACCTGCGCGTCGAGCCGGTGCCTGTAGTCGGATAGCTGCGACATCTCGTGAGCGATGTCTCCGATGCCGGCGTGCCCATCCATCTTCTTGATGAGCTTGCCAAGGTCTTCTTCAGGCAGGTTCAGGGCCTTGCCGAGGTCCCGGATGGCGCCTCGCACTTTGTAGGTCGAGATCATGCCAGTGAGCGCGGCGAACTCCGGGCCTTTGCGCCTGTGGACGCGCAGGATCAGCTCTTCACGTATCTCGCGCGGGAAGTCCAGGTCTATGTCGAGAGCGGGCAGGTCTTCAGGATTGGCATCCGAGGGCAAAAAGCGGTCCAACTTAAGGCCGAACTGAAGCGGATCTATATGGGATAGCCCGATGAGGTATCCGACCACAAGAGCCACAGATGAACCACGCCCGCGCCCGGGAGGGTGATCTTCGATCTTGGTGTCTGCTGAGACTATCCCCAGGTCGATCTGCACCTGGTGAGCGATGTTAATGATGTCGTGGTACTGGAGGAGGAAGCCGGCCAGGTTGAATTTTTCGATCAACTCGAACTCTGTGTCGAGTCTTCTCTTTAGTTTCTGTCGAGTGAGCGTGTCTGCCTTCGCGTACTTGTAGTCGGCAGCGCGGTCACAGATCTCCCTTAGCCACGAAATAGCCGTGTGGCCCTCCGGAGCGTCATAGTCCGGGAACTTGTAGATCTTCCTGATGTCTTTTGCCAGATCGAAAGTGCAGCGCTCGGCGATGATCCCCGTATTTGTGATGGCTTCAGGATGGTCTCTGTGCAGCGCGGCCATCTCTTCAGGTGATTTCAGGTAGAACTGGTCATTTGGCCTGCGCTCCCTGTGAGTCTCTTCAAGAGACCTGTTGTGCTGGATTGCCACCAGCGCGTCATTGAGCCGCGATCGTTCTTGATCGTGGTAGTGGATGTTGTTGGTGGCGACGACTCCGATGCCGAGTTCAGCGGCAAGCTGCACCATTTGCTGGTTGCGATAAGTGTCACCGCGCACCAGGTTCTGTTGAAGCTCAAGAAAGAAGTTTTGCTTGCCGAACCATTCGATGTATTGCCGAGCAACTTCCTTCGTTGTGCCGTAATCGTTGTGCAACAGGAGTTCGGAGATCTGTCCTCGCCGGCATCCTGAAAGACAGATCACACCTTCAGAATGATCCGCGAAGTATTCGGGGTCGAGGGCGGGCTGATTGCGCTCTTCTGGGTCCATATGGGCATGGGTCACGAGCTTGCAGATATTGCTGTAGCCAGTGGCCGTTTCTGCCAAAAGCGTCACATGGTGACCACCGAGGCCGCTGAAGGACGGGCTGTTCAGAGTGACCTCAACACCGATGATCGCTTTGATGCCAATCTCGCTCGCCATCTGCGAGAACTCCATGGCGCCGCAGAGGTTGTCGTGGTCGGTGACCGCTATCGTCTCAATACCGAGTTTTTTTGCCCGCACCAGCAGGTCCCATGCTTCAGAGGCTCCCTCTTTAAACGAGTAGTTGGTGTGGCAATGAAGCTCCGCATACGGAATTTCTGAAGGTCGCTCGCGCTCTGGAAACTCGTCATCCGAGCTTTCCGCATAGCGCACCATGCTGCGGCCACCGCTGATCCAGCCGTCGTAGACCTTGCTCTCCCAGTTCGGGCGCTTATACCTGTTGCGGCTGTCTTCGATTCGGCGTCGAGTCTTTGGAGTGCGGTCTCCCCCGGGCGAGCCGTTGACCTCTCCCGCTTTTGGAAGGCGCTTCATCACTCTGCCTGCCTGGACCACGTATCACGTACGAGATCGTGAAAGATGGTTAGTCGCTGGTTGTTATCCAAGACGATGTCGAAGTACCGGCGTTCGATCTCCAGTTCTTCACCACGCCACCACTCATCATTGATCTTCCAGTGGTCTGTGACCGCAACGACTTTCATCCACTGGCCGTCACTGCGGATGGAACGGAACTGCTGATGAGTTGAGCGGTGTTGTGGACGACGACTTTTACGAGTCGTCAGGTTGCTTTCCGAAACCTTCAGGCGGACCTCTGTCGGCAGTCCGACTGGCGAAGCCTTCACGTCAACGCTTTGTGGCTCGTTGAGCTGCTTGATGGTGGAACGTGTGACCAACTGGAATACCTCACTGGCTCAGCTGAACGAGAGCGTGCCTGCGCTCAGGAATGCGAGACCACGGCTCAAGCTCTCGCACCTGGTAGATCGGCGGGGCCTTGCGGATGCGCGCTGCCAGCTGACTAACCGCCTGCTGCAGGTTGTTCTCTTTCTGAACGTCCTTCCACATCGACTCCTGCTTCCAGGGCTCGCCGGTGAGCCCTGAGAGTGTTAAGCGAAGGTCTTCGAGAGCGCCCGGGAATTCGACCCCTTCAAGCTTTGACTTGATGCTGAGCAGAGCGCGGTTCTTTGAACCGACAGGCTCCTTGAACGCGATGTCTACCGACCACGATGGCTTCTGGAAAATCTGAGCCTGGAGACGTGCTTCTCGAGCGTATCGGTGTTGCATCTGCGGCTGGCTGAAGGTCTTTCCGAGAAGGCTTTCGATGCCTGAGATAACAGCGAGCATGCTTGTAGTGGTCTCAGGGAACGACAGGTATTCAGAGACCGACTCGACGACCTTTCGAGGAAGGAATGGCTGGTCGTCGATGCCATTGGCAAGCTGCCAGATCAGCCTGCCCTCGAGACCGAACTGCGTTTCCATTGGTCCCTGAGGGATTGCAGCTACATCGGACAGCCGGTGCAGCCCGAAACTCTGCAGCTGCTCGATGATTCGATAGGGAACAGGGAGGATCTTTACTGGAAACCTGCCCACGAAGCTAACCGGATCGCCGGTGATCTTTATGGCGCTATGAGGCTTGCTAACTGTTGATGCGAGCAGCGCCTGGAACGTGTTCTGGCCAATGCCGATGCGTAGATCAAAATCTCCTGACGCCTCAGTCAGTCTCCGGATAACCATGTCGGGACTTCCATAGAGGCGGTCGAGACCGACAAGGTCTATGTAGGCGATTCCAGGTCCGGCCACCTCGACAGCTGGAATCAACTCTTCGAAACGTGTGACCAGCTTCTCGAAGACCGAGGCGTAGAGCGGTATGTCTGCCTGAAGTAGCAGAGCACCGCTATGCCGAGAGAGCGCCACGTCGACAGGCATGCCCCTGTAAACGTCGTGGAGACCCGGCGAGCAGTCCAGTAGAACTCGTTCCGAAAGTCCGGTCTTGCCCTGAGACGATGACCCAACGAAGAAATCGGTCTCTGATAGGTCCAGAGTTGAGCATGTCACGAAGGTTGGCCTGTCCTTAGGCAGGTTAGAGTTTCGCTCTGTCTCGACCTGCCAGCAGAAACTCGGCACGCGTATGCACGCTATCTGGCCTTGTTGGTTTTCAAAAGACTTCATGGCTAGAAAAGAGTCCCTGGAAAGTGGACAGGGTCGCCGAGCAGGTTCCGAAGCCTTGCGGCTCCGATAACTCCTGGTCCGAAATACTCGTGATCTACGAAGGTGTAGACGTTCGAAGGCCGGCTGCTGTCGCGCAGTTTCCGAACGCTTTCCGACCACATGAACGTCTCTTCATAGAACTGTTCGGGAGTCTTGGGAGGCATCTCGAAGTTCACACGTGGTCCGAGCCAACGAATGTATGCAGTGCCGTTTGAAGCGAGGAGACCGCCCGGCGAAGAAACCAGGTTCGTTGTTGCTGGAATGAACGGGAACTTTTCGATTAGATAGGGAATCTCTTCAGACCAGAGGAAGTGATCTCTCACCTCGATGGCAAACTGCATTTCGCCAAAGGGCAGCTTCTTGAGAAACACTCTTAGCCACTCGGCATGTTCGACATTGAACTGTGGCGGTAACTGCACAAGAATTGGCCCCAGGTGGTCACCGAACTTCCTTGCTGCGTTCAGGAACTCCTTCATCTCCAGGTCGACGTTGTGGAGCCGCTTTTCATGCGTGATGGACCGAGGCGTCTTGAGCGAGAACCGGAACGTCTTCGGCACCACTTCCAACCAGCCACGATACGGCTCAAGGCATTCGAGGTTGTAGAAGGTCTGGTCCACTTCGACCGCGTTGAACATCTGGGAGTAGAACTGCAGCTTACCAACCGGATTGAGCCCCTTCGGGTACATCCAGTTCAGCTGAGTGCTTGACCAGCCATGCGATCCGATGAACAGCCCAGTTCGAGACTCTTCTCGAGGGACTTCTACTAACTGCCTGGATATCTGTTCCATGCTGGCCTGCTCTCTGGGCGATGCCCTGCAAAGTGCCGGGCAAGGGATAATAGAACAAACGTTCGAAAAGTCAACAGTGTTAGCACTGATAAACCATGAAAATAAGTTGAACATGGTCAGTTCAGAGCAGGGTGATCAGATGAAAACCTTGCGTTCGCCTCGTTAACTTTCCCGTCCGCTGCGAGTTGATAGCATCGCTGCTGGCCTACGCCAGAAGATAAGACGAGCCTGCAGCGGCGTTCCGTCACAAGTACCAGGAAGATCCATATGCCCGCGGTATCTCACAAGCCACTCGATCCTGAAAACCCGGACATCCTCTACGGATCAACCAGTTCGCTCTGGGACACTCGCCACCCGATCGAATGGGGGATAAAGCGGATTGCTGCTCTCGGTTTGCAGGGGATCGAGCCCTACGCGAAGCAGATCGAGAATCACCGAGCTGACCCTCTTGCACTGAAAGAGAAGTTCGACGAAGCGGGAATCACGCTGATCGACGTCTCGAACGGGGCGAAAGGGCAGTCGACCAACTTCGTCGATCCGGCGGAGATACCACAGACAATCGCTGATCATGTTGCGTTCGCCCGAGACTTCCTACAGCCGGTTGGATGCGATCTGTGGAAGTGCAACATGGGAGCTCGTCCTGAAGGTGGCACAACTGATGACCAACTCAAGCGGGTTGCCGAAACCCTGAACGAGATTGGCCGGCAGACGATCGAGATGGGTATCCGCCTGGCGCCGCATCCGCACACCTGGGGGCCTGTTGAGCGAGAGCATGAGGTCCGAGGCATGTTGGACCTGACAGATCCCAACTACGTGTGGTTCACACCTGACACAGGGCACCTGACGCTGGGCGGAATGGACGCTGTACAGGTCATGAGCGATTACCTCCCGCGCATCGCAGAGGTGCATCTGAAAGACACATATGCCAAATACCGAGGGAACTCAGCAACTCCAACTCGTGAGCAGCATATGGAAGCCAGCATCTATCACAACATGGGCGGTGGCGGCGTCGACTTCCCGGCTGTGATGAAACTGCTGCGGGATGGGCAGTACAAAGGCTGGGTGGTGTTCGACATGGACGGCCCGCGAGAAGGTGACGATGGCTTCGACGCGATCGGCGGGAACATTGATCTCGCCATCGACGATTACCTTGCACACAACGTGAACTACCTGCGCGTGATCCTTGGAGTGAACCTGCCGCCGTTCAACTAAAGCCGCACGGCACGAGATAGTCATCGCCTTCCGGTTCCAGTCGCAATGCTAAGATCGGCGCGGTAATCAGGTGTTCCGCTTTACGGCATGAACACTGTGGTTCTGTACTAATAGCGTGAGGGACGGCGCATGTTTTCTATCGGTTTCAAAGTCGATCAGTCGACGATCATCGAGAAAGACGTTTCCGAGGTCTACTCATCCATTGCCGACTTCAAACAGTGGCCTGTCTGGTCACCGTGGCTCTGCCAGGAGCCAGCTTGCGACTATTCGGTCGATGGCGAGCCCGGGACCGTTGGACACAAGCAGAACTGGAACGGCACCTTCATCGGCTCAGGAAGCATGCAGCTTGCGAGTGCGACCGAAAACGAAAGCCTCGATTATCAGCTGAACTTCATCAAGCCGTGGAAGAGCAAGGCTCAGGTCGGCTTCAAGCTGTCTCCGGAAGGCAACGGAACAAGGGTCACCTGGTGGATGGACGGCAACCTTCCGTTCTTTCTCTTCTTCATGAAGAACAAGATGCAGGGCTTCGTAGGTGGCGACTACCGACGTGGGTTGAGCATGCTTAAGGAGCATCTCGAAAACGGTGAGGTGCCGACTGCTGTCTCGGTTGAAGGTTCTGTTGATCGTCCGGGGTTCCACTACTTCGGCAAGCGGAACTCATGCTCGATATCTGAGATCGGGGAGGCGATGAGAGCGGACCTGACCGGGCTGTCGAAAATGGTTGATGACTTGACTCTTGCCAAACCGGTGAACATCTTGACTCTCTACCACGATTTCGACATGGGCAAAGGGATCTGCGAGTACACGACCGGGTTCGCGTACGATTCCGCCCAGCAACCGCGTGACGGCTACGCCACTGGCGAACTCCCGTCCCACAAGGCCCTACTGGTGAAGCACACAGGACCGTACAGGCATGTTGGAAATGCATGGGCGGCGGCGATGGGTTGTGCTCGTGCCAACCACAAGATCAATGGATCGCTGCCAATGTACGAGATATATGCCAACGATCCGCACGCAGTAGCGGAGAACGAGATCGAGACCGAGGTCTACGTGCCGATCAAGCGCTGATGGGTGTGGTCTGCGGCACTCAGTTTTGAAGCGATCTATGAGCGGCTATCTGCCCAGCGCTTTCTTGAACTCGTTTGCGCCTGACGTGATCCAGCCGTTGATGCTGGTGTAGAAGAACTTCACACCCTGATCCCGGAACCTTGCGACGTTGTGTGCGCCGACGGTTGTTCCGGCCGTCTTTCCTGCCGCGATGATCTTCGCAATCGATTCATCGATAGTCCGCTGGACCTCCGGGTTGTCGTCATCCCCGATGTGGCCCATCGACTGCGCAAGGTCACTTGGCGCTACGTGGTACACATCGATGTGATCGACGGCGAGAATCTCGTCCAGGTTGTTGACCGACTTAATGTCTTCGATCAGCACTATCGTCATCGTCTGGTGGTTCGCCTTCTGGAGATAGTCGGAGACGCCGAAGGACTGGCGTGGACCGAACATGCCGCGGCGGCCGATCGGCGCGTACTTGGCAGCATCGACAACCGCCCTTGCATCCTCGACCGTGTCCACGTGCGGAACGACGATGCCCATGGCACCCATGTCGAGAGTGCGGTAGATGGTGCTGTAGTCAGCGCTGCTGACTCTGACGATTGGAGTGATACCCCACAGATCAGCTGCCCTTGTAAGGTTGCCAACTGCTTCGAAATCGACTGGACCGTGCTCTGCCTCGAACCAGACAGCGTCGACTCCGATAGGACCGACGAAATCGACGAGGTGAGGATTGTCTACACCCGCGAGGCACGTGACGACCTCGCCGCTGGCAAGCTTTTCCTTGGCCCGGTTAGGTCTAATCTCAGCCACGGTTAGTGTCCCCCCATCAAGCGGTTATCTCAGTGGGCTGGATGTTAGCAACTCAGGGGTAGCCACAACGCTGATCGTCTCTCTGAATCGAACTGGTACTGGGTCAACCTATCGCGTCCGTAGATTGATACGAAGCTACGCTTCCTGCTCAGCGGCCGTCGTTGCGTCGTCGCGCAGGTGGGGTTCGCCTCTTGATAGCGCGAGAGTGATCTGTCGTTGGCGCTCCCGGTAGCGTTCTCGGTTCTCGTCTGAGAGCGTGTCGTTGCAGTTGGGGCAGCTCACGCCCTCTTCAAACTGATGTGAGAGCAGGTCGTCCGGTGAGATCGGGTGCTGGCAGCCGTAGCACAGGGAATGTTCGCCTTTGGCCAGACCGTGCTTCAGTGACACTCGTTCGTCGAATACGAAGCACTCACCCTGCCATAGGCTTTCGGATTCAGGCACGTCCTCGAGGTACTTAAGGATGCCGCCTTTCAAGTGAAACACCTGATCGAAGCCGATCTGCCGCATGTACGCGGTCGCCTTCTCGCAGCGGATACCGCCGGTGCAGTACATCGCAACAGCCGAAGGCCTGTCTTCTGAAGATGCGAGCCTGTCCGCATATGCAGGAAACTCTCGAAAGCTGTGCGTGCCCGGATCGACCGCGTTCTTGAACCTGCCAACATCAACCTCGAAGCTATTCCGGGTGTCGATCACTAGCACATCGTCGCGGCTGATCAGATCGTTCCAGTCTTGCGGATCAACGTAGATGCCGGCATCTGATTGGGTGTCGATTTCCGGCTCTCCCATCGCAACGATCTCGTCTTTGATCTTGACCTTCATGCGCTGGAAGGACTGACCGTCACTTTCGGAGAACTTCACTTCCAGGCCGTTGATTTCGGGCCAACTACGGATGTGGTCGAGAACAGTTGAAACTCCTTCTTCAGTACCGCATACCGTTCCGTTGATTCCCTCGTTCGCCAGCAGAAATGTCCCTCGAAGGCCGGTGGCGCGGCAGGCGCTCAGCAAGGAGTCACGCCGCTCTTCGAGGGTTTCGATTTTCGTGAAGTGGTAGAGGGCGGCGACGGTGAGCGTCATCCTTGAATCTCCGTTGAGGCCATCGTGTGCGAACCGGCGACGAAGCATCCGGCTCGCCGAATTGTCAGTAGTAAGAATCAGTCTATAGCTGTGCAGCTACCGGGGCGCCCGAAGTTTTGCACCGGTACTCATGTGTGCAATGCTGTCTGAAATCTGGCTTAGTCGATTGGAGTTCTGACTTGAGTGTAGTGAAGATCAATGCGATCGAGGTTGGCGAGGGACGCGGCCCGGAGCTGGAAAAGCGGTTCGAAACCCGAGCTCGTGAAGTTGAGCAGATGGAAGGTTTCGAAGGGTTCGAGCTGCTGCGGCCGAACGAGGGCGAGACACGTTACTTCGTGTACACACGATGGGAGTCCGAGGAGGCGTTTCAGGCGTGGGTCAACAGCAGCGCATTCCAGCGAGGCCATGCCCAGGCCTCTTCAGATCGCGGTGAGCAGCCGGTCGCGCATGGCTCGCACCTTTTGAGCTTCGATGTTGTCCAGAAAGTGGATGCAGCTCGGTGATTCGGTCAGCTGCCAGTATTCGCGGTATGACCCGGATAGCCGCCATCTTGCTGGTCGCGGTTGTCATCGGTGCTGTCGCGGCCTGCAGTGAAGAATCTCAGGCGCCAACTCCTCTGCCTGAACCAACAGCCGTAGTTGCACCTCCGCTCAACGTGTCGATCAGGTCGGTTGACCTGGCTGACATCGTGTTCGACAGGTTCGATGGTGGTTTCGTGCCGTTTCCGGAAGCATCGGACCAGCTAATTGCCGAGTTGACCGACGCCATACCACCGATCTACCAGCCCGAATACGGGGGGGCGGAAGAGGGAGACTGGCTGAACGACCGAGAACTGGTGATCGGTTACATGTCCAACGGCGTCTCGTACGCCTACCCGATCAGGATGCTGAACTTCCATGAGCTTGTAGCTGATGAGATCGATGGAATCCCGCTGCTTGTCACATATTGACCGCTCTGTGGCAGCGGCATCGTGTATAGCCGCACAGTTGGAGACCGTGTACTGGATTTCGGGAACACGAGTGCTCTGATCGAAAACAGCCTCGTCATGTTCGATCACCAGACAGGGTCTTACTGGTACCAGGTGAACGGCACGGCAATTGTGGGCGACCTGACAGGCGCAGAGCTTGAGCCGCTAGCGTCGGTCACGGTGCCGTGGGGTGTCTGGAGGGTGGAACATCCCGAAACAAGGATGCTGCGACGCGAGCAGCGGGTCCCCGGCAACTACTCCTATCTCCAGGACCTGTTCCGTGGATATGACGATGTGGTGAATGCAGGAGACACGGTGTTTCCTTTGCCTTACGAGCGGGTTGGCTCCGAACTCAGGCCCGCCGACCTGGTGTTGACCGTTGAGATCGACGGCACAAAGCGTGTTTATCCGCTGGCTCTGCTTGGAGATGCTGCGACGAATGACGTGATCAGTGGAACGGCAGTCGTAGTCTTCTCACAGCAAGCCGGACCGCTTGGGAGTGCGTTTCTGTCAGTCGTTGGCGATGAGGTGCTGACGTTCCGAGTGGAAAACGGCGAGGTCACCGATGATCAGACTGGTTCGACCTGGTCGTTCCTTGGCACGGCGATTGATGGGCCTTTGGAGGGAACGCGTCTTGAACCGGTTCCCGCAAGACGGGCGTTCTGGTTCTCTGTGTCAATAGCGCTTGAAGATGCGGAGATTTTTCAGGTTCCGGTTGCGGACTGAGCAGCGCGTCCTAGCTCGCAGTCCCCGGAAGACCAGTTTCTTGTGGATCACACACCGCTCTGGCGTTCGAAGTTGCGACTCACCATTCCGGAGTACGGTCTTAGCCCGAGCCTTTCGTAAAACGGCTGCACACCCGGGTCACACATCAGGTCGATAGAGTAAAAACTCCCCAACCGTTCCAGCATCCTGCGAACCAACTCACTGCCAACTCCGTTGCCCTGGAACTCCGGCAACACCTCAAGGTGCGGGATAAACGCCGAGATCACCTTGTCCGTTGTTGCCGTGATGAAGCCGATCACCTTTTCGTTCTCGCTTTCCACGGCCAGCACGACTTCGTCGCTGCCTTGCAGGATCTTGAGGTGAGTTTCGGATGACGGCGGGTTTGGCCAGCCAACGAAGAACCCACCAAGCCTCTGCGGCGTGATTCCGTCAAGGTCTGATGTGTAGGTGATTGCCACTGAGAACCTCAGGTTGCCGGTTAGCGCAGCGCCACACTGCCGTCTTCTCGTAGAGGCGGAGCGACGCGAGCCGGGTCAAACGGGAACTTCTCCACGGCCGCTTCGTTGAACTCCACGCCGAGACCGGGGCGGTCCGATGGCGTGTACCAGCCTTCCTCCAGCTTCATGATCTCGTCGACCATGTCGCGCCTTGGTGATTCGTGTTCGCCCACCGACTCCTGCACGTCCCATGCCGGGCTCGAAACGGCCAACGCGATGTTCGCTGCTGTCGCTATTGGGCCCTGGAAGTTGTGCGGGCAGATCTTCACGTGGTGCGCTTCGGCGATGGTCGCGATCTTCTTGGTGCCTGTGATTCCGCCGGCAACTGCGATGTCAGGCTTGAAAAAGGCGCAGTTGGTGAGCTGGGCATACTCTCGGAACTCCCACACCCCGGCGTTTCGCTCACCGACGGCTAATGGAACTCGCATCTTGTCTGCGACCTCGCCCATTGCAACGACCGAGTCAGGGACTATGGGATCTTCAACGAAGTAGAGTCGGAACGGCTCTAGCTCTTCGCAGAACGCGACCGCCTCGTGTGGCTGCATGTTGCGGTGAATGTCGATCGCGAGGTCCATCTCCCACCCGACCGTTTCACGAATTGCAGCAACGATCTCAACGCCGCTCTTGAGCACGTCCGAGTAAGCGCGGTCCGGCCAGTCACGCTGCATTGGCGTGAACTTGAGCGCGGTAAAGCCCTGGTCCTGCCACTTCTTCGCATCGCGTGAGGCGGTGTCTGGCGTCTCGACATTCACGCCTTGCGCGATCGCCCGGACTTTGTGCCTGACCTTGCCGCCGAGGAGGTCCCAGACCGGTGCCTGCAGCCGTTTGCCCTTGATGTCCCACAGCGCCATATCGATTGCACTGATTGCGCCACCGATGCTGTTTCCGCGGAAGTTGCTGTTGTAGCGCCAGATGTAGTTCCAAATGTGCTCGATATCGCCGGGATCCATGCCGATGATGTCGTCGGCGAAACCGTGGATTGTCTGCTCCGCAGCTTTCGGATAGCCCCAGTAGCAGGACTCGCCAACGCCCTGCGTCCCGTCATCAGTCGTGATCCTGCATACGAGGTAGCGCGAGACGAAGAAGGTTTCGATCTTCTCAATTTTCATTTTTTGTCACGGGGTCCTGCTCGACGCTGGTGTACGCCTGTTCCTGGCGGCGGTTGTGATCGAGCGCGATGGGTTGTCGTTCACGAACGGGCTTGGCGGAGGCATGTTACTCCGTAACCGCATCCGTGTCGCGCGGACCTACAGATCGAGATTTCGGAGCTGGGTGAGAACAGTCGTGGCGTCTACGAGATGCCTGTAGTTGTCGCCGAGGCTCTCCCACCGAATCTCGTTCCCATTGGCGATCAGGAAGACCGAGGCGGAGGCGAGGCCATCACCAAAGCGGTTGAACGCGCCGTAGGAGGCGGGCACGTCGGGGTTCCGTGCGGTGTACAGGATGGGGAAGTCGATGCCGAAGCTGGTCACCGCGCGCTCTGCCCCGCTCAGGTTGTCCGTGCTGACTGCGAGGACCTGTGCACCCTCGGCAAGGATGTTGCTGTACTGCTGTTGCAGCTCAACTAGCTGCTGGCGGCAGTAGGTTCACCAGAAGGCGCGATAGAAGACGAGAACGACGGGGCCTTCCGATGCAACTTCGGAGAGCGTGACCGACGGCCCGTTTGCTGCTGGAAGTGTGAAGTCCGCCGCGGCCGGCCACGGTGAGACCGTGGGTTCAGGGGTCGGCGTAGCTGTTGCAGTTGGCTGTGGTGTTGGAGTCGGTGTAACCGTCACCTGCTGCTGCGGGTGCGGTGTTGGCGTAGACGGAGACGGCGTTGTCAGCGGCTTCGGCACTGACGGTGTCGACGTTGGATCCGCCGGTGTAGCCGTCGGAGTAGGCGCAGGAGTCGCTATCGGCGGTACTTCAGGGGAGTCGGTCATCAGACTCGGAAATGTAGGGGTAGGTGTCGGAGAAACCAGCTGCGGCGTGGACGTGGGAACAGGTGTTGCCGTTGCTGTTGGCTGTGCGGTAGAGGACGGAGGCTGAGTAACGGGAGTGGTTCGAGTCGGATCCTGATCGTCCGTAGTTGCGCACGAAATGGCGAACGCGGCGCCGGCCATTGCCATAACAAGTGACAATGAGCGCAAACGGGGCCAGCTATTCGGAGCGAAACGCAGCATCACAGACCGCTAACCAGGAGTAGAGCAGCTCGATACCTAACTCATACGACACTACGACCTATCCGCGGGTGTGTGTTTCTTACATTTCCGTTAAGAACGGCGCGTAGATGAACTCTCCCACGAGTTTCTCCTTGATTGATCCTGACGGAGCAACTCGCTGCCTCTGCCGCCTAGATCTTCCAGTGGGCGTTGATGCTCGTTTCGTACTCCGCAGTCTCCTCGTTTTCGATCTCTTCGATCGTGACCGGGCGGCCGAGCACGGACGATTCCAGTGCTGCGTTGCAGACCGCAAGGTCCTTGCGGCCGACGTAGGCATCGACTTCTGGCGTTGTGCCGTCAGCGATGCACTGTCCTAGTTCGTAGTATTCAAGAGCGACAAGGAAGCGATCGGCATCCTCGAACGGCGTGTCGTACGAGCCGAGGCGATCCGAGCCGAATAGTCGGGCAGGCAGCTCGTCTAAGTGGAAGTCAGGCACAAGGTCGAGCACCTGATCACCGGTCAGTGTGCCTTCACCGTCGATTGTGACGGTCAGCGGGTCGCCACGGCGCTGTTTTGCCGGCTGCATCGAGCCCTTCGAGCCGTAGATCATGCCATAACGGAGCGGCTCGCCGTGGGCGGCATAGAACGAGGTCCACTGTCCGATAGCGCCATTCTCAAACTTCAGGGTCGAGATCACCATGTCTTCTGCATCAGCGTCTATCTCGTCCGGCACTTCGTCGAACCAGCGGTCGTAGAAATGTGCAACACCCAGTCGTTCGCCGCGGTAGCGCTTCGGTTCCCAGACCTTTGAAACAGCGAATACCTCCTCGACGTCGCCCATGTAGTACATCATCTGGTCAACGGCGTGGACACCTGCGTCAACGAAGATGCCGCCGATGTTCTTGTAATGGCGCCATGGCCAGATGATGATATCGCTGCCACCGCTGGCTGATCCAAGCAGGAATGAGTATGGTCTGCCGATGGCTCCTGCATCGAGCACTGCCTTGTTCAGGCGGCACATCGGATCGCGGCGCTCCTGCTCGCCAACGCTCAGCACCTTGCCGCTCTTCTTCCATGCCTCGATGACCCGGTTGCAGCCCCGAATGGTGAGTGAAAGAGGCTTTTCGCAAAGCACGTGGTAGCCGAGGTCGAACGCCATCTCGGCGACGAGGTGGTGCGAGCCGGAGTCGGTTGTGATGTCCACCGCTTCGATGTCGGGACGCTTGCTGCGCATCTCCTCCATCGACGTGAAGACCTCGGGTCGCGAGCCAAGCATCTCCTTGGCCGTGTCGGCGAGGTGGTTGGCGTTGTCTTCACGCAGGTCACAAACAGCGGCAAGCTCAACGTTTGCCATACCGCTTTCGTAGAGCGCTCCGAGTGCGCGCAGGTGTCTTCCACCCATGCCGCCGGCGCCAACGATTGCGATTGGGATCTGAACCATGTTTTCTCCTAGATAAACCTTGACCGTTCCCGGCTGCCTGCAGAGTAGTCGATGTATGCGGTGATCGTCTCTGTGTAGAAATCGAAGCCCTCGGTGCCTTGCTCTCTCTGGCCGACTCCAGAGGCCTTCAGTCCGCCGAACGGCAGATGGACTTCGCCGCCGAGAGTGGGTGCGTTGACGTGCACCATGCCGGTTTCGACGGTGTTGATGTACTCATGGGCCCGCACGAGATCCCTGGTGTAGATCGACGACGAAAGTCCGAACTGAACCGAGTTGGAGATCCGTACGGCGTCCTGTACGCCGTCTGCCTCGAAAACGGTGAGCACCGGGCCGAAAATCTCCTCCTGCGCGATGCGGCTGTCCAGCGGCACATCGGTGAAGATGGTCGGTTCGACGTAGTAGCCGCCCTCCCACTCCGGTCCTTCGAGCGCATGGCCTCCGTAGGCAAGCTTTGCGCCCTCTTCAGTGCCGATGCCGATGTACTCGCGCACGGTGTCGAACTGGTTCTTACTGGAGAGCGGTGCGACATCGTTGTTTGGGTCGATGCCGTCGCCGACTTTAAGCGCTTTTGTCTGCTCGACCAGACGGTCCATGAACTCGCTGTAGACGCCCTTTTCGACAATCGCACGACTGGTTGCGGTGCAGCGTTGGCCGGTTGAGCCGAACGCGCCCTGCACGATGCCCGGAACGGCCTTGTCGAGGTCGGCGTCGTTCATGACGATGGCCGCGTTCTTTCCGCCGAGTTCTGCCTGGACTTTTTTCAGCGCCTCGGCGCCGCGGGCATAGATTCGCGTGCCGATTTCGGTGGATCCGGTGAACGAAACTCCTGCGACGCGCGGATCCTCGACGAGTGTGTTACCAATTGAGCCGCCGGGGCCGGTGATCAGGTTGAATGCGCCTGCCGGCAGGCCGGCTTCTTCGAAGATCTCGGTGATGATGGTTGCGGCGAACGGTGTAGCCGAAGCCGGTTTGAAGATGACAGCGTTGCCACAGATGAGTGCAGGTGCGATCTTCCAGACCGGGATCGCAACCGGGAAGTTCCACGGCGTGATGATCGAGACGACGCCGAGTGGTCGCTTGAAGGTGTATGCGGCGGTGTCAGGAAGCTCAGAAGGCGTGGTGTATCCGAACAACCTGCGGCCTTCACCTGCAGCATACTCGAGTATGTTCATGGCACGCTTGACCTCGCCGGTTGAATCGGCGATCGGCTTGCCTTCCTCAACGGTTATGGCTCGTGCCAGCTCGTCGGCCCTGCGCTCAAAGATATCCAGCGCTTTGAAGAGCAACGAGCCTCGCTGTGGAGCCGGCATGCCGCCCCATTCCGGTGCGGCTTTCGACGCGGCAAGGATGGCGTTCTCCGCGTCCTGCGGTATCGACGCCTGGAACTCGGCGACGACCTCTTTCGGTCGAGCCGGGTTGACCGTGCGATAGGTCTCACCGGAGACCGATTCGGTCCACTCTCCGCCGATGAAGTTCCGGTGTGCCGCTCTAGATTCGGACTGGGTCAATATGAATCTCCACGTGATACGTGTTGTGCGTTGAGTGCCGCCTGCGAAGGCGTAGTCTAGCTCGGGATCGCGTGGAGATGTGGGCTGGAACGTGAGATCTAGACGCTGCGTCTGCGCCAGCGGTCGACAAGGCCGAGGCCCGCTTCGAAGATGCCCTGCGCATCGATGCCGAAGTGCCTGTAGAGATCGGCGCGTGATCCCGACTGGCCGTAGGTGGTGACCCCGAGCACGCTCGAAGGACAGTCGAGGGCCGCGCCGAGGAACGACATCGAGTGCGGATGCCCGTCGATCACGCTAAGAGCAGGCAAGCCTGTCTCTTCTTCGGTCAGCAACCCGGTCGGATCCCACGGACCTTTGTCTGTTCCGGCTGTCTCAACCGCGGTCGCCTCTGAAAGCCGCCTGTGCAGAAGGTCGGGGCTGGTGACCACGAACAGATTCACTCCGATGCCCTCGATTCCAAGCGGTTCGATCGCCTCAATAGCCTGTTCCACCAGTGCGCCGACGGCGAAAAGGTTTAGCACGGCATCGGAGTCGGGACTGGCGCTTCGCAATCGGTAGCAACCGGACAGGACGTCTGCGCGCAGGCTGTCTGTAGGTTCTGGAAACAGTGACTGGTCGACTGGCGTTGTTGTCAAGCGAAGCAGGTAGGACGCACCGGCGCCGTTGCCGATTGAGCGTACAGCGTCCAGAAGCACCCATTCGACTTCGCGAGCGAAGGCTGGTTCGTAGTAGGTGATACCCGGCGTGTTGATGCCGAGCGAAGGGGTGATAACGCCTTGGTGGGCGCCGCCTTCGGTGCTGAGTGAGATGCCAGATGGCGTTGCGACGAGGATAAACCGAGATTCCATGTAGAGGGCGTTGATCAAGGCATCAACGCCACGAGCGATGAACGGGTCGTAGACGGTGCCGATCGGAATCAGCCGCTGGCCTGACATCCGATCGGCAAGTCCCAACTGACCGAGCATCAGAAACATGTTCATCTCGCTCAACCCGAGCTCTATGTGCCGCCCGTCAGGCTTCTGCAGCCACTTCAGCATTCGTTCCCGGAAACCAAGGAAGTCCGGTGCCTCTTCACGTGAGAAGACCGAGGTGCGATTGATCCAACTTGAGAGGCCTGTGGAGGTTGCCACGTCAGCAGAAGTCGTGACGATTCGTTTCGAGGACTCAGGAGAGGTGCGATCAAGCTCAAGGAGCATGCGACCGAACGCGTCCTGCGTGGAAGTCACGGCAGGCACTGTGAGGTTGGTGTCTTCGAAGTCCAGGCCGTCCGCTGCATCCACTTTGCGGACACCCAGGCGCGCAGCAGCACTATCAACGTACCTGTGCTCGGTTGAGTCCTCCGTGAACCGCTCCCAGGGCCGTTCAGGATCCCGACCCATAGTGACGCCGAGCTGCTCGAACTGCTCCTGTGTGAGTGTTGCGGCGTGGTTACGCGGGTCTGCTGCACTTTGCAACCCCCAGCCCTTCACCGTATAGGCGAAGACTGCCGATGGCCCGTCGACCTGCGCTGCGTCACGGTAGAGCCGGGCGAGGTAGCCGACATCGTGACCGCCGAGGTTGATGATGCGCTCGTAGAGTTCATCATCGTCAACGGTGCCTATGCATCGGTCGAGATCTTTCTTGGTCTGGCCAGCTCCGTCTATGAGTCGCTGTCGCAACTCGTCGTGCGGAGCGACAAGCAGGCCCTGGTACTCCTCGTTCGGCATGTCATCGATACGTTGGCGGAGCGCTTGGCCCCCAGGCCGCTCCATCAACTCGGCCAGGCTGTCACCGTACTTGGCGGTGAAGACGGTCCAGCCGTTCGCCTCGAGCATGTCTATGTACTGGCGGATGCGGATGCCCGGTACGACGCGGTCAAGGCTCTGGCGGTTGACATCGACTATCCACGTGTAGCGGCCGAGTCCGGCAAGTGCGGGTTCGATGACCGCCTCCCACATGGAGCCTTCATCCAGTTCAGCATCTCCGAGATGAGCGTAGAACCGGCCGGAGGTCGGCTCAAGGTCATGCAGCTCAAGGTAGTCACGTGTGAGAGCGCCGAATGCGGCTGCTGGCCCAGCGAGGCCGACTGAGCCGGTTGAGAAGTCGACTATCTCGGGATCTTTGGTACGGCTCGGGTATGCCTGCAGCCCGCCGTACTGCCTGAACTCTTCGAGATAGTGCTGATCGAGGTTTCCGAGCAGATAGTTGATGGCGTGGAAGACGGGTGATGCGTGGGGCTTGATCGCAACGCGATCGTTGCTTTCGAGCACCTCGAAGTAGAGCGCGGTCAGCAGGGCGACTGAAGAGGCAGATGAGGACTGGTGCCCGCCGACCTTTGTGCCGTCCGCGTTGGGCCGCACGTTGTTGGCATGGTTGACGATGGCCGTGGCCAGCCACAGCACGCGGTCTCGAACGCTGGCCCTGGTCTGGTCAAGCGCATTCGACTTTTCGGTGAGCATCACACGACCTCATGCGGCGCGGCTGGCAGACATTTCGTTACCAGCCGGTCGAGTCTTTGGTCGATGTTATACGACGAAATTCGTAACCGTGCGGTGGAGGATGTGTACGGTCAGGCTGTCCGTTGTGCGTGCTTCCGGTGCCTTGACCGAGAGCGTTTGCCACGGGTCGACTGGTGGCCGCCGTGTGCCTTCTGGCGTCTGCCAGGCCTCTCGCGTCCATCTTCGCCTTGGCGTGAAGGTCGCTGGTTCAGTCGTTGTTGAGCCGCTTCAAGGGCCGTCATCGGCTTCGACTTCTTTTTAGGCCGCGCGTTCCTGGTCGACTGGCTGTCACTGGACGGCTGAGTGCCTGCTGCATCTTCAGAAAAGTCCGGGAGCACGCAGCGGTTCACCTTGCGTCCAAGCTTGCGCTCAAGTGCGCGGACAGCGGCTTCGTCATCGGGCGTGACGAACGTGAAAGCCTGTCCCGTCTGCTCGGAACGTCCGGTCCGGCCAATACGGTGGATGTAGGCGTCTGGCGTGTTCGGGAAGTCGAAGTTGATCACGAACGAGATATTGGCGACGTCGATTCCGCGCGCTGCGATGTCTGTTGCCACCAGTATGTGGAACTTCCCTTCACGGAAGCCCTGCATCGCTCGGTCACGCTGCCCTTGAGACATGTTGCCCTGCAGTGCGACGGCGTTGAAGCCTGCGGTCTTCAACTGCCGAGCGGTCCTGAGCGCCCGGTGCTTGGTCCGTGTGAAGACGATTGCCGAGTAGAAGTTGTTGTCGTTCAACAGGAACTTCAGGAGTGGGAGTTTGAGGCGCTGTGAGACCGGGTAGAGCTCGTGCTGAATCGTCGAAACAACCTTCGAGTTGCCGAGGTCAACGACTTTCGGGTTTTTCAACACGTTGTCAGCCAGTTGCCTGATCTCCTTAGGCATCGTTGCAGAGAACAGCATCGTCTGGCGGTCGGTTTCCAGTAGATCGATGATCGTGCGGACGTCAGGCAGGAAGCCCATGTCGAACATGTGGTCCGCCTCGTCGATGACGAGAGTGCGGATGCCACTCAGGTCGATAGCGTTCTGCCTGTAGAGATCGAGCAGGCGTCCCGGGCAGGCGACGACGATCTGTGGATTGGCCCGCAGCGCCTGGATCTGGCGCCTGATCGAGACACCACCGTAGACGGTTGTCGAGCGTATGGGTGTGAACTGGCCGAGGTCTGTGAACTCGGCATTGATCTGGCTAGCAAGCTCACGAGTCGGAGCAAGGATCAGCACAGACGGCCCCCGCCTGCGGCGGGCCATCAGGTTTTCCAGTACTGGCAGAGCGAAGGCTGCGGTCTTGCCTGTGCCGGTCTGCGCGAGACCAAGGATGTCCCGGCCCTGCAGGGCGGGCGGGACTGCTTCGGTCTGAATTGGCCGCGGCGTTGTGTACCCGGCGAGTTCAACGCCGCGCATGATGTTCTGGCCAAGGCCGAATGAGTTAAACCCGCCTTCTGTGTTCGGCGGGGCGGTCTGAGTTGCGATCTCCGGTCTCGTTTCTGTTGTGTGACGACCGCGCTGGTTTTCGGGCCGCGCGAAGCCGTCGCGTGATCGACCCGTACAACAGAGACTGGAGCGACTGAAGGAATGTTGCGGTGCGTTCCCGCGCTTAGTGGGAGCCTGTTGTGCACCGGCTGGCCGTTTCATCGTCGACGCGGTGATGCGGACGTAACTGAACCGGCTGACATATTCAGCTTAACACCGGCGCCTGGCTACGTGTGTGTAGAACTACCAGCGGGAAGAGGCCAGGTTGCTAGTGACTTACGGAAGGATCCACGGCCAGACTGGGCGCGATCGCACAGACAACAAGAGGCCTCCAGATGAAACTCCGGAGGCCTCCCGTAGGGCATTTGTAGTCAGAAGCCCTTTAGCCCTTGTTTTGTGCCAGTTCCGATAGGCGGGATGCCTGGAAGCGGAGGACCTTGACGATGGTCAGCAGCGCCAGTGCTATACCGCTGAACAGGAACGCCATGCCAACGAACTTGAACGGAGTCAGCCAGGCATTGATCGCCTTGATCGACCCGATGTCTGCAAGCAAGGCATCGCCTTCACCACCTGGTGTCGCCGGGTCCAGGACCGTGGCGATCGAGTTGTTCCAGTAGTCGCCAGCCGTACCTGCAAGGACGATGCTGACGATGAAGGCTCCAATCAGGATCATCGTGCCCATCATCATCAACATCGGGAAGATGTTGGCGATCATCGGCTTCTTGATCACAACCTGATCGGCTCCAAGCGCCTTCTGGACCCTGCCTCCGGCCACCCTGAGGTTGCCAAGGATGGTGGCCAACAGGAACGTGATTCCGCCGAGCATCATTCCCAGTCCGACGAACTTGAAGCTCGGTACCCACTGCTTCATCGCCTCGATCGTGCCTTTTTCAACTGCGATGTCGCTGCCTCTCACCGCAGCTTCCCGCACCTCCTTCGAGTTCGAGAAGTAGCTGGCCTCCATGCTGGAGATCACGAGGCCGAGAATGAACGAGATGACGACGATCATGAGGCCCATCGCGATGAACGGGACCCACATCTTGCGAGCCATGCTCTGCATGCCGGTCATTTCAACGTCGCCGCCTGTGACCTTCACTGCTGCGATTCCATTGACTGTGGTTGCTGTTTGAGTTGCCATGATTAGCTGTTGCCTCCGTCTGCACCCGTGCTACCTGAATCCGATCGCAGCAGGACCGGGAAAGCTGCTTCGAAGGCCTGGCCCCGTAGCTGCAGGTTCTTGATGATGGTCGCGAGTGCCGTTGCGATTCCGCTGAAGAACATCGCCAGGCCAACGAACTTGAATGGAACGAGCCAGGCCTCGACGGCTGTGATCGTGCCTATCTGCGACAGAATCCCAGGGTTATTGGATGGGCTTGCTGCATCACGGACCGCCTTAGAGTTGCCCCAGTAGTCCGCGTAGCTGATTCCGAGGGCGATGCCGATGATGAATGCAACCATCTCTATCATCAGTCCGGCCAACACCAGCAGCAAAGCGATATTCGTGCCCCTGTGTGTCCCTCGTGCCTTCTGACTGATTTGCTGAAGTGTCATAGCCACCTCCCGTGACTTATGTGACTCCGGCCATCCGTCCTCTGGCCAGCCATTAGTTAACAGTCGTTAACAACGATTCAGATGCAGGGTCGGTCAAAGGAGGTGTAGCGTTCTGCATCGCCCTACGGGCGGTTGATCGTAATCGGGCTGATCCTGTCCGGACCTGTCCGGTTGAGGTGCGTTTCCCGAAGAGCGGATACGGTTTTCGAGAGCTTTTTAAGGGCAACCCAGAGAACCGGAAACGGCAGCTGGCCCATCAAATGGTGGGGCGAGCAAGCGCTTGGCGAGTCCGGGCCTTAATTGATCGTGGTGCCGATTGACTATCGAGAAAACGGTCTGCTGACCGAGCGGCTCGGACAGATCGCGATGGGGATCTAGCGATATTCGGGGTTCGGGTGATCGAACCTGCATCCGGCGTCCCAGAGTGACCTCTGGTTGCCGTGAGCCGGAATGCCCCCGCCGTCCTTCAGCATCCGGGCGAAGTGAAGCAGGTTCCAGGTCATGAACGTGGTGTTGCGGTTCGTAAAATCGTTCTGCAGACCTCCGTCCTCATCAAGATATGACGGCCCCGGCCCGGCCTCTCCGATCCAGCCTGCATCGGCCTGCGGTGGGATGGTGTAGCCAAGGTGCTGTAGCGAGTAAAGAATGTTCATGGCGCAGTGCTTGATGCCATCTTCGTTGCCGGTGATCAGGCATCCACCTACTCGGCCGTAATAGGTGTACTGGCCGGCTTCGTTGAGGTCGCCTGATGACGAATAGAGCCGTTCGATGACCTGGGTGCAGACTGAGGACTTGTCACCGAGCCAGATTGGTGAGCCGATCACCAGGATGTCGGCAGACTTCACCTTTTCGTAGATCACTGGCCACTCGTCCGTGCTCCAGCCGTGCTCAGTCATGTCCGGGTAGACGCCCGTTGCGATTTCGTGGTCGACCGGCCTCAGCATCTCGGCCTTGACGCCGTTCGCCTCCATGATTGCCGCCGAGATCTTCATCAACCCCTCGGTGTGCGAGAGTTCAGGAGATCTCTTGAGCGTGCAGTTGAGGAACAGTGCTGAGAGATCAGAGAAGTCGGTTGTCGATGATTCGCAGAGCTCTTTCTGCTGCTCGGTGAGCATGGCGGTTCTCCAGACAGTGACTTGTGGCCAAAGTGAGTCGTGTGTGAGATGCGCCGCCATTGTTTCAGATGGCTTATCGGTGCGTTCGTTGGCGATGAAAAAAACTCCCTGCACCGGAAAGTCCAGTGCAGGGAGTCTTGTTCGATTGCGTTCGTGACCACCCCTCGACTAGCTCAGGATGGCGGGAGTGATGTCACATAACCGCCTACTCGTCATCTCTCTGCTGTCGTGCAGCGGCCGCGAGGGTCTCAGCGGTCCTGCGCTTTTTGTTCTTCTCCTGGTTGCGGTAGATCATGTAACCGACTACAGCAGCCACAATCCACAGCGGGCTGAGCACTCCAAGCCAGATCCCGATGGTCGCGAGACCTGTGCCGATTGACGAAAGAGTACGGAACGCATCCCTGCTGTTTTCGCCCGGCCTGAAGCCACCCGTCGTCAGTCCTTCGGGCTCTTCGACGATCACCCGTGTGAAGCCGGTGCCTTCAGTAGAGCCAACGGCTGTCTCGCCCTGGATTGTCAGGGTCACCTGGTAGCTCTGAGGACGGCTGTTCGCATAGGTGTGCTTAATCTCTGCGACAGTTTCCTCCGGGTTTGCGTCCACGGTAATCGGTGCCGAACCGTCACCAAGGTCCCATGTGTAGCGCAACGATTCGACGCCTTCAGGGCGAGTGAAGCTGCCCTTGATGGTCAGTTCTTGGCCTGCGTCGACAGTGTGGTCATCGCCGAGGAACACCTCGATCGGCGGCACACGGTTGACCGTGACGACAAGTACGTCTTCGCCCTCCATTGCACCCGAGTCGCCGGTACCGGTCACAGTCACCTTTACGATGTACGGGGAGTCGGTGTCATCGGGATATGTGTGAACAACCGGGGCGGAGATCACTCTTCCCTGGGTGTCCACAGGCGCAACGCCTGTGACGAACTGCCTGTTGGTGCCGTCTCCGAAGTCCCACTCGATGCGGAAGTTGTCTATGCCTTCGGGTGGTGTGAACTCGGCACGAAAGCGCACTGATCGCCCGAGGGCAGCCAGCTTGTCCTCGCCTGCATCGACCTCTACGAACTGTGGGAGAGCGAGAACGGTCATACGCACCAGTGAGAAAGCGGCGCTCTGAGACAAGAAGTTGACCCGGGCCTGCATCGACTCGATGTCAGACTGGATCCGAGTGATCTCCTGCTGAATGGCCAGAGCATCTTCAATCTCGTCAGCCCTGTTGAACAGCTCTCGCAGTGAGTCGACAGTGTCCTGGAGCGTGCGGATACGTGCGTTGGTGTCTGTGAACTCTTCTGTGAAGTCCTGGCTGGTCGACACTTCGGAAACGATGTTGTCAGCCAGGTCCCTGAGAGTGACGAGGACAGCGTCGAGCCGATCTGCAGGAACACGTATGTCTATCGTGGCGCGGTGGACCTCGATGTTCCGTGTCTGGACAACCCATCCGCCTTCTCTAGTTGCGATTGCGCTAACCTGCTCGATCGTGTCGGCGGGGTCGATGACCTCAATCGATAGGTCCACGTTGCGAACGATGACCCGCTGGTTTCCGATCTGCGGCTGCTGCTGATCCAACGGAGAATCTGGCAGAGACGGGTTAGCGGAGTCGCCGAATGCCCCGTCGTCACGATCAGTCTCTGGGCCAGAAGGCGGTTCGGGAGCGGGCGGCGAGAACGGCGCCGGTGATGGCGTGGCCAGGGGCCGACCACCGGCAACTGAGCCGGAGCCTGTGTTCAAACCGCTCTCGACTCCTGGCCGCCCGGGAAGACCCGGGTCTCCCTGAGGCCCGGAAGCCCCACTTCCGCCCGATTCCTCGGAGTCGAAACTGTTTCTTGATGTTGAAGCTTCATCACTGGCTGATCCGCAGGCAACGGCCGCCAGAGTCAGTAGAGATATAGCAAATAGTGCGAAGACTCCGAATCGGAGCCTGGGAATACGGATCATCACGTGTCCCTCCTCAATGACGCCATCCCGCCCGTGATCGGTGACGGAAACCGTCTGAACGACAGATGTCGTGATCCTAAGACGCACCTGGAATCCGAAAAGTTCCCTTCAGGCATATGCGCGGAAACCGCGCCCCGCAAGCCGGTGGTCTGGTAACGTCTCCGTGCGCTGAAGACACTCACTGCCTGTGGGCCTGTCTACGTACAGCAGAACTACGGAGTTTGCTATGCCGGACCGAAAAAAGGTGCTGATAACTGGTGGAGCCGGACTGATCGGATCGATTCTCATCGACAGGCTCTCCGATCGGTACGACATCACTTCTTTCGATCTAAAGGAGGCTGACGGCGCGCGCTCTGTCGTAGGCGACCTTTCAGACATGGAATCTGTCGAATCTGCGGTAGAGGGACATGACGCGGTCGTGCACCTTGCGGCGGACAGAAGCGCGGAGGCAGAGTGGGAGTCTGCGCTCAAGAACAACTTCATCTCGACCTACAACGTGTTTGAAGCAGCGAAGCGCGCAGGGGTCAAGCGGGTCGTGTTCGCCAGCTCGCAGCACGCGACGGGCGGCTTCTACATGGTTGAGCCCTGGAAGCGCATAGTTGACGGTGAGTTCGGCAAGCTGAGGCACGGTGAGTACCAACTCCTGGACGAGACCTGCCAGATTCGACCAGACGGCTACTACGGCACTTCCAAGGCTTACGGCGAGGCGCTAGGCAGCTACTACAATGACTACTACGGTCTGAGCTCGATACACCTCCGTATCGGCTGGGTGGTTTCGCAGGATGACCCGACGTTCTCTCCCTTTGCGCTCTCGCTCTGGCTCAGTCACCGGGATGTAGCTCAGATAACCCGACTTTCGCTCGATGCGCCCGAATCGCTTCGCTACGGCATCTACTACGCCACTTCGGACAACATGTGGAAGATCTGGGACATCGGTCGTGCGAAGGCCGAGCTTGGTTACGCGCCCGAAGATGCGGCTGGTGAGGAGTTCGAGCTGGCGCCGCCGCCACTACGCGATCAGTGAGCGGCAACCTGGAATGGATTCTGCCTGCGCTGGCCAGTCCGATCCTCTACACGATGGTCACGATCGGCGATAAGCGTGTCCTATCGGTTCTGAGACTGAACCTCGGCAGCTTCTACCTGTTCGTCGGCAGCGTTCAACTGGTCATTGCCATCTGCATCCTAGCGATTCTTGGGTGGCAATCTGCGCCTTTCAGCGCTATCGCCGCTTCCTATGGCGCCGGGTTTCTCTGGGGCGCAGGGCTGATGATGATGTTCTTTGTGCTGCAACGCGAGGAGGTGTCACGCGTCACGCCTGTCTGGCAAAGCTCACCGGTGTTCGTGGCGTTGCTGGCTGTGCTGTTCCTGGACGAGTCGCTGGCATGGCACGGCTGGCTCGCTGTACTGCTCGTCGTTTCAGGTGCTGTGGCTGTCTCGATCGACTTGAGCCGGAGTGGGCTCGATGCGTTCAGGGTGCGACCGACGTTTTTCATGCTGATCGCCGGGGCCGTGATCATCGCATGCGGTCAGTTGCTGCTTAAGGTCGGGGCCGACGATCTCGACGTGTGGCACAACATGGCTTTCCGTGGCGCAGGTCTGTTCACATCGCTTGCTGCGCCATGGGCCCGGCCTCCCTACCCGTCCCGCTTGATCGAGTGGATGCGCACACCTCGGAACTCGCTTTCTCTACTTATCTCAGAGGCTATCGGGCCGTTCCTGGGCAACCTGTTTCTGCTGATGGCGATTGCAGTCGGGCCGGTTTCGTTGGTTAGCGCCTTGTTCGGTACGCGGCCGATCTGGGTGTTGGGCGCAACACTGCTGCTTGGATTGTTCGCACGGCAGTTCATCAGTGAGCGAATCGCGGGCAGAGACCTGGTTTTGAAGGGCGTGGCGACCAGCGCGGTGGTAGCTGGTGTTGTGATCATCTCGGTCGGCTAGTCAAAACGGGAAGTCCAGGGCTTGCCCGGTTCTAGCTTTATAGGGTCGGGACAGGCGGGCGACGATTTCGCCACGGCATGGCCCGCTCGAGCGCGGCAGAAGCCTTGAAAACCGCAGCTTCATCGCCGTGTCGACCGACGATCTGCATCCCAACTGGAAGACCTTCAACGAATCCGCAAGGAACCGATGCAGCAGGGTGCCCGGTCATGTTGAAGACGTAAGTAAACGGGAAGATGCCATACACGGAGTCGATCTTGGTTCCCGCGACCTCAGAGGGGCGGTTGCCGGGTTCGAAGGCGGTGACAGATGTGGTGGGGGTGACGATGAGATCGAACCTTTCGAACAGCGAATCGATCTTCATGCGCAGTTCGTTGACTGTTCGAAGCGCGGCTGCGTACTCGGCGCCGGTGATCGCGCGACCCCTAGACAGGACTTCCCTCACACCCGGTGTCAATATTTCGGGCGCTGCGTCCAGCATGTGGTCGTACTGGACTGCAGCATTTGCGCCGAAGATGCTCCAGAAGTAGTCGGCGTACTCATAGCCAAGCGTGATATCGGCTTCTTCGATAAGTGCTCCACTTGTCTCTAACGCTTCGAGGCCACGCTTGACCTGATCGGCGACGTTCGGGTCGATCGCTCCGTATCCGAGATCGGGCGAGAAGCCGATTCTTACGCCCTTCACACCATCTTCGATGGCAGCGCTGAAGTTCGGCGGGTCTGAACGGAGAAACTGCTGCAGATCTTCTAGGTGTGGGCCAGCGATCGCCTGTAGCAGCAAAGCGGCGTCTTCGACGTCGTTCGCCATGGGGCCTGACTGCGAAAACTGGTTCGGGTCCGGCCTGCCGAGCCCTCGTGCTCTCGGAACTCGGCCGTTTGTCGGTTTTATACCGAATACGCCGCAGAACGAGGCCGGAATGCGGATTGAACCTCCGCCGTCGCTGCCGATCGCGACCTGGCACATATCCATGGCGAGCGCAGCAGCCGAGCCGCCGGAAGAGCCTGCCGTCGTTTTCGACAGATTCCACGGGTTACGGCACGGACCACGCACATCGTTGTCTGTCACGGTGCCCATGTGGATGGCAATTTCCGGAGTGTTGGTCTTACCAATGATCACCATTCCAGCGGCACGCACTCGCTCGACAACGACAGAATCGAACTCCGGCACTTCGTCTTCGAAGAACCGTGAGCCGAGAGTTGTGCGGATTCCCGCGGTCGCCTCGATGTCCTTGATGCCGATCGGCACCCCGTCGAGTGGGCCGAGTTGCGTGCCTGACGCAGCCCTCTGCTCCGCCTCACGAGCCGAGTCCATCGCCTGTTCCGCCGCGACTGTGATGAATGCGCCGATCGACTGGTCGACCTGCTCAATGCGCTCGAGCGTGGCCTTGCAGAGCTCTACCGGTGAAAGCTCGCGGCGGACGATTAGCGCAGCCTGCTCTCGCGCAGGGCGCCGCAGCATATCGAAGTCGAGTGAGGCCAACGCCTAGACCACCTGGTTCAGCAGTTCGGTCTCACCTCGTGAAAGCCGACCGATGTTTTCGAGCAGAATGTCGATCACATTGTCCTCGTACATGCGGGTTTCACCACCAGTATGCGGAGTGATGATGACATTCTCCTGCTTCCAGAACTCCGAGTCAGAAGGCAACGGCTCCGCCTTGAAGTGATCGATCGCCGCCCCCGCGATCTGACCGCTGTTGAGCGCGTCGAGCAACGCAGGTTCGTCGACGCATCCTCCGCGAGCGACATTTACCAGGTAAGCAGCCGACTTCATCAGTCCTAACGTCTCAGCGTTGATCATGTCAGCCGTTTCGTCCGTGAGCGGGCATGTCAGGACGACGAAGTCAGCCTCCGGCAGCAGATCAGGAACGGCAGAAGGCGGATGTATCTCGTCCGCGGCCGTACCGGTGACATTCACGTTCCGCTTGGTTGCGACCACCCTCATATCGAACGCCTTGGCGAGCTTCGCCAGTCGGGATCCGATGGTGCCGAGCCCGACGATCAGCATTATCTTGCCGCCGAGCTCGTCTTCTCGTTTTGAGAGGTCGGAAATCATGCCTCGCCAGAAGCTCTTCGACTGGTTGTCACGTCCGGTGTGGATGTGCCGTGCTAGAGCGAGAACCATGGACATCGCATGCTCAGAAACGGCATTGCTGTTGACGCCGCGCGCAGATGCAAGCCGGATACCGCGGCTCCGCAATTCATCGAGCGGAAACTGGTCGTATCCGGCGCCGATCGATTGGATGAACTTCAGGTTTTTCGCGGCATCCAACAGTGAGTTGTCCCAGAAGCCCGAAACGACGAAGACATCTGCGTCGGGGATTCGAGCTTTCGTTTCTTCGGCGTCCCACGTCTGGAAGTAGCCGATGCCGGAGTTGCGCGCCTCGAAGCGCGGCTCCATCTGGTAGGCAACGTGCGCGAAGTGGATTTTCAGGTCTTCAAGATTCGAAAACGGGTTCTGTTCTGGCGTCATTTCTTAGCGATTCGTCCTCTTAGTTTTTTTCGAGGTAACTAGGTCCGGCCGCGCCACTTCTGGTTCTGCAGTTTGGCAACGATACGCCGCCCGCGTTCCAGATCCTCAACATGCACCTCCAGGCCGACAATTTGCGGGCCTGCCAGAGGGGCGAACGGGACGTTGACGGACCCCTTTCGGATGGTCCGGTACCTGATTCTCTGCTCGTCCAACTGTTTCACGAGTTCCGACGGGAGCGAGAATGAGTGGCTGGTGGTCTGCAGAATCTCAATGTAGATCCCTGTTCCTCTTCGCCTGACCATGTACCTGACTACGAGCAGCAGGATGATGACCACTATTGCGAAGACGAAGAAGGATTCCATACGCGAACGTTGTGGGCCGGTGACTCTGATCGAATTCCGGCGCATCATAGCGCAGGGCAGCAAAGTACTCGGAGAAGCGAATGGGCTTGATCAAAATCGTGAACGATCACGGCAGCGCCGTGATCTCGTCTCACGCTGGCGCGACGTTGCGGTCACTGAGGGCACGGGTTGGCGGTGCTGAGCATGAACTGCTTTCAGGTGGGGACGCTTCTGATCTTGATGAGGCCCGCACACCGAGTGGCGTCGGCTCATTCATCATGGCGCCATGGGTAAACCGTATCCACCTCGGGAAGCTCGTGACCGACCGTGGCGAGTTCCAGCTGCCGGTTGATTCGGGAGTGCATGCGATTCACGGAACGGTGCGAGACCGGGAATGGGACGTGGTTTCGAAGGGTACCGATTCAGCCGAGCTGCAGATTGAGGTTGAAGAAGCGTGGCCGTTTAGAGGCCGTGTTGTCTATCGAGTTGCACTCGAAGCTGCGTCGCTGGTTCAGTCACTGGAGGTCCATGCGGCCGAAAGTGAGCGTGACTTCCCTGCGGGTGTCGGCTGGCATCCGTGGTTCAGACGTTCGCTCGGCTCGGAAGAGATGACGGTGCGGGTGGACGCTGTTGCGCAGTGGGAGTTGGACGAAGAGACAGTGCCTTCAGGTGTTGTTGAGGAAACCGCAGTGAGCCGCAAGTTGATGACTGGCGGAAGCTTTGCAGTGGGCGAAGTTGACGACTGTTTCATGCTTGGAGATCAACGAGTTGCCATGCTCAAATGGCCGGAACTGGTGCTTCGAATGGAGTCATCACCCGAAGTTACCCACGCGATGGTCTACTCGCCCGAGAACTCCATCTGCGTCGAGCCGCAGACAACCGCGGTGAACGCCTTCCAGCTTGCTGCGAAAGGCGTATCGGGCACCGGCACGCGCATCGTCTCGCAAGGTGAGCCATTGGTTGCGACAACCGTGTGGTCGTGGTCATCTGCCTGAGCCCTGCTGCGGGGCTACAATCTTCCGGGTGCCGTAGCACTGCTTTTTCAAACAACCAAACACGATCCGAGATCCCAGGAAACGAAAATGCCAGTTGAGACTATCGCCGATCTGCTTCCCTCAGCCGATCAAAACGCACAGGCTGTCGTGGTACCGCAGGGTGGTCCGAAGCTGACCTACGGCGAGTTCAACGCGGAGGTGGAACGCGTAGCCGGACTGCTGGCAGCCCAGGGCGTTGAGCGCGGCCGAGCGGTCTCAATCGTGCTGCCGAACGGCCTCGACTTCATGACGCTCTTCATGGCGGTCGCTCGTGTTGGCGCGATCGCCGCGCCGCTCAACTCGGCATACACGGTCGATGAGTTCAAGTTCTACATGGAGGATGCTAACTCCCAGTTGGCGTTAGTCCCGCCGGGAGAACACGCAGGGCGCGACGCGGCAGAAGCACTCGGCATCCCGGTGCTGGACGCGAGCCTGAACGGAGCGGAGCTTGTATTGAGTGGAGGCGATGGCGAACTGACTGCCAGCAGGGAGATTGCACCACCGGCACCGGACGATGTCGCCCTGTTCCTCCACACATCCGGAACGACGAGTCGACCGAAGGGCGTCCCGCTCACGCATGAGAACCTCGTCGCCTCTCTCCGCAACATCAGCTCGACATACGAACTGACCCCAACCGATGTTGCCATGGTGGTGATGCCACTGTTCCATGTCCACGGGTTGATCGGCGTTGCGCTTTCGACGTTCCTTAGCGGAGGATCGATCGTCATTCCACCCCGTTTCTCCGCCAGCACGTTCTGGCAGGTACAGGCTGAGACAGGAGCGACCTGGTACTCAGCCGTTCCGACGATCCACCAGGTGTTGCTGCTGCGTGCCGATGACGATAACGCACCGGCGCAGAGCTTCCGTTTCATCAGGTCCTGTTCCTCCGCACTTGCGCCTTCCGTTTTCCACGACCTGGAGAAGAGGTTCGGCGCGCCGGTGCTGGAGGCCTACGGCATGACCGAGGCCTCCCACCAGATGTCATCGAGCCCGTTGCCTCCTGGCGACCGCAAACCTGGCACTGTTGGCAAGCCGACGGGTGTCGAGGTTGCGATCATGGACATGGAGGGCAGGGGCGATCTCCAGCCCGTTGGTTCGATTGGCGAGGTTGTGATCAAAGGCCGGAACGTGATGCGGGGTTACAACAACAACCCGGATGCGAATGCTGAAGCGTTCGTGGACGGCTGGTTTCGCACTGGCGACCAGGGAATGCTTGACGATGCCGGGTATCTGACGCTTACAGGCCGGATCAAGGAGTTGATCAACCGCGGCGGCGAGAAGATCTCACCCCTGGAGGTGGACGCCGTGTTGCTTCAACACGATGCGGTAGCGGAAGCTGTCTGCTTCGCTGTGCCTGATGAGAAATACGGAGAGGTTGTGCATGCGGCCGTTGTGCTGAATGGAGATTCGGATGAGGAGTCGATAAGGCAGTACTGCAGCCAGCATCTCGCCGGGTTCAAGGTGCCGGACGTTGTCTACATTGCAGAGTCCCTGCCTCGAACCGCTACCGGGAAGATCCAGCGTCGGCACGTATCAGCAGCTTTCGCAGGGGGCGACTCCTAAGCCTCTGCCTTTGTGACCATTGGCGAGAATGCTTAAGTCTGTGTGCAAACCGGCTTGAGCGTGTCTTGAGGTGGGCGCAACCTGAGACGCGCGGTTGAAGATCGATTGGAGTGCGCTGCGTGATAAGTCTCGGGCGATCTGGCTTAGTGTTGTTGATGGTCGGCGTGTTGTCCGTCGTGGCGGTTGCATGTTCGAGCCCGCCGGATGAGACTCCGAGTTCGAGCGCTACGGCTACTCCGGCTGGTACCTCGACCTCAACTCCGCAGACCGAACCGACCGATGCGGTTGCAACGTCTACTCGAACTACTGGTCCTGGCAGTCCGACCGCGACGTCTGCCCCGGGTGCGACTCCAGCAGCTACGAACGTTCCGGTCGATCAGATCGAACTGTCCGACCCGGAGTTGCCGCGAGCACCAGTGCGGTTCAGTGTGAAGGTCCCGGACAATACTCCGCCGGGTGATGACGTCTACGTCATGATCGGATCGGTCGACGATGTCATCGGTCCCACCCACGTGAAGCTGTCTTCGGAGGGCGGAGACGTTTACTCGGGTGAAGTTGATCTGCCCGTTGGCGGCCACGTTCGGTACGCGTATGACCGATGGGACGAGACCGGCTGCTGCGCCGACACGCAGATTACTCGCGAATCGCTGTTCACCGGCGACCCAGTCGGCTATCGGTCCTTAATCGTGCCCGACACTAACGAGAGTGCTGGCAGGATGCTGGTTCGCGACGTTGTTCCGCAATGGAACGACCTCAAGGCCGAATTCGAGCAGGTCGGGGTCAGCGGACGAGTAGTCGATAGCCGAAGTCTCGAGCCTGTGATGGACATCGATGTGACTGTCGGCGGTGTCCACGTCGCGACCGACTTCGACGGCAGGTTTGTTGTCCCCGGAATCATTCCGGGCGTACACCGTATCGTTGTGACGAGTGTGACCGGCGAGTACCTGATGTGGATGCGTGAGGTAGAGGTGCCGGAGACCGGACTGGACCTGGATGTCGACATATCGGTGCGGAGCGTGGAAACGGTGCCGGTCACGTTCACAGTCGTTCTGCCGAATGGAACACCACCAGATGCCGGTGTGTTCGTGGCCGGCAACCTGCGCCAACTGGGAGGCCGACCTAGCCGTCCGAACACTCCTGCTATCGCGAGTGGAATAGGCATGCCGATCATGGAGCGGAGCGGCGATATCGCAACACTCTCGCTGGATCTGCCCATTGGCGCGTACGTCGAGTACTTCTACACCCTCGGTTCGGATGCTTCTGCAGAGGTCCTAAACCACAACCGGCGTTTCAGAAACTTTATTGTCGGCGACTTTGCAACACAGCGGAACGACGCGGTTGCGTCGTGGGGCAACGAAGGTTGGCCGCTAACGACGCTGCGTGTCGAGGTGCCCATCAACACTCCTGAGGGCGTACCGGTATTTTTTCGTGATGGACCGACTTACCAGATGAACCGGGTTGGGCCGCACCGGTGGGTAACGGTCATCGGATCTCACCCACCGGGCACTGAGTATGGATACATCATCTCTCTGGGCGGCGACATGTACGGTGCCGATGGATCACCCGATGCCGACGGGACAGGTAGAAGAGAGATCACGATTCCGGACAACTCGACTGAGATCGCGATCAAGGTTTCGAAGTGGGCTCATATGCCTGACCCGACTCTGCGTGATGAGCGCGGCGGACTGACTGTGAAGTTCCGCCTGTCGGTGCCACCAGGTACTCCAGAGAACGCCACCATCGTGCTGACGGGCAACCGGCCGGCTGTCGGAGCACAGGGCACGGTGATGGAACAGGTGCCAGGCAACCCGTGGCTTTACGAGGCTGACATCAACTTTGGCCATGACGGCCAGTTGCGATACCGGTACACGGTATCGGAAACCGGTAACAGTTCCAAAGAGTTGACGATCAACACCGACTTCCATGGCCAAGAAGTCAATGACTATGTCGCATCCTGGGACGGCTCAGAGCAGCCGAGAGACGGCTGGGTTTCCGGTCTGTTCCTGCCTGATTTCTGGTCGGAGGGGTTCTTGCCGTCTTCAGGTTCGGCATTCGAGGCGGGTGACGAAGTGAACGGCGAATGGATTGTGATCTCGTCTGTGTGGAGCTTCGGAGAGATCCTGCCTGAGCCATTCATCGAGTCGAGACCTGTAAGGATCTGGACGGTCCTGACGCCGATAGACGACATTCGAGCGCAGGCTGCCGTTGCTCGCGAGAAGGGCAAGAAGATCTTTCTTGCTCCACAGATGAACCCGGAGGTTCAGCCGGACTGGCTGGACCAGACGGCTTCCGCCGGATCGCGGGAGTGGTGGGACCAATGGCTGGAGCAGGCTGAAGCGCAGTGGATGTGGAACGCGATCGTTGGTGAGGAGATTGGCGCCGAGATGCTGATGCTCCCCGGATACGTGTTTCACGTGTTCCCACCGATTCCGTTCTTCCACGACGAGTCGTATGCGCCGGAGTTCGATCTCAAGGTGCAGGAGCTAATTCGTAAGGTGCGAGAGGTCTACTCAGGCAAGATCATGATCAGCGGCAACGTCACCGAGTACGACTTCCCTGGTCTGGCCGACTACGTGGGAGTGACGACTTTCGACATAGGTGTTCCGCAGTTACCAGCGGACGCGACGTTCGAGGATCTGTCAGCCCATTACGCGGCGGGCTTTGAGGCCAGCGTGGACAACAAGTGGGAGCGCTGGGGCAAGCCGGTAATGCTCTATACGATTCATGCGAACGCGAAGCCTCAGGATGGCGACGAGTTCGGGCAGCTATTCCAGGCTGCAGCGCACGAGGCAATGTTCCATGAGATCGACAAGAGACCCTTTATCGCAGGCTCGTTCTCATGGGCGTTCGACTACGTCGGTGTCTGGCAGTTCGATACGGACAGCGTTCGCGACCGTGCAGCAGGCGCCGTACTTGCCAAGTGGTACGAACGTCTCGGCGGCTGATCAGTTCCTGAGCAGCGTCAGGAAGATGGTCGCCAGACCGAGGTAGAAGGCGCCGCCTGCGATGTCGGTAAACGTAGTGAGAACGACTCCGGACGCCGTTGCGGGGTCGATCTTGAACTTGCTTAGCGCCATAGGAACCAGGACGCCGACGGAGGCCGCCACGAAGTAGCTGGCGAGCATTGCGGCGAAGACGACCAGTCCGAGATACAGGTCCAGCCGCCAGAGGCCGACCACAATGGCCATGACTGTGGCGACCATTCCACCGTTCGCAGCGGCAAGGATGTACTCACGGCGCAGCAGTCGGCCGGTCGATGCGGTAGAGATCTCATCAAGTGCGAGGGAGCGCACCACAACTGTAGTGACCTGGGTTCCTGCAACGCCCGCCTGGTTCATGACCATCGGCATGTAAACGGCGAGTATGGCGATGGTGTCGAGCGTGTTCTCGAACAGCGCAAGAATCAGGGCGACGACCAAAACGGTGCCGATGTTTGCGATGAGCCAGGGCAGCCTGCTGCGAACGGAGACCATGACCGGGCCCTGCACTGTGTCCTGGCTGCCGGTGCTGGCGAGACGGAACATGTCCTCGGTCGCCTCTTCTTCAGCGACCTGCACCAGGTCTTCAACAGAGATCGCACCTTCGAGCCTGTTGTTCAGATCGACTACGGGAATGCTGCGCAGCTCGTAGCGGGCCATCAGGCGTGCGGCCTCTTCCTGGTCTGTCCCCGTCTGAACGGAGATCACATCAGGATTCATCACGTCGCCAACAAGTGACCCGGGTGGCGCGAAGACGAGTTCCGGAAGTGACAGAGCACCCAGTAGTTGTTGCGATTCCGAAACGACGAACAGTTCGTTCAGGTGCGCAGTGTCCAGGCCTGAAGTGCGGATCATGTTGATTGCGTGTGGCACAGGCCAGCTATCACGCAGCGCGACGACGCTGGTTGTCATCAGGCCACCGGCGTCATCGTCCCTGTAGAGCAGCAGGTTGCCGATAGCGGAGCGGTCTGTCATGCGCATCAGGACACGGCTCGCCTCGTCCCAACCGATGCCGCGCAGCACGTCAGCCGCGACGTCAGGCGGTGCGATATCTAGGACGCTGGCTAGCTGCCGAGGCTGTAGCAGCGTCACGAAACTAAGAGCCTCATCAACGTCCATGTGCTCGAGGAAGTTGGCGATGCTCTCACTCGTGAGCGAGGGAAGGATGAGTGTGCAGATCTCGGGCGATAGCTGCGAGATGACGATCGCCTGGTCTGGTTCGCGGAGCGCCGTGACAAGTTCGGCGACGGTGGACGGTTCGGCGCCTGCGGTTATCTGCTCCTCGATGCTCTGGCGGAGGGCATCGAGTTCCTCACCGGTCGGAGCGGGGATTTCGCGTTCGTCGTCCTCAGGATCGAAACCGAGACCCGGCGACGCGGCGCTTTCGGACTCATCACTTATTTGATCAGTCGGGTTGATCACGGAATGCCTGACGGGACCGAGGGGAGTTAATCAGGTGAAGCTCGCATGACCGTTCTGAGCAACGGCCGGTACATCATATAGGCCGCATGTTTCCGGCTCGCTGGCAGTGCGCCGGTGTGTTTCGTGGTCGCTCACACGCTCCAGCGCACAAGCCATGGGCGATGGGGACGGGCCCACTTGAACCGGAGTCCATCATCGCTCTGGACCAGCGACTCCTGGAGGGCAGACTTGAGTTTGGTGGTCAGGTCACCGTTGTTCGAGTTTGGAGTGATGAAGAGACGCGCTAGCGACTCTTCGTAGGCGTTTTCGAGGTCTAGGAAAGGCCGGGACTGCCACTCTGGAAGTGGCTCGGCTAATAATGTAACTCCCAACTCCGTGAGAACCTCTTTGAGTTCGTTCAGCGACGGCAACTGGATTCTCTTTTCGCCATAGACGAGGTTCCAGAGTTCGAAGTAGTTCGCCATGGCCGGCTCTTCGAAAACGACGATGAGAACTTCCCGGCGAGAATGGGTGGTCAGTTTATTTAGGAAACCAGAGATATCCTCAACGGTGTAGACGACGTGTGCGCAGACTACGACGTCTGCAGGCTCGACTTCTGCATCCTCCCAGGTCGAAGTGACGATCGAGAGGTTTTCGAGCCCCCATGCATTGGCCTGTTCCTGTAGCCGGGACTGCATCGCCTCGGACGGCTCGACTGCTGTGACGTGCACGCACCTCTCAGCGAGTGGAACGGCTAGCCGCCCCGCTCCTGCCCCGACATCAAGCACTGTGTCTGATGCGTTGACGAACTTGCTGATCGCAACGAAAGTCTCGTCATTGAACGCCTTCTCACGAGTTGCGGGTTCGAACCGGTGAGCCAGCTTTTTCCAGTGATCGGTATTCGGGTCGTCGGACCTGACCCGGTCCGCCTGGTCGTGCTCGGCGCGCACCGTTTCCGCCCAGCGTTTGGCAGCACTAGTCGATGCCAGGTCTGTCTTGGAACTCATGTCGTCTCTTGTCCGACGCGGGATTCGAGCCTATTCACGCAACCGTTCAGGCTCCGGCTACGTCTAACTGTTTGGTGATCACCCGCCTTATACCCACCGCTGAACTATATCCGGTGATCTTTTCGCCTGCGCCCGTCAGAGTGATTGATCGCGGGCCTTAACGTAAGATCTACTCAATGCAGAACAGTTTTCGTCCCGATTTCTCCCAGAGATACGAGATCAAGATCTTCGCTCCGCCTGACAAGGTGTGGGACTGGCTCAGTCGCGTGGATATGTGGACAAGCTGGCGGCAGGACGTTTCCTGCGCCTACTGGGTTAAGGGCGAGGGTCAGAACGGCACACTAAAGTGGCGACTGCGCAAGATGATCGGGTTCACCGCGGATGTGGCTGTATGGAAGCGCGAGCGAGAGATGCGTTGGGATGCCGTCAGCTACGGATCTCATGTCATCTACGACCTGAGGCTCCATGGCGACTACCGAAGCACGCTGGTAACCCTGGATGTGGAGGGCAAGGGCGGACTGCTGGGCTTCTTCCCGACACGAGCGATCTTCTCCCACCAGCTGAACCGGTCGAATGAGATCTGGCTCGGTGCGCTCAAGACCAAGCTGGAGGCTGGCAAAGACGACTCCACGTCGCCGCCGCCGGGATTGGAAAACCCGTTCGAGAACAATGTCAAGATGCCATCTGAGCTTGGCATGTTCGACCGGTAACCGTCTCGATCCTCGGACTCTTCAGCTCCTTCTGCTGTAACCTTTGCGCCGACCCGCCGGGTCGTTTTTCTATCGGCGGAGCGCATAAGGGGTAATGCATGATTCTCGGAGTTGCCGGTCTCGTAAACGGGGACTGGCGCAGCATCGACCACGCCACTCTTCAACGCGCGAATGAGCTGGACTTCAAGACGGTCCAGATACGTGCCGATGACCCGGCTTCCGCGACCGACGAAGACATAGCCAGGGTGAAGGGACTCTACGAAGAGTTCGGATTCCCGATGGCGCAATCGGTCGGGAACTATGGAAACGGTCTTTGCTCAGATGATGATTCTGAGCGTTCAGCCGCCATAGAGTTCGTTCAGGAGATGGCCAGGTTCAGCGCAAAGCTGGGATGCCCGAACACCTACTTCCGACCCGGCAGTATGAACCAGTCCGGCGCGTGGCTCCCTCACCCTGATAACAGGTCGGGCGCAGTGTTTGATCGTCTTGTCGACAGCGGTAAGCGGATCTGCAGCGTTGCAGAGTCTGAGGGAGTTGAGATCGCTATTGAGGGCGGCATCGTGTCTCCGATGTACTCCGCTCAGCGAGTGCGGGATCTGATAGACGCGGTTGGGTCACCGATGTTGAAGTTCAACATGGACCCCGTGAACTTCGTCGGATCGATTGAAGCCGCCTATGGCAACACCGACCTGCTGAACGAGTTCTATGAGCTGTTGCCAGACCGGATTCTCGGAGCCCATGCCAAGGACTTCACGTTGATCGACGGACTTTTGCCCCGGTTCGAGGAGTCGATCATCGGTCAGCCTGAAAGTATGCTGGACCAGGCGACGTTCCTGCATGGCATGCAGCGCGTGTGCCCTGATGCACACATCCTGATCGAGCACCTGCCGGACGACAAAGTGCCGCTGGCTGCGGAAGGTCTGAAGCGAGAGGCCGAGCAGGCAGGCATCACCTGGGACTGAGTCGACAGATACTTACCACCAAGAAGACCACTTATCTGGAGCGATTGAATGCCGGTTGATTTGAGCGGAAAGCGAATGATTGTCACAGGAGGAGCGACCGGCATTGGCCGCGCCGTCGCGATGCGCTCCGCAGCGTACGGAGCGAAGGTCGCCGTTTTCGATGTGAACGACAGCGACGGACATGAGACGATCAACGACATCGCAGAGTCCGGTGGTGACGCTCGGTACTGGCATGTTGATGTGCGCGAAGGCAGCGAGGTATCAGAGACTGTTAGTTCAGCCAACGAGTGGATGAGCGGCGTAGACACACTGGTACATCTTGCCGGAGTGCTGCAGGGCGCGGCCGTGGAGATCGATGAGTTTCCTGAGGAGACATGGGACACTGTCCTCGACATTAACCTACGAGGAACGTTCCTGATAGCGAAACACGTTTCGGCGATCATGAAGGAGCAGAAAGACGGCACGATCATTCTCGCTGCCTCCGGCGCAGGGGTTCTCGGTGGTTCGTCGTCGTTTGCATATGGCTCGTCCAAGGGTGGTGTACACGGCCTGACAATGGTCATGCAGCAGTCGCTCGAGAAGTACGGAATCAGGGTGAACGACATACTGCCGGGATCAGTGAAGACGCCACTTAAAGTTGCGCAGGTGAAGTCGATGTACGACGCTACCGGCGATAAGGAAACGTTCGAGCGAACGATGGACGCCCTTGCATCGCCGGACGACGTGGCAAAGATCGTGACTTTCATGGCTTCGGACGAGGCCCGCGTGTTGCGCGGCAGCGTGCGCACCGCATAGGACAGGTTCAGCGGATGACTCTCAAGGACAGGATTGGTTTCGACGCCGGTGGCACGAAGCTGGAAGATGCCATTGAGTGGGCGATTGCAAACGATTTCTTCTACCTCGACTTCAATGCCGATTCCGGACCGAACCACATGGAGAGCTGGAACCGAGACCGAGTCAAAGCCGTTCGAGAGACGTGTGAGCGAAACGGCATTTCGATTGGCCTGCATACGCTGTCAGCGGTGAATATCGCTGAGACTTCACCCTACGTTTCACGAGCTGTCGATGAGTACCTGCGTGCGAGTGTCGATCTTGCCAACAGCCTGGGCTGTCAATGGACGGTTGTTCACGCCGGGTATCATTTCTCGGGCGACGTCGATGCACGCACCAGTGCATCAATGGACCGGTTGCAACGAATAGCTAAGTACGCTGCCGACACGGGCGCCCGCATCCTGCTTGAGAACCTGAACTTCGAGCCTGAGCATGCCGAGATTCACTACATGGCTCACACGGTTGAGGAGTGCAAAGCGTACTTCGATGCGATTCCTGCCGATCGCCTTGGATGGGCGTTCACGGTGAATCACTCCCACCTCGTTCCTGAAGGCGTAGGCGGCTTTTTTGATGCCTTCGGGATCGAGCGCGTCGGTGAGGTGAGGCTCGCCGACAACACGGGCGAGTACGAGGTGCATATGATCCCCGGAAAGGGAACAGTGGACTTCGGCGCCATGTTCAGGAGCATGGAGTCTGCCGGGTACACAGGCCACTACAGCATGGCTTACGGCAGCCCCGAGGACAAAATCGCATCGCGGGACTGGCTGGTGGAGCAGGCTGGCCAGGGTTAGGGCTCTAAATTGCCCGGCCGAAATCGTTCGATACTCTTCGGGCGTCTAGCGATCCACCGCTGGCGTGATATTCGAAACCTGTCTCACCACTCATGTTGCGCCGGTGCCTGCACGAGCGCGCTCGCGCACTGGTGACTGTATTGTTAACAGGTTCGACTATTTTGAGTTTCCTTCTGTCGCCCCACCTTTAAGCAAATGACCTACAAGATCACATCCGGATATGACGAGCTTTCCACCTTCCCGCCACTGGCCATCGGGGTGATGGGCTCTGCGGGCGGTGTCGTGCAGGACGAAGTCCGGCAGACGCTGTACCAGCTTGGCCGGGAGATCGGCAGACGCGGATTCGTGCTAGTCACCGGTGTGGCGCCAGGACTTCCTCACGATTCTGTCCTCGGCTCGAAGTCTGAGGGCGGCCTGGTGATCGGCATCTCACCGGCGCTCAACCTGAAAGAGCACGTTGAGCGGTACAAGTCTCCGACCCGTGGCTACGACCTGATCGTCTACACAGGATCCGGTTTGATGGGCCGCGAGATCGAGAACATTCGTAGCTGCGACGTTGTGATTATTGCGGGCGGTCGCTCAGGCACACTCGGTGAGTTTGCGATCGCTTATGACGAGGCGAAGCTGATCGGTGTCCTGACAGGCACCGGCGGCATCGCCGATCACATCGATGAGCTTCTCGGTGTGATGAACAAGGAGACGGGTGCGACGATCATCTCGGACCCGCATCCGGTGCATCTGATCGACCGGCTCGAGCGGGCATACAAAGAGAAGATTCTGCCGAACTACCTGTCGCTGCTAGAGGGTCACGACCCTGACGGGGAGCTCGAGGGCGGACGGCCGCCGAGTTAGGGCGCAACGCTCCGGCAAGTTGTCCACGATGTCTACCTTAGTTCGTCGATAAGTTCGCGGACCTCTTCGATGGCGATGGCGATCGTCCTGGATTCGAATCCGTCAGCGCCAAGCTTTCGAGTCGATCTCAAGTTAAATCCGACCAACCTACCTTCACTGTCGATCAATGGCCCCATACCTGACATCTCTGCCAGGTCTGTCGAATGTTCGATCTCCAGTTTGCCGTCAGTTGTTGACAGTCCGACAACGCTGCCTGGCAGTATTAGCGGAGCCGCTGTCTCTGAGGAATAGGACGACCCCCTCCATTTGTCCTGTATATGGACTCCCAGCGAGAATACTTCATCTTCTGGTTCCACCGGGTTTCTGTGAACGACCTCCACAACTGGCCATCGAACTACTGCTTTGATCTGATAAACAGCTAATCCAGCTTCTTCGAAAACCGTCACTTTGTTCATCCTGACATAGATGGGCTCTGCTGCACCCGGCTCGGTGATCGATCCCTGGTAAAAAGGAGGTGGCCCGAAATCTCGCTCGCTAATCTCGATATCGCCGTATCCAACGAGTACCAGCCCGTTTGAGCTAATCAGAATCCCGTTGGTAATCCATGATCCGTCTCCGCTCGAAGGGAACTGAACTTCTACGAACGATCGGGCCGCTTCAAGTACGGCATCTGGAACAGATGAAGTCGGTGCAGGAGTGGTGGTCGGTGCCTGCGTCGGAGTTGGTGATGGAACTACAGGAGTAACGGTCGCAGTCGGGACATTAGTCGGCTCAGGTGTCGGGCTTGGCGAAGCGGCCGCTGTTGGTGTAGGCGAAGCTTGAACCGCCACGGTTGGAGGTTGTTCGGTGACCGGAGCACTCTCACCGCCGTTGCAACCGACAATGGCGACGCTCAAGATCGACAGCGTGAGGGTCATAGCGGTGCGGACGTAGCCTGATTTGATCACCAGGGACTCCTAATCGAACTGAATCGCTCAGCCGAACAGCGGATTCGTGCCACCGAATGCATCTATTGCCGCACCGGTTACGGCAGAACTGGCGTCACTGGCCAGGAATACGGCGACCTGCGCTATCTCGTCCGGCTCCATCAACTTCGGGTTGCCTGAGCGACCGGGGCTGTCGAACGCTTCACGGTAGCCTTCTGTGTCAACTCCACCCGGGCAGATCGCGTTCACGTCGATACCGTGCTGCTTCACCTCCGCAGCGAGCGACTCGGTGAAGCTAATCAGGCCAGATTTCGTGATGCGATACGCACTGCGCCCTGCCGCGCCTTTCCGACCGCCTATTGACGAGATGTTGATTATCTTGCCGTACTGGCGTTCGACCATGCCCGGCAGTAGGGCTTTCGTGATGAGAAACGAGCCTGTCAGGTTGACGTTCAACACTTCTCGGAAGAGCTGGGGATCGAAGTCTGAAACGGGGATTCTCGGGTGAATGATTGCGGCGTTGTTGACGAGTATGTCGACGCCGCCGAACTTCTTTTCAGCCGCCGCGGCAACTCCAAGGATTTCGGATTCGACGCCAATGTCGGCAGGCGCAGCGAGAGCCTTGACTCCCATTGTTTCGGCTTCGTTGGCCAGCGCCCTGAGTTTATCTTCGCTCCGTGCGGTTACGACTACGTTTGCACCCTCACGAGCGAAGCCCAAAGCAATGGCATGACCGATGCCCTGAGATGCGCCTGTTACAAGAGCGGTTTTGCCTTGTAGTGTGTTCATTCGCTTTTGGATTGCGGGCTAATCAACCGAGAACACATGCAGTCCGGACTGAAGCCACCGAACTTCTACGGGGTCGACCCCCTTCGGAATCTGGAAGAGAAAATCTACAGGTACCCAATCGGTCCGTGGCAATGTCTTACTGCCGTACTCGAAGACAGGTTCTTCAACGACTGAGAACTCATCAAAGAACTCTTCTTCGACCGGAAAAATAAGTCCCGAGGTATCGAGCGGGTCCAATACTCTGCCGGTCTCCAGTACAAGTTGGATCATGTCAGGCCGTACTTCGGTTTCACCGCTCAACTGGATGAGTTGGTTGAAGTTCATTTGTACCAGGGCGAGTCGGTGGAACGGTTCAGGAGCGTTAATTCTGAACAGATTCGCTTCACCATTGTCTCCAGGCCTCTCGAAGTCGAAGGACGACCCTACTGCCACCGAGGTCAACATGACTCGCAAGTTCGCTACGTTCTGAATCTCCGACTCCGACAGGTGTTGGATCCAACCGTTCGGGAACAGCAGCGCTATGACCTCGAAAGCCTCAAATAGCCCGAAGAATGACTCGCTGCCTGACTCCAATCTGAGTTCGATACCTCCACGATTGAAGGCGGTAACAGAGTGTTGTACGAACGTTTCGACCCCGTCTTCTGTCACCGTCCCCTGTACGACCCCGGTGAATAGTCCACCGATTTCCTGAACCTGGGACTCATCGAAGAACTCATCGGGTTCGATCCCCTGGTCAAGTGTGGTGATGAGGTTTTCGACCCATTGCTGTTCTGTCAGTTCCTCCGGTATCGATGGCGTCATTGAAACCGTGATGATTGATCCACCGGCGCCTTCAATCCTGAATCCCAAATCGTCTTGCTCAAGGACTTCCCATCCGAATGGCAGTCGGATGTTGTACTCGTAGATATCGCTCGAGACGTAGCTATTGACTTCGAACAGTTCGCCTGATTCGAGTCGCTCAATCCTGTCCAGCACCTCACCGATGCCGATGGCTCCATTGAAGCCTTCAATTGGCGTAAAGCCGAAGCTGCGGACGACGAAGGTGTTGACGCCCGTTATCCTGCCATCGACGTCGATCAGCGGGCCTCCGCTGTTACCCGGGTTGACCGACGCCTGGTGCTGAATGATGTCTTGACCATCAGTGCGGACGCTCGAGACTCCTCCCTGAGTTGCAGTCAGAGTTGGGTTCAAGTTTTCGTCGATCGGATAGCCGAGAGCGACGACGGTGTCACCGACTCGAATCTCTCCTACCGGATCGAGCGGCAAAAACGGGAACTCCTCACCGCTCGGAGGCTCGATCTTGAGAACCGCGAGATCTGATTCGGCGTCTGAGCCAACCACCGTTGCCGGGTAGATGACAGGCGCTCCTCCAAAGGGTCTTGGAACTCCTACGAGGATGTCTTCTGAGTCCACGATCACGTGAAAGTTGGTGAGAATCAGCCCTGTTGGCTCGTACAGGAACCCTGAACCGAGGTGCCGTTCAATCCGGTCGACGAGGAAATCGTCCGCTTTGACTCCGATCCCGATTGAAACGACGGCTGGCCGGATGCTCTCGATGACATCAGCGAGGCTCGGTACCGGGGTTGCCGTCGCTGTTGGGATCGGCGTCGAAGTCGGGGTTGGGGTGGGAGTCGGGCTCGGAGTCGGTGTAGCAGTGGGCTGTGGAGTGGCGGTGGGGGTCGGAGCCGTTGTTGCAGTAGCGGGCGGAGGCGTATCAGTCGGAGCAACAGTCGCGGTGGGTCCCGGCTCAGGCGTACAAGCCAAGATTGCAACCAGAGTCAGCGCCGCAATCCCGCTTGCGACAGACCGCACGCTTAATCGGTACGAATCCATCCTTTAGTCCCCTGATCCTCAGGTAGTCCTTAGTTCCGAAGAACTCTACGTTGCGAACCCTAGTCCAGTTTCGCTGCTCGATACGACTCAAACAGAGCTAAATCGTTGACCCTAGCGTTGCACCCTTCCTGAAACGTCACCACCCGCCACCGCCATCACCTCTTTCACAGTGACCAGGTTGAAGTCCCCGTGGAAGGTATGGGCCATCGCCGACCCTGCGACCGCAAAGTCGAGCACTTGTTGTGCTGACCAGCCGTCCTGCAGGTTGCCGTAGATGATTCCGGCTGAGAAAGCGTCACCGCCGCCGACCCGGTCGACGATGCGTACGGCGTATTTCCTACCCATGAATATGTCGCCACCGTCGTAGTAAATGGCGCTCCAGTCGTTGTCGTCCGCAGACTGGCTTTCTCGCAGCGTGATGCCGACCTTTTTGAACCCGAACTGGTCAACGAGCTCCTGCACAACAGGTCTGTAGGCCTCTGCGTCGATCTCACCGGTCGACACATCGACTCCTTCGGCTGCGACGCCGAGGCACTTCTCTGCGTCTTCCTCATTGCCGATCGCTACGTCTACGTGCTTCATCATCGGCTTCATGACCGATTGCGCCTTTTCTGGCGACCACAGGTTCTTTCGGTAGTTCATGTCGGCGCTGACAGTCAGGCCGAGGTCGGCCGCCGCTGCTGCGGCCTCTTCGCAGGATGCTGCGGCGGTCTCTGAGATTGCAGGCGTGATGCCTGTGAAGTGGAACCAGTCTTTGCCTTGGAAGACCTTCTCCCAGTTGACTGTGCCCGGCTTCAGTTCGGCGATAGCTGCATGGGCGCGGTCGTAAACGACTTTGGAAGCACGCATCGCCGCGCCAGACTCCAGGAAGTAGATGCCGAGCCTGTCGCCCTGCCTGAGGACTTCTGATGTGTCTACTCCGAACTGACGGATGTAGTTGATGCAGGCTTGGCCGATCTCGTTGTCAGGGATCGCGGTCACAAACGTTGCGTCCACGCCGAAATGCGCGAGCGAAACGGCGACGTTGCACTCACCGCCGCCGTATGTGACCTCAAACTCACGGGCCTGCGTGAAACGTTCTCTCCGCTGTGTTGCGAGGCGGAGCATGACCTCTCCGAATGTGACGACCTTTGCCATTGTCTCTCTCCAAATCGGCTGTTTATCGGGACGGGTTTGTTCAGCAGATGGCTGTTGAGCTAACTGCCCTTGAGTGTCTTGATGAGTGCGACGACGTCTTTGCTGCGTTGTTCAAGAGTCGCCCAGTCGGAGTTTTTCACCACGTCTGCGCTTGCGAGTTTCGAGCCCATGCCGACTGCCACCACTCCAGCCTCGAACCACGGCCTCAGCGACTCTTCGGTGATGTCGACTCCACCAGTGGGCATGATCGAAGACCAGGGCATTGGTGCAAGTACGTCTTTCACGAACTGCGGGCCTCCGACTGCGGAGCCCGGGAAGATCTTCACGATGTCGGCACCAAGCTCTTCGGCTGCCGAGATCTCGCTTGCTGTGCCGCATCCGGGGACATAGGCGACTTTGCGTCGGTTGCAGACCTTTGCCACATCGGGGTTTGTTACCGGGCCGACTATGAAGCTGGCACCCGCGGAGATGTACATCGAGGCGGTCCCTGCGTCGAGTACGGAGCCTGCGCCGAGAATGGCATCTGGCAGTTCCGATTGGCAGTACTTGTGCAACTCTGAGAAGACCTCCCACGCGTGGTCTCCCCTGTTCGTGAACTCGAGCACGGTGATGCCGCCGCTCACACAGGCTTTGGCGATGCCTTTCGCCTTTTCGAGGTCGCCGTTGTAGAAAACGGGCACGATTCCGGTGCGATGCACTGCGTTCAGTACATCGAGCTTCGAGTGTGATGGCAAGGTTGAAGTCTCCGCTGCTCGGCCTGGAGACGGCGTTTGGACCGTGTTGGTGATCGGTTCTGCGCAGCCGTCGATTGAGTTCGGGTGCACAGTTTACCGTGATGACGAGGCGTTGCGGTGAGCTCGGCGTGAGATCGACGGATACGGGTGGCCGGGAACGGTGTCTGCTATGAAGGCTGTTCGATGGTTGGCAGCGCGATTCGAACTTCTGCGTTGTGGTCGAAGTACTCGTAGATATCGAGCGTCTGTATCTCCACAACTCCAGGTATCACCTGGTAGCCGACGTCTTCTCGCAAGCTGTCCTGGATGTCACGATTGACTTCGACTCGCAGCACTCGGAACGTTTCCTGGCTGATGTACAGCCGGACTCGGTCAGAGTGAACGATGCCATCGAACTGGTTGAACCTCGGAGGCGGAGGAGTTAGACCTTCGACCAGGAAGACGGCTGTTCCGTCCAAGTCCGTGAGGCCTTTGAGACTTGCCGCACCCAGTTGCCGCTTGTCCAGGAGCATCTTCGGATGGTCTCCGGGAACAGTCGAGAACTCTTCGCCAAAAGAGTTTTCGGCTGGCTTGCTGAACCACTCGGTCGTTGGTGTGCGTGAGTAGAAGGTGCCGTCAGAGTAGATGACATCCAACTCGTTAGCGATCCGGAGGCGATACTTGTCTGGGCTTTCCATCTCCACCTGATGGATGACCGACTCGGTGAAGTCGAGAGCGGGGTTTTCCGGATGATGGGTCGTCTCTTCGACGGTCAACGTCGAGCGGTAGGAGTCAAGGTCGCTGGCGACTGTGCGTGCGTTCAGTAGCACCTGCTCGACTGTCGGAGTGCCGTTTATCTGCAGCGCGCTCGCGCCGCACGCGGTCGTGAGGACCAGTAGTGCCAGTAGAACCGGAACCGCTTTCAGTCGAACGTTCATGTGACAACGATGGCCTGAAGTTCACCGGCTCAAGTAGGCGCGATCACTTATTCGGATACTCACCAGTTCGACACCAGACTGGGTTCGCATCTATCCACGGTTCGTGGCAGCATGCACGATGCAAATTCAGTACTTCGCTGGTGTTAGATTCATCGGCTTGTCGAAATGCAGTGCCTACGGAGTGAGAGATGGACTACGTTCAGTTTGGTCGTACCGGTCTCAGCATCAGCCCGCTGGTGCTCGGCTGCATGATGTTTGGTGGCAGGACGTCGCCTGAAGACTCGTACACCATCATCGACCGGGCTATTGATGCCGGAATCAACATCCTGGACACTGCGAACGTGTACAACGCTGGCCGCAGCGAGGAAGTCGTGGGTGAGGCGCTGAAGCGGAACGGCAAGCGCAACTCGATCATTCTCGCCACTAAAGTCAACGGCCGGATGTCTGAAGACCCGAATGCGATCGGTAACTCCAGGCTTCACATCATTGAGCAGTGTGAGGCGAGCTTAAGGCGAATGCAGGTCGACCACATCGACCTGTACCAGTTCCACCGGCCTTCACGGCATATAGCGATCGACGAGTCACTGCGGGCGATGGATGACCTGATTCGTGCCGGCAAGGTGCGCTACATCGGCACTTCAAACTTCGGCTCATGGCAGGTTGTGGAGTCGCTCTGGGCATCGAAGGAACTTGGACTGAACCGCTTCGTCTCGGACCAGTCGCCTTACAACATGGCTGACCGGAGAATCGAACGGGAGCACCTGCCGATGTGCCAGACGTATGGGCTTGCCCAGATTCCATGGAGTCCTCTCGGTGGCGGAGGGCTTACCGGCAAATATGTGCGTGCTGAATCACAGGCAGCGGGATCGCGCTTTGGCGATGAGACTGATCCAGGCAAGATGCGTCGTTTCAGCAGCGGTGTGCTGGACATCGTCGATGCGATCAGGCCGATTGCCGACGCGAATGGATGCACCGTCTCGCAGCTTGCACTTGCGTGGGTGATGAGCAGGCCGGGTGTTGCCGCGCCTCTGGTCGGCCCCAGGACGTTGGAGCAGTTTGAGGACAACCTCGGCGCTATCTGTGTCGAGGTGAGCGAAGAGGTTGACGCTGCACTCGATGCGGTTGTTGCGCCGGGTGAGCACGTAGCCGAGTTCTACGAGGCGAGTTTCGGACCGAACCTGCACCGCTGGTAGCTAATGATCCGAGCCGAGTGCTTCTTCAAGCACCGGGCGGATGATCACCGATTTCGCCTCGGAATAGCCGTCGACATTGTCCTTGTATTCAACCGCAAGTCGCCTTTTCAGCGCTTCGTATTTCTGGCGAAGCTCTGCGTCGGCGCGTAGTCGATCCCGAAAGGTGATGTGCCGCTTGAACTCCCGACCATTGACTGCGACCAGGTACGGGTGGTGTCGAATGGTGGTCGGCGGCGTATCGAACGCTTCTCTGCCTTTGATGCCGAGATCGCCGCGATGTACGTAGCCGATAGCCGCCAGTCGACGGATCCCTTCCGGCACATCCAACTCATCGGGCACTGCGACGTCAAGGTCGATGATTGGCTTGGCGGCCAGGCCGGGAACCGAAGTGCTGCCGACATGCTCGATCGCCACAGCAAGATCGCCCATCGCCTCGGCAATAGGAGCTTTGAGTTGCTTGAACTGGATCGGCCAGTTCGGGTCGTAGTCTGCGATGACGATCAGTGATGACATCGAACCGTTGTCGTTCGCTGGAAGAGTGCCTAAAGAGCGGCCAGCTTCTTAAGGACTTCGGTCGCGTTCGGGATCATGCCCTGCGGGAACACTTCTGAATCTCGGATCACGCCGTTCTCGTCGATCAGGAAGACAGAGCGCATGGCCGTACCGCGGTCCTCGTTGTATACGCCGTACGTTTTCGCCACTTCGGCTTTCGGATGGAAATCTGCCAGCAGCGGGAAGTCGATACCGCCCAGTGAATCGGCCCAGGCCTTCTGTGAAGGCACGTTATCGACGCTGATCTCCAGCACTTCGGCATTCGCCGCTGCGATTTCGCTGTGCTTCTCACGGAAGCCTGAAACCTGGTTCTTTCAACCGCCTGTGAAGCTGGCCGGATGGAACGCAAGGATGATGCGGCGGCCTCGGTACGAGGAGAGCGTAACTGCGTTCCCGTCATGAGCGTTGAGGGTGAAATCCGGGGCTTCGGTGCCTGGTTGTAGAGTCATTTTTCTCAGTGATCGGGTCGTTGAGTCTCGATGAATCCGCGAACGAAGTGGATGTTACCGCAGTTGGGTGCGGATCGGCCTGGATCGTGGCCAGAACTTGCTAGAGATTCCAGACTCGGGCGGCGTTGTCACCAAGCAGCAGTGCCCTGTCGCTGTCTGAGAGCCAATCGAACGCGTCTCTGACGATTCGCAGCTCTTCGGCGAGGGCTGGCCAGCCGTGTTCGACACGATGGTAGCCGGGATAGCCGGTGCCCCACATGCATCTGTTGATTCCGAACTCACCTATTGCCATCTTCACGGCCTCATGCATATCGGAGTGCGGGAATGGCTCGTGCGAACGGTTGTGCAGGTCCGAGATCTTCATGAGCACGTTAGGGTGCTTCGCGAGATCCAGGACCGGCCGATACTCGCTCCAGCCGTCAGCCGCCATCTCTGGCAACGGGTATATCATGTGGTCGAGCAGCCATGTGATCCCCGGATGGCGGGCAATGGCGGTGTCGACCTGCTGCGCGTATGCGGGTCGGCAGTGCACCTGGACGATGCCCTGGCGTTCTTCAATCGCCTCGAACATTGCTGCATTCTGTGGCTTCGTCAGGATCTCGCCCTCAGCAGGGTCGTCGACTCGGTAGTACATGGGATGAAAGCGGAATCCCCGCATGCCGCGCTCGTCCATCCAGTACGCCGCCTGTGCTGCGTTATCCGGGTCGAGTGGATCGACAAGACCCATCGAGACGAAGCGGTCAGGAAAGCGTCTGGCTGCGTCGGCGACGTAGCTGTTGTCCCATGTGGAAAACGAGGTCTGGACGAGAACGGTGCGGTCCACGCCGTTTTCATCTATATCTTCCAGCAACATCTCAGCAGTGCCGGGAGCGGTTGGCTCAGCAGTCCAGCGAGGCGCGGTCGGGCCGACCGGTGCGATTGGCGGCATCTCCCAGATATGGACGTGGGTGTCTACGATCATGTTCGTCCGCGGCTACTGAGCATTTTTCGCCACAGAGCATAGCCGACCATGATCGCTGCGAGGGCGCCAATGGCTATCGAGAATCCCAGGTTTCGTCCCGTCTGACCTGATCGTCGGTCCTCGTTCTCATCTGCAGATCGCGCGGTTAGTGAATCGCGTTGTGTGTTTTCTGCGTCCTGGTTTGTTGGGATAGAGACCGGTATGGGCGGGTATCCGGAGTCGCCAACGAACTCCAGCAACTCGTCGGCGCCAGCGAAAGAGCAAAGATTGGAGTTAAGCAGCTTTTGTTCATCGGCCCTGACGAATATTGCGACCCGAGCGCCTGAAGATACGGCCGCCGGCAGTGCACAGAAGCCCGAGTGGGCGGGAGCCAGTATCTCGGAGTGCTGCTCAATCTGGCCCTTGAATACCGACTCGATATCGAAGACGTGGGCCAGCTCGGCGATGTCGTGTCTGCTGTCAGGTGCCGGGTGGATTACCTCAGTCGTCGAAGCAACACTGCCGATGAACACGATTTCGGCTCGATCGAGTTTGTCTGAGACCTCTTCCGGACCACAGGTACAGGCCGCGGCGGGCCTGACCGCGCTTAGAGCGGGTAACGCGGCGAGGATCACAGCCAGCAGGATCCGTACAAGCATCTTCAGCTCCCGCACTTGGATACGCTGTCAGCGAACTGATAGTTCCAACAGGTTGAACGATGGTCTGGCCGGCGTAGGTTGAGCAGGAACATGGATGCCGACTGTCATCTCGTTGCCCGGTTCCACTGAGACAGTCTAAATACAGCTAGCCAGTGCTCGAACGAGATGTCAGACGGGGCAGAGTTCGCCGGGAAGCCGAGTTCACCTACAAGAGACCTTGCTGCAGTTGCGGACAACAGTTTACGGATGGTGCGCCACGAAGAGCCGTTCTTCGAACGGAAGACCGACCTGGCGAAACGATCGAAATCGCGCCGCTCAGACCTGCTCAGGAAACCCTTGTCGCGTGCCTCAAGGCGAAGCATGACTGCGTTGGCCGAGGGTGGAGGCACAAAGTAATGAGGTGGAAGCCAGCTCACTACCGAAGGTTCGAACCGTGCCTTTAGCCGGAGACTGAGTTCGGATTCGGGCCCGAACGGCTGACCAAGGAACCTGATGGCAGCAATTGACTCGACGATGACAAACGCGCGTGTCGGTGGTGAGATGCCGAACACCAGTTTGCGCATGATCTCGGCGGTAAGGCCGAAGGGAATGTTCGAAAAGAACGTGTAGTCCCCTGCCGGAAGCCGGTGCCCCAGGAAGTCTCCGTGCCGGAGTGCCACACCGGAGTCTTCCGAGAGCTCATTGACAAGCCGTTTGTATAGCTTTCGATCTAGCTCTATGGCGATCACTTGAAGTGCCGCAGCGGCCAACGCCCGGGTGAGAACGCCGTATCCGGGTCCGGCCTCTATGATCAGATCGGTTGGCTCGATTCGAGCGAGCGCGACCAGTCTTTCCGCTATAGCTGCGGATCTGATGAAGTGCTGAGAGAGTTCAGGCCTGCGTCCGGCGCGCCTTTGTCGGCGCGGTCGCGCGGCCACGGATCACCATCACTGGCACGAGACTGCTCCTGTGTTCAAGACGCTGAGACTAAAGGTGCCGCTGTCCGGCTGAATCGCTCATTCTTGCCATCGCAGGTATGGCTTCCTGGCCGCGGCCGCCTCGTCCAGCCTGGTCACAGGCAGAGTGTGTGGCGCCGTGCTGACCGTCTCCGGGTCTGACGTCACTTCATCGTCAATCCGCCGCATAACCTCGATGAAGCGATCGAGAGTTTCCTTCGACTCGGTCTCAGTCGGCTCCACCATCAGAGCTTCTTCGACAATCAGCGGGAAGTACATCGTCGGAGCGTGAATGCCGTGGTCCAGCAGCCGTTTAGCGATATCCAGACCCTTCACGCCGCGCTTCCTCTGCCGTGTCGCGCTCAGAACAGTCTCGTGCATGCAGTAGCGGTCGACGGCAAGGTCGAAGCGGTCCTTCAGCTCCGCCTGGATGTAGTTAGCGTTGATGATGGCGTTTTCGGCGACTGCTTTGAGGCCGTCACAGCCCATCGCGCGGATATATGTATACGCGCGGACGAGGATGCCGAAGGAGCCGTGGAATCCGTTGATCTTGCCGATGCTGCTGACGGGCTCGGTCAGGCTATATGTATCGCCGTTTTTCACCGCAACCGGCTCCGGCAGGAACTTTGCAAGCTCTTCGGTGACCATGACCGGGCCTGAGCCGGGGCCACCGCCACCGTGGGGTGTTGAGAAGGTCTTGTGCAAGTTGGAGTGGCAGATGTCGAATCCGAGATCGCCGAGCTTGACCATGCCGAGCAGAGCATTCAGGTTGGCTCCATCTGCGTAGACGAGTCCACCTGCGTCGTGAATGATCTGAGTGATCTCGAGTATGCTCGGCTCGAACAGCCCGAGCGTGCTTGGCAGAGTGAGCATGAAGACAGCCGTTCGCTCATTCGCCGCTGCACGCAGCGCTTCGACATCTACGTTGCCATCGGTGTCTGAAGGCACCGTTACGACTTCGAGGCCGGCCATCGCGGCCGACGCCGGGTTGGTGCCGTGGGCACTGTCAGGTATGAGCGCCACCGTCCGGGCCGAGTCGCCGTTGGCGGCGTGGAAGGCGCGGGCGATGAGCAGACCGGCGTATTCCCCCTGTGCGCCTGCCAGGGGAGCGAGGCTGACTCCAGGAAGGCCTGTTAGGTCTCCGAGCGACTCCTGAAGCTCGTACATGAGCTGCACCGCACCCTGAACCTGATCCGAGGGCTGGTTGGGGTGGATGCCCGCAAAGCCCGGCAGCGACGCCATCGCATCGTTAAGCTTCGGGTTGTACTTCATCGTGCACGAGCCGAGCGGGTAGAAGTTCGTGTCGATCGAGAAGTTAAGCCCGCTGAGTAGCGAGAAGTAACGAATCACTTCAAGCTGCGAGACTTCTGGGAGTGGCAGGTCATCTCGTAGCAGCGATTCTTTGGGCATCGGCTGCTCTGGCACGTCCGATGGCGGCATCGTCACTGCGCTGCGGCCAGAAACCGAACGGTCCATCAACAGCCTGCGGTCGAGCTGGTCCATCTGAGACTGTGTCGTCATGCCACACCCCCGATCTCCCTGAGCGCAGCTAACAGGCCGTCGATCTCTTCCTGCGTGTTCATCTCGGTGACGCACAGCAGCATCGTGTTCGGGATGCGGTCAGTGATGTCGTAGCCGCCAATGATGCCTTTTTCGAGCAGGGCGGCGTTCACTTCAGCAACTGGCTTCGGGCAGGTGACTGCGAACTCGTGGAAGAAGGTACCCTCAACCGGCAATGAGAAGCCAGGGATACTGGCGATCTCAGAAGCGGCGTAGTGAGCCTTCTGGTAGCAAAGGTTCGCGACGTCCCGCAGACCTTGCTTGCCGAGCGTCGCAACGTAGACGGCGACCATGAGGCCGATTAGTTGCGTGCTAGTGCAGATGTTGGAGGTGGCGCGCTCACGGCGGATGTGCTGCTCGCGAGTTTGTAGCGTCAGCGCGTATCCGAAGCGGCCCTGTGTATCCGTGGTGCGCCCGATGATGCGTCCGGGCAGTTGGCGTATATGCTCCCGTCGGCAAGCAAACAGGCCAACGTAAGCGCCTCCGAACGAGAGGGGCACACCGAGTGGCTGACCTTCTGCGGTGACGATGTCGACCCCATAGTGTCCGGGCGGCTGGAATATGCCGTGAGCCGTCGGGTTGGCGTGGACGATCGACAGTGCTCCGGCGGCATGAGCACGGCCGGTAAGGCCGCCAACGTCCTCGATAACTCCGAACAGGTTTGGGCTCTGGAAGGCGATGCATGCGATGTCGTCCGAGACCGCTGCGTCGGGTGAGATTAGCTCGATATCGATCTGCTGGTGCGTGCTGTAGGCCTTCAGAACCTCCACGAGCCGGGAGTCGGCCGTTTCCAGGACCGCAACCTTGTTGCGCTTGGTGATCCTGCATGCCATCAAGGCCGCCTCGGCAAAAGCCGTGGGACCGTCGTACATGCCGGCGTTTGCCACCTCCATATCGAAGATCTGGCAGATGGCAGACTGAAACTCGAACCCGGTCTGCAGCGTGCCCTGCGCTGCCTCTGGCTGATACGGCGTGTAGGCGGTCACGAACTCCCCGCGCTGGAGAACGGCGTTGACAGTTGACGGGATGAAGTGTCGGTATGCACCGGCTCCCAGGAAACAGGCGTAGTCACCGGGAGTGACATTGCGAGCGGCCATGGCCGAGATCTCACTGGAAAGGCTGAGCTCGGGTGCGCCCTCGGGGATTTGGAGCTCAGGGAACCGGACGTGCTCGGGAATGTCCTGGATCAGATCCTCGAATGAACCGACGCCGATTGCGGACAGCATTGCCGCGCGGTCTGCATCGGTTGCCGGTACGTACGGGTGAGGACTTCCGGTGCCTCTTCCGGGCCCGGCAGGACGGTCAACGGTGTGGACCATTCGATACTCCGCTTGTAAGTGCTACTCGGCGGTTAGAGATTCGTATCCGGCAGCATCCATCAGTGAATCGAGCTGCGCAGAATCTGAAATCTCGATCTTGAGGAGCCAGCCCTCGCCGTAGGTGTCTTCGTTGACCTTTTCCGGGCTGTCCTTGACGGCGTCGTTCACCTCGACGATCTTGCCGCCGACGGGAGAGAAGAGGTCACTGACAGTCTTTACGGACTCGATCTCGCCGAACTTGCCGAACTGCTCAATGTCGGTGCCGGCGGCTGGAAGGTCGACATAGACGACATCGCCCAGCTGATCCGCCGCGAACTGCGTGATTCCCACGACGACTGTATTGCCTTCAACGCGCGCCCACTCGTGTTCTTTCGAATACTTGAGGTCTTCAGGGTTCATTTCGGTTTCTCAGCACCGGATGCGCCGGCACGACTGCGGTTTGGATTCGGACTTGTGATCAGGACCGTTTGTAGAAGGGTAGTTCAACAATCTCGGCTGGAACGGTGCGGCCTCGCACATCGAGATCAATTGCTGTTCCGGGTTCGGCGAGACGCCGCGGAACGTAGCCCATGCCAATATCAGCGTCAAGAGTAGGTGAATGAGTTCCAGATGTAACCTCACCCACCGTCTCACTTCCCTCGACGATCGCCATGCCGTGCCGTGGTATTGCACGTCCGGTCATCCGGAAGCCAGCAATAACTCTCGGTGTTTCAGATGCGGCTATCCGTCGTAACGCTTCACCAGGAATGTACCCGGTTTTGTCCAACTTGACGGTCCAAGCCAACCCCGCCTCGTAAGGGTTGTTGTCCACTGTCATATCGTTGCCGTGCAGCATCAGACCTGCTTCGAGTCGCAGCACGTCCCGAGCGCCGAGTCCGCATTCATCAGCCCCCGCGTCTTCCAGAGCGTTCCACAACTCCTCGACGCGGTCGGCAGCAGGCATCAGCTCAAAGCCGTCCTCACCGGTGTACCCCGTACGGGCGGCCAAACAAGGAATTCCGGCAACGGTTATCTCACCGATTCGGAACCTGCGCACGCCTGATCCGGCGTCTTCAGATAGTGAGTCTATGATGGCGACTGCGTTCGGCCCCTGGACGGCGATCATGCCGGTGTCGGCCGTCACATCGCTGACCGTTACATCGCCGTACGCCTCCGCCTTTGGGAGGATCCAGGCCATGTCGGCCTCGGCATTGGCCGCGTTCACCACCAGCAGACACTTCTCTTCTTCGAGCCTGTAGACGATGGCGTCGTCTATGATGCCGCCCTGTTCATTGCAGATCATGTGGTACTTTGACCTGCCTGGCTTCAGGGCAGTGACATGAGCGCTGAGAACGGTGTCGAGGAACGCAACGGCTCCAGGTCCGCTGAACTCGATACGTCCCATGTGGGACACATCGAAGATTCCGCAGTTCTCACGCACGGACCGGGTCTCTGAGATGATCCCTGCTGGATACTGGACAGGCATGTTCCAGCCGCCGAACGGAACCATGCGGGCGTCGGAAGCTACGTGCGCGTCGAAGAGCGGGGTTTTCTTGAGGTCAGAGTCTGGCAATGATCGGACTCGCCGAATGGCTGCAGGGCGTGAACAGGTGTGATCCATCGTAGCAGTTGCCTTGCTGTTCAAGGCCGATCAAGTGCCTGGATCCGGGTCGAGGAAATGGTCCTTTCGTGGCTTGACGGCCCGTTCAACTTTGCAGAGTAATTCGAGGATTGAAACTGATGTCGAAACGAACTGTGGTGCGAGGCGGGGGACAGGCCGACGGACCACCGGAGCTTGTGATAGTTGGAAACCGGGTCTTTACTTCCGGCCTGGTCTCTGATCGCCCTGGTGGATTGGAGTCGGAAACTCACCGCATCTTCCAACTAACATTGTCGATGCTCCGTGACGCAGGGATTGCGCCAGGCGATGTTGTTCGCACAAGAGCCTGGTATGTCGAAGACGAGGCTGGCGCCAGTGCTCAAGAGATCCTGGACACTCACGGGGTCGTGTTCGATCATCCCGGTCCTGCGTTCAGCGCCATCAAGGTGCCGTGTCTGCCGAACAATGCCGCCGTGAGCATCGAGCTCGAGGCTATCAAGGGTGGCGCGGATCGCATCGAGAGGTTCGATTCGGACGAGATGAGCAGTACATCGACCGCGTCGTTCGCAGATGGCGAGCTGTGGATGAGTGGCATCACGGGCGCCGGTAGCGATGTGGGTGCACAGATCGGCGAGATCACCGGCAACGTCGGCTACGCGTTGAGTGAGTTCGGCATGAGTCCTGCAGATGTGGTGTCGACGCGTCACTTCATGCTGGCCGGCGCGCAGTTCGCAAAACCTCCGGAGCAGTGGGCGGCGTTCATGAGCCAGGCGATACCGACGTCGGCCGGGATCGCCGTTGACGGGGTTGGGGACGGCCGTCTTTTCATGCTGGAGTGCGAGGCTGTGCAGGATGCTTCGAAAGGCCGTAACAACCTGCGGTCGGGCCGCAGCTACGAGGTCGATCACAACTACTGCCGCTCTGTGCGTGTCCACGGTGGGGACGTCACGTATGTCGCAGGTAGCACATCGACCATCGTGGGCGAAGAGGTCAGGAGTGAGTTCGATGTTGCGGGACAGGTCGCGGACACGCTGGAAACTGTCCGCTGGTCCATCGAAGAACAGGGTATGGATTGGAGTGACCTGGTGAAGGTGCGGACGTATGTTGTTGGCGGGCCGGACAAGCTCGTCGAGGCGTCAAAGGCGCTGGAAGAGCAGCTTGAAGGGATGGATGTGGCGGTTGCGCTGGTCGGTGTGCCGACGCTCGCAAGGCCTGAGGTGGTGGTGGAGATTGAGGCGACAGCGTTAGCGGACTAGCGGTCTGTTTTAAGGTTGGTCGGAGAACAGGTCTTCAAAAGACTGCACTTCGAAGTAGCCGCTTCTTTGCTGGCTGCCGGTTAGGTCGATGTGGCGTTCTGCGTCAAGCAACGGCAGGTTGTTGACGGCGTGCGATTCGGTGCCAGGGCCTGGATTGAAGCCTGCGAGACGTGCCTGTCCCATGCCCCGACTGTAGGCTGCGACTACGAACCGACCCATGCCATCTGGATCCACCAGCGAGCGGAGTCCCATCTTGTTCGAGCGTCGTTGAGATCGTGGCAAGCCTGACGACTCGAGGCTGACGAAAGCGCTGTGTATTCCCAGGCTTGCGAGGAACTCAGCCTGCGATGTTCTCCCGCCTTTCGCGAGTCCTACGGCCGTCATTGCCTCCTCAACAGCCGTGAAGTCGACATGCGCAGTGATGTCCTGCTTGCCAGCGTGGAGAAGCGGGTCCTGGCCCAGTGTGTGCTGGTAGTAGGTGCGAAGTGAGCCCTCAGAACGGTCCAGGCGGTACAACTCGGCGCGATCGTAGCCGTAGTCGATCGCGAGCACCCAGCCACGACCGAGGATCTTTGACTGCCTCTCGGCCCATGCGTGCAGTTCAAGGTTGATCTCGCCTCTGTAGCCATCGGGTAGTGAGTCGAGGAATGGCGCGAGCCTTCGTGTAACGTCAGGGGACGATGGTGGTTGCAGAACTTCGCCGAAACGGTCTCCGTCGTGCGTGACGAAGATTTCCAGCGGCTCACCGTTTCGTACCTCGAAACGATGAACTGGCATCGCGTCGAGAAGCTCGTTGGAGAGCAGGCAACCTGTTACTCCGGTTGGTACCTCAGTGATCGGGGCCACCGGATAGTGCTGATGATCTGGCGGGTCAATGTCGAGCGCCACGTAGCGTAGTGCCTTGTGGAATGCAGTATCGAGTTTCTCGGCATAGCTTGTGATGTCTGCTGCCAGACCGCCGTTACCAGCACCCTCCTCGATAACCGTGAACTCCGGTGGCATACCGAGCAATTGCCACATCTCTTCCAGTTGAACGGCGATCAATGCACCGAATACCGGGTGAGCGGACGGTGACGTGAAGTAGTCACCGCTGGCACTTATCGGCGAGCCTGAGGTGTAGTAGCCGCCGGGGCCGTAAAGCGCAAGCCGCATGAACTCGGCGAACGCGATGGGGCCGTGATCGTCGATGGCGTTCTTGATGGCGATATCTGGATTCACGAGTCAGATGCATACGTCGGACTTGATCAGGGCCCCGACTTCGTCGATGGCCGCGTCGAAATCGAACCGTTCGATCTCGGTCGTGTCGAACTCCAGCGTATCGCCGTTCACCTCTAGCGGCGCATAAGGTTGTTGCAAGCGTTTACGCAGCTCTTGCGATGCGATGACGTCGAAATGAGCGGGATGCCTCTGATCTGCACGCTGTTCACAACGGTCGATGATCACTTCTGGCTCGGCATTAAGAAAAACCTGGATAGTCTGTGGCCGAAACTTAGTTTCGAGTTCACGTATCCACGGGCCAGAACCATTCGCATCAAAGTTGCTCTCAAGAATCAGGCCCTGGCCAGCCGTGAGCATCGTCTCAGCTGCATGTCTCAGTAGCGAATAAGTCGCCAATCCGAGCTTGCGGGAGTCCTCTCTGTCGGCTGCGCCAAGAGATTCATGGAGACGCTCTTTGAGATCGTCCTTGGCGAACAAGGGGAGCCCTGTTTTCTTTGCCAGGCCGCGCGCAAAGGTGGTCTTTCCAGTCGCCGGGTGGCCATTGACGATGACAAGAACCGGTCTGCTGGTGCCCACGCTGCTCCTCGTTGTTTCTAACCGTTGGAGCACCGGGGTCGTGCCGATCTATCCGCGCTCGGCAATCGGCACGTACTTGCGGTCGTGCTCACCCGTGTAGGACAGCAGAGGACGGATCAGGATGTTGTGCTCGAACTGCTCGACCACCTGGACGGTCCAGCCGGGAACTCGGCCAACGGCGAAGATCGGCACGAACAGGTCCTGCGGGATGCCGTTCAGGTAGTAGACGACTCCGGCAAAGAAGTCGACGTTCACGTGGATTCCGCGGCGTGCGTAAGGCTTCATTGCCTCGATCACGGCCTCAAGAATGGCGTACCACTTCGGCTCACCCTTCTCTTCGGACAGTTTTCGCACGCCTTCCCTGAGGTGGCGGGCTCGTGGGTCTTCGGCCTTGTAGACGCGATGCCCGAAGCCCATGACTCGCTTACGAGAAGCGAGCAGGTCCTTCACATACTGCGCTGCGTTTTCGGGTTCGCCGATCTCCTGTGCCATCTGCATCACGTTTTCGGCGGCGCCGCCATGCGATGGTCCCGAGAGAGCCGCTATTCCGGCGGTCACAGCGCCATGAAGATCTGCACTGGTGCCCGCGACGACGCGGGCGGTGAATGCCGATGCGTTGGAGCCGTGGTCAGCGTGGATCACGAAGTCACGGTCCATCAGCTCTGCAGTCTCGTCTGTGGGCTCTTCGCCGTCGAGCATGTACAGGAAGTTGGCTGCGTGGTTCAGGGTTGTGCTTGGCTTGATCGGATCCTTGCCAGCGCGGATTCTGTGATGCGCCATGACGATAGTCGAGAACTGCGAAGTGAGGCGAATCCCCTTGCGATACGTCGCCTCGATCGAGTTGTCTTCCCTGTCCTCGTCGAAAGTTGCGAGCGCGGAAACCGCTGTACGCAGTACATCCATCGGGTGAGAGTCTTTGACGATGTCAATGACGTCGAGAACCTGCTCAGGCAGTTCACGTGAAGCCTTTAACTGGGCATCGAACTCGTCCAACTGCGCCTGTGTCGGCAACTCGCCATAGAGCAGCAGATATGAGGTCTCTTCGAAAGAAGCGTTTACTGCCAGGTCATGGATGCTGTACCCGCGGTACTCAAGGACTCCCTGTTTACCGTCAATGAAGGTCGTGGCGGTTCTATCGAAATAGACCCCTTGAAGACCCCTGTGCAGTGTTATGTCGCTGTTGCTCATCTGGCTCCTGGTGGTAGCTTCGATGTCGATTTCAGTCGCTTCGGCGCGGCGGTCCGCGGGCGCTGCTTTGACGAGGTTTAAGTAGGCAGCAACTCGTCTGCTCGACGACTGCAGACTGGAGTTACAGAGTCTGGTGAGGCTAGCATCGCGCATATCCAGCGTCAAATTGGAATTCAGTTTGACGCAGAGTGCGGATTCCGTGATGAAACGTGACCTATTCGGCGGTCAGCAACGCTTCGAACGACTTACGTTCTGCTTCGTCCGCAAGGCTTTCTACGACTTTCGCAATCGAGACGGTGCCAAGATTGCCGCCGGTCCGAGTACGCACCGCAACTGCGTTGTCCTCGGCTTCACGGTCACCGACCACCAGCATGTAGGGCACTTTCTGAAGCTGCGCCGTCCGAATCTTGGCGTTCATGCGATCACTGGAGTCGTCTACGTTAACCCGCAGCCCTCGATTGGCTAGTGTCGCTTTCACATCGCTCGCGTAGTCGACGTGACGGTCAGCGATGGGGATCACGACGGCCTGGACAGGCGCCAGCCAGAGCGGGAATGCTCCGCCGAGGTGTTCGATCAGAACACCGAGGAACCGTTCAATGGAGCCAAGCATGGCACGGTGGATCACGACAACTTTCTGCCGAGTCCCATCTTCTGCTGCGTACTCAAGATCGAAACGCTCGGGTAGTGAGAAGTCGAGCTGCACCGTGCCGAGCTGCCACTCCCGCTTCACAGCGTCCGGAACGAATATGTCGATCTTCGGTCCGTAGAAAGCGCCCTCGCCTGGGACCGTCTCAAACTCGAATCCGCTGTCGGCAAGGATCTCTTCGAGTGTCGCCTCAGCGCGGCCCCACATCTCATCCGTGCCCACACGCTTTTCAGGCCTCAGCGATAGCGTGAAGCGCGGATTTTCCAGCCCAAAGACCCTGTACGACTCACGGAGCATGTCTAAGAAGCCGCGTATCTCTGAACCAACCTGGTCCATGGTGCAGAAGATGTGTGCATCGTCCTGTGTGAAGGATCGTGCCCTTGTAAGGCCGTGTGTGACGCCAGACCGCTCGTAGCGGTGCAGTCGGCCGAAGTCTGCATAACGAAGCGGCAACTCTCTGTACGAGTGCGTCTCTGACGCGTACAGCATCGCCGCAGCCGGGCAGTTCATGGGTTTTACGCCGTACTCTGTCTCATCGATATCGACGAAGAACATGTTCTCGGCGTAGTTGTCGTAGTGGCCTGATCTCTTCCAAAGATCGGTGTTGAAGATCTGAGGTGTGATCACCTCGTGGTAGTCGTAGCGCTCGTAAAGCTCACGCACATACTCGGTTAGTGCGTTCACCACGAAGGCGCCCTTCGGCAGGAAGAACGGGCTGGCGGGCGCGATCGGGTCGAAAAAGAACAGGCCGAGCTCGCGTCCCAGCTTTCGGTGATCACGCTTCTCTGCCTCTTCCAGACGGTGCAAGTACTCCGCCTGCGCCTGCTTCGACTCCCACGCGGTGCCGTAAACCCGTTGGAGCATCTTGTTCTTTTCATCGCCACGCCAGTAAGCGCCAGCTGTCGAGAGGAGCTTGAAAGCCTTGATATCCGCCGTCTGTTCAACGTGACCGCCACGACAGAGGTCTTCGAATGCGCCGTTGCTGTGGCTGCAGAACGTGACTCGAGTGCCTTCGGGGATTCCGTCGAGAATCTCGACCTTGTACGGATTGCCTTTCACCTGTTCCAGGGCCTCTTCGCGGGTGACCTCACGCTCGACGAACTTCGTGTTCTGGTTGATCGAACGACGCATCTCCTTCTCGATCGCTTTGAGGTCTTCAGGAGTGAATGGCTCGTCGACATCGAAGTCGTAGTAGAAGCCGTCTTCGATAGGAGGGCCAATGGTGAGTTTTGCCTCGGGATGTAGCTTGAGTACCGCTTCTGCGAGCACGTGCGCAGCAGAGTGGCGCATGTTGTTGCGAAACTCTTCGAGTTCCTTTTCGGACATATCTTTCACGGATGCCATTTCGAGGACCGCCTGTTGTGATGGTCAGAGCGCAGGTCTCCGGGACGCGCGTCATGACACTGCTTGGTAACTAGGATCACGCGGTGAGCTTTCTGCGTGAGTCAGGTGGCCGGCGCGACGCCTCGAAGCGGCGACGCGCCTATGTAGTGAGGGTGTTGCGCCCTGTCGGGTCGCCCTCCGGTGCGCGCAGGTCTCGCGTTGAGCCAGAGCATGGCAGCGAGATAGCTGGTTCGTGTTTGCGCGCTGGGTTCATGGCAATAGATGTGGTGGGCAGTACAGGGCTCGAACCTGTGACCTCGTCGATGTCAACGACGCGCTCTAGCCAACTGAGCTAACCGCCCGATAACAGGGGTTCCATTATACAGAGGCCGATTGCAGCTACTCGTGCTCTCGTTGGCGATTAATCGCAGTAGTGAAGGCTTCCAGCAGATCGGTCCAGCCGGCCTTGTTGCCTTCCCTGATCTGCGCTGCCCGGTTAGCGATCTTCTCCCAGCCGCTGTGGACGATGGTCACGCGGGTCCGCAGGTCGCTGATGTTTTCGAAGCTGACCTCCACGTCGGTAGCCTCGCTGGCTTCACCGTAGATGTGCCATGTGAACGCAAGGCATGAAGGCGGGTCCCAGCCGGTGATGCGTCCCCAGTCACGCTGTGACCCGGATGTGCTGCGTTCGTAGATGCGTCCGTTGATGACGGGCTCAATGATGACCGCGGTGGCGTCTTCACCGAACGTCGAATGGTCTTTCATCGGCCACCATGTCGATGGCCTGACCGTCCAGAGGTCGAACGCGTCAGCTTGAGCGCAGTTGACTTCCACCGAATGGATCAGTGGATCTAGTGAGGACTCGATCACCTGTCTGAGCCCTTGTTCGAGTGCTCCGCCTCAACCGCCTCTGCGAAGCCCTGAAGTGAGCTGCTCCACATTGAGTCGAGGTACTCCTTCAAGGCCTGCAATCCCTCATTGTTCAGGCGGTAGATGCGGCGCGTCCCTGATGCCTCATCTTCCACGAGCCCAGCGCGCTTGAGCAGCTTCAGGTGGCGCGAGACGGCGGGCCGGCTGATTGGCAGCTGGTCTGCGATAGCTCGGACGGGCATGGGCGACTCGTGCAGGATCTCTACGATCTCCCTGCGGTGCGAGTCACCCAGTGCGTCCAGTACCTGTGCCGCGGTTGCGGTCAAATCGCAGTGCTCATTCGTCGTTGCTCGAGAGCTGTACTTTAGCAAGTGGGTTCTCAGGCAACCGACTTCGGTTTCGAGTTGTCAATCTCGACGATCTTCAACGCTTCCGGGCCCTCGGCACATGCTGCGCTCAGTTCCTGGCCGAACGTTGGAAACTCCGGAAGTGACTGGAACTCTTTGAACGCTGCTTCATCCTCGAACCATGCGAGGTGCACGAACGATTTGCCGTCTGGCTTGGCGAGAGAGCGGTAACTGTAGCGGTCTGTGTTCTGTGCCTGAAGAGCGGCGAAGAACCTGTCTCGTGCGCCTTTCGCCTGTTCTTCAGCGCCGTCCTTGACCGTGTACTGGATGATGTACTCAAGCGGCATGTCAGTCTCCTGCGTAGTTGGACCGTTGGTAACTATGAAGTTACGGTAACACAGAAGTTACTAACAAGAAAGCGATATCGAGTTGTATTGGTGGCACCGCCATTACGAGAGAAGAGAAAGGCCGGAGGTTAACCCCTCCGGCCTTTCGTCGTTGTTACTGGCTAGCGACGTTAGTCGTCAGAGCCCGTTTCCACCGGCTCTTCCGTCGACATGCCAGGGATGTTGCCACCCGAGTCATCGACACGGCTGGCTCCCATCAACTCTTCTGTTTCACGCTCGACAGCGCCCTCGTCCACGGTCTTCTCCGCTTCGCCTTCAGCACCTTCGGCTGTTGGCGCGGCTGAAGCATCTGCCTCGGCGTTGATCAGCTCAGGCAGCTCGCCGCCGATGGCTGCAAGCGCCTCTTCGAACGTCGGTGGAGCCTGCGTGAAGCCTGTCAGGCGACCGTCCAGGCGCTCCTCGTCGGCTTCCATGCCGAGTCGGGCCCTGCCCTCTTCGGTCTGGTCCAGGCGAGCCGGGATCAGTCGACCGATGATTACGTTCTCCTTCAGACCGTTCAGGTAGTCGACACTGCCGTTGACGGCGGCCTCGGTTAGCACTCGTGCGGTCTCCTGGAAGGAAGCGGCTGACAGGAAGCTGTCCGTGTTCAGCGATGCTCTCGTCACACCGAGCAGGACCGGGCTAGCCGTTGCCGGCTCACCACCCTCTGCGAGGATTGTGTTGTTCAGCCGCTCGTACTCGACGCGGTCGATCAGCTCGCCTGGCAGGAGGTCTGTGTCGCCAGGAGACTCGACCCTGACCTTACGCAGCATCTGCCTCACGATCAGCTCGATGTGCTTGTCGTGGATGCGAACACCCTGTGAGCGGTAGACGTTCTGCACTTCGTCGATCAGGTAGCGCTGCACAGCGGCCTGGCCCTTGATGCGCAGAATGTCCTGCGGGTTCAGAGGTCCTGCCGTGAGCTGCGTTCCTGGCTCGATCTCTTCGCCGTCGGAGACCTGCAGGTCGGAGGCGGCCGGGATCACGTACTCGCGCTCATCAATCTCTTCCCATGTGATCGTCAATACGCCGCCCGAAACCTTCACCGATCCTGCGACCGGTGCTGTGATTTCGTCAGGGAAGGCCAATTCAACGCCTTCACGCTTCGCAGCAGCAGCGGCTGTGCGGGTAATGCCGAGGACAGGCTGACCTGCGTCAACCCAGTCGCCGGTCTTCACCAGCTGCCTGTGGGACTCAGGGATGTCGATCTGCTCCCTGAACTCTTCCTTGTTGATTACCTTTACGAAACGGCCTTCCGGTGTGTGCATCAGCTCAACCGTGCCGCCGATTTCGGACATGATCGCGACACCACGAGGCGAGCGAGCTTCGAACAGCTCAACAACACGTGGCAGACCGCTGGTGATGTCCTGTCCTGCGATACCTCCCATGTGGAAGGTACGCATGGTCAGCTGCGTTCCTGGCTCACCAATCGACTGCGCTGCCATGATTCCGACAGCCTCGCCAGGGATGACCATCTCGTTGTTCGCGAGGTTGGCTCCGTAGCACTTCTGCGGGACACCACGGAACGAGAACGAACTCAGGGGTGAGAGGACATACACCTCTTTGACTCCAGCTTCCTGGATCGCCTCGGAAAGCTCAGTCGTGAGCAGCGTGTCCTTGTCAGCCATCACCTCGCCCGTCTCCGGGTGAACGATCGGCTGAGCCGGGTACCGGCCAACGATGCGCTCGGAAAGCCGGGGCTGGTCGCTGCTGGGATCTGCGTCCGTTACGAGCAGGCCCTGCGCCGTCGGGTCGTCATCGTCTGTGATGATCACGTCCTGTGCGACGTCGGCAAGCCTTCGTGTCAGGTAGCCAGAGTCGGCGGTCCGCAGTGCCGTGTCAGCCAGACCCTTGCGAGCACCGTGCGTGGAGATGAAGTACTCCATGACCGAGAGGCCTTCAGCAAAGCTGGACCGAATCGGCAGCTCGATGATGCGTCCCTTCGGGTCTGACATCAGTCCACGCATGCCGGCCATCTGCTTGATCTGCGCCAGGTTTCCCTTCGCTCCGGAGTCAGACATCGTGTAGATGCCGCCGTAGTTCGGGAGGTTGTCCCGCACTGCGTTCGTCATCTTCTCGTTGACATCCGTCCAGATCTCGATGGAAGCCTCGTACTTCTCCTGCTCCGTGATCATGCCCTGCATGTACTGCTCATCCAGACGGTTGATCTTCTGGTCGGCAGCGGCCAGCAGCGGCTGCTTCTGAGGAGGAGTCAGAATGTCCTTGATTGCGATAGTCGTTCCCGACTGCGTCGCATAGCGGAAGCCAAGATTCTTGATGTTGTCGAGCATCTGCGACGTCTCTTCACGACCGTGCAGGTCGTAGGACTCCGCGACGATGTCCTCGATCTCGGCCCTCGCGAAGAGCGTGTTCCGGTAGGCCATGCCGTCAGGGAGCGCTTCGTTGAAGATCACCCTGCCGACGGTTGTCAGAACGATGTCGCCTTCGTTCGTGCGGACCTTCACCGGCTCGCGCAGCTTGATCTGGCCCATGTCGTGGGCCAGCCGAGCGTCCTGGTAGCTGGCGTAGGTGTGCCCTGCCGGCTTCTCGCCGTCCTCAGAGCTCTCTGCCTCTGCAGACGCCTCTTCCAGGTTCTCCTCGGGCTCGTCCATGCCAGTCAGGTAGTAGATGCCAAGCACCATGTCCAGCGTCGGAGCCACGATCGGCTCGCCGGAGCGAGGAGCAAGCATGTTGTTCGTGCTGAGCATGAGGCGCTGTGCCTCGACCACTGCCTCACGCGAGAGAGGAACGTGGACCGCCATCTGGTCACCGTCGAAGTCGGCGTTGAAGGCCGTGCAGACGAGCGGGTGAAGCTGGATAGCGCTGCCTTCCACGATCACCGGCTGGAACGCCTGGATGCCGAGCCTGTGGAGCGTTGGCGCACGGTTCAGCATGACCGGGTGGTTCTGGATCACCTCTTCGAGGATGTCCCAGATCTCAGGGCGTGCGCGTTCCGCCATCCGCTTGGCGCTCTTGATGTTGTGGGCGTAGCCCTTGACCACAAGAGCGTTCATCACGAACGGCTTGAACAGCTCGAGCGCCATCTTCTTGGGGAGTCCGCACTCGTGTAGTCGGAGTGTGGGTCCGGAGATGATCACTGAGCGGCCGGAGTAGTCGACACGCTTTCCGAGCAGGTTCTGGCGGAAGCGGCCCTGCTTGCCTCGGAGGAGGTCGGTAAGGCTCTTCAGCTTGTGGTTGTGGCTGCCCTGGATTGCGCGGCCGCGGCGACCGTTGTCGATAAGCGCGTCTACAGACTCCTGCAGCATGCGCTTCTCGTTTCGAATGATGATGTCCGGCGCCTGTAGGCTGATCAGGTGCTTCAGCCGGTTGTTCCGGTTGATAACACGCCTGTAAAGGTCGTTCAGGTCGCTTGTTGCGAAACGTCCACCATCGAGCTGCACCATCGGGTGAAGCTCGGGCGGGAGCACGGGAAGGACTGTCAGGACCATCCACTCGGGCTTATTGCCGCTCTTGCGGAACGCTTCGATAACGCGCAGGCGCTTGATCGCCTTCTTCCGGCGCTGGCCTGACGTGTCACGCACCTGCGTCTGCAGCTCGTTGCGCACCTCGTCGAGGTCCATGTCCTTCAGGATGTCGAGCACGGACTCGGCGCCCATGCCGGCCTTGAACACCTCGCCGAAGCGGTCACGCAGCTCACGGTAGCGAGCTTCGGTGAGCAGCTCCATCGGGACGATGCTCTCAAGCTCGTCCATGCGCTCCTTGATGTCTGCGCTCAGGCGCTCTTTGCGCTGCTCGAACACGAACCGCACGCGGTCGTCGTCGCTTGCCTCTTCGGGAGTGTCCTCACCCTTTTCGGCAGACGGCTTTGTCGCAGCGGCGATTTCTGCCTCGTCCTCTTCGAGAGAGCCAAGGAAGTCCTTGGACTGCTTGCCCTCGATTACAGAGCTGAGCTCCTCGTCGAGACGGTTGGTCTCCGCTTCGAGGTACTGCTCCATGCTCTCATTAGCGCGCTGCTTCGCCTCTTCATCGACGGAGATGACGACGTACTGTGCGAAGTAGAGGACGCGCTCGAGGTTTCTTGGCGAAAGGTCAAGAAGGAGGCCGAGGCGCGATGGAGTGCCCTTCGAGAACCAGATGTGGGCTACCGGAGCAGCGAGCTTGATGTGCCCCATGCGCTCACGGCGGACCTTGGAGCGCGCAACCTCGACGCCACAACGGTCGCAGATGACGCCCTTGTAGCGGATCTTCTTATATTTGCCGCAGTAACACTCCCAGTCCTTTGTTGGACCGAAGATGCGCTCGCAGAACAGGCCATCTTTTTCCGGCCGCAGCGTGCGGTAGTTGATAGTTTCAGGCTTGGTCACCTCACCGTAAGACCACGCCCGGATCTGCTCCGGGGAGGCTAGTGCGATTCGGATTGCGTTGAAGTCAGCGCCTGACTGTGCCATATGTTTACAGTCCCCTTACCGGTGTTGCCTTTGAGAGCAATTGAACCGGTGTTCAACCCTGGTACCCGCAACTGCGGGTGTAGGTAGCCTTGCGGCCAATTAGTGGGCTGTTTCTCCTTACTGAGCTCGTGTTTGACTCGGACAGTTGATCGGCGGCGGGCACAGCTGTTTGGCGTGCCGCCGCCACAGTGTTGATCTAGCTTTCGTCTTCCTCTTCTTCGAGATCGACGTCATCGTCCTCGACCTCGTTGTCTGCGAGGGCCTTTAGAGACTCGTCATCAGGCTCTTCGTCCTCGTCAGACTCCTCCGCCTCCTCTTCTTCATCTTCAGAATCGGTCTCGGCCTCGCTCTTGATCTCGACATCGTCGGAGAGACCGGAGTCGTCTGAGTCGTCGTCGTCCGAGTCCTCGTCGTCATCGTCAAGATCGAGGTCAAGTGGACCGTCGCCGAAGTCCTCCCAACTGAGTGGAGCTCCGAGTGCAGCAGCGACGCTTTCCTCACGGCTCGGCTCCTGCTGGGCCTGCTCGATGTCCTGGCTGAGCAGCTCAACCGAGAGGCCGAGTCCCTGCAACTCCTTGAGCAGCACGTGGAACGACTCGGGAACACCAGGCTGAATGACCTCTTCGCCTTTGACGATCGCTTCGTACGTCTTCACACGTCCGACCACGTCGTCCGACTTGATGGTCAGCATCTCTTGCAGCGTGTATGCGGCCGAGTAGGCCTCGAGTGCCCAGACTTCCATCTCACCGAAGCGCTGGCCACCGAACTGCGCCTTACCACCGAGCGGCTGCTGGGTGATGAGCGAGTACGGTCCCGTCGACCTGGCGTGGATCTTGTCCTCAACCAGGTGGATGAGCTTGAGCATGTACATCGTGCCGACCGTGACAGGCTGGTCGAACGTCTCGCCTGTGCGTCCGTCGAAGAGGATCGACTTGCCGAAGACCGGTGCGGAGATCTTCTTCTCCCTGGCCAGCCTCATCGCCTCGTTGAGCAACTCGGACGGCTTGAGGTCGTCGACATCCTGGCCGGCGTAGTCACGCAGCCATATCCGCAGGCATGCTTCTCTTGCGACGCCCCGGTTCGTCGGCGCATCGCTCCAGAGCCTCTCACGGTCATAGCCACGCTCGCTAAGCCAGCTGTCAACGCTGTCCCAGTCGATACGACGCTCGTCGATGTCGCGTTGTGCGATCGCCTCGGACTCCTGTACGAACCAAGCCCTTGCAAGCTGATCCTCGATCACAACTTCCTGCGCTCCATCAAAGACGGGCGTTCGGGCGTTGAAGCCTAGCGTCCTTGCAGCGGCGCCGAGGTGCGTCTCGAGCAGCTGTCCAAGGTTCATGCGTGACGGCACACCGATGGGGTTCAGGATGATGTCGAGCGGCGTCCCGTCCGGGAGGAACGGCATGTCCTCTCGAGGCAGGATCTTTGCCACAACTCCCTTGTTGCCGTGGCGTCCAGCCATCTTGTCGCCCTGTGTGATCTTGCGAGTGTGGGCAACCCAGACGCGCACCATCTTCATGACGCCCGGAGGAAGCTCGTCGCCGTTCTCCTTGGTCATGACTCGGACGTTGATCACCTTGCCGTGCTGTCCGTGCGGGACCCTGAGCGAGGTGTCCTTAACATCACGAGCCTTCTCACCGAAGATCGCTCGCAGGAGCTTCTCTTCTGCGGTCAGTTCGGTCTCGCCCTTCGGCGTGATCTTGCCGACGAGGATGTCTCCAGGGCCGACGTAAGCGCCGATCCGAACGACACCTTCGTCGTCGAGGTCCCTCAGGCTCTCCTCACCAACGTTCGGGATGTCACGTGTGATCTCTTCCGGACCGAGCTTGGTCTCGCGAGCCTCAACCTCGTGCTTCTCGATGTGGATCGAAGTGAACCGGTCATCCTTGATCAGGTCTTCGTTGATGATGATCGCGTCTTCGAAGTTGTAGCCTTCCCAACTCATGAAGCCGACCATCAGGTTCTGGCCGAGAGCGAGCTCACCAAGGTCTGTGGAGGCGCTGTCCGCCAGCGCGTCGCCCTTCTTGACGACCTGCCCTTTGGTCACGATCGGGTGCTGGTTGATGCATGTGCCCTGGTTCGAGCGGACGAACTTGGTGAGCGGGTGCTCGTGAACGACGCCCTCGTCGTCCATCACCTTGATGTTCGCAGCGTCAGCGGCAACGACGATGCCGTCGGCAAGCGACAGCACCACCTGGCCGCTGTCCATAGCGACGCGGCGCTCCATGCCGGTCCCGACAAGGGGAGCCTGCGACTTGAGAAGCGGAACCGCCTGCCTCTGCATGTTCGAGCCCATCAACGCACGGTTGGCGTCGTCGTGCTCGAGGAACGGGATCAACGCCGTCGAGACGCTCACGATCTGCATCGGAGAGACGTCCATCAGCTCGACGTTCTCCGGCGACTCGTATGTGAAGCCCTCACCAAGTCGAACCTCAACCTGGGCCGAGGTGATCTGTCCTTTGGCATCGGTCTCCGTTGTCGCCTGTCCGATGATGTGCTCCTCTTCAGCGTCCGCAGAGAGGTACACGATGTCCTCGGGCCTGGCTGACACATAAGGGACGACCGGAACCACGCTGGCGGGGAGGGCGTTTATCTCCTCGCCCACAGGACCTGTGATCCGCTTGCCTGATTCGGCGATTACTTTGCCGGACTTGTCAGCAATGTCTTCTAAAGGAATCCGACCGGCGATGTCCGGGTCATCGCTCGAAATCTCTTGCAGCACCTTGCGGTACGGCGTCTCGATGAAGCCGTAGTCGTTGATGCGGGCATATGTCGAAAGAGAACCTAGAAGTCCGATGTTCGGGCCTTCAGGCGTCTCGATCGGGCAGATGCGGCCGTAGTGCGAGTGGTGAACGTCGCGCACATCGAATCCAGCTCGCTCCCTTGAAAGGCCGCCGGGGCCGAGAGCGGACAGCCTACGCTTGTGTGTCAGTTCTGCCAGCGGATTCGTCTGGTCCATGAACTGCGAAAGCTGCGAGCCACCGAAGAACTCACGAACCGCCGCAACAACGGGCCGGATGTTGATGAGTGCAGCGGGCGTAGTAGCCGCCGGGTCCATCTGCGTGGTCATGCGCTCCTTGACGACACGCTCCATGCGGAGCAGGCCGACTCGAAGCTGGTTCTGGATCAGCTCTCCGACAGCACGCACGCGGCGGTTGCCGAGGTGGTCGATGTCGTCGGGTTGAGCGGCACCGTTGTTGATCCTGATCATCCGCCTGATCAGCTCGATGATGTCCTCCTTGGTGAGTGTCCGAGTCTCCTGCGGAATCTCAATGCCAAGGCGGCGGTTCAGCTTGTAGCGACCGACCTTGCCCAGGTCGTACTTGCGCTCGTTGAAGAACAGGCCCTCGATGAGGGTCTTCGCATTCTCGATGCTCGGCGGCTCACCGGGGCGCAGCCTGCGGTAGAACTCGAGCAGCGCCTCGTCCTGCGTTGTAACAGCGGAGTCGCGGGCCAGGGTGGACTCGATGAACTTACGGTCGGCGTCCGTATCGACTTCCTTGAAGAGATCGATGATCTCCTCGTCAGTCTCCCAACCAAGGGCGCGGAGGAAGGTGCTGATAGGCGCCTTGCGCTTGCGGTCGACTTTGACGCTGAGAAGGTCACGGTTGCTGGTTTCGAGCTCGACCCATGCACCCCGGTATGGGATGAGCTTGGCCGAGCAGAGGACACGACCCGAAGTCGGATCGCTTTCGGATGTGAAATACGCGCCTGGCGAGCGGACGAGCTGCGACACAACGACGCGCTCTGCGCCGTTGATGACGAAAGTTCCGTTTGGAGTCATCATCGGCACGTCGCCGAAGAAGAGCACCTGCTCCTTGACTTCACCGGTGGCCTTGATGACGAGCTGGACCGTCACGTAGAGCGGCGCTGAGTACGTGATCTCACGCTGCCGGCACTCACGCTCGGTGAACTTCGGCTCCCTGATCTCGTGGTCCAGGAAGCGCAACTCGAACCTGCCGCCCGAGAAGTCCTCGATCGGCGAGATTTCGGCGAAAAGGTCGCTTAGACCTTCCGTCTTCAGAGATTCGAACGAGTTGATTTGAACCTGTACCAGGTTCGGCACATCAACGACCGTCCGGAGCGAGTTGAAAGACTTCGCTTCCTTGGGTTCAAAGACGTGTGACCGAGATTCGGCGAGAACCATGCTCTACTCCACTTCCAGAGCTGTGATGCCGGGGCGCCAGGTGGCGAGCCGAGATTGCGAGACCTGCAAGAACGCGCAAAACACCCCAACCGCTGCTGCCTTGATTTCAGCGGTTCAGGGTGTGTCAGTTGAGATTAAATTGGGAACCAGTGCTCGAACTGCAGAGGCGGACACTCCTCGACGAAATATCAGTTTACCGCTACTCAAACTGAGAGTCAATGAAACTACTAGGAGTTTTCACATACTTGCTGCTCGTACTGCAGCGAGCCCTCGCGCTGGAACTGCTGAATGTCTTCGGGCCACGTTGATTTGATGTACGCGAGGACGCTTAAGATTTCGTCCTCTGTGAGGATGCCCCTGAATGGCGGCATGATCTCGGCAAGCGGTGGTCTGTCCAGCGTCCATTCGAACAAGGCTCTATCTGCGTGATGCCATGTGTGGCCGGTCTCATCATGAGGCGGGGCGGTAGGAACTGACGGGAGCGAGACTCCCGGCACCCCGTGGCAGGATGCACAGTTAGCAGCGTAGAGCTGTGAGCCTGCGTCGACTCTCGCTTCGGTAACCGCTATCGGAAACCGGCTCGCGATCTGTTCGTCTGAGCTGTCCCCGCCTGAAGAGCAATTGACTGCCGTGGCCGCTAGCAGTCCGCCGATGAACACAGATGATAGGAGTTTCCAGCGTGAGATTCTCAAGATGTGTCCCCCTCAAGTCCAAGTTGCGCTCAGCCTTCCGGCGATCGAAAATACCCAGACCCCCCGGGTAGGGGTATACAATAGTAACCTGCGACACATGAGAGCGGCAAATCTACGCACAGGTGAGTCCAGATGCTCGGAGATACCAAGGGCGAGGCTCTTAAGAGAGTCAACTACATAGACGGGCACCTCCAGGGGGTCCGAAAGATGATCGACGAAGACCGCTACTGCGTCGACGTGATCCGGCAGACGTACGCGATCAGGCGTGCGCTACAGAAGCTAGAAGGCGTACTGATCGACGGTCATCTGCGTTCTTGTGTTCCCGAGGCCTACCGGGAGGGGCGAGATGAGCAGATGCTCGATGAGCTGAAAGACCTGTTCGAAATCGCGGAGCGATAGAGCCCTCAATGACTACTGATCACAAGCACAGTCCGATTTCGCCTGACTCCGACACCGCGACAACTCAGCGTGAACTTTCGCTGCCAGTTACCGGTATGACCTGCGCGTCCTGTGTGGCTCATGTCGGAAATGCTCTGAAGTCTGTCCAGGGCGTGGAGTCAGCGGAGGTCAACCTCGCCACAGAGTCGGCGAATGTGCGGCTCAGCGACGGAGATCCGACGGTGACGGAGTTGCTGGACGCTGTACGCGGCGCAGGCTATGGCGTGTCGACTACCACCGAGCGCTTGCACATCGGAGGCATGACCTGCGCCTCGTGCGTAAACCATGTCGCTTCGGCACTGGAGTCCATACCGGGCGTTACGCGGGCTCAGGTGAACCTTGCCGCCGAAACGGCTGAAGTCGAGTTTGTTAGCGGCTCGGTCAGCCGGCGAGACCTGCGTGATGCTGTCTCTGGCGCCGGATACGAGGTGCTTTCATTTGAGGGTGACCGTGATGCAGAGACCGAGTTCGACGAGGCGAGGCAGCGTCGGAAGGCCGAGCTGAACGATCTACGACGGCGCGTCGTGCTCAGCCTTGCTGTAGCCGCGTTCATCATGGTTGCGATGCAGTACGCATCCGTGAGCGCGCTGGAAGATATCTCGCCGACCGCAGTCAACTACCTGTTCCTGGTCCTCGCAGCTCCTGTGCAGTTCTGGGCTGGAGCGCGCTTCTACCGCGGCGCATGGGGTGCGTTGAAGCACCGGACTTCGAATATGAACACGCTGGTGGCTATCGGAACCTCGACAGCGTTTTTCTATTCGGCCGCGGCAACATTTTTTCGGCCGCTGTTCGAAGATTCGGTTGTGTTTGAATCCGGCGGAATCAGCGGCCACGCCACCGGAACCTATTTCGACGTCTCAGCCTCGATCATCGGCTTGATCCTGCTTGGCAGATGGCTGGAGGCGCGTGCCCGCGGTCGGACTACCGAAGCGATTCGTCGGCTCATCGGACTCACTCCCAACACCGCGATGATCGAGCGGGCCGGTCAGAATTTGCAGGTCCCGGTTGAGGAGATCGTGGTCGGTGACCGGATTGTGTTGCGGCCCGGCGAACGAGTTCCGGTTGACGGCGTCGTATTTGAGGGTCGAGGCGAGATCGACGAGTCGATGCTCACCGGCGAGAGCGTTCCGGTCGAGAAGTCGGATGGCGCGTCTGTTTACGCAGGGACTGTGAACGGAACCTCTGGCATCAGGTTCACTGCAACGCGAGTTGGGCGAGATACAGCGCTGGCGCAGATCGTGCGAATGGTCGAAAGCGCACAGGCGTCAAAAGCTCCTGTCGAGCGGCTCGTTGACCGTGTGACCGCGGTCTTCGTCCCGGTTGTGCTCGGTGTCGCACTGCTGACGCTCGTTGTCTGGATGTTTGCTGCTCCAGACCCTGCATTTGTCAACGCGCTGCTCCTGACCGTGGCAGTGCTGGTCATCGCTTGCCCGTGTGCACTCGGGCTCGCAACACCTACGGCGATCATGGTGGGTATGGGCCGAGGAGCGAGCCGCGGCCTGCTGATCAGAAACGCTGAAGTGCTGGAAACGGCTCAAAAGATCGATACGGTCGTTTTCGACAAGACCGGCACCCTTACGGAAGGCCGTCCGAGCGTTTCGTCCGTTGTGCCGTTGGGAGTGAGTGAAGAGGACATTCTGAGGCTGGCAGCGTCGGTTGAGTCGGGCTCTGAGCATCCGGTTGGCTCGGCCGTTGTGCGCCGCGCTGAAGAGCTTGGAATCAGGCCTGACTCGGTCTCCAGGTTTGAGGCGATGGCCGGGCGCGGAGTCGAGGGTGTGGTTGGAGAGCAAGCGGTTATTGCGGGCAGTCCCGCTCTGTTTGTTGAGCGAGGCATCCCTCTCGGAAATCTTGATCAGCAGGTCGCTGATCTAGCCGAACGGGGAGAGACAGTTCTGGCCGTCGCCCGAGACGGGGTTGCGATCGGGTTGATCGGCGTTATGGACACCGTACGGAGTAGCTCTGCCGAAGCGGTCGCCGGACTTAAGGCGATGGGGATCCGCACTGTGATGCTGACCGGCGACAATCGGAAGACAGCCGACGCGGTCGCTGGCCGCGTCGGCGTAGACGAGGTGATCGCCGAGGTGCTGCCCTCGGACAAAGCCGACCGGGTTGCAGAGCTCAGGTCTGACGGAGCCGTGGTCGCCATGGTTGGAGACGGCATTAACGATGCTCCTGCGCTCGCGTTGGCAGACGTTGGCATCGCGATCGGCAGCGGCACGGACATCGCCATCGAGTCGTCTGACATCACGTTGACAGGAAGCGACCCGCGTGGTGTCGCCGAGGTGGTCTCGCTGAGCAGGTCGACCATGCGCACGGTGAGGCAGAACCTTTTCTGGGCGTTTTTCTACAACGTGGCGCTGATACCTGTCGCCGCCGGAGTGCTTCACCCCCTCTTCCTGGACTCCGGCGTCCCGGGTTTCCTCGAGCCGCTGTTGGGGCAGCACGGATTCTTGAACCCGATTGCGGCAGCGGCAGCGATGGCGTTGAGTTCGGTCAGCGTCGTCACCAACTCGCTTCGGCTTGGACGGAAGACAGAGCAGAATACGGTTAGTCCGCCGCCCGCCTCGCCTCGACCAGAGCCAGTAGCGGCTTCGGCCTGAAGTTCGCCTGATGTCGGCAACTTACGACCTCTAGAGATTGGAGCCAGAGAAAGTGAAGATCCCGTTCTTCAGCAAGAGTCCGGAGATGGCCGAAGACCCTGTCTGCCACATGCAGGTTGACACGACGAACCCCGGCGGCGGCACTGCGGAACACGAAGGTAAGACCTACTACTTTTGCGGCCCTGGCTGCCGGGTTGCGTTCGAGAAAGAGCCGACTTCTTATCTGAGCGGTGAGAAGAGCATCGAGATGTAGTGGCTGCCGACGTTTATGGTCGCCAGATCGGATTGCACCTGAAGAGTGTTCGAGATAATCGAATTCCCTGTGTAGGCTGGACATCAGCCGGACCCAATTTGCATGGAGAGTTGAATGCCAAAGACCGAGCCGAAGCGTGATAAAGCGATCGTCTATACGCACCCGACGTGCGGATACTGCGACCTTCTGAAAGAGGACCTTGTTTCGAAGGGCGTCGAGTATGAAGAGATCAATGTGAGCCTGAAGCCGGAGTACTGGGAAGAGGTGGAGCGTCTCTCTGGCGGTGACAAGATCACGCCGGTGATGGTGACTGCGGATGGCGAGGTTGAGATCGGCTACAACGGCATCGGATGCAACTACGGCTAGGCTTGCCGTTTTTTGGGATTGCGTAGCGCGCTGGCTCTGTTGACTCCGCGTACCTTGTTTCGTAATCTCAACAGGTTCCGGTGTTTTGGTACGCGGAACCTCCGGCGATGGCCCCGTGGTGTAGCGGCCTAACACGCCTCCCTGTCAAGGAGGAGATCGGCAGTTCGAATCTGCTCGGGGTCGCCATCAGTCTCTTGAATGTTGGGAGTGTTCATATGGTCACTGATCAGAAATGGATGACTCTTCAACAAGTAGCCGAATACTTGCAGGTCACTGACCGAACGATCTGGAACTGGATCAAAACCAAGCAGTTGCGTGCTTCTAAACTGTCTCGTGTGTGGCGCGTTGACCGAGCTGATGTTGACGAGTTCGTACAGAGTCGCTCCAACAAGTAGGTTGAATCGTTATGTCAGATAGCGAAGAGCGGAAGCCCCAAAAGAAGTACGAAGATAAGAATCCCAAGAAGCCACCGCCAGGGACCGACTACATCGAGGCTGGTCAGTCTTCGTTCGACATCGCTGAGGCGGAACGGCTTTACAGAAAGATGCTGGAAGAGCGTCGCGACTTCCCGGCATCCGGTCGGGATCATGTCTCGGCTTAAATCGATGTCGCTCCAGTAGTGATCACGCTGGCTGATAGAAAAACTGATTCGAACATCAGAGCAGTTATCGCCAACTTGAGCCGCCTGTACGCTCTCTCGATTCTCGGCTGATTCGCCGTTGCAGCTCTGACCATTTCATCTGCCGTCCATTCGATTAGCGCTTCGTCTTGGTACTCCCGATCTGCAATGTGCATAGCCAGCAGCTTAAGCTGCGGGGCGGAATGCCAATCTTGAGGACGGATAGTCAAGCCGGCGAAGATGAGAACGACAAAGTAAGCACCCACAGTCAGCGCGAAGAACACCAACCTGGCTACACTCCACTCGCCCGAGATCGTTCCGGCTATTGCTACTAGGGCAGTGGATAGCGCTGCGACTCCACCGATCCGTGTGTACAGCCTCGCCATCGAAGCGTGCTGTTCTCCTCTCATTGCAGCCGCTACATCGTAGTAGAGCTCTCTTCGGTCCATAAGTTCCTCCTGTTCCCCAACAAATCTCCCGGATTAGGAAGCCGGTACTCATCCTAACTTGGGCATCTTCTTACTCGAATGAAATAGAAGAAAATAGAAAAAGATGGTGCTTGACAAGAAGTGATCTCTGCCTGTCTTCTGAAAAAGAAGCGACACGAAATGGAGGTTTCAGATGGTGACCAGAGGCCGGGTGTTGACAGTTGAGGAGGTAGCGACCGAGCTACACAAAACGACCAGAACTGTGTACAAAATGATCAAGTCGGGAGAACTGAATGCGAAGAAAGTTCGCCGCACATCGAGGCGGCTTTTTCGTTTCGCTCTAGTTCAGACCGATTTGTGAGCCAGGTCACGAACACGGCGTTTCGCGTCACCAGCCAGTTGCAATCTGGCTCAGAGATTGCCCGTCGCAACAGTCTTGCTGAGTGAAACACGGATGCAACTTCCGACACACCTGCAATCCGCTATTTGAAGACAGCACAGTGGAAGTCTGAGCCTTAAGTCTCAAAGCTAGTAGCCAGGTCCACGCCCTGAACACGGGACCGCGACCGTTATTCTCGAATGGATCGACCGGTGAACAAGCAGATAACTGCGGGACTCCATGGCGACAAAGATCCTCATAGTCGAAGACACAGATGACATACGCGACGCCCTGGTGATCGCGTTCACGGAAGCGGGTTTCAGAGTGGCCGCCGCCGCCAGAGGCGAAGAAGCCCGCGAAGAGCTTTCGAAGTTCATTCCTGACATCGTCCTGCTGGATATGCACCTGCCCGGCATGTCTGGAACCGACATCCTGCGAGAGATGCGGGAGACCATGACTATCCCCATCCTGATGTTCACGAGTTCGGGCGCCGTGGACACCGTCAAGGACGCGATCGCGTCCGGTGCGACCGACTACGTGCTGAAGGACACCGGCATGGAGGAGTTGATTGCCAGGGTCAATAAGCACCTTGGTATCACGCCTGAGCAGCCTGTTAAGGCTGAGTCGCATTTTGAACAGGTCCTCTATGTCGGTGAGGACGCCGCGACGATGCGGCTGATCAGTGAGATCGCCCAGCGTTTTTCCGTTGAGGCGACGAAGGTTTCGACTACCAAGGCTGCCATGACGCGGATGCACGGTGAACGGCCGTCAATCGTCGTGACTGAGCTTGAGTTGAGGGGCCCGGACGGTCTCAGCCTTCTCAAGTCCTTCAGGAACGAGATACCGGATGCGGCCGACACCCCTGTAATCGTGGTTGCAGGAACAGCGCCCCCAGAGAAGCGTCGGAGAGCCCTGAGCCTCGGCGCAACCGCCTTCTTTACGAAGCCTGTCAGCGCCATCGAGATCGAGCAGCTCGTAAGAAAGCTACTGCGCAAGGTCAGACAGACCAGGGCGGCTTAACCGATCGCGCGCCAGCGATCCGTTCCCGTAGCTTGTCCAGTCCGCTTTCATTCCACCTCTCTAACTCCGACTCCTCGATTGGTGCAGAATGTCGCCATCAACACGAGGGGCTTCGAGCGAATGTGAGGTTTCGGATGGAGATCACAGGAGACACTGCGAAATTCCTGGCAGAGAACCAGAAGGCGGTTCTGAGCACGTTCAAACGTAATGGGCAGGCGCAGTTGAGCATCGTGATGGCAGGACTGTTCAGAGGTGGTGTTGGTGTCTCCGTGACGGAGACGCGTGCGAAGTACAGGAACCTGAAGCGTGATCCTCGCTGCTCACTGCTGGTCTCAAAGGACGATTGGTGGGACTACGTTGTGCTTGAAGGCCGGACCGAGATCATCGACGCGACGAATACGTCCGATGACGATCGCCTGGCGGCGTTGAGAGAGCTTTACGAGTCGATATCCGGCGCTCCCCACGAAAACTGGGATGAGTACGATGCTGCGATGCTGAAGGACAGGCGTGCAGTCGTCGTGGTGAGACCGGATCACATGTACGGGACCGCCGCCGGATAGACCCGTTGTCTGTTGCCATTCATGCCTGTGGCGTGTAGAACGCTGCACAGGAGAACTTAATGGCACTTCCTCCCGGAGCCGCGCCCGGTCCCGACGCAAAGAACCACACTCTCGAAGTCGGTGATGTGACGATCACGGCTTTGACCGACGGTAGCGTTACCTTCGATCCTCGAATCCTGTTTCCAGAGACTCCTATCGAGGCATGGCAGCCGTACTACGACCGGTTCCCCGAATACTTCTCAGGCGGTCACTTCCAGAACAACCTCGGGTCGTTTCTCTTCTCCTCCGGCGGCAAGAACGTTCTTGCTGACACAGGCTACGGCCCGCACGGCGAGATGCTAGGAGACCCCGCTCCCGGCGAACTGATACGGGACATGGAACGCAAGGGTCTCAGGCCGGAGGATGTGGATACCGTCTTCCTGACGCACCTGCACGGCGATCACGTTGGCTGGAACATGCGAGAGGACGTTGATGCCGGTCAGCCGACCTTCCCGAATGCCCGCTACAGGGTGCATGACCACGACTGGAACCACTTCTCGAAAGAGGAGATGCTGTCCGGGCCGCGTGGCGAGGCGATGCAGCGCAGCGTGATCCCAGTCGAAAAGCTTGGACTGCTTGATCTCATGGACGGCACTACGCAGCTTGCACCCGGGATCGAGGCGTACCACACGCCTGGCCATACTCCCGGCCACATGAGCCTGCTTATTTCGTCACAGAATCAGCGTGCGCTGTTGATCGGTGATATCGCTGGTTCGCCGATGCAGGTGACTGAGACCGAGTGGCACTACACGCCGGACTGGGACGCAGAGATGGGCAGGAAAGCCAGGAGAGAGATCATCGAACGGGCCGTTGAAGAGGACGCGATGGTGATCGGCTCACACCTCAGCTACCCGGGCTGGGGCAGGATCATCACATGGGAAGGCCGAAGATACTGGAAGGCGTTAGGCGAATGACAGCACAAGACCCGTCTGCAGACGAGTACTACGCGATCGACACGAACTCAACTGAGTGGGAGGCGAGCCACAACCCGAAGCTTGGCGTTGACCTCGGGCGACTGATGCTTCGAATGGATCCGCGTACCAAGACCGAGATCAGGATGATTCGCTATCCAAAGGGAGTGATGAACCCTGAGCATACTCATCCGTGCGGTCACGGGATCTTTGTCCTGGAAGGGACGCTTAAGACACACCGTGGCGAATACGGACCGGGGACGTGGGTCTGGTTCCCGCAGGGCGAGGTGATGGAGCACGGAGCGACCGACGAGGGGGATGTAGTCGGAGTATTCATCACAGACGGCGCTTTCGAGATCAACTACAAGGACTGACAGAGAGGGATTCATGGTGACAGGCAACTCGGCCAGTTCGGGACGAAAGATCTTCATCGCATCGCGAGTGGCCAATGAGGCGATCGATGGCTGGCTGACCGATCACGCGGTAGTTGTTGAAGGCGAGAAGATCGACTCGATTGTGCCGAAGGGCCAGTTGCCGTTGGACGTAACCGAATCGGCAGAGGTTCACGATCTAGGCGACGTATCGCTACTCCCCGGCCTTATAGACGCCCACTGCCACATGCACTGCTCGGCAACTGTCGACGCTCAAGAACGTGCGTTGACTGAGGGCGTGCCGCGCCTGACGATGCGAGCCGTCACCGCCATGCGCAAAGCACTGCTGGCAGGAACGACTACGATCAGGGACCTGGGCTCCCGGAACGAAGTGGCGTTCCCTGTTCGGCAGGCCGTTGCATCCGGAGTCATTCCTGGGCCGCGGATGCTGATCGCTGGTACGCCGATAACCATCACAGCGGGGCACTGCTGGTTCTTTGGAACTCAGGCAGATACGACGGAAGAGGTGGTCTCGGCCGTGCGGAACCAGGTCCGCCAGGGCGCCGATGTGATCAAGATGATGGCCACTGGCGGTAACTTTACACCTACAGCGAACCCTCGCAAGGTTCAGTATCCAGCTGAAACGCTGAAGGCCGCGGTGCAGGAAGCGGAGCGGTCTGGAGTTCAGATCGTCGCCCACACGTTGTCAGCGGACGGTGTACAGAACTGCGTCGAGGCAGGAATCCACAACCTGATCCATGCTCGCTGGCAGGACCAGCACCCTGATGCCGGACTGGACTACAGGCCGGATGTTGCGAAGCGGATGGCCGACCAGGGGCAGTGGGTTGATCCGACGATCGGGCATCAGCTACTTGGCGAAGAGGCACAGGAACGGGGTTTGCCGGGTGCGCCCATTCACTGGGCCGTCTCAAAGCACTTCGTGCCCAGAAGTGAGCATGTCGAAAAGCTGAACATGATGGACGAGGCCGGTGTGCGGTTCACTTCAGGGCTGGATATGGGGATGATCCACGCATTCCATGATCTCAGCGGCGCGAACGCGTGGGCGTTCGTGGAGTGGATGGGCTGGTCTCCATGGCGTGCTATTCACGCTGCAACTGCGGGGACCGCCGAGGCTGTGCGAGTCGGTGACATCGTTGGCCAGATCAAGCCCGGGATGATCGCGGATCTAGCGGCGTTCGGGGGTGATCCTGCCGCGAACATACGTGACCTGAGCATCGCGACAACGGTCGTGCAGTCTGGTTCTGTCGTGAAGCTAAACAACGTCACATTCGTTTAAGTAACTGCCCGAAACCATCACAGATCTGCATCTCGTTAGTTGAGAATGCATCTCAATTGTGTGACCGGCGGAACTATTAAGACCTCTTCAACGTCTCTTCACTGAATCTTGAAGATGGACCGACAGAATGGTTCCGTCCGCAAGGGGACCGATGAGGAGACAAACAGAGATGCTTTACTTCAAGGCCTGCCCGAAGTGCCAGACCGGCACGATTGAGCACAACCAGGACCCGTGGTCGGAGTACCTGCAGTGCCTCAACTGCGGCCTTATGCGAGACATTCCTGAAGGCAAGACCGCTGTGCAGTCGCTAAAGGACCTGCATGTGCAGTTCAGGGAGCAGCTCGCCGCTGAAGAGGCCGAGGAGGCTAAGGCGATAGCCTGAGCCACCGACGACCGAAAACAGAACAGGTAGACGACGAGGCGCAGACACACAGTCTGCGCCTCTTTTTTTGAATGGTTCGCCTTCTGACCTGAGGTCACGTTGCGTCGTAGAATCGCCTTCATCAAGAGCAGAGGACGAACGGCCAAGTTGCAGAGTCAGTCAGGTCAAACTCCAAAAAGATCAGCTTCGAGCGATCAACGGTTGCAGCCGCCCGAAATTCTGCAGGATGCAACAGACAGATTTCTGTACGCAACCCGGTTTGGCGCGGCCAGCGAAGCGAGTGCAGAGCGCCGTTTCCTGATCGGCATAATCGCCGGAACAGTGGTTTTGGTCGGAGGGACGGTTGGATATGTGCTGGTGGAGGGCGCCAGCTGGTTCGACTCGTTGTACATGACGCTGGTCACAGTTTCGACAGTCGGCTATGCAGAGATCTTTCCACTTGGCACTGGTGGCCGCGTTCTGAACATATTCGTGATCCTGTTCGGAGTAGGCACTGTGCTGTACGTGGCCAGTGTTGTCGCCGAGTATCTATTTTCTGGTGAGCTACGCGGAGTTATTGGACAACGTCGTATGAATAGACAGATCGAGAGCATGAAAGGTCACTACATTGTTTGTGGCTACGGGAGGACGGGTCAGCGAGTGGTGGACGAACTGCTGCATTCGGCCCGAGAGGTGGTTGTGATCGACGCTTCCGAAGTTAATGTCGCCCTGGCACTGGAGAAAGGCGTCCCGGCCGTTTTGGGCGATTCCGGCAGTGACGATGCGCTACGACAGGCCGGGATCGCGAATGCGGCCGGAATGGTCGCTGCGGTTTCTCCGGACGCGTCTGTCTTGATGTCGGTGCTTTCGGCCCGGACATTGAATCCCAATCTGAGCATTGTTGCGCGAGCGGACAACGAGGAGAGCCAGTCGAAGCTGAGATCAGCCGGTGCAGACCGCGTGCTGTCTATTCACAGGATCGCCGGTCACCGACTTGCCAACATGGTGGTGCGACCGGAGGTTGCTGAGTTCCTGGAGGTCGTCCTTACCGACCATGAGGTCGAAGTAGAGATGGACATGGTTCGGCTCGCAGAGAACTCGCCGTTCGACGAGATGACTCTGAGTGACACGAACCTGATCGAGCGCACCAGCGCCAACATCGTCGGCATCAGGAAGCGCGGTGGTGATGTGACGGTTCTGGCGACGCCTGGAACGGTGATCAACTCGACAGACGTGCTTGTAGCGATCGGCACAAGGCAGCAGTTGAACGGGCTGATCGAGATGGCTTCTGTGAGCGCTTGAGTTAGCTCTTGCCCAGCGCTTTCTTACCCGCTTCTAGCGTCTTCACGATTTCGTCCACGTCGTAGACGCAGCCGCCCCACGTGCCGCCTGAAACGCCCTGCAACGCCGCCCAAAGCCTCGAGTCGTCTGGCAGCTGAGGGTGGGGTGCAAGGTCGTCCGGCTCTGCGCGCTTTTCGAGTTCCTCGCCTCCCCACTGAACGCTTTCGACATCACCGTCGCGACCCACGAGATTGATCGAGCCTTCGAGGGTGTTGCGGTCGATGATGATCTCGACCGTGTCGCCTTCCTGGACCCGTCCGATTGGGCCACCTGCCAACGCCTCCGGGCCGACATGACCGATGCATGCGCCCGTCGACACACCGGAGAAACGAGCATCCGTGATCAACGCCACGTGCTTGCCATATGAAAGGTGCTTCAGAGCCGCCGTGATCTGGTACACCTCTTCCATTCCGGTGCCCATAGGCCCGCCGCAGGTAAGCACCATGATGTCGCCAGCCTTCACCTTCTCGTCCTCGTCTCGGGACTTGATGGCTCGGATGGCCTCTCGCTCCGAGCGAAACACACGCGCCTTGCCGACATTGCGGTAGACGCCGTCCGCATCGACAACCGTTGGATCGATTGCGGTGCTCTTGATCACGGAACCTTCTGGTGCGAGGTTGCCTTTCGGGAAGCAGACAGTGCTGGTCAGCCCCTTGGACTTTGCACGGTCGGGGGACATGATCACGTCGTCTGGATCTACACCGTCGGTGTCCTTCAGGTACTGGCGCACATCTGCCCGGCGCTCCGAGTTCTCCCACCAGTCGAGGTTCTCTCCCAGCGTCTGACCTGTTGCGGTCAATACATCCGTGTTGAGCATGCCGAGTCGTCGCAGGTGCAGCATCACCTCTGGAACTCCGCCCGCGGCGTAAAGCTGGGCCGTAGGGTGGCCGACTGGACCATTAGGCAGAACGTCGACGAGGCGTGGTACCTGCGAGTTGATCCTGTTCCAGTCTTCGACGCCCATTCTCTTTCGACCTGCGGCGTGTGCGATGGCGGGCGTGTGGAGCAGGAGGTTTGTCGAGCCGCCACATGCCGCGTGGACGACCATTGCGTTTTCGAACGCTGCGTCTGTGAGGATGTCGTTCGAGGTGACGCCTCGTTTCTCCATCGCGACGAGTGCGCGGGCGGTTCGCTGCGCGATGTTGCCCCATGCCGGTGTACCGGAAGGCGAGAGTGCGGCATGTGTGATGGCGAGTCCGAGCGCTTCTGATACGACCTGCGATGTGCCCGCCGTGCCAAGGAACTGACAGCCGCCACCGGGGGATGCGCAGGCTCGACAGCCGACGTCTTGAGCATACTCAAGGGTCACTTCACCCTGCGCGAAGCGGGCGCCAATCGACTGGATCTGCCCCGCGTCTTCCCCCCGTGTTGGTGCGAGAGTCACGCCTCCGGGGACGATCGCCACCGGGTGGTCTCGCAACCCTGCGAGCGCCATCATCATCGCCGGAAGACCCTTGTCGCACGATGCGATCCCGAGGACACCTTTGGCGGTAGGCAGCGAGCGGGCCAACCTCCGGAAAACTTTCGCCGCGTCGTTGCGGTACGGCAGGCTGTCGAGCATTCCCGTTGTGCCCTGCGTTCGGCCGTCGCACGGATCCGAGCAGAAGACGGCGAACGGCACTGAATGCAGTTGGCGCAGCTCCTGAGCAGCGGACTTCACAAGCGATGACAACTCAAAGTGGCCCGTGTGGAGGCCGAGGGCGACCGGAGAGCCGTCCTCTTCACGGATGCCCCCCGCTGTCGAGAGAATGATGAACTGCTTGCGCAGAAGCTCGGACGGCTCCCAGCCCATGCCGGCGTTCTGGCTCATGCCAAAGTGGTTGCCACTGGGTTCGTCGATCAGGAACTCGGGAGTGAACGGCACGCTGCCTGATGGACCGTCTGAGTGCGTCTTGATCTCCCAGTTAACGGTGCCTGTAGCGGAGCCGAGCACGTCCTCTGGCGTTACTTCTTTCGTGTCATGGCCCGGGTAAGAGCGCGTGGTCATGTTCTGCTCCAGCAATAGGAATCGGTCTCGATAAAGCGCGGCAGCAGGCCGCGAGAGTTGGTCAGCGGAGTATACGGGCGCTGGACTTGCAGATGTGGCCTGGCTGTTTACCGGCCGCGGTCGAGTGCTCGGTTCAGAATGAAAGCCGAGTTGACCAGCGACAGGTGAGTGAAGGCCTGCGGGAAGTTGCCGAGCATGTCGCCTGTAGGCCCCGTTTCCTCTGCATACAGGCCAAGCGGCGACGAGTACCCGAGCATCCGCTCGAACAGGAACCGCGCGTCGTCCAGCCGGCCCATGCGGGTGAAAGCTTCAACAAGCCAGAAGGTGCACATTGCGAATGTGCCCTCCTTGCCGTCCAGCCCGTCGGGTGACGCAGTGTGGTCGTACCGGTAAACAAGGCTGTCTCTCGATAGCCGCTCTTCGATCTGTGTAACCGTGGTCATCATGCGAGGGTCACGCGGGGACAGCGCGCCGATGTTCAGCAGCTGAAGCAAAGATGCGTCAAGGACGTCCGAGCCGTAACTCTGCACAAAGCTCGAAAGCTCGTCGTTCCAGCCCTTTTCCATGATCTCTTCGAGGATCGCGTCACGTGCGTTTATCCAGAGTTCCCGGGACGCAGGCAGTGAGCGTTCGTCAGCCAGCTTCAGGCCCTTGGCCAGCGCGTTCCATGCCATTAGCTTGGAGTGGACGAACTGGCGCGGGCCGCCACGCACCTCCCATATGCCTTCATCAGGGGTGCGCCAGTGCTGTGCTACCCAGTCGAGGATGTTCCGTAGAGAAGCCCAGAGGTCGTATGAGATCGGGTAGGCATGACGGTTGTAGACGTATATCGCCTCCAGAAGCTCGCCATACATGTCGAGCTGGAGCTGGCCGTGCGCTGCGTTGCCAATCCGCACAGGCTTTGAGCTTCGATAGCCATCGAGATGATCGAGTTCCAGCTCGTTCAGTTCTCGCTCGCCGCGCAGGCCGTACATGATCTGGAGGGGATGCTGAGAGCCAGTTGTCTCACGACAGCGATCACCGAGCCAGCGCATGAACATGCGGGCTTCCTCGATATACCCGGTGCGCATGAACGCCTGTAGCGTGAGTGAGGAGTCCCTAATCCAGCAGTACCGATAGTCCCAGTTACGACTGCCGCCGATCTCCTCTGGCAGCGAAGTAGTTGGAGCGGCGATGATCGCGCCTGTCGGGCTGTATGTGAGCAGCTTCAGGGTAAGGAGCGATCGAATCACCTCCTCACGCCAGCGCCCGCTGTACTCGCACCTCGCCACCCACTGCCGCCACGCATCGACCGTTTCGTGGAACAGGTCTTCACCCGACTCGGCAGAAAGTACCTTAGGGGACGGACTGTCCCTTTCGAGCCATTCGAGGGAGAAGGTCATCGCCTCTCTAGGCCCGAGCGTGAACTCTGCGACCACCCCGCCTTCGCGTATCGAAAACTCGCATGGAAGAGAAAGGCTGAGCCGTTCGCCGGTGTCTGCCCGGAAGATCACGCCGGCGTCTGTCATCTCGACGGTGTGCGATGTCGCGGCAAAGTTGAACTTTGGATGGCATTCGAGGCGGAGCCGCGTCTCTCCCATCACACCCTGCACGTAGCGAACTAGTTGGTGCTGTTTTGGACGAGATGTACCGTTTGACTGGGACTCCAGAACAGTGCCGAAGTCCCGGGCGACGACGGGCATGAAGTCCGTAATCTGGGCGACGGAGTCCGATGCTCCGAAGCGCGTCGTCAGGACGTTCGTTTCAGGAAAGTAGATCTGGCGACGGTCGTGGGCGTCGTCGGACGTAATCGAGAAGTATCCGCCCTTCTCGTCATCGAGGATGGCCGAGAAGACCGCTGGGGAGTCGAACGAAGGAAGGCACAGCCAGTCGATTGCGCCGTCTCTCGCGACGAGCGCAGCCGAGTGCATGTTGCCGATCAGTCCGTACTCTTCAAGCCGCTTGTATGCCATACGTTTTCAGGTTCGCCCGGACGCGATGGTTTCTCCACTCGGGCAGCGGCCCACATCTTTTGTGTGCCGACGCCACAAAAATCTCAATCTGAAGAGTGTGGGCCTTTCTCAGGACCTGTTCAATACCTTCGTGCCTCTCATGGGGAATCGATCTGGCAAATCCGAACTCTGTGGTAGGCTCCAACCGGCTTCGCCGATGCTCGGAATCCACCCCGCGCAATGCCGCGAGACAGCAATAACCGGAACGTTCCAGTGCCCAGAGTAATTCTCGTCTCAAACCGACTGCCTGTGACGATCAAGCGCTCTCGCGGAGGTGAACAGAGCCTAACTATGTCTTCGGGCGGCCTCGTGACTGGCCTGGCTCCGTTGCATGCGAAGAGCAACGGCGTCTGGATTGGCCATCCTGGTGAGAACCCGAATGAAGAGACGCTGAAAGAGCTGAAGCGTCGCAGGCTGATGCCGGTCGAGGTGCCTGCCCGAGAGTTCCGTAACTACTATGAAGGCTATTCGAACGGTGCAGTCTGGCCTCTTTTCCACTACTTTGTTGAACGCTGCGAATTCGATCCTGCGCAGTTCGAGTCGTACCGCAGCGTCAACGAACGCTTCGCCGACGAGATCGCGAAGCTGGCAGAGCCAGATGATCTGATCTGGGTGCACGACTACCAGTTAATGCTTGTGCCGGAGATGCTGCGTCAACGCGTGCCGGGCGTGCGAATCGGATTCTTCCTGCACATCCCGTTCCCGTCGTCGGAAACGTTTCGAGTGCTGCCTCAGCGGACGCAGATCCTCCGTGGACTGCTCGGTGCCGACCTGATCGGAGTACATACCTACGAGTATGCAGAGAACCTGCAGCGCAGCTTTCGTCGGCTACTGGGCATCGAGACGGTCCGGGGCGAGTTGCGGTATTCAGGCCGGACCATCCGCATACAGGCTCATCCGATCGGCATCGATACAGACGAACTCAGAGAGGCCGCGTTCTCGAGGGAAGCTGACCGTTACCTGGTCGACCTGAAGCGCCGGATTGGCGACCGGCAGGTTGTGCTCGGTATCGACAGGCTCGACTACACAAAGGGACTGCCCTTGAAACTGGAGGCGTGGCGTCGACTTCTGTCCAGTTCTCCAAGGTGGCGCCGCAGAGCGATGCTGATACAGCTAGCGGTTCCTTCAAGGGAGAACATAGAGAGCTATCACCAGCAGAAGGACGAAGTGGAGAGGCTGGTCGGTGAGATCAACGGTCTCTACGGATCACCCGGCCGCATACCGATTCACTACATGTACCAGTCGGTCTCTAAAGAGGAGCTTGGAGCACTCTATCGCCTCGCTGATGTCGCTTTCGTTTCCCCTGTCCGAGACGGCCTGAACCTTGTTGCCAAGGAGTATGTGGCCACGCGTGATGACGGTGGCGGTGTGCTGGTCCTCAGTGAGTTCGCTGGCGCAGCTTCTGAGCTTGGTGAGTCGTTGCGGATCAATCCGTGGGATATCGAAGGCACGGCGTCGCAGATCGAACGTGCGATCGAGATGGATTTCGGTGAGCGCCAGGAGCGCATGAGGCCGATGTACCACCGCGTGGTGCAAAACGATGTTCATCGCTGGGTTGAACGCTTCATGTCTGCGTTGACGGAGCCGGAGGTGGAAGAGATTTCCTTCCCGCCGTCACTGCAGTCTCAGGTCCTCGCGGAAACGCTCGCCCCGCAGCTTGCCAGTGCTGACAACGCTCTGTTGATGCTCGACTACGATGGCTCACTGCGTGAGTTCACTGAGCGTTACGAAGACGCTATCCCGACGGAAGAGATCCTTGAGATCCTGAACGATCTCGGAACCCTGGAGGGTGTGAAGGCATATATCAACTCGGGCAGAGACCGTGAGACGTTGGGCTTCTGGTTCGAGAGTGTGCCGATTTCACTGATCGCCGAGCACGGGTCGTGGATTCGGGAGGCAGGTGCGAAGGAGTGGACCCGAATGGGGCCTCCTCCTGATCTCCGCTGGAAGACGATCGTGCATCCGGTCCTGGCTGAGTACGCGGAGCGGACGCCCGGGGCCAGGATCGAGGAGAAATCATCGGCGCTCGTGTGGCATTACCGAGAGGCCGACGATGCCCTTGGAGAGTGGCAGGCGCTGGAGTTGATGTCGGTGCTTGAAGACATGCTGTCAGGCTCACCGGTGGAGATATTGAGCGGCGCCCGGGTTATCGAGATCAGGCAACAAGGCGTGGACAAAGGCCGTGCATTCGAGTTCGTCAACGAATCGAAGGGGCCGTTCGACTTCATCCTGGCAACCGGCGATGACCGAACCGACGAAGACATCTTCGCCCGTATGCCTGAGGGCTCTTTCTCGGTGAAAGTTGGCGGCGGTCAGAGCAGTGCTAGAGCGGCTGTGGGATCACCGGGCTCGGTTCGCAGACTTCTGAGAACCCTGATTGAGGCACGTCACCAAGCAAGCAAGAACGGCGACTGAAATTTCAGGAAGGTAGAGGAGCTCTGGATTGAAGATCACGAACATCACGCCCTATGTGTCGATGCCCATCAAGGGGTTGCCGTGGATCTTCGTGCAGGTGGAGACAGATGAGGGGATCACCGGGGTTGGTGAGTGCTCTGACTACCGCTCTACCGGGCTGCTTGTGAAGGGGCTTGAGTGGATCAAGCGCGAAATCGTTGGCGAGGACGCCCGTAACATCGAGAACATATGGCAGAAGATCTTCCATACTTTCGATGATCTGAATGGCCGGGGCTACGTGTCTCACCTGATCAGCGCCATAGACATTGCGCTGTGGGACATCAAGGGAAAGGCGCTAGGTGCGCCGATCTACCAGCTGCTTGGAGGCCCGGTCCGGGAGCGAGTGCCTCTATACACGCACGTGCAGGACTTCAACTCCGGTGCTGGAGGCCCAGAAGACGTTGCGAAAGCAGCACTTGCGACCAAGGAGGTCGGATACCAGGGGATCAAGACCGACCCGTTCCCAACGCAGTCCGGCCCTGACGCAGGGTTTTCGGGGCCAGCGGAAGTGGAACGCCTAACGCCTGAGAACATCAGGAAGTCGGTTGAGTGGATGGACGCGATCAGAGGAGCTGTTGGACCTGACTACGAGCTGATGGTGGATGCCCATGCTCGCTTTGATGTTGCATCAGCAATCGAGGCGGCCAGGGCGCTCGAGCACATCAACCTGATATGGCTCGAGGAGCCTATTCACGTTGAGAATCACAACGCACTGCGGCAGGTGAGGGAGAATGTGCGTGTTCCGCTGTGCATCGGCGAGAGACACTTCACGCGCTGGGACTACACCGAAATCCTGAACTCTCGGCTTGTGGACTACATCATGCCGGACGTCGCATGGTGTGGAGGCATCAGCGAGTTGCGACGCATCGCCGCGATGGCCGAAGCGCAGTACATCCGCATATCGCCGCATGACGCTCTCGGACCAGTCTCGATCGCGGCCGGATTCCAGGTCTGTATGACAACGCCAAACCTGTACCGGCAGGAGTGTCTCCACACCTGGTTCGACACGTTTGAAAAGGTAATCAATCCGATGTTCGACGTGCGAGACGGCTCGATCTACCCGAGTGATAGGCCGGGTCTCGGGATAGAGCTGAACATGGAGATGGTGCAGCGATATCTCGCCGACCCCGATACCAGCGAGTACCTGAACATCGACAGCCCGGACGAAGATGCGACCGGCAAGTGGATTCGCTGACCGGCTAACCGCCATTTACGTCACAGATACCTCGTCGGCACCTGCTCAGAAAACACCGTTTCGAGCCGTTCTGTTACCCCGAGTTACCGGTGACGATGGTTCGCGCCGCGTGCCGTAACGGCGACGTAAGACTCCTGACAACTTCCTGAAGATTTGTGGACGAGTCCTGAAGATTCTGTCTCTAGCTTGGGTTGCAAGGCGGCTGGGACCGCGGCAGCAGAAGCAGCAGGAGGGACGGACCTCCCGACTATGCCCAAGAGGCAAAAGGAAACGAAATGAAGAAGCTAATTGTCGGAGCAGCAGTCGGCACCGCGGGGCTTGTGGCCCTGACCGGAGCGACGTACGCACAGACCGAAGGTGAAACGCCCGGAAGCGGCATCCGAGACCGGGTTGCGGAGATCCTTGGGATTGCCCCGGAAGAGCTGCAGGATGCAGTTCAGCAGGCTCGTGAAGAGCACCGCGAAGAGAAACTCGCCGAACGGCTCGCCAATGCGGTTGAGGAAGGTGTGATCACGCAGGATGAGGCAGATGAGATCACGGCATGGCTGGATGCGATGCCCGAGGCGCTCGAGGGTGTCCAGGCTTACGGCAAGCGAGGTGGCTTCGGGAACCTGGTGAAGGCGGCGGCGTCAGACGAGCGTATTGCAGCACTGGTTGAGCGACTTGTTGAGGCCGAGAAGATCACCGAGGACGACGTGGCGACCGTGACGGAGTGGCTAGGCGATGCGCCGACTGAGGCGTTCGAGAAGCTGCACGAGCACGGTGGTGAAGGTGACCGCAGGGGGCGTGGCTTCAGGGGCAGGATGTTCGGTGAGGGACCCGGCGGTCGGCTGTTCGAAGGCCGCTTCCAAATCCGTCCTTACTCACCGCCTGCAGACCTGGACGACTCCGAGACAGCGGCACCTGTTGTACTCGGCGAAACAGCCTGAGCCCGGACGGGTCGAAGCGATCGACAACTGAATACGGTTCAACACCCAAGTTAAAGATGGCCGGTCGAGCAGGAATGCTCGCCGGCCATCTGCTTTCTGAAGGGCCTGGCGATCACCAGAACTAACCATCTCGGTTGACCTGCAGGAAGATGATGGTCTAGATTTGAAGTGCTGCCCGCTGGCCAAGCGCCAGCCACACGATCCGGAGACAAGGAGGAAGATCGCTATGAATGTCTGCACGTCTACCTCTGTTCAGCGCGCTCTGCGCATTCTCATCTCTCCGGAGCTTCCCGCTTACAGCTGATCCGGCTGCAAGTGGACTACAGCAATCGATGCTCCGGATATGGAGCATCGAATTGCACCGACAAGATTTTCCTGACCGTTCGCCTGATTCTTCGGCCTGGACTGAGCCGGAGGCCGTGGCGAACCACGACTCACCTCATCCGCTTGTGACGATCGGTTGGGATGCTGCGCGTTCCGCCGAGTTCACAGACCATTCCACATCCGGTTTCAGTCCCGGACGGGTTGCGCGCGTCGACGGCAGAAGCGTGCAGCTAATAACTGCGGATGGCACCATCCGCGCCGAAAGCTCAACTGAACTACTGAAGAGCGCGGTCACATCTGAAGAGTTACCTGCGATAGGCGACTGGGTGGGCTTCAGCGAACGGCCTTCGCATGACACTGATGTGATCGAAGTTGTGTTGCCCAGACGGTCCCAGTTGGTTCGAGCCAGACAGGTGATGAACTCGGCGGTCGAGCGGCAGGTTGTCGCCGTGAACCTGGACTTCGCGTTCGTTGTGCAGGCCGCGAATAACGTTAACCGACGCCGACTGGAACGTGAAGCTGCACAGGTTGCATCAAGTGGTGCAGAGCCGGTGATCGTTTTGAACAAGGCGGATCTTGTGCCTGATGTCGCGGTCCTGCTGGACGATCTGCAGATGTCGGTTCCACTGGTGCCGGTGCACGCTGTCAGCGGAGCGACCGGCGAGGGTGTTGAAGCTCTGACCAAGTACGCGAAACCGGACAGAACCGTGGCGTTCATAGGGGCCTCCGGAGTCGGCAAATCCACCCTGACAAACCGACTTCTCGACGAAGAGGTGATGGACACTGGAGAGGTGCGGGAGGACGACCAGCGAGGCCGTCACACCACAACTGCTCGGCACCTGATACCCGTACCCGGAGGTGGAGCACTGATCGACACACCCGGCATGAGATCGCTGGGACTGTCAGGGATCGATGACGGCGTGATGGCGGTCTTCGATGACATCGCCGAGTTGGCGGGCGAATGCAGGTTCAACGATTGCTCCCACACCAATGAGCCCGGCTGCGCTGTGCTGGGTGCGATCTTTAGCGGCGAACTCACGGAAGAGCGCCTTGGATCCTTCCGAAAGCTGAACCGGGAGCTGGAGTTTGTGCAGTCGAAGTCAGACCTGCGCATGCGGCACGCAAAGCGAGACATGCTCAAAGCCCGCACAAAACGAGGTCGCCAGATGATGAAGGCGCGCAAGAAGTTCGGCAGGGCGTAGTAGAGCGACCAACGTTCGGTCGTACCTACTGCCCCGGCACGTACTCAGTGTCTGGCTCGAACGGGTAAAGCGGCTTACGTCGCCTGTGATAGGTGAAGTACGAGAGGTCGGCGGTCGTCACGCCCGGCGTGTTGACCAGTATCACCTCGCCAGCGATCGGCTGGTACGCGGGCCGAGGCGAGACGACACCCTTCGCAACTACGACTCGGTAGTGCTCGGGGATGATGCCTGCTGCGTACATGCCGTAGCGGGACGTGTTGCCCTCGCGGAGAGTCGTCAGGAACAGCGTGTGGTCGTCCGTAGTGTCGAGCCGCACAGATGGCCCTGCGGTGTAATAGCGGTATCCTCCGTGGGTGGCTCCGAAGTCCTCCCACTTGCCATCGATGATGGCCCTTACGGTTCCGGTCACGCGCACAGGCTTGCCGTGCATATCGTCGGTCTTAGCGCCTACTTCGATCGTGACTTCTGCGCCGACACCTGCTGCGATACACGCCTTTACGGAGTCCGGGTCGTAGAGCGACTGCAACAGTGACTTGACGCCCATCCTCTGCGCCTCGGCGAGGATGAACGTGGAGTCGGCGGAAGAGCCTCCACCGATATTGTCCCCGACGTCCATGAGCACTATTGGCCCGGTCTTTGGCGCCTTGCCATCTGAGTCCTCGTCAACGACGGGAGCCGTCAGCGCGGTGCCATCGGTAGGCACCTCTTCCCAGTCTCCAAGCCGTCTTGGCCCGCGATATCGCCTCTGAGCCGCTTCGAGCGCTTCCTTAATAGACGCGACCGGCGTGTTCAGAGCCTCACGATGCTGCCAGGCTCGTTCAGCCATCCAGATCGCCGTTTCTTTTGCGAGTTGAGGGTCGTTGTCGGTGATTGCGATCCAGCTCATCCCCATCTCGTCCACATCGGAGTACGGATAACCCTCCGCGACGCTGGTGTCCAGGATTCCGGGGCGTTCGAGTGCCTCCAGCGAATCGGCGACGATGGTCTTCATCGGCTCTTCGCCGGTGAACTGGCGCACGATGTTGACCAGCATCGGCGGCATCTCGATCCACTGAGTCGGCTTGATCTCGCCTTTCGCCGTCCGGTAGATCAGCTCCGCGGTTTTGTAGCCACGAGGTCGTGGATCGAGATGCGGGTTGGTCCGCCAGACTACGCAGACATTGGTGTTTGCCACGACGGCCTTTGACACGTTGGCATGCATGTCGAGCGTGATTCCAACCGGCACATCCGGCCCGACGATCTCGCGAACTGCACGCGCGAACTCGCCGTCCATGTCCGGGAACTCTTCCGACACTGCGGCTCCATGGTTCGGCAGGAGCACGCCGTCCCACGGCCCCTGGTCACGAAGCATCTGCAACATTTCGCCTGAGATGCGGTCGTAGGCGTCCTTCGTGATTGTGCCGATCGGGCCGGTCTGCGCCCACATCAGCGGCACAGCTTCGAAGCCGAGGTCATTCGCTGCTTCGAGATAGCCACCGGTGGTGTACAAAGCGTTCCCGAACTGCTGGACGATCTCATCGCCGCGTAAGAGGTCAGCGAGTTCGAACTGGTGGTAGTCGGCTGGGACTTTCGAGAAGGTGTTGGTCTCGTGAGAGATACCGAGGATTGCGAACCGCATTGTCTTCTCCGTCTGGTTGCGTTGTCGTGAGGTGAGCCACCCTTCGACATGCTCAGGATGGTTGGTTTGCTCGGTGTCGTTGGCGGGCTTCTCCGCCTACATGTCCACGGCGTACTTCTTTAGAGCATCTTCGTTCAGCTCTGTGCCCCAGCCTGGCCTGGTCGGGATCGTGACTAGACCGTCCTTGATCTCCGGGGCATGAGTCACCAGTTCATCTCGCCATGTGACCTGCACCGGGTCTGACTCGCTGATCAGCACGTTGTTGACCGAAGCGCAGAGGTTCATCGATTGGAAGGTCGACAGGTGCCCGTTGTAGTTGTGCGGTGCGATGTTCAGATCGAACACCTCAGCCATCTTCGCCGAGTTGCGGGCAGGCGTGAACCCCTGCCACTGGACATCGACCTTCACCACATCCATCGCTCGGGCTTCGAACAGCGGCAGGTAGTTCAGTGGTCCCAGCTTCTGCTCGCCTGAGCAGATCGGGAAGCGGACGGCGTCTTTAACCATGCGGAGCGATGTCGCGTCCAGGTTGTCGATCTCCATCCAGAACAGATCGACGTCTTCAAGCTCACGGCCGAGCCGAATCTGGCCTGACGCCTTGAAGTTGACGTTTACATCGAGGCAGATGTCCATGTCTGGTCCGGCGGTCTCGCGAAAAGCTGTCAGCTGATTGCGTGCAAGGTTCAACCACTCACGGGTCATAGGCTGGTCATGCGGTCCGCTGCGGCCCTGCCGGATGCTGTGCCACTCACCGCCATCATCGCTCGGCACCAGGATGTTCGTCTTGAAGGCGTCGTAACCGGCCGCCTTCGCCTCTTCGACAACCTTGCAGGCGTCATCGAGCGACTTAATCGGCCTCGACCCCACCTTGTCTGACATGCCTGCCTGGTAGGTGCCGAGGTGGGACCAGTAGACACGCTGCTGCGTTCGGGTTGGGCCGCCAAAAAGTTCGTAGACCGGAACTCCGAGCGCTTTTGCCTTGACGTCCCATAGAGCCAGCTCGATTCCGGCCATCGCCTGCCAGGTTGCACCGCCATACGCCGACTGAGTGCCGCGGAACATGTCCATGTAGAGCTTTTCGACCTGTCTCGGGTCCTTGCCAATCACATATACCGAAAGGTCTTTGACCAGTCCCGCGAGTCCGTGTGCCACGTTGCCGTCGCCAAACTCCGAATACCCGGTGATGCCTTCGTCTGTGCGGATGATGCAGAACATCCACGGCGATGCCAGCCCTTTGACTGCAACGGCTTCGACTGACGCTACTTTCATGCGTGATCACTCCGGGTGCTGACAGGGATATTGGCGATTGGCTCGCGGGGATGCCGTTAGCGACATCACAACGGGGCGCACGATACCACCGGAGGGCCGCAGCGTCAGCGGTCGACGAACGGGATGTCGAGCCTCGTTGGGCGTCCCCGGAAGGTTCGGTAGACAAGGAACACCGCGACGATTGCGGACACGGGCAGCACGACACCGAGCGCAATGATGCTGGCAGGTGTGAGTAGCTCATCATTGATCGATATACCGATCAGAGTAAGCAGATAGACGGCATAGAAACCGAGCATGAAAAGTCCGTCCGGTCTACCTGCTCGCTGGCCGATCAATGCGATTGCCAGAACGACGATTCCGACCGTGATGGCGACGGGGAAGTCGAGTCGAATGGCGTCGACTGGCACCTGTAGTCCACCACCAGACACGAGTGCTGATGCTCCGATTACGCCGAGAACGTTGATAATGCTGGCACCGACCGCGTTACCGATAGCCAGGTCGGTTTCGCCTCTCAGCGCCGCTACCACGGCTGTGGTCAGTTCAGGGGCCGAGGTTCCTGCCGAAACGATGGTGAGTCCGATGATCAGCTCACTTACACCAAGTGCCGACGCGATGTCTGATGCCGAGTCGACAAAGAGTCTTGAACCGAGAACGAGTAACCCTGCACCGATTCCAGCCAGGGTGATCCCGATACCCATTTCGGTCAACGCCGCCTGCCTGGTGCGAGTGATGCGTGACTCTCTCGTGGCGCGAGCGGAGCGGCGGGACTGCAGAACCGAGAACGTGATGAAGCTGACCAGCGCCAGGAGCAGCAGGATTCCTTCCCATTCAGCAACGTTCTTGTTTATGGCGAACAGGTAGACGAGCGTGGTCGCCGCGATCAGCACCGGCAGGTCTTTTCTGATGGTGATGTTCGAGACCGGAATGGCGATGATGGTGGCGGCTGCGCCCGCCACGACAAGCGTGTTGAAGATGTTGCTTCCAAGCACGTTGCCGACAGCAAGCCCGCCTCGCCCATCGGCTGCAGCGACGATCGACACGCTCGCCTCGGGCGCAGTCGTGGCGAAAGAGACGATCGTCAGACCGATGACAAGCGGAGAAAGCCCGGCGAGTCTTCCGAGCCTGGTCGCACCGCGGACGAGTCCTTCCGCTCCTATTACAAGGAGGACAAGTCCGGCAAGAAACAGTAGAAGGTCGATGATGCTCATGCGGGTCTGGTGAGCACCTCGACCCATGTCGGCCTGAGTCCAGCGGCCAGGGCGGTTCGCATAGATGCGATGTTGGAACTCGATGTTCCGTAGTACGGCAATCCGCCCACCTCAAAGACAGCACGGGCCGCGGCCGCCGTCATCGCAGGCGCCAGTCCGTTCCCACGGTGGTTTGCCAGGACATCTATTCCGATCTGGTACATGAACTCCGAATCTTTCGACGCCCCGGCAACCCCAACCACTTCGCCCTTAATCTCAGCGATTGCAGCAAGCACTGTCGGCCTGCCGGAGACGCCCGGATTCGGGAAAAGAGCGTTCGTGAAAATCATGCGATCAATCATAGTGGGATTCAACGCCAGTTCGGACTCGATATCGGCCACCCGAACAGAGTATTCGGGTGAATGTGGCGGGTTTTCCAGCATGCCCGGCGTGCCGGTGAACCGCGGATAAGGTCCGTGGACCGTCAGGCCGTTCGCTGCTCCATGCTTCACGAACTCGGCGAGTGGTTCGCCGCGAAACAGTTCATCGCGGCTTAACCCTTTGAATGTTTCATTTGCCCAGTTGAGGTCTTCCGGATCGACCGAGATCACCGCTCCCGTTCCAAGGGTAACGGCTCCAATCCTACCGGGGTGCGGGTTGAACCTACGGTGAATGGCCCACGACACGCGCTCGGGAACTCTAGCGACGACGTGAAGCTGTCCGTCTGAGAGGTGCTCTGGCTCGCACCCAGTCTCGGCACACAGCATGTCGGTGACCGTCCGCCAGACCTGCTCTTTGTTCACTGCAACTACCTACAGGTCCGGGTGGCGCAGGTGCCATTCTGTCGATGCTTCGTGCGCTTGCGCCAACTGCAGCAGTCCGAGGTCGTCATGCAGTGCGCCGGTCAACATTGCACCGATTGGCAGGCCTGTGCTCTCTGAGAAGCCGGCAGGTACGCTCACGGATGGATGGCCCGTGATGTTGAACGGAGCGGTGAAGCAGGCGTTGATGCCGCGTGAATGCTCGCCAGGGAGCCGCGACCTTTCGGCGGTGACGAACGGTGAGGTGGGCATAGCGAGCGCCCGGACACCGTTGGCATCAGACGAGAAGATCTCCGATTCCAGCATGTTACGCACGGCACGTCCAACCTCTGACGCGTTCAGGAGGTCATCGGCACCAAGGTACGCGCCCTGGAGAAGGTAGACGCGGGTGATCTCGCCATATCTGTCCCAGTTAGGGCCCACGCTCTTCGCATGCCGCTGGTATGCCTCGGCGTTCAGTACCAGGAAGTTCGCCATGCGGGCTTCGGCAAGTCCTCTGACCGGAGTGTCAATGATCTCGCATCCAACAGACTCGAGATTGCCCAGAAACGTCTCGAATGCTGTGGTCACCTCGGGCTCGTTGGGTGCCGAGCGTACGAACTTCCAGGGCACACCGATACGCCATCCGGCCACATTAGCTTCATTCAGGTTCGCCGTGTAGCCGATCGGTTGTCCGGGCCAGCTCATGTCGTCCTCGGGCACGAAGCCAACCAGCGCATCAAGCATCAGCGCCGTGTCCTCAACTGTGCGAGTCAGCGGAGATATCTCGCTGTGGGAGTTGTGGTCCATGCAGTGGCGACTGACCAGGCCGTGAGTTGGCTTCATGCCAATCAGTCCGTGTGCTCCTCCGGGCAGCCTAATTGACCCACCGCCATCGGTGCCGATCGCTGCCGAAGCCAGGCCTCCGCTCGCTGCGGCGCCGGAGCCTGAGCTGGAACCGACAGACGCATAGCTCGGATTCCACGGGTTCCATGGAGGCGGAGCGAGGTCCGCTTCTGACGGTCGGGACCAGCCGAACTCGTTCAGGTTGGCCTTGCCGATGATCACGGCTCCGGCTTGCCGCAGCCGCGAAACAGCAGCGGCGTCATGCTCCGGAACCCAGTCGGCCAGCAGGTAGCTGTTGTCGGTAGTGCGCAGACCCTTCGTCGGTATCGAGTCTTTTACGGCAACGGGCACACCGGCGAGCGGTCCGACCTGCTTACCCATGGAAATCGCTTCGTCGATCTTCTTTGCCTGTTCGATAGCACCTTGCTCATCGACAGTGATAAAGGAGTTAAGCCGCGGGTTGTTAGCACGGATGCGTTCGAGATACGCCTGAACCAGGGCGACGGAGGTCAACTCACCAACGCGTACACGTCTTGCCTGTTCAGCCAGTGGCAAATAATGGAGCTGCGCGTCGGAATTGGAGTCTGGTTGCAAAGCTGGATGTGTGGTTTCGTATGTTGCAGGGAGGCCATCAATCAGGCGTCGTCGCCCTCGACCGTTTCCGAGAGTCGGTTGGTGTCCACTTCGTCCGGGAAGACCGGTGCAAGCTCGGCCATACGGGTGGCCGCAGCGTGCACTCCGTGCAGCAGGTGGTGCAGCTGCTCTGCTTCCGCATCGTTGAGCGATGCGGTCGGCTTCATGCGCCGCTGAATGTCTTTCGGTGAACCGGGGTCTTCCAAGGTCTTGGCCTGCGCTTGAGTTGAGCCAGCGATGATAGCAGCGCCAAAGCACGTGAGCTGTGGATCTCCGGCATGCCGGAACCGTGTAAGGCAGGGTGTCACAGTCGCAGGGGTAAACCGATGATGTCGTGGGCCGGGACTGCTCACACGAACGGTGCGTTATGCGCCTGACACTTCGGATACCTCAGCATTGACTACCACTGAATGGCTTCGGTCGAAGATAGGACCGTCACCCAACCCGGCCCAGCCCGAGCGCGTCTCTCGCAATGACGACCCCGCCACCGGATTCTTCACGCGTTTTCTGAAGCCTCAGATGAGGGTGCTGCACGCCGACTGCGGCGACGGAGAATCGACTCGTTCCCTGACGACTTTCGTCCCAATGGGCGAAGTGATCGGCATCGATCCTGATTCGTCGCGGCTCAGACTGGCGCGATCAAGTTCATATGTTGCCGACGCTGGCGAAGTGTCATTTGAGCGCGGTTCTCTGAATGGCCTTCCGTACGCCACCTCCGAGTTTGATGCCGTGCTGGTAGACAGCGCACTCGCAACTGGAGGATCGCCGGAGAGGGCTTTGGAGGAGGCGAAGAGGGTGCTGGCCCCCGGGGGACTGCTTGGCGTGCGTCATACAGTGGCGTCGAGCCGGATCATAACTGGAAAGGTTCCCCTGCTGGAGCGAGCGCTGACGCGCCGTGATTCGGTGTTGCGGGACCTCGGCGGCGACCCAGACATCGGCCTGCGGCAGCCGTCGTTGTTGCGCGACGCGGGATTCGTGAACATGCGCGTGAGTTCATCGACCGAACAGAAGAGCGACGAAGAGTTGCTGACCGAGCTCACGGCCGGTGGCTTCGTCCCGCATGTTGCTGAAGCAGATTTGCCAGATGAGGACGCTGGCGTTGAGTTCTCTTTCGTTACCGTGATCGAAACCGTTTGCTGGAAGCCGGCCTAATGGACGTTTCTCTTGAAGGCAAGGTCGCTCTGGTCACGGGTGCTGGCAGCGGCATCGGTGCGGCTACGGCACGTCTCATCGCCCAGAGTGGCGGATCAGTCGTTTTGACGGGAGTGCCCGAGGCGGGCGTTGTTGCTGTGGCAGATGAGATCAACTCCAGTGGCGGAGAGGTGCTCGCAATCCCGACCGACGTGTCAGACTCTGCGCAGGTGAAATCAGTGGTTGTGACGACGGTTGAGCGGTTCGGTCGGTTGGACGTAGTTGTGGCCAGCGCCGGCATCCAGATGCACCGGGAAGATGTGGACCTGCACCAGCTTTCCGAGGATGCCTGGGACCGTACTCATGATGTGAATTACCGTGGAGTGATGCTGACCTGCAAGCATGCACTTGCGCAGATGGTTGAGCAGGGCAGCGGTGGAAGCATCGTAATCATCTCATCGATCACCGGTGTGAATGGACGGTCCGCCAATGTTTCATATATGACCGGTAAGACCGGTTTGCTGGGCCTAAACCGATACATCGCTGTGCACTACGCGAAGCATGGAATCAGGTGCAACGCTGTGCTGCCTGGTGCCCTTGAACGAACGCCGAACCATGACCGTCACCCGAATGCGTCTGGACGCGCTGAGGCGATGAACTCGACGATACCGCTGGGGCGCATGGGGACACCTGAGGATATCGCCCCGACGGTCGTTTTCCTGAGCTCAGACCAGGCGGCGTATGCGAGTGGTGCGCAGTTCGTGATCGACGGTGGCTTCACCGTTGTCTAGCTCTGCTTTCGGCACATATATCTGCGATGTATACCTATACATACATAGATATATACCGTCAGGTTGAAACGCGCGAGTCGAACTAGGAATTCCGATCGAAGCGCGGTACATCCATCGGAGTTCCATTCTGTTGCACACTCTGTATAGATAGTGGAGTGATGCTGCTCCATGTGACCGCGTCGTACACGTCGATGGGTGGTCTTGAACCACTCGAAACGGCCTGCCAGAAGTCCTTCAAGACAAAGTAATCGCCGCCGCCGTGGCCGGACCTCAAAGCGTCGTCTCCATGCTTGGCCCAGAGCGGATGCTCATACCGGTCAGCCAGGTCCCAGAGCAGCTGCCATTTCGGGTGCCCATTGGTCTCATAGCCGTCCGGCCGAGCCATACCGAGGTGGTTGAAGTTGGCAGGGCTGACACCTGGCGAAACTCCGTCGAGCCACACCAGTGGTTCTTCATCATCGTGGCGTCTCGAAACGAAGGCTCCGGCTGTACCCTGGATGCCGTAATGGACCATGTTGTGAGGCCGCGGGCTGGCGCTGTCGAAGCGCAGGGAGATGACCCGGCCTTGTTCAGTCTGGATCAGCGTGGATGCAGAGTCAGCAGAGTTCGCCCATGCAGTCGGATCTGTGTCCGGATGCCCTTCGGGCAGCACGGACCTCGCCCACTCATGTCTTGCCGCCGACTGCGTAACAAAGGTGGTGGTGCGGAGCAAACGGTCGGTGCGGTTGATGCCGAGCCACTGCGCGACCGGTCCGAGCGAGTGGGTCGGGTAGCCGTTGCCTCGTGAGGTCTGGCTGTTACCCGCCCGCAGATTTCCGCGCCAGGTGCGGGTGCCGTCTGTATATATGTTCAGGTCCCGGCAGTCGTGTATATATCCGCCTTCGGCGAAGGTGATTTCTCCGAAGGCGTCCTTCTCAGCCATGTTGCGAACGAACATAGTCTCCCGCCGGTAGCAGTAGTTCTCGGCCATCATGTATGTATAGCCAGTCCGCTCCACCGCCTCGACCAGTTCCCAGCACTCCTCCAGGGTGACCGCCGCGATCACTTCGGACAGCACGTGCTTGCCAGCGTTCAACGCCTGGGCCGACTGCACAGCGTGAAGGGTCATGGGTGTGGCGATGAAAACTGCGTCGACGTTCTGATCTTCCAGGAGCCGCTCGAAGTTGTCGTAGGTCTTGATAGACGGCTGCGATTCAAGCCACCTGTCTCGTACCTGCTCAGACGTGTCGCATATCGCCGTCAGTTCAAGCTCCGTCTGCAGCAGCTCTAGCGCGTTCGTGAAACTCGCGCCGCGGTGGCCTCCTGCGATGGCAAGCCTGATCGGCCTGTTCGTTGGCATCTAGTACTCCGGTCCCCTGGAAACCAGGGCATGCGCTGTCGTCAGCCCGTTTCCGGGCAGATGCGGAGTTTAGAGGTTTCAAGAGTGGAAGGCAGTCAGCTGAAGCGATGCCAGCTCGAGTTACCTGTGAGCGGTGTCGAAGCAGTCTTCTACCACCTCTTCACCGTAAAGTTCGGAGGTGATGAAACGAAGCTGCTGGATGTTGTCCTGTGCGGCGATCTGCGGAGGACCGTGAAGGGCGTCGCACAGTTCCTGGTTCGTGAGTGTGCGGACGTTGGCCTCAGTGACCGTGGCGGGAGCCGACGTGCTCGGTGCGGTGTCCGCTCCGCTGTTCAAGACGTTGCCAATTGCGCCGACCATGAAGGGTAGGGCGATGAGCTGGCCGAGGAGATATAGCTTGAACAGCAACTTCATCTAACCAGACTCACACAGCGCGTGCGAGACGAGTGGCTCGGCAGGTGTGCTTTCGGGTTGCAGCCGGATTAGTTCGAGTGCGTATCTCCCGAGTCCGGATGGGTGTCGCGCTAGCTGAAGTTGGGATCCTGTCCGTAAATCGGTCGGCTACGCGGTGCTGGCGATGACGGCGAGTGTGGTCATCCCGATCATCAGGAGAGGCGAGATTATTCTCGATCTGAGGATGCTCATTCTGGTGCCATTCCGGCCTTGCCGGCGTTGGTCCGACAAGGGCCTGGGCGGGTTTTCTATGGAACCAGTTTCGGTGGTGGAACGTTATCTGTGTGTTACCGAAATTGGTGAGCTTTCTGGCGAATTCTGGTGACCCGGAAGCGGCATATATGTATCGGCTATAGATATGTATGTACCTGGCCGAAATCAGTTCGAAAACCGGATATATACCCGGGTCTTGAGACGATATGTATCGTCACATACATATCGTCTGGTCAGTCGCCGACTTCGCCCTCCGCCCACGCCTTGATTATGTGGTGAGCGATAGCGATCGGGCCGGGAACCTTGAGGTCCGGATTCTCATCCTTGAGCGCGGTCAGGACTTCCCCGCGGCTGAACCAGCGGACATCAGACATCTCCTCTTCGTCGCGGCTGATTTCGGTGGTCAGCGCCTTCGCGTGACAGCCGATCATCAGCGACGACGGGAATGGCCAGGGCTGTGACGAGTGGTAAGTGACCTCGCCAACTTCGATGCCCGCTTCTTCGCGTACCTCGCGGCGCACCGCCTCTTCGATAGCCTCGCCCTGGTCCACGAACCCCGCGAGTGCCGAATACATGCCGGTACGAGAGAGTCTGCCTCGGCTCTGGCCAAGCACACAACGGTCCCCGTCGTAAGTCACCATGATCACCACCGGGTCGGTACGCGGGAAATGCTCAGACCCGCACTCACTGCACTTCCTGACGTGGCCGCCTCTGCCGGACTCTGTGCGGTGGCCGCAAACACTGCAGAATCCGTGTCGGGCGTGCCAGTCAAGCTGCGCCCGTGCCTGCGCCAGGATCCCGGTCTCAGGGCCGGGCAGTTCCATGGCCGCGGCACGCGCCTCCTGGAACCGCCAAGTGTCAGGCAGGTTCAGCTCGTGGACGGGGTCGTGTACCTCGGAAATATCGAGCGCGAAGTGGGCCTTCTCATCCATGAATCCAAGGAAGATCGGCTTAACGTCGATATCCATTCGGGTGGCGTCTTCTGGCGCTATCCAGCCGATCGATCTATGCGGGTTGTCGCGTACCAGAACGTTGAGCTGCCACATCGGCAGAATTCGAGTCTCGGGGTTAGCGAAGAGGGCGTCTAGGTAGGCCTCGTCGCGGCGCTGGACGTCGCCTCGGTCGAGCGGATTTCCGGCGAAGATATGTGGCTGTTTCATAGGTTCCGGATCAGGCTTGGTTGCGGTACCGACGGCATCGCGTCAGCCCGGCAATTCTGCACGTTCCCTGATGTATATGCGGTATGTATGTGGCGATATATTTGCTGGTGTATGTATATACAGATCGAGATTGAAACGGGCGATACATATGCGTCAGGAAATCTGGAGCCACTCTTCGGCAACCACACCGTCTTGCAGCCGGGCAAAACCGAATCCGGCGATCGGTGCGGACCCGCTTGTGTCCTCGGCAGCCGACCAGCGATAGGCCACGCGTTCGCCCCAGTCCCCGCCCGCGATGCAGTCGTCTACGCGGAACACTCCTTCGTCCCAGCGGGTGCGGGTTTCAGCCACGAACTCGCCGAGCCTGCGTCGCCCTTCAACAGCATTGGACCTACCGTTCATGTGGAGTACATGGCCGCTCGCAACGTGGCTCTTCAACACCTCTGTACTGCCCTCGCCCCAGACGCCCTGCAGATAGTCGGATACCACCGCAGAAGCCATGTCCTTTTCGACCGGTTGCAGGTTGTACTCGGACCAGATCTCCTCGGCCAGCACGCCGTTTTCAACCCTGAATGCTGTGACGGCCGGGATGTCCATGCGCACGCCTGTCGGCGGGAAGTTGAAGTAGCCGGGGCCGCCGGTGTGCGTGCCTTGCATGCGAGTGCGGATGATCAGTGTGTTGTCCTGTATATATGTCTGTTCCAACGGGCGGGCGAGGTCTGGAAAGTCCTTGCGCAGATCGGTGATGAACTCACCCCATGGCTGTGCGAGTCCCGCGACATGCTGGGCTCCGGGCGGAAAGATCTGGTCGACGATGTTGACGTCGCCGCTGGACCACAGCTCGCAGTAGAGCCGAGCGAGTCGGTTCGCTGCTACCTCGAAGTGCTGATCTGCCATCGAACCCCTCCGCTGTCAGAAGATGTGGATCGCGGGAAGTGTACTCCGTGCTGATTCGAGCTATCAGGCGCTGGCTAGCATCGACCTCGGTGGACCGGGATCTCGCGGCGTCCCGGCTGCCAGGGCTGCAATTGCGCATAGAGGCGGGAGAGACATGTAGATGATGAGGCCAATGGTGTAGGAGCCGGTGAGGTCGAACGCTGCCGCCAGCGGCAACGGGCCTATGGCTGCGGCGGCCATCGTTCCGAAGTTGGTTACACCTCGGATGCTGCCGAGGTGCTTCCGCCCGAAGTACGCGGGCCAGATCGACTGCATGCTGTTCATCAGGAAGCCCATGCTTAGTCCGAGAACAGCCCCGTAGAAGTACGCCTGCCATGCTGACGAGACGGTGAAGAGCAGCGCGATGCTGACGACTATGAGGCCCTGGCCGATGGCGATCAGATAGCGCTCAGGGAACCTGCCTGCGAGGTAGCCGGAGACGAACTGCCCTACGAGCATGGACGGGGCCGTGACGCCGAAGACGCCTGCCGCGACAGACGATGAGAGTCCCTTGTCCGTCATGATCTGGACCTGGTGAAACATCACGCCGGTGCCGATCAATGACTGCGCAATGCCGGCGAAGATCAGCAGCCAGAGCGCTCTCGCACGCATGGCTTCACTCAATGTCCACGGCTGTCCGGTCTCGACGAGTCGCCGAGAGCGTTTGGCTCCTGCTGCAGATGTGCCCGGTTTCGCTCCGTCGGGTAACAGCCCTACCGACTCCGGGCTGCGACGGACGAACAGGGTGGCTGGAATGATCAGGAGAGACCACGATGTGATCGCGATGGCGATCCAAGCTGTCCGCCAGCCATACGCATCGATCAGCGTCGCTCCGTAGATCGGGAAGACTCCGGCAGCTGCCGCTCCACCAAGGGCCATTATTGCCAGCGCCATTGCACGTTTTCGCACGAACCAGATCGAGACCATCGTCGCCGGAATGAGGCTGAGTGCTCCCTGTCCCATCGTCCTCATTACTGCGATGCCAATGAACAGCTGCCAGGGCGCCTCGACTCTTGATAGAAGCAGCGCGCCTCCGCCGATGAGCACGGTTACCGTAACAAGCATGATCCGAGGGCCGACAACATCGAGCGCTCGACCCACGAAGATGATCATCCCGGCCGCGGTTAGCGACCCGAACAGGTACAGCGTCGAGACGTAGGTCGACGAGATGTTGAGGTCTTCGATGAACGAGTCGAGGAAGACGGAGAAGGTGTAGGTCTGGCCGGGTGCCGAGGTGAAGCTTGCAAGGCCCGCGACGGCGAGGATGATCCAACCGTAGTAGAAGGGTGTGCGGGCTATTCGGGGTAGTTTCTCTGTTCGAGTCTCGGTGATCGCGGCCACACGGGGGATTGTACTCCCGGGGTGTTGGAGGAGTCGGGTGGAGAGATCGGCGAAGGTTGCCGCGACCTGAGCCGGAGTTACCTGGTTGGTTTAGTGCCCGCGACGACGAAAAGGGCGTGCTGGACCGGGATGGGGTCAGCGGAAGCAAACCCGTCGAGCGCTGCGGCTAGCTCATGGTCGAAAGTTGCTACCTCTTCAGGTGGCAGCGAAGCGCCAATGCCTGCACTCGCCCTGATTCGGCCTCGCCATGATTCCTTTGTGTAGACGGCGTCCAACTGCATATGGTCAGATCGGATGTTGTCAAAACCGGCGTTTCTCAGGTCGGAAACAAACTCGGGGTGCTTACCGTTGCCGCCACCCATGTTCCATTCGGGGTTGTGGTTCTCGATCAGGGACTCCGTCAGCTCCACGACGTTACCGGGGAGCGGAAGCCAGTCGAATGAGCAGATGGCGATCTGTCCGCCAGGCCTGAGAATGCGCCTAATCTCGTTCGCTGCCGCCGGTTGCTCGAACCACCACCAGCACTGGCCTGCCGTGACGAGGTCGAAAGAGTCTGATTCGAGGTTAGTTCTTTCGGCGAGAGCGTTAACGTACTGCGTCGCGACGCCCCATTCCAGGTCCAGTCGTTGAGCTTCGGCGGTCATTTCGGTCGATGGGTCGATACCCGTGACGCTGGCACCCCGCCGCGCCATCCCCCGTCCCAGTGTTCCTGTGCCGGTCCCGAGATCGACCGCCCGCGCTCCGGCGAACTGCACGCCAAGACCTTCGAGCATAGTGAACAGTTCGTCCGGAAAGCCCTGGCGGTGTTGTGAGTAGTCTTCTGCTGTCTTGCCGAAGTCAGGTTGCACCGCGACTCACCTTCCGCTAGATGCTCAACGCCAGCCTGATGCCCATGTTCCCGGTTGAGGAATCAGGGGTTGAAGATGTGCGAGCGCCGACTCGATACCGGTTGCAGTAGGAGTCGTGGCACAGATATGAGCCGCCTTTGGTGACCTTGGACTGCCCTTGCCGAGGACCGTGCGGGTTGACCCGTGTCACCTTGCGTTCGTTGCCGTGGTAGGTGGCTGAGAACCAGTCTGAACACCACTCCCAGATGTTGCCGGCGACGTCGAACAGGCCGAAGCCGTTTGCAGGGAAGGTGCCAACGGGCGCCGTGCCGTGGAATCCGTCTTCGAGCGAGTTCTCGGAGGGGAAGTCGCCCTGCCATATGTTGCACATGTGCTTTCCATTCGGTGTGAGTTCCTCGCCCCAGGCGAAGGTAGCTCCGTCCAGTCCACCCCTGGCCGCGAACTCCCACTCGGCTTCGGTTGGAAGTCGCATATCGGCCCAGGATGCAAACGCGACAGCGTCATTCCAGGAGATGTGAACCGCAGGGTTGTCCGGGACATCTTGCCAATCTGAGTCGGGTCCATGAGGGTGAGCCCAGTCTGCGCCATGGACTTGCCACCACCACTGTGCTCCCTGGACAGCCGATGTCACCGATTCCCTGGTCTCCTCAGAAACGAAGTGATGAAAAACGAACGACCAGCCGAACTTTTCGGCCTCAGTCTGAAAGCCGGTGTCGGCTACGAAGCTCGCGAACTGACGGTTGGTGACCTCATGCGCAGCGAAGCCGAATGGATCGACTGTCACTTCACGGATTGGCCCCTCGCCGTCGCCGGGGAAGCGCCGGTCGTTCGTGCCCATAGCGAACGAACCGCCATCAAGCCGCACGACATCCTCACGAAGTTCGGCTTTGACCGCGGACGCGTCTGAGGGCTCCACCTCGGGTGTTGGCCTGGCCGGCGCGCCGTCTTGCGATTCGGCTCCCGTGGAGCGCTCAGGAGTGCAGCAGGAGTAGTTTTCTTCTGATGGCATGTAGGTGTTCGAATCGTTTCTAAGAAGCCTGATCAACTGCCGGGTGAGACCTTCAGCATGAGGACCCAATCATTGCCGTCATCTTCTTTACCGGGAGGGTGGAACCAGGTGTTCGGTGCGGCGGGACCTGAAGCGACGGCTTTTCTTGCATCAGGCCTCCGTTCGCCAGTACGAGGATCAAACCATGTAGCGGTTGCAGTACCCTGCGCCAGCCCACTCATCCTCGCGCAGAAGTTCATGCCTCGCGTGGAATAGATCATTGCTGCTATGCCATCAGTTGCCCTCAGCGCGCAGTTCAGGCTGGGAGATGTGCCATAGAACCGCCCGAAATCTGAACCTCTTGTGCCCGTCGTCAGGAATGATTGGTGCGGCTGCCAGCGGATATCAGGTTCCGACTCCATCAATGCTCTCAGATGGCGGAGACAGGTTGCTGCCGGAGACGTGATTGCACCGAGAAACAGCACGCCGTGGTTATCCTGCTCATCGGTCATCCTCCAGACAAGCTTGTGACCATACGCGAAGCCGAAGCTTCCGTGAAAAACCGACCAGTAGGCCTGCATGCGCTGCAGCCAACCGGCATTGATGTCATCCCACGCAGGCAGGTCATACATGCCTGGTTCGCCTTCATACCAGCCCTCGGAACTGAGAACGGGCTTTTCAGGTCGCAAGTTGTAGTCCGCAGTGACCATCGGGACTATGTAGTCGAACCCCTTGTGTGTCTGGACCATATTGAAGTCGAGCCAGTCCCGACCGTGGAAGTCATCGGATGATGAATAGAGACCTCCCGGGTGCACGGTCATCAGTCGACGTTCGGAAGCTGTTGCCAGTATGCCGTCTGCTATGGCCTCAATCCTCGTAATGTGTGATTCGGGCAGCGGGCGAGGCGTTTCGTGTCGATATGGCTTCGTGTATTCACCCGCCAGACACCAGATTATGTTGGGCCGGCTGCCGTAGCGGTCACCGATGAAACGGCCGAACTCGACGTTGAGCCCGTCAGGATTGGCGAAGAACAGTCGGTCGTCGTCAGAGTTGGCGTTTGGGCCCCACCATGGCAGCGCCAGCATGTATACGCCGAGCCGTTCAGCGATATCGAAGGCGAGATCGATGTGCTCCCAGTACTCCTCGACAGGTGAGAATTCGGACCAGGGTGGTTCACCTCCGTGGAACGGCCAATCGCCGCGGTAGTTTGGCGCTTTCATGCCGGTCATGTTGAACAAGACGATGTTGAAGCCCTGTTCTGCGCGGACTGCCAGGTACTTCTCGAGATCCTCGGGCTTGAGCGAAGGTAGTCGCCAGGCAGTGTCACCGAGCAAGAAAAGCGGGAAGCCGTCATCGTGTTCTATCCGATGACCATCTGTCGAGACCTTGAGGTCGCCGTGGATCACCCAGGGGATTTGTAGCTGATGGTCTGCTGCCAGGGCTCCACATCCTTGAGCTGTTCGGCATGTTCGCGGAACGATCAGCTTTCGAACTGCTTTCCGGCTCGCCGCTCATCTACGTCATCGCTGAGACCGGTAACTTCCCGCTGAGTCAGCGCGATCAGGGCGATCAGCGTCAGGACCACGACAGGTCCGAGCGCCACGCCCCAGCGGACCGAGATGATATCGCCCATGGTACCGGCCCACAGGCCACCGAGAATGGCGAGGCTCTGGTTGATGGCGTAGATGCCCATCACCCGTCCTCGTAGCTCGTCAGGAACTCGCAGCTGAAGCGCGGTCATCGACGTGATCATGAACATGCCGTTGCCGAAGTGGCCGAGTGCGACCAACAGAAGGACCAGTGCATACGCTGGCGCCTGGGCCGCAATGAAGATCAGGGCGGAGAAGAGCGCGGCCGCTCCGAGAATCGTCCAGCCAAGTCTGCGTCCGGGCCTGATGCGCCCCGCAGCGATGATCCCACTCAGGGCGCCGATACCGGCGGCGGAGAACAGGAACCCGACCTGGCGGTCGCCGCCGTCAAATTCGCTCACGAACGCCGGAAGAATCTGGATGTAGCCGAACACGAAGAACATGCTGGCGAAGTTAAGGCCGATGATCACAGCGAACACCCGCGTATGGACGATGAAAGAGACGCCTTCCCGGAACTCGCGGAGGACGTTACGGGCCTGTCCGATCACCGGCTTCCGAGCAGGGATGAGCCAGGTCGAAACCGTCATCAGGCCGTAGCCTGAAGCGGCAACGAAGAATCCGGCTGCTGTCCCAAACGCTGCTATCAGCACTCCACCGATTGTCGGCATGACCACAGAAGCAGACGCCATCATCGCTCCGTTCAGGTTGACCGCGCTCTTAGTGGCTCGAGGCGGCACAAGGCTCGGGAAGTAGGCCTGCCTGGTCGGGTTGTCGATCCCTATGACGATCCCAGACAGCGCTGCAAGCACGAAGACATGCCAGAGTTCCACCGTGTCTGTGGCGATCAGCACGGCCAATGCGCCAAGCATCAGCGTAGTGACGAGCGCGCTCGCACGCAGAAGCAGGCGGGTCTCCATGCGGTCCGCCAGAACTCCTCCGAAAAGGTTGAAAAGGATGGTCGGGACGGCGTTCGCTGCGGCGACAAGTCCGAGCCTGAGACTGGATCCTGTCAAGTCGAATACAAGGATCGACAGTGCGACGACGTTGAGGCGCTGACCGAGGAATGCCGCGTATGATCCCAGCCAGTAGATGCGGTAGTCGCGGTACGCGAACGCTCGGGTTGAGCCGGTGCCGCCGGTCTGCTCAGAGACGGAGTCATGCGTGGCGTCTGAGGCCGCGCTGCTCAGGACTGCGCTCTTTCGGCACTTGTAGATGACTTTGACGGTTCGTCGCGCTCAAGCTCTTCGCCACTGAGATCGCGGACCTCTCGCTGCGTGACGAAGACGGCCAGGACGATGAAGCTCAGGACGAGTGCCGAGATGGTGATCGCCCAGCGTTCATCTAGCAGTTCTGCGATACCTCCGCCCATCAAGCCGCCGAGTGGGATCAGGCTGAACGTGATGGTGTAGATGCCCATGACTCGGCCGCGTAGTTGAGGCGGGACACGGAGCTGCATGCCGGTCATCGAGCTGATCAGGAAGATCGAGTTGAAGACGCCGATGACGTAGATGGTGAGCAGCGCGAGCGGGAAGTTGGGAGCAAAGGCGAATGCAGGGATGAGCGCGCTGAACATGAAGGTGCCACCGAGCATTATCTTGCCGATGTGCCGACTTCGCTGTCGACGCCCGATGATGAGCGTGCCTGAGATTGCACCCAGCCCGAGGAACGTGAAGATAACGCTCATGCCGTCCGCACCGACGTCGTGCCGGAAAGCGAACAGCGGCATCAGTTGCAGGTACTGCATGCCGAAGAACATGTTGGCGAATGTGAGCGGGATGATGACCGCGAAAAGCCGGTTCCGGGCGATGAACCCGACACCCTCTCCCAGTTCCTGCAGGACCTTGCGTCGGACCTCAGGCTTGGTGTGCGGAACCCTCAGGCTGAAGATCACGAGCATCATCGCGATCCAGCCGACGGCGCCCGCGTAGAAGACCGATTCAGTGCCCAGGTACCTGATGGCAAATCCGGCGAACAGTGGGGTGACGATTCTGCTGAACTGCCACATGACGGAGTTGAGGGCGACGGCACTCATCATGTGTTTGCGGTCTATGAGCAGCGGGAAGAAGGACGATCTGACGGGACCGTCGAAGCCCATGAAGAAGCCCTGGACTGCTGCGATGGCGACGACGTGCCAGATCCTGACTGTGTCGGTGACGACCAGCAGCGCAAGTAGAGTCAAAGATGCCGCTGTCGCCGCAGATATGACGATCATGATGTGGCGACGGTCGAGACGGTCTGCGAGCACGCCACCGAAGAGGTTCACCAGGATTGTCGGGATGGCGATTGCGCCACCCAGGACACCGAGAACTCCTGCAGAACCGCCGAGGTCGTCGGCGATGAGCCATCCCATACCCAGAGTGGCGACCTGGATGGCACCTACGGATGCGATTGACCCTAGCCAGTAGCGTCGGTATTTGGGCTCGCTGAAGGCACCTGCGGACGCGCGGATCCGGTCTGCCAGTGAGGGGCGGTCCTCTGATGAGGAGCGAGTCGCCATCGGTGTTGCCATGATGGCGTTAGTTTGCGCCTCTGGTCACGCGAACGGAAGTGTGGCGCGCTTCGCTGTCCAGAAAATCGCAATCCTGAGTATGGCGAAGGGAGTGGTGCCCATCTTTTGTCATCCCGACCGAGGGTGCCCGCTCGCAGGTCGCGGGAATCTCACTGTTGATGGGCGGTTTCCGAGAGATTCTGAATCGAGTTCAGAATGACAGAGCCCCTGTCCTACTCCACGGTCACCGTCTTAGCTAGGTTTCTTGGCTTGTCGGGGTCCATGCCGAGTGCTACCGAGGTGTGGTAGGCGAGCTGCTGCATGGGGATGATGTTCAGGATGGGCTGCAGCAGCGGATGGGTCTGGGGCACGTACAGCACGTCGTCTGCTATCGAGTCCATCACGTCGTCATCGTCCGTAGTCACCACGATCACGCGGCCGCCTCTGCTCTTGACCTCGTTGACGTTTGAGACCATCTTCTCGAACATCGCATCTCTCGGTGCGAAGGCGATCGTAGGCATCTCAGGACTGATCAGCGCGTTCACCCCGTGCTTCATCTCACCCGCCGCATAACCTTCTGCGTGGATGTAGGCGATCTCCTTCATCTTCAGCGCGCCTTCCATCGCAACAGGGAACTGCGCTCCCCTGCCCAGGTAGAGAAGGTGCTGGTACTGCGTGAGGTCAGATGCGATCTGCTTGATCGGCTCGACGCGCTCAAGCGCCGTGCCAACCAGTGATGGCAGTGATGAGAGTGCCTTTGCGATCTCTCGCTCCTTCTCATCGGACAGGTTGCCCCGAAGATCGGCCATCTTCGCCGCCATCAGCGTCAGGGTGACCATCGTGGCGATCATCGTCTTCGTTGCTGCAACACCGATCTCCTGCCCGCAGCGGACGGGAAGAGTGACGTGCGCAAGACGTGTCGCCTGGGTGCCCTCAGCCTCTACAGCCGTGACAAGCCTGGAGCCGGAGTCGCGTGCAAGCTCCATGGCTGCAAGCGTGTCCGCGGTCTCGCCTGACTGCGTGACCGATACGACGAGGGTGTGTTCGTCGAGGACGGGGTTCCGGTAGCGGAACTCGGATGCGTTCTCTGCATATGACGGGATGCCGGCGAGTGACTCCAGCGCAGCTGCGCCGTGCATGCCTGCGTGGAGCGAGGTGCCCATGCCGATGAAGACGGCACGGTTGATGGAGAGTGCCTGTTCAGGGGTCAGGTCGAACTCGGGGAGCTCGATGGTGCCCTCTGCAAGGTCCACCCGCTGCCTCATCGCCGCTGTGACGCTGTCTGGCTGCTCTGCTATCTCCTTCGCCATGAAGTGAGGGAAGCGGCCGCGTGCTGCGTGGTCTGCAGAGCGGGAGCTGGTGATGAACTCGATCTCCTGAGGGTTGCCGTCAAGGTCGGTGACTGTGCAGCTCTCAGGGGTGATGGTGACGACCTGGCCGCTCTCGAGGTACAAGACCCGGTTGGTGTGCGGGAGCAGGGCAACGATGTCCGATGCGAGCATGTGGGCTCCGCCTGCTGCGCCGATGACGATGCCGCCCGCGTTGCCGAGGCGGGCTGCGACGAGCTTGCCTGGCTCCGATGCAGACGTTGCGACGATGGCGGCTGCGCCCTCTACTCGCTTCATCGACTCGCGCACGGCCTCAGCAAGGTCGGCTTCGTTCTGCTCGATCTCGCGGGAGACGAGGTGCGCTATCACCTCGGAGTCGGTCTCTGATGAGAAGCTGAAGCCGTCTTCTGCAAGCTCGGATTTCAGGTCGATGTAGTTCTCGACGATGCCGTTGTGGACGATGGCCACGTTGCCTGAGCGGCCAACGTGAGGGTGCGCGTTGCGCTCTGCAACCTCGCCGTGCGTGGCCCAGCGGGTGTGCGCTATGCCTGCGTTGCCGTGAGGAGCTTCCTCGGCAACCGCCATCGCAAGCCTCGCAACCGAGTCCGTGCCGCCTGCACGCCGCGTAAGAGAGATCTTCCCGGTGCCGTTCAGCACAGCTATGCCGGCAGAGTCGTAACCACGGTACTCAAGAAGCTCCAGACCGCCTACCAACAGCGGAGCAGCAACTTCCATACCCGTATATCCAAATATGCCACACAATGTAGTTCGTCCTTGGGAGAAGACCTGAAGCGACGGCGCAGTGAAAAGCGGCGCCGCGGCAATTGCGAAATCGGTCAGTTCAACTCAAAGGTAGCCAATAAGTCGGTATGGGCGCAGAGCCCATGAGGTCAACTCAGGCTAGCTCTTCGGTGTAAGCGAACGGTGAAGACATCGCATCTTGATAGTAGCCATGTTGCGATTCAGGCAGAAGGTGGGCGACCCTCACCATTATCTCGGTTGTCATGGCGTCCAGCTCCTGGCGGGTTGGACGACTCTTCAGATCCGTCGTCATTCGGAACGGCTTTCCAATCTTGATCCTGATACGTGCTTTCGGAACAAACACCTTGAAAACGTTTTGTAACGGCTCGGTGCCCGTCAACCCGATAGGAACGATTGGCGCCTCGGTTTTCAGAGCGATGTGAGTCACGCCCGCAAGACCCTTCTGCAAACCTGACCCTGCCTTGTTCCTGGTCCCCTCAGGAAACAGTATGAGAGCGCCGTCTTTGTTGTTGAGTCTGTTGCTAGCCCATCTCAGTGCTCGCAGGTCGACAGCACCACGGTTCAACGGATGTGCTCCGTACAACCTCAGCAGAACCGCGAACAGCGGGAACTTGAAAAGCTCCTTCTTGGCCAGGAATCCGGGGTTGCGGCCAGTTAGCGAAGCTACGATCGCCGGGTCGAGATTCGACAGGTGGTTGGAGATGAATATGACCGGACCGGTCTTGGGGACGTTCTCCCATCCCTCGACCTTCTGATCGCCGAAGATCTTTGTCGTCGTCTTGAACCCTACGTTGCAGAACGCAAAGAAGGGGTTCACCGGACTACACCTTTTGCGATGTCCGATAGACGACAGACCACCTCTTCCACGGTCATGTCATCGGTCTCGACGATCACGGCGTCGTCGGCAGGTCTTAGAGGCGAGGCTTCTCGGGACGAGTCGATGTCGTCGCGTATCCGCATCGTGTCTAGCACCTGGTTCAACGGCGGCTGCCCCGGCCGATCTTTCATCTCCGCGTAGCGGCGTTCGGCGCGAGTCTCGAGAGTCGCGGTCAGGTAGATCTTCGGCTCTGCGTCCTTGAGAACGACGGTGCCTATATCCCTGCCGACCATGACGATACCGCCTCCGGCTGCAAGCTTTCGTTGCGCCTCGACCATGATCTCTCTGACCCTGGGAATGGCAGAGACAACTGAGACCCTGCTGTCCACATCGTGGCTGCGCAATCGGGATGTGATGTCGACGCCGTTGATGAAGATCAGGGTTGTGCCGTCCGAAGCGGCGCGGGCTTCGATGTCGATACCTTCAACAGCTTGTGCCAGTTGGTCTAGATCTTCAAAGTCAGCCCCGGCATCGAGAGCGGCGACTGTAGCGGCCCTGTACATCATGCCCGTATCGAGAAAGCGGTATCCGATCTTCTTTGCAAGCCTTGTGCCGACGACGGTTTTGCCAGCAGCAGCAGGTCCATCGATAGCGATCGCAATGGCGCCGTTTTCGTGCAACTCGTTCTCCGAAATGTCAGTTTTGCTGGAAATACCGGCCCAGCATGAGGCACAGTGAGTTTATAGAACCACGCGTTTGGATGCCTTGAGAGTGAGCACGCATGAGTAGCTTGCTCGAAATGTTGCGGTAATTTTGTCGCTGTTAGACTCGGGCCATCGAAGAAAAAGGTGGGGATATCCGATGAGTTCAGATCACCCCGGCCATGACCGAAGGGACGTCACAGGGCAGTGAACTTCTTTGACTGGGTACTGATCGCCCTCTTTGCTATCGGCGCGTTCTGGGGCTACCGAAAAGGCTTGATCGACGCCGCTCTACTGGTTGCTTCGATCTACATCGCCCTGCTACTTAGCGCACAGTTTGCATCACGTCTGCTCAGCTCTTTCTGGGACGTAGCAGAGCAGCAGGCGTTAGCGACAGCCGCCGGATACGTGATCATCTTCATAGGCGTGTTCCTGGCAGGCCGAGTCGTCTCCCGCATCGTCAAGTCAAGCCTGAAGAAGGTGAAGGCGGGGTGGACAGACCAGGCAGGTGGCGTACTTGTTGGAATAGCTGCAGGAGTGCTGCTGGCCGGCGGCCTGATGGCTGTGACTGCCAGGTTCACCTACGTGATCGACGAAGAAGCGGCTGGCACGAGCGACAACTCTGGCGGGTTCAGTCCGGAGGTACTCATCGACCAGCTCCGCGAGACGGCAGAGGGCTACCTTGTCGATTCGGGACGCGAGAACACAGACAGGTGGCTTGTCGAGTCGGAGGTCGTTGGGGTTCTCATCGACATTCGGGACGTTTTGCCGGGCGATGCGCTTGGTCTTGCGCCCGAAGATTTCCAGACGGCGATCGACATTCTCGCTGACCGCCGGGAAGAGTCGGACGATGCGGTAGCCGCAGATATTCGTGGCGATAGTATGCAATCCGATTCTTTCTGAGCCGTGGTATAACGGTGTTGAAGTAAGGTCAAACGACGCAAACCTTCCCAGAGTCGAGGCGAAGCAGCGTGTTGATCACCCGAGCACCGGTACTGGTCCTTAATCAGAACTACCAGCCGCTGAATATCTGCAATGTGCGGCGTGCAGTCGCGCTGCTCGGGAAAGGCAAGGCCGAGCAGATAGGCGAGACGGGCGAGTATCTACACAGCGCCACAGACCTGATCGAAAAACCTTCGATCATTCGCCTCTACTACATGGTCAAACGGCCCCTCCACCGACGCAAGCTCTCACGGCGAGAGGTGTTCGTTCGAGACGGGTTTCGCTGCCAGTACTGCGGCTCGAAGACGCGTGACCTGACGCTCGACCATGTGTTGCCCAGATCGCGTGGTGGACAGCACACCTGGGACAACATCGTCAGCGCCTGCAAGCCTTGCAACCACGGGAAGGCGGGACGGACTCCGCGTGAAGCGGGGATGGCGCTGTTCACGGTGCCTCGTGAGCCTCGACCGAACCCATACGCGATGTTCCACCCGGGCCGCGTGCTCGATGAGTGGAGACCGTTCCTGCCGTGGGTTCAGCCTTCACCGTTTGTTGAAGCCGATGTGGAGCTGGGTTCGGTCACTGCGGCGGCAGGAGACTAGCTGCCGGGCAGTGTCGCCGCGCTGAGCGACACAGCGGGCATATCCAGTGCCATCACTTCAAGTGCAAGCCGTGGAATGGCGTTGGCTTCCAGAGCAGTGATCGTTCCTGAGACCGAGTTTGCGCCCTGTGTGATTTGCGGTTCGGTGAGTCGCTCCGCGATCTCCTGGATGGCGGCAAGCCAGTCCGAATTGACGACGTTTTCGTTCAAGCCTGCCTTAGCCACCGCTATGTCTCGCCACCATTCGAGCCACCTGCGAAGTTCGCTGAGCACGCCGTCGCGGTCTCGCCGATAGCGGCCAGAGAGCTCGTTGGCGTAAGAAAATCGCTCTTCGAGGTTGCCTGCTAGTGCGCTTAGGATCCTGGTTGCAGTCTGGGTGTATATCTCGAGCAGCGCGGGATCTTGCAGAGCTGCGATGGCCCATCCCGGTCTGCCCGCGGAAAGCCTGGCGAGCCGCTCGGCCTCATCCGGGTCGGCTTCGTACTGTTCGATGAGATGCTGGGTGATCGAGTCAGTGCCGACCGTTCGCAACCTGATGCGCTGGCAGCGGGAAACTATCGTCTCGGGAAGGGCGTCGGCATCTGAGGCGATGAGGACGATGTATACGTCAGCAGAAGGCTCTTCAAGCGTTTTCAGCAGCGCGTTGGCCGCGGCGGCTGATAGCTCTTCCGCTCCATCAAGAATGAAGACACGTGCCTTGCCTTCGAACGGTTTGAGTGCGGCGTCTCGTTGCAGGTCATGGATGTGGTTAATCGAGATGTTCTGGCGACCTGCCGGGGCAGAACCGTCGGCGCCAGAACCTGCGGAGTCTTCCTTTAGCGGAGTTGCGCGGTCGATCACACGCACGTCTGCGTGCTGACCTTTTCTTATCCGCACTCCTGCGGGGCAGGATGAAAGATCCAGTACCGGAGCTTCACCGAACAGGTCTGGTTGGGGCTCGCAGTTGACCAGTGCCGCCAGGTCCAGAGCAAGGGTTTTCCTGCCGACCCTGTCCGGACCTGTGATCAGGTAGGCGTGCGACAGCCTGCCGGTCATGTTGGCAGCATTCAGCATCTGGACTGCCGCCTCGTGACCGAACGTCGTCCAGCCGGTTGCTGCCGGCGTTTCTGTTGACTGCTCAAACAAGGCTTGTTGCCAGCAGGTCCTCGTAAGTCTCTCGCCTGCGTATCAAGCGGGCGTTCCCGTCCTTCACCATCACGATCGCTGGTCGAGTGGTCATGTTGTAGTTGCTCGCCATTGGGATGGCATAGGCGCCTGAGGCCGGCGTGCACAGCAGGTCACCCGGTTCGAGCACGGGCAAGTCAACGTCTTTAGCTATGTGGTCACCAGACTCGCAGTACTTGCCAGCAACCGTCACAACCTCAGTCGGCGTCGCGTACGGCTCATGCACCCGGCGGACCGTGTACTCAGACGAGTAGAGCGCCGGGCGGATGTTGTCGCCCATTCCGCCGTCAACACTGACGTAGACCCGCACGTTAGGGATGCGCTTGATGCCACCGACCTCATAGACGGCAACACCTGCGCGAGCCACGATGGAGCGGCCAGGCTCGACGGTCAGTTGTGGCTCTTCGAGGCCGTAGCGGTCACATGCCGAGCGCACGGCGGTAGAAATCTCGTTGGCGTATGCGGAGATCGGCGGCGGCAACTCTTCTCCGACATAGCCCACAGCAAACCCGCCACCAGGGTTGAACTCGTCGAGCCGCAGCCCGTGGGCTTCACGCATCTCGGCTGCGAACTTCAGCACGTAGTCGATGGCCTGTGAGTATGGTTCGAGCTCGAAGATCGGTGAGCCGAGATGGAAATGCAGGCCGACGACGTCCAGGTTTTCCGCTTCGATCGCCTCTTTGACCGCGTCCGCGGCCGCACCAGTCTCGATCGAAAAGCCGAACTTGGAGTCGAGCACTCCGGTTGTCGTGAGCATGTGAGTGTGCGGGTCGACGCTTGGCGAGACCCTGAGCAGCACCTTCTGGCGAACTCCCTTCTCTCCTGCAACTTCGTTCAGCAGGCCGATCTCATAGAAGGAATCGAGCGTGATCCGGCCGATGCCGTAGTCGAGCGCTTCGCTCAGTTCTTCCCGACCCTTGTTGTTGCCATGGAAGTTGAGCCTCTCGGCGGGGAACTCGGCAGCCTTCGCAAAGACGAGTTCGCCGCCAGTGACGACATCCATGTAGAGGCCTTCTTCGGCGATGATCTTTGAAAGCGCCGGGTTGGCGAAGGCTTTTGTCGAGTACTCGATGTGCGTGCCTTCGTACGCCTCATTGAACCCGCGTGTGAACTGCCGGCACATGTGGCGGATGGTGTCTTCGTCGTAGATGTAGAGCGGTGTGCCGAACTCTTTCGCAAGATCGCTGATCGAGCATCCGCCAATGGTGATGTTGCCCGCCTCGTCGAGGTCGGCTGATACAGGAAAAATCTCCCGGTCTATCTGGTTAAGCTGTGGCATCTATTGTTCGGAGAATGGGATTCGATAAGTGCGACTAGTATGCCAGTTCAGTAGTCGTATGCGCGGCGCTTTTACATCTGCGCCGTCGATATACTGAACGGCATCCCATCTACGGTACAGGTCGATGCCGCAAAAACGTCAATCCGAAGAAAGTTGGAGCTTGTGACTCAGACAGAGTTCACGGGTCGGCTCACCGAGCTGGCTTCGTGCGCAGGTTGAGCCGGTAAGCTCTCGCAGAGCGAACTGGCCAGTGTGCTGAGCCAGCTGCCACCTGCCACATACCAGGATCCCAACGTCCTGGTTGGCTTCGAGTCCGGTGATGACGCCGCCGTCTACCGGATTTCGGACGAACTCGCGCTTGTTCTGACCGTCGATTTCTTCCCTCCGATCGTCGACGATCCGTTCCAGTTCGGCGAGATCGCGGTCGCCAATGCGCTGTCTGATGTGTACGCAAAAGGCGGCCGGCCGGTGACCGCACTGAACATCGCGGCGTTCCCCCGAGGACTTGACCCGAAGATAGTTGCCAAGGTGCTTGAAGGTGGCCAGTCAAAAGCTTCCGAGGCGCAGGTTTCGATCGTTGGCGGCCACACTGTGGATGATGCAGAGCCGAAGTATGGGCTCGCCGTGACAGGGTTGATCAAGCCGGGTGAGGAGGTTGCGAACGGCGGTGCTCAACCGGGTGACGTGCTCGTGCTGACTAAGGCTGTAGGCACCGGAGTTATCACGACGGCGGGCAAAGCAGGTGTTGTGGATGCAGATGTGATGGCAGGTGCAGTTCGCTCGATGTCGATGCTTAACCGGGGCGCGTCGGAGGCGATGCTTGAGGTGGGAGTGAACTCTGCGACGGATATCACCGGTTTTGGGCTACTCGGCCACCTGCACACGATTCTGAAGGCGAGCGGAGCTTCCGCGAGTTTGCGGTTGGGTGATGTACCAAAGCTTGACGGAGCGATGGAACTGCTTGAGCGTGGTGTCGCTCCAGGCGGAACACACCGGAACGTCGAGGCGCTATCTGAGCATGTTCAATGGGGTGAGGGCGCCGGCGAGCTGGACAGGCTGTTGTTGTGCGATGCGCAGACGTCAGGTGGGCTGTTGATATCGGTCGCGCCGGACCGCGTAGAGGACCTGCAGCGCGCTCTGGACGATAAAGGATGTCTGTTCTCGGTCGCGATCGGAACCGTGGGGTCCGGCGTGCCCGGCACCATCACCGTTTCCTAGCCGGTAGCGGACTCACTCCACACCTTCGCCCGTTCCTCGTCTGCGAGATCGGCTAGCGGAACGTCTCCGGCCAACTCCTCCGCTTTCAGAACACGGTTCCTCAGTGAGACCGCTGCTGTACGAAGCGCGATCTCAGGGTCTATTCCGGCCTGTCTGATCTCTCTAGCGACCTGCATCAGTAGATCTGCCGCTCGCGCTTCGGTCTCTACTTCCGATTCGCCGTCGTGACGTCGGAAGATCGTGTCGGGTTCAGTTTCCGGCCATTGCAGACCGGCTTTGATCGTCCGCCTTTGAACAGATCCTGCAAGGGCCAGCGCAGGCATTGAGGAAGGCAAACTTGCGACAGCCGAGTTCCGACCGCTTTCTCCTCGCTTCAGGTCCTCCCAACGGTCGATCACTGCCTCCGGATCTGTCAGCTGCTCTGCACCTGCGAAGACGTGCGGATGACGCCGCACCAGCTTTTCTTTTACTTTTTGCGCCGTCGTGATGGCATCAAACTGGTCAGACCTGCGAGCTATGTCGGTATAGAAGGCGATATGCGTCATCACGTCGCCCAACTCTTCCTCGGTTCCGCCAATGTCGCCCGAATCGACTGCATCCAGGAGTTCGTATACCTCTTCAAGCGTGTGCTGGCGCAGGGAAGTGTGTGTCTGTTCAGCGTCCCACGGACAGCCGCCTGGACTCCGGAGCTGCTCCACGGTGGCGATAAGTTCGGCAAACGCATCTCCTGCTCTGCGTGCGTAATCAGACATGTCGTCCACAGGAGTCTCCTTATTGCAGTTGGCCGCTAGTTCAGACAGACGGCTGAAACAGTATCCTATTCGACCATGCAACACCCAGCCGTACAGTCGTTAAGGACGCGGGTCGTCCCACCCGTTTCGTGGCCGGTCGATGCGCGAGGCTGGACCATATTTTCGTTTGCGACTCTCTTCGCCGTCGCGCTCCCGGTGTTCCTGATACTCGCCAACGTTGAGTACATCACCAAAAGCGATTGGCTGTACTCGTACAACTGGTGGCGCAACGACATTCCGAACCAGACTTCGTTGCCGGTTGCTGAGTTGGACAGCGGCGCAGACCAGATCAAGGACTACTTCACGAACGATGAGGAGCTGCTGGACCTGCGCGTGAACTTCCGAGGCCGGGAAGTTTCGCTGTACAACGAGCGCGAGGTCCTACATATGGTGGACGTGAAAGGGCTGATGGATGGTGTGTTCAACGCAGTACGGATCACCGGCGGAATCGCATTGCTGATCGTGATCGCTGGCCTGGTCTACTTCGGTAAGGAACTCTGGGGCGTCTTGCTGACCACACTGCGCTGGTCAGCACTGGGATCAGGTATTGTCGTCGGTATCTTCGGAATCGCGATACTGATCGACTTCAACTTCGTATTCAGGCAGTTTCATTTCCTGAGTTTCGCCAACGACCTGTGGCTGCTGAACCCGAACACCGATTTCCTGATAATCATGTTCCCGCAGCGATTCTTCTTCGAAGCCACCCTGTTTATCGCAGCCTTCTCGGTCGTGCAGTTTGCGTTGCTAATGTACGCAGTTCACCTGATCAGGCGACGGCTCAATCGACAGAATGCGGCTTCGCGCTCTGGCTAGAGAGAGTAGGTGCGGGTGACGAGACCGCGCTCGGTCTCATAAGTGAGACGCGAGACGGAGTCTGCTGGAGTTAGCCATTCCACAGCCGATACCTCATCATCTGGCTTGAACTCACCGCGCTCGATCATCGCCATTCGGTAGAAGACGACTATCTTGGGTTCGTTGTTAACCAGGTAGGCGGTTGGCTGGACGATCTCGATGATGCGCGCTTTGCAGCCCGTTTCCTCTTCAACCTCGCGCAATGCTGCCTCTTCGTTTGTTTCGCTGTCTTCGGGATGACCCTTGGGCAAGGACCAGTCGTCGTAGCGAGCGCGGTGAATAACCGCGATCCGAAGCTCGCCGTCCTCACTCGACTCAAGAAGTCCGCCGGCAGATACCTCAACAACCGATTGGTTTGTCATGCCAGTTTCCGAACCTATTGCGAGCCGTTGTCTGTTTCGCGCATTGCCCAGAAAACGCGCTCCGGGCTCATAGGGAGATCGGTGATGCGAGCGCCGGTTGCGTCATACACAGCGTTCGCAAGCGCAGCCGCTGGCGGAATGATGGGTGGTTCACCAACACCGCGTACACCGAACGGTCCGTCATCCGCAGGTGTCTCGAGGATCACGCACTCCATCATCGGCAGATCGAGCGCCGTTGGCATCCTGTAGTCGAGCAGGCTGGAGTTCCGCATCAGGCCGCGGTCATCGTAGACGTACTCCTCGTTTAGTGCCCAGCCGATCCCCTGTGCTGCGCCGCCGTGCATCTGACCTTCGATCTGGGTCGGGTTAACGGCCCGACCAACGTCCTGGAAGATGGTGAAGTCGAGGATGTGGACCTTGCCGGTGTCCGGGTCGATCTCGACATCTGCGATGTTCAGCGCGTAGCCATTCGCAGGTCGCATGTTCGGGTTGCTGGAAGCGGTCGCCTCGATCGGTATGGCCTGCGCATTGACCATCTTTGAGGCCTGCTTGAAGGTGACTCGATTGTCCTGGTTGTCGCGAGGGAAGAAGTCGCCTTTTTCGTATTCGACGAACTCGGGCTCAACGTTGAAGTGCGATGCGAGTGCGTTTCGCATGATGTCCAGCACGCCCATACCCGCTTTGTAGACAGCATCAGACTGCGTACGGGTCACCTTGGAGCCTGCAGAGGAACCTGTGAACGGGATGTCGTCGGTGTTGGCGACCTGCACCGAAACGTCTGAAGGGTCGATAGAGAGCGTTTCAGCTGTGAGTTGGGCGAGACCTGTTCGAACGCCCGACAGGTCGACCGAGCCGGTGGTCAACACCACGCGGCCGTCTGGCTGCACAAGCATGCGGGAACTCGCCTGGTCGACGCCGCATGGCCACCAGCCGATGCCGACGCCGCGGCCGGTCGGCCAGCCGTTCTTCGATTCCTTGATCGGTCGCGTGTATGCGGGATGGTTCTTAGCCGCCTCAAGCATCTCGGCGATGCCCAGTCGGGTGTACTGGTTGTCATCCACCGTGTAGTCGCCTGTCTTCGAGGCGTTCATCAGGCGGAAGTCCATGGGCTCGATGTTCAGCTTCCTTGCAAGCTCATCCATCACCTGCTCTGTGCAGAACGAAGATACGGTTGCGCCTGGAGCTCGATAAGCGGCTACGCGCGGCGTGTTTGTCACAACGTCGTAGCCGTCGACTCTGCTGTGCTCAGGCTGGTAGCAGGCGAACACGGACTGCACGCCGCGCATGATCGGTGCGCCGGGGAATGCTCCTGCGCCGTAGACGAGCCTGGACTGTGCCGCCTTGATCTTGCCGTCTTTAGTCGCGCCCATCTTGATCGTGACGACCGCGGCGGCGCCAGGGCCGGTGGCCTTGAGCACCTCTTCACGGTTCAGAACGATCTTGACCGGCTTGCCGGACTTCTGGGAGAGGATTGCGGCGATCGGTGTAACACGCGGAAGCGTCTTTGCGCCAAATGCGCCACCGACCTCCAGAGGGGTCACAGTGATGCGGCCTATGTCGACCTTCAGCAGGTTTGCGAGATTGCCGCGAACGGCGAATGAACCCTGTGTGTTGGCCCAGACATCGATGTGTCCGTCCTCCTTCCAGAAGACGGTTTCGGCTTCAGGTTCGAGATAACCCTGGTGGACGATTGAAGTCTTGAACGTACGCTCGACGATGACGTCCGATTCGGCGAATCCCTTCTCAACATCGCCTCGACCGGCTTCCATGTGTGCGGAGATGTTGCTCGGCCTGTCGCCAGTGCCGCTGAGAGAGCGGGCAACGAGCCCTTCATGCAGCAAAGGTGCATCGGCCGCCATGGCCTCGATCGGATCAGTAACCGGCTCGAGCACTTCATATTCGACACTGACCAGTCGCGCAGCCTCTTGCGCCGTATGAGCGTCCTTAGCGGCGACGGCGGCCACAGGATGACCTTCGAACAGCACCTTGCGACGCGCCATCATCAGGTTCGCGAGGAACTGGATGCCGATGTCCACTTCGCCCGTGTCGAGGTCACCGCTTATGTCGGAAGGGAAGTCGGCGGCTGTGCAGACAGCGAGAACGCCCGGCACCTGTTCGGCAGCCGACGTGTCGATGTTGACAATGCGTGCGTGCGCGTGCGGAGAGCGGACGATGACTCCATGAAGCGAGCCCGGCAATGTGAAGTCTGCGCCGAACTGCGAGCGGCCAGTGACCTTGTCAGCGCCATCCAGCTTCACGTGCGATTTTCCGAAGCCGTCGAACGTGAGACCGTCAGAGTTGGTGCGTCGGGGAGCTTGCGAGGGAGTAGAGACCATTGGTTGTTCCGGGAAGAGTTAGTTGAACGGCTGGGTGATGGTTGCCGACAATTTATCAAACCAATTCGGCGGTCTGCCGGTTTCAGGTGCCCAGCGGGAACGACTCGATCAGCTTCCACTCGCCGCCAAACGCGGGGCCGACACGGGCCATAAGCTGCACTGACTTCACCTCGAACCCCGAGCCGATGTCCAAATCTTCTGCCAGCCGTTCAGCCTCGGCTATCTGGTCGTCGGTGCAGTCCTGGCAAAGAGTCAAGTGCGCTCGATACTCGTCCGAATAGGCATTAGTTGAGATCGGCCTGATCACTGAGTCGAAGGCCTTGTTGAGGGCGAGCAGTTGAGGAGTCGTTTCACACGGCATGATCGCACCATGACGGCCGCTTTCGCGCCGATAGAACTTCCATCCGGGTGGGCTGAACTCGACCGTTGCGTAGGCTTGCTCAGAGGCAACGGGACGGATCGTACCGATCAGGTCATCGAGACTCGGTATGGCGAAAAAGGTGCCTCGGATGGTCACGTGGGCTTGGATCGTGGCACGTTTGAGACCAATCGCATTCCGTACAGCGTCCACAGCTGAGATCTGCGCGGGATCAGCCAGCGCGACGAGCGTGTAGGCGCTGTAGCCGAACCGGTCATTCGTCAGAGTTCTGCTGTCAACCATCGACCGATGATACCCGCTGGGCGAGGAAGGCTACTTCTTCGTTCGCTCTGCGAACTCTTCGTGCGGCGGAACATCCTCACCCACGACCCACAACCAGTAGTAGATGCCCATCGGACCCATGAACTTGAACTGCTTGCGGACGTCTTCCATCAGTTCGTAGAAATCGCCGAACGACCTCAAGTAGTTCTTGAAGCCGTCGTACTCGTCTTCAAGCTCGATCATCTTCCTGGCGTTGCCGGCGATTGCCGCCAGCTTTCGTTTGTTGCGGATTACCCGAGTGTCGTCGCCAAGCGCCTCGATCTTCTCGGGACCGTAGGAAGCGACCGCGCCAACCTGGAAATCGTCGAGCGCCTCACGGATTCCAGGCCATTTTGCCTCGACCACTTTCCAGGACATTCCGCTCTGGAATACAGCTTTGGTCTGGATCTCGAGGTAGTCGTCGAGTGATTCGGGCTCTATGCGTGGCGGTGCGCTTTGTCCAGATGGCATTTCGTTCTCCTTGCGGGCAGGTCAGTCAGCGAAATCGACGGCGATCGGCAGCGACGTTCTGCTCCAGTTCGTAAGGTCACCTCGATAGATCGGCTGGTACTTCGATAACAGCAGCTCTCTGGCCCTGGCATCCTCGGCATCAGCAGGGTCGACCTGTCGTGCGTTGCCCTTAAACGAGTGACCCGAGATGCGGACCGTCACGCCCGCATCCTGGAGGATGTTTCGCACCCAGTTCGATCCATCGCGGTTACCTGACAGCATGTACAGTTTCGAGTTCGAAACGCCGAACCAGATCTCTATCTCACGAGGCAAACCCGAGGTACGCCCGATTGTGGTCAGGTAGCAGAACTCTTCACTAGCGAGATCTGTAATCGATGGCGTTATTGCCATTGTTACTCCCCTTCATCATCACCAAACCTCGCACACCTACGACGCACCGGATCCGCCGATTTCGACAGGCTTATCCCTGTGCCCTAGTTGGCGAGCGGCCACTGCCTGATGCCGTCCTGCGGCTCGTAGCCGATCACTCGTTTCGCGTGCTCAAGATCCCGGAACCGGGTGAAGTTATCAGACACTCCGAACACGATGTCAAACCTCACCGAGTCCGGAGCCTCCACGCAGCGCCTGACGACCTGAGCCGCATCCCGGTGGCTCAGGTAAACGGCGGCTTCTCGTGAGTTGAACGGACGGTCTTCTTCACGGACTCTGCCGAGTCTGATGCAGATCACCGAGATGCCATGCTGTTCAACGAACGATCTGCCAAGCGATTCACCGAAGATCTTCGCTGCGCCATAGGCGTTGTCGGGCCTGATAGGGTCAAGGTGCGTCAGCATGGGATGCGGTTCCGGGATGTCGGCCCAGCGGGCCTCGGTCATGGCGAGAAAAGGCTCCTCGGTTTCGTAGGCATGCATGGTCGAGCCAGAGCTACCGAAGACGATGCGCCTAGCACCTGCCTCTCGTGCAGCCTCGAACACGTTGTGTGTACCGAGGACGTTGACTTCAAGTTGTGATCTATCGTCAGGGCCAAGATAGGCAGCCATATGGACAACGGTGTCGACGCCCTCGAAAGCAGGCCTGATGGCGTCGAGGTCGGTAATGTCTGCGGTGATAGTTTCGAAGCCTTCTACGGGACGTCGGTTCAGTGCGCGGACGGTGTGGTCGGCAGCCAGATCTCTGCCTGCCAGTCCGCCGATGATGCCGCTCATACCTGTGACGAGCACCTTCTTGCGGTCCTCAGGCATTGACCATCTCCCCGAAGCCGTGTTGCGTTGACGAATCCTGTGGTGTGAAGCCGAGTTCGTCCCGCGCGTTGCTCCAGTCGCGATAGTTGAGCGGGTTGTTCGACACCGCGAAGTAGATGCCGTACCGGAGGTCTGCCGGCGCGGTCACACTCAACGTCAGCATCTGCATCATGTCATTGTGGCTGCACCAGACCACTGCATTACGCGGATTAGCTGGGACGTCTTCGATCTCGACCTTGCCGACCCGAACGCAGATGACGGAGAGGTCGCGTGACTCGGAGTATGCTCGGCCGATCGCCTCGGCCCACAGCTTGGTGACCGCGTAGTCGCCCCGAGGCCGTGTCGGATGCTCGACCGTGATCATCTCCAGGTCTGCGGGACGGGTTGTCGATGGATCGCCGCTGACCAGAGTTTTGTACGGCTCATCCTTCTCGTACCCGGCAACAACGGCTCCAGTACTGGCAAGGATCACCCGCTTCACTCCTGCCTGGTGTGCCGCTTCCAGGACGTTGTAGGTGCCGACCACATTGGCGCGGTAGTGGACCCCGAACGGCTGATTTCCTCTTGATGCCGCCATGTGGATCACGGTGTCTATGCCGTCGAAGGCCGGGCGCATGGCGTCGAACTTCGAGATGTCAGCAACTGTGTAAGGCAGGCCTCCGACCGGCGTACGGCCGATACCGCTGACCTCGAAGTCAGACTTGAAGGTCTTCGCTGCTAGGCCGCCGATCAGTCCGGACGTACCGGTTATGAGGATGCGTTCAGTCATGATTTGGTTGATCGTGACGGTTGACTCACGATAGTTCGGCTGGTCGTCCTTCGGCGAACTTTTTTAGTTCTGCTGCCAGCGTCCGGTTGTCTGGCTCTGTGAGTTCCGGGTCAGCGGACAGTAGTCTACTGGCTTCCTCCCGGCAGTTTTCTATCAGGTCGAGGTCGGCGGGTGTTGCGATGTTCATTTGCGCCCAGCCGCTCTGTCGCGTTCCTGTGTATTCGCCTGGTCCACGAAGCTCCAGATCTTTGTCAGCGAGCTTGAACCCATTCGGAGTCTCTTCGACTGTGCGCAGCCGGACGATTGCGTCCTCGGAAGGACTATCAGAGAGTAAGAAACAGGTCCCGGCGTTTCCGCCACGGCCAACTCTGCCACGCAACTGATGCAGCTGGGACAGGCCGAAACGATCGGCACTTTCTATCATCATCACGGTGGCATTCGGGACATCGACGCCGACCTCGATAACCGGTGTCGCCACAAGCACTTGAGTCTCGCCGGACCGGAAGCGGTCCATAGCCGCCTGCTTTTCGGTTATGTGCATCCTGCCGTGCAGCAGGCCGAGGCGGAGGTCCGAAAGCGGTCCAGTGTTAAGCCGTTCAAACTCGGTGATCGCTGCACGTGCAGAGATCGAGTCTGACTCTTCGATAAGCGGACAGACGACGAAGGCCTGCCTGCCCGCAGCGACTTCGGAGCGCAGTTTTTCATACGCGGCTTTGCGGGCGAAGTCGTCACGCACCCAGACCGTTTTCAGAGGGCTCCGGCCCGAGGGCATCTGCTTGAGTACAGAGACATCGAGATCACCGTACACCGTAAGCGCGAGAGTACGGGGTATTGGAGTCGCAGACATCGCCAGCATGTGCGGCCGCGGAGTGCGTTTGCCCAGGGCGGCGCGCTGCTCAACACCGAATCGGTGCTGCTCATCGACGACGGCAAGAGCGAGTTTCGGTATCTCGACAGCTTCCTGGAGTAGGGCATGGGTTCCGATAACGATGTCGATCTCGCCTGCACCGATCAGCTCGTGCATCTTTGATTTCTGTGCAGCTGACTGGCTCCCGGTGAGCAGGCCCACCGTGATCGCTCGATCACTGAAACCGTAGCCATTGGTCTGTGCGACTGAGGCTGGCAGCAGCGGACTGGCTTCGGTACCAAGCTGGCGCGACGTGCTGAGGAAGTGCTGTTCTGCGAGTACCTCTGTCGGAGCGAGAAACGCTCCCTGAAAGCCGTTCACGACGTAGGCAAGAATGGCTGAAAGCGCAACGATGGTCTTGCCGCTGCCAACTTCACCCTGAAGCAGCCGGGCCATAGGCACACCGGTTGCCATGTCGTCGAGCAACGAACGCAGCGTTGAGCGCTGGTCTTTTGTTAGCTCGAATTCCAGACCGGCCAAAAACGAATCGGTGATGGCATGGCCGTCTTCTATCAGTGGTGATCCGGTCCTGGACTGCCAGTTTCGGCGATTTTGCAGCACGAGCAGCTGGTTGAGTAGCAGTTCATCGAAGGCTAGTCTGCGACGGGCCGACACGGCGTTCGGTGCTGCTGCCGGGAAGTGCATGTCCGAGACCGCTTTTTGTCTCGACGGCAGTGACTGACGGTCAAGCAGGTCTTGCGAAAGTGTCTCTTCGACCAGTGGAAGTCCGACATCCAGAGCAGTACGTGTGGCGTTGCGCACGGTACGTTGTGCCAGCCCTTCGGTCGTCGGATACACGGGCAGCAGATTGCCCGCGTGGGTAAGCGCTTCCTTCCCACGGCCAATCACCTCGTACTCTGGACTTTCCATCTGGGCCTGGCCGCGGAACTCGTTTACTTTCCCGCTCAGGGCGATGTCCGTGCCCCGCTTCAGGCTGTTTGCCAGGTACGGCTGGCCGAAGAAGGTGACATTGATGAGCCCCGTGCCGTCGCTAACCAGCACCTTCGCCGCACCGGTCCGGCCGATCGGCACCTTTTCGGTCCGAACTACGTGCCCGACGACCGTCGTTTCCTGCCCCAACTCAAGCAGGCCGATCTTCGTTGGGTTCGAATAGTCGATATGGCGTCTCGGGAAGAGCCACAGCAGGTCGTGGAGGGTCGTGACACCGGTCTTTTTGAGCTTACTTACTGTCAGCTTCGTGAGGAATCCGAACTTTTCGATCGGAGTAGAGAGCGTAGGCTTCTCGGCTGCGGCACTGGCTGTCGACTTTGCGGCACGCTTCGGTGGTTGGCGCCTGGTTCGAGTGCTCTGAGGGCCAACGCCACGTCTCGCTGACTCCTTCGCGGCCTTGGGAACGCGAGCCGGTCTGCTGCTACCAGGCGAGGTGCCGAGTTTCTCTAACGCCCGCTCTATCCATATCTGCCGATCACCTGGACCAAGCGCTGAGTAGTGCCCGGATCCGCGAGGCGGAAGTGTGTTTATCCACGGCACCTGTCCAACGAAAGTAGAGAGCGCTGCGTCCAGTCCGCCGATAACAGCGCGGTCGCTGTAGCCGAGTGCGCGTTCGTGCAGCAACACTCGATGGAGCAGCGATTCGGCGTCGAGTGAATGAGAAGGGACCGATGTGCGGGGTGTTCTTGCGGGCATCGGGGCGGTCGGAGTTGTGTTCTGGTAACGGCGCAGAGCATCGTACGTTATGCCAGCTGGCCGCAGGAGAATGTGTCGGCCCAGGCGGAGTTACTTGGCGCGGACCATGCCAAAGCCGAGCATACCGGGACCAAGGTAAGTTCCGACGACTGGACCTAGTTGCGCCACCAGCGGCTTCTCGTCCGGAGCGTACTGCTTCAGGTCTTCAGCGATCTCAGCAGCGAGGTCCGCGTCGGTGGTGTAGAGCACACACAACGACTGGAGAGGGGCTGCTTCAGCCACGATGGCTTTTATACGGGCGATTCCACGTGAGCGTGTGCGGGCCCGTTCGATGCCGTGAGCCTCGCCGTCGATCAACGCGAGGATCGGCTTGATCCGCAGCAGAGATCCGAGAAGTGCCTGCGCTTTTCCGATGCGCCCGCCCTTTTGCAGGTATTCGAGTGTTTCGACAAGCCCGGTGAACCGTGCACGCTTGCTGAGGTCCCTGGAGAGAGAAGCCACATCAGCGAGTGATGCCCCGCTTGCCGCGGACTCAGCGGCGGCGATGGCAACGAGGCCGAGCGCCATCGATGCCTGGTAGGTGTCTATCGCCTCGACCTCGATACCCTCGCTCTTGACCTCGTTGGCCGCCTGAAGCGCTGCAGAGTAGGTTGCACTCACCTTCGAAGATAGATGCAAAGAGACGATGCCATCATGCGTCTTTGCCAGCTCACGGTAGAGCTCCATGAATGCACCTGCAGAGGGCGCCGAGGTTGTCGGGAACACCTTCTCTGATTGGAGACGGGTGTAGAACTCGTCAGCCTGGATGTCGATGCCGTCTTTGAAAGCCTCTTCGCCGAAGTGGACGTAGAGCGGGATCACGTGGATGCCATGCTGTTCGGCGAGGTCTTTCGGCAGGTCGGACGTACTGTCGGTGACTACGGCAACTGACATCTTGCGTGCTCCAGCTCGACTAATGGACATCGTTCAACGGATGCGTTTTGCGGCAGGTTACTCGATTGCGAGAAGGAAGTCGTAGTCCGGCTGCCCGCCTGAGAGCGATTCGATCTCAACTCCCGGTAGCGCCGACGTCAGCTCGCGGATGGCGAGGTCAAGATCGTTCACACCGAGCGGTGCGCCTCCGTAGACGGTCAGAAGCGACTCATCATCGACCTGGCCGGTGAGCATCTGGACAAGTACTTCCAGCGCGTTCTCTCCGGCTACGACCAGCTTTTCGTCCAGCACACCCATGTACTGCCCGCGCCTGACCGGCACACCGTCCAGCAAAGCGTCTCTGATCGCGACGGTGACCGAACCGCTTCGCACGATCGATAGAGGCTCTTCCATCTGAGAGACGTTGTTGCCCAGATCGCGATCTGGAGAGAACTCCAAGAGGGCGGATAGTCCGGCCTGCATCGAACGGGTTTCAATGACGTGCACGTCTTTTCCGGTTAGCTCGACCGCCTGTTTAGCCGTTCCGATCACGTTCTTGTTGTTCGGGAGAACGATCACTGAGTTGGACGGCGTCTTTTCGATGGCGTCAACGATCTCAGCCGTACTTGGGTTCATCGTGTCTCCACCTGCAAGTATGTGGACCGCGCCAAGTCCCGCGTTGCGGTAAAGCTCCTCGAATCCATCACCTAACGCGACGGCCACAACAGCGGTTGTGAAACTCGCCTTAGTGTCGTGTGGTGCTGGTCGAGCCTCTGCGGCCCGTTCGCTGGCCCATTCTTTCGCCTGCTCATCCATGTTGTTGATGTCGATGTTCGAAAGAGCGCCGTGTTTTAGGCCAGCAGAGAGCGCCTCGCCCGGGTCTTCCATGTGGACATGGACCTTGAGCAGCGTTCCGGAGCCGGCAACGACCGGTGAGCGGCCGATCTCTGCCATCTGGTCGCGAACGGTATCTGGATCCAGGTCAGTGCCTTCGATAGCAAACACGGTGCAGTAGCCCCACGCCTCGTCCTCGATGTCCTCAAGGAACTCAGCACGGATTCCACTTCCGATATCGCCGGACTGGGGGAGGCCGCTGCCTCCGGGCGGATCGATCTTCTCCAGCCCGGGCTCCTTGCCGGCGAGTACCTCAAGGCCACTGTGCAGCATGATCGCGAAGCCGAAGCCGCCTGAATCGACGACGCCGGCATCTCGCAGCACGTCCAACATCTCAGGCGTGCGTTTGACGGTGTCCATGGCCTGCTCGGACGCTGCCTCCATCACATGCTCGAGCCCCGACATCTCGATGACAGCTTTTTCCGAGGCCTCGGCGCACTCTCGGAATACGGTGAGCATTGTGCCTTCTTTTGGTTCCGGCACAGCCTTGTAGGCGATCTCGGACGCGATCCTCAGACCGCGAGCAAAACCCTCGCCGCTGATGTCGTATCCGTCAGCGAGTGATTCGGCAAGGCCTTTGAAGTACTGGGCCAGGATCAGTCCAGAGTTACCACGGGCTCCGAGAAGAGCGGCACGGGCCATGCGCGCTGAAGTGATGCTGGGGTTGGCGTCAACGTGCTGGTCAAGTTCATCCCGGATGGCCCGCATCGTGAGCACCATATTGGTACCGGTATCGCCGTCTGGTACCGGGAACACGTTCAGTGCGTTGATCGTGTCACGGTTCGTTTCCAGCGCCTTGGTGGCGCCGCGCACGAACTCTCGAAGGAGGTAGCCGTCAGTGCGGCGTGGAGATCGGGCGGTGTCGGGTGTATCAGGCATTCAGGTCGCCGTGCGGTCTGGGCCGTAAAAGGGGCAAGACGAGCGCCGTTGTGGAGATTTATTGCCCGCAACTTGTCTGCATGGTAGCTTAGTACGTCGGCGTCTCTCAATTTAACATCAGATTCGCCAACCACCATTCAGCCAGTATTTGACTCCCGTACTTTCGGTACGGCTATCTGCGAGGATCCAGCATGGCCAAGTGTCACGTCTGCGGCAAAGGCCCCCAGTTCGGCCACAACCGCAGCCATGCATTGAACGCAACACGGAAGATTTCTCAACCAAACGTGTTCAAGAAGCACCTCGTAGTCGATGGCAAGACGAAGCGAATGAACGTCTGCGCCCGCTGCATCCGCACGATGGAGAAAAAGGGCACTCTTCGGATCGCAACGAAGTAGCCCGGCCAGTACTCAGGCTTGCTTTAGCCGCTTCACGGCTTCAGCCATCCCGCCCTTGTACTTGAAGAGACCTGTCCCGGAGATCAATGTGTCCGCGCCTGCTGCCACAACGGACACAGCGTTTTCTACCTTCACGCCGCCGTCTACCGCGATGTCCAGTGTCCGGTCTGAGCCAGCGCTGCGGATAGTATCGATCTTGGATAGCGTCTCCGGCATCAGCGACTGCCCGCCGAAACCGGGCTCAACGCTCATCACGAGGAACCGCTCGATGGTCGCTGTGTAACGTGTGATCGCGGTCGCTTCTGTGGAGGGATTGATCGAAATCCCGGGTCGCATCCCCGCCTCTGCGATGTCCGTGAGTGTTCCTGCGAGGTCTGAACAGGCTTCTGCATGAACGGTGTATGTGCTGGCTCCGGCGGCGGCGTACTTTCGCGCGAAGCGACCCGGCTCCGTAACCATCATGTGGGCGTCGATGGGCAGGGAGGTGAGCCCGCGAATCGCCGCCAGTATGTCTGCACCGAAGGTGATGTTGGGGACGAAGTGCCCGTCCATCACGTCGAAATGGATCTCATCGCAGCCGGAGTCCTCGATCTGCCTGATCTCGTCTGCGAGATGCGTGAAGTCGGCGGCCAGGACGGAAGCGGAGACGCGGACGTTTGCGGGCATTTTTGGGGTTCCTGAATATGAGCAGCGCCGAGACTCACCACGTGAATCCCGGCGCTGAATGTATCAGGTTGCTTTACAGCGGATCAGGGCTAGCTCTTAACTGCCGACTGTACATCTGTGGGCGCGCAAGGGCTCCCGTCCGGCATCAGGCCCTGCTCGGCCAGGCGCTTCATGCGAGCTTCGAAGTTTGCGCAGTCTTCACAGACTGACTCCGGGATCACGCCGATCCTCATGAGGATGCTGAACACTTTGCAGCCCAGGCAGTATCCGAACACAGCCTCCAACCCGGCTGCGAAGATCAATGCTCCGAGAACCCCGTATGAGATGCCGGTCAGGCCGAAGCCGAAGTGCAGGACGATTGCCGTGACGCTGAACGCCACTCCGATCATCGCCGCGAACCTTTTCGGAGGGCCGGCAATTGGCCTGTAGGGCAGTTTCAGAGCGGGAATGACGACTCTGAGGGTGATCTGTGCCAGCGGACTGAGCCTCGGCCCAGCGACGACCCGGGCGACGAAGCCGTAGGCCAGGGCAAACATCAGCCACGGGAAGTCGAAGGCGATCGTCGCAACGGCGAGAATGACGACGCCGGCTGCGACGGTACGCGCCACACTCTCGTTGATCGGATTCGGGAAGCTGAAGAATGGCTGCTTCTGACTCTGTGTACCGGTTGCGGTAGCCATCTGTCGGTCTGTTCCTCCAATTGTCGTTCGAATAAAAAGAACCCTCGGCCGCATCGCTGACCGAGGGTGTGTTGATCACATATTCGTGGCCGCGTGCTTAGTAGGTTGCGCTCCTCATACAGGTGCAACAAAGGCAGGCGGTGGCTTCTACTGTGAACTTAAGTCTCATCTCTGGCGACAATCTTACTCTTCTCGTCAACAGAAAGTTAGATGTGGCGGCCTAGATCAAGGATTCCGGGTCTTGAGTGACAGACTTACTTAAGACGCAGAGACGCCGCAGTGAAATCCACTGCGGCGTCTCGTTTAGCGCAACTTCGGTTCAGTAGCCGAGATTAGAACCGAATCTTGTTATATGGCCTCGAAGCCAGCTCCATCGCAACCGCCCGCACCCCGCTATTTATTCAGAGGTAGCCGCGCATTCGAGGCAACTCTAAAGCTAATTGCCATCTGGTTACAAAGGGGACACCGCAAGGTCTCCCTGTGGTGACTGTTTTTCTGGAGTCGAGTCCTGAGGCGAATGTTGGAAAGTCGTAGGAAGCAGGGCCGATTCGGTGCATCGAGTGTGGGGAGCGTTTTCATAGATAACTCTTACAAGTATCCGACGCCGTGCTGATCTGGGTCCGTTTTTATGATCTCAGGCATCGAGCGGTGCCCCTTGATAACAAGAAACAACAACCTCTAAGGGTGGTCTGAATATGGCCGTGATCAGCGTGGTATCTAACTGCAAGGAGACAGCTTCGCAGTTGGAGACGGTACTTCAAGATCGCGGGCATGTGGTCAGATCGATGACAGACTCTCAGCTCAGGGACGCCCAACGTTCTTCGGAGATGACAGGAGACATGGAGACAGGTCTGTTCGTGGTGGATATGGACTGCAGTCCAACCGATGCCATGGACCAGATCAGGACGATCTCTGAGGATGCGTCAACAGCGGTATTGCCGCTGTTGGTGGCAGCGTCGGCCGACTCTGAAAGAGAGCTTGCTCGAGCGTGCGCTTACGGCGCGACCGGACTATTACGAAAACCCTTTAGGACCGTGGAGACAGTGCCAGATACAGAAAGGGCGCTCGCTGCGGCTTCCCCGGCCTGATCGCAGCGTCTGCGTTCCAGATTGCTCGCATCGAGGGGGTGCGGCCAGTCAGTATCTCCCGGCCTTGTGCCTGCCTCCTCTTTCCGGCCAGCGGGGCCGGGCCGAAGCGTGAACTGTCTCCTTACGCCAGGCCCGGTCCCGCATTTTCGTTTGCGTGCGGAATCAACGAGGGACCACCGGCAGGATGATGTGCGATGGCTGGTCTGCGTTGAGGTAGACCCTATTCTGTGCCTTCTCGAACCGGGTGTGGCGGCCGAGCGGCTCGCCTGTGTTCGGGTTCACGTCGAAGCGCGGGAAGTTAGATGAGGAGATGTCGAGTCTGATTCGATGTCCTGCCACGAACAGGTTTGAGATCGGCGGCAACTCGATCTCAACTTCGTAGACGTCCCCCGGCGTCATCAATCGTTCGGCGTCGAAGCCTTCCCTGAACCGTGCTCGGATGATCGAGTCGGCGAGTGGTAGGTGGAAGCCCTCTGCCCAGTCTTCGGACGGCGGATAGATGTCCAGCAACTTTGCCGTGAAATCGGTGTCAGGCGCGGAAGATGAGATCCAGAGTCGTACCTTCGGCGCGCCGGTCACTTCGATCGGACTCTCTAGCGGCTCAGATTCAAACGCGATTACGTCCGATCGGTCTTTTAGGAGCGGATAAGGCTCGCTGCAGCAGAGTAGCTCCGGGCGTTCCTTCTGGTGCATCGGTCCATCAGGGATTACCGATCTCATGCGTGCACGCGGCGGGATGTAGGCCGGATCAAGCCCTTCGTTCAGCGGCACCCATTCGTACATTCCGGTGACATTGGCGCCAATGCTCGGGACGGGATTCTGCGGATCGTAGGTCCAGGACTTTTGGTCATCACCCGGTTCGCCGGGTTCCACGGACAACGAACCACCGGTGCGCAGGTACATAGTGGTCTCAACGGTGCGGGCAATCGGCCATTCCTGCTCCTCTCGCCAGCTCCCACCATGTTCTATGTGACCTGCCGCATTCTTCCGCCCAGAGCCGCCGCCCATCACGAACATGCGCACCGGTGCTGACTTTTCGACACCTGTCTGCTCGTCTTTCAGCCAGCGGTCGAACCATCTCAAGCGTTCCTCGTTGAAGACTTCATCGCCCCACTTCGCGCTTTCACCAAACTCGACCTCACCGACAGACGTGGAGCCTTTGCCTCGCATCAGCACATGGTTCCATGGCCCTACCACCAGTCGCTGTGGCGAGTTCTTCAGTTCAGCCATCGCCGCAAACTGCTCAGTTACGTCGGCCGGGAACGGGTCGTACCAGCCGCTTGAGTAGACGGCTGGGATGTCGGCCATGCGGTCGAAGTGAGGTGACTGGTCAAGCGCCTCCTGCGACCAGAAATCGTTGTACACGCCGTCGTAGTAGTAGTGGAACAAGACCTTTTCAAGGTTCGGCACCGCAGCGATTGGCGTCTCGCCAGGGCGTAGCGGCTCTTCCAATAGCCGCGCAAGCTCACCTCGGAGGTTTTCAGCGCCCCGTTCAATCCTGTCGCGGGCCTCGGAGTTGTCACGCAGCTCGTGCGAGTCGTAACCATGCAGGTAAAGCGCCCCGTACATGTGGAGCCCCATTGCACCGCCCTGGCGTGCCTCCCACTTGAATGCGTTGGTTGGTGCTACATCGACCCACAGCGCTGATAGGTGGGGCGGACGTTCGAGCGAAGCCATGTTTTGGACGATGCCGCCGTGGGATGCTCCAACCATGCCGACTTTGCCGTTGCACCAGGACTGTTCGGCAGCCCATTCGATGGTGTCGTAGCCGTCCTTGCCTTCCAGGCGGTTGGCGGTGTGGAAGTACTGACCTGTGCCCTCGGACTTACCGCGCCCGCGCAGGTCCTGGAGCAGCACTGCGTATCCGCGTGGCACGAAGAAGTTGGCAATGGGGTCGACCCAGATGACTGGATTCGACTTGTCGTAGGAGGTGCGGCCAAGTATGACCGGGAACTGCCCTTCAAGCGGATTACCCGACTTGTCAGCAGGGCGGTAGATATCGGTGGCGAGGCGGATGTCATCACGCATCCGGACCATCACGTTGTAGGTGGCTGTGACTGTGTACATGTTGGGCCAATGATCAGAGGCTGCTGCAGACCGCCTGATCTTACCCGGCCACAACGTTGAAGATGATGAATCCGGCGAAGGAAAGTATCGCGACTAGTACGACGAGAGAGACGACGGTTCTCAGCCTCGCCGGCCAATATGGCTGGTCGTAGTACTGGTCCAGCTGGTGCGCCTTGCTGGGGTCGTTGTACTCACGCGGCCGTTCGTGGGGAGCGCGGGCGCGGCTTGTGACAAGCCAACTCGTCAGGTTCCACGGCATCGTGAACTCCCTTCAAATTGCCGATCAGAAATCTCCGACCGAATCAGCAGAAAGTCGCCACAGGAAACGCAATAATGCCAATCGCGGTCGGAATCTTCCCAATGCGATTTTTCGCTCACGTTACTTTCACGCCAGAGACTGCGTCCAGGATGAACGTGGCGATCAGTGCGACTATCACTATGGCTACGACCCAGAGCATCACCTTCTTGAGTCGATCACCACCCCGATCGTCATACGTACCGGCGTTGCTCTGCTTTTGGCTTGTCGCTCGAAAGTCGACCGGCTTCTTGTCGGGTTTGCGGACGATATTCGGTTGATGCGGAGGACCGGATTCAGCCATTTTTGTACCTGATTTTCATGTAGCTGACGGTCGAACTCTGCTGAATATTGAACTTTTGCTTATTCTAACGTTATTACTTTGACGGAATCACCGGCAGAAGGATGTGCGATGGGTGGCCCTGGTCATGGAACACCGTCTGATGGGCCACTCTGATTTCGGTGTCGGTAGCGATCGGATTGCCGGTGTTCAGGTTGCGGTTGTAGCGAGGGAAGTTGCTGGATGAGACCTCGACCCTGATGCGATGCCCGGCGAGGAAAATGTTCGATGTGTCCCACATATCGATGTTGAACTCATACGGCGCGTTTGGTTCGAGTAGTGATGGATTGTCTGTGCCGTGACGAAACCTTGCCCGGCAGATGCCTTCCGTGAGGATGATGGCCCGCCCGTCCGGGAAGACGTCAACGAGTGCCGCCGTGAAGTCGGTGTCTCTCGCAGACGATGCAGCGAAGAGCTTTACTGATATCGGGCCGGTAACTTCGAGATCGTTTTCCAGCGGTTCCGACGTGTAAACGAGGACATCAGCGCGTTGCTCGATCTTGCGACGGTCCCGCGGGCCTGTCAGATCCATTGTCTGGTACTGCGCACCCCAGGACGGCACAGGGTCGTTAGGGTCGTAACGGAACCGATCGGGCGGCTCTGATGCGCTCGGGGCCACGAAACTTAGCTCGCCTCCGCCTATCGCATCCTCCTGCGCGTCGTGTGGGCCATTGCCATGCAGGTACAGCTTCTTCCAATCGGTTCTTGCGAGCGGATAGTCGTTCTCATGCCGCCACACGTTCCGCCCCATCACGAAAATCTTCACCGGTGGCTCGTCATCTATACCTGTGTCGATATCTTTTAGCAACGCGTCGTACCAGCGGAGATGAATGTCGGCGACGTCACCAATCGCTTCCTCGCCAAACTCCACATCTTCAAAGGCTCCGCTCGCGCCAAGCGATCTGCGACCCCAGGGCGCAACCTGGTGACTCCATGGGCCTATCAGCAGTTTCGTTCGTTGGCGAGTCTGTGCCGAGGCTGCGTGCTTCTTCCAACCGTTGAACACGGTGATCGTCTCGTGCAACAGGGAGTCGTACCAGCCGGTTACGAATAGCGCAGGTGTGTCGGCCTCGGAGTAGCGATCTCGGAGGGAATAGCTGGACCAGAATTCGTCGTACTGTTCGTGCTCGACGACTCCCCGGTAGTAGTCGCAGTTGCCGAGCTGATCGAGTGTCTCGACGATTGGCAGATGACGGTAGATCGCATCCCAGTTGAGGCGGTCCAGCGCGTCGGTCTGCATCACGCGGCCCATCATGTTCGCGAAGAACAGGCTCGTGGCGTGCGCGATCACCCCGTCCACCCGGTGGTGGCCGTAGTTGTCCTGCTGGGACGCGATTGGAACGAGCGCTTTCAGATACCGGGACTGAAGCAGCGCCGGCGCGGTCTGCGTAAAGCCGGGATACGAGAGGCCGAAGGTTCCGATCTTGCCGTTGCACCATGACTGCTGGCCGATCCATTCGTGGGTGTCGTAGCCGTCAGGAAACTCGCAGGTATACGGGTCCCAGTCGCCATCCGAGTCGTGACGGCCACGGCAGTTCTGCAACACGACGGCGTATCCGGCTTCGAGAAAGCTGTCTGTCCAGCCCAGGTAGCGCAGGTCTTTCGAGTTGTAGATGGTGCGAAGAAGCAGCGTCGGCCACGGCCCATCGTCTGATGCCGGGAGATAGATATCCGCGGAAAGGTTGATGCCGTCCCGCATAGGGATCTTTTGGTCGAGCAGGAGTCGGAAGTTGGGCGAGAAGTTGTGGTATTGCATTGACTGACTTGCGAGTGTTGCTTGGCGCGGGCATATTGCGTTGTGGCCGAGTTATACGCCAGATTCGAATCAGTTGCCTGCCATTCACAGAGGCGTCACGGGCAGAACGGGACAGAGATATGCCAGACCGCAAAGTCGTCATCACCATGAACAACCGGCCACCCAGCGACATCACGCTGAACGTAATCAAGAACGCCGGGATCGAGGTTGAGTATGTTTCCTGCGATACCGAAGACCAGGTGATTCGCGCCGCGAGTGATGCCGATGTGTTGCTGGTGGGAACGGTGCCGCACACCACCCGCAAGGTGTTGGAGGCGCTGCCGAGTCTCAAGATGGTGGGTCGCAGTGGAGTAGGCGTCGATTCCGTGGATCTTGAAGCGGCGACCGAATTGGGGATCGCGGTGACGAACACACCGGGAATCAACACGAGCGAAGTCGCGGACCACGCAATGGCGTTGCTGCTGTCAATCACTCGCCAGATACCGGAGTTGCGGGAGTCGACCAGGGCCGGTGCGTGGAGTGACCGTCCTCAGGAGATCAACTCTCTGCGAGGAAAACTGAGGCGAATCGCGGGCAACACTGTGGGGATTTACGGTCTTGGCAACATTGGCCGGGCGTTCGCATCGAGAGTGCGAGGCTTCGGCCCGGCACGAGTCATCGCTCACGATCCCTACGTGCCGCAGACCACAGCTGACCTGTACGGTGTACAGCTTGTTGATCTGGATACTTTGCTCAGCGAATCGGACTTCATCACTGTCCATTCACCCGCCACGGACGAGACCAACCACGCATTTAACATCGATAGCTTCAGGAAGATGAAACCGACGGCGGTCTTCATCAACTGCGCTCGAGGCCCGATTGTCGACGAAGCAGGTCTCCAGGAGGCGCTGGAGACGAACGCGATCTATGCGGCGGGAATCGATGTGACTCAGGCGGAGCCGTTGGATGCCGAAAGCCCGCTCCTGCAGCTGCCAAATCTCACCATCACGCCCCACTTCGCCGGAGCATCGGACGTGACATCGACAGAAGGGGCGAAGCGGTGGGGCGAGAATGCCGTGAACGTGCTGACGGGCCAACCACTGCACGGTCTCGGGAATCCTGATGTCGTGAAGGTGATCGCAGTTAGGCGATCGCAAGGTGACACTCGATGGGAAGGCATTCCTGACCCTGTAACGAGCCTCGGCTTCTAAGCCGGGCATATTCAGCGGTGGACCATTTGGACTAGCGCTCGGTCTTCACCATCACTCGCTTGCCGTCAGTCTCGACCGTCACGTCACCGTTCTCTGACGTGACGAAGATTTTTTCTTCGCCGACCGCGGTGACAAGACGTTGCATAACATCATCAGTGGGGTGGCCAAACCGGTTGTCTGTTCCGACCTGAACGACAGCGACGCCAGGATTAACAGCGTCAAGGAAAGGCTCCGTTGAAGATGTGTCGCTCCCGTGGTGCGGCACCTTTAGAACAGTCGAACGGAGATCATGGCCAGAGGTGACCAGTCGGCGTTCGGAGAGGGCGGTGATATCGCCTGTGAGCAGCACGGATACATCCTGGTAGCGAAGCATGGTCACGACCGAGGCATCGTTTATGGTTGCGTCAGGAAACGGCCGCCCGGCCGCAAGCACTTCTAGCGTCACGCCGTCATCGAGGGCGACCACCGCTCCCTCAGAGAGCTGAACAAAAGAGTCGCTGCGTTCTTCGATAGATCTGCGCCATGCTGCATGCACTGTGCTCGGGTGGTCTGTTGGAGTTTCGGCGATCGTCTCCACTTCGTACCGCTCGATGACGGCTTGCAGACCACCGATATGGTCTGCGTCCGGGTGAGTGACGAGTAGAAGGTCCAGCGACCTGTCCCAGAACGGAAGGGCGTCGTCGAGCTTACGAACCGCCCCGAAGGGATCACGACCACCATCAATGAGCGCCGAGTTTCCGTTAGGAGTTTTGACCAGAACCATGTCTCCGCGGTCGGTCTCGAAGAACGTAACTGTCAGTGCGTCGCCACCGGAGGCCGTGGCGGCGCCTGCCCAGAGAACTGCTGCTGCCGTTGCGGCAATTATCACCGCCCAGACAGGCACTCCTTTAATTGCGAGACCACCATCAGAGAAAGGCGCTTCGAAGAAGCTGATGGCGGCCCGATATGCTCCACGCGAATAGCTCGTGACCTTGCGCCAGTTCAAAGCCACGAAGATGAGTCCGTAGACGAGAATCGCTGTGGCGGCGGTCCAGCCTGACGTGTCGATGAGTCCGGGTGGCAAGTCACGGAACGCGGCCGCAACCCCGCTGACGAACTCTCCCAGCAACCACGCAGGCCAGCCGACGACTTCACCCAGCTGGACTGAGATTCCTGCCGCGATCGCGGAGAGTCCGCTGATCACTATCAAGAACGGAACGGCCGGAAGCATGACCACGGTGGCCAGTCCGCCCCAGACCGGCGCTCCACCGAAGTTCACGGCAACGAGCGGCCACGTTATGAGAGTGGCCGCCGCCGAGACGCCGATTCCGCTCACGAGCGCCTTGACTAAGCGATTCCCGTCTTCATCGTCGAGTTTGAGTCTCGGGAAAAGCCTGCCTGCCGAATCGAGGATTCGAGGAGCCAGGACGGCGATTCCGGAGATCGCGGCGAAGCTGAGCTGGAATGACAGCGAGCGAAGGATCTCAGGACTGATGGCAACCATCACGGCCGCTGCGAATCCGATCGCGGGCAGCGAGGCGTTCTGGCGTCCGGCGGCCCGAGCAAGCAGGGCGACGCTGAACATGATCGCTGCCCGGGTAACGGACGGAGAAAACCCTGCTAGCGCGGCGTACAAGACTGTCACCGCGAGAGGCAGCAACAGGTAGTACTGGCCTCGCCTGCCGAATAGCGATGCTGAAAGCGCCATGGCCAGTCCACCGATAAGTGCGACATGAAGGCCTGAGATCGCCAGGATGTGAGAGGTACCGGACTCTCGAAAGTCGAGGTTCGTCTCCTCTGAAAGACCGGTCCGGTCGTTGACGAGCATCGTCCTGGCAAGGGACGAGGCTGGTTCGCTGAGAGTGCGGCTCAGATTCTGCGAAAGCCACTCACGAGCGCCCGCAACGAGCTTCCGAACGGGGTTGCCTTGGTCGACGGATACAAGACTCACGACGCCTGTAAAGACTGTTCCAGCCGAGCTTTCAGCGAAGTTGCCGGTCGCCACGGAGAATCGGCCACTGAACTCGTAAACGTCTCCATAGCGAAACCCGCTCGACGACCGCCCGGATCCTATTAAGTCGGTAAGGCCAGTCGAGAAGACGGTCAGCGGGAAGCTGGCCGGTTCACCATCTATCGAAAGAGCGTTGAGGTTCAACCGAACACCTGATCCGGCGCGGTTCGCGTCGTCCGTTAACCAGCCGGTGAGCGTGATCGACTCACCGTCTGCAGGAATGTTCTGCCAGCTCCGGCCTGTCTCAGATTCCGAAGCCGCTCCCCTCGCGAATCCCGCCACCAGGATCAGAGCTCCAAGTGCGAGTGCAATGGACTTTTTCGACCTCACTTGAAATCCGACGGACAGCACCAGCGCGACACCGATAACAACCAGAACTACCTGCAGTTGCTGCGAATCCAGCGATAGGCCGGACCCGAATGCCGCGGCGACTCCAAGCACGAACAAAGCCGCAGCCGTTGAGAGCTTCATGGTTGGACAACCAGCGGCCGGAGACCTTCGACGGTCGATGGCCCGATGCCGTCGATTGCGGTGAGGTCGTCCACGAATAGGATTGGGCCGTTGCGTTCCCGGAAGCTGACGATCGAAGATGCCCGTGCAGGCCCGATGTTAGGCAGCTCTTCAAGTTGTGCAGCACTGGCGGTATTGAGATCGAGCAAGACGGCCGGCTCAGTTGGTTCGGCCGATTGATCGGGGTTTGACGGCATCGCTGGCTGATCGGCCGTAACGATCAACTGCTGACCGTCGCGGAGAGGTGCCGCCATGTTGACGTCCGAAGAGCCAGCGAGTCCTCCTGCAGCTTCGATAGCATCGGAAACACGGCTGCCCGGCTCAAGCGTGTAGACGCCAGGACTGGTCACTTCTCCGGTTACATGCACAATGATCGGACCCGGCGTCGGTAGCAGGATCTCAACGGTACGGGAGTCGGGCCGGACGAGCGCCCACGTCAGTGCTCCTGCTCCTGCGACGATGATCGCGACGGCGAAAAGCACGAACGAAACGGCTGGCGCTGAAGTAGGCGAGCTTTTGCCCGGCTGCCTTTCGCCGGAGCCCGTTACCGCCGCGCTATCGCCGCTCTCTTCCTCACGTCGTCTCAATCTGGAACGCCTCTGCTGGTGCCAGTTTGTGACAGCGCAGTTTATGCGACAGACCGAGGCGATGTGATCGACAGGCTGAGTTGTCGACGCAAGAGTCGGCGAACGGTAACCTTCGCCTCGACCAAAGCAACGTTTAGTCAAACACCGCACCCGGGAACAGGCATGAAAATCGAAGAGATCAAAGTCACCGTCTTCACCTACACCTCCAACACTGTCCACGACACGGACGGTCACACTCATCCGGGTGATCCCCATGAGTCGAGGCAGGCGATGATCACGATCACCGATGATAAGGGCAATAGCGGGCGGTCGTTCGGTGCGGTTGAATCCCTCCGTCCACACCTGATCGAGAACTACGTGAAGAAGGTCCTGATGGATGAGGACCCAATGGACCGTGAGAAGCTCTGGCTTGGCCTCGCTCGCTGGCAGCGCGGGAGTGGAGAGCAGCTGACCGACAGGACCCTGGCGCCGGTCGAGATGGCGCTCTGGGACCTTGCGGGCAATGCGCTGAACACCCCGGTGTGGAAGCTGCTCGGTGGTTACCGTGACAGGGTGCCCGCATACGGCAGCACGATGTGTGGCGATGAGATGCCGAACGGTCTCGCCACTCCGGATGACTATGGAAAGTTCGGCGAATGGCTGATCGAGCGCGGCTACAAGGCGATCAAGTTGCACACGTGGATGCCGCCTGTCTCGTGGGCGCCGAGCGTAAAGATGGATATCAAGGCCTGCGCTGCTGTTCGGGAAGCAGTCGGCCCGGATATTCCATTGATGCTCGATGCGAACCACTGGTACAGCAGGACTGAGGCGTACGAGCTCGGCCTCGGCATCCAGGCGCTGAATTACTACTGGTACGAGGAGCCGATGGACGAGCATTCAACCTCTTCATACCGGTGGCTGGCTGAGAACCTGGATATTCCTATACTCGGCCCCGAGTACGCTGGTGGAAAGTTTCATACGCGAGCCGAGTGGATTGCCGGCGGAGTCTGTGACATCGCCCGGACAGGGGTGATGGACGTGGGTGGAATCGGGCCGAGCATGAAGATCGCCCATCTTGCCGAGAGCTTCAATATGGACGCCGAGATTCACGGCGGTGGCGCAGGAAACCTGGCGGTGCTTGGCGCCATCAGCAATGCCCGTTGGTACGAACGCGGCCTGCTGCACCCGTTCGTTGACTACGACCAGCCGCCGGAGTACCTGAACAGCATCATCGACGAGATGGACTCGGACGGGAACATCCACATGCCAACAGCTCCGGGCCTCGGCCAGGACATCAACTTCGACTGGATTAGTAGCCACACCGTTAGTGAGCACTGATACATGGGCCTCAAGGGCGATGTGACAGAAGATCATCACGAGATAGTGCGCTCAGGCTATGACGTGATCGCCGATGAGTACCTGGCAAGGGTGGCGATCGCTCGTGACTCGGCCGGTGTGCGAGCGGGCATAGAGAAGCTAATCAGCGAGCTGAGGAGGCGCGTGCCGCCAAGTGGCACTGTGCTCGATCTTGGTTGTGGAGCAGGTATGCCATTCACTGCATCACTTGCTCAAAGCTTCGAAGTGACCGGTGTCGACTTCTCGGCTAGGCAACTAGAACTTGCCAGACAGAAGGTCCCTTCGGCCTCGTTTGTTCACGCCGACATGACGGAGGTCAAGTTTCCCGCGGCTGAGTTCAACGCTGTCACCGCGTTTTTCTCGATCATCCACGTTCACAGGGACAGGCATCAAGCGCTATTCGAGAACATTTCGGAATGGCTAAAACCAGGTGGAGTTTTCGTCGCATCACTTGGAAAACGCGGGCAGAAAGAAGACCGTGACGAGAACTGGCTCGGTGCTCCGATGTTCTGGAGTTACCACAATCCTGAGATAGCCCTACAACAGATCGAGCAGGCTAGGATGCGCGTCGAACGGTCGTGGCTTGAGACAGTCGAAGAGGGCATCGATGGGCCAGAGACATTCTTCTGGGTTGTCGCCTCGAAATACTAACCCCTCCGAATCCGCGAGCTAACTCAGCTTGTCGAACACCTCTTTCGCCTGAGCCTCGCGGTCGCCCACTGAGACAGTGACGACCGAGCCAGGGCCGGCGTGGTGCTCGTGTGGGTGGCTGAAGGCGAACCTTGGGGAGATGATGCTCGTTGCAATCGCAGCGATGATTGCTCCGCCGATCGCGCCTGCCAGCGAGGCGATGGCAGCAAACTCTTCATCAACCTTCTGACTGTCTGCCCAGACGAACGCGATTGCGATGAAGAAGGCGCCGAGGCCACCTATTACGCCGCCGCCAAGAAAAGCTTCGACGATTCGCTCCATAGCGTCTTCGCCCTTAGTGACTGCAGGCTTGCGCTGTTGCCACACACGGATCTCGCCTTCCAGAAAGCCAGCCTCTCTGAGGTTGCCCACCGCGTTGTTCGCCTCGGCTTCAGTGTCGAAGCGGCGTGAAACGGTCATGCCCCATCCGGTGTTGCCCTGCTCGGTCATTGACTCATCTACTCCTGCGTCTCAGAGCGGGCCACCGTTGTGGCGTCGCTGAGCCTCGTTGACTGCTCCGCAAAGAGTAACTCAACACCAAGTTGATCGTCACCCGGTATCCACAGCGTTTGGTGGCGTGGTTTTCGCGTGGCATCGCTCACCTGGAACCGTTCGAGAACGGCAGACTCGAGGTGTGCGAGGCGAGTCGCAATTACGTGCAGGTTGTACGGCGTGAATCCGAACGTATAATTGCTCAGCCTGCGCTAACGCAGCAGTTCATACAACGCCCGCGAGCAGCGCGGGCGTGTTCGTGACCAAGACTTAGATACGGAGCAGATTGACATGGCGCTAGATGCATACGCGTTCCTGGGCGGGAAACAGGTCCCTCTCGAGGATGCGAAGGTAGGCGTCATGACGCACGCGTTGCATTACGGCACTGCTGTGTTTGAAGGCATCAGGGGCAACTGGAACGAACAGCACGGCAAGATGTACGTGTTCCGCCTGCGAGAGCATTACGAACGTCTGCTTCGAGGCTGCCGGATGCTGAAGATCGAGCTGCCGTACGGCGTTGATGAACTCTGCAAGATCACTACAGACCTGATCGAGCGCAACGGCTTTCGTCAGGACGTTTACATCAGGCCGCTCGCCTTCAAGGGCCAGGAGGCTGTTGCGAACCTGAAGCTCAACGACCTTGATGACGAATTCACGGTCGTCGTACTCCCGTTCGGTAACTACATAGAGAGCGACCGGCCGATTCGATGCCAGACCTCCTCCTGGCGCCGACCGGAGGACTCGATCATGCCGACGGGCGTGAAGATCACAGGTCTCTACACAACCAGCATCCTGGCCAAGACAGAGGCGGTGACCGCCGGATACGATGAGGCAATCCTGCTGAACTGGGACGGCACAGTCTCCGAAGGCAGCGGTGAGAATCTCTTCATGGTCTCGGACGGTCGAATCTCGACCCCTTCCGAAACAGACAACTGCCTTCTTGGGATCACCCGCGACTCAGTCATCGAGCTGGCATCCCGTGAGCTTGGCATGGAGGTGGTTGAACGCCGCATCCACCGCAGCGAGCTATACCTTGCGGACGAAGTATTCCTCACCGGCACTGCCGCACATATCACTCCGATGGGCGAACTGGACAACCGAAAAGTCGGCAACGGAGAGATGGGGCCCATCACGAAGAAACTGCAAGAGCTCTATTTCGCTACTGTCAAAGGCGACAATCCGGACTATATGGAATGGTGCACGCCTGTGGTTCCCGGCGGCGGATAGTCGTTGCTGTCTCGAACACCACTAATACGATGCGGACTTCTTGCGTTGGACTACTTGAGCGGTGCGACAATTGGGCAGTGCATTCCAGCGCGGGTTTGCACTCGACATGTGAACGCTGTCCAACGCCAGTGATGGCCCCAGAGCAAGCCCAGAATTGACTCCCGATCCATCAGAAGTACAGGCGCTTTTTGGCCGCCACTACTTCTATTTCGCCGCGCTGACGACCCTGGGCGCTTTGCAGATCGCCGTTTCCGTCGGTGGCTATCGAGCGATGTGGCTCCTGCCCGGCCGCCTGATCACCCGCTACTTTGGGGTGGTGCTCATCATCGGCGGCGCGGCGCTGTTCTTCATGTTGCCCCTGTGGGTGGATGGACCATGGGCAGCAGGCTCAGTAGAGGCCGACTCGTCGACTCGGTTATGGGGCAAGGCGGACTGGGGTGACCTGGGCGCCGCTCGAAATGTAAACGATGTCGACGGCGGTCTGTCCGGAACGGGACAGGCGACCTGGTTTCCGTTGTCTGCGTTGATCGCATTCATAGTTTCGATTTCCGCCGGTGCTCTGAATCGTCGCTTGTTTCCTGGCCGGATGATTCAAGCCACACAGCGGGCCGCGGACCCGGACGGTATAGAGCTGTTGGTCTCGGAGAGCTACTGGACATCGCTACGTCGGTCCTGGAAGCGGTTCAAGAAGGAGCTGCCCGCCGACGCGGCCGCGCTCGTGAAACGAGCTGATCGCTGGAGCATTTCAGTTCAGATCTGGGAGCGCTGGCTTAAGTGAACCCAATCGACAGAGAACTGGTGCTGTGGCTGAATGGTCTTTCCGGCAATGTCGCGTTGATCGATGATCTGGCGCGCGTGATCGCAACCGACTACGTGATGCCGCTCGTCTTCTCGCTGGCGATGTTTGGGATGTGGTTTTCCGCTGTTGGTGCCGAGGCGCGGGCGAAGGCCCACCACTGGGTGCTGGTTGGAATCACATCCATCGGTATGTCGAACGTCGGTGTAGTGCTAATCAACGTGGCCTGGAAGAGACCGCGTCCTTATGTGGAGCTGGAAGAGATCGAGCTGCTTTTCTATAGAGCAACGGACCCGTCGTTCCCGGCGAATCCGGTTGCCATCGGTTTCGCAGCCGGTTCCGCAGCATGGATGGTCAACCGGAAGTTCGGATACTGGCTGTTCGCTGCCGCGTTCTTATACGGACTGTCGCGCGTCTATGCAGGCGTGTTCTATCCGAGCGATATTCTCGGTGGCGCCGCAGTCGGGATTCTTATCACGTGGGGCAGCACCTACATCCACCGCATCTTCGCCCCACTGACAGCGCTCTTCATCAGGCTGACGCGCGGTGTAGCGGTAGGCTAGCTGCGACCTCTCAGCAGGCCGACCGGAGACAATCGTCTCCATCGGCTACCACCGGGCTCGGTATTCTCGGACTCCGCTTCAGGTGAATGTCCCTGCAGGATCATACGAGGCTGGTCATCCAGTAGCCGGTCAGCCGTCGCCTCATCGGTCGCCCTCTCGACCCAGCGGTGAGCGCGCCTGAGCCCGGGTGGTCGCTGGCCTTCGAGGGTGTGCATATCTGATACCACCGCATGGGCGAGCCTTTGCTGGATCATTCGAAGACCGGCTCGCTGCGCGTCTTTGCCAAACCTGCCCGCGATACTCCCCGATGTAACGACGAACAGTGCACCGTTTTCAATCAGGTCTTTCAACTTGCCTCTGTCACTTCGAAGGACCTCGTTGCGCTCCGGTCTGGCGAGGATCGGGACAAGCCTCTTCATGCGAAGTCGAGCAAGCACATCGGTCATGAATGGCGGGAAGGTGTTGAACGGGAGAGAGAGCATAACGAAACGAGAACCGCCGATCGTCAGCTGGTTGCCCGGCTCCACCCTTTCAGGAAGGTTCGGTGTGATCCTGTTTTCCATGCCGTGGATAACCCTGACAAGAGGCGCTCCGTCTGCTGCCTCCCTGCGAAGGCGGGAGTTGAGGTCGGCCACCAGCTGACGGGCATCCGCAACGGTGGAGTTCAGTTCGACATCACTAAGGTGAGGTGTCGAAACTATGATCTCGGTTCCGACTCTACCGGCTTCCTGGGCCATATCTACGCTCTGGTCCATGGTTACCGGGCCATCGTCAACTCCGGGGAGTATGTGAGTCAGAAGGTCGATGAATGGCATGCTTCTGCTTACGGCCGGGCCGTAATCCTTCGGAACCGCTCCGCAAACTCGAAGTCGAAGCCTTCTGCCGCGTCACGAGCGCGGTTGCGCAGCCTGCTTGCCGCATCTACGTTCGTCGCGAGGCCACCAACCTGGCTTTCATGCTTGAACAGTGCCTCGACCTTGGTCTCTAGTGTCTCGCTCACATCGACAATCACGTTCGGCTGGTCCGTTCCCCACATAAGCAGGTGCTTAACCTTCCAGGGTTCCAGCCCTTCCTCTTCCACCTGGTGCGGGAAGTGCAGATGGTCGCGAGCGTACGGATAGATAGCGTCCTTAGTGGTGATGCCGACGGCGCGGTGGTCCCGGTGATTGAAACCGGCAAACCGTTCCGGGTCATGTGCGAAAACGACTTCTGGCCGATGCCTTCTGATCACCCGTACCAGCTCTTCCAGGTAGACGCGGTCAGGGTCGAGCCAGCCATCTGCATGGTCCAGCACTTCGATTGTCTTCACGCCCACCGCCTCTGCCGCCGCCTTCTGTTCGGCAGCGCGTATCGGCACGATCGCCTCGGAAGTCATATTGCGATCGTTGCTGCCACTTGAACCACTCGTTGACTGCACGTACACAACCTCGCAGCCGGCCTTAGTCCACTTTGCAACCGTTGCGCCGGTGCCGATTTCCGCATCGTCTGGGTGCGCGAACACCACCATAGCCCGCACTGGGATCTCAGTAATTAGTTCAAGGCTTCCGGCAGCTTCGCGGTCAGGTGAATCGTGTCGTTGCGTCATGTGGCTCCAGCGCTGTCATTTCTGCTCATGAGTTAAGTCGATGTCGACAATAGCGTACCTGTCTTGTGTCGCCTCATGGCACGGCACTCCCGTTGTCGTTTCCGACCGATACACTTGATGGCCTTCATGCCGACCGATTTACCCTGCGGAGAATGTGATGCCCGTTTCGCCCGCGTTGGCTGCCCTCGAAACCAGTGATCCCGACATCGCGAAAGTTGTTCAGAACGAAGAGCGGCGATTGCGCGAAGACCTGGTTCTTATCGCTTCGGAAAACTACGCCAGTTCCGCTGTCCTAGCCGCTACTGGATCTGTACTGACGAACAAGTACGCCGAGGGCTACCCGGGCCGTCGCTACTACGCTGGCACGGAGAATGTCGACGTTGCCGAGGAACTGGCGATTGAGCGAGCAAAGTCGCTCTTCGGCGCAGAGCACGCGAATGTCCAGCCGCACAGCGGTTCACAGGCCAACATGGCGGCTTACTTTGCTCTACTCAAACCTGGTGATCGGGTGCTCGGGATGTCGCTCGACCATGGCGGGCACCTTACTCACGGATCACCAGTCAACTTCTCGGGGAAGCTATTTGAGTTCGGGCACTACGGCGTGGATCCTGAGAGTGAACAGCTCGACTACGACGCCGTTGCGGAAGTGGCGAGAGAGTTCAAACCGAAACTTATCGTGTGCGGCTATACGGCGTATCCGCGAGAGATTGACTTTCCGAAATTCCGTGAGATTGCAGATGAAGTTGGCGCGTACCTGCTGGCCGACATCGCACACATCGCAGGACTCGTGGTTGGCGGCTCACACCCCTCGCCGGTCGCGTATGCCGACATCGTCACGACGACGACTCACAAGACTCTACGCGGACCGCGCGGTGCGATGGCGTTGACCAGATCAGACCTGGCGCGTAAGTACAACTCTGCAGTGTTCCCAAACATGCAGGGCGGGCCGATGATGCACTCGATTGCGGCCAAAGCCGTCGCGTTTAAAGAGGCCGCGCAGCCTGAATTCAAGCAGTACTCAGCGGCGATCGTGCAGAATGCTCAGTCGCTATCCGCGGCGCTTGCGGCAGCCGGGTTGCGGATCGTCTCAGGCGGCACTGACAACCACCTGATGCTGGTGGACGTGCGGCCGATCGGGCTTACCGGAAAGGAAGCCGAGGCGGCTCTCCACGCGGCGGGAATCGTGGTCAACAAGAACACCATCCCGAACGACCCCGAGTCACCAATGGTCACGAGTGGAGTGCGGATCGGGACGCCGGCAGTCACCTCACGCAAGATGGATACTTCAGATATGGAGACCGTCGCAGGGTTCATTCTCGACGCGGTTAAGGCTTCAGGCGACGACTCTGCGCTGGCTTCCATCAAGTCGGCCGTCGGGAAGTTCGCTTCTCAGTTCCACGTGCCGGGTCTCGACGACGCGTAAGCCTGTTAGGCAGAACCTGCAGGTTTCTCCCAGACGGATACGTGGCTTCGACTCTCGTTGGTAAACGGCTCGCGTTTCCAGTCTGACCACCTGTCCTGTAGCCGCATGCCAGCCATCTGGGCCATCAGATCGAGCTCAGACGGCCACACGTAGCGGAAAGGAATCGAGAACCGTTCCCAGTTTCCTTCGACAAGCCGAAAGTGATGGGACGTCAGACCCTGCGCCGCGACGTCGAATTCATCGAAGCCGAGGCGGGACTCACTCACCCTGAATGGACGGACAGTCTCGCCGGGTGGGAGCCTCTGCAGGTCTGGCACCGAGACTTCGATCAGGAAGCAACCGCCGGGCTCAAGGTGCGCCGCTACGTTGCGAAAGCAAGCGACCTGCGCTTCCTGTGTGGTCAGGTTCATGATGGTGTTCGCAACGAGATAGGCGATGCTGAATTTCTTGTCAACAGACGCGGTTGAGAAGTCGCCTATTGTCACGTCTACCCGATCCTCACCGGGCTTTTCGCGCAGCCTGGCCACCATCGCTTTGGAAAGTTCTATGCCATGAACGGGCACCCCTCGCTCTGCAAGAGGCAGAGCGATCCTTCCTGTGCCAATACCGAGCTCAAGCGCGCTGCCGTTGCCAGCCAGTTGCGCTAGCAGGTCGACCGCAGGTGTCACGACCTCCGGCTTGAACGACGTCGCCGACATCTCGTCATAGCTTGCGGCGATGTGCTCACTGAAGTGTCCATCGTCATGCATTCGGCGAGTCTATCCGTTACGTCGAATTGCAAGCTATCCGTAGTTCATGGCATCCAGGACCAGCGATTGATCGAGTGGCAAAGATTCAGCTCGCTGTGCAACGTGTTTTCAGAAGCAGACGCGTGCTATACTTTTGCGGTTCTGCCAGATCGCCGGGTGACGGCGTTTTTACTCTCACGAAGACTTGGTAAAGAGATTTTGCGCGATTACGAACTGATGTGGATTCTGCCCGGAGCGTCTTCCGAAGACGACGGCGAGAAATCCATGGAGACGGTGAAGGACCTCATCACCGAAAACGGTGGTGATGTGAAGTCTGTGGCGTTGTGGGGCCGACGTTCTATGTCATACCCGATCAAGAAACACAGCGAAGGGGCGTATTATCTGGCTCGGTTCAGCATCGATGGCGCGGCGACGCCCGAGATCAACCGGGTGATGGAAGCAAACCAGGATGTGCTACGCCACCTCATGGTTCGAGAAGAGCGCAAGAAGGTCGCTGCCACCGAAGGCTGAACCCCCGACAATAGCCCTGAGCACAGGGGGACTCCAGATGACGCTTAACCAGATACTTCTCATAGGCCGGGCCGGTACCGACCCTCAGATGCGATACACGCCGAGCGGGACGGCTGTGACCGATTTTCGCCTGGCCGTGAACAACCCTTCCCGGGGCCAGGACGGTGAGTGGCAGGACAACACCGAGTGGTTCACTGTGACCGCATGGGATAGGCAGGCAGAGTCTGTCAACCAGTACCTCGCGAAGGGCCGAAGGGTGTTTGTTGATGGCAGGCTCAGCACGAGGACCTACACCGCCAACAACGGTGAGCAGAGGACAAGCCTCGAAGTGAGAGCCTTCAGAGTGGTCTTCCTGGACAGGCAGGACGGCCAGGGTGGTAGTGATGATTTTGGCGCTCCGCAGACGGCCGGGAGCCCAGCAGGCGCTTCTGGCAACGGCGGAGAGCCAGCAGCTTCAGAAGACGTGGAGGAACTGCCCTGGTAGCAGTTCCCGTTCTCGACAGTTTCGGGACGTCCATTCCACAAGGAGAAAAATGACGACATCGCAGAGCAGGGACACAAGAGGCGGAGGCGGCCGACCGGGCACCCGCAGGTTTAGCGGCCGACGCAGGCGCCAGTGCGTTTGCAAAGAGGTCGGAACGGTTGGCTACAAGGACGTTTCAGTCCTGCGCAGGTTTATTTCCGATCGCGGCCGCATCGAATCGGGCCGCAAGTCTGGCAACTGTGCCAAGTGCCAGCGGGAGTTGAGCACAGCTATCGCTCGGGCGCGATTCCTTGCTTTGCTCCCTTACGCTCCAAATCACACTCGCGTGACGGGTTCGATCGCACCGGCTTCTACAGCTGCGGCTTCAGAAGAAGAGGAAGGCGCAGAAGAGACTTCTGAAGAGGCAGCGGCCGCCGAGGAGTCTTCGAACGAGGAAGAGACCGCGACCGCTTCAACTGAAGAGACTGCAGACGAATCCGAGGATACGTCGGATAGCGTTGAATCTTCTGAGGAAGAGGAGTCCGCAGAGGAAGCCGAGGAGAACCCGGCCGAAGATGCGGATGACGCTGCTGAGTCCGAAGAGACTGAAGACTCAGCCGAAGCCGAAGAATCTGAGGAAGAGAACAAGGAATAGCCACCGGGCGGCGATACCTGGTGGATTTCTTTTCAGGTCATGACCAACTCGGAAAATGTCACTGGTCCGGCGCCAGAGCCAGTAGCTGAGTACGGCGCCGGACAGCGCAGTATCACGCAGCGTTCCACGAAGTCTCGATTCGACATCCTTCGAGAGAAGAAGGCTCGCGGCAGGCGGAACCGACCTTTCATCTATGGCGGACTCGGCATGCTCGCCGTACTGATGATCGTTCTCGGCGTTGCGTTCTGGAACCAGTTCGTGGCACCTCCCAGGGCGCTGGCCATCCGCGTCGGCGAAGTTGAGTACACCCGCGGCGATGTGGTCGACCTGATCAGGTTCAACCAACGGCTCAGCGAAGAGATCGGCGTGCCGTTCCAGCTCGGAACGTCCGTGTTTGAGGCGTTGCAAGTGATCCAGGAGGCAGAGCTGGCCTTCCAGCTTGCTCCGCAGTACGGCGTTTCCGTCTCGCCCGAAGAGGTAGATGAAAGAGTCGAGTTCATCCTTGGCTTCGCTATTCAGGCTGGTGATCGCGACTCTGACGAGTTCAAGACCAATGTTGAAGAGGCGAAACGCCAGTTCCTCAACCGCGTCGGATTGCCAGAAAGCGTCTGGCGTGACTTCCTGAAGAAGGTCCTATTCCAGGAGCGGCTCAGAGAAGTGGTAGGCGATAACATCCCTCGGATTCAACCGCAGGTGCATGTGTACCGGCTACTCCTTGAGCGGAACGACCCGCAGGTAGTCGGTTTGATCGAAAGAGAACTCAACGCCGGCACGCCTATCGAAGAGATCGTCCTGGAGTTTTCGGACGATTTCGAGGCACCGCGCACCAATGGTGAACTCGGCTGGGTGCCGCAGGGTGTCGTTGCGAGACAGATCGATGGTCTGCTGTTCGGTACCGACGCAGATGGCAATCGAATCCTGCCGTTGAGAACTCCGACCTCTCCACAGTTGGATGAGCAGACAAATATGTGGTCAATCCTGGTGGTCGAAGAGTTCCAGGAAGCACGCGAGGTTGAGCCTGATTCGCTGGAGGTCCTCAAGGACACTGCGATGACCGTTTTCTTGAACGAGCAGCGCAGAAACATCGATCTTTTCCTGGACCTCGACAGCGACATCACGAACTGGGTGAACAAACAGGTTTCGCTCAACGCTCTTGCTCCAACGCCTGGCCCGAACCAGGATGATCCGTTCCAAGGCCTGTTGCCGCCTGGTGCTTCGATCACAGGTGGACCGCCGACCGTGGTCCCGCAGAACCCGGGTGGGGGGATCCCGGGCATCAGTGCACCTGCCCAGTAGAAACCCGTCGGACTGGCCAGCGGCTTCGGATCGTTAAGGCGTCGACCGACTTAAGAGCTACTGGGGCATCCCCAACTGACCATTTACTTGACTGAGTCTTTAGTCGGATCGGAACGTCATGCGCACGGTAAAGATAGGCCTGCTGGGCCTCGGGGTTGTCGGTTCGGCGGTTGCAAAGGCGATCGTTGAAGATCGCGGAATGGCCGATCGCTCCGGTGTGAAGCTCGAGGTTGGCAAGGCGGCGGTTCGAGACCTCTCCAAAAAGCGCTCAGTCGAGTTGTCGTCTGACCTTCTGACTACAGATTCGTCAGAAGTTGTGAACCACCCCGATATTGAGATCGTCGTAGAGCTGATGGGTGGTGAGAATCCAGCATTCGAACTGATCTCTCAGGCATTGTCGTCAGGCAAACACGTCGTGACTGCCAACAAGGAAGTCCTGGCGAAGCGTGGCAATGAGCTACTGGCAGCGGCTGCAGGCTCTGGCACGCAGCTGATCTATGAGGCCAGCGTTGGTGGTGGGATCCCGATTCTCAGCACCATTTCGAACGACCTTCTTGCAAACCGAATTGACTCGATCAGAGCGATCATCAACGGCACGACGAACTACATACTGACGCGTATGTCAGGTGAAGGTGCTGCCTACGCCGATGTACTCTCGGATGCACAGCGGCTGGGCTACGCGGAAGCTGATCCCACGGCCGATGTCGATGGTTACGACGCGCTCTATAAGATCGCGATCCTCGGCCAGTTGGCCTTTGGCACAAGCGCTCCGGTCGACAGCATCCATCGTGAGGGCATAGGAAAGATCGATGTGAGGGACTTCAGATATGCCGATGAGCTGGGCTTCACGATCAAGCTGATAGGGGCGGCGCAGAGGACGGAGTCCGGCCTGCTGCAACGTGTTCACCCGTCGTTGGTACCGCTCGATGTGCCGATGGCGTCCGTAAACGGCGCGCTCAACATGGTTGAGGTTGAAGGCGATCTCGTTGGCCCTCTCTGGCTTCAGGGGGCGGGCGCAGGCCCTGAGCCGACCGTATCGGCCGTGCTTGGTGATGTGCTCAGCGTCGCCCGGTCCAAGTCCAACGGTTCAGAGGCAGGTCCAACTGCTCCTTCACTGGCGCTTGCACCGATGAGCGGGCATCGCTGCCAGTACTACCTGCGGCTCACAGCAGCTGACAAACCCGGAGTGCTGGCACAGGTAGCGAAGGTTCTCGGCGATGCCGACATCAGCATCCGGTCTGTGATCCAGATGGATACGGACGAAACGACCGGACAGGCCGACCTGGTCATAATGACTCACTCGGCATTAGAAGCTAATATGCAAGAGGCGGTTTCCCGATTGCGCAGCCTCGATGTTGTGATCGAGCTGGACAATCTGATCAGGGTCGAATCGTACGGGCACTCTGAGTGACCCTTTCTCGACACTATTTCGGTCTTTCCGCTCAAGAAGGCGTTTAGCAACCGGCCTTCACTAACCTCGACCTGGCCAAGTTCACTATCGGGAGCAGTTCGCGCATTGTCCGCAAGACCGGGTGTCATCGAGCGATACAAGGACTACCTTCCGGTCACGGAAGATACACCGCTGATATCTCTTGGTGAGGGCAGTACGCCGCTGGTGCTGTCCGAGAACATAGGCCCGAAACTCGGCTGCAAGGCTCTCTACTTCAAGCTCGAGGGCTGCAACCCGACCGGTTCGTTTAAGGACCGCGGCATGGTGATGGCGGTCGCCAAGGCCATCGAAGCAGGAAAGAGACGAATCGTGTGCGCCTCGACGGGTAACACCAGCGCGGCAGCAGCTGCATACGGCGCTCGCTACGGCCTGGAGACCATCGTGCTGGTACCGTCTGGCGAGATCGCCCTCGGCAAGCTCGCTCAGGCGATGGCATACGGCGCCCGCATCCTAGCCGTCAACGGCAGCTTTGACGACGCGTTGAGCACCGTCTTCGATCTCGTCGACGCTATCGACGCAGAACTCGTCAACTCTGTGAACCAGTTCCGCATCGAAGGGCAGAAGACCGGATCATTCGAGATCATCGAAGAGCTCGGCGAAGCGCCTGACATGATGTGCCTCCCCGTCGGCAATGCCGGCAACATCACCGCTTACTGGAAGGGCTACAAAGAAGGCAAGCAGCTCGGCATGTCGTCTTCCCTGCCACGTATGATGGGCTTCCAGGCGGCGGGAGCGGCACCAATCGTACTTGGAGAGCCGGTCGCTCATCCTGACACGATTGCGACGGCGATACGCATCGGTAATCCGGCTAGTTGGAAGACGGCTCTTGAAGCTAGAGACGAGTCTGGTGGCCTGATAGACAAGGTCGAAGACCGTGAGATCGTAGATGCCTATCTGATGCTGGCGCGTGAAGAGGGAATATTCTGTGAACCGGCGTCTGCTGCTTCAGTTGCAGGGCTGCTTAAACTGGAACAGTTGGGGGTGGATGTGACCGATATGACCGTGGTTTGCATCTTAACCGGGAACGGTCTGAAGGACCCGGGGACGGCCGAAAAGCGCGCTCTTGTTGAACTTGAGTACGTGGAGCCTGACCTGGACTCGGTCATCAGCCTCCTTAAGTAGCGGTTAACCGATCTCTGAAAGAGGAACGAAGCAAGTGAACTCGCGCTCCTGTGAAGTCTGTCTGTGTAGGAAGATCGCTGCATGACCTGCTGTTCTGTTTCGGTTCGGTCTGAGACGTTCAACAGCGCATCGGCAGGCTGGGCGGCTATGGCCGCGTCCAGCGACAGGGCGACAGTTTTCGATCTGCCTGTCTGGCAGGAGACGTGGTGGGATCACTTCGGCACCGGCAAGTCCCAGAAGATACTGGCCGTCTGCTCGGATGCTGGTACAGTGGATCTTCTTGCGCCGCTCATGCAGGAAGATGGCACCGTTTCATTCCTTGGTGGCACGGACCTCGTCGACTACCACGATTTCGTGTGTCCTGGAGACATTCCCGAGACCTGCCTGAAAGCTGTTATCGACGAGGTTGCGGCAGATGGCGGCGTGAAGAAGCTGCTCTTCGAGTCGATAGCGGGTGATTCTCAGACGTTCGAGATGTTGCCGGAAGTCTTGAGAAGGCTCGGTTGGAACGTCACTGTCGATCAGGAAGATGTCGCGCCGATGCTAGAGCTGCCGAGCGACTGGGATGAGTACGTCTCAGGCCTGCGAAAGAAAGACCGGCACGAGCTTCGCCGGAAGATCCGCAGGCTGCAGGCATCGGGTGAGATCGAGCACTTTGAACTGAGCGCCCCGGAGGATGTCGAAACGGCCCTTTCTGATTTCTTCAGGCTGCACAGGCTGAGTACTCCAGAGAAGCAGGAGTTTATGACGCTGGAGCGGGAGCGATTCTTCCGAGAGGTTGCGGTGAAGTTGGCTGAGTCCGGCATCACCCGCCTGAGCTTTCTCGAGATCGATGGCACAAAGGTCGCGACCTCACTTTCGTTCGTTGTCGGAGGTGTTCGCTACCTTTACAACTCTGGCTACGACCCCGAATACAGGCGCCTTGCCGTAGGACTTCTGAACCATGCGTTCACGATTCGCAGGTCGATAGAACAGGGGCATACTGTGTTCGACTTCATGCGGGGAGACGAACCTTACAAGTACCATCTCGGCGGTGTTGACCGCGAGGTGTTTCGCATAGTCGCCACTCGCTAGAACCATCTATGAAGCGAATTGCTGTCATAAGCGTCCATGGCTGCCCGGTGATCCAGGCAGGTTTGAAGGATGCGGGCGGAATGAACATTTATGTGCTGGAGACTGCGCGTGCGCTCTCGTGTCGCGGTGTTCAAGTAGACATATTCACCCGCCACCACGATCCACTCGACCCGATGATCGTGCACCTGACACCTGGTGCTAGAGCGATCCATCTACCGGCGGGCGCGCCTTCTACGGACAAGTCAGGTGCGTTCGACCTTCTACCTGAGTTCACGAGGCAGGTTGCCAGCTTTGCAACTACCTGGGGCCTTGAGTACGACATGATCGTCAGCCACTACTGGCTATCTGGACTTGTCGGAATGGAGCTGAGCAAGCAGTGGAATGTCCCCCACTCGACGAGTTTCCACACCCTGGCTTCTGTGAAGCAGCGGGCGTTGCCGGGTGAGAAAGAGCACCCACGGCGACACGAGTCGGAAGTCAAGGTCGCACGGTCCGCTGACCAGGTTGTTGTCTGGACTGATCACGAGTGCAGGATTGTCACTGATCAGTACGGAGCCTGCCCGGAGCGCATCGCTGTCGTGCCGCCGGGTGTGAACGGTGAACGGTTCTCACCGAACCCACAGGCTGATGCCCGAGCTCAACTTGGCCTGAGCGATGAGAAAGTGTTGCTTTACGTAGGGCGACTGGAACGCCTGAAGGGAATCGACACTCTGTTCAAAGCCGTTGCGCAGCTGGAACACACGGATGGGCTGAAGCTGTTCGTCGCCGGGGGCAGCAAAGGCTCACCGGGCATGCGGAGGCTGCTCTGTCTCGCACGGGATCTCGGCATTCGGCATAAAGTCAAGTTCCTTGGCTCCATCCCACAAGACCGCCTGAACATCTACTACAACGCTGCTGACATCTGCGTGCTGCCGTCCTACTACGAAAGTTTCGGGTTTGCGGCGCTTGAGGCGGCGGCCTGCGGGAAACCGGTCGTTGCGTCGCGTGTTGGAGGGTTAACCACTATCGTGAACGACGGTGTTACAGGTTTCCTCGTGAACTGGCGCTGTCCTGGCCCGTTCGTGGAGCGACTGGAACTGCTGCTCAACAACGAGAAGTTGCGTGAGGAGATGGGCAAGGCAGCACTCCTTCATGCCCAGACGCTGACCTGGGATGCCGCTGCAGACCGCCTGTTGCACGCCTATTCGAAGCTGCTGGCCGGCACGGGTTCCGCTGCGTCGGCCGCCACGGGCGTGTTGCAGCCAACATCGTAGGCGAGCGTCGGAGTTCCGGCTGAACATAGCGCAAACGAATCGGACAGACAGGAGCCCGAGATGCCGTACCAGCCGATAAGCGACTACGGTGTGATAGGTGACCTGCACACGGTTGCGCTGGTCGGCAAGAACGGCTCAATCGATTGGTTCTGCGTTCCGCACTTTGACTCGCCCAGCGTGTTCGCGTCGATACTCGACGACAAGAAAGGCGGCCGGTTTCAGGTAGCGCCGTGCGAGACCGACTTCACCACGACGCAACACTACCTCCCAGAAACCAACGTACTTGTCACACACTTCCTCTCTGAAGAAGGCGTCGTGGAAGTCACGGACTTCATGCCGATCAGTCCGAAGGACGAAGAGCACGCCGAACACATGCTGATTAGAAAGGTGCAGGGTGTGCGCGGCTCGATGCACCTCGAGATGAGCTGCATGCCTGCGTTCAACTACGCCAGAGACGATCACGAGGTGGAGTTGATAGGTGGAGGAGCGCTGTTCCATGCGCCCGGCCTCAAACTGCTGTTTTCAACACCCTCTGAGCTGACGCAGTCGGATGGAGGCGTTTCGTCCCGCTTCGTCATTCAAGAAGGTGAATCGACTTACTTCGTGCTGTGTGAACTGCATGACGGTGCGAGACCGGAAGATCTTCTCAGTGCAGAACAGGTAGAGCAGCAGTTCGAAGAGACGGTGACGTACTGGCGTCGCTGGGTGGCTCAGTCGACCTACTCGGGACGATGGCGCGAGGTGGTCCATCGCTCGGCGCTAGTGCTAAAGCTTCTGACCTATGCACCAACCGGCGCAATCGTTGCCGCCCCGACGACCAGCCTGCCAGAGGACCTTGGCGGGGTCCGCAACTGGGACTATCGCTACACCTGGATGAGAGACGCCGCCTTTACGGTGTACGGACTGATGCGCATCGGATTCACGGATGAGGCGGCACATTTCATGGAATGGCTTGAAGCCCGTTGCGCCGAACTCAACCCTGACGGCTCTCTACAGATCATGTACAGCATCAACGGCGAGCATGAACTCACCGAAGAGACGCTGGATCACCTCGACGGATATGAAGGCTCGAAGCCGGTACGCATCGGGAACGGTGCCTACGACCAGCTGCAGTTGGACATCTATGGAGAACTGATGGACGCGGTCTATCTGTTCAACAAGTATGGTTCGCCGATCTCATACGACTTCTGGAACCACCTGACCCGACTGATCGATTGGGTGGCGGATAACTGGCAGCGCACTGACGAGGGCATCTGGGAGGTGCGGGGTGGCCAGCGCCACTTCGTCTATTCGAAGCTTATGTGCTGGGTAGCGCTAGACCGTGCACTGCGGCTTGCAGAAAAGCGCTCGTTCCCGGCCCCTCGTGAACGATGGGGGAAGGTCCGCGATGAGATCTACGAGGAGATCATGGAGAAGGGGTGGAACGAGGAGATCGGCTCTTTCACCCAGTCTTACGGTGGCAGATTCCTTGACGCCTCAAACCTGATGATGCCTCTGGTGTTTTTCCTGTCGCCGACCGACCCGCGGGCGCTCAGGTCGCTGGACGCGATCAACCGGACCCCTGCGAAGGGCGGGCTGGTCTCGAACTCTCTTGTATACCGCTACAACCCGGAACACACCTCGGACGGTCTGACAGGCGGAGAGGGCACCTTCAACATGTGCACTTTCTGGCTTGTGGAGGCGATGACCCGCGCCGGTTCGCGCGATCACCGGCGACTGGAGCGGGCGAGGCTAACGTTTGAGCAGATGCTTGGATATGCGAACCATCTTGGCCTGTACTCCGAGGAGATCGGGCCTCGTGGAGAGGCTCTTGGCAACTTCCCGCAAGCGTTCACTCACCTGTCTTTGATCAGCGCGGCATACAATCTGGACAAAGCTCTCGGCGGCCAAGCCTAAGGGAAGTAGATCTCGATATCAGGCTGGTCGATCGATACGGAGAACCACATCGCTCGCCTTGTCGGCAGCGGTTCTAGCTGCCGGCCGCTCAGTTCGCCTGCGATAGCCCGCCCTGTGAAGTCCCACGTCGAGTTGGTGAGGCTGTCGGTGTAGTTGCCTTCGCCGTCGCTGCTGAACTCGAGCTTCGATCCGTTTAGCTCCGGCGAGTATGCAGCGGCCGAAGGCCCGCTCAGACGGGCGAGTACGACGACTGGGGTGCCATCAATCTCATCGTTCGCGGCGTTGTCGCCAACCCTGCCGATTGGGTATGCCTTTTCGGTCTCGCCCACTTTCACCGTTAACACTATTTCCGAGAGCCTCAGCCGCCCGCTGATGCGTTCCTCGTCGACTGGGAAGGGGAAGCGTCCTGCATCGACGCTCTGGGCGTAGGAGCCGAACGGATCGCGGTCGTAACGGGAGGGTGGGGTGTCGAACCCCTGGTCTCGTGAAAGTACGAGAGTGTCAGGGTGCAGCTCCAGCCAATCTGCCCACGGCATCATGACCGAAGGTAGCGGCTCCAACCGAGTGGCTGACAATGGACCAATCACAGCCTCGCCCCCGGTCTGGAACCAGTATGAGCCGGTCTCATGATCGATCATCACCAGATCGTTCTGGTATAGCGCGCTGGTGTTGCCAAACACGTGGGTCGTGCCATCAATACGACGGTCAAAAACCACGCCGGAGGCGCACAGCGGGCAGTAGGTGATCAGTACGGGGATGCCGTCGATCTCGTCATTCACTATCTCGTGGAAGTTGAGGAACTTGACCGGATAGGCGAAGGCTTGCGTCTCACCTTCGTACCCAAGGATGAAGTCGTCGTCAGACAGCCAATCGCCGCCCTGTGGTCCCTCATAGACGGGGACATAGACCGGCCTTATGGCATTGAAGAGGCGATTGATCGTCGCCTGCGGGGCATCCGGTAACCTCACCGATCCGCCATCGAACGTGTCGAAGACGATGTCCTCGGGTGGCACGATGCCATCGAAGATGTCTACCGCAGGAGGAGCGGGCGGCCCATCGATGCCGTACGGCAGCCCGGCCCTGATGACAGGCGTTGGAGTGCCTACCACGGTGTCCGGCGTGGCTGTGCCGGCCGCACTGGCGCCGGTTTCGCTGGTTGGAGTTGGAGGATCCTCGCTGGAACCACAGGCGACGGTGAGAATGGTGATAGCTGCTGCGGCTAAGAGGGCCGAGGATCGAGATCGATTCGTCAGCGGGTGTCTACTGATTCGCGGAATGCGGATAGAAGAAATCATGCTGGCGGTTAGATGCAAGCCAGCTTAATGAGATCACAGAAACCAGTGACAGATCAGTCGCCTGCTCCAACTGGCTGGGCGGCAGCTGCCTGAGCCATTTCAATCAACCGCTCCCTGAAGAGCTGGATCTGCTCGAAGAGAGCGCTCAACTCTTCCACCCAGTCCGGCTCCTCGCGGTCTATATCGACCCGTATCTGCATGTGACCGACATTCACGCCGCGTCCGAGCCATTTCTGCAGGGCGGAGCGCGCTCCTCCTGTGGGCTCTTTCAGGTTCAGCGTAGCCCGGTCATCGCCGATCACCACAGACTCGACCCCTGACTGCTCGGCGAGTACCCGCATCTTCTCGGCCGCAAGCAGGAGGTCGACATTGCGAGGCACTGGACCGAACCTGTCTCGCAGCTCTTCGTGAAGGTCAGAGATCGCTTTGATTTCGTGTATGCGGGCGAGTCGCTGGTAGATACTCAGGCGCTGTGCGAGGTCCTCGATGTAGCTATCTGGGATTCGGGCATCGACACCTAGGTCGATTCGCACTGTTGAGAACTCGATAGGGCCGGAACCGTCAGAGTTTTCTTCTCTAGACGGCGTCTTACCAGCCTTCATCTCAGCAACGGTGTCGGAGAGCAGCTTGGTGTAAAGATCGAAGCCTATAGCTGCGATGTGCCCACTCTGCTCGCCGCCGAGGATGTTGCCCATGCCACGTATCTCGAGGTCCCGGAGCGCGATCTGAAAACCTGCTCCGAGCTCAGTGGCGGCGAGGATCGTGTTGAGCCGGGCATCTGCCGTCTCGGTCAGAGCTTTGCCGTGCGGGATCATCAGGTATGCGTAGGCGCGATTCGTGCCCCGGCCGATACGGCCGCGCAGTTGGTAGAGCTGAGATAAGCCGAACATGTCTGCACGGTCGATGATCAGCGTGTTAGCGTTCGGCAAATCGATGCCTGACTCAATGATCGTTGTGCATACCAGGACGTCGAACTCTCGTCTCTCGAACGCCGCCATCACCTGCTCGAGCTCATCTTCCGCCATCTGGCCGTGACCGATCTCAAAACTGGCTTCCGGCACAAGCTTCATCAGTTTGGCGGCGACCAGATCAATGTCCTTGACCCGGTTGTGCAGGTAGAAGACTTGTCCTCCGCGATCGATCTCTCGAAGGATCGCCTCACGGGTCAGCTCATCGCTCTCCTCGGTGACATAAGTCTTGATCGGCAGCCGCTCTTCAGGCGGTGTCTCGATCGTGCTCATATCACGGATGCCGGCAAGTGACATTTGCAGTGTGCGCGGAATGGGTGTCGCGCTGAGGCTCATGACATCGATCTGCGTACGGAACTGCTTCAGCCGTTCCTTGTGCGTGACACCGAACTTGTGCTCTTCGTCGATGATGACCAAGCCGAGGTTCTTGAAACGCACGTCCCGCTGCAGCAAGCGATGAGTGCCGACAACGATATCGACCCGCCCATTGGCGAGACCCCCAACGGTTGCCTTCTGTTCAGCATCGGTGCGGAAGCGGGATAGCATTTCGACCGTTGCCGGAAACGGCCGCAGACGTTCCGAAAAGGTGTCGAAGTGCTGCTGAGCCAGGACTGTGGTTGGGACTAGAATCGCCACCTGCCTGCCGGATTGAACCACTTTGAAGGCGGCGCGCAGAGCGATCTCCGTCTTGCCGTAGCCGACATCGCCGCAGATGAGGCGGTCCATCGGGTGTGGAGCTTCAAGGTCCTTTTTGACCTGGGCAAGAGTGGATAGCTGGTCTGCCGTCTCCTCGAACGGGAAACTCGCCTCCATGGAGTCTTGCCAGGGAGTGTCTTCGCCTGTTGCGAACCCTTCCGAGACTTCACGTGCCGCGTAGAGGGCGATCAGCTCGCCGGCCAGCTGCTCAGTGGCGCGCCTTGCCCGGGCACGTGCCCGACTCCACTCCTGCGTGCCGAGCCTGGTCAGCCGCGGTGCATTGTCGGATGGGCCATGGTAGAGCTGGATGCGATCCAACTGCTCGGTTGGCACATACAGCTTGTCCTCTTCGGCGTATTCGAGGACGAGGTATTCCCGACCCTCATCGCCCATCACCTGTGTGCCCTTGAAGATGGCGATTCCGTGCTCGATATGGACGACGTACGAGCCGGGCTGGAGTTGTTCCAACGCCGGGCCCTTCCTGACAGGCCGTTTGCGCACCCTTCGCCGCTCTTTGGCGACGCCGAAGATCTCGGCGTCCGTGATGATTCCCAGGTTGCGCCTGTCTCGTGCCAGGACCGTGAAGCCTTGCCTCAACGTGCCTTGCACCAGTGACACGTCGCCCGGCTCAAGCGGCTTCGGCAAACTCTTCTTCAGCTTGAGTTGCACATCCAGCGTCTTGCTCAACTCAACAATGCGGCTCGCATGGTTCGACATGACCGCGGTGCGAAGCGAACTCGCCTGGCGGTCGGAGATCAGGGTCATCGCGTTGTCGAGACCGCTTGCCGTCAGAGGCGCTGGCTCGATTGGCAGCCTGAGCGCACCGCCAGGCAACTCGGCATCGACACCCCAGGGCGTCAGTGACACGATTCGCCGTGGTTTGTTGAGAGCATCTGCCAGTAGGCCGTGCTCGACATGAGGCTGCGGGAACCGACGTGGAACTTCTCCCCGCCGCTCCTTGTTACCTCGCAGCTCTGAGTAGCGGCGGTCCGTGGTCTCGGCGCTGTCCTTTATAGCGCTGGAACGGACCTTGATCAGCAACGCGTCATCTGGCAGGAATTCGAATATAGAGCCTCGATTGAAGAAGCCGGCGTAGTAGCCAATCTCATCGATCCACTCACCCTCCATGATCCGTCCCAGCTCCGAAGGGATTCGGTCCTTTGACTCGCCCTGTGCGGTGTCGAAGTCGACCGATGTGATCAGTTTCTTCACCTGCTCATGATCGGAGTGGGAAGGAAGGATCTCGGAGGCAGGCGGTATGTGAACGCGCTTGAGACTTGCGGTTGAGCGCTGCGTCTCGGTCTCGAACTCCCTGATGCTGTCGACCTCATCGTCAAAGAACTCGATCCGTACAGGTGCTTCACTTGATGTCGGATAGATGTCGAGGATGCCGCCGCGATGACTCGCTCGGCCAGGGATGTCGACCGTTGGTTCGAGAATGTAACCGGCAGCAGTCCACCGCCGGAGCAGGTCCGAGATGTTGAAGCGGTCACCCACTGAGATCGTCTGGGTCGCCGCGTCGTACTCGTCCACAGACGGCGTCCGGTATGAAACGGCGGCTGTAGACGCGACTACAAGAGGAGCGCGGCCTTTGCCGTTCCACGACCGCAGAGTTGAAAGAACCTTCAGGCGTTGGTGGGTAGCTCCAAGGTCGGGCACATACCGCTCGAACGGAATGTTGTCCGTTTCCGAGAACTGGAAGATCGGCGCCGAGTCTCCGCACCAGATAGTCAGCTGGTCCGTAAGCCTGCGCGCCGATTCAGGATTCGGCGTGACCACGAAAACCGGCGCTCCGTACTCACTCCATAGCGTCGCGATCGCGTATGCGGTGGCTGCGTCCGGGACGATGACCTCGCGGTTTGCAGATGGGCTGTGAACCTCGCTGATCAGGTCCTCAAACTCAATGGTCGAGGTCAGCGCTGAGAGCAGTCCGGACAGGGTCATCTAGTTCACCGCCTGCGGTTACACATCACGCAACGCGCGCAAACAGGCGTCCTGCGGGGATCGCAGGCGCCTGAAAATAGGGTCGATTCGCCGATCTCGACATCGGCATATCTTTAGCTTAACACTCAGGTATTTTAGGTGCCTGTGTGCCATGCTTGTAACTGTGTCGCCAATATAATCGGCGGCCGGCGGCGAAGTTCATAACCCGAGAACGCGATCACGTTCATTGGCATCAACCTCCAACAAAGACGTAGCAGCGGGACTGAGTCGCCAGGCGAAGCAGCCTGACGTATCTTCACGCGCTCTGCGGCGCATCGTGGTGAAACTCGGCACGAACCTTGTCACAACCCGCAACGACGCAGATGGCAGACGCCGAGGCATCGACGAGGAATCGCTGCGCAGCCTTGTCGCTCAACTCGCCGCTCTGCATGCCGGCGGTAAACAGGTCATCGTCGTGACATCCGGTGCGGTAGGCGCCGGGCGCGAAGTGCTTGCCGATGGCAACGGCACGTCTCGCCAGCGAGAACGGGCGAAGAATCGCACGGTTGCGCACAGGCAGATGCTGGCTGCTATTGGGCAGCCGCAGCTGATGCTTGCGTACGAGCGACTATTCAGTGAACACAACATTCACGTTGCGCAGGCGTTGATCTCCCGTGAAGACCTGACCCAGCGACGGCGGTACCTGAACGTGCGCGACACACTCGAGGCCATTCTTGAGGTCGGTGCAGTCCCCATCGTGAACGAGAACGATGTTGTCGCGGTCGAAGAGCTGGCAGGCGTCATATACGGCGACAACGACCGGCTCTCGGCGATGGTCGCGAATGATCTCGAAGCCGACCTCCTGATCCTGCTTGGTGAGGTTGAAGGTCTGTATGAGAAGGACCCGCACCTGGACAAAGACGCCGAGATCATCTCTGAAGTGCCGAAGATCACTGCGGGGATTCGCCGGATAGCCAAAGGGCCGCACGATGGACGAGGCTCGGGCGGGATGGCCAGCAAGCTTGAAGCAGCGGAACTGGCTACATCTTCCGGAACACCGATGGTCATCGCATCTGGCCGTTCGTCAGACGTTCTACTGCGGATCTGCGCTGGTGATCAGGTCGGCACACGCTTCCCTGCGGCGATATCGAAGATCGAGGCGAAGAAGCGCTGGCTCATGACCGGAATTACAGACAGCCAGGGGGCAGTGCGCGTCGATGCAGGAGCCGTTACGGCTCTACGGGAGAAAGGGCGAAGCCTGCTGGCTGCGGGTATCGACCAGGTTTCCGGAAGGTTTAGCCGAGGCGACATCATCAAGATTGAGGACTCAGAGCGGCAACTGATCGCCTGCGGGCTTGCTGCATATTCGTCGACTGATGTGGATAAGATAAAGGGACGCAAGTCGGGCGAGGTTCAGGCACTGCTTGGCCACTATTTCGGGATGGAAGTGGTCCATCGCAACAATATGGTGTTGGTTTAGGCGCCTGCAGCGCAGAAAATCAGAGTGATGACAGCACTGGCACTTGACATAAAGCAGATGGGCGCAGCCGCAAGATCCGCCTCCAGGAAGCTTGCGTCCAGCGATGCTGCAACGCGTGATGCGGCGCTCGAGGCGATAGCAGCGCGTCTGCTTGAGCGCGAAGGAGAGGTGCTGGCTGCGAACGAGAAGGACATCGCCGCTGCACGCGAGTCAGGGCTTGATGAGCATGTGATCGACCGCATGGTGCTGAACCATGAGCGCGTGGGTGACATGGCCGAGGCCTGTCGTGAGATTGCGGCGCTGCCGGATCCGATCGGTGTTGTGCTTGAAGAGCGCACCATGCCGAACGGACTCGATATTCAACGGATCAGCGTCCCTCTCGGCGTTATCGGAGTCATATTCGAGAGCCGACCGAACGTGACTATCGACATCACAGCACTCTGCCTTAAGTCTGGCAACGGAGTGATTCTGCGAGGTGGCAAGGAGGCTCTTGGAGCCAACACCGTCCTCGCTGAGATCGCCCGGGATGCTGTTAATAGCGTCGGTCTGCCTGAAGATGTGGTCCAGTTTGTGACATCCACCGACAGGGCTCTCGTTGGCGAGATGCTTGCTCTTGATCGATACATCGATCTGATCATTCCGCGTGGAAGCGCTGAGCTCGTGCGATTCGTGGGTAAGAATGCCACCATGCCGGCCATCACCGGTGGAGTCGGGGTCTGCCACACTTACGTCGATGCCGATGCGGACCTGGATAAGGCGCTGAAGATCGTTGTGAATGCCAAGACGAAGCGGCCGACCGTCTGTAATGCCATGGACACGCTGCTTGTGCATTCGGCCGTTGCCGAAGATTTTCTGCCGAAGCTGGCTAAAGAGTTCGGGGTCTCAGGCGTCGAGATGCACGCCGACAGCAGAGCAATGAGCGCGCTGAGTCACATAGCCGCGGGCACACGGGTGATCCCGGCTCAGGACGACGACTTTGGAACCGAATTCCTGGCATTGATCGCTGCCGTCAAAGTCGTCGATTCAATGGACGAAGCGATGGATCACATCGCCGAGTTCGGCTCGGCGCATTCAGAGGCGATTGTGACCGAGGATAGCGAAGCATCCGAACGCTTCCTGGCCGAGGTTGATGCAGCAGCCGTCTTCACAAACACCTCGACCTACTTCAATGACGGTGGCCAGTTCGGTCTAGGTGCCGAAGTTGCTGTCAGCACCAGCAAGCTGCATGCACGCGGTCCAATGGGACTGCGCGAGATCACCACTTACAAGTGGGTAGTACGAGGCGACGGCCAGATCCGCGAGTAGCAAACTCGGGCTGCGTGCGCTCGAGATACCTGACCTCCGTTTTTTAGGTTCGCTAGGTTCCGAACGACGGCTTGTAGACCATGTCGTAAAGGATGAACACCAGCAAGCCGTTCATGAACAGGTCTACGGCGAGATGGCGTGGCCCGGTCACCAGCGCCTTCTGCTCATCCAGGATTCGTCCCTCGGACATCGCTTGAGGCATCAATTTGCCCGCAGCCTCGCCCCAGCGCTTGAGCGTCAAGACCGGCACGACGATCGCGGCCGCAGTTGTGACATAGGCAGCAATCAGCCATGCCTGATCGAGCGGAAAGCCTATCTCCTCGGCCGCCCATATCCCAAAGATAGTCAGAAGGATCGTAGCGATCGGGGTGATCATCCCGGCCGTTTTGCTCAGGCTCAGGTAGACACCAAACTCGTGGATGCTGCTTGTTCGGTGGAGCATCACCGATGAGAAGTTGATCGCGCCGACTGCAAAAAGTAACAGCGCGACGAAGAAGATGTGCGTAAACACAAGGAAGTCGTGCATTTCGTCCCTCTGCGACAGGTGACTTGGACTGAGCCGGGAACCATACCTGATCGGAACACCACACGACAGTTGCGGAGACGCGAAGAAGCGGCCGGTGTCTCGGCCGCTTCTTCAACGAACACGTCGCTTGATCTCTACAGGCCCCTTTCCGCCATGAAGTTGGCGAGGTCCGCCGTCCGTGACGAGTATCCCCACTCGTTGTCGTACCAGCCGACAACCTTGATGAAGCCGTCGCCCACCGCTGCCGTCGAAAGAGCATCGATCGTGCAGGAGTTCGGGTTGCCGATGTAGTCGACGGATACGAGCGGCTCGTCTGAAACTCCGAGAACGCCCTTCAGGCCGTTCATGGAAGCGGTCTTGAACGCCTCGTTAATCTCGCCTGCCGACGCGGTGCGTTCGAGCTTGCAGGTCAGGTCGGTCACCGAGCCTGTGATGACAGGAACCCTGTAGGCCATGCCATCGATTCGGCCCGCGAGCTCTGGGATCACGAGCGTCACCGCTTTCGCTGCACCTGTCGTGGTCGGGATGATGCTGTTGGCAGCCGCACGTGCCCGTCGCAGGTCACTGTGGACCTGGTCAAGGATCTTCTGGTCGTTCGTGTAGGCGTGGATCGTTGACATCAACGCACTCTCGATACCGAACTCGTCGTGCAGGACCTTTGCCATCGGAGCCACACAGTTGGTCGTGCACGAAGCGTTCGAGATGATCTTGTGCTGCGCCGGGTCGTAGTCGTCCTGGTTGACGCCGAGGACGACCGTGATGTCCTCGTTCTTGGCCGGTGCGGAAATGACGACCTTCTTGGCGCCGCCTTCCAGGTGCCCTGCCGCCTTTTCTGCATCGGTGAAGAACCCGGTCGATTCCACTACCAACTCAACGCCTGCATCCGCCCACTTCAGCGCAGCGGGATCTCGCTCGGAGAAGACCTTGATGGTGCGTCCGTCGATCACAAGATCGTCGCCGCTGGCCTCGACGGATCCGCCGTATACGCCGTACGTCGAGTCGTACTTGAACAGATGAGCGTTCGTCTGTGCGTTGCCGAGGTCGTTGATCGCGACGACTTCGAGTGTGTCCGGGTGCCGCTCTGAGATGGTGCGGAAGACCTGCCTGCCGATGCGGCCGAACCCGTTAATGCCTATCTTTACCTTTGCCATGAGATTTCTCTTTCTCAGCGCCAGGCCGTACGCCGATCTATGCCGTACTGGCCCTCTGCTTGCCGTCCTTCATCAGAACCCGTTTGCCTGCATATCTGGCGTCTGCGCCGAGTGAATCCTCGATCTGCAGCAGCCTGTTGTACTTTGCGACTCTCTCGCTCCTTGCCGGAGCACCGGTCTTGATCTGCCCGGCCGATGTTCCCACCGCGAGGTCTGCAATCGTCGTGTCTTCCGTCTCACCAGAACGGTGACTTACGACCACACCGAATCCCGCATCCTGAGCCATCCTGATCGTCGCTAGCGTTTCAGTGACTGTTCCGACCTGGTTGAGCTTTATCAGAATGGCGTTGCCCGCCGCTTCCCTGATACCGCGCTCAAGGTAGCGTTCCTGCGTGACGAAAAGGTCATCCCCGACGATCTGCATAGAACCACCGATTCGGCTTGTGATCACAGACCACCCTTCCCAGTCGTCCTCGGCAAGCCCGTCCTCGATCGAGTAGATCGGGAAGTCGGCCGATAGCCGTTCATACTCGGCCGTCATCTGCTCCGAGGTGTATCGGTTGCCTTCGCTACGCAGGTTGTAGCGGCCCGCACCAGGCCTGTCGAACGGATTCTTGTAGAACTCCGATGCGGCAGGGTCGAGAGCGATGTAGACCTGCTCGCCGGGGATGTATCCGGCGTCTTCTATGGCCTGTGTGATGAAGCTGAGCGCCTGCCTGTTCGTGAGACCGTGTGGCGCAAAACCTCCTTCGAAGCCGACGTTTGTGGAGAGTCCCTGGCCTTCAAGAATCGCGCCGAGATTGTGGTAGATCTCGGAGCCGGCGCGCAGGGCTTCGGAGAAGGTGTCGATGCCGAGCGGGGCGACCATGAACTCCTGGAAGTCGGTTGAACCAACGGCGTGGGCGCCGCCGTTCAGGATGTTGAGCATGGGAACGGGTAGTTCGTTCGCACTGCTGTTACCTGTTAGGCCACCAACGCGCCGATAGACGTCACCTCCGGCGCTTGCGGACGATGCTCGCAGAACAGCCAAGGAGACTGCGAGGAGTGCGTTTGCGCCGAGATTCCCTTTGTTGTCCGTCCCATCCAGTTCGATCATCTTCGAGTCGATTGCGGACTGGTCGTCCGCATCGAGCCCGATGACTGCGTCTCTGAGTACGCCATTGACATGCGAGACCGCTTTCAGCACCCCTTTCCCGAGGTACCTGCTGCCATCGTAGAACGAATCTGACTTGTCGAGCTTTCCGTCGCGGAGCTCGACGGCCTCGCGAGCGCCAGTGCTGGCTCCTGATGGCACTCCAGCGAAGCCAGAGTCTCCGTTTTCGAGCGCAACCCTGGCGTAGACTGTGGGGTTACCTCGCGAATCGAGGATCTCCCGGCCTTGAATATCTGTGATTCTGGTCATTGGTGTCTGCTGTTCCGGTGAGTTCGAACGGACTCGGTGAATGAGAAGAGGGGAGTGCGGTGGCCGCCGCAGCTGGAGGTCGGACTGAATCCTGTATTGAATACTCTCAGTCTGTGAGGTTATCGGTCAACACGTACAGGCCTAATTGCGAGAGGATGATGTGAAGGTTGTTTAGTCGGCCGAATAGGCCTGCTGAATTGCTCGCTGTTGTGCCCTGGCCAGCTCTTCGATACCTGATCCGGCGAGTTTCAGGAGCACGTCCATCTGCACTGTTGTGTAGGGTTCGCCTTCTGCGGTTCCCTGGACTTCGACAAAATCGCCTTCGCCGGTCATGACTACGTTCATGTCCACATCGGCTTTGAAGTCTTCCTCGTAAGCGAGGTCAAGCAGTTCAGTCCCTTCGACAATGCCGACGCTGACGGCTGCAATGCCTCGTCGCAGCGGATCACGTTCCAGGCGCCCCTGCTCTCGCAGCCATGACATCGCCCCGCTGAGCGCCACGTAGGCGCCGGTGATGGATGCCGTCCTGGTTCCACCGTCTGCTCGCAGCACATCGCAGTCAATGAGGATTGAGTTCTCCCCGAGCGCTTCGAGATCGACGGCCGCCCGTAGCGACCTACCGATTAGACGCTGTATCTCCTGCGTCCGGCCACCGAGTTTCCCTCCGCGGTCACGCCTGACCCGTTCGTCAGTTGCTCTAGGGAGCATCGAGTATTCGGCGGTGACCCAGCCTTTGCCCTGGCCTTTCAACCAGCGTGGCACCGTCGTCTCCACCGATGCGGTGCAGATCACATGTGTCTGGCCAGTCTCGATCAACGCAGAACCCTCTGCGTTAGGCATGAATCCAGGGGTGATCTTTACAGGGCGCAGCTGGTCATGCGAGCGGCCATCGATTCTGACGTAGTTTTCTGACAATTCGAAGAATCTCCAGGTTGGGAAGAAGTCCAGCACAACACGAAAGTGAGGCATTCCAGTGTACGGGTGTTGCAGTGCTGACCGGGCTAATTTGAGGTGTCCTGATCGCCACCTGAATGAGTACAGACTGCGCTTCTGCCCTCAACTCGCTTGTAGTTTGCCGCAGTGCCACAGACCGCGGCCGGTGTCATTCTGGTACGAATGGTCAATAACCACCATCAGCCGGATCAACCTGCAGACCAGGCGAGCGGGGGCTCGGTCAGGCTCCCCAAGCCTTTCCCGCTGGTTCGCTACTACCTGCTTGCCAGTATTCTGCTGGTTATCGGCGCGTTCGCGGTCTTGAACTTCTCGACGCAGCGAATCCAGAGCGGAACGGCCATTAACAGCCTCAGGCAGGAGGCGGAGGCGGACATCGAACGGGTTGTGTTCGACCTCTCACTCGCTATCACCTCGTACATAAATCCCGGTGACGAGGTACGAACCGCACTACAGTCCAGCAAGCAGGAGTTCGACAGAGACGTTATAAACGCTCTGACAGGCACACCGATCGCCCGAGTTGATCTCTTAACGACATCGGGCGAACTTGCATACTCGACCGACCCAGAAGCATCCGCAGCGATCTCAGCCTCTGAGTCACGGCGGGTCGTCGCCGGAAACTCGTTTAGCCGATATGAAGATGAGTTTGCTCTGAAATTGTTCAATGGCGAGCCGGCTTCGATCGCGGCCGTCATAACTGCCAATCCCGTAAACACAGAGTGGAGTGTCGACGCCGAAGGGCCGGTGGGGGTACTGGTCGCGTTCAGCGATGTAACCGAGGCAGTTCCGAGCGTTACTGGTTCGGTCGCCCCGGAGCGACTTGCAGTGCTTGGCGGCACGATGGCTGCGCTGTTCGTGCTGCTTTCGTGGATCGTGATCCGTGGGCATAAGTTCACGACCGACGCAAGAGAACGACTTTCAGCAATGTTGGAATCAGAGCGGGACATCAGGAACCAGCTTGATATCCGTAATTCAGAGCTGGTTGAGGCCAACAAGGCGAAGTCACAGTTCCTGGCGATGATCTCGCACGAGTTGAAAACTCCCCTTACCGCCATCAACTCGTTTGCCAGCAGCCTCGAGAAGAGCATAGGTGGATCACTTAATGACCGTCAGTCCCGGCAGTTCGAAGCTCTTACACGGAACGGGCTCAGACTGAAGATGATGATTGACGAGTTGCTGGACGTCTCTGCGGCCTCCACAGGAAAGCTGAACCTCAACTTTGAGGAAGTGACCGTGGGAGAGATCGTCAACGAGGCGGCCCAGATAGTGAGGCCGATGGTAGAAGCCCGCGATCAGCGGTTGACCGTCACGGTTGAGGAACCGAACCTCAGCTTCACCGGTGACGCTTTCAAGCTGCAGCAGGTGATCGCGAACCTCTTGAGCAACGCGTCGAAGTACTCTCCTGTGAAGTCGGAACTGACGCTCGATGCCCGGGAGTTCGAAGGCCACGCCTGTATTCGTGTCATAGACACAGGCATCGGAATGTCACCAGAGGACCAGCAACGACTCTTCAGCACCTTTTTCCGGTCTGAGGAAGCTGTAGCGACAGGTGAGCCTGGAACTGGGCTTGGCCTGGTAATCGTCAAGTCGATCGTCGAAGGCCACGGCGGGTTTGTGGCGGTTGAGAGCGAGATCGGTGAGGGAACGACGGTCCGGGTTGATCTGCCACTCGGTGATGCCGTTGTGGATCTGCCTGAAGACGATTCGAGCGAGGCTGCTTAGAAGCCGTAACCGGTTTCGCCCTGGTCCGATTGGACTGGATCCTGCTGGATCGGCAAGGGCCGGGTTTCGAGAGCGGGGATCTCGCCGCATGCGGTGAACGTGCTGAAATCAGCGAACGACAGGTGCAGGTTGATCGCGTGATCGCCGGCTGCCAGGTCGGAAAGGCTCACGTCGGGTAGCTCAGTCGAAGATTTTCCGGCGATGATGTTCTCCAGCCGGTGATCGATGACGCCGAGCATCTCGCAGTTGCCCCGGTGAATATGAGCCGGTTGAGCGACCGCCTCAGACGGTGACACGTCGATGTCGATAAACAGACTGCCGTTCTGTTCTCGTATTTCCGCCCAGCCGGTCTGATGCTTCCCATTGGGCGCCTGAAGCCAGACGCGCGCCTCGGTTTCATTGATCGTGGACGGTGGCTTTTCTTGCGTTGGTTCAGGGGTCTTGATCGAGCTCCCAGGCATTCCGGCTTCGGCACCCGAGCAACCCGCAGCTACCACGGCGAAAACGCCGAGCGTGAGAACCGCGAGGCGTTTGGTGATTCGGTGTGACATTGCGACTGTCGCCGACGAGCTTGCGTTATGAGGAAGCGTTTACGAGTATCGGACCATCAGGTGGTATCGTATGCCGGTTCGTTGGAGAACCTTCGGGGGGCTTGTATCGCAAGAGCCTGCGTGAAGACCGACGCAGTTCTACACCATCCTGATCGCAATAGAGGAGACGTAATGAAGATCGCCGTTATGGGTGCAGGAGCTGTCGGAGGCTATTTCGGCGGCGTATTAGCGAACAACGGCGAGGACGTAACGCTCATAGCCCGCGGGGCTCATGGCGATGCGATCAATGACAACGGACTGAGAGTCGACAGCCACTGGGGCGGGTTCACGATCAACGTCCCATCGACTCCCGATCCCTCAGAAGTCGGCGAGGTTGACCTGGTTCTTCACTGCGTGAAGCTCTACTCCAACGCTGAAGTGCTCCCGATGATCAGGCCGATGGTCGGCGACTCCACCAACATACTCACTATCCAGAACGGCGTGACCAGCGGCGAGACCATCGCCGATATGTACGGCTGGAACCGGGTGCTTCAGGGCGCGACTTACATTGAGGCTGCCATCATGGGGCCGGGTCACATTGAACAGTCGGGCTCGACCGCGCATATTGAATTCGGTGAGAACGATGGAGCTAAGACAGCGCGGGTTGAGAAGATACGCGCGCTGCTGGACAAGCCAGGCGTGCAGGTGAGCGTCAGCTCAGACATCGTCTCAACGCTATGGACGAAGTTGGTGGCCGTCGGCGCGTTCGGGACCGTGATGACTGCTGCTCGCGCAAGTCTTCCCGAGGTGCTGGCCGGGCCTGAGGGTGAAAACACCATCAGAACCGTCATGGAAGAAATCGTTGCGGTCGGCAAATCGCAGGGCGTCGAGTTCAGTCCGGGCGTTGTCGATGAGAAGTTGCAAGGCGGCATCGAGGAGGCTGAGGAGTTCAAGTCTTCACTGCAATACGACTTGACGAACGGCAAGCCACTCGAACTGGACGATATTCTTGGGGCCGTTGTGAAAAAAGGCCGAGCTTCCGACATCCCCGTACCGGCATCGGCTGCGCTGGTGATGACGCTGGAGAAGTTCAAGCACGGTTCGTAGTCCGCTCGGGCCGAACCAGATTCTTGGAGACGAAGTTGACAAACGCTTCCGCGACGATAATTTCTGACGAGACGCTGGCGAAGCTTGGTGAACTACCAACCCAGACGCTGATCGACGGCCTGTGGGTGCACAATTGGCCTCAGACGATGATCGAGGGTGCGCGGCCGCTTTTTCCTGGTCAGAAGATGGTTGGTCGAGCCGTGACTTTGCGCTTCGTCTACCACAGGCAGGACATTCTGGCGGACAAGCCGAAGGGCGAGGAGTCACCGGAATACGTTGCATTCGAACTTTGTGGACCAAACGAGGTGCTTGTGGCGTCGGCGGTGGGACCGTGGGAATCGATTGGCGGCGACATCAAGTTCTTGAGACTTGCCCAGCGCAAGGTCGGTGGTCTGGTGACGGATGGATCCGTCCGTGACACGGGCGTACTGAAGGAATATGGCTTCCCCGTGTACTCGCACTCAAGCACAGCGAAGCAGGGTCCCGGAGTGATGCAGCCATGGGGCGTAAACGATGTGATCTCTTGTGGCGGCGTAGTCGTACGGCCGGGAGATGCCGTGATCGGTGACGATGATGGCGTCGTAGTTGTGCCGGCTTCCATGGCCGAGACAGTGCTTGAGGTTGCTGCGGAGCGAGAAGCTGTAGAACTGGTAGTGAAGAAAGAGCTTGAGCGGAACCCGGGCTCTCCCGGCAAGTACTACCCGTTCAACGACGCTACGTGGAAACTGTACGAGGAGTACAAGCAGCGCGGAGAGGCTTAACCGTTGAGCCGGTTGTGAAGCTCGGTTGGGTGCCAGGTCAGAACGGCGTCTGGGTTCGCACCCGTTGCTGCCAGCGCCTCTTCCACATCGGCTGATACTGCGTCACCAGAGACGACCATTTTCTTGCCGATGTTGCGTACCATCGCCACGTCTGCGGCTGTGGGCACGAACCGGGCGTAGATCCAGTTCGAGTATGGATCGTTCAACGCCATCGGCAGCGATTCAGACGACTGCGCAAGGGCGGAGCACAAGAACTGCGGACTTCCCTCGTAGAACCTGCGGCGCACATCGACCGATTGGGCAATGACGCCGATTCCGACGGTCCTGTCCAGCAGATCGCGGCTGATCAACTCATTGCAGACCATGTTGATTATGCCGGGTGGAAGCCTGCGTATATCCAGCAGCATCGCAGGTTCGATGTCGGAGTATCCGAGCACCAGCTCCAAGACCTCTTCGAACTTCGGAATCTTTTCCCCTGCGAACTTCTCATCCTTCCAGGCTCCGGCATCGAGCTCCCGCAGTTCATCCAGTGACTTCTTGTCGACCCGGCCCCCGCCGTCTGTGGTGCGGTTGACAGTTTCATCGTGGATGACCACGAGCTTGCTGTCGGCAGTCATCTGCAGATCAAACTCAAAGCCCATCCCGAGTCGCAACGCCCCTTCGAACGCTAGCAGCGTGTTTTCGGGCAGTGTGTCTTCAAGCCCGCGGTGAGCGATCAAAACGGAGTCTGTCATCGGTGTCCCTATTTCTCCTCGATGCGTAGACGGATCTGGTATTCACTCTGCTCAACACCTCCCACGGGTGGTGGGTCTGGGAGCAATTCGAGCAAAGTGATGTTAAAACGATCCATGCTCAGGACAGCAACGCCTCCAGGCACCATCTCGATTCTGGACTCTACAGGACCGCCACCGTCGACGGTCGTGCTCAACACAACGAACGCTTCGCCGGCGCGTACGCACTGCACACCTGCCGCGCAACGAGAGTCATCTTCAACGCGCAGGAACTGGACCAGGATTCCGTCATCGTGGCCACCGAATCCCAACGAGTTCGGGATGGTGAGTGTGCCCTCGATTGGTGATGTCGAACTTTCTGTGGCACACGCTGCGATCGAGACCAGGAGCACCGAGAAGAGGATAGGTACAAGAGTTCTGCGCATTTCTTAGTCACCCACTATGGATTCTTCTAGCCGCGCACGGGCGTTCCGTACAGCGTCCAGAACGCGATTCGGGGCGGTCCCGCCGGGCACATCTCGCGCGGCGACGGCGGACTCGAGCGTGACCGACAGCACGTCTTCGTCGAACAGTTCTGACGCTGACTTGAAGTCGTCCATGGTCAGCTCGCCAAAACCTTTTCCCGCAGCGATGCTGTGTTTGGCGAGTGCGGCGACGGCGATGTAGGCCTGCCTGAAAGGGACGCCCTTGCGGACCAGGTAGTCGGCGATGTCCGTTGCGAGGATGTAACTGCGGTCGGCAGCGGTCCGCATGCGGTCGGCATCAACGGACATGCCGTTAACCATCCCTGCTGCAGCTTCAATAGCGGGTAGCACAGTGTCCGCAGCATCGAACAACCCTTCCTTGTCTTCCTGCAGGTCGCGGTTGTAGGTCAGCGGCAGACCTTTGACCGTCGTCAGCAATCCCATCAAATGGCCGTAGACGCGTCCGGTCTTGCCGCGGATCAACTCCGCGAAGTCCGGGTTGCGCTTCTGCGGCATGATGCTCGAGCCAGAGGTGTAGGAGTCTGGCAGCCGAATAAATCCAAACTCGTCAGAAGACCAGATCACGAACTCTTCCGCCATACGCGAAAGGTGTGCCATGGTCATCGACGCCGCGAACAGGTAGTAGAGGATGAAGTCCCGGTCTGAAACGGCGTCCATACTGTTTGCGGAAATCGCAGCGAAGCCAAGCTCATCAGCAACGGACTCGCGGTCCAATGGATACGGTGACCCCGCCATGGCGCCACTGCCAAGCGTCATAACATCCGCGGCGCGCTTAGCCGCAAGAAACCGGCCTGCGTCGCGGTCGAACATCTCGAAGTAGGCGAGTAGGTGATGGCCGAACACAACCGGTTGACCACGCTGCATGTGCGTGTAGCCAGGAAGAACGGTCTCCGTATGCTGCTCCGCCTGTTTGAGAAGAGACGCCTGTAATTTGCGAAGGGCATCGACCGCCTGGTCTGCCGCGGCCTTCACCCATAGCCTTGTATCTGTCGCAACTTGGTCGTTGCGGGAGCGAGCGGTGTGGAGGCGACCCGCCGTCTCGCCGATCAGTTCGTGCAGGCGCGACTCCACATTCATATGGATGTCTTCGAGCTCGGGCTTCCACTCAAACTCACCGGACTCGATCTCGGTCTGAATCTTGTTCAGCCCATCGATGATCTCGCCCATGTCGGACTCTGAAATGATCCCCTGGCGACCCAGCATCGCTGCATGCGCGATCGACCCTGCGATGTCCTCACGATACAGACGGCGGTCATAGTGCAGCGACTGTGTGAAGTTACTCGCCAACTCATCGCCGCGAGCAGCTGCGGCCGGATCATTCTCGGGGGAGGACATCAACATCTCCGTGCGCGACGCTCTCGATACCGCGCCGCAACTGGCCGTTTCAACTCGTACTGCGATTATCGTCGCACAACCTTGCCCGTCGCCACACAACTTCTGGGGGTACACTCTCCCCGGTCTTGATGATCGGAGACCCACCCCAAAGCCACGGACCTGAGAGACAGCATGAACGGATTCGAATATGTCGCCCGCATCTTGAAGCAAGAGGGTGTCGAGGTGATGCCATGTTATCCGTCGAACCCACTGATCGAAGCGGTCGCGAAGGAAGGGATCCGGCCGATCGCATTCAGGCATGAGCGCGGTGCCGTGATGGCGGCAGATGGTTTCTCTCGAGTAAGCGACAGGAAGCGGTTTGGTGTGGTCGCTATGCAGTCACAGGCGGGCGCCGAGAACTCAGTCGGCGGTCTTGCTCAAGCGAATGCAGACAACGTACCGATGCTGGTGTTGCCGGGAGGAAACCCTCTCGACCGGATGAACATCAGGCCGAACTTCATGGCGACCCGCACCTGGGAGAGCGTTGTTAAGAGCGTCGAGTCTGTTGTCCGGCCAGACCAGATCGGCAACAACATGCGGCGCGCATTCAATGGACTTCGCACCGGTCGCGGCGCTCCTGTCGCAGTCGAATTGACAGGGGACGTCTGCATGGAAGAGGTGCCTGAGGAGTCGATGAACTACACGTCTCCACCCGCTCCGCGGCACCAACCTTCGATCTCCGATGTGAAGGATGCTGTGAAAGCGCTGTTGGAGGCGAAGAACCCGCTGGTCTGGGCCGGTGCCGGGGTCATGAGCGCCGATGCGACCTCTCAACTCAGAGAGTTTGCGGAGCTTCTTGATGTTCCTATCTTCACCACGATGCCGGGCAAGTCGGCGTTCGACGAGCGGCATCCGCTCTCGCTGGGCACTGGGGGAATGACGGCGACCAAAGCCGCAAGGCAGTGGATTGACCACTGCGATGTGCTTTTCGCGATTGGTGCATCACTCACTTCATCACCGTACGCGCAGTCGATACCGGCGGGAAAGTTCGTCATTCACGGAGTGCTGAACCCCGAAGAGCTGAACAAAGACGTTGCCTGCTCAATCGGACTTGTCGGTGATGCCGCGTTGACTCTGGAGGCGATGATCGATCAGGTGAAGGGTGAGATCGGCGAAGACGGTCGCACTACAGGTGTACGTGATCAGATCCATGCTATTGAGCAGGAGTGGTCAGGCCGTTGGAGGAAGTATCTTGAAGACGATGGTGAGCCGATCAGTCCGTATCGTGTCATCCACGAGTTGAACGAGAACCTCGACCTCGAAGACAGCACCGTGACACATGATGCGGGAGCGCCTCGTGACCAGATCGTGCCGTTCTTCAGGGCGACCACGCCGCACAGCTACATCGGGTGGGGCAAGACGACCCACCTCGGCTTTGGCATCCCGCTGATCATTGGCGCCAAGCTTGCTCAGCCTGGTCGGTTCTGTCTGAACCTCATGGGCGACGGTGCATTCGGCATGTCAGGCCTAGATATTGAGACGTCTGCACGTGCAGGTATCCCGATCACAACAGTGGTGCTAAACAACGGAATCATGGCGACGTATCCGGGTGGCTTTCCGACAGCACGGGAGCAGTTCGGCGTCTCGCACATGCAGGGTGATTACGCTGCTCTTGCGAAGGCGATGGGGGCCGAGGGTATAAACGTCTCCAAAACCTCCGAAATCGGCCCGGCGCTGAAGAAAGCGCAGCGGCTAAACACGGAGGGCAAGACGGTGCTGATCGACGTCATTACGCGGGCCGAGGACAGCCGGGCGCCAGAGCGGTTCGTATAAAACTCGTTACGTTTTCCGGGTGCTGCTGTAGCGGGGATCAGGTCGACTGAATGCCGCTGTGTTGCATTCGCTTTCATTCTTTTCGAGGGGGAAGAACAGGGATGGACCTTGGCAGCTTTTCTGTGAGCCTTACGGTGAAGGACATCGAGGCTTCGACGAAGTTCTACGAACACCTTGGCTTCGAGGTGATCGATGGTCAGTTCAACTACGACGATCAGATCCAGCTCGAAGAGGGTCAGTACTGGGTGATGATGAAGAACGGTGAGGCGAAGGTCGGCCTTTTCCAGGGGATGTTTGAAGAGAACGTGCTGACCTGGAACCCACCCGATGCACGCGCCATCCAGTCGATCCTCAAAGAGAATGGCGTACCGATCGATTTCGAGGCCACAGGTTTCGAAGGTCCGGCTACGGTGATGCTCTCAGATCCGGACGGCAACCAGATAATGCTCGACCAGTTCTAGGAGACCAGTCTCTTTTTCCGAGTGCTGCTGGTGGCTGGGACGGGAACTACTTTTCGCCGTTGATGAGTTCTCTGCGTCGATGGCTTACCGTGCGTCGTGTCGAGTCTGCGTCTTGTACTGAGTGCGGGCAGGCAGTGAGTAAATGTCGATGAATCCGGTTGCCGCAAGATGGTCGAAGGCGTCATCGGTCGAGTACGTGGCGAGCCCGAAGTCGTAGAGCGAGTAGGGCGACCTCCGGCCGGTCACAACTGCGCTTCCCTTGAACAGCTTCACACGCACATCGCCGGTTGTGTAGCGCAAAGATGAGTCGACCAGAGCGTCCATGTCCTCACGCACGCCTGTGAACCAGCGCCCATCGTAGACAAGATCGGCGTACTCACCTGCGACAAAAGACTTCATGCGCTGCTGCTCACGCGAGAGCGTAGCCGTTTCCAGCGCCCGCAATGCGGTGTGCAGCACAACGGCGGCCGGGGTCTCGTATACCTCACGGGACTTGATACCGACGAGCCGGTTTTCGAGGTGGTCTATGCGGCCGACTCCATGTGAACCTGCCAAGTCGTTCAGGGCGTCGATGATCGCAACACCGCCCATCTCCTTACCGTTGAGCGAAACAGGCACGCCGGCCTCGAAGCCGATCTCGACCTCTTCAGGTTCATCCGGCGTGTCGATCACTGGACGTGTCCACGAGTATGCGTCTTCAGGCGGTGCGTCCCATGTGTCTTCGAGGTCTTCGCCTTCGATCGCCTGCCCCCACAGGTTGCGGTCGATCGAGTAGACACGCTGGTCATCACCAACCTCACGCAGTTCCAGCCCAGCTTTGGCGGCGTACTGCTTCTCCTCGTCGCGGCTCATGCCCCACTCGCGGGCAGGGGCGATGATGCGAAGAGGGTCGCCATGAGCGGAAAGTGTCTTCACTCCGGCGTCAAAGCGGACCTGGTCGTTGCCCTTGCCGGTGCACCCATGTGCAACGGCGGACGCCCCGGTCTGGCGAGCAGCTTCGACCAGCTTCTTCGCCATCAGCGGGCGGCCTAGGGCGGTGGAAAGGGCGTAAGCGCCCTCGTATAGCGCACCGGCCTTGAGCCCGCGCCAGACGTAGTCATCAACGAACTCATCCCGCACATCCCAGATAAGCGACTCAACGGCCCCGGCTCGGGCTGCTCTCTCCTTCACGCCCTCGATCTCAGGTCCTGCGCCGAGATCGACCGTGAGCGTGACGACGTCCATGTCGTACTGCTCCTGGATCCAAACGACGGAGATTGTTGAGTCCATGCCTCCGCTGTACGCGAGGACACACTTTTCTCTTGCCATGGGTTGCTGTGCCTTTGGACAGACTTGTTGCGAGATATGTCGCCGGACTACGGCCAAGCCGCCTGATCAAGTACGCGACCGAATAATTGTGTATCAGGCGGGGCGCTGTGTCACGCCGCTCTCACCTGTGGACGGGTTGCACTCACAGATTAAACATGGCGCAAGGGTGAGAATCTCGGGTGGAGCAACAAGTGATCCTGAGACATCTTCGGCATGCTCAGGGAGGTAAAGGTGATGATCAGGCTGGGCCGACTGATTGGTGTTAGTGCGATTGTAGTGTTGGTCTCTTTAGCGGCCGTCAGTTGTGGCAGCGAGTCGCCTTCAGCGCCCGCGACGCCTCGACCAACTCCGATCATCACACCGATCCCTACTGTTACTCCGGACGCGTCGACGGTGAATGTTGTCGAGGCGTTCGATCTTGAGGATGCAGCGCGGATAGAAGTGTTCGAGTTGGCGGTGGACGGACCGGGCTATCTGCTGCGGACTGTGTTTTCAGATGAGGAGATTGTGGATCGACTGGTTAAGTCACTCGACGAAGACTTGGTTCTTGGTCCACGCATGCGATGTCCCGAGAACTTCAGGCTCCGCTTCTTCTTTGCTGGCGGCCGGACCGAAACGCTTGGACTGGTCTGCTTCAGCGAGCCCGACCTTGTACGCGGTGATGACGCCGTGTTCGGCTTTCACGACGCACCGCTGCCGGATGACTTCCAGTTGGCGTTTCGTACGGCGATGTCAGTCGCGCCAAGACCCGACCAGGTTGCTTCTGACAGCATCGTTCCGCGGGCGATAGCGAAGGTTGTCGAAGCGCATCCCGAGCTGGCCGAGTACACAAACTTCGACTACGAGCGCCTCGACCTTACGCCACCCATGACCGTTGGCGCGTCGCGGTTCGCGTACCAGTCCCTCGACTGGCGTGTTGAAGTTAGCTGGGCTGTGGTCGCAGAGCCCGTATTCGACGTGAAGGCGACTTCGCTGCGCACATCGGTCGAGTGGGAAGGGCAGTTCGAGAGCGAGCCGATCACACGCCGCCCGACGATAACGCCTTCCAATCCAGTGATCTCGGACCAGGTTCTTGAGTTGGTGTTGAGCAGGCTCGCCGATGAGAACGGCGATCTTTCCGGGCTCAGCCGAATCGGATTCGAACGCTACGATCTGGCTTTTGAAGGGCCTCCGGGCGGAGCATGGTTCGGATACAGGAACAGAGACTGGGAGCTGGATATCAGTTGGCCGGTTGTATCTGAGCCTGTCTTCAGTGTGGCTGTCCGGGCGCCAGGCGTTGGATTCAGTTGGAGCGGAGAAGTGATGCTTTCAGAGTTGACAGACGGGTTCGAAATAGAACCCGAGGCGATGTGACGTAACAAGCGAACGGAGCGCAGCCAAACCTGGCTGCGCTCCGTTCAAGTCGCCATCCGATCGTCTTATTCAGCGCTCGTCTTTGCTAACGCTGCATCGATGATATCGACTGCTTCGTCGATCTCTTCGTTGGACACCGTGAGTGGCGGCATGAACCGCAGCGTGTTTGGCCTGACTGCATTCAGCAGTAGTCCGTTATCGAGACACTCACCGACGGTGGGCGCGGCGATATCTCGAGTCATCTCCATGCCAATCAGGAGGCCCATTCCGCGGATCTCCGTGATGAAGTCGTACTTCTCTTTGAGAGCGGTGAGTCGGCCGACGAGGTGGGCACTTGCCGCGAGCGACTTTTCAGGCACGTCCTCGTCAACCATCACTTTTGCAGCAGCCGCGCCGGCAGCTGTTGTCAGGGCGTTGCCGCCGAATGTTGAGCCGTGGTCACCGGGCTCCAGCACGGCGCAGAACTCCTTGCAGGTGAATGCACCAAGCGGAGCGCCGGATCCCAGCGCCTTTCCGAGCGTCATAACGTCAGGTTCAACGCCTTCGAAGCTCTGATAGCCGAAAAGCGTTCCGAGCCTGCCCATGCCTGTCTGCACCTCATCAAGCATGAACAGGATGTTCTTCTCATGGCAGAAGTCCATGACCGCTTTCAGATAGCCGTCGCCCGGCACGTTCACGCCGCCTTCGCCCTGCACCGGTTCGAGAAGCACGGCACATGTTGATCCCTCTTTGTACGCGTTCTTGATTGCGTCGAGGTCGTTGTATGGAACGTTGACAAATCCTGGCATCAGTGGACGCCAGGCGTCCTGGTAGGCGGGCTGGCCGGTCGCCGCCATCATCGCCTGTGTGCGGCCGTGGAACGAGTTCAAGGTGGTGATGATCTCGACTGCGCCATTGAGCTTCAGCTTGCCCCATTTGCGGGCCAGTTTGGCAGCGCCTTCGTTCGCCTCTGCGCCCGAGTTGCAGAAGAACACACGGTCTACGTCAGAGTTGTCGACTATCAGCTGTGCAAGTGGAAGCTGAGGGGTTGTGTAGAAGAGGTTCGACATCTGCAGGATCTTGCCCGCCTGGTCTTGGATCGCCTTAGTGACGTCCGGGTGGCTGTGGCCAAGATTCAATACGGCCCATCCGGCTGTAAAGTCCAGGTAAGACTTGCCGTCGTTGTCGAAGACCTTCGTACCTTCGCCTCGGACCAGCACTGGCGGCATGCGCCGCACCACCTGCATGTAGTACTTCGCCTCAAGCTCTTTGTATTCGGCAGTGCTGGTCATCTTTCGCCCGCTTTCCTTTTCGCGATATGGGCAGTTGGTTCTGAACTCCGCTCATCCAGGCTGACCCCAGTTCGAGCAGAGGCGTCGAAATATAGCGCAATCTGGCGCACCGGGCGAACCAATTTCGTGTGACGCCCCAGTTTGGATCGAACTGGTGAGAGACCCCTGTATGAGCCTTGTGTAGGCCGAAAGAACCATGCTGCCAATCGAGGCTCGAACTTAGTGTTGAGCGTGGAGAACTAACCCACCTCGATTCACGTTCGAAACTCGAGGCCGTTCGCAAAGGGGGACACCTCATGATTTTTGTTGCACGAAAGCGGCTGCTGGGGCTGATGCTCGCGCCGTTTGCGCTGTTCACAGCCTGTGTTGGACTTACCCCCGAGGAGCAGGCCGAGTACCGCGAGCTTCAGGAAGAGGTGCGTCGGATTCAGGTTGAGGAGATTCAGCCTCGCCAGAACGAGCTCAAACAGATCGCCGAAGGCGGCCTAGTAGTCAATGTTGCCGAGCTTCAGCAGCGGGTCAACCAGATCCGCAACGAGAAGATTGAGCCACTCAACGAGAAGCTTGCTTCTCTGAAGAGCAGTGATCCTGTGCTGGCCGCTCCTGGCACACGCATCGAGTTAGAAGAGCTGAACACTCGTCTCGAAGAGCTGAAGCAGCTCTACTCGGGTCTCCACGCCCAGATCGAGGAGCACCGCGAGCAGATGCATGCCGCCAAGAAGGCTGCTGCTGCCGAGCCGGAAGCTGAGATCGAGGAGTTACTAGTCAAGCTCAAGAACGCTGAAACTGAAGACGCAGCGGCTGAGATCGAGGCAATGATTGACGAGTGGGAAGAAGAGATCCACGCTCGCCACACCGCGATCATCGAGCAGTTCGAGATCCTTATTCACTCGCTGGAGATCACTCTCCACGATGTTTCTGAGGAAAAGGAAGCGGTTTTCCTCCGCATCCAGGAACTTGAGCTTTCAGCTCCAGAGGAGCTTGAGAAGACGATCAGTGAGTTGGAGAACACAATTGAGGAGATCATCACGAGTGAGCTCCGGCCGTTGATTGAGAAACTCAACGAGGCGACTTCAGGCGGTGATGGCAACGCCGTTACTCGTGAGCAGCTGAAGGCCGAGATCGAGGAATGGCTGGAGAAGCTTGCTTCTCTACGGGCTCGGATCAACGAGCTGACGAAGAAGTCGTTCCAGTCGCTGCTCGGTGGACTTGACCTGAGCAGCCTCTCAGGGCTCGGCACAAGGTAGTCGATCGAGATCGAGAATAGATCGAAAGAGCGGGCCGGTGATACTCACCGGCCCGCTCTTCGTTTCGCACTTCAGCTAAAGTCAGACTAGATGATTCGAGTGCCTACGTCCCCGCCCTCGCAGCACTCAAGCAGAGCACCCGCAACCCGACCATCGATGATGTGACCGGAGCCGACGGTCTCCAGCGCCTCTATACAGGCATCAATCTTGGGGATCATCCCGCCTGCCGCGATGCCACCCAGGATCAGGTCCCTGGCCTGGCGTTTCGTCATCCTGGGGATCAACCTGCGTGTGGCGTCCATCACGCCTTCGATATCGGTCTGGAAGACCAGGCGGTCCGCCTCGAGCGCTTTAGCTATGTGACCGGCAGACGTATCTGCATTGATATTGAGCATGCGGACATCAGAATCGGAAGGTTCGTCGTCAGAGGGGCGGGCTGCTAGAGCGATTGGGGCGATCACAGGGATAATGCCAGCGTTCAGCAGCGTGGTAATCGAATCAACATTGGTTTCGACCACGTTGCCGACGTAGCCGAGCTCTTCATCCATGATGTTGGCCCTCAGCATGCCGCCGGAGACGCCGGAGAGACCGACAGCCTTAGCCCCCTGCGCGTCGAACTCGGCCACGAGCTCTGCGTTGACCAGACCGGCCAGCACGGCGACCGCCACATCAAGCGTTGCACGGTCCGTCTTACGAAGGCCTCTTACAAATGTGGGCTGAATGCCCTGCAAGGCGACCCACTGCGATATCACCTTGCCTCCGCCGTGAACGACTACGGGCCGGGCGCCTCTGTTCCGTAGCTCGATCACATCGGGGATTGTGCTGTCGCCCTCACCGAGCGTGGAGCCGCCGATCTTGATGACGATCGTCTGGCCGGAAAGATCCTCTTTGCGGGTCACCATGGCGCGCACCACATTTCGAGCAGTGCCGGGGCGCTGAAAAAGCTAGAGGCCAACCGCTTCTCTGCCGGAGCGGTGTCTGAAGAATTTGACACAGGGACCGTCTCAGCAGGGTTAGGTGGTGTAAGCGGAGTTGAAGACGACGTACTCTTCGGTGAGATCACATCCCCAGGCAGTGCCTCGGCCCTCACCAACGTTGAGTTCGACGCGAAGACGCACCTCGTCCTGGCTAAGCGCCGATACGACGCTCTGGACGTTGTAGGCGATCGCCTTGCCTTCGGCGACGATCTGGATGTCGTTGATGAATACGCGGATCTTTGGCTCTTCGAGATTGATCTGGCTCTTGCCGAGAGCCATGAGGATGCGGCCCCAGTTCGGGTCGCGGCCGTAAATAGCGGTCTTGACGAGCAACGAAGATGCGATGGAACGTGCCGCCTTGCGGGCGTCTTCGTGCGACTCTGCGCCTTCAACCTTTGCCTCGATCAGTGTGCGAGCGCCTTCGCCGTCGCGGGCTATCTCGCGTGCCAGGTGACGAGCAACCACGAACAGGGCCTGCTTGAACTCCTCTGACGACTCATCGCCACCTGAGATTGTCGGGTTGCCGGCTGCTCCATTTGCCATCAACAGCACGGTGTCGTTGGTGCTCTGGTCGCCGTCGATGTCGATCTGGTTAAAGGTGAGTTGGACGACTTCTCGAAGCGATTGCCTCATGAATGCATTGTCAACCTCGGCGTCCGTAGTGATGAACGCGAGCATGGTGGCCATATTCGGGTGAATCATGCCTGCGCCCTTGGACGCGCCGCCGATCGTGACGGTTGATCCGCCCACCTTGAAGCTCACTGCGATGTGCTTTGTGCGGGTGTCTGTGGTGAGAATGGCGGTTGCGAACTCATCGCCACCGTCCTCTTTCAGCGTTATCTGCGGAACGTGGTCCCTGATCAGCGCCATTGGCAGCTCAACTCCGATAACGCCGGTCGACGCGACAGCAACCTCGTCTGAGTTAACGCCCAGCTTATCGGCGGCGATCGAGGCCATTTCCTCGGCATCTTTCAAGCCGTACTCGCCCACGGCGCAATTGGCGCAGCCGCTGTTCGCTATCACGCCGCGAATGGTCCTGCCGGATTCAACAAGTCCTTTGGTGACTGTGACAGACGGCGAAATAACCGAGTTCTGGCTGAAAGTGCCTGCAGTGTCACAAGGGCGGTCTGAGTAGATGAGTCCGATGTCGAGCTTGCCCTCACCCTGCGTTTTAATGCCGGCGAAGATGCCACCGGCCGAAAAGCCGATCGGGGAGGTAACGTTGCCTGACTGGACGACTTTGATATCGCTCATGGAGATGTCTATGAAGGCGGATTGGCTGAGCCGCGAGCGTCGACTTTCGGGCGCTGGCGGCGCGCTTGGATTGAGATGGATACGGCTGCAATGGTTTTGCCGCCGGAATCATGGCGAGTATAGCAGTGAGGTAACGCTGAAATGAACGGTACCAATGGTCCGTTCAGGCTACTGCGGCAACGTCTCTGTAAGCGTCGAGAGCCGCGCTCTCAAGCTGCTCCAGGGTTGGCTCAGGTGCGCCGTTAACCTCTGCGACGCCCCATTCTCCAAGCGCGGCAAGCAGCCGCCGAATTGCTTCCGTTTCGGGGCCGTTATCAGGAACTTGGGAAGAGGGAGTGTCGAGCATCTCGTCCAAGGTAAAGAATCGGTTAACAGGTTGCATCGGCTGGTGGCAGCGAGGTTCCGCTATTTCGTGGCTTACGACGCTGCGCATATATGTGGATCAGGAGAGTCAGGCGAGTCGACTGCAGCGTACGAATCGTGGGTTTGGGAACGACTAAAACGCGGCCGTGAGGGCAGGCACTTATCGGCCCTTGCTGTCCGGGCGCAAGGCACTCCGGTGTTTGCCACCGTTCTGTCCGGAGAGCGCTGGCAATAGGCTCAAGCACGTTCCACGCGCTCTAAGCGAGCGCACCCACGGCGAACACCGAGATCGCGAACAGGTCCCTCGCCAATGAATGAGCGTGCTCCGCTCAGGCTCCGGGCAACAGATGCTGCAATGAACATCACCATAGTGGTTGACCGCTACTACCCGCACGTAGGCGGTGTTGAGCAGTACATCCGCGGCCTCAGTGGCCAGCTCACAGAAGACGGGCATCAGGTGACGATAATCACAGGCGCGGCGGCAGACGCGCCTGGAGCCCAGATCACGCCTGAAGGCAGCATTATTCGCACCCCCCTGCTCGGGAACGCATCGGCTGATCCTCAGGCCGTGCTTGACCGCGCTCCCGAACTGGCAAAAACGATCGCCACGATGTCACCCGATGTCGTTTATGCAAACAATCATGCGTCGCTCGGAGCGATCAGCGCTACGCAGATGATCGGCGTTCCGGTCGTCTACGGGTGTCATGGCTGGGGGCTCATATGCCCCTCGCGGATAAAACTGCTGAAACATTCGGGCGAGATCTGTAAGGCCGAGACCAGCGTCAGCGCATGTGTGAAGTGTTACTCGTCCAGTTCGGTTCCGGTAAAGGTCAAGATTCCGGGACTCGTTAAACAAGCTGCCCGGGTCCACCGGTACATCGGTTACCTGGACGTCCTCAACTCAGCAGACGCGCGGATTGGGGTTTCGCGTCTAGCGGCCAGTATGTTCGGTGAGAAGAGCATCTCCTACGCCGTCCACCCCGGCATCGACACCGAGACCTATCGCAAAGTGGATGTCGAGAGGTTCAGGTCGAAGTTCAAGATTGAGGGCGACTACGTGCTAGTGCCTGGAAGGATGAATCCGATCAAAGGACAGATGGACGCGCTGAAAGCTGTGGAAGAGTGCGAACTTGACCTCACTGTGGTATTTGCCGGAAATGTCGATCTCAATCCGCTCGCCAGCAACGAGCTTGGTCCCTACGGGCGAGCTGTACAGGAACGTGCAGGAGGGTTAGGGATGAGGGAAAAAGCTGTGTTCACAGGTATGCTCTCTCAGCAGGAAATGGTTGAGGCGTTCTCAGGTGCCTCGGCGACGGTAGTGCCCTCAGTCTGGGCCGAGCCTTTTGGCTACGTGGCTGCGGAATCGATGTCGTGCGAGACGCCGGTGATAATTACGAGCAACTCAGGCGCCGCAGAGCTAGTCGATGATGAAGTTGGGCAGAAGGTGCCGCGGAACGATCATCACGCCATCGCCCGGGCGCTGGAGCGAGTTGTGCCTGACAGTGAAAAGCTAGGCCGCACGGCAAGGCATCGTGTTCAAGAGCAGCTAACCTGGCCAACTGTCGCGAGACGGATAGTGGAGATCTTCGAGATGGTCCAGCAGCGTGGCTACGGCCAACGTAACGCTGCCGCTTAGGCCTTTCACGGCAATATCAGGCTGCGGCGCCGAGGTCCTCGTCATCGCGGCGCTCTGCATTTTCAACAGGTTGGGCTTCACCGTCCGATAACGTGAACGGAACCACGTTAGCTGGCAGCTCGCCATGGGCACGCTCCGTCTCGCTGCTGGCCGCGGGCGTGCCGCTTGCAGCATGGCCCCATTTGCCCAACACCGTGTTGAAAACAGCAAGTGTGAGCAGCTTCATGTCAAGAAACAGGTTCATTGATCGCGCATACTTCAGGTCGTACTCAAGCTTGTCCGGGGGTGCCAGGTCATAGTGGCCGTACACCTGTGCCATGCCGGCCATGCCCGGGCGAACGCTCAGTCGCTTACCGAACTCGGGTGTCTCCTCGATGAACTGGGCATGGAGTTGTGGACGCTCTGGTCGAGGCCCAACAAGGCTCATGTCGCCTGACCACACGTTGAGTACCTGCGGCAGTTCGTCGAGGGCGGTGTGCCGCAGGATCCTTCCAACGCGAGTGATACGCGGGTCGTTTCGAGTGGCCCAGACCGCTCCCGTGCCTTTCTCGGCATTTATCACCATCGACCGGAATTTCCTCAGAGTGAATGGCTTGCCACCGCGTCCAACACGCCTCTGTGAGTAGAACACGGGTCCTCCGTCATCGAGCTTGATGGCTAGTGGGATGACGATCCAGAGCACAATCCACAGCGGAGCGAGTAGGAGATGGGCAAGGATCAGCACAAGCAGATCGAACGGTCTCTTGTAGTACGGCTCGCTTTTGGCCTCTAAGGAGTTTTCTGGGTTCATCGATTCAGTTCTGATTGCCAATATGTCTTGTGTTCGAGCTTTGGTGGGTGAATCACCTGATGCTGATCCATCTCGCTCGCCTGATTCGCTGCGTGACAGCATCGTGCACCTTTCTCGGGTGGTCGATGTGTCAACACTCCACACGTCACTACGTGCGACTACGTACAGGTGCGCGGGACTGCCGTCACTGACCGCTCATCTACAGGCAATCACACTTGGTTAAGCAACGCGGCGCCGAGCCGGACAATGCTTCCGACACCAACCAGGTCCTGATGTCACGAAAGTCGCCTACCATCTCAGCCGTCATCATCGCCCGAAATCAGGAGGCGACGATCCAGCGCTGCTTGAGTTCCGTTATTGCGCAGTCGGTACCAATAGACGAGGTGATAGTAGTCGTCGGCAGGTCCCGTGACCGGACCTACCGTTACGCCCTGGACATGGCAACACGCTACGACGAGATGGAGGTGCTGTCCGAGGACGTTAGCCTGACCGACCAAGGTGCAGCTGCAGCGCGTAACCTCGGTGCCGAAACGGCGACGGGTGAGTTGCTGCTGTTCGTGAATGGCGATGTGACGATTGGGCCGGACTACGTGTCGGACCTGCTCATCCTGATGAGGGGAGAGCGACTCGACGCGGTTTCGGGTCTTCGCTGGAACGTTCGCAACTCGGCCGTAAGTGGACTGATGAATGTTCACTACGCTCTCAACTATCGGTTGCTCCCAAAGGTATCCACCTCGCCTCCGTTTTTGAGAAGTGATGCGCTTCTCGTCAAGGCCGAGAGTTTCTGGGACGCAGGTGGGTTCGATTCGGACATGTCGGCCAGCGAGGATGCCGACCTCGGCTTTCGATTGCGCGGTAACGGGAACCGGCTTGGATACGACAAGGAAGCGACGATCTGGCACGAAGGTAGGCGATACGGCTCGATCGCAGACTGGTTCCAACAGCTCAGAGGTTACGGACGAGGTGCAGCCGCTTTGGCTCGAAGCCACTCTTGGCGGCTCGAGAGCGAGCGTTCGGGTTTTCACCAGAACGTGGTCCGGCCGATCTCGTTCTTCTTGACGTTTCTTCTTGCTTTCGTGGTCACAGCCAATATCTTCTGGCTACTCGGTTTAGCGGTCCTTGGGGCGGGACTGTCGGGAGCAGGGCTCAAGTACACGCGCACCGTTTCGAAGATCTATCGCGATTGCGGCTCGGTCGAACTGCCGACGGAACTGATGCCACAGGACGTGGTCATCTATCCGCTCTTCCGGGCAGTTCGCGCCGCCGCACTTTCTATGTTTACCCGGTACGAACTGATGAGCTCAATCGTTCGAAAAACCGAACACCGTACAGAGGACAGCTCGGCTTGATCAGGCGCTACTACGAAACAGGTCGCGAGAGGTCACGCCTGTGGTTTGAGCGAATGATGCCGCGGGTTTCGGCCTGGAAGCAGAAACTGTTCACCCAGTTTGGCGAAGGTTCGGCAAAGAACGCCGTGAGCACGCGGTTGCGAGATCTGATCAAGCGCCCACAGCCACCTATGCAGATCACTGAGATTCAACCTCCGACCCTGTTAGTGCTGATGGCTGGCACAACGATCGAGCAGTACGAGCAGGCCGGGCAGCTGGGACGGATAGCCGCGTCTCTGGAACGCCATGCGAGGTTGTTCCGAACGGTGATGCTGATGTCGACCGACAGCACCGACTATACGGAGCTGATCGGTGTGGAACGTGTCAAGCATGTGAAGATGCCGCTACTTGTGCCTCGTTTACTACCTGGCGGCATCGCCTTGTCGATGTCCGCGCTGGTCCGCTTCCGGACAGTCCGCAAGGCTTCCTCAGTGGTGATTCTCGACGAGGAGTCAGCCGTCTCAGGCTGGATTTCAAAGCGCCTGAGTGGTTCAGGCCTTTCGATGTCTTCGGACGCCCCGTGGGCCCCGCCACGCCATATGAGTATCGAAGGCAAGAGGCGTTGGCTGGCTAGAGCGGCTATGCGAAGGATCGACCATTTTGTCCAGTGGCCAACCGGGAAGAGTCCGCACGGTATCGAGGAAAGCAAGGCGCTATTCCTTCCAGAACTCATCGATGCCGACCTGTTCTGTCCGTTGGAAACGACGGACCCGAACCGGCCACGGACCGTTGGTGTGTTCATCGGTAGCGATGACGAGGCTGATGGGAGGATTGTGCTCGGAGTTGCCGAGCGATTGATCCGCCGACAGCAAACCGCTGTGCTGCAAGTCTTCGTTACCGGTCACTCAGCCGAACCCAGAGCCTCGTCACTGCAGTCTGAGGCATCCGAGAGGGGCTTGCCGGTCTCGTTTCAGCAGTTGCCTCGAAGCGAGATGCTTCCCGATGCGATCGCCAGGTTGCGTCTGTGTATAGCATTCGATGGCTCTGAGCCTGTGCGCGGACTTCTTCAGGCGATGGCTTCTGGCGTTCCGGGCATCGCTGTCCAAAAAAAATCTGAAGGAGAGACTGAATCGCCGGGTTGGTCGCGTTTTGTGCTCCCATCCGGCCCGACCGAGGAAGAGATATCCCGCAACATAGAAACTCTATTCCGAGAGCCAGGAGTGCGCCTGAGAATGGCACGAGAAGGTCGACGCTTCGTCATCGCGAGTCACTCGCTTGATGCACTGTCTGCGATCGAGACCAGGCATCTCCTTGGCGATAACCCCCTTGAAACGCCGCTCGAAATACCTGAACCAGAGTTCGATGCGGACGCCGAAGCGGAGAAGCTTGCGCAGATGTTGGAGGGACTCGGCGTATCTCGGGTAGCCACCGAGGACACCGGTGAGGCGGAAGTGGCTGCCTGATCGACCGGTTCTATTCGCTCCGGTCGAAGCCCCTCATTCAGCCGGTTTGGACCTGCTAAAGGCAAGTTCGCATCTAAAATCTCGAAACAACCGAGTTCAGCGCGCTGTGTTGACAGTAGTCTCGGGCGCCTGGGCTTAAAAGCCGCAGAATCGGTCCTGGACGAAGAACACACGCTGCCAACGACTGCCGATTTTGCCCTCGACAGTGGGATTTACGACTCATAACCTTGAGGCGAATTCGATTTCAGACTGTCACACAATGGAACGGGACGGACATACCGGAAGGTGACGAACAGATATGAGTGAAGTTAGAGAAGCCGATCTTTTGATTGCCGGGCAAGGCGCCGCTGCGTTCGCTGCAGCGTTGTACGCCGCCCGGTACCAGATGGACGTCGTTATTGCCGCTGAACAGTTTGGTGGTGAGACAGCCATAGGCGGGATGATCGAAAACTACCCCGGTACCGGTGATATTGACGGTTTCGAACTGATGATGAAGTTCAAGGAACAGGTCGACAAGCTAGAAGTACCAACTCTTAACTCGAACGTGGTCGGAGCGAAGAAAGAGGGCGATCGATTTAGAGTTGAGCTTGAAGATGGGACCGTCGTCAGCGCTCTATCGGTCATTCTTGCGGTCGGACGCGAGCGCCGGAAGCTGAACCTCCCGCATGAAGAGGAGTGGACGGGCAACGGCGTTTCCTACTGCTCGACATGTGACGCACCGCTCTATCGCAATAAGCAGGCTGCAGCAGTGGTCGGCGGCGGTAACGCAGCCGTCGAAGGTGCAATCCTGCTCGCCAAGTACGCTGAGACCGTATATCTCGTGTATCGAGGTGCCAAGCTGTTCCGGCCGGAGCCGATTCTGTTGAAGGTGCTGGAGAAGACCAACAACGTGAAGGTACTGCTTGAGACCGAGGTTGCAGAGCTTCTTGGAAGCGACGAGACAGGCCTGACGGGCATCAAGTTGACGAAGCCGTACGAAGGCCAGGATGAGTTGACGTTGGACGGACTGTTTATCGAAGCTGGCGCCGATCCCAGGCTCGAGATTCCGAACCAACTCGGACTTGAGTTGAACCCGGATACTAATGAGGTCCACGTCGATAGGATGCAAAAGACGAATGTGCCCGGCGTCTACGCTGCCGGCGACCTGACCGACGGCACAGACCTCAAACAGACGATCACTGCGGCGTCACAGGGTGCGATTTCGGCCCTCTCGGCGTACACACACGTGATGGAGCATCCGTCGAAGATCGGTGAAGAGATCGAGCCTGAGGCTGTGAGCGCCGACTAGGCTCGAACGCGGGAAGTCGACGAGCAACTGAAAAGCGACCTTTGCCTGTGTGGCGAGGTCGCTTTTCGCGAGTGGGGGTATGCTGGGCGGCCTTCGGTTTGATCGAACCCTGAGAACAGTTTGGCCGAAAATATGGTCGGGGAGCCGGGATTCGAACCCGGGACCTCTTCGTCCCGAACGAAGCGCGCTACCAAGCTGCGCCACTCCCCGCCGACGTTAGCTGCACCTGATCGTCTGCAACCACGCAATTATAGACACGCGTCCGGGTTCTCGGCGCGACTGGCCATCCTGCATCTAACTTTCTGGGCTCAATGACCCCGGATGATTGCTAACACGAACGGCTTGAAACAGCGGAGTTCAACTGGTCCTGTCGGAACAGCCGTCCAGGATACGGCCTTGCCTGCATTCGGGGAACGTTGCATTCTGCATCCGGGACTTTGCGGGCCAAGATCATCAGATGGAGAGCCGGATGGACGACGTATTCAACCTAAATTTCGAGTTGTCACGAGTAATCACAAGCGGGATCACCATCATCGTGATCGCGATCGTGGCATGGCTGCTGGTACGGCTGGCAAGAAAATCGATCACCTCGGCCGTCGACCGCAGACTTCAGCGAATCACCGATCTTCCTGACGAGGACCGGGAGAAACGGACCGAGACTGTATCAGGAACCCTGGGACGGGTCGCGGCCTTCGCAATCTGGGCGATCGCGGGCATTACGGCCCTGGCTGAATTCGGCGTAAGCGTGGCTCCGATCATCGCCGGCCTGGGTATCGGAGGCCTGGCTCTTGCATTCGCAGCGCAGAACATCATTCGCGACTATCTCCATGGCTTCCTGATCGTCACAGAGGACTGGTATCGAGTCGGCGAAGCAGCGAGGGTCGCCGGCACCGCGGGCCTGGTGACTGCCATCAACCTGCGGACAACAGTGCTCAGAGACGGAGACGGCACACTCCATCAGATACCGAACGGCCAGATCACGATGGCCTCCAATATGACTCGTGAGTTTGCTCGGATCAACTTCAACGTCGAGGTTGGCTACAGCGAAGACCTCGACCGCGTAATCGAAGTGATCAACGACGAGTGTGAAAAGTTCAAGGCCGACCCTGAGTGGACCGAGATTCTGCTGAACACACCCAGCGCCGTGCGTGTCGACAACCTCGGTGCCTCAGGTGTTGAGATCAAGGTGATGGGCGACACGAAGCCTATGAGCCGCATAGGCGCTATGGGAGAGTTGCGTAAGCGGCTGAAGACCCGTCTCGACGCAGAAGGGATCGAGATTCCGTTCCCGCAGACGGTCGTCCACTTCGGGAACTCGATTCCGAAGGCTGGCTAAACAGGTGCCACGATCCACTCGGGCTTTTCGCCTCTGGCGAGCCGGGCCACGTTGGTGATGGCGTACTCGGCTGCGTTGTACTCCGACTCGATCGCGCGTGTTGCGAGGTGAGGTGTCAGCACTACGTTCGACATCTTGAGTAGTGGGTTGTCCATCTCGACCGGCTCGATCTCGGTTACGTCGAGCCCAGCGGCAAAGATCTGCTTCGAATCGAGCGCCTTGATAAGCGCCTCTTCGTCAACGACCGGGCCGCGGCACGTATTTATGAGGATTGCGGTCTCTTTCATCAGAGAAAGCTCGCGCTCCGAGATCATGTGACGTGTGACCCGGTCAAGAGGCACATGCAGCGTGACGATATCTGAAGTTGAGAGCAGCTCGTCCAGTTCGACTCGCTTTGCGCCGGTCGCAGCGACGTAGTCGGCTTCGTGTTCGACGACATCTGAGTAGACCAGTTCACATTCCCAGCCAGCCAGTCGCTTGGCGACGCGAGAGCCGATACGCCCGAGCCCCACGATACCGACGCGCTTGCCGACCAGGGTGTGGAAGTCGGTTCGTTCGCCAGTCACTCCGGCCATCCAGGTGCCCGCTTTAACGCTTTCTATCTGCAGGTCCAGCTTGCGGTTCACCGCGAACATCAGGGCAATAGCGTGCTCGGCGACAGCGACGGCATTGGCACCGCCATTGTTTGCGACATCCACCCCTGCTTCAGCCAGCATGGTCTTGTCCAGGTAGTCTGTTCCTGCAGAGAAGGTCTGGATCAGCCTCAGGTTTGGAAGCTTCTCAATCAACTCCGGCGTGAACTCAAATCTGCCCGCCGGCATGATGGCGATCGCATCTTTCAGCTGCTCCATCACTTGATCCTGCGGTTGCTCGCTGTCAACGAACCTCAGCTCCAGTTCGGAGAACCTGTCGGCTACTGCACCGCACTCCTTCATTCGAACATCGCTGTTGGGTGACTGAGGGCCTAGGATCACTGCGACTTCGGACATCTAGCGTGCTGCCTTTCGCTGCTTCTCAGGGTTATTGGTTCGAATTGATCAACAAGCAGGTCAACTGAGTAGCCGGGCGGGATTATACTTGCAAGGTTGCGCGGCGCGTGTCCGTTAAGGCCGTGTTCGCCGCGCAGTTGTCTTCTGCGTAAGTTGAGTGGGCGCGAGATTGCGCCCTCAGATGGAATGCCTGTGGACAGAGTTACAGTTCTCGCGCCGGCCACCACCGCCAACATGGGACCGGGGTTCGATTGCATTGGCATGGCGTTCGAGATGTGGAACGAGCTGACGGTCGAGCGCGGTGAGTTTCACGTCAGCATCGAGGGCGAGGGCGCCGGTGAGTTGCCGGAAGATTCCCGCAACCTTGTCGTCACAGGGGTTGAAGCCGCTTTTCACGCCGCCGGACAGGACGTGCCACCACTCAGGTATCTGTGCCGAAACCGAGTGCCGCACGGCCGGGGCCTTGGATCCAGCTCTGCGGCCATAGCTGCCGGGCTGATCGCAGGGTCGGCGCTGGCCGGTGCGGACCTGCCGATCGAACGCATTGTGACCCTCGCGGCCGACCTCGAGGGCCATCCGGACAACGTGGCACCCGCGATCTATGGCGGGTGCACAGTGGGCGTGCACGACGGCGAGCGCTGGATTATCGATTCCATTCCGATACCGGATGACCTTTCAGCGGTCATCTTCGTTCCAGACCTCCACACGAATACACACGAATCGAGGGCGAGGCTTCCGCACAGAATCCCGAGGTCCGATGCGGTGTACAACATCGGTCGTGCTGCGTTGTTGGTGAGCGCGCTGCATAAGGGCAAGCTGGAGCTGCTCAAGCAAGCGACACAGGACCGGCTGCACCAGCCATTGCGTGGACAGGCGTTCCCCGCACTCCCCCGTCTCATCAAGGCGGCGTTGAACGGTGGCGCCCATGGGGCGTTCCTCTCCGGAGCCGGTCCGACCGTGATGGCGTTGACCACCGGCAGAGAGGTGACTGTCAGCTACGAAATGGCTGAGGCTGCCCGTATCTCTGAAGTGCCGGGTAAGCCGGCCATCCTGAAGCCTTCGCTACGCGGAGCATACGTGGCGGATTCGGCATGAACGATGCGGCTGCCAGTTCAATAGTCGTTCAGAAGTACGGTGGTTCATCCGTGAGTACCGCCGAGAAGATTCGTTCTATCGCAAAGAAGATCTGCGACCGGGCTAAAACAGGCGATCAACTGGTCGTGACGGTCTCTGCGATGGGCGATTCGACTGATGAGTTGATAACGCTGGCGAATGCTGTGACAGGCCCGAACATTTCCCCGTCGCTTCGAGAGATGGACACGCTGTTGTCGACGGGTGAGCTTGTCAGCTCAACGCTCATGGCTATGGCTATCCACTCGCTCGATCAAGACGCCGTAAGCCTTAGCGGGCAACAGGCGGGTATCAGGACCAACGCGATGCACGGCTCGGCCCGGATCGCGTCTATCGATACAGGCCGGATCCGGCGTGAGTTGGATGCTGGCAGAGTGGTGATTGTGGCCGGTTTCCAGGGTCTCGACGAGTCTGGGGACGTGACGACACTCGGCAGAGGTGCGTCGGACACCACCGCCGTGGCGCTTGCGGCCGCGTTGTCGGCCGACCGATGTGAGATCTACACCGATGTTGACGGGATTTACACGACAGATCCTCGTGTCGTTCCCAGCGCACGAAAACTAAAGGAGATCGGCTACGAAGAGATGCTTGAGATGGCATCTCTCGGAGCGAAAATGAATCCCCGTTCGATCGAGCTGGCCGCCGTGTATGGCGTGCCAGTACTGGTTGCATCAACATTCGACGATGTCCCCGGGACACTTATTCATGGAGGAGAACCGACCATGGAGCTGCGAAGGGCGGTGACCGGCATCGCCATAGACAAGAACGTGGCCAAGATCACCGTTCGCGGAGTTGAAGACCGCCCGGGGGTGGCGGGAGGGTTGTTGCAACCTCTGGCTGACGCCGGAATCAGCGTTGATGTCATAGTCCAGAACACGAGCGACGACGGGGCGACAGACTTCACTTTCACAGTAGGAGAGGCCGATGCCCACCGTGCTCTGGATGCCGTCAAGCGGCAGCAGAATGTGAAGTTCCGTGAGGTCACGGAGGGTGGGGAGCTTGCCAAGGTGAGCATAGTCGGCACCGGCATGCAGAACGGTCCCGGCTACGCGTCGACGATGTTCACGGCGCTTGCTGGCGCGGGTGTGAACATAGACATGATCACAACGTCCGAGATTCGCATCACATGTATCGTCGGTCGAGGCGACGTTCCGGCCGCAGCGAACGCACTGCATGACGCATTCGAGCTGGACAAAAACGACTAGACCCTCAAGTTACCTGTCCGAGTGTAGGCTCAATGCCATGCGTGTTTCGTTCGGGTAAAGTTCCGGTTTCTCTGTCTGAAAATCTAGAGACGCCGCCAGTTGACAGCCAGGAGTTCTACAGGGTTTGGACAATCCATACCTCTCAATAGTCGTTCCGGCGTTCAACGAGGAGTCACGCATTGGTGTCTCACTGGATCGACTCGGCGAGTTCCTTGCCACGTTCGACAGGTCGTGGGAGATCGTCGTTGTTGACGATGGCAGTACAGACCGCACCGCCGAGATCGTGGAAGAACACTACGAGCGAGATGCTCGAATCAGGCTGGTAAAGGCACCACACGGTGGGAAGGGCGCGGCTGTCCGTCTCGGCATGCTGGAGGCAAGAGGGGACTGGCGCTTCCTCAGCGATGCCGATCTCTCGATGCCTCCTGAAAACCTGACTCGGTTCTTCTCAGCCGGTCTCAGTGATCCCGCCTTCGATGTTTCGATCGGGTCGAGGGAAGCTGCGGGTTCTCGAAGAATTGGCGAGCCATGGGCCAGGCATTTTCTTGGACGCGTCTACAACTGGACGGTAAAACTGGTCGCGATACGGGGCATCGAAGATACTCAGTGTGGCTTCAAGCTCTACAGCGCCGAGGCCGCGAAAGTTGTGTTCCCTGTTCAACGATTACACGGCTTCGGTTTCGATGTTGAGAACCTGTTCATAGCGAGGAAGGCCGGCCTGACAATCGGTGAGGTGCCGATTGACTGGCAGTATTACGAGGGCGGCAAAGTCACTCTCTGGAGCAGTATTGTCGCCTATCTGGATATCTTCAGAGTGCGGCTCAACCATCTGCTTGGTCGGTACAACACTGGAAACCGGACGTGAGCATGGAACTGACATCCGACTCACAGATCCGCGACCTGCTTCTTGCGGCGCGGACAATCGCTGTTGTTGGCTTGTCCGAGCGCCGCTCAAGGCCCAGCTTCGGTGTCGCGAAGTACCTGATCGACTCCGGATACGAGGTGATCCCGATCAACCCTCATGTCGATACGTGGCAGGGCATACCGGCCTATCCAGATGTGGCTTCGGTCGGGAGGCCTGTCGATCTTGTCGATGTCTTCAGGCGGCCTAAGTTTGTGATCGATACGGTAGAGGATGCGATCAAGGCTCAGGCCCGGGCGATCTGGACACAACTGGGCGTTGTGGACGAAACAGCCACAGCTCGCGCCATAGAGGCCGGGCTGCCGATTGTCGTGAACCGCTGCACCGCGATTGAGCACGAGCGGCTAATCAGCGGACAGGAGCGTACCCGATGACGACTCCGGGCTCAGACAGGCACGAAGGTGCGCAGCCTCTGAAGGTTGCGGTTGTCATACCTACCTACAACGAGGCCGAAAACCTGCCTGTTGTGGTGACTGAGCTTATGGGGCTTGGCATTGAGGGGCTAGGTTTCGTCGTTGTCGACGATGGGTCTCCGGATGGCACAGGAGAGATCGCTGACAACCTTGCGGCGGAATACAGCGGTGTGTTCGACGTGATTCATCGGGAGAGCAAACAAGGACTCGGCAAGTCATACATCGTTGGCTTCAACAGGGCACTTGAACTCGGGGCTGAGAAGATCGTTCAGATGGACGCCGACCTTTCGCATCCGCCGGTAGAGGTGCCCGCGATGCTGGCGATGCTTGACGATGCAGACATCGTCGTCGGTTCTCGGTACGCAAGGGGCGGTGGGGTCGACCCCGGGTGGAGCTTTCTGCGCAGGCAGATCAGCTACTGGGGCGGATTTGGTATTCGACTGGTACTGGGACTCAAGGTCAAGGACGCGACATCGGGCTTCAAGGTGTTCAGGCGAGAAGCGATGGAGCAGATCGGCATCGACAGGCTGACGCTCTCTGGCTATGGGTTTCAGCCGGAGCTGACCTATCGAGCCCAGAAGGCCGGCCTGCGTATCAAGGAACACCCCTTCACTTTCTTGGACAGGACCGCCGGCCAGTCCAAGATGTCTGCTGGAATCGCCGCCGAAGCGATCTACAGGTTGATCCTGATGCGTATCCGCGGCTAGCCCCGCACGCCACTCTCCCGTTGACTCATCCAGGGCGCTAGTCCAGCCTGATCGCGACCGTCACGCGGATATCCGGTTCCGGTGGGTATAAGGCCATGTGGGTGTTCCGACGCTCGGTTTTCGGTGAAACTCCACATGGCAAGACTGGACGCAGGCAGATATCAATCACTAGAACTTAAACGCGGTTGTGAGCCGGCGATTATTTTCATCCTCTTTCTGCAGTGGAGTCACATGGTCCAGCAACCTCAACAACATCCAGCCCGACCTTTTGGAGAACTCAAGGCCGCCGCCGTTCAAGCGGCGCTTGATGGCAAATGGGAAGAGGCTGTGAGTCTCAACTACGAAGCCGTCGAAGCAGCACCTCAGGATGCGGGCAGCTTCAACCGTCTCGCAACCGCACTGATTGAACTTGGCCGCTACACAGACGCAAGAGAGGCCGCCGAGAAGGCGCTGGCGCTTAGCCCGGACAACAAGATCGCTCGCAAGCATGTGGACCGTCTGTCACAGCTAGCAGGCGAGGTGGCGTCTGCTCCAGTGATCTCAGGCTCACGCGCCGCAGTGAGATTCATCACAGACTCTGCCAAGGCTACCGTGACCGAGCTGGTTAACCCGGCCGCGGCCCGTGTGCTGGCAACCGTTGCTCCCGGTCAAGAACTCCATATGAGCGACAACGGCATCCGCATGGATTTGCATACACGTGCGGGTGAGAGGATTGGAACTCTCGAGGTCCATATCGCTCAGCGAATCAGGAATCTTTGTGAGAAAGAGAACAGGTACGAGTTCAGCGTCGCAAAGCTTTCCGAGTCTGCGATCGCCGTAATGGTCGCCGAGACTTACTGCGCTCCAGGGATGACATCGGTCGTCTCATTCCCTCCGGCGTTGCAGAAGTCGGCCAGTGACATTGACCTCGATGACGAGATGGTGGAAGACGGCGACGACGGCATGGACGTGGTCGAAGCCGATGATGACGACACGATCACGCCGGAGGCCGAGCGATCAGAGCGTCTGAAGTCCATCATGTCAGGACGGCTCGGCGGTGCCTACGGCATTGAAGACGAAGGCCTGAGTATCTAGCTCGGCGGCTGCCTAAGCGTATCCGGCTCGGACCAGCACTCTACGCAGTGCTGCTACGAAGTTTTCTAAGTCGTCGTCGGTGTGGACAGCCGACACATTGCCTGCGCACCGGTTCGACATCACGATCCCCTCATTCAGCAACCCGGTGAATACCGTCTGAAGCATCTGCTTGTCGTTGGTCGCGTAGCTGCGGTAGTCGGTGACCGTCTCTGTAGTGAACTGCAGCGCAAACAGAGAGGCCGCGCCCGTAACGCCCATCGGCACCTCAAGCTCCGCGATTAGATCCCGGATCATCTGCCTGAGTTTCTCGCCCTTCTCTTCGAGCTCTTCGTAGACCTCAGGCGTCAGCAGTTCCAGCGTTGCGATACCCGCAGCGGCCGTCATCGGGTTGCCGTTGAACGTCCCTGCGTGCTGGACGAAATCCGGGCCGTGGTTCGGATCCCAGAGCTGCATGATCTCTTCTTTGCCGCCAAACGCCCCGACAGGTAATCCGCCGCCAATCACCTTGCCAAAGCATGTCATGTCGGGTGTGACGCCATACCATTCCTGCGCTCCTCCACGTGATGCTCTGAACGAGATAACTTCGTCGAAGATGAGAGGGATGTTCAGCTCGTGTGTCAGATCCCGCAGTAGCTGGAGGAACTTAGGCTTTGCAGGCACCATCCCGCACTGGCCGTTTATTGGCTCAACGATCACCGCGGCGAGTTCATCGGCCCTGCTTCTGATGACGCGCTCTGCGACTTCCAGGTTGTTGTACGGCATGATGATGATGTCATCTGCCGAGCCAGGATTGATGCCAGGGAACATCACAACGGCTTCGGGGCTTTCTGCGTCTCCCGCCTTGTCCACAGGCGGCGTTACCGAGATCTGAATCGCATCGTGGTTGCCGTGGTAGGCCCCTTCGCATTTGGCGATAAGTGTCTTGCCTGTGTAGGCGCGAACGGCGCGGATGGCGTTGAGAGTGGCTTCTGTGCCGGAGTTTACGAAGCGGACCTTATCGAGAGACGGGACGCGCTCGCAGAGAATCTCTGCCCAGCGAACTACAGAAGGAGCAGGCGCGGGATAGCTGGCGCCGTGGTCTACCTGATCATGCAGCGCAGCAACAACTTCAGGGTGTCGGTGACCCATTATCAGCGTCGTCATGTTGTTGACGAAGTCCGTGCGCACGTTGCCATCGACGTCTGTGAGCTGAGTGCCCTCGGCATGTGCCATGTAGACAGGGAACGGGTTCCAGAAGATCGAGTTGCGCGTGTCTCCGCCCGGTAGAACAGAAGTCGCCCGTTCATGCAGCTCTTTAGATCTCGGATTCGCTTCGGTGTACGCGGCTATCTCGGCATTAAGCGCAGTCATGCTAAGTCTCTCGGTGGTTCAAGTGGCGGGCGACGAGCGCTATCGTACTGCCGATTCAGCTGTCGTGGAGCCATTTCGGTCCTCTGTATCAGCGGATGCGAGGAGTCCGACGAGTTCGCTCAACGCCTGTCCAGCCGTTGCCCTGATGACAACGTCGCAAATCGAGGTCAGCTTCGTCTCGAAAGGATTGATCTCGATGACGGTCGCGCCCTGCGACTTTGCGATCCAGAGCAGCCCGCTGGCTGGTCTCACCGACGCTGAAGTGCCGATCGCAAGCACGCAGGTCGCTCTGTTTATCTGCGCTCGGGCGGCTTCCATCGTATCGACGGGCACTGGCTCCCCGAACATCACGGTATCGAACTTGATCACTCCGCCGCACTCAACGCACGGGTCTGGAGGTTCGACCGGAACGAAGTCTCCAAGCGACTTCCGGGTGCCGCAGCCGATGCACCTCAGGCGGCTCCTGTTGCCGTGGATCTCGATCAGGTTTTCCAGACCGGCTTTCAGGTCGAGACCATCGATGTTTTGCGTGATGACATGGTGGAGCGCGCCTGCCCGTTCCAATTCTGCGAGTGCGTGATGCCCTGGATGAGGCTCCGCTGCAACCAGCGCATCTCTCAACTCGACCATATGAGCGTCCATTTGACGATTGACCTGCTTCTGCCACCAGCCGATCGGGTCGGCCTTGAAGCGCCGGAACCCGTCCATTGGGGGCTGGCCATACCGGGTCCAGAGGCCGTCCTTTCCGCGAAAGGTTGGAATGCCGCTTTCGACCGACATACCGGCTCCGGTCATCGCGACGACGTGAGTGCTGCTGCGGATAACGTCTGCGGCCGTGGCTATGTTGCTCGTATCAGCCAGCAACTGACTCCACTTTTCCTTCGCAGACCTTGAAGAGAGCCGCGCCTTCGAGATGCTCTGGGGAGATCAAGTTTAGTTCGGCGGAAGTGAGTAGAACCTGCTCGAACCTGGCAGCTCTCTCAAGGACCAGTCGCCTTCTGCCAGGATCGAGTTCGGAAAGGATGTCATCGAGCGCCAGCACTGGTGTACGGCCTGTGAGTGACTTGACCACGTCTGCTTCGGCCATTTTGAGAGCAAGGGCGATGATGCGTGACTGACCTCGTGACGCGAACGATGCTGCTGGCTGATTGTTCAACTCGATGGCGATGTCGTCTCTGTGGGGGCCGACCACGGTCACGCCCTGTGCAACTTCTCGTCGACGAGCACTTTCAAGCCCGTGCGTCAGGCACTGTACGAGAACCGAGTGTGCGTATGAGTCCGGCGGACTGTCGCCGGGACCCGATTCGGTCAACTGAGGCATGTAGCGCAGACTCAGATCGTGGCCGTCGGTGAGTTCGGCATGCGCTGGAACCGCTTCTTTCCTCAGCTTCTCCATCACGCCGTGTCTCTCCTGAACGATTTCCGCCCCCTCGTAGGCAAGTCGCTCGTCCCAGAAAGCCATCTCATCACTGCTGGCTGATCCCTCACGGACACGACGCAACAGGTGATTGCGCTGTGTGACCACCTTTGAGTAGCGTTGCAGCGACTTCAGATACGCTGGTCTGCTTTGCGAGATCAGAATATCGAGGTACCGGCGCCGCGTGGAAGGCGAGCCGAGGATGATCTCCAGGTCGTCGGCCTCGAAGAAGACTACGTTCAGGTTCCCGACGAAGTCGGCTGAGGTCCTGACGATGCCATTCAGTCGCAGGGACTTGCGATAACCGGAGCCGTTTGTACTGCCGGAGGCCGCCACATCAAAGTCGATCTGCGCCTGTACCGTCTCGTCGCCCTCGCGACCGACTCCGAGGATCTGAACATGCCCACCCGAGCCGCCGAGCCTCCAATTGATGAGCTCTCGTTCGCTCGACGTCCTCGGTGATTTCGCGATGGCCAGCATGTAGACGGCTTCAAGCAGGTTGCTTTTGCCGTGACCGTTTTCGCCTTCGAAGACGCTCAGCCCGGGTCCGAGTTCAATAACGGTCTGAATATGGTTCCTGAAGCCTGTCAGAGACAGGCGTGCGATGTGGATCTCAGTGCTCCGACATTCGGGATAAGAACGGCCACGGAGTGCAGATTCGAACTCAACTTGAACGGAACACGATTCTAACAACTGAGCCGCTCGTTCCATCTGAGTTCGGCATCGAGGCGTATTCATAAGCATCTAAGAGTGCGGGACCGGCCAGAACGGCGGTCGCCAGCGCTCCTCATAACACCAATTGGTCCAGTTCCTTACCAAATACTCCAGCTTCGTCTTCATCGCCATGGTCGTCGCCTTCGGCGTGTTCCTCGTGTGGCAAATCGCCAACTCGAGCTTCCTCACCAGGATCCTCAATCGAACTGAGGCGATCACTGTGACCGGCACTAACGGTTCATCAACCGCAGGAACTCCACGAGAGTTTGATCTGGTCACACTGCTCTCGTTTGACGCGATCCGCTCGATCGAAGATCCGATCCACCTCGAACGGTCGCGAGCGGATGATCTCTACCAGCCGGGTGAGCTGATCCTGGGTATAGAGATAAATGACGACGCCCGGGCGTACTCGGTGCCCTTGCTCAGCCGCCACGAAATTGTGAATGACGTTGTAGGAGGTGAACCGGTCGCCATCACCTGGTGACCGCTCTGCTTCACTGGAATCGGGTATTCCAGAGAGATCGAAGGGCGGATTCTCGAGTTTGGCGTGTCAGGCAAGCTGATCAACAACGCCCTTGTGATGTTCGATCGCGAGACTCGTTCCCTCTGGAGCCAGTTCCTGTCGTTTAGCGTACAAGGGGAGTTTGAAGGTACTCCGCTCGAGCCCATTCCTCTTGTGCTGACCACATGGGAGCAGTGGACTGCGCAGCACCCGGACACAGTGGCTCTCCGCAAACCTAGCTCGTCATCTAGGGACCAGTACGCCGGCTACTACCTCAATAACGATGCCGGCGTGATTGGCGAGAGGCACGACGATAACCGGCTCGATCGTAAAGACCTGGTGCTTGGTGTTGGGTTTGACGACGGACCGAAGGCATTCCCACACTCGGAACTTGAGAAGACGAGAGTGTTGGACGATGAGGTCGCTGGCGACAAGATCGTCATCTATTACCAGAACGAATCAGCAACAGCGCTGGCATACAGTCGTGTGGTGGATGGGCAGGAGTTGACGTTCAGGCTCGAGAACTCTGGTGGCCAGGAGTGGCTTGTGGACAATCAGACGCGCACTCGATGGCTGCCGTTTACCGGTCAGGCCGTTGAAGGCGAGTTGGTTGGTAAGTCGCTCGAACGAATCCATGCCATGAACGTGTTCTGGTTCGCCTGGACGGACTTCTATCCTGATACCGAGCTGTTCGGTACTTTCTGATCGCCTCTCCGGGATCGCTTCAGGTACGCGATAGAATTGCGTCCGCCCGTTTTCATCATGACGCTCGACTCAGTAGTGTGCGCGGTTTCCTGCCATGACCTCTTCCACAAGTGAACTCGACCTGAAGCAGTGGATCCGTGATGTCCCAGATCATCCTCAACCAGGTGTTCTTTTCCGCGACCTGAGTCCGCTGATGGCCGATCCGGTAGCGATGCGCTATGTGACCGCTCGTTTCGTGGAGCATCTGCAGGAGAAGCGGGCCGATGCGGTCGCCGCTATCGATGCACGAGGATTCATCTTCGCCGCACCCGCAGCAGTTCAGGCGAACCTGCCGTTCATTCCGCTCCGCAAATCTGGAAAGCTGCCCCCCGAGGTGATCGGCGCCGACTATGACCTTGAGTACGGCACGGCGCGACTGGAAGCGCGACATGATGCGATCTCGGCAGGCAAGCGAGTGGTCGTGGTGGATGACCTGCTTGCCACCGGCGGTACGGCTGCGGCCGGAGTGAAGCTACTGCGCGATCTGGGCGCGGAGGTAATTTCGGCGGCGTTCGTTGTCGAGCTGACATTCCTGAACGGATCTTCAGTTCTGAAGGACACCGAACTATTCACACTGGTGCGATACTGATTTAGCTGAGTGGTATTCGACTGGCATCATCGTTGGAGCCCGTAACATGGAGCGCTCCGTTGACAAGGAGATGAATGGTGACGAGTCCAAGTAGGCCGGTTGTCACACTCGATCTCTGGTTGACACTGGTCGCTGAGTTGGATGGAACGCAGAAGTCTCGCAAGCGCCACGAAACCCGGGCGCAGTTTGCCGAGGATGTTCTCGCCGGTTTCGGCATCAACGTGAATCCAGAAGAGTTGCGAGCCGCCAACAAGAAGGTCAGCGAGATGGTCGGCTCGGACCACGACCTGGGCGTTGACCTCGACTTCAACGACCGGGTCGGACAGATGCTTTCGCTGGTCGACGAAGAGCTTGTAGACCGGCTTGGTACGTCAGGACTTCAGGCGGTTGCGGATGCTCTGGACCGGGCGTTCCTGGACCACCCACCGTCGTTTTTGCCGGGCGCAAAGGAGGTCCTGGAGCGACTACGCGGCATGGATCTGAACGTCGCATTGATCTCCAACACCGGGCTCACCTCTGCCAACGCGTACCGCACCTGGTTCGAAAAAGAAGGCGTTCTAAGCCGATTCGACGAGCTAACGTTTTCAAACGAGATCGCCTGTGCAAAGCCCAATCCGGGCATCTTCTGTCCCACGCTCGAGAAGGTCGGCTCTGCCCCGGAAGACGGTCTGCATATCGGCGACAATCTCCTGACCGACATCTCCGGCGCCGCCGGAGTGGGGATGAGCACGGGTTGGATCGCCGGATTCGACGATAGAGAACCGGTGGTGCCGCCTGACTACACGCTGAATTCGATCTCGGAACTTCCAGCTGTTGTCGACAGTTGGCTAGAAGCTTGGGCGGCAGCGACGGGCGTCGCAAACCGAGAGTGAACTCGTGAACACCACCGATATTCTTAAAGACTCGTTTCAGCGCATCCGCGACCAACTTGCCGTCGTCTTCGACGGACTGTCTGCGGAGCAGCTTGCCCTCAGGCCGCACGAGGATGCCAACTCTATCGCGTGGCTTGCGTGGCATCTCTCCCGCGTCAATGACGATCACATGTCCGAGATCGCAGGCGTTCAGCAGGCGTGGATCACGGAAGGCTGGGCGGCAAAGTTTGACATGCCGCCCGACCCGGGCAATCAAGGGACCGGACACGGTGCAAACGAGGTGGCCGGCATCAAGCCGGACGCCGAACTGCTACTGGGCTACCAGGATGCCGTACTTCAGCGAGCGTTTAACTATATCGACACGATTACGCCGGAAGAGTTGGACCGGATTATCGATACCCGTTGGGACCCGCCTGTGACGGTCGGTGTGCGCATAGTAAGCGTCATCAACGACAACACCGAGCACGCAGGTCAGGCCGCCTACGTGAGAGGCCTTGTAGAAGCACGTCGTTGGTACTTCGTGTAGAGCCAGAGAGCCCCTACGCCATCACCTGCCCGCCATCACACTGGATCACCTGGCCGGTGATGTTGCTGGCGTCGTCCGATGCCAGGAACGCGGCCAGCGCGCCGATGTCTGATGGTGTCTGCGGACGTCCAAGAGGAATCACTTCCTTCGCCGCCGACTCGAACACCTCATATCGATCTTTACCCATAACCGCTTCGTCACCCTGCTTTTCGCGCTCTGACATCCAGTCCTGGTGGAAAGCGGTCCAGATACGGCCCGGTGCAATCGCGTTTGAGTTGATGTTCTCGCCCGCGAACTCACGCGCTACCGCCTGTGTGTAAGCGATCACCGCGATCTTTGTCGTGGCGTAGTAGGCGGTTACGTAGCGAGCGGCCTTCGCTGCCACGGACGAGATGTTGATGATCTTGCCGTACTTGCGTTCCCTCATATGCGGTAAGACCGCCTCTGTGACGTCGGAGAGGCCCTTCACGTTCACTTTCCACGTGAACTCCCAATCAACGTCCCGAAACGCTACTCCGGTTGAACCGGGTGCGCCTGCGACACCGGCGTTGTTGACCAGGATGTCGATCTGGCCCGCTTCAGAGAGGATTTTGCTGATCGCAGACTCAATACTGACCTTGTCGGTAACATCCATTTTCGCCGTGTAAGCCTTACGGCCCAGCGCTCGCACCTGCGCCGCCGCGTTCTCGGCGTTCTCTTCGCTCAGATCAGCGATCGCGATGTCCGCGTCTTGTTCAGCCATGCGCAGAGCGATTCCGAGACCGAGTCCCTGGCCTCCGCCTGTGACAACTGCAACTTTCCCGTTCAGGTCTGCGAGCATTTGTTTTTCCTTGATTGGTTCGATGTCAGGTGATTGAAGTAGCGGCGTTTGCAGCCGCGGTGGGCAGTGCATCTTAACCCGCGGGTGGGTCGATTGCTTATGACATTTCGCCAACGGGCAGCATCGAGCCGATGAGGTTTAAGATGGCTCTTTCATTTCCCGTTAGCAAGGAGTCAGCATGGTCCCGCCTCCGGTAACCAAGGACACCAAGTTCGAACCCGTCACGGGCTGGGCGAAGATCCCTCACGGGTTGTGGCTCAGAGAGGCCACCGCCGTCACTGTCGGGGCAGACGACCGTGTCTACGTCTTCTGCAGGGGCAACATGCCTGTACTTGTTTTTGACCCCGACGGAAACCTGGTGGACTCGTGGGGCAACGACAATGACCCGGGCGATGTGGTCGTCATGCGCGATTCGTATGGCAACGCGATGCAGTTCTGGAGGACCTGGTTCAAGCGGACGCACGCGATCACCTACGACCACGCGGGGAACCTGTGGCTGGTTGATGATGTCGGCAACCAGATCAACAAGATGAGTGTTTCTGGTGAGTACCTGATGCAGATCGGGACAGGCGAGCAGTCGCCTCGCGAAAGCGGGGAGCCGTTCAATCGTCCGACCGACGTAGCCGTCTCGAGTAAGACAGGCGAGGTGTTCATCTCGGACGGCTACGGCAACTCTCGGATTCATCGCTACAGCCCGAGTGGTGAGCACATACTGTCGTTTGGTGAGTCGGGGACCGATCCCGGTCAATTCAGTTTGCCGCACAACCTCGCACTACTAGATGACGAAGAGATCGTTGTCTGTGACCGCGAGAACCACCGTGTGCAGGTGTTTTCGCTGGAGGGCGAGTTCCGGCGTGAATGGCGCGCCCACAAGGCGGTCGCAGTGGAGATCGTCGGTACCGGTGCTGACGCGCAGATATACGTTGCGGAGCAGGGTCCGCCGCCGGTTCAGCAGGGCGTTGCCCGACTTGGTAACCGAGTCGACGTGTTCACCCGCGACGGTGAGCTGATCACAAGGTTCGGCGCTGACCACTATGGCCAGGAACCTGATCAGTTCCTCTGGCCTCACTCTCTTGGGATTGACTCACGGGGTGATGTTTACGTGGCCGAGGTCTCGTTCGTCGAATGGGGTCGGCATCAGAGCCCGGTCGTTGACAATCCGGCGAGCCTGCGTAAGTGGCGACGTGCCAGCGGGTAGAGTTCGGTTGAGTTAGGACTCGGAGGAGCTGATGCAACAGAGAGAGTACGGCAACACCGGCGAGATGCTTTCGATCATTGGGTTCGCAGGTATTGTCGTCAGCAGAGTTAATGCCTCGACGGCAGCCGATGATGTCTCATGGTCCATAGACCAGGGCGTTAACTATTTCGACGTCGCTCCGGCCTATGGCAACGCCCAGGACATGTTAGGGCCTGCGCTGGCACCGTACCGCGACAAGGTTTTCCTTGCATGTAAAACCAAGTACCGCGAAGCAGAGACAGCTCGAAACGACCTCGAAAACTCGCTTCGTCTACTGAAAACCGACCGCTTCGATCTCTATCAACTGCATTCAATGGCGACTTGGGATGACTATGAGAAGGCGACAGGACCGGGTGGTGTGCTGGAGATGGTCGTTAAGGCCCGCGAAGAAGGGCTGATCCGCTACGTTGGCTTCTCGGCGCATTCATCAGAAGTTGCGGTCAAGCTGATGAGCCAGTTTCACTTCGATTCAGTGCTGTTTCCTGTGAACTGGGTGAACTTCTTCGAGTCTGGATTCGGACCGAAGATCATGGAGAAGGCGCAGTCCGAAGACACGGCGAGGCTGGCGCTGAAAGGGATGGCTTCGCACAAGCTGGCAGATCCTGCACAGCGTGTTCGTGAGAAGTGCTGGTACCACCCGCTGGAAGACCTTGAGCTGGCGGCTCTGGCGCTGCGCTTCACGCTATCCCAGCCCATCACGGCCGCCATCCCGCCGGGAGATCCTGAACTCTATCGAATGGCAGTTGAGATCGGCCAGGACTTCACGCCGATCACTGAAGAAGAGACTGAGCGGCTCAGATACGAGGCGCAAGGCAAGGCGCCGATCTTCGAGCTCGCCCACGCTTAACGCTGTCGGTCAACTGAAGCGACTCAGGCGGTATGGCTCCAGGATGTCGATGCTTGCCGAGTCCAGGATTTCAGTTGTGGCGAACTCCCCGGTCAGCGCAGCCAGTGTCACTCCGCTGTGCATAACCGCGAAGTACAGGTTCGAGACAGAGTCTGCGAAACCGATCACAGGGAAGCCATCTTCCGGCATCGGCCGCATACCTCGCCTGATCTCTTTCACCCTGGCGGTGCCCAGCGAAGGAATGAACTGAGCGATCTCGGAGAGCAGTTTTTCGGCGTCATCATCGCTTGTATCGCCGATCGATCCGTTGTGTGTGCCACCGTGGATCATCACCGAGCCGTCCGAGAACTGGCGTACGTTCATGAGCGGCTCAGGCAGATCACGTGGTGTGTGCATACAGACGATGTTCTTGAAGATTGGACTGAGCGGTTCAGTGACAACCGTCGCTCCGGGACTGGTCTGCTGCGAGAACTCGATCCCGGCCATCGCGGCCAGGCCGGTCGTTTCATACCCGGCCGCCAGCACGAGTACGTCACACGCAAGCTCCTTACCGCTTGCCAGGGCCACAGATGAAATCGCTGACGTCCCGCCTGATCCGGGCTCTACATTGATAACGGCCACTGCATCACTCGTGACCACTTCAGCGCCGGCCTGCTGGGCAAGGTTCAAGCAGGTCCTGACGACCTTCTGAGTATCGACATGTCCTTCGATGCCGCAGTAGACGGCTGAAGTGAAGGGTTCCATGACAACGCCAGGTTCTATCGTCCGAGCCCGGTCTTTCGAAATCTCGACTACCGGGTAGCCCCATGACCTGAGCTTTTCGGCCTGCTGGAGAAGTTCAGTTGCTCCCGGGTCGGTGGCGCTCCAGCGCATCTCGCCGCCCCAGCGCAGGCCAACATCGGCGTTCAAGTCCTTTACGAACCTCGGCCACATGTCCAGCGAGCGTCGGTTCAGGTCATGGTACTCACGAGGCGCTTTGTCTCGGGAGTTGATCCATGCATAAGAGGCGAGAGTCGCCCCACTGCCCGGTCGTTTAGCTTCGACGACTGTGACGTTGCGGTGCCGCCTGGTCAGCTGGAATGCGATAGCTGAGCCGATGATTCCGGCCCCGACAATGACTATCTTCGAGTTCGGATCCAATAGGCCCTCCGCAACGTGGGATGAGGTTGGACGCAAGACGGATCGTGCGCTCTGCATACGCTACACAGGTGCATGCCCCGGTTCACTAGCTCATTCAGCCCATCCGGCTCTTCAGGAACTGGAGTACCTCGCGAGGTTTCATGCGCCCAAGCTGAGTGGACGAGTACATTGATGCCACGACTTCACCATCCGGGTTGAGCACGAACTCGGCAGGCTGGACGATTGTCTTCTCTTGCCTGATACCGGGAATCGCGCCAATCGCTTCGATCTGTTCGAGGTCAACGCCGAAGGCGACCGGAAAGGTCAGTTGCTGGTCTGCGGCCATCTTGCGTGCGCCGGCTTCCTCGTCTGTACTGGCGGCGATCACCTTTACGCCCATGCGATCGAAGAGCGCCATGCTGGACTGCACCTCGGCCAACTGCCGGGAACAGTATGATCACCAGTGGCCGCGATAGAAGGCGATATATGCCCACGAGCCGGCGAGGTCGTCTGGTAGTTTGACGTCTCCTCCTCGAGCTACGGACAGAGTGGTGGCCGGAAACCTGTCGCCTGGTTGTAACAAGTGGATTCGCTCGCAGTGCTTGTGGTGATCCGCACAGCCTGTCACCGGCACCGGGCGTTGTCCACTCATTTCTGCCTGGCAACTCTCAGGAACTGATCAGAGGCGGCTCATCGGGAGGCCAGGCGCCTTCATAAGGTGCATATTCGGTGATCTTCCACTCACCTTCGATTCGCCTGAGCATCATGCGGTGCGACTGGACGCCACCCTGGGCTAGCTGGATGAGGGTGTGAGCGCGCGCGATATCTCCTTCGGACTCGTTAAGCACAGTCCAATCGAACAGCCGGTCAGGTGTTGGAGCGTTCTGCCGTGAGCGCTCGATGAACTGTTCACGGGTCAGTCCGGCTCTGTACTCGGGCGCGCTCAGATCCCACATACCCTCGTAGTTGCCGCCGTACACTGCTTGCTGGAAGTCGACTGCGGCGTCCGGAATGGAGAGGTCCCTGTCTCGAGTAGCGGTGAGCGCGATTACTGCGATCGTCACGTTGAGCACGATGACCGCAGCGAGGAATCCGAGAGCGAATTTCTTCAGCATCTACTGAAAGTGCCTGTCGGTAGTTGACGCGAGCAGTAGTCTGGGGTTCCAGTTGATACGCAACTCACCGTCAACAGATTCACTTCGAAGGCCGAACGACGATGTTCACCAGTCTGCCGGGCACGAAGATCTTCTTGATGATCTCAGAGTCATCTGTGTAACGCCGGACCTTCGCGCTGGCAAGTGCGGCTTCAAATGCGTCCGATTCATCGACTCCGGCTGGCAGGTCTAACTGCTCCCTGACCTTGCCGTTTATCTGAACGACTATGGTTTCGGTGTCAGAGACGGTTTTGGATTCGTCCCAGGTCGGCGTTGATTGCAGGTGGATCGAGTAACGATGTCCTGTCTGCTCCCACAGCTCCTCAGCGATGTGTGGCGCTAGAGGAGCCAGGTGCAGCAACAACCTCTCAATCGCCGATGACCAGGACTCGCGTGAGACGTTTCCTGAGTCCCGAACCCGACCCAGTTCGTTGGTGTACTCCATCAACGCGGCGATGGTCGTGTTGAACTTAAACTGCTTCATGTCGGTGACAACACGGCCCGTTACGGAGTGTGCGATTCGCTCCAGTTCTCGCTCGTCTTCAGGGGTGCTGGCGTCGAAACGCGAGCCGTCTCGTTGTACCAACTCCCAAACTCGGTGCAGCCACCGCGAGATACCGTTGATCGCCTGGTCTGACCAATCGCCTCCCTGGTCCCAGGGGCCGAGGAACATCAGGTAGCAGCGCAGCGTGTCTGTGCCGAACCGCTCAACGATCGGTTCCGGGTTCAGGGGATTAGCACGTTTCGAGATCTTCATGTGATCTCGAGTCAGCGTGCCCTGGTTGAACAGCCGGGCGTATGGCTCATCGAACTCGACGAAGCCTGTGTCCCGCAGCGCCTTGTTGAAGAAGCGGGCGTAGAGCAGGTGCATGACGGCGTGTTCCGCTCCACCCATGTACTGGTGGACAGGCACCCACTTCTTGACTCGGTCAGAGTCGAACGGCTCTTCCATCAGACCAGGGCTGGTGAAGCGCAGGTGGTACCAGGACGAATCGACAAACGTGTCCATCGTGTCCGTCTCACGCTTCGCGGCGCGGCCGCAGTCCGGGCACGTTGTATTCACGAACTCCTCGTGGAGTGTTAGTGGGGATTGGCCTGTCGGTGTGAACTCAACGTTTTCTGGCAGTACGACTGGCAGATCCCGTTCGGGAACAGGTACCGTGCCGCAATGATCGCAGTAGATGATCGGGATTGGCGTGCCCCAGTAGCGTTGTCGAGAGATCAGCCAGTCACGCAAGTGGTAAGTGACGGTCCGGCTGCCGAAGTTGCTGGACTCGATCTTGTCCGCTATCCGCTCCATGCCTTCAGGGCTTGGCAGGCCATCGAACTCAGCAGAGTTGACCTGGGTTCCGGGCGCTACGTAGGCCTCGTCCAGCTCTTCACCTGACCACCCGTCCGGAGCCACGACTACTCGAATCGGCAGGCCGAACTTCTTTGCAAATACGAAATCTCGCTGGTCGTGCGCCGGCACGCCCATCACGGCTCCTGTGCCGTAGGTGGCCAGCACGTAGTCGCCGATCAGCACCGGGACCTTTTCGCCGTTCAGGGGATTGGTGGCATATGCACCGGTGTGGACACCCGTCTTTTCACGTTCAGTTGAAGTTCGTTCGATCTCCGACTGCTTACTGGCGTTCTCGATGTACGCGTCGACCTCAGCCTTCCGATCTGGCTGAGTCAGTCTCTCCGCCAAAGGGTGCTCTGGGGCCAGCACGACGAACGTGACACCGTAGACGGTGTCGATACGTGTAGTGAATGTCTCGATCTTGTCCTGGCCGCTGCCTGGTGTGTACTCAGAGACGTCGAATGCGATCGTGACGCCAGTCGAGCGGCCAATCCAATTCCGCTGCATCACCTTGATTTTCTCGGGCCAGTCGATGCCGTCCATCTCGAGAAGTTCGTCTGCGTAGTCAGTGATCTTGAAGAACCACTGCGGCATTTCGCGTCTGATTACGGTCGTGCCGCAACGCTCACAAGCACCGTCCTTGACCTGCTCGTTAGCCAGTGTCGTCTGGTCCTTCGGGCACCAGTTCGCCGGGCCGTTCTTGCGGTAGGCGATTCCCTTTTCAAAGAACTTCAGGAAGAAGAACTGGTTCCACTTGTAGTAGTCGGGAAGGCACGTGGCGAGCTCTCGGCTCCAGTCGTAGGACGCTCCCATCAGGTTGAACTGCCGCCGCATGTTGTCCATGTTGGCGATGGTCCACTCGCGGGGATCTGTTCCACGGGAGATGGCTGCGTTCTCGGCAGGCAGGCCAAACGAATCGAAGCCTTGCGGATGCATAACGTTGTAGCCCTGCATTCGCATGAAGCGCGCATGGGCGTCGGCAGGCGTGTAGGCGAACCAGTGGCCGATGTGAACGTCACCTGACGGGTACGGGAACATCGTCAGCGCGTACCAGTTCTCCTTGCCGGGGACGCTGTCTTCGGCTTTGTAGAGCTGATCTTCGTCCCAGCGACGCTGCCACTTCGATTCGATCTCGGCAGGCGAATACCTGCCCGTGGTGCTGGATGCTGGTCTCGAAGCGGTATTGGTCAACTGAGTTCTCCGGACATGCTTGCCGTGGCGTTCATGGCAGTCCGCCAGTTGCCACAAGTTTACGCACCTGTCGCAATCACGAGCCAACGGGGACTGAGATGCCATTCAAGCACTCTACGACGAAATTCGTCTGCGCTGGATGCCGAATTCTAGCAACAGGAAGTGAATGATCGAACGTGGTCGTGGTCAGTCAATCAGTTTGAGTTCATCACCGACACTGACGGTGCGCTCCGACGAGATCGTCTGCAGAGTGACGGCGAACTGTGGCTTTTCCGGTGTGAACTTGTGGACCAGCGAGTTCATGATGTCCTTGTCTCGTTTGCCGGTCACCGGGTTCGCGTGCGTGACAAGGCACCGGTTGACGGGTTTGATGACCTTGAACTCAGTTTCGCCTATGGCCACTCTGCCGCCGACCCATGACATCTCCTCGAAGGGTTCGTTTAACCCAGAGACGACGATGTTTGAGCGGAATCGCCGCCCGTCTAGTTCCGGCGTATCGAGTGAACTTGCGAGCGCCTCAAGGCTGGTTTCGCTGTGGAGAGTTACGAGACCGGCCGCAGTGTCATGGAATAGCGGCTGGCTGCCGTCACCGACCAGCGTCACCGGACAACGCTCCGGGTGATCGCTCAGTGGATTCTCATCGAGGTCCAGCACGAAGTCCGTGAAACTGCGTTCGATCTGCGCTCTCGAGTCTGGATCATCGATTTCGCCTTCGACGATGCACAGGTCGTCGGCGTGGATTTTGAGGATCTTAGTCTCAGAGTTGAACTCAGCCGCCAGTCTTGCCAGACCAGGTGTGTTGATCAGTCCGACGAAGTTGTTCTTCGTCTGCCAGCTCCAGTCTGCCGGGTCCCCTGCATCTCTGAACCTGAAACCAAGGACCCGGTCGCCGCCGACGCGGCCGTCATCAGTCAGCCGGATAGCGTCGACGCGCTGTGGAGTCAGTGACTTCACCGGGTGGTTGTAGAGCGCAGAAACGCTTGCCATTGGAGTGGTTTCTCAGGGCTTGGGCGACTTCGGGCAGCAGGGACGGAGCTGGAAGTGGGATCGACGGACATAACGAGTCATGCTGGCCTCGCCGTACACCGTATTTTCACACGTTTCCTGATGCGTTGGGTGGTTTGGATGCCTGCCCCGTCGTTCTGTCCTTGACACTTTTTTCCCATGCTACGTAGTATCGGACTACAGATCGCAACGTTACTGTTGCGTGCTGACAAGTTAACAATTACGGCCAGGTAGGAGCGTCCAGCATGGACATCGTCCTAACGGCCGTCCTGACCACCCTTTTGATAGGGGTTCCAGCAGCAGCCGCAGGTTTTTTCCTGCGCACCAAGCTAGCTTCGAACTCAATCAGGGCTTCGGAGAGTGCAGCGGAACAGCAGATTCGCCGTGCCGAGGCCAGAAGTAAAGAGATCCTTCTTGAAGCGAAGGAACAGGCTCTTCAAGTACGGACCACAACTGAAGAAGAGCTGAGGAGAGAACGCCAGGAACTTCAAAGGACGGAGAGCCGTCTGGAGGCCCGCGAGGAGAACCTCGAGAACCGGGCAGGGTTGCTGGAACAGAGAGATGCGGAACTACGCCATTCACGTGATGCAATCGAAGAGGAGCAACGCGAGCTTGCTGCTATTCGGTTGCAAGAACAGGAGAGACTTGAGCAGATATCAGGTCTCGCGATGGCTGACGCCCGCCAGTTACTCCTCGATCGCGCAGAAGAAGAGGTTGAGTTTGAACTAGCCCGTCGCTATCGCGACTCGGAACTCCGAGCAAGAGAGGAAGCGGACGGCCAGGCGAGGCAGATCCTCGCTTCGACTATTCAGAGACTGGCTTCGGAAGTCGTCTCAGAGGTCACTGTGAGCAGTGTTCAACTGCCCAGTGACGACATGAAGGGCCGGTTGATCGGCCGTGAAGGCCGGAACATCCGGGCTATTGAAGCAGCCACTGGCGTGGACCTCATAGTCGATGATGTCCCGGAAACGGTGACTCTTTCCTGTTTCGACCCGATCAGGCGCGAGGTTGCGCGCGTCGCGCTTGAGCGCCTGATACAGGATGGCAGGATTCATCCGGCTCGTATCGAAGAATCGGTTGAGAAGGCTCAGCGCGAGGTCGATGAGACCGTTCGCAAGGCCGGGCAGCAGGCACTGTTCGACGCCAACGTCAAGGGGCTTCACCCCGAGCTGGTGAAGCTCATGGGGCGTTTGAAGTACCGTTACTCGTACGGCGAGAATGTCCTGATGCACTCGGTTGAGGTCGGCATCGTCGCCGGCATGATCGGTGCACAGATCGGTGCAAACCCGCAGCACTGCAGGACCGCCGGATTCCTTCATGACATCGGTAAAGCCCTGACGCACGAAGTAGAAGGGCCTCATGCCGAGATCGGTGCCGACATCGTCTCGAAGTACAACATGCCTGCTCGTGTCGTTACGGCTATTCGTGAGCACCACGATCGCGAGATGACGACTGTTGAGTCGTTTGTAGTCGCAGCAGCTGATGCTGTGAGCGCAGCACGCCCAGGTGCTCGCCATGACACCGTGGAGAACTACATCCAACGTTTGCAGGCGCTTGAGGACGTGGCTCGCGGATTCGAGGGCGTTGAGCGTTGTTACGCGATCCAGGCCGGGCGCGAGATTCGTGTTCTTGTTCGACCGGAAGAGGTGGACGACGCAAAAGCAGCTGTCCTTGCGAGGGACATTGCCAAACGTGTTGAAGAGACCCTTGCCTATCCCGGACAGATTCGGATCGTCGTGATCCGTGAGTCGAGGTCGGTCGAGATCGCCACGTAGTACAATCCAAACAGACCCTGAGATGGCGGAGCGGGAGCTTGACTAACAGGCGACCTTGCTCCGCCGTTTCGCGTCGATGAGGTCTAGTCATGACGAAACTGGTCGCCCGGACAGGAACGGTCTGGGTGGCTGACGGAAAGATGCAATGCGCATATTGATGGTCGGTGATGTGGTCGGGTCTGGCGGCAGGCGGACCGTGAAGAAGATATTGCCACGTCTCCGTCACGAACTTGGCCTCGACTTTGTCGTGCTGCAAGGTGAGAACCTGGCCGGCGGTTTTGGCCTCACTCTTGAGACGGTCTACGAGATGATCGAAGCCGGTGCCGACATCATCACTTCTGGGAATCATGTCTGGGACAAGCGAGACGTGGTGCGGAAACTGGATGATCCGACCTTTCCGGTGCTCCGCCCACTCAACTACCCGCCTGCGAACCCGGGACGTGGTTCAAGCTCAGACGGCCCCGTCGCTGTGGCCAACCTCATTGGCCGAGTCTGGGTTGGCGAGTTTGATTCACCGTTCGCGGCGATCGATGACTTGCTGGCCGGTGGATGGGGCAAAGGGAAACCAATAGTCGTCGACCTTCACGCCGAGGCGACTTCGGAGAAGATTGCGATGGGTTGGCACCTTGACGGCCGCGTATCAGCCCTCGTAGGGACACACACGCATGTTGCGACTGCCGATTGCCGGATATTGCCGGGAGGCACTGCGTATGTCAGCGACCTCGGGATGGTCGGAGGAACGGAGTCGGTAATCGGCATGCACGTCGAAGAGGCCCTTGAGCGGTTTCTGACGGGTGTTGGTAAACGTTTCCGCCCTGTAGAAACAGGCCCAATGAGGTTCAACTCTGTGATGATCGAAGTCGACGATTCGACCGGAAAGGCTGTTGCGATAGAGCGAGTGGACAGGGAGTTGGAGCTTTGAGCGATGACAACGGCGTCTCACGTTATGAGCCCGGGGCGAAGCCGTGGCGGCCAGACTGGCGTGTTGAGGTCGATCTACATCTGCACACGACAGCTTCGGATGGGACGCTATCACCGACGGAGTTGATCAAGCAGATCTTGCAGACTGGTTTGCAAACGATTGCGATCACCGATCACGACTCGACCGAAGGTATCGATGAAGCGGTGCGGACGGCTGAAGGCTCAGAGCTGAACGTAATTCCGGGCATCGAATTTGGTTCTGAGATCGGCGAATCCGAGGTTCACCTCATCGGCCTTTTCATCGATCACCGTTCGGACCCGTTGCAAGATGCGCTGAAACGTTTTCGTGACCAGCGAGTTGAAGCGGCCCAGAACATGGTTGCCAAGCTCAATGAGATGGGCATGGCGATCACGTGGGAGAGGGTCAACGAGCTTGCAGGAGGCTCGGTAGGTCGTCCCCATGTAGCGCGTGCACTTCTCGAAAAGGAGTATGTCGGCAGTATCCGAGAGGCTTTCGATAAGTACATCGGCAACGATGGCCCGGCGCGTGTGCCAAGACCGAAGTTCACTCCGGTCGAAGCTTTGGAGATAGTCCATGCCGCCGGCGGCGTCGGCGTCGTGGCTCATCCTAGGACTGTCAACGACCTCGAGGGTGTTCTGCCTGCTCTTGTTGAAGCCGGACTGACAGGGATAGAGGTGTTCGCCGAAAAGTACGGTGCAGAGCACCAGCAGCGGTTCAAGGACCTTGCAGAGAAGTACTCACTGATACCGGGTGGAGGGACCGACTATCACGCCTTCGGGAGCGAGAATGAGGTGCTGCCCGGCATGAGCGGTCCGCCACCTGACACAGCCCGATTGTTTTTCGAGGCGGCGATGCAGAAACATGACGGCAAGCCCGGCTTCGTTCCTGAGCGGCCGCTGTAGCGATCTGAGATGGACGCACTGGCGACGGCCCTGTTGCTCATCGGAGCCTATCTCTTCGGCTCCATCCCAACCTCCTACTGGATGGCCCGACTCGTACGCGGCATCGATATTCGCAGGTACGGCAGCGGGAACGTCGGCATCTCGAACTTCGCCCGGCACGTCGGCAAGAGATGGGCAGTCGCTGTCATTCTGTTCGACGTGGCGATAAAGGGTCCGTTGCCGCTCATAATCGCCTCGGACAAAGTGCTCGGACTCGGGCTCACCGTCGAGGTGTGGGCTGGTCTCGCGGTGATCATCGGTCACAACTGGTCTGTGTTTATCAGGTTCTCCGGCGGTAGAGGTATGGGAACCGTTCTGGGTGTCGTCGGCTCTCTGAACTACTGGCTTGTTTGGATTTACCTGCTGTCCTCGTTCTCGATCTGGCTCGTGACATGGGCGATAACGGGAAAAAGAGACAGCTCTGTCAGCTGGGTGATTTCCGCAGCATTACTACCTATCTATTCGCTCTTGCTGGACCTGCCTGCTGAGATCGCCTACTACGGGCTCGTTTTCCTTGGCATTACGATGCTCAAGCGAGCCACGTCAAATGATCCCTCGTACTGGAAAGAAGTGGATGGCGTGGTTCCAGCGGTGAAGCTACTGCTGGTGAGGATCCTGTTCGACAGGGACACTCTGTCGAAGGAGAGTTGGGTGGGACGCAAGCCAGGAACTGAATCCCGGCCGGATCCCAGAGACTCTCAGAGCTAAGCCTGTCCACACGAGCGGAACGAAACTCATAGTTTCTTTCGATAGACTCATGCAGATGCAGCACTCCCACACTCCGGAAGAGACCAGCGCCACTTATTGCAAGCGGCACCCTGAGACCGAGACGAACTTGCGCTGCGGTCGTTGCGGCGATCTGATCTGTCCGAGGTGCATGGTGACGTCTCCGGTTGGCGCCCGATGTGAGTCGTGTGCTCAAATCGGCCGTCCGGCGATCCTGGACGCTTCATCTTCAGAGTTAGGGCGAGCGATCCTGGCCGCGGCCGGCACTGCGGTAGCCGGTGCGTTCGCCCTGGCAATCTTCGTACGAATCCTGGTTGAGTTTCCTGCGATCACACAGACCATCGGAATATTTGTCGCGTCTGTCGGAATCGCCGGGTTGGGTTATGCGATCGGTGAGGCCACTCGCTATGCATCCGGCAAGAAGGTCGACAAACGCTTGCGGTATGTCGTCGCCGGGGCTGTGTTTCTGGGCTGGGTCGCCACCGCGACTTTCCTGCCACTGTTCAACGTGTCGTCCGGCTTCCTGGGTAATCCGATCGCGATCATTGGGCTGGTCGCCGCCTTCTACGTCGCGAACAGCAAAGTACGTTTCTAGGTCGGATCACGACTTGACCGTAGTTGGGATTATCTCCGCGCTTCCGCCTTCGCGGAACTTCACCGCTTCGTCGACCATCTCCTCAACTGAAAGTTGTGGGTCGTATCCGAAGTCATTTCGAGCAGCGCTAAGGTCGTATTCGTAGAACGTGGGATTCATCGGCAGATTGACCCGTGTCACCGGAGCTCCGATCCTTTCCGCCATGTAAGGCACGATCGAATCCCAGGTGAACGGCTGCTTGGACGCGAGCTGGTACACCTTGCCGAACGTGTTGGGGTTCCCTACAGCCTTGTCGTAGGCGTGCACGATCTCACGCACCTCGATCATCTGCTTCTTCCAGGGGCGTCCGTTGCGGTCGCAGGCGATGATCAGATGCGGATCACCTTTGTAGGCTTCGCTCATCTCCTGGTGAGCATTGCGACCTTCGGCATCGGTCCGATCTGCGAACTGGTCGATGAATGTCTTGAGATGGAACTGCCTGAAATCAAGCACTTCACCTGCACCCCACACGTTCGAGAAGCGGATAACCGTGGCTCGGAGGTTCTCGTGCCGTACGTAGCGATCGACCAGGTGCTCGTCCAGCACCTTGGTGTAGCCGTACCAGTCGGTGGACGCCAGAGGTAGTGAGTCCTCTCTGATCGGTTCTGCAATGCCTTCAGGCGGATACTTCTGCATCGTGGCGTCGGTGCTTGTGAGCAGGACATGCTTGAGCTGATCACCGAGTCCGAGTGCGGCTTCGAGGACGTTGAATGTTCCTTTCACATTGGTGTCAAAGTACTGCTCCGGAGTGAAAGGTCCGCCCGCCTGGAACGCCGCGCCGAGATGCAGGATCACTTCCTGGCCTTCTGCTGCAGCATTCACATCCGCACTCGATGCGAGATTGCCTTCAACGATCTCTGCACCGACTTGCTGAAGCTTGGCAGACTGCCTGTCACCGGGCCAGACGAAGCCGCGGACGCTGTGACCTTTTTGCAGAAAGTGACGAGCGACGTTTGCGCCAACTCTGCCGGTGATGCCGGTAACGAGAATTTTCATGTGCGTAGATTTGCTCCCGTGGTCTTTTTGACTTACCAGAACTTCCACCACGACTTGTTAGGTCTGGGCGAACCGCCATCGGATAGGGTGAGTAGCTCGGTCTGGGGGTCGTAGACCGCTAATCCGTGCTTCTTTGCCAGGCGATGTACAACCTCATTTACTCGCTCCGCCTGGGACCACACTGCCGACATGGTTATGTGACGATCAGACTTGTCAAGCTCCACACTCCAGGGACAATACTCCACATCGTCGATTCTCTCTTCAGGAACATCGTCTATCTCTGGATAGATCTCCGTTAACTCCTGGTAGAAAGAGTCAATCCTCTCGCTTGGCTCCAGCTCACTTGAGTTTTCTTCAAGCACCTGTATATAGATCTGACCGGCCTTCTCACTGCTCATTCTTTCGCTTGAGAACCAGACGGCCAAGTCGTAACTCATTCACTACACTCCCGGATCAGATGGTGAGCGAACAGATCAACCTACTACCTCACGGTGGTTTCGTGTTGTTTGTACACTCGAGTGTAAAGTTCCTGGTCCACATCAACGCCCAGTCCTGGTGAGTCCGGCACGCTGTAGTAGCCGTCTCCGAACTCATAGCCTTGCATGTTGTAGAGCTCGAAATCGAGCGTTGAGTCTTCCGCGATGACGAAGCGCTCGGTCACGGCACCGAACTGTATATCTCCCCGCAGTCCGATGGCAGCGGCGTTGTAGTTGTGAGGGCAGATCATGGTGTCGTACCCGGCTTCGACAATGTCCGACGTCAGACAGTGATAAGGCCAGAAACCCATGTGCAGCATGTCAGGTTGGATGCCATCCAGCAGCTTCTCCTCCATCAGTTGCCAGTAGATGGTGTCGCGCCCACGGTGGCTTTCGCCATCAACGATCATGGTCTTCGGTGACCACCTGTCACGCCAGTCTCGCAGCAGTCGGTAGTCAGCTACGTTTTCGGTGACCATCTCCTCCATCCAGAACACATCTGCGTCCGCAGTTTCACGAACGAAGGTTTCGAGCAGGTCCAGTTTTCCGTCGTAACCGTTGTTGGCGTCAACGAGGATCTTGATCTCTGGGCCGACCGCGTCTCGGACTGTGTTTACCACTTCGATGTCGCGTGCGACGCCTGCGCCTGGCTCGAACCATCGGCCAGGCCTGCCGAGTTTGAGCTTAAGAGCGCGCCAGCCCTTCTCGATCGCCTCGATGGCTTCACGCGCGACTGCACCTGCTCCGTGTTCTGGATGGACAAGGTCCTGGAAATAGAGGCTGGAGTCGTACGCTTCGACGCGGTCACGAACTTTCGGCCCGAGAAGGGAGTATGAGGGCACATCTAGTGCCCTTCCCATCAGATCGAACAGTGCAAAGTCTATGAATCCGTTCTCACGCAGCAACTCCTCCCAGCGCGGATTGACGCCGGTGACCCGTTCGCCACTTAAGCGATAGAACTCGAAGACATCCCGGCCGATCAGTTGGCTCAGTAGCGCATATAGCTGCAACAAAGAACCGCGGTTCATGTGAGGCCGGGCGTTGGAAACGCCGGTCAGCCCGCTGTCTGTCTTCACTTGAAGCAGCCACTCGCGCTGGTTGTACCCGTAGTTCTCGCTCATGGAGTTTCGCCCGACGACTCGGCCGTCGCCCGGCGCTCCGAAGTAGGTCTCAACGGGTGTGATCAGTATCTCTTCGATCTTGTGCTTATCTGGCATGCAGGGGTCTCGTACTGGGTATATGTATGTACCGATGCGGGTGAGTGCGGGCTAGGTCACTTTCCATTCGTGTACGGCGTATTGAGAGCGAAACAGCTCCTCATCGATCTCGATGCCGAGACCGGGCTTCTCTTCGACGATGTAGGCGCCATCTCGAAACTCCGGGAAAGGCCCATATATATGTGGGTGATTGCGTTCGTCTTCGAGCGAAACGAACGTGTCTGTGGCGGCGCCAAACGCGATGTCCACGAAGGTGCCGTAAGTGCCGTTTCCGAAGTTATGTGGAATCGAGCGCACACCTGTTCCGACCAGGGCACGGTTGATCTCCATCCACCCGAGGAGTCCGGCGCTGACAATGTCGGGCTGGTAGCCATCGATCAGCCCCTCGTCGATCAGGTCTTGGAACGTGTCGCTGATCGGGTTGCGGTCAACCTCACCACATACCAGTAGTGCCTTTGACCCGTGTTTCGCCTGCATCTCTCGCACGGCGCGGTAGCCGTCGACGTTATGCGTGATCATCTCCTCGAGCCAGAAGATGTCAGCTGGGACGGTCTCCTTGATGAACTGCTCCAGCAGGTCGTGGTGACCGTCGTAGCCGAAGTTGGCGTCTACATATATCTGGAAGTCGGGACCTACGGCCGCGCGAACACCAAGCACAACCTCGATGTCGCGCCTCATACCATCTTCCGGCAGCATCCAGCGACCGCCTCGACCTGTCTTGATCTTGAGGGCTCGATATCCGGCTTCTTGGGCTTCGGCGGCTTCTTCGGCGACTTGTTTAGCTCCCTTCTCGGGTACTAGAAAGTCCTGGAAGTAGAGCGTGGTGTCGTACGCCGGTATCGTGTCCCTGACTCTGCCACCAAGTAGATCAATGGCCGAGACGGAGTTGGCTTTGCCGTAGAGATCGAACGCCAGCGTCGAAAGCCACGGCTGATCCCTGAACAGTTTTCTTGCCGACTCACCTGCACCGACGACTGCGCCGTCCTGGACACTCAGTAGTGAGTTGACGTCAAGACCGAGCAGCGAGTGTTTCAGGCACTTCAGCAGGTCTTCGACTCTTGCATCCCGCATAAACCGGTTGGCGATCACGACTCCTTCGATACCGGAGTCTGTTCGTGCCCTCACCACCCATTCCAGCCGTTGCATGCCAATGTTGTCGATGTACGCGTTTTTGCCGAGCTCTTTCCGGTAGTGGGATGGGACAGGTGTGACCGATGCCTCGGTGATTTTCATTTGTCTGGTGTGTCTCCGTGCGAGTTACTCAAAAAAACGATGGGCGCCGGTCAGGACATCGACCTGCGCATGGCGCGTCCGGCACGCTCGTGTGTGTGTTCGCCGTTCCGCACGACGAACCTGCCGTTCACGATGACATAAGGCATACCGTCAGGGCCGTTTCGCGGATCTCCGAACGTTGCGCGGTCGATCACCGTTTCAGGGTCGAACAGTACGATATCGGCGAACGCACCAGGCTTGATGGCACCACGGTCTTTAATGGCGAACTTTTCTGCCGGGAACCCGGACATTCGCCATATGGCGTCTGCGAGCGAGATTATCCCTTCTTCGCGGACGTATTTGCCGAGGATGCGAGGGTAAGTGCCCCACGCACGCGGATGTGGCTTTGAACCTCGGTCGAGACCATCGGTGCCGATCATCGTTGAAGGATGCGCCATCACCATACGCACGTCGCCTTCGTCCATTCCGAATGCTGCGACCAGAACCTCATTGCCATGCTCAGAGAGGATTCTGTTGGCAGCGTCCTCGCCGGGCAGGTCCCATTCGTCAACAAAGCTCTGAAGAGTCCGACCTTCGAGCTCTGGCGCATCTGGCACGGAACACAGCAGGACTTCATCTGGTGATGACCTGCCCATCGCTCCACCTGATCCGGATCCAAACGTTCCGTTCTGGACCAGAGCGAAGAGCATGGTGCTCCGTGCGGTGTACGGGTACTGGTCGGCGGTCACATCCAGGCCATCAGCCTGCGCTGATTCGATCATTTCGAGTGATTGAGTCACTTTGCCCCAGTTCTCCGCGCCAACAGCCTTGTGATGTGAGATCTCAACTCCACACCCGGCAGAAAAACCGATGCCGATTGTCTCGTGTACAGCGTCCAGCAGGCCGTCACCCTCATTTCGCATATGGGAGACGTAGACTCCTGAGCGAGCGGCGACTTCCTTCGCAAGTGAGACCACTTCGGCCGTTTCCGAGTACCGTCCAGGCTCGTAGACGAGTCCAGTAGACATGCCGACAGCACCGGCCTCCATGCCTTCGGCAACCATCTTGCGCATTTCGCCCAGTTCTTCGGACGTCGGAGCCCGCTTCTCGACTCCTCCCATCGCGGCGCGACGTACCGTGTGATGGCCCACAAGCATGGCAACGTTGAGCGAAGGTGGTTTTTTGTCGACGGCCTCGAGGTAGCCGGCATAGCCATTCCAGGGTTCGAAAGATGCGTCGACCTCCTGGATCGCCTTCATCTGCACCTTCGCTGCCTCGGCTGGTGCAGCACCGAAACCACAGTTGCCGACGATTACGGTGGTGATCCCTTGCAAGACGTTGTGCGTGACGTCTGGTTCAGCGAAAACGTGGAAGTCGTCGTGACTGTGAACATCGATGAAACCCGGTGCCGCTGCCAGGCCCTCAGCGTTTAGGCTCTCCGCGGCCTCGGCCAGCACCTCGCCAACCGCTGATATCCGGTCTCCATCAACCGCGATGTCAGCCCGGACACCAGGTGAACCTGTTCCATCAAATACGGTCGCATTCCGGACAACGAGGTCGTGCATCTGTACAGCTTTCGGAAGGACGGGGACGTGAGAATCTGCGTCACGAACCTATCACGAATCAGAGCGAAATCGTGATGAAACACCAAATCGGTTCTGGCGACGAACACAGTATGCAAAGAGGGGCGATAGAGGGCGCTTGTTCCGCGCCGTGTGACTGGATTTCGTGAGATCAGCTCAGGTGAACGACATCACTTTGATTCGATAAGGTGGATCTTCACGAAAGGCAGCTCAACTGGCAGGCATCATCAACCGCAACGTCGCGCTAGCAACCGCAACTTACCTGTTGTTGGGTCTGCTCGCGTACCTCGTCAAAGCAAGCGCGATCGCAATCGTAGTTCCGGCGATCGTTGCTTTCGTATTCACGAGACTCGAAGCGCCCTATACAAAAGAAAAGTCAGCGATCCGCGCAGGAGTACTTATGGGCGTGTTGGGGACACTGCTCGCACTGGTGTCAATTTCGTTCTCAACAGCTGAGATTGGCAGTTACTCCGATGAGTCGCCTAGCGACTTCGAGGTCTCGATCATCGCCACTGTGATCGTGAACTTCTGTGTTAACGCAGCGCTCGGAGGTGTCGGTGGATATCTCGCTGAGATCACACGCGGCACGAGGGACAGACGACCGCGTCCTCCGACCCCACCGCCAACACAGTTTCCTGACGAACACTATTCAGGCGAGATCAATCCGCCAGACAACGACCTTCGTGACCGCTGGAAGTAGCGTTATTCAGCCCGGCCGAAGTCATCTTCGACTCGAACGATGTCGTCTTCACCGAGGTAGTCGCCGGTCTGCAGCTCGATGATCTCAAGGGGATCGACGGAGGAGATGTTCTCGATGCGGTGGGTCACTGTACGCGGCACGTCCATCGACTGCCCTCGGCCAAGCGTGTGCTCTCTACCGTCGACCTCCACTTTTGCCGTACCGCGTGCCACAACCCAGTGCTCATCACGGTGCCGGTGCCATTGGAGCGAGAGTCGCTTCAGCGGCTTAACCGTCAGGCGCTTTGCCTGGAAACCGGGACCGCCGGTGAGCACTTCGTAGGAACCCCACGGACGATCTTCCTTTATCCGAGACGCCTTTTCTGCGAACTCGATCGGCTCTTTGGCGGTCATTTGTTGGTCCTATGCAGCTTTTGCAGATGGAATGACTGTTCGGATTGTACGTTCACCCGAACTTGGACGTTGTGTGGGCGCTGACAGAACGTATCTGTCTGGGTATTCTTGCGCCGCCTGCGGAGTTTAGTTCGTTACGTCGCCATCCGGTTGAGCCAAAAGTGGAAGTGAAATGCCCGAACGACCAAACATTCTGTTCATCTTGACTGACCAGCAGCGCTATGACTCGCTTGCGTGCTATGGCAACGACTGGCTCCAGGCGCCAAACCTCAATGCACTCGCCGATGAGAGTTTCGTCTTTGATGCGGCATACGTGACTCAGCCAGTTTGCACGCCCGCTCGAGCTTCGATCATGACGGGGCTTTACCCGCAGTCGACTGGACTCCACCGCAACAACATTCCACTTCCTGAAGATGTTCCGGTGATCGCCGAAATGGCCCCAGAGGAATACTACTGCGCTCACTTTGGCAAGTGGCACCTTGGCAACGATACGATCAAGCAACGCGGATTCGACCACTGGGTGAGCGTTGAGGATTTTCATCGTCCTCGTTACACGAGACGTGAGTACCGGAACGTTGAGGCTGACTACAACCAGCACCTGCGGGACCACGGTGTAGAGGTGCCGTCTTGGGAGGTCTCGTACGAAGGCTGGGTTGCGGGCGCAAATCTTCCGGAAGAGGTGACTCAGGCTGGATTCCTTGGCAAAGCGGCTTCCGAGTTCATCACTGACTACTCGTCAGGGGAGCATTCGGACCAGCCGTTGTTGATGTATCTGAACTTCTTCGAGCCCCATCCTCCTTACACGGGCCCGCTGAACGATCTGTACGATCCGACTGAGATTCCGGTGGGACCGGCGTTCCTTGAGCGCCCAGATGGCGGATCGCTAGTGAATCGCTTGCGCGCTGATCACTACATGGGCGGAGGATTGAATCCGCTTGGTGCAAGGGGTGGAGATATCCACGACACGACGACCGAAGAGGGTTGGCGGAAGCTGCGAGCGCAGTATTTCGCGAACGTGACATTGGTCGATCGTCAGCTGACGAAGGTGTTCGACGCGCTTAAGCAGAACGGCATGTGGGACAACACGGTGATCGTGTTTACCAGCGAACATGGTGAGATGGCTGGCGACCACGGAATGCTTGAAAAGAGGTCTTTGTACGAGCAGGCCTCCCGAGTTCCTCTTCTGATGCGCGTGCCAGGTATAAACAGCCGGCAAACTCGTATCAGCGGTTCGTTTGGTCACGTGGATCTGGTGCCGACGCTGCTGGAACTGATGGGCCAGGATCTGCCTGATCACCTGCAGGGAGAGTCGCGGGTTCGGGTCTTGCGTGGCGAAGAATCCCTAGATGACAACGAGGTCTTTGTGCAGTGGAACGGCATGGGTGACCGGAACCTCGGCTCTCCGGCGATCAACCGCATGGTTGCGGTGCCGTGGCGGTCAGTAGTAACTGGTGAGCGCTGGAAGCTGAACCTATCGCCGGGAGATCAGTGCGAACTCTACGACCTGAACAGCGATCCGGCCGAACTGAACAACCTGTTCGATGATCCGGAGCATAAAGACCGTATCCGTGAGATGGCAGCGAGTATACGCATCTGGCAACAAGAGACTGGTGACACGATGCCGCTGCCGGCTGTTTGAGGGGTGTCGCTAAGACTCAAGTGCAGTTGGAGCGGCGAATGGGATTCGAACCCACGACCCTCTGCTTGGGAAGCAGATGCTCTGCCAGCTGAGCTACCGCCGCTCGATTCGGTCTGTGACCTTGCGTTGTTTTGGACCAGACTGATACCTGAGCATTCTATAAGAAGCGCGGTGCCGGAAGTCTTGAGGCGCAGTCCACAGTCATGTTCGGTGGTCTCTCAAGGTCGGCCTTCATGAGTTCAGGCGCCAGATTCAGTTCCAGATGAGTCGTTCGTCTCTCCTAAGGCGGAGATCATCAACACCAACGGGGCGATTAGGAGCCGTCTGGAACCTTCTCGTCTAAACGGGCCCGTGTGGCCCGCCAGAGCGCTGACTACTGGGCGAGTGACCAGACCACAAGATCCGTGAAGCGGGTGGAGATCCCGCCGGATTGGTGCCCGGGCCTGAATGCCGCCATCGGCGCGACTGTGAAAGGCAAATCGCTTTCAGGGATGCCGACATTCGCCAGAAACTCACCGTTCAGGTAGATCTTGTGCTGGGCTCCGGTACTTACGAACTCGATGTCATTAGTTTGTCCGGCTCTGGTCCCCAGCTGATCCGCAAACCCTTGTCCCAACACCGCTTCCGCGCCGGTCGTACTACGCCTGATGAAGAGCCATTGCTTCGAGTCCTCGAATACTAGCCAGTTGGCGATGCCGATCGAATCGGTACTGAGCACTAGGCCAAAGCTATAGTCCCCTGAGAACGCATTCAGCGGGGACTCAAACGTCACACGGGTAAACGTTGCTGATGTCGGCGGACTTGTAGCACCTACTACTGGCTGGTCGGCTTGCTCCCTTACAAGAGCACCTGAGGCCTGGGCGCCTATCAGTCCGGCGCTGTTGATCACCAGGTCGAAAAACTCGGTGTTTGCACCGACAAATGTAGTCTGGTTGAAGATGTCCGTGACTAGTGAGATCTCACCCGAACGCTCAGGCTCCTGCACGTCGAAGATCCCGGCCAGCTGTTCTCCTATCAGCACGAACGCCCTATCTTCCACCACAAGGATCGTGAAGCTGTTCCGTTCACCGCCGCCAGTCAGCAAGTCCGGCACCGGGACTGTCTGCACGATCTCAAGGTCGTTCCTGTTGCCGTTGATCTGATTCAAGTTACCCAGATGATCGAAAACGAACATCTGGTACGTCTCACCGTCGTCCCGGAACCTGACGCCGTAGTTCCACGGCGAAAAGCTCGGGTGAAACGGGTTTTCGAAGCTGACATTTATGCGGAAGTTTGTAGCCCGCGCTCCTGGTGAGTATTGCGAAGCAGTTCCGATTCCCGGACGTAGTTGCAGCACGCCGAGAGGTTCACTTACCAGCTCTCGTCCCGACTCAGGATCGAGCGTGATTGGTGTCGCGGTCGGTTGGGGAGTCGGTGTTGGAACGAGTGTGGGCTGCGGTACCGGAGTCGGCGCTCCTGGCGGCAGTGTTGGAGTTGCCGTTGATTGCAATGCCGTTGCGGTCGGAGCGATTGACGGAGATGTCGCGGTGGGTGGGACTGGCGTATCGATCACGGGAGTTGGAGGAACCGGGACCTGTGCCGTTGCCAACTGCTCGTCGAGCGTGAGCGTGGGAGTGGGGGTAACTCCAGGGGTGGTGTTTGCACCAGATGAGCACGCTACGGAGACACCCACTAACGCCGATGACAACACGCCGATCGCTAATCGCCAGTTTCGTGAGGTCAGTGGATTGGCCGATCTGAAGTTCACTTACTCTCCCAATGTCCCGCTCATCTCGCGATGAGAATTCTATTACGAGTTAAGTGAACTACCGAAGCAACTGAGAACGGGCCCAGAGGTGTCTAGTTACCGAAGGACCACACCGCATAGTTGCGGATCTCTGTCGGAAAACCTGTCTGCTGGTCTGTGTCAGCAAAACCTGAGATGGCAGTTATCTGTACCGGCAACTGTTCAGGCTGAAGCGCGAGACTATAGATGAACACGCCGTTGATGAACAGTTGTTGGACCCCGTTCTGCCCCACCACCTGGATCCGGTTGATGTCACCGCGATCACGAAGAATGCCGTTGTGAATGGCCCCCACAACTTCTTCGATCTCTCCACCAGGAGCTGCCTGGCGGTAGTGCTTCCACTGCCTCGAGTTGTTGATGACCACCCAGTGAGTTTCGCCTGTGGCTGGCTTGACGAACTCGAATCCAACGCTCCACTTGCCAAGAATCCGTTCATAACCTGAGACGAACTCTGCATCGATCACGAAATCGCGGGTCGTGCCTGTCTGTTCAGTACGAGTGATCTCACCTGATTCCTTGATCATCGTGAACGAGTCGAGAGAACTTGCCAGCTCACCAGATCGAACTTCAAGTCCTGTCACGGCGATCTGTGCACCGGAGATCTGGGTTTCGTTTTCCAACTCACCGATGAACTGAATCTCGGATGCGTTCCCCATACCACCAACAGTGAACTGAGAAATGAACTCGTCGTTCACAAAGAGCCACGCCTGATCTTCGTAAACCGTCAGGTGAACCGTAGTGGAGCCAGCGCCGGCCGTATCTATTCCGTCGTAGTCGAAGGTCGTGACCACCGTAAACGTGTCTGGTTGGCCTGCCTCTTCCGAAGGCGTTCCTTCCAGGTAGCGGAGCTCGCCTTCACTGTTAATAGAGATGGCCTGGTAGACACCTTCCGACTCACGGAACTTCACACCGTAGCTGAACTGGCGGAACGATCCGCTGACCGGGTTGTCGAACGTTGCCGCAACCGAGAAGTTTTCATGTTCAGCGCCCGTTGAGACAAACTCGGGAGCGGCGAAGTCCGGGTCAAGAAAGATAGCGCTCTCTTCCAGCATGAACACTAGGTTTCCCGGAGCGGCGGGTATCGGTGTCGGAGTCGGGGTTGCTGTAGGTGCCGGGGTGGCAGTCGGCTCCGGTACGGGTGTCGATGTGGCTTCAGGTGATGGCGAAGGGACCGGAGTCGGCTCCGCGGTCGGCACTGGCGTCGGTGTGGTTGCAGGAGTAGGAGCCGGGCCGGGTGCACCGATAGTTGCCGACGGGGTCGCTGTGGGTTCTGCCGTCGGATCTGCAACTGTCGGGAACACGCCGACAGTGGGAACAGGAAGCACGAACGGCGTTGCAGTCGGAGTTGGGGTTTGACCGAAGGGCCTTGGCGTAGGAATCGGAGCAAACAGGTCAGGCGATATCGTGGGTGGCGTGCTGCCTTCGGCACCGGCGGTGCATGCAATCGCTGTAGCTAACAGAAGGGCGCCGGTCCCGACGGCGAATCGTTTGCCGAACAGCTTCATCCAGAGTGCCTTTCGAACCGGTCCTCAGACGGGGAACGGTGATTTCCACAGAACGTCGATCTTGCGCGCTCGCTAAACCGCTAATCTGGCATGGAACCGTGTGGTGATCCCAAACTGCGGCCAGTCCTTTTTCAAGTTTGCGGGACAAGCTCCGCTCTGATGTTGAAAGCGGGACGGAGTTGCGTGTGATTAGGGTTTGACCGATATCACGTCGTGAGATGACGCTCCAACGCAAACGCCAGGCCAGCCACAAGGCCGGGCATTGACAGGTTCTCTGACCAGGCGCGTCTAGTGACGCTGCTTCTACCGGTCCTGCACTGAGCCGTCGAAACCGATTGGTGTATCGAGGACCTTGGGGTTCTCAGGCTGAGCCAACGCCGCTTCGTTGAGCTCAATCCCAAGACCAGGACCTTCGGGAACGGTCAGATAGCCGTCATTAAGCTCCAACGGCGTTACCAGGAGATCGCTTTTCGGGGGCTCAGACTCACCGGTGTACTCCTGAAGCGCAAAGTTGGGTATGCAAGCGTCGAGCTGAACACACGCGGCTGTACTGACCGGCGATAGCGGGTTGTGAGGTATCACCTTGATGTGTTGAGCCTCGGCCATCGCCGCTACCTTTTTGCAGCCTGAAAGACCTCCGCACAGACACAGATCAGGACGGATGTACGAAGTCGCATTAGCCTCAAGAAGCTGCTGGTACTCGAAAATCGTCGTGAAGCGTTCGCCGGTCGCGATAGGGATGTTGCATTGCTCTTTTACCTCGGCCATGATCGCCGGGCTGTCAGGAAGCATCGGGTCCTCATAGAAAAACGGATTGAACTGCTCGAGGCGGCGGCCCAGCCAGATCGATTCAGCGGGATTCATTTGACGGTGAATCTCGACACATATGTCTACACCTTTGCCCACAGCCTCTTTAACGGCTCCTACGCGGTCAACAGCTTCATCCGCCCACTCGGTGTAGGACTTGTGCATGTAGTAGTCAGGCGGAAACGGAGTGAAGCGGACCGCGGTGAATCCCTCTTTCGCTCGTTTAACAGCATCCGCCACGAGTTCGTCTTTGGTTGTGCCTCCAACGTGCATGTAGCAACGCACGCGGTCCCTCGTCTTGCCGCCCATGAGGTCATAGATCGGCACGTCCAGGCGTTTGCCCTTGATGTCCCACAGAGCGATGTCGATGGCCGACAGCGCGCCCTGGACGACGGAGCCCATGAAGTGCGATGACCTGTAGAGCCACTGGTAATGGTGCTCGATCTTGCTGGGGTCTTGTCCCTCGAGGTAGACAGCCATCGTCTCAACCATCGTCTTGGTGGGACGCTGCCAGCCGTGCACCCCGCCTTCGCCAATCCCGACGGTGCCATCTTCGCAATGGATCTTGATCAACAGCCAGCGGTCCCACAGGAACGTCTCAACTTTTTCTATACGAGTTGGTGCTGGCATTTTGTGCTCCGGTTTTTTCGGGGTGCGTGAGTGGGGCAGCGCGATGCCCTGCGGAAACTTAACTCCGCTCAACGTAGTTGTCACGTGCGACCGGCGCACGATTGACATCACCCGTTCACATTGACGCAACACGCTCGCAATTCATGCGTCACAACTCGTTGAAAAGATCGTCGATGTCGGCATATATCAACGGTCCTGGCCGTCATAGGCGCCTGCCCACCCGCCCGTTAGGAGTCGAATCATGTTCTTCCGGCTTGTGGATCTCTTTATCGAGTCGTTTATGAAGATTGGACCAACGCCAAGTCACTCGACCTGGATTGACTGATCAATCTAGGGACCTCTCCGCCTCGCGGGCGGCGAGTCAGCAGGTCTGCCCCGCCTGAGTCCTTCAACGGGGCCAAATCTCTCCCTCAACCTCTCGTACGACGCCCTGACCCCTCTTCCTCTGCTACGCTCGCAACTCGTCACCATTCAGGAGATTGCGATTGGGCGCACAGAGAGCTTCGAAGCCGCCAGAAGTAACGATCATTGGGTGCGGAACCCCGACGCCGCTTCCGGACCGATTCGGGTCATCATTCGTTGTCGATGTTGCCGGTGAAAAACTTCTCTTTGACTGCGGTCCTGCAACCACATGGAAGCTGGTCAAAGCCGGGATCTCTCCGACAGAGATCGACAACGTTTTCTTTACGCATCACCACTTTGATCACGACGCTGACTTCCCTACTTTCATTCTCACGCGCTGGGACCAGAACGTTCCAACCGACCGTGAGCTTGAGGTCTACGGCCCCACTCTGACGGAGAAATTCACGAACGGAATCATTGATGAAGACAATGGACTGTTCGCCCACGACTGGCTCGCCCGCGTTCACCACCCAACCTCTCAGGTGACCTATACAGACCGAGGCGGCAAGCTTCCCCGACGGAAACCGTTCGTGACACCACGAGACATGGAGCCAGGGCTGATCAAAGCCGGCTCCAGTTGGCAAGTGATTGCCGCTCCTGCGGAACATGTGCAGCCTTACCTGGATTCGCTCGCTTACCGGCTAGATTCGGACGAAGGCAGTGTTGTTCTCACAGGTGACACTCGACCCTGCGATTCGGTGACCGAGCTTGCGACCGGAGCGGATGTATTGATGATGATGTGTTGGGAGTCGCACGACCGGATGGTCGGCAATGAACATGCCGATGCCAGCTGCTCGATCCGCGGAGCGGCCGAGACGGCGGCCGAGGCAGGAGTGAAGCAGCTAGTCATGGTGCATGTTGGTGCCCGATTGAACACAACCGAGATGAAGGGGCCTCGGGAGATAGAGGCGCAAGAGGCATGGAACGGCCGCATTGTGTGGGGCGAAGAGCTGATGACTGTGCCCTGGCCGAAGTGATCAGACTTAATCCTGCGGCAATCTAGCGAACCGGAGACAGCATTTTGGTCGTGACATACGGAGACAATAAGGCCGTCGTCGTCGAGTCGGATGTGGAGTGCATCGCCAGGGATGGTGTCGCCCTGCGGGCTGATGTCTATCATCCGCAAGACGGCGGCAAATATCCGGTGCTGCTTTGCCGAACGCCGTACAACAAGCTGACTCCCAGGTATGTAAGCGATGCGAGGGCGATGGCGTCACGCGGCTACACAGTGGTCGTACAGGACCACCGAGGCCGCTATGCGTCTGACGGCGAGTTCAACTGGATGTTTCGCGATCACACCGAGACTCATGATGCCGCTGATGGATACGACACGGTCGAGTGGGCGGCGAGGTTGCCGTGGTCGGATGGCCGCGTCGGTACATGGGGTCATTCGAACGCTTCGTGGGCAATATGGCTGCTTTTTTCATCTCAGCCACCGTCATTGACGGCTGGGTTGGCAAGCGGCATGTGCCAAAACCTGCTTGACTTGAACTTCGGAATATTCGAGACCGGCCGCAGGCTTGAGTGGACGCATATGATGGCCGCTGACGCCCGCCGGAAGGCGGGCGGAACTGATGGGCCGTCGACGCCTGCAGAAGCCAATCGCAGATGGGTGGAGGTCGAACGAGGCAAGTACATCTGGTGGTTGCCGTTGGGCGACATACCGGGCGACCTGTTCTCGACGCTGGACGAACAGTTGCAGACATACCATCGCGCCCAGAACAAAGAGTTCATGCGGTTCGGTGAGATTCATTCCCGGGTAAATGTACCGACGCTTCAGATAACAGGGTGGTGGGACCGACTGATCGGCACCGTCGACAACTTCGAAGGCCTGACGAAGAACGGCGCCTCGGAACTAAAAGATCAGCACCGGCTGATTATCGGCCCGTGGGGCCACGACCCGACGGACTTTTCGCGCAAGATCGGGCCGGTGGACTACGGCCCTGACGCCGACAGACCGTACAACGCGATGATCACCCGCTGGTACGACTACCAGTTCAAAGGCTTCGACAATGGCATCGAAGCCGAAGACCCTGTCCAACTCTTCGTGCTGGGTGAGAACAGATGGCGTGGAGAGAAGGAATGGCCTCTCGCACGTACGCAGTACACCGAGTACTACCTCCACTCGGCAGGCACCGCCAACACAGTGCGCGGTGACGGGAGCCTTTCTACATCGCAGCCTGATGGCGCGGATGCCGACTCAGATCAGTTCGACTACGATCCGCGAGACCCTGTCATGAGTCTCATGCGTGCCGACGCGCAGGCGGCACCAGTTGATCAGTCTCCGCACGATCACAGGCAGGACGTGCTCTTTTACGAGACTCCGGTTCTCGAAGATGAACTGGAACTGACTGGACCTGTGGGCCTGAAACTCTGGGCGAAGACGGATGGGCCGGATACCGATTGGGCGGCTCGGCTTGCAATCGTGTTTGAGGACGGACTCGCTATGAACTTGACCTACGGCATCATGCGAGCGCAGTACCGGGAAGGGTACGAGGACCCGAAACTGCTCGAACCCGGCAGGGTTTATGACTACTCAATCAAACTGAATCCTGTGGGCGTGCTGCTCAAGCCCGGTCAGAAACTGCGGTTGTACGTGACCAGTTCAGACTTTCCGAACTTTGATCGCAACCACAACACAGGCAAACCGTACTGGGAGGATGCCGAGCTCCGGCCGGCTCACCAGACCATCTATCACCGTCCGGAGATGCCGTCGCACCTGGTGTTGCCGGTGATACCTCGTTAGCCGTCCACCTGCCGTTCCCTCAACCGATAGAATTAGAGTGCGATGAGCAATCAACCGGCAGACGGACGACAACCTGCGTTTAGCGAAAGCGTTTGGCTGCCGCTGTGGGGCATCGGGATACTTGGCCTTGTGCTCGGCGTGACGGCGGGAGTTCTGACCGGAGTTGCGATCAGAAACGTCGCAGGTGACGAGCCAATCATCTCCGGTTCCGAGGCAACCGTCTTCTATGTCGCGTTCGCGTTGGCCGTGCTCGTCGATATCTTCCTGCTTTTCAACTTCACAAACCTGTCTGTGCGTGTCACTGGATCAGGGCTTTCGTTTCGGTATGGCATGTTCGGTAAGTCGTTCTCGTGGGAACAGATAACCAGCGTCGAGGCGACCGACTATCGTTGGATTGCCTATGGCGGTTGGGGTATCCGGTTCTCGACAAAAGGACGCAGAGCGTGGAGCCAGCTCGGTGTGAAACGCGGCGTTGTTGTGGCGGTAACCGAAGGCAAGAACAAGAGGAGCTACTTCATCTCCTCTCGCAAGGCGGATGAGCTTGCCGAAGCTCTTGATCGTGGGATTAAGAAGCAAGACGGCGAGGCCATTGTCGAGACCGGAAGCGTTGAGCCTGCTTCTCCGTAGTCGGCTCGACTTCACGGAATCTTGAAGATCGATCCGTATTCTTGTTTGCACAGGGGATAGAACCCTCCAAAACCTGTCTATCAACCCTGCGCAACCCGGTAACGGCGCCGTTGGCTCCTGACACCGACGGCGAGCCTCCCCCATGCGGAGGCTCATCAGTTACGAACCGTGAGTTGCCATCGGCCCGAAAGCGGAACGCCCAATCGCTTTCGGGCCTTTTTTCGTCTCGGGCTGGCGTGAGAACGCTTGCGGGCCTACTCTAGGCACTCCTCCGCATCTAACAAACACCAGCCAGAGATCACTTCATGCTTGAACGCTTCAAAGTGCCTGAAAAAGACCGCGTCTATGTCCCGCAGGAGAAGGCGCGTGCCGCGACCGAGGCCGTGTTCAGGCACGCCGGGTTAGATAAGCGGGGCGCAGAGCAATGCGCAGATGTGCTGATCACCAATGACCTGCGCGGAGTTGAGAGTCACGGAATCTCGAACCAGCTGCGCAACTACATGCGCTGGTACGGCGAGGGCAGCCTGAATCCCCGACCGAACGTGAAGGTCTTGCGAGAGACCGACACCACAGCACTGATCGATTCAGACAGGGCGCTCGGCATTCACGTTGCACCGGACGCGATGCGCATGGCGATTGCGAAGGCGCGAAAGCATGGCACGGGCACTGTTGCCGTAACTAAAGCCGGACATCTCGGTGGTGCTGGATACCATGCATCACTCGCCGCAAAAGAGAACATGATTGGCCAGGCGATGGCGGCTCCGGGCGGATCACAAACGCTGCCCACGTTCGGTGCTGAGCCGAGATTCGGCACTCATCCAATCGCATGGGCAGCTCCAGCTCGTAACCAACCCCCGTTCCTGTTCGATGTCGCAACCACCCAGGTCGCAGGTAACAAGATTCAGCTGGCAAAACGAGTGGGTGCCGATCTGGAGCCTGCGTGGATCGCCGATGTGGACGGTGAGCCAATCCTTGATCGGGTCCCTGTTCCAGATAGCTACTACCAACTTCCGTTCGGCGGGACACGAGAAAACGCATCGCACAAGGGCTACGGCATGATGGCGATGATCGACATCATGTGTAACTCGATGACCGGTGTTGGAGCGGGATTCCTGACCGGTGGTGGCGGGCAGCTGTTCGTAGCCACGGACATCCAGGCGTTCATCGACCTTGATGAGTACTTTGACTGGATGGACGGATTCTTAAAAGGACTGAGGAATACGAAACCAGCGAAAGGACATGACCGGGTGTTGTATCCGGGTCTTTCCGAATGGGAAGAGACCCAGGAACGTTCGAAGAACGGGATCCCGTACCACCGTGAAGTGATCGAGTGGTTTGAGTCTTACGCGGCCGAGGTGGGAGTCGACGTGGATATCAGGTAGATGGCGACAGGAAGTCGCCATAAAAACCAGAGGCGACCGAAAATCTGCTCGCTCGCCTCGCTTAACGTCCCGCTCCGGACCATTCAGGACTCTTAACTTTCGATTTTTCTAATCGGTGTCCCCGCTGCTTTTGTTCCTCAGCGGCGGGACCTCTGTCCAGTCGCTTTCGCGTCCGTCCATTCAGTCCGGCGGTCTGGCGTGCCCATCAGGCACTCTCACGACCTCTGCGGTCAACGGGACTTTTGGCATTCGGCGGGTTTGTCATGGCTGTCGCCCGCCTCACCGTCCCTCTGCGAAGAAGGTTAGCTGCTGATCGGCGGAGTCGGGCGCATATAGCGTGAAGCCGCCGTGAAGAAGCGTGGGAGTTGCGGGATTAATAGTTGCGCGCCCAATTACTTCGGCAGGTGCGAATCGACCTGAAACTCCTTCACATCTGGGTAGAAGCTATCGAACGAGGGACAGCAACACATATCCGAGGTGAGAATTGGCAGACGCGACGGTCGTTCCTACAGACAACGGACCATACATGGTGAGTGGCAGCTTTACGCTCAACGATGCCGAAGGTAACCCGATTACGGTTGAAGGTGATGCTTACCTGTGCAGGTGCGGAGCTTCTAGCAACAAGCCATTCTGCGACGGTTCTCATCGCAAGGCCGGATTTGAAAGTACCGTCAGGGCCTAGATTCGTACCAACAGAAAAGCCGCCACCATACACAGTCACCGGTGGCGGCTTTTCTGTTGGTTCCACTCTGTAGACAGGCTTCGGTCGCAGGAGATTCGAATGAAGATTAAGCAACTTGCCCATGTCGTTCTACGGGTTCGCGACCTGGAGAGGTCCAGAGACTGGTACGAAGACGTTATGGGCTTGAAGGTGATGGCTGAGTTTCCGGGGCGGATGGCGTTTCTTAGTGCTGACGAATCGGTCTCGCATGAACTCGGCCTGATGCAGATCTCTCCTGATGCTCCTGCGCCTGACTCTAGTCGGGTGGGCATGTATCACACAGGATGGCAACTGGAGTCGAAGGACGAGTTGCTGAACCTGAAATCAAGACTAGAGGCGAAGGGAGTGGATGTGGTGGGAGTTGGTGACCACGGGATCTCGCTCGGCGTGTACGTCAAGGATCCTGATGGCAACGAGCTGGAGTTTTTCTACGAACTTCCTCCTGAAGAGTGGCCTGCAGACGGCGATCTGTTCAGTGGTCATTTCCCGGAGTCGGTAGACGTGTACTGAGGTTTCCTCCTACGTGTGGATGAGTGTGCGAGCCTAGTCTGGGAGTATGGTCCGCAGTTCACAGCGCACCGTTCTCGCTGGCGCCATTCTGGTGATGGTTGCAGCACTCGCATGTGCGGTTTCGAGCGTCACGGTTACTCCCGAATCTCCATCCGGGAGTCCCACCACTGCTGAACGGGCCACTTCTGCTGAGAGCACGGGCAGCCAGACTCCTGATGGCAACTCAATTGACACCGAGCTTCCCGGCGAGGCCATTGTATTGCCACAGGCGAGTTCGGATGTCTCGTCGGGCCAACCTTCTCGCCCCGCGCAAGCAGCTTCGACGCCAGCGTCGCTCCCGGAACACACGCCCACCGGATCGGTCAATGATTCGATGTTTGGGCCGATCGACTGCGAACCGACCCAGGATGACATCCTGCTCACGCACCACATCTATGAGCCGGATCAGTTCGACAGCCTCGTGCCGCTCGGCCGCATGTGGGACTCCCACGTCACTCCGACCGATCATCTATACCTGCGAATGAACCACGAGCGGTCACGCGGGATGGTGCACACACCGGCGGCAGGCCGTTTGATCTTCATCGAGCGTTTCAGCAACGATCAGTCGCCACACTGGGACAACTCCCTGGTTGAACCTGACTTCCGGTTGGTGATTGCTCACTCGTGCGACCTGTTCTCCATCTACATTCATCTCGGCGAGCTTGCTCCCGAGATCGCCGCAGCCGTAGGTGATCTGCCTCGTGGTGGCAGGTGGCCCAGTACCGAGGCGCGGGTCTCGGTCCAACTGGATGCCGGAGATCCGATCGCGAAGTTCGGTGGTTCGAGCATCGACTACAGCCTTCACGACGGGACCGTGATCCTTCCGGGGCTGCTTGTTCCCGAGCACTACAGCGGCGAACCCTGGAAGATCCACACTGTGGACCCGTTTGACTACATGACTGATGAGTTGTTTGCAGAACTGCTGGCCAAGAATGAGCGCCAGGTTGAACCGTACGGTGGAAAGATCGACTATGACGTACCCGGTACGCTAGCGGGCAACTGGTTCATGGATGGCACGGTTGACTACGGCGGCGGAGGATTCGCACAGCCGAACTACTGGAATGGTCACCTGGCGATCGCATACGACCATATCGATCCATCGCAGCTACGGATTTCCATCGGGCGCGATGTTGGCATCATCTACGACGACTGCTACATATGCCGCGGTGTATACGGCGTAAATGGTAATGCGCCTGATCCTGCTTCGGTTACCGCTGCGGACGGACTCGTGAGGTACGAGTTGACCGGACGGCTGTACGCGTCGGAGCATTCGACCGAACGGACGATAGGTAGCGGTGTTGTGATCGGCACCTTCCTTGCCCTGGTACTGGATGATATGAGCATCAAGACCGAGTTCCTTAAGGGCAAGGCCGCTTCGGACGTTGTCGCCTTCACCGATGACGCGGTCGTCTACCGACGCTGAGCTCTTACGCTCCCAATTTTTCGTCCGTGTTTACGAATCTGCCTTTGCCCAGTAGATTCGACGAACCATGCCTAGACTTCCACTGATAGCGGGTGTTGCCCGCGTCGACATCACTCCGCCTGTCGGAGTTGCGCATGCTGGTTGGGGCGCGCAGAAGCACCAGGTCGCTGAAGCGATCGATATGCCCCTATACATCACCGCGCTCGTGCTTCAACAGGATGACCTTCAAGTTGCGATCGTCGATATCGACATCCTGATCCTTAACGCCGACATGGACGCAGAGGCGCGTAGTGCGGTAGTTGAGGCCACCGGTATCGAAGCAGACAACATTCGGCTCGCCTACTCACACAACCACTCCGGTCCGGCAATGATGTCGGACTGGCTTACCGAAGGCATGGACCTTGCCGAGGAGTGGTACGCGGCTATTCCGGAAAAGATTGCCGAGGCCGTTGTCGATGCGGCGAAATCGCTTGAAGAGGTGGTCGTTTCATCCGGTGCAGGCGAGTGCGATATCAACATCAATCGAAGGCCGGTCGATGACCATGGACGCCGGTTCACGGGCCGCAACTGGAATGATCCGGTTGATCATGAGGTTGGTGTCGTTGCGCTCGACAAGATGTCAGGCGAGCCACTGGCGACACTGATGGTCTTCGCCTGTCACCCAACGATGATGGGTCACGACAACACTAGTATCACGCCCGACTTCCCAGGTCCTGCGCGACGTGTTGTTGAGCAGACGGTCGGCGGTATGTGCCTGTTTTTGCAGGGTGCGGGAGGCAACCAGGGACCTGTACATGGATTCATCGGCGATCTTGCTGTCTACCGTCGTGAGGGTACAAAGCTCGGCTTGGAAGCCGCACGCGTCCGGATGAGCCTTGATCCGTACGAGCGACGCGAACGACTCGTGGAGATCGTACCGTCCGGTGCTGACCTCGGAATGTACGAGGACGACCCGATATCAGAACCTGACTCGACTCTCGAAGTTGCGTGGGACGAAACCGAGCTGCCACTGCGCGAACTGGAGTCTGTTGAGGTCCTGTCCGCCCGCGCAAACGAGTTAGCAGGAAGTGTCGGTGAGCTGCATGCATCGAACGCGCCGCATGACGAGTTAATCGCCGCTGTTTCACGCGCAAAGAAAGCGACGATCGCGGTCAACTGCGCTCACCTTGCTGAAAGACATGGTGTGGACGGTCACATCACCATTCGGTCCCAGGCGATCCGTATAGGTGAGACCGTGTTGGTGTCTGTGCCACTCGAGCCGTTCGTCGAGATCGGGTTGGAGGTAAAAGAGAGGTCGCCTGCCGTCCGTACTTTTTTCTCCGGCTTCAGCAACGGCCACTTCAACTACCTGCCGACCGACGCGGGTATTGAAGAGGGCGGTTACGAGGTCGACGTCTCGCCTTTTGCGGCAGGGTCGGCTGAACTGGTCACCCGGGCGTGTCTGCGGGCAATCGACAAGGTGTAGCGGAAGCGGATGTGCTGCCGGCACCGGGGTTACTTGTCGTCGTACATCTGAAACACTTGACCTCGAATGTCCATGCCAAGGGCCGGACGCAACTCAACGGTGCCAATGCGTGCGACCGGCAGGCGAGAGGCGATCGAAACGGCCTCATCATCGCCAGCCGCTTCTATCAGGTAGATGCCGCCTAGCTGCTCCTTCGCTTCGGCGAAAGGTCCATCAGTGGTCAGTGGCTTGCCGGCGCGCACCCGGATGCATTTCGCAGTGCTTGTCGGTTGGAGCCTGACGCTTCCGAGGTTATTGCCGGACTCACTGATCGATCCGTCGAACTCCATCACTTCGCGCGTTAACGTGCCGATCTCTTCAGGCGGCAGCTCTGCGAACGCAGCAGGGTCGGTGTGGATAAGCATCACGTAGTGCATCTCGATCCTCTCTAGTTGGCCGATGCTAACTGAAACGAATACGCGCGTTTCTTGTTAGCCCAACGTTTGAGTGTCGAGATACTCGACGAATTTCCTGAAGGTGCGGAAAACTCGTCGTTACGTGGTCGTCACTGAGCTTTTCTCCGCGGCCGCATCGGCGAGGTTTCTCTGTAGCCAGTGCTCCAAACTGTCTGCAAGCGCGATCCAGCTTGCTTCCAGGATGTTGGTCGATGCACCGACCGTTTGCCAGACATCCCGTTCGTCAGCGGATTCGATGACGACCCGTACAGCGGCACCCGTACCGGTTCCCTCGTTGACGACCCGCACCTTGTAGTCGGTCAGCCGCACGTTCGTGACGTCCGGATAGAACTCACGAAGTCCTTTGCGTAGTGCGCGGTCCAGAGCATCGACAGGGCCGTTTCCTTCCGCCGCCGTATGCCTGACCTCATCCCCGACCCGCACTTTGACTGTGGCTTCCGAGAGCATCGGGTGCTCTTTGCCGTCAGTTCGCCAGCCGGTGCCAAATGAGGTCCGACGGCGGTTCTCCACGACCACCATGAAGTCGACGAGTTCGAAGCAGGCTTCGTAGTTCGGTGTTGCCCTCTTAATGAGGAGATCAAGTGATGCCTGGGCCACTTCATACGAATAGCCCTCAGCCTCTTTTTCTTTCACTGTCTGCACGATACTCGTCGCATCATCCCGGTCGAGCACATCCTCGAGACCAAGCTCGCGAATGCGCCTGACGACGTTGCCGCGTCCGGCGAGCTCGGAGATGACAACCGAGTTGGAGTTGCCAACGAGTGCGGGGTCGATGTGCTGATACGCATCGACTGAGCGCTCAGTGGCGGCTGCATGCAGCCCACCCTTGTGCGCGAAGGCGCTGGCGCCAACAAACGGCTGAAACGGAGACGGTCTGCGGTTCACGACCTCCGCGACGTAGTTTGAAAGGCTTGTTAGCTCGGCCATCTGCTCATCGCTGATGACGTCCAGGTCCATCTTCAGCTTGAGGTTGGCGATCATGCTGACCATGTTGGCGTTGCCGGTTCGTTCACCGTAGCCATTGATGCAGCCCTGGATCTGCGTGGCACCGGCTTCCACCGCCGAGATCGCAGATGCGACTGCTGTATCGGTGTCATTGTGCGTATGGATCCCGAGTGCAGCATCGTCGCCGAGCGCTTCTTTCACCGCGGCTGTGATCGTTCCAACCTCGCTCGGAAGCGTTCCGCCGTTCGTGTCGCACAGAACCACCCGCTCGGCTCCGGCGTCGATAGCAACTCGTAGTGCCTGTACGGCGTACTCCGGGTTCGACTTGTAGCCGTCGAAGAAGTGCTCGGCATCGAACATTACTCGTCGATCTTGGGCTTTCAGATACTTCACCGAGTCGGCGATCATCGCGAGGTTCTCTTCGAGGGATGTGCCAAGTACATCCTTGACCTGGTAGTCAGACGACTTGCCGACCAGTGTCAGGACAGGAGCTCCAGTCTCCAGCAAGGCGCGTAGCGTCGGATCGCTTGAGGCATCCGAGTTTGCTCTTCGCGTATTGCCGAACGCGGCGAGTACGGCGTTCTTCAGCTCAAGCGATTTCGCACGGCGAAAGTACTCATCATCCTTGGGATTCGCTCCCGCGTAGCCGCCTTCGATCACATCGATACCAAGCGCGTCCAGGCGTTTCGTAATCGACAGCTTGTCTTCGACGGACAGCGAGATGCCTTCTTGCTGTGTTCCATCACGCAGCGTGGTGTCGTAAAGCTCTACCTTTTTCATATCGTTGCTCTCTCAAGCGGCCACAACTTTGGACAACAAAAAACCCGTCCCAGCAAAGGGACGGGCTGTGAATCCCGCGGTACCACCCTTATTGCCTCCAGCGAGCCGCCGTAGCAAATCGCGGAGACCTCTCAGGAATCCGGCACGTTTTCATGCCGTCGCGACTGGTAACGGTTCGCGAATCCGGCTGCGTCTATTTGGCGCATGCACGCCTTTCAGGCAGCGGCTCAGGAGTGATTTTCAACTGGCTGCAACGGTGCCCGCTTACACCGGTCCGGGCTCGCTATACCGTCAGGTCCAGGCTACTCGTCTCCATTCGGCGAACGGTTTCTGCAACCGTCAGCCTCGCCTTGCATCTCAAGCGTAGCACCAAAGGGCGAAAATTTCCTGAAGGCGCGGGCGCAACTTGCCATCGCAAGTAGAATGAAGCTGATCGTCCCGTTTCTTTCACAAGCTGTTTGAACTGTGATGTCAGTAGTGAACCTCGGACTAATCGAATCTATCGATGCCGAATCTCGCGGCCGCCCCGGTCAGCGTACGTTCAACATCACAGCGCGAAGCAGGCGTGGCCAGGCGATCGTCTGGATGGAAAAGGAACAGCTTTTCCAGGTTGGCGCTTCCCTGAAGCAGTTCCTTGCGACGCGTGAGTCGACAGCCGACCCAGTCCCATTTGAGCTAGATGTCGAAGCCAGTGACTACATGGTCGAGGTTGAGTTCAAAACGCCTCAGATGACACTGCGCCATGATCCCGCGTCCGATGTCTTTACGCTCTCGGCGGAGGACTACGGGGACGGCGGTTCCGAGGAGCCTGAACAGGTTGTCGAGTTCAGCTTCCCAAGGGAAGACGCAGAGCAGCTTGCGAATACCTCACTCGAGATCGTTGCTTCGGGCAGACCTCCTTGCCCGCTCTGCACGGGGCCCATAACACCAGGCGAGGCTCACTTCTGCGTCAAGGTCAACGGCCACACCGAGATCGGCCCGTTCAATCTTGGACGTCCGGCGGCCGATAGCTAGATTAGTGCCCGGTCGGTCGCAGGCGACGACCTGCTCCTCACTTTTGGCGTAATGATTGAATGCAGGGTTGAGCTATTCTGACTACCGAATTGCTTACTCGTTGCGTTTTGATCAAGTCATGACCTGGCCGATACCGGATGACAGACCTCTCTTTGCCACATGATTCAGCGACCACACTCAGGCTGTTGAGCGACTGGGAGGTCTCTGGCATGGGCCTGCACCCGGGTGGCTCAAACTACGTGTTCGTTGTGCGGCTGGAAGATCCAGGGCGGGAGATGCCGGAAGAGGAGGTCGAAGACCCGGAAGGTGCTATTTACGGCATCTACAAACCTGCGAACGGCGAACGGCCGCTGCGTGATTTTCCATACGGCACTTTGCACAATCGCGAGCGCGCTGCATACCTGCTATCGGTCGAGTTGGGTTGGCCGGATGTTCCGCCAACCGTGATTCGAGAAGGACCGCATGGGGAAGGCAGCGTTCAACTGTTCATCGACGCCGATCTGCAGGCGAACTACTTCACTCTCCGCGACGACTGCTTGCACCTTTTCGAGCCGGTAGCGATGTTCGATGTGTTGGCTCACAACGCGGACCGCAAGGGTGGCTCATGCCTGAAAGCTGATCCTGACGGCCGGATCTGGGCGATCGACCACGGCCTGACGTTTAATCCTTCGGCACGCCGCCGCACAGTAATGTTCGAGTTCAACGGCAAAGATTATTCGGAACAGCACCTTGAGGACGTCAGGCGCGTAGCAGACGATCTCAAGAACGGTGATTCAGAGTTCGCAACCGAGATCCGGTCGTTGCTCTCAGAGCGAGAGATCGAAAGTCTCCTACTCCGCGCGACGCGCATGCTGGAGACGGGTCGGTTTCCGATGCTTGACCCGAACGTGAACGTGCCCTGGCCGTTTATCTAGACACCTGGGAACCGCTGGTTGGTGTCAGGTAGTGGACGCTGAACAGGTCCTTGCTGTCAGTCCAGACACACCTCGTCAGAAGTCCTGCTCTCTTCGCCAGCCTCTCGAACGCTTCCAGCGTGTACTTATGCGAGTACTCGGTGAGGATCGACTCACCTTCAGCGAAGCGGAAACGCACACCGTCAAGGCAGACCGTCTGGTCTTGCTCGGAGAACAGGTGCATCTCAATGCGTGACTCTTCTTCGTTGAAGATCGCCTCGTGCCGGAACTGATCAACTGCGAAGTCGGCACCGAGTTCGTTGTTGATCCTGTGCAGCAGGTTCAGGTTGAACCGCGCTGTGACGCCGCTCGAGTCGTTGTACGCGTCCAGCAGTACCTTGCGCGACTTCAACAGGTCCACCCCGATCAGGACGCCGCCGTCGGCACCTGCGAGATCAGCCATCTGTGAAAGGATCCGTTCTGCGTCCTCCGTCGTGAAGTTACCGATCGTAGAGCCCGGGAAGTAAGCGATAACTCTTTCGCCCGGATTCGTGCGCCGTGGCGGTGAGAACGGCTGAGTGAAGTCGGCGGCAACCGGTAGGACGTCAATGTGTGGAAAATCACCTCGCAGATCGTTTGCTACTTGAAGAAGGTAATCTCCTGATATGTCGACCGGTACGTAAGCCGCCAAGCCGTCCATTCGATCTAACAGAATGCGAGTCTTGATGCTGCTACCGGAGCCGTACTCGACGAGCAAGACGTCCTCGCCCAGCACCGCGGCGATCTCACTGCCGGACCTGGTCATGATCTCCGTCTCGGTCCGGGTCGGATAGTACTCGGGCAGCTCGGTGATCTCGTCGAAGATACGAGAGCCTTCCTCGTCATAGAAGTACTTGGATGAAAGCTGTTTTTGCGGTTCACTCAGGCCGGAGGCTACGTCTTCCAGCATCGCGAGCTGATCTTCGGTCAGTGTTGTTGAAATGGCTAGTGCAGGCCGGTTCATGTCGAAACTTTCGTGCAGTTCGGAGGGTTTAGTTGGCTAAGTGGCTTTCGCCTGGACCGCGCAGCTAGTCGATCTCTCGAGCTAGCCGGAACCCCATGAACTGCCACTTCGAGTCGGCCGGGAAGAAGTTTCGGTAAGACGGCCTGATGTGATTCTGCGGAGTTGCGCATGAGCCGCCGCGCAAAACGAGCTGATTGGCCATGAACTTGCCGTTGTACTCGCCCGCAGCACCTTCCCATGGCTTGAAGCCGGGGTAGGCGTTGTATGCAGACTGGGTCCACTCCCAAACATCGCCAAACATCTGGTGCAGGCGGCCCCGTGGTGCGTCTGCAGAGAGAGGCCTGGGGTGGAAATTCAGACTGTCGGAGTAGTTCCCGCCTTCAACCTCGGCATCCGCAGAAGCTATCTCCCACTCAGCCTCAGTTGGGAGCCTCGCTCCCGCCCAGCGTGCATAGGCGTCCGCCTCGTAGTAACTCACATGAACTACCGGCTCATCAGAATTGACCGGCCGCGGTCCGGCGAGGGTGTACTGCATCCAACCGTCGTCAGTTCTGAACCAGTAAAGCGGCTTGTCGAACTTCTCCCACTCATGCTCTTTGAGTGAGTGTTCCTGGACTGTTGACCATCCAAGCGAGAGCCACAGGTCCGGGCGTTCGTACCCACCGTCGTTCACAAACTGCAGGTACTCGCCGTTGGTGATTAGCCGAGAACCAATCTCGAACGCCTCGACATACTCTTTGTGGCGGCTGCTCTCGTTATCGAAATGGAACTCCGGGCCGTCGTAGCCAATCTCGTATAGACCAGCTTCGTAACGCAGCCATTCCAGATCAGGAACCCCTCGTTCGGGTGTGTCATCGGCGCGGGGGTACAGGGTTGGACGCAACGGGTTCATCGACAGCACGTGCTTGATGTCGGTCGCCATCAACTCCTGGTGCTGCTGTTCATGGTTGATACCAAGGATCACCGTGTCCTTGATCGTGTCCAGCGCGTCGTCTGCATCGAGCTTATCGATCAGGTCGATCATCTTCTCGTTGACGTAGGCGCGGTACTCGTAGACCTCTTTAACCGTTGGGCGGGAGATCTGGCCTCTGCGAGGTCGACAGAACTGCTCACCGATGGCGTTGTAATACGAGTTGAAGAGGTAGTTGTACTGGAGGTTGAGCGGCTTATAGGTCGGATAGTTGTTGGCGAGGATGAAAGTCTCGAAGAACCAGGTAGTGTGCGCAAGGTGCCACTTGGTGGGGCTGACGTCTGGCATCGACTGAATGACGTAGTCCTCAGTCTCCATCGTTGAACACATCCGCTCGGTGAACGCCCTTGTCTGCTGGAAGCGCTCTTTCAACTCGGATGCCGTGCGCGGGTCGACCCCGAAACCAGTCGGGCGCTGAGCGGTAGTCAATTTGATCGGCCTTTCTTCCCTCTCGTGAGTGGGCGACAGTTTAGATGCGGGACTTGAAGATGGGGCGCGTCACCGTTTTACCACGTTCGGCACGCGAGCCTGTTGAGGCTGTCGCTACACCTTGTGACGTTTGTCGTGTCAGGCTGGTGTTTAGAACTACGACGAACGGTGTAGCGGTTTATAGACCGTACGCCTCGAGGAACCGCAGCCACACCTCGGACATGGTCGGGAACGCCGGGGTGGCGTGCCAGAGGGTGTCGAGCGGAACTTCGCCAGCGATGGCGATCGTTGCCGCGTGCAGCATTTCACCTGCTCCCGGTCCGACGAACGTGGCTCCGACAAGCACCTTCCTATCCTCGTCAACAACCCACTTGATGTTACCTTCGATGCCTTCGCCGAAGGTGGCGGCGCCGGCGCTCCACCCGAATCCGTACTCTACAGCGCGGACGTCGATGCTCTGTGCTCTGGCCTGCTCTTCGGTTAGTCCCACAGCTGCCACATGAGGGTCGGTGAAGACTACTCGCGGAGAAGCTTTCTTATCACCCCATGCCTTCGCTGGCTTACCGAGTATCACGTCGCCGACGATCCTTGCCTGGTACTTTCCGTCGTGCGTCAGCAGGCTGCGGCCATTGGCGTCGCCGACCGAATACAACCATTCGGAGTTGTCTCCAACAGCCCGGAGCTCGTCATCCACCTCGATATATTTACCGGGCTCCATTCCGACCGTATCCAGCCCGATGTCTGAAGTGAGTGGTCTCCTGCCAACTGCGACGAGAATGTCGTCGGCGTCGAGCTTTGTGCCGTCGGACAGAGATGCGGAGATCCCGTCGGCCGTTTTCTCAACCGATTCCAGCGCCACACCGGTCAGCACCTTAATCCCATACTCCTCGGTGAAAACCTTCTTGATGTGTTCACCGGCGAACTCTTCCTCTCGAGGGATCAGGCGGTCGGCCATCTCGACGACCGTTACCTCTTTGGCGCCGAGGTCGTTCCAGGCCTGAGCCATTTCGACTCCGACCACGCCTCCGCCGAGGACGATCAGGCGTCCCGGAGCCTTCTTAAGAGTAGTGATGTCACGGTTGTCCCAGGCAGCCACTTCTTTCAGGCCGGGGATCGGTGGGACGGCCGCGGCGGTTCCCGTGGCTACAACGACGGCCTTGTTGGCCTTGTACTCGGTGACATTGCCGTCCTTGTCGGTTACGGAGATGGTTTTTTTGCCCGTAATTCTGCCGTGGCCGCGGACGTAGGGGATGTTCTGATCGTCGAGCCACTGTACTTGGTACTTGTCATCCAGGTCGCTGATCATCGCGTCGCGGCGAGAAAGCGCTTCCGCTATGTCGATCTCGCCGGTCACCGCCGCCCTTGCCCCCGGGACGCGCTTCACGGCACGAATTGCCTCACCCGGCCTGAGCAGCGCCTTTGAGGGCATACATGCCCAGTAACTGCACTCTCCACCGACAAGTTCCCGTTCAATGATCAGGGCGGACATACCCCCCTTGACGATGCGGTCTGCCACGTTCTCGCCGGCTGGTCCAGCTCCAATCACTATCGCGTCATACTGGTCAGTCATTGTCCCTGTGCCCCGTTTCCACTGTGCTGTTGCTGTCGATGTAAGGAGTAGTCGCTGCTGCCCGAAGCATTCGGGTCGCCGTCCCAGATGTGATGCGGTATTCGGCATGCGCGGTGCTGGTCAGTCCGCGACAAACGACTCGCGACGTTGGACTGAGCTTTGCATCAAAGACAACGATGGGCCTCAGTTCGAGATTCGGCCCGATCTTTGATAGAAGTCCACAGGATCTGTGAGGAACAAGATGCCCAGAGCGATAGTTAACGGAACGGTGGTAGCGGAGTCGGACGATTACGAGGTCGTGGAGGGCAACATCTACTTCCCGCCGGAATCGATTAAGCGGGAGTTCTTCAGGGAGAGCTCACTTCACTCCACCTGTCCCTGGAAGGGCGTCGCTAGCTACTACTCCCTGGAAGTTGAGGGCGAAGAGATGCCCGATGTGGCGTGGTACTACCCCCAGCCGTCAGATGCGGCTTCCAATATCAAGGACTACGTCGCTTTCTACCCTGCCGTGAAGGTCGAGAAGTGAAAGGGAGGCCCATTGGGGGCCTTGCGCAGACTACTGAGGGTCTAGCGACGGCGAGAAGGTACGGCTGCGTAATTCGCAAGCGTGATGGGTGCGGGCTATGCTGTTGAAGCCATGCCTGCACCCGAAACCTCTCACGGTCCGGTCATAGATCTGAGCCTAGTCAAAGAGCGGATTGGCCGGCGAGAAGATGCTTTATCTCCTTTCGCCACTCGTGCTGCGAACTCTCGCGGGCGTGCCGTTTCCGAGACTCCGTCACTAACCCGGGGCGAGTTTCAGCGGGACCGCGACCGAGTAATTCACACCAACTCTTTTAGGAGGCTCAAGCACAAGAGCCAGGTCTTCGTCGCCCCTCAGGGCGATCACTTCACGACTCGGCTGACCCACGTAGTTGAGGTGGCACAGGTCGGCAGGACGATTGCGCGTGCGCTGAACCTGAATGAGGACCTGGTGGAGGCCGCCGCACTGGCGCACGACCTTGGCCACACGCCGTTTGGACATATAGGCGAAAGCGTACTCGACGAGGTGCTTGATGGCGGATTCCACCACAGTCGGCACAGCGTGAGAATAGTCACCGAGCTCGAGAAAGAGGGCCGGGGACTGAATCTCACGGAGGAAGTTGTGGAGGCGATCAGGCACCACTCCAAGCCTGAGGGCGAGTTTCTCAGCCAGAAGGCAGTGAGCCATATGACACTCGAGGCGCAGATTGTGCGGATTGCAGATGCGTTGGCTTACCTCGCGCACGATATTTCCGACGCACTCAGATCCGGGTTTCTTGAACTGTCGGACCTTCCGGTTGAGGCAGTGGAGAAGCTTGGTGAACGGCACTCTCAACGGATCGACACGGTTGTCACGGATGTCGTCACCGCGTCGCTGGACTGCACCGGCGAGGTCGATGTTGAGGACGGAACGCCGTGGATAAGGATGTCAGCCGAACTCGGAGAGCTTGTCACCTCTCTCCGGGTGTTTATGTTCGAGCAGTTCTATCACCCGATTAGCCGTTCGACCGAAGGAACCAAGGCGAGAGACATCGTTCGAGTCTTGCTAGAGCACTACCGTGAACATCCCGAGGAGTTACCTGCAAGCCAGCGCAGTGTCTCCGGATCGGACGGGCAAGCCGCTGTCGATTATGTCTGTGGGATGACGGACAACTACGCTCTGACCATCGCAGAGCGCATCAAACCGGGTATGAGCGAAGGCGTGTTCCAGGGCCGGATCTAGCGATCTGCATGGTCTCGTGGAGTTCGAACGCCGGGTATATTCGCGTCGTTGAACGATCAGCGGGCAATGTGTTCTGTTTTAGTCCTGCTGCTCATAAAATGGGCGTTTCGCTGATTCAGTCTCAGGTTGCCTTCCGAATCTATTGTGCCTGCGCGAATCCGCATGTAAGTTAGCGTTAACATTTCACGAACCGGCTGCAGAAACTCCCGGCCTGCGTACGCCGTATATGAGCCTCGTTGACGAAGTAAAGAGCAGGACCGACATCGTCGATGTAGTTGCAAGCTACGTTGACCTCGACACGTCTTCTCGCAACCCAAAGGCTCGATGCCCATTCCACACAGAACGGACCCCCTCGTTCTACGTATTTCCTGAATCCGATACGTGGCGCTGTTTTGGCGCCTGCGCAACCGGTGGCGATGTCCTCACTTTCGTGATGAAGCAGGAGGGCATCGAGTTCCGTGAGGCACTGCACCGGCTAGCTGACAGGGCTGGGGTGAAATACTCCGACTCCGCATCTACAGTGCGTGACGAAGGTGCCCCTAAGTCGACGGTTATTGAGGCGAACCAGACTGCTGCACAGTGGTTTGCCTGGATGCTACTCAGCTCGGAAGGAAGCGCTGTCCGTGACTACCTCGGATCGCGAGGCATTGATACCGAAGTTGCCGAACGGCGGGGACTCGGATTTGCTCCGGGCGGCGGGACCATCACACTGAGCGGCCACCTCAGATCTTCGCAGGTGACACCAGCCGCGGCCCGTGACGCGAAGCTAGTTGTACAGGCGGACGACAAGTCCTGGCGAGACTTCTTCCGCAACCGTCTGACGATCGAAATCCGGGACCGAGCAGGCAAGGTGATCGGCTTTGGAGCGAGGAGTCTCGACGGATCTGAGCCCAAGTATCTGAACACGCCTCAAACGAGCGCATTCGACAAGTCGAAGGTTCTATATGGGTTGGATTGGGCTGCGGACTCGATGCGGCAGTCGCACCGTGCGGTAGTGGTTGAAGGGTATATGGATGTAATTACGGCCCATGAGCACGGCTTCACAGACGTTGTTGCATCGATGGGTACCGCCGTGACACCGGACCAGTTGAAGACACTGTCGCAGATCGTTTCTAGCGGAGATGATGCAGGCGAAGTGGTCCTCTGCCTCGACTCGGATGCCGCGGGACAAGATGCCACACTGCGTGCACTGGAGACGGCCTGGCAGGAGTTCGGCGCGAAGCTCTCTGGATCGTCTTCAGCCCGCGGTCGGAACCTGACGGTCAAGGTCGCCACTCCCGTCGGCGGAAAGGATCCCGACGAGGCGATTCGTACCGACTCATGGGCCTGGCGTCGATCACTTGACGAGGCATCACCGCTGATCGACTTCATCATGAGCGCATATGTCAGACGGTTTGACGTATCAACCGGCGATGGCAAAGCGCGGGTCGCAGAATCACTCTCTCCACTCATCTTCTCTGTCGATAACGACTACGACCGCGACTCGTACTGGGAACGGCTTGCTGGAATGCTTGATGTGTCCACTGAGCGCCTACGTTCTATGGCGCCACGGACAGGCTCCCGATCCCTGCGTCCGCGATCAAGAGCCGGGTCCAGGCCGGAAAACTCGATTTCTTCCGACCAGCTGGGCGCTGTGCTCGGAAGCGCGACTGTGGGTATCGAAGAGCACCTGCTTGCTCTTGTGATGCAGCACCCTGAGTTGCGGGAGTTCGCGGAAGCAGTGCCCACAGAGCATTTTCTCGGTACGGTCAACCGAGAACTGTTTACCCGCTGGGTACGCATCCCTACACTCGATGAAATGCTGGCCGGACTTGACGCTGATCTTTCCGAGAAAGTGGTGCGGCTTCAGTCGGTTCAGTTCCCGCCGTCCGATCACGCCAGGCGCGTTGAAGAGATCACACAGTGCGTTCGTCGGTTGCGCGAGCGGTTCATGCGCAACCTGCTGAAGTTGACGGAGATTGCACTCAAAGAGGAAGAGAACTCGCTTGAGGGTGAAGAGCGCGAACAGCTGCGCAACAAGACTCTCGACCCTTCAGATAACTTGAAAAAAGTGTTCCAAGCAGGCACGACAGGACGGGTGTGAACCATGCCACGCAGGCCAGTAAATAGCCATGACGATGACACTCTGATCGAGGACCTGGCTGACGGCGCTCAGCTGCTTCGACTCGGATTCCAGACTGTTGATGACTCTGTTGAGGACGAGGACGACCCTGAGGGCAGCGGCACCACCGTGCTGATGGCAGCATCGACCTCTTCAGGTTCAGCCGACCTTGAACGCTGGGATGGCCCGTCTGCGCTATTCGAACGGAATACATCCGCAGGCCAGCAGCCGGAAGACTCAGAGCTGACGGATGACCCGGTCAGGATGTACCTGCGCGAGATCGGCCGCGTCAGTCTTCTGACTGCCGCTGATGAGCGAGTCCTTGCCCGTGCAATGGAACTCCAGCGCAGACTGAACCAGATCGAGGAGGCGATTGCGGCCGAGTCGGGCAGGCAGCCTACGTCGGCCGATATCTGCATGTCGGTGCTGAAGGAGATCACCCCGCACACCGAGGCGGCCGAAGCGATCGGAAAGTTCGTTGGCGTTCCCGGCGACATGACATTGACCGCCCTGGTTGCCGACAAAGAGCTGCGTACTCTGATCGACGGTCCGCATGACGAAGGCCTGATCAACTTCGTTTCGGATGCGCTCAACTGCGATACCGAGGAGGCGCAGGCGAAGATCGTTGACCTCTCGATCGTTTCCGGGTTAGTGCCCTATGACCTGCTTGAGGCGATACCTGAAGAACCGAAACTCGCTGATCTCGACGAGACGATCTCTGCGAACGAGTTCGCCACTCAGCTGCAGATGTACGAGTTCCTCTTCAACTCACACTACGCACGCACGAAGAACGAGGGTGAGCGGTCTGAGAGCCACCTTGCGCAGGCAAACCTGCGACTTGTCGTTTCAGTTGCGAAGAAGTACATAGGCCGCGGGATGTCGCTGCTTGACCTGATCCAGGAAGGCAACATCGGGCTGATCAGGGCTGTTGAGAAGTTCGACTACCGCAAGGGCTACAAGTTCAGCACGTATGCGACCTGGTGGATTCGACAGGCAATCACCCGCGCAATCGCGGATCAGGCGCGGACTATTCGAATCCCGGTCCACATGGTCGAGACGATCAACAAGCTGCTGAGGGTGAGCAGACGGCTTGTACAGGAGTACGGCCGGGAGCCGACGAGCGAGGAGATAGGACGCGACCTGGACATGCCCCCCGACCGCGTACGAGAGATCCTCAAGATCTCGCAAGACCCTGTTTCGCTCAACACGCCGATCGGAGAAGAGGAAGACTCCAATCTTGGCGACTTCATCGAGGACAAGAACGCGCTGGCTCCTGTTGATGCCGCCACTTACCACCTGCTCCGTAACCAGGTTGAAGACGTGCTGGATTCGCTGACACTTAGAGAGCGTCGCGTTCTGCAATTGCGATTCGGCCTGGAAGATGGGCGTAGTAGGACGCTCGAAGAGGTTGGGCGCGAGTTCGGTGTCACTCGAGAACGGATCAGGCAGATAGAGGCGAAGGCGTTGCGAAAGCTGCGCCACCCCACTCGCTCGAAGAAGCTACGCGACTTCCTGGACTAGTCACGAGAGCTCTCGATAACTCCGAGGTCGTAGATCGGCTCGTCGTTTCGTTTGCCTTTCGTCCTTCTTCCGCACCCGAGGTCTAGAATGGCAATACACCACCTACAGGGTGCGCCATGCCAGAAGCGCCAGACCTTTATGTCATACGCAACTACCTCGAACCGAAGCTGATCGGTCGCAAGGTAACGGCCGCGGCCGAGCTCAAGCCTTTGGTACTGCGGAACATGACAGGCGAAAAGCTGAGCGACGACCTTGTAGGTCGGGAGTTCACAGGAATCGATCGTAAAGGGAAGCTGTTGCTTCTCGAGTTCGGTGATGATCGACGCCTGATCATCAGTCCCATGCTCACAGGCGGGCTAAGGTATTGCACGCCGAAAGACCGTATGGAGAAGACCTCGATTCTCACCTTCGATCTCGATGATGGCCACCAGTTGAGGTACTTTGACCAGAAGCGAATGGGACAGGTCTACTACCTGCATCCTGACCAGCTGAGCGAGATTATCCGTCTTGAAAACCAGGGTCCGGATGTCCTCGACGAGCCGATGGACCTGGATGAGTTCAGGACTATGCTGAAGCCATTCCGTGGTGAGATCAAAGGCATATTGACGCGCGGCCAGGCCGTTTCGGGTATCGGTAATGCTTACGCGGATGAGATTCTTTTCGAGGCCGGTCTGTTTCCGTTCCGCAAGAAATCGAAGTTGAAACCGGACGAGTTCGAACGGCTGCATGCCGCCGTATTTTCGGTCCCCAAGCACGCTGTCGGAGTCCTCGAAGAAAGAGTCGGGGATTCGATCCACAAGAAGATCCGGGACTTTCTGAACGTGCACGGAAAAGGCGGTAAGCCCTGCCCCAGGTGCGGGACTCGGATCAGCGCCATCAAGGCGAACCGCAGAGAGACCAATTTCTGCAGATCATGCCAGCCGGGCACCATGTTCGACTGATGCTTTTCGCGGTTCCGGTACGTGCGAATTAGCGCGGGTCGGCCCGCACGTAATGTGTGGCGTCCCTCATGTCACTACCATTGGAATGGATTGGCGTGTTGAACTCTTGCTGTTAGCATCGTTGCTAGATCAAAGATCGCGTAGCCGATCTGTACCTGGCGAATCAACTCATGGCACTCGCACTAACATCGCTCGAAATAGCCGGACTTATCCGCGACATAGCGCTGATCTCTTTCTTCGTTGTAGGAACGATTGGGCTGCTTGTTGGTGTGTTTCTTGGACTCAAGTTCTACCGAAAGACGAAGAATTTGATGGACCGTGTGGATGCAGGCGTCGAGAGGGTGGAGGCGATGGTCGAGTCGGTCGATTCGACAGCGGCCACGGTCAGGAAGACCGCGACTTCGATGAACCGCGGCATGCGTGCCGGTGACTTCGCAAGATCAGCATTCAGCACGGTTCTGAATCGAAAAGGAAAAGACTCAGACGAGTCTGAGTCAAACTGACCTGTTCAACAACTGACGAACCCCTGAGGATTGCGACATGGCGAAAAATGACTCAAGCAACAGTGACAACCTGTTCAAGGGCATCGTCTTTGGTGGGATCGTCGGATTCGTTGCGGGGATGATTCTTGCTCCGAAGTCCGGCGACGAAACCCGCACATTATTTTCGGAGCGCGGCCAGGAGTTTCGGGACAAGGCGGACGACTTCATCGCTGCGGCGAAGGAGCGCATCTTCGCAGCTTCAGAGCGCGGAGGCCGACGAGAGGACCGGCGCGGCTATCCGTTCGACGATCTCGACTTCGATCTTGACGACGAAGATCTCTAGTGCCGGGTCGGTCAGGCGGTGGACCGCATAGCCCGCGGGTATGACCCCAGTACCTTGAACATTGCGGTGTGCCGCTTTAGCTCTGTGAGCGCGGCCTGTACGTTTGCGTCCTGTTCATGGCCGTCGAAATCTAGCAGGAAGTAGTAGACACCTATCTTCGCCCCGGTAGGTCGTGACTCGATCTTGGTCAGATTGATGCCTAGGTCAGCGAACGGCTTGAGGGCTGCGTAAACGAGGCCTGGTGCGTCCTCACGGTCGAAATCGAACACGATCGACGTCTTATCGGCCCCGGTGCGTTCCGGCGGCTCGCGACCGATGACTACGAACCGAGTCACGTTGTTCTTGCGGTCCTGGATCCCGAAACGTAGCACTTCCATACCCGAGAGTTCGGCTGCGCGTTTTGGTCCTAGCGCCGCTACCGTGCCGTCTTCCGCGGCCAGGCTTGCCACAGCGCCAGCTGTCGAGTCATGCGGTTCCAACTTCGCTCCCGGAAGGTGCTCTGAAAGGAATTTCCGGCATTGGCCTAGCGCTTCCGCTTTCGATCGCACCAACTTGATTGTTGCCGGGTCTGTTCCAGCCGGGGCAATGAGGCAGATGTCGACAGGGAGAAGGATCTCGCCGACGATTCTCGCGTTCTGCGCGCCGATCAACGCGTCCACAATGTCGTTGATCGAACCGGCGATGCTGTTCTCGATCGGCCCGACCGCCTCGTCGACCTCACCAGAATCAACGGCGGCCACCACGTCCGGAAGAGAGGGATAGTCAACTAGCTTCGCGTCAGGGTCATGCAGTACCGCCGCCTCTTCGGTATAGGTCCCGGACGGTCCAAGGAATGCGATGGACTTGCTCAACGGCTACCTCAGTTCGGTTAGAGTCTCCCAGAGAGAACGAGTCGACTCGACTGGTGACACGGCAATGACTTCATCTTCAGCTTCGATCACGGTGTCGTCGGTCGGAATCTCGGTTCTGCCTGCTCCTGAGATGATCAGGTTCATCTGGACGCCGTACGGTACCTGCAGGTCTCTGAGTGGTCGGCCGACGACGGCCGCGCCTTCCGGGACCTTAATACCGACGATCTCCAACCCGCGCCCTCTGATCGGCATGAGTCGCAGGAGTGGGTGAGCGGGGAGAGCGCCGGCGATGTTCGCAAGGACAAGATCCGTTGCGCTGACAGTTACATCGATGCCCGCTTGCTCGAATAGCTCTGTGTTTTCCTGCAGGTTCACCACGGAGATCGTCCGGTCTACGTTGAACATGTTTTTCGCCAGAAGGCTGGCTGAGAGGTTCTCAGCATCCTGACCGGTGGTGGCAATGAAGATGTCTGCTCTGCTGGCGCCAGCCTGCTGAAGGATGCGCGATGACGTAGCGTCTCCCTGCAGTACAACGTTTCCTAGTCTGTCGCTCACCTCGTCTGCGGTGTGACGGTCAGGCTCGATCGCGAGCACCTCGTGACCGGCTGAGACCAACGAGGTAATAAGAGGCAGGCCGATCGTCCCCGCGCCCATGACCAGCACATACATATCAGTCTCCCGTGCTTCCGGTTGCCTGGTCTTGTAGCACTTGAGGGATGTTGGCGACGACCGAGTCCGCTGAGAGTCGGGCAGGATTCACGCATGCAATCCCCAGGGACTCGAAAACGCTGCTGAGATCGCCGCTCCACACTGTCGCGATCACGGTCATTACCCTGTATTCGATCTTCGCCTTAAGGGCTGCGAGGCCATTGGTGCTGTCGTCACCTGTCAGGGAGGCGAACATGTCGGCGTCTCGAATGCCGGCCTGCTCAAGCGTGGAGTTGCGTGTGCCGTCGCCCTCGATGATCTTTATACGCTCCGATCCACCGTTCATCCCGCTGAGGCTTGCAGCGTTGCTGGCATCGGTGTCTATCAACGTGATGAAATGGCCGCCCGAAGCAAGCGCGATTGCCAGGGCAGAGCCTGTGCGCCCACTTCCGACGATGACGACATTCATATAGCTGGCTGTCCCTTCAGTCGCCTGCCGCGCCAGGTCTTCCGGCCAACTGCCTTCGCTCTGGCCTTGCGCCAGCAAGTGCTTCTCGGACCAAGATCACGTTACAGGCTGCGAACTCAAGAACATACGGTATATCGTTCCCGAGCGAAAACTGACCGTTCTCGGTCGGATACTCGGTACTGATCACAACGGCGTCAACATCCCTGACAGCCGCCTCATGTACCACGGCTGAACCGATCGCACGCGCCTGCAGCATCTCGGCTTCCACGTTGCGCTGCAGGTGCGAGGCGATCTCGGCATCTCGCAATACCCTTTCTGCCTTTACTACCTCTTCTGGAATCTCGGCGTCGAGCGGAAGCGAACGGTCAACCTCAATGACATACAGGATGATCAGTCGCCCCCGGACCTCCCTGATCAGAGACGTTGCGTGGCTGATGGCCGCTTGATCGGAGGGGCGTCCGGTTACGAGGACGAGTACCTTGTTGAACTGCATAGGTAGCTCCGGAGATGTGTGGCGCTAGAGAGGCAGAGCCCGCTAGTGCGATATCCGTTCTACAAGCTCATCGCGTCCAGCCACCACGAGCACATCATCACGGCGTAGCCGTTCGTCTGAGTCTGGGCTGAGTGTGATGTCGTTTCCACGCTTCAACGCGACGACTGCAACCCCGTACTTATCCCTGACGCCTGAGAAGCCTGCTTCTCGCAGTGACATGTCGGCGAACCTGTCTGGCACTCGCAATCTGCTGACGCCAAACGACTGGCTCAGTTCCATGTACTCCTCAACGTCCGGGTTGAAGAGACTGTGAGCCACGCGGGCACCCATCTCGGACTCTGCATACACAACTTTGTGGCACCCGAGTCGCTCGAGAGTGCTGCCATGGAGGTCAGAGTGCGCTCGGGCAACGACGTAAGGCAGGTTCATCGTCTGGAAAAGCACGGCGACCATGATGCTTGCTTCGACGTTAGAGCCGATGGCAACAATTCCGATGTCGTAGTTGTGTACTCCGAAATCTCTCAGAACCGATTCATATGTGGCGTTGCCTACAACTGGGTGTGTCACCTCGCCCATCATCGCCTGAACCCGCTCTTCATCACTGTCGATTGCAATTACGGTGTGACCGAGCTGGTAAAGGGTACGTGCGACGTTGCTGCCAAAGCGGCCAAGTCCAACTACGGCGATGTGGCGGCTATTGGTAACTGGCATGTGTTCTAGGCTTCGGGGCTGGGTCGTGAGGAGTGAGATCTCTGCTGTGAAACTCAGCCTATTCTAACCCGCTCACTTGCGAACTGATAAGTTTCGTTCGCTTCTCGGCCGGCCATCAGGAGCGCAAGAGTTAGCGGCCCGAACCGGCCCAGGAACATCGCGACCGACACAAGTATTCGTGCTCCAGTGTTGAGTTCACTCGTTATGCCCGTCGATAGTCCAACCGTTCCGAAGGCTGAGACGATTTCGAACAATGCCTGGCGGAAGTCTAGCTCCGGCTGGATAGCAACCAGGGCCGCGAAGAGCGCAAGAAGCATCACCGTCGCCGCAGCACCAACGACCATCGCGCGTTGGACGATGATTGAAGGGATCTCTCGACCGAATGCATTCACCCTGCTTCGACCGCGGAGCGTTGCCGCCGCGGCGAGCACCACGACCATGAATGTGTTGACCTTGATTCCACCGGCCGCGGAAGCGGAAGCACCACCGACGAACATCAGCGCTTCAGTGCCGATGTTGTTCGCATGAGTGATGCCGTTGTAGTCGACTGTCGAGAACCCGGCTGTTCTCGCTGCAGCGGAATGAAAGAACGCGTCAGTCACTTTTTCGGGGACGCTTTGCGCGCCGATGCTGTTCGGATGCGTCCATTCGGTGGACAGGAATACTGCCGTTCCCGCGACCAAAAGTCCCAGGGTGCCGACGAGGACCAGCTTGGAGTCCAGGCGCAGCTTGCTGAACCGGCGTGTAGAAACGACATCGGCAAGAACGAAATAACTCAGGCCGCCGATGATGATCAGTCCGGCCATTATCAGTAACAGCGGTATGTCTGCCTTAAACGGTTGAAGACTTGAGCCACCGACGACGGCATCCGGCATGATCTCGAAACCAGCGTTATTGAATGCAGAGACCGCATGGAAGGTGCTCTGCCACAAGGCCTCTCCCAGGGAGATACCCTCCCACAACTCTCCGAAGACGTACCACCTGAGGAACAGGAGAACGATGCCGACGATCTGAGTCGCGACCGAGAAGATGACGATCTTCCTGACGAGAGATGCGATCGCTCCGAGCTGCGCTTCACCGAGTCCGGCCCTGAGCAGTAGCTGACCTCGCAGGCCGAGCCGCTGCCCGATGATCATTAGCAGGAACGCCGCCCCGGTCATGAAGCCAAGCCCACCGATGAAGAACAGCACCATGATTACGGTCTGGCCGAACCGAGACCAGGCCACATCAGTTTCGACCACAACCAGACCCGTTACTGCAACTGCAGACGTTGCAGTGAAGATCGCCTGTGTGAGTCGTTGGTCAAACGCAGGGGAAGGTCCATCGCCCGCCGCGGCCGGGAGCATTAGGAGCACGGTGCCGATCAGGATCACGGTCAGGAACCCGTAGATCAGGATCATCGGCGATGTGGGGCCGCGTACGGAGACTCTGCGAGGCTCGACCTGGATCGTGACCGGCGCGATTTCCGCCTCGCGCGGTCTGCGGACAACTGTGTCACCGGGTTTTGGCGATAACGGAGGTTGCAATGGAGGTTGAACCGGGGCTTCGGTGCAGCGGCTTGACCGTCAAACGGTTACAGTTGCCGTCTGTTGATGGCGGACCGTAAGTTACTGCCGCCATTCTAGACTTGATTCGCGTTTTCAAGTCGTTGTCCGTAGGACGGACTTCACTGCTCTGATCGTGGGAAGACAGGATTGGCGCAAGAGCTGCAAAGAGATCCGTTGAAGAAACTTCTCGAAGAGACCGATAAGTTTCTCGTCACAGTCGAAGTCGAGACATCGCGCGGTCTTGTGATGGAGGAAGAGGCGCGAAAAGAGTCTGACTTCGCCAAACGGCTCTCTGAGTTCGAGGGTGTCGACGTTGTTGCCCTGACAGACAACCCGGGAGGTAACCCGCACATCCGTCCCGAAGTGCTGGGCCAGGATCTGCTGTATCGCGGTCGTGAGGTGATCATCAACGTCTCGTGCAAGGACTACAACCGGAACGGCCTCGAGAGCAGGCTATGGGCCCTCGGTAGCACCGGCTTCAAGAATATTCTGGCGTTGACTGGCGACTATCCGATTGGCGGGTACTCGGGGCAGGCCGAGCCGGTGTTCGACACCGATTCCGCTGGTCTCCTCAAGATGATCTCGGACATGAACTCCGGGATGCCGGTAAAGGCGTGGCGATCAGTCGGACGTGATGCGCGACTTTCGAGTACCGACTTCTACCCGGGCTGCGCGGTCAACCCATTCAAGCTGGTTGAGGGTGAGCTGATGACGCAGTACTTCAAGCTCGAGTTGAAGGTGCGGACCGGAGCGAGGTGGGCGGTGACCCAGATCGGTTACGACGCCAGAAAGTTGGACGAACTGGTCCGTTACGTTCGCCTGAACGACCTCAAAATCCCGCTCATCGGATCGGTGTTCATATTGACGGCCCCGGCAGCAGGATTCTTCAACAGGTGGGGGATACCGGGCGTCGCGGTCAATGACGATCTCTTGGCCGAGGCAAGAAAACAGGCGGCGGCGAAGGACCGCGGACGGGCGTTCTTCACCGAGCTTGCGGCTAAACAGATAGCCATTCTGCGCGGGCTTGGATACCGAGGCGTTTATCTGTCAGGCCGGCCACGGCTTTCGCGCCTTGAGAAAGTGTTCGAGATCGAAAGATCGTTCGGTGCAGATGACTGGAAGCAGTTCGCGGCCGAGTTGAACTACTCGCAGCCGGGTGAGTTCTACTACCTTCAGCAGGGTGAAAATCCCGGACTCAGTTCCGATGAGGTGAATCCTGAGTACCTGAAGTCTCTGGAGTCAGGAGCCAGACGGAAGCAGCGACTGAAGCTGCCGTTGACTTTCCGGACGGGGAAGTTCGTGCATGACCACCTGTTCGACCGCAACTCCAAGGGGTTCAAGGTTGGTCGAGCGTTGTACGGACGGCTGGAGAAATCTGGAAAGTTGAACGGAGTCGCACATGGGCTCGAACAGCTTGCTAAAGAGCCGCTCTACTCGTGTCGAGACTGCGGCGATTGCTCGCTCCCGGACATCGCCTATCTCTGTCCCGAATCTCAATGTGTCAAGAACCAGCGAAATGGACCCTGCGGTGGCACGAAGGCAGGCTTCTGCGAGATCCTGGACAAGCAGTGCATCTGGTTGCGGGCTTACGATCGTCTCAAGCCCTTGGGGCAAGAACGTGACATGCTTAAGCGCCCGATCGTCTTCAAGGATGCCGCGTTAAGGGGTACATCGGCATGGGGCAACACGTTCCTAAGTCGAGATCATCACGGAAAGCTCTCGGACCCGGATGATTAAGCCTGGGACGATATGCTTGATGGGATCTCCGACCCTCGAAACTCTGAACGACCAACACTAGTGAACCGGAACTGACAATGAGCAGCGTAATCAGTTCACCTGATCAATTCGTAACCATCGGCGAGAACATCCACACGACGCGAGTCGTCCGGCTTGGCGGCGTGTTCCACCAAGAACTCGACGACGGCGGAGACGCGATTAAGTATCGAAACGCAGAGGGTGAACGCTGCCTGATGCGTGTCCCAGAGCACTTCAAGAGCACCCAGCCGTACGAGCAAGGGCAGCTGAAGCACTTCATGATCGCCATCTGGAAGGGGATGAACGAAGAAGGAGATGAGTCAGCTGCCGGAATCGACTATGTTGAAAAGGAGGTGCATCGGCAGATCAAGGCCGGTGCAACGTACCTCGATCTGAACGTGGACGAGTTCTCCTACCGTGTCCCGGAGCAGCAGGCCGCAATGAAGTGGCTGGTTGAGAAGGTTCAGAGCATCTCGTCAGCTCCGCCCAGTATCGATTCATCCAAGTCCGAGATCATCGAAGCCGGATTCGAGGCATACGACGGATCAGCCGGCAGACCAATGCTCAACTCCGTCGCTCTCGAGCGAATCGAAGCGCTCGATCTGGTGCTTGAGCATGATGCCTGTGTGGTGGTGACGGCCGCTAAAGAGGACGGCATGCCGGAGGATGAGCATCAGCGACTCGAGAACGTCGGAAGGATCATCGAGGCTGCGCTGGCGAAAGGCATTGCGAAAGCAGACATCTACGTCGATCCGCTCTTCTTTCCGATCTCAGTGTCCGGCGCCTACGGTCCGCACGGCCTGAACGCGATCAAGATGATCCGTGAAGAGTGGGGTGATGAGATCCACATCACGGGCGGAATGAGCAACGTCTCATTCGGTCTGCCGAACAGGAAGCTGGTCAACGAGGTGTTCCTGCGCCTGGCAATAGACCACGGGGCCGACAGCGGAATCATCGATCCGATTCACCTGGATATCGACAAGATCCTGAGCATGGATATGGACTCGAAGCCTGTTCAGATCACAACTGACATGCTGATGGGCAACGACGACTTCTGTATGAACTACATCACTGCCTATCGATCAGGTGATCTGGGCTAGTTCGCATTGATTGGAAGGTCCACGAACGCGCCGTGTAGCATTGATCCACTTTCGGCGTTGTAGCTCTCATAAGTTGAGAAGGCCCGCCTGAATCATCGGCGGGCCTTTTTCAGGATCAAACGCTCCGGATACGCAAGTTAATCGCGAGGCGCCGCATCTACTTCGACCGGCAACCCAAACACGCGCCTCACGCGCTCGACCGGATCAACGTCCATGTACTGGCTGGCAATTGGATTCGGAGCAGTGCCAGCAAGCAGGATTGCTAACTCATCGACTGTGATCCCTTGTAGCTCATCTACGAATGATTCTACTTCGTGATGGTGAGGATTCGACGCAACGAGCTTTCTGTCTTCTACAGGGATGGTCGAACCGCCGTTAGTTATCAACACCCACTCTTGTCCGAAGCTCGTGCTCAACAAAACCAACGGAGCGACGTAGCTTTGACCAACCTCCACTCTGGTATTTCCTTCAGCTGTAAATGGAATCTCTCTCCCTTTGTTGAGCACCCATCCCCATACTCTAGTATTGAACGTACCATTGATCTTGGGTGCATTTGGCCGATTCCATAGGTTACTTTCGATCTTTAGTTGCACCTCACGCCCAACTAGGCCTTCGCCTCGAGCTAAGTCATTCGAATTCGCTGGGATTCTCTTCTCAGAGACAACTGTTACCACTGACACTTGATCGGTATAAGAAACCCAATCTGTGATTGAGTTAGCCGGGATCTTGTTATTTGCTGCCCCGACGATGATGTCAGGAATTTCACCTGTCGCATCCTGATCAGTGCCTGTGAATCCGTTCGAACATGCGAGGATGAACAATACGACGAATGCCAGCGCCAAGACTGAGAGCGAGCGAGTTCTTGATAGGAGTTCACTACTGAGATTAGTAAGTTCCATTGATTTGACCCTCGTTGTGAGATCCGAGAGTTGAGAACTCAATAGGATCAGTTGTGAGACAGCCTAGATCGTCATCACCGTTGGACTTTATGGGGTAGGATCGATCTCCATGCTGAAGACCGACTGCATGTCCCGCCTCGTGGCAAATCAGATCCGTACCTGGTGTATCGTTATCGAAAATCACATAGTGTTGGTCACATTTGGTGCTACTGACAGCATCATCGCACCATGTGACGCCGTCAGCCGATGCAGGAACCTGGGAGGCTCGTTCCTGGAAAATGATATCGGTCTCCGACCCTCCCGAGAATGATGGAGTGAACTCTTCGACGACTAGCAGATCAGTCGGATCGAAATCGTTGAACATGACACTCCAGATTCTAGAATCGCCCGTCGAAGAGATGTCTTGAGGAGCGAAATCATCAACCCAATACGTCACAGTGGAATTGTCAGTTTGACAATTTGTTCCATTAGGCACACTGCTACCCCCATCACTGCACGTCTGACCTGTACCCAAGCCCCAGGTCTGTGTTGGGTACATGCTGTCTGTGTGGCTTCCAGAAACTGACAATGTCAAGAATAGACTGGCTAGTGCAGCTGTCATTGCCACCAAGAATAATCGTATATGAAGATGAAGGTCCCCAGATAAACGACCCATATCAGCCCTCTCGATCAACGAATAAGCCACTAACAATAGTTACGCGAGAGCTTAAGATATAGAGTCGCGAACTGTCAATATATGCAGCTTAAGCATGGCTAGATCAACATATGTGACTCACCAAAGGCATTTGTATGGCCATATATCTGTATCGGCTACTGAGCCCGAAAAGAATATCCGTATATGATGACAAGTCTGCACAGGTGGTCAACCGAGATTAAAGACAGGCCTTTCGAGGTTCTTGACATGTATTTCTATTCTCAAGTAGAAACTCGCGGACACACGATTCGGTGAACCTGAGAACCTGAAGGGACGCCTGAGGAACATTGTGAGTGGACGAAGAGCAACCCGAATGAGTCTGTCAGCAGGGCAAGGTACGTACTTGCTGTTCTCAGCACTCAGCTTCGTTTGGGTGCCATCCCGTAGCGGGATGGGTACAGGCGATGTGCCTATTTGATTCTTGTTTGAGGGGTTACAATGCGGCTATGCAACGTGTTGGGTTCTAACGAGTCCCGGTTGCAAGTGCATATATGGGAATCACGTTCAACAGGACACAGGCTGTCTGGCTGGTCCAGGGGCCAGTCTGGTTCATCAAGTTCGTCGCCAGCAACTTCAATGAGTTCCTGGACAAGAACGGGCCTTATATGTCCGCGGCCATCGCGTTCTACGCGTTTTTCGCCCTCTTCCCACTCTCACTGGCTCTCATCACCATCTTCTCGTTCTTTCTGGGCATAGAGGGATTCGAAGAGCGGCTGATCGAAGGCCTTGAGACCCAGATTCCGGTTCTGGCTGAACAGTCCGACAACTTTCTCGCCGACTTCTTCGAAAGCCTCCGAGACGGTCGAGTCGTGACCAGTTCTGTGGCTACTCTCGGCCTGATATTCGCATCGAAAGCTGTGTTCAGTTCGATCCGCAAGAGCGTCAACACGATATGGGGCATCACGAAGCCGAGGCCGTTCCTCACCGAGCAGGCTATGGACTTCATTCTGCTCGTGGGCGCTGCACTGCTACTGATCATTTCATTCTCGATCACAACGATCTTTGGCTTCTTCCAGGACATCTCGACGATCGTCGCTCCGAACACGCCGGTCTCGGACAGCGTCCTCTGGGCGCAGATAGCCCGGTTCAGCGCTCCTGTGCTCTCGTTCGTCGTGTTCCTGATCATCTACTGGTGGCTTCCGAACACGAAACTGCGTTTCAAAGAGGTTTTTCCGACCGCGCTGCTCGGTGCAGCGGCTTTCGAGATATCGAAGGCGATTTTCGTTCTCTATCTGCAGAACGCGGCCGGCCTGGCGAACGGTATCTACGGCGGTGTGAGCGCAATCATCGTGCTGATGGTCTTCGTCTACGTTTCGGCGATCATCCTTCTGGTTGGAGCGCAGGTGACTTCACGATGGGCGTTCTACCTCGCCAGCCGCGAGCAGCAGAAGCAGAATGAGCAGCTCTCTCTCAACCTGGCACGAATCCGTTCTACCCCGTCGCTTCCAGGCCTCCCGCTCCCGATGCCGACCGGAGCCGCCGACGAGGATGAAATCCCGGACGGGGCCGACGGACCGGCATCCCGTCTGTAGTTAGCAGGTGGCAGTCCTGTAGGTTCTGAATTTGCGAGACTGCCCGCATCTCTCGCGGCACCAATCTCGTTGGCTTGCTTCTCAGATCACCGGTTCAATGGAACTGAGCGCCTGACTGGCGCTGACACTTCACGCTCGGTGATTTCGATTGGCTGCGCAACACGTCCTTGGCGACATAGCTTCACAAGGCGAGACCCTGGAAGCGGGCCAGAGCCGGAGGTTCACGCGCTACTGGTTTGTATCTAGAGGATTGATGCTGCTCTGGCTTCTATTGAGCCTATGGCAGATTGGCGCATTCCCACTAGCCGAGAGCAGTGACGAAGCCGCCAACGTGCTGCTCGGCTTCCGGCTGGCGTGGTTCGTCGATGATCCGGTTGCGATCGCCTCACCGTTCACACAGGGTGGCCCCTTATTTTCGTATCTTCCAAGCGTCTTCGGCGCTCATCTGCTGCCGGTCAGCGAGTTCACCATGCGCTTGCCTTACGCCCTGGTAGGTGCTGCTCAGATGCCGCTTCTGCTCGCTTTGACGAGCATGGTGTTCGGTAGAAAAGCTGCGGCCATAGCCGGTCTGATGCTGCTCGGCTCGGGCCTGTTCGCAATCAACCGACTGACTCTGGGCACGAGCGTATTCATCGTGTTCGAACTCGCCGGTGCCCTCATGCTGGTGCGTTACCTGGAGTCTGGCCAGCGACGCTGGCTGGTCTTGGCGTCAGTTGCCCTTGCCGCAGCTACGCTGACCTTCGTCGGTGGCGTTCTGTTGCTTATAGCGGCGCTGGCGTTTGCGTGGCGGAAGAAGAAGGACCGTCGTGATCTCGAGATGGCGGTTCTCGCCGGTCCGGTTGTTCTTTTTGGGCTGGTTCTCGTGTCTTCAATCGTGGGCCTGACGTTTTCGAACTGGCAGGGAGCACCTGCTGAGTTCACCGGCGCCAACGTATTCGCGAGGCTCTTTAGCAGTGCGAGAACCTTCGAATTCTCCGTGAGCGACTACGCCGGCATCTGGACGGTTTACGTCGGTGTTCCAGTCGTGACGCTTGTACTTATCGGCCTGGTTGAGGCAGCTATTCATAACCGGGCGTCCAGATTGCCGATACTTGTACTAATGGGGCTCGCAGCCGCTCACACCCTGCCGTGGCTTTTCCTTGACCCTCGTATGGAAAACCCGGTGCTGGTTGCTCCGCTTGTGATGGCCGTCGCCGCTTTTGGCTGGGTGCAGCTGATTCGTCAGCTTTCGTCGGTGGTAGCACAGGCGGCGGTTGCTATGGCCGTCGCTTCAGTGGCTCTTGCAGGAGTTGCCTGGAACCAGGCCGTGTTCAATCCCGAGTCTGAGTTCTCCGAGGATCTTCAGAGTCTTCGAAGGTACGCGCTATCGCTTGAGCACGGACACGGTCTGTTCGAGGACGACGCGCGAGGAATCAAGGCGATTGCCGAGGTGATTCGGCTTGAGACAGATCCAGATGCAAGGATCTTTGTTGGCGAGGGTGTTCCGGCTTCGGCCCTCTCACTTTACTCGGCGCGGTCAGCCGAGCCCATTAACCTCGATCTGTTCGCTGCAGGCGCCGAGGGAATCGAGGGTGCTTACCTGGTGATAAAAGGCGAGGAGGAGTCGTACAACGCTGGACTAAGCGGTGCGACCAACGTGATCGCGAACCACCGCGTTTTTGCTGACGGAGAGTCCCTCTATCAGCTGGTGCAGTTCAGCAAGTCCGGAGAGTCGTTCGAGACGCCGATCTGGTGGCGCGCAGACATCGCAGCTGCACGACTATTCCGTGACTACGACCACTATTCCGACTTCTTGACTCCGTTGACCCGGAACACAGCCGGAGAATAGGCCGCTCCCGCAAGTCGCACTCATCTGGCGCCAATCAGCTTTTCGTAATACTCGACAGGTATCCTGTTTACTGTAGTGGGCGCAGTGATCTCAGTCACCGACGCGCCTATGTTCAAACCCGTTGAACTGCATGGTGTGCGATGAGGCTAATATCTGGCTACGCACGAGGTACTCGATTAGCGCTGCTGTCCGCAGTGCTGCTCGCAGTAGTCGCTTGCGCCGATTCTCCAGCAGAGACGGCGGTGCCGCAAACACCCGAATCTCCCACGTCGTTTTATATCGAAGCACAGGTTTCAGTCGATGTGGACGACACTGCCAGTCCATTCCCGCCTGAGGCGCCGATCATCTCGACCCTCAAGTGGTGGTTTAAATCTCCAGATCGCTTCAGGTCCGAGATCGACACAGTTCAGCCAGCACGCCACGTCGGCTCGTCGCTTGTGGTTACCGAGAGCAACAGCTGGATCTCGTATGACGCCAATTTGAACCGGTATGAGTCGTCACCTCAACCAGCGTTTCCTGAAGGCATCCTGCCGGCACCGATCACCTCGGTTCCCCTGGGTCCGATTCGAGGCGGAACCATTGAAAACTGGATCAGGCTCAATCGGCAAACCGCCCCGCGTTTCGATGCTGAACTGCTGCGGGTTGAGAAGTTTCTTGGCCGTGAGACAGGTGTTTACGAGTTCAGTGATGTTGGCGCGCTTTTAAGCGAAGAGGGAACGATCGCGTCCGGTTCAACCGGCCGATTGTGGCTTGATACGAGCACGGGTCTGGTTCTCAGGTTCGAAGGTGCCGACAACACGGGTATCACCGCGGAAGTAACGTTGCTCGATATCAATCCGGTGCTCGATGATGAGATATTTGTCTTCAGGGCGCCGGTTGGAGCGGTTCAGTCTTTCCGGAGCGCTTCCTCTTTGTCCGTCAGAGGTGGGATTAGCGTCGGCGAGGGCTCGAACCCACCAGAAGGACTACTGGAGATCAGGCGACTTCCTCAGGCGTTCCAGTCAGCAGTCATGGAGAGCAGTTCGACCTCCAACTCCATGGGGATTGCTGCCGGTGCGGAGAACATGTGGGCACTGGGCGACGGCAGCGCAATTCGAATTAGCCAGAAAGTACGTAAAACAGGACTGCCTGACGGCTTCGTAACCGGCGAGATGATCGTATCGTCGGCCACCCAGACAGATGGCTATCACATCACACGGTCGGAAGATGAGTCGTGGATCAGGCTCGCATGGCAGGATGGCGACGTGACTGTCGTCGTCGAGGGCGTCGGAGTTCCGCTCCAGGAGCTCCTCCGCACCGCGGACCTGATCCTTCACCCAGGTATCGTGGTTATACCGGAGGGCTGAACTCTGTTCGGGCAGGCTGTGGTGCCTAAGCCTTCCTCAACGAAATCGTCACTTGCTCTCCTTCAAGTTCAAACTTTTCCGAAGCCGCGCCCGGCAGCTGATGGTTCAGATGGAAGGACGCTGTAAGCGTCTCCTCGACCAGATACATCATGTGCTCCTTCAGAGCTTCGCCGATCGGGTCTGCTGTCGAGACTCCCAGTTGAATTCGGTCGGATATCTCCAGGCCGGCTGACTTCCGAAGGTTCTGAACCTGGTGCACAACCTCACGTGCGATTCCTTCAGAGCGCAACTCGGGTGTGACGTCCGTACTGACCGCTGCGGTGTAGCCGGAGTCTGTCGCGACTGCATACCCTTCGGCGGCATGGCGTTCGACCAGGACCTCTTCCGGTTCCAACGTGAATTCGCCAAGCGGGATCTGTTCACCGGACTCCGACTTCTGCGCCAGCTCCGCGGCATCAGCTTCGGCCAGCAGCTTCCTGATCTCACCAAGCTGTTTGCCATATTTGGGACCGAGCGCCCTCAACTCGGGTTTGACCACGAAACTGAGCAAACCGCCAGTCCCCGTTACGTCACGTATTCCTTTCACGTTCAACTCGTCAGAAAGCTGCTGTTCGATCACAGGCAGCGCCTCTCGTTCCCAGTCATGTCGCACCTCGACAAGCAGTTCGGCGAGCGGTTGCCGGACCTTGAGCTTTGATTGCGCTCTTGCGGAACGTCCAAGCGAAGCCAGGCGGATGGCAAGCTGCGTCTGCCGCGATAGAGCTTCATCGATGAGAGTCTTGTTAGCGACCGGCCAGTCCGCGAGGTGAACCGAGTCAGGAGCATCCTCGTCGACTGATGCCGCCAGTTTCTGCCACATCTCTTCCGAGACGAACGGGATGAACGGTGCCAGCAGCCGAGCCAGCGTTGTCAGGCAGTAGTGCAGCGTCGAGTAGGCAGCAGACTTATCTGCATCGCCTTCGCTTTTCCAGAATCGCCTTCTGGACAGCCTCACGTACCAGTTCGAGAGCCCTTCGACATACTGCTCGATCGCCTGGGATGCGTACTCGATTCGCCACGATTCCATGTAGTCGGTCACGCGGTCTACCAGCTGGTTCGTCTCTGAAATGATCCAGCGGTCAAGCTCTGAGAACTCCTCCGACAGCTCTTCGGTGGCCGGGTTCAGAAGAGATTCGTCTGTAGTCCAGCCATCGAGTGCCGCATAGGTTGTGAAGAACGAGAAGATGTTCCACAGCGGGATCAGGAACTGCCTGCGGACCTCGTCGCCCGGGCCATAACCGAAGTTCAGGTTCGACGCCGGGTTGTGACGCGCGAAGGTCCAGCGCATCACATCGACGCCCATCTTTTCAGCAGCGTCCTCGAACCAGATAGCGTTGCCTTTCGACTTGTGCATCTCCTCGCCGTTTTCGTCACGCATCAACGCGTACGAAAAGACATTCTCCGCGGGAGGCTGATCTTCCAGTGCAACGCTCATGGTGATGAGTGAGTAGAACCAGTTCCTGAACTGGCCGGGGAAGCTCTCTGAGATCCACTTCGCCGGATACCACTTCTCCCAGTGCGCACGATCGTTCCGATATCCGAGAGTTGAGAACGAGACTATTCCGGCGTCGAGCCATGCGTTTCCGACGTCAGGTATCCGACTAACCGCCGCGCCGCAGTCTGAACACTCGATCTTGACGGCATCAATCCACGGCTTGTGAGGCGAGTGGCCCTCGAACTCGCCCCAACCTTCGACAGCCCGTTCCTTCAACTCGTGTTCAGACTCGATCACTTCGAACTTGCCGCAGTGACTGCACTTCCAGATCGGCAGCGCCAGTCCCCAGTAGCGCTTCTTGGAGATCATCCAGTCACTCATGTTCCGGAGCCAGTCAATCTCTCTGGCCTCACCGAACGGAGGGACCCAGTTCATCTTTCGCGTGGCGTCCATCAGGCGAGGCCGCAACTCTTCCATGGAGATGAACCATTCGCTGACCAGACGGAACACCAGCTCGGTCCCGCATCGCCAGCAGATCGGGTAGCGGTGACGGTACTTTTCGACGCGGTAGTACACGTTCTTCTTCTGCAGATCTTCGAAGATGAGGTCATTCACCTCCGAGGCCGGTTTGCCATCCAGGAAGCCGAAGCCGGTCATGTAAACGCCTGAGTCATCAAGCGGCGCTATGACAGGCAGTCCATGCTCCTTGCCGAGTCGGTAGTCTTCTGCTCCAGCACCGGGGGCGATGTGGACTATCCCGGTTCCCTCTTCCTCACCAACGTCTTCCCACTCAAGGACCTTGTGCATCTCTCTGGCCGTTGCCTGTGCTGGCACCTCATCGAATGGCCCCCGGTATTGCCAGCCGACAAGCTCCGTGCCCTTAACGGTCTGGAGGACCTTGTGCTCGCCTTTCAGTACGCCCAGTCGTTGAGACCCGAGCCAGATCTTTTCTGTACGCTCCTCGCCTTCCACGCTGTACGTGTTCTCCACGAGAACGTAGTCATGCTCGGCATTCACTGCAGCCGCAACGTTCGCAACCAGCGTCCATGGAGTGGTTGTCCAGACGAGGAGCGATTCGCCTTCACGCTCAACCAGCGGGAACTTCAGGAAAAAGCCCGGATGGACGATCTCCTGGTAGCCCTCTGTAACGATCTCCTGCTGTGAAAGACCGGTGCCGCAGCGAGGACACCACGGCATGACGTCTTCGCCCTCGTAGAGCCAGCCGTTGTCTGCACACCGCTTCAGGAACAGCCAGATGGTGTAGTTGTTCTCGTCTGACATGGTCTGGTATGAGTCTTCCCAGTCCATGAAGTAGCCAAGTCGCTGTGACTGCTCCGAGATGCGGTCGGAGAACATCCGAACACGAGCCTTGCAGTCTTCGACAAAGCGGTCGATGCCGTAGGTCTCGATCTCGCGCTTGGACTTAAAGCCCTTCTCTTTCTCGACTTCTACTTCAACCCACAGTCCCTGGCCATCGAAGCCATTCTGGAACCGCTGTGCGTAGCCTTGCATGTTCCTGAAGCGCAGGAACGCGTCCTTGTAGGAGCGGCCCCATGCGTGGTGCACACCCATGGGATTGTTGGCGGTGATCGGGCCATCCATGAATGGGAATCGGTGCTCTGCATCGTCGTTGCGGTGCAGATAGCGGTTGAGCACATCCCGCTCTTTCCAGAGAGCCAGCACCCAGTGCTCGAGCTCCACGAAGTCGACTCTTGATGCGACCGCTTCGAACTTCTTTGCTGCTGCCACGTCCTGATTCCTACCGATCTTGCTTCCGAACAATCGCCAAATGAAAAACCCATCCCAGCAAACTCTGGGACGGGTCGATTAGAATCAACACCCGCGGTACCACCCGGATTCCTGTTTCCGGGCTCGATGCCACAGAATCAGGCTCTCGTGCTGCCGATGTAACGGTCGGCAATACCGGCTTACCTACTGTGCCGAACTGGCGGTTCAGATCGCTGCTCGGAAGTGATCTTCGATCCTCAGATGCTACCCGCTTTCACCATCCGGGTTCGCTCGAAACAGTCTGGAGGACTTACTCGTCTTCGTCTTTGCAATTACCTGCACTAGTCTATCGACATGTTTGTCTGAATGTGTCCTAGGTTCTCATCACGGATGGCAGCTTGTTGCCGGGCTAACGCTTTAGTCTTGTGCAAATCTCGACTCAAGTCTTGATCCGGCGTGAACGCTGGTGTTAGGAGCAGATCCGTGAATGCAGTGACTGGCTCGTTCGGGTTCATAGGCCGACACATAACGCGGAAGCTGATCGATTCCGGGCAAAAGGTCCGGACAGTAACTACGCATCCGAACAAGCCGAATCCCTTTGGCGACATAGTTGCAGCGCACGCGTTTAACTTCGATAGGCCGGAACTGCTAGAAGAGTCGCTGCAGGGTTGCGATGTGCTTTACAACACCTACTGGATTCGCTTTGACCACGGCGACCGCACATTCGCCAGGGCAGTAGCAAACACAGAGGTACTGTTCGATTGCGCGCGTTCGGCCGGTGTCAAGCGAATCGTTCACATAAGTGTGACAGGCATCCGAGAGAACGACCATTTGCCTTATTTCAGGGGCAAGGCAGAACAAGAGCAGCTTCTGCGCGAGTCTGGAGTGCCATACAGCATCGTGAGACCGACGCTTGTTTACGGACGGGAGGACATCCTCGTAAACAACATCGCATGGACCACGCGGCGGTTTCCGCTAGTTCCAATATTTGGTGACGGCAAGTATCGGGTTCAGCCGATCTTCGTTGAAGACCTTGCCAGGATCGCGATTGAGTCGGCAAGTAGGGATGGCTCTGCTGAGCTTGATGCGATTGGTCCAGAGACGTTCGAGTATGAGGAGTTGGTACGTCTGATCAGAAGCGCAACTGGAAGTAGTGCCAGGCTGTTTCACATCCGACCTTCGCTTGGGATAACGCTCGGTCGACTTATCGGATTCGTTAAGAGGGACGTGCTTCTGACGCGTGACGAACTGGTAGGACTGATGGAAAGTCGGTTGTGTTCCCGGCAAGCTCAAAACGGCACAACTCGATTTACGGAATGGGTAATCGAGAACCGAGAGAGCCTGGGGCGTTACTACACTTCAGAGTTAGATCGCCATTTTCGATGGCGGTGATCTCAAGTAACTGATGTGCCTAGTGACCAAGTGGTGCGGAGAACACCTTTTCGTACACGGCACCCTCCGGCCTGAGCCGACTTCTCAGTAGCCGGATCTCGCTGACCGGCACCTCAGCTCGCTTCGCTGGCAACACGGACCGCCGCCAGCTGAAACCGACATCGCCTTCGTACTGCCTGCTCAGGTCTCGGACTGTCCGGCCGACAGTGATGTGCGGCCTGAACGCTCGGTGCTCGGGCTCGAACCCGATAGTCCGCAGTGCTCCCTCGACTCGACCCTGCAGCTGCATCAGCTTCCGCACTTCACCGTCGAGTCCAATCCACAGGATCTTCGGTGAGTGGAAGCTGGGGAACGCGCCCGTCTCACCGAGCTTCAGCCTGAACGGTGATGTGTTCGACGCAGCAGCGCTCAACTGTTCTCGCACCTGAGGCTGCAGTTCGGCGGAAGTGTCGCCGAGGAACATCAGAGTGAGGTGCACGTTTTCGCGTGGGATCCACCGAACGTTGCCCGCCGCCATTGTTGGCATCGAGTTGATGAACGTTCCGATCTCCTCGATCGCTTCGTCAGGAAGCGCAAGTGCGACGAACAGACGCGCTGTGTCGGGGCCTTTACGGATCGCTGGCTGTCCGACATCGCGGTGCCAGGCCGGGTCGTTGCCGCGGGGTTTGGTCTGTTGAGGAGGATTGGCTTGACGACGTTCAAACCCTCGGCGATTCCACTCGCGCCGTTCCGGACCGTTCTGTCCACCGCCGCGCTGTGGTCGACGACGAACGTCATGCGGTGGCGCACCAGTGTCCTGGCGACTGCCTCTAGCTGGTGCGCGTTGCTCTTCGAACTTATCCATACAACTAGTATGCCGGTGTATGGTGGTGAGTGGTGTCTGTGGTACTTAGCTGAGCCTCCACAGCGCAACCACCACGGCTATAATCCGCCCAGCCAGTTTCAGAGGCGCTCGACTACGCTGCGCCCCATTCCCAGTACCGCGGAGACAAGCCGATGGCCCTGCTGCTTTCAAGATCCGATGTTCAGAAGCTACTGCCGATGTCAAAGGCCATTGATGTCGTGGAAGGCGCTTTCGGCGAGCTTGCAAACGGCACGGCCGAAATGCCGCCGCGCACAGTGCTGATCGACGAGACAGTCGGCGGCTGGATCGCATATATGCCCTCCTACCTGAAGTCCGGCGGCGCGCTTGGTGTAAAGGCAGTGACCGTCTACAAGGCGAACCCTGACAAGCACAACCTCCCGACGACGCTCGCGACTATCCTCGTGCAGGACCAGGACACCGGGCAGGTGGTTGCAGTCATGGACGGCGGATACCTCACGGCGATGCGAACAGGAGCGGTATCTGGTGTTGCCACACGCCACCTCGCGCGTGAGGATTCGAAGGTTGGCGGTATTCTCGGTACGGGTGTGCAGGCCAGGGCACAGGTCATTGCGATGTGCGAGGCAGCATCACTGGACGAGGTCCTTTCATACTCGGTTGATCCCGAGGACCGTCGTAAGCAGTTCGCGGATGAGCTGAGCGAGGTCACAGGCGTACCTATGAAGCTGACCTCAAGCACCGAAGATGTGCTTGCAAACAGCGACATCGTCGCTCTCGCCACGACCGCAGCGAACCCCATCGTCAAAGAGGAATGGTGGAAGGAAGGGGCGCACATCAACGCCATCGGGTCGCATGCTCCGGGTGTGCGGGAACTCGACACCGCTACGATCGTTAACTCGAAGGTGGTCTGCGACCAGAAAGAGGCCTGTCTTGCGGAGGCAGGTGATATTCAGATCCCGATCGAAGAAGGAGTCTACTCTGCGGACGACATCCACGGTGATCTCGGTGCTGTGGTCAACGGAACGATTGAGGGCCGCGAGAACGATTCGGAGATCACGCTATTTAAGAGCGTAGGTCTGGCAATCCAGGACATCTCATGCGCAGCGCTCGTCTACCAGCAGGCGGTTGAGCAGGGTGTTGGCACAGAGTTCGAGTTTTCCGGATGATCCACAGCTCACGCCAGCCACAGAACGGGATCGATGAAAACTGATGTCCGGTTCTGACGCCCTTCACTTCGCCACGATCACTGAACTGGCGCCTCGGATTCGCTCTGGTGAGCTGTCGCCGGTTGAGCTGACTCGTGCACAGCTTGACCGCATCGAACGGCTTGATTCGAAGTTGAGGTCATACGCGACTGTTACCGCCGATCTTGCTCTCAAACAGGCTAAGCAAGCTGAAGCCGAGATATCGTCCGGTCAGTATCGAGGCGAACTACACGGCGTACCGATTGCGGTGAAAGACCTCTGTTTCACTCGAGAAGTCCGGACGATGGGTGGTTCGGCAGTGTTTGCCGACAACGTGCCTGACTTCGATTCGACCGTTGTCACAAAGTTGGCTGACGCTGGAGCGGTGCTCCTTGGAAAGTTGAATATGACCGAGGGAGCGATGGGTGGGTACAACCCGAAGCTCGACTATCCTGAGAACCCGTGGGGCGAGGGACGTTGGCCGGGCGCGTCATCAAGTGGTTCCGGCGCAGCAACCGCGGCAGGACTGGCTTACGCGACACTTGGCAGTGACACCGGTGGTTCTATCAGGCATCCGTCGGCTGTATGCGGAACTGTTGGTCTTAAGCCGACCTGGGGCCGCGTGAGCCGCTATGGTGTGATGGATCTTGCCCCATCGCTTGACCACGTCGGGCCGTTGGCCCGCTCGGCCAGAGATGCAGGACTGGTTCTCCAGGCGATCTCTGGCCAGGACCCCAATGACCCGACGAGCCTCAACGCCGACGTCCCGGACATGATCTCGGGCGTTAGGCTGGGTGTGAAGGGACTGCGGATTGGTCATGATGAGCGCTACACCACCGAAGACATGGAGCCAGCCTACGCGAAGGCGGTCATCGATGGTGTCGCTGTCCTTGAGCGGCTGGGAGCTGAGATAGTTCCGGTGAAGATGCCGGAGCGTCTGCGAGAGTACCTAGAAGCGTGGCCCGTCATATGCACCAGTGAAGCAGCCGCGGCGCATTCGGAGACGTATCCGGCCCGGACCGATGAGTACGGACCCTGGTTCGCGGAATGGTTGAGGCGCGGTAACGCTCATACTTCGGCCGAGTATGCGAAGGCCCACGAGCTGCGCCTGATGTGCAACTCGGAGTTGCGGAACACGATGACTGATATCGATCTGCTGGCTTGCCCGGCGAACTTCAAAGCTGCATCTCCGGTTACCTCGGACGAAATGTACGGCCCGTACCCGGCCGACCGGGATGTCTGGGCGAGCCGGTTTACGGTGCCACACGACTACGCCGGTCTGCCGACGATCAACTTGCCGGCAGGGCTGAACGACGACGGGATGCCGGTCTCATTGCAGCTTGCTGGTCATCATCTGAGCGAGCCGCTTCTTGTGCAGGCAGGCGCAGCATTCGAAGATGCGACCGATTTCCACAAACTGCATCCGCCTGTGTAGCCCGAGGCCTCAGTAGAGGTTTTTCTCGTAGGATTCGTTCAGCTGCAGTTCGACAGTTTCCGCCGATTCATGCCACTTCGTCTGGTCGACGGTGATCTGCCCGTACCCGGGCATGTCCGAAATGTCCGGCCACTTCTCCGGCTGCCAGATTCCTGATCGGATCACGCACTTGGCACAATGGAAGAACGCCTCTTCCACATCAACCACAAGCGCCAGTTCCGGCACCTTGCCTTTGATCGCCATCGTCTGTCTGAGAGCCATGTCACGCACGATACGCGCAGAGCCCGCGACTCGCAGCGTCTCCCGGTATCCGGGAACCATGAAGAAAAGGCCGACTCTCGGGTTGTCAATGATGTTCAAGAACCCGTCCGCACGTCTGTTTCCTGGCCTGTCAGGGATCGCCACAGTTGTGTCATCCAGGACCTGGACGAACCCTTCAGGATCTCCCTTTGGAGAGACATCCATGTTGCCGCTGGAGTCGGCGGTTGCTATCAGCAGGAAAGGTGAAAGCGAGATGAACTTGCGGCAATGTTGATCAAGGCTTGTGATGACCTTGCGCTGAACGCGCTCGGCCGGGAAACCGAGAACTTCACGAAGCTGTTCGGCCGTTTCGATCACTTCCTGGAACTGTCGCATGCGATCGCCTCTTCCATTGGGCAAGACCTGGTCCGAGTTCGACTACGCTGTAATCACTTCCGGGCCGTCTTCGCCGAGATAGATTGTGTGCTCTTTCCAACCGACGAACGCGTCTGAGACCTCAACCAGCGGCGCGTAGGCGTGCATGGCTCCCTGCTTGACAAGCTCGTTGATCGTGCGCTCGACAGGCTTCCGCGGGAGGTCGGTGAAGTATCGCATCGCCACTGGTAGCCCGTGCCATTCATCGAGGGCCTCCATCATCGGCGCGAATAGCTTGTTCGAAGGCCGCGGCTGCCGCTCAAGCCTGAAGATCTCTGGCTGGCCGTCATCTTCAACAAATCCAGCACCAGTAGTTGTGAAAGGCTCGACAGCGAAGATCATTCCGGCCTTGAGCTTTGGCCCGCCTTTCTGTGCGTGATTCGGTATCTGCGGCGTGGAGTGGAGTTCCCATCGTGCAAGCCCGTGTCCCGAGAGGTTCGTAATCGGCTCGAAACCGGTTGCTCGAATCGCGTCCTCAATCGCAGTCCCTACATCACCCACAGGAACACCGTCCCCAACAGTAGCGATTGCTGCGTCGAGAGCCGCGGCGGCTGCATCGATCAAACCTTTCCACCTACGGTCTGACGAGAGATCGACCGAAACGCCGGTGTCGACCGGGTAGCCGTCGATGTGGGCGCCGATGTCAATCTTGACCAGGTCGCCCTCTTCGTAGCGTGTGTTATCGGTTGGAGACGAGCAGTAATGGGCGGCGATGTTGTTTCGGCTGGTCTGGGCAGGGAATGAGGGCAGGGCGCCGGCATCCCGAATTCGCTTCTCAACGCCTTCCTGCAGATCGCGCAGTAGCATGCCCGGTTTGATCGTCTCTGCTGCCCAGTTTCGAGCCTCAGACGCGATCTTGCCTGCACGACGATAGATTTCGAGAGTTTCCGGTTCCATGGAGTTCCGCAGGCCGAGTGCTAAAAGGAGGACTTCGAGAGATTCATCTGCAAGTGACTGATTCTAGGCGCACGCTCGCCAGTTAGCGAACCTGATCGTCACGCCTGCTCCGGTAGATATACTCCGGATCCTTCACAATCTAAGTCGAGATCAGGAGAGTCAACTTGCCAGTCAACCGTATTTTCGAAGCCAACAGGGAAGGCAGGAAGGCGCACTTCTTGCAGATGCATTTCCCTTCGACGGAACTTGTCGAGTTGGCGCACCTGGCGGGTATCGACGGAGTTGACCTGGATGGTGAGCAGGGGCATTTTGATCTTTCAGAGATCGAGGATATCTGCCGGGTTGCCAACGCTGCGGGAATGACTGTGACGGCCCGGGTGCCGTCCGTTGACCCGGTGCCGATTAAGCAGTACCTGGCGCGGGGTGTACAGGGGATCCAGGGGCCGGGAGTGGAGTCCGGTGAGCAGGCGCAGATCCTCTCAGACTCCTGTTACTACGCTCCGATGGGCAAGAGATCATGGGGGCCCGGCCGCGGGCACTACTACGATCACCAACCGACGATGAAAGACCGGTTCGGAGGGAATATCGGCTACATCGCCGATGCCAATGAGAACATCTTCGTTATCGCTCAACTCGAGAGCCAAGAGAGCATAAACAACCTTGACGCCATCGTTGCAGTGCCGGGAATCCACTGCATAACGTTTGGACAGAACGATATGGCGTCATCGCAGGGCGTGCCAGGAGAGCCTTCGCACGAAAAGGTCGAGGCTGCGCACCAGGAGTTGGAGAGACGCGCCCGCGCTGCCGGCAAGCATCTGCTCTCGGACCGCGTCAGTTACATCCGGGCCACGGTCGCGTTGCTAGACGCGATGCGGAAACACTTGGCAGAACACCGGAACGATCCGGTAGGCGACATCGGCTAGGCGCAAGCCGGGTCGTCAGTGTTCCAGCGGTTGAACTTCGGCTGTTCAGAACGTGCCAGCGCATCGCGAGTCTCTTTCCACATCATGTACCAGAGAGCCGGGTCATGAAGTTCGCTATCCGGCTTGCTTCGGCTGCGTGCGACGAAGCCTGGGAACACGCTGCGGCCGGTTGGCTGGCCGATTGGGTGATACCTGAGGTCGAAGCTCCACCTGATGCGGTCCGAGATGTTCGGTAGTGATGAGTGCACGGTCAGCTTGTTCAAGAAAAGCGCTCCGCCCTTCTTGATAGGCATAGGCATCGCTGCATCTTCGGCAAACGTATCGGTCGGGATCGTCACTCCGGGCGCCTGTTTATACCCTGGACAGTGCGTCAGCAACTTTCCAACATGGGACCCCGGCACAACCTGCAGACAGCCGTTTTCGACGCTGGCGTCCATCAATGGGAACCACACGGTGAGCATGTCTGTTTTGTCGGCCTCAGGATTGATGACTCCGCTGTCCTGGTGCCATGGCGTTACGCCAAACTTGACGTAACCGTTCTCATCCCTGGGCGCACGTGACTCGGGAATCTTGATTCGCACGTGCTGCACGGGGTTCGAGTAGATCTCAGGACCGACTACAGATTCGACAGCATCGAGAAGGCTTGGTGCCGTCAGCGCGTTGAAGACGGCGGGGCCTGCCCAGAATGGCGTATCGGCCTTGATGCCGTTCTGCGGAAGCGAGAAGTCAAAGTATCCGTTGTATATCTCGCCGCTCTCTTCGTAGATGCGAGTGACTCGCTCTCCGAACTCGAGCTCGCTGTATGTGGAAGAAATGACGCCTTCGCTGTGCAGTTTTTCGGCCAGCGAATCCAGGACCCCGGCGTACTCCTCAATGACCGGATCGATCACGGCTTCCGGATCCAGTACGTCGTCTACTTTGACAAATCCGAACTCAGACAGGTGCTCCCGTTGTTCAGACGTGAGGGCTGGCAATTCCGACCTCCAGCGTGTGTATTGGTTGCGCAGTCAAATCAGGTCCGCGCAATGATACGCCGGAAAACAACGAAGTCGAACTAAGACGCGGCTCGGGATTTGAGCCTGTAACTAGGCCGCTGTTCAGCGGGTGGCTTTGCTATCGCGAGATCGTCGAGCGTTCAATGACTCGGACTCAACGGCGAGTCCCTGCACAGATTCGACGAACTTACGGCCTGCTGTCAGGGCTACTTTTATGAGATTGATCATGTCTGGAGTGCTGTCGTTGGTGGAGAGTGGAAGGCAACAAAAAAACCCTCGGCGTTTGCGCAGAGGGCTTGTTCATTCGGTCGGAACGGTTGTTGCTAACGACAACAGAACGCGAGAACGCCACCCCCTGCAGGAGTACAGGTGCAACACATACAGACGCAGCTTGCTGTGTGGAGTTCTCTGATCATTAGTTCAACCATACATCTGATGCGTAAAGGACGCAATGAGATTCTGGCGAACGTAGACAGAATGAGACCGGGCGTGAGTCAGCTGCCCATCACCTGAATGAAGGCGATTAGGGTCATGCCGACAAGAGATGCGACACCGATGAACGAGGAGATGGTTGATGTCATAGCAGCGAAGTTGGTGATTGTGTTAAGTCTGGTGGCGGAGAAGAGTTACCCAAGAATCGACTCTTGGAAATCTAGCCTTTGGCATCGTGGAGGACGATGCCGAGACAGGTTCGCGAGAGTAGGAGAAAAGTACAGTCAGCCACCCTGGAGCACACGTGGGCACTCCTGGGCGCACTCCCGATGTGTCAGCCGATCGACCAGACCCGGGCGGCGTTACTGGCCTGGACGGTTTCGTTGTTCGATTGGCCGACCTGGCTGCGCCTGAACTGCTCTAGAGCCTTTTGCTGGCTGACGACTGGAAAATCGCTGGCGAACAGGATCCGGTCATCGCCAGCCGCTGTCGCACAGACATCGAACATCTCCGGTGAATACAGCAGCGGGAAAGCGGCTGAATCGAAGTACACATTTCGCAGATCTCTGTGCACCTCCGGCATCAGCGTGTATAGCGGCAGCCCACCTCCAAAATGAGCGAACACGAAGACGTTGGAAGGGAAGGCCTGAGCTAACGCGAGTGAGTACTCAGGCGTGACTGTGCCCTTACCCGGATAACTGTGCCCGACCGGTTCCGATGTGTGGATCAGCACGGGCATCGCCATGCCCCGCGCAGCCGCGAAGAAGGGCGCCAGAGTGCCGAAATCTGCGTCCAGGAAGTTTTGGCTATCAGGATGAAGCTCTCCAATCCCGCGAGCGCCTGACTCGTAGCAACGCCTCACCTCAGCCACCGCATCTTCGCCCCAGAGAGGATTGACCGAACATAGAGGAATCAGCCTGCCGTCGCTGGCAGAGGCTGATTCGAGTAGGTAGTCGTTTGACAGCCGTGCAGTCTCGATATCCGTCCAGCCATAACCCGCAACTACCGATTTCTCGATGCCATTGCGGTCCATCTCTTCGATCAGGTCTTGCGCCGACGCTGTGGTTGCCTTCGGCGAAGAGAACATCGACCGAAATGTTGCATCAATATCGAGAATACGTTTCTTCTCTGTGCGGAACTCGTCAGGAAGGATGTGCGTGTGGCTGTCGATGATCATGCGGAAAGGACGCGGACGAACGTACGGTTAGCAGTCAGAGAATCTCGACCATTGTTTCATGGTCGCTGGATATACTCGAACTGAGCCACCTGACGGGCAGCCGAACACGCTCTGAGTACGTAAACCGGTAAGTATGACCACACAGCAGATTAAAGAGTCAGATGTCGTTCTGACACAGCCGGACATCCCGCAGGCCGAGCCGAAGCTGGGCAAGGTTGCGGTCTTGTACACCACTCCTGAAACGGTTGTGGCGGACTACGCTCGGCTCCTCGACCTTGCGGACATCAAATCTGCTCTTGTTCCGGATCGCCCGAACATGCTGAAGGTGAACATTTCCTGGCAGCACTACTATCCCGGATGCTCGTCTGCACCGTGGCAGATCGAAGGTGTTGCCAAGAAGATGCAGGCGGATGGACTCACAGACATCACCGCCGCACACAACGGCACAGTTGTCGTTGATCCGAACGAGGGCCGAGAGAAAAACAAGCACGGAGTTGTGGAAGACGCGCTCGGTTTGAAGCACACCGTGTTGGACATGCCGCCTGTGAAATGGGTGCGCTATAAGCCGACCGCGAAGATGGTGGCACTGGACGACATCTACAAGGACGGCCTTTTCGTTCCTGAGCCGCTAGTCGGGACGAACATCGTCCACCTGCCAACGGTCAAGACCCACGTCTTCACAACGATGACCGGCGCGATGAAGAACGCGTTCGGCGGTCTGCTGCACCGGTATCGCCACTGGACCCACGCAAAGATCCACGAAACCCTTGTCGATCTGCTGCAGATCCAGAAAGAGATTCACTCCGGCCTGTTCGCAGTCATGGACGGCACGTTTGCCGGGGACGGTCCCGGGCCGCGGGCGATGCGCATCCACCAGAAGAACATCATCCTTGCCAGCGCTGACCAGGTTGCGATCGATGCCGTTGCAGCAAAACTGATGGGCTTCGATCCGATGAGGCTGATGAAGATCAGACTCGCACACGAGATGGGCCTGGGCATCGGTGATCCTCGGCAGATCGAGTATGTCGGTGATGATGTGGCGAACGTGAACTGGAACTTTGCTTCAAGTGAGAACACCTTCGCATCTCGCGGTCAGAAGATGATCTACTGGGGCCCATTGAAGCCTCTCGAAGGACTGTTGTTGCGGTCACCACTGGTGCCGTGGGCCATCTGGGCATCGAACCTCTACCACAACGACTTCTGGCTGAGGTTCATAGGCCGGAAGCGGGTGCGAGAGGCCATGAAAACGCCCTGGGGCAAGCTGTTCGAGAGTTATTAGCCGATACTCGCGGGCCTTGCTGCGTAATTTGTAACCGGCCGTAAATTGCACGTCTTGCGCATATGCGGACGATCTGCAACGTGTATCATTGCCTCATTGGTCCGCGTCCGCCATTCATCGTCATCGTTCCCCGGACAGAGTTCTGGTCACGAATGTTCCTGCGTGTGCGACCGGAAGAAAGTTATCTGTTCGAGGAGAACACGTTGAATATTTTTGTGGGCAATCTGTCCTTCAACACTACGAACGAAGGCCTCCAGGCTGCTTTCGCTCAGTACGGTGCAGTTGATTCAGCCCAGGTGATCATGGACCGCCAGACTGGCCGGTCACGAGGCTTCGGTTTCGTTGAGATGCCTGATGATGGTGAGGCACAAGCCGCTATTTCCGCCATGAACGGTGCCGACCTTGATGGCCGACCGTTGACTGTGAACGAGGCGCGTCCTCGTGCTCCCCGCAACGACCGCCGCTGGTAGTCGGAGCTAACAAAGAGAGACGAAACGGCCTTCGGTACCATGCCGAAGGCCGTTTCGCGCCCGCTGATTAATTCATCGCGATTAAGCGTCAATGATTCTGGTTTATTGATATCTGCAAAGTTACTGCATTCTTAATTCGATCAAATCTGACTTGAACATCGATCCGTTCCTAAGAAGTTTCGTGCACAAGAAGGTGCTGCACAGCCGGCGAGTGGCGAGCCTGTCTCTGCTCACATCGCAGAGTCTCTTCAGCTCGAGCGCTGTTGATGTTGGTACGAATCTGCTACTCCGGGTGATCTCGGTTCATTCGGACAAGACCTTTGACAGCTGTCTGGATGTAGGTTGTGGCTACGGTGGGATAGGTCTCTCGCTGGCCGCGTCCGGAGTTGCGAAACAGGTGGAGTCGGTCGATAGAGACGCGCTTGCGGTTGCGTTCACGCAGATGAATGCGCAGGAGAACAGGATCGCCACCGTCAGTGCGCACACTAGCCTTGGACTCGATGACTTAGAGCGTGGGAGCTACGACCTGATCGTCTCCAACCTCCCCGGCAAAGCCGGTCCGGCCGTTTTGCGACACATCTTGCGATCGTCGTCGGAACGCCTTGAGAAAGACGGTGAGTTCTGGGGTGTCGTGGTCAACCCTCTCTGGCCTGAGACGGAACATGCCGTTGATCGGCTCAGTGTCGACTTCATGCGGGTCGAAAAGGGGGCTCGACACACGGCGTTCGGTTTTCGGAGTATCGGACCAACCACACGCTCAGAAACTGTTGACTCACTGACCGATGTGTATCTGCGAGATGAGGTGGGTTTCGAGGTGAATGGCGAAAACTACAGTGTCGAAACGAGCCGCGGTGTCGCCGAGTTTGATGGTCTCAACTACTCGACGAAACTCGTGTTGGAACACCTGTACGGACTGCGCCGTGAACGCTGGGATAGTGGCGTTGTGTTCAACGTGGGTCAGGGCTACATTCCGATCGCTCTCAGAGCTTCTGGAATGGCGGCGTCGTTGGAACTGGCTGACCGAGATCTGTTGGCGCTCAGAACTGCGGCACGGAACCTGCAGGTCAATGGCCTCGACCAGCCCGGCGACAGATCGTACAACCAGATCGGATGGCTGCCGGACCAGGCCGGCTCAGACAGGTTCGAGCTCGTTGTCGGGACGCTCAAAGGTGACGAGCCTCGTGAAACGATTGAGATCGGTCTCAGCGCGATCGCCGATAGTCTCGCAGTCAAAGGGACCGCAGTGCTGGCTGGCGGCTCGACACCGATCACTCGGATGCTCAAAGCACTCGACAGCCGCAAAGATATTCGAGTGCTGGATCGGAGCCGCTATCGCGGTTCAAGTGCGATCACCCTTCGGAAAACAGGCTAGATCAAGCGGGCAGCCTCACGCGCCCGATTGACCGCCGTTCCCATTGCCCGGTGGGCCGAACTCGTTGTTGGCGTAGACGCCGAGGTCACGTCCCTGGTGAACATGCACAACGAAATCGTCACGTTCTACGCCGACCGCGTCGATGATGTCTTCGTCAACAATCGTCACAAGTTCCTGGATGCCTTCCTGCGTTACGCTTTCGTCCACGATCAAAGTCCCGTGGACCATGCCGTGTGCGAAGTGAAGGTCCAGCCGGCCGACCGGCTTCCCGTCCTCGAGAATGGCATAGCACTCTGACTGCTGCGTGCGGACTTCCCGCTCAAAATAGAAGGTTGGCATCTGTGTTACGAATCTCGGCGCTGGTTGCTGAACGGCGAATTATGCCTGAGCACGGCACGTCATGCGATTGCGTTCTTGAGTCGTTGTTGCCCGATCACTCGCCTCGCCGATTCGAAAGTGTTTGGGCGGTCAGGTCGAACAGCGTTTCGTGTCCCTCGAAATGCCGCCTAAGCTCACTAACCATCTCTTCGAAGAATCTTGTCCTAGACCGCCGTGTGGTCCCGGCGATATGAGGTGTGAGGAACACGTTTGGCAGGTTCCTGATAGGTGAGTCCGGGGGTATCGGCTCAGGATCGAAGACATCGAGACACGCCACTATTTCGCCCGAGTTCAGCCGCTCAAGCAGTGCATCGGTCTGGACGACGGCACCGCGCGAAACGTTCACGAAGACTGTGCCGGGACGCATCAGACCGAACTCCCGTTCACCGAGCATGCCTCTCGTGCCGGGCGTGATCGGCACCAGGCATACAACCACGTCCGGTTCTGACATGACGTTGTCGAGACTTGTGAGGGTGAAGTTGTACGCGTAGGCGATGTCGCGGCTGATGTACGGGTCGTGTACGAGGACTTTCGTTCGAAACGGCCTGAGAAAGTCTATTAGCCGTCGAGCGATGTAACCGCTACCGATCAGACCGACGGTCTTGCCTGTCAGCTCCTCGTTCATTGCGAACTCCAGAGCGGTCTCCCTCTGCTCCTCCGTGCCCCATTCTTCGCCTGAGATCAGTTTTCGAAAGTGCGCACCGGCGTTGCGGAGACCGATCAACATCATGGCAAGTGCCCATTCGGAAACCGGGTAAGAGGAGCCGTGCGTGGTGTCGACCGCACGAACACCGCGCTCGCTCGCAGCGTCCACGTCTATCCGTTGAGCGAAGCGGTCGCCTTCGAGTTCGCCGATAAAACTGAGTCTTCTGGACGAAGAGAGCACCTCTCCTGTCACGCGTGGTGAGCCGTGGCAAACGACCAGCGCATCAAGACCATTAGTGAACTGAGTGAACTGCTCAAGAACAGAAGGCGAAGTGCGAGGAGCCTCGTCCCAGCTGGTCTCCTCGTTGAACTCCTGCCAGCGGAACTGGGCGAACGCCCCTAATCGGCTGAGGTCTGCATCGCGGATGTATGTGTCACGCACCTGGGCTGTGGACGCAAGACCAACTACTGGACGAATGTGACTCAAGACTTCCTCGCTACAAGTGGCTTTGCCTGATTCCACGAAAGTCTATATCGCCTGACGAACGGGCAAGGCATCGATTAGCAGCTTCACGAATCACAATCTCACACGGTGCTACTATGCAGTTGCAATCGCCCCTGGATCACACCGCTGTCAATCTGAAAGAGATCGCCATGAGTTTCTTCAAGTCCCGCAGGTCCGCCGTGCTTGCCCGCAATGGAGCGGTCGCAACCAGCCAGCCCCTTGCTGCACAAGCGGGACTCCGCATGCTTCTCGACGGGGGTAACGCCGTCGACGCAGCAGTCGCAGCGGCTGCTGCACTGAACGTCGTCGAACCGGGATCGACCGGCATAGGCGGTGACATGTTCGCGCTGATCTGGGATGCCAAAGAGCGAAAAGTCGTGGCTCTGAATGGATCGGGACGACAGGCCGCAGCAGCTAATGTCGAAGACGTCAAAAAGGCCGGTTTCGACTCGATACCGAACGACGGTCCGGGATCATGGTTCGCAGTTAGCGTCCCGGGCACGGTCGACGGCTGGCACACCGCTTTAGAGCACTATGGACGCATGTCATTCAGAGAGGTGCTTGCGCCGGCGATTGACTACGCCATGAACGGCTACGGTGTCTCAGACATCATCGCGAACGGCTGGACGAATAGTAGAGAGAAGTTGAGCTTCCAGCCTTCTGGTTCAGAGATGATGCCGGTTGGCGGACGCCCGCCAAAGAAGGGCGAGTTTGTAAAGCTGCCCGAGCTTGGGCGAAGCCTGCAGGCTATCTCGGAAGGCGGGCGCGATGCCTTCTACTCCGGCGAGATTGCAAAGAAGATTGCCGACTACATCCAGGGGCTTGGGGGATGGCTGACTGAAAAAGACCTGGCGGACCATCGCTCCGATTGGGATGAGGCGATCTCTGTCGACTATCGAGGTGTGAAGGTGTGGGAGTGCCCGCCGAACGGGCAGGGCATCGCGGCGTTAATCGCGTTGAACATTGCTAAAGGCTTTGACATTGGCGCGATGGGACCCCAGTCATCAGACCGTTACCACTATCTGATCGAGTCGATGCGGCGCGGCTATGCGGACGCGTTGCAGTACGTCGCCGACCCTCGAATGGTCGAAGTGCCGATTGGACCACTGCTTTCGGATGACTACGCGAACCGCCGCCGCGCCGCCATCAGCGGTGAGCGAGCCGACCCCAACGTTTCTTACGGAGACCCGATGGGCGGCGCAGATACGGTGTACGTAACTGCAGTCGACGGTGAAGGCAACGCCTGTTCACTCATCAACAGTCTGTTTGCAGGCTTCGGGACTGGCCTTGTAGCGCCAACTACTGGAATCGCACTGCAGAACCGTGGCTCGCTGTTCTCGTTCGACTCCAGCCACTTGAACTATCTGCAGGGGAAGAAGCGCCCATTCCAGACGATCATCCCGGCGATGGCAACTAAAGACGATGAGATGTACCTGAGTTTTGGTGTAATGGGCGGATTCGTCCAGCCGCAGGGTCACCTGCAGGTCGTCTCAAACATGGTCGACTTTGGTATGGACTCGCAGGAAGCGCTCGACGCACTTCGGTTCAAGGTATTGGTCGAGGAAGACAACTCGGTGATCGTGGAAGAGGACATCGATCCTTCTGTTGTCGAAGACCTGCGCAAGCGTGGACACGAGGTGCATGTTCGCAAGGACTACGAGCGTGTTGAGTTCGGCGGCGGGCAGGTGATCTCAAGAGATCCCGAGACCGGCATCTTGACCGGTGGATCTGAACCTCGCAAGGACGGCGAAGCTGTTGGCTGGTAGCGAGGGCATCAAGCCATACGACGGACAGCCTTGGCCGATTCTGCTTTTACGGACCGGTTGGAATCTGTTGATGCCAACTGTATGAGTTGTCTCTGGTGTTGATCCGCTATCTCATCGTGAGTGGATGCGATCTGCGCGTACCGGAATCGTACGAAAGAGCTCGGATCTCTAAGTCCACTACTTATCGCAGCGCCGATGTCAGGGTCTTGTAGCAGTTCCCTGTTCCGGTGAAGCATCATGTTCAGGCTGATCCCCGATGCGACTCGTTCGCCGACTAACGGGGAGTCTGCAAGCTCAAGCAGGTGCTGCTTCGAGAGATTTTCGACCAAGTTCTGGATTTGGTTTCCTGCCGAGATCCTGGTAGCCATCCTGCGAGATTCAAGCCTCTTCGCAATCACCCGGATCTCATCCAGCTCTAGTTCAGAAAGAGAGTCAGTCACACGACTCCGATCACCGTCATCTGGTACTTGCTCGGCAATCTCCTTGACCGTTCTCTTGATGCGTGTGCTTACCCCGAGGATGTCGGCTTCGAACTCATCAGCGTTTCGAATGAGGTCTGAGAAGAAATCCTGCAACTGCCGACGGAAGATTACGATTCCGATGACCACTGCGGCCGGCCAGACCAGCACAGAAATGTAATCTAGGATGAGGCGAGCAACTTCCATCTTCGGTTACCTCTGATCCCCTTAAGTGGCGATCTCGGGCCGATTATATGGCCATCGATCTTGTTGGCAGTCTTAGTTGGCCGCTGAAAGCCCATAGCTGCGATTTTCGGCAGTTTTTCGGGTACTGACCGCCTGTTTGGAGAACTTGAACTATGAATGTTGGATTCGTTGGACTGGGCCGCATGGGCGCGCATATGGCGCGGAATCTGGTTCAGGCCGGGCACGATGTGACGGTGTTCGATGTTCGTCCAGAGGCAGTGGAGGTGCTGGTGGAGCTCGGTGCGAGCGCTGCGAACACTGCAAACGGTGTCGCTGCAGGCGCGGAGTTCGTATTCACGTCATTGCCGGGTCCTACGGAAGTGACTGCGACCTGGCAGGGCGATGGCGGCCTTCTTGCGAACCTGGAGCCTGGCGCGATCGGTATCGATCTCAGCACCGTTGGGGCTGACACTTCACGGGCTGTTGAAGCGGAAGCGAGGTCGCGCGGTAAGAGATATATGGATGCGCCTGTCAGTGGCGGCGTTGGCGGTGCAGACGCAGGAACGCTGAGCCTGATGGTTGGAGGAGTCGAAGCGGACTTCGAGGAGGCTTTCAGCGTGATGTCAGCGATAGGAAGCCCGGAGAAGATCTACCGCTGCGGTGATGTCGGTGCAGGTTCAGTCACCAAACTCGTGAACAACCTGATCGGAATGTCGACCAATGTCGTGATTGCCGAAGCGTTCAGCATGGGCGTCAAGGCAGGAGTCGACGCCAACACACTCTTCGATGTTGTGACCGCCAGTTCAGGTAACAGCGCGACTCTCGCTCAATGGAAGGACTCGGTGCTACAGCGCGACTTCACACCGGGCTTCATGTTGGCGCTCGGCCATAAGGACGCACGGCTCGCGGTGGAACTAGCCGAACAGCTTGGCATCCCAATGCCTGTGACCTCTGTTGCCAGAGATCGCCTTGCGTCGGCTCTTGCCGAAGGCTGGGGCGAGGAGGCGGTGGCGGTCGTCGCCCGGCTGCAGGAGCGAGAATCTGACACGGTAATCGACGGCCGACTGCAGCCCGACTGACTGAGGCTTTTTCGTTCTTACACAGCTCGCTGCAGACGCTCTTGGCCGACAAGTGTGTAATTCTGTATTATTTCTATAACTTTTTAGGAAAAGTATGGAAGTTAAGCGATGGCAGGGCTCAAGGTTCAAGAGGTCGCAGCGCGGCTCAACGTCAGCGAGAAAACGGTCTACAAGTGGCTGAAGCAGGGCCTGATCCCGGCCAGTCGAATTGGGAAGACCTGGATCGTCACTGAGGAGTCGCTCGATGGATTACTCCGTCCAGGGTCCAGGAAGACTGCAGACGCCATAAGTCCCTCGATCACTGAGACAACGGGCGCAGTACGTCCAGTCCGGCCCGACGCATATTCTCAGAGTCGATCACAGCTCCAGAACGCGGTATCCCACATCAACCAGATCGTTTCGAGCGCCGTTGACCAGGGCATCACGGGCGTATTGCCTCCCCGACGCCAGGATTCATCAACTCCCACAGCGATCGCGGAGGCGCTCGAGTCAGCCCAGGGTGAGGTGCTACTACAGGGCGTGGGATTGCGAGAGTTCTTCGGAGACAAGGACCATGCCGTGATTCTGCGCAGAATGGCCGCAGAAGACCGCAGCGTTAGTGTCCGGGCGTTGCTGGTGAGCCCGACCGGGCAGTTCGCAAGAGCCCGTACTGTTGCCGAAGATGGCGAGCAGTTCGCCGATGATGCTCTGTTTCGTGCAGGGCCGTTGTTTGGCGACTCGTGGCGCAGCCTGAACGTAATCGCTTCTCTGAAAAAGATGAGCAGCGCGAGCAAGAACTTCCGGCTCGATGTACGTTTCCTCGATCACTGGCCGTCTGCTTACCTGGTGCTCACGGACAGCTGCGCGTTCGTCGAGACGTACCATTTCAGCAGGACCGATAGCTCTCCCGACACCGTGACCATCGACGGTCTTGTCCCCATGCTGCAGGTGAGTGCTGGCTCCGACTACTACAGCCTGCTCAGGAACCATTTCGACTACCTCTGGAAGGGTACGAATCCGTTTCTGCCATCGCAGACCCTTGAGGAAGTTGCGGAGTCCGTAAAAGTCCAGGTCTGAGGTTCGTTACCGCCTTCTTTTCGGAACATCGCGGAATTTTCTCGGACGGATCGGCGGGATTCGTCCACCAGCTTCCCAAGACTGAACCCTATGCTATCTGCGCGCTCGACCTTCACTGCGGCGAGTGCATTTACCACTCAGACACCGCCAGCAAGAACTCGGAGTACACAGGCCAATGGGCAAGATCAACGTAGCAATCATCGGTGCGGGAAACTGCGCATCATCTCTCGTCCAGGGCATCTACAAGTACTCCGAGGTTGAAGGCGATGTCCAAGTACCCGGCGTCATGCACAACGTGCTAGGCGGGTACGCCATCGGCGATATCGAAGTCGTTGCTGCCTTTGATGTGGACAAAGAGAAGGTCGGAAAAGATCTCTCGGAAGCTCTCGTCTCCAAGAACAACAACGCCGTCCAGTTTCATGACGTGCCTAAGACCGGTGTGACCGTCAGCCGCGGCATGACACACGATGGCATTGGCGAGTACCTGGCTGACGTGGTGGAGCCTGCGCCCGGCATCACCGACGACATCGTCGGCATCCTGCGAGACCGCAACGTTGATGTGGTGATCAACTACCTGCCCGTCGGATCCGAGCAGGCAACGAAGTGGTATGTGGAGCAGGTGCTCGCCGCTGGATGCGCTTTCGTCAACTGCATACCTGTGTTCATTGGCGGTGACAAAACTGGCTACTGGCCGAAGCGCTTCCAGGACAAAGGCCTGCCGATCGTCGGTGATGACATCAAGTCACAGGTGGGTGCCACGATCGTTCACCGTGTGCTCGCAAGGCTCTTCGAAGACCGCGGTGTCCAGCTTGACCGAACGTACCAGCTGAACTTCGGCGGCAACACCGACTTCTACAACATGCTCGAGCGCAAGCGCCTGACATCGAAGAAAATCTCGAAGACGCAGTCTGTGCAGTCGCAGCTCGAAAAGGAACTGCCGACCGATGACGTGCACATAGGCCCTTCCGACCACGTGCCGTGGCTGACAGACCGCAAATGGGCCTACATCCGACTCGAGGGAACCTCGTGGGGCGATGTGCCATTGAACGTCGAGCTGAAGCTAGAGGTGGAAGACAGTCCGAACTCGGCCGGTGTTGCAGTAGATGCCATTCGAAGCGCCAAGATTGCGCTCGATAGAGGCGACGCCGGACCGGTCGCAGGCGCATCTGCATACTTCATGAAGTCGCCGCTTGTGCAGATGCGTGATGACGACGCCCGGAAGGCCGTCGAAGAGTACGCAGAGGGGCACAAGCCCGGTCGCAAGTCAGAAGGCACACCTTCTGCAAAGAAGGGCACCTCGAAGAAAACGAAGTAACCGGCTAAGATGTTGCCCTGGGACACGCTGTGGTCTATACAAGGCCACAGCAAGCTGATCGTCTGATCGCGAAAAGCGTTTTCGCAGGGGGCTTCATGAAGATCGCGATGGTGTCGCCGTATGACTTCGCTATCTACGGCGGAGTGCAGACCCACGTTGTCGAGCTTTCAAACGCGCTGATCGAACAGGGCCATGATGTTCGCGTGCTCGCGCCTTGCACGGGCAATGAGAGCGTGTATGACCTTCGTGAAGCTCCACTCGAGACGTTCGGTAGGACGGTTCCGTTTGTCACGGCAGGTTCCGTAGCGCGTATCTCGATGAGTGTCTGGTACCAGCGGAAGCTGATGGCGATACTCGAAGAACAGAAGTTCGACGTGGTTCACATACACGAGCCGTTGATGCCTATGTTCGGCCTGATGGCGAGTTACTACTCGCCGTCGCCGACTATCGGGACGTTTCACGCCTACAACGAAGGACCAGGACGTGGCTACATCTTCTGGAAGCCGTTGCTTCGAAAGGGTGCCGTTCGCCTCAACGGCCGGATAGCCGTCTCAGAACCTGCAAAGCAGTTCGCTAACAAATACTTCCCGGGCGAATACAGCGTGATACCGAACGGGGTGCACTTGGAGCACTTCTCAACTCCGGCTCCGAAACCGACCGTTTACAAGGACGACGCGTTCAACCTGTTCTTCGTTGGCCGGATGGCAGAGAAGCGCAAAGGATTGAAGTACCTGCTTGGCGCTTACTCGTTACTCAAATGGCGCTACCCGAACCTGCGATTAATTGTGGGCGGCGCTGGAGTCCCCGATCGCGATTCTTATCGAGTGATGGGAGAGCGAGGGATCGACGATGTGATCTTCGTCGGTCCTGTTTCCGACGAGGATCTGCCCGGCTACTACCAACACGCCGATGTGTTCTGCGCGCCTAACACAGGCAAAGAGAGCTTCGGGATGGTGATTGTCGAAGCGATGGCCGCAGGAACACCCGTGGTTGCCTCGAGCATCCCGGGATTCAGGGCTGTGATGCAGGACGGTCGCCAGGGTTATCTCGTAGAGCCGAAGAGCGAGCAGGCTATCGCCGACGCTATCGAGAAGATGATCGCGAACCCCGGCGAGCGTGCGTTGATGGGTGTTAACGGCGGGGCCAGCGCGCGTCCCTACTCCTGGGGACGAGTCGCCGAACAGGTGGTCGGGTACTATGAGTCGGTGCTTGAGCGGCAGCCCGTGCCGCCTTCTCTTTACCGTGGCTAGCCAGTTGCTGATTGCTACGGTCGACTCAGAGTAGATACGAGAACAATTGGCAGACCTCCAGACGGCCAGATATGCGTTGCGCGGCGCCGTTTCGCGCTGGTTCGAAGAGCCGGTTACTCAGGCGCTGATCAAGATCGGCATCTCAGCGAACGGCGCCACCATACTCGGAGTACTGATCGCTTCCGGCGCCGCCGTTCTGGCGGGTTTTGGTGAGTTCTGGATCGCCGGGATTCTTGTGCTTGTCGGTGCGACATTCGACATGCTCGACGGAGGTATTGCGCGGCGTACAAACTCTGTCGGCCCGCAGGGGGCGCTGATGGACTCGGTGCTGGACAGAGTTTCGGAAGTCGCCGTGTTTGTTGGTCTGATCGTCTACTACTCGAGGCCAGAGAACCTCGATCAGAGCGCCGTGGTCCTTGCGTTGGTGGCGACGGCAGGTTCGTTGCTGGTTAGCTACGTGAGGGCCCGCGCCGAGAGCCTTGGCTACAAGGGGACACAAGGCTTCCTGACCAGGCCGGAGCGCGTTGTGATAATGAGCGTGTTGCTGATAATCGGGCAACCGGTCTGGGCGTTGTGGGTGCTGGGTATCGGCACACCACTGAGCGCTGCGCAGCGGTTTGTTGCGTCCTATCGGGAAGCCGGTCGTCCAGAACCTACCGACTCCGAGTAACCGTTTCGTACTGGTCACCTACGCCGGCTGAGTCAAGGTAAGCGTGGTCTCCGACGCTGACAACACGAGCGAAATAGGGCGAGTCCGAGTTCTTTGATGATGATTGGCCCCAAATCACCCTTTCACTTACTTCCATCTCGTCGGGATCTGATCCGCTCGCAAGCGCTTCTTCCAACACTCTGCCGTCCATATGTGTCGGGACTGGCTGTCCGAGAACCTGGAGCGCGGTTGGTGTCACATCGACATTTCCGGACGGGACGTCGGAGACCAAGCCACGCTTGAACGAAGGGCCGCTGGCGATCAGCGTGTTACGCATCTCGTAAGGACTGGCCGAGCCGTGAAGACCTGCGCCGGGCGGCGCACCCCCTCCATTGAACGCGGTCCCATCGAAACCGTTCTGGCCGGGTTGGTCTTGCCATGCCATGGAGACTACGAAATGCGGAGCACGTTTCCCGGCCATGAACGCCGTCTCGACCGGCAATGCACCGAATTGATTCGCCGCAGGGAGTGAACTGAAAACTGCGCCCGCCCAGGGTCGCTCATTCAGCCAGGTCATCAGGCTTTCGATATCGCCGGTGTCTGCACCCGGAAAGTCGAAAAGGACCGATCCGCCATTTACACTCGTGACCGGACGGCCGTTTGCTGGATCAACGTCGTAGCCACCGGCGTTCAGCTCACCAAACACATCGACGGCTTCAGTGATCGTCGAGTATCCGTGGTCCGAGACGACCATCACGTCCGGATCGTCTCCGCGTCCCTTGAGTGTTTCCAGGATCCTGCCCAGGGCGGCGTCTGCCACGCCTATTCCCTGGTTGGACTCCTCCGATCCGAGTCCATGCGCATGGTTGGCACCGTCAGGTTCAGGGAACCAGACGAACAACAGGTCCGGGTTGATCTCAGGGATCACGAACTTACAGGCGGAGTCTGCAACTCTGTTGGCGCGTTCTATTCCCGGCACAGATGGGCCTGGCCAGGGTCCGAGCGCCGCTTCATCTGCCTTACCAAGTTCGGCGGGTAGCGAAAACTCAGGGTGGATCACACCACCGCGGCCGTTGCTTGATGCTTGTGGGAAGTGGACGTAAGCGTTGCCGCTGCTCCCTCCAACGACAGACACATGAGTCATCCCGGCTGCATCGAGGAGTTCGCCAATAGTTGGAACGAAAAGCACCGGCGTCTCCGGGTTCGCGGCCATGGCGGCCAGTTGTGGCTCAAGGACCTGCATAGGCGCGTTCGGATCATGGTCCGCGAATACGGCGGTGTTTGCCGGGATTCCATGCTTGCCTGAGTAGCAGCCGGTAACCATCGCAGCAGAGTTGACCCTTGTCACCGTCGGAAAGACTGCATGATGGCGAGTGAACCTGACGCCGGCACTTGCAAGAGAGTTAATCGTTGGCGTCAACTCTGGATTCACCTGTTGAGGGAGAAGACCATCAAATGCTGCGACCAGTAGTCTTACCAAAGCGGTTTACCTCTGTTTGTGCAGGATTGAGCCGATCACAGACGGAAAACGGTAGAGTCGAGTTGGAACCAAGTTGCGTGCGGTAACCGTATACCGGCTCGGGCGCCAGAATTGTATCTATCTCAGCTCAGGTCTCGTCGGAAAACCTCGCCGATTCGCAAAGAATGACCATCCACACCTACAAACGCGTACTTGCGTCTTTCCTGCTGACTGCAGCGATTTCGGTTCCCCTGGTCGTTGGCTCGGTCACCAGTGCGCAAGACTCACCCGTCGACTTCATTTCGTTTGGCATGGAAAGCCAGTTCCCAGAGGGGATCATGTTTTTCGCCGAGATCGACAGTTCAATCGAAGTAGAAGACGTCCGCGTGATCTTCGATGTTGGTGACCGGAACGTGACGCAGTACAACTACCTGGATATCCCGCGTTCCGGCCAGAGTCTCATTGATGGCGAACTGTTCATCAACACGAACACGCCTGAGCGCTACATCCCTCCGGGTTCAGTGATCAAGTTCCAGATGGAGGTCCTTGGCACGAACGGTGAGTCGTACCTGTCCGAGCGGCGAGAAAAGCTGCTGCTCGACGCAAGGTTTGAATGGGAGACCGTTGTGGATGGGCCTGTGACCGTCTACTACCACGGGCCGGTGCGATCGCGGGCCGAGACCCTGGCTGCGAAATCTCGCGAGGGTCTTGAGCTGATGGCGCCATTGACCGGGGCCGAAATCGAAACGCCCATCGCCGTCATGCTCTACAACAACAATGCCGAGATGATAGGCGCCGTTGTGCCCAGGTCTGCAACCATCTCACGCGAACTCGTCACAGAAGGACAGGCTTTTGGCGACGAGAACACGGTGCTGGTGTTGGCCGGACGGTCTGACATCGGCACGGCCACACACGAGATCACCCATATCCTCGTCGACCGGGCCACGAACGGTGCGGCCTTGGTGCCATTCTGGCTGAATGAAGGGCTTGCCGAGTTTGGAAACCTCGATCAGACGGTTTCCTACACGCGGTTCCTTGAGTGGGGCGTTGGAACAGGTCGTCTTCCATCGCTACGAGGACTTAACCGCCCACCTGGCGATCCGAACCTGACACTCGTTGGCTACGGCTCCGGCAGGTCGGCGGTCGAGTACATGATCAATGAGTTTGGCGAAGAGAAGATGGCCGATCTGCTGGCAGCGCTTGGTGCTGGATTGCCAATCCAGACCGCCATACAGGCGGTGTACGGGATATCGCTGGAAGAGCTCGAGAACGATTGGCGCACCGAGATTGGTGCCGACCTCTTCATAGCTCCAACCGCCACGGCAACGTCTTCAGCACCCACCTCCACGCCAACACCTAACTCACTGCTTCCTCTGACACTCGATCAGATCGCCGAGGCAGGCCGGGTTACGCCAACTCCGGCGTCGCAGGCGAGTCCGTCGCCGACCGCTGCCGACGAGACGCCATTGCCCCAGCCAGAAGAAACACCGGTTGCCGACCTCGATGAGGCGACACCAGGCGGATCATGCAGCGCGCCGGTCCACAACGGCCCTGCGCAGGCGACTCCGATTCTGGGTATATCCGGTGTCCTGATGCTCGCAGTGTTCCGGATCCTGCGTCGCCGCCACGACTGAACCGGGCTAGAGTCCGACCGTCCGGGCTCGTTCTAGCAACTCCCGAAGCGTTCCACCGAGGATCGCTTCTCGATCATCTTCCGTCACGAATGTGCAGTGCGTCCTGAAGGCTTCGAGAGCCTGTTTGTGCGTCATGGAGCCAGTCACGACCGGATAGTCGGAGCCCCAGACCATCCGTGACCCGAACGCGGCGTACGCTTCTTCATAGACCCACTTCACTTCGTCGTAAGGAAAGTCCCATGTCCGGTCCGGGTGATTCATGTAGTGGAAGCCGGACCACTTGAGGTGGATGTTAGGCAACGATGCCGATTCGAGCACCCGGGCCAGGTTTTCTTGCACGTCGTCACCATAACCGCGAAGCCCTGACATGTGGTGACAGAGGATTGTGAGGTCGGGAAGGCGCTCTGCGACTTTGCGAATCATCGGCTGGTGTTGTGGACCACAGGCGATGCTGGCAATCAGCTTGCACTCCGCGGCAACATCGAAGAAGTCCCGGCCCTCCGAAGAATCGAACCACGCCGCGTCGTCCTGGCTTGCTATGTAGTGGGTAAAACCCTTCATCGGCCACTTAGACGTGGCATTCTCCAGTCGCCTTGCCGCGCCCGGCTTGTGGTAAGTCTCGGACCAGAAAGAGTCAACATCCGCGAACTGGTTAAGCCTGCCCGGGTATCGCCGTACGGCAGCCGCCACGTAGTCGTTGTTGTCGAAGTTTCGATAGATCTGTGCCGACACAATCGTCGCTGCATCAACTCCGTTGAGATCCATCTGATCGATGAGCATCTCCACCGATCCCCGCGTTTCAGGGTCGGGCACAGGAGGAAGGTACGGCCAGTAGTTCCAGGCGTGACAGTGTGAGTCAATGATCAAAGCTCGAGTCTCCGCTTCGAGTGCTGTGTTTCTCGCGAGTCAACGGGGCAGCGCAAGGGATGTAACTGCCCCGATACATCGCCGAAACTTTTCTGAAACATCTTCTCCCTAGTTTCTTACTCGGCAGTTTATGCCCGGGGTCTGGGCTGTGCGCGGATCTAGGCCGGGCAGGGCAGAGTAAGAATATTGGAGAAGAGCTTATGGCTGAGGCCAACATTGCGTGGATGCTAATGGCGTCTGCGCTTGTTCTATTGATGACGCCGGGACTGGCGTTCTTCTACGGCGGCCTGGTCCGCGGTAAGAACGTGGTCAGCACCCTCATGTACAGCTTTGTTTCGATGGGTGTCGTCAGTGTCATCTGGGTGCTGTGGGGCTACTCGTTGGCCTTCGATGGCGGCAACGAATTCCTCGGGACCCTGGGATCACTCGGACTGCAGGACGTTTCGTTCGAGTCCGGACCAAATGGGGAGATCCCTGATGGTCTGTTCGTGATCTTCCAGATGATGTTCGCAATCATCACGCCTGCGCTTATCACAGGTGCATTCGCAGAACGATTCAAGTTCAGCACTTACCTGGTGTTCCTGGTTCTGTGGATCACCCTTGTGTATGTGCCGATTGCTCACTGGGTATGGGCTGGCGACGGCTGGATTCTCGGCATTGGCGCCGCTGACTTCGCCGGCGGCACGGTCGTTCACATCAACGCTGGTATCGCAGCGATAGTGGCCGCTGGACTTGTGGGACGTCGTAGGAACGTCGACCGCGGTGTTGAGCCGCACAACGTGCCGTACGTTCTACTTGGCGCAGGTCTCCTCTGGTTCGGCTGGTTCGGCTTCAACGCCGGATCCGGTCTTGCCGCAGACGGACTTGCAGTAAGCGCATTCCTGGTCACCAACACCGCAGCCGCGGTCGCAGGACTGATCTGGGTAATCGCCGAATACCAGCAGACTGGCAAGATGAGCGGCGTTGGTTTCGCTACCGGTGCTGTCGCAGGTCTGGTTGCTATCACGCCGGCAGCTGGAAACGTCGGAGTGATGGGTTCGATGGGAGTTGGCGGAGGAGCCGGTCTTCTGACCTACCTGGCAGTACGTTACCGCCACAAGCTCAAGATCGACGACGCTCTTGAAGTGTTTGCGGTCCACGGCGTTGGCGGAATCTGGGGCGCTCTTGCTACCGGAATCTTCGCAGCCAGCGGTGCAGGACTTGTTGACGGTGAAGTCGACATCTTCTGGGCCAACGTAAGGGCAACGCTTGCGACGATCGCATACTCGGGTCTCATGACGTTCGTGATCCTGAAGGCGCTGGACGTTGTTCCGGGTCTCGGTCTCAGGGCCGACGAGCAAGAGGAAGACTCCGGACTGGACGTTTCGTTCCACGGTGAACGAGCCTACGTCTCGGATGGTGCCGACTAGCCGATGGCCGGTGTTCGTGAAAGCAAATGATCGGCGGCCCGGTCTGGCTAGGAAAGCTAGGCGGCCGGGCCGCCGGAGATAGAATCTCGGCAGGTGTCTGATCGCCTGCCATATCGAGAAAGCGGGATGATCTCATGATCAAGATTGAGGCCATTGTGAGGCCTGAGCGGATCGGCACAGTCGCCGAAGCGCTCGATGCCGCCGGTTGCGGTGGATACAACTACGTCAACGTGACCGGACGAGGCAAGCAGCAGGGGATCGAGGTGTTCACGGGCAGAGGCTCAACGACAATGCGTCGGTCCGCACTGCCCAAGGTGATGATCACAACGGTGGTCAGCGATGAGAAGAAGGAAGAGGTCGTGAACGCCATCATTGGCGCTGCTCGGTCCGACGACGAAGGAAACATCGGCGACGGTAAGATCTTCGTTTCGCCTGTTACCGAGGTGATTCGAGTCAGGACCGGAGAGCGCGACGACGCTGCTCTTTAGTATCAGGTTGGCGACAGTCGAGTCCCGATGGGGCTATGTGGCCGGCCAAGAACTGTTCTGAATAGAGCCCGGGGCGTGGATCTCAGATGCGAGATCCCGGCCCCGGGCTCTTGCTTTGTAGCCGGTTCTGTTTGTCGGTAAGTTGAGGCCGCGGTAGAATTCAATTTCGCGGATTCTGGGTGTGTTCACCCGCTGCTGCATCTGACAGACTGCAGTACATCGGAACCGCCGGTCCAGTATCCGAAGGTGCGTAGCTCAGTTTGGTAGAGCACCGGTCTCCAAAACCGGCGGTCGGGGGTTCGAGTCCCTCCGCACCTGCCACTTAAACTGGACCTGGCACGAAGGGTGATCGGCTACAGGCCGTGGAAGTCTGCGAAACTGAATATCGCGCCGAGGTGCTGAAATTGGTAGACAGGCAACGTTGAGGGCGTTGTGTCCTTATGGGCGTGCGGGTTCGAGTCCCGCCCTCGGCACCAGCAACTAGCTGGTCAGACGACAGCACAGTAGTGTTCGCAGGCAGGCAAGGCGACGTGGCCGAGAGGCAAGGCAGAGGACTGCAAATCCTCGTACGGCGGTTCGAGTCCGCCCGTCGCCTCCATTTTTCCTAACTCTTAGCCGTGATCAACTCCAACGAGAGCCCGGCCCCAAAGATCTTCATCGTGGGTTGCTCTGGCTCTGGCAAGACCACAGTTGCGACGGAGCTGGCCTCCACGTTCGACCTGGACTTGCACGAGCTCGATTTCATCGCATGGGACAGGGAGGGCGACGGATCGCTTTTCCCTTTCGAAACCCGCCTTGCAATCGCCGACGAACTGTCTCGAGGCGAAGGATGGGTTGCTGAGGGCACCTATCTCGCTTGGACGAGTCCGCTCATGGAAAAGGCGGACGTGATCGTCTGGATGGACGTTCCGATGCGTGTGGCCCTGTGGCGAGTGTTCTGGCGCCACGTGAGGGCTGAACTGCGCCGAAACAATCAGTTCCCTGGCTGGATCAAGCTCTTGAAGTTTATGAAGATGGTCGCGGACCAGTATCGGAACAGATCGGATTTTTACGAGCCGCCAGATATCCGTATCGGCCCTGAGAACATCAATCGAGAGTTGGAACCTTATCGCTCGAAGGTGATTAAGGGTTCTGGATCAGCTGCCGTCGCAGGAGAGGTCATAGTTGCTCTGCGACATATGCAACTCGGCTCAGAGCCAAAAGAAGGAACGGATTAGGACTGCTGCTCTTCGATCTTCACAGCCGAAAGCTGCAGCAGAATGTTGCCGCTGACGCCGTTGCCAACGTCCTCAAACATCGTCGTGGTGTAGACACCCGGCTGTTCAGCGTACTGCCCGAGGTCTGCCGTGATCTCAATGTCACCACCTGAGATGACCCAGGTGTCTGCAACGATCACGTTGTCAGGCAGGTTCAAATACCTTGAACCGGGCTTAGGCGGTGGGAGGATCTGGACATGAGGTTGACCGCATTCGGCCGAGAAACCACCACCCACGCAGTAGGTCTTGAACTCTTCGATCTCAGCGCCTGTGCGTGCGAGAGGCGGCTCTTCGAAGTGCACTTGCACCGTCGGGAACACGGCCAGGTCGGGCTTGTTGAGGTCTGCTCGGATCCGCAGCATGCCGCCATCCAGCTCGGGAATGAGAGGAGCTGTGACGTCACCACCTTCAAAGTGCTGGACAAACGCCAGGAACCGGTCGTTGTAGGCGATTCCGATGTTCACCTTACGGTGACCAGGGTTCAAAATGTTGATCCTGTGCCGCCAGTCGGATTCAGCATCGTCGTAAACCATGGCATGGTGAAGCCGCTGGATATCGGTCGTCGGACTGACCTTTTCACAACTGACGTTAGGTCCTGTGCACAGCTCGTTGTACTCGGCCTCCGAGAACCCTGTGCGAGCAGCGTTCTCTGACACGTAGCTGGAGCCGCCAGTTTCGCTGTACACCATGTACGGTTTCCTGCCATCCAGCCACCAGTGGCCAAGGTAGAGACCGTCAACCATGTCCTCTGCGTGCAGTTGCGCTGCTTCGTTGTCGCCCATCGTGACCGGGGTCAAGCCGTGCAGCTTGCGGTCCTCGTTGATGTAATCCAGAGCGAGCAGCTTGAGTTCATCGACCGTGAGCTCGGAATCGACCACTGAGCGGGAGATTGGCTGGCGTGAGTCTGCGGCAGGCGTGCCTGTTTCAGCCGGAGAGGCAATGACGGGGTCAGGAACGCCAACGCTGGTCGGAGATTCGGACAGGTCCCGCACGTAATCGGCGAGACGCGGGTACTGGATCACCGCTACGAGAGCGAAGAACGAGAGTACCGCTATTCCAGTTCGCCAGGACATTGCAGATTCGCCGCCTGTGATGACTTGGAAGGAAGATGGATGCTTACCCATCGCCTTTTTCACCTGATTGCAGTCTCTCAACCGGGGCGGTAATTTCCGGATTTCGGCGGGAGTGGGTTAAGTTTGGCTCCGGAATATGCGCAAAGGCGTGAGAACGCTTTGAACTGGGCGCACGCTGGTAATTAACAGCCTGAGAGGTCGAAATGCAACTGGTTGATCGAGAAAAAGCCAGTCGGCTCATGGATGAGAACGGTGTCGACCTGCTGTTGGCATCTTCGAAGCACGGTGTCGGCTATCTTGCCGACTACTGGCACCCGGTCAGTGACGATTACTACGTGCTCTGGGCTGTAGATGCGACGCATAAGACTTTCGCGGGACTGCCTGCCGACCGCTCATCTGAGCCGTTCCTGGTTGCTGGCGCCTCAGAGCAGACAACGATCTCGATCATGGACCCATGGATTGAGGACCGGCGATACTGGGGACCCGGCTACTACATTCAGACCTGGGAAGATCCTATGGCGGCCGACCCGGACCCTGGTGATCCGATGGCCGTGGTGGCCGATGCGATCGAGTCCCGTGGACTGAACTCCGGCACGATTGCGATCGAGAAACGGTTCCTTGGCGTCAAGTACGTAGATGCGCTGAAGGCCCGCCTGCCGCGCATTGAGCTCGTTGATGCCGAAGAAATTCTCTGGCAGTTGCGGATGGTCAAGAGCCCGGAAGAGCAGCGTCGGTTGCGTGAGTCGTGTATACGCACAAGCAGAGCCTGGCTGCACACCGTACGAGACGCAAAGACCCATATGACGCAGCCTGACCTGCAGCGCGTGTTCGTGAAGCACTGTATGGATAACGACTTGGAGTATGAGCGGGCCTACGTGATCTTCGGTCCTGCAGGTCTGAGTCTGATCAATGGTTCGCCTGCAAGTGGCGACGTCCGATTGAGGCCCGGAATGTTCATCCGAATCGACGCGCAGGCCAAGTTTGGAAGTTACGTATGCAACCTGTCGAGAGTCACCGCGCACGGCGAAGTAAACGACGACATGGCCAGGGCACACGAGATTGAGCGAATGCTAATCATCGACCTGATTCCCGAACTGAAGCCCGGCGTCGCGGTGGCGGATATCCGACGCAAAGAACTCGCCATGTACGAATCCCTCGGTGAGCCGCCCCTTGTCCCATACACAGGTCACGGTGTGGGCAGAGTCGTGCATGAACCTCCCTATCTCGCTCTAAACGACCCGACTGTGCTCGAGCCGGGTATGAGCGTGACGCTGGAGCCGCACATCATGTATTCAGGCGACGGCGATATCTTCGTTGGTATGGAGGACCACTTCCTGATCACAAATGATGGAGCTGAGTGGCTGACAGAATCAGCACCGATGGGCCTTCACGTCTAGTTAACACAGCGTGCCAAGACCGGTCGCGTCAAACTCAACCCACACCTGTTTGCTTGGGTGATCAAACTCCATTGGCGCACCATGTACATCGCTCAGGTTGATAAATACCTTCTGGAGACATCACATGCGCCGACATCCAAAGAACCACGCTCTGAGGCTCAAGGCCCACCGTAAGTACAGGGAGCGTGAAGTCGAGCTCAATCACTGCCCGTACTGCCAGAACGAGCGTATCGGCAAGTCGCCGCGCCGAAAGGGCGGGCCTACCATGTTCCACTGCAAGAGGTGTGGATACATGGCGACCCTCGACCAGATGAACGACATGCACCGCCTGCTCGGCCACATCGCCGCCTGATTGTGACTAGCCCTGGTCGAACTCCATAAGAGGCCTGACCTCGACGGAGCCGCCCTCAGCAATGGGCATCTTTTTCGCTGCCTCGGCCGCCTCTTCCCATGAGTCGACGTCGAGAATGTAGAAGCCACCGAACTGCTCTTTCGTCTCTGCGAAGGGGCCGTCCATAACGGTGGCTTCTCCGTTTTGAAGACGAACTGTGTGCGCAGTGCTCACGGGCATCAGCGCGTCACCCGCAAGCATCTTTCCTGACTCTTGCAAGTCGTTCGTGTAGGCGAACCACTCGCCCATGTTCTTCTGCGAATCGGCCTCGCTCATCTTTGCGCGATCGGCTTCGTTCGAATAGATCAGCAGTGCGAATCTCATCTGTTCCTCCTGGATTTTCAACCGTTCACGTTACCGACGAACAGTGAACCGGCAATTCGACAGGTGTACGGTTCTGCATCTTATAGATGGTGGGCGGATTCTAACTCCACGTTGGCAACAACCGTTCGTTTGTATAATCGGGCGCGTTGTTCAATGGTCCGTTCACGTACGCGATTTCGAAGACATGGCCCCATGAATTTCATGGATGAGGAGAGATGGAATGGCGCTTCTACTTGGCGACAAGGTTCCGAACTTTCAGCAAGAATCCACCGACGGAAAGATCGATCTCTACGAGTATCTGGGTGATAGCTGGGGTGTGCTCTTTTCACATCCGGCCGACTACACGCCTGTTTGCACCACAGAGCTTGGAACGGTCGCCGGTATGAAAGGCGAGTTTGATCGCAGGAACGTGAAGGTGATCGGCCTGAGTGTTGACGAACTGGCCAACCACGGTGGCTGGGTCGAGGACATCGAGGACACACAGGGCGTCAAGATGAACTTCCCAATCCTGGCGGACGGGGACAGGTCTGTCGCAACGGCGTACGACATGATCCAGGCGGACGGTACCAACATGACCGTCAGGTCTGTGTTCATCATCGACCCGAACAAGAACCTGCGCCTTACGCTCACGTACCCGGCATCTACCGGGCGGAACTTCGCTGAGATTCTGCGAGTGATCGATTCGCTGCAGCTCACCGACAACTACAAGGTTGCTACACCTGCCAACTGGCGAGATGGTGACGATGTGGTTGTCCTGCCCGCTGTCTCTGATGAAGACGCTGACAAGATGTTCACCAAGGGCATTGACCGCCAGCGTCCGTACCTGCGCATCACGCCCCAGCCTGACAAGTAAGGGTTGCGGCCGGACTTACCAGCCTGACCGGCCTTCGACGCGACCGGCGATGACCGAGAGTCGTTTGACCATCTCGGGATCCCGGTGCTCGGGGGCGGTGGCTACTGCGTGCTCAAGCGAGCGCTGACAGCCCGACTCGCAGGGTGATGCCAACTCAGCGATGCGCGGAATTGCGGCGATCGCCAGATCACGGGCGTGTTGCGAGTTCTCTCGCAGCACGTCGAGCACTGACGCGGTGGAAACCACTTCATGCCCGTCATGCCAGCAGTCATAGTCGGTAACCATCGCGACCGTCGAATAGCAGATCTCGGCTTCTCGGGCCAGCTTCGCTTCCGGCATATTCGTCATACCGATCAGGTCGGCACCCCATGATCGGTGGAGTTCGGATTCGGCGCGTGAAGAAAACTGAGGGCCCTCCATGACGACGTAGGTCCCGCCGTTGACTGCGTCGATGCCGGTAGCGGATGCTGCCTCTACGAGCATGGTCGACATCGCGCCGCAAACAGGATTGGCCATACTGACGTGGGCAACGAACCCGGTTCCGAAGAACGACCTTTGACGGTCAAACGTGCGGTCGATGTACTGATCCACAAGTACGAACGTCCCTGGCTCCAGATCCTCACGTAACGAACCGACCGCGCTGAAGGAGACGATTCGCGAGACACCGGCCCGCTTCATAACCTCGATGTTTGCCCTGTAGTTGATCTCGCTCGGCGGAACTTTATGTCCGCGTCCGTGTCTCGGCAGAAAGACGAGTCGGTGGCCTTCGAACTCGCCAATCAAGAGTTGATCTGACGGATTGCCAAACACGCTTTCAACATCTACCCACTGCGCTGACTCAAAGCCCGGCAGGTCGTATAGACCTGTACCGCCAATAATCCCGATGGCATTTTGTGATTCTGGCGGTTTCGACATGAATGTGCTCTTACGCCTTTTGATGAGTTCGTTGGAGGCGCAACTTCAACCGGTGTCATGGACTACCCGGATATCATTACAGAATTCAGCAGCCGGGGTGGCGGAACGGTAGACGCAGCGGGCTTAAACCCCGCGGCCCCGTAACAGGGCGTGTGGGTTCGAATCCCACCCTCGGCACCAATAGGGCGTACAGGCGTGCCCGGTGTTTCGTCGTCTTTTCGAAAACACTCGAGAAGCGAGAGATCGCAGCCAGCCTGTTGTCCCTTACGCCGATTCGCTTAGGCATCCTCCGACGGCCAGCGTACCCATACTGCTACAAGCGCGTCACCGAAAAGTCACGATTGGCTGGTGATTCCGCGGTTGCCTGTCGGGAAATTATCCGAAACTGAACGTACCTGTACCTAGAGAGCGACAGTCACATTCAGGTAACAATAGTGTGAGTCGATCCTCTCCATGAGGTCGTCGTCTGGCTACAACAGGACAGCGTTCTAACTGTTCAGCGAATCGAACCAAGAAGCGATCAAGCGGTTTCTTCGCCATGCTGTCTGCAGCGGTGTTCGTGGCCACCGTTCTAGACCCCAATAATCGGGTAGTGAAATTTTTCTGGAGACATGGCGATGATGAACCCGACCGTGCCGTCAACGGGCATTACGCAATTGGCCGACCAGTTGCTGGATGTTGTGAACGAGTTGCTGGAGATTGCTGGGGACCCTGAGAGCGAGCCTGTTAAGCGCGTCAGTCACGCGGAGCCGTTCCGTGCTGAGATGCGTCGGTATCACTCGAATGGAGAGTTCGTAGACCTTTCGGAGATCGAAGCGAAGATCCTCGAGGTGTTGCTCCGCAACCGCGGGATGCTGGTTACCAAGGCGCAGCTGTGCGAGGTCTTGAACCTGGATCCTCAACGACAGGAACGGAACCTGAAGTCGTATGTCTACCGGCTCAAGTCAAAGCTGAACCGGCTCAGCCAGCCGGAGATCGTGATCAGACCTATTCACGGCGCTGGTTACGTGCTCTCCGACTGATCACGGCACTCCGTAAACGGTCGTTACGGCAGGTTCTAACCGCGCTGCTCCCAGTTATCCGAAAGTCTGTCGTATCTGTCGTGTAACGCCGTAACTGTCTCAGCAGAGATGGGGAGCATGCTGTTCATCATTTCTATGTTGGATAGCAAGTGATTCGGGCGCTGCGTCCCAACGATTGCCACATCAACTTCATCGTGCGCCATAACGAACCCTAGCGCGGTCAGAATCCGGTCTTCCGGCTCCCCCGGCAAAGCTCCCTCAGCCTGCATCACTCCAGCTCTGCGGAAGTACTCCTCCGTGTAGCTTGGGATGTGCTCATACGGTTTCGGGTCATGCGGTGAACCCCACACCGCGTTTCCTATCGGCCTCTTGATGATGATTCCCATACCCTTGCTTTCGGCACCCGGTAGCAGGTTCGGTCGAGCCTTCTGATCTACGAGGTTGAACGAGGTTTGCAGCGTGTCGAATATTCCCGATTCAACTGCCCACTCCGCGTTTTCGTTGTCGCCTGAGTAGCCGATGAAACGGGTCTTTCCAGCCTCTCTGACCTTCTGCAAAGCCTCGATAACCTCGCCTCGCTCGAGGACCTCAACGGTGCAGGAGTGAAGCTGCAACAGGTCGACGTGGTCAGTCTTCATCCTCCTGAGTGAACGGTCGATGCTGTTGTGTATGACGTCGGCCGTCCAGTCTTCGCCTTCACCGCGCGGCAGGAAATGGCCTGCTTTCGTGGCAAGCACGAACTCAGATCTCCGGTGGGAGACCGCGTTACCGATTTGCTCCTCGCTAAGGTCGTAGCAGGCGGCCGTGTCGAGGAAGTTGATACCTTGATCCAGCGCGGTGTTGAGCACGTCGCTCGCCTGTTGCTGCTCAGCTTCAGAGAGATTGAACCCGGTCTCGGACAGTCCGATCCCAAGCCTGCTGATTTCAATACCTGTCTTTCCGAGGACCTTCTTTTCCATTCCTGGTACCACCTGAGGATTGCTGCTGAGCTGGGCGTTTGAGAAGACACCGACGATGCGGTCAGGCCAAGATAGTAGCGCAACAGTTCAGCATCGGAGTTTCAGTCCCACTGGCCGTTCGGACGAGCGTACGCACACTGTGCTAGTCGTCCAGCGTGATTGGCACTACCGGGAGCCGGGCCCGGTTGCTACCGACAAGCAGTTCAGCGAGTATCCAGTCCGTCTCGTTGTTGATGTCGAACCCTTCTGAGTCCCCGGTAGTGAACGGCAGGACACGATCTCCCGATATTGTGCCGGTCCGCTTGATGGTTTCAGTCAACGAGATCTCGAGGGACGCGTTCTGGACGTATACCGGAGGCAAAACCGGATACTGGCTGTCGTGCCAGGGCTGCGAGGCGGGCTGTGGGAGTAGGGAGACCATCTCTCCAGCGTGCAACCTCCACATCTTGCCGGGATGTTGCGACGCCAACTCGACCGCTCTCAGCGACGAGAACCCTTCGCCTTTGCGGCCGTTCCAGAGCTCGAACGCCCGATTGATCATTGCGGCCGACCTGAATGGTGAGGTTGGACGGAGGATTGCGAACTCTTCGAAAGCCGTATCGGTGCCTAGCACGTCCAGCGCATGCTTGATCCACTCTATGTCAGGTGAGGTCGATGTCGAGATTTCGTCGGGTCTTAGAATAGTGTCTGACCCGCATCGTCTGGCGATACTGAGCGTGCCAGGATCATCGCTACTGACGACGATGCGCTGAAAGGCTTTCGACTCCTGTGCGGCCGCAACGGTGTAGGCGATTAGCGGAACACCGTTTAGCAGTCGAGTGTTTTTGCCCGGGACCCGCTGGCTTCCACCTCTGGCCGGAATCAGCGCGACGCAGCCTTTCATCGTTCTCACCTCCGAAACGCCGTCTGAAATGAAGATAGTTCAGTAATCAGCCCGAGAGTTCACGCCTGGCGTGGCAGTTGAACACGCTGGTGAGGCCCGCGAACGCCGTACTCAAATGGACACGTGTCGAGCTCGGCGAACTCGCTCCGTAGCGGTAGGTGAGAATCGACCCGGTGTCGTTCGCGTCGAAGTCTCAACAGCTATACCTGTACAGGACGGATCGGGCTAATTGATCCGTGGAGAGTAGGCCCATGTACTTCCGAGCGTTTCTCAGTGGCTGCATCTCGTTTGCCGAGTTCACTCGTGGCCGCGTGGTCTCCGGCTTGCTCTACCTCGCACCGTTCCTGATAGCGCTTGCAGTGGTCGCCTGGATATACGGCACGGTGCAAGGTGCGATAGAGCCGTTCTTCTTCGGCGACTCGGATGTGGTCTTGCCCGTCGTCACGGTGATCGTGATCATTTTCCTCCCGTTCACGATGGGGGTCCTGTTACTCACCACTCCCGGGAAACGTGTTCTCGAGTTGCTCGGCGCTATTGTTGAACGCACTCCATTTGTCGGATCGATTTACAGGGTCGGGAAGGATGTCTCGTCTGCCTTCAACCCCAACGGCGAAACTGGATTCAACAGGGTCGTGCATGTCGAGTATCCGAGGCGAGGGATGTGGGCTATCGGGTTCCTCACATCGACCGTGGTATTCGAAGATGGGTCGACCTGGGGTTCGGTCTTTCTGCCAACTGCTCCTCTGCCGAACTCGGGGTGGGTAGCGTTCTTGCCGCTGGATGACATTTACGAGATCGAGATGAGCACTGGGGAGGCGATGCAGATCACGCTGTCAGGTGGGATTGTGATGCCGGCGGAGATAAACAGGTCAAAGCTAAGGATTGAAGTGGACTGATCTGGCACCGACTAACGTTTCCGGAGTTCGACCGGGTTGCTAGCGATCGCTGCGTAGAGCTGGTTCATCTGGCCTGAAAGCTGCCGTGCCCACTCGTCGACTCGCTCCTGGAGCGCTCTGTCGAGACTGGCGACCTGGTCATTCTGTTTTCTTTCGAGCGTCTCAAGTCTGCTCCGGACCTGTTCGAATCCGGTCCTTTCCGACTCCGCAACGGATGCTATGGCAGCCTGCAGTCGTTCGATCTCCTGTCTGTTGATCGATGCCTGATCTTGCAGCTCCGCTTCGATCTGAACCAGCCGCCGCCCGACCTCGAACCAGGCTCGAACACTGTGCCAGAACCATGCGATGACCGACCTGGCATGGATCCAGATCATCATGTCGCTCCACCTCCCACTGAATGGACTTCGTGGGTTCATTTATCGTCGATCCGTGGTCTCGTTACAAGCTTGCTGTCAGTTCAGGCAGCCGGTCCCGTGAGTGTGTGTTGTGAGCGCGCTTTATGCGGGTTTTCGCGCATGAGCGAATCTTTCACTGACGCAAGACTGTGCTCATGGAAACTCGTGATCTTGATCCAACCTCAGAAGATTCCCGTTGGATCGTCTTTGACGAGGATGCCGACGCGTACCGTTACTCGGTTGTGCCTGACTGGTATGACGCAGAAGCCATGCGAGCCGCCGATGTCTCAGGTGAGATCGTCGGCCAGCGAGTTGTGGCTTACGCCGGCGGAGTAGATTCTTCGCCTGCTGCGCGCGCTGGGTCAGTCAGCACAGACAATGGCGTGCCTGGCTTCCTCTTCTGTGGCGACGACGGTGATTCTCTCTGGTTCTGGCCCGAGTCCGACGAGATGGCGTTCAGGTTCGAGCCCGAAACCGCTGGCTCGCTGCGCAAGGAACTCGGCGAAGAGGTGAGTCGTCTCGTCAGTCAAGGCGCTTTGGTGTTCTGCTACAAGACCGAGACTTCAGGACAGGCCGACGAACTGCTCGTATTTCCTGGTCGTAACGATGTCGCCGCTTAGGGCGATTCAGACGGTTCCGTATAGGTCGTCTCGCTCAACCCGCGCCCGCTCTTGAGTATTTCTCAGGACTCGCTTTCCGATTAGCCGTGACGTGATCGCCGGTGACAGTCCGTCACCGGGACAGAGCCCAATCAGGTCACCAGCCTTGATCTCATCACCCTCACGGAGCGCGCGGTTCCAATGCAGTGATTTCCTCCGTTCTACCGTGAAACTACGTTCAAGGTCGGCCTGAGCCTTGTCGCGACTACCGAACGCAAGTAGCGTTTCATCACATGCGGATCTCAAAGCGGCAAGATCCTCCGGGGTCAACGAGAAGTTGTTGTCCGTGCCTTTCCAGCTTCTGTTGTTCGTGTAGTGATGCTCAAAGATTCGACCGCCCAGTGCGAACGAGGCGAGCGTGGGCGCCCAGCCGGTGTTGTGTGTCGAGAGGCCGACCACCACACCCGGATAGCGTTCCCTGAATGACTCGATGACGCGGATGTTGAGTAGTTCGGTCGGCGCCGGATAGATGCAAGTGCACTGCAAAAGCGCGAACTGGGCCGAGGTCTTCGAGACCAGGTCGACGATGGTGTCGACTTCAGCCTGATTGCAACCGCCGGTTGAGATGATGAGCGGAACTCCGACCGCAGCGGCGTGAAGAATCAATGGGGTGTTCGTGGCGTCACCGCTGGCGATCTTGATCGCGGGGACTCCGAGGCTCGCAAGCAGATCAACGCTTCTGAAATCGAATGGGGTGCTAAAGGCTGTGATGTTTCGAGATCGACAGTATTTGAACAGCTCTTCCCACTGGGAGCGCGAGAACTCCAGCTTCTCCCTGTGCTTCCCGTATCGCCTGTCCATCCAGTTCGGGTTGTCCGATTCGTAGTCGTAGGCGCCGGGTCTGTCGCAGGGTGCGTAGACGTCTGCCGGAACCCGGGTCTGGAACTTGACTGCATCTGCCCCGGAGGCGATCGCGGTACCCACCATCTCCATTGCGCGTTCCATTGAGCCGCCATGGTTGTGCCCGATCTCCGCGATCAAGTACGCCGGTTGATCATCGGCGATCAGTCGGCCTGCTATCGAGATGCTGCGGACGGGGTTGCCTGATTCAGTGACCACTGATCCGGTTTCCGTTACGGCACGATCTCCGCTCATGCGGCATAGCCTCCTCCTGCACACTCACCGATTAGCGCTGTCCGGAGAGTTAACGATCAATCCGTTCGAACAGATGGTTGCTCTGGTTTCCGGTTCTCGGCCATTTACCTGCATGCTCAAGTCCGGCAGCCGTGAGGATTGCCGCTACCGACGGAGCGGTCTCGGGGTTCACTTCGACCATCACAGACCGCGCACTTCGCAACGCGTTCCGTGCGCCGGCCAGGGCCTCTACCTCGCCGCCGTCTACATCGACCTTCAGGTCAGTTGGCGGTTGGATTCTGTACTGATCGATGAACCGATCCAGGCTGAAACCTATCGCCCGTTGCACTTTCGCCTGCTCGTTGTGGGCCGGATAGTCGCCGGTTCGGACTCTGTGGCTTGCCGCGCCTGGCGCGGGTGACGCAATCTCGATACTCAATGGTGTTTCCGATTCCGTGCATGCGATCGGCCAGGCGGAGATTTGTTCTGCGCTATTGATCCAGATGTTCGTCTGAAGCTGGTTGTAGTTCGCTGCGACTGGTTCGAAGGCGTGGACAGTCGCGCCTATCGACGCTGCAATCAATGAGTAGCTGCCAACACACGCACCGATGTCAAAGAAAACTGTGCTCGGAGTGACGGTCCGACGAATCCACTTCGCCGTTTCCGGCTCCTTGGCGCAAGCCGCTGATCTGAAACCTCGCCAGTCACCTTCGGCTTGAATCAACAGATCCGCGCCATCGAAATCGAGTCGCCGAATCTCCAAATCGCAACTCTCCTGAAATCGGATTCATCATCCTCATGAAACCGTCACAGAATGCGGACTGCGCCTCAAGGGTTGAGTGTCCGCTTAGTCGCCTTAAGCTTTGCAAAACAGAACATATGTGCTAATATTTGGGCTGGGAGTGGGTGAGGTGGTTGGGATCAGGCTCACGGGTGCGGGCACGCCACTAGTTGCGGCAATGTGGCCAGTTAGCTGGGGCCTTGAGACTCGATTGCGGGTCATAAGGCTCCTGATTGACCTTGCGCCAGCGCGAAAGGGCGTGACCGTGCCTGCGGGTCGGGTCCGGATGCGAGGTGAGCGTTGCGACTAATCATTTGCAGACTGTGCGATCTTGCGCACGGATTCGCGTGCCCGGCCAGGTTCCGGCGCACCTACATGAAGCTGCATCTTGAGCAGACGCATCACTTCGCTTTCAGTACGAACCGCGTGGTGCGGGTTGAGTCGAGCGGAAAATCGGGCGTGGCAGAGTGGTTTTTCGCGAAGGAGGGCGTTCGGAAGAAGCTGCTCGACGAGGTAGAGATTGGGCTCAAGATCGGAGACGACTCGGAGACCCCGAGCAACGGCACCGGAATGAAACAGAGCTCGGTGAAGTCAAAGAGCAGTTGGGCGAAAGAGCCCATGCAGGAGCTCTACAGAAACCGGCAAGGCCAGCATTCCGCCTTCAGTTAGTCAGAATCGACGACTCAACTGATCATGCCGGGCGCACCGGGTCTTTTCGGCCTCTTCGATCTGGCCCGGGAGCTCCCAGTCTTCCTACACCACCGGCAACCCTTCGCCTTTTCGCTCTCTTTTGCCGCTCCGCCTCCGTCCGCAACGGTCACCGTGACGAACGAGCGCTTCAAACACTCGGTGCCGGGTTGCCACGGATACATCCCGTGGAATGCCTTACGCGCGAGATAAGTCGCTTCGGCGTCGTCCAACGACTCAGGATTTCCGACACGAACGTTCAGGACCACATCGCCGGGTCGCTTGTCGCCGAGAGGTCTGTGTGCGAACAGCGGCAGAGAATGCTGATCGAAGCCGGTCAGTTCTGCTATCTCGAATCCCTGCGCCTCCAGCAGGTCTTGCTTATCAGCAGTCAAAAGTTGCATCGCTTCTCTCCAGGTGAATGAGGCGGCGGCTCACGACATGAGCCACCGCCGTACGATCCAATCGACTGGCAGACCAGCGACTAGACCGAGTCAGCCGGGGCCAGTGCGTCGTAGAGCAACGGAGCACCGTGCTTATCGTCAAGCTCGAACACTCCGTAGTCGGAGGTGAACACAACCTCGGTGGCCCGAAGTGATGCGTTTCTCTCCCGCTCTGTCCGCCAGTCGACGCTCGTGAGGCCGATCAGGGCATCACGCTGAGCGAGCACGCCGGTCGCGTCTCCCGAAGAGTCGACGAACAGGTTTTTCGACTCGAACAGGTCGACGCCGTTGAACGCGACACCGGTGAAGAACCGCTTCAGAAGCTGCTCTTCCTGCCGGTCGTTCAACCGCTGGTTCGCTCCCGAACCGATCGCGGTCGCCGACTTCACGACCTGGAACACCGCATGTGGATGGTGCACCGCGTAGTCGGGATCAAACGGTTCAGCACCGTCAGAGTCCGTCGACGACGCACCTCCGCCAAGACCCTTCGCTATGGTCGCCGCGAAGTTCGAAAGCGTGAACGTCGCACCCGCCGCTCCGAAAGCGACACCGCCGTTCAGACCCGGGTAGAGCGCCTGGACGTCCTGGTCCTGCTTTCTTGCGGCTGCATCACCGAACTGCCTGCCGATCATGCGAAACACATCGGTGCTTCCATGCTGCCTGGCAAGTTTGTCGGTGATGATGATCTTGGCGCCACGCTCCGTTGCGGTCAGGTCGACCAGCGTCATGTTGATTGATTGCTCAGTGCTGATCGTTGTGCCGTCGACCAGGTTGGCGATCGTGAATGCACCGACCTTTGGCACCCGAACGGTCGAGGCACCTTTAGGCAGACGTACCTTCTCGATCAGCTGCCATGAAGGAGAGTTGGCCTCCTGCGTGTAGCGAGCCTCCCGGATGATGGTGTTCTGCGCCTGCGCCAGGTTTCCCGTAGTGGCCGTTTCAACCATTGCTACCTCATTTCACCCGTCTTCATGTAACGCAGGTCGGCCTCGGTCCATTCCCACGAAGGCTTGGCACGGATGCGTTCCAGCCTCCGGTTCGCGTTCTCTGGCTGTGGGCCTGCGTGATAACCGTTTTCGAGTTCGGTCTGAGGTGTTTCGGACGGGACGCGGTCTCGGCGCGCGGCGGCACCGTCGCCGCCAAGGCGTTTCGCAAGTGACTGCATGGCCTTCGGTGTTGAAGCCGAGGCGAGCAGCTCGAAATCATCTGGCGCAACGCCATGTTCGCGAGCGAGCGACTGCGCGACGATGAAGCGAGCCTGGTTCTCCTGCTGCTGTATCGCCTGCGTTCGCTCTGCTTCGGAACGTTTCAGGAGTTGCTGGCTTGCGATGGACTGCCGCACGAGGGAGGCGTTGTGAGGTGAGCGCACGATCTGGGACGCCTTTTCAGCACCGACCTGTGCTGTCATTTCAGCTTCCTGGCTCTTGAGCATCGCCTCAACTGCGGCGTCCATGTTGAACTGCTGCAGCTGCTCGCTTGCCCTCGAAGCTGACTGCCGAGCCTCTTCTATCTGTCGGGCCCAGGCCGCTTGCATCTTCGAGACCTCTGCCTGCGAAAATGTGCGCGGTTGCGGGGCTTCGGTGTTCAGCTCAGATTCTGATTCAGGCTCGATCTGTTGCTCAGACGTCGGCTCAACGTCGGGCTCGGATTCCAGCTCATCGTTGGATTGAGGATTCGGTGTCGATTGCTCATCCACAGCAGGTGTCAGGAGCTGTCGCTCCCTCTCGACCTGGTCAGGAGATGTCTGGTCGACGATCTCGAACTCAAGTCCTTGATCGACCTGGTTCGCCTCGTGCTGAGACGTGTCTTCAACAGTCGGTTCAGATGCCACTGCCTGCCTCCTGCGAATCGAGAGCCGCCTATTCGACTGACGGCGTACGCGTCCGGCCTCAGACTTGATTCGAGTCTAGGAAGCGGCTGCGAAGAGGTGAAGCGATGTGTCAGTGTCTGGCGAAAAGCCGCCGGCTAATTCGCGAGCGTTCGCCGCGGACCGAGCCGCGCGGCGATGACTGGGCCGCCGTGGTTGTGCCTCGAAAAAGTATTCAGCCGTGGCCGCGGGTTGAACGGGGCGGTAGCCCAGTCCTCGACCTCGCAGCGCTCCGCCCATTCGTTGTAGTAGCGGATCATCGCGTTCGCCCGGTCTCGGTCTGCGTCAATCAGGTCGTTCGCCTCAACCCGGTCCTCCGGGATGTTGTACAGCTCCCACACGGCACGGGATTCGGGGTCACCCGGATCAGCGATCTCGCTCACGAGCTTCCAGTCGCCCATACGGACGGCACGGTTACCCTCGTGTTCCCATGCGATCGGCTTGTCGCGTTCCCAGTCTTTGCCTTTGAGAACGCTGGCGAAAGATTCACCTTCGATCGGCTTTATGTCGTGACCTTTGTAGGTCGTCGGGTATGACGCTCCAGCGATCTCAAGCAGCGTCGCGTTGATGTCGGTGATGTGTGCCGGGTTATGGAAGACGGTGTTTTTCGAGTTCGTGCCGTTCGGATAGTGCATGATGAACGGCGTTGATACGCCGCCCTCGTGTGTGTAGTGCTTGAAGAGGCGGAACGGCGTGTTGTTCACATTGGCCCAGGCAATATCGACGCTCGCGAAGGTGTCAGGCGGGCCGGGGTCGATGTCCGGGGAGTTGCCGGTGCGCACCAGTCTTCCATCGACTGTCGGGTAGTTGTAGCGCGATGGATCTGGCGCAGGTGTGTCCTCGGCGAGCAGCTCTGCACAGCCGCCGTTGTCAGCAAGGAACACGATCACCGTGTTGTCCAGCTCTCCCTCTTCCTTCAACTTGTTAACCAACTGTCCGATGCCGCGATCGACCTGTTCGACCTGCGCTGAGTAGACCGCCATCTGAAGGTCTCGCCACTCTTTGTGCTGCTCTTTGGTCCAGGGTTTCACAGCGGCTTCACGTGGTGACAGGTTCCACCGGCTGTCAACGATGCCCAGTCCGCGCTGAGTCTCATGACGGTTCATGCGCGTCTCGTCCCAGCCCTCCAGGTACTTGCCCCGGTGCTGTTCGATGTCATCTGGCCACGCGTGCAGGGGCCAGTGAGGCGCCGTGAAAGCCATGTAAAGGAAGAACGGCTCGTCACGATGCAGGGCGTCATCAACGAACTGGACCGCTTTCGATGCGATGGCATCTGTGAGGTGGTAGTCGGTGGTCTCAACGCTGATACGGGTCAGATCGTCCATCAGCATGTTCGGGTTGTAGTAGCTGCCCCCTCCGGAGAGGATGCCGTAGAAGCGATCGAATCCTCTGCCACGCGGTGACGGATACCCGGGCATGTCGGGGTGCCAGCCCTCTGGCAGGTTGCCCTGATCACCCGCGACGTGCCATTTCCCGGTCATCAGGGTTCGGTATCCGGCGCTCTTCAGGACCTCGGCGATCGTCACGCAGTTGTCGTTGAGATATCCCTGGTAGGCGGGCAGTCCCATGTCATTGACCATATGGCCGATTCCAGCCTGGTGCGGATTGAGCCCGGTTAACAGCGCGGCACGAGATGGGCAGCACCTGGCCGAGTTGTACATCTGCGTGAAGCGGATGCCGTTCTCCGCAAGGCTGTCCAAGATTGGTGTCCTGATTTCTGAGCCGTAGCACCCGAGATCCGACCATCCGAGGTCGTCCGCCATGATGAGGACGATGTTTGGACGGCTATCGGGTGTGCGGGAAGGCTGCTCGCTGTTTGAAGGCATATGTACTCGCTGAATCGGTGAGGAGATCAGGGCAGTTGACTGAGCCTGCGACATCTTAGCCATTACCAGTGGACATCAATGCCCGGTGCGCATGACGTATCGCGGGAACTCTCAACCCACGGCTCCTAAACTTGCCTTTGTGACGCCCGGGCGCCCGCTGCAATCTGAACTCAAGGTTCCGGTAACGCGTCTATGACTCTCACTCGCAGTGCGATCTTCGACATCCTGGGCTACTCACCGACCCCTGCTCAACAAGAGATCCTCGACGACCGCCACTTGACCCAGCTTGTAGCCGGTGGCTACCGGGGCGGCAAATCACGGACCGCGTCAATGAAGGCGCTGCTTTCGACTCTTGAGTTTGTTTCTCGCTACCGCAAGCGCGCTGCCGGACAGGTGGCGTGGCTCGTTGCTGCCGACTATGAGGCGACACGTGCAGAGTTCATGCACCCCGATGGCTCGCTTAGCAGAGACCTCGAGAGACTGTGGCCTAACGTCACGTTTAGCTCCCGACTTGACCCGGGTGAGATACGCGTGCCGGTTCCCTCAGTTGACGGCCAGACAAGCGACGGAGTTTTCACCGTACGGACCAAGTCGGCATTCGATCCCACCAGCCTTGGGATGGAGTCACCGGTCTGGATTGTTCTCTGCGAGGCTGCGAGAGTCAGCCAGGATGTCTACCACCGGTTGCTCTCGCGTTGCTCAGAGGCGAGGCGGCGGTTCCCGGGCTTCGGTTGGCTCCACATGGAGGGGACGTTTGAAGGGTCGCTCGGCTGGTACGCAACGCTGTGGACCAGATGGCAGGCGGCGGCAACTCAGGAATCCGAGGATGCCCGCAGTTTTTCTCTGCCATCTCATTCGAACACCACGCTTTTTCCAGGCGGCATCGATGATCCTGAGATCGCCGCGCTGCGCAAGACGCTGCCGGAGGCGAAGTTCATGGAACGCCACATGGGCGTACCGGTGCCACCGTCCGGGCGTGTCCACGGCGCGTTTTCGAGCGGATTGCACGTGCGTAGCGTTCACTACGACTCGGAACAGCCTGTTTATATCGGCATCGATCCCGGGTACTCGGGTCAGCCGTCGACCTATGCCGTCGAGGTCTGCCAGCTCAGGAAGTTCGAGAGCGGTCATTGGCAGTGGCAGGTGATCGATGAGATCGCGGTGAACAGACATGCAATGCCGGGATTCACGGTGGCTGACGTCTGCGATATGGCGGTGCGCAGGCCGTGGTGGCGAAATCCTCAGAAGACCGGTGTTATCGATGTGGCCGGTGCGGCACATGCGGGCGCACAGGAGAGCAATGCCGAGGTGTGGCGCAGGAGGACGGGCCTCGTGCTCCAGCATGAGAAGGTGAGTATTCTTCCGGGCATTGACCGGTTCGACTCGTGTCTGAAGGTGGATGAGCATCTCGGCGAACCCGGATTGGTTATAGACCCTGCATGTGAGTTGCTGATCTCTGAACTCGGCGGCGGGCCCAACCCGTTCGACGGGCAGTCACATGTCTACCGCTGGAACACCGACAGAACCGGCGATGTGGTTGGCCGAGTGCCGCGGGACGAATACTGCGACGGTATCAAGGCACTCACATATCTGTTCGTGAACGTGATGGGCTACGCGGGAAGTCGCCGACCTGGTCTGGATCGCCCGGCGAGGATTTCGGTGAAGTCGAGAAGGCGCGGCCGGTAACCGGGTGTTAGCCGGCCCGTTCCAGTGCGGTCCGCATCAACTCAAGGGCCTTTTTCGCAAACAGATCCATGTTCTCCGCTCGATCGACGATGCCGGACTCCAGGGTCTCGGCAAGCTCGACAGGCCCGGAAACTGCGACACACGTGTGGCCAGCGTGGTCGCCATATCGGTTGCCGGTTGGCCCGGCAGCGCCGGTTTCGCTCAATCCCCAGGTTGTGCCCAGTCGCTCCCGCGCTGTCTTCGCACAGAGCGCAGCGTACGGCTCGCTTGCGGACCGCATTCCGGGGTGCGCGTCGATGTCGACTCCCAGGAACTCATCACGAGCCGTACCTGTGTAAATGACCGCACCACCAAGAAAGTAGGCAGATGCGCCCGGCACTGAAAGGAGAGCCGCAGACACGAGACCTCCGCTCGAGGACTCGGAGACAGCGATCGTCTCGCCACGCTCTTTAAGCAACGCGCCAACGTTGGCGGCAAGCTCGTTCAACTCAGTCATCGGTCTCTCCTCCGGAGTCGGGTGCCGTACCTGCATTTCGCGGCCGGGCTGACACGAAGCTGTTCAGTCGGCGGCAGCGCGGTCGTAGTCTGAAACTCAGCAAGACCGGCAAGCGGCCAGTATCGCAAACGCATTCATAGGTGTTGTAGCGGAGGTTTCCATGCCTGACAACTTCACCAGTGAACTTGTCGACTCGGCGGGCGAGATCTTTGCGACGGACGCCATCGGCGGGTCATCAGTCCACTACCCGATTGGCAAGCTGGCCTGGGGCGCGCTGAACACGGCAAACCTCACCGACACGGCATCGCCTCTCCCTGTCGCCCTTTTCGGAAGTGACAGCAACCAGCAGATGTTCGTCACGACCGATTCGGGCGCTCCGCCAGTTGTCCGCGTCACATCCGACTCGGCGACAGCTCTCGATATTGGCAACGACTCGAACCAACCGCTGTTCGTGCGCGGCGTTGGCGACTCGACGCTTCCAGTCAGCGGCACAGTCTCTATCTCGGGCTATGTTGCGCCCTCGACAGTGATCACGGTATCGAACATCAACGATTCGACTGTGACAGTGAGCGGCACAGTGACGGTCCAGGGAAACTCATCCGTCTCGATCGTGGCCGGTTCCTCGGTCTCCATATCCAACGACTCCGCCAGCGAGATCGGCGTAGATCTGAACGCGGTAGGCGGAAACTCCGCTGGGGCTTTGCAGACCTTCACAACTGTTCTCAGCTCGGCGATCGAAACCGTGACGTCCAGCGGAGGGCGGCTTTACGGGTATATGCTGACGAACCCGGACACAGCTGCAATCGTCTACGCCAAGCTGTTCTCTGACGACTCAACCGGAGTCACCAAGGGTACGACGTCGCCGGTTCTCAATCTCGGCATCCCGCCCGAGGGTGGTGCCAACGTGAGTTTCGCGCAGGGACTTCTGATGTCCAGCGGCATCTCTTTGCTCGCCGCCGGAGGCGCCGCATTGACGGATACATCGGCGCCTGCAAGCAACCTTGTCGTAAACCTCTTCTACAAAGACTGATTCCTGTTCCTCGGGTCTGCTGATCGCGCTTCGTAACGAGGTCTGAGAACCATGGGTTTCTGGTCAACCGTTCTAGTTGCGTTGAGACTTCGAGCGGCCGGCATCCCGGTCGTGACCGAACCGATGCATTCGTTTCGCATTCGTCCAGGTGTCCAGACACTGCGGCGGATCAGGTCAGGAACGACGAAAGTGAGCAGCACCCGGAACGATATCGAGTCGGTGCACCGAGTGCATTTGGAGGCCAGGTGATGACTAGGCAGGTATGGGGTGATCCAGACGGCGTGCCGGCAGGTTCGGACATCTCGTTAGAGGCGGTGCTGACCGTAGATGGTGCGCTCGCTCCATCGCAGGTGACATCCAGTGGCATCTACACAGTGTCGGTAGACAACACCGTTCAGCCACTGCAGACGATCCTCACAGATGAACCGAGCGACCTGGTTACAGCTTCTGCCGGACTGGTCAGGTGGAACATCACGTCGGCGCAGACCTCCTCGTGGTCTGCAGGGACGTTCGACGGCGACATCAAGCTGGTCGATTCCGGGGGGACGATCACCTACTGGCCGGTGAGTCTGAAGATTCGCAACGTCGTCGATTGACCCGGCCCGGGTCCAGCCATGTCGTTCTGGAAGTGGCACTTAAGGTGGTGACCAATGCCGGTTACACAGCGACGAAACAGAAAGCAGTTGAGGCATTCGATCGGCCTGCTGCTCGGAGCCGTCCGAAAGGAATCTGGGCAGATCGAATCCAGTCCGACAGAGACCTCCACGAACAGGGCCAAACTGATTGACAGCACTCTTGTGTTCGGGGCTGAGAACGAACATCGTGGCCGATGGATCTACGCGACAGATTCCTCCGGGGTGCAACACACCAGGAGGGTCTCGGCATCGTCGCACGATGAACGCTCGCTGTCTGTTGCTAAGGAGTTCGACACCGTGACCGGCAGCAGCTGGGTTTATGAACTATGGGATGCGGACATCTCTCCAGATGATGCTCATGAGTTCATCAACCAGGGCATCGGCGGTGTTACCCGAAAAGGCTCAATCGAAGCCGTCGATGAATCGTTCCACACGGGCGGCAACATCAACTCCTTTGCACTCTCTTCATCATGGACCGGAATCAGGGAACTGAGCTGGCGATCAAGCTTTGCAGGGACGCGGATCTCAACTCTAGACAACCCGGTGGCCACGCTCTCAGGCAACGTGACCGCGTCAGTAGATTCGGCGGACTTTCGGGAGGGAAGCGGCGCTGCGCGACTTGAGATAGGCACGGCGGCGACGGCCGGAGAAACGCTGGTTGAGGAAACGTTCCCTGCGGTCGAAGCCAGGGGGTTCGACCGGCTCGAGGTCTGGCACAAATCGAACGCGAATCTCACATCCTCGAACCTGGTCGTCCAGCTTCGCCAGGGCTCCTCGACACACGAGTCGGTTCCTTTGCCCGCGACAGAGTCCCATCGCTGGAACTACGTTTCGCTTCAGATCACGTCGCCGGAAAAGAACGGCGCGATCGACGCGGTTCATGTTGCCGTTGGGAGCAGCAATGCCGGAACAGTCACGACATGGTTAGACGATATGAAGCTGGTCCGGTCTAACTCAGAGACCTGGCACCGTGTCCCGCGAGAGTTCTGGCGAGCGGGCTCTGCAGAACGCAAGTTCACGATCGAAGACGACGCGCGACTGCCTTATACCCGGATCCGTGTCACAGGAGTCAGGGCTCCCGCGCTGTTGGTTACCGATTCGCAGGTCTGCGAAGTGGATACCCAGTACGTGATCAATGCTGCCGCTGCAGGACTTCTTCGCTCACGCGGCGACCGCCGAGGCTCCGCGCGTGACGGAGCCATGCAGCAGGCGGACCTGTTCGATCAGCTTGCGCAGTCCCTTCGGCTCAGGATGAACACTCCGGCCAACATCAGGTGGGTGGATGACTAATGGCGAATCCAGCAGTCACGGGCGAAAGCCAGGTTCTGCTCGATGGCAGGACCTACCACATCGAAGGACCGGTCCAGCGGGAGCTGGCGACTCGGTTCGCGCCGAAGACCGTGATTGGCGACTACACAGATGAGTCAAATCCGCTTATTTCGACCGCCACATGGCGGTCATGGAATGGCGGGTTTGGCCTGGAGACGATTCGGAGTGTTGACGATTTTGACAGGAGCCGGTTCAGTTCCCTCTATACGCGTGTTCCTGGCCACCTGCTGCTCGGGCCAGCGGTCGAAGAACTTGGCAGCGGTGTCGGGACCTTCTTAAGTTGTTACTTCGACTTCAACGACAGCCTGTTCATCGTTGATGGCATGAACATTCACGCCTATGACGATGCGAACGACAGTTTCGTGCTCAATCCGATCAGGACTATGGCCACGGACGTCACAGATGCGACCAGCGGTGTACTTAATGGCGAGTCGATTACGGTAGTGGCTCGCGGCGCAGCCACTGACTGGTCTTCGAACGCAAACGACTCACTGGCCTGGAATACCGATACCACGGCCATGAGCCGGGTGACCTTCTGGCGAGATCTACTGTGGGGCGTCGACACGGTCGATCAGCTTTCGTTCACGAATGACCTGAACGATGGCTGGACACAGGTCTCAGAGTTACCGGAGCCGTTTGAAGACGTAGTGAACCTGTTCGCCGGTCCTTCTGGAGACCGCAACGATCCCGAGGCACTTTACCTGGCAACCAGGCGCGGCCTCTGGGTATACGACAACCTGAACGAGAGGTTTCGTAACACAGGCCTGAGCTTGCCCAAATCTAATGCGACATCGGTTGCCTGGAATGGAGCGGTCTTCTACACAAGTGAGCAGCGCGTCTTCCGTTTTACTCCTGGCGTGACAAATGTCATCGAAGACGTGACTCCAAGCATCGTTTCGGACAGCTTCACGACTCGTACACAGTTGGGCCACTACCAGGAAGCGCACCCCGGCATCGATGGCGTCTTTTTCATCACTAGCGGCAAGCCGATAGTCCACCAGTGGGATGGCAAGGCTTGGAGCAGCTTTCCAGCAAACGGTCACGGAGTGTTTTCGTCCGGTGAAAACGTTGGCGGGCTCTTCCTGTCCACATCGAACGGAAAGCACAGGCTCGTCTTCGGGCACCTTGAGCTGCTGGTGAACAACGGGACCGCTAGCGTGACGCTCCCAGTGCTGAGTTCGGATCTGGCGGGCCAGAGCAGCTTCGGATTCGTGCCGGAAGGCAGCCTGGACACACCGTGGTTCGATGGGTTCGTGTCAGGCCGGGACAAACTGGCTGTGAGTGTCGGTCTGGAGGTTTCGATCCCGGACTCGAACGAGACCGTGCGGATCTTCTACACACGGGACAACGGCGACACCTCAGGAAAGGTCCTTGAGCTGAACGATCCGGGCTACCATGCCATCACTGTCCCGATTCGCGACCAGGACCAGAATAACGAGCCTGCCGGTGTCCTGTTCGATCGCATCTCTCTGCGGGTCGAGATGGAGACTGCATTCGCTGCCGACCCGTCGCACCTGTTGCACAGCCCGGACATCCGGAGGCTTTCTCTCAACTACATAAAGGCGCAGCCCATTCGATGGGCATACAGTTTCACAATCGAAGTGGACGCAGGTGAAAGCACAGCCGAGGTGCGCAAGGCATTAGAGAACACGTTCGAACGCCAGTCGCTCGTGCAGTTCGCGTACCGAGATCCCGGGTCTGCCACACTGGATCCGAAGCTGGTCATACCGGTCAGCCTGCGGAGCGAGGAGATGACAGGCTTCGAGGAGAATGGCAGGTTCAGAGTGGTGGTAACGGAGGTCTAGATGGCACGCCTGGTTGTTGCATCTCTCAACCTGACCGACACTATGGATGCCGTCCAGCTGCAGACCTCGCCGCGGCCAAGAATCAGGTCCGCGGTTTTCAAGGCAAGGACTGGTAATACGGGCTCGATCTATCTTGCGACCGATTCATCTGCGAAGTCGTCTGGCTTCGAGTTGACTGCAGGCAGTAAAGAGGAGTGGTCGCTGCTGCCCGCCACCGTCAAAGGAACGACGTTCTGGGTCTGGGGCGCGTCGTCCGGCGACAGGCTCGACTACCAGTTGCTGCTTGAGGAGTAGATCAGGTCAGCCAGGTGTATTCTGGGGTTAGCGTCTAATCACCGCGAATCGTCAATGCCAAACGTCACTGTCTACTCATCCAACATGTGCAGCACCTGCGAGATGGTGAAACAGTTTCTTGTTCTCCGGGGCGTTGAGTTCACCGAGAAAAACGTTTCGATGGATCTCGATGGCAGGGCGGAACTGATCGATCTCGGCTTCGACTCAACACCGGTCACCATCATCGGTGAGAAGGTGGTAGCGGGGTTCGATACTGGCGAACTCGATGAAGCGCTTAAGTCGCTCTGAATCGGATCGAGATTTCCTTCTGCGCTATCATGCGGATACATCAATAGCAGGATCCGCAAGCGATGGTACTGACCACTTCTAACGACAAAGTAGACTTCGTGCTACAGCAGATCGAGACGATGGTTGCCAGCGAAGGTGGCTCGCTCGAGTTGATCTCTGCTGCCGCAGATAGCCTGGCAGTCCGATACATTCCGGGTGTGAACGAAGAATGCCCTGAGTGCGTGCCATCACTAGAGCAGGTCAACCAGTTCCTGACGGCGTCTCTCCAGATCCACGCACCTGAGATCACCACGGTCGAAGTGTCCTAGCTTCTGTCCTGGACCTTTGGTTTAGGAGTCACCGGATACAGCTGATCTCTTTTACGTAGCCCGCACGGACGTACCCTTCACGCGCCACCTGCCTAATGCTGATGTAATATCGCCGCAAACCAGGCGATCTATCACCAGTTCACGAAACGGCAATCGCGGAGGGAACTCCATGCATCTTCTCGAGGTCCTCAACCCTGTGGCACCGCAGCGCGGTGTGCTCAACGCATTCAACGCGAGCCCGCGTCCGCAATCACTCGACAACAAAACGGTCGGCCTGCTCTGGAGCGGCACGCACGGTGGTGATATCGCGCTGAACACCGCGGGTCAGATGCTAAAGGAACGTTACGACAACGTTTCGGTGAACTTCTACAACGGCAACAACTACCCGGCTCCACCGGCCATAGTCAAACAGGCGGGAGAGGAGTGCGACGTCGTCATCGGCGCCACCGCCGATTGAGGGACGTGCGCGTCGTGGATGATCCACGACATGATTGAGCTCGAAAAGATGGGCCGGCCTGCCGTCGCCATCGTTTCGGGTCGCTTCGAGAGCGACGCTGTCGCGAGCTCCCGTGCTTTCGGCATGCCGGACCTGCAGTGGGTCGTTGTGCCCCGCATCTATCGGAACCTCGAACCCGAGTTCTCGAAGAGTCAGACCGAAGACGCCATCGACGATTTGATCGGCGCGCTCACAGCGTCTATCGATGCCCGTACGCCCGGTGTCGACACGGACAGCACGCACCGGTTCGAGGGTGACGACCGGCACGACGCGATCCTTCGGATGAACGATGCCTTCATCCGAGAGGACCTTGGCGACGGTCTCTTTCTGCACCCACCAACAGCCGAAGCGGTCGAAGCGATGATGAAGGGAACGAACCTCCCGCCTGACCGCGTCGTGTGCGATATGCCGCCGGGATTCGGTCTCGCAACGGTCGAGAAGATCGCTGTCAATGCGGTTATGGCCGGGGCAAAACCGGAGCACCTGCCGGTGATCATCGCCGGTGTGAAGGCTCTTTCGAAGATCGGAGGGCAGGGCGGCAAATCGCTCCTGATGTCGACGAGCCCGCAGGCGCCCCTGCTGATCGTCAATGGGCCGATCACAAAAGAACTCGGACTCAACCCGCGTTCGGCGCTTGGGCCGGGTCGAGACAATCAGGTCAACACTCTTATCGGCAGAGCCTTTGCGCTGTGCTTCAGGAACATCGGCTACTGGTATCCGAACCAGATGGACATGGACACCATCGGCACATCGCGAAAGTTCATCCAGTGCATCGCTGAGAACGAACAGATGAGTCCTTGGGATCCGTTCCATGTCGACCGGGGATTCAAGAAGGAAGAGAGCACGGTCAGTCTGTTCATCACGGATGGTGAACTGGATGTGCAGGACCAGGGCAACCACACTGCCGAGGGACTGCTCCGCAACCTTGCTTACGGCTGTGTGTTCGGGACACGAAGCCTGCAGGGTGAAAAGGGCGGTGTGCAGCGACTGATCCTGATGCCGCCAGACGTCGCGAGACCGGTCGGCTCACAGGGCTTCTCGAAGCAAGAGGCGAAGGAGTTCATTCACGAGCACGCCCGTGGCAGCTTTGGCCAGATGATCGAGTACATGCCGCTTGAAGGTGAGGCAAGGGTTAGCGAGCACTGGAAATGGCTTGAGAAGCTGACACCGCAACAGCGGATGGAGATCCAGATCAATGTCATGGATTCTCCCGAGGACTGTTCGATCATCGTCGTCGGTGCAGACCGTGCGAAGACGGCGGTCTTCCCGAGCGGACCCTCGCCCGTCACCGAGGGAGTCGACCAGTACAAGCCGTAGTCGTACTAACTGAGTCGATGATTGTGAACATGCGGCATCCGAATCAAGGGAAGAAGAATGCCGCGAACGTTTGACGTTATTGTCATCGGCGTCGGCGCGATGGGCAGCGCCACCGTCTTCGAGTTAGCGCGCCGTGGCAAGACGGTACTGGGGCTCGAACAGTTCGATATTCCGAACGACCAGGGCTCGTCGCACGGTGTCAACCGGATCATTCGACTCGCCTACTACGAGCACCCCTCATACGTTCCGCTGCTCCGGCGCTCGTATGAGCTGTGGGCCGATATCGAGTCGATGGTGGAAGAGAAGCTGCTCTACACAACGGGCTCCATCGACACCGACGCCGAGTCAGGTGAGGTCTTCACCGGATCGCTTGAGTCGTGTCAGATTCACGACATTCCGCACGAGGTGCTTTCAGCGGCCGAGACAAACAAGCGCTTCCCCGGCTACCGGCTGCCAGAAGGCCACTTCTCGCTCTTCCAGAAAGACGGCGGATTCCTGCTGTCGGAAAGAGCGGTCGTCGCTTATGTGAATCAAGCGATGGCGCTCGGTGCAGAAGTCCATGCTCGAGAGGCGGTCAACGACTGGGAGATCACCGGCTCCGGTTCGCTCAGAGTCACGACCACAAGAGATGTCTACGAGGCCGAATCGCTCGTCATCACTGCTGGTGCTTGGAGCGAAAAGCTGATGCCCGCTTTGATAGGTCAGGCCGTTGCAGAGCGACAGGTACTTGCGTGGTTGCAGCCGGATGATCCCGCCGTTTTCGCGCCTGAACGGTTTCCTGTTTTCAACGCTATGTTCGAAGAAGGACGCTACTACGGCTTTCCGGTGTTCGGCATACCAGGCTTCAAGATCGGCCGCTACCACCACCTCGACGAAGAGACAGACGCAGACGAGCTTGTCCGAACAGTGACTGCAGATGACGAGGCGATCTTGCGTTCCGCGGTTGAGCGTTACTTTCCGGGTGCCAACGGCCCTGTGATGACCATGAAGACCTGTATGTTCACGAACTCACCGGACGAACACTTCATCATCGGCTCGCCACCGGGAACGCCGCAGGTCTCGTTCGCCGCCGGCTTCTCAGGTCATGGCTTCAAGTTTGCAAGCGTCGTCGGTGAGATCATGGCCGATCTTTCGACACGCCAATCCACGGACCATGACATCTCGATGTTTGATCCAGCACGTTTCTGACGTATGCCACTTACCTCGGGAACCAGTGGCGCTTCTCAACCAGGCCTCGTACGTACATCAACTGGCCCAGGTGGGCGAGCCCGCCGTGTACCGCGCGGAACACCAGGTCGCGGACCGTGGCATCGCCCGAGTGTCCCTGGAGTTGGTTGTCTGATCCGAGATCATCGACTTTCTCGATCTGCTCGCGAAGCGCGATATGGGCAGCCGCGGCGTACTCGCTGAGTGCGGCGACAGACTCAGGCCGCACAGCGTCCACTTCCTCGTCCGTATGACCGCGTCCATGGTTGGACGGATCAGCCTGAAGTCCAAACCTGTTGTGCCAGCCGTACGCCACCCACAGTTGATCAACTTGAGCCAGGCTTGCCGCCCGGGCATCCTGCAAGCGAGCGATGTGCCACGCGATCCAGGCCATCGAGTTCGACTGAGGTGTTGGACGCCAGAGAGCCTGCTCCAGCTCCATTCCGTCGAGCGACATCTGGAGTTCAGCCTGTGTTTCGTCGAGGACGCGCACGACGAATCCGTTGAGGTTGTCTGTTGGCATGTTGTGAAGTTCCCCGGCCTAGGTACTGTTCGCCGCAACCGTCCGCAAGTAGTTGGCCAGTTCTGCGTCTCCGCTGACCTCAAGGTCTGAGACTGGTCCTCGACCCCAGAGCCAGAGGTTCAGGGCGGCAGCGGTTCCGCTGATCTCGCAGTTGGCAGGCTCTTCTTCCGACTCCAGCAGAACAGTCGCTACGTCCTGCAGGATCTTCCCGCTGCGTGTTGTGCCCGAGAAGTTGCCTGTCCTCAGCCGCCAACTGGTCGTGGGTGAAGAAAGCCGTATGACCTGATTACCCTTAGCCAGCGCAGCCCACTCCGGGTAGCCGCCGATGAAAACGTTGAACGCCTCATCGATGCCGTCGTTTGCGATGGCTTCATCAACCTCACTCGCTTCGCCGTGAGAAAGCTCGGCATCCACGCGGTGGATCAACGTCTCATGCGCCATTCGCCGATACCAGAAGCCGACGGTCTGGTCAGGCTTGTGCCACGTCCATGTCGAGTCTGATGCTGTTCGCGCCCGAAACGCTGTCAGCATCAGTTCGGCACCCTGTTCGAACCATTCGATCAGGCCCTCCTCCGGCACGCTGACGGCTGTTTCTCGATCGGTCAGGCCGTCTTCAATGACCTGGTGCTTTCTGCGATGGATAACACCCGTGTGGACCAGCAGGTCTCGAACCGTCCAGCCGGGACAGGTTGGCACCGCGGCGTCCAACCCTTTGCGAGCCGCAACTACGAACGCGCGGACATCGTGTTCGATCGACCCGAAATAGAGCTTGGACGTCGGGCGGGTGGTGGATGGCATCTTTGTCGCAGATCCGATCTGAGTTTTGCTTGCGGAACGCAGGGCCGTGATTCTACTTCAGTGACGGGTAGAATCACGGCCAACAGCACCCGCGTAGCCGCAGAAGGTAGACCTATGCTCAAGTTTGTGTTCACGCCACCGATCGATGACCTCAGACTTGAATGGGCCCGTCGGCTAGGCGACTCGATGGCCGAATACTCAGTCGTCGTGGCAGAAACTGAACAAGACCTCGAACGAGAGATCGTAGATGCCGACGCTGCGTTTGGCTGGGTTCCGCCTGCTGTGCTGCCACGTGCCAAGAAACTCAAGTGGCTGCAGAACCCTGATGCAGGCCCGTTTGAAGGCTACTTCTACCCTGAGTTGATTGAGCATCCAGTCACCATCTGCAACCCACGCGGCATCTACTTCGACCACATATCGCACCACGTGATGATGTACATCCTCGGCCTTTCACGCGGGCTGCCGTACTACTTTGATGCGCAGCGCAAGGCGACCTGGAATAAGGACGCCCGGAAGAGCAAATATGTCTCGTTGCCGGACTCCACAGTCCTGATATCAGGTGTTGGCGGCATCGGCCACGAGACGGCACGGTTGTGCAGCGAGTTCGGGATGAGAGTGGTCGGCATCGACCCTCGGCCTGAGCACGAAGTGCCGAACGTGGAGATGCACGGAACGGACATGCTCGATGAGCTACTGCCCGAAGCCGACTTCATCGTGACGACGACGCCACACACGCCGGAGACCGAAGGGATGTGGAATAGCAACCGGTTCGGCCTGATGAAGTCGACCGCTTACTTCATCAGTATCGGCCGGGGGAAAACAACCGTGCTGGAGGATCTTACGAACGCGGTCGAGCAAGGTGAGATCGCCGGCTGCGGGCTCGATGTCTTCGAGATCGAGCCTTTGCCCGCGGGTCACCGCCTATGGCACCTGCCAAACGTGATCCTGACACCTCACATCGCGGTTAAGGACGCTGAGAACCTGCCGGAACGCCGGTACCAGGTGATCCTGGAGAACGCACGCCTCTTCGCCTCGAAGGAGCCGCTGGTCAACGTGGTAGACAAGGCGCGCTGGTACTAAAGTCCCATCTGGCTGGCCTCGGCCCGCAACTTGGCGTCAGTTCAAACCGTTAACCTCAAATTACCCGACCTCCAATCTCAGGCAACCACTTCTGAACACCAGAAGCACTCCTTTCTCCAGTACTGCGTAAGCAACCTCTGAGTTGGCGCTACGAACGCCCGGTTTTGGACTGTTCGAGGTGCGCCAGCTCCGGTCGATCCGTAGCTCGACCTCTTCGTCGTCGCCGAGCCAACCAGACGGGACGTTTCTATTTGAAAGTTCGCGCCAGAACTGCACTCGCTTCGATCGCCCTGATTGCAGCTGCTGCCTGCGCGCCCGGCGTCGGAGCAGAGTCTCCAATCGCCCCGGTCGGCAGCTCTAGCCCTGCGGCCGGTCCGGCACAGCAGGTGTTTCCGACTTCGACGCCATGGCCGCAGTTCGGTCCACCTCCGACTACCGCGGAATCGGCAACCGCGATAGCTCAAGCGGTCCAACCGACACCAACGTCACTTGTAGCCACCCCGACGACACCAGCCATCTTTGCTGCGCCGGATGAAGACCCTCCGGTCGTCGCACCTACACCAACGCCGGTTGGCCCTGCGACGCCGGCCGACGAGTCGGGTACGTTTGAGCCCGTCCTGGACTACACCTATTCTGTGCCGCTTGACTGGGATGACATCGTCGGCGATGACGAGATCGTTCTGGCTCATGCCTCGGGCCTCGCGCGCGTCACTTTGCGGGAGTTGCTCGTGGATCGGGCACAGGTCCAGTCAGTAATCGATCTTTCCAATACCCGGCAACCGGTTGAGTTCGTTGACTGGAGTGAACGGTCTCTTTCAGATGCGCGTGTTACAGACGGGCGTTCGATTCGCCAGGAGTATGTTGGCACCAGGCTTGGTGAGCAGTTCATGGCTGTAGTGGACTGGTACCTGCTGGGTGAGTTGCTGGTCGAGGTAGTTACGGAAGTTGAAGCCAACTCATGGGCCCTCGACACGAACCTGCGCAACACAGCCACGCTGACCGCCGAGTCGTTTGCTCCGGATGGCTCGGTTCCGTTGATGACCGCTACCGAGATAGATAATCAACTGAACGTCCGGTTCTCCCAGAACCCGAGCAACATCTTCATGGACGCGACCAACGGCGGCCCGCCCATCCACCTGTCTTGTCGGCAGGTTCTGCTGGATCTGCTGTCGGAGCCTGTCTACGTAGGCGATGGCGAATGGCAGGTGTTCGCAGTGACCGAGCAGGGCGCTCAGGTCTGGCAGGTCTTCGAGCCGGGTCTGAGCATCCACCCGGCCGCTCACAACACGAGCAGCTGCTAGTCGGCAACTCGAAAATCGGACTTAGCTGCTGCGTGACCTGATCGCCAGCAGACCTCCTGCGAGTTCGGTCCCTCGCGCGTCGACTCCTGATACCGTTACTCAGCCAGGTGATGTTGAGAATCACACGGATCGGTTTTGCAGCTAAATCTAAGCATTGAAGGACCTTGAAGATGCCAGACCAACAGCCGCCTCTAACGCAGGCGCAACTCGATGCCCTTGCGCAGTTGGACACACCGACGATCGCGAACGCGCTGGAAGAACTCGATATTCGCCCGCGGACCGAAGGCTTCTTCAGGCCTGAGATCAAATGCGTTTCGCCCGTCGAAGGCACGGTGGTTGGCTATGCAGTTACCGGTCTCATATCGGCAAGGCATCGCTCACCAAAGGCGTTGGGCCGGTCTGACTATTGGCAAGCCATCGTTTCGATACCTGCACCGCGCATGGTTGTGCTGCATGACATCGACTACCCCGACGTTATCGGCTCGTACTGGGGTGAGGTGCAGGGCAACACCGCTCTCGGACTTGATTGCGTCGGCGCGGTGACTGACGGCGGTGTTCGGGACCTTCGAGAGGCAGAGGAGATGGGATTCCCATTCTGGGCGAAGGAGGTCATGGTCTCTCACGGCTACATCCACGCGCTGGAGTTCAATGTGCCGATCGGAATCGGCGGTGTGCTTGTGAGACCGGGTGACGTGATTGCGGCAGATATCCATGGAGCGATCGAAGTTCCGGCGGACGCGGTTCCAAGGCTGCCCGAGGTAGCGAAGATGCTTACCGAGCGGGAGTCAATCATTATCTCTGCCGCGCAATCTGACGACGCTTCTCCAGAGACCCTGGCCGCCGCGTGGGACAAAGCATCGAAGATCGGCGCCGAACAGACTTACTAGCTCACTGGATTGCTCCCGAAACGGTCACGGGGGGTGAATTGAAGCCGAGCTAGCCCTAGCATTCAGAACAGGGCGTGGATTCAGCGCGCAGTTCCCGGAGGGAGCACATGACGCAACCGGAGATTTTCGTTCCGAGGGGTGCGATCATCGATGATCGCTCAGACTACGCTTCGGTGGATGGAGTGGAGTACGTGCAGTCCTGGTTGGTCGGCTTTGCGCCGGAGTCTGTTGAACGTGTGTTCAAGCATGAGTTCCGACTTGTCTTCAGCGGTGAGGCGGAGATGTTCGGCGTGCTTGCCGAGGAGAGCGCTTCTACCTCCCAGATAGAGGACATGGCGGCGTGGGTGAGTGAGCGTACAGCGGCCAAGATCGTCGAAAGGCTGCAGCGCCGCGGGGGCAGATTGACTCCCGAGCAGTTGGCCGCCCGCGAAAACTGGGACGCCCGGCGGGAGTTGGCAGCTATCTGGCGTGACTATCGCGGATGGTCGAAACGACAGCGCTCCGGTAGTGGCAAGAGGCTATACGTGCCGGGTTTTGCTGCGCCCTACTAAACCGCGGCGAACGGCAAAGACCCTGCCGGAGGCAGGTTCGAACCCGTGCCGGAGAGTCAGGAGATTTCCTCGTTCCAGTCGAGTGGTCGCACCACCCTGCCGCGACTCTGCCGCAAGCGGGCTGTCATCTGTGCACGCTGCAAAGCTCGGACCGCCATCTTCACTTCCTGGCTGGCCCGGTGCCGCTCCATCGTCGATGTTGACTGCTTCGCTTCAGCGACCTTTCTCAGGTACTGAGAGCGTGCCTGCGTCACGGACAGAATTCGGTCTCTCAAAACTCGATCCTTTTCATGTGCGGTTGCGATTTAGCGGATCCTGACTGAATTCTCGCTTATCCAGTTCGTGTTGAGATGAGCGCTGTTACTCCAGAGGGTTGGTCATTCATGCTGTGATTTGGTCTTGAGCCCATCACCAGCCGATGGGAGGACTGCACGTCGGGGAGTCCCGTGTTTGGTACAGGCGAATGGCCTGGCGCGCATATTTGAGTTGGGTTTGAGGCAAACGACCTCCTGATGAGACATCGCGGTCTCCGTAATCGAAAAGCTCCACAGCAGAATTGATGTTCGAACGTGAATCACGTATTCAACTCTGGAGGCAGATGTGGCGTCAAAGACCCCGGCTGTGCGAAGAGGGCGTTCGCAAAGAAAACACGACACGGATGCCGCCGGCGCCGTTGCCAGCGAGCCTGTAGGCGAGCCGGGTAAAAACTCACGGGACGTTTGCTTGCTCGGGTATGCCGAAGAGACTCGTGAACTGGCATTCGATCTGCCTGAGACTGCGGAAATCTGGGCAATAAACATGGCGCATGCCTTCATCTACGGTCCAGATGGCCCCAGGACCAGGGCGAAAGCGGCTTACTGGTTCCAGATGCATCCTCGGAACTGGTCGTCAGCGGGCAAGCCGCCAACCGGATACTTCGGACGGCCGAAAGAGCACCTCGACTTCCTTGCATCTTTCGACGGCACGGTCTGGACGCAGGCGCCAGACCCGGACATCCCAAACTCAAAACGGTATCCGCTTGAGCAGGTGACCGGTTCGTCAGGCCGTGGCTACTTCACGTCCACGTTCGCCTATCAGCTTGGCCTCGCCTGGTACGAGCACGTCGTTCTCAGCCGAACAATAGGCAGACTGCGTATTTACGGCGTCAACCTGACCAGCATGGACGAATACATCCATCAGAAAGCCTGTGTCGAATACTGGCTCGGGCGGCTTGAGCAGGCCGGAGTCAGCCTGGAGATCCCTGGTGGGTCCGCGCTGCTCAAGGGCAGGTTGTACGCCATGGCAGAGACCGATCTTTCAGACCACGCTTTCGAACGTCTTCAGTTCTGGAAGGCCAAGTACACCGAGGCCTGGGCGAATATCAATACCTGCAACAGCATGCGCGCGGAGCTCAAGTTCTGGGCTTCGCAGCTGTCGTCGATTGTCGAAGAGCATCCGTCTGAGATCACCGACGAGATCAAAAACAAGATCCAGGCTGTTTTTGACCGCAGGTCTGCAAACCTGAACGCTCTGCACGAACGTTCTGGAGCCGAACTGAACGGCGCGCTCGGAATGGTGAAAGACAACCAGCACTGGCTCGCACTCACAGGTGGGATCGACCATCGAGCGCCTCAGCTGCCAGATCTTCGACTGCCTGCCGACTATCTCAGCACCGACTGGACCGTGCCCGAACCAAAGGCCATCTAGCCTGACACGTCGCTTGGAACGTTCGTCTCCCGGTCCTAGCCTGAATCACAGACGCCGTTGACAGTCAAACGAGCTGTTTCGGCCTGCTGGTACGGGAGCCCCGACAAGGAGCAACTGCGTTGGTTACGGGAACAGAGATCTCGAATCACGGTCCAGATACTGAAAGTGCTGCCGCTTCGGCCTCAACGCCAACAGAAAGGCTTCTCAGCCAGCTGTCCATGAGAGCTCCTGAGATCAGCAACCGAATCGATCAGAAGTTCCGCGATCTTTCGCGTGTCCACGATCGAATGGATGCCGACTACTCGCTTTATACGCTCGACCGCTGGCAGCCTGACTTTGCTGACGCACTTTCACCGGAAGACATCTACACCACGAACGAACCACGCGTGCTGGCTGAGAAAGTCATCTCATTCATCACTGCAACTGAACTCGTTGTCAGGGTGCCGAACGACGAGGCCCAGGAGCAGCAGGAGTCGGCAAACGAACTTGCCGAACACCTGGCAATCGGGATGCTCAACAATGTCGACAGGCGGCACCGCCGGTTTGGCCATCCGCCGATCGTCGATGCGCTGGCGTTCTTCACTGTCGTACGCGGCCGCTACGCCGCCGCTCGGGCCGTACTCAGGAAACGACCAAACGGCGACACGTTTGAAGACATTCTTCCACTGGACCCCAGGCACCTTTTCATTCAACCGGGTATCGAAGAACCGCTGTGGGCTGCTCATCGTTTGCGCCGCACGGTCGCCGAAATCCGGGAAGAGTTTCCTGAGTTCTCTTTCGAGAACAGTCAGGCTTTAGGTGATGACGAAGGCGTCGATGCCTTCGAGTATTTCTCACGGGAGACCAATCCCGAGTTCGACATCTCGTCTTCCAATCCGTTCCGACGTCACCCATTCGTCTATGTCGCCGGGACGGTGATCGAAGGTGAGTGGGCTCGTGTTCCGCATAACCTGCACATGCTGTCATTTCCGATCGTCGTCGCACCGGTCGGTCCGCAGCCAACCCTCGCGCCGACCGAGACCGAAGGCGCACCGGACGTGCACTTCGGCGAGAGCATATTTGCCGAGAACCGGGACGTATGGAACCGACTGAACCGGGCTGCATCGTACGTGCTGGACCTCACAGGCAAGGCATCGGATCCGAGGAAAAAGGTCTTCTCGCTCGATGGAACGAAGTCGCTCGACGATGGCGCCAACGATAAGGGCGCCGAGATTAATCTGTCGACTGCGAATCAGGAGGACGTGCAGAGCTTCCCTGAAGCCGACGTGAACGGCGCCGCTGCGCTCCTGCTCAGCCAGCTTCAGAAGGACTCAGTGGCCGGCGGGTTGCCGCCACAGGCGTTCGGACTTCTCGACAAGCCACTGTCGTCGGTTGCCCTGCGACAGCTCGGGAACAATCTCGAGCACAGAGTATTGCCAAGGATGCGAGCGGTCGCGAGGTGCATCGAGGGCTGTCTCGAAAATCTCGTGGCGCAGTATGAAACGGGCGGTTTCCACCCGATAAGTGTCTCCGGCCGACGGTTCGACAACCACAGGTTCGCCAACCGGGTGATAGCCCCCGAGGATATAGCCGGTCACGACCCGGTCGAAGTGACGATGTCGCTGGCGTTGCCCGAAGACGAGGTGACCAGGTGGACCATTGCACAGATGGCGATGCAGCCGACGCTGAATGGTGAGCCGCTGGCATCACTGGAATGGGTGAGGGAGCGCGTGCTGAAGATTCAGTCGCACCGGCAGGTGCAGGCGCAGAACCGGGAGGCGCAGGCGTTCTCACAAGACCCGCTTGCACAGGCTATGGGCATGTTTCTCGCTGCGACAAAGGACGGTGACCATGCTCTTGCAGCAATCTGGTTCGACAGGTTGCAAGTGCTTCATTTGCAGCGGCAGGTTGAAGGCCAGTCGGCCGTAAGGCAACTGATCGCAAATCGAGCCGAGAACGCTGATCAAGACGCTGCAACTGGCAGTCTGCCTTCTCTCGAAACCCTCCTTGCCGACACGTTGGAGCGTCGATCAGCAGACGGTGAGCCGAGCACACTGTTCAGCCCAAACCCGGTGAATGAGGTGCCCCGCTTCCACCATGAGAGAAACCCGGCCAATGGCGCGGTCCCGTTCGCACAGGCGGCCGGTGTGGGGACAGAACCGAACACCGGTCAAGTTGGCATGTTCCAACAGGCGACCCGGGATCAGCGGCAGTCCGGCCTCGTTGGAGCGGACGGGAAACCGCTCACCGGCAGGGTAACTCGATAGCGGAGGAGCGGTTCGGACCGGTGCGAAACGGACGCTAGCGACTTAGGAGGTGAAGATGGTAGTCGCGAAGGTCGTGGATCGGGACGGATCGATTTCGTTCTTCAGGGTCGACTTGGACGACACGTCAGTTGCCAGATCCGTTCTCCGGACGGTGCTTGGGCCGACAGTGCGGATTCAGTTGGTGAGCACCCCGGAGTTCCTGCTTGAGAACGATCCTGACTTCCTACTGTTCCTTCAGGCCAGTGGACGACCCGACCTGGCGTCTTTCGTGCAGTCGCTTGAGCTGATCTCAGAGCCGGAGTCCGAGAACGGAGACGATGAGACCGATTCTGAGCCAGGCTCGAGAACGGCCGATGAACTTCCTGTCGATGTGCAATCGGTCCCTTTCGCCAGTTTCCAGAACGCGGTTGCTGCATTGGGGCTCGATCCTGAAGGCGTTTTGGGAAGCACGATAAGCCAGCGGTTCGAGGCGCTTGCACCGGCCGCTCAGATTGGATCACTGACCGGAACCGTTGATCCGATCGGCCAGGAGCCCGGGGCGCTGCAGCAGTTCTTCCGGGACAGGTTCGGCGATCTTGACTTCGCTGCCGATACCTTCCGAGATCTGCTCGCAGGCAGGACCGGCAGTGACTTGAACGCCGATCAGCTTCTTGCGTTTCAGGCATTGCGAAATCCGGATATTGCCACCAGCCGTGGACGCGGCAACGCAGCGAACGTCTTTAGACTCGCCCGCGCCGCGGCTGCCGATCGCTTCGGGTCTTTTGTTGCCTCAAGATTGTTGCCCTCCAATGCGCGTCTGTTTCGCGAGTTGGAGCGTGTGCTGGCACAGGGTGACCCAGGCACCGACTTCCTCGAGTTCGCAAGGCAGCAGAACCTGCTGCCCGCGTGACGAGTTCAAGCCCGACATTTTCAGCGAGCGACAGGTGGACGAATGGTCAATCAACAGCTCTTTACCGAAAACATCGACTTTGACGACACGCTCATTGATCCGGACATCCAGGACGCGTTTCTGAGTTTGCTTGAAGGCACAGACATAGGCGAGCGGACGCTGTTTCAGTCAATCTCACCGTTCTCTGGATCTCCGGGGCTCGATCTGCAGTTCCAGGGGCTGTTCGCGCCGACGTTCAACCGGTTCCTCGGAGCGCTGGGCAGCCAGATCCGGTCCGGGCAGGAGCCGACACTGACGTTCAACCAGTTCTTGACCGAGCAGTTTGATCCTCGCCGTGCGCTACTGCAGCTGCCGGGCAGTCGCACAGACGTTGCCGCCGGTGGAACGGTCTTCAGCCTTTAGTTGCTTCGTGAGAAGCGCTCTGGCGCAGGCGTGAACGTGGTGTCCTGCTCCATAGGGAACATCGGTCGTTCACAGATCGTGTGGCCCAGGGACGTCAGGTTCGCTGATGTCGCCCCGGGTGCGTCAACGTTTAAGTTGGCTTCAACCCACTCATCGTAGAACTGCGGTTCGCAGTGAGGAGACTTAACAACGGTCGAATGAAAGTTCTTCGGATCTTGCCCGTTAACCAGGAACAGCGAGCGGTCGACGTGCATCACCGGGATCTCGGTTGCGACGATCGTGTAGTTGTTGTTGCGCAGAACCGCTGTTTTGCCGGGGTTCTGCTTAAAGATCCAGGTCTCGAGATCGAACGGCGCATCGGAAAGTGAGACCACCTCGAACTCCATCTTGATCGGCTCGTATCTCGAATCCAACTCACCACCCCAGTTTGCCGCGAAGCGCCCCCCGACTCCGACCTCGTGAGCCTTGATAGCCAGTGCCGGCTCGCAGATGGGTGCGAGGACAGAGTGCGCGTAGCCCTGCCTGACCATCTCGGCAACGATAGCGTTCGAGTTGCCGGACGCCCCTGAACTGGTGGCGTCTGCCGCATCGGTCAGAGCGACAGGCCCGGCCATGCTGGACGCTTTTTCGACCGCTTCCTCCAGGCCGATGAGCCCGGACTGCATTTCCGCCCGGTTGGGCCAGAAGTCGTTCGCCATCTTCAGGGAGCTCGACTCTGCGAGCGCGGCATCACCATCCGTGTAGACGAACGCCTGGGAGCACAGTTCAGGCACATCAGTGAATGGATTGCAAATCAGGAAGCCGGCCGAAAGTACCGCAGGGTTCTGCTGGAGCTCTCTGGCGTAGCGGATCTGCGCACCGAAGAGGCCTGTCTCCGTGATCAGCTCGTTGCCCCGAACAAGAGTCGGTATCCTGACTCGAACCCCTACAGGCCTGGCTCCGTCGTTGATTATTCGAAGCAGTAAACCAGCAGCGCGTGCGCCCGTGTCGCTGAAATCCACGTGCGGGTAGGTGTGGTACGAAACGACAGCATCGGCGTGCGTCATCATCCGTGCTGTCAGGACGCCATGCAGGTCGAGTGAGATAACGATCGGAATCTCTTCGCCGAGAATCTTACGCGCCTCCTGCAGCAGGTAACCCTCGGGATCCAACTCTTCAGGAGTGCCCATCGAGCCATGCATTCGGATGTAAGCGCCGTCCACCTGTCCTGCGTGGGGTTTCAAGGCCTGAACGAACTCATCTGCCATTCGCATGAAGTCGGCGTGCGCCAGGGGGCCGGCTGCATCTCCACCCGCGTGCCAGGTCGGTACTAGCTCGCAGCCAGCGGACTCGAATACATCGATAGCGCCACCGTGTTCGGTGTTCTTGCCCCGGTTGTCATCTACTAGCTCATCGCCACGCAGAATCTTGAAGTAGTCGTAGTGGCACTCGACGGGATTGAAGGTCGAGATCTCCTGCATGAATCCGGCCAGCAAGATTCTGGGCATTGGTGTCCTCTACAACGTTCGTGGTAATAGGGCCGTGATTGTACCGACGCTCAAGAGCACACTGGTTCAGGAACTGCGAGAGTTCAGTGAATCTTTGGTGAAGTGTCTATAGAGAACCGAAGCTGACGGGTTCAGAGTAGGAAAGTTCCGGATACCAGTCACCTCGGCCTTCGGGTGCCATGTCGAGGACGTTCCAGAGAGGCCAGATCATGTCTGTGTGTCGCATGTTCTGGCCCGGCGCCGCCTCTGCGAAGGCCATCTCACTGCCCCAGAAGTGCCTGTGCCCGGTCGGGCTTTCGGCATCTCGCGTGAACACGTTGATCATCGTCATTTGGTGCCCATCGATCTCGCCGTAGTAGTCGACGTTGTAGCTGTTGCTCCCAGATGAGAGTAGACGCAGGTTCTTCCAGTCACGCGAGTCGGCGTGAGCGCGGATCTTTTGAATCGGATTCTTAGCCACCACGACTACGCCGATGCGTTGGTCGATATGAGGAACCTGGCCGTCCAGGCCGTCGAGCATCGAGGTGCACATCGGGCAGGCTGCGTCCATCTCCGGGCCGTACATGAAGCTGTAGACGAACAGCGTGTCTTTGGCGGGTGGAAGGATCTCCGAAAACGCCGTCTGCTTGACGGTCCCGTTTACCAGTTCTTCGAACACGTAGTCTTTTTTGAGCGCTCCACCTGCAGGAAGTTGTCGCCGTTGCCTGGCCACCTCTTCAATCTGAGCTCTCAAGCCGACTTCTGCCTTAAGAAGGTTCTCCCTGGCCGAGCGATAAGCGTTACTCTCGTTCGGAAACTGCACCTTGACCATCGTGAATCTCCTCGTATGCGTCAGGAAAATAAACCGAATGGTTAACTATTATTGCACAGATTCGAGGTGGGCGCCGGTGGTCGGGCCTGGTAAGCCTATATCGGTCGTCTGGCGAGGCTGAATGACTGCCCTGTCGGCCCCCCTGCCGGCTGAGTCGCCAGCCAGAGCGCGAGTGGGGCGACCTCCTCCGGCGTCTTGACGCGTTCGCTCGGAGCGAACGGTGGGGGGCCACCAACACTCATGATCCCTTTCGTTGCGTCTGTTGCCACCGGTCCGGGCACCAACTCGTTCACATCGATTCCGTCGCTCCACAACTCTTCAGCCATGCACTGGGTCAACATCCACGAACCCGCCTTGCCTACCCGGTATGACGAGTTCGCATCACCCGCGCGGTGGCCCATTCCGGAGCCGACGTTGATGATCTTTCCGCCGCCGCTTTTGATCATCAGGGGAACGAAGTGTCGGCTCACGAGGAATACCCCTTCGATATTCAGACGGACTGCTCCGATCCAGTCCTCAATGCTCGATTCCAGCAGACCCGATCGATCAGTCGCTCCACCCGCGTTGTTGATCAGGATGTCCAGCCTGCCGAAGTATCTTGAGAAATCTGTAAACGCCTGTTCAATACTTGCGCTGTCTGTCACGTCGGCTGTGAGAGCCAACGCCGTACGGCCTGCGCTGGAGATCTCATCGGCAACTGCCTGGACCTGGGACGACGTCCTGGCGAGAACGCAGGCGTCGGCACCTGCACCCGACAAAGCGATAGCAATCGCCTTGCCAATACCACGCCCGCCTCCGGTCACCAGTGCAACTTTCCCTTCCAGCGGTCGGTTCGTGTCGGTCACTGCGGTCTCCTGATAGCCATGTGTTATCGATTTTGTCTGCTGCCCAGTCTCGCGTATCGATAGCGCATCGTCTCCTGACAGAGCTAACTTGAATGGCTCATCAGTACAGTCCAGTATCGATAGTGACGTTTCGAGAAACGGGCACACGGAAACCGGGTGGCAAGCTTCCTTTGTCAGGCGAATGACCTCACTCACAACATACGAGTCTGCAAATGGTGTAAGCGAAAACGCCGCTGGACACACCGGACCACTCGCTGATGCGAACACGAAGCCCAGAGGCTCTTCCAGGTTGCTGCGTATGCCGACGATCGAGGACATCAAGCTTGAACTTTGGAGCATCGCCATCGGTGAAGGTTCCGAGGCGTCACGGGTATCGGCGCTTCGCGCTCTTGCTGACATCATGGGTCTGACGAAGCAGCCGCCTCCTGAGTTTCCGGAAGGTATGAACGCGTTAATGGACGCATTGGCCGAAGGTCTCCGCGCTGACACCAGGCAGGAGCCGACTAGCTGAGTCGACCTCTCAGTTCCGTAATCACTTCACGTCCGAAGTGAGCGAACTCGAGGTCGCCTTGCCGGGTGGCCCACGAAACCGTGGCGACGGCGTTCGCCAGGCAGATCAGGTCAAGTTGATGCTCCTCGGCAGAGGATGGCATCCGGCCGTAACCATCGAAAAATGCCATTCGTAGCGCAGGCTCTTCGGCCCAGTCATCAAAGGCCATACGCACGGCGTCTTCAAGCCAGTATCCCGGTCGTGCCCGCTCCCAGTCGATAACACCAAGCGTTAAACGGTCGGAAGACCGGTCGATCAGCCAGTTACGTGGTGAGAAGTCCGAGTGGGTCGGCACGAGTTGCAAACCCCGGAATAGATCGTCGCCAGAGGCTGTCCGCTCGATCCATTGCAGCAGTTCTCGATCGAGGTGAGGGGCAGCAGCGGTCAAATACTGATCCCATGTCGAGCGGTCATAGGTGCGAGCGGGCCCTGCATCTTCCGCGTCCACGTCGAGGCGATGTATCGTCGCTGCGAGTCGCCCTGCCGTCCAGTGCATCGTTAACCGGTCCTCTGGAGTGGGTTCAGACTCACTCAACACATCGCCCGGCACTTCGGTCAGAACCAGTGCTCCAAGTTCGTCCGAGTTATCGGCAAGTTCTGGCAGTTGCCAGTCGCCGGCACCCCTCAGCGCGGGCAGCCACTTCGAGTAGACGATGAGTTCCGTGTGGTAGAGCCTCCGCTCTTCATGCTGCTTGAGATAAAACGCGTCGCCGTCCGCCGTAACGACTCGCCAGGTTATGGATTTTCGGCCGAACGTTCTCGAGCGGTCTTCGACAGTACTGATCGAACCCAGGACTTGAGTCGCGAACCCACGAAGTGCATCGTGACTTCCGTTGTCGGGCGTGTTATCCATCACGACTGTCAAAGCTGATGATCTTCCTTGCGGCGTCCTCAAGATCCCGCGCGCGCACCGTCGGCTCTCGGTCCAGTGCACCGGTAACCATTCCGGGTCTGGCCACGAACGCCGCTTTCCACCCTGCAGCGACAGCGCCCGTTGTGTCCCAGTTGTGCGCCGCAATCAGCCACAGGCTGGCTGGCTCTTCGGCAAGCTCTTGCGCCGCCATTTCGTATACACCCGCGGCTGGCTTGAACTTCCTCACCGAATCGACCGACAGGATCCCATCGAACAGTTCTCCAAGTCCGGAGCTGCCGACCTGCACCTCCACAAGAGCCGGTGGAGAGTTAGTCAGCGTCACGACCCTGTAGCCCTCGCCCTTGAGCAGCTCTATGGCAGCGCGTGCCTCAGGGTGTGCCGGTAGCGAACTCAGTCCTTGCAGAATCTCCGCCCGCTGCTCGTCCGTGACTTCGACACCTCGCCGCTCGGCAACCATGCCAAGAGCCGCTGCTCCGACAGCCGCGAAGTCTGCATAGTCACCGACCAACGTCGTGGTCATAGCAGTTAGGAGGACCTGCGTAAACCATTCGTTGCGCATTGTTGCATCACCGAAGTGCCTCTCAAAAATCGGGTCCAGCGCACGAAGGTCCAGCAGCGTCTCGTTCACGTCAAACACGATCGTCTTCGGCAATGTTCTCTCCCCACAAGGTTAGACACTATGCGTCGTAGTCGTAGCCATCCTCGGCACGGTCCTCCGGCACGTAATCGAGCGCCTTTCGCGCCTCATCGATGTCCGTCCATCTGTACTGGTTGTCAGACATGCCATAGAAGATGCCGAACCGCAGGTCCTCTGGAGCATCGATAGCCCGTTGCCATATCTGTGTGATGTCTCGCTGGCTCACGTAGATGTCTGCACCCTTTGGCGGCCGCGGGCGGTCGCGCTCGACCTGCCCGATACGGATGCAGATGCACGACATGCCATACCGGTTCGAATACACACGTGCCAGTGACTCGAGCCAGACCTTGCTGGCCGCGTATATGCCGCGCGGTTCAGCCGGTATCACCGGTGAGATCATCTGCACGTCGGCCGGGATGTCACTGCTTCGACGCTCCATCATCGCCCGGTACGGCTCTTGCTGCCGGTGACCTTCGGAGACCATGATGCTGCTGGCGCCGACAATCCGTTTCACCCCGGCCTGGCGACTCGCCTCGAACACGTTGTATGTGCCGACCACATTGTTGTCCCTGACCGAGTCCCACTCGGTGCCTTCCGGGTCTGCACCAAGATGAGCGACAACATCCATCCCTTGGACGGCTCGCTCCACGGAATCGTAGTCGGAGAGGTTGCAGACGCTGAAGCTGTCTCCAGGGAGCTCCAGGCTCCATGATCCTGGGACGCGATCCGATGGATCAGATTTCCTGTCGACGCCGAACACCTCGTAGCGGTTTGGCTGAGACATCAACCGAGAGTAGACCAGGTAGCCAACCTGGCCACTCGCTCCGGTCACAAGAACTTTCAGCCTGGACATTCGCCAACCTCCAGTGCTCGACGGTACCATCCGTCGGGTTGCAGTCACTCACGGGCCGAACAATGATAGGAGACGGCGAATGAAAGTCGGGATAACAGGCGCTGAAGGGCGAATCGGCGGCTATCTGCGAGCCGGGCTGACCGACACTCACCACATCAGTTCGTTCTCGCTAACCCCGCAAGATTTCGAGTCCACAGTGGTCGATATCTCCGATACCGACGCGATGAACGGCGTGTTCAGCGGGCTTGATGCTGTTATCCACTTGGCAGGTGATCCCAGTCCGGCCGGTAGCTGGGAGAGCATGCTGAAGAACAACATCATTGGCACCTTCAACGTACTGGAAGAGTCCCGGCGTGCCGGCGTGAAGAAGGTGGTTTTTGCCAGCACGAACCACACCCAGCATGGCGAAACCATGGGCGCTTCACCAGAGATCCTCGACACTTCGAAGCCGGTGATGTTGCGCCTCGGCGACTACTTCAACCCGAGCTCGATCTATGGCGCCTCAAAAGCTACCGGCGAGATCTACGGCCGCCTCTTCGCAAGACACCACGGCGTGCAGTTCGTCGCTATGCGTATCGGCGCGATCGGTGATGAAGATTCACCGATGAGGTCCGCTGGCACACCGTCAGAAGATTACGTTCGAGCCATGTTTCTCAGCCGGCGTGACCTCGTGGACGCGTTCCAGAAAGCGCTGGATGTTGATCGGGAGTTCACACTTGCGTACGTGATCAGCAACAACGGACGGCGAATCTTCGATATGCGCGAGACGAACGAAGTCCTCGGGTTCTATCCGCAGGACGATGCCGAAACGTTCTTCAGTTCGTAAGGTCGACGCGACTGGCGCAGATCAGTCTTCCTGGACGGTCTTAGGTTTGGTGATGAATGACAGGATCAGGCCGAACCCGGAAAACACAGTCACAAGGATGAAGGCCGCCTTCCAGCCGTCGATAAATGCCCCGCCGGCCTCGGCAACCTCGTCGATCTCGCTCAGAGGAATGTCGAAGCCCTGCGCGGTCATGATTCCGACCACCACGGCTGCCGCGACGGCCTGACCGGTCACATTGCCAACGTTTCGAGTGAGGTTCGTGAACGCCCCAACAACGCCGAAACTCGAACGTGGGACTGCACCCATGATGATGCTGTTGTTTGGCACGTTCCACAGCCCCATCGCCAGGCCGTTGACGAACAGTACAACGGCGACGAACCAGAAGTCCGTGTTCGCGTCGGTGAAGACGAAAGCGGCCCCGGTCATCACCAGGATCACGAAGCCTGCAACGCCGAAGGGTCGTTCACCGAACCTATCAGACAGTCTGCCTGAACTCTGTGCAGCGATAGCCATCCCGAGCGATGACAACAGCAAGAACGCTCCTGCTTCGATCTCCTGAAGTCCGCGCAAGCTGATGAGATAGATAGGCATCAGGAAGCGCACCGCGGTGGTGCCCAGGAACCCCAGGAACCGAGTCGTTACGGCCATGCTGAAGACGAGGTTAGTGAACATGCGCAGCTGCAACATTGGCGCGCTCGACCGCAGCTCCCAGATGACGAAGCTTGCGAATATCGACACGACCAGTGCCGCGCCGCCGAGCATGATCGGCGAGCCCCAGCTCTCAGCCAACGGATTGTTGATCAGAATGATCCCCAGGATGATTCCGGCGCCAGAAAGGAGCGCGCCGATCCAGTCGAATCTCGGCCTGGCTCCCTGGGAGCGTTGACTCACCACGTTCTCATCCAGGATCACCATGCTGGCGATGAATGCCAGGGTGATGGGCGGAACCAGCATCCAGAAGAGAGCTTCCCAGTCGAAGAACTGCAGCATGACTCCTGCCACAACGGGTCCTACCGCTCCTCCGATCGCAACCGCCGTCGTCTGACTTCCGATCGCCTTGCCTCGTTCGTGCGGTGGGAAGACCGATATGACCATCGCGGTTCCGACCGACTGGCTCATTGAGTTGCCGATCGCCATCACAACTCGAGCGAAGATCAGGATCCCGAAAGCCGGCGCTACTGCTGTAAAAACCGCCCCGCCCGCGAAGAAGATGAGACCGATCATGTGGACGCGCTTGCGACCGATGATGTCGGCGAGCCTGCCCATCGGCATCATGAATGCGCTGATGGTCAGAGCCTGTGCGATGACAACCCATGAAACCGCACGAAGAGTCACCCCGAAGTCGTCCGCGATCGACTCGAGCGCGACAAAGACCATGGACATGCTCATGACCATGGTGAAGAAAGAGATCCCTATGGCTCCGAACGCTTTCCACTTTTTGGCATAAGCGGCGTCAGCGTCAGGAGCTATGGCACCTGGAGCGTTGGAGCTGCTCAACAGGCTTTGCGTGTATTAGGAGATGCAGGTCGGCGTGACATTGGCAGGATGTTACTCCTGCTGCCGCACCCACGCGCTGACCTGGACAGCTGCGGACGAAACACCCCGGTTTGGCAGTCGGATCAGTTCGATTCGGTGATCAACCTGGTCGGAATCAGCACAGACGGTGCTACCGTCGATACATCGTCGGTGTGTATCTCCTGGTCATCGAAGAAGATGTGAGGATTGAACTCTCGCAAGACACGTGACTTATCGACACCACCCAGGAAGAAGACTTCGTCAACGTGAATGTCCCACTCGCGGAGAGACGTCACAACGCGCTTATCACTCGGAGCGTTCCTGGCCGTGACAATCGCAATCCTGATTCTTGGCCGGTACTCAGGATCTTCCGCCTGTCGCTGCCGTTCAGCCTTTTGCAAGTTAGCGATATCGCTGAAGAAACGGAACAGCGGCCCTTTGGTTACAGGAACATCTGCGTTCGAACGCTCGTTCTCCTTGAACGCTTCAAGGCCTTTGCGTTGGAAGATCTGCTCCGACGAACCGTCACCAAGGACGCCGTCGAAGTCGAACGCGATGCGAAGTTCGTGACCGTCCTCGGTGAAGTTCGACTCGGAATCCATGACCAATCCTGCCGGTGCGCCACTGGCGATCGCTTTTCTCACATCAGCTTCGTTCGCTGTAAGAAACAGAGATGCGTCGAAGGCGTCAATGTACCTGTGCGGGTCGCCGCCGCTCAAGAAGGCGGCTCTTGAGATGTCCAGGGAGTGGTGTTCTATCGAGTTAAGAACTCGAAGCCCGGTATCCGGATCGTTCCGGGACAGCAGGATGACCTCAATCGGCCGATTGTCCTCGTCATCTCCGTTGAGACCAAGAAGTGCCTTTACCAGCGGAAACGCGATGCCCGGCCTGAGAGGATTGTCTTCCCTTTTACGCTGGTACTTTCGATATTTGCTGGAGCCTTCTTTTCGATAGACGGCATCCGATTTGGTCAAGTCGAACAGAGCGCTCGACGCGATAGCGATGACCAGTTTCTCGTCAATCGGATAAGGCATTTAGCCAATGTAACACCGGTTCAGCTACGCATTCGCGTAGAGTGATTTATCCGTGACCGCCTCAACCAGTGACTGGATATAGCCAGTCGAGAACGCTCTCGCCCTGTGTCCGTAGTCCGAATCGCCGACAACTATCGGAGCATGGTCGTCCATGAAGAAGCCGTCGAATCCGTTTTCGGCATATATCCGCATGGCCCGGTACATGTCGACGTAGCCGGTATTGATGAACTCCTCGTGGAACTTCGGGACAGTTCCTGAGACGTTTCGGAAGTGGACGTACACGACGCGCTTCCTCTTCACCAGATACTCGATCATGTTGTAGATCGAGTTCTCGCCATCACCATCTGCGCCTTCCATCTGCGAGAACGAACCCTGGCACAGCAAGACAGAGTTGGCGGGGCTGTCGACTATATCTATTAGCCGCTTGTAACCCTCGAAGTTATGGACGAGTTGAGGAACACCGGCGATGGACGGCATGGGCGGGTCGACCGGGTGGATACCAATGCGGACGCCGTTTTCTTCGGCGACCGGTGTGATCGTCTTCACCCAGGTCTCAAGGCACTCCCAGGCCCGTTCGGTCGTCAACTCCCAGTCGAGGATGTTTGGCCAGTCCTCTTTCGCAGCGTCGTATGCAGTGCCCTTGGCTCCTGCGCGAATCTCCTCGAAACCAGTGCGGTAGTAGCGAGGGTATCGCCAGCTCATGGTGTAGATCGGGATGCCTGCACGACCGATGTTGCGAATGGTGTGCACCATGTTCTCGAGCTGCTCGTCGAAGCGCGGCCCGCCAGCAATGATGTGGTGGCGCATGTCTATCGGCGTGTTCTCAATTGCAGACAGCGTGAGCTCGTGCTCTTCGACCTGGTTTTTGAGCGCGACGAGGTCGACCAGTTCCCACCGACCGTTCTTCACCGGTACAGGTGGTGTGTTGATCACCACGTCCTGGACGCCGAGCTGCGCCGCGAAACGCAGGAACTGCCGGTCTGCCGCGCCGCCTTTGCCAAGTCCGATTCTCATTCTTGTTCTTCGCCTTTCGAATATCCAATGGGATTGAGATTGCTTAGGAGATCAACAGGGGCAAGCCGTCGCTAGCTTCAGCGAACCGGTCCACCATACGCCGGTTCCTTCTCAACCGCTTCGATCAGACCCTGGATGTAGCCCTGTGCAAACAGCCTCGAACGGTATCCGCCCAGATTTCCTGGGAACGGGGTGTCGTCCAGCATGATCGGGCAGTGGTCATCAATGAAGGTGCCCTTGTAGCCAGCGTCGCGGTACGTCCGCATCGCTCGCTTCATGTCGACGTAGCCGTTGTTGATGAACTCCTCATTGAACTTCGGCGCTTTTCCGGTGACGTTGCGGAAGTGGACATAGAGGACCTTGTTACGAGATGCGAAGTACTCGATCATCTCGTAGATGTCCTCACCGGGCATCTCGGAGAACGTGCCCTGGCAGAACTCAATGGCGTTGTAGTCGGACGGCACGATCTCGATCAAGCGCTTGAAAGCGGCGAAGTTCCTGAACAGACCGGGCACGCCGGCGCGCTGAGGCACAGGCGGGTCTTCGGGATGGATACCGCAGCGGATACCAACTTCCTCAGCCACAGGCGTGAGCGCCTTGATCCAGTACTCAAGCGCCGCCCACATCGTGTCTTCATCCATCTCTGCGCCGAACGTTAGTGGCCTGCGCTCCTGCTCCCAGTCCCAGTCGTATCCGGTCGCCATAGCGCCGCCGCGGATGTAAGTCGGGTAGGCGCGGCCCCACGAGTTGGGCATCCAGTTATAGCCCCAGATCGGAATGCCGGCATTGCCCATGTCGCGGACCTCGGCCAGCAGATCCTCGATCAACTCATCCTGTTTAGGACCGCCGAAGATCACGTCGTCATACTTTCGTGATGGCGAGAACCCACCCTCAATGGCGACAAGGTTCAGGCCGAAAGACTCGATGCGCATCCTGAGCGCAACATAGTCGGAATAGTCTTGCCGCGGCTTGTTGCGGCCAGGTGTGCCCGGTCCCGAGTAGACCACGATGTTCTTGATTCCAAACTGCGCTGCGGTCTGGAGAACTTCATCGTTAGGGTTGGAGACGGCTACGGCAGGTTCCATATTTGAGTCCGGCCTCTGTTGTTTTGAGGGATTTTGTGTCGAGTTGAATGAAGGCGCAGGCAGTATAGCTACACCGGCTGCGATTCGAGCCTGCCGCCAGACGGTGTTCAGGTGCAGGCCGTTGCAGCGGGCAGGAGGCCGATCGCCTATTCCTGGAACTTGGCCGGGGTGAGCATCTCCATGAACTCGATGCGCTGGCTTTCGATCAGGCTGCGGACCTCCGCGCCAAGTTCCAACGCGGCTTTAGGCAGCACGTGCCCCTCGCGAGTCGGTGTCTCCAGGCGCTCATCCGTCCACTCAAGACAAACCACGTCCTGCTCACCCGGGAGCGTGTATCCGTTGTATGAGACCCTGAAATCGCTGCGTTGCCCTGCGTCCTTGTAAGCCGTCGCCTGTTTATGGACGAGCGTTGCCACGCGCCGGGCTTCGCCAGGCTTGGTCTTGTACCAGCGTCTTACGACATACATCAGCGGCTCCATTCATGGGTGTTACGGGGAGCCGGAATCGTATCAGCAGACGTGTTTAGCGGCGAGCGGCCCGAGAGTGGCCGCCTCGGCGATAGGTAGTACGGCGCTCGAGCACCACGCCTTCGATCACAACATCGGAGATCGGTCTCGTGCCGTCGTTGTTCTCGAGACGCGCCGTGTTGCGGCGTTGCCTGTAGTACGCGAAATAGAGCGAATCGTCGACTGAGAATGCAACGATGTCGCCCGACTCAGGCTTGACCTGCTGCGCGACTAGCACAACATCACCGGAATGCAGCTCCGGTTCCATGCAGTCACCCTCAACAACGACCGCGGCATGTCCACCATCCGCGAATACCTCGGCTTCCCAGAGATCCTCGCCAAGATAGACGCCGGTCGGCCCGGCATGACCCATATACCGTGCGACTCTACGCAGGCCAAGAGATTCCGGCATGGAGTAGGTAGAGGTCGCCGTGTCATGGACCGTCTCAGCGTCGTCATCGAGCCAGTGGATCGGCTGACCTACCTCTTTGGCTAGGTCGTCCAACGGGACTCCCAGGACCGCGGCTATCTGCTCGGCGACATCCTTCCACACTGTCTTCAGATCGTCATGCTCGAGCTTGTGAACCCAACCGGTCGTCTTGCGTGGGTCAAGGGCTGCCCCGAGCCTGCCTTGCGAGAAGCGCGGGTATACCCGGTCTCTGATCTCGGCGACTCGTGGTCCGTTGACCGGGTAGCTTTCAGGCATTTTTCGGCTTTCGTGGGAGTTCGGGCTTGACGAGTAGTGAAAATGATTCTACTATCGTGAAACAGATTTCGCAACCGTCTGATCGACGGATGGCTGACACATGGGATGTGTCGCCATCTAGAACGCAATACGGTGGTTACGAATGAGGGATCCAGATCGGTCGACGGGCAGCTAATGTTCGAATGGACATCCAATGGTGTCGACTCGGACACTGTGAATGCCGATAACTTGGCATACGGTGAAACGCTCAGTCCGTAGTCCGATCACTCCTGTCTCCGGCGACAGGATTCCCCTACGGTGCAGGGCCGGTGGCTCCTGTGCACAGGCTAATAGTTGGCTGTGTTGTGTTGGGAAGTGCGTCTAGCCTGCTCGACCTTGGGCCGCCGGCCCCTGTAGTGGAGTGCGGTGGAGGTGGATGATGGGATCGACGGATGTTGACCGGTTTCTAGCGGAGCATTCTGGCCGTCCGACTGCAGTGTCTTCGTTCCCGATGTACCAGGATGTTGCTGTCGCTTCTACGCAGCCCGGCATCGGTGAATCGGACTCCGGTGGCGCCGACACGAGGCTTCATGTTGACCTCTGTCCCGTCGGCCGCGGAAAAACCAGGTGGTACCTGTGCCGCAAGCACCCACGTGCCCTTGTGTTTCAGGCAGGCAGCGGACGGGTCGATTCGATCGCCAACTCCTGTCCGTTGTGCGGCTCTCTCTCGTCGCTCTTCAACGGTTGTACTTGCGTGTACGCCTCTCACCTCTTAGACCGAGCCAGTCGTCCTGGCAGGCGAGTCCACCGGAGAGAGATCGACTCAGAGCAGGTTCCCGCTCAGTCCTGACTGGCCCCGGTCTGTCCACGGGTTTTGCAGTTCAAATCGCTGTGTTGCTGAATCTTGTCGGTCACTGGATGTGGTGGAGGTGTGTTGATGCCTGCTGGTGAAGTGTTCGTAGACATCTATGCCGATCACGGCTGCAGCTACGCCCCTTCATGCCTGGAATGTCCGTTCGAAGTCTGCCGGTATGACAGAGGCTTCGCAGGTAACCGGGTGTCTAAGGCTATGAGCCGGGTTGATCGCGACCGTCAAATAGCAGAGATGCGCGCGAGCGGCATGCAGATTGAGCGGATAGCCAAGACGTGTGGCGTTTCGGGTCGGACGGTCGCAAGGATACTCAGTCGGCAAGGACCGAGCCGCTCCGATGTTCACATCGTCAAGCAGTACGGGGAAGAGGCAGAGACCGCCGCTGCGGCGCGTGAGAACGATCGGGAGTTGACATTGAAGGCCCTGGGAGTGAAGCCAAGGGCCCCCTTTCCACCGCTGAGAGCCGGATCAAACCATCTGCCTGCGCGTTCTATCTATCGCTCTGCTGGCTGATGGGAACTGAGCGCAGCCGAGGCTGCTACTCCGACGCCTCAGCCGACTCCGCGTTTCCGGAGTCTTCAACCTCGGCTTTCAGGCCCTGGACGAACTTGAGAAACGATGGGTGAAGGTCAGGGATCATACGCCCGATCAGCGGAGACATGATTCCACTGAAAACCTCGTGCAATCGGAAGTGCACGCCGTTGTCGGTGGGAGTTATCTCGAAGGTGCGTTCACCTTTGAATAGACCCAGCGGCATTCCACTTGTCCAAACCATCCGTTTGTTCGTGCTCAACTCCTTCACGTTCACTTTGAAGGCACGTTTCGAAAGAGTCGTATGGAGCACGAGCTGTTCGCCCAGGCTGATTGAACCTTCGATGCTGTTCATGTTCGGGTCCCAGTCTGGATAGGCGGCCGCGTTGGTCAGGACTGCCCAGACCTGCTCGGGGGTGCCGTTTATGTCAACTTCGGCTGAAAACTGCTTCATCTAAGCTGTCCCTCACGATCATTGCGTGCCGGATTCGTCTGTGATCGGCGCAGTTTATACGGTTCGGTCACCTTGACGAGTTGATGTCCGGCGGTTTCGGTTGCACGTACCCGAGCCGTATCGCCTCAGTCACAGCCTGTGTGCGGTTGATCACGTTCAGCTTGATAAGAACGTTGCTAAGCCGACTGCGGACCGTACTCTCAGAGACATTCAACCGGCTGGCGATCTCGGTGTTAGAGAGCCCCTCTGAAACCAGCCCTACCAACCTGATTTCGTGATCCGTCAAAGCGACCAGTTCCGGCAGACCCATCACCGCGTTGGCCACCGACTTGGTGGAGAAGAAGTCTCCCGCATTCACCGAACGAATCGCCTGAACCAGTGAACTCCAGCCCTGCGATTCGAGAAGAATTCCGGCCACGCCAATCCGATAGAGCAGCGCAGTCTGTTGAGGAAGGTAGCCCGGGGCTACCGTAATCAGCGGAGAGCCAGGGTGCTCGGAGCGGACCTTCTCGATGACCGCCATCTCAGCCGACCCGGTGAACCCGAGTTTCGGCATCAGGACAGTCACGTTCGGTGTCAGTTGTGCGATCGAGGCTCCAACGGCTGCGTTGAGGCCAACCGAACCTGCGAGACTAAACTCAGGCACACCTGCCAGCCCGATCTCCAGCAAGTCCCTGACCATAACGTTGTCACTGCCGACCAGTATCCGAATTACGGCTGCGGTTTCTCGTGAACTCGAACGGTCGCGTTTCATTGGCATCACCAATCCAGGTGCGTTATTGGCCCCGAATTCCCCATGCGCCGATGTTTTATCGGAATTAGGTGTGGGCTAGGTGTGCTAGACGGTTAGGTAAGGTGTTTGGAAGCTGCTGTTCAAAGCATCGAGGCCCCCCTGATCTGGAAATGGGCCGGTACTTTCGGGCAAGTGAGTTTCGAACCGGTTTTTGCGAACGAGTCGCAGTGTTCGGCAGCCGCTTGACTCGGTTCGCAGGCAGCATATCGTGACGTTTTGGCCCCCATCGGATTCGGAGCGGACATGTCTACTGAATACACAGTCGGAGACTACTTGATCACGGTTATCGACGATCACATTGGGGTCCCACGCCAGAAAGAGGTGGTCTTTCCGGATGTGCCCGAGGAGCACTGGGCTCCGTATAAGGGCGTGGCTCTGACGCCGGACGGCGCATACCTGTCGCAATGGCGTAGCCACCTGGTTCGACGTGTGGACGGTACCGGCCCGAAGATCCTTGTAGATGCAGGGATGGGACCGGGGCAATACGACCACGGCAGCACTGACGGTAAGTTGCTACGCAATCTTGGGCAAGCCGGCGTTGCCTCGGACGAGATCGATACGGTGGTCATAACGCATTGCCACGGCGACCACATCGGCTGGAACGTCTCTTATGAGACCGATGAACCTCGCCTCACCTTCCCTTCGGCGAAGTACCACATAGCTGCAAACGACTGGGAGTACTACTCGAAACCGGAGAACTCGAACGAAGCCTTCGAAAAGCAGGTCGCACCATTGAAGTCACTCGGTGCGTTGAGTCTCGTCAAAGGCGAGGTCGAGCTGGCTCCGGGCGTAGCCACGCTGCCAACGAATGGGCATACGCCCGGTCATCAATGCGTGAAGATCGAGTCGGGGGGCGAGGTTGGAGTGTTGACGGGTGACCTGTTTCACAACCTCGCGCAGGTCAGCGAGCAGCACTGGTGCCCGACGTTCGACTGGCGAACCGATCTCTCGACAGCGTCACGCAGGTGGCTGATGTGGCGCGCTCAGTCCGAAGACTGGACCGTATTCAGCGGGCACCTGCCAACGGGCAGCAGTATCGGGAAGATTGTCCGGGGCGATGGCGAGAAGCCGGAGTGGCAACCGGTGTAACGTCGGCTATATCCCGAGCACCTTTTGCAGGTCGGAGAGAATCCGATCACGTTCCTCGTCGCTGTGTGCCTCGGAGTAGATCCGGGCCAGTGGCTCCGTGCCGGACAGACGGGCGACAGCCCATGATCCGCCTCCCAGCTCGAACCTCACCCCATCCCGACGATCGGCCGACTCCACCTTCAAACCACCTAGCGTAGTCGGCTCGGCTGTCTGCAACGATTTGCCGATCTCCTCGCGTTTAGCATCATCGAACTGCGCATCGATGCGCCTGAAGGTGTGCGGCCCGGTCAGCTCATGCAGCTCGGCCAGCAGTTTGGAAGGCTTCTTGCCGGACATCACCATGGCTTGCAGGTAGAGCAGACCGCTCAATGCTCCATCACGTTCCGGGATGTGGCCGCGGAAGGCGTATCCGCCACTCTCTTCACCGCCCATCACGCAATCGTTGTCGGTCATCGCCGGGCCAACGTATTTGAAGCCGACCGATGTCCTGAACACTGGCTGTCCGAACTCTTTGCATATCAGGTCTACCATGTTGCTCATGGTGATGGTGCAGGCGATCCCTCCCGTCTCATTGCGACGGCCAAGCAGGTGATGGCCAAGCAGCGAAAACACCTCGAGCGTCGATTGATACCGCCCGTTTTCGTCAACAATGCCGACGCGGTCAGCGTCGCCATCGGTTGCGATGCCGATGTCTGCGCCTGTCTCTTTCACGGCCTTTATCAGCGGATCGAGGTTGTGCTCGACAGGTTCTGGCTGCGCCATGCCCGGAAAGGCAGGGTTGGCCTCGCTGCGAATCTCGATGACATCGATGTTGCCGCCATCGAGCACCCGGCTGAGAATCCCGGACCCTGAGCCGTGCATCGAGTCGACGACCACCTTGAGCTTCGAGTCTTTGATAGGCGCCACATCGACCACACTTTCGAGCTGGTCGACGAACAGAGGCACGATCTCGATCTTTTCATAGCTGCCGGACCCCGTCTCGACTGCTATCGCACCGGAAAGAACGTCTGCAACCTTTGCCTCGATCTGCTCGACCATATCCGGCGGAGCGCTTCCGCCGGCTGGAGACTTGACCTTGAACCCGTTCCATTCACCCGGGTTGTGGCTGGCAGTGATCATCACCCCGGCCGCGCCACCCTCGTGAACCACGCCGAAACTGCAGGCGGGTGTCGGTGCCGGTTGCGAAAACAGCTTCACATCGATGCCATTTGCCGCGATCACCTGCGCTACCACGGCACCGAAACGATCGGACGAAAAGCGGGTATCGAATCCGACCACAACTCCGCGATGAGCTTCGCCGACCGACTTGAGGTGCGAAGCCAGGCCCTGCGCACACGCCCGCACATTGTCGTACGTGTACTCCTCGGCGATTACTGCGCGCCAGCCGTCCGTGCCAAAGCGAATAGAGATCGGGGTAGATGGAGTCATAACCTTCTCGATGAGTGATCAAGCGCGATTCGAGGACGAATCGCAGCACCAAGTACCGACTCATCTTCCGGCATCGGCCACGGGGCGCGCAAGCAGGGCTAGCCCGATAGCGAACCGCGAATTTCGCGAAAGGTGACAGGCAGCTACACAGCGCCGATACCGGAGTTACCCAGTGCCGTAGGACGTCTGAGACGCTTTAGTTCCCGGTGGCCGCCTTCAGCTCGTCAACCTTGTCGAGACGCTCCCACGGCAGATCGACATCGGTCCGGCCGAAGTGACCGTAGGCTGCGGTCGGCTGGAAGATCGGCCGACGCAGATCGAACTTCTCGATGATCGCTCCGGGCCTCAGGTCGAAAACCTTGTTGACCAGCTCGGCGAGCTCGGAATCTGACAGCTTGCCGGTGCCGTGACTGTCCACCAGGATCGATATGGGCGTTGCTACCCCGATCGCGTAAGAGACCTGTACCTCCGCACGGTCCGCAAGGCCAGCGGCGACCAGGTTCTTTGCAACATGGCGTGCAGCGTAGGCGCCGGAGCGGTCGACCTTTGTCGGGTCCTTGCCGGAGAAGGCGCCGCCGCCGTGCCGGGCTGAACCGCCATAGGTGTCGACGATGATCTTCCGGCCGGTCAGCCCGGCATCACCAACAGGGCCGCCGATCACGAATCGGCCCGAAGGGTTGATGTGGTACTTCGTCTTCGAATCGAGAAGTTCCGCCGGAACGACGTCTTGGATCACGTACTTCTGCAGATCCGCCTCGATCTGCGAGTTGGAGATGTTGTCGTCGTGCTGAGTGCTGAGGACGATCGTGTCGACTCGAAGGGGCTTGTGGTCTTCAGAGTACTCGATCGTGACCTGGCTCTTGCTGTCGGGCCGCAGGTACGGGATCTCGCCACTGCGTCGGGCGGTCGCCATGCGCAGCGTGAGCTGGTGGGCGAGGTTGATTGGCAGAGGCATCAGCTCGGGCGTCTCGTTCGAGGCGTATCCGATCATCATCCCCTGGTCACCGGCGCCAACTTCCTGTGCGCCGGACTCACCCCGAACTTCGAGGGCCGTGTCAACGCCGGCCTTGATGTCAGGCGACTGCTCATTCAGCGCCACCAGAACTGCGCAGGAATCGCAAGAGAAGCCGTACTCGTCCTTGTCGTAACCGATCTTCCTTATCGTGTCGCGTACGATCGATTTGATGTCCAGGGTCGCCTTTGTCGTGATCTCTCCGAAGACGATCACGAAGCCCGTTGCGACAGATGTCTCACAGGCCACGCGTGACATCGGGTCTTGCGCCAGTGCGGCATCCAGGACACCGTCGGAGATCTGGTCACAGATCTTGTCGGGGTGTCCCTCGGAAACGGATTCGGAAGTAAGCAGGTAGTTGCCCATATCAGAAATTCTCTACGATTCGTGCGTTCTCAATCTGCCGGTCCGGCCAGGCCAGAATGCGGAGATTCTGGAACGACCGTCTTGAAAAACGGCCGATCACATCTCTGTGCCGGCCGTTCGTCGGTTTGCTTTTAGGTGCCTGACTCCCAGCTGTTCAGGTACTTGTCCTGCTCAGGAGTTAGCGTGTCGAACGTCATTCCCATGGCGCCGAGCTTCAGTCGAGCGATCTCACTGTCCAGCTCATGCGGGATCGTGTAAACGCCGGGGTCCATGTTCTGGTGGTTGGTGGCGATGTACTCGCCGGCGAGCGCCTGGTTGGCAAAGCTCATGTCCATCACTGATGGCGGGTGGCCTTCGGCTGCGCCGAGGTTGACCAGCCGGCCTTCGGCAAGCAGGAACACCTTCTTGCCGTCTTCCATCGTGTACTCATCGACAAACGGCCGCACCCGACGCTTGGCTTCGGACATCTCTTCCAGCGCCTTGACATTGATCTCAACGTCGAAGTGACCGGAGTTTGCGACGATTGCGCCGTCCTTCATCGCCTCGAAGTGGTGCCGGTCGACGCCGTGCATTCCTCCAGTGACTGTCAGGAAGATATCGCCCACCTTCGACGCCTCGTTCATAGACATCACCTGGTGGCCGTCCATGACCGCCTCCAGCGCCTTGACCGGGTCGACTTCACACACGACGGTGTGAGCGCCCATGCCCTGGGCCCGAGAGGCGAAACCGCGGCCGCACCAGCCGTAGCCGATCGTTACCACGGTCTTGCCCGTGATCAGGATGTTCGTGGCGCGGATGATGCCATCGAGCGTGCTCTGGCCCGTGCCGTAGCGGTTGTCGAACATGTGCTTGGTGTCGGAGTCGTTGACAGCGACGATCGGGTAGCGAAGCTTGCCCTGGCCATGAAGAGCTCGGAGCCGAATGACACCGGTTGTCGTCTCTTCCATGCCACCGATCACACCGTCAAGCAGGTGCGTTTTCTCGCTGTGGAGCATGGCAACGACGTCCGCGCCATCGTCCATGGTCACCTGTGGGCCGGTGTCTACAGCCGCCGCCATGTGCTTGTAGTAGGTGTCGTTGTCTTCACCCTTGATCGCAAACACGGGGATGCCCTCTGCAACGAGATGGGCCGCGATGTCGTCCTGTGTGGACAGCGGGTTCGATGCGCACATCGTCACCTCAGCCCCGCCGGCCTTCAGCGTCTTCGCCAGGTTCGAGGTCTCAGCGGTGATGTGCAGGCAACCTGCCATCTTGATGCCCTTGAGAGGCTTCTCTCGCTCAAACCTCTCACGGATGCTTCTGAGAACCGGCATCTCGCGCTCGGCCCACTCAGACCTGAGCGCTCCGTCGGCCGCCAGGTTTATGTCCTTGATGTCGTAATCCATTACCTCGCCCCGTTTTACCTAGTTCGGACAGCCAGGACGTACCTGACTGATCGAGAGTACGAACTCTTTACTTGCTATTCCAATACTTATCGCAACGGTAGTCGGTTACTACCGTCGATAGGCGTGAACCTCGTCAGATCAACAAACGCTTCGAATCGTGCTTCGATATCTTCCGGAGTGAGGTTCCTTATCCGGTCCAGGCCGAACGCTTCGACCGCGAAAGACGCCATAGTCGAGCCGACTATGGCACCGCGGCGCAATCCTTCTTCCGACGTGTCACCCGTGGCCGCGATGTAGCCCATGAATCCACCGGCAAACGAGTCACCCGCGCCAGTTGGGTCAACAACCCTGGCCAGCGGATACGCAGGCGCGGCAAAGTTGAACCCGTTGTTGAACAGAGCCGCTCCGTACTCGCCGCGCTTAATCACGACGGTTGACGGACCTGATCCCAGGAGTGCAGATGCTGCTGTCGGCAGGTGGGACTCATCTGTGAACTGACGTGCCTCGCCTTCGTTAATGGTGAGGATATCCACTTTGGAAATCAGCTCGGACAACGATGGTCTCGCGATATCAATCCAAAGGTTCATTGTGTCGCAGGCGACGAGCTTCGGACGGCTCGCCATCGATTCCAACACCCTTAACTGAATCGAAGGTTCGACGTTGGCCAGGAACAGGAACGGGGCCGCCGCGTGACTACCGGTCAACGCCGGTGCGAAATCGGCAAAAACGTTCAGCTGGGTTTCGTGGGTAACCGCGGTGTTGATGTCTTGGAGATAGTCGCCCGACCAACGGAACGTCTCGCCATCGACAACCTCGAGCCCTGATATGTCGACGCCGTGGCTCTCGTACATGTACAGGTCTTCGTTGCGGAAGTCCTTTCCAACGACGCCGATCATGCCAACGTCTGTGAAATGGCTGGCAGCTATCGAAAAGTAAGAGGCCGAACCACCAAGCTGCGACTCGCGTTTACCTTCTGGCGTCTCGACACTGTCGTACGCGACCGATCCGACTACAAGAATTTTCAATTGAGCCCCGTCAACTTCAGCCGAATCCGGCCATCTTCCCGGGCCGCCAACAGTATGCGGCAGGCCAGGTTCTGAACAACCAAACTACGACAGTCCCTGGCAATTCGGAACTGTTCAAAAGATCAATTCGGATGACCTATTGGGCTACTCCACTAGGCCTCGGTGCCATACGAAGTTGGCAATCCTTTTTCGATCCAGGTGGGAGTTCCGTCCTCGATGTTGAAGAGCCTGTCTTGAGTTGCGCCCATAGCTGCTGCGTACTCAGCAGCAAGCCCGCTGCGAGCACCAACCGCGCAGATGAAGAGCAGCTTTCCTTCTTCAGGCAGCTCTGCGAACCGCGGAATAACGTCATCGACCGGTATCCAGAGCGCTCCTTTGATGTGGCCCGCCTGGTACTCATCCTCTCTTCTAACGTCAATGGCAACGGCATCACCGTTCTGGAGCATCTCGTTCGCTTCTTCAGCGGAGATGCGTGTGTACGGTTCGCCAGGTACCTGTCTAGCCATCTAAATCCTCTTCTGTTACTGGGTACGGACCATGAGCTCGGCCAGTTGAATCGATCGAGTTAAGTAGCCTGAACTGATTGTAACTCGCAATAAGAGGCAGGCAGGCCTTGAAGGGCTTGGTGTGCTGTCTGTTCTCAGTTGCTCACCAACCCGGTTGAAGTAGAGTTGAGCTGGTATTCGAACCAACTAACCGGGCCAGAAGCCGTGCGTCGCGACTATCAAGAGGAAGGGATGACACATTGACGATCAACAAGGAGGTTCTGCAGAACAACGCCGAACAGCTCTCCAGGCTGGAGAGGTTGGTGGAGCGCGGCGTCGACTTGAAGCAGGACCTCGGTGGCGGATGGACGGTCTCTGTCGCCTTCGCTCACATGGCTTTCTGGGACCGCCGCGCTGTAGGGTTGCTTAGGCTCTGGGACGGTGAAGGTAAGCTGCCAGACTCGATCTACGAGGACCTCCTGAACGATGTGCTTCTGTCTGAGTGGCAGGCAATTGAGCCAGAGACGTCCGCACAGCTTGCGATTGACGCGGCCAGAGAAGTAAACGCGGCAGTCGAAACGCTGGATCCTGACAAGGCTAACGCGATCTCAATGATGGGCAACCAGTTCATGCTCGCCCGCGGGAACCACCGGCGTGAGCATCTTGACCAGATTGAAGAGGCGCTCGGCTGAACTTTGCTCCGGTTCGGCGCGGCCAAGGCTCAGGGCCGCCGACTTCGAGTGACGACTGGCACCGCTGCCGAGTGCCGATATTCGGCGCCTGGTTCGTTGACACCCCATCTCAGCGCAACATATACTTGCCTTTCGCCCGATAAACAGCCCGGCAGTTTGCCCAAGTTTGGCAAGCCTGCCATCGGCGGTTTTGGGCGGCACCTTAACAGTTGAATAGTGGATGGAAAGTTCGTCAAAAATTCATGGAGAGTTTGATCCTGGCTCAGGACGAACGCTGGCGGCGCGCCTAATGCATGCAAGTCGAACGAGGTCGAACCTTCGGGTTCATATACCTAGTGGCAGACGGCTGAGTAACGCGTGAGTGACCTGCCCTGGAGAGGGGGATAACATCGGGAAACCGATGCTAATACCGCGTACGCTCATCATCGTAAAGGTTGATGAGGAAACGAATTTCGCTCTAGGAGGGGCTCGCGTCCTATCAGGTAGTTGGTGGGGTAATGGCCCACCAAGCCGAAGACGGGTACCTGGTGTGAGAGCACGACCAGGCAGAGGGGGACTGAGACACGGCCCCCACTCCTACGGGAGGCAGCAGCAGGGAATCTTCCACAATGGACGAAAGTCTGATGGAGCGACGCCGCGTGGGGGATGAAGGTTTTCGGATCGTAAACCCCTTTTCTCAGGGAAGAGTAAGGACGGTACCTGAGGAATAAGCATCGGCTAACTACGTGCCAGCAGCCGCGGTAATACGTAGGATGCAAGCGTTGTCCGGAATCACTGGGCGTAAAGGGTCCGTAGGCGGTTTGTTAAGTCTCCTGTGAAAGTTCAGGGCTCAACCCTGAAATGTCGGGGGATACTGGCAAACTCGAGACTGTCAGAGGCAAGTGGAATTCCCGGTGTAGTGGTGAAATGCGTAGATATCGGGAGGAACACCAGTGGCGAAAGCGGCTTGCTGGGGCAGTTCTGACGCTGAGGGACGAAAGCGTGGGTAGCAAACCGGATTAGATACCCGGGTAGTCCACGCCCTAAACGATGGATGCTAGGTTTGCGGGGTATCGACCCCCTGTGAGCCGTAGGTAACCCGTTAAGCATCCCGCCTGGGGACTACGACCGCAAGGTTAAAACTCAAAGGAATTGACGGGGGCCCGCACAAGCAGCGGAGCGTGTGGTTTAATTCGATGCTAAGCGAAAAACCTTACCAGGGCTTGACATGTAGGTGGTACGGATCCGAAAGGTGAAGGACCCGCAAGGGAGCCTACACAGGTGCTGCATGGTTGTCGTCAGCTCGTGCCGTGAGGTGTTGGGTTAAGTCCCGCAACGAGCGCAACCCTTGTCGCTAGTTACACTCTCTAGCGAGACTGCCCCTAAAAGGGAGGAAGGAGGGGATGACGTCAAATCATCATGGCTCTTACGTCCTGGGCTACACACACGCTACAATGGCCAGTACAGACGGTTGCTAAGTCGCGAGGCGGAGCCAATCCGACAAAGCTGGTCTCAGTTGGGATTGCAGGCTGAAACTCGCCTGCATGAACGTGGAGTTGCTAGTAACCGCAGGTCAGCATACTGCGGTGAATACGTTCCCGGGCCTTGTACACACCGCCCGTCACGTCATGGAAGATGGCAACACTTGAAGTCGCCAGGCTAACCCTTCGGGGAGGCAGGTGCCGAGGGTGGGGCCGTTGACTGGGACGAAGTCGTAACAAGGTAGCTGTACCGGAAGGTGCGGCTGGATCACCTCCTTTCTAAGGAGTTCTCTTTACGGGTAGATCTTTCGAATACATGCAAACGGAGCGCTCGGTGAGTTTTCCATGCATGGAACAAGAAGATCTCTAAACAGCCCGTTTGAGACTACCCAGGTCGTTCGGTGACCGGTTTCGCTATTAGATCTACTTGAGCGAGATTCCCGAACTTGCTTCCTGGCAACAGGACGCAGGGGAGTGGAAGGGGCTCGTAGGTCGAAGTAGTAGAGCCCGTTAGATCATGGTCATCGTTACTGGAAAAAACGGTTCGCAGGACCGCAAAACCTGCAATTGAAGCTAACACTTCGTGAAACTCGACGAGCTTTTCCATCCACTATTCAGCCGTTAAGCACGGACCCGGCGCACGCCGGGTCTTTTTTTGTTTGCAGTATGGATGATCTGGATCTGGTTGCCAGTGCCTCTGCATCGCTTTTGCTGCAATGAGAGCCGGACAGATTCTCCGGGCTAACGTAAAGAATGTTTCCCTGTGCGAGTACTTTGCTAAGAGTGAATTCGACGCAGAGTCGTATAATCGGATCACCCTCAGAAACTTCGCTTCCTCTGCGAACTGAATGCCCTGATCCTCGGCAGTGTCCTCACTCCGGTCCGGCTGCATTGGAGTCATAAAACGTGGCGACCACCGCCCAATCCCGAATCCGAACCAGGACGATTGACTGGTCATTCGCTGCGCGAACGGAGTTCTGGTTCGAGGCGATGTGGCTCAGCGCACTTGCGCTTATCCCTGTCCTATTCGCCTACAACAACTCCCTGGTTACGTTTGGTGAAGCCAAGGGTTATGCGCTACATTTTTTTGCCCTCGTCACATTGGTTCTACTCGTCACCGATGCTGCCAACCGTATCGTCGTAGCTAGGGCGAATGGTGAAAAGTTCGAGAGCTTCGATGTGCTCGAGTGGCTGCGCTCCAACGCATCAAACATGTTGGTCGCAGCGATAGGCGCATTCATATTCGTCTACATAGTCTCAACTGCCCTATCTCAGATGCCGTTCTACAGTTTTTGGGGCGTAACGCCAGCGGCTGACGGATACAACCTCTACTCGTTCCTGTCGATGATGGTCATCTTCTTCGCCGTCATCACTTACGTCCGAGATGTCGCGCAAATCTGGCGCGTGCTCTACCTGGTTGGTACCGTGGGAACGATTACGTCAATCTACGGCATTTCGCAACATTTTGGCTGGGATCCGATTGGAATAACTGACACCTCTGATCGCGTAATCTCTACGTTCGGTAACCCGATATTCTTCGGTGCCTATTTGGTAATGAGCATTCCAATCACGGTGATGCTGATTTTGGATCCGAGGATCGCGTACAGTAGGCGAGTGGTCGCTCTTATCGCGATTGCTGTCGGACTACAGATGTCCGCCATGTGGTTCACAGGTTCTCGTGGGCCCCTGGTTGGACTTGTGGCTGCACTGTTCGTGGCCGTTGCCGGCGCCGCTTTTCTGCTAAATCGCCGGCAACTCGCCATTGTCTCTTCGGTGATCGTTGTTGCGGTCGCAGTGGCGGTGATCATCGTGTTACTGCCCGGCGGGTCTGGTTCATCGCGTGCCGTGGAGTTTGGCGGTGAGTTAAGCGCAGCGATCTCAGCCGATGGCTCAGGGGCCGTCCAAGGTGGTCTGGGTGGACGAACTGCGATCTGGTCTGACGTTTTTGAGCTCTCGATCAGCTGGGAGACATTCCAGGAAGACACCGGGCTTGGAGAACTGCTTCGGCCTTTGTTCGGCTTTGGGCCGGACATGTTCAGATTCTCGTCATCTCTGGTCTCAGACCCGAGATCCACACTGGAGATCGCTGACCACGCGCACAATCGGGCGTTTCATGTTCTAGTAGAACTGGGGTGGATCGGGTTTTTCGTGTTTTTGACCATTGTCGGCCTACTCGTCTGGCTTATCTACGGCGTTGTGAAGTCGATACGTAGCGACCGAAACGCAAGTGAAAACAAGCTGAATGTCGTGTTTCTGGCCGTGTTGGCAGGGCTCGCGGGAACATCCGTTGAACAACTTGTTGGTGTCGGGAGAACGTCTGATCTGCTGACTTCATGGGTGCTGATCGGATTCGTAATCATCGTGTTCCGCCACGTGTCCGGCCTGAAGATGCTGAAGATTGGTCACAGTACGGCGGAGGCAGAAACGGGCGACTCAGACAGCATCTTGAGTAAGCAGGCAACGCAGTCTCGTGCACAGGCTGTTGGGGCAATTCCGTTTTTTGTCGGCGTGATCGCGCTGATTGGCGCATTAACGACATTTGCACTGGTGGACGGGCAGAATTTGCGTGCAAGTCGAATTGCAATTGAGCAGCAACGCGGGCAAGACCCGACTGAAGTATATAATCGCTTGCTCGATGCCCGTGATCACGCACCGCAGGTAGAGCATTTCACAACACTGCCTGTGGGCTTGCTTTTCGAAGACTCCAGAGAACTGCTCGAGCTAGAAAAACACCTGGATGCTGCGGAGCTTGGTCAAGAGGCATTCAGGCTGTTACTTGAGTACCACGAGCGAAATCCTCTAGCGATTCGCACGAGGTTACTTCTTGCCGAGACAGCCGCACTGCTCGTCGAAATCGGAGCTATCGATTTTCGGGACGAGATGGTGATCAGGTACGAAGAACTTGCCCGCCAATTCCCGAATGAGACTCAAGTGCTGGCAATTGCTGCAAATGCTTACGCAGCGGACGATCAGTTTGAAGAAAGCATTGCTATGGCTGATCGCGCGATTTCACTGGAGCCACAAGCAGGCCCGATTGCCCAGGCATGGTGGGTCCGCGGTATAGCGCTCAGCAGACTGGACCGAATCGACGAAGCAATTGCATCTTACGAGACGGCGATCGAACGCGAGCCGAACTCTGAATTTGCGCAACTATCTCATCAAAACCTCGCGAACATATACGAACGCAGAGGTGAAAATGAATTAGCTCAGAAACACCGAGATCTAGCCGCTGAGTTCGATAGCGATGATGGCAATCAGTGATTCGTTCCATATGTGAGTCCAACGACCCACTAGTGTGATTGGTATGAGTAGAGAAAAACAGAAGAATTGCACTGTGATCCGCAACGACCAGACCGAAGTCGAAGTCGCTTCTGGCGCGATGACACGTATGGCCGGTGTCTCCGAGGCGTTGACCGGTTCGACCGGAATTCATCTCGCGATAGCTACCGTTCCACCAGGCCGATGTTCGACTACCCACTACCACACGAACTGCGAGTCGGCGATCTACGTTGTCAGCGGTGAAGGCCAGTTCCTGTCCGGACCCGAGTTAGAGCAAGAGGACGAAATCTCCGCCGGTGACTTCATATACGTTCCACCCAACTCCAACCACCAGCCCGTCAACACGTCCAGAACAGAAAACCTCGTGTTGGTGGTTGCACGGAACACCCCGGTCGAACTCGTTGTAGAATTACCGGGTCTTGGACGCAAAGACTGCCTCTAAGGGCAGTCGATGCTCGACCGGATTTGCTACCCGCATCAGCACCACCCGGTAACTGCGCGTCCGTACGATTTCGAGGGCCTGTAGCTCAGCCGGTTAGAGCGCTACTCTGATAAAGTAGAGGTCGGAAGTTCGAGTCTTCCCAGGCCCACCAACCATCCCGTCTTTTCCCGCCATCGAATTCAGGTCGGGCAGTTCGGTCTTAGGCGAATCACGTAGTCGCGGCGAAAGTTCGGACGTCCGTCAGCAGCTCTGGATCAACTGCCTTCAGCTTCCCCGCAACTTCCGTTAAGGGCGTCAGCGCAAGCTTACCGTTACGTACCGCCACCATATTGCCGTGCTGACCGTCCAGCATCGTGTCTACCGCCTTGAGTCCAAACCTGCTCGCCAGGATTCTGTCGGTTGAAGTGGGCTTTCCGCCTCGCTGCAGATGACCGATCACGGTGACAGTCAGCTTCCACCTCAACGGGTCCAGCGACTCCAGCCTGTCGGCGAGTGCTCTGCCAATGCCGCTCAGATGCATATAGCGCTCGCCGGGCGCCTTGCTGCCGTACTGGACGTCTTCTTCACCGAGGAACGTGGCGCCCTCACCAATCACGATAATCGTGAACTCGAAGCCGCGCTCCTGCCTCACTTTGATCGTTCTCGCGACCGCAGCTACGTCAACAGGCTCCTCGGGCGTCAGGACGATGTCTGCGCCGCCAGCGATACCCGCGGCCACGGCAATCCAACCGAAATCTCGGCCCATCGTCTCGATAATCATCACCCGGTCATGAGACTCGGCCGTCGTTCGGAGACGGTCGATTGCTTCAGTCGCCGTCTCGACAGCTGTATCGAAGCCGATCGTCATGTCAGTGCCTTCAACATCGTTGTCGATCGTCTTCGGCACACCAACGATCGGGATCCCACGCTCTTCGGCTCTGAGCGCCGTGCCCATCGAGCTATTGCCGCCGATCACGATCACCCCATCCAGCTCGTGCTTCTTGAACGTCGCTACCGCCGCGTCTGCCGCAGCGGGATCGTCTCTGAACGGGTTCTCGCCGGAGCAACCGAGGATCGATCCACCACGGTCCAGGATGTCCCACGTGTTTTCACGTGACAACGGCATCGTTCGGTCCCGGGCAAGCCCTTCGAACCCGTCCAGGATCCCCACCACAGAAGTGTCACGCTCTCGAGCCCTAAACACCGCGCCGCGAATCGCCGCGTTGAGGCCGGGGCAGTCCCCTCCGCAAGTCATGATTCCCAAGGAACCCATGAAATTCTCCGTTCTCAGTCCTGGTCCGAGCCAGGGTCTGAACTGGCAAAGCTATCAACAATCGACATTCGGTCTGCGCCTGCAGGGTAGTTAGTAGCAAGGAACTCATCGACCGTGCGATTGAACAGTTCGGCGCGCTCGAAATAGACTGAGTGCCCGGATTCTGGCACACGGACTAACTCGGAGCCGTTGATGGCATTGTGCAGCCTTACCAGCCGCTCAGGCGGGCAGACAATATCCTCGTCTCCAGTCATCAGCAGAACAGGACTCTGCAGTCCAGAGACCTCCGTCTCGTCGATTTGACCCCAGCCACGGTGGGAGACCCCTCCATTTTGTTCACCTATCTCGACGTACATGTCGTAGAGTTGAGGCTGCTCTCTGAGCATCCTGGCGCCAACTGCGGGGTGGAAACTGCCGGGCCGGCGCTCCTGCCAGGCTTTGCGAATGGCGTTGATCTGCCCACCTTGCTCTGAGTCATCTGCAGGTAGGTAAACACCGCCGTCAGTTGCGGCCAACACCAGTGCACTGACGCGACCCGCGTGATCGATGGCGAATCTCAGGCATGTCCAGCCACCCATCGACTGGGCAACCAGTCCGGCTCGATCGATTTCGAGGTGGTCAAGCAACTGCTTCAGGACATTGCCATAGAAGGCGTGGGGCTCGGACTCCGACACGTTCCAGCCTGAGTGGCGAAACCCCGGGTGATCGAACGTGATGCACCTGTATCGAGCGCCGAAGAACGCCGTTTGCTGCCACCAGGAAAGGGCGTTGCCACCCGCCCCGTGTGCGAACACAAGAGGTGGCCCGGTCCCGGCAGACTCGTAGTAGACGTTAGCTAGTTCCAACTCTGCGATTGGCATGCGCAGACCATATCAATCCATGCTTGTCTCTTCATCAACTCCGCAAATAGGCCCTGATGGCTCACTGCCCTGATGTAGTTCACGGCTTCGCGAGGCAATGTGCGGCGTATAATCGACCCGAATGCTGTTGGGCGAGCACGCTCACAGTAGAGCCGTGGGGCGGGTTCGGTGTCGCCGCCACGGTCACCTTGGACATTCAGCATCTGGACTGATGCCGGAGTCCTGCCTGCTCCAACGGGAGCCGGACGGTGATCATCTTGGAAAAGCCGAAAGGACGTTCAGCGATGGATTCGACAGGAACAACCACAAACGGCAGCCGTGCCAAAACCTGGAAAGAGGGCTCGAAGCCCGAGGTCGGTAACTGGCGTGAAAAGTCCGGTCTCGCCCAGATGCTAAAGGGCGGAGTGATCATGGACGTCGTGACACCCGACCAGGCCAAGATCGCCGAAGACGCCGGCGCCGTCTCGGTCATGGCCCTCGAACGTGTCCCATCTGACATCAGGCGCGATGGCGGTGTCGCACGCATGTCGGACCCAGACCTGATCGACGGCATCATCAACGCCGTCAGTATTCCGGTCATGGCGAAGGCACGCATCGGCCACTTCGTTGAGGCGCAGGTTCTCGAATCCCTCGGTGTGGACTACTGTGACGAGTCCGAAGTCCTGACCCCGGCAGACAACGCTTACCACATCAACAAGTGGGAGTTCAAAATGCCGTTTGTCTGCGGCGCCACGAACCTTGGAGAGGCGCTCCGCAGGATCGGCGAAGGCGCGGCGATGATCCGCACGAAGGGTGAAGCCGGCACCGGCGACATAGTCAATGCGGTGACACACGCCCGAGAGGTGCTCGGTGAGATCAGGAAGATCCAACACATGGACGAGCAAGAGCTCATGACCGAGGCCAAGAACCTGCAGGCTCCGTTCGATCTCGTTCTAGAGGTGCACAGGACGGGCAAGCTCCCGGTCGTCAACTTCGCTGCCGGCGGGATCGCAACCCCCGCTGACGCCGCGTTGATGATGCAGATCGGTGTCGAAGGCGTGTTCGTCGGCTCCGGCATCTTCAAATCTGAGAATCCGGCGAAGATGGCGGACGCGATTGTCAGGGCAACGACGCACTACAACGACCCGGACATGCTTGCCGAGATCTCCCGCAACCTCGGTGGAGCGATGGCCAGCATCGAGGCAAACAAGCTGCCGGACGAGCAGCGGCTGGATAAACGCGGTTGGTAGAGACACCTCCGGTCAGGCGCCCTGAGAGTGGCGAAGCCGATGAGATGTCGAAACTGAAGATCGGTGTACTCGCGCTCCAGGGTGACTTCATCGAGCACATCCACATGTTCAGGAAACTGGGCATCGATGTTGTCGAGGTGCGAAAGACCTCTCAACTGGCGGGGCTTGATGGGCTCGTCATCCCCGGGGGCGAGAGCACGACGATTGTCAAACTGATCAACATGTTCGGTTTCGCTTCAGAGTTGCGCGCCTTCGTGGAGCGAGGTGGCGCACTCTGGGGGACGTGCGCGGGCATGATCGTCATCGCAAGAGAGTTGACAGACGCATATCCCGAACCGCTCGGATTGATGGATATCTGCGTGTCGCGAAACTGGTTTGGCCGGCAGGTCGACAGCTTCGAAGATGAGTTTGAGTTCAGAGGTCTCGAGGGCGGGCCGTTCCTCGCTGTGTTCATCCGAGCACCTGTCGTCGAGAGCGTCGGAGAAGGGGTTGAGGTGGTAGCGCGGCTCGTAGACGGCAAGGCAGTCGCCGTCAGGTCGGGCAACCTCCTGGCAACAGCGTTTCATCCTGAATTGACCAGCGACAGCCGGGTGCACGAGTACTTCGTCAACATGGTCAGAGAAGCCGCTGCAGCCCGAGGGTGATGTTTGGAGAAAAGCACCACGCACGGTGCAAGTCTTCACAGCACCCTGTTTCCTGCGGCGTCGTAGATCATGGTTAGTAGGCTGAACAACGAGAAGGCCGAATAGCCACGAAATCGGAAGCCGAGGATCAGCGGCAACTAGATGATCAGGCACCTTCATCCGACCGACTCACCTGCGCTGCTGCAGTTCAAGCAACGCTCGGGACCAGATGAGGCACGCTCACTCTCGCAGGCGCTCAAGGGCGGCCAGAAGGGCTTTCCTCTGGTCAAGTACACGACCATCGCTCTCTCTCCCAGAGCGTGGCAGAGCTGCTGGGTGAAGACCCGTCGCGCATCGGTGCAGGCGGTGCTCAGAGCCGGCCCTCGAAGCGGCCCGATGGCATGGGATGTGACCGAGCTTTACCTTGCCAGGAACAACCGCGAAGTGGCGACTGAGGTGCTGGAACAGATCGCTTTTCCGGCTGGTACATCAGGAGCCCGACGAGTCTTCCTGCGTCTGCCCTCTGACAGCGAACTTTTCAACTCAGCGCGCGCCGCCGGATATCTGCCGATCTACGGTGAGACCCTGTTCAGCGCCAAGTCCGGCAACGAGGTGGTCTCCAGACTCGGAGAGTCACCAGATGGACTCGCACTGCGTCAACTTGACTCTGAAGACGCGCACGTTCTTTTCAGGCTTTTCTGTGCGACGGTGCCGATCAACGTGAGATCGAAGACTGGTCAGACGCTGGAAGAGTGGGGCTCCTCGATCGAATCACCCAGCCGTAAGAGACAAGAATGGGGGTTTCAGGATCCGGGGACCGGCAGACTCCAGGCTCGTGTCGACTCCTGCCAGGTCGCTGGTGGGCACTATTTCTCAGTGACCGCTGCACCAGATGCAAACTGTGATCTCGTCAGCCTGGTGCTAGCAGGCGCTAGGCAGGCGGGCGATAGGCGGGTGTTTACTCTGGTGCCTGACTATGACGAAAAGTTGGGAGAGACCCTCACGGAGATCGGGTTTACGCGAAGCGAAACATACGATGTAATGGTGAAGACGCTGGCAGTTCGCGTTGCGAAACCCGTTCCCGGAATGGCGGCTATCGAGCGATAAAACGTGCCAATCGGCGGTAAGCTTGTATATGTACTTTGATGTCGGCACGAGGAGTTTCGACAAAACTGGTAGAGCCAAACGAACAGATCGTTGACGACCTGGACGCTTTCATTGCGGTCCTGCCTGAGCGTGTAGCACAGGGGCTGCGTTCCAATCCGAACGTATCTTCACTCATCGAAGTCGTACTTGATCTTGGCCGCGCTCCCGAAGCGCGATTCCCCGATGGGTTCACACAGTTGGCTGACGAAGAGGTCAGCCTTGCTGAGATAGCGCGCGTAGTTGAGAACGTTGGCCATTTCGGAGACGACAACCGGGCTGGAATCGAGCGCACTCTTCACCGGATCTCTGTAATCCGCAACAGGGCGGGGGAGCCGATCGGGCTGACCTGCCGCGTTGGGCGCGCCGTTTTCGGCAGTGTCCGACTTATCCATGACCTCGTTGAAACCGGCCAGAGCGTTCTGCTTCTCGGCCGTCCTGGTGTCGGCAAGACGACGATGCTGCGTGAGGTGGCACGGGTCCTTTCCGATGACTACGGCAAGCGAGTCGTGATCGTCGACACATCGAACGAGATTGCAGGTGATGGCGACGTTCCACACCCGGCGATCGGGCACGCCCGGCGGATGCAGGTGTCCAACACGGCACTCCAGCACAAGGTGATGATCGAAGCGGTTGAGAACCATACGCCCGAGGTCATCGTCATCGATGAGATGGGCACTGAACTGGAGGCCCTGGCGGCCAGGACGATTGCTGAACGCGGCGTTCAACTGGTCGCCACCGCACATGGAAACACGCTGGCGAATCTTGTGAGCAACCCGACGCTGTCTGATCTCGCTGGTGGCACTCAGACTGTGACCCTCGGCGATATCGAAGCCCGCCGCCGCCGAACTCAGAAAACTGTTCTTGAGAGAAGCCACGATCCCACGTTCAACGTTGTCGTGGAGATCCGCGAGCGTAATGAGGTCGGAGTGATCCACGACGTGGGCACAGCGGTGGACCGCATGCTGCGCGGGATAAGCCTGCCGATCGAGGTCAGAACACTCCGGCCCGACGGCACGGTCGAAACTCGAGTCGAAGAGAACCTGGAGATGGAAGATGAGTTCCAGACTGCAGAGTTCGACGTCGAAGATGTAAGAAGGGGACGCGGGCAACTTCGAAGGTCGGCCGCGAACCGACGAGGATTCCGACCGACTGCTTCGACACCCGAACCTCAGCCAGAACCAGCGGCTACGGCTCCCGTTCGCATACACCCGTTCGGTGTCCCGCGGACCATGGTTGCCACGTTGATCGAAGAGACTGACGTGCCTGTTCAGATTGTCGACAATGCCTCGGACGCTGACATATTCGTGACCACCAAGTCGCATTACAGCAGGCGGCCGACGGTGATCCGCCGAGCAGAACGGGATGGACTTCCGGTCTATGTGCTGCGGAGGGCGACTGCCGAGCAGGTGACCCAGTTCCTCCGACGATTCGGTCCCAACGGCCGCGGCAACGGGTCGAGGGCACGAAACGGTTCCGCAAACGGCGATCACACAGCCTCCACCGATGACAACGCGATCGCCGTTCAGAACGCAATGGATGAGGCTCAGCAAGCGGTGGAACAGGTGATTTCAGGCACTCGGAAGATCGAGCTTTCGCCGCAGTCATCATATGTCAGGCGCTTGCAGCATGGCCTGGCAGCTCGCAACAATCTCGGCTCTTCCAGCACCGGTCGCGAGCCCTCACGCAGGGTCGTAATCCGTCGGCGGTCACGCTAGTCTCTCTAAGTCATCGAGTAGAGCGTGAGTGGCTGACTGGCGTTCTGTCGAATCCGGCGTTAGCCTGTGCCCACATCGAGAGCGCCACTGTCAAAATCCCCACTGAGTGAGTGAGTTGACATCAACGAATCCTGCAGATCGTGACGAGCCTGCCCAGCAGGGTCTGATCCCGAATGGGAACGGTCATACCGGCTCGTCACATGGGCTTGCTCCGGTACTTTCCACCGGCCTCTTCATCACATTCGAAGGTGGTGAGGGGGCAGGCAAGACTACGCAGTCGACCCGTCTCGCTGAACGATTGCAGAAGCTTGGTTTGAGTGTTCATCTCACACGTGAGCCCGGCGGTACCGAGCTCGGCGAACAGATCCGGTCAATAGTCAAACGCGATTCGAATGTCGATACGGCGGCAGAAACTCTGCTGTTCGCTGCAGCTCGAGCCCAGTTGGTGAAGCAGGTAATAAGGCCGAGACTCCGCCGCAACTCGATCGTGATCGTTGACAGGTTCATCGATTCAACAGTCGCATACCAGGGTTATGGCAGGGGTGTGGATCTCGCTCAGATCGATGCCATCAACAGGACGGCCACCGATGGACTGCTACCTGATCTCACAGTGTTCCTGGACGCAGAACCGCATACCATGCTGAACCGGGTGAACACCGCGCCATCACTGTTCGATAGCGAGGCCAATCCTTCAACCCAGCGAATGGGTGACAGGGTCGGTGAAAGGCGGTTCGAGCAGGAACCACTTTCGTTCCACGAGAAGGTTCGCAAGGGCTACCAGGAACTTGCGAAAGAGGGTGGACGTTGGTGCGTTGTCAGCGCAGATCAGGCGCAGCACCGCATAGCTGACGCGATCTGGAAGCGAGTTAGATCGCTCCTGGTTGACCGCGGCGTTGAGCCTGACCTGCTTTTCCGTAAACAGGGCGTTCACGCTGAATGATGGAAGCCAGTGACGGCGCCGGTCATATCTGTGTCCGACCCGCGACGCCGTCCGACGCTGCGACGATAGCCCGGTTCTCCAGAGAGCTTGCCATCTTCGAGAAAGAGCCGTTGGAGAACGTCAAGCTGGACGAAGAGGCCGTGCTCAAGCACGCTTTCGGTGAAAAGCCGCGATTCGAAGTTCTCATCGCAGAGGTTGGTGGCGATCTCGTAGGGATGGCGCTGTTCTTCGAGAACTTCTCGACCTGGACCGCCAGTCCCGGACTGTGGATTGAGGAGCTTTTCGTCGAAGAGCGATTTCGAGGTCTTGGTGTCGGTAGCGCTCTGATATCGAAGGTTGTCGGGCTTGCAGAAAAGCGTAGCTTTGGTCGAGTGGAGTTAGCGGTTCTAGATTGGAATCCGGCAGCTGATTTCTACAGGATGCAAGGATTCGAACGACTGGACGAATGGTCCACGTTCAGGCTGTCCCTCGGTAATCGTGCGGATCGCTAGGCGAGTCGTAGATCTTCGTAGATCGCTGCAGTCGCCTGCCTTAGCCGCTTGTCGTGAGTCGGCTCGCCCGGCATCCCATTGAAAACCAGCGCAACTACCAGATCGTTTTCCGGGTCGGCGAATCCGGTTGCGGCCTGCCTGCCGCCGTGGCCGAACGTCCTGGCGGATGCGTGAGGGCCATATCCGTACGGCGCAGTCGTGCCATAGATCTTGTTATCGAACATCACGCCCAGGCCCCAGTCCATCACATGCCCGAACGTTTCGTCCACCATCCCGGTCCGCTGAGGAGAAGTGATCTCGGCGGCATCATTAGGCTCAAGCATTTTCGTCCCCTCCAACTCCCCGAAGCTCAAGAGCATCCTGTAGAACCTGGTCAGGTCTAGAGCGTCACTGAACAGCCCTCCGCCCGGACGCACGAAACTTGACGTGAACTCAGGCGTCGCCTCCGGATGCGGCTTTAGCCCCTCCGCTGTTCTACCGTGCAAAGGCGCAAACCGCTCACCCAGTTCTTCTGCTTGCTGGGTCGATATCAGATACGTGGATGTTTTCATCCCAAGCGGCCGGAACACCTCAACCTCAGCGAATTCATCGTATCGCTGTCCGCTTATTCGGCGAACCAGCTCCCCGAGCACCTGCCACCCGCTGAACGCGTGGTACCCGGCTCGCTTGCCCGGCGCCCAGTCCTGCTCGATGCGTGTTTCCGCGATGATCGAAAGAACTTCGTCCAGGTCTGTCTTCGACGAAGCCGATTCGGCTGTTCGAATGCCAGCCGTATGAGTCAAGATGTGCCGGGTTGTAATAGCTTCCTTGCCGTTGACGCCGAACTCAGGCCAGTACTCAGGTACTGGCGTGTCAAGATCTATCAGCCCTCGCGCCTCGAGCAATTTGGCTACAACCGCGCCGATCGGTTTCCCCGCTGACATCCAGAGATTCAAGGCATCATCACCCATCGGGATGGTGCCATCGATCGTCCCGACTCCGCTGTTCGCCACAATCCGCTCGTCGTGCCAAACGGAGATCTGGGCTCCGAAATGCCAACCTCGTTCAATACCGTCTTCAATGGCCGCAGCAGTGCCCGGCATCACGTCCGCAAGTTCTTCGATTGAGCTTTCGCCTCTATTACTCATACGCAGTTGAAAAGTGTACTTGCGAAACAGACCGGACTGATTGCAACCGACGGTTTTGACGATGGGTCGCGATGCGACTAGGCTTTCGCTCCGGCAGACAACTCACACATCCAGGCAGTCAGAAGTCCAGAGCGAGGCTATGAAGAAAAACACGCTGAAAGAGAAGCTAAACGCAGGCAAGGCCACGTTGGGTCCGTTCGTCGGATTTCCTAGCCCGGCAATCGTCGAAACGATGGGCTGGCTGGGATTCGACTTCGTGATAATTGACTGCGAGCATGGCCCGATCGATTACGAGACCGCTGAGAACATGATCCGCGCCGCGGAGCTGTCTGGCACAACCGCGATTGTGCGTATCGGACTCAATGAGCAGCAACACATCCAGCGCTACATGGATGCAGGTGCAGACGGCGTCTTGATCCCGCTAGTCAACAATGCCGAAGACGCCCTGAAAGTGATGAACTCCGTTAAGTACCCGCCGATGGGCAAGCGCGGCGCCTTCTCAGGTCGTGGCGCCCGGTTTGGTGTCGGTGCAGGTCCTGATTACTTCGAGAAGGCCAACCAGGAGACGTTTGTAGCGATCCAGATCGAGACACCCGAGGCGATCGACAACGCAGACGAGATCATCGCGACGCCAAATGTCGATGCGGTCTTCCTCGGGCCAGGTGATCTTTCACTCAACTTCGGTGTGCCGGGTCAAATGGAGCACGAGTCGGTTGTAAGCACTATTGAAACGCTCGCCGAAAAGATCAAGGCGGCGGGTAAACACGTCGGCACTCTTGGCAACTACCCTGAGCATGCCAAGTTCTGGCACGACCGAGGCGTTAACTGGCTGGTGAGTTCCGCAACTCGCCACATGATCGCTGGAGGCACCGAATACCTGAGCGGCACGCGACAGGCTCTCGGAATGTAGCTGAGCCAGATTGGAGACCTCTGTGGAACAGTCCGAAAAGATCGGCTTCGTTGGCCTCGGGATCATGGGCCAACCCATGTCCGGGCATCTTCTCGCGGCTGGCTACGAAGTTGCCGTGTACGACCTCAAGCGAGAGGCGATGGAGATCGCGGCTGAGCACGGTGCCACACCGTGTGCAAGTCCTGCGGAAGTGGCAAGCCTGTCCGATGTCGTGATCACGATGGTGCCGGACTCTCCCGACGTTGAGGAAGCAATCGCCGGTGAAGGCGGTGTCCTGAGCGGAATCCAGGGTGGCTCAGTCGTCATCGACATGAGCACTATCGAACCGGCCGTTGGTCAGAAGATGGCCGCGCTGCTGCAGGAAAAAGATGCGGACATGTTGGACGCGCCTGTAACGGGTGGTGCAGTCGGCGCGCAGAACGCATCGCTTTCGATCTTCGTCGGCGGCGAGCAGGCGGTGTTTCAGCGCTGCCAGCCGATACTCGACGTACTGGGCGGATCAGTGATGTATATGGGCTCAGGCGGTATGGGACACACCGCGAAGCTAGCCAACCAGATCCTTGGCGTCACAGCGATGGTGGGTGTCGCCGAAGCGTTCGTGCTGGCGAAGAAGGCTGGACTGGACCTGAATGCATTCTGTGAAGCAGCGACACAAGGCGCTGGAGACTCCTGGCACTTGAGAACCCTTGGACCGAAGATCATCGCCGGAGATTTCGACCCTGGCTTCATGGCCAAGCACATGCGTAAGGACATGCGACTGGCGGCTCAGACTGCTATCAGCCTCGATTCTCCTGCGCCTGTGACCGCAATGATCGGGCAGCTTTACGGAGCGCTGATGGCCGGTGGGTTCGGCGACGAGGGACATCACGCCATAGTGAGGGTGATCGAGCAGATGGCGGATGCAGAGGCTCGGGCTTAGTGAGGCGCGCCTGCTTAGGCGGTCGGGCGGCTTTGCAGCCACTCCTGAACGATGCCGTCGTCGTGCTTGAACGCCAGCTCAGGCAGGTCCGCAGGATCGAAAACACCGGCATCCAAGGCCTCGTCAGCCGCGGCCAGTGAGCCCCCAGTCACCTCCGCCTCATAGACAGCGAGCACCACAGGCCGGCCCTCGGACGAAAACAGACCGACCAATTGCTTCGTGATGACCTTGAGCTCGGTCTCCTCCAGCACCTCTCGCTCAAGTGCTCGCTCAACAACCTCACCCCGGTTCACGTACCCCGAAGGAAAACTCCACTTCCCGTAGGCAGGCTCGATCCCACGCTTTATCAGGACGATGCCGCCGTCGTGCGGGACGATACCGGCCACAGCCAGTTTTGGATCGCTGTAAAGGATCCGATCGCAGTCGGAACAGCGATGATGGCCGTCATCTGTCGGCAACAGTTCGGGAAGGCCAGAGTGCGGATGGTCAGGATTGGCGGGAGGCATCGTACCAATTCTACCGGCGCAGTCGGCCGACTAAGCCATGCCGACTACATAGCGTCAAGTTCGGCGCGGGCTTGCCGCTGGAGAACATATGCAGGTGCCTCTTCAGGAGAGTTCTTCGCCGAGATGCTGCGGTACTTGACCCTCGCCCACAGGTGACGGGCCCAGTATCTGAAGAAGCCCCATTGCTGGCCCTGCTCAACGTGGTGCAGTTCGTGGCGAATCAGTGCCAGCTTCCAAGTGACAGGCAGCTCTCCAGATTCATCAGGCTCGATATATCGGGACCTGATGAAGATGGTTGCGTTTCGGTTCGGCCAGACCACCGTCAACGCATCGCCAGCCTGGAAGTTCAGTGCACGGAACTTGGCCGCGTTGAGCACCGTTTCAGTGACACCTTGCGAGATGAGGAACTGTCCTGCCGGACTTGTAGAGCTGATTCGAAGCATGTGTTCCGAGGTCTCCGCTGGCTGTTACGGCTACCAGGACATCATGCCACTACCGGCTACGCGGGTTGAACACATCCGTGAGCGCGTCGCCAAGAATGTTCCAGGAGAAGATGAGCAGCCAGACCACCGCGATCGGTGCAAGTAACTGCTCCGGATGCTGCGTGAGAGTCGAGACCGCAGTGCTCCCGCGTCCGGTCGCTTCTGCAATCAGCACTCCGAGACTGGGGCGAGGGGGCTGTACCCCAAGGCCAAGGAACCCAAGGATGATCTCCGCTCCAGCCACCGCACCCAGGCCGAACGAGGCGGTGACGATCACGGGGGAGATGATGTTGGGCAAGATGTGGCGAAACAGGATGCGTGGAGTAGAGGTGCCCATCGCCCTCGCCGCTTCGACGTAGTCGGACTCCCGGATTTGGAGCACCTGGCCTCGCACAAGACGCATGGTGCCGAACCAGCTGAGTGGCAACAGAGCGAAACCGATCACCAGGAAATCGGCAAAGCCGGTTGAGATCAGGCCCGTGACACCCGTCGAGTCTTCAATCGATCTGAACCAGTCGAGGACGCGCGGACGCACCGTGGCCGCAAGCAATAGCACGAGCAAGATGTCCGGGAATGCTGACACCAGCTCACCCAGGCGCGAAACAAACGTATCCGCAGCCCCTCGGAAGTAACCGGCGATTAACCCAAGCGTTACTCCAAGCACCAGCGATCCGGTCAGAATCGTCGTCAGAGTCACAATTGCCGTAGTTTGGATACCCCAGACAAGCCGCGAGTAAGTGTCCCTCCCAAGCCGGTCAGTGCCGAGGATGTTTTGTGTATCTGGACCTTCCTGCGTCCTCGTGAGGTCTGTGTCCGTGTAGCCATGGGTATCGATCGCCGGAGCGAATGCGCCGACAAGGTAGATAAACGCGAGGGCACTGAGAGCGAACATCCCCAGCTTTTTCCGGCGCAAGCGCGAGAACGCTATCGCAAACTGGCTTCTGCCCTTGACGGAGCGTGTTTCAGGGCGGCGAGGTTCTTGATCTGTAGCGCCAAAAGTCGTCAAATCACTGCAGCCTTATGCGTGGGTCGACGACCGTATAGATGAAGTCGATCAGCAGGTTCGCAACTACGAGCATGGTCGCGCCGAGTAGCACGAACGCAGTTATGATCGGGAAATCACGGGCGAATATCGAGTCGAGCGCGATGCGAGCGACCCCGGGTATTCCGTACATGAGCTCCGTGATCAGGGAGCCTCCGAACAGACCGGCGAAGGTGAATCCCATGATCGTCATGATCGGGATAAGAGCGTTTCTCGCAATGTGCCGGTAGTTGACGACCGTCTCCGCAAGCCCTTTCGACCGTGCCGTGCGGATGTATTCCTGGCCCAAAACGTCTAGCGTTGACGCCCGCATGAGGCGCGTGAAGACGGCAATACCCGGAACACCAATCGTCACTGCCGGCATGATGATGCGTCTGTCGAAGAAGCCGCCCCAACCCGAGACAGGCACCCAGTCAAGCTGTAGAGCGAACAACCAGATCAAAAACGGTGCGACGATGAAGACGGGCAATGCCATCAGAGCGAGAGTTGTCAGCACAATCGTTGGATCACGCCACGTACCTTGTCTCTTGGCGGTGTAGAAGCCGAGCGGTAAGCCGAACCCGACTGTGATTAGGAAAGCGGCGATATTAAGCTGGGCTGACACCCAGAGGCGCGGGCCGAGAATTTCGCTAACGGTCCGGCCCTGAAACACGAAGCTTTCGCCGAAATCACCTCGGATTGCGCCCCAGACGTAACGCCCCCACTGTTCAGCGATAGAGTCGTTGAGGCCAAGCTGCTCTCGCAGTCGTTCAGCTGCCTCTGGAGTGTAGTTTTGTCCGAGCCTGACCTCGACAGGGTCTCCCGGGCCGTATGTACCGAGCACGAACACAACCATGGACACGATCACAAGCAGAACCGGCGTCCACAGCAGTCTCCGGACCATGTAAGCAAGCATCGGGAGACTCTGTACTCTCCTGCAACGTCATGTCAAGCGCAGGAACCAACCTCGTTCGACAGAGCGAGTCGTCCGGAGCCCCTAAATCCGGCTACGGGGCGTCGGTCACCCAGACATCCTTGAACTTCGGAATGGCGATCTGTGTGAACCGGTAGTCCTGCACACGTTGCTTGAGTAGCGCTTTGCGGTCCGTGTCGAACCAGAGCGGCAACCATGCGGCCTCTTCAACAATGATTTTCTCAGCATCCTGGTAGAGCTGGACTCGCTTCGAGATGTCCTGCTCGGTTCTCGCCTCTTCAACGAGAGCGTCTACGGTCGCGTTCGCATAGTTGCCGCGATTGCCCTGGGTTTCAGAGTAGAAAAGGATGTCTATGAAGTCCTGCGGGTCCGGGTAGTCAGCCTGCCACGCAACGCCGCCCCAGGCCTGGAGTCGCTTGCGGTTCAGGTCTTGCAGGTAAGTCGCCCACTCAACCTGCTGGATTTCGACGGTCACACCAAGGTCTCGCCGCCACATATCCGCGATCACCTCAACGTCAAGCCCGGGCGAACCACCAGAGCCGGGAACAGTAACGATTATGCGAGGTCGGCTGGACTCGTCGGCGTACTTGGACTCAGACAGCAGTTGCTTCGCCCTGTCCAGGTCGTATCTCAGGCCCACAAGGTCAGGGTTGTAGCCCGGGAAATCGGGCGGGATTATCCCGTATGCGGGCTCCAGCAGATCGGCGAACACCTGGCTTGAGATGAGTTCCTTGTTTACTGCGAGATTCAATGCCTGCCGGAACTTCACGTCGTCGAACGGTGGTTCGTTGACGTTGAAACCGATGTACTGCACACCGAACTGCGCGGGAGTGTCGACAAGGTCCTTGTTCAACTCCTCGGTCGGGTCGTTGACTCTATCGAGGTCAGCCAGGCCGACGCCGGTGATGTCGATCTCGTCGTTCTCGTACATCGCCATCGAAACGCCGCCGGAAAGGTTGTAGAAGACCTCGTCCAGGTATGCGACGCGATCCCAGTAGTTGTCGTTTCTAGCAAGCCGGATACGCTGCCCGATCCGGTACTCGGCCAGTGTGAATGCGCCCGTGCCGACGGGGTTGTCCGTCCAACTCCTGCCGCCACTTTCTACGTTTTCACGGTTCAGCACGTACGCTGTCGGATATGTCAGTTTGGCCAGGAAGTACGCTTTAGGAGCGTCGATCGTGATTCGCAGAGTCCGTTCGTCGATCACCTGGATGCCACTGGCTTCGCCTGCTTCACCGTTGATGAGCGCCTCCATGCCAACGATGTCGCCAAGATAGGTCTCTGCCACCGCAGACGCAGTCTCTGGCCGGGCAGCACGCTCCATAGACCACTTGAAGTCCTGCGCTGTCACAGGATCGCCATTGCTGAACTTAATATCTGGCCGTAGTTTGAACTCGTACACAGTGCCGCCTTCGAGAACATCGAATGACTCTGCGAGTTCAGGGACGATTCGCAGATCTTCGTCCAGGCTGACAAGCCCCGAGAACAGCTCTACCACGATTCCGAACGATGTTCCATCAACCACGAGATGAGGGTCTAGGGTCGGTGGGTCTGAGTAGACGAGGGTGAATCGACCGCCGGACCGCGGACCTGTATCAGAGGCGTCTGTTGGAGTGCCGTTCTGAAGGTCTGGTGCAACCTGCGGGGCGGATGCGCGTGTTGGAACAGGTGTTGGAGAGGACTCTGCTGTTGGGTTCGAGCTTGATTCGGAACCGCCGCAGGCAACGGCCACCACAGTGACGAGTGCAGTGGCCAGGAAAATCAGACTCTTTCGCATCGGTGTAACTGTCCTGATCAACTCTTACGCGGCATCGCAGGCGAGCGCTAGATTGGTGTTCGGCGGTTTGGATGCGGACCATGAACGATCCGTTTCACGCAGCCTACTGAAGCTTCTACGCCAGATTACATTAACCGGATTGACCCGATCACTTGCGTATCACTCAGACATTGAGGCGGCTTCACTCACCTGGGACGTGAGGTTCGCCTTTAGCAGCTCATCAATTTCGCCTTCCAGCACCGCTTGCGCATCGCCTGTTTGGAAGTCGCTGCGGTGGTCTTTGACCATCTGGTACGGATGCAGTACGTAGCTGCGGACCTGCCGCCCGAACTCGGCGGAGACATGTTCGCCTTTCAGCTTTGCGCGTTCCTCAGCCTTTTGCTGCATATCGAGGTCAACGAGCCTGGCTAACAGGATGCGCATCGCCACTTCGCGGTTCTGCAACTGCGACCGTTCGTTCTGTACAGCGACCACTATGTTCGTTGGGAGATGAGTAATGCGGACCGCGGTCGAGTTTTTCTGGACGTTCTGACCCCCATGGCCACCCGCCCTGAACACATCCAGGCGGATGTCATCGGGGTTGATTTTCACCTCTTCGGCTTCGTCTGGCTCGGGCAAAACTTCGACCAGGGCGAAACTTGTGTGCCTTCGGTGGTCCGAGTCGAAGGGCGACAGCCTGACAAGCCGGTGGACACCGCGTTCTGAACGTAAGTAACCATAAGCATGACGACCCTCGAACCGGGCGGCCGCACTCTTCAGTCCGGCCTCGTCCCCGGGCGTCTCATCAAGGATCTCGACGCCAAAACCCTGCTTTTCGGCCCAACGGCAGTACATGCGAAACAACATCTCCGCCCAGTCCTGGGCGTCGACGCCGCCTGCGCCCGACTTCACGGCGATGATCGCCGGACGTTCGTCGTACTCGCCAGAGAGATGGAGATTGAACTCGAGCTGTTCGAGCTTCTGCAGGATTCGTTCGTACTCGGAGCGGATCTGATCGGCCATCGAGTCGTCCGACTCTTCTACGGCCAGTACAGCAAGTTCTTCGAGGTTAGTGGATGAAGCATCGACATCAGACCATGCTTCATGCTCGGCCTTCATCGAGGCGAGTGCCTGCATCTTGCGCTGTGCACGACTGGAGTCATCCCAGAATCCGGGCTCAGCTGCTTCCCGCTCTGAGTCGGTTATGCGCTTTTCGAGTGAGGGCAGGTCAAAGACGCCCCACGATCTCCGCCACACGTTCGCGGAGGACAGATATCTCGCCAGAGAGTTCGCGCAAGTTAGGTTCCAGAGGATTGAGTCGGGATCAATCCTTCATTATCAGCTAGATAGCGAAGGATTCGAGATTGCCTGACAGGCGGGCTGAATCAGGCTTCCAGTATACCAACGGCACTTACTGGAGCGGCCGAGACGCAGGCAGCGGATTGAACGGCGTTTTGAACACAAAAACGAATCAGCGAGCCGCCGTTTCGTGTGAAGAACTGAAAGTCAGGGGCAGGTTGACTGACTGATCTGACCGAACGTGTCCCAAGTGTATGTGCAGCGTGTCGTCTGTTCACGCATGTAGTTCGGGAACAGTACTGGATTCGAAGCTGCGAAGTCGTTCGATGCCACGGGGTTTGCCACAACTGCAGGTGGTGGCAGGTTGTTCTCAGCGATGTACATGTCCATTGCCGCCTGGACTCGGCCAAACTCTTCGTCATCGGCTGCGGTCCTTGCGGGTGCAACAAAACGACCGACGGAAGGTATGGCAATAGAAGCCAGCGTGGCGATGATTCCGATCACCACGAGTAGCTCGACGAGGGTAAACCCCTTTTGCCGCCTCGTTTTCATACCCACCTTGCCATGGCTGAGCAACCGCTTTGAGTCTCAACGATAGAATCCTCAACGGCCCTGAACGATTGCGAACGGATTGGCTCAAGTGTTGGATGGATGCCTTTCGAGTTGAACAGGCAGACCAGAAGCGCGGTCTGCCTGCGCTCGAAGCCAACTGTCCTGAACGCGGTGGTATTCTGTATGCATTGAGTTCGGGGCATGGCGCAGCTGGCAGCGCGTCCGGCTGGGGGCCGGGAGGTCGCAGGTTCGAATCCTGCTGCCCCGACCAATTTCTCCCCACTTAACGCGCCTCGGCGATCTTGCCGGCACCTACTGACCGTGTGGGCGTGAGTTCCGTATCGCTTTGGCTGCGCGGTCGTAGAGCACGATGTTCACCGTCATGCCGAGGTTAAGCGACATTACCGTCGGAATCTTGACCTTCAGCTTGCACCGATCCAGCGTCTCCTGCGAGACGGAGCCGTTCTCCGGCCCGAAGATGTAGCAAGCCCTCTCCGGGTGAATGAACGTCGAGAGATCAAGGGCATCGTCTGTCAGTTCCACAGCAACCGGCGTGCATTCTTCGGGAATAGCGCTGAATAGATCTTGCGTGTGGACAACCGGCACGTGCCTGTACGCCTTGCCCGGATCAGTCTTGAGACGCCTGACGTTCAGATCATCAGGGGCCTGGCTCAGGATCACCATCCCCGCCCGAAAACAGAGCGACGCTCTTAATGCGTGGCCCACGTTGACCTGATCAGTTGGACTCTCCAGAGCGACACAGCTGAAACCGCGCTCCGGGAGAGTCGACGTTCGAGTCACATAGCGATCGTAGCGCCGGCGGGCCGGTTTCTGGTTCCCCGGCTTGCGTGTGCGAGGCTCTGAACTCATGACCGAAAACCTTACAGGAGGCTGCTTTCAGGCGAGTGCAACCAGAGTGCCATGATCTATGCGATCGCCGAAGGCTGGCGGCAATGCCAATCTGTTAGCCGTTGATACGCATCGCCGACTCCAAGCACCAACGCATCGTCGAAGGACTTTCCAGAGATCATCATCCCTATTGGCATCCCGTCTTCAGTAAACCCGCAGTTGACTGAAAGTGATGGCTGACCCGTCGCGTTGAACACGCCTGTGAAGTTCGGATACTCACCGCCTGCCGCCGCGTAGGAAGCTCCGGGCTGAGGCGTGGTCTCAGCAATCGTCGGCGTCTGAATCGGGACGGTCGGTGTGATCAGTACGTCAACCTCTTGCATCGCTTTCGCCATCTTGTCTCCGAACATCGCACGCGCTCGTTGGGCGTGGATGTAGTCGACCGCGGGTATGTCGAGCCCAGCTTCCAGCCTGTAACGCACTGCGGGTGAGTAGTCGTCTCCTCGGTTTGCTAGTCGTGCCCGATGGACGGACGCTGCCTCCGGTAGCAACACGGCTACGTTGACGGCGCGACCCATCTCGACCCACGGCATCGAAACGTCGACGACCTCTGCACCTTCAGAGCTCATTAGCTCGATGGCAGAGCGAACCGCCGATTCGATCTCCGGGTCAACGTCGTCGAAGAAATAATCGGCCGGCACACCGATGCGAAGACCACGTAGTTCGAGACCGAGCCTAGACGTGTAGTCGGGCACTGATCGGTTCGCGCTGGCCGGGTCTGTCGGATCATGTCCGGCAATAGCGTTCATCATCAGCGCACAGTCTGCTGCCGTGCGGCACATTGGTCCCACGTGGTCCGAGCTCCAGCTCAGGTCCAGCACGCCACGGCGCGAAACCAGTCCGTAAGTTGGCTTGAGGCCGGAAATTCCACATGCCGCAGCGGGCATCCTCACCGATCCGCCCGTGTCGGTGCCCAGTGCCATTGCGGCGGCACCGCTTGCTACGGCTGCTGCCGATCCACTGCTGGAACCTGCCGCAACACGTTCCAGGTCCCAGGGATTGTGCACATCACCGGTGTACGGATTCACACTAGAGAAGCCGAACGCGAACTCAACGAGGTTCAACTTGCCGGTAATGAGCGCCCCGGCTTCACGAAGCCGGGCAGTAACGGCCGCATCACTTGAAGCCGCTACCGGTTCCATGGCGGCAGAACCCCCGGTAGTGACTCGACCTTCAACATCGATCAGGTCCTTCAGTCCAACCGGGATGCCATGTAACGGCCCTCGGTGGTTGCCTTTCGTTATCTCATCCTCGGCCGACTTTGCAGATGACTTCAACTCTTCTGCAAACACGCCCAAGTAGGCGTTTAGGTGAGGTTGAGTGGTCTCAACACGCTCAACCGTGGCGTTCGCCAGGTCGACAGGCGAGAGCTCCCCGGATGCAATCAGTGTCGATAACTCAGTAACGGGCTTCAGGAGCAGGTCTGATTCGCTCATCGGTCAGAGCCTTCGCTCGAGTATTCGGGGGAATCTACCGGACGAAACACCGCGGCCGGCTCCCAGTCTGAAACGTCGATCTTCTTCAACGCCTCAGCAGCCGGATATCCGGGAGCCACCTGTTCGGCAGCATCATCTCGGTCTTTCTGTTCTGCCAACTTCTGTCCTCGGTTCAGATGCAGCCTGCCGGGCGAGTACACAGGATTCGCCATCAAGCGCGATTCAAGTTCACGGGAGTATAGCCATGCGCATCGTCTCCGGTGCTAACCTGAATTGCTCAATGAGAACATCTGAATCAATAACTGAACTTGTCGCGCAGGCACTGGCGGCCGCGCAGGAGTCCGGCGCTCTGCCGCCGGCCGGCGAAGTCGAAATCGCGATCGAAAAACCGAAGCAGCCAGAGCACGGTGACTTCAGCTCGTCAGTCGCTCTGTCGCTGGCGCGGGTAATGCGGATGGCGCCACTGGCAATTGCAGAGCAGATAGCGGCTCACATCCCGGACAGTTCGCTGATCAGCAACGTCGCGGTCGCCCCTCCGGGATTCGTCAACATAACCCTCTCGAAAGAGTGGCTGGTTAGCCAGATAGACCGCATCCTGTCCGAAGGTGAATCGTTCGGCAACACAACCGACGGGAATGGCCAGAAGGTCCAGGTCGAGTTTGTTTCAGTAAACCCGACCGGCCCACTCCATGTTGGCCACGCTCGGGGCGCGGTTCTCGGTTCTGGAATCGCCAGCGTTCTCGATGCAGCTGGATACGACGTGCAGCGGGAGTACTACGTCAACGATGCCGGCGCACAGATGCGAGTTTTCTACGACACGTTGTACGCCCGGTTCATGCAGGCTGCAGGTGCGGATATCCCGCTCCCGGACCCTGCCTATCCCGGTGAGTATCTTGCTGAGCTCGCAGCTGAGATCCACAGTGAAAACCCGGACATCGCTGACCTAGATGAAGATGAGGTCAAGGCCAGGATTGCGCCCATCGCCCTTGAGCGCACATTAGCCGAGATCAAGTCTGTACTCGGCGATCTGAAGATCGAGTACGACAACTGGTTCTACGAGTCGTCACTCGCCGAAGAAGGAACGCTGGCAAAAACGCTCGATCTGCTCGAAAAGAACGGTTACATCGTTGAAAGAGACGGTGCCCGCTGGTTCAAATCGACGTCGTTTGGTGCGGAGGAAGATGATGTTGTTATCCGCAGCGGTGAACAGATCCCCACGTACTTCGGAACTGATCTCGCGTACCACTACGACAAGTTTCTGAATCGGAAGTTCGACCGTGTGATCAATGTCTGGGGTGCCGACCACCACGGGCATGTGAGCAGGCTGGAAGCGGCGGTCAAAGCTCTTGGCGGCGACCCAGACGACCTCAAGATCATCCTGAACCAGATCGTCAGCTTCAAGAACGAGGGCGAGACGGTTCGCTTCAGCAAACGCAAGGGCAATATCGTTACCGTCGAAGAGCTAGTCGAGGAGGTCGGAGCAGACGCGTGCCGCTTCATCTTCTTGAGTCGGACAGCGAACGCACAGATGGAGTTTGATCTGGCGCTTGCGACGAAGCAGTCTTCGGAAAACCCTGTCTACTACGTGCAGTACGCGCATGCGCGGCTTGCGGCGATCCTCAGAAACGCAGCCGAACAGGGAATCGACTCTGCCGACGCTGACGTTTCGCTCCTTGACCACGACGCCGAGTTGGACCTGTTACGGCAGTTAATCAATTTGCCGGACATCGTGCACAGGTCCGCGAAGAATCTCGAGCCCCATCATCTGCCTTACTACGCCATAGAGCTTGCGAAAACGCTGCAACGGTTTTACGAGCAGTGCAGGGTGATTTCCGATGACCCTGGTGAACTGCCTGTCACCAAAGCGAGACTGAGGCTGGTGGAGGCCGCAAAGACGGTGTTCGCAAGAACACTCGGTCTTATGGGCATGACTGCGCCCGAGCGGATGTAGCCAAACCGCTACTCGGCGCCCGGCTACTCGAAATGACCCTCGGCGCGATAGCGGGCGATTCGCTTGACGTAGCCCTCAGCCGCCCTTCGCTGTAGTTCGGCGTGACGATCCCTGATCTTGCCTATGGCCTTGCCGGGAGTGCCGCGAATCAGCGATTTTTCCGGAAAGACCTGGTTCTCAGTGATCGTCGAACCCGCCGCGACAAGACACTGTTCGCCGAGCTGGACGCCATCGTTGAGTATCGCCCCGTTTCCGATCAGGGATCCGTTTCCGATCTCACGCGCATGGCAAACGACCCCGTGGCCGATGGTCACGTTGTCACCGATAACCGCATCAGCGTCAGCGTGCACGACACAGTTATCCTGGATGTTGCTTCCGGCGCCGATCGTGATGCGACCACTATCGGCGCGTACCACCACACCCGGCCAGATGCTCGACTGCGGACCGATCACCACATCGCCAATGATGTAAGCCGCTTCGCTAACGAACGCTTCGGGATCCACCGTTGGCGACTTCCCTTCGAGGCTTTTCAGCGTCACGGCAACCTCGGGAACGTAAGGTCAAGCTCGATGATCTGCGGCTCAGTGATGCGGTCGTACGTGTAGGTCTCTTCAGCCTGGACAGTGGGACCGTCCGGGTGGCCAAGGAAAAAAGTGATCTCTCCGCCGACATCAGCCTCGGTCTCTGGTGCGACGGAGACATTGATGTACTCGCCGGGCCGGATGGAGTTGTTGAACAGACCACGACCGTCACCGAGCTTCGCGAACATCGGAACCCCCTGCGGACCAGGCTCACCCGCCACAGTGAACTGTCCTGAGAAGATGAAGGGGAAAAAGATCTGGATGTTGCCGGACGGCTCTGTGGTTGGCGTCGGCTCAGGATCGTCGCTCGAACAGGCCACGGCCAGTACAGCGATCATCGCCACAAACGTCAGGATGGTTCTGGGTTTTCTCAGGTTTCGGATCATATCGCCGGATGGCTCCTGTGCCAGTCTGTCGCCTGCTCATAGGCGTGCGCTACCTGCAGCACCGTCTGGTCGCCAAACTGGGATCCGAGCACCTGCAGCCCGACCGGTAATCCTTCCGACATTCCACACGGCAACGAGATGCCTGGGATTCCCGCGATATTGGCGGGGATGGTGCAAACGTCGGCAAGGTACATCTGCAGAGGGTCGTTCATCTTCGCCCCTCGTTCGAACGCGACAGAGGGAGATGTTGGAGTCACAAGTGCATCGAACTTACTAAACGCGTCAGTGAATTCGCGTCGAATCAGCGTTCTGACCTGTTGTGCCTTCTTGTAGTACGCGTCGTAGTAACCGGAAGAAAGCGCGTACGTGCCGATCAGTATTCGGCGCTTCACCTCATCGCCGAACATCTCATCCCGGGTGTGCTGGCTGACAGCAGCCGCCGTGAGCCCCTGTGACGATGCTCCGCCGTACTTGACGCCGTCATAACGGGACAAGTTCGCCGAAGCCTCGGATGGAGCGATGATGTAGTAGACGGCCAGGGCTTCGTCGGTCAGAGGCAGGGATATCTCTTCCACCGTCGCGCCCAGTGAACGCAGCACCTCCAGCGCCTCCTCGAACGCAGCCCGTACGCCGGGCTCGATGCCATCGACGAGGTACTCCTTCGGTACCGCGAGCTTGAGCCCATCAACTCCCTTGCCCAGGTTTGCACCGAAATCGTCGAACGGTGCTTTGACGGAGGTCGAGTCCTTGAGATCGTGTGAGGCGATGATGTTCAACGTGTCGGCGCAGTCCTGAACGTCCCGGGTGATAGGACCAATCTGGTCCAGTGAGCTCGCGAATGCGATCAGGCCGTAGCGGCTGACAAGGCCGTAAGTGGGCTTCATACCCACGACGCCGCACAATGCTGCAGGCTGACGGATTGAGCCTCCGGTATCCGAGCCGAGGGCGATCACACACTCGCCCGCGGCGACCGCCGCGGCAGCTCCGCCGGAGCTTCCCCCCGGCACCCGGCTCGTGTCCCAGGGGTTCATGACCGCTCCGAAAGCCGAGTGCTCGTTCGATGAGCCCATTGCGAACTCATCAAGATTGCCTTTGCCGACAACCACCGCTCCGGCTTCATTCAGACGGGACACGACCTCGGCATCGTACGGCGGGACATAGCCAGAAAGAATCTTGGACGCCGCCGTCGTCTCGACGCCCGCCGTTGACATATTGTCTTTGACCATCACCGGGATGCCGGTCAACGGCCCCGGCTCAGGTCCTGACCCGCGAAGTCGACGATCTGCCTCTTCAGCAGCGGAGTGCGCACTTTCTGGCATCGTCCTGAGGAACGCGTTCAGCTCGCTGTCTATAGCGGAAATCCGGCTCAGAGTCGAAGTTGTGAACTCCGCGGACGACAGGTCACGTGCATCCAGCTTTTCCCGGATCACATGTGCCGGAAGATAGTGGTTTTCGGAGGAGCGAGGTATTCGGGTGACCATCGATTAGTCCATCACCGCACGTACACGAATAAACTCACCACTGGCAGCGGGCGCGTTACCTAGCACTTCTTCTCTATCAAGAGGTGGCGCTGTGTCATCGCTGCGTAGCACCGTGTTCGACTCAGTCGCATGCCCTGTGATCTCGACGCCTTCAGTATCAATCTGTTGAAGCGACTGGACATGTTCCAGAATTCCGCTGAGTTGGTGCCTGTATGTCTCGACTTCTTCGTCGGTCAGGTACAGGTTGGCCAGCCTGGCTACGTAGCGGACCTCTTCGGCAGTAAGTGATTCCATGTCAGTTGAGTCCGCGCGAGATCGTTCGGACGGAGCGATTGTGAGCTAGAGGTGTCATTGGACCGTGCCCAAAGGTAGGCGTCTGGAACAGACTGAAACGGCGAGAATGAGTCTAGCAAACATTCGTTGAGCTACATCGCTTGCTGGTGACCGGAGTTGAGGGACGCAGCGAGGAATTGACAGCCTTGAAAAGCGCCACCTAGAATCTCCGTGTCCCGCCGATAAACCCGACGCTCGTGTCGAAGAAACGCGGGGCCTCTTTGAGGTTTGCCATTCAATCTCGTTCCGTTTGCGAACACAGATATGAATCCGGCCTGAATCAGTCAGGCTTGGACATGCAACCCACTCTCCTCTTGCTACCCCTCCGCCACTCATGTCTGGAAGGTACCAGTTGACCCGTTTCATCTTTGTTACCGGCGGTGTCGTCAGTTCCCTTGGCAAGGGGATTGCTGCTGCGTCGATTGGAAGGATGCTCAAGAGCAGAGGATTGAGCGTTTCGGTCTTGAAGCTGGACCCCTACCTGAACGTTGATCCCGGGACTATGTCCCCTTACCAGCATGGCGAGGTCTTCGTAACCATCGATGGGTCAGAGACCGACCTTGATCTGGGCCACTATGAACGCTTTATCGATGTTGAACTTACTTCACTCTCGAACGTGACCGCCGGCCAGATCTACACGGAGATCATTGGCAAAGAGAGATCGGGTATCTACCTGGGTGGCACAATCCAGATCATCCCTCACGTGACTGACGCTATTAAGGGGCATATCAAGGCGCTTGCAGAGCAGTCCGATGCTGATGTGATCCTTGTCGAGGTCGGCGGTACTGTGGGTGACATTGAAGGTCAACCGTTCCTCGAGGCTATTCGGCAGGTGCGCGGGGACGTAGGGCGTGACAACACCTTTTACATACACGTAACCCTCCTGCCGTTCCTGGGCTCCACGAAAGAGCTGAAGACCAAGCCGACCCAGCACAGCGTGCAGGCTCTACGGAGCATGGGTATCCACCCGGACGCGATCATTGGCCGCGCTGACCATGAAGTCGATCAAGATGTGAAAGACAAGATCGCACGGTTCTGTGACGTTCAACCGGAAAACGTTTTCGGCTTGCCGACACTGGACAGCGTTTACAAGGTGCCGCTCTACCTTGAAGAACAGGGGGTAGGCGAGACGGTCTCTGAGGCGCTGCGTCTACCAAAGACTGAACCGGATCTCGCCTATTGGCGGCATATCGCGGAGATCGAGGACGATGAAGAGGATCCTCTGAGGATCGCGGTGGTCGGCAAGTATGTTGAACTGCACGACTCCTATCTCTCTGTTGCGGAGGCTCTGCGCCATGCCGGCTTCCATCATGGCCGAAAGGTCGAGATTGATTGGGTCTCTTCGGAGGAGATCGAAGAGAACGGTCCCGATAAGTTGCTGGCCTCAGCGGTCGGGATTCTCGTCCCGGGAGGATTTGGCGAGCGTGGAGTCGAAGGCATGATTGCAGCCGCGACCTATGCCAGGGAGAGGAAGATTCCGTATCTCGGCCTGTGCCTGGGTATGCAGGTGATGGTGATCGAGTATGCGCGTACCGTCCTGGGACTCCCGAGAGCAAACTCTCTGGAACTCGACCCCGAGTCTCCCGACCCGGTGATCAACATCATGGAGGGCCAGGAAGGACTGGTCGACACAGGTGGAACGATGAGGTTGGGCCAATACCCATGCAGGTTAAGAGAAGGCACGCGTGCGCGAGAGGCGTACGGAACCGACCTTGTTCAAGAACGGCATCGCCACCGGTATGAGTACAACAACGACTACCGGATTCGATTCGAAGAGGCAGGACTGGTTGCCAGCGGAGTAGCTCCCGACGACTCACTCGTCGAGGTGACCGAGGTATACGACCACCCGTTTATGGTTGGCAGCCAGTTCCATCCTGAGTTCGCATCACGGCCGGAAAAGGCGCACCCGCTGTTCAGAGAGTTTGTTCACGCTGCATGCCAGATACTGCGTGAAGGAGAACAGTACGAACTCCCGGCCAGCGAACGGCGATCCGATGATGTTGATGGCCTGGGAGTAGGCTCTCTAGCTTCGGCGGAGGATTAGGAGACTCAACTTGTGCGGTTCGGGAATGTGTTGTTCCTGTCAGCCGCTGTTGATATAGTTAAGAGAGATCGACAGGAAAATCTCCTCGATCTTTCCTCGGCGACCGCTCACTGGTCGCCACTGTGTGCCCGGAATCTTGTGCTCACGACCGCCTCGGTCTCACGCCCGGCCTGACTGACACTCGAATCCCGAACCAACACAAGTAGTCTGCCGGATTCACTTCTCTAGGACGAGATCGGCAGAGCCTGAAACAGGCAATATTCCAAACTTTTCCACTTACTCATAAGAGTCACATCTCAGACGGTCTTCGGTCATCGCCAGTGCCCAACAGTCGCTGAAGCGTGCCGCCGAGTCGAACTCTGAACGAGTTTCGATAGCCGTCTCAACCAGGAGGAACTAGACCTGCCACCCTCATCAACGCGCCAATCAGATCGCTCCAACAACGGCCGTCGTCGTTCATCGGGGCGCAGACGCACAGGTCGATCACAGCGACCGCAAACCGGCATTAGCGACAGGGAACTGGAAGCGCTCGAAGCAGAGCTGCCGGATCTTGGGAACCTGGGCGCTAAGACCCTGGACGAGCTACGAGAACTCGCGGTCGAAAAGAAGATCAAGAGGATTCCGCAGCGCCGCAACGAGATCATCATGGAGCTCCTTACCGTTTTAGGTGAGGAGACCGGACAGCTTTTGGGCGCCGGTGTACTAGACGTATTGCACGACGGGTATGGGTTCTTGCGCCCGCCAGGCAAGAAGGGCACTCCCGACGATATTTATGTCTCACAGTCAATCATCCGCCGCAATGGCCTTCGCCAGGGCGATATGGTTGCCGGCCAGCTTCGACAGCCTAAGGAAGGCGAGAAGTACTACGGACTTCTCAAGGTTGAGGTGGTCAACGGTCACGACCCGGATTCGTCAAGGACGCGACCCAAGTTCGAGCACCTGACTTCGGTCTACCCGGACGACCAGCTGACCCTTGAGACGACACCCCGTCTTTTGGGCACCAGGCTGATCGATATCGTTGCTCCCATAGGAAGGGGACAGCGTTCACTTCTGGTGGCACCGCCTAAGGCGGGCAAGACCGTACTTCTGAAACAGATTGCCAATGGCATTCGAGAGAATCATCCCGAGGTCCACCTCATCGTCTCTCTCATCGGAGAGCGCCCTGAAGAGGTGACCGACATGCAGCGCTCGATCGAAGGTGAGGTTTACAGCTCCACATTCGACGAGCCTGTCGAGGATCACACCCGCACTGCTGAGGTCTCTCTGGAAAGAGCCAAACGCCTGGTGGAGAGCGGCGAACATGTTGTCCTGCTTCTGGACAGCCTGACCCGTCTTGCCCGTGCGTACAACATCGCCGTACCTAGCAGCGGTAAGACGCTCTCAGGAGGTATGGATCCGTATGCTCTCTACCCACCGAAAGCATTCTTTGGAGCTGCGCGGAACTGTGAAGAGGGTGGGAGCCTGACGATCATTGCCACATGCCTGATCGACACGGGTTCACGTCTCGACGACCTGATCTACGAAGAGTTCAAAGGCACAGGCAACCAGGAGCTTCACCTGGATCGGCGTCTGGCCGACCGCAGGCTGTGGCCGGCGATCGACATCGAACGCAGCGGTACCCGACGAGAAGAGCTTCTACAGGATGAGGCGACACTCAAGCAGGTCTGGCTGCTCAGGCGTATGGTCGCCATCATCAGCCAGGACACCCCGAACTCGACGGATGCTGCTGAGCGAGTCATCGAGCGCATGAACCGGACCAAGACGAACGATGAGTTCCTGCAGTCGATCACTCAGCCCGAAAAGCCCGGAGTGGCTTAGGCAAATCGCGACGGAGTCATCTTCGTCACCGGATCGCAACTGGCGAAAGGGCCCTGGGCAGATCCGCCCAGGGCCCTTTTTCATCTCAAAATCAGGCCGTATCGCGCTGCATTGAAGAAGTTTCAGCAAAGCAGACAGGTAGAGGCTGTTGGATTTGATGGGTGGAGGCCGTCAGCGTCGCTGGGTAGGTACTGTAATTCTCACGTAACCAATCTGGCCTTTAATTGGTGTTGGTACTCGTTGACTCCCGGCATGGGGTGTCCCTAAAGTGTCTCAAAGCACTCGGCTCACCCGGCCGGAGTCGCCTAAACCGGTTTCGGATAGGTGGTTCCACCAAAAGTTGGGAGAAACGGGAAAAAGGGGCAGTCCATTTGGGTTGACACTGCAATTTGGGCAGTGATTAAATCGCATGGGCTCGGCCCGAGGTCCGATTGCGCGCGCGCCGATTCGCGTGCTCAGGACCATAGTTAAAGGTATTGGAATCGGCACCCTGGCCGCCGCGTTGGCGCTAGGTACTAACAGCATCGGAGACCTCCGAGTTTTAGAACCACCCGGCACCGGCAGAAGATGTTCAAAGAGAACCTCCCTCTGCCTTTTCTGCTGATGTATGTGGGTAAGAAACGCGGATGCAAGGGGGACTGAAGCTGTGAAGCTTTCAGTGAAATGGCTAGCCGGACTGGCAGTGCTTGCACTTGCCGTTGTGGCTGTCGTTGGCTCCACCTCGACCACCAAAGCGGTAGATGGTTCCATCTTCGTAGTTAACGAGTGGTCGCAGATAACCAATGAGAGCCCTGCACCTACGGGACGAACATCCCGTAGCCAGGTTTATGCCACGATTGCGGACGGGACTCGTCTCGTCCAGACCGACGCGGACTTCATCCGCGTTGTAGTTAAAGACGCAGACCTAGACACATTGACCACCGAGACGACTGCGCCCGGGGATGTCGACGTGCAGCCAGGCGTACTTAACGTTGTTCCTAACGGTGGTGGTGCCGCTGCACCTGGTAGCACTCACGTTATTGACCTGACTAACAAAGCGGGAACGCTGATTGCTGGCACCCTGGCGGATGTCCAGGCAACCACGTCGATCAATGCAGACATACCAACGTCTACGGGTATTGAGGCCAACGCTGATAACGGTGGCTCAGGCTTGAAGATTATTGGGTTCTTCGCTGGAGACGCGATAAACGACCCGTGGATCCAGGTTCAGGTTCAGGTTTCTACTGAGTACACGATCAACTCGATTGTGTACAACACGTCTGGTATCGACACTGTTCAGGTGACGGTCAAGAGCGACCTCGAAACCACCGGAATCATGATCACCGCGGAAGAGACTGGTCTCAGCACCGGAATCTTCGAAGGGTTCGTGCAACTGGTCGACGGCAACAGCACATCAACTGTTACCGCGAATGGTGGCAACCCGACGCTTGACGGAACGATCGAGCAGGGTATTGCAGGCACGATCCGGACGATTGTTGGTCCGATTACGGTGAGCTTCGATGAAGATCCCGGCGCAGGCGAACTGATCAGGCAGACGACCGCACTGGTCGACACTTCTGCACCGGTCGGCACTGTTTCCGGTCCCGCATCCGGCTCTGCGACACAGAACCGCAGGCCGACGTTCAGCGGCACGATCGCTGAAAACGGGTCCGGTCTTGATGTCAGCTCCATCGAAGTCGCTTACGATAGCAACAACGACCAGACGAACGCTGGTGCAGTTGCGATCACGACCCCTGGTGGTACTGGTGCGTTGAACTCAGGCGCTACTCTCCTGGCTGTCAGCACCGCTGGCGCCCTGGATGGTGACACTGCGTTCAGCTTCTCCCAGGCACCAACAGCAGACCTGCCTAACAACTCTGTCTCTAACCCTGACCACATCGTGGACTGGGTGATTAAGGCGGTCGACCTGGCAGGAAACATCGGTCTGTCGGACGCTGACGGATCAACTGCTGGTATTCAGTTGCCGACCGTTAAGGTTGACACTGTGATCCCGGCATTCTCGTCAGTTGCGTCCGAGCACAAGACAGGTGTTGCGCCTTCCTCAACCGCAACGTCGGGTGAGGTTGCTTCTCGCAACACACTGAGACTTGCGTTTAACGACCAGTTGACGAACGTTCAGGCATCGGACTTCACAGTGACTCTGGATTCCGGAGCTGTTGTGGTGCCGACCGCTGTGACGATCCTCAACAACCCGACGAAGCCGGCAGGCTTCACTAACCGAGCGTTGGTTTACCTGACGTTCGCAAACGACCTCGTATCGAACGACACGCCGAACGTTGCTCTGCAGGACACCATTTCGGACCTTGCAGGTAACTTCACCTCTACCGGTAGCGTTTCGAACATCAGCGACGGCATTGGCCCGAGCCTGACGGTCACACTCAGTGACGGTTCTGGTACTGGTACGGGATCGGAAGGTCCTGACAGCCTGACCAAGAGCTCGATCAAAATTACGATCGAGTCTGACGAGCCGCTGAACGGTGCGCCAAGCGTGGAAGTGTTCTCAGGAATTGGTGCCTCTGAGGCATCACCGAGCGCTCTTGCACAGGGTGCGAACAGGTGGACCGCCACCTTCACCACGCCTGGTGTGGCTGCTGACAGCAAGCGCGCCGTTAAGGTTGTGGGAACGGACGTCGCTTCCAACCAGACAACGGTTGGTGGGGACGACGTGAGCGCTTCAGGTACGCCTCAGTTCTTGCTGGACAAGGCACTCGCACGTCCGTCACTGACGGTTGGCGGTGGCGCAGCGACAACTGACCAGAGGCGTCCGTCGATCATCATCGACTACAAGACGGTGGTGACCGGACCTCCTGCAAAGGGTGGTGAGGCATCGACGGTGACACTGAAGGAAGTCAAGCTGGACGGAACAGACATCACGGCTGATGTCGTTGCGGCTAGCGATGGCAAGCGGTTCTTCTACGTACCGCCTTCAGACCTGTCGCTCGGTGAGCACAAGCTGACCATTGATGCGGCTGACGCCGTTGACGCAGCTGGCAACGAAGGTGTTGCCGAAGAACTGGTATTGACGATTCAGGACCGGAAGACGTTCGACCTCGAGATCTTCGCAGGTTGGAACGCCATCTCGTTCCCGTCAGACCCGATCGACCCGGCCCTCAACAGCGTGTTCACGAATGCTGGACACGATGCTGTACTCGGATTCGATCCGTCAGTGCCTGGTGGATGGCGCGTTGCAGTTCGTGACACCGTTTCTGGTGAGCTCGAGCCTGCCACGGAAGGTGGACTCACAGGAGTCCGATCAACACAGGCTTACTGGGTACACTCCAACAACTTCGAGCAGGTAAACGTGCTCCTGGTTGGTGAGGTGCTCCCGAGTGCCGGCTCGCCGCCTGGAATCATCACGATTCCGACGGTGGCAGGGTTCAACGCAGTTCCGATTGTTGACACAAGCCGCAAGCTGACCACTGGTAGTGCCGCAAACCTGACGCGGCAGATCCCGGGTGGTGCGCCTGCTCCAGTATCCGTAGCCGACTACCTTGGTGCGGTTTCTGAAGGCCGTGTCTACAAGTGGAACCCGGAGATCCTGAGCTTCGAGCTCCTCGCGGGCGGAACCACGGTGACAACCGGTCTGGTCCTGTTCGTCGAGGTGACCGGAACTCCGGTCCCGATCTTCCCGTAAGGGAAGAGTCGGTCAGCCTTAAAAACTGACAATGAGCGCCCTCTCTCGGAAACGGGAGAGGGCGCTTCGCGTCTGGCTTGTTTGCAGCACTAAACGACTAAATGTGATGTAATAGATGAGGTACTAGGGTGCCCCAAAGTCAGGTTGACGTAATTCTCGTTGCTAAAGCACCCAATGGGAGAAAGCTAGTATTAGCTATAGTTCGTACCTGTTCTAGTGTTCACATTTGATATCCCTCTTCCGTCTGAACTCGGCATACTTCCCAGTTATTCTCAGGTAATCGTCCAAAAGTGAAAATTCCCGGCATGAAAATCCGTGTTTTGATCGTGATGTTCGTAGCGGCGGCCGTCGCAATTTCCGTTACGGGAGTTTTAGCTGTACAACAGCATGCGGAAGCCCAGGGACTGCCCGAGCTTCGAACAGCTATCTATCAAGGACAGGTGACGATCAACGGCGAACCTGCGCCGAATGGCCTCGAGGTCACAGCGAAGATCCGAGACGCTTCGGGTGAGATCATCTATAGCTCTTCGCCGGCTGTGACCGGGAGATCGGCAGACAGTCGGTATACGGCCCTTGTCATAGGCCCTTCACCTGAAGGCGAAGGCAGAGTGATCGAGTTCTGGCTTGAAGATCAGGTGATATCGACAGACGTTTCCATATTCGCGCCGACCTTGAACGGACAGGTCTGCCTTGGTTGCTCATGGACCCTGCCTCTCTTGCGCACACTGGATCTTGATTTCCCGTCTGCGCCAATAGCCACACCGACACCCAGTCCAACGCCCACACCAACTGTAGTTATCCTCCAGCCGTCGCTCTACTCTGGCCAGGTGATCGCCGGTTCAACTATCCCGCCGGACGGCACACCGATCTACGCGCAGGTCGGTGACTACATCTCACCCTTTTCTGAAATAGAGAATGGCAGGTACCAACTGGTCATCAACCCGGTGACAGAGGAGTTCCTGGACGTACCAGTTGTCTTCTTTATAGGAGACCTGAGGGCAGTGCAGACGGCACCATTCAAGGGCAATGAGTTCCTTGAGTCGTTCAACCTGATCTTCCCTAACCTGCCACCGGCTCCTACGCCAACTCCCGAACCTACTGCAACACCCGAGCCGACCAGGACACCTACCCCTGTGCCGACTCCCTCGCCGACGGCCACCGCGACGGCGACACCAACGCCGATCGCCACGGAACCGACTGCTCAGGCCACGGCAACCCAGGAACCCGATAGTGACTCTGGTGGTGGCTCATGCAGTGCACATACCGGTGGACCCGCGTCGACGGGTATCCTGGCTCTGTTGGCGTTGCCATTCGCGTTGCTGTTCTCAAGGCGCCTGATGCGAAGTGTGAAAGTGCCGACTGACACAGACGTCGAATAGGGTCGCTCTCAACAGCCACGCCCAGGAAACTCAGCGCATTGGCACGAACGAGTTCGGAACTACGAACTGAGAAGCACCGTCGTGCGAGAGTCAGGAAGCGAAGACCTCGACAGCGTCACCTTAGCCTGGGGATCCAAGTCCTTAACCCCTAGCTCGGACAGAAGCTCAGACAGCAGCTTGCCCGGCTTGGCTGCGGCGCCGTCATAGCCCGACGGCACGACGATGTCCGGCTCGAAGTTTCGCATCGTGGCAGCAAGCTCGTCCGCCGACATGGGCGACTGCTCTGGATCGAGCAGCAAAACGTTCACCTTGCCGATCTGCTGCATCGCAACGGTATCGGGAGGGTTTCCAAGATGGCCGGTCGAGCAGACAGAGACCCCGTCTGCGTCGATCAGATACGCAGTGTTGATCTCATGCGAAGTCGCTGGATCGTCTGCAGGGGTTGCGACGCCTCTGATGCTGATGCTGCCGATCTCGTACTCGCCCGGGCCCTCGATCATCTTGGCGACACCGTTCGGGACTTGACGGCGTGTCTCACGCTTGCTGAAGGCAACGATGGTATTAGGATCCGTGAACGGCCCGGCGAGGGCTTCTTGCGGCGGGTCAACGAGAACCGTGCCGACCGCAGACTTCACTTCGAATCCAGATCGGCCAAGAGAACGGATTTCCATATATGTACTCGTGGGAACTGAAAGAATCTGATCGCTCATCAACGAGCGTAAACGAATCGAGCGGTCGTATTCAATGTTGCTACCTCCCTAAGAGGTCGTCAATCCGTTGACACTCTAGAAAATCACATGCTAATTTCCAGCAAGGAGATTAACTTGCCGAGGAGCCGTCGGAGAGGTGCTCACGCCCGCAGTCTCGACTATGCTCACTGAACGAAAAAGCCAGATTCTCAGAATCATCGTCAACGACTATGTCAGCACTGCCGTGCCGGTCGCATCCGGCGCAGTCGCAAGTGCTGAAGGTCTTGATGTGAGTCCTGCAACAGTCAGGAATGAGATGGTCGCCCTCGAGGAAGAGGGATATATACATAGGCCCCACATCTCCGCAGGCGGCGTGCCATCTGACAAAGGCTATCGTCAACTCGTCGACTGGCTTGGAGAGATGATCTCGGTCGACCGAAACGATGCCAGGCGCGTCAGGTCCGGTCTCGAAGACTCACCCGAAGACATCGACGAATGGGCCAACACCGCTGCGAGCATTCTCGCGTCCCTTCTGGACACGGTGGCATTCGCAACACCTCTCCAGTCCGCATCGCCATCGATCAAGGGCATCCAGCTTCTTGAGCTACAGGAGATGCTGGTGATGCTGGTTGTTGTCATGAAAGAGGCGGTGGTATACCGCCAGCTGATCAACACGTCCCACTCCGTGACCCCCTCCGAACTCGAGCAGACTCGAAACAGGGTCAATAGCTTGATAGCTGGCAAATCTCTCGCGACTTTGAGATCGAGCGAAGAGCAGCCGAAACAAGAACTCGACCGCCAGGTAGTCAGTTCGGCTATAGATGTCGCACAGCGTCACGAGACTGAGCGCCTGAAGTCCAGGAAACTCCAGGGGTTGTCTCGCCTGTTCAGACAACCAGAGTTCGAGGGAGATGGCGAACGGGCACAGATGGCGATCACCGCTATCGAAAGTGACCATGTGTTCGAGGATCTTGCTACCGTGGCGCCAACCGGGACAGGAGCCGTCACATTCATCGGTGCAGAGAACAGGCATGACTCTTTGAAGAAGTTCAGCGTCATCGTGTGCGGCTACGGCGCAGGTGACGATGCGACAGGCGCCGTGGGCATCCTCGCCCCGACTCGACTCTCCTACGAGAGGGCCATACCTGTCGTGGCTCATACTGGCGCTTCCCTGAACTCCATCGTGGCCCGGGTCTACGGGCAGGGATAGTTGACGAAGCGAGTCAAGTGAGGCTCAGCCCCCGGATACTGTGCAGTCACGTATTCGGATTATCGATCCGCCGGGACTATAATTAATAGGTTGTGATCTTCAAGTGGCCGTTTCTTGAGCCACCAGTGCCCGACGCCAACTCGATCATATGACTCAGCAGCGAGACTACTACGAGGTTCTGGGTGTCGCCCGGAACGCCTCCCCTGAAGAGCTGAAAAAGGCCTTCAGACAGCAGGCGCTCAAATACCACCCTGACCGGAACAAAGACTCGGACGCGTCTGAGCGCTTCAAAGAGGTCAATGCCGCATACCAGGTCTTGAGTGACCCGGAACGTCGCTCTGCCTACGACAGGTTCGGGCACGCTGGCGTTTCCAACGGCGCCGGTGGTCGCGGCTTCGACGACTTCCAGAATTTCGGCGGGTTTGGCGACATATTCGATGCTTTCTTCGGCGGCTCTAGCCGAAGTGGCCCGTCTCGAGGCAACGATCTCGAGCTAGAGGTAACGGTCCCGTTCACCGAAGCGGCGTTCGGTATCGAAAAAGAGTTCGAGATCGAGCGGCTTGAGACATGCAGTCACTGTGACGGCAAGAGGGCTGAGCCTGGTACGGAACCCGTTACGTGCGCCACCTGTGGAGGCTCCGGTGAGGTCCGTCGTGTCCAGCGGATGGTGTTTGGCCAGTTCCAACAGGTTGCGCAGTGCTCAACCTGTTCCGGCACCGGCCAGACCGTAGAGACACCGTGCACCAAGTGCCGAGCGCGAGGGACAGAACGCCGGACGCGGAAAATCGCTGTTGAGATTCCGGCCGGCATAGACGATGGCTCTCGCATTGTCATGAGAGGGCAGGGCGAGAAGGGCGCGATGAACGGCCCGGCCGGAGACCTGTATGTATATGTAAGGGTCCAGCCTCACGAAGTGTTCGAACGTCATGGAAACGACGTTCTGGCCGAAGTGAGCATCAACATCGCGCAAGCAACACTCGGCGACGTCTTGACCGTCCCGACCATCGATGGTGAGCACGAACTGAAGGTCCCTGCTGGCACGCAGACAGGAAAGGTGTTCAGGATCCGCAACGTCGGCATTCCGCACATGGGCCGCTCTGGAAGAAGAGGCGACCAGCTCGTGGCAATCAAGGTGGGTACGCCGGTGCAACTGACTGATCGCCAGCGAGAACTGTTCGAAGAACTGGCCGAATCACTCGGTACTCCCGACATCGGTGTGGAAGACGACGGCGGAATCTTTGGCCGAATCAAGGACGCGTTCAGTTAAGCTGCATACGGTTCTGTCAGTTTTTCTTCGTTTTGCAGCAAGGCCGGTAGCTCAATGCCATGGACTGAACTAAGCATCCTGGTTCCGGGCGAATATGCCGAACCGGTAAGTCATCTGTTTTCGAAGCACGGCGAAGGCGCTGCAGTAGTTGAGCATCCGGGCGGCTATAATCCCGACGAAGGCGAATCGCCGGTCCTGAACGCACCCGTCGTAGTGAAGACATATCTGCCCGACGATCCCACGATCGACTCCAGGCGAACGATGATCGACGTCGGCCTGAAGCTAATCGCCTATCTATGCCCTCTGCCTGAACTGCAGGTTCGCCACGTTCCTGATGACGAGTGGAAAAATCAGCGTTTCGAACCTATACGCATCGGACGGAGAATCCTGATCTCACCTTCAGGCTCTGAAGCTGATCAGAAACCCGGCGACATCGTTATCCCGCTCGAACCCGGACTGGCATTTGGCACAGGTCATCATCCGACTACAGCCATGGTCCTTACCGCTATGGAAGAGGTAGATCTAACCGGTCGCATGGTGCTGGATGCCGGCTGCGGTTCCGGAATTCTTTCGATCGCCGCGATCAAGCTTGGAGCGTCTAAGGCCGTCGGTTTCGACATCGAGGAAGATGCAGTCCGCTCAACGATGCAGAATGCCGAACGAGCTGGTGTAGCCTCTGAGATCAGCGTGTTTCACGGATCACTGCCGGACAGCCAGGTTCCGGCCGGTTCATTCGACTATGTTCTTGCGAACATCTCTGCGAATGTTCTGAAGCTGCTCTCCACAGAGTTGCTGGCCGCTCTAAAACCAGATGGTGCAATCATTGCGTCCGGAGTACTCGAGGAGAGGTACGCGGAAGTTGAGGAGGCGTTCCGTGAGGTCGGTGGAGTCTTCGTTGACAAGCGGACTGTCGAAGACTGGACCTCGTTTAAGGTTCGACTTGCATGAGCTCTAACCGTTTTTACCTGCCATCGCCGCAGCTGAAAACCGGTTCCGCAATAGAACTGCCGGCAGAGACAAGTCGACAGATCACCAGAGTCCTGCGAATGCGTGAGCACGATCGGGTCGTGCTCTTCGACGGCTCCGGTAACGAATGGCCCGCTGAGATCCTCACGATCACGGGGCGATCAGTCACGGTAGTACCCGAAATGGCACACGACCCGAACACCGAGCCAGGACTTGACGTGACCGTATGCCAGGCGCTTGTCCCCGCTGAGCGGATGGAGTTCGTGATTCAGAAGAGCACCGAGCTCGGAGCCAGGCGAATCATGCCGATCGTCACAGAGCGAGTGCAGAGCCGAGACGCCACTATCAGTGACAGCAAGCGAGCTAGGTGGAACCGGATAGCGGTTGAGGCGGCGGAGCAGTCCGGCCGCACGCGGGTGCCGGAGATTCTTGACACGACCGACTTCGCTGACAGCATCGCCCTCGCCATGGCTGAAGGTCCGGCCATCTTGCTGTGGGAAGAGGAACGATCCATAAGTCTGAAAGAGGCTGCGCGGGAGAGCCTCAGCAGCGTCCCCGAACATGTCACAGTACTGATTGGCCCCGTCGGCGGCCTCTCCGAGGCCGAGGCTGAGCTGGCCACATCGTCCGGAGTGTTGCTGGCCAGCGCAGGTCTCAGGGTCCTGCGAGCAGAGACCGCGCCCATAGTGGCGCTGACAGCACTGATGTATGAAGCAGGCGAACTCGGCTGAACCGCCGTCTGGTCAGTACCGGATCTCTGGCTGCGGCTTGCGAGCCAGCAAGACTGCTGCAGCATCTTCCGCCCTGAGCCGGCCTTCCAGAACATCATTTGTCGTCCGCGCTATCGGCATCTCGACGTCACACTTCTCGGCCAGTCGCACCGCTGCCTGGGTTGTCGGAACGCCCTCGGCGGTTCCTCCGAGTCGTTCCAGCGCAGCGTTGAGCGGGATGCCAGATGCCAGTGACAGCCCAAGGCGATAGTTCCGGCTGAGATCGCTGTAACAGGTAGCGATGAGATCGCCCATGCCGGAGAGCCCGGCAAAGGTCTCCGGTTTTGCACCGAGCGCCACGCCAAGACGAGTGATCTCATGTAAGCCGCGTGTCACAAACGCCGCCTTAAGGTTGGCTCCCATGCCAACACCATCGATGAACCCGGCACCTATCGCGATGATGTTCTTCAGCGCCCCTCCTAGCTCAACCCCAACTACGTCGGTGCTCGTGTACAGCCGGAAAAACTGTGTATGCAGCGCTTCCTGGGCTTTCTGAGCAGTCGTCTCATCAGCGAAAGCCACCGTTGCCGAAGCCGCCTTACCCGACGCGATCTCAGGTGCAAGGTTCGGTCCTGACAGGACTCCAACTTCACCGGCAACGCCGGAAAGCTCCTCTTCGATCAACTCCGTCATCCGTTTGCCTGACGAGACCTCGATTCCCTTGGTGGCACACAGCACCGCGGTGCCGGGTGTGATCGCCGAACGCACGGCACCGAGGTTCTGGCGCATAGTCACCGACGGAACTGAAACGACCGCTATGTCAGTGTCGTTGAGGGCACTCGCTGCATCGGCGGTGACGGACAGCTCGTCTGGGAACCGGGCACCTGGCAGCAGGCGAGGGTTTTCTCGAACTGATTGCAGCCGTTCAGCCTCATCCGCAGTCCTTGCCCACAGAACGGTTTCATTACCCGCCCGGGCCGAGATGATGCCGAGCATCGTGGACCATCCGGTCGTTCCGACAATGCCGATTCTTACCATAGCGAGTCAGCTTATCGGCGAACGCCAGTTTTTGGTAGAGCCAGACCCTGCTGGAGTATGGTCCGGAGCCGATACATACAGGGCTGCCGATCATACATATAGGGCGTTAGCGACTGCCGCTGCGCCGAGGCTTCGCCATCGCTTCCAGCTGGTTCTCACTGCCATGCACAAGCCGCTCGATGTTTCCCGCATGCCTGATCGGGATGAAGACAGCGATGGCGATGGCGAACACAAGCAGGCCGAGGCCGTGATGCCCGAATATCACGAGGATCACCATGGTCGAGGTCGCGATTAGTGTGCCAGCCAGTGAGCCCGCCGATACGTATCTTGTGACGGCTATGACAAGAAGACCGACCGCAGCCGCTCCAGCGGCAATCGGCGAGAGAACAAGCAGCGCCCCGTAGGCTGTAGCAACACCTCTGCCGCCCTCGAACTTCGTGTATACGGGATAGACATGGCCAATCACCGATGTCGAACCAGCAACTGCCCTGATGATCTCCACGTCGGTGGCGAAGCCGACGATCACCACCGGTATCGCGCCTTTTGCGATGTCGACCGCAAGCACGGTTACTGCCGCAGTCTTGCCAAGCGTCCGCATGACGTTGGTGAAACCGGTGCCGCCGCTCCCGTACTTCCTCACATCGATTCCACGCCAAACGCGTCCGATCAGGTAGCCGGTCGGCAGAGCGCCGATCAGGTACGCAACCGGAATGGCGAGTATCCAGGCGAGAGTGTCGGTCATCCGTCCCTCGGAACGAAGTGCATGCGAATAGGCGCACCCGTGAAGCCAAACGCTTCCCGCAACCTGTTTTCAAGGTAGCGGCGGTACGAGAAGTGTATTAGTTCCGGGTGTCGCGAGGAAAACTCGAAGCTGGGCGGCGCTGTCCTCGTCTGTTTCACCTTGAAGATGCGCGGCCTGATGGTCCCCTGCGTAGGAGGCGGGTTCGCGCCAATCGCTTCAAACACAACTCGGCTCAGTTCCTCGCCTCGTAGCCGCTTGCTGAACTGCTCCCAGACCGCGATAACGGCCTTGGGAACCTGCTCGACACCTGCCCCGGTCAGAGCCGACGTAAATAGCACCGGGACTTCTGGAATGAACTTGAAGCGGTAGCGGACCTTCGCGGTCGCCTCATCTCGGTCGAGCTCATTCTCCTTCGCCAGGTCCCACTTGTTGACCACTATGATCGCCCCGCGGTAAGCCTCGTCGATGAAGCCACCTATGTGCGTGTCCTGCGCAGTGACCAGTTCTGTCGCATCCAGCAGCAAGATACATATGTGCGATCGCTCAATTGCGCCGATGGTGCGGATGACGCTGTACTTCTCGATGCCTTCATCCGCCTTGCCTCGCCTGCGCAGACCCGCAGTGTCGAGGAAAGTCAGGTCATGACCTTCGTACGCGAACCGGCTGTCTATCGAGTCGCGAGTTGTACCGGGAATCGGACTGACGATCGCGCGCTCCTCGCCCGTGATTGCGTTGAACAGCGCCGACTTTCCAACATTTGGTCTGCCAGCCAACGCCACCCTGATCGAGCCGGTTTCGGCATCGTCCGGAGCATCTACAGGGAAAAGCTCGAGCACCCTCTCCATAAGGTCGGTGATGCCACGTTCGTGGTAGGCGCTGATGGGTATCGGATCTTTATCAGTGAGCTGGTAGAACTCTGCCGCCGCTACCTCCCGATTCATGTTGTCGGCCTTGTTGGCCGCAATCACGTACGGCTTGCCGGAGCGCCTCACAAGGTCAGTCGCTTCCCGGTCGCCGGGTGAGATGCCAGACGCCGCGTCAACAACCAGGATGACGATATCTGCATCCTCGAGTGCCTTCGCTGTCTGGGACCTGACGTCTTCCCACAACAGATCACCGGGCCGGTCCTCAATACCGCCCGTATCGACAAGCACGAAGCGTCTGCCATTCCACGAAGCGTCCATCGAGATCCGGTCGCGTGTCGTTCCAGGTACATCCGAGACGATCGCCATTCTCCGTCCGGCGAGGCGGTTATAGAGCGTGGATTTCCCGACATTCGGACGACCCACTATGGCGACGACGGGGAGTCTTGCAGACACGATCAGGCTGCTCCATTGAGGCTAAGGCCTAATAATCTCTCACAGCTCGCCTTGTCGCCAGCATCGCCGGGAGGGAGCTACTTCAGTAGCGCTTCGACCAGAGCAGCCTGAGCCCACAGTCGGTTCTCGGCCTGGTCGAAGGCGATCGAGGACGGGTGCTCGAGCATGCCTTCGGAGACCTCCTCACCGGGGTGAGCAGGCATGTCGTGCATAAACCTCGCGTCGGGGGCTGCATGAGACATCAGTTCAGGGTTGACCTGGTACTCATTGAATGCATCGGCCCGAGCAGCGGCTTCCGACTCCTGGCCCATGCTGGCCCAGACATCGGTGTAAACGATGTCCGCCTCCGCGACAGCATCTTTTGGAGCTCTCAGTTGGCTGACAGTACCACCGAGCTCGGCACCATAGTTCGAAGCGCCTACCAGCGTTTCCTGATCCAGCTCATAGCCGGCGGGCGACGCGATCACAAAGTGTCCGCCGGAACCGGCGACTGCGTACGCAAGTGAACGTGCAACGTTATTTCCGTCACCGATGTAAGCAACCTTCACGCCGCGCAACTTCCCGCGGTGTTCGAAGATCGTCTGGACGTCTGCAAGTGCCTGGCAAGGGTGCTCGAAATCTGAGAGCGCATTCACCACCGGGATTGAGCCAGCGGATGAGAACTCGTCCAGCACGGACTGGTCGAATGTGCGGATCACGGCGATCTGGCTCATGCGTGAAACCACCCTGGCCACGTCGGCAACTGGTTCGCGCTTGCCCAATCCTACTTCCTCGGGACCAAAGTAGACCGGTTTGCCACCGAGCTTCTCGATTCCTACCCAGAAGCTGAGTTTCGTGCGCAGGGAAGGCTTCTCGAACATCAGGACGGCTGATTTACCGGTCAATGGCGTGCCGTGATCGCCCGATTTGATTGCACCCGCCCGGCGAGCGAGTGACTCGATTTCACCGGGATTGATATCGGAAAAACGTAGAAAGCTATTGTTCATGGGACTTGGAGCGTCGAGTCTGAACTGTTGTTTGGAGGGTGCAGATCAGATCTATCCGTCCGCCGACTGGACTGCGGCTAACGCTCGGAGGGGCGGAATTTCGGTAATGAGATCGATTCGGTTATCTCTTCGAATGCTACTTCCAGTTGCATACCAATGTGTAGCTGATCCGGCTCAGGTTCGATGCCGATTACTTGTGACGGCATCTTCACGCCTTCTTCAAGCTCCACGATCGCTGTGACATAAGGTAAGTCATCGCGGAACACGGGGTGAGGTGGTGCGTGGACGATCGAAAACGTGAACAGCGTGCCGCGGCCAGTCGACTCAACCCAGCCGAGTGATCGACTATTGCAATCGATACACAGGACCCTCGGATAGAACTGCACTGTGCCGCAGTCGTCACACTTCTGAAAGACCAGTTTCCCGCTCTTCGCCTGCTCCCAGTAGTGGTCGGACTCTGGCTGTGGGACTGGGACCGGTTTGTTGTACTCAGGAGACATGTTTCAGGGGTTCCCCAGGACTACTGTGCCAGTGGATGACAACAGACCACCGGTGCCGTGCGCCAGAGCCAGGTCGCACTTATCAAGCTGCCGCTCACCGGCTTCGCCGCGTAGCTGCCTTACCGCCTCGACAACGGTGAAGATTCCATACATACCGGGATGGGTGTAGGACAGGCCGCCGCCATTCGTATTCAGCGGAAACGAACCTCCCGGCGCCGAAATCTGGTCAGCTAAGAAGTCCGGTCCCTCTCCCGGCCCGCAGAACCCCAGGTTCTCAAGTGTGACAAGCACCGTATAGGTGAACGAGTCGTAGATCATCGTCAGATCGAGATCGTTGTGGCTCACACGAGCCATCTCAAGCGCCTGGGGTCCAGTGTTGCGCCCGAAAGCCTGCGTCAGGTCCGGCATCTGGGAGATCATCGAGTGGTCATGACCCTCTCCTACCCCGAGCACCGGTACACCACCCTTTCGAAGGTCTCTGGCTCGTTCAGGGGTTGTAACCACGATCGCTGCACCCGCGTCCGTCACAAGGCAGCAGTCGACAAGATGGAACGGCCAGGCTACCCACCGCGAATCGTGGTACTCGTCGAATGAAAGTGGACGGTCATGGAAGTACGCCTTCGGATTCAGGTTCGCCCACTTACGCGTCGAAACCGCGATTTCAGCTAAGGCCTGCCGAGTGCGGTCCTCTCCGTATTCATGCATGTACCTGCGACACGCCATTGCGTATGAAACCGGAGGCCCGATGATTCCATAGGGGTACTCGTACTGGTTCATCGGCGCACCGGGATTGCGAGGGATCGGTGCACGGTCGGAACGACCAGACTGGCCGTGTGTAATCAGCGCCACTTCGCAGTAGCCAGCGGCTATGGCAGCCATCGCATGGGCGATGTGGATGACGAACGAGGAGCCACCAACCGATGTGCCGTCTGTGAACCGGGGCTGGATACAGAGGTACTCGGCCACATCGAGCGTGGACCATCCGGCTGTGAACAGCGCGTCGACATCGGACAGCTGCAGCCCGGCGTCATCCAGCGCATTCAGCGCGGCTTCGGAGTGCAATGCGAGCGGCGACTTCTCGGGAACCTTGCCGAGCGAGTCAGACTCGGCGACTCCCACTATCGAGGCGGCGCCCGACAGGCTCTTAAGCAGTTGAGGATTAGGCATATAGATCGGGTGTTTCAGTGCGTGTCTGATTGGTGCCAGACACGGCCGAACAGTATCACGCCGCACGTGTCTTCTCTACAGAAACCGGTAGTCACGGAGCCTGCTCGGCAGACTCGGGAACACGCGGCTTCAAGAATCCGGCAAAGAAGAAACAGAACACCGAAATACCAAGAAGTGCAGCAGTCGTCAGGAACGCGGCGTCGTACATTCCAGTGCGGTCGAACACTTGGCCCGACATGACCGGGCCAACGATCGTCGGTAAAATCACAGCAAAGCTCATCAGGCCCATGATGCTCCCCAGGTTTTTCAGTCCAAACGTTTCGGCTATCGCCAATGGACCCAACGCACCAACACCGCCCATGCCGAGCCCGAAGGTGACCAGTGCGAACCATGCGACCGGTTGAGCCGGACTGAACACCAGGACGACAAGTCCGATGATCTGGAGAATAATGATGATGACGTAGGCGTAGAGTGCCGTGATGGTCTCGCTAAGCCTGCCGAAGATGATCTTGGAGGACATTGCGAACAGCGCGACGAGTGCAACGCCGATGGCCGCAGCGCCTTCGCTGAATCCATCCTGCTTCAGGTGAGGGAAGAGTTGGGATGCGACAGCCGTTCGGGCGAACTGCTGCAGCGCCATGCCCACCATGATCAGCCAGAACGCGTTCATCCGAACGGCTTCCCGCGTGGTGATGCCTTCCAGAGCGGCCCTGGCGGAAGCAGCTGTCGCTCCTCCGGGAGTCCAACGCTTACCGAGTTCCTTCTCGACGTCACCTGGCCTGTCTCTGACGATCACAAGGGTTAGAACCATCAGTGTGACCATCACTGCGCCGATAACCGCGAAACCTGACCGCCAGCCGGATGCGGCTATCAATGCCGCCATCAACGGGACGGAGATCATTGCGCCGAAGTTGTTCCCAGCGGTTACGAAGCCCATCATCCGGCCTCGGGTCTTGGCGAACCAAAGCGTAACCAGACGGCCTGCCGGCAGGTTTGTCACGCCTGCGGTTCCCGCGAATATCACCGCACTGAAGACGTAGAACTGCCACAGTTCGCCCATGGCGGCACGCAGGAAGAATCCGACTGCGATGATGCCCAGTCCGATCGCCATCACCCAGCGTGCGCCAAACCGGTCCATATAGCGGCCCGCAAACGGTGAGAACACGCCGGTAAGTACGCCGAGTGAGAGTGCGACATTGACCTCCGTTCGTGTCCATCCGAACTCTTCTTCGAGAGGGATGATGAACACGCCAAAGGCGAACTGTGCGGTCCCTAGAACTGCACCGAGTGCGGCGAACGTGACAGCGGCGATTGGCCAACCGCGATATATGCCGCCGCGGTTCTGTTCGGCGGCGACTGGTTCGGCGGCATCAGGTTGATCAGCCGTTTCCAGATGACTGTTCCTTGCAAAAGATGCGTCGAAGAGGCCCTGCGGTAGACAGAACTAAACAGGCTCCAGCGCCTTATGCTGCCCGACCGGAAGCTCAGAGGTTATCTCGTCGCCTGGCCTCACCTCACCCCCGGCGATGACGACTCCCATGATCCCGGCCTTTCTGACGAGGTTTCCCGCTGAATCACGATCGAGCACAGCCTCCATCAGTCCGTCAGAGAGTCCGTCCAACTGTGTGCAGGGGTTGCGAAGTCCGGTCACCTTCACCGCTGCAGACTCGCCGAGACGCAGCACAGTGTCAGCCGGAAGGGCAAGCAAATCGATTCCCCGCGTCAAGATATTCTCGCCCATCTGTCCCGGCTTGAGATCGAAACCCGAACGGCTCAACTCGTCATGGAGTTCCCGGTGTACCAGGTGGACCTGGCGCAGGTTCGGCTGTGTCGGATCCTGCCTAACCCTCGATCGATGTTTGACAGTCACTCCGGCGTGAGCGTCTCCTTCCACACCAAGCCCCTCGATTAGCCTGATCGAAGGTTGCGCTGGCTTGGACATAGTGTGTCCTGAGCTGAGGCACACGCTTACAACCGTTCCTGCTGGAGAGTTCGAGGTCATTCAGATCTCATTGCATTGGCGAGTATGGAGTGGGGACCAAGAGCTGGTTACGAACATTCTTCACGATGATGCCGTTTCGGTGCGACTCCTCGACCACCTTGTGCCAGTCCGGGTCTGCACGGAAACTCTCCCATGCCTCCATCCGGTGGTTGGCATCCCTGAAACCGAGCAGATAGGTCAGCTCGTTAGCGCTCGGTCCGACCTCAGTCGTCCAGTAGCCGACGTTCACAATCCCATACTTTTCGAACAACTTCATCGTGTGGTTTGCAAATCGCTTGTTGAGGTCGGGTAGCTTGCCTGCAAAGCATTCGTAGATTCGCAGTTCGTAAAGCATCGTTGTCTCCGTGTGGGGGTGGCTGTTGTCGAACTCGGAAAAGAAAACGCGTTGCGATTCTGTTCGCTGACAGGCCCACCGTCAAGAAACGTGAAAACTAGAGGACAGCGGCCTCGATGTTCGCAACCATAGCTTCGACCAGCGGTGCATCTCTCTCCGAGTCGATCGGCCAGGCCATCGAGTTAACCGAAACATACCCGGCCCGGAGTGCCGCGACGTCACAATTCTCTGGCAACGTGTCGAAGTCGACGCCGTCGACCAGTTCTCGATAGATGAGAAAGAAGCGGTCCTCACCGTGCTGGTCCTGCCGGATCTGGTCTTCAAGGATTCGAGGAGCCGGATAGGTCACTCGTGCTCCCTTCAGCGGCCAGTCCTCCTTCCACGGAAAGTTCAGGTTCACGAGCGCTGGACCTTTGTGCTCCAGCAGCGTGTCGACCGCAGCCTTGATCGCCCGTTGCAGAACCGGATCACCCGTGTCGACGCCGTACCCGACCGACACGGCCATCGCCTTGATCCCGTTCAGGTGACCGGCATATGCGGCGCCGAGTGTTCCCGAGATGAGCACATTAGTGGTGACGTTGTTTCCGGGATTGATCCCGGTCACCACAGCATCAACGGGACCGTCTGAGAGTTCTCGCAGACCAAGCACAACCGAGTCACCCGGCATGCCCTGTACTGCGTATGCTCGCACTCCGGGGATCTCGCTGCGTACTTCGTTCGCTCTCACGGGGTTATGCAGCGTCATGGCGGTGCCCACTCCGCTGCAGTTCCTGTCGGGCGCCGAGACCAGCACTTCGGCAGCATCGCCAAGCGATCGGACCAGGTCCCATAGTGCAGGGTGGTTGATGCCGTCATCGTTGGAGACGAGGATTTTTCTAGTCATTGGCGGTATTCAGTATGTTCGTGCGTCCCATTGGATTCACCGGAGAGTGAACTCAGTCCGTCGCCTCTCGCAGGGCATCGAGGGTTAACGCGAATGGAGCCGCGGACTGCGGTTCCGGCAGGGTGGCGCCCTCTCTCTGTAACGCGTCTAGGTAGCCCTGTCCCGATCGAAACTCGAGCCGATCGCCTACCAGTTCAGCAATCGCCGGCTGCCCGTTCTCTGTCCATAGCACCGCGCCGTACTCAGTTGGGTATTCCAGTGGTCGCAGTCTGCCCTTCAGGAACAGAACGTAGGTTTCGCTCTCTTCGAACCGGACGACTGACCCTGCGCCGTTGAACAACTCCCCGGCGCTGCCGGTTTCGAACGCGACCCATAGCAGATCACCGGCGTCTGAGGTTCCTTTCAGGGTCTCAAACAGTTCGAACTGCCGGAACAGAACGTCTGTCTCGCCTGCGATCGCGCCGGTCACCGAGTCAATCAGCTGGATGTTCTCTTCACGTGAATCAGCGAACCTGGTGATCAGGATGCGGTCCGATGTCTCGATCAAGTCGGTTGCCGAGTTCCAGTTCTTGTCCTGTTCATCTGCTGACGGCGCTGCGCAAGCGGCAAGCAGTGCCACACCAATCAGCGGCAGCAGGCGGATCACGTGTCTTGTGGACACTGAACGATTAAGCGAGATCATTTTGGTCCCGGCATTGGGGTTTCGATCGTTTCAGCTAACAAGCCTAGCTCGACAATCGGCGAAGTGCTCGGCTGAACCGCCTGCGGTAAGATCACGGCCATCTAGTTTTATCGAACAGGGATATTGAGGGTTGGGCAAACGCATGCCTTCACGCATTAACCGGGCTATTGAACTGCTGATCGATGACCAGCCGATCTACTACGACGGCGGCCATACGGGCCACATCTTGACGTATGAGCAGGGCAAGAAAGACGCCAAGACATGGGCCGACTACATCAACGTCGGAATGGAGCATGGCTCGTTCAATATGGCCGGGCTCGACGAATATATGCGCGGTCTGATCGACGGCGGTCCGACTAACTCCGGCCATAGAACACCGCCAGTGATCGTCGAAACGCCGGTCGAAGGCGTTTCAGAAGACTACATAAGGTTCAATGCGTGGCAGTTCCGGCAGATCCTCGCCCGAGGTGTGCACGGCATTCTGCTGTGCCAGGCGGAGACTCCCGATGCTGTCAGAGCGTTCGTAGAGTCGTGCCGCTATCCCATCAACATGGCCGGTGTCGGACGAGGGCTCGACCGCGGCACCCGCGGGACCGGTTCGCAACCCACATCCGCGCCCGTATGGGGACTCAGCGCCGACGAATATGTCGAAAAGTGCGAACCCTGGCCCGTGAATCCGGACGGCGAACTGCTCCTCGGAGTGAAGATCGAAACTGTCCGGGCCCTGACGAACGTTGAACAGACGCTAACGGTGCCGGGCATAGGCTTTGCCGAATGGGGCCCAGGCGACCTGCATATGTCGTTCGGCATTAAGCGAGATCCTTCGAAACCGATGGACCCTCGGCTAATCGAGGCTCGGGAACGAGTTCGCGATGCTTGCAAGGTAAATGGCATCCCGTTCCTTGATGGCTGTACGCCCGAGAACATCAAAGAGAAGATTGACGAAGGCGTTCGGGTGGTAGCCGGTCACCGGGAAGACACTGCCAGAGTCGGCCGGGAGTACACCAAACGGACGATGCCGGTCTGATGACTCGGCCCAGGTGTGCTAGGCGTTTATGGCGGCGCTCTTCCGCTGTTCTGAACCAGGCGTTACAAGACCTGTCTCGTAGGCGAACACGACCACCTGTGCCCGGTCGTGAAGCTGCAGTTTCGCCAGTACCCGCTTGACGTGTGTTTTGACTGTCCCCTGGCTGATGAAGCATTTCTCAGCAATCTCGGCATTACTCATCCCGGCCGCGAGCAGCAAGACAACCTCACTTTCTCTTGGAGTGAGGTTGCCGATGAGCGGGGTTATTGAAGCAGCGACTTCCGGTGGCATCGCTCCTGGCCTGTCCGGCGGTGGTTTCTGCTCTCGCAGAATGCCGCCTTGAGGAGCCGGTGGGCCGAACGGCCTGACCGCGTCTCTCTCGCGGGCCAATGGTGGACCGGCCGGCGACTCTTCGGACTCACCGCCGGTCGGTGACGGCCCAACGGGTGCTGTTGGCTCCGGCGCTGTTTTCGCCCGTGAGCCCAGCATGAACTTCGCCCATATCGCATGGAGTGCTGATGCCGCCGTCATAAGATGTACGGCAGGGAGCAGGATTGCCAGACCGACCGGCACCAGCCAGAGAGCCTCGGCCGGAGTATCGATAACCAGGGACCACCACCCGAACGACATCTCCAGGGGATCATCGGTGAACTGAACGATAATCGGAGAGGCCACGAACGACCCTGCGACCGCGAAGACAACAACCAGTGAGACGAACACGCCGATACCGATGGGGAACTGGACAAACAGGTACACGATCCCTGTCCACGTCGTCGGATCGATCAGGCGGACCCACAATCGGCTCCGCCAGCCTTCAGTTCCTTCAGTGCGCCAAGGCGGCCGCTTTATCTCAGTGCCTGAGACGCGGCTAACTATGAAAGCTTCAGCGTCGCCGACGAGTCGTGATCCGAAGATCGCGAACAGCACGATCAGCGCACCCGGGAAGGTCCAGATGAGCGATCCACCCACTGCCAGGAGCGTGACAAGTGCCACGAAGTAGGCGATGCCAAGCGGGAACATCGCGAACAGATGGACTGCTCGAAGATAGGTTCTTGGCTCTACAATCGGCCTGAAGACCTGGCCAAGCAGTGACCGATGTGCCGGATATGCGATTCGAAATGCATTACTCATGAAGACCAGTCTGGCGCTGCGCCGTGTCCGAGTCGTCTCCCTGCGGGGGTATTTCCGATCGTCGGCTCAGTATCAAGCCAGATTCACTCAGGAAGAACGTCCTTGAAAAGTCGCAGAAGGTTAGTACCGCAGATCTTGTCTATCTCCGCTCCGCTGAATCCTCCCCGCTCAAGCGCCGGCAAAAGATTCGCCATCTCTCCGCTGTGCTCCAGTCCTTTCGTCCACGTGATGTCGGTCTGTTCAGTGTTCCTCAAGTAGTTTTCGTCTCGTTCGGGCTTGCCCAGCACCCAGTCAGGCCCAAGCCCCACAACATCGATCCCACCGACATCAACCAGGTACCTGATCTGTCGGATCACATCGGGAATCTCAGCCTGCTGGTCGTTCACTCCCAGCACCAGCCGTGAGCAGAAATGCTGTGCGATCACGCCGCCGTTGTCTGCCATCGCACGGATCTGGTCGTCCCATAAGTTCTGCTGTTTGTCAGCCAGCACCCGCGAGCCGCTGTGTGAGTTGAGGATCGGTTTACCGGTCACCTCCAACACGTCAGTGATCGTCTGAGGTGCGGAGTGAGAAACATCGACAATCATGCCGAGTTGGTTCATGCGTTCCACCGCGGATCTGCCGAAATCGGTGAGCCCAGGCTGTGCCGGATCATCCTCGTCTGCCTGACAGGCGCCGATCAGGTTTCGCATCGCCCAGTTGAACTGGACATGTCGTAACCCTATTCTCCACCAGGCGTCTACGAGATCGACATCCGCTCCAAGTATCTTGCCACCCTCGTTTCCAAGGATGACGGCGAACTCACCTTCTTCGGCTGCCTCGGCTAGATCCGAAAACGTGCGGACAATTCTGACCTTGTTGGCGTTGTCATCCGCGATGGCATGAACTCTCGCAGACGCTGCCATGGCCCGTTCGAGGTAGCCCTTGTACGAGTGGTACGCCTCGTCGTACTCCTCGCGAGTCGGCGCTTCGATCCACGAGTCGATTGTCAAATGCAGAATCTTGCCTGAGACGCCAGACGCGAAGTCCCGTTCGAAGTCCTCGGCACGGTCCATGTGGTCGTGAGCCAGGTACACGGGGATGGTCACGGTTGTCTCCAGTGTGTTGGTTCGAACACCGGGCGGCTGCCTTCTGAGGCAACAGCTTGACTAAGGGCGGGGTAGATATCAACCTTGGCCACTTATTGGCAGATCCTCACGAGTGACGCTCCCGGTCATCCAGAACAATGACCTTCTTTCAGGCGCTGGCAGCCATCATAGTTGCAGCCGCAATCGCGAGTTACATCAACTCGCGCTACCTGAAGTGGCCGCCGACAGTTGGGCTGCTGGTGATCTCGCTGGTTGGCTCCCTGTTCGTCATCCTGCTGGGCGAACTCGACGTGATCTCGCTCTCTGATGCAAGCCGCGTCGTCGAGTCGATCAACTTCGAGGACGTTGTTCTCAATGGAATGCTGGCGTTTCTGCTCTTCGCCGGTGCGCTCCATGTGGACTTCGATCGACTGCGCCGGCAGAAGGTACCCATCTCGCTCATGGCGACAGCCGGTGTCGTTGGGGCCACCTTTATCACGGGAACGCTGTTCTGGCTTGCAGCCGATCTGATCGGTTTTGATCTGCCTTATCCGTGGGCGTTGCTTTTCGGCGCTCTGATTGCCCCGACCGATCCGATCGCGGTGCTCGGGATACTCAAAGGGGTCAAGGCACCGAAGAGCCTGGAAACCAAGATCGCCGGCGAGTCGCTGTTCAACGACGGAATAGCGGTCGTCGTCTTTCTGACCATTCTGGAAACGGTCGCAGGTAGCAAGGATCCCACGTTCGGCAACGTGTCGCTGTTTTTGCTGGAAGAGGCTGTGGGTGGAGCGGTTCTAGGGCTGGTACTCGGCGGAGTGACCTATTTCCTGATGAAGTCGCTTGACGATTACGCCACGGAGCTTCTGCTCACGCTGGCGCTGGTCACCGGTGGTTACGCGCTGGCTGTCGCCATCCATTTCTCCGGGCCGATCACGGTTGTCGTTGCCGGGATCGTGATAGGTAACCAGGCGCGCCAGATGGCGATGTCAAAGGTGACCCGAGAACACCTGGATGTGTTCTGGGAACTGGTCGACTCGGTCCTGAACGCTGCGCTGTTCATTCTGATTGGGCTTGAGGTGCTGATCATCAGCGTTACCTCCTCGGCGGTGCGACTCGGATTGATCGCTATTCCAATCATGCTGTTCGCACGCTGGGTCAGCGTCGCGATACCAATCTCTCTGATTCGCCTGAGTTCTAGCCGGGTGTTCAGCGAAGGCGTGATCCGGATCATGACCTGGGGAGGGCTGCGTGGCGGAATTTCGATTGCGCTGGCACTGTCTCTGCCTCAGTCGGAGTTCCGAGATGTGCTGATAACCGCAACGTACATCGTGGTCGTCTTCTCAATCATTGTGCAGGGACTGACGTTCGGCCGGCTCGTCAGATCACTTCATGTACTGCCAGACCCGGAGTTCGACGGAGAGACGCCGTCGGATACACCCGTCGGCGCTCATTGAATCTTCACTGGTACCAGTGACTACTCGCCATCTTCCAGCTCGATCAGTCGGACCAGGCCGTTGTGCCAGTCGTATCCATGTGGCGTGCGGTCAGCATTGATCGCCGGGCTGCTCCAGTAGTAGAGGATCAGCGACCGCGCTTCGGCATAGAACTCTTCGATCACATTGCCGAAGTAGTCGGTAAGGCGACCAAGCAGCTGACCCTGCTCAACGATGTCACCTTCACGAACCGTGGGGTGCCAGACTCCGCTCTTCGACGAGTTGATCTGCCTCCCCCGACCGCGCAGGACTGACTGTGCAGGCCGGGCCGGAGCTCCTGCCAACATGCCGACCGTACGGAGCGCGGCGATGTAGCCATCGTAGTGGATGCGGGTGTCCTTCTCTGTTGGAACACCCTGTTTGCCGCATTCAACCCAGATGTTCGCGACATCAGCCTCGGCGAGTGCCACACAGAGGGCCGGTATCGACTCGACTTCATATCTGGGCTCGATATACGGCGTATCGAATCCGAGCGCCAGGTTGTATGAGCTTTCCTGCAGCACCTTCGGTCCGATCATCGGGATCGGCACCCAGGGTAGAAGTGCCTGAGCCATCTCCCCGGCATGCGAGTCGATCAAGTAATCGGATTGCGAAACTGTTCTGAAAAGCGTGTCGATAAGACACTCTGAGTAAGTCCCGTCGGGGTTGCCCGGCTCCTGGAAGTGGAGCTCCTTCTGGTCCACTGGACTCAACTGCATGTTGCGTTCCATGAAGGCGCGGGTTGAGATCACCGGAATGACAATCAGCGTTCCTTTGAGTGATTCAGGTGAGATGTTCCTGATCAGTCTCTGCGCAGCGAGAATGCCGGAGTACTCGCCAGCGTGCATCCCGGACATCACGGTGAACACGGGGCCTCGCTCATCGCCTGTGATCACAGCGACCGGCATCTCAATCAACTCGCCGAAATGGTGCCGTCTGGTCACCATCAACTCACGCTTGCCCGGTGGGTTGTCGAGAGAGAACTCTTCGATTGAGATCGTTTCTGCCATGCCAGCAGCTTAAGGCATCGCTGATGGCTCGGCAGCCGGCGTGGTCCTCTGAGCGCGCATTGATTGATAACCTGCTGCGGACTCCACCATGGCCGAACCGAGCCCTATCCGGTCCGAGGCAATCCAGATGAAGATTACGAAGATAGAAACGATCCACGTCGACGAGTTCTGGCATGTGCTCTGGGTGCGCGTTCACACCGACAACGGGCTCATCGGGCTAGGAGAGACGTGGTACCTGCCCCGAGCCGTATCGGCTGTGATCCACGAGATCTTTGCCCCTTCCATAGTCGGCAAAGACCCGATGAACAGGGAAGGTATCTGGTCCGATCTCTTCGGAATGGCCGAAGGGTTTGGCTATGCAGGAGCAGAGTTTCGAGCGCTTTCCGCTCTGGACATCGCCCTTTGGGACATAGCGGGCCAGGTCGCCGAGCAGCCTATCTACAACATGCTCGGCGGAAAGGTTAGAGACAAGGTCCGCATCTACAACACGATCGGTAGCTACGGCGACATCCAGGACGATGAGTTCGAGCGTCGCGACCCGGTCGGTCTCGCCCAGAGCCTGATCGACGAAGGCATCACGGTCATGAAGGCCTACTACATGGCAGAGGCAGGCCTCGAGACCGGCGGAAACTTCGTCAGCGGGGAGCACATCCGAGAGGCGCTGAAACCCCTGGCAGCGCAAAGGAAAGCTCTCGGAGACCAGATCGAGATTGCACACGACGGCGGCGGACTGTGGCAGTTGGCGCCGGCCATGCGGATTGTTCGAGCCATGGAGGAGTACGACATCTTCTGGCAAGAGGAGATGATTCGTCCGGTAAACGTCGAAACGCACCTGAAACTCGCTGCCGAAACCTCAACGCCGATCTGCGCTGCTGAGAGACTGATCTCGAAGTGGCACTTCCGGGACTTCATTGAGAAGGGTGCCGCTGAGATAGTGATGCCTGACCTGATCTGGACGGGCGGAATCACCGAAACGAAGAAGATCGCCGCGATGGCCGAGACGTATCAGACGCCGGTCGCTCCGCATGACTGGACCGGTCCGGTGAACGTGTTCGCCTGCTCCCACATCTCGATGTCATGCCCGAACGTGATCGTGCAAGAGACGAACCGGGCCTACTATCGCGGCTGGTACGACAGGTTCGTCGAGCCGAACCTCGATATCAGAGACGGCTATCTCCATGCATCCGAAGAGCCCGGACTGGGGACGCGGTTGAAGGCCAATGTGCTGGACAGGCCGGATGTCCACGTCGAAGTGACAGATGAGGCGAGAGACTGGAACTGGCCAGGGTTCGTGGACCCGGGCCAGAAGATCACTCACTACTACCAGCCGAAGATGCCAGGCAGAAGTTGAATATCCAACGACAACCTGCGCCTAGTTGCGCGTGCAAGTAGAATTGGCGGATGAACGAAATCGTTGCCGGGTTCGCACTGATCGCCATCGTGCTGCTGGTTACGCCCCTGATCTCTGGCCTCGTTGATCGGTCGCCGCTCTCATTCGCATTCCTGTTCTTGTTACTGGGCCTGGTGATCGGTGAGGGCGGCCTGAGCCTCGTCGAATTGGACGTGCACGATCCACTACTGGAGATCGTCGCCACGCTCACGCTCGCGCTTGTCCTGTTTCTCGATGCGGTGAAGCTTCAGATCGATGAACTGCGAGCTCGTTGGTTGATCCCGGTGCTTGTGCTCGGTCCGGGCACGATCATCATCATTGCGGTCGGCGCCGGCGCCATCACCTGGCTGATCGGTCTACCTGTGCTGCTGGCGTTCATGGGCGGCGCCATCCTTGCCTCGACCGACCCAGTCGTATTGCGAGAGGTCATTCGAGACACCCGAATCCCTAGATCAATACGGCAAGCGCTCCGAATCGAAGCCGGAATGAACGACGTCGTTGTGCTTCCAACGATTCTGATCCTGATAGCGGTCGCAGGCTCGGCGAGCAGTTCGTTCGGTGAGTGGTCGTCGTTCCTCGCCAAGCTGCTGATCATCGGCCCGGCAATCGGATTCGCGATCGGCGGTATCGGTTCGTGGGCGATGTTCCAGATCGACAGACGCACTCCGATTAGGAGGGAGTTGCAATCGATTTACGGACTTGGTCTTGTGCTCGGTGCATTTGCGGCTGGCACTGCCGCTGATGGTGATGGCTTCCTTGCAGCATTCGCCGCTGGACTTGCCGTCGTGCTGTTGAATCAGACCCTCTGCGACTGCTTCCTGGAGTACGGCGAAGTCACAGCTGAAATGGCGATGCTGCTCTCCTTCATCCTCTTCGGCATAGTTCTTTCAGGCGTCTTCCCGGACGCGCCGCTGTGGCAGAGCATCGGCCTGGCTGCACTGGTGATCTTCGTGATCCGGCCGCTGTCACTTGGACTGGTCTTGCTAAGAGCCAGAATGAGCTGGGAGGCTCGTGGATTCATCAGTTGGTTTGGTCCGAGGGGCCTGAACTCTCTTCTGCTGGCGCTGATCGTCGTCCAGGCAGATATCGAAGAGTCTGAACTCCTCCTCGCAGTTGTCGGCCTGGTGGTGCTGGTGTCGACGGTCCTCCACGGTGCCAGTGCCACACCGATCACGGCCTGGTACGCGAAGCGAATTAGCGGCTCGGTCCACGATGAGGAGCGCGAGTCTGACGCCGCGGGTATTTTCGAGGATCATGAAGAGGCGGTTCCGCGCATCAGCGTCCAAGAACTCAAGCAACGACTAGACGCTGGCGAGCCAACGATGATCCTTGATGTCAGGTCCCGCATGAGCTACGAGCACGACAACGGTCGTCTGCCGGGCGACGTTCGCGTGCCGGCAGACCAGGTGGCCGCCTGGGCTAGCGGCAAACAGGCGCAAGGCGCGGTCGTTGCCTATTGCACCTGACAGGATGAGGCTACCAGCGCCCGTGCGGCGCACGAACTGAGAACGAAGGGATGGGATGCTTACGCGCTCACAGGCGGCTTCGGTGAGTGGAAACGTGTGTTCGGAGCGGAGCAGCTGGAATCCGATACTGATGTCGAAGTCGTTCCGGCATATGACAGACTGTAGCAGACCGTCACATAGCCGCCTTTAGATCGAACCGGAAAACGGTTCGGTTAAGCTTCCTTCCTGGTATGAAAGCCGCATCTCCTTCGAACAGCAGGAACTCCCGGTTCAGGCTCCGCACCATCTTGAGTCAAGTGTTCGGTTTCTCGAAAGCCACGGCGTGCGCTCTCGGCCGTTCATTCAAGTAATCCGACTCGCCTCAAACTCACCGAAAATCCAGTAAGAACTGCACCGGCTGGAACGTTTTGCGCCTTACCAGCGTTTTATCTGGCAACTCCGGTTTGCGGAGCACCTTCGTCAGGGAGGGTGACGAATGGACGAGACCGAGATGGTTCTCGAGTGTCAGCGAGGCAATCGCGACGCGTTTCGCCACGTCGTAGACCGATACGGCGACACGCTGTTCGGTACTGCCTTTCTGATGACGCGAGATCGTGCTGCCGCGGAGGACATGGTCCAGTCGTCACTCCTCCTTGCCTGGAAGGGAATCCCCAGGTTCAAAGCGGGTTCCAACCTGAAAGCCTGGCTGGTTCGAATCCTGATCAACCAGGTAATGACCGAAAGACGTCGGAAACGTCACCCGCAGGCACCACTCGAAGCGGTCGCTGAACGGCCTTCAGAGGCGATCAGTGGACTTGAGGCAGTACTTGCAGCCGAAAGGCAGGAAGAGATCCAGGCTGCGCTCTACACGCTCGATGAACGCACGCGTGAGGCGATTGTGCTCAGGTACTTCGCCGAGATGAGCATCAAGGAGATTGCAGAAACCCTGCGATGGGCCGAAGGGACGGTGAAAAGTCGGATTCATCGGGGCCTATCGAGTCTTAGAACCCATTTTGACACTACGACGGCACCCGTTGCGGTGGCGCTGGAGGAGTAGTGAAGTGGATCCCGATCGGATTGCAGAACGAGAAATGAGCCGCTGGTTCAATAGCCAGCGACAGAGCTTGAAGGCGCCTGCCGGGCTCTGGGAGAGCCTTGAGCCACAGCTTGGGAGGCAGGACGTCGCGCCAGCCTGGCGACGCCTGTTCGGTTTTCGGTGGACGGTTCGACGCCTGACGATGCGCGTGACGGCAGTCGCAGCGGTACTCGGCGTGTTCGTTGTCGTGGCAGCAGTCTGGGCTGCTGCTTCGGACCTCGGTGGCACACGTTCTAGTGAAAGTGGCTACGGCATTACCCAGGAGCAATGGAGGCCGCTTGGAGACTCGAGCAACAGTTCACCCCGACGCCTCTCGCCAACAAGTGCTCCCCCTGTCGCGGCTGCGACATCCACGCCCCCCGCAGTGCTTGCGACTGCGACTGCCGCGTCTGGTTTACCGATAGGACCGGGGTCGGCAGCGCAGGCCACCGTCACAGCTGGCGGAACGTCACTATCTGATATTCGGCCTGAGTTCGACAATGCGTTGTCTTCACTCGATATGACTACACAGTTGACGCGCGATCAGGCGGAGCAACTGCTTCCATATGCGGTCTCTCCTGGCGGCTACGGTATCTCACCCGAGCAGGAGGAGGCTCTGCTCGATCGACTGATGAGAGGCGACTGGCGAGATCTGCGAATAGCCGAAGTCCCTCTCGACCTCACCTTCTTCCAGGACTACGGCGTCAACCCGTTTGTTGACACTGCGACGGAGCGGTTCTCCACGTTTTCGATGGATGTCGACACAGCCTCGTACACAGTTGGCAGAGGCTACCTGGAGTCCGGTCGCCTGCCGCCTCCTGCCTCTGTCAGGGTCGAGGAATACATCAACTTCTTTGACCAGGACTACCCACCAGCTGCCGATGCGCTAGACGGCCACATCGAAGGTGCGTTGTCCCCATATACAGACGATGGACGATACCTGCTGCGAGTCGGCATAAATGCCAAAGATGTCGATCCCCTGGAGCGCAAATCGGTGAATATCGTGCTCGTGATCGACACTTCCGGTTCGATGAGCCGTGACAATCGCATAGGCCTCGTGCGGCAGGGTGCGAATGCGCTGATTGACCGCCTGCAGACTGGCGACACCATTGGCATCGTCACGTATAGCGACACTGCACAGGCACAGCTGCTGCCGACCGGAAACCTCAGTGAGGCCAGAACTGTCATCTCACGGATTGGCACCAACGGCAGCACCAATGCTCAGGCCGGTCTGCGGCTTGGACTCACTCTCGCCGAACAGGCGTTCAGCGAAGAGAAAAACAATCACGTCATTCTGCTTTCGGACGGAGTGGCGAACGTCGGAGCCACCACACCGGGTGGTCTTCTCGACGACATAAAGGAGTTCGCCCGCGATGGCATATTCCTGTCGACGATCGGTGTGGGCCTCGGCAACTTCAACGACGTTCTTCTCGAACAGCTGGCGAACAACGGTGATGGCAGCTACGCCTACATTGACACCACACAGGAAGCTCGCAAGGTGCTCGGCACTGATATCACCGGCTTGCTTGAGATCGTTGCCAGAGACGCCAAGGTCCAGCTGGAGTTCGATCCGGAGACCGTTGAGTCGTACAGGCTTGTCGGCTACGAAAACCGGGCCCTGGAGACTGAGGAGTTCCGCGACGACTCCGTCGATGCGGGTGAGATCGGTGCAGGGCACACCGTGACCGCGATGTATGAGCTGAAGCTGCGAGATGGCGAGTCCGGAAACCTCGGAGTCGTGAGGCTGCGTTGGCTCGATCCGGAGACCGGAACTGCGATCGAGAAAGAACGCGATATCAGGCGCAGCGATGTGGACCGGTCGTTCGATTCGGCATCTGCGAGGTTCAGGTTCACTTCGTCGGTTATGGCCGTGGCGGAGATTCTGCGGCGCAGCCCGTGGTTCGCAGAAGTGGACCCGCTCGATGTGGTGAGCACGCTGGCTGGAGCTGCCGCAGATCTGGGTCAGGCAACGGAAGAGAGGCAGCTGCTAACACTGCTCAACCGGGCGATCGATCTGGGGGCGTTGAACAACCGGTAGCCCGGCCGGAGATATGACGGTTCGGAACTGGCAAACGGCAATCCTGTGGCCCCTGGGTCGTCGTTGCCAGTTCCCCCGTTTCGTTTGCCCGGTCCGGAATATGAGCCGGACCGGGCATCTTTTTCTCTGTCAGATCACCCCTAAAGCGGCAGGCTGACCCTGGATCCAGACTGCCATGCCTCTTGGACGGCGTCTGTGAACTCCATGTACTTCACTCCGTCAGTGAAGTTCGTGCGGGTCACAGGTTCAACACCGCGGATGGCGTTGATGAACTCCTCTTCGACGCGCCAGCTGCCCACCTTGTCTGCAGGAACCTCAACTTCACTCATCTCAGACTCACCGCGCTTCCCACTGGTGATTCTCAGTTGGGGAGAGCCCGGCTGCGTGAAATCTGGCGTATCGACATGGAACGTTCCCTGGTCACCAAAGATCCAGAGATCGAACGGAGGCTGGAACGTGCCGATGGCCGTGGCGACCGACATGTTGACAGTCCCTCCGCCGGCGAGCGAGTAGAGAATGTCGATCTGGTCGGGGATTGTCATCTCTGTCCTGACGCCGTCGGCGTTAAGCCGATGCTTGACCACGGTCTGAGCCTGCGCCTGCACAGATGATGCGTGACCGACGAGGCGCATCAGGTTCTCGTACCAGATACCCATCGTCATTACGTTGTTGCCAGACAGGTCGCGGTCGTGACGCCAGTGCACGGTGCTGCCAGTGTCGGGCCAGTTCATCTCATTGAAAGCACGGATATTCACATGGAGCACTTCACCGATGTATCCGTCGGTGATCAGGTCGATGAGGTGCGCCTCAGCAGGCATCATGTGCGGTGGCGGGACGATCTGGGTTACCAGGTCTGGATTCGCCTTCGAAGCATCGAGCATTTCATGCGCCTCAGACGCGTCCATCGCCATACGCGCTTCGCACAGGACATGCTTCCCTGCATCAAGTGCGGCCAGCGTCAGCGTCCGATGCATGTAAGGCCATGTGCCGATGCAGACAGCGTCGATGTCATCGTCATCTATCAGGTCTACCCAGTCTGCGTAGGCCTTGGAGATCTCGTACTCATCGCACACGCGCTGGCTTGAGGCGAGAGACCGGTTGGCGACTCCGGCAAGCTCAACACCAGGTTGCTCTCGGAGGCCCGGGATGTGGCGAAGGCCCGTGTTAGCGCCAGCTCCAATAAACCCTACGCGAATGGTCTCTTCGGCCATAGTTTGCTCCTGGAATTGCCCGCGCTTCTCCCGGGCCAACCTGTATCGAGATTTTCTGGCGAAAGAGTATCCGACAACGCAGCAGATTGCCACGCGACAGCGCGAGGTTGCCGACCTAACCGGCCTTTCGTGGCAAACTAGCTTCCCAAAGCTTTCAGTGTTTGATTCCAAATCGCCGACTCAAAAAGAAAGGCGCCCATTGGCAACGATACCCACCGATGTTCAACTCACAGCAGATGCCGTTCAAATCAACTGGTCAGATGGCAAGACGTGCGCCTATCCATACAGGTACCTGCGCCTGCAGTGCGCCTGCGCATCGTGCATAGAGGAAATGACCGGCCGCAAACTGCTGAACGTGGCTTCGGTGCCGGAAGATATCATCGTTGTCGAGCACATAACCGTCGGCAAATACGCGTTGCAGTTCCTGTGGTCTGACGGGCATGAGACCGGCATCTACCCCTACACCATGCTGCTCAACCTGGCGGAGAACGACGAAGCGGTCGCGTGTTCATAGGCTCGCGATATCCGACTCCGAACAGGTGTATCGTGCGCACCGCACATCAGGATCGACCCGCCAGCGAGACCAGGAACTTACGATGACAGACACGCCAGACGGCCCGAAGATCACGCTTTTTCTCGACAATCTCGAAGACGCCACCATGCGTCGTATCAGACAGCTTGGCGTCACCTATGTCTGTATGTCGGACGGAGACTTGCCGTGGACCGAGGCCGGCCTGAAGGCAAAGATGGACCGGCTAGAGACTCACGGTCTGACCCTCTTCAACCAGATGTTCTCCGGCTTTCCGAACGCCATCTACAACCGGCCGGGCCGTGATGAAGACATCGAGAAGGTGATCCAGAGCATCCGGGTCGCGGGCAAACTCGGACTTCCGGTGATGGAGTACAACTTCTACGCCCACCGCATTGTCGAGGGTTACTACGAGGCCGAGGGGAGAGGTGGATCAGGCTACACGGCGTTCGACTATGAGCGAATCAAGGACCTGCCTCCGTTACCAGAGGAAGGTGCTCACACTATGGATGAGATGTGGGACAACGTGACTTACTTCCTGAAGGCTGTGGTTCCGGCTGCCGAGGAAGCAGGGGTGAGGCTGGCCTTGCACCCGAACGATCCACCTGCACCCATCAGTCGCGGCTCCGAACAGATCATGGGCAGCATCGAAGGTTGGAAGAAACTCGTCGATATCGTCCCGAGTCCTCACAACGGCATCACGTTCGACTGCGGTGTGACACGGGAGCTCGGTGGAGATCCTGTCGAGGTGTGCCGCTACTTCGGCGAGCGCGATCAGATCAACCATATGCACTATCGGAACGTGATCACCGAGATCCCCGGCCAGAAGTACACCGAGGTCTATCTTGATGAGGGCGAGGTGGACATGGCGGCTGTTATGAGAGAGCTGGTACGCCAGAAGTACTCGAGGCTGATCTACCCGGAGCACCCGCCGCTGATCGATGCGGACCGTGACCACCCGTTTGAGGGCATCTCGTCAACTCGCTACACCGGCTTCGCTTACACAACCGGATATGCGAGGGCGATGTTGCAGGCCGCACAGGCACAGCTCTAGGTATCGTCACGAAAACTGATCCGCCAGTGTGACACCGGTTTTCGAGATGCAAGTGGTCACGTAATAGGCTCGCGCCCGTGCTGAGAGATTGAATGGAGCGAGCGATGGTCACCGCCACCGATGAAGTAATCTACTCGACCGGTCCGATTGGACCGGCTATTCGTGACTTTCCTGCCGAAGAACGGCCTCGGGAGCGTTTGCGCCTGCGCGGCGCAGGCAATCTTTCCACTTTCGAACTGATGGCGATCTTGCTGCGGACCGGCATGGAGGGAGAGAACGTGATCGCCATGTCGTCGCGACTGCTCTCCGCGGTCGACGGTCTCCAGGGTCTTTCGCGAGCTAGCTACGAAGATCTGTGCGAGTTGAAAGGTATCTCCGATGCCAAGGCCTGCCAGTTGCTGGCTGGGATTGAACTCGGCAGACGAGTGGCTGCTCTTGAGCCGAACGATGCACCTCGCATCGGCTCGCCATCCGACATTGCCGCTCTCTACATGCCGGAGATGTCAGCTTTTGAGCGTGAGCATATGCGGGTGGTTCTTCTCAATACGAAAAACCAGGTCGTCGGCACCGAAGAGCTTTACATCGGCAGCGTGAACGCAGCGCTCGTCAGGCCGGCGGAAGTTTTCTCAGCCGCCGTTCGCCGGCACCTGCCCGCGGTGATGGTGGTCCACAATCATCCTTCCGGCGATCCGACACCGAGTCCGGAAGATGTGCGATTGACGGGCCAACTGGTCGAAGCCGGAAAGCTGCTTGATGTGGAAGTCATTGACCACATTGTGATCGGGCAGGGCCGGTATGTGAGCATGCGGGAGCAAAAACTCGGCTTTTGAGGGAGCTCAGTTCGCCAGCCAGGCGAACCTCGTCACAGGCCCCTGGTTGTCCCTCATCTTTCCGCCCTGCATCGTCCCAGCAACTGGAAAGCCGAAGTCGCTCAACACTTCGTCTACATGTATTGGCTGCACTCGTTTCGCTTTGCTGCCATAGTTCCCGATGATTAGTCGGCCGCCCGGTTTGACGTACCTGTCCAATAGCCGGGCAGCGTAAGGTGCCAGAAGCTCATCCGGTACACAGTCAGTGGTTGAATACACGAAATCGAACTTGATAAGTGGAGCGAACTCCCAGGCGTTGGCTACCCAGAAATGATCCGCAACACCCGACCACCGTTTCATGGCCTCCGTTATCAATCCAGGGTTGAGGTCGATGCCGTACGGCTCAAGATGCCACCGCTTCTGTAATGTTGACCACGCGCAGATCGATTCAAGCAGGTAGCCGTTTGCACATCCCACATCCATGAACGTGCCATCCCGGTCGATCGCCTCAACGATCGGGCCGCGTTCCTCCCGCCAGCGAGCCGCTCCGCCGTCGAACCCACTTTGCAGCATTGGATCGTCTGTGCTCAGATAGCGAGGCTCAAGCGCGCGAACTCGCTCCAGGAACTCTTCAGGAAGTTTGACTGTGTTGCTGGATGTCGTCATAGGTTCTCGTCGTGGCGAACGCGCGGCTTCGAAGATCATCGGCACTGGCTGAACATTCGGTATCCCATATGCTAGTGTTCGGATCGCTTTCCGAACTCACGTGTTCGAGACGAGCTTTTCCTCTTGTGACGCCCGCGAACCGGCTAAGGCCATCTTCCTGAAACAGATATGAACGGTGTAATCGACTTCAACGCTGACATCGGCGAATCGTTCGCTGGATACAAGCTTGGAATGGACGAAGAGATCGTCCGGTTCATCACGTCCGCCAACATTGCCACTGGATTCCACGCGGGAGACCCCGACTGGATGGCACGGACTGTTGCATTGGCCGAGCAGCAGGGCGTCGGTATCGGTGCTCATCCGGCGTATCCGGATCTGTCCGGCTTCGGCAGGCGAGAGATGGCGCTAACACCGGACGAGATTCATAACGCAGTCAAGTACCAGGTGGGCGCGCTTGCCGCCTTCACTTCCGGTCATAAACTGCAGCACGTCAAACCGCACGGTGCTCTGTACAACAGGGCAGTGCATGACGAGCCGGTCGCAAAAGCGATAGTTAGTGCGGTGAAGTCAATCGATCCGCACATCATCCACGTTGTCCTCGCCGGATCAGCCTGGGAGAGGGTTGCCCGGGATGAAGGCGTGCGGGTTGCTCGTGAGTGTTATGCAGACCGTGCCGTCACAAGAGAAGGAACTCTTGTTCCAAGGTCGCAGGAAGGTGCTGTTGTCCACGACGAGTCCCAGGTGATCGAGCGTTCCCGAAAGCTCGCTGTGGAGGGCAGGGTAGTTGCCATTGATGGCACTGAGATCGAATTCGGTGCGGACTCGATCTGTCTTCATGGAGATACGGCCGGAGCCGTGAAGCTTGCCGGCGCCGTTCGTTCGGAGCTCGAAGCCGCTGGCGTTGAAATCAAGCCGATGGCCGCGATCGTCTAGTCTCGGCGTGTTGACCGATTCATGACCAGGAGTTAGCAATATTCCCGGGCAATCAGGTCCGATATCACCGAGTATCAAGCCGGTCGGCGACCGTGGGATCAATGTTGAGTTCGGCGATGAGATCAGTGACGCTGTCAACGACCGGGTCTACACATTCGCCGACGCTCTCACCGATCTCGCGCCGGCGTGGATCGAAGAGATTGTTCCCACTTACCGCTCATTGCTGGTTCACTATGATGCCCAGGAGTTCGATTTCGAACAGGTTAGCGAAGAACTATCAAAGGTTGCGGAAGCAGCCGCAGGCTCTGCAACCTCTGCCGAACGAGCCGCGCTGGTCTTTGAGCTTCCAACCGCGTACGGCGGTGAGTACGGTCCGGACTTAGAAGCCGTCGCCAGCCATGCTGGAGTCGGCTCCGCCGAAGTCATAGATATCCACTCGAGCACCGCATACCGCGTTTTCATGATCGGTTTCTCGCCCGGGTTTCCTTACCTTGGCGGCATGGACGAGCGGATCGCCACTCCAAGACTTTCAACACCCAGGACTCGTGTGCCAGCCGGATCGGTCGGCATCGCAGAGGCTCAGACTGGCGTGTATCCCACGGCATCGCCCGGAGGGTGGCAGCTCATCGGCAGGACGCCTGTGCGACTTTTCGACCCGGAGAGGAGTCCTCCGTCAGTGCTTCAGCCTGGACACTTCGTGCAGTTTGTACCTGTGGATCCCGATCAATATCGGCATATCGAAGCTGAGGCTGCTGAGGGAAGTTACGAGATCAACGTCACGGAGTTGGTGCGTTGACTCGGGAAATGATCGTTCGTAGTCCCGGGCTTCTATCTCTGATTCAGGATGGTGGGCGAAGCGGATCACAGCGTTATGGCGTGTCCGTTAGCGGTGCGATCGATAGCGAGGCATTTGTGGTCGGCAACCTCCTTGTCGGCAACGAGCCCAACGCTGCTGCGATAGAGGTGACCTTCGGCGGAGCTGAGTTCGAGTTTCTGGATGATTCAGTAGTTGCGATAACTGGCGGAGATCTCCAACCCGCGCTCGATGGGACTCCGCTTTTGACCTGGGAATCGTTCTTAGCACCCGCAGGATCAGTGCTCTCGCTAGCAGCACCGAAAAGTGGAATGCGTTCATATGTAGCCATCGACGGGGGCGTTGACACGAGACCGGCGGTGGGCTCGCGCTCGACTCATGTTTCGTCGAGGTTGGGAGGACTTGACGGTGGGCCTTTGAAGGCGGGAGACGCAGTTCCCCTGGGCATCAGAGAAACCGTTGCAACGCCCGGCGCCCAGTTGTCACCAGAACTTCGGCCCGAACTCGGCAGGGAACTGACTGTCAGAGTGATCAGAGGTCCACAGGATGAGCAGTTCACTCCCGCAGGGTTTCATACCTTCTTCTCTTCCCAGTTCGTCGTTACCGAGAGTTCAGATCGCCAGGGCCTGCGGCTCGATGGACCGGAGATCGAGTCCGTTGATGGCCGCTTCGACATCATTTCCGATGCTGTGGTCTTCGGCGCGGTCCAGGTTCCAGGGGACGGCAAGCCAATCGTGCTGATGGCCGACAGCCAGACGACAGGCGGCTACGCCAAGATCGGCGTCGTCGCATCAGTGGACCTGCCGTTACTCGCGCAGGCAGCTCCCGGGACGGTCATTCGGTTCGAAGAGATCGACATATCGACAGCACAGAGGCACCTCAGAGAACGCACGAAGAAACTACAACAAGTCGATCTAACACAGCACCTGGAGAACACACAGGTATCTCTTTCGATAAATGGCAGCAGCGCCGCTATTGGCATCTCCTACCGGCCCCTCGATAGCAAACTGCCAGGCGGAGCACTCGCTTCGATCGATCTGAACGGTGTGAGGTCAACGGTCCGCATCGAGGAAATTTCGTGAGTTCCGCTGCTATAATCTCGCCCGACAATCGCGACTATGCGGCCACGGCAAAACTGGTTCCGTGGCCGTTCTGCGCTAGGGGACGAAACGACGTTCGATCAAGAGGTGCTGACGGACGGCATCAGGCTCAGCCTCATTGGCATGGGTGTGGTATTCGCCGTTCTTTCGATCCTGGCGCTTGCAATCAAGGCGTTCGACCGCATCGATTCGATTATCCCCGAGCAGGGCTCGGCGGAGCCAAAGACTGCGAGTGCGACCGCCGTTGCTCCAACTACTGAAACCACTCAGCAACCAGATTCGGCCTCTGATGACGTGCTGACCGCTGCCGCTATCGGGGTGGCTCTGGCTCTCGCAGAGATCGAAGGACCCACTTCGCCGGTATCCAGCCGGACCGCAAGATCTGCAACTAACACTTGGGTTGCCGCGGGACGCGGCCGTGAGATGTCAAACCGTACCGCCAGCCAGCCAATGAGAACCAGAACCGGCCGATGAAAACTTACCGAATCACCATAAAAGGCACGGAGTACGAAGTCGTTGTCGGAGACGTTTCGTCGAGTCCGGTAACCGTCACGGTCAATGGTGAAGAACTCCAGGTTGATCTTCCTTCGAAAGCCGGTTCTGCTGCCGCTTCTTCTTCACCTGCACCGTCTAAACCAGCTGCTCCCCGCACTCCCGTTCCAGCCAGCGCACCGAGGCCAGCCGCCCCGTCATCAGGCGACGACGGTTCAATCCGGGCGCTAATGCCTGGAAGAATCATCAGTGTTAGCGTCAACGCGGGTCAGCAGGTGACAGCAGGTCAGGCTGTGTTGGTGATGGAGTCGATGAAGATGGAGAACACCATCTCGGCAACTAAAGACGGCACCGTCACCGCTGTCCTCGTTGAGGAGGGTGACTCAGTTCAACATGGGCAGACCATGATCGAGATCGATGCCCGGTGAGAATCGTTCGACGACCAGATGCAGGCCCGACGCAATCAACGAAAGCAACTGTGAGTAAGCGCTGCGATGGATGACGGAACTGGACTGAGTGAAGTCTGGAAGGGTTTCACGGCGATTGGCGATGATCCCCGCATCATCGCCATGTGGGCTATTTCCGCCGGACTCTTCTACGTCGGTATTGCCCGCAAGAAGGAACCGCTGCTGCTCATCCCAATCTCCATGGGAATCCTTCTGGCCAATATGCCTCTTGGCGTACTGATCAGCGAAGGCGGAGACGGCGCCCCGGTTGGGTTCCTGAAGCTCATCCAGGACACGGGGCTCGACACGGATCTTCTACCCCTGTTGATCTTCCTCGGTCTCGGTGCAGCGATCGATTTCGAGCCGATGCTCTCCAATCCGAAAACACTGCTTCTCGGCGCAGGCGCGCAGGCCGGTGTCTTCATCGCTCTGATCGGTGCGGTCCTGCTGGGAATGCTCAATGCGTTCGACTTTGACCTGACAGACGCTGCTGCCATCGGAATCATCGGCGGGGCGGACGGCCCCACAACGATCTTCATCGGCACACGCATGCACCAGATCGCGCAGGACTTGATCAGTCCCGCGGCCGTCAGCATAGTCGGTGCGACCGCCGTCGCCGCCTACTCCTACATGGCGCTCGTCCCGATCATCCAGCCACCGATCATCCGCTTCTTCACCACTAAGAAGGAGCGAATGATCCGTATGGAGTACTCATCAAGGCCCGTATCAAGGCGGACCAAGGTGATGTTCCCCATTCTCACCACCATCGTCGTCGGAATCGTGGCGTTCGACGCCATCGGTCTGGTCGGCATGCTCATGCTCGGCAACTTGATCAAAGAGTCTGGAGTCGTCCCGAGGCTGGTCTCGGGTGCCGACAACTTGATGAACATCGTCATCGTCCTGCTTGGGCTGGCCGTCGGAGCAACCATGCCGGCCAGCGTGTTTCTCCAGCCCGAGACGCTTGCGGTCTTCTTCCTTGGCCTCTTCGCATTCATGACCGCGACGGTCGCCGGCATCATGCTGGCAAAGCTGATGAACATGGTGACCAAGACGCCCGTGAACCCCATGATCGGGGCAGCAGGCGTCTCGGCCGTGCCGATGGCTGCGAGAGTCGTCCAGGACATGGGCAGACAGGAAGATCCGCAGAACTTCCTGCTCATGCACGCGATGGGACCAAACGTTGCAGGCGTCATCGGCACAGCTACAGTGGCCGGCGTTCTGGTCGCCATCGTGCCAACTCTGCTATAAATCGGCCAGTCACAACCCTCTACCAGCGGAGAAGCAGTTGCCTGACCGAACGATGGCCGGCGTCTACCCGATTATCTCCATGCCTATCGACTCGAAGGGCAGGATCGTTTTTGAGGACCTTGAACGAGAGGTCGATTGGCTGATCGATCAAGGTGTTCACGGTCTTGGCATCGCGGTTGCAAGCGAGGTGTACAAGCTGACCGAGTCCGAGCGCGATGAGGTGCTGCGTTCCGTCGTAGATAAGGCGGCGGGTCGCGTCAAGGTGGTGATGAACACCGGAGGTGAGGGCACCGATGTCGCGATCCACTACTCGAAGCGTGCTGAAGAGCTTGGTGCCGATGCGCTGATGATTCGCCCTACTTCGTTTATTCCAACGGTCGCCGAGGAGAACATCGCCTATTTCGAACGCATCGCCGAGGCCGTCAACATACCGATATTCCTGCAGGACCAGGGAACCGCAATGGTTCCTCCTGCTATGGCCGCTGAGTGCGCCCGCAGGCACGAAAACCTCTGCTATATCAAGGTGGAGACACCACCCACGGTGCCTCGCATGGCCGAGACACAGCGGCTGTCTGAAGGCACCGGGTTGATCCTGTTCGGCGGTGCTGGTGGTGCTTTCGTGCTTGAAGAGTTCCGCCGTGGTTCTGTCGGCACCATGCCAGGTTCAACACTCCCGGATGTCTTCGTGAAGGTCTGGGACATGTGGCAGTCTGGCGATGAGGACGGCGCAACCGCCGAGTTCTCCCGGTACGGCACGATTGTCCGCACACTTGCGCAAGGCCAGGGGTTGGCCAACTGGATTTACAAGCACATCATGGTTCGCCGCGGTGTGTTTGACGCAGGGTCGGCGTATGCTCGGCATCCCTCGTTGCGACCTGACGATCTTCATTTGAAGGAGATCGACCAGCAGCTTGATGAACTCGGACTTCTGGCGAACTGATCGATGACCACGGTGCTCATGCAAAACGAATCGTGCGTCGCATCCGCTGACGGTGAGACGGCTGTCGACGACTGTCCCTGTATCTGTACGAACGCTCGAGAGAGTGTCACCCAGCTGAACGGGTCTGATCAGCGAAGGTGCCACCTCCCGGGCAGCCCTGTGTCACCACGGGGGAAGTTTTCAGCCGATGATTGGGCCGGGCATGTTCTATAGCTCGGCCAACGCGGTGCTCGCCGCTTCACACGACTCAACGGACGAGATATCAGCAGTAACGCTGGTCGCCCTAGGAATACTTTCCCTGGCGATTGGCCTGGTTGGCGGTCTGGTTGGCATCGCGCTTGGCGTCGTCCGCCTACCTGCCATGACGTTGCTCGGTGTTGATCCTCTTGTTGCGGCCGGCACCAACCTGTTCGTAAGCGCTGTCAGCTCAATGGCAGGCTCCTGGCCCGCGATACTAGAAAACCGAGTCGCATTCCGAGTCGTGATCCTGCTCGGTGTGCCGGCGTTTATCGGCTCATTGATCGGCGGGCTGTTCGCCGATGTGGCGCCCATATGGCTTCTGCTTGGTGCCGTCTCACTCTTCCTGGTCTGGTCGTCGATAACGCTGATCGTGCAGGCTTACAACGAGCTACGGGTCGAGAAAGAGGCCAGGGCGGCGCTGGCAACCTACGACGGCACACTCTCCAGGAAGACGGTGATACGCGAGGGAACAGTCGGCATGGTGATCGGCCTGGTTGGAGGTGCGATCGGCGTGGCGCTCGGAGTTCTGCGGATGCCTGCCCTCGTGCAGGTCCTCAAGATGGATCCGGCGATCGCTGGCGGGACGAATCTGATCATCACCGTGCTTGTGAGCATCTCGGGATTCGTGGGGCACCTGATTGGTGGTCGAAATGACTGGACACTGGTTGCGGTCGTCGGCACTACCGCCGCGATCGGCATGTTCGTCGGCTCCAAGCTCACTCATCGGATCGAGCCGGCCAGACTGCGGATGGTCGTCGGTGTCGTTCTCCTGCTCGTTGCGCCAGTCGTTTTCTGGGACGCCATCAATCGGTAGACCAGCGAGATGTACACTTTCTCAAGTTGATCTATTTCAGCGCGGTCCGGCCCTAAACTGACACCATGCCCCAGTCTCCTGGACAGATATTCCGACAGGCCATGACTGAGGAGAAACCTCTTCAGTTGATTGGTGTTGTCAACGCTTACACGGCGGTGATGGCGAGTTCGATCGGCTACCGTGCGATCTACCTGTCCGGCAGCGGTGTGGCTACGTCGTCGTACGGACTTCCGGATCTTGGAATCACAACGCTGGACAACGTGACAGAAGACGTGCGTCGGATCACCGCCGCCTGTGACTTGCCTCTTCTCGTCGATGCCGATACCGGATGGGGAGCGGCATTCATGATCAGCCGTAGCATCGCCGAGATCGGCAAAGCAGGCGCAGCCGGAGTTCATATCGAGGACCAGGTACAGACCAAACGCTGCGGGCACAGGCCCGGAAAGCAGCTGGTCGACGCCGCTGAGATGTGTGACCGTCTCAAGGCTGCCGTCGACGGCAAGCCGGACGAAAGCTTTATCGTTATGGCTCGCACAGACGCGATCGCTTCAGAAGGGGTTGACGCAGCCATTGAGAGAGCGGTGGCTTACGTCGACGCCGGCGCTGACATGGTCTTCGCGGAGGCCGTGACCAACCCCGCGGACTACGCGCGCTTCAGGTCAGCTACTGGTGTGCCAGTGCTGGCGAACCTGACTGAGTTCGGCAAAACACCGCTGCTTTCCCGAGATGAGCTACAGGATGCCGGGGTAGACATCGCGCTATATCCACTGTCGCCGTTCCGGGCCATGAACCGGGCGGCAGAGAAGGTGCTCAAAGAGATCAGGGCCGCAGGCACGCATCGAGCTGTGGTGAATGATATGCAGACCCGAGAAGAGCTGTACGAATATCTCGACTACTACAGCTATGAAAAGAAACTTGACGAAATGTTCGGCGCAGCGGATCAGGAGAAGGACCGATGACTACAGCGGGTCTTGAAGGAATAACGGCCGGTCGAAGCGCGATCGCAACCGTAGGCAAGGCTGGAGCTGGTCTGACGTATCGTGGGTATCGAATTGAAGACCTTGCAGAGCACTCAACCTTTGAGGAAGTCGCCTACCTCCTGATCTACAACCAGCTACCAAACACTCAGCAACTGGACGCGTACAAGAAGCGGCTCGCCGGGCTGCAAGGGCTACCAGGTCCTCTGAAGACCGTACTTGAACAGATTCCGTCAACAGCACATCCGATGGATGTGCTCCGCACCGGGTGTTCAGTGCTCGGCACGCTTGAACCAGATGGCGAAGGAGGCCGCAACGAAGCTGCAATCGCTGACCGCCTGATCGCATCGTTCGGGTCGATGCTGCTCTACTGGTACCGCTTCAAGAACAGGGGTGAGCGCATCGAAACCAGCTCAGGCGAAGATACGGTCGCCGGCCATTTTCTCAAGCTTCTAACTGGCGAAGAGCCTGATCCGCTGAAGAAGCGTGCGCTGGACGTTAGCCTCATCCTGTACGCGGAGCACGAGTTCAACGCTTCTACGTTCACAGCTCGAATCGTTACGAGCACACTCTCCGATATATATTCGGCAGTTACAGCCGCAATTGGTGCTCTTCGTGGGCCGTTGCACGGTGGAGCCAATGAGGCTGCAATGGAACTGGTGTCGCAGTTCGATTCACCGGCCGTGGCCGAGAAGGCTGTGTTGCAGATGCTCGCAGCCAAACGCCTGATCATGGGGTTTGGGCACCGCGTCTACAAAAATGGTGACCCGCGGTCCGGGATCGTCAAAAGCTGGGCGAAAAGACTCGCTGAAGAGGCTGGCGACACAGGGCTGTTCGACATCTCGGAACGCGTTGAAGAGGTCATGATGCGCGAGAAAGGAATGCACACAAACCTGGACTTCTTTGCCGCGACTGCTTACCACCTTTGTGGAATACCCACACCGATGTTCACCCCGGTGTTCGTCATCTCCCGCACCTCGGGCTGGGCGGCGCACGTCATCGAGCAGCGGAATGACAACCGGTTGATCCGACCGCTTGCTGATTACACCGGGCCAGAACCACGAGACTACGTGCCCCTCGCTGACAGATAGGAAGTTCGTCTAATCAGCCGCGTCCCATAGTCCCCTGAGACAGCACATGACCTTTGACGAAGTCATCGAGAAGATAGCCGATTTCGCAACTCAGCCCCTGGATGCCAATGAATCGGCGTTGCAGACCGCCGAATACACACTTGTCGATTCGCTCGGATGCGCTTTGCTGGCACTCGACTACCCGGCATGCACGAAGTTGCTAGGGCCAAGCGTACCCGGGACGGTCGTTCCGAGTGGCGCGAGAGTACCAGGGACCGATTTCGTTCTCGATCCTGTAAAAGCGGCATTCGACATCGGCGCCTGCATTCGCTGGCTCGACTTCAATGACACTTGGCTCGCCGCCGAATGGGGACACCCGTCCGACAACTATGGTGCCATCCTTGCCGTGGCAGATCACATCGGTCAGCGAAAAGGGAGTCCAGGAGAAGCACAGATCACAGTACGTGACGTTCTGGAGGCCGGGATCAAGGCGTACGAGATCCAGGGTGTGCTTGCTCTCGAAAACAGCTTCAATCGGGTTGGCATAGATCACGTACTGCTGGTCAAGGTGGCTTCAGCCGCCGTGGCGACCGCGCTCATGGGCGGAACCCGAGAACAGGTCGCGAACGCGATTTCAAATGCCTGGCTCGACGCTACACTGCGGACCTACAGGCACGCTCCGAACACCGGTTCCAGAAAATCGTGGGCTGCAGGCGATGCTTGCGCAAGAGCCGTGCAGTTTGGGCAGATGGCGATGGCCGGCGAGATGGGCTACGCAACGGCGCTGACCACAAAGGGATGGGGTTTCCAGGATACGTGGTTCAACGGCAACCAGGTGAAGCTGTCCCAGGATCTCGGTTCCTACGTCATGGAGAACATTCTGTTCAAGATATCGTTCCCGGCGGAGTTCCATGCTCAAACCGCGGTCGAGGCCGCATTCCAACTGCACGAGGACATTGCGAATCGACTTGACGATATCGACAGCGTGACGATCACCACGCAGGAGCCGGCGATCCGCATCATCGACAAGACCGGTCCGCTGACGAACCCGGCCGACAGAGATCACTGCATCCAGTACATGACCGCTGTCGGCCTAATCAAAGGCGAATTGACCGCCGCCGATTATGAGGATGATGCGGCGAGTGATCCGAGAATTGACAATCTCCGATCGAAGATGGTGTTAGTTGAAGACCAGCGCTACACGGAGGAGTACCTCGATCCGGACAAGCGCTCAATAGCGAACGCGGTGCAGGTCAAATTCACGGATGGGACTTCAACCGAGAAGATCGAAGTGGAGTATCCGATAGGTCACAGGCGGCGCCGGCAAGAAGGCATTCCGATTCTAAAGGCCAAGTTCGAGCACAACCTGCGGAACCGGTTCTCAGACCAACAGGCAGAGCGGATTCTCACAACGGTGGCGGATTCATCGTCGTTCTATGAAATGCCGATCGATAGTTTCATCGATCTGTTTGTGCCGTCTCACTCGTAACTCGATTCAACTGCTTTCCATTCGCGAGCCCAAAAGTTTCAGCGCGTGGAGGCTCCGCGCCTGCCCCAGCTTGGAGCCCATCTAATCAGGAACATGAGCGTCCACGTTCAACAAAACCCCATTTCTGCGCGGAACCTGTTGGCGCTCGCCTTTGTGGTCATCGCGTTCATAGCTATCGCCTGTAGCTCCAGTACTGCCCCGGAGCCTACCGCAACTCCTACACCTGTTCCGACTGCGACTCCTGAGCTTGAACTGCCCATCAGCCCGGAACTGGACGTCGAAGCGTTCGAAGAACTGAACCCTCGCCCGGAGCTTCGGTCAATTGATCGGTCTATTGACCGCGGGTTCGATGAAACAGAAACACTACCGCGGGATGCTATCAATCCCGTTTACTCTCCGAAGTTTGCGAAACCGGCCGAGGTCGCGGAGCTGATGATCGAGAACGAACTCATCATGGGGCTCAACATCGACGGAGACGTGCGTGCCTATCCGGTCGGAATTATGAAGTTCCGTGAGATGGTCAATGACGTGGTCGGAGGGGTCCCACTCCTAGTCACCTGGTGACCGATCTGCTTCACCGGTCTCGTGCACGACCGGAGGATCGACGGAGTGCCCCACACCTTCGGCAACGAAGGCGCTCTGTTCATGAACGCCATGACGTGGTGGGACCACGAGACCGAGAGCATATGGGCACAACCCTGGGGTGCGGCGATTGAAGGTGAACTCCTTGGCACTCAACTAACCCTGGTCCCGTTCGAGCTGGTTCCCTGGAATGTATGGCTGGAACGGCACCCGGACACCCTTGTGCTCGTGGATGAAAGGCGAGCAAACCTGAGCTTTGTTGGCCAGATACCTCACGACAGGTTCGTCATCGGCGTGTCGATCGGCGAGGCGGCAAAAGGGTTCCATTTCAGATCAAGCGCCAACGAAGGTGTTGTCAACGAATGGGTTGGCGACTTCCCGGTCGCTGTGTTCGTGGATGGCGAGACACGTGAGATCAGTGTCTTCCTGCGCAGCCCTCAAGGTGAAAGAGCCCTGAGCGCTGGACTCACCGGTGAACTGATCTTCGAAGTCGCCGAAGATGGAACGGTGACCGATGTGGGAACCGGCAGCACCTGGGACATCCTGCTTGGAGTAGCAACCTCGGGCCCGCTACGCGGGGTGTTACTGCAGCGTGCGCCTTACATCACGGCATTCGACTGGGCGTGGACCGACTTCTTCCCCCAGACGGATTTCTGGGGCATCCGGGACGAGGCGATCCTTGGCGGAACGCCTCCCGATCAACTGGAGTGATGCCTGGCTGGCCTGACCGCTAGCCGCCGACCTGCGCCGCAATCATGTCACCGACCTTGGACGTCTGCAGCGGTGACTTGCCGTTGGTTGCGATGTCAGCGGTGCGATAGCCCTCTGCAAGGAAGCCGTCGATAGCGCTTTCAAGCGCATCGGCTTCCTTGTGCAGACCGAATGACCAGCGGAGCATCATCGCAGCACTGAGCATCGATGCGAGCGGATTGGCGATGCCACGGCCGGCTATGTCTGGCGCTGAACCGTGAATTGGCTCGTAGAGCGCAGGCTTACCGCCTCGGCGCCTGCGGCCGTTCACCTTGGGCACGCTGGTCAGGCTTGCGGAAGGCAGCATGCCCATTGAGCCGCCAATCACGGCCGCCTCGTCGGACAGGATGTCTCCGAACGTGTTCTCGGTTACGATCACATCGAAGATTCCCGGATTTGTCACAATCTGCATCGCCGCGTTGTCGGCAAGCATGTGGATCAGCTCGACATCCGGGTACTCATGGCCCACCTCGGTCGCCACTTCACGCCACAGTCTCGAAGTCTCCATCACGTTCATCTTGTCCAGGGAGTGAAGACGCTTGCGCCTCATGCGTGCCAGTTCGAAGCCGACTCTGACGACGCGCTGTATCTCTTTCTCTGTGTAAGACAGCGTGTCGACCGCTCGCCGACCGCGGCTGTTCTCCCATCGACGCTTTGGCTTGCCGAAGTAGAGGCCGCCTGTCAGCTCACGGATAATCACGAAGTCGACGTTCTGAAGACGGTCCTCACGTAGAGGGCTGGAGCCGATCAACTGCGGAAAAACCTTGACCGGCCTCAAGTTGGCAAAAAGGCCCAGGGTCTTCCGGAGCTTCAGGATGCCGTCTTCTGGCCGGACCTTGGCCAGGGGATCGTCCCACTTCGGCCCACCCACGGCTCCAAAGAGCACCGCGTCCGAACCAAGAACCAGGTTCAACGTGTCGTCGTCGATCGCCGCTCCATGTTCGTCGATAGACCGGCCTCCAACCAGGCCTGGCACCCATTCGAACTGGTGGCCGTAGCGACGGCCAATTGCGTCAATAACCTTGATCGATTCAGCGGTGACTTCCGGACCAATTCCGTCTCCGCCAAGAACAGAGATACGAGCTTCCATATTCTGAACAGCGCCCTCTCAAACCGAACTAAAAACAGGTTTCGAAACGCACGGCGCGGCGGTGTTTCCCAACTGGCCTGACGCGATGCGGAACGGCGAGTCTAACAGCATCGTGCCCACCCGGCTACCCTACGAATCTAGACTGTACGCCGTACATAGCAGCCACGATTTTTCGCAGGATCAGCTCGCGCCTGGCAATCGGCGCGAAGCCTGATGGAGTAGCACGAAAATCGCTGCTTGTTAGGAACCTGAGTCCGCTGTTTCGAAAGCAGAAATCTCGTCCTCTAGTTCCAGTGTCAGCCCGATCTCGTCGAGTCCTTTCATCAGGCTGTTGCGCCTGAAAGGATCGATCTCGAAACTGGCCTGGAAACCGTCATCGTCAGATACGGTCTGGTTCTCGAGGTCAACAGTCACCTGGTATCCCGACCGCTGAAGGGCCTTGCCCATGATCGTGTCGACCTCTTCCTGGGTAAGGATCACAGGCAGCATGCCGTTCTGCATGCAGTTGTTGCGGAAGATGTCTGCAAAGCTCGGTGCGATGATCGCCCTGAACCCCATCTCGTTTAGGGCCCAGGGGGCGTGTTCACGCGACGAGCCGGAACCGAAGTTGCGACCCGAAACCAGGATCGTAGCTGAACGATACTTTGGCTGGTTCAGGATGAAATCCGGGTTCTCAACGCCGTCCTCCAGGTATCTCCAGTCGAAGAAAGCAAACTCCCCGAAACCGGTGCGTTCGATTCTCTTGAGGAACTGTTTTGGGATGATCTGGTCCGTGTCGACGTTTACGCGATCCAACGGCGCCACAAGTCCAGTCAGTTTAGTGAATGACTCCATCTACTTTTTTCTCCTTCTTGATCCTCGACCCCGGTTACCGGTTTCGGCTCTGTTTTCTCTTCGTATTCCTTCTTCGAGAGCCTTCTCAAGCGGGTCTCTCGGCCGCGGTGGCGTGACTGTGACCGTCCCGAACCTTTGCGCCTTGAGGTCCTGCCATTTCGACAATGTGTTCGCCATCAGGATCGCCAACACCCCGAGCACGATAATCAAGATGTCCGCAGCGATCAGTCCGACGGTCGCAGAGCCGACGTCCGCCAAGTCGGCGCGGTCCTGGAAGAAAAGTCGTGCAACCGTAATCGGATTGAAGATCAACACAGCGGCCCAGGACAGCCCCCATAAAACAGCTACAGGTGACACGCCACCCTTTTTCTTCCAAAGCTCCGTGTCGCCCTCCTGAACGCGAGGATCACTGGCCTTGAACAGCTCTACAAACATGAACAGCGGTTTGTAGATGTTAAGGATCGGGATGAAGAAGCGAATCACCGTTCCGTCGGGCGAGTGCCTTTGTCCGTCCGATTTCAGTGTTCTGAGGTTTCGGCTTGAGCGATGCGTGAAAGACGAAAAAGGAAAAGCCACAACGATCAGCATGAGCACAGCGAAGATATTGATGATGTTGCTTCGGGAGTTCAGATCGTCAAACCGCGTACTGATGTCAACGATTCGATCGCAATCCGCCGTCGGCGCACGTGTGGTGCTCACAACGCTCGACAGATCCTCCAGTGTCGTGCATCGAAACCCTTCAATCGCGGCATACTCGAAAACCCGTTCAATACTGCGACAGCCCTGCCCAATGACGGATGCGCTCGCCAGCTCTTCCTCGTTGCAAAGCACCTCGTCCGGGTCCTGCAACTCGAGGTCAGCGATCAGTGCCCCCTGGGCAACATCTTCCGGGCCTATCGGAATCTCGGAGAGACCCTGGCTTTGCCACTCGTTGATCGAACTCCGGAAGCCGGAGTCAATGAATACAGCAACTGCACCGACGACAACGAACAGGATCAGGCTGAGAAAAAGCCACCTCAGGATCGGCCGGGTCGACTGATACTCGTAAGGCTTGAAACGTTCTTCCAGCGCGTCATCTAGACCCTGTCTCCCGAGAACACGGCTGAAAACCGAGCCGCGTGATCTCTCACGCTTCACCGCTCGATGTTCGACTTCACTTCGGCTTCCGCCGCGGGTTCGCGGAGGAGGTGTACGGTTGCCTGGCGGGGGAGTTCGGCGGCGTGGCGTTTCTTCGGGCGGCTTCTTGTCTCGGCCGTCGCCGTCACCACCTTCGCCACCAGCGCCCGATGTCATCAGTTGAAGTCCCAGTCCCTCACATCGACGAAATGCCCGGCCACAGCTGCCGCGGCTGCCATCTCCGGGCTGACGAGGTGAGTCCTGCCACCCTTGCCCTGACGCCCTTCAAAGTTGCGGTTCGACGTCGATGCGCATCGTTCGCCGGGAACCAGGATGTCCGGGTTCATGCCAAGGCACATGGAGCAGCCAGACTCACGCCACTCGAATCCGGCCTCCTTGAAGATATCGTCGATACCCTCTGCTTCGGCCTGGATCTTGGTCAATGTCGAGCCCGGCATGACCTGCGCACGCACGCTTCCCGCGACGCGATGACCCTTGACCACCGCGGCGGCTCGACGCAGGTCTTCGAGTCTTGCATTCGTACATGAGCCGATGAAAACACGGTCAATCGAGATGTCTTCGATTGGCGTGTTCGCTTTCAGTCCCATGTATTCGAGGGCCGAGTCGGCGGAGGACTGATCGGCGGCGTCTTCGAAGTCTGCAGGGTCGGGAACACGATCGCTGATTCGCGTAACTTGCCCGGGGTTCGTCCCCCAGCTTACGTATGGCTCAAGTTCCGAGCAGTCGATCTCGACCAGTTCGTCATACTCTGCGCCTTCGTCCGTCGCCAACGTCTTCCAGTCGGCAACCGCTTTGTCCCACTCTTCACCTTGCGGAACAAACTTGCGGCCCTTCATCCATTCGAATGTGGTCTCATCCGGCGCGATCATTCCTGCACGAGCCCCGCCCTCGATGCTCATGTTGCAGATCGTCATCCGACCTTCCATCGAAAGGTTGCGAATTGCCTCGCCGGTGTACTCGATTACGTGGCCGGTACCGCCTGCTGTCCCGATCTTACCGATGGTCGCAAGAATCATGTCCTTGGCGGTAACACCGACAGGCAGTTCGCCGTTGAAGCACACCTCCATTGTCTTGGGCTTACGCTGGCGAAGCGTCTGCGTAGCTAACACGTGCTCCACTTCAGAAGTGCCGATACCGAATGCCAGAGAACCGAACGCGCCGTGAGTCGAAGTGTGTGAGTCACCGCAGACGATGGTCATACCCGGCTGGGTGTAGCCCTGCTCAGGGCCGATTACATGGACGATTCCCTGGGCACGGCTGTCAACGTCGTAGAGGGTGATGCCGAACTCATCACAGTTTGCTCGAAGTGTCTCGACCTGCTGGCGAGCGATCGGGTCCTTGATTTCCTCTGTACGCGTTTCGTCGGTCGGCACGTTGTGGTCAACGGTCGAAATAGTGAGTTCAGGTCGGCGCACCTTGCGCCCTGCAAGCCTCAGCCCTTCGAAAGCCTGCGGCGATGTGACCTCGTGGACGAGGTGCAGGTCGATGTATATGAGCGTCGGCTGACCTTCTGGATCCGCAACAACATGACGGTCCCAGATCTTTTCGAACATCGTCTTCGGCATTTTCACTCCATCAACTCAGAAACTGGTCAGAAAAACGGTGACCTACGGTAGGCAGCGGAACTATACAGTCTCGGACGGCTCGACTGCTGAGCCGGCATCCTGGATGTCGATCATGAGAAGCCGGTTGATCGCGTTCACGTACGCCTTCGCCGATGCTACGACGATATCTGTGTCTGCTCCTCGTCCTGAGTAGACGCTGCCATTCTTCTCTATACGAATTGTGACATCACCCAGTGCGTCGATGCCTTCGGTGACAGCGTTCACCGAGAACTCCGTCAACTCAACATCCATGTCGACAATCGAGTCGATCGCCTTGCAGACCGCGTCAACAGGCCCGGTGCCTATCTTCTTGGAAGAGCGCTGCTCTCCGTCTGGACAGACCAGCGTGATGCCGGCTTCAGGCTCCGTGTCATTTCCGCAAACGACATGCACGGAGCCGACCTGGTAGGTGCGCTCCGTGTCCGCGAAGCGATGTTGCTCAGACATCAGCGCGTGCAGGTCACGGTCATCGACCTCGCTCTTGTTGTCTGCCAGGTCCTTGAACGCGGTGAACACGTCACTCAATTCGTCGTCTTTCAGACGGTAGCCGAGGTCCGCCAGCCGAGACCGCAGTCCGGCACGGCCGGAGAGCTTGGTCAGGACCAGTGCCTCACCGCGCCAGCCAACTGTGTCTGGCTCCATGATCTCGAACGTGCTGTGGTCCTTCAGGTATCCGTCCTGGTGAATGCCAGACGAGTGCCTGAAAGCGTTGCGGCCAACGATAGCCTTGTTGTACTGCACCGGGAATCCGAAGATGCCGGAGATCATGCGGCTGGTGTTGCCGATCTCCTCGGTCTTGATGTTGGTCCCGGCCTGGTAGTGGTCAGGCCGCGTCTCCAGGGCCATGATCACCTCTTCAAGCGCGGCATTTCCTGCGCGCTCTCCCAGGCCATTGATGCACCCTTCGACCTGCCGTGCGCCGTTCTCGACCGCTGCGAGGCTGTTTGCGCCAGCCATTCCGAGGTCGTTATGACAGTGCACCGAGACCACCGCCTCGTTGATATTCGGCACGTTCTCAAAGATGCCCTTGATCAGGGCACCGAACTCTTCCGGAGTCGCATAGCCAACGGTGTCCGGGATGTTGACCGTTGTCGCTCCGGCCTTGATCACGGCTTCCAGCATTGCGTGAAGGTAGACCGGATCGGTCCGCGACGCGTCCATTGGCGAGAACTCCACGTCATCCGTGTATTCCTTCGCCTTCTTCACCGCGTCGACGGCCATGTTCATGATCGCCTCGCGGTCCTTCCTCATTTGGTGCATGAGGTGAATGTCGGAAGACGAGATGAACGTGTGTATGCGTGCGTTCTTGACGCCCTCAAGCGCCTTGCCAGCCGCCTCTATATCCGAAGGAACAGCGCGTGCCAGCGTGCAGATGGTCGGGCCCTTGACCTCCTGAGCGATCCGCCGAACAGCCTCGAAGTCGCCTGGAGAACTGGCTGCGAAACCTGCCTCAATCACATCGACGCCGAGGTCCGCAAGCTGGTGAGCGATCCGAAGCTTCTCTTCAACCGTCAGACCCGCCCCGGCACTCTGCTCGCCGTCGCGGAGCGTCGTGTCGAAGATCACTACCTTGTCTTCGGTTTCGCTCTTCTGCGCCATGTCACGCCTCCTGTGGCGTACTTTCCGACCTGCGCTTGCAGGCCATTGCCGGACTCAACACAAGCCTGGCTCGATCACTTGTTTAGGTCGTCGACTCAAGCCACGGCATCATGTCCCGCAGCTCCTTGCCGACGCGCTCGATGTCATGCTCCTCATCGGCTTTGCGCATCTGGTTGAACTTGTGCAGACCCTCGTCATTTTCGGCGATCCACTCCCGGGCGAATTCGCCGGACTGGATCTGCTTCAGCACCTTGCGCATGTTGTCTTTAACACTCTCGTCGATCACGACAGGACCACGGCTGTAGTCGCCGTACTCGGCGGTGTCGCTGACGGAGTAGCGCATGCCGCCAAGACCACCCTGGTAGATGAGGTCGACGATCAACTTCAGCTCGTGAAGAACCTCGAAGTAGGCAGACTCCGGCTCGTATCCGGCCTCTGTCAGAACTTCGTAGCCGGCTTTGATCAGGGCCGTCACGCCACCACACAGAACTGCCTGCTCACCGAACAGGTCGGTTTCGGTCTCTTCCTTGAATGTGGTCTTCAGGATTCCGGCCCGGCCGCCGCCCACGCCCTTGCCGTAAGCAAGCGCAATGTCGAAAGCGTTTCCGGTGGCGTCGTGGTCGACTGCGATTAGACACGGAACTCCGAGTCCTCGCTCGAACACTGCCCGAACCCTGTGGCCCGGTGCCTTAGGTGCGATCATCACTACGTTGACCGACTCAGGCGGCACGATCTGCTTGTAAAAAATCGTGAAGCCGTGCGCGAACAACAACGTCTGGCCGTCTCTCAGGTGAGGAGCGATCTCCTCGTTGTAGACCCTGCCCTGTGTGGTGTCGGGCAGGCAGAACGAGATCAAGTCAGCCTGCTGCGCAGCTTCAGAGTTCGAGACGACCGTGAAGCCGTCAGCTTCGGCCTTCGCCTTGGACCGGGAACCTTCGTACAGACCAACGATAACGTTGAAGCCGCTGTCCTTCAGGTTGCGCGCATGGGCATGGCCCTGCGATCCGTAGCCGATTACAGCGACCGTCTTGTCTCGCAGGATTGAGTCATCTATGTCTTTGTCGTAGTAAAGAGTGGCCATGCCGTTCTATTTCACCTCATCTCCGCCGTTCGGCGGTTGTTCAAACGTTCTTTCCGCTGTTCGCTACACGCTTCCTGAATCGCCCGCGGTTGGCGTGTAGAAATGCTCAACACTGTCTTCAACAGTGTGTGAGCCCTCTTCCTGTCCTTCGATCAACGCCCCACGCAGGGTTGCAACCCTGCCTGTGCGAATCACTTCTCTGATTCCGAAACGTCGCAATAGCTCAATAAGACTGTTGATCTTGTTGCGACCGCCGGTCACCTCCATGGTCAGCGACTTCGCGCCGATGTCGATCACGTTCACGCGGAAGATGCTCGCTAGCTCCAGGATCTCGCCGCGGTGCTCGGATGGAGCGTTCACCTTGATCAACGCCAACTCTCGCCAGACGATGTTCTTCTCGGTGATGTCCTGGACTTCTACCACCTCAACAAGCCGGTCCAGCTGGGCGGCAACATGCTGCACGACATGAGGCGGGCCCTCGACGACGAAGGTCATCCGCGACAGGCCGGGCTTCTCGGACCGTCCAACGGCAAGGCTGGCGATGTTGAAGCCGCGCCTGCGAAACAGGCCGGAGATACGCGCTAGCACGCCCGGCCGGTCCTGCACAAGGGCAATGATCGTTCGTTGCTGAAATGCGCTCGCGCCGTTCGTTGATGTGGTCACAGCGATTCCTCAATCAGTTCCTGCACGCTCTGTCCTGCCGGGATCATCGGGTAGACGTTGTCCACCTTCTCGATCACGAAATCGACGATCACCGGACCAGGATGCTCATTCGCCTCACGAATGGCGCTTTCGAGCTGCTCCTGGCTCGTGACCCTGATCCCCTTCATCCCGTACGCCTCCGCAAGCTTCACGAAGTCCGGGTTGGCTGAGTAGGTCTCTGCCTGGTAGTCGCCTTGATAAAAGAGACCTTGCCACTGGGTGATCATCCCCAGGTGGTTGTTGTTCAGGATGGCGTACTTGACCGGCAGGTTGTTCTCAACCGCGGTCGCCAGCTCCATCGAAGTCATCTGGAATCCACCGTCGCCACAGATCGACCAGACGAGCCGATCAGGGTTGCCGAGTTGTGCGCCGATTGCTGAAGGGACCTCGTATCCCATCGTGCCGAGACCACCGGAACTGAACCACGAATTGGCGTTCGTGAATCGGTAGTGCTGTGCAGCCCACATCTGGTGCTGTCCGACGCCAGTACAAATGATCGCATCGCCTTTGGTGACGTCAGACAACGCCTTGATCACGTGCTGCCCGAGCAGCTCGTCTGTTTCACGGATCCTCAGTGAAGGATGCTCGGCTTTCAGGTGCTCGACCCTGCTCACCCATTCGGTGTGCCTGGTTGAGTTCACCTTCGGATTGATCTGGCCGAGAACAGCCTTCACATCACCAATCACTGGAGCGTCGGCCACAAGCGACTTGTTTATCTCGGCGGGGTCGATGTCGATCTGGATCTTCTTCGACTTCGTCGCGAACCGTTTCGGGTCACCAACAATTCGGTCATCGAACCTGCTGCCGATCGCCACGATCAGGTCGGCCTCGTCCAGCGCCAGACTTGCGTAAGCAAGTCCGTGCATCCCGGGGAAGCCGACGAACAATGGATGGTCCTCAGGGAAGCCGCTGATGCCAAGAAGGGTCGTGACGACGGGAATCTCGGCCTTTTCAGCCAGTTCCCTTAGTTCGTCGAAGGCCTGAGAGATGATTACGCCGTGACCGGCCAGGATCACTGGTCGGTCGGCTGAGTTGATCAGCTCGATCGCTTTCTCGACCTGCGATTCCTCTGCGGTTGCCGGCACTCGGTAGCCTGGCAAATTGACCTGGCTGTCACGCTCGAAGTCGTACTCAGCCATCTCCTGGAAGACATCTTTCGGAATATCGATCAGCACCGGTCCCGGCCGGCCACTCCGGGCTATGTGGAACGCCTCGTGGATGGTCGGTCCAATGTCCTGGGCCCGCATAACCAGGTAGTTGTGCTTGGTGACCGGCAGCGTTGCGCCGGTGATATCCGTTTCCTGAAAGGCGTCTGTCCCGATCGCAGCTCGCCCGACCTGTCCTGTAATAGCGACAACCGGTGCCGAGTCCATCATCGCGGTAGCCAGGCCGGTAATCAGATTCGTCGCGCCTGGACCTGACGTTGCGCAGACAACGCCAACCTTGCCGGTAGACCGGGCGTAGCCGTCTGCCGCGTGGGCACCGCCTTGCTCATGCCTGACCAGGACATGCCGCAACTTCGGATACTTGGAGAGCTCTCCGTACAGGGGCAAAATGGCGCCACCAGGCAGGCCAAACATTACGTCTACACCCTCGTTCAAGAGTGCTTCGCAGACGATCTGGCCTCCATTCAAAGTTTTCGCAACCATTTTGCTGTTCCTGTCCGTCCGATCCGTTTTTCGATGCCCTTCAGACACAAAAAAATCCCGCCCTAACCAAAGGACGGGATTCCCGCGGTACCACCTTTGTTGCTCACGCCCGCCTGTCCTCCCGGCAAGGGTAGGATGGCGGAAGTGAGCCGCTCTTTAGCCGTAACGTGGCCTGACGTCCCCACTTACTTGCCCTTTCGGCTTTCAGCAAGACCGCTCACGGACGAGTTCCCGTTGCTACGCACCGGTTCTCAGCAACCACCGGCTCTCTCGTTAGCGCAGCGCCTCGGTACTACTCCCGATCAACGCGTTTTCTCGTGTGCAGTAAACAGGCTAAACCATTCATCACCGCACACCTATAGCAGTATATAGCCAAAACATTAAGCCGTCACAACTTGGACGCCAACTGAGTTGATGCGTAACAACTAATAATGAGGCTGGCGGTGCAAGATGGATCACAATGGACACATGCGACAGGCTCGATAAGGAGAACCGACTGATGGAATCCGAGCGGACAAGGGTGAGACGGCTGCCTGATCGAGGCACGAACGATCCCGAAACGATCAATCAGATCCTCGACGACAACTTTCTCTGTCACGTCGGTTTCAACGCCGATCACGGCCCGGTCGTACTGCCAACTCTGTTTGGCAGAGATGAGGATGTGATCTATCTACATGGCTCGACAGGCGCCCACATGCTGCGGTCAATGCGGGGCGGCATCCCGGTCAGCGTTGCGGTCACTTCGGTCGACGGTATCGTCGCCGCGCGCTCCCATTTCCATCATTCGATCAACTACCGCTCGGTCGTGATTTTCGGCAATGCATCCGAAGTGACGGATGTTCAGGAGAAGCTGGGAGCTCTTGAGGTCCTGACTAATCACGTCCTGCCTGGCAGATGGGAAGAGGCGAGGCAGCCGAACACGGTTGAGTTCACACAGACCATGGTTCTGAAACTCAGCCTGGAAGAGGCGTCTGCGAAGGTACGGGTTGGTCCACCGCACGATGACGAAGAGGACCTGTCCCTCGACGTCTGGGCAGGAGTGATTCCGTTGAAGAACGTTGCCGGTCGACCGCTCGATGATCCCGATCTGGATGCCGGAACCGCAGTCTCGCCTTCTGTCAAAACGGCGATGGCTCGATGGTCGTTGGAGTCGAGCTGATCACGTTCCAGGTTAATTCCCTGCTAGACTTCCGCGGAGATCGAGCCATTGAAGTCCAGGCCCTTTCTTTGGCCATGGACACAACTTCTGCGGAGTCAGCTTGCCAGAAGGTCCTAACATCCGTGTCCAGGAATTTCAGTGGCATCTGCTAGACGAATTTTCCGATCTGTTGAACGGCCTTGGCCGTCACGGTTTTCGTAGCTGGCCGGAGTCCCCGGAAGAGTTGCGATCAGAACTCGAAACTCTTCGTCTTGACCCCGAATCCGGCATAGGGCTAGTTCGGAACGACGGCGCCCTCTGCGGATATGCCTTGACCCTGTCCGAATCCGACATCGACCGGGTTGTCGTTTCAATCGGGCTGCGACCTGACTGTTCAGGACAGTCACTCAACCTTCTGCAGTTCGTGGTTGACCGAGCCCAGAGCGCCAACGCCTCTCGTATACACGTCGCTATTCGAGGTTCCGATTCAGAGCCGGTCGATCAACTTGTCGAGTCCGGATTCAAGGTCGTTACCGCCAACCTTGAGCTGACGCTGCATAGAAACGACGCGGCAGGTGTGACGGATGTTCCCGTTACAGCCGGATTCTCCTTCAGGCCGATGAGGTCGTCTGCGGAAACGCTGCTGTTGACTCAGGTGCAGAACCGTGTGTTCGAAGACCACTGGGGCTATTCGAAGAACGGTCCGTCTGAAATTCAGTCACGTCTCGATCTGCCTTCAACCGGTCCCGAGCATGTGCTATTCATCGAAGCGCCTGAAGGGGGCATCGCCGGGTACGTCTGGACCGCGCTCGAGTGGCACCGGGACCACACGTGCGGAAAGATCTGGATGACTGGTGTCATGCCGGAGTTTCGTGGCAAAGGCCTGGGCAGCGCGCTTGTGCACGCGGGAATAAAGCACTTGCTGGCCGAAGGGGCCGCAGACGTTCACCTGGAAGTGGTAGAAAACAACGCAGCCGCTGTCAGAATCTACGAACGACTCGGGTTCAAGAAGTACGGAAAGACGACCTGGTACGAAAAGAGGATCTGACTACTCGTCAGACTCACCCTCGCCTTCGGACTCACTGTCGCCTTCACCCTCGGCGCCCTCTTCACCTTCTTCGCCTTCCTCACCCTCTTCGCCTTCAACGGGCTCCGGCTCTTCGAGCACACGAGGCGGCTGAATCCAGGCGATCCTGGCATCGGGGTCAGACACGAGTTCGACGCCAGACGGAAGAGTCAACTCGCTGGCCTTGATATCGGTGTCCAGGTCGACGAGGACCGAGCAGTCGACTTCAATCTCACTCGGAATATCGAACGGCAGGGCACTGACGGTGATCTCGTAGACGCCCTGCGTCACCACGCCGGCACCACCACGGGTGCCCGGAGCATCTTCATCGTTGATCAGGGTCAGCGGTACTTCAGCCTGAACCTCCTGTGCAACATTTACCCGCATGAAGTCAACATGCAGAAGGTCGCCTGAGACCGGATGCACAGCGATGTCACGGACGAGCGTGACGGTGTCTTTGGCACCTTCGAGCTTAACTGTGACAGGCGTTGTAGAGCCTGCCTCCCGGAGCGTGCTCCTCAGCTCACCGGCCTCAACCTGGAGGGTGAGAGGTTCCTCTTTCTGCCCGTAGACATGGACCGGAACGAATCCTGCACGCCGCAGGGCCTTGTTCTTCTTGCCAAGGCTGGTTCGGGGCTGAAGTGTGATCGAGATCGAGTCTGCCATTTTCGTTTTCTGCGCGTGAGGATGCTTTAGGTATCGACTTGAGAGATGCAAGTCGCATCAATGAACCGCAATTGTGGCGGCGCCGTTCGTGCGTCTTGGCCCAACCTAAGGATTCTACCACGCAACCGCCAGAAGCAGGCCAACTGTAACGAGTCCGGTCTATCTTCAAACAAGACAACCATGATCCTGACCCTCGAAACCATTTGCTGACTGTTTTGGTCAGGAATTGCCTTTCGGGTGTATACTTTCAACGTGGACCAAACGTGATTCCGGTTCACCTTGATTTGGTTCTCAACTGACTCATCTGCACTCTGCCTATCTGAAACGCCATGCTGATCCCAATGAAAGTCGACTACGGGGTTCGGATGCTCGTCTACCTGGCTCTCAAGCCAGAGGGTTCATTCGCCTCGACTTCTGAGATCTCCTCAGCGCGGCACATACCTGAGCCCTATTTGCTCCACATCTGCTCTGAGCTGCAGAAGGCAGGCGTAATCGAATCGCGCCGCGGCCCCCAAGGTGGGCACAGGCTCGCCAAATCGGCGGATACGATCTCTGTTACCGATGTGGTCAACTCACTCGACTACTCACTCGCTCCTCTCAACTGCGTCGATCAAGCAGATGAGTGCCAGCTTTCAGACTCGTGCACCCAGCGAGACATGTGGGGTGAGGTCGAGCAGCTGCTACTGGCGCATCTGAACTCGATCAGGGTTTCTGATCTGGCTGGAAGGCAGAATCCCGAGAAGGGCGTGCCTATCACAGCCAACTTCTCGGCCATCTGTTGAAGCCAACTCAAGAACCCGGTGAACCTCCCGCACATCTAATCTTGTGCGCAGCAGGACTCAGCGGTACTTCTGGCCGTCGAATTGTGGCCAATTACCGGGCAGTTCGGAGTTACACCGAGGACACACACCATCCTGCAGGTTTAGAATCGATAATTGAACTCAAGAAGAGACGAGGACCCGGGGCAGAATGACTGAATCGACAGAACAGAAGAGACTTACTCCGCTCACGCCGAGCCAGGTGCAGCGCTACAGCCGCCACCTGATCATGCCGAACGTGGGCAGCGTGGGGCAGCGCAAGCTGCTGGATGGCAAGGTGCTTGTGATCGGGGCAGGTGGGCTTGGCTCGCCTATCGCTCTCTACCTGGCGCTTGCAGGAGTTGGCACTATCGGAATAGTTGACTTCGACACTGTCGACGTCAGCAACCTCCAGCGGCAGATCCTGCACACCGACGCCGACGTGGGCCGCCGCAAGGTCGAGTCCGCGAAGGAGACGCTTCTCGCACACAACCCGGATCTCAACGTGCAGATCCACGAGGAGCCGATCAACTCAGAAAACGCAATGAAGATCATTCCCGAGTACGACATCATCGTGAACGGGGCTGACAACTTCGCAACACGCTATCTCGTAAACGACGCCGCCTATCTCGCAGGTAAGCCGCTCGTAGACGGCGCGATTCTCGTTTTCGATGGCAGGGCGACAACGTATCTACCTGAAAAGGGCTGCTACCGTTGCATGTACCCGGACCCGCCGCCTCCCGGCGAAGTTCCAAACTGCTCGGAGGCAGGCGTTATCGGTGCTCTGCCCGGACTCGTCGGCTCGATCCAGGCGCTCGAAGTTATCAAGCTGCTGCTTGGTATCGGCGAGACACTCACCAGCCGACTGCTGATGATCGACGCTCTGAGCATGGAGTTCACTGAGCTGAAGGTCAGGCAGGACCCGAACTGCAAACTTTGCGGAACAAACCCCGAAGTGACCGAGTTGATCGACTACGAGGTGTTCTGCGGACTCGCAACACCTCAGACGATCGAGGAACGCGATCAGCAGCCGATAATGGCGGACGACTAAAGCTAGAAGCCAATGGAACAGGCCCCGGCGCTCGAAACACCGGGGCCTGTTTGCTGTCAGAGGGCCGACAGGCCAGATTGAGAAATAGATTCCGTGAGCCTACAGGCTGCACCAATTAGCGCTGTCAAAGCGGACATGATCGACGCGATCGGCAACACGCCGCTAGTTGAGTTGACCAAGTTGAGCCCTGACCCTGCAATCCGCATCTTCGCCAAAGTCGAATCTGGCAACCCGACCGGCAGCGTCAAGGACCGCACCGCCAAGTACCTTGTGCAGGATGCAGAGAGCCGCGGCCTGTTAAAGCCAGGCGGGACAATCTTGGAGCCCACTTCCGGCAACACCGGTCTTGGCCTCGCTATGATCGCCAGCGTGCGCGGCTACAGGATGATCGCCGTCATGCCAGCCAGCGTGCCTCGGGAGCGGGTCGACCTGCTCAAAGCATACGGCGCAGAGATCGAGTTCTCCGATGCCGACAAAGGCACCAATGAGTCGATCATCCTTGCCAAACAGCTGGCAGACGAAAACCCCGACTACTTCATGCCGTATCAGTACGGCAACGAAGCGAATCCGAAAGCTCATTACGAGACTACGGGACCGGAAATCGCGCGAGATCTACCGGATGTCGGTGTGTTCGTTGCCGGTCTCGGCACTGGTGGAACCTTGATGGGTGTCGGGCGTGCTCTGCGTGATCACAACCCCGATGTGAAGATCGTCGCTGCTGCACCGCACCCAGATGACAAGGTGCAGGGCCTGCGCTCCATCGAGCATGGCTTCATTCCGCCTGTCCTCGATCTTGATGCGCTCGATGGCAGGATCATGATCGAGGGTGAAGAGGCGTTCTACTGGACTCGCCGGCTGCTGACCGACACCGGTATCTTCGTTGGCGTCTCGTCCGGCGCAACTTTCGGCACTGCCCACAAGCTGGCCACGCGCATGAGCAAGAACGGTGAGAGCGGCAAGATTGTCGCCATGTTTGCAGATGGAGGCTGGAAGTACCTCTCAACCGGCATCTACAACCAGGACTTCAAATTCGATCAAAAGGAGATCGAAGGCAAGACCTGGTGGTAAGGGGCTGGAGGTAGCTGGATCACTCCCAGCGGTTCGCGCCATTCGGAAAGTCGTCTGACTGTATCGGAACCACACAGAAGATGTGGCCCGATGGAGCTTTCATCACCCACCAGCGTTCGACGAACTCGACCCGCTGCGCGCCGAGACCTTCAAGTCTGCTGACCTCCGCTTCGAGATCGTCGGTCTCGATATCGATGTGAATCCGAGGCTCTCCATCGATGCGCTGAACCATCGTGTCCACAGTGCTGTGAACGTACCCGACCCGAGCGTAGGCATCATCGGAAGAAACCGTCTTTCCGGGCTCGCCACCCAATGCAGCCGACCAGAAATCAACTCCTGCCTGAGCATCTGCCGCCGGAGTGTCGAACAGCACGACCTTGAGTCTGCTTTGGTGCACTAGGACCTACCTCATGTAACCCGGCTCTCGTCCCCGTTCCCACTCGTGCGCCTTTGCCACCTCTTCATCCAGGTCAACTCCCCAGCCCGGCTTCGTCGGTATCTGGATAACTCCGCCCTCGATTTCCAACGCACCGCCAGTCAGATCGTCCTTCCACGGTACATCGTCGATATCGATCTCCATGATCCGTACATTCGGCAGCGTCGCACACAGGTTCAGCGAGATCATGGTCGATAGGTGCGAATAGTAGTTATGCGGCGCGATATTCAGCTCGTAGCTTTCGGCTGCCATCGCGACATCGCGTGACCTTGCGAAGCCATTCCACGGCACATCGATCTTCACCGTGTCCATCGCCCGAGCATCAAAGTATGGGCGATAGGCCCGAAGACCGAACAGGTTCTCACCTGAAGTAATCGGCACGTTGGTCGAGTTCTTCACCTCGGCCAGTCCCTCCGGTTCATACATGTCGACCTCGACCCACATCATGTTGAACGGCTCAAGCACGTCACAGATCTGGCGCGCCGCGAGCGGCTTGAAGTTGAAATTCAGGTCGAGCGCAATCTCAACGTTCGGGCCCGCACCTTCTTTGAAAGTGCCGATGTACTCCTCGATGTGGCGAAGCAGGGCAGGCGTGATGTTCTGGTCGGTCGTTCCCGAGCCACCGCCGAATCCGGCAAAGTAGGTTTGCGCAGGATCTCCCGGGAACACTATGTTCGTCTTAAGAGCGTTGAAGCCCTTGTCACGCACCTCTTGTCCAAGACGGCGAACATCACCCATCGACTTGAGCGGAGGAACTCCGATCAGCTCGTGACTGCGTGCTCGGGACGTGCCGCAGTGTGACCAGTAGACCTGTTGCGATTCGCGAGTCGGGCCACCGAAGAAGGCATGGACCGGCATATTGGCGGCCTTGCCCTTGATGTCCCACAATGCAAGCTCAATCCCAGCGATTGCCTTTGCCGCGATGCCTCCCGGACTCTGGCGAGCGACCCTGTACATGTCCCAGTAGCGTTGCTCCACCGGAAGCGGGTCCTTGCCGATCAGAACTGTTTCGAAATCGGTTACTGCGCCGGTCACACCGAATGGGTTGCGACCGTCCGACATCTCGCCGTAGCCGGTGATTCCCTCATCTGTTCGCACGGCCGCGAACTGCCAGGGCCGCCATCCTGCATCAACGACGAACGTATCGATTCCTGTGATCTTCATGTCCGGATATCACCTGTATGGAACGGGTTGCGAAGTGCCGGAATCGTAGCATGAGTGCTTGTTCAGAACGGGCAGGTCGCGGCAACTCTGAGGCCACTAGCCGCGATAGCGGTTCGCGATGGGAAGCCGACGGTCTCGGCCGAACGCCAGGGGCGTGATCTTTGGCCCGGGAGGCGACTGCCGACGCTTGTACTCGTTGATGTCGATCAATCTTGTCAGCCGGCGCACCGTCGCCTCGTCCGCACCTGCGTCGCCAAGCGCACGTTCAGATTCCACGATCTCATCCGAAGACCTGAACTCCACCACGTATTGATCGAGAACACGGTCGAGGATTTCGTAAGGAGGCAGACTGTCCTCGTCCAGCTGCCCCGGCCGCAGCTCTGCGCTGGGCGGCTTCTCGATAACTGACTCAGGAATCGGGCTGCCCGGTCCGGCGGTGTTTCGGTAGTGACATAGTTCGTAGACCAGGGTCTTGGGTACGTCCTTGATAACAGCATAAGCACCCGCCATGTCGCCATAGATGGTTGCGTATCCGACCGCCATCTCGGACTTGTTCCCCGTGGTCAGCACAAGCCAGTTGAACTTGTTGGCGATCGCCATCATCGTGGTGCCGCGAACCCTTGACTGAGTGTTCTCTTCTGCAATGCCCGGTTCCGTGCCCTCGAAAACTGGATCCAGAAGCTCTTCGAATCCCTGATGCGCAGGCTCGATCGACAGCCGCCAGAGGTTGATCCCGAGGCGGCGCGCAAGTTCTTCTGCATCGGTGAGACTGCCTTCGGACGAATAGCGAGAGGGCAGCGCAACGCCAGTAACGTTCTCAGCCCCCAATGCATCGACCGCGATCGCGGCGACTATCGTCGAATCGATTCCACCTGAAAGGGCGATTGCAACCTTTTCGAACCCGGTCTTACGAACGTAGTCACGCGTGCCGAGCACCAGAGCGTCGTAGACGCACTCGAGACTCGTTGGCTTGTGCAGCTCGGGCGTGGAGGTTTCGGCTGAGGCACCTGACGAGTCCCGGTCTTCGAACTTCAGATTTCTCAGGGGACCGAATCGAGATTCGAGGTCATCTGGCAACTGCGCTGTGGGTACTTCACTGCGCACCTGCTTAACCAGGTCGGTATCGAGATCGACCGTGAACAACGCCTCTTTGAACGACGGTCCGACAGCAACCACCTCGCCACGAGGATCGGCAACAATGCTTGCTCCATCGAAGACAAGTTCATCCTGTCCTCCGACCTGGTTCACGTAGACGGCGAAAGCCCTGTTGCGCTTCGCCAGCCCCGTCACGATCTCGGTCCGCCACTGCTGCTTGCCAATCCAGTAAGGAGAGCCGTTGATGTTCAGGATCACTTCAGCCTGTCCTGCCGAACATTGAAGCTCGCTCGGACCAACATCCTCCCAGATATCCTCGCAGACGTTGATCGCGACTTTCGTGTCCGCGATCTCGAGAACCGGGCAGCCGGTGCCGGAAGTGAAGTAGCGCCGTTCGTCGAACACCCCGTAGTTAGGCAGGTGAATCTTCTGGTACACATCGCGAACGACGCCGTCGGCCAGTGTTGCAGCGGCGTTGTATAGCTTGCCATCCGGCCCACCCTGTACAAAGCCAACTACCGCGACGATTCCTTTGGCCGAAGCCGCGAGTTGCTCAAGCTGCTGCTCGTTCCTTTCAACGAAACTCGGCCAAAGCACCAGGTCTTCGGGCGGATAGCCGGTGATGGTCAGCTCCGGAGTTGCCACGATGTGGGCGCCGAGCTTCTTCGCTTGCTCAATGGCCTCGGCAGCAGCGGCCCGATTCCCTCCCAGGTCGCCGACCGTGGTGTTGATCTGGGCGAGGGCCACCCGCAGGTTTGCCATCTGTCTGTTGCACCGATCTTTCGTTGCACTCAGCGTGCGCAAGGCCGAACCGGCGAATCAGCAGTTATCTCTGCGAAGCAATCGCCGGCCGGGCATAACCTCGGACTGTCGGTAGGTTCGATTCACCCATCAGGAACAGGTCGATCGCCCGGGCGCAGGTCCGTCCGCTGGCGATAGCATGCACGATCAACGACTGTCCACGCTGCATATCACCGCAGGCGAAGACCTTGTTCACGCTGCTCTGCAGCATCACGTCGGTCTTGACGTTGCCGCGCGAGTCGTACTCCACCTGCAGGTCATCCAGAAGACCTTCATGCTGCGGGTGCAGGAAACCCATCGCAAACAACACAAGGTCAGCATCGATCGAGAACTCGCTGCCCGGCACCTCGTTTAGTTCGGGCCGACCTCCGGTGTCAGGCGTAACCCATTCCACGCGAACGCAATCGATACGCCTGACGTTTCCATTGCCGTCATCAACGAACTGCTTTGTCAGCACGTTGTAGTCACGCTCGCCGCCCTCTTCATGAGCAGAAGACGTGCGGAAGATCAGCGGCCACTGCGGCCACGGATTGGTCTCGATTCTGCGCTCCGGCGGACGCGGCATGATCTCGATCTGGACCACGTTCTTCGCGTTCTGCCGGTGAGATGTGCCGAGGCAGTCAGCGCCAGTGTCGCCACCGCCGATGATCACGACGTTTTTGCCCTCGGCGGTGATGGTCTCCTCGGGCGAGAACTCTTGGCCCTTAAGCCGTCGGTTCTGTTGTGTCAGGAAGTCCATGGCGAAGTGGATGCCGTTCAGCTCACGCCCGGGGATCGGCAGGTCGCGAGGAACGGTCGATCCGCCGGCAAGGCAGATCGCGTCAAAATTCTTGAGCAGCTCCTCGTGAGTGACGTCCACGCCGACATTCGTAGACGGCTTGAACTCCACGCCCTCGGCGCTCATCTGGTTGAGCCGGCGGTCAACTACCGACTTCTCCAGCTTGAATTCGGGAATGCCTAGCGCCAGCAGCCCGCCGATGTGTTCGTTTCGCTCGAAAACAGTCACGGTGTGACCGGCCCTGTTGAGTTGCTGCGCAGCGGCCAGGCCGGCGGGTCCAGAGCCGACCACTGCGACCTTCTTGCCGGTGCGCGAATCCGGTGGCTCAGGCTTGATCCAGCCTTCCTGCCACGCCCGTTCAGAGATAGCCTTCTCAATCATCTCGATCGTGACCGCATTGCTATTGATCGCCAGGGTGCAAGCGCCTTCACACGGGGCGGGGCAGATCCTGCCCGTGAACTCCGGGAAGTTGTTAGTGGCGTGAAGGCGTTGGATCGCCTCTTCCCAGTCACCGTGGTAGACGAGGTCGTTCCACTCGGGGATCAGGTTGCCTAGCGGACAGCCGCTGTTACAGAACGGGACGCCACAGTCCATGCAGCGGCTGGCCTGCGCTCGGGCGCTCTGGTCCGGCCATTCGGTGTAGATCTCGTTCCAATCCTCGACACGTGACGCTACTTCACGACGGACCGGGGTGATCCTGCCAATCTCTTTGAAGCCAGTGATCTTACCCACGTGCACCGACTCCTTCGTCACTCGCCGCTACATTCGCGAGATGATTTGCTCCGTTGGTGGCTCCATTAGTCTTCGCTGTCGCCTGCTCGCGCAACACCCGGGCGTAGTCCTTCGGGAACACCTTGCGGAAATGCTTCAGCGCTGACTCCCAGTTTTCGAGAATCGTCCTCGCGACCGTGCTGTCGGTGTACTCAAGATGCTTGGCGACAAGATCCCTCAGTTCAACCTCGTCTGCAGAGTCTTGCTCGACGTCGAGCAAGTCGGCTAGTTCCGGGTTGAAGCGTTCTTCGAACGTTTCGTCGGGATCGTAAACGTAGGCGATTCCACCACTCATGCCTGCACCGAAGTTTCGGCCTGTCGGACCGAGGACCACGACCCTTCCACCGGTCATGTACTCACAGCCGTGGTCGCCGATACCTTCGATAACCGCGTTGACGGCCGAGTTGCGGACACAGAAGCGTTCGCCTCCGCGGCCACGGATGAACGCCTCACCACCGGTCGCACCGTAGAAGGCCACGTTGCCGATGATGATGTTGTCCTCTGGCACATAGCTCGAACCTTCGGGCGGAACAACGATGATGCGCCCGCCGGAAAGGCCCTTGCCGAGATAGTCGTTCGCGTCTCCTTCGATGCGGAAAGTCACTCCACTAACGGCAAACGCTCCGAAGCTCTGACCACCCGAGCCACGCATCGTGAAGTTGACCGTGCCGTCTGGCAGCCCCGCTTCGCCGTACTTCTGCGCGATCTTCCCGGAGAGCATCGCACCCACGGTGCGGTTGCGGTTCTTGATCGCAATTGCCCGTTCGATCTTCTCACCGTTGTCGATCGCAGGCTGAGCGATCTTGATCAGCTCGTTGTCCAGCGCCACATCAAGCTCATGGTCCTGCAGCGTGCACTGGTATGGGTGATCGCCCTCAAGTCCCTTCGGCTTTGTGAGGATGCGCGAGAGATCGAGCTTCTTCGCCTTCCAGTGCGTGACGTCTTCACGCTGCTTCAACATGTCCATCCGGCCGATCATCTCGTTCACGGTCCGGAAGCCGAGTTCGGCCATGATCTCGCGCACACCTTCGGCGAGCATCATGAAGTAGTTGACAACGGCCTCGGGAGTTCCGGTGAACTTGGCGCGGAGCTCTGGGTCCTGCGTGGCGACGCCGACCGAACAGGTGTTGAGGTGGCACTTCCGCAACATGATGCAGCCCATGGTGATCAGGCCAGCGGTCGCGACTCCCCACTCGTCAGCGCCCAGCAGGGCGGCGATGACAACGTCTCGACTGGTTTTGATCTGTCCATCGGTCTGAACAACGATCCTGTCGCGCAGGCCGTTTTCCACTAGCACCTGCTGCGTTTCAGCGAGCCCGAGCTCCCACGGAATGCCTCCGTGCCGGATCGATGAAAGCGGTGACGCACCTGTTCCACCGGAGTCGCCGGAGATAAGAACGACATCGCCCTTGCCCTTGGCAACACCGGCCGCAATGATGCCGACACCGGCTACCGCAACCAGCTTCACATGGACCCGGGACTCCGGATTCACGTTCTTCAGATCGTGAATCAGCTGCGCAAGGTCTTCGATCGAGTAGATGTCGTGATGAGGCGGAGGCGAGATCAACTCAACGCCGCGCGTCGTCTTCCTTATGAAAGCGATGTACTCGGAGACCTTCCATCCAGGCAGCTCTCCACCTTCACCCGGCTTGGCTCCCTGGGCCATCTTGATCTGTAGATCAGTGGAGTTGACCAGGTAGTTCGTGTTCACACCGAAGCGGCCTGATGCGACCTGCTTAACAGCGCTGATCCTCTGATCGCCATTCTCGTCTGGTGTGTAACGCGCTGGATCCTCGCCGCCTTCACCTGTGTTCGATCTGGCACCGATGCGGTTCATGGCGATCGCCAGGGTCTCGTGCGCCTCCCGGGAGATCGACCCCAGTGAGATCGCGCCTGTAGCGAAGCGCTTGACTATCTCGCTGGCAGGCTCCACTTCTTCGACGGGAACAGATTCAGCCGTGCTGGCGAACTCCAGCATGTTGCGGACAGTTATGTGTTCACTGCCCTCATTGTTCGAGGCTTCCTCGAACTGCTTGAACACCGTCTTGTCGTTGCGCGTCGCGGCGTCCTGCAGCAGGGCGATTGTGTCGGGGTTCCACATGTGGCGTTCACCGGTGCCACGCCACAAATAGAGCCCACCGAGGTCAAGCCGGAGGTTCGCCGGGATGTCCTCTTCCGGGTAGGCGCGGGCATGGTTGGCCAGCACATCAGCAGCGATATCTTCTAGATCGACTCCACCGATGCGAGACTCGGTCCAGCGGAAGTACTCCTCGGTGAACTCTTCAGACAGCCCGAGCGCCTCGAAGACCTGCGCGCCGATGTAGCCCTGCAACGTCGAGATGCCCATCTTTGACATCGTCTTTAGGACACCGGACTCAACCGCGTACCTGAAGTTCTGCTCTGACTTCTCCTGCGCCGGGAGAGGGCGTTCGACGGTCGGTTGAGCACGCATGCCTGCTATCGACTCAAACGCCAGATACGGATTGATCGCCGAAGCGCCGTAACCGAAGAGCGTGGCGAAGTGATGCACCTCGCGCGGCTCACCCGACTCAACAATGATGTCGGCCTGGGTCCTCGTCTGTTCGCGGATCAAGTGGTGCTGAACAGCACCGACCGCCAGCAGTGAAGGGATGAAAGCGTGATCGGCGTCGACACCCCGGTCTGACAGCACGAGGATGGTGTAGCCATCCTCGATCGCCTGGGAGGCTTCGCTTCGGATTCTCTCGATGGCGCTGCGCAGTCCGGCTGGTCCGTCAGCAACCGGGAAAAGTGTCGAGATCGTCTTAGCGCGGACGCCGTCCTTGTCAGACGCCTTTATGCGGGCAAGATCGTCGTTGAAGAGCAACGGATGGTCGATGCGAAGAAGCCGCGCATGGTCTTCCGATTCATCGAACAGGTTCGGTCTGCGACCCACAGGCACAGACATCTGAGTGACCTGCTTCTCACGAATCGGGTCGAGCGGTGGGTTCGAGACCTGCGCAAACTTCTGCTTGAAGTAGCTGAACAGCGCCTGTGGCCGGTCTGAAAGCACGGCCAGAGGCGTGTCATTGCCCATCGAGCCGTTCGGCTGCATACCCTGGACCGCCATAGGTCCGATGAGCCACTTGAGGTCTTCCTGTGAGTAGCCGAACACCATCTGGCGAGTCACAAGAGTGTCCAGGTCGATAGCAGGAACGACATCCGGCTCAACCAGGTCCTCGACAGTTAGCCGGTTCTCTTCGAGCCAATCGCCGTAAGGCTTTCTGGTTGCCAGGTCGTCGCTGATCTCTTCGGGCGGGACGATGCGTCTCTGGTCGAAATCAACCAGGAAGAGCCGGCCGGGAGCGAGCCTGTCGCGGTACGCAATCTCTTCTGGCGGAATGTCCAGCACTCCGGCTTCGGATGCCATCACAAGCAGGTTGTTCTTCGTCACCCAGTAGCGGAAAGGCCGAAGTCCGTTGCGGTCGAGAACAGCGCCAAGCGAGTTGCCGTCAGTGAACGTGATCATCGCCGGGCCGTCCCACGGCTCCATCATTCCGCCGTGGTATTCGTAGAACGACTTCACCTCGTCTGGCATAGACTCGTTGCCGTACCAGGCCGCCGGAAGCATCATCGCTGCGACATGCTCAAGAGAGCGACCGCCCATGCGAAGGAACTCGAAACCGTTGTCCAGGGAAGCTGTGTCACTCGGCTCGTCCGCTTCACAGACGGGCGTGATATCCGCGATGTCGTCACCGAAGTAGTCGGAGCTCAACACCTTCTCACGTGCCGTCATCCAGTTCCGGTTGCCGCGCACAGTGTTGATCTCACCGTTGTGGGCGAGCATGCGGTAGGGATGTGCCAATCTCCACGCACCTAGAGTGTTAGTGCTGAATCTCGAGTGGACCATGCCGAACGCGGTCACCATGTCCTCATCAGCAAGATCGCTGTAGAACTCCTTCATCTGGTCAGCGAAGATCAGGCCCTTGTAAACGACAGTCCTTGATGACAGGGAACAGACATAGAAGTAGTCGATGATCTCCTTCATCTCAGACTCAGATGCCTGCGCGCGTGTGATCCGTTCAGCGGACTTCCTCACCGCGTAGAGCCTGCGTTCGAGATCGTCTTCAATCAAATCCGCAGGCGCCTCGACGAAGAACTGCCGGATGCGCGGCATCACTTCCCGCGCCATGTCTCCGATAGCAGCGGTGTCGACCGGCACATCCCTCCATCCGAGGAACTTCAGTCCACGACTTTCGGCAGTTTCCTGAAGGATCTTTTCGCACCGAGCACGCAAGTCGTCGTTGTTTGGCAGGAACGTCATGCCGACACCGTAGTGCCCGGCCGGTGGGAGCTGAATGGCCGCCTCTGAAGCCACTTTGCGCATGAACGCATCAGGCATCTGGAGAAGAATTCCTGCACCATCGCCTGTGCGAGGGTCGCAACCGCATGCTCCGCGGTGGCCCAGGTTGATCAGGACTTCAAGAGCCTGGTCGATGATCTTGTGGTTGCGAGAACCGTCGATATTTGCAACCACGCCAACACCACACGAATCGTGTTCGTTCTCCGGGTTGTACAACCCGTGTGTGGCGATGTGGTCCATGTCCGGGACCTGCACGCGTGACTGCTGTTCGATCGGTTCGTTAGCGCTCATAGATCTCACTGTCGGCTGGAAATGTTTCAGTCGTGTTTCGTGTCCCTCATCAGATTTCGTCACTCCGGCTCGTTTTCGCGCCGGCGCGTTCAGTTGCTAAAGCAGCTTCAGGTAACGAGATATCTCGTAGTCAGTCACCGTCCGGGAGTACTCCGCCCACTCAAGACTTTTGTTCCTGAGGAAGCTCTGCATCACCACGGGTCCAAGAGTTCTATTCAGCAACTCGCTTTCGCCTGCGATCTTCAACGCTGCGTCAAGCGAGTCTGGAAGCTGAACAACGCCGTGCGACTGTCGCTCATCGGCAGACATCTGGGCCGGGTCTTTTGTCAGCGGCGCCGCAAGCTCGTACTTCTTCTCAATCCCTTCGAGACCGGCGCCGAGGATGGCAGCGAACGCCAGGTACGGATTACATGCGGAGTCAGGCGCCCGGTACTCGATCCTAAGGCTGTCTTCCTTATCGACCCGATAAGCCGGCACACGCACAAGCCCGGACATGTTGTCCGCGGTGTAGTTCGCGTAGACAGGCGCTTCGACGCCGGGCACCAGCCGCTTATAGGAGTTCACCCACTGGTTAGTGACAGCGGTAATCTCCGGTGCGTGCCGGATTAGTCCGGCCATGAACTGGCGTGCGAGAGGCGACAGATTGTCCGGAGAGTCGGCATCAAAGAAGGCGTTCCTGTCGCCCTCAAAGAGCGACATGTGAGTGTGCATGCCGCTACCGTTCGAACTGGCGAAAGGCCGGGGCATGAACGTGACATATCCGCCTGACTGCGAAGCGATCTCTTTCACAACGACCTTGAACGTGATGATCGAATCGGCCATCGTCAACGCATTCGTGTGACGAAGGTCTATCTCATGCTGTCCGTCTGAGACCTCATGGTGAGAGTGTTTGACCGGAATCCCCATCTCCTCAAGCGATAGGACGGTGCGACGGCGCAGGTCTGCGCCCGCACTGTCTGACGCCTGGTCGAAATATCCGCCGGTGTCATAAGGACGTGGGTCGTCCGGCGAGCGGAGGTGGAAGTACTCGAGTTCTGGCGCCACGTAGTAGGTCAGGCCCATGTCTGCGGCACGTCGTAAAACCCTGCGCAGAACCTCTCGGTTGTCGGTCTCGGCAGGCTCGCCCGAGGCAGTTCGAATATCGCAGAAGAGCCGGGCCACCGAGTTCTCCCTCGGTCGCCACGGGAGGATCTGCCACGTCGACGGGTCCGGCATAGCGACCATGTCCGACTCGCCCTCGCGCGCGAGTCCTTCGATAGATGCTCCGTCGAAACTGGCGCCGCGCCTCAGCACACCTTCGAGTTCGTCAATGGTGATGGCGAACCCTTTTAGCGTTCCCAGGATGTCTGTGAACCAGAGCCTGATGAACCGGACGTCATGCTCGTGCGCGGAAAAAAGCGCGAAACGTATCGCCTCTTCGTTCGCATCACGCTGTTTTGTGTCCTGGACCTGGGTCATGATCTGGGGAGATTCCTGGCGCGAAATAAGTTCGAAGCGCCGCCGAACTCGTACTGAGGAAGTGATGAAGTATTGGAGATTGTGAAAGTTTTGTCAAACTCGGTCCGACGTAGAGGGGTTGCCTGCCGTCAGGTCGATGCTTGATCGGGTTTCACCTCCTTGCCAGGCAGCCTTACTCCGAGGGCGCGTCACCTACCGCCCTGAACCGGTAGCCGACGTTCCACACCGTCTCGATGAACTGGTACCGGACGTCGTTGATCTTCGAACGCAGTCGCCGGACGTGGACGTCGACGGTGCGGGTGCCACCGAAGTAGTCGTAGTCCCAGACCGCCCGAAGCAGGTCTTCGCGACTGAACACGCGCCCTGGCCGCGCCGCAATGTACTTCAGGAGTTCGTATTCCTTATAAGTGAGGTCGACCTTTCGGCCGCCAAGCGTCACCTCATAACGGTCCTGGTCAATCACCAGGTCTCCATGCCTGATCACGTTGCGGTCTACCGGCCCGAGCGCCCTCGCGAGCGCGAGGTCTATTCGCCGCAATGTCTCCGCGCAGTCGCCTGGCATGAAAGAGAACTCGACATGCCCGGCACTCAAGTCTGCCGATGGAACCGTGGAATCGTGCAGCAATGCTACGGTCGGCATCCCGTTCGCCACGGACTCGGCGATCAGGGCGAAGGTATCTTCCTTCGACCTGGGGCACCAGATAAGTGCCACAAATGTTTCACCACCGTTGTCTGCGACAGCGCCGTCGCCGATTTCATCAAACCTGTGTTGCGGCGCGCTCGAGCGCAGCTCCTGCGCGAGCCTTATCGAGTCCGGGTGGCCGAACCCTATGAGCAGAACATTGGCCACAGAAAACTACCGCCTGTCCGAGCAAGTGTTCGCATCAAGCCGGCGAACACAGGTGGTTGTTGAAGTCAGGTGATTGGACCGGGAAGGTTGTGCAGAATAGCTTACGACGATGTGCAACGCCCTTGAAAGCGCGAGCGCCGGGATAGGTTTGTAAAGCCCGAAAATTACGTTGACGCAAAGGCAGCCGCGTTCGTATACTGTCTGTTCGTGGCTCAGACATACCCGCTCCGGATATGTGCTTCGGCCTCATTTTTCTCCAGGTGACTTAATGCCAACCATCAATCAACTTGTCCGCCGTCCGCGCAAGCAGACGCGCAAAAAGCCGAAGACTCCGGCTCTCCTCTTCACGTACAACTCGTACGAGAAGCGGATGACGCAGCGTCGGAAAGGCAACCCGCAGAAGCGTGGTGTCTGTCTTCAGGTCAGGACAGTTACGCCCAAGAAGCCGAACTCCGCTCTGCGAAAAGTAGCGCGTGTCAGGCTCACGAACGGCATCGAGGTCACGGCCTACATCCCGGGAGAGGGACATAACCTCCAGGAACACTCCGTGGTCCTGATAAGGGGTGGCCGGGTACCGGACCTTCCGGGTGTTCGATACCACATTGTTCGCGGATCGCTGGACACATCCGGCGTCAGCGACCGCAAGCAAGGTCGAAGCAAGTACGGACAGCCAAGAGGCTAAGCACCGGAAACCAATATCGAAAATCTGAGCCGCCTGTTCAGGCATCTGGCACTGGGCAGGCGGTTGTGTTTGCCCGGCACTGTCCGGAAATAACAGGTAGAGACGACAGGAAAAAATGGCACGACGACGACCAGCAGAACCAAGGCCCGTGGCACCAGACCCGGTGCACGGCAGCGTTGACCTTGCGAAGTTCATCAACCGTTTGATGATCGGCGGCAAGAAGTCGACCGCTCGGCGCGCCATGTACAACGCGCTAGACCTGCTGGAGAAAGAAGCGAACAGGCCAGGCATCGAGGTTTTCGAGCAGGCCCTGCGCAACGCGATGCCGGCCCTTGAGGTGAAGCCTCGCAGAGTCGGTGGCGCCACATATCAAGTTCCCGTTGAGGTCAGGCCTGAGCGGCGCAGTGCGCTGGCCCAGCGCTGGCTCATAGAAGCGGCACGCTCACGCTCCGGCAGGCCGGTTGCAGAGAGGCTCTATCTCGAGCTGCTCGAGGCATCCCGCGGCGGCGGTGCAGCAGTCAGGAAGCGGGAAGACGCCCACAGAATGGCGGAAGCGAACAGGGCATTCGTCCACTACCGCTGGTAGAGACCACGACACGAACAGGAAACAGGAGGCGGGTGCACGCTCGCCCGATAAACGGCGACCGAAATGGCAATGGCAACAGGACAGCAAACAGACCTCTCGATGGTCCGAAATATCGGGTTCATCGCTCACATTGACGCTGGCAAGACCACCGTTACTGAGCGCGTTCTGTTCTTCACCGGTGAGACCTACAAGATCGGTGACATTGACGAAGGCACGACCGTCATGGACTTCATGTCGCTCGAGCGCGAACGCGGCATCACCATCGGTTCCGCCGCCACTAACGCCAAGTGGCAAGACCACCAGATCAATATCATCGACACCCCTGGCCACGTCGACTTCACCGCTGAAGTAGAGCGTAGCCTGCGTGTCCTTGACGGTGGCGTTGTCGTTCTCGAATCTGTCTCCGGTGTGCAGCCGCAATCAGAAACCGTCTGGCGTCAGGCCGACCGCTACAAGGTCCCGCGTATGGTGTTCGTCAACAAGATGGACCGCCTTGGCGCAGATTTTGATTACGCCGTAAGCACCCTCCATTCGCGGCTCGGTGCCAATGCGGTCCCGATCCAGATTCCGATCGGTGCCGAGTCTGAGTTCACTGGCATGATCGACCTGGTGAAGCAGTGCGCATATATCTACGAAGCTGAAGACGCCATCGCCCACACCACCGTCGAGATTCCGGCCGACATGGCGGACAAGGCCGAAGAGGCCCGTCAGCACATGATCGAAAAGATCGCTGAGACTGACGATGGCCTCATGGAGAAGTACCTGGAAGAGGAAGAGATCACGGAAGACGAGTTGCGAGCCGCAATTCGCAACGCCACGATCTCGATGCAGGTCTTCCCGGTACTCGTCGGTTCCGCTCTCCGTCACCGCGGTGTCCACCCACTGCTGGATGCAGTTATCGACTATCTGCCGTCTCCGCTGGATGTCCCGCCTGTCTCCGGATTCGATCCTTCTGATGAAGAGAACAAGCTCGAGCGCAAGCCGAGTCTCGACGAACCCTTGAGCGCCCTGGCCTTCAAAGTCGTCACCGACCAGCACGTTGGCCGCCTGATCTATGTACGCGTCTATTCAGGCCTGCTCGAATCCGGCACCCCTGTGTACAACCCTTCGACGAGGAGCAGGGAGCGAGTCGGACGTCTGCTGAAGATGCATGCCGACTCTCGAGAAGAGGTCAAGGCCGCAGGGCCAGGCGAGATCGTTGCCGTGATCGGCCTGAAGAATGCCGTCACCGGCCACACACTCTCTGACCAGGGTTCGCCAATCGTTCTCGAAGCGATTAGCTTCCCGGACCCGGTCATCTCTGTCGCGGTCGAGCCTAAGACTCGCGCTGACCAGGAGAAGATGACCGAGGCTCTTGTGAGACTGGTCGACGAAGACCCGACTCTCCAGACCTACACTGACGAGGAGAGTGGCCAGACTGTTCTTGCCGGCATGGGTGAGCTTCACCTCGATGTGATTATCGAGCGGATGAAGCGTGAATTTAACGTTGAAGCCACGCAAGGCCCGCCGAGGGTCGCCTACCGAGAGACGCTTACAAAGGTCTCCGAGGAACAGGGCAAGTTCATTCGCCAGACGGGTGGTCACGGTCAGTATGGTGACTGCACACTGCGGCTTGAGCCGCTAGAAGCCGGGTCAGGGATTCAGTTCGAATCTGAAATTACCGGTGCGACGCTACCGCGCGAGTACTACGGGCCGATCGAGTCCGGGTTCCGCGAGGCCGCTCACACAGGAATCCTCGCTGGCTATCCGGTTGTCGATATCAAGGCTGTTCTGACAGACGGCTCCTACCACGACGTCGACTCGTCTGAGATGGCCTTCAAGATCGCCGCATCGATGGCCTTTAAGGCCGCGATGGAACGCGGCGCTCCGGTCCTCATGGAGCCGGTGATGCGCATCGAGGTGATCACACCTTCGGAGTTCCTCGGCGATGTGATTGGCGACCTCAACTCTCGCCGTGCTCAGATCCAGTCGATGGACCAGCGTGGTGAGGTACAGGAAGTGAAGGCGTTCATTCCGCTTGCCGAGACATTCCAGTACGCCACGCACCTTCGATCTTTGACAACGGGCCGGGCGAGCTTCGCCATGGAGCTCGACCACTACGACCCTGTGCCGCAGCATGTTGCACAGGAAATCATCGGGAAGAAGTAGCCAGATGCCCGGTCAGAAAATACGAATCGTTCTAAAAGGCTTCGACCACCGTCTGCTGGACATATCGTCCCAGCAGATCTTGGAGACAGCCGAAAGGACCGGCGCGAATGTGGCGGGCCCGGTGCCGCTGCCGACCGCCAAGAGGATGTTCACGGTGATCCGCTCACCTCACGTCGACAAGGACTCGCGAGAGCACTTTGAGTTGCGTGTTCACAAGCGCTTGATCGACATTCTTGAGCCGAGTTCCAAGACGATCGATTCACTGACTCGCCTGAACGTTCCGGCGGGTGTCGATATCGCAATAAAGCTGTAGAGAGATGGACGAACAAGAGCGCCAGGAAAACTCCGAGCAGGAAGACGCCGGAGAAAAGAACGAAGAGACGACCGCTGAGACTTCAGCTGAGGACTCCGCAGAAGCAGCCGCGCCAAAGACGGAGTCTGATGAGGGTGAGGCTGAAGCTGCATCAGAAGATGCTGCTGAGGAAGCTCCGGTAGCCGAGACTGAAGAGGAACCGGCAGCCGAGGAAGGGCCAGAATCAGAAGCTGAAGCCGAGACGCCGGAAGCTGAAGAAAGTTCCGAGACCGAGGCAAAGGCCCCGACTGCAGAAGAGCCGTCTGAAGCAGAACCTGCAGCTCCGGCAGCGGTTGAAGAGCCAGAGCCGGAAGACGACGAGTCCGACGAAGCTCCGGAAGAGTCAGAGGCCGAAGAGGAACTGGCCGAGGCTCCGTCTATTTCCGGCTTGCTCGGCCGCAAACTCGGCATGACCACGTACTACACCGACGACGGCCGCGCCGTTCCTGTCACAGCAGTGGAGGTCGGACCTTGCGTCGTCACGCAGGTGAAGACCGAAGCGCGACACGGCTACGAAGCGGTACAGGTCGGTTTCGATGCCGCGAAGAATTTGAACAAGCCAATGGCCGGTCACCTCGAGCGATCAGGTGGCAGGTTCCGACACCTGCAGGAGTTCAGCGTCGGCGACCTCGGCGAGTTCGAAGTTGGGCAGAACATCCTGGCGAACCTGTTCGAGACTGGGGACCGCGTGAAGGTCTCCGGTGTGTCCAAGGGAAAGGGCTTCGCCGGTGGCGTGAAGCGATACGGCTTCGCTGGGGGGCCTAAGACCCACGGCCAGTCCGACAGGCACAGGGCGCCGGGCTCGATTGGAGCAGGCAGCTCACCAGGTCGTGTGTGGCCGGGAACCAAGATGGCCGGTCACTACGGGGCTGCAAATATCACACAGCGAGGCCTGCAGATCATTCTTTCGGACCCGAAGCGCAACCTTGTGCTCATCGGCGGCTCCGTTCCAGGTCACAAGAACAGCGTCTTGAGAATCGAGAAGCAGGGCTAGTCTGATGGATCTACAGGTCAAAGACATATCCGGCAAGGTAGTCGGGAAAGTGGATGCGGACGACACTGTCTGGGGCGCCGAACGAAACGATGCTCTGCTGCACCAGGCCGTCGTTGCACAGCAGGCCAACCGGCGACAGGGCACGCAGGACACGCTAACGCGAGCTGAGGTCAGCTACTCGACTCGCAAGCTACGCTCTCAAAAAGGTGGTGGCCGGGCACGACTTGGCAGCCGCAAGTCGCCAAACCTTCGTCACGGTGGCGTTGCTCACGGTCCGCACCCGAGAAGCTACCGACAGCGGCTCCCGAAGAAGATGCGCAGGCAGGCTCTGCGAGTCGCCCTTGCGAACCACGTTCGCAGTGAGTCACTCGTGGTGCTCGATGCCATTGATCTCGATGCTCCGAAGACTCGATCGATCATCGACATGGTGAACGCGCTCGATCTCTCCGGACGGACACTGATAGTTACGGCCGAGGTCAACGAGACGGTGCTTACGTCCTGTGCCAACACCACGAATGTGAAGACTCTTGAGGCGAGGAACCTGAGCGCGCTTGAGGCGACTTCCGTGCCGAACCTGGTGTTGACGCAAGACGCAGTTAAGGCAGTTGATGGCCTGTGGGGCAAAGGAGACGCGTCGTGAACTTGACCGATGTTTTGAAAGCCCCCGTGGTTACAGAAAAGTCGACGCTCTTGCAGGAGCAGGGCAAGTATGTGTTCAAGGTCGACCTGAAAGCCTCGAAGCGTGATATCAAACGCGCTGTCGAAGAGGCATTCGATGTCGAGGTCAAGTCGGTAAACACCTTGAAAAACCACGGCAAGATAAAGACCTACGGCAGGAACCGGTCCAAACAGCCGGACACAAAGAAAGCGATCATCACTCTGGCGAGCGGCGACTCAATTCAGCTGTTCGAAGGCGCGTAATAGATGGGACTCAAGGAATACAAGCCAACAACGCCGGGACGACGAGACACGGTTGCAGACGACTTCAGTGACATCACGAAGTCGAAGCCCGAAAAGTCTCTGCTTGCTCCGATCAAGAAGTCAGGTGGACGTAACCACCACGGGCGTGTTACGACGCGTCACCGCGGAGGTGGTCATAAGCGCCGCTACCGCATCGTCGACTTCAAGCGCGACAAGAAGGGCGACGCAACGGTTCAGTCCATCGAGTATGACCCGAACCGCACCGCTCGGATCGCACTGGTTCGATATGAAGATGGCACCAAGCGATACATTGTCGCTCCTGAAGGCCTGAAGGTTGGTTCCGTGATCCGGAGCCAGGAGTCGGGCGCCATTTCGACCGGAAACGCTATGAAGCTGGGCAGCCTGCCGACCGGCACCACTGTCCACAACCTGGAGACGCACCCCGGCCGCGGTGGCCAGCTCGTCAAGAGCGCAGGTGTATCTGCACAGGTGATGGCTCACGAAGGCGACTACACACTGGTGCGATTGCCTTCGGGCGAGATGAGGCAGTTGCTGAGCGAGTGCATGGCAACCGTCGGTCAGGTTTCGAACTCCGACCACAAGAACACCAAGCTTGGCAAAGCCGGACGCAACCGGCACCGCGGTCGCAGGCCGACCGTTCGCGGTTCAGCTATGTACCCGGCAGCGCACCCGCACGGTGGTGGTGAGGGGCGTGCGCCTATCGGTATGGCCGGACCGAAGACGCCATGGGGCAAGCCTGCGCTCGGCTACAGGACCCGGAAGAACAAGCGGACCAACAAATTCATCCTCCGCCGCAGGTACCAGCGCTAACGCCACTTAAGCCGCAGGTACCAGCGCTAACGCCACTTAATAAGAGAAACAGATATGAGCAGGTCGATCAAAAAAGGGCCCTGGGTCCACCCGAAACTGATGAAGAAGGTTCTCGCTGCGCAGAACTCTGGAGGCAGGCAGGTTATTCAGACCTGGTCTCGCTCATCCATGATCATGCCGGAGATGGTGAACCTGACTATCGGGGTTCACAATGGTAAGCAACATGTTCCTGTCCTCATCACGGAAAACATGGTTGGCCACAGGCTCGGCGAGTTCGCAGCGACCCGCGTGTTCCGTGGTCACCGCTCAGACAGGTCAAGCTCGGTTCGGTAGCAGCAAATGACAGTCGCACGATCTAAAAACATAGGTATCTCTCCTCAGAAGATGAGGCTTGTCATAGACCAGGTCCGCGGCGCGTCAGTCGCTGAGGCGGAGAACCGCCTGATGTACATGACAAGCCCGGCTGCAGAGGTCGTCCTGCGGACAGTGCGTTCAGCCGCGGCCAATGCTGAGAACAACGACTACCTGAACAGGGACGAACTCAAGATCGTTCGCATCACAGCGGACCAGGGGCCGGTGCTGAAGCGCTATATCCCCAGGGCTCGAGGCCGGGCAGGTTCGAGAAACCACCCGACATGTCATCTGACGATTGAAGTCGCAGAGGCGAGGAATAACTGATGGGACAGAAGACACATCCAATTGGCTTCCGTCTCGGCGGAGTTATGGACTGGCAGGCGCACTGGTTCGCACACCGCGGTGGCGAGTACAGGAAACTGACTGCAGAGGACCACGCGATCAGGCAGTTGATCACCGGCCAGTTCGGTGAGAGCGGAGCTATCTCTAAGATTGAGATCGAGCGTGGGCCGCAGGACCTCGTGGTGACGATCAACACGGCTCGACCGGGCATCATCATCGGCCGAGGCGGCCAGCGTGTGGACGAACTCCGGGCAGAGCTCGAGAAGATGACCGAGAAGCGCGCCCGCCTGAACATCCAGGAAGTGCGCCAGCCGGAACTTGACGCCGCGCTAGTCGGGCGCAGCATTGCAGAGCAGATTGAGCGACGAGTCGCTTACCGGCGTGCTGTCCGGCTTGCCATGCAGCGCACGATGCAGTCTGGCGCCAAGGGCATCAAGGTTGTCGTCTCCGGCCGGCTTGGTGGTGCAGACATCGCCAGGACCGATAAACAGATGGACGGCCAGGTGCCGCTTCACACTCTGCGAGCGGAGATCGACTACGCAGTGTCAGAAGCCCGGACAACCTACGGCACCGTCGGCGTGAAGGTATGGATCTACAGAGGTGACGTCGTTCCTTCCGCCGAGAACCTGCGCGCACGGTCGATGGCCAGGCTTTCACTGGGTACAGCACCGGAGCAGCAGCGCGGCAGCGAAAGTGGTGGCGCAGGCTCCAGTGGCGAAGGCTCGGGCAGCCGACGAGGCCGTGGCGGACGCGGTGGCTCGCGAGGCGGACGATCACGCAGTGGTAATCAAACAGCAGAACAGGCCGCTCCCGCGGCTGATGCCGGTAGCGCTTCGACGGAGAGCAGCTGATGCTACAGCCACGAAGGACGAAATTTAGGAAGCAACACCGTGGACGGATGTCCGGTGCGCGCACTGTGGGTTCTACCCTCGCATTCGGCGACTACGGCCTCAAGGCCGTTGGTCCCGGCTGGGTGAGCGCTCGACAGATCGAGGCGGCAAGGCGAGCTGCTTCCGGTTATGTGAAGCGTGGCGGCAAGATCTGGATCAGGATCTTCCCTGACAAGCCTGTATCTGCCCGGCCTGCTGAAACCCGCATGGGCGGAGGTAAGGGCGCGGTCGACCACTGGATCGCCGTTGTGAGGCGCGGTCGAATGATGTACGAGATGTCAGATGTTCCTGAAGACGTGGCCCGCGAGGCGTTGCGCAGGGCAGCACGAAAGCTGTCTGTGCCGACGACCATCGTAAGCCGCCAGGACGCTTTGTGATCAAAGATGCAGATTAGCGAAGTCAGAGAACTGAAGAACGACGAGTTGCAGAAAGAGCTCGAAAACCAGGAGCGTGCGTTGATGAACCTGCGCTTCCGGGGAGCCACTATGCAGCTTTCAGATTTCACTGAGATCCGCAAGACGCGGAGGACTATTGCGCGCATACACACCGTGCTGCGCGAACGCGAGATTGTCGCCGAGATGAGCGGCGATGAATAGAGCAGAAGGATAGGTAGATTAGCTTGGCAGGTACCCGCAGAAGGCAGCTTGGAACCGTCTTGAGTGACAAGAATGACCAGACGATTGTCGTCGGGGTCTCCTGGTTGCAACGGCACAGGCTTTACAAGAAGAACCGGCGACGGCTGACCCGGCTGGTCGCGCACGACCCGAAGAACTCGGCGTCGATAGGCGATCGCGTGCTTCTAGAAGAGTCAAGGCCGGTCTCACGCACCAAGCGCTGGCGGCTGGTCGAGATCGTCGAAAAGGTAGACGTGGCCGAGTTCCAGCCCGCCGAGATCGACCGGATGCCCGGCGAGGCGCTTGGCGACAACACAGAGAGTGACGAGGAATAGGCTGCAAAGCCGAGCCCAGAGATGATTCAACGAGAGTCAAGACTAAAAGTGGCCGACAACTCCGGCGCGCGTGAGGTGCTCTGCATCAACATCGTCGGCGGTGGATCGCGCAAGTCGGCGTCGCTGGGTGACATCATCACCTGCTCTGTTAAGGACGCGCTACCCGGCGGAACAGTTCGCATGCACCAGGTGGTCAAGGCCGTGATCGTGCGCACCTCGAAAGAGATCAGGCGGCGTGACGGCTCCTACATCCGGTTCGACGACAACGCATGCGTTGTGCTTGGCGATGACAACAACCCTCGCGGGACACGCATCTTCGGCCCGGTGGCCAGAGAGCTGCGTGACCGTGAGTTCATGCGAATCATTTCGCTCGCACCGGAGGTTCTCTAACCAATGGCCCAGCGAATCAAAAAGGGCGACACAGTCCTGGTGATCTCCGGTAAAGACCGCGGCGTGCGCGGTGAGGTGATCCAGATCGACCCCAAAAGAGGCAAGGCTGTTGTTGAAGGCGTAAATGTTGCGACAAGGCACATCAAGCAACAGCAAGGTGTCACTCAGACGGGCATTATCCACGGCGAATCGCCGATTTCACTGTCCAAGCTGATGCTGGTGGACAACGACACTCAACTCGCCGGAAGGGCGCAGTTCAAGTTCCTGGAGGATGGACGCAAGGTCCGGGTGGTTAAGCGTGGCAAACGCTCCTGAAGAAGAAGTGAAAAACGAGGCGGCCGACTCACCGGACGCTGAGGCAGCAGAGCAGCCTGAGGCGACTGAGTCGCCGGAAGAGGCTAAGCCTGAAGCCAAGAAACCGGCACGTAAGCCACGTGCCAAGACGACCCGCGCTAAGAAGGCTCCGGCGGAAGCGGACTCCAAGCCCGCGTCAGCGAAGTCTTCGTCCAAAGCTCCGGCAAAGGCCGCATCGTCGAATGGCAGCAATGGCTCTGTGCCAAGACTTCTTGATAGCTACAGGACCGAGGTTCACCCGGTCCTGATGCGGGAGTTTGGCTACGACAACACGATGCGGGCTCCGCAGCTAACAAAGGTCGTCGTGAACATCGGACTTGGTGAAGCGTTGACATCTTCGAATGCGCTGAGCGCCGCTCTGGGAGACCTTGCGATCATCACCGGTCAGAAGGCCCGCGAGAACAAGGCGAGGAAGTCGATCGCTGCGTTCAAGCTGAGAGAAGGACAGTCGATCGGCGCATCTGTCACACTGCGCGGCACTCGAATGTGGGACTTCTTCGACCGGCTGGTGAACATTGCACTGCCTCGTGTGAGAGACTTTAGAGGAGTGCCTCGCCAATCTTTCGACGGCCGCGGCAACTACACGCTTGGCCTTACCGATCAGGCTGTGTTTCCTGAGATTGACTACAATCAGATCGACAGACTACGCGGCCTGCAGGTCGTCCTTGTGACCTCGGCGCGCACGGACGAAGAAGGTCGCCGGCTGCTCGAACTTCTCGGCGTTCCATTTGTAAGGGTCGACGACCCGCGATTGGTCGGAGTTTAGGTTCATATATGGCTAAGAAATCTGCAGTTGAAAAGAACGAGCGGCGCAAGCGGATGGTCGCGAAGTACGCAGAAAAGCGTGCCGAGCTGAAGGCTATCGCCGAGAACCTGAGCCGTCCCGTTGAAGAGAGGATGCAGGCCAGGCAGCAGCTGGCAATGCTCCCGTTGAACTCCAGCCCTGTCCGAGTCAGGAACCGGTGCGAGATCACCGGCCGCCCGCGTGGCTATCTGCGGTTTTTCGGTCTTTCAAGAATTGCAGTCCGAGACCTGGCTCTGAAAGGCCAGCTACCGGGCGTACGAAAAGGCAACCACTAGGGCTGCCGGCATCCGGAGACGAATTTGCCAGTAACAGATCCAATATCAGACATGCTGACCCGCATTCGTAACGCAGTACAGGTGCGTCATGAAACGGTCGACGTGCCAGCTTCGCGCATGCGTGGCGAACTGCTGAAGCTGATGCAGGGCGAAGGGTTCATCAAGGGCTTCGAGACTGTCGAGAAGTCAGCGAAGAAGCCTGAGTCGTTCCGCATCAACCTCAATTACTACGAAGACAGCGAGCCGGTAATCCAGGGCCTGAAGCGAGTCAGCACCCCTGGGCTCAGGGTCTACGTTGGTAAGAACGAGATCCCGCGTTACTTCGGTGGCCTTGGCGTCTCCTTTATGTCTACACCCAACGGTGTGATGACAGGGCGCGACGCACGACGGGCCGGTGTCGGTGGCGAGCTCCTGTTTTACGTCTGGTAGAGCCCGAGAGATTAGCTATGTCAAGAATAGGTTTCACACCAATACCCGTGCCGTCAGGCGTGGAAGTGAAGATCGATAACAACTCAGTTTCGGTCAAAGGCAAGTTGGGCCAGCTCAGCCGGACGGTTTCACCAAAGATCGAAGTGAAGCTGGAAGACGGTGTGGTCAACGTGACTCGACAGGACGATGAGCCGGAGAGTCGCTCGCTTCATGGTCTGACACGCAGCCTGGTCAACAACATGGTTGTTGGCGTGAACGAAGGGTTCGAAAAGCGACTACAGCTGATCGGAACCGGTTACAGGGTGCAGCAGCGAGGCAAGGGGATAGAGATGAGCCTCGGCTTCTCCCACTCAGTGCCTGTTGAGCCGCTCGGTACCAACACGCTCAAGGCGGACGGCCAGGCATGGGTCGTGGTCAGCGGGCCGGATAAAGAACTGGTCGGAGAACAGGCCGCCCGTATCAGGAAGATCAGGAAGCCGAACGCCTACTCCGGCAAGGGCATTGTTTACGAAAATGAAGTCGTCAGGCGCAAGGCTGGTAAGGCCGCCGGCGGCAAGGGAGTCTAGTTAGATGGCGAGCAGAAGATTCGACCCGGGCAGGCGTTCGATACGCCACCGACGCGTGCGCAAGCGGGTTGCAGGCACGGCTGAGCGGCCGCGCCTTTCGATCTTCAGGTCCAACAAGCAGATCTACGCACAGGTCATTGATGACATTGCGGGTAAGACACTCGCCGCGGCTTCCAGCCTCGAGACGGGCGCTGCAGACGACAAGAAAGCAACCGCAGGTCTCGTTGGTGAGTCGATCGCCAAGAAGGCGGCGGACTCGGGCATAAAGCAGGTGGTGTTCGACCGCGCCGGTTACAAATATCACGGCCGGGTGAAGGCGCTGGCGGATGGCGCCAGGTCCGGAGGACTCAGCTTCTAAATGGTTAACCAGAGACAGGACAGGCGCGGCGGTCGAGGCCGGCGAGACGACCAGGAAGACTCCCAGTTCGTTGAACAGGTGGTCAAGATCCGACGCGTTTCCAAAGTGGTCAAGGGCGGACGTAACCTCACGTTCAACGCCATGGTTGTCGTCGGTGACGGCGCGGGCAACGTCGGTATCGCCCTCGGCAAAGCCGGTGCAGTGCCCGACGCCGTACGCAAAGGCACCGCGAACGCTCGCAAAGCGATGATCCCGGTCACGCTCAAGGACACGACGATTCCTCACGAAGTGACTTACCGCTTCAGCGGCTCGTCTGTTCTGCTGAAGCCTGCGGCGCCTGGAACGGGCGTTATCGCCGGCGGTGGCGTTCGCGCCGTGCTCGAGGCGGCGGGCGTCAAAGATGTGCTGACAAAGACCTTCGGCTCGACTAACTCCATCAATGTTGTGAAAGCGACGCTTGAGGCGCTGAAGACGCTGCGAAACCCGGAATCGGAGATCGCGAAGCGGAAAGCCGCAACGGTCGCATCCTAGTCAACAGATCGGCGAACTACACATGGCGAAGATTCGTATTACACAGGTCAGGAGCGCAATCGGCACGAAGCCGAGGCAGCGCGCCACACTGAAAGCACTCGGACTGAAGCGGATTCGGCACCAGGTGGTTCAGGAAGACTCGCCGGTCATCGAAGGCATGTTGAAAAAAGTGGGACATTTGGTCCAGGTAGAACCCGAGAAATAGTCGCGCCTCAACAGGGCGAACGGAATCAAAGCACAGAGATGACAGGACTTCACGAACTAAAACCGGCACGCGGCTCGAAGAGGCCGAGGCGTCGAGTTGGACGTGGCGACGGCAGCGGCAGAGGCACCTACTCCGGTAAAGGAAATAAAGGCCAGAATGCCCGCGGCGGTGCGCCATATTTATTCGAAGGTGGCCAGCTGCCCCTGATCAAGCGCCTGCCGCACATGCGAGGGTTCACACCACGCAACCGTGTGGAGTACCTGCCTGTCAATCTCCAACAGCTTGAAGCACTGTTCGATGATGGTGCTGAGGTAACTCCTGAGATTCTGCTCGAGCGAAGGGTAGCTCGGCGCAAGCAAGATTTGATAAAAGTTCTCGGAGGCGGTGAAGTTTCTAAGAAGCTCAACGTCTCTGCTCACGCCTTCAGTCAGACTGCACGGGACAAGATCGAGAAGGCCGGCGGTACCGTGACAGTAGTCCAGACTGCGAAAGGCGGTTAATCTGAACCATGATGAGGCAGGCACAGGCCCCGCGGAGTGAGGGCTCGGGACGGCCAGCGCTGCTACAGGCGATGATCGACGCGATGCGTATCCCGGATCTCCGGTACCGCATCCTGTTCACGCTCGGAATCCTGGTTCTTTTCCGCTTTATCGCTCACGTGCCAGTCCCTGGCGTCGACCGCGCCGCACTTGATGCAGCGTTCGAGGCCAACCCCTTCTTGGGCATCCTTGACCTCTTCAGCGGTGGCGCTCTGCGCAACTTGAGTGTGGCCGCGCTCGGTGTGTACCCGTATATCACCGCGTCAATCATTCTTCAGATCCTGACGCCGATCATTCCGAGCCTTAAAGCGCTCTCCCAGGAGGGTGAGGCAGGCCGGAAGACGATTAACCGCTACACCCACTACATGACCGTGCCGCTGGCGCTGCTGCAGGGTTATGGACAGATCAACCTGTTCGCAGGTTCATTCGGCGACGGTGCGATCTCAGGCATCGGCTTCGGAAGCGACAACATCCTGAACACCATCTCGATTCTTGTCGCAATGACGGCTGGAACGATGCTGCTGGTGTGGCTTGGTGAGCTTGTCACAGAAAAGGGAATCGGGAACGGCCTGTCCCTGATCATCTTTGCCGGAATCGTTTCCACGTTGCCTCAGGTCGTTGGTCAGATCTGGTTATTACGCGATCAAGAGTTCCAGGTCTTGATGCTATTAGGTATTGGACTTGTGATCGTTTACCTGATCGTGTACTTCAACGAGGCCCAACGCCGCGTCCCGGTCCAGTACGGCCGCTCCGTATTCAGGGGTGGCCGAATGTACCGGCAATCGGGCGCGTCACACCTGCCCCTGCGCGTGAACGCAGCAGGCATGATTCCGCTGATTTTCGCCTTCTCGCTGATTACGCTTCCGACAGTGTTGACCAGCTTCTTCCTCGATCCGCGCTCAGATAGCTTCCTCGCGCTTGCCGCGCAATGGTTCAACGACAACCTCGGTGTGACCAGCACTCCTTACTGGATTGCGATTTTCATCATGGTCGTCGGATTCACGTTCTTCTACACGCTCGTCACTCACTCCCAGCAGAACCTTGCTGAGAACCTGCAGAAGAACGGTGGCTTTATTCCGGGAATTAGACCAGGCCAGCCAACTCGTGACTACTTAATGCGGGTCGTTCTGCGAATCACATGGGGTGGTGCGCTATTCCTCGGAATGATTGCAATTATGCCGTGGATTGCTGGCATGATCACCAACCTCGATGCTGCAACGAGCATTGTCCAGAGCACCAGCCTTCTGATCATGGTCGGTGTCGCACTGGACACCATGCGTCAACTTGAAGCCCAGTTGCTAATGCGTAACTACGAGGGCTTCATCAGGTAGTAAGCACGGGATACTAATGAGAATCGTGATTTTCGGCCCTCCCGGAGCAGGGAAGGGCACTCAAGGTGTGCGTCTTGCCAAGGCGCTGGACATCAGCCACATCGCAACGGGCGACATGCTCCGAGCGGAAGTCGCGGCCGGCTCGGAGCTTGGCAACCTCGCGAAGCAGTACATGGACCGAGGCGACCTTGTGCCAGATGATGTGATTATCGACATGATCCGTTCACATCTCACGGATGGAGCCGGGATGATCCTGGATGGATTCCCGCGGACCCTTGCGCAGGCGCACGCGCTGGATGGAGCACTTGAGCGGGCTGGTATGCCGCTGGACAGCGCCGTCTACTTCAAGGTCGAGCGGGACGAATTGGTGTCCCGCCTGCTGAAACGGGCTGCAGATCAGGGCAGGAGCGACGACACAGCCGAGACGATAAACCACAGGATGGACGTCTACGAGCAGCAGACGGCGCCGGTCCTCGACTACTACAACTCGTCCGGCAAGGTCACTGAAATCGACGGCACAGGCACTCCAGACGAAGTCTTCCAACGTCTCCTGAGCGCAGTCGAATCCAGCTCCTGAGCGCCAACTGCGGCCAAACTCGACACAAGCCGCGGATCGCGGGTTACAAATACGCGTCGATTTGAGTTACAATCGTATATGGTCGATGTTGCAGAGAATGCGCCGCCCGGTTTCGTAGGTCTGAAACTCCGGGGTGCAGGCACAACTCAAGTGGCCTGTGAACTGGAAAAGGACTCGAACGTGGGCGGATTGTCGCGTCTGGCGAGAAACAGTTAGCGCAACATTCTGCCGTCGAAGAGCGTTGATTGCTCAAGAGATCTGGAGATAGATGGCTAAAAAAGAGGCAATAGAGGTCGAAGGCCTTGTCGATGAGGCGCTCCCAAACGCGGTGTTCCGCGTTGAGTTGCCGAACAAACACGAGGTACTGGCTCACGCCTCCGGAAAGATTCGAAAGAACTTCATTCGAATTCTTCCCGGTGACCGTGTTTTGGTCGAATTGTCGCCTTATGACCTCACCCGCGGCCGCATCACGTACCGGTTCAAGTAACCCGGACGCCAGGATGTGGCGCCGCACGACACCGACTTCGGTGGGAATCGATTGGAGACTGTTGACATGAAGGTTCGAGCCTCGGTGAAACCGATGTGCCCGAAATGCAAGGTCGTTCGCCGTCGAGGGACGGTCCGCGTCCTGTGCACAAACGTCAAGCACAAGCAGGCCCAGGGTTAGGCAGGAACAGCAATGGCGATCATTTCCGGAGTAAACATCCCTGACAACAGCAGGCTTGAAGTTGCTCTGACCAGCATTCATGGCATCGGCAGGACAGCCTCAAAACGGATTGTTGACGAGGTTGGCCTCAACGAGAATCCGCGGGTCCGGGATCTCACCGAAGAAGATCTTGCACGGGTCCGCAGCGCGATTGACCGCAGCGGCATGCTGATCGAGGGCGATCTGAGGCGAGAGACTCAGATGAACATCCGTCGGCTGACCGACATTCAGTCATACCGTGGGATCCGACACCGCAAGCGCCTGCCCGCCCACGGCCAGCGCACCAAGACGAACGCTCGCACCCAGCGAGGTCGCCGCCAGACTGTTGCTGGCAAGAAGAAGACTCCGGGTCACTAGAGCTTCTCCACTAGTTCACCATCCTGTATATCGAGTTTCAGAACACAGTAAATGCCACGTAAGCCCCGTACCCGTCGCCGAGAAAAGAAGTTTGTGCCGCAAGGCAAGGCGTTCGTCAATGCGACGTTCAACAACACTCTGATCACCCTGACCGATCCCCAGGGGAATGTGATTGCGCACAACAGTGCCGGAGGTATGGGCTTCCGCGGCTCTCGTAAGTCGACCGCGTTCGCTGCACAGCGGGCGGGAGACACGGCCGCCCGCGCCGCGATGGAGCATGGACTGAGGACGGTTGATGTGTTCGTGAAGGGCCCTGGTTCAGGTCGTGAGAGCGCTATCAGGGCACTGCAGGCTGCAGGCATCAGGGTTGTGAGCATCAAAGACGTCACTCCAATCCCTCACAACGGTTGCCGACCGCCGAAGAAGCGGAGGGTCTAGCCAGGTCCGATTGTCTGTCCCGTCCAAAAGGCCGGGGCGTTTATCTGTCGAAGTACATGAACCGCACTGCTGAACGTGGCTTGTTGCGGAGCGAACAGGGAGTTCGATGGCACGGTATACCGGCCCGCTAAACAAAAGGATGAAGGCGCTGGGGATGGTGGCGCAGGAGCGAACCCGGGGACGGGGACCTCAGCGCGCACCAAGGCGAAGGCAGTCCCAGTACGGGATTCAGCTCCAGGAGAAGCAGAAGGCACGGCTTCTCTACGGAGTGCTAGAACGCCAGTTCAGCAACTACTACCGTGAGGCCGCAAGGCGTTCTGGTGTGACCGGTGATAACCTCATCCAACTACTCGAGTCCCGGCTGGACAACGTTGTCTACCGTCTCGGATTCGCTTCGACGAGGCGACAGTCACGGCAGTTGGTCAACCACGGCCACATCACTGTTGACGGCAAGAAGGTTGATATCCCTTCGTTCCAGGTACGTCCCGGCCAGAAGATCGCCTGGAAAGAGAAGTCTCGCAGCAGCGGGATCTTCGAAGTTATTTCTGCAAACACCGGCATGGGCAAAACCACGCAGGTCCCCAGTTGGCTCCGTGTTAATCCCGACGACGCTACTGGTGAGGTCGCCGCAGTACCGAACCCCATGGAGGGTGAGGTGAGCATCGACACACGCCAGATTGTTGAGTACTACTCAAGGAGGTAACCCTGTGCTAGAGCGCATGTATGGCATCACTCCCCGTGAAGAGTTGCCGCCTCCGCAGGTGGAGGTACCGGCTCTCGGGGTCAAGATTCTGGAAGCAGACGAAGAGTTCGGCCGATTCGTGGCCGAGCCACTGGAGCGCGGATGGGGCGTCACGCTTGGCAACCCGCTTCGACGCTCACTGCTCAGTTCGCTGCCTGGAACGGCGATTACGTGGGTGAAGATCGACGGCGTTCTTCACGAGTACTCCACGGTGGAGAACATGCGTGAAGAGGTCGGCGAGTTCCTCTTGAACGTAAAGGGCGTACGACTGCGCTCACTGGCGGATCGACCGGGTCGCCTGAGACTCGAGATCGACGGTGAGGGCGAAGTCCGTGCGGGCGACATCATGGCAACTGCCGACTTCGAGGTCGTCAACCCGGAGCATCACCTCGCGACTCTCGATTCCCAGAGCGCACGGCTCTCTGTCGAGTTCAATGTCGAACAGGACACTGGTTACAGGCCGGCGGCTCATGACGAAGGCCTGCCAATCGGCATCCTGCCGGTTGATGCGGTCTTCACGCCTGTTCGCAAGGCAAACTTCCGCGTCGAGTCAACCCGGGTCGGCCAGCGAGATGACTTCGAACGCCTGATCATGGAGGTGTGGACTGACCGCACAATTACACCGTTGGAAGCAATTCAGACGGCGTCCAACCGCTTGATGGAGCGCTTCTACCTCTTCTCAACGCTCGACAAAGAGCCGGTCGAAGAGGCCGGTCCTGCCGCAGGACTGGGGATCTCACCTGAGATCTACAACACACTCGTCGAGACGCTTGACCTCTCTGCCCGAACTCTCAACTGCCTGAAGAGGGCAGGCATCAACCGCGTTGGCGAAGTGCTCTCAATGCCGAAGTCTGAGCTGCTGAAGATCCGTAACTTCGGCCAGAAGTCGCTGGACGAGCTCTACGAGAAGCTGTCCGAGAAGGACCTGCTCCCCGAAGGTGTGACCAGCGAGGTTGAAGAGGGGGAAGGCGGCGAAGAGGCGGTTGCAGCCGAGGCGGGCGAAGACGCAGGAGATGACGACTAATGAGGCACCACGTCTCGGGCCGCAGGTTTGACCGGTCGAACGGTCATCGTAAGATGATGGTACGGACGCTCGTCACGGACTTGCTTAAGCATGGACATGTGAAGACGACCGTAGCGAAAGCTCGCACAGTCCGGCCGATCGCCGAAAAGATGGTGACGCTCGGCAAGAAGGGCAGCCTTCACGACAGGCGTCAGGCAGCCGCATTCATTACTGAAGATTCAGTTGTGCGAGCCGTTTTCGACGATCTTGCGGACCGCTACAGGGACCGGCCCGGCGGTTACACCCGAATCACCAAGCTCGGTCCTCGGAAGGGTGATGCCTCCGAGATGGCCCTGCTGGAACTGGTCTAGCACAGGCGACCCGAATCGAGTGACGCGCTGTGCGTTACGCTCTGCTTGTTGAATATGACGGGACCGAGTTTCACGGCTCCCAGTTGCAGAAGGGCGTTCGGACGGTACAGGGTGACCTGGAGCAGGCATTAGCGAAGATCTACGGCTCGCCACTTCGTGTCAGCATGGCTGGACGCACTGACTCCGGTGTCCATGCGAAAGGGCAAGTCGCCGCGTTTGACGGGGAGACCAGGCATAGCCTGGATACCCTGAGAGACGCTCTCAATTTCCATCTGGCAGACGACGTAGCGGTGCAACAGGTTGAGGCGGTCGCGCCGGAGTTCGATCCGAGGCGAGACGCGGTCAGGCGGGAGTACGTGTTCCGGTTGAACGATGGACCGGCGAGGTCAGCACTAAACCGGCGACGTGAGGTGCGAGTTAAGAGGCTGAACGATTTTGAAGGGATGAAGACAGCGGCCAACCTGCTCGAAGGCATCCATGACTTCGCATCTTTCGCCGGCCCTGCAACACCTCCGGATGCCTCGACCGTCCGCCACGTTTACCGTGTTGGAGTCGAGAAAAACAGGGATCACAGATGGTCAGTGACCATCACTGGCAACGCTTTCATTCACCAGCAGGTGAGGCGGATGACCGGAGCATTGGTAAGGGTGGGGACCGGAAAACTATCGCAAACAGAACTGTGGGATCTGATCGAAAGCCCGGCCCGAGGAGCGGCAAACTGGCCGCTTGCCCCGGAAGGGCTCTGTCTCACCGGAATCGAATACGGGAAAGACGGGCCATTTCGGCTCGAAACTGAGTACAATTAGCAGGTTGTCCGAAAAGTCACCCGGTGAACGGGTTCGAGGCGGTTTACAGACAGATGGTCACAAAGATAAAGCCATATAACCCCAGCGCCGGCGAACTGGAGTCTGACTGGCACGTAATCGACGCCAGCGACAAGGTTCTTGGCAGGCTCGCGAGCGACGCTGCGACGCTGCTGATGGGCAAGCACCGCCCGAGCTACGTTCCCCACCTGCTTTCCGGCGATTTCGTGATCATCACCAACGCCGCAAAGGTCCGAGTGACCGGCAACAAGGCCGACCAGATCGTCTACAAGCGGCACAGCCAGAAGCCGGGCAAGCTCAAGGAGATTCCCTACAGGCGAGTACAGGAGAAGGCTCCTGAGAGGATCATTGAGCACGCAGTGCGTGGCATGCTTCCCAAGAACAAGCTCGGTGAACGGATGATCCGTCGACTGAAGGTTTACGTCGGCGACGAGCACCCTCACGCCTCGCAGATCGCATGGACGGAGGCCCGGCCGGCCCGCGAAGCAGCAGCGGCAGCCGCTGCTGAAGAGGCCGCCAGGAAGAGGGCCGAGGCCAGGCAGCGTTCTGCTGCCAGGAAACAGATCGCAGACGAAGCAGCCGCCAAGACTGCAGCGGCTGAGGCGAAAGCGGAAGCCGCCGAAGAGATCGAGGCTGTAGCAGAGACGGCGGAGGCTGAAGAGAAGGCTCCAGCAGCGAAGAAGCCGGCAACCCGACGCAAGACTGCTGCGAAGACAGCCACGACCAAGAAAGCAGCGGCGCCTAAGAAGGCCGCAGCTTCATCAACCAAGAAGGCCGAGTCAGGCGCTGCGAAGACCGAAACCGCCAAGAAGACAACAGCCAAGCCGAAGGCCGCTGCAAAGAAACCGGCAACAAGGCGAAAGCCGGCCGCAGCGAAAAAAGACGAGTAGTTCGGAGCACAGGATTTGACGCAACAGCAGTACTTCTACGGGACCGGCCGACGCAAGACATCGATCGCAAGGGTTCGTGTCTACAACACACCCGGCGGCGTCACCATCAACGGCAAGCCGCTCGAAGAGGCCATCCCACAGCAGGCTTGGGCCCAGATGGCTGTCGCACCGCTGGCAGTGACCCAGCTTGCGAACAACGTCACAGTTACTGTGAAAGCGCACGGCGGAGGCGTTGGCTCTCAAGCAGGAGCTGTATCGCACGGAATTGCTCGGGCACTTACGGTGATGAATGAGGACCTGAAGAAGCCGCTGCGAGAGGCAGGCCTTCTCACTCGTGACTCCCGGATGAAGGAAAGCAAGAAGTACGGCCTGAAGCGCGCACGGAAGGCACCGCAGTACACTAAGCGCTAAATCGCTGGCGACTCAAACAGCTGATAAACAAGAGCACACCTGCAAGGTGTGCTCTTTTGCTAGCAGGGCAGTTCGATCGGCAGGCAGCGTTCAAGTCCCGACAGGTCGGTGAGGACTGAAACGGCGGCCGCTGGTGCCAGCTGCTTGGCCAAAGCAAGGCAGTGTCCGGCGACCGGCGGATCGATCTCGATGTACGCCGCCCCTGCCGGAGAAAGAACGGCGTCGAGCTGCGGCAGCAGCTGCCTGTAGATATCCATCCCGTCTGTGCCGCCATCGAGCGCCAGCCTGGGTTCGAACACAAGCTCCGGCTGGACATCCGGCCCATCCAAGAACCCGCTCAGCACATAGGGGGGATTGCACACCACTATGTCAAAACGTTCTTCCAGATCATACGCCAGTGATGTCTCAACGAACGTTATGCGGCCCGATACACCGAGCCGGTGAGCGTTAGCGGTAGCGATCTCCAGTGCGTCCGCAGACACGTCGGTCGCTACTACTCTCGCTGAAGGCACCTCGGCCACCATCGTGACCGCAAGTACTCCACTCCCGGTTCCGATATCCAGCACCCTGGGTGCTTCAACGCGACATTCTTTGACCCGTCGGACCGCCTGCTCAACCAGCAACTCTGTCTCGGGTCTCGGTACTAGAACACGCCTATCGACAGAGAAGTCTCGGCCGTAGAACTCGACCGAACCGGTGATGTACTGCAGAGGCTCTCGTTGAGCTCGGCGCCCTACGAACTCGTCCAGCTTCTTACGAGTTTCCGAATCGACTTGGCGATCCTGCTCAGTCAGTAGCTCGGTCTGCGAAATACCCAGAGCCGCTTTGACCAGAACTCGGGCATCGAGCGCGGCCTCGGTGATCCCACTTGACTCAAGGGTCTGCCGCGTCTCAGCTAACACGCCTGCGATAGTGATAGGAGTGGTTGGCATGGAATAAGTTCCGGGCTGCCTGCGTAATCGTTAGCCAGCGCAGACCGCTCGCTCTTAGCTGGCCGTGGAAACTGCTGCCAGCTTCCGGGCCTGCTCTTCCGCCAGCAAGGCGTCGATGAACTCATCGATCTCACCAGCGAGCACCCGGTCCAACTGGTGACTTGTGTAGCCGATCCTGTGGTCTGTCACACGGCTCTGAGGGAAGTTATATGTCCTGATCTTCTCGGAGCGGTCACCTGTCCCGACCTGCGCCTTTCGGTCAGCCGCAATCTCGTCTTGCTGTTGTCTGATCTGCTCATCCCACAGCCGGGAGCGCAGTATCTCCATCGCCTTCAAGCGGTTCTGCAGCTGCGACCGTTCATTCTGGCAGGTCACTACGATTCCCGTCGGGATGTGAGTCAGGCGAATGGCGGTCGCAACCTTGTTGACGTTCTGGCCTCCGGCGCCGCCCGAATGGTAGACATCCGTTCGAATATCGCTATCTGCAATTTCTACATCGACCTCTTCGGCCTTCGGCAACACCGCGACGGTTGCGGTCGAGGTGTGGATACGCCCCTGTGATTCGGTGGCAGGCACACGTTGAACACGATGAACACCGCTCTCCAACTTCAGGCGCCGGAAAGCGCCGTCGCCGGAGACTTCAAACACTACTTCTTTGATCCCACCCACACCCGTCTCGTTGCTATCCAGCACATCGAACTTCCAGCTACTGGTCTCTGCATAACGCTGATACATGCGTAACAGATCGGCGGCGAACAGGCCTGCTTCGTCACCTCCTGCACCAGCCCTGATCTCGATCACTGCATCGGCGTGTTCAGTCGCATCACGAGGGATGAGGGCGCTCTGTATTTTCTCAACGAGCGGAGCGAGCTTTGCCTCAAGTTCAGCGATTTCAGCGCGGGCCATATCCAGCATCTCACCGTCAGTCTCTTCATCAAGGATCGCACGCGCCTGCTCGAGATCCTTGTTGAGCGTTTCGTACTCACGCCAGAGATCAACAACGGCCTGGAGATCGCTGTATTCCCTCCCGAGACGCCGCATCGCGTTGGCGTCCTGCGCGGTCTCTGGCAGAGACAGCAGCCGTTCGACCTCCGAGTGGCGGTCAGAGATCTCGCTGAGACGGTTCAACATGGATTCTTGCATCATTCGAGAATAGCACGCAGCACTCCGGAGAGCCTGTTGGCAACAGGCACCGGCAAGCTAGCTGCCAGAGCTCTGCTTCAGTGTTGCGGCCACAGCCTCGAGCTTCACCTCAATCTGAGGTGCGTCGCCCTGCATCGGCTTAACCGATGCCTGACCGGCTTGCAACTCCCGCTCGCCGAGGATCACGGCATGCCTCGCGCCGAGCTGGTTGGCGTAGCGCATCTGGGCCTTGAACGAGCGTGCCGGGGCGAGAACGGTTGGGATGTTCCTGGCCCGAAGCTCGGTGGCCAGCTTTGACGCTGCAGATCTTGCAGCGCCGATGCTGATGACAACCGCGTCAAGCTGCTCCGCCTTCGGCACCGCGATCTCCTGCGCCTTGAGTTCAAGAATTATTCGCTCAATGCCTGAGCCGAAACCTATGCCAGGAGTCGGCTGTCCACCAAGGATCTCCATGAGTGGGTCGTATCTGCCACCCGCCAGCATGGTTCCCTGGCCGCCAGCGTCCTTCGGCTCGAACTCGAACACGGTCCTGTTGTAGTAGTCGAGTCCTCGGACCAGGCGGTGGTCGATGCTGTAGTTGAACTCTGGATAGACCGATTTCAAGCCATCAAGGAGTGCTAGCAGCTCATCCCAGTGTGCCTGTGACTCCTGTCCCAGGTGGTCGATGGACCTTGGGGCGTCTTCGCCGATCTTCCGCGTGCAGGGCTCTTTTGAGTCGAGCAGCCGCAGCGGGGCCCGTTCGAGCCGCGCGAGGTCGACTTTCGGCAACTCGCCGGCATACTGAGAAAAGTAATCGTGCAGCTTCGAAAGGTAAGGCTTGCGCTCTTCGGGATCTGCCAGCGAATTGAGCCTGAGCGTGAAATCGCTGATCCCCAGCTTTCGGATGTAGCTGAACCCGAGCTCAATGATCTCAGCGTCAACTGACGCGGAGGCGTCGCCTATCGCCTCCACACCAAACTGGTTGTGCTGGCGAAGCCTCCCGGCCTGCGGCCGCTCATACCGGAACATCTGGGCCAGGTAGTACTGCCGGACCGGCTGCGGCAGGTTCTGCATGCCGTTTTCGATGTACGCCCGGCAGACTGATGCCGTGCCCTCAGGGCGAAGAGTGAACGAGTCTCCACCATTATCGGCAAAGGAGTACATCTCCTTCTGCACTATATCCGTTTCGTCACCAACGCCCCTCTGGAAGAGATCGGTCGATTCGAACAGCGGTGTCTCTATTCGACCGTACCCGAACTCCGCAGCGACCTCAGTTGCCGTGCGCCGCACGTAATCCCAGTAGGTTTGGTCCTCCGGGAGTATGTCCTGCGTGCCTCGTGGCCTGTTGAACACGTGATAGGTGCCTTTTGGTCACCGCTTTCCCGTGGCAGGGACCGTTAGTAGCTGTATAGCCGAGAAGATGAGTTTAGCTTGAACTGGACTGGCAGTGCCCGGGAGCGCGGAGTTCGAGATCGGCGCGCAACGACCGGGGATCAACGACCGGAGTCCTGTCAGTCCAGGTTGGCCTAGCTGCCGAGACCTGCCATCTGGTAGATCTTGCCCTCGGTCTTGATCGCCGGTGCATACATCATGCGGGCGTTATGCATCTCACGAAGAGTCTCCGCCCCTACGTAGCCCATCGAGACCCTCAATGCTCCAACAAGGTTCTCGGTGCCGTCAGTCTTTGAAGACGGACCGAAAAGGAGCTGGTTCAGCGAGTAGTGTGTACCGACTGAAAGGCGCGTTCCCCTTGGCAGCGAAGGATGGGGTGTCGCCATACCCCAGTGGTTGCCATGAGCTGGAGCCTCAGTCGTCTTAGCGAATGGTGAGCCGATCATCACCGCGTCGGCACCTGCTGCGAAAGACTTACACACATCTCCGCCGGTTCGGATCCCACCATCAGTGATGATCGGGACGTATCGCCCCGTCTCCTCGAAGTAGTCGTTTCGTGCAGCAGCACACTCAATGGTCGCTGACACCTGTGGAACACCGATGCCGAGAACCTCACGGCTGGTACAAGCAGCGCCCGGGCCAACTCCGACCAAAACCCCGTGGATCCCTTGCGACATCATCTCTTTGACCACGTCGTATGTGACAGTGTTGCCGACGACAACGGGTATGTTCAGCTGGTCAACCAGCTTCGAGAGGATGAGACCTTCAAGAGAACGGGAGTTGTGCCTGACCGTCACGACAGTCCCCTGCACAACTATCACGTCAGCGCCGGCCTCTTCGGCGAGCGGGGCGAGCCGTTTAGTACTCGCGGGAACGAAAGAGACGGCAGCAGTGCCGCCGCCTTTCTTGATGTCTTCAACTCGCTTGCCAACAAGTTCCGGCTTGACCGGCTGAGAGTAGATCTTCTGCATGAGCGCCGTTGCGGCTTCGCGAGGTGTCTCGGCGATCTCCTGGTAGATAGGGTCCGGGTCTTCGTACCGGCTGTGGATGCCGTCCATGTTCATGACGGCAACGCCACCCGCCTTGCTCATCTCGATTGCGAAATTCGTATCCACAACCGAGTCCATGGCGGAAGCCATGAACGGGATGTCCATCTTTATCCCGTCGAAACTCGTCGAGATATCCACCAGTTCCGGGTTGAGCGTGATGTCACCCGGCACGATTGCGACATCGTCGAATCCGTAGGCCTGCTGCAGTTCTTTGAGTTCACGGGCCAACTTGGTACACCTCTTTCGAGCCTGATTTCGACCCCGCCAGCAGGCCGATTATGTCCGTACTGTGCACTGTACGGTTTTTCAGCAGCTGTCACCTTCGCCGCCGTTCCCGGTGGCGTCTGACAGGCTTACGAAATCCGCACTTGAAAAATTCAGAAAAGTATACGCCTGCCGTCAAGCGATTTGGCCGTTTTCCCTGCGTTTCGCGTGAACGTTTACAAAACTGGGTCGCTGCAAATCTGTGCAAGTCTCACAGAGGGGCAAAACGCCTGCCCGCGCATGCTGCATAATCGGTCGGAGACGCGAGATGGAGTCGCCGGAGGGAAACTTCGTCAATCCGTTCTCAAAACCATGACTCAAAGAGGCTGACCTTGGCCAATATCACCCCGACCGCAGGCTCGATAACCGATGTGGCCGGGATCACGGTAGGGCACTACACGAATCTGGAAAACGGCACCGGGTGCTCGGTTGTACTCAGCGATGATCCGGCGACCGCCGGTATGGAAGTGAGGGGGGCAGCGCCGGGAAGCAGGGAAACAGAGCTTCTTCACCCGCTTTCGGCTGCCCAGTGGGTCAACGGTGCGATGCTCACAGGCGGAAGCGTGTTTGGTCTCGATGCGCCCGGAGGCGTGGTGCGCTACCTGGAAGAGAAAGGCGTTGGCCTCCAGTTTGGCCGTATGCACATCCCGCTGATTCCAGCCGCCGTCGTCTTCGACCTCATGTTTATCAACTCGACAGTTCGACCTACCGGAGACAACGGATACGCAGCCGCAGCGTCCGCTTCCAAACAGTTCGATCGCGGGACGGTTGGTGTGGGCACAGGCTGCACGGTCGCAAAGATCCGTGGAGTCGAGCGGTCTGTCAAAGGTGGCGTCGGAACAGCGTCAGTGAAGCTCAGTGATGGCACATCCGTCGGTGCCCTTGTTGCGGTGAACGCCGTCGGCGATGTAGTGGATCCCGCGGACGGTGAACTGGTCGCGGCACCGCAGAGCGACGGTGGTGACTCGTTTGACAGTACTCTCGATATCTTCATGAACCTGCCACCGCGCCAGCGCGGATTCTTCCGCAACACGACTATCGGCGTCATCGCCACGGACGCCAAACTGGACAAGATCGGCGCTTCCAGGCTGGCTATCGCCTCTCAGGACGGAATCGCGCTGGCTGTACGTCCTGCGCATACTCAGAACGACGGCGACACCGTGTTTGCTCTCGCCACAGGCAAGAGCGACGTCGAAGGAAACCTCGACGCGCTCCACGCAGCCGCGCTGCAGGCTACTGCCGGGGCGATCGTCGATGGGGTGTTGAGCGCAACCTCACTTGGCGGAGTCTCAGCCGTGCGAGACCTGCCTATGGGCAAGAAACTTATGGAGCGCTGGGATGGCTGAGGGAGAAACTCAAGGCCCGGCCATAGCTCTAACCAAACAGACGCCAGTGGGATTCATCGGAGCAGGGAGACTTGGTTCCAGTCTTGCCACCGCTATGCGGCGTGCCGGATACAGCGTCGCCGCATTGTCGAGTAGGCGCCAGGAACATCGTGAGTGGCTCCAGCAGAAACTGGCCGGCGCGGCGATCTACTCGGATGCAACCGACGTGGCTGAAGCCGCCGAAGTGATCTTCATCACCACTTCGGACAGCGCGATCGAACGGGTCGCAGACTCGATTACGTGGCGACCGGATCAATCTCTTGTCCATTGTTCTGGCGCGGCACCGCTCGACTATCTTCGTGCCGCATCGGCAACCGGGGCATCGATCGGTGGATTCCATCCGCTCCAGACCTTCCCGACCACCGATTCAGCGGATCACCTCGCAGGCATCACGTTCGGAGTCGAGGCTCCTGATCCTGAACTCGCACGATGGCTTACCCGACTGGCGACCGATCTTGGTGGAGCTGCGTATCCATTAACCGCGGACCAGCGACCCGCCTACCACACAGCGGCGGTGATGGCGTGCGGTCTGTTGGCCGGATTGACGGGCCTGGCGGCTGAAGTCTGGTCGGCTACGGGCGCCATTTCCAGGCAGCAGGCTGTTGAGGCGCTGGCCCCACTTGTGAAAACGACCGCAAATTCATTGGGCGATAACGGCCTTCCGAAAGCACTGACCGGCCCGTATGTTAGAGGTGATGTGGAGACCGTAATCGCTCATCTGCAGGCCACGTCAGCGGTTTCGAACGAGATGGGAACCGCCTACGTTGCCCTCGCAATGGCCACTCTCCATATCGCGAAAGAGCAGGGCAAACTGACCGATGAGGCCGAGAAAAGCATCAAAGAGATACTGAACAACACCCTGAAGATTGGTTGTGACAATATAGAAGAGGCGTGAACAGTAAGTCCGACGGTGAGCCACAGGCAGCCGATCGGCAGGAGGATTTCATGCGACCACGCAGGATCACTACACACAAGATCCAGGCGATGAAGGCCCGAGGCGAGCGGATCCCGATGGTGACCGCCTACGATTACACACAGGCCCAGATCGTCGAAGCAGCTGGCATCCCGATGATTCTCGTTGGCGATAGTCTCGGCAATGTAGTTCTCGGATTCGATTCAACTATTCCGGTAACCGTTGAAGACATGGTCCGCCACTCGGCGGCTGTCGTTCGCGGCTCCGAAACACCGTTGATAGTCGTCGATATGCCGTTTATGAGCTACCAGGTAGACGCCGAAACAGCACTCCGCAACGCCGGCCGACTGCTGCAAGAAGGCGGCGCTCAGGCTGTGAAGCTGGAGGGTGGCAGCGCCGTCGCGCCAATTATCAGGCGGCTCACCGATGCAGGAGTGGCCGTCATGGGTCACATCGGCCTAACACCGCAGTCTGTGCACAAGCTTGGTGGCTACCGCGTCCAGGGCAAGACCGAACGCTCTGCAGACGAGTTGATCGAGGATGCTATTGCAATCCAGGAAGCGGGAGCGTTCGCACTCGTCCTGGAACTGATTCCGGCGGAACTGGCGGCCGAGATCACAGACAAGCTGGACATTCCGACAATTGGAATCGGTGCTGGTCTTCACACAGACGGTCAGGTGCAGGTCCTCTACGACATGCTTGGTCTGAGCCTCGGCTTCAAGCCGAAGCACGCAGGTGATTACGCGAGGCTGGGAGAGACCGCAAAGGATGCGTTGGAGCGGTATGCCATCGATGTCCAGAGCGGAGCGTTCCCAACATCCGCGCAGTCGTTCCACATCGACCGGCAACCGGCAGGCAAAACCGAAGAGGCGCAGTCTCTCACTGGCCCGTATGGATCCGGCGACTAGTCTGGTTTCGGCATGCGCGTAATCGAATCGATCCGCGAGATGCGGGAGTTCAGGCGTGGCGTCGATGGCACCGTCGCGCTGGTAGCGACACTCGGTGGCATGCACGCGGGCCATGAGGCGCACCTCGTTCGGGCAACTGAGATCGCTGACGTAACGATCGGCTCTCTGTTTCTCAATCCAACACAGTTTTCGCCGAACGAGGACCTGTCGACCTACCCGCAGGACCGAAAGGCCGATCTCGCTATGTTCGAGAGGCACGGCACGGTTGCGGTATTCGCTCCGCCCAAGACCGAGATGTACCCACCCGGTGACGACACCACCGTCGATCCCGGAGAGATCGCAAAAGTCCTGGAAGGAGCGCGCAGACCGGGCCATTTCGTTGGCGTGGCGACGATCGTGACAAAACTCTTCAGCATCATCCGGCCGGACTTCTCTACGTTCGGTGAAAAGGACGCCCAGCAGCTCCGCATCATTGAGAAGCTGAACCGCGATCTGGGGTTCGCGATCAACATCGAGCGCATCCCAACGGTGCGTGAACCGGATGGCCTCGCCCTGAGCAGCCGGAACCGGTACCTCAACGAGGAGCAGAGAGCGGTCGCACCGACGCTGTTCCGAGCGTTGTCTTCCGGCAAAGTTGCCTGGAAATCTGGAACACGGAATGCTGATTCGATCAGGCGGCATGTTCAGGACATTCTCAGCCAGGAACCTCTGCTTGATGTCGAGTACGTCAGCGTGGCAAACGAATCCACACTTGAAGAGCTCTCGGGTCAGGTGACCGGTCACGCATTGCTGTCGCTCGCCGCTCGCCTCGGCAAGGCTCGACTGATCGACAACGTCCTGCTCGATTGACTAAGGTGGTCGCGATCGAGGTGCTGTCGCCTGGTCGTGTTCAGCGGCCTCATGCGAACGTCATGCATTCAGGGCTTAGTTGGATCGCAATTGCCTATGCTGGTAGATGAGCGGTATCCAGACACAACCGGTGAGCAGACGGTGTGTCAGATTCCGCTCTCTTCATTACAACCACCGGCGATCAACCAGGAAACGACCCGCATCGATCGCCCTTGATCACCCGTCCCACATGCCTCGAGGCACGAACAGGAGTCGATCACGATGAAAGAGATAACCGCAATCATCCAGCCAATCCGTCTCGGACCTGTCCGAGATGCCCTGTCAACTGCTGGAGTTCACGGAATGACAGTCACAGACACACGCGGCTTCGGCTCCCAGGGAGGTTCGACAGACACCTACAGGGGCATCGAGTACCGCGTCGAGTACGTGCCGAAGACCCGAATCGACGTGGTGGTGCCGGACGAGCTTTCAGACGTAGCGGTGGAAGCCATCATTGGCGCAGCGCGTACAGGCAACGTTGGAGACGGAAAGATCTTTGTCCGCGACGTGGCTGAGGTCCACCGGATCCGAACGGGTGAACGAGACGAGGTTGCGCTGGGCTAATCGAAAACACGCGAGTTTGCGGCTCTAGAGTTCATCGATCGCAACCTCGCGGTGCTCGACAGCGCTCCTGGCTGCCGCCAGGCTGATTGCCAGTGTATGAGCTGCTTCGGTGGCGGTGAGTTGAGGTTGAGTACCGTTCACGATTCCATCCGTGAACTCATGGCCCGCACGCCTGAAGCTATCGCCCCAGTCCGTCTCCATATCATCGTAAGAATGCGTCTTGCCGTCTTTGAACATCATGAGTGGCGGCAGATCAGTCATCTTCGCCGTGCAGCGCGTCATCCACAGGATGCCCTGCGTGCCGGTGATCTCCACCCACTCATCAACCGGGTAGTAGTCGGTGTCGATCACGAACTGGTCCGATTCGTTCATGTCCCAGGTTCCGTAGACCTCGCTTCTGGCCTGCTTCCAAGTGATCACCGACCGAGATCCGGTGAAACGGTCGACACCTGCCGAAAGGTCGGCCATCGCATGCACCTTCTCGACCTCGCCGAGGAAGAACGGGATGATGGACGTGATGTGCGCTCCATAGTCGTGCAGCGAGTTGAAGCCGCCTGACTGAACCGGATCCTCCCGCCAACCGACGGCCGTGCTCGGAATCTGCCAGCCGCCACGGCCCTTCCCGTGAACAGTCTTAACTCGCATTCCGATCGGATCACCGATCTCACCCTGCTCGAGCATCACTTTGGCACGCTCGTAAGGCTGGTAAGTGCGATAGTTCTCCACCATTCGGAACGTCACGTTCGCCCTTTCTGCGGCATCGACGATCTGACGGGCCTCATCCATGTTCAGGCACATCGGTTTCTGAAGCGAAACATGTTTTCCCGCCTCGAGGGCATCGAGAGTCACCGGAAGGTGCAGATTGTGGGGGAGCAGGATCTCAACTGCATCGATGTCCGGCGAAGCGAGCAGTTCTTGATGGTCTGCGAAGACCGCGTCGCAACCCCACTCCGAGGCCTTCTCTTTCGCCAGCGCCTCATCTCGATCCGCAACGGCTACCAGATCACCTGAGGGACTGTCTTCGTATGCCAGCGCATGGACTGTGGAGATTCTCCCTGCGCCGATAAATCCAACTCTGACTTTGCTCATAGATGTGACCCCGATCACGTGATCTGTAGAATTAGGCAGTTCCAGATGGCCATAAGCGTGCGGAGCGATTATGTACCCGCACAGCACCGCGCACCAAGGCGCTAAAGAGAGCGATATGTTTCGTACGATCGGTCACACGTTCGAGTTGATCAAGATGAGCTGGGGAGTCTTGATGAAGGATCGGGAACTACTCTGGTTCCCGGTCTTCTCGGCGATAGGAGTCGCGATAGTCATTGGACTCATGTTCGCTATTGGGAGCGCGACCGGTTCCATAGATCGCCTCTCGGACAGTGCTACCGAAGCAGGTCAGGCCGCGGGCACAACGGCTAACGGTGGTGACTTTGCACTCGTAGCGATCGCCTTCTTCCTTTCCTACTTCGTGGTCATCTTCTTTAATGCCGCACTTGTCTCAGCGGCCCTCGAGAGGCTGCGGGGCGGGGATCCGAACGTAAGCTCGGGGTTGAGCCACGCCCTGGCCCATATTCACAACATCCTCGGCTGGGCGATCATCACCGCCAGCGTCAGCCTGATCCTGCAGATCATGAAGGGTAACCAGCGCAATGGTTTGGTCAGGTTCCTGCTCGACCTGATCGGCGGCGTCTGGGAGTTCCTCACCTTCTTCGTCGTTCCAATCCTGGTGTCCGAGAACGTTGGACCGATCGAGGCGATCAAGCGCTCAAGCGGCCTCGTAAGAAAAACCTGGGGCAGGCAGATAACGGCCAACTTCGGGTTCATGATCATCTACATCGGCGCAGTGTTGATTGCCGCCATCCCGGCAGTTCTGATTGGCCTCGTCGTTCCTATCGCCGGAATCGTGGTTGGCCTGATAACCGGCGCGATTGCGTTTGCGGTGGTCCAGGCGCTTGAAGGCATCTTCAAGGCGGCGCTGTACGAGTACGCGATGGGCGAGAAGCCGCTGGAGTTCGACCTCCGGACTCTACAGACGGCCTATCAGCCCGCCCCGCAAGGCCGGTATTAGGTTCAACCGATGGTATTTCGTCATCGAAGCGTCACGCCCCGTTGCGTCCGCCTTACCGATGCTGCACGTACTCTTAGGTAGGCCACTTCTGCTCGATGGAGACGTACCAATACGTCTGCGCGATCAGCGGAGTGAACCTTGATCGGACTCGTCACTAACGACACTTCGTGAACCGCACTTTGGAGATTTGCATGCCGAAGATCCGCCTACTCGCTGTGTTTCTAGCACTGGCCGTGGCCCTGGCAGGCCAGGCGGCGATCGCTACAGCTCACGAGGACCGCGAAATCAGTGGATTCGATGTCGAAGTCGGATTCTTCACAGAACCGGCCTTTGAAGCCCAGCCAAATGGGGCCTTTATCAAGATTACGAAGCCCGGCGTAGACCTCCTGGGCCACGGCGCTCTGTTCTCATCGGGCACGGTCGAAGCCGGCAGCAACTTCGAGTACGAGTTCGGTGAACAGCTCGATGACCTCGAGATCCAGTTTCACGACCATCTATCCGGGAACGGCGGTACAGTCGCCGTTTCACACGACGGCGAGCTTTCTGGAACCGCAATGGTCCAGTTCGACGGTTCGTTTTCGCCCTCGGCACTGAGCGTGCAACCCGGGACGAAAGTGATGTTCATGAATGTCTCATCCGACACCATCATGACCGTGGTCAGCGGCCCGCATGATGATGGAGATAGTCACAGCCACGAAGGCGAAGCTGGCCATTTGGCCGACGAGCCGGTGCTCGGTGCATCCGCCACATTGCAAGTAGAAGTGAGCCACATACCGACAGGCGAATCGAAGACGATGAGTCTGAGGCCACTGGTGGACGATCCAGGCGGTTATCTTGCAGACTTTGTGCCGACCGCTCCAGGCGCTTACACCTTCAGGTTCTTTGGCACGATTGATGGAGATCCGTTCGACGAGTCGTTCACGTCAGGCCCGAACACGTTCGATGAAGTGATCCCGTCGCGAAGCGTGCAGTTCCCGATTGAGCTCCGTGAGACCCGGGAGCTCCAGAGCGCACTCCAGGGAGTGCAGGGCGAACTCCTGGCGACGGGTGAACGCGCCGATGACGCAGACAACGCTGCCTCGACGGCACTGGTCATTGGTATCGCCGGCCTGGTTGTAGGATTGATCGGCTCCGGGGTCGGTGCCTACGGACTGGTATCTGCTCGACGGAAGGCGTGATTTGAAGATCTTGGACAGTAAATCCGACAGGGCCGAGTACGCGTCTCTTTCTCACGATGCGTCTGGACTCAAACGTAACTCCGGGATGCTCTCAGTCGCAGTGTTCCCCACCATATTGGCTCACGGTGCCGGAGTTTCGGGATTCGATGAGCTCGCCATCTTCGGCGGAATCGGCCTCATCATCCTTGGCCTGATCTACATGTCATGGCGCGCTGGACGAAAACGCAAGCGTGCCCTGGACGGAGAGCCTCGCCGCCGTAGGCGCTGAACCGCCTAGTCAGCCGCGACTCCTGCTGCCCCAGAACCGATCATCTCGGCGATCTCATCCGGACTAAACCCGGCATCTTTGAGAACACCCTCGGTGTGCTCGCCAAGTAGCGGGGCGGGGCCATAGATCTTGCCGGGCGTTCCATACAGCTTTGCCGCGAGGCCGATGTTATGGACAGTCCCGGCCGTTGGATGTTCAACGGTGGCGTCCATGCCTCGTTCCTTGATCTGCGGGTCGTCCCAGACCTCGCCCATGTCGAGTATCGGACCGGCGGGCACCCCGTCCTTCTCCAACACCTCGAGCCAGTGAGCCCGGGTCTGCTTCGTCATGGTCTCTTCGAGGTCGTGCTCAAGCTTCTCGCGGTTTACCAGCCTACTGGCGTTGTCCTTGTACTCATCTCGCTCGATAAGTTCAGAACGGCCGATCGCACGGCAAAGCCGCTCGAAGTTCGATTGGTTCGGCGCGCCGATGTTGATGAAACCGTCGCTTGTCCTGAGCGCCTGGTACGGCGCGGACAGTCTATGCGCCGATCCGAGCGGTCCCGGCACATTGCCCGTAACGAAATAGCTGCTCGACTCCCACACTGTGTATGCAAGCGCTGCCTCGACCAGCGAGACCTCGAGATACTGGCCTTTGCCGGTCTTGAGCCGGTTGATGTACGCGGTCAGGATCCCATATGTGGAGAACATCCCTGCGTTCATGTCGGCCATAGGCACACCGACCTTAACCGGCGGGGAGCCGGGAACCCCAGTGAAGCTCATCAGTCCGCTCATACCCTGAGCCACCAGGTCGAAGCCAGCCCGCTTAGCGTATGGCCCCGTTCGCCCAAAACCGGATATCGAGCAGTAGATCAGCCCGGGATTGATCTCAGAAAGCGTGTCGTATCCGAGTCCGAGGCGCTCCATCACACCTGACCTGTAGTTTTCGATCAGAACATCCGCGTCTTTGACGAGACGCTTCATCGCCTCAACGCCCGCTGACTCCTTAAAGTTCAGGACAACGCTGCGCTTGTTGCGGTTCATCGCGAGAAATGCAGCAGATTCGCCGCCGACGAATGGCGGTCCCATGCGTCTGGTGTCATCGCCACCGGTCGGCTTCTCGATCTTGACCACATCGGCGCCCATGTCCGCCAGCAGCATGCTGCAAAACGGCCCTGCGAGAATCTGGCTGCAGTCGAGAACCTTCATGCCGCTGAGAGCTTCGGGCATTCCGGGCGCGATCGGAAGTTTCATTTTCTGTCCTGTGGTCGAAAGGTCCTCTGTCAGGCGAAGACCCGCTGGGGATTTCGTGCGGGCATTTTAAGTGAGAAACGAGCGCCAAGAGTGCGGTCTGAGATAATCCGGCAGATTCGCGCAACGGATGGCGATCACGAACGATTCAGCAACGGAGTTTTCCATGGCCGAGAACGGCATGTTCGACCTATCTGGACGGGTGGCTTGTGTAACAGGCGGCAACGGGGGCATCGGCCTAGGAATGGCGAAAGCTTTCGTTGAGCAGGGCGCCGCCGTTTCGATCGTGGCGCGAAACGAGTCGAAGTTGGACTCGGCGCGGAAAGAGCTTGAGGATCTCGTCGGCCCAGAGCGAGTACAGGCGCTTCAGTGCGACGTCACGGACCGTGATGCCGTCGACGAGATGCTCAAGCAGGTGGTCGGTAAGTTCGGAGGTCTCGACATCGTCGTGAATAACGCCGGAGTGAACCGGAGGGCGGACGAACCGCATCTGCTTTCCGCTGAAGACTGGCAGTATGTGATCGACGCGAACCTCACCAGCATCCACACGGTTACTTCACTTGCTTTCCCGCATATGAAGGAGCGAGGGCGCGGCAAGTTCATCAACATCGGCTCGATGATGTCAATCTTCGGTACCGCATACGCACCGGCCTATGCCGCCAGTAAGGGCGGTGTGGTGCAGTACACCAAGAGCTGCGCGGTGGCGTGGGCGAAGGACAATGTGCAGGTGAACGCCATCCTGCCAGGCTGGATAGTTACCGAGATGACGAATCAGTTCAAGGAAGCGTTCCCGGACCGGTACGCGATGATCGTTGATCGAACTCCAGCAGGCAGATGGGGGCAACCGGTCGATCTCGGCGGCACTGCTGCGTTCCTTGCAAGCAGAGCATCCGACTTCGTTACGGGCACTGCAATAGCGGTCGATGGCGGCTACAGCGTCTGGTAGATCACCCAGTTGATCCCGTGTCGTCCAGCCCTCGCGATTTCCACATGCCTGGAGCCACAGCGCCGCGATCAAGCTCCTAATCTGGAACTACGGCGAGTCGCAGATTCGAGGCGGGAGCAGCACCTCATGGAACAGTTCAGCTATGGAACGAAGATCACCCTTGACCGGGACTTCGACACGGCATATGAGCATGTGGTCGCCGCATTGAAGAACAACGGTTTCGGCGTGCTGACTGAGATCGACGTTAAGAAGACGCTGAAAGCGAAGATCGGTGAGGACTTTCGACGCTACGCAATACTCGGCGCCTGCAACCCGAAGCTGGCCTTCAAAGCGCTCTCAGCCGAAGAGGACCTCGGACTGCTTCTACCATGCAACATCGTGGTCTACGAGAGCGGCGAAGGGACGGTGGTCGGCCTCATAGATCCCGGCATGATGTCGAGGCTGACCACCAACCCGGTCCTTGACGAAGTCGCGAGCGAAGCTGGAAAGCTTCTGAAGAACGTTCTCGAAGAACTCGCGAATTCTTCAGCGCTCAGTAGCTAGGCTGCTGGCTTGAAGGACCGGACAGTCACGCTCCGCAGGGATGCGCGCCACTCGTCGTCGTTGGAATCCGAGCTGAACTGCGTCTCCTCCAGCACCTCAGTCCGTTCGAACCCGGTGCCTGAGATGCGGTCGAGATACCGAGACCTCAGATCGGCGCCGCCGACGCAAGCAACCCACTCCTCGGTGTTCTGACGGGCCTCTTCTGGCAACTCAATCGTGGAGACGATGTCAGACACGACGAGCCGGCCGCCTGGCTTGAGCACCCGGTAGATCTCGTCGAAAACCAGCTGTTTGTCTGGTGCAAGTGCGATCACGCAGTTCGAGACCACAAGATCGACAGACTCGTCTGGCAACGGAACCGCCTCGATCTTGCCAAGCAGGAACGTGACGTTCTGCGCGTCCAGCTTTTCGGCATTCGCACGCGCAAGCTTCACCATCTCCGGGGTCATGTCCACTCCGTAGACATGTCCGTTCGGTCCGGTCGCGTTAGCCGCCAGGAAGCAGTCGATTCCTCCACCGCTGCCCAGATCGAGCACCTTCTCCCCTTCGTTCACCTCGGCGATGCCGACCGGATTGCCGCAGCCTGCTGAAGCCCCCGCCGCCTGCGGTGTCACGTTCTCCAGGCTTGACTCGGGATATAGCGCGGAAGCGTTGCCACAACACGAGGTGTCTATGACCTCATTGGCGGCACCTCGCTCTGCCACCTGGGAGTATCTCTCCTGGATGGCATCAGTGAGATTGGGCGACTGCAACTCTCCAGCGGAGCTATCGCATCCGCAGCCACCTGCGCAACAACCACCGCCGCCGGCATCGGACTGTCTGATCTGAATGTCATCGAGGGACTTCATTTCGTCACACCTTTCAAATCGATCTCTTGCCGGGTTTCGCAGCTGTCGCAGCACTCGGCGATTCCAGCCGAATGCACCGCCGTCTCAATCTGGGGCAGCGCCTGTGTCCACGCACGGGCTGCCGAGCGAAACGCTTCTAGCCCCTTCTCCGTCAGTGAGCAGACACGGCGCCTGCGCTCACCCTGGAGCTCCGTCTCGCACTCTATGTAGCCGTTCTTCTCCAATTCCTTGAGAGTCGGATAGATCATGGCGTCGGTCGGCCTGACACCGTCACAGCAGACGGATACCGCGTCGGCCAGCTCATAGCCGTGCATCGGACGCTCCGCCAACGCTGAAAACAGGAAGAAGCGCAGCAGGCTCTTCCTGTTGAGCGTCTGCCAGTAGCCTGTTTCTGTCATCTGGTCCGACTGAACTACCATAGTTACCTCGCTGACCAATATATAGGCTAGCTAGGTATATTGTCAATTGCGCTTGCCGGGCAAGAGCGGCAGCTATAATCCGGCGAACTCAAACTTCGTTCGTGAAAGTGTGTCCAGAATCATGCCTCCCTCAAAAGACAAAAAGCCGCTGCTGCTGGTGATGGACGGCCATTCCATGGTCTTCAGGGCCTGGTTCGCAATCCCCGAACGCCTCAGCACATCATCAGGACAGGACACACGCGGTGCATACGGCTGGCTGACGACATTCCTCCGGACACTGCGAGAACAGAAACCGACTCACGTAGTGCTGACGTTCGATACGAGCGCTCCGACGTTCCGCGACAAGATGTTCGACCAGTACAAGGCGCAGCGCCCGCCGACAGATCCTGAGCTGCACGAGCAGGTGCCGATGGTCGAAAATATCTGCAAGGCGTTCGGCATCCCGGTGTACAAGCAAGACGGATACGAAGCGGATGACCTCGTCGGAACAATCACTCGGATTGCAGAGGAGAAGGGTGCTGAGTGTCTGATCCTCACCGGTGACGCAGACCAGTTGCAACTCGTTTCCGATCACACGCGGCTTCTCATGTATTCAGGTTTTGGCGATGTGAGGATCTACGATCGGGATGCCGTGACTGAACGGTACGACGGCCTGGGTCCCGAGTTTGTTGCCGAAATAAAGGCACTCGAAGGTGACCCTTCAGACAACATCCCGGGCGTTCCAAAGGTGGGCCCGAAAGCGGCTCGGACCGTTCTCAGGAAGTTCGGTCACCTGAGGGACGTTTACGACAACATCGAGAAGGTTGCCGAGATCCCGAAGGACGAGTTGAGGGGCGCGAAGAGCGTTCAGACTCGACTGCAGGAGAACGAGCAGGTCGCATTCGATGGGCTGAAGCTGACGACGATCGTTCGAGACGTACCGATAGATTTCAACCTGGACGACACCGAGTTCGCAACCTACGACCGCTCCGAAGTGGTTGATGTGCTCAGTAGCCTCGAGTTTCGGTCCGTGCTGCGCCAGATCCCCGATCCCTCCACGGATGATCCGTGGTCTCCGCCTACTAATGGAGCGCAGCTCGGTCTGGGTGCCATCTCTGACTCTGGCGACGCCTCCGAAGACGAAGACAGCACGGATTCGGCGTCACCTGCGGGTGAAAAGGTCGACTACCGGACCGTAACCGACTTGAAGGAGCTTCAGGAGATGGTGAAGGCCCTCTCCACGAAGACCGGATTTGCGTTTGACACCGAGACCACCGGTACTGACCCGATGCGGGCTGAACTGGTCGGTCTTTCGTTCTCGAAGAAGGCAGGCCTCGCCTGGTACGTGCCCGTCGGTCACCACGAAGGTGAGCAGATCCCATTCGAGAAGGCGCTATCGATCCTTCGGCCGATGTTCGAAGACCCGGACATTCCCAAGACTGCGCACAATGCCAACTTCGACATGATGGTGTTGCACGAGTCAGGCATCACGCCGCGTGGCGTTGACTTCGATTCGATGATTGCTGCGGCTCTCTGCGGCAGGCGCGCAATCGGGCTGAAACAGCTCTCGGTCGACTGCTTCCACATCGAGATGATGCCGATCTCTGACCTGATCGGCACCGGCCGCAAGCAGATAACTATGGCCGAGGTGCCGATCGAAAAGGCGGCACCTTATGCAAGCGCTGACGCTGATATAGCGTGGCGGTTGCGGGAGTTTTTCGAACCCGAGCTCGCCAAGCACGGTGCGGTCTCAGTCAACGATGAGATCGAGATTCCGCTCTTACCTGTCATCGTCTCGATGCAGCGAAATGGCTTCGAGGTCGATACTGGCATGCTCGCCGAGATGTCCGAGGAGCTTGGCTCTGAGCTGGAGAACATCAAGCAGGCTGCTTCTTCAGTTCTCGGTGGTCGCGAACTCAACCTGAACGCCAACCAGCAGGTTGCCGCGATCCTGATCGATGAGCTCGGCGCACCCAAGACTCGCCGCACGAAAACGGGTTGGTCCATGGACGCGAATGCCCTCGATGGCATCATGGAGACGCCGAACCTGGACGACCGTGTTTACGAGCTTGCGTCGGCAGTCCTCAAGTACCGGGAGCTGACGAAACTCAAGTCGACATATGTCGATGCGTTGCCGCTGCTGGTCAATCCGCGCACGCACCGCGTCCACACAAGCTTCAACCAGGTCGGCTCGGCCACCGGCCGACTGTCAAGCACAGACCCGAACGTGCAGAACATTCCTGTGCGCACAGAACTCGGGCGACGCGTCAGGTCGGCGTTTACCACCGATGCAGACAACGGTTGGATGCTGCTTGCCGCTGACTACTCGCAGATCGAACTGAGAATCCTTGCGCACCTATCGAAAGAGCCGGGTCTGCTCGACGCCTTCAGGCAAGGTGAAGACATTCACAGCGCGACTGCGAAGGCGATGTACGGCGATGAAGAGGTCACACCTGAACAACGACGGATAGCGAAGATTCTCAACTTCGGAGTGATCTACGGACTCGGGCCGCATGGCGTTGCGAGACAGACCGATCTCACTCGCCAGCAGGGCCAGGAGTTCATAGATCTGTACTTCGGCAAGTACCCCGGCCTGCGTGACTACATCGAGGGCACCAAAGCTCTGGCCCGGGAGCGCCAGTACTCTGAAACGATTACAGGCAGGCGTCGCTACCTCCCCGAGATCACTTCTCGCAATGGTATGCACCGATCAGCCGCAGAGCGCGTGGCGGTCAACATGCCAATCCAGGGGACCGCGGCCGACATCGTGAAGATCGCCATGATCAACCTGGATAAGGCGTTAACCGCAGAGAAGATGAAGTCGAGGATGCTGATCCAGGTACATGACGAGTTGATCTTCGAGGCGGCTCCCGGCGAGTTGATGGAATTGCAGGCGATGGTCGTTGATCTGATGCCGGCAGCGATGGAACTTGACGTGCCTCTCAATGTCGAGACGAAGACGGGCATGCGCTGGGGCGACATGGAGTGAGGGTGACTCGTGCCCGAACTACCTGAGGTTGAATCGCTACGCCTGTACCTTGTCGATCAAGGTATCGTTGGCCGCACAATCGTCGATGTGGAAGCTGACTGGCCCGGAATCGAGAGCACCGAAGACGGGATGGGCGGTCTGTCCGCGCTGCGTGGCCGCAGGATCACAGGCTTCAGCCGGACCGGTAAGAACCTGATCGCCAGTCTTGACCGCGGTGTGCTATGGCTGCACATGGGGATGACGGGGCGGTTAGTGGTGTTGCATCCCTCGGATGAGCCGATGCGCTTCGCTCGTGTGGCCTTTTACCTGGACGATGAACGGCGTATCGAACTGGAAGACCCGCGTCGATGGGCGGGAGTCAGGTTCGAAGAATCCGACGCCGACATCCTGCCAAACGTCGGTCCAGACGCTCTGGACGCAGCACTGACGGCGGACGAGTTTGTGCGGCGAGTGAAACAGAAGCGCTCACCGATCAAGGCCGTTCTCATGGATCAGTCGGTGCTCGCCGGTGTTGGCAACATCTACGCCGATGAGGCGCTACACCGTACCGGCATTCATCCCGGCCGTAGGGCAGACCGAATCTCGGAAAAACGACTCATCGAACTGCATGCCGCCATCAGGACAAGTCTCACCCAGGCGCTTCGATATATCGTGGATCACCCGGACGAACGCGGGCGGCCGTTTATCGTCGATGCCTACGACGACCGGATGCGGCTCCAGCGTAAGAAAGGATCAAACTGTCCCGATTGCGGCACGGAGTTGCAGACCCGGAAGATCGGCGGCAGAACTTCTTACTTCTGCCCGATATGCCAGACCTGAATCGACCCTATTCGGTACGGAAGCTCTTTGCTGCCGAGCTCAGAGCACTGTGCCCATCACCGCTCCACTCATCGCCAACGTTTGCATGAGCCCTGATCGTGTTGAAGACCGGCTCCGCTGATCGAACGGCAGCGTCCACATTCAGAAACAGAGAGCGAGTGCGCCGTGCCAGTACATCTTCGAGATTTTGTGCCATCTCATCGCGTACTGCGTAGACAGCATGCGAGAGCCGATAAGGCAACTCATCGTCAATCGGCGCTGTCAGTTCCGGCCAGCGCTTTTCAAGTTCCGCGATCGCTGCCGAGTTGACTCCATAAAGGCCGTCCGGGTTCTCGACCGGATGTTCGCGGCGATCGCGGTCGTCGATGCTCGAATCGAACCCGTCGATCCGGACAAACGCGGTCGCCGCCTGCGACTCCGGAAGACCAGCCACCTGCGCCGCACGCGAAACGGTGTGTTCTGCCATCAGCCTCGCCGTGGTCCACTTTCCGCCTGTGATCGTCACCAGACCCGACTCAGAGACGAGAATGCGATGTGATCGAGCCAGGCTGGAGGTCGATGAAGAAGCATCGTTCGAAACCAGCGGGCGAATACCGGTAAGCGCCGACAGAACAGTGGCGCTACTGGCGGCTGGTAAGTAGTTGGATATCTCGTTGACGAGAAACTCGACATCCTCTGCCGGCGGCGAAGGGTCGGCGTCAGGCGATTCGACCGGAATGTCCGTCGTACCCACGAGCGTCGACCTCAGCCAGGGAAGTGCGTAAATGACTCTGCCGTCACTGGTCCTGGGTACAAGCAGACCATGAGCACCTGGTAGCAGGTCGCCATTCAGGACCACATGCGTGCCACGACTCCAGCGCATCAATCCGGACTTTCCAGCAGGATCAAGGCCCAGCGTGTCGTCCGTGTAGGTGCCGGTGGCGTTGATCACGACCTTTGCTGCCACTTTGATCGACTCACCCGTCAGCAGATCCTCTACTTCAACACCGGTGATTTTCCCGTTCTGCGCGATGAGCTCGCGGACGCTGGCGTAGTTCACAAGAGCGGCGCCGAACGATGCGGCAGTCTTTGCTATCGCAAGCCCCAGCCGCGCGTCATCGGTCTGGCCGTCTAGGTACCGCACCCCGCCCCTGAGCTTTTCCTGCTGTAACTCGGGCAGAACGGCGATGGTGCCCTCACTGGACAGCCTGCGAGCCGGTCCGAGACCGAACCCGCGAGAGACCGCGTCGTAGCTCATGACCCCAGCGGTGTACTTCAGCTTTTGCCATCTCGAGTAAGCAGGAACGACGATCGGCAGCGCCTTAACCAGGTGCGGCGCGTTGTCGAACAAGAAACGGCGTTCCTTCAACGACTCCCTGACGAGCCGCAAACGCCCTTGTTGCATGTATCGGACGCCACCGTGAATCAGCTTCGTGCTGCGGCTCGAAGTGCCGGACGCGAAGTCGCCTCGCTCGAACAGGACCGTCTTCAGGCCCCTCGAGGCGGCATCAAGAGCGACATAGACGCCTGTTGCACCGCCACCAATCACCGCCACGTCAAACGGTTCGTCCGAAGCATCGATGTAGTCGAGCATCGAACCGCGTCTGAACGGAAGTGGCTGGATGTTGGACATGCTTGGCTGGAGTGACGGTCCGGTCTGTCTTTAATGGTCTAGTGCGATGTTCGCGCGGAACCATCGTCGTGACATACTGCGCTACCCGACATTACATGTGCTTGCACCTGCCCGACATCGCCGTACGGGTTGAGTTTCCAGAAGATGACAGACTCAGAGCCGCCCATAGTTCTCGCCGTAGACATCGGCACCTCGTCGGTGAAAGCTGGCCTGTATGACAGCTCTGCGAGCTCGATTCCCGGCGTGCGAGTCTCGGTAGCTCATGAGCAGACGGTTAAGAATGACGGCACCGTGGAAGAGCCGGTCGAGAGAATTGTAGAAGCGGTCGAGTCCGCCATCGACCAAGTCCTCGGTCTGGCAGGCGAAAGATCGATGTCCGTCGATGCAGTCGCAATGGACTCGATGGCATCGACCGTACTGGGCGTGGACGTGAATGGCGAGCCAGTGACGCCCGTCTACACCTACGCTGATACTCGATCTGCACAAGATGTTGACCAGTTAAGAAAAGAGCTGGATGTCGCGGCCGTTCATCAACGGACCGGCGCCATGCAGCACACGTCGTACGTGCCGGGCCGCGTGCGGTGGCTCCAACGGACCGATCGCGAGTTGTCCGGGCAGATCAAGCGTTGGCTCGACATCTCGACGTATCTGCACTCACGCTGGTTCGGCACGCAGGATGTCGCGGCGAGCTACTCGATCGCTTCGTGGAGCGGACTGCTCAATCGGCACACGCTGGAGTGGGATGCGGAACTGCTCGATCATCTCAGTCTTAGTCCTGCAAATCTGCCAGAGCTGGTACCTCATAGCGAGCCGAAGGCCGGACTCTGCGGCGAGTTCCGCTCCCGCTGGCCGATGTTGTCCGATGTGCCGTTCTTCCTTGCGGTTGGCGACGGAGCCGCTGTCAATGTTGGGACGGGTTGTACCGGGCCAGACCGTATCGCTCTCTCGGTCGGAACCACAAGCGCCATGCGTGTCCTTACACGCTCCGAAGCTCCGGAAGTGCCTGATGGCCTTTGGGCGTACAGGCTTGGGGTAGATGCAACGTTAATGGGTGGAGCGTTCAGCGAAGGAGGCCTGCTGGTTGAGTGGGCACAGCAAACGCTCCGCCTGCCACCCCTGGAACACCTCGATACTGAGCTGGCCAGTTGCGAGCCCGACTCCCACGGATTGACTATCCTTCCGTTCCTTGCCGGCGAGCGGGCGACGGGATGGTCGACGAATGCGACAGGCGTTTTCGAAGGCGTGCGGACCTCGACCTCAGCTCTGGAGATTGTTCAGGGCATGATGGAGGCGGTCAGTCTAAGGTTTGCTCTCGTCGCAGAACTGCTTCTGCCTGTGCGTCCACCGGATCTCGTGTTCGTCGCTTCCGGCGGGGCGATAAGGAGTTCAAAGTGGTGGCTGCAAACAATGGCAGACGCACTGGACGCCACAGTGGTGGTGAACGCCGAAGAGCAGGGCACCAGCAAGGGCGCCGCTCTGCTGGCGCTTCAGGCCCTCGGTGCCATCGACTCTGTATACGAACTCCAGCCGGAAGTCGCCGCTGAATATCGACCGAGAGCCGCCGCCAGTGCCGTGCTGAAAAAGGCGGCGCTCAGGCAGCAGAATCTCTACTCACGTTCGCTCGGTTAGTCGCCAGAACGCCAACTCTATCCGGAATAGATCACCGTTCGGCTCGCGCACCTTGAGCCCTGGGGTACAGCCGCTCGTCAGGTCGGCTCCTAATATTCCGGCGTCTATTTCGAGATCGGTGCCAGTTGACCACTGCGCCCCGACTGTCCCGACCCAACCATTTCGAGCGGATGAACAGGCCATGACAGAAGCCAGTCAGTACTTGAGCAGCGTCGAGCAGATCATGAGGACTCAGCCCCTGAGCGTCTTCGCAGATGACTCGATTGCAGTCGTCAAGAAGGTCTTCGACGCAACTGACGGCGAACCAGTCCCAGTTGTCGACGCAACTGACACCCTTATCGGTGTCATCACCGCTTCCGACCTGTTGGTCGATGGCCTGTCCACTGCCCGACAGCTCGCCACGCACTCACGGATGACTGTGGCGCCTCACGAATCGGCATTCTCGGTCGCCAGCCGCATGCTTCGCCGGAGGGTTGACTGGGTTCCGGTTGTTAAGAACCGCAAGCTCGTGGGCACCATCACTCGCAACTGCATCCTCTCGGCCTTCGGAGAGATGCACGCAGTCTAGCCGCCCCTTGGCGCTGACTCATCTGAATGCCTTTCACGCTGCTCTGAAAGCAGCATGTTCGCCACGCCCCTGACTCTTTCCACGATGGACTCGTTAACGGACTGCTCGCGCACATTATCCGGCTGAGCCTCAACTTCGTTCAGCCAGCCGAACAGCGACTCAAGACCTGACTGCAACTCCGATGCCGTCATCATCTGCGGCTTCATTGAGTCCAAATCGGGTGGATCAGGCAGGTTGCTCATCCTTCTGTTGATCCGTGATGGTGCCACGTTCGACCTGCACCCAGGAACTCATTCGATGCCTTCGGCCCGGTCGAGCCCTTCTCGTACGGGTAGAGCTGCGACTTCAACGAGTTCTCCCAGGCTTCCACAAACGGATCGATGATCTGCCAGGACATCTCGATCTCGTCGCTGCGTGTGAAGAGAGACTGGTCACCCTCGATCGCATCAAGCAACAGACGTTCGTAGGAGTCCCTGATTACCTGCTTCGGAAAGTGATACTCGAGACGTTCCGGCGCGGTCCCCATTCGGGTGCCCGGTTTCTTGTTCTCAAACGTAAGATGCACTCCCTCGTGCGGCTGAATCGAGATCTGGAGCAGGTTCGGCGTGACATCCTTGCCAGTGGTCTCGAATATGGTGTGAGGTGGAGGCCGGAACTGGACCGCGATCTCCGACTCCTTTTCAGCAAGCGCCTTACCTGAACGCAAGTAGAACGGTACCCCCTGCCAGCGCCAGTTGTTGACGAACAGCCGCATGACGCCGTATGTGGCTGTGCTAGAGGAAGCGGCCACACCCTCTTCGTCCCGGTAGCCCTCGTACTGTCCGCGGATCGAGTTCTCGGCGGCCTGTTCAAGCTCGTACTTGCGTACTGCCTGCAGGACCTTGGCCTTCTCGTTCCTGAGCGCGTCTGCCCCGGAAGTGGCGGGAGGCTCCATAGCCACAAGCGCGAGAAGCTGAAGCAGGTGGCTCTGCATCATGTCCCGTAAGACACCGGCCTTGTCGTAGTAGCCGGATCTTCCTTCCGTATCCAGGCTCTCCATGACAGAGATCTGCACATGGTCCACGTAGTTGCGGTTCCACAGCGGCTCGAAGATCGTGTTCGCGAACCGGAACACGAGCAGGTTCTGAACGGTTTCCTTGCCGAGATAGTGATCGATGCGGAACACTTGCGACTCGCCAAGCACCGAGTGGACGACTTCGTTCAACTCTTTCGCCGATTGCAGATCGGTACCGAACGGTTTCTCTATCACTACCCGCCGGAAGCCTGAGCTTTCATTGAGCATGCCGCACCTGCCGAGCGCCTGCAGAGTGCCGGGGTAGAGCGAGGGCGCTAGCGCGAGGTAGTAGAGCCGGTTGTCTTCACTGCCGTCCGAGCAGTAGTCGGAAACAGTCTGGTCGATCTTATTAAGTGAATCGTCTTCCGTAGAACTACCGGCGATGTAGGTCACATTGGAGGCGAACTCGGTCCAGTCTTCTCTGTCCTTCTCAGACATGTCGTCTGCCGCATCAAGAAGAGTCTGCCGGAAGGACTCGTCATTCATCTCTGACCTGGCGACACCCACGAAGTGGCACAGCTGCGGCAGAGCGCCCGTGCGGTAGAGGTGGAAAAGCGCCGGAGCGAGCTTGCGTTTTGTCAGGTCTCCTGACGCCCCGAAGATGACAACCGTCAGGCGCTCATGTTTCGAGGGGCTAGTTGCCATCGCTCCTCCTGACTGCGTGCCCGCCAAATGCGTTTCTCATGGCCGCCAGCGCTCTGCCACCCAGCGGATTCTCCTGGCGTGATCGGAACCGCATCTGCAAGGCAAGCGCGATCACCGGTGCTGGGACGGCAAGCTCCACTGAGGCATCGACGGTCCACCGGCCTTCGCCGGAATCGTCAACATATGAGGTCAGCTTCTCCAGCTTCGGGTCGTCTGAGAACTCGTCGGCCGTTAGGTCGAGTAGCCACGACCGGATGACAGAGCCGTAGCGCCAGTTTTCGGCGATTGGGCCAAGATCGAGACCGAACTCCTCTTTTGCCGCCAGGAGTTCGAAACCTTCGGCGAAGGCCTGCATCATCCCGTACTCGATGCCGTTGTGGATCATCTTCACGTAGTGGCCGGACCCGGACGGCCCGACATGGAGACCGCCGTCATTCTCCGGCGGTGCAAGCGTCTTGAAGATGGACCTGTTTCGGTCATACGCCTCACGGCTGCCACCGATCGTCAGGCAGTAGCCGTTGTCGAGACCCCAGACACCACCGCTAGTACCGCAGTCAAGGAAGTCGATTCCATGCTCGGCCAGGAACTCGCCGCGCCGAATCGTTTCCTTGTAGTTCGAGTTCCCCCCGTCGATTACGGTGTCGCCCTTGTCGAGAAGAGGAGCAAGACTGCGAACGGTGTTTTCGGTCACCTCGCCGGCGGGCACCATGATCCACACGGTTCGAGGTGTTGGAAGCAGTCTTGCAAGCTCTTCCAGTGACGATGCTCCAGAGGCGCCGGCGCCAGCCAGCTCGTTGACGGCATCAGGATTCGGGTCGAAAGCGACAACTCCGTGGCCGTCCCGCAGCAGGCGCTTCGCCATGTTGCCACCCATACGGCCGAGCCCGACCATGCCGATCTGCATTTACCAACTCCAGGTTCTTAGTTGACCAGTCACCTTGACGTCTCTAGAAAGTTAGATGCATTCCTCCGAAGGAGGCGCATCTGTCGACGATTCGGTGTTCGAGGGTAACAGCACTAGCTGCTGACGCGGCGAGCCACAAGATCGGGCAGCTGTTCCGGCTGCCAGGCAATCCAGTTTTGATCAAGGCCGGTTTCCCGTCGCAAGGCCTCGGTCGAAAACTCTGTCCCGACACATATCCAGCGCGCTCCGGACGCGTCCGCAGCCTGCGCGCCTCTCGGCGAGTCTTCGATGATCAACGTTTGATTCGGCGTCGCACGCAGCCGTTTCATCGCCAGCAAGAACGCATCGGGCGCCGGTTTAGGGTTGGTGACATCATCGACACCGACGACTGCCTGGACCGTGTCCGAAAGCCCGATCGCGCCCAGGACGCGCCTTGCTTCTTCAGCGAATGACATAGTGGCAACACCGACCGCCAGCCCCTCAGACGACGCCATCCTGGCAAGATCGACACTGTGCGAATAGACCATTCCGCGCAAGTTTTCGGGAGTGCCGTACGAACGGCGATAAACCGCCATGCGCTGCCTGTGGAGCGCTGTGACGGCCGTCTCGCCGGGCTCAGGTTCGAGCCGCGGCTCCAAGTGAAACCGTTCGACCATCGCCTCGCAGATCGTCATATCGGTAGCGCCAACCATCGAACGGTATAGGTCAATCGCGTCCTGCTCAGACGACCCCTTGCCGTTAAGCGTGCCGATCAGGTCAGCGTAAGCCTCTGCCTTAAGATGCTCGGTCTCGACGAGAGTGCCGTCTAGATCGAAGACGACCGCGCGGACGTTGCTGCCCTCAAACATCAGCGACGCGGCTTCACTTCAGCCATCGGTCGGCCCACTTTAATCCTTCGACAGTGTCCCCTATCGGGCTGTACTCACAGCCGACCCAGCCGGCGTAGTTGATCTCGTCGAGGTAGTTGAGCAGGAAGTTGTAGTTGATCTCACCGGTGCCCGGTTCGTGCCGCCCCGGTGTGTCAGCAAGCTGCATATGCGCGATGAGATCCAGGTTCTCCTTCACCGTTGGGGCGAGGTCACCCTCCATGATCTGCATGTGGTAGAAGTCGTACTGGATGAACAGGTTGTCGTGGCCGACTTCCTCGATGAGCTGTCGAGTCTGCTCTGTCGTGTGGATGAAGAAGCCGGGCTGATCCCTCGTGTTGATCGCCTCGATCAATCCCTTGACACCGACCTTGTCCAGCTCGTCTGCGACGTAGCGAAGGTTGGAAACCAGAGTCGCTCTCGCTTCTTGCGGAGAGACATCGTCGGGTAGTGGACCAACACCGACATTGACCCCAAGACACCCGAGCGTCTTCGCATATTCGACGCCCTGAGCAACGCGCTCCTTGTAAAGATCGGTCCGGTCTGGCCTCAACGGGATGTTGCCCTTGCCGGTGTCGGGATCGTTCATCGGCATGTTGATGATTATGTGCCGAAGACTGTTGCGCTCGAGCCGATCGACGATGCGCTCTACCTGGATGTCATAAGGGCTTTGCAGCTCAACGCCCTTGAAGCCAGCCTTTGCTGCGGCATCATAGCGGTCAAGTACTTCCAGCTCGTTGAACATGAACTGGAGGTTGGCTTCGAGTCTGGGCATGAGTCAGGAGGGGTGCCGGCGTAATGAGACTGGAGAGAAGCGGGTGAAGGGTTACCCGGTTTACCGGTGCCAGCGGTAGGAAGAAAAGTCGTCAGGCGTCGATCTGTGAGATGGCGACCAGTACCAGGACGATTGAGATGATGAACGAAAGAATCACCATCGCGGTGACCATCTGCGACTCCTTGCTCTCTGCGAAAAACCTGCCGGGCCAGCCTGCGAGCCGTCACCCGACCGAATGACACGCAAAGGATACTCTGTCACTGCCCCAGATGCGAGACAGATCAGGGTCGTAACTTCTTCGATAGGCCTGAACCCGGCTAAGGCTGGACGTATTCGCTTGCCCAGGACAACCCCGTCACGGTGTTGCCCGCCGGTTTGTACTCGCACCCCACCCAGCCGTCGTAACCGATATCGTCGATGTGGCGCAGCACGTTGGTGTAGTTGATCTCACCGGTCCCCGGCTCATTGCGTCCAGGATTATCAGCAATTTGGAAATGGCCGATGTTGGCTTTGTTCGCGTCTATTGTGCGCAGCAGATCGCCCTCCATGATCTGCATGTGGTACACGTCGTACTGCAGCTTCAGATTCGACGGCGACCCTGCCGCTTCTATCAGCGAAATGGCGTGGTTCGTGCGGAACAGGAAGAATCCCGGGGCGTCGACAGTGTTTAGCGGCTCGAGGAGCACTGTGATGCCGTGGGGGGCTGCTTCGCTTGCAGCGAACTTCAGGTTCTCGATCAGGACGTCCTGGAGCTCGGCTGCTGGTGTGTCCTGTGGTGCAAGGCCTGCCAGCACAGTCAGACGACGGCAACTCAACGCGTTGGCGTACTCCAGCGCCTTCCCAACGCCGTCCTGGAACTCATTCTTCCGGTCAGGCTGGATTGCGATGCCCCGCTCGCCTGATTCGAAATCGCCGGCCGGGAAGTCGAAAAGCACCTGCTGAAGGTCATGCTTGTCCAACTGTTCCCCGATCTGCTCTGCAGGGAAGTCGTATGGGAACAGGTACTCGACGCCTTTGAAGCCTGCATTGGCCGCGACACCGAAGCGGTCCATGAAACCGACCTCGTTGAACATCATCGATAGATTGGCTGCGAGTTTTGGCATTCCTGTCTGGTCCTTGCGGGTTCAGGGTGTCACGGTTGGTTCCGAAGCGTTTGATCGCCAGTTAAGAGTAGCCGGTTTTCGTACTCAGTTGCAGAACAACGCCAGCCTCAGTCTCGGCGAAGTTAAGCATGAGCTGCGACCACGTCCGGGCGCTGCCGGCCGAACTGCGTTGCCGATTCGAAAGCCTTCGCCATCTGCAATGCCTGCAAGTCTTGCAAATGACCGCTGACTATCTGCAGTCCAACGGGCAAGCCGTCATTGGTGAACCCGGCCGGCACTGAAACTGCAGGAAGACCCGTTGCCGAGATTGCGTAGCAGGTCGCCATCCACTCAATGTAGTTGTCCAGCTTCTTGCCGTTGATCTCCGTCACGTACTCCTTCTCGATTGAGAATGGCGGGACACTGGTCACAGGACAGAGCAGAAAGTCGTACTTGCTGAAGAAGTCGGCCATCCGTTCATGAAGCCTCGTTCGCTTGATCTCTGCAGCGGCGAGGTCCATCGCCGAGAGCTTGAGACCCTCCTCGATGTTCCACCGGACGGTGTCTTTTAGCTTGTCAGGACTCTCCTGGAGGTGCTTCCGGTAGTCGGATGCGAACTTATACGCCCTGAACGTCAGGAAGATCTCGTCCACATCGCTTAGATCGGGATTGGCCTCTTCGACGAAGCAGCCGAGATCGACGAACGTCTGCCGCTGCTTCTCAAGCACCGCAGTAATCGCAGAATCGACCGGATAACCGCCGAGATCAGGACTCCACGCAACTCGGGTGCCTTCGAACGATCGTTCCAGGTCAACGGAAAAGTCAGATCCCGGTTGTGGCAAGCATCCCGGAACCCGGGCGTCCGGTCCCGCGAGTACGGACAGCTGCAACGCGAGATCATCGACAGTGCGCGCCATCGGACCCTGAACTGAGAGCGAGTTGTAGCCGAGTGCGGTCGGATAGGACGGGACGCGGCCAATCGACGTTCTGAAGCCGACAACATTCGACCAGGCTGCGGGATTGCGCAGCGAGCCGCCATGATCGGAGCCCGTTGCCAGAGGAACCATCCCGCATGCAAGCGCGACAGCAGAGCCTCCACTGCTGCCGCCACATGTCTTCGACGTGTCGTATGCGTTCAGAGTCGGGCCGAAGATCGGGTTAAAGGTCTGGGAACCGGCGCCGAACTCTGGTGTGTTGGTCTTGCCGACCACCACTGCGCCTGCGTCCTTTAGCCGTTCGACTGGGAGTGCATCGAAGTCGGGCACCCAGTTTTCGAAGATTGGAGAGCCGAACGTCGTTCTGAGCCCTTCAGTTGGCGAAAGATCCTTGACTCCTACCGGAACACCGTGGAGCGGGCCGCTGACAGGCCCACTGTCGAGCGCTTTGGCCTTCTCAATCGCTCGGTCTGCATCGAGAGTGCAGATAGCGTTGACCGCTGGATTTACACGCTCGATCTGGGCCAGGTGTGCTTCGAGCACCTCAACAGCAGAAAGCTCCCTTTTTTGTAGGCGGGCGGCGATGCTGGTGGCGTCATCGAAAACAAGGTCGTGGCTCATTCGGCGCTCCGGCTTGAGTTGGCTGAAGGTGTTGGTGACGTTTGGTGACAGTCTGCGGAAAGGTTAGCAGCCAATCTCGACGCACACCTTCAGAGGCTCATCGTGGGACTTTCTTCCCATGCAGATGAACTGCGGTCAAACTGACGGCCGGTTTCCAGCGTGTGAACTTTATGTGCAGACCACTTCCGTGCGCTAACCAATCACGGAGCACACCTGGAGCAAATATGGCCAAGCGACGCATCATTCGAAGAAAGAGTAAGTCACCTGCGGCGACCTCTGGCGCCAACAGGGGACTTGCCGTTCCGATGACGAGAGAGTCGTTCGGACTCAAGCCTGATGAGATGTGCAAGATCCTCATCGTGGGCGGCCCGAAGTACTGCTCGTTCACGATGGCACGTCTCGGCAGGCTCGGTATTGGTGATGGCATCGGGATCACGAACTCCGAGAATCACGCCATCTGGGCCGTCAGCAACCTCGACCCACAGGTCGTGATCTGCAGCGTCGATCATGAGCGCCAGTCCGGCGGCATCGACCTGATGAACAAGCTTCAGGCCGTGAACCCTAACTTCATGGTGATCGTGACGTCGTCGTCACTGGACGTTTCGCTGGACGGCCGATCATTGCGTGACCTGGCATGGAGCATGAAGGATTCCTGGTCTTTCGTGACCCGCAGGAAGACGGACAACGGCGACCCGCTTGGCATCGCTGTTGTCACGGCGCAGCAGGGCATTGGTTGGATTGACTACCCGGTCCGCAAACAGCTTGAGCAGTGGCGGACGGCTAACAAGAACCCGATATCGGAGGTGCAGATTGCGGCCTGAAAGGATGAGGTGCCACGCCCAGATGGCTCAGCCATGCGGCCTGGCAATCCCTAGTAGTGGATCGCGCGACCAACTCCTCCTCCAGCTGCGATTGCATCCCCTGATATCGCTACGGAGAGTGGCGAGGCCAGGAACGCGACGATATTCGCGATGTCGGACGCATCGATGAACTTCTGGACGGAGTTGGCCTGAGCCATATCAGCTTCAACTTCTCCCGCCGAGCGGCCTTCCCGTGCCGCCCTGGCATCGATCACACCGGTGGTCGCCTCGGTCCTGGTTAGACCGGGGTGGACCACCGTCACGTTTATGCCACTCGGGCCAAGTTCGTCTGCCAGGTTCTTGGTCATTGCAGCCACGGCGACGTTACGCATGCTGCCTATGACGGTCCCTGAACTACGTGCAGCCAATCCAGAAATGTTGATGATCCGGCCCCAGCCTTTCGCGCTCATGTGAGTCGCGGCCTCCCTGACGCACCGCAGGTAGCCCATCACCTTCACGTTCATGTCCTCGTTGAACATGTCGTCGGTGATCTCAGGGAGAGTCGGCACGGGTCCCTGGCCGCCAGGTCTTGCCGCGTTGTTGACCAGGATGTCGAGACCGCCCAGCTGATCAGCGGCGGCGGCGACAAACTGCTTGACCGAGTTGTCATCGCCCGTGTCTCCAACCAGCGGAATCACACGTCTCCCAGACTCTGCGGCGATTTCGCGTGCTGTCTCCTCAAGCGGTCCGGCGTTTCTGGCCACGAGCGCGATGTCTACACCTTCCCTAGCCAGCGTTCGGGCGATCGCCTTGCCGATGCCCCTGCTTCCTCCTGTAATGAGTGCCTTCTTGCCGTTCAGTTGGAGATCCAATGCTTCTGTCCTCTATTCGGCCTGGTTACTGGACGAGCCGCCTCGTTGCATATCTATCGCTTCTTCGACGAGATTCGCAGCGAGTTCGAACGATGCTTCGTTCCGGAAGTCGATCTGTGAGATCGCCAGGGCCCGGTAGAGCAGCCCTGTCGAGGCTAGCGTGGTCACCGATTCTCCGGCTCTGGGAATCTGCACGCCCAGCGCCTCAGCCATCGCCGCTGCTGCGTTCATCCCGCTCCTGTTGAGATAGACCCGGGTCAGGACGCGCCCGTTGTGGCGCAGAACGACGCCGTTCGACACCTGCGCCAGCTCCACGCGTAGGTGTGCACGCGGCCGTTCGATCAACGAGTAGGCGTACTCAAGCGCCTTCTTGCGGCTGGTTGCCATTGGGATTTCTTGATGTCCATTCAGGGATAGGTTGCGATGCGCAGGGCCGCAGTATAATCCGCTTCTCTGGCTACTAATGCCTGATTTCAGTCCCAGGAGATTCTTGTTGATACTGCGCGACAGGGTGGCGATAGTGACCGGCGGAGCTACCGGTATCGGCCGTGCAATCGCCATCAAGATGGCCGAGCAGGGCGCAAACATCCTCGTCTCCGATATCAACGAGGACGCTGCCAATCAGACCGCCTCGGACCTTGCGGAACTGGGCGTAACTTCTGCTGTGCAGGTCACGAATGTCGTCGACAGCGAAGCGACCGAGGCGATGGCCGCGAAAGCGATGGAAGAGTTCGGCAAGATCGATATCCTCGTGAACAATGCAGGTGTGGCAGGTGCTCCCGGCTGGTACGAACGGTCCGCTTCAACAGAAGAAGACTGGCGGTTCACCTACCAGGTCAACGTCATAGGCAGCGTGAACGCTGCGAACGCCGTCGTGCCGCATATGAAGAAGGCTCGCTACGGAAAGATCCTCAACCTGGCCTCGATTGCCGGTAGGGAGGGGCGACCGTCTCTTCCACACTACTCGTCCAGCAAGTCCGCAGTCGTTAACTACACACAGGCGCTTGCCGGCGAGCTGGGATCAGACAACATCAATGTGAACGCTATATGCCCGGGCCTGCTGTGGACCCCAATGTGGGAACAGGTGGGCGGACGGTACGCCATGAACGACCCGCAGTACGAAGGACTCGAGCCGCGCGTGGTATTCGAGAAGATGATCGCCGCAACGATACCGTTCGGCACTGAGCAGACACCCGAGGACATCGGTGACGCCGCGGTTTTCCTCTGTTCTGACGAGGCGAAGAACATCACCGGGCAGGCGTTGAACGTCGACGGCGGCTTCTTCATGCGGTGATCGCCGTTCTAGATGACGGCCAGATCAACGAACTACTGAGAGTAAGAATGACGACTCAGCGAAACTACATAGACCTGTCCGGCAAGGTCGCGATAGTCACCGGAGGTGGCAACGGCATCGGCCGGGGTATTGCGATGAGGCTGGCGCAAGCGGGAGCCGATGTTTACGTTGCAGACATAGATGAGGCGGCCGCGCGGGTTGTCAGCGAGGAGTTGGCGGCGCACGGCTCACGATCTGCCTCCGGCGCGGTGGATGTGGCCGATCAGGCGTCAACAGATGCCATGGTGCGGGATGTCATCGAAAAACTCGGCAAGGTCGACATTCTGGTCAACAATGCTGGAATCGGTGGTGCACCAGGCTGGACTGAGCGCACAGAAGGCTCCGCCGAGGACTGGATGAAGGTATTCGAGGTGAACGTGCTCGGAATCGTTCATTCTTCCAAGTCTGTTGCCGACCATATGATCGAACGCGGCTCCGGCAAGATCGTAAACATCGCCTCCGCCGCAGGCAGACGCGGCTCGCCGGGATTCGCGCACTACTCCACATCGAAGGCTTCAGCGATCAACGTCACACAGGCGTTCGCATACCAGCTTGCGCCGCACAAGATCAACGTCAACTCGGTCTGCCCCGGTGTTCTGTGGACGAGCCTGTGGCAAGACATTGCAGATCGCAGGTTAAAGATGGTGGGCGACACCTCGACTTCAGGCCGCGAGTACTTCGAGCAACGGTTCGGGAACATGCCGCTGGGACGTGAGCAGACACCAGAAGACATCGGTAACGCCGTCGCCTTCCTGGCATCGGAGCGCGCCGCAAGTATCACCGGCCAGGCGCTCAATGTTGACGGCGGAGCGATGATGAACTAATGGCAGCGCGCTCTAGCGAATACCCCTGATCCAGTCGTTGTAAAACTCACCAATCTCGGTCAATCCGGCATCAGCCCCAGGACCATCCAACAGACTGAGGCCGTTGCCGGAATCGCCGTGGCAGACCGAGATATCCCTGTGGGACGAGAACGTAAACCAGCGTTCGATATTGAGCGGCCCGGACTGCTCCTCTAGCCAGGTGTACGTACGAACCAAGTAGTCCTGAACCTGGTCAGTCAGGTACTCGCCGACCGGTGTGGGCTGGTTCCCGCAGCCTTCAACGCCGTACCGCCAGTCTTCGAATCCCCAGTGCAGGCCGAACTCCGTTATCCAGATCGGCGCGCCCCGACTGGACTCGCGCGAGTCAATAAACTCCCGGTACTCTTCGACCTGGGCCTTAACAATGTCATCTCGGACAGTCGGGAACGCGTCGGCAGAAGACAACCGGCCCCCGGGCCACACGATCGGGAAGACATCGATCGCCCAGATGTCTATCGGAGGTTCCTCGCCGAAAAGCTCGACGTAGTCGAAGACGAAGTTGGTTATCCATGTAGCGCCGTGCAGATAACCGCCGCAGTTGATGCAGGTGAAGCTGAAGTTGAGGATCGAGGGGCTGGTTATCAGAGCCGTCGGGTCAGCAGACTTGATCGCTGCGTAAGTGTCATGCAGTCCAACTAGAATGTCCTCCACCGATATCGGTGCGACATTGGGCTCCCCCAGGATGTACCAGACCGAGCCAGGCGCCTGCTTTGCAGCTTGTTTGATAGCTTCTATCTGCACAGGATTGACCGTGTTCAGGTAGAGGACCTTTCTCGTGTCTTCTGGAACGTTGTTCGGGTTATGCGAATAGTCGATGAAGTCGGTCATACCAAAGACGTCGCGAGCTCGTGATGCATCGCTGGTCACGATCAGCCCGTAACGAGGATCGGCTGTCGGCGTAGCAGTCGGACCGGGTGTCGGTGTTGACGTCGGAGTCGCAGTCGGGGGAGGCGCCGGGGTCGGGATCGCTGTTGCGGTCGGGGACGGCACAGCTGTGGTAGTCGGAGATGGAGCTGCCGTGGGAGTCGGTACGGGTGCCGGCGTAGAAGTGCTGGTTGATGTCAGCGACGAAGCAGGCGACGCCTGTTCACCATTTGAACTGCAGGCGACCGCAGCAGTCAACAGGGTGATGACAATTGCAGAGAGGACGGAAAGAGTTTTGACTCGCCGGTTCATCACACTCCCGGCATCTGCCGATGAGCCCACCTGGCACTGAACGTCAACTATCGGACAGCTGAGCTCCTGATGCCCAGTGCCTCGTCTGTCAGCTCAGTCAAAATCCGCGAAAGCGTCGCCTCGGTGTTGGGCCCGGCGATCTTCTTGACTACCTCACCGTCGGAATTTACGAAGAACTTCTCTGGAATTCCGCGAACTCCCCAGTCGACCAGAATCCTACCGTTGTCCAGCCCGTTTACGTACTCGATACCATTGCGTTCGATGAAATCGTTGACCGGGCCTTCCTCATCCCAGACCGCAATGCCGACGAACTCAACGCCCCTATCACGCCATTCTCTGTAAGCCTCCGCGAGGATTGGACCTTCAGCCCTGCATGGGATGCACCAAGACGACCAGAAGTCGACGACAATCACCTTTCCTCGCATGTCCTCGAGAGAGATCAGTCCGCCGTCCAGCGTCGCGAGTTGGAAATCGGCATCCGGCTCGACTGTAAGCGCGACCTCGCCGAAGTTATCGTTTACGCCGGGCCTTCCCTGGGTACCTCCACTCTGGGCTACTCCCCAGGCGAGGAGAGCGGCGAGTAGCACGAGAGGGATACCAACACCAATTGCGATTCCCCGGCGTTGCGTCATGCTGATCTATCTATATCGCTATCTTCTGTAGATGAGAGCGCCGCTTTAGTCAGCGTCGCTCGCCGATCATTGTATTCGCCATCTTCAATCTCTCCACGATCGTGTCGGTCATCCAACTCTGCGATCGCTTCGACGATCTCGCCGCGGCTCAGGTCCTCGTACTCCCGGTACTCGCCCGGCAGCGCAGACTCATACGCAAGCCCCTTCCTCTTAGCAAAGAAGAAAGCGTAGACAAGAAGCCCAAGCATGCCGACCGCGGCAACCCATCCAATAACGATGATGTATCCACGCCCGTCGAAGAAGCTCTGCGTCCTTTCGACAAGTGACGGCGTTGGCAAAGAACTGAAAACAACGTCCAGCTGTGAATCACGCGGGTAGTTCTCGCCGTTCACAACGCTATACGCCTCATCGACGACAATGGCTCCCTCAGCCGGGCCGAAACCGAGCCCAGTGATGTCACCATCCCCCTCAGGCAACATCAACCTCACCTGATCGGCGCCGTACGGGAGGCGGAGCGGGTAGGAAAGAGAGTCACCCTCGTACTCGACCAGGAATGTCATGAGCAGCTCGTGTTCACCCGGGGGCACGGGATTGGTCATGGCGAATCCCGTTGAGATGTCGAGAATGTTGCCGGGCGGCAGTGTGGTCTCGACTGAAAGGTCGGTGAATCCCTCAGGCAGGTTGAAGCGGAGCAGGTCCAGTCCAGTGAGACTCGGATCGTTGATGTCCGGGACCCAGACACGATCGCCGGAGTTGACTACGGAGATCACGCCAAGCACGCCCATGAGGCGTTCTTTCCGGTCGATACCGGTCACGAGCATCGAGAACGTCGAGACTCGAATACTGTCCAGAGACTCGGTGCGGTCATATATCGTCAGCTCAACGTCGCTAAACGAATCCTCGCCTGGCTTCAGGTCTATCGAAGGGGTGTACTCGCCGTCGTCGGCTGCGATCCGGTAGGTGAGGCCTGGACCGCTCAGGATCTCCGAAAACGAGAACCGACCGTTCGTGCCGACGATCGTAGACTCGTTGGAGATGATCTCCTGCCTGGCCTCATCGACCACAAGCAGCACAACCGTCAATCCGGCTGGGACTGTCGCACCGGGCGTACCCTGGACAACTGTTCCGGTGATCTCAGTCGGCAGGTCCTGCGCTGACGCCGTTGGAGGAGTTGTCGTGGCGACGGTTGCTAAGGACGCAACTGCTGCCAGGAAGACGAAAAAAAAAATGGGTCGCATACTCGAAGATGCGAGAAAAGCCTTAACGGCGCCGGGAATCATCTAGTTATGTCTCCGCCCTCAGGAGGTCCGCTCAGTCCTCTTCGAGCCGCTTCGATTTCTCGTTCTAGCGCCTCGACATCGGACTCAATTGCGCCGAGCTGTTCTTCTCGCTGCAGAATCTTCGCAGCGGCAACACGGAACTCGCTCAGCTGCAGTTCGTAGTCGGCCTCCGTCAGGTCACCCGCCTGGTAATCGCCTTCCAGGTCAGCGATCTGTCTATACACGCGCCTGCGCGCTACACGCAGGCGCTCAATAGTAGGATCACCTGCGAGTGTGTAGCCACGCCTGCTAATGAACGGGTATACCAGTACCGCGAGCGATATCAGAACGAGGGCTGTCCCCAATAAAGTGCCCATGCTGTCACTCAGTTGCTTCGGTCTTGCGAGACCTGATGGATGTCGGAGCAAGGTTCTCGGCTGCGCCTGAAGGTGCCGGCAGCCGGCTTCGATTCGATGCTGTGGCGATGGAGCGCTCAATGGCCGGTGCAGGCCAGAGTGCGACAACAGTTCCGAGCAGGAAGATAGGCCCTGAGATCCATAGCCACATTGCCAGCGGGTTGATGCTCATGCGCAGCGCAACGCTACCGTCGCTGTTGAAGTTGCTCGGAATGAGGTACAGGTCCTCGACAAGTGTTGATCGAATCCCGGAACGAACGGCAACCTGGTTGAACGCTGGATAGAAACCCTGCCAGGGATCGAGAGTGCCGATCGCGCGGTCTCCCGGGTAGGTACCGCCGTTCAGGTCATACTTGTTCGCATCGATGAGGTATCCGGCCTGATCGATGTCGTATTGAGACCGGGCGATCGTGAAGATCTTCAACTCAGCCTCAGTCGTGATCCTGTCTGCGCGGGTTCCTTGCGTCGTCTCGACAAACTCCACCCGGTAATTGTCGATGATTGCGCTTTCGCCAGGCAGGAGCGACACATCCACTCGTTGATCGAAGAACTGAGTGCCGATAATCCCGATCGAGAGCGCCAGTACCGCCATGTGAACAATGTATCCGCCGTGCCGGGGCCTATTGCCACTTATCAGGTTCCAGTAAGCGAGCGGCCAGCTGTCGCCGCTCCTGTGCCTCGCCCTCGTGCCGCGCCACCACTCCTCGAAGATTGCAACTCCCACGAACGCCAACACGCCGAATGCGATCACAGCAACCCACTCGTCGATGCCGGAGACAAACAGACCCACAACCACCGCGATCGCGGCAATACTCGGCCAGATAAACCAGTTCCGGATTGATCTCGCTGAAGCTTTGCGCCACGGAAGCAGTGGACCGATACCCATGATGGCAACCATCGCAAGCAGCAACGGGCCGTTCACGCGATTGAAGTAGGGAGCGGAGATGCTGACGCTGACATCCCGTGCGAGATCGGAGAAGACCGGGAAAATAACACCCCAGAGAGTGACCGCGGTCACCGCAAGCAGCAGGAAGTTGTTGACCAGGAAAGACGCCTCACGTGACAGGAACGATTCAACCGTGCGGTCACTCTTGAGTTGCGGATAACGCCAGATGAAGATGCCGAAGGCGAACACCAGGCTGACCATCATGAACGTGAGGAAGATGACGCCAAGCGACGACGAGGCGAAGGAGTGAACAGACACAACGGGCCCGCCACGGTTTATGAACATGCCGAGCTGCGCCAGCACGAACGCGATATTCAGCAACGCAACATTCCACATGCGGAACATGCCGCGGCGTTTTTGCACCATTATCGAGTGTATGAACGCGGTCATCACCAACCACGGCATTAAAGCGACGTTCTCGATCGGGTCCCAGCTCCAGTAACCGCCCCAACCAAGGATCGTGTAGGCCCACCAGGCGCCAATCAAGAGGCCAAGACCGAGAATGCCCCAGATGAGGATTCCTGACACCCGTGCAATGTCCACCCAGTCGTCGCCGTAGTTCCCGGAGATCAGTGCACCGGCCGCATACGCGAACGGAATGGTGATGCCCACGAGCCCCGCCATGATGATCGGCGGGTGACTGTACATACCGGGGTGTTCGAGCAGCGGGTTCAGCCCCAGCCCTTCAATAGGCGTCGGGCCGTCAAACGCTTCGAACGGACTGGCGAAGAAGATAAGCACCAGGTAGTAAAAGACCTGGGTCCCGGCGAGCACCGCAATGGTGTACGGCAAGCTGCGAGCGAACCTCTTCGGCGCCCAGATGACCGCTGCGACTGACATAAGGGCCAGTGACATCAGGATGTAGAGCAGCGAGCCTTCGTTGCCAGAGTAAAAAGCGACCAGCGTGAAGCCCCGGTCCAGCACAGTGTTGCTGTGATCGTGGACATACTGGATCGAGAAATCGTTCTGCAGGAATGCTGTCAGGAGCGCCAGGGCGGCGGCAGTTGAAGCAGCGCCGGAAAGATAGAGTGATCTGCGGGCGCTCACGATTAAGGCCGGGACTCCGCGGTGATGTCCGGCAACTGATCCTATGGTGGAGTAGGCGGCCAGACCGAGGCCAAGCAGTAGAGATATGACGCCAAGTTCAGCCATCAGGCTGTTCCTGCCTTTTCGTCCCGCTTGTCTTGTCGGTCGGAGCCGCAGCTCTCTGGATGGCGCCGATCTCAGAATCGACCTTGTCCAGGTACTTCTTCAGCTGCCGGTCAGCCAGCGTGACGTTGTGCTCGGCAGCGTAGCGAGCAGAGTTGCGTCGCATGTTTTTAAGCACCCACACCACTGCGAGTGCCCCACCACCGGCGATTACAGCTGGCATCAGCCATACGATCAGGTTGAAGCCGGATGCTTCAGGAGAAGCAAGAACAACCTCTCCATAACGTGCGACGAAGTAGTCGCGGATCTCCTGGTTCGACTCTCCCTCGGCGATCTTCTCACGCACGATTACCTTCATGTCGATGGCGATCTGCGCGTGTGACTGGTCGATCGTCTGGCCGTCGCACACCGGGCACATCAATTCACGGTCCAGGGTATACGCGCGTTGATCGGGAGTCAGGTCGTCTTCTCGAACGCATGCTGCGAACGTGGTGGCGACGATCAGGCTCAACATGAGCCACGCAAGGCCGCGGGTTGTGATGAAATGATCTGGGACGATTTTCATCTGTACTGCACGAAGGTGTTTCTATTGGATCCCCGTGCGTGTGGATCTGGAACTAGTTTACTGCGCCGTTCCGAGCCCTGCCTGCTCATCAAAGAGGTACGCAACGATGTCCCAGATGTCCTCTTCAGTGAGAAGTTTTTCGAATGCAGGCATGACGTTGATGCCGTTGTTGAGAATCGTGAACCAGACCTCAGGCGTCCTCTCGCCACGAGTTGCCAGGAGATTCGCCGGCGCAGCGTAGGTCGATCCGCTTGTGGTTGCGAAGTAGCTCTGGTCAGATATCAGGTGCGCTGCCGCAGGGCCATTGCCCTGGCCGTTCACACCGTGGCACACCGCGCAGTTGATTGCATAGAGCTCACCTGCGACAGCGGGATCATAGGGTCGAGTCCGCCTTTCTGGTACCGCAAACGCTACCTCGGGGCCACCAACAGACTCGTGAGCAACAGAAAGTGCCGGTGGCTGAAGGCGCGGCGGCTCCTGCGAACGCTGATATTGCGCGTAGTGCATCTCAGTGAAGATGTCTACAGGGTAGGAGTTCGTCTCCTGAACGCTACACGCAGCCGCGACAAGCGCGAACAACCCCGTCAGGCCCACCAAGAGAGTTCGACGGCGCCGGGAAGCCGGAGCTATGTTCATTCTGAACCGAGAAATCATGAGGCGTGCTTAATCTCCAATGCGCCAGCCGACTTCAGAACGGACTCCGCTTCCTGCGCGCGTGTGCTTTCGACGCTTACAACAACGCCGATCCACCCTTCGGTGATGCGCTCGTCGTAGGCGCCCGGGTTCATGTTCGGCAGCCTCGACTCAAAGATGATGCCGATCACGGTCGCGATGACGGCCGCAAGCATTGTCATCTCGTACATGATGATGATCATTGCGAATAGCGACAGGATTGGCTTACCACCGGTGACCAGTGGGAACGCTATCTGGGTGCCTGCTGTGAGCAGAATCGCAGTCGTGAACCCGATGATCGCTCCGAAGGCAGGGAACCTGAATAGCCTGTGTTGAGGCACGTGTTCGCCGAACGCCCCTTCAGGGTACGGAGTGCCGGTTAGCACATCGAAGCTGCCCTGCTCGAAGCCTGCGTTGGCAAGCCCGTCCATAGCATCTGCTGCTGGTTCTGCTTCCTGGAACAACCCCAGAATGCTTCTGTCAGCCATTTCGGCTACTCCTGTTCCCTCAGAATCGCAGGCACGTTCACCCTGCCGATCTTGATCTTGTCAACAAATATCTGGCTTTCCTTCTGCTCGAACAAGGGAACGAGCGGGAAGAAGCGTGAGAAAAGAAGCATGAGGAACGTAACCCATGCGACTGACCACACGAGAATGGACCATTCAACGAGGCTCGGCCGGTACGAGTCCCATGTGTAGACAAACGGGGTGCGCCGGGACAGACCCGGAACAATGATCATGAAACGCTCGAGCCACATGCCGATGTTCACGAACAGTGATGTCCAGAACATCAACGCAATGTTGTTGCGAACGCTCTTGAAGAGCCACATTCCGACCGGGATCACGTAACCGGTCATCAGGAACACAACGAACATCATGTTCCACGGCCAGGCGAAGATCTGGAGCTCTCGCAGAGCGATTTCCGGTGCATCCAGCGAGTAGATGGCGAAAATCAGCTCAAGGAACGTGAAGCCCAGCCACGCTGTGGCGACCACGATCAGCAGTCTGGCGAGGGCGTCGAAATGCTCCGGACGAATGAAGTCGTCCCACTTCCACAGCCATCGCATCAGCGCCATCATCGTCACCACGGCAGACACACCTGAGTGGACGGCTCCGATAACGAAATAGGGAGCGAAGATCGTCGAGTGCCAGCCTTCAACCGCCGGTGTGACAGCGAAGTCCCACGAAACGATTGAGTGCACCGAGACGAAGATCGGGAGCATCAATGCTGAGAGCAGGATTCCACCGATCGTCTGCATCTTCCACTGCCTCGGATTGCCGCGCCATCCGAGTGCAAGCACCGTGTACATGGCTTTCTGCCAGCCCTGCGTGCGGTCTCGCAGGTTGCCCAGGTCAGGCAGCAGAGCGACGTAGAGGAAGAGCGTGCTTCCTGTCAGATAGGTGCTGATGGCCACCGGGTCCATGATGAGTGGTGACCGGATGTTCGGGAAGATGCCGCGGGCAAAGTCGTAAGGAAGGATCCAGTAGGCGATACGCCACGGCCGACCTGCGTGAATCAACGGGAAGATTAAAGCGGTCAGCAGCGAGAACACGGTCAGCAGTTCGGCAGCGCGCGTAACCGGTCTGCGCCATTCTGCCTGGGTGAGACGCAGGATGGCCGAGATCATGATTCCAGCGTGGCTGATACCGACCCAGAAGACGAAGGTTGTGATGAACAGCCCCCAGTAGACGGGGCGGGAAAGACCGGTGACGCCAAGGCCGCGGTTGACCATAAACCCGATAATCACGAATCCGATGATCACTACGATCCCGAGGCCGATAACAGTCGGCAGCCACCACTTCGGGGTGTCCAGTTGACCGTTGAGTAGAACTCGGTTCGTTTCTACCTGGTCTATGACGCGTCTTTGCTGCATCTTTCTTCTTACCGCCGTCCCCGTACTCCGGGCCAGGCCTGATGTTTACTCGTCTTCCTACCCCGAACTAGTCGGGTTTCGCTACCAGTACTCCGTGTCCCCTGATGTACCTGACAGGCTTCGACAGCAGCTGGTACTCCTGCGTCTGCCAGATAGAAACGATTGGCACGATCCTGAACGCCAGCATCACGACCAGCGCAGCTGCGCCGATCATCCCAACGATGACCATGTAGTCAAATGCATCCGGCCAGAGCGTCTCCGGAATGTTCTTCAGGTATCGATCGTGAATCTCCTCAGGCGGAACCGACCAGGATGGCACATAGATCCTGATCCGGTCCAGCAACAGACCGAAGAGGACTATCACCGCGCCTATTGCCGGTCCGTTTACGCTGGTCCGGATCCTGTTCCAGATCAGCCACCACCATGGGACCAGGAAAGACATGAGCATTCCCGGAATGAACGCCCACATCATCGGTCCGCGGATAAGCAGTTCAATCCAGGCGATGTCGGCAGCGGCGCGGCCATACCAGAACACGATGAACGCTGAGAAGAAGAAGTAGATCCACAGCAGAGACGTTGCAAACAGCAAACGCCCCAGTGACCAGAACTGGTCAAGTCGCAGGTAGTCCTGCAGTCCGAGGTAGCGTCTTCCTGCCCATGCCGCAAGGATCGTTACCGCAACACCAGCCTGGATGGAACTCATCGAGTGGTACATCGGGAAGATAGCGTCCCGCCATCCCGGGACGACACCCATCGCGAAGTCGCTGGTGAAGAGGAAGTGAACGTAAATCAGAATCAGGAAGTAGAATGTTCCGAACATGCCGATGCGCATGCGGAGCGTCCGCCACTGGACGGTAGAGCCAACCCACCCGCGTGCCATCGTCTTGCCGAGGCTCTGCCGCCACCCACTTGAGTGGTCGCGCATCGCTGCGAAATCAGGCAGGGCAGTGGTGTAGAACAGCCCGAGTCCTGCGATGAGCAGCGTGACCATCGACAACAGGATGAAGGTGTGCGGGGTCAAGTCAGGCGATTCGAACCAGATCGACCTGCGACGTGCTCCCTCTGTAACAAGCGGCGGCAGGATTGCGACAAGAGGGATCATCACGATCAGCGTCACCACGCCCATCAGTGAGAAAGCGGAGGCAAGCCGAGTCAGAGGCCGCACCCAGTTCGCCTTTGCGAGAACGGGGGCAACCGCGATGAGCGGTGCACCTCCGCCGACCGTCAGCAGGAATGCCGCGACCGCCGCCACGTAGCCCCACTTCGTCTGGTCGTCCGAGTACTCGAGATATTTCAGGACGAGGCCGACGATGCCGATGACTGAGAGCACGCCAAGAAGGATTGCCCAGCGCTTGAAGCCCGAGGCCGAAGCACTGGTTGTGCCAACAAGAGTGTCTTTTACGCGGGCAGGTTCAAGCACGACATGCCCGGCGATCTCTTCGCCGTGGCTCGCCTGGCCTTCCTGTCCGGTCGCTGCACCGGCTATTACGCTATCCGTGGCCATCGCCACCTTCGCCTTCAGCGCCTGCGTGCGCTACTTTTCGGTCTTCGTCAATCTTCGCAAGGTAGAACACATTCGGACCAGCCCCAAGGTGAGGCAGCAACGTGTAGTACCTGTCGCTGTTCTTCATCTGCGATACCTTGCTGTTGGGGTCCTTAAGGTCACCGAACACCAGGGCATCTGTCGGGCAGGCTTCCTGGCATGCGGTCTGGATCTCGCCGTCGTTGAGCGGCCTGCCTTCTCGGTCGGCCTTCCTGACGCCTCGGCGGATCCTGTGCACGCAAAGGCTGCACTTCTCCATGATTCCACGACTGCGAATCGTCACGTCCGGGTTCAGGTGGTTGCGGAGAGACTCCGGCCAGACCGGCTCCCAGTAGTTGAAGAATCGAACGATGTACGGACAGCCGTTCGCACAGTATCGGGTACCGACGCACCGGTTATACACCTGGACGTTCAAGCCTTCGGCGTTGTGGTACGTCGCGAAGACCGGGCAGACTGGCTCGCAGGGGGCGTTCTCACAGTGCTGGCAAAGAACCGGGATGAAACGAGCCTTCACGTTCGGAAACTCGCCCTCCCAGTAACGCTCAACGCGTATCCATGAGATAGAGCGGTTACGCTCGAAGCGGTCCTGCGTGTTGAGAGGAATGTTGTTCTCAACCTGGCAGGCAAGCACGCAGGCCTGGCAGCCCGTGCACTTGTCCACGTCGACCGCCATCGTCCATTTGTGATTTCCGAACCCTGCTTGAGTCACCATAGAAATTGCTCGACCTTACTCGTGAGTCTCAGACCCACTGATCCGGTCCCCAATGCTGTCCCGGCCTATCTCCGCTCTCGTATCGTTGTTCTCAAATAGCTTCTGGTACTCGTGGTGGTTAGCCTCTTCGGCTTCATGGGCCGTTTCGCCCGGCGCAACCACCAGTACCGGCACACCCGGCTCGACCGGGAACGCCTCGACTGTACCCTCGAACTTGGGCAACTTCAGCCTTCGTCCTGATTTCTGGATCCTGACCGACGTTGCCGCCCATGCCAGGGCGCCGGTCTCTTCATCCTTCTGGTCCGTCAGGATCGAGAGAATGTTCTCGCCGCGGCCTTCGGCCCAGCGGCCACCTTCCTTCTTGCCGTAGCCGATCGGAACTCCGATAGTGCCGGGCGGCACGCCGGGGTGCGGATAGGCGATGGCCTCGATCTCTCCGACAGTGGACTTGATGAAAATGATGTCGCCTTCGCCAACCTCGATCGATTTGGCGTCTTCCTTATTGAGCTCGGCCCAGGTAGCCCACGTTGCACTGGACATCGGATCCGGTGTCTGTTGTGCCCATGGGGAAGCTGCCAGCCGCCCGATATCAAGGTTGTTGGACACGAATGGAACCAGCGTGAGATCAATCCCCGCGCCAAGGCCCGCAGTGCTTGAGAACTCGGCTTCAATCTTGCCGCGGATGAAATTAGGGAAGCTGAACGACCGCCTCGGAACGGTAGCCTGAGTGTCCCACCAGCCGCCTCGCTGCAGAGCGCCATTGCGGAACAGGTTGGAGTCCGGCGCCGTGACAGAACCGCTGGATCGATTTGCGTCGAACAGCTGCACCGCAGTCTGCTCTACCAACTCCTGCATCGAGTCTGCACCGATCTCTCCACCAGTGAGTCGCAACAGTTCGTCACCGAAGCTACGCGCATCTGAGATGAGACTCCTCTCATCAGCCGCGATCGTCGGGCCCACTACAGGCTGTTGGAAGCCAACTGTCTGGTAGCCGGGAGCCGGCTCAGGAATGTCGGTGCCCCAGTCCTCGAGATAGCTCTTCTCAGGAAGTACCAGGGTTGCCTCGGCCATTGTGTCATCCATTACCTGGCCGAACACAACAACGTTAGGCACTGATCGAAGCGCTCCAACGACATCCACAGTGTCCGGCAGTCCGTGCACAAGGTCAGCGCCGCGGATGACTACCGTTTCCACGTTGCCGGCCCGCCATTGAGCTATCTCTTCTTCCCAGTCCTGGAAAGAGGCGCCGGTAGCGGTGCCGGTCAATCCTGCTACGGGTGGCGTTGGGTTGAGCTGTACTCCACCTTCGGAGCCGACGGCATCGACAAGAGTGTTGAGCGCATAAATCGCTGACAGGGCAAATGAGCCGTGAACGTGGGCTCCGGCGCTTCCACCACCGAACGCGACGCTCGGCCGGTTCGAACCGAACTTGCGTCCGGCCTTGAGGATCATCTCTTCGGGTACACCGGACCGTGCCGCTACATCTCGAGGCCTGTAGCCGTTCAGACTTCCGACCGGTAGTGACTCGGTGAAGGCGTTGATCTCATTCTGGGAAGCCAGGCCTTCATCGATGACGACATATGCGATGGCGAGTGCGACGTCGCCTTCCGTACCGGGTTTCGTCGGGAGCCACAGGTCTGCTGATGCAGCAGTCATGGACATGCGGGATTCGCCGTGGATCACGTATCCGCGGTGATCGGCACTGCGTAGTTTTCCGAACTGGACGCCATGTCGAACAGGGGAGATCCAGCTGCTGAGCCAATCAGCACCGAAAGAGAGCACAGTGCTTGCGTTAGCGATATCGAAGTCCGGCAGCACGTCTGCGTCGAAGATTTTCTTCACGGAGCTGTGCAGGACGCCCTGTTCAAGTGGGTCGAACATAAGGTGGCGACCGCCACGGATCTCGGCAAACCTGCTGGCTACCCACCCGAGGTGGCCTCGCAGTGGGTTCGTGACCACGGTGAGGCTCGAAGTGTTGAGCGCCTGTTCCAGTTGCCCTTCGGCAGCATTCCACGTCGTCTCAGCAAGAACTCCGCCGTGTGTCCTGCGGAATAGCGGGCCGGCGAGGCGGTCGGGGTGGTAGAGCATCTGTAACGCAGCGTCCTCACGGACGCTGTGCTTGCCCATGTTGACCGGGTGGTCGACGTTACCCGCGATCTTCTTGGCACGGCCCTGCATCACGCGCACGATCAGTCCGTCCCCGTTTCGCCCGTCAGGGTTGACTGTCGCGAACCAGGCATCCTCGCCGCGCACGAGATCTTCGGGTAGATCAACCGGGCTCTGAATTATGAGTTCACTCTCAGGGATGCCGCACGCGGCAAAGATCACCGCACCTGCGGAGGCTTTACCACTCAGAGCAAGGAATTCTCGCCGGGTGAGCTTCATCTACCTGTTCGTTTCCCTTCGTCGGACGTCGTCAAAATCGTCTCTTCTAGTGGTGGCACGCAGCGCAGTCAGTCGGGGCGCCATTGTCACGGTGACAGTCAACACACTGACCCATCTTCAGCGATTCAACCTGTTCTACCTGTTCCATGGCGGCCACGTCGCCATGGCACGTCGAGCAGGTGAGGGCGGGTTTGACTGAAGCTGCACTATTAACGCCATCAGCGGCGTTTCCGATCGCTGATGGGTTCGCTGTCAGATAACGGATGTGTGGCTCATGGACGAACCGGACGTGGTCAGGCATACGGTGGACTCGGCGCCAGTTGATCGGAGACCTGGTGTCTCCAATAATTCCGGCATTGATCCTCAACTGGGTCAACTCTGGACTGCTATCCGGACCGATTGCCTGGTGACAGAAAGCACACTGAGCAACAGGCGGCACAAACGCGCTTGCCTGGGTCGTGACGGTGCGGTGGCAGAACGTGCAGTCGAGCCCGAGCGCTTCCAGCGGCTCACCATTCTGGTTTGTCCGCAGTCCGCCAGACGCGTCGGTTAGCTGGCCGGTGCCAGAATGGACAGTGTGCGGGAAGTTGATCGGCTGCTCGAACGTCTGGTCGAAGCCTAGCACCGGGACAGGCTGCCCAAGCCATCCGGTTATCACGAAAGCAACCACCGCCGCCGTGACGGCGACGACCCCGAGGCCTCCGATAGCCAGTACAGGAATGAGAACCTTCAACCAGGTTGGCGTCGTTTTGTTGCGCTCTCTGATGAATGAAATTAGCGACGCCAAGCCTGTACTGTCCTCGTAGCCTTCGCCATGCTGTGGTGAATGAACCCGCCGAAAATCACTGCCAGAACCGCGGGTAGAACTCGCGAATCCAATCGGTTTCGCTCGCAGCCAGGAATAGGAACGCCCCGATTCCGATAACTCCGGCGATACCGACAACGTAGAACAGCGGCCTGGTCTTCAACCAGCGTTCAGAGATCGTGTTCGTCTCGACAGCTGAAGGAATCAAGGCGTGTGCGGTAAGCAGACTTGTGCCAGCCACAAGCGAGCTTGCGAACGCTGCCCACAAGAACTTCAGAGCGAGCCCAACCTGTGCCCATTGGTCGGTTGTTAGAGGTGTCGGATCCATTAACTGCAGTCTGTCCTAACCCAGCCCGCCGGGCAAGGGAACCGCGCAACAGTTACGGCTCCTTTTGGTGCCCTCGTTCTGGCGAGTGAAAACTATCACGAACGAAAAATTGGTGTCAAGGAAAATTCAAACTGGTTTCAATCGTGCCGGAAGCGTCCTGAAAAAGCGGCTGGCTTAGGTCTTGTTAACCTGCGTCAGCAGTCCGTTGCTGAATCCGGCTCTGAAACCGTTGCGGCAGACGAATGGCGTCATGCGCCGCAGTACTGGCCGGGCTACCGGCTGACATGTTTTCTCATGTGATCAGGCTATAGGTGGCGCGGCTGTCGAGTAGCAGATACGGCTCACCGCGCTGCGCGTCAGACTCCAGAGACCATGCTTCTTCAGATCCCGCCGGCCTGATGCGCACGCCATTGTCACCGCCCTTGACGATTCTCGACTCACCGGCGCCAGAGTCACCTATAAGGACGACGGACACCGCGCACGGTGAGCCACCGTCGTCTGAGCACCAGCCGACGATCTGCTGAGGACCAGCCGTCCCCGGGACATCTGAGACTTCGAGCACAGACCCGGTTTCCGGTTCACCACGCGTCTCGAACGTCTGGATCGGGTAGTACCCGCAGTTCTCGTTGTCTTCGATCTCGATCCATATCTGTGCCATTCAGTTAATCCTCGGTTCGGTGCCGGCGTTAACGGCATCAATAACAACAGGCGTTCGAGTTTCCGGAGGATACAATCTCCGAATCGACACAAGCAGCCTCCGCTGCCCGCCTAGAGATCTGTCCAGATCGCCGTAGACAAGAGCCGCCACCATGCCAACAGTACTTGGAAACAGGATCACGCTGACCGGCCGGGAACTCCCGGGCCGCTGGCTCAACCCGATCGCAGACATACCGGTGAAGCTGCCTCCAATGATGTCGAAGTCAGGCTACCCGGTGACACCTGAAGAGCTCGTGCCCATCTTCCCAAGACCGTTAATCAACCAGGAGCTCGATACCGGTACCCGTCATTTCCAGATTCCCGATGAAGTTCAGGATGCCTACCTGGACTGGCGTCCGACTCCACTTGTTCGAGCAAGTCGTCTTGAGGAAGCACTGGAAACACCAGCGCGCCTGTACTTCAAGTTCGAGGGCGGAAGCCCTTCAGGTTCCTACGAGTCGAACACCGCCGTCCCGCAGGCGCACTACGTCGCGGAGACTGGCTCAAAGATCATCGTCACTGGAGGTGCGGGCGGGTTGTGGGTGATGGCGATGGGACATGCGGCGGCAAGGTTCGGGCTCGGTGCACGGATCTACTCGGTCCGCCAGCCTGGCACCCAGATTGCCTGGGGAGAAGCCGCTGCCCGAGTCTGGGACGTCGATGTCGAAGCGAGCCCCAGTGAAGAGACGAGGGTCGGCAGGCACAGGTTATCGACAGTAGGACCCGACTCCGGCTCCATAGCTGTCGCGCTCGCAGAAGCGTATGAAGAGGCAACTCTGCGCGAAGAAGTGAAGTTCGCGATGCCCACTCTTCTGAACTTCACCGCGATTCACCAGAGCATCATCGGCCAGGAAGCTGAAAGGCAACTTGCAGAGGTTGAAGATGGCCCCGATCACGTCATTGGTGCCATCGGAGCTGGTTCTCACTTCGCCGGTTTGATCGCTCCGTTCGTGAAAGATCGGGTTGATGGAAGAGAGATGCGGCTCACCGCGGTAGAAGAGGCCAGCACTCCAAGCCTGTCGAGGGGTGTGTACGCCTACGATGCCGCGGATTCCGAAGGGCTGATGCCTTCAGTGCAGATGTATACGGTCGGCCGTGACTACAACCCGCCGGGCGTACTTAATGGCAGCATGCGGTACCACGGAGTATCACCGATCATCTCGTCACTGTTCCGTGAGAGGTACATAGAAGCTGTGGCGCACTCTCAGATCGAGGCTTACAGCGCTGGTCTCATATTCACCCGGGCGCAAGGCATCATCCTGTCTCCTTCCTCCATGTACACGGTTAAGGAAGTGATCGAGCAGGCGATGCGCTGCAAGACTGAGAACCGGGAAGCTGTGATCCTGTTCTCAATAACTCCCTCCGTTGAGACGGAACGCTCTGTTTACGATCCGCTCCTCGAAGGCACGATGGAAAACCGCAGGCTAGAGGAGAGCCAACTGAGCAGATCACTCGCGGCCATTCGCGACGCCCATTCAGACTGATTGTCCCTGCGTTGCCTGCTACTGGCCCCTCGCAGTGCTACGATTCCTCAAACGAAAATCACTCTGGTGAATTAAGGATCCGGAGTTCGCTGATCATTCCACGGAGCGGAACATGGCTGAACTGTCCCACGAGAAGCTGACCTGGCTGTACACCACGATGTACCGAATCAGGCGCTTCGAGGAAACGATGCTCGAGCAGACCTTTAAAGGAAATGCAATGGGCGTCACGCACCCGTCTGATGGACAGGAGGCCGTTCCTACCGGCATTTGCGCCCACCTTACAGAGAAGGACTGGATCGGCTCGACTCACCGCGGTCACGGCCACTGCATCGCCAAGGGTCTTGAGACCGACCGAATGATGGCCGAGATCATGGGCCGCTCAACCGGGCAGTGCAAAGGCAAAGGCGGCTCAATGCATATCGCCGACTTCTCCAAAGGCATGCTCGGTGCGAACGCCATCGTCGGAGCGTCGGTTCCGCTCGCAGTCGGTGCTGCTCTCACCGCCAAGTACAAAGGTAAGGAGAACGAATCGATTGGCGTCTCGTTTTTCGGTGATGGCGCCACCTCGCAGGGCGTTGTCCACGAATCGATGAACCTTGCTGCAATTTGGAAACTGCCGGTCATCTTCGCCTGCGAAAACAACGGCTACGCCGAAGCGACACCTGCCTGGTATGCGGTCTCTACAGACGACATCGCATCGCGAGCCGAAGGCTATGGAATCCCCGGTGTGACGGTTGACGGCATGGACGTGTTCGCTGTCTACGACGCTGCAGAACAGGCTGTTGCACGAGCCCGGCGTGGAGAGGGTCCGACGCTCCTCGATCTTAAGACCTATCGTTACCACGGTCACTTCCATGCGGATGATCCTAAGAAGTACAGAAAGCCAGAGGAAGAGGCGGCTTACAAGGAACGCGACTGCCTGAAGCTGTTCGAAGACCAAGTGACGGGCCAAAAGCTGATGACCGCAGAGGAGCTTTCGAGCATCCGGGACTCGATAGAAGAAGAGATGCAGAAAGCGGTCGAGTTTGCGCTCGAAAGTCCAATGCCGGATGAAGACGAACTGTACTCAGACGTCTACGTCAACTACTCAAATCCCGTCGTAGGACTTCGCTAGCAGATACCGCACGCCAGCCTCGAATCAAACTCACTCGCCGGAGACGCCCACCACATGACAACCACAGAAAACCCGCCACAAAGTTCAGCCAATCCGCTTGGACCCGGTTACGACGTTCCCGGCCAGGAGATGCGGTACCGGGATGCCTTCAACAAGACCCTGCGTGATGAACTGAACCACGATCCCGACGTGTTCATCATGGGCGAAGACATCTCGGGTGGATTCGATAAAGACACGAAAGAGCCGCTCGATGCATGGGGCGGGCCCTTCGCTGCAACTAAAGGCCTTGTCCAGGACTTCGGTCCCGACCGAATCAGGGATGCACCGATTTCTGAGGCTGGTTTCGTTGGAGCCGCCGTTGGCGCGGCTCTCACAGGTCTGCGTCCGGTTGTCGACCTGATGTACTTTGACTTCGTCACCGTCGCGTACGATCAGTTGCTCTCCAACGCAGCAAAGTCTCGCTACATGTTTGCCGGACAGACCAAGGTTCCGTTGACGCTTTTTGCTCGTTCGGGCGCCGGCACTGGCCACGCCGCGCAGCACTCTGAAAGCTTCTACTCGATGCTTGCGCACATCCCGGGACTTAAGGTGGTTGTGCCGTCGGACCCATACTCCTGCCGCGGCCTGCTTGCGGCTGCCATCCGCGACGATGACCCCGTGTTCCTGGTAAACGACAAGAAGTTGATCAACATGACCGGGTTCGTGCCGGACGAATCGTTCACGATTGAGCTTGGTAAAGGCCGGTACTTGCGGCGTGGAAACGACGTCACACTGGTCGGTATGTCTTACACGTCGGTGGTCTGCAAGGAAGCGGCTGAGAAGCTGGCAGAGCACGGCATCGACGCCGAGGTTGTGGACATGATGTCGCTGTCGCCGTTCGACGAGGACATCCTGATCGAGTCTGTGCAGAAGACGAACCGGGTTGTGGTGGTTGATGAGGACACGCCACGCGCAAGCATGGCATCAGAGTTTGCGGCGGTGATTGCAGACAAGGCGTTCGATTACCTCGATGCACCGGTCAAGCGAGTGACCGCGCCGCATACGCCGGTTCCCTACAACAAGGGACTGGAAGAGGCCTTTATGCCCAGCCCCGATGATGTTGTCGGAACTGTCATGACGATGGTCGGACGCTAGCTCCCACCTCTAAAGAAGCCGAAAACCAGACGGGGCCGAGTGAGAGATCACTCGGCCCCGCTCATTACGTTCTGCCCGCACAGGTCCGGCTAACCGCCATGCTCGTCGCCTCCATGTGACTCCTCGGTCTTTATCTCGGGCGCGTATTTGCTGTCCATGTGCCCGTCGTCCATGTGGCCATCATCGTGACTGTCGTCATGCGAGTCGTCCTTGGCATCCGGACCCTTCTCGACGTGCACAGTCGTGACAGCTTCGACAACCTCACCGTCGATCAAGTAGTCGGCGTGAGTGTTGGCATTCAGCGTCACGCGGATCTCGTGGTCGCCTTTCGGCAAGTCACCGAGGTGGACTGAGGTGCCGTAAAGTCGTCCAAGCTTCACACCGTCAACGTAGATGTGAGCATGACCTTCGCCATCGACGTGGTCGCTGTTCACGTTTTCGGGTGCGAACGTGAAACCATCAACAGTGATGAACACGTTCGCTCCGGAAGCGGCGTCGGGCTCTGCGGAGACCTGCACGCTGATCGGACTCAGTGCCTCAATACCGTCAGCATGGCCGGAGTGGCCGTGACCGTTGTCATGACCCGGCTCGGGGACCGTTACCGTCTTGCTCACAAGCACCGGAACTCCGCCAGACATGTAGTCGGCATGAGTGTTCGCGTTTAGCGTCACCGCGATGTTGTGCTCGCCCGGCTCCAGGCCTTTGATGTGAATCCATGGTGTGTAGACACGGCCGAGCTTGACTCCGTTAACGAACACGTGAGCGTGCCCCTCGCCGTCAATGTGATCCAGGTTCACGTTCTCAGGCGTGAACTCGAAACCGGTCGGAAGGATCTCCACATTCACGCCTGACACCGCATCTGCGGCTACGTTTATGTTGACAGCCATGCCGGCGGACTCGACTGGCCCGTGCTCGTGAGATGTGTGGTCGTGCGGCTCCTCGGTCGCGGTGGCGACCGGTGCCGGAGTAGCGGTTGGTTGTGGCGTTGACGTTGGCTGCGGAGTGGCCGTCGGCTCGGCGGCCGAGCCATCTGATCCGCAAGCGACAGCGATCACTGCCAGCACGCTAATTACGCCAACAGCAATCAACACTCGGGGTTTTCTAGCAAGATTCAAAACGAATTCCTCTCAGTACTGAAAAACGAATATCGCGCAGCTGCGAAGATCACAGGCTGCGGCGACGAATCTGGGGTTCAGGCTGAGAGTCGAGGAGGCGTCAGAGGTGATTTCGGCCGCCACTGGTCTGAAGAGGCGTCAACTGGTGTCGGCTCCGTGAGCCGCTCGCCGGATGGAGACGCCTGCTCGTTGCTCGGAGTGATGATGATGAGGCTCGCGCCAGCCGAGCCTGAGTCGTCGGTCGTGAAGATAACGTCGTTGTTACCGGCCTCGGTCAGGTCGTGCGAATGGGGCTCAACCACACCGTCGACCACGAGGTGGCCGTGGTTCGCGTGAACTCCGACAAGTCCGGGATTGAGTCCAGGCGTGACGATTGGAAGTAGCAGTGCGACGAAGGCGAGCAAAAGAAGCGTGGTCGAATAGACCAGCTTCATTGTTCGGCGCTTCACAGTGAGTCCCATAGAGCCATTTCGTTCGAGCGGTTTCGCCCGGTTCAGACCTGTCCACATCAATACGACGATAGAATCGCTTGAGTGGATTTGCTGTCAACTATCAATTCTATGGGTCGATCGACGTCAGTCACCTGACAAAGCTGCCTATTTGCGGGGTATTTCGTACTTTCAGACCCGAATAGACCGTGGAGAGACCACCGTGTGTAGAAGTATCAAAACACTCCGATACCCGTTCGAAGAAGCAGTGACCGAAGAGGACATTCGTGCTGCTGCGCTGCAGTACGTCCGGAAGATCAGTGGCTTTCGCAAGCCTTCACAGGTGAATGAGAAGGCGTTCAACAAGGCGGTCACGCAGATCACGAAGGCATCGCAGCGCATGCTTGATGCCCTGGTCGTCAAACCGGCTCCAGCGAGTAACTGACCTCAGAGTGCCGCCTTCAATCGCCCGACTCGCGACTGGTGCTACCCTTTTGCGCCGGCGCAGGTCGCACGAAACCGCCTGCCCACACCTCAGTTCGTAAGAATCACGCCCACGGAGGGGCGATCCAAGCATGGCAAAAGTCACGGGAAGCGACCTGCTGATCAGGGCTCTGAAAGCCGAAGGCGTTGACACCGTCTTCGGGATCGCCGGAGACCATATTCTCGACATGCTCGACAAGATGCATGACGAAGACTTCAGGATGATCGACTTCCGTCACGAGTCGGGCGCGGTCCACGCAGCCGACTCCTATTCGAGAATTCTCCGACGAGGTGCAGTCGCCCTTTCGACCACTCCCGGCCATGCGAACGCAGTTCCCGCACTCGCCAACGCCATTCACTCCGAAGCACCAGTGATCAACATCTCTGGCGCTGCCGACTCTCCGAACCTCGGCCGGGGCGCTATGCAGGAGTTCGACCAGGTTGGAGTCGCTGCAGCAGTAACGAAAGGCGCATGGCAGGTTCCATCACCAGAGCGAATTCCTGAATATGTCGCGCTCGCGTTCCGGACAGCACTGTCAGGCAGACAGGGACCGGTTCACCTGACCATCCCGCACGACTACCAGGCTGCTGAAGTGGACGAATCTGCGGCCGACCGATATGCACCGAGGGAACACAGTGTGCCTCGGAAGGTTGCCGGTGACCTTGGACAGGTCAAGCAGGCGATCGGCCTCCTGAAGAGCGCATCCCGGCCCATCATCATGGCTGGTTCTTCGGCGGGTGCAACTGCTGACCCCGAAGCTGTAAGAAGGTTCGTTGAGCAGTCGCACATCCCGTTCGTGTCTGAAGATTCTGCCCGGGCACTGATCCCTGACTCACACGAGTACAGCGTCGGTCTTGGTTATCTGCCACTCAACAGGGCCTCTCAGAAGATTCGTGAGGCCGATGTCGTGCTCATGCTCGGCAAGCGGCTCGACTACACGCTCGGGTTCGGCGGCAGCCCGCCGTTCGCGAACGGCGTCAAGTTCATCGTGGTTGACCCTTCTCCCGCCGAGATCGGCCGAGCGCGCAGCGTCGAAGTGGGAATTCTTGGGGATGTCGGTCCAATCGTCGAGCAACTTTCGGACGAGGCTCAGAAGCACAGCTGGACGCGCCACGACGAATGGCTCGACTCGCTACATAAGGAACACGAAGAGTGGATGGCAGAGCTCTACGAACTCTCATCCGCTTCCGACCCCATCCACCCGATGTTCATCAGCGAAACACTGCAGAAGTTCATCGACTCCGACACTCACATCACGTATGACGGTGGTGACTACTGCCACTTCCTGCGAGCCTCGATCAAGCGAGACCAGCCTTACCGGTTCCACAACGTCTCAAGCTTCGGCATGATCGGAGTCGGCTTGCCGTATGCGCTCGGTGCCCAGGTAGCGTTGCCAGGGAAGAAGGTCGTGCTATCAGTCGGCGACGGTTCATTCGGCTTCAACGGCATGGAGATCGACACGATGGTCCGGCACAGCCTGCCGGTCAAAATGATCGTTGGCAATAACTCCATCTGGGGAATCGACTGGCAGATTCAGAAAGGTCTCTACGGGAGGCCGGTCTGGACAGACCTGCTGCCGACGCGCTATGACCAGGTGGCACAGGGGCTCGGCGCTCACTCAGAGCATGTGACGAACCACGAACAGCTCGAACCTGCAATGAAACGAGCGTTCGATCACGATGGACCGGCGCTCGTGAACGTCGAGATCGCCCAGATCATCAGCCCGGTTGCCGAGGCCGCGATCAGCAGGAAGCTGGGTTCTCACGGATAGTCCCTCAAGGGCGATCAACACGGGTTTTTAAGACCTTTGACCTGCATTTCCTTCTGCCGGGCTGGTAAAGTGCCGGTTGAAAAATAGCGACTTTAGACACATCCGCACAGGAGTTTTGCGCCGGTGCTTCAAGAACGAACGCAATCTGCAACCGTCAGTTCCGTCGACCTCGAGCAGCGAATCAGACGAGATGAGATCGAAGTGCCCGACTTCGACCGCACCAGGTTCGGTGATGTCGGCTTTCTGACTGCCATGACCCTGACCCTGCTGGGCAACTACTCCCAGACAGGCCACTTCGGCGGCCCGCTGGCGTACACGCCGATGGTCATCACATCGCACCTTCTCGGCCCTCAGCACGGTGGCCTTAAGTACGACTATCGGCGTCCTAAGCATCCTTATGGCGACAGGTTCATGCTCGCAGGTGGGCACAACGCCCCGGTTACCTACGCCATGTGGATGATCATGGGCGAAGCGTTGGCCAGAAAGCACGGCCGCACAGGAGATGACCGATACGCTGTCGACCCGAACATCGCAATGCTGTCCATCGACGCGCTCGGTTTCCGCCGCGGCGCCGGAGCTCTCGAAACGCTTCTCAAGGACCGAGGACTTGAAGACCATCCGCTGTTCGAGCAGGCAAAGCTGCGCGGAATCAGGGCGCTCTCAGGCCACTCAGAGACAACGGACCTCACCAATGACGTGAACGGCGGACCTTCAGGAGTCGGCGTCGCCAGTGCAGCCGGTAAGGCAGCGTTCTGGGACATGATGGGTGCGCCAATCGACACGCCGAAGATCGTTGCGATCGAAGGCGAGTTCGCGATGACGTCCGGCCACTCGCAAGAGCTGAAGACCCAGGCCGTGGCTCAGCAGGTCGGCAAGCGGCTGCGTGTTCTGCTCTCGTACAACAACGCCGGTATCGACGATGAACTCGTCGGGAGCGTCGTTCCACCAAGCATCGATGGCTACGACATCCCCAGCCAGTGGTCTTCTTACGGCTGGAACGTCTTCACTATCGACAACGCAAACGACTACGACCAGGTTGCCGCTGCCTATAAAGCGATGGAGGACAGCGACCCCGCCGACCGCCGTCCGATGATTCTCGTCGGCAAGACTGTCAAGGGCTGGTGGCCGGGCGCAATCGATGGTGAGCTTCCGGGCTACGGCAAGGCGATCGTCGACCACGCCTCACACCCGTACGGCTTCCCACAGAATGGCGACTACTTCCAGGCTCTCGCGAGGACTTTTGAAGAGCACTACGGAGTCAAGTTCGAAGGTATCGAGGACGGGCCGATAGCCGATGACCGCGAGCGGCTCATCCAGTTCAAGACCAACATCGACATCGCCATGTCGATCCTCGAGAAGAACGGTCTTGGCGACTGGCTGGCTGACCGGCTTGTCCAGATCGGCGACAGCGTCAGGGACGACCTGCCGCTTCGGGTCAACGCAAACGGCGACCCGTTCCAGGATGATCGACTGAAGGTGAGCAACCTTCCGGTTGAGCCGCAGAACGTCAGCGTGCAAGATGCAGCAACAGGCGGTAGCAGTGAGGTCTCGATCAAGCTGTTCGAAGAGCCTGGAAACGTGCGTGGCACACGCCGGGCGATCTCAGAGATCTTCAAGTACGCCAACCACGTCACCGAAAACCGTTTTGTCGCGATCGCAGCAGACCTTGCCGAGTCGATCAACGTTCAGCACAGCTCGTTGTACGGTTACTTCGATCCGGTCACGAACCCGACAGGCACGACGCTAAAGGCCGGAATCCAGGAGGCTGGAAACGCATCCACGGCGATCGGCCTGATCGGCCAGTCAGCCTCGCTTGATCCAAACGTCCACAACGGCGTCTGGGCGTTGAGCGGTACGTACGGCGCGTTTACGCCTCTCATGTACCTGCCTGCCAGAGTCTGGAGTCAGCAGAACCAGGACAGTCCATTCCGCGTCGGCGTTCTGCACATCCTGGCAGGACACTCCGGTCCAGAGACCGCTGCCGATGCCCGCACGCACTTCGGCATCTTTGCTCCACAGGTCTGGAAACTGTTCCCACGCGGACAGGCGATCACTCTCAGCTTCTGGGACTACAACGACGTAGCTCCAGGCTACTTCGCCGCCGCCGAGATCGCGGCTACGGATCCCAAAGTCGGTGTCATCGTTCTTGAGGTGGCAAGGCCTGACTTCGAAGTTGCAGACCGTTCGAAGTTTGCGGACTCAGACATCAGGGCGGCCGCCAAGGGTCTGTACGTCATCAAAGACTTCGACCCGGACAAGCCAAAGCACGGTTACGTACTGACGCAGGGTTCGAGCTCGACCGTGAACCTTGTCAACTCCCTGCCGCGCCTCGCCGAGGCAGGCATCAACGTCAAGGTGATCGCCTGTATCAGCGAGGAGCTGTTCGACAGGCAGCCCGAGTCGTACCGCGAGTCGATACTGCCTGCAAGTGCGAAGAACGACCTGATGGTGGTAAGCACTGGAACACAACGGGTCATGCCGATCGCAAACCTCGGTCCTCTGACCGCTGAATACTCGCTCTTCTCAGACTGGGACAACCAGTGGCTAAGCGGCGGGACTGAAGCTGACGTGATCGCCGAAGCGCACCTCGACGCAGATTCGATCGTGGCCGGAATCACGCGGTTCGCCAACGAACGTGACGCACGCCTGAGCAAGCAGCGGGACAACCTGTCCGAACTTTAGACTAGGGTCGATGAAGTGACAGTTGACAGGGCGACGCGCAGAAGCGTCGCCCTGTTGCTTTAGGACAGATCGAAAGACCAGGTTACGAGAGGTGAGCGAGGCGATGTACTTCTACGACGAAAACGCGGTCGAGCGCCGAAAGCTGGTGCCCGGAGTCGAGGCTCGACTGATCTGGGGTGAGAAGATCATGATGGGCATCATCGATATCGAGCCCAACGCCGTCGTGCCCGCCCACAGCCACCCGCATGAGCAGTGTGGCCGCATCCTGCAAGGCGCTGCATGGTTCACTGTCGGAGGAGAGAAGCAGCTCCTGAACACCGGCGATCACTACGTAATTCCCGGAGACGTAGAGCACTTTGTAGAAGCGACCGAAAACGGTTGCCAGGCACTCGACATCTGGTCGCCCATCCGAGAGGAATACATCACTGACGACGTGACGTTCTTTTCAGAGTAACCGTAACGGCTCGTTAACTTCTGTCAGACGCGAAACAGCCCGGACGAACGTCCGGGCTGTTTCTTTCAACCAGATTCTGCTGGCGAGGCTCTACTTCTTCGACTCGGCGAAGATCTCACCGATCTCTTCAAGTGCTGCTTTGAACTCCTGCGCCTTCGCCATGTCAACGTGCTGCTTCACGTGGCTGCCGAGCTTGCATGCGTTCCAGACCTTCTCGTGCAGGTCAGGCCACTTCGCGGTGTGCTCGGGCTTGAAGTAATCGGTCCAGATGACGAGGATGTCGTCCTTGGCCTTCTTGGCGTGCTCCTCTTTCACAAGCACGTAGCGGGCGAGCGAGTTGTGGTCGGCAACAGACGAAGGCGCGCCAAGTCCCTCGATCAGCTCCGTCATGCGGATCACCGTTTGGGCAGCCTGGATGGCGTCTCTCGGGTCGTAGATGCCGCAGGGAATGTCGCAGTGCGCCTCTGCGGTTCCGATGGGCAGAATGCGGTCGGCAAGCCTCTTAATGTCCAGAATCATTCAGGACTCCTTATTGCGTTACTTGGTAATGGCCAGCGCCTTTGAGAAGATGAAGGCGGAAAGCCCGGTGGGTTGGAGCCGAAGGTCTCCCTTGAGCCCGGTAAATCTATCACGAATGTTCAACGGATTCAGTTCTGGAAAACCATGATCGGTCGATTGCTCGACATACTGTCTGCGAAGCTAGTCCGTGTTGGCGGTTCGAGCATGGCGCCAACCATTCCCGGAGGTTCCTGGATCCTTGTGAACCGTCGCGCGTTCAACTGGCCACGAAAACCTCAGCGCTTCGACATCGTCCGCGTTGAGGATCCTTCGAAGCCCGGCAGATGGCTGCTGAAGCGCGTTGTCGGGCTGCCTGATGAAGAGGTGCGACTGCAAGATGGACGCCTCGAAGTTGATGGGAGCGTTGTGCCGGAGCCGCACCTGAACGGCGCGGGCGACGCATTGGCTGGCAAGCATGAGTGGTGGCCATGCACGAACGAGTACGTGCTGCTTGGCGATAACCGGGCGGAGTCAACCGATAGTCGGAAGTTCGGCACGGTACCGATCGGCGCGTTCCGGGGCAAGATGATGCGACGGCTGCGCTAACCGGCTCCGTCACTGAGTTCGGTCAACAGCGCATACACGCGGTCTTTGATCTCGTCACGGACTCTCCTGACCTCATCCAAAGACTTGCCCTTCGGGTCAGGTAATCCCCAGTCCTCCACCTCGTCAAGCACGAGCGACGGGCAGGCTTCGGAATCGACCTGGCATCCCATCGTTATTACCTTCGGGTGACCCGTCAGCATTTGATCGGTCAGCAGTCGGCCTCGCTCCGCTGAAAGATCGATTCCGATCTCCTGCATGACAGCTACTACCTCGTCATGAACGCGTTCTGAGGGCATCGTGCCGGCCGATTCGGCGATCAGTCGCGAACCATCTGCCAGCGCTCTTGCATTGAACAGCGCCTTCGCCATCTGGCTGCGGCCGGCGTTGTGAACACAGACGAAAAGAACGTCAGGCGACTTCGACATCAGATACACCTTCGTAATTCCGGTCCTTCAAACCCGGCCTTACCACGTAGTCCCAGATAGCCGCACCAATCGGCGCGCCGACCAGTGGCCCCGTTATGTACACCCAGAAGCCCGAACGCGGACCCGGAATCGCTATGTCACCCCACCCAGCCGCGAACGCCACGATTCGAGGACCGAAATCTCTTGCCGGATTCCAGCCTGCCTGGGTAATCGGTGCGAAAAGGCTGATGAGCACTGCAACAGTGAATCCAATGAAAAAGGGTGCCATGCCTTTTGAAGGGAGCGAGACGTTGCGCCTGTCGATCACGGCGAAGATGACTAGAGCGAGGACCGCCGTCCCGAACGCCTCAACCGCGAATGCGTGCAGCGGCGAAACAAGGTCTGCTGCCTCTTCTCCTGTGCCAAACAGATCGGGGTTCGGGAAGTACTCTCCGAATGCCATTGCCGACAGCTCGCTGCCGGGCTCACCACGGTCGATGGCATTCTGATCTTCGAACTCGTCGATGAAGGTGCCGAAAAACAGCAGGACAACGGCACCTGCCAGGATTGCTCCGGCAAGTTGGCCCGCCCAGTACACCAGCATTCTACGAGGACTGAACTCGGCTCTGCGCAGGATGGCGAACGCAAAGCTAACGGCTGGATTGAGGTGTGCGCCGGATACCGACGCCGTGACATAGATCGCTATCGTTACGCCGAAACCCCAGACCGCTGCTACCTGCCATAGCCCGACCTGCGCTTCGGTGTAAGTCGCAGCCGCGACCGAACCTGTGCCGAACAGCACAAGCAGAAACGTACCTGTCACTTCAGCGGCGCAGGCCCTGGCGATAGGGGTGTCCGTCAACTCAATCTCGTCTGGCGAGGATTCGATAGCGCGATCGGTCGCCACGGGACGTTACTACCTTGTCGTTAAGGGATGTTAATCATCGGGCAGGTCGGCGGTTCGAACCAGAGAACGTTCAAAACCTGCTGCGAATCTTAGATTCTGTCAGCGCAGTAGCGCCAGCTGATGTCCGGTACGAGCCTGCCCCGAACACCAAGCAGACGATCGCAGCGATCACCGTGCCAGCCAACCTGCCGCATCGATCGCGAAGTACGTGATGATCAGGTCTGCGCCCGCCCGCTTAATCGCCATCAGAGCTTCCAGAGCCGCCCTCGGTTCGTCGAGCCAGCCGTTCGCTGCTGCTGCCTTGATCGCTGAGTACTCGCCGCTCACGTTGTAGGCAGCGAGTGGCGAGGCTGGAAACGACTCCGAAGCTCTGCGAATTATGTCCAGGTACGCCAGCGCGGGCTTGACCATGATGTAGTCGGTACCCTCTGTGATGTCAGCCTGAATCTCGAGCATCGCTTCGTCTGACTGCGTCGATGCCATTTGGTAGCTGCGGCGGTCTCCAAACTGCGGAGCGGATCCCGCAGCCTCGCGGAACGGACCGTAGAAGCTCGACGCGTACTTCGCTGAATAGCCCATCACTTTCGTGGCGGCAAATCCAGAGTCGGCAAGTCCGGCACGGATGGCCGCCACCTGGCCGTCCATCATGGCCGAAGGAGCAACGATGTCTGCTCCTGCCGCGGCATGTGAAACGGCCGTATCTGCCAGGAGCGGTAACGTGGCATCGTTGTCGACTTCACCATCCGGCGTGACGATGCCGCAGTGGCCGTGATCGGTGTATTCGCAGAGGCATACATCGGTTATCACGGTGACAGCGGGGAATCGCTTCTTGATCTCCCGGGTAGCAGTCTGGACAGCCTCACCAGGATCCTTCGACGAGGTGCCGACGCCGTCTTTGTGCTGGGGCAATCCGAACAGCAGCACCTTGTCGACTCCAGCCTTAAGTGCTGTTTCGGATTGCTTAAGCGCAACATCGACAGACAGCTGGAACTGTCCTGGCATCGCATCTATGGGCCGTTTGATGTTCGAACCTAACGTCACAAACATCGGATAGATCAACTCCGAGACGCTGAGGCTCGTTTCTGCGTTTTCTTTGCGTAGGGCTTCTGTGGCTCGAAGACTACGCAGGCGCGTGAAATTCGGGTCTCCGCTCATGACGTAGTTCCTGTCTTCATAGCGTTCAGAATTGACTCCACAAGTCCATCGATGGTCTGCTCGTCGGCCATCACGTCAACGTTAATCCCATGTTCTTGAGCCGTTTCTGCTGTGATGGGCCCGATGCACGCGACGAGCGAGCCATTGATCTCGGACACGTCGCCTTCCAGCAACTTCACGAGGTTTTCGACCGAAGACGAGCTGGTGAATGTCGTGATGTCCACTCCATCCGCATATGCGCTGCGAGCATCTTCTGCAGATGCGTCCGACATAACGGTCCGATAGGCGGTGACGGCGTCTACCTTGACGCCCATAGCAGTTAGGCCATCGACCAGCGATTCCCGCCCGATCTCAGACCGTGGAAAGAGCATCTTACGCGGGGGTTTGTCGAGCGCCTTGAACCTGTTGAGCAGCGAACCAGCATCGAAGTTTTCCGGGATCAGGTCGGCTGTCAGTCCGACATCTTCCAGCGCCCGGGCAGTCGCCGGTCCCACTGCGGCGAGTTTGACGCCGCCGAAAGCCCGAGCGTCCAATCCGGCAGCCGTAACCCGGTCCCAGAGCCCTCGGACGCCGTTTGCCGAGGTGAAAGTCACCCAGTCGTATTCGGAAAGCGATCGAACTGCTGAGTCCAGCTCCGATGTGTCTTCCACCGGGACGACATCGATCGCGGGCACCTGTACTGTGCTGGCGCCATGAGTCTCAAGCTTCTCGGCTAACCGACTTGCCTGCGATCTCGCACGTGTGATCAACACGCTCCGTCCGAACAGCGGCCGGGTATCAAACCATGCGAGCTTCTCTCTCAATGAGGCGACCTCTCCGACGACGAGGATGACCGGCGCGCCGATGCCTGCATCAACTCCAATATCAACGATTCGTTCAAGTGGGCCGGTCGCCGTCCGCTGCTCCGGCGTCGTACCCCATTGGACGAGTGCCGCGGGAGTCTCTGCGGCAAGTCCGTTTGCAATAAGAGACTTCACGATCTGAGGCATGCTCTTCCAACCCATGACGAAGGCGATCGTGCCGCCGACCTGGGCCAGCGCCAGCCAGTTCAGTAGCGAATCCGGCTTGCCAGGGTCCTCGCTACCTGTCACGACCGTGAACGAAGATGACATCCCGCGCTGTGTAATCGGAATTCCGGCGTAGGAAGGCGCTGCTATCGGCGATGTGATTCCCGGCACCACTTCCCATGGAAGCCCCGCGTCTTGCAGGGCGAGGGCCTCTTCGCCGCCACGACCGAAGACAAAAGGGTCACCGCCCTTCAGACGGCAGATTGACTTGCCTTCTCTGCTCAGCCTCACAAGCTCTGCGTTGATCTCGTCCTGGCTCATTCGATGATGGCCGCGACGTTTTCCTGCGTTAATCAGTTCGGCGTCCGGTCGTGACTCGGCCAGGAGCCGTTCAGAGGCAAGGCTGTCGTACATCACAACGTCGGAGGTTCGCAGCAACTCAAGCCCGCGCACAGTGATCAGGCCAGGATCACCGGGTCCGGCTCCAACCAGGTACACGGTGCCGGGCGACGTCATCGTCCACCCTCTGCTGTAGCGCCGACCAGATCTGCCGCCCCCTTTTCAAGAAGCTCGTTCGCAAGTTTGAGGGCCAGCTTTTCATTGTCCGAAGCCGCGCCTTCTCGCTCTGCGCGGAGCACCATCGAACCGTCAGGTGACCCGGCGAACGAGTGAATCGACATCTGGCCGTCGCGGACTCGTGCGTGGGCAGAGACGGGCGCAGAGCAACCACTCTCCATCGCCGCCAGGAATGTCCGCTCGGCATCAACAGCGATTCGAGTCTCCTCGTGTTGCAAAGGCCTCGCCATCTCCTGTGGTGCTGAATCGTCAGCCCGGGTCTCTATGGCGAGCGCACCCTGCCCAACGGCAGCAACGAAGTCCCAGCACTTCAGGTACTCGGTGACCCTGTCGGAAAGTCCCAGCCTGTTCAGGCCCGCTGCTGCCAGCACTATGGCGTCTGACCCATCATCCTCGTCCAGCTTCGCGAGCCGTGTTGGCACATTGCCGCGAATCGGTACGATGTCAAGATCAGGCCGCTTGTCGAGCAGAAGCGTCTTGCGTCGAGCGCTACCCGTGCCAACCACCGCGCTCTTTGGAAGCTCCATCAGTCCCGCACCACTTTTACTGATCACAACATCCCGCGGGTCTTCCCTGTACGGCACAGCGGCGATGCAGAACTCCTCACCAAGCTCCGATGGCATGTCCTTCAGGCTGTGGACAGCAATGTCCACATCACCGTTCGCCAACGCCGATTCCAGTTCCGAGACGAACACGCCGTATCCAACGCTGGAAATGTCGGCTGATTGTTCGCGGTCTCCGGCGGTCCGGATGATCTCCCGCTCGAACGTGACGCCCGGGTTCGCCTGCTTTAGCGACGCGATGACGAGATCAGTCTGAGCCAGGGCCAACTGGCTTCCCCTGGTGCCGACCTTGATGGTCTTGCTCATCTGTCTCCGCCCTGGCTAATGAGGCGCCGGGGTCTCGATACGCTGGCACGACCCGTAGGGCGCACAGGACTTGCAAGCGACGCTCTCTAAGCCGGCGATCAACTCGTCCTGCGCCTTGCGTGCGTCACCATGCTCGGCCTCATCAAGCCATGAGGGTGTCATGAAGTCCTGCCACTTCTCAGGACACATCACCAGTCCGCGCCCCCGCACGTCCTTTCGAGCATCGGCAAGAATTGGACCAACGTTCGCCCAGCGCAAGCAGTTACAGGTGTCAGCAGTCATCTCCTCGCGCAGCCGTCTTGCAAGAGCCGGCGAGCTGCCTGCGGTACTGACCGCGACTGTGACTTCGTTGCGATGGATCAGTGCAGGAGCAATGAATGTGCAAAGCGGCGTCACATCCATGACGTTGAGTAGCACGTTCCGCTCTTTCGCCTCGGCCGAGATCGCCTCGTTGATCTCCTGGCTAGAGGTGTCGGCAACAATGACGACCCATGCGCCTTCGAGATCGCCGGGCTCGTACTTGCGCCTCGTCCACTCGATCGTACCCGCTGCTGCAAGCTCTTTCAGCTTTGGTGAGGTGTCTTCTTCAGGGCTGAAAAGCCTTACTTTGGAGCCGCACTCCAACAGGTATTCGACCTTGCGCTGACCCTCGTGGTCGTCTCCGCCAAACACCAGTCCGAGCCGATCCTGAACGTCAAGAAAAATTCCGTAGTAGCGTGGCAATCTGGGGTCCTCTTACCGGCAGCAACCTCGGATCTCGAGCGTTAGCTGACCTCAAGCTTTTTGAGTTCATCAACACTGAACTCATCTTCGACGAAGTACCGCACCCTGGTCTTCTTATACTCACGGGTGCTGTACAGGAGAAGGCGGTCATCCAGGCCGGTCTTCTCCTCAATGTCCCTCGCAATGGCCTCGCACTCGTCCTTCGTCGTCGCGTGGACCATCGTGAAATGCGAGTAGTGCCAGTCATCATAGGTCGGCCGCTGATAGCAGTGGGTCACGGCGGGTGAGGTGGCCATGATTTCGCCAACCTCCTGCGCTCTCTCCTCCGGCACCTTCCAAACGATCATGGCGTTGGCGCTGAAGCCTGCGCGGCGGTGGTAGAGCACAGCGCTGTAGCGGCGCATCAAGCGGCGCTCCACCATCTTGTCGGCATAGTCGAACAGCTCGTCGACAGTCATACCTAGCCGCTCGGCCATCGCGTCGAACGGCCTGCTTACCAGCGACAGGTCGTCCTGCATCTCCTTGATAAACGTGACATCCAGGTCCGACAGTTCCTGCGCTCTGTTCCAACCCTCGCCGGGATTGGTCGAGCCGTTGGTCGAAGTCTTCTTCGGGCTGTCTGGAACGAAGTAGGTCTTCGCGTCAGAGACCTTTTTCTCCATGTCGAAGTTGACGCCAATCTTGAAGAACCTGATCGTCGGGAGCAGCCGGGTCGCTTCTGCTCCCGTTACACGACCGAGCTTCTCGACCTCATCGGCGACGGCCATGCCGGGAGGCACCGCAAGCGTGAACCAGAGATTGAATTGCCCTTCGCGGGCGTAGTTGTGGCTAATGCCGGGATGGCGGTTCAGGAAGTGAGCTGCTGCATCTAGCTTGTCCTCGGCAAAACGCATCGCAACGAGTGTCGAGCTGTAGCCGAGCCGGCGGGTGTCGAAGATCGCTCCAACCTGCCGCACCACGTTCTTCTTCTTGAGAACGGCGACCCGGTCCAGCACCTCTTGTTCATCAACTCCGACACTCGCTCCGATAGCCTGCCAGGGCTCTCTCACGAGAGGGAAATCTGACTGCAGCAGGTTGAGGATCTTCTTGTCTACAGCGTCGAAGTCAGATTGAGGCATCGTTGTCGCCGGGCCCTCTTGCCTGTCTCGAAATCGAACAGAGTGCTCGTGGAAGGGTCAACCCTTGAATTGTATACGCAGAACGGCCATCCGACAGTACCGATTGAGTCGATCTCCGGATAACCCATCAGTGCTTTGCGCTCGCCCATGACTCGACAGCCTGTCGCGAGCTTCGCTCCGGGCTCCAGCTCAACTCGGATTCGATCTTCCGGGTTGAGGCCAGCCACGGATACTGGATGAACGCCAACCCGGCAGAAGGTGACCGTTGCTGAACGCCAAGCTTCCATGTCAGGTCGGTCACGGCCTTGAGCACGGGTCCCGGGGCAGGTACAGCCCGAGCACCTGCCAGGCGAACCATCTCCCGCCAGCTCACGGTCCCTCTGCCGGCAATGTTGAACACGCCCCGCGGCTCCTGCGCAAGAACCACATCAATGGCCGAACAGTAGTCGTCCACATGCAGGAATTGCATCTCGGGGTTTGCCCCGGATGGCACAGGCAGGACCTTCATCCCGAGCGATTCGGTGATGAAGTTGCTGGCACCCGGACCCATCACAACGCAGCCGCGCAGTATTGATACGGCACAATCGGGATTCGCCTTCGCGAACTCGAGGACCAACCGCTCCGCCTCAACCTTTTGCTCCGAATACGTGAAGCCCTCGACGGGGTTGACCGATTCGTCCTCGGTGAACAGGTGGTCGTTTTCGGGATGAGCGCCGTAGACGGTAGTGCTGCTCAGGTAGATGAATTGCTTCACGCCTGCCTGTGCGCACGAGTCGAGCAAGCGCCTGGTCGCATCCACATTTACGGCGCGCGTGCGCTCAGGATGTTTCTGCGCCTGCAAAACGAACGCAAGGTGGATCACGGTGTCGACCGAATAGTCGGCCAGCAGATCATCCAGCGAATCCGTGATATCGCGAGTGACAGAGACGAACCGGCGGGTCTCACCGCCCGGCCCTTTCGTTTGTCTTGCGTCAACACAGACAACGAACGCCGAATCGTCGTTTCTGGTGATCCTGTCGAGTGTTGCTTCGCCGAGGAATCCGGCCGAGCCGGTTATCAGGATCTGCCTGGAAGATTCAGGCACCCGGCACCTCGTCTGTGAAATCGAAGCCGATCTTGCCGAAGCCCGGGACGATAAACCCCATCCAGACCTTGTGCGCTCCCGGTGAGAGCTGCTCGCCTTTGACGGAGATGTCTATCGAGCGGTTCATTTTCAGGCCGAAAGTCGTATTTTCCGTGACACGGTCGAATGTGATGTCTTCACCATCCTGGTGGAACGACGCAGTTGTCATTGGGAGTTCCCGGTCGTTGATCTTGAGCGGCTGCATGCCCTTTGCGTATCCCGAGCCGAGTGAGTTCTTCAGGGTGAACGCCCAGCCCGAATCGGTGTTCCGCAGGCTTCCCTTCACGTAGAGCCTTCGCAGAATGAATGCTGGAACCCCTGGCATCTTTACTCCTGTCGATTGGTCATCTGCCCGGCAACACCGGCTCTGTTCGAATGGGCGATAGCAGTCTATTCGCTTCCCGCGAGTCCTGACCGCATCAAGTAGACCTGGCGCTCGGCCTCGACAGCGTACTCTGGCAACTCCAGTGAGCCACCCATAGTTTCGGCCTGAACATATATCTGGGCAACGCGTTCAACCAGCACGGCTACCCGCATCGCCTCGTCGAGTGTGGCTGCTGCTGCGCACATGCCATGGTTTCTGAGCAGTACAGCGCGTCTGTCTCCAAGCGCTTCGACACCGGCATTTGCAAGTTCAGGTGTTCCCGGAAAACCATAATCAGCGACCTCGATCGCACCGCCGATATACACGACCATCTCGTCAACCACCGGTGGAATGTGACTCGAGGTGACGGCCGCGATGCTTGCGTACAGCGAGTGCGTGTGCACCACCGCATTGACGTCCGGGCGGCCCTTGTAGATGCCGAGATGAAGCAGTGACTCGGTTGAAGGCACGAGATCCGCCCCAACCGGTTCAAGGTCTCCGTCGACTACCACGAGGCCGTCTTCATCAAGTCGGTCGTATGTGACCCCTGCCGGGGTGATGAGGTAACGCTCGTCTCCATCTGAGGCAGGCAGTCTGACCGAAACGTTTCCGCTTGATCCAGACACCAGCCCGCGCTGGTCCAACTCCTTCACGGCGTTGATGATTTCGGTGCGTTCTGATGTGAATGAAGGAGCTGGCATTGTGGCGGCCGACTCGGTGTGTCAGAGGTTGATGTGCGGCGTGAAAAGGTAGCACGACGAACTGCGACACGGAAGACGTGCAGCTAGAGTTCAATCTCGCTTACGCGCCGCTCTCGTGCTCTCCAGGCATGGTAGAGATCGTCGTACTCGGATCTAAGACCGGCTTCTGCAGTCTGGACGCGCAACTCGTTCCTTCTCCTGCCGGCCAGTGACTCCAGCTCGGCGTCGCCGATGCCAGCCGCTGCGATCGAAAGTGCCCCCAGCACAGTCGTCTCTCCTGATCTTGAGAATCCGACAGCGCCGCCCATGACCGTTGTTAGAACCTCTCTGAATGTCCGGGATTTCGTGAGCCCGCCGCCAGTTGCGAACCAGCTGGATGGACCGGCTAAAGTCGCGAGCCGGTCAGCGTTGTAGCGGATGGCGAAAGCAAAGTTCTCGAACATCGCCCGCACGAGAGTTGCTCGGTCTGGCGGTTCAAAAGATAACGGGACGGGGAAGAGCATCCCCCCTGTTCTGAGAGTCACATCAGACATGTGGACGAACGATGGGCCAAGGTAGCCAACCGCACCGTTTGACCCTGGTTCAACCTTCACGGCCAGCCGGTCGTAGCGTTTCATAGCCTCCGAAGGCTCTTCGCCCTGTCCAATCAATGAGACCAGCCAGTCGTACACGCCTCCCATCTCGCCTGCATTCGCTTCTAGCATCCATGTTTCCGGAAGCACATGTCGGCCGGTCCACATGGCATGGGTGTTGTCGAACGCCGGGTTGTTCGTCACCCTGAGAACCGCCGCGCTCCAGCCTGCAATGACCCCGGAGGTCCGAGGTTCGGAGACCCCGAGCCCGATCAACCCAACCTGCGAATCCGGACCAGCAGCGATCACAGGAGTTCCAACCTGAAGGCCCAGCGCACGCGCCGCGGGAGTCACCAGGCCTCCAATCTTTGTGCCCGACTCACAGGTCTGAGGAAGGTCGACTTCATCAAGATCGGCGTAGGACGAGAGGCCGGTTGCCGGCGCTCCCGTCGCAACGAGGCCGAGCCCGGATTCGCATGCAAGCGCCGACTCCATTAGCAACACCCCGGTCATGCGCCACGCAAGCCAGTCGGCCAGGCACGAGACGGTGCGCAACTGCTCGAACAGTTCAGGCTTTTCCTGCTTGAGCCAGAGCATGCGTGCCCATGCGGTCAACATTCCCGGGCCATGACCCGTCATCTGCCAGAGCATGTTTCCCGCGTCCGCATCAATCTGGCCGCCCTGGAAAACGGCGCGCATGTCGCGGTTCGGTCCGGCGTAGAGCTCCTTGCTGTCGCGGCTGTACATCACCAGCCCGAGTCTCTGGCTTGTTACAGCGACCGCTCGTATCTGGTCAGGGCTGACTCCTGAATCCCTGACAGCGCGCTTCGAAGCGGTGCACACAGTCCGCCAGGCAGCGTTGGGGTCGAACTCGACTGCGGTGTCCGGGCCGTCGATTGGCTGAACGTACTTGACCGGCAACCTGATGATCGACAGCGGACGGCCGGTTGACGGACCGACAGCAGCCCGGATGTGACTGGTGCCGAAGTCGATCGCCATGTACAGCTGCTTAGGCTTCTTAGCTGCCACGTCGCCGCTCCCACATCTGCTCGTTCACGAAATTGACCGGCTTCTCACCCTGCGAGTATTTGATCAGATCACTGGCGATCGCTGCAGAGTGACGTTCGATCGTGTCGCCTGTCGCTCCACCGATGTGAGGCGTCAGCACAACGTTAGGCAGATCGAGGAGCGGGTTCTGCGGATCGACTGGATGACCATGAAAGATGTCTATGCCGGCACCCGCTAACCGACCGTTTCGCAACGCCTCGATAAGTGCCGATTCGTCGACAAGTTCCGCAGAGGCCGTGTTCACCAGGACGGCACCGGGCTTAATTTTCGAGATGCGTTCGCCTGTAAGCAGGGTGGAGCCGTCTTCAGCGACCGGAGCGTGGAGCGTGATGAAATCGCTACTTTCCAGGAGGAAATCCAGTTCTGCCCACGTGACATTCAGCTGGTTCGCTTCTGCTGGAGACACGAACGGGTCGTTGCCAAGCACGTTCATTCCAAAGGCGTTGCATAGCTCGGCAACTCTGCGCCCAATCGCCCCAAGACCAATGACGCCCGCCACCTTGCCACCAAGTTCAACACCTCGAAGCTCGCTGTAAGGTGCAGTTGGTGATTCCCATTTGCGACCGCGTACGTAACGGTCTGACTCTGCAATCCGTCTGCCGACGGCAAGCATCAGCGCAATCGTCAGCTCCGCAACCGCTGGCGCGTTACGCCCGGGAGTATTGATCACAACCACCCCACGGTCAGTCGCAGCATCAACATCGATCTGGTTAGTAGCTGCCCTGCAAATACCGGCGACTTTCAGTTGAGGTGCGGCGTCGAACGTTTCCTCGAACAGGAAATCCGCCTCGACGATCACCGCCTCGAAGTTCTCCTGGTTGATCCGTTCTCCCAGCTCTGCAGGGTCCTGCAGTTCGTTCGATTCCAGCCAACTCTCATGAACGGTCGCTATCCCGGCCGATTCGAGGTCGTGCAGAGCATGCTTAGAGAATGGAGCGAGTATCAGGGCGCGCATAGAGAGAGTATGAGCCCTAAGCCCCATTCGGTGACAGATGCCTGGTTACCGCATCGGCCGCAAGATTGCCGCTCCGCACCGCACTCTCCATCGTCGACGGCCATCCCGTCCGCGTCCAATCTCCAGCCAAAAAAAGGCCCGGAACCGGTGTTTCCTGTGGAAGCCGGTTCTTCTCGGCGCCGGGCGTGACCCGAAACGTGGCGTCCAGCATCTTGACCGTGATGAACCTTGTTACAGACGCGTTGGCAGCGGCCGGAAAGACGCGGGCCATCTCGGAAACGAAGATTTCTCGCAGTTCCGCCTTGCTCTTGTCCTTCCATTGCCAGGCGCCGCTCAGAGAGATGGCAATGTGCTGGCCGTTACCAGAGTCTTCAGTCTCCCGCTCGTGCATTCTTGTGACGTTGAAAACCCATTGCAACGGACTGTCCAGCACAGCCACGAACAGGTCGTCTATCACTTCGGTGTCGTACCAGATATGGACCCCGACTATTGGCGCCGTCTCGACATCGTCGGCAGGGGAGAAATGGTCGGCACTGGATATGTCGCTCGAGATCAGTTCACGTGTCGCCGCAGCAGGCAGCGCGACCACTACGGAGTCCGCGTCGACCAGTTCGCCAGACTCCAACTGAACTCCGCAGACCCGCCCGTTTTCGAGTGCCAGTCCGGCGACATCCGCCGATAGTTTGATCTCACTGCCGCGGTCCGTGATGAACTCCTGCGCCGCGTCACCGGCGAGCCGGGAGAGGCCAACGACGGGGTAGCCAATGGCAGCCTTTGTTGGCGCCCCCAGCAACGCCGTCTGGAACAGCATCAAACCCGCGTCTGCGCTTACTTCGGATATGTTGTCATTTAGCGCCGGCAGCACGATAAGGTTCCAGAACCTCGAGATCGTCTCGTCTGTCTGCCCACGTTCTCGAAGCCAATCCTCGAAGATCTGATCTTCCAGCGGGCCACCGGGTTCACGGCGTGCGAATCGGATACGCATCATCCCATAGAGCAGTCTCAGCCGACCGACAAACGAGACATGGCTGTATCCAAGCAATGCCGGCAGGTTAGCAGCGGAACCCGGTATCCATGACGACGCTCGCAGCCAGGCCGACTTGCCATCGCGGATCACTCTCGCTGCGAGTCTCTTCGGCATCCGCACGTTCTGCCAGGCACCGATATCCCGCAGGAACCGCATGTACTGGTCGCAGGCTCCGACAAACACATGCTGCCCGTTATCCACCTCTATACCCGTCTCAGGATCCCTGAATGAGAACGCACGGCCTCCCAGGAACGGCCGTTTTTCGAGAAGGATGACTCTGAATCCACGTTTTGACAGCGCAACACCGGCTGCAAGGCCCGCGAGTCCTCCTCCGACGATCACAACGCGCTTGGGTTTCAGTGAGGTCATGGTCGCGAAATACTACCTTGAACCCACTCCAAACGATTCGCTAGAAGGGGAGAAACCGCAGCCGGCTCCTGATCCACAGCCGCGCTGCCAGCGTGAGTTTCGCACGCTTGCTCAGGCGCACTCGTGATGACATGACGTCGAAGTCCGCATCCTCGATCTTGTCCAGGATGCTCATGTAGACCTCGGCCATCGCCTGCGGACAGGCCCTCGAGCGCCGATCGAGTAGCGGGAAGAGTTGGTTCCCACGTTGGAAGTAGTCTTTTGCTCGCTCAACCTGGAACTGGATCATGCGTCGGAAGTTGTCGTTGACTGTGCCGTCCAGCAGTTCCTGCTCTGAATAGCCGAACCGCTCTATGTCTTCCAGTGGCAGGTAGATGCGCCCATTCGCTACGTCTTCCGCGACATCGCGGATCACGTTCGTCAACTGCATCGCGATGCCGAGGTCGATCGCATGTTGCACAGCGTTCTGGTCTTCGTAGCCACACACCTCGATGCAGACCAACCCAACGGCGCTTGCGACCTTCTTGCAGTAGTCAACTAGGTCGTCGAAGGTCTGGTAGCGAGACCGTGTCAGGTCCATCTCGCAACCCTCGATCACCGCGGCGTAGTGAGCCTCGCCTATTCCGAAACGCTTCTGTGAGTCGGCCAGTGCGGTCCATATGGCTCCGGACTCAGTTCCGTTGTAGGCGCCCGACAGCCGATTTCGAACGTCTGCAAGCTCCGATGCCGGGTCCTGCGGGCGATCAGGTTCGTCGACGATGTCATCGCAGAGTCGGCAGAATGCGTACGTGGCGTAGATCGCTCGCCGTTTCTCTTCAGGCAGCGTTAAAAATGCATAGTAGAAGTTCGTCGAGGCATCGCGGGTAATCTGAGCGCATGCTTCGTAGGCCTCTTCCAGGTCCCAGGCGTCCTCTTCAGCCTTCGGTTTTTCTATCGTTGATGTCACTTGGCTGATCCGAGCGCGATGGCTGCCTGCAAGATGTCAGCGGCTCGCTGGCTTGAACAGTCTGCCCGACAACGGCTTGAGGCCAACCCGGTTCCGTACATATGCCGAGACGAGCAGCCTAATCTTCGCAGCTTTCGAGACCTCTGGTCGCTTCGAGAGAACATCATAGTCCAGCTTCTCGATCTCCCGCAGGACTGTGAGGCCCCCGCCGGTAAACAGAGCGAGGTCAATCCGCGCCTGGCCCTTCACTCTATGCACCAGCTCGTAGCCTTTGATAAACAGGTCTCGCGCTCGGTCTACCTGGAAGCGCATCAGCTGCTTGAACTCAAGAGTCGCAGTGCCGCTACGGATCATCTCTTCGGTAACACCGAACCGTTCCATCTCATCAGCGGGCAGATAGATGCGACCGATCTGATAATCGCGGGCTACGTCCTGCCAGAAGTTCGCCAGCTGCAGGGCGGTGCAGGTGTTGTTCGCCAACTCATGAAGCTCGGGCTCCCGGTGGCCGAAGATGTAAAGGACGAGATGCCCGACCGGGTTTGCGGAGTGATCGCAATACTCGAGTAGCTCTTCGTAGCTCGGATGCTTGAGAACAGACTGATCTCGCCTGTTCGCCTCGATCAAGCGGTCAAATGGCTCTCGAGGTATGTTGAACTCTTGGATCGTCTGTTGCAGAGCGATGAAGAACGGATGTGTAGGAGTTCCTAAGTAGCAGAGTTCCAACTGCTGCCCCCACCCATCAAGAAGGGCCAGTCGATCTCCGGCAGCCTCGTCGCCGAGATCGTCGACACCTCTACAAAATGCATAGACGGAATAGAAATGCTTGCGTAGCTCCTTCGGGATGAGGCGCGTGCCAACGGAGAAGTTTTCGTAATGGGTCTTGGCCAGGCGCTCGCAGTGGGCGAATGCCTCGTCTAGCTGTTCCGGCGAGCCCGGTTCCGAACTCAGTTCAGGACCCGGAAGTGTGGGCGGCGAAGGGTCTGCTGAGGTCCGCAACAGGTTCAGCTCCCCTGTGTTCGAGTGACTACCTGGTTGCCTGTGAGAAAACGATCAGGCGAGGCCGGAAACCTGGACTGCGATGTTCCTGGGCTTCGGCTCGTCGAGTTCCACCACGAAAACACGCTGGAACTCGCCCAGCAGCGGCTGCTTATCGATTACCGGAACCGTTTCGTTCGTACCGAGGATCATGTGCTGGCAATGAGCATGGCCGTTAGGGCACTCGTTGGGCCTGACGCTGACAGTGCGGATAGCAAAGTCATTGTGCCCGTAGTACATGTCCTTGGGCGCCGTCCGGTCCAGGAAGTGCTCCATGTCAGTGAGCAGGAGCGGTTCGTTCTCATTGATGATCACCGAACAGGTGGTGTGAGCGCTGTGAATTAGCACCTGCCCGTTCGAGACACCGGATTCGGTAACCAGCTCACGGACTTTGTCCGTTATATCGATGAAGTCTGGCGCGTCCTTGGTCTCTACAGACAGGATTTTGCTGAAAACTCTCCACTCATTACCCGTTGACAGGCCGCCCGGAGTGGATCCGTTGAGTACGCTAATTCGGCCGGCTTCTACAGCCGACATTGATGCCGCGTTAGCCCTCTGCAAACTCATTTACCCCCTGCAATCGATGTGCGGAGACCCTTGCCAGACGATCCGTTACCGATCCTGACTCTGTATCTTCCCAAGGCCAGTAATGGCCAGTAAATGCGGTACATATGGTACTTGATCATGAAGCTGGCAGGGAGTTCAACCGGAAGCAGGTCTTTTTCGGTCGTTTCCGTGCGCTTAAACCGTCGGTCTCCAATTCCGTAACCGGGAAATCCGGTGGCAGTATACTGCGGTTCGTCCCAGGCTCCATCAGACCTCTGGGTCTCCAGAAGGTACCCCGCACCCCTGTTCGCGGCCTCACTTTCAGCCCTACCCGCCGCAATTAGCGACAGTAGCGCCCAACCGGTCTGCGAAGCCGTGCTTTCACCCCGACCCCGCAGAGCGGGGTCTGCGTAGGAAGCACAGGACTCACCCCACCCTCCATCTCGATTCTGGCGGGATTCTACCCAATCCGCCGCCATTTGAACACGACTATCGGACATATTGAAGCCAATAGCCTCAAGTCCCGGTAACACGGCGCCCGTTCCGTAAAGATAGTTGACGCCCCAGCGACCGAACCAGGGACCGTCATCCTCCTGTTCATCCCAGATGTATTCGAGCGCCCGCCTTACCTCTTTAGAATCAGCAGACCACGCCAACTCGCCCAATGCCTCGAGAATATGTCCTGTCACGTCGACGCTGGGCGGGTCAATCACCTCACCAAAGTCGAAAAACGGCAGTTTCGTAGTGATTCTGCTTGTGTTGTTCCGATCAAATGAACCCCATCCACCGTTGTTGCTCTGCATCGCAACAAGCCAGCGCAACCCGGTATCGACAGCCCTCGACTTCTCAGCTTGATCACTTGTCGCTGACCTGCCAACTGCCAGCAACACCGCCGCCGCATCGTCCGTGTCAGGGTAGGCGTTGTTGTCGAACTCGAAAGCCCAGCCTCCGGGCTCTGCGGTAGGAACCTTAACCTGCCAATCGCCGGGCTCACGGACCTGCCTAGCAAGCAACCAGTCCGATGCACGGAGGACTGTCGGGTCATTGGGTTCAAGCCCGGATTCAAGAAGTGCGTTGACCGCAAGCGCTGTGTCCCAGACAGGCGAGACACAGGCCTGCACCTGCCAGCTGTCTTCGGAGTCTGAGATTGCGAAACCTTCGAACCCTGCAAGTCCCTTCTCCATGACCGGATGGTCGTTGTCAAAGCCCAGAACCTTGAGTGCAATCAACGAGTAGACCCACGGCGGCTGAATCCCTCCCCAACTGCCGTCGTTCTCCTGGTGGTCGACTATCCAGTCCCTGACCTTCCGTTTCGCGACTGAGCGCATCGGCTTGACGGGGAACTTTTCACCTGTGTGAAGCAGTCGGTCTGCGACATATACGAACCAGTCGGGCGAAAGCGCGCCGGGTGCTGGCAGCGCATAGTCGGTTTTGTCCCGGCTTAACGGGTAAAGCTCGTCGATGGCATGCTCGGGCGGAAGCGGGAAGGTCGGATTCTCAGACAGAATGATCGTCATTGGCACGACCGTTGCCCGGGTCCAGCTGGCGAACGAGTAGATGTTGAACGGCGCCCACTTCGGCAGGAAGATGATCTCGGGCGGCAGGTACGGGGTGCCGCTCCAGTCCCACTGGCCGATCATCGCAAGCCATATTTTGGTAAACACCCGTGTGTTCGGCACGCCGCCTTTGGACAGGATCAACTCCCTGGCCTTGTGCATGACCGGAGAATCGATGTCCCGCCCGGCAATCTTCAGAGCGGTGTAGCACTCAACCGTTGTGCTGAGATCGGCAGGTGCACCGTAGTACTGGCTCCAGCCGCCGTCTTCGCCCTGTCGACGTTCAATGTAGTTGGCGATCTTGCGATTACGTTCAGGGTCTGCCACGCCAAGAATGTGTGTCAGGAACACGTACTCAGCTTCCATGGTTGGGTTCGACTCGAGTTCGCCCCACCACCAGCCTTCGCTGTGCTGAATATCCCTGAGCAGTTCATGAGTGCGGTTGATCGCGATGTCGAGCGAGGGTGCGGCCGAAGATGAATCGCGCCCGGAGAATCGGTCACCGCGGACCTGCGGCACCCTGGCAATAGCTGACCTGTGTTGCGTCTCGATCATGCTCTGACACCGGCCTCATCCTCGTTATCGAGGGAGTCTGAGCCACGCACCTTAACATTTGAGTAGCCGTTTTTTGCAAACCAGACCACGGAACGACGCAGTGAATCGATTGCCGGTCGGGTCGGCAGCCCAAGTTCTAACACAGCTTTTTTGCAGTCCACGAACATCGGGTGCTTTGCAACTCGAATCCCTTCGAGCGGCACATAAGGCTCTCGTCTCAGGAGTTTGCCTTCGATGATTGAATCGATGGCCCCAGCGGCCATGGCAACCGCAAACGGCACTCGCACCGGCCATCTTCTCAAGCCGGTGATCCTCGTCAGACACTCATAGATGCCGCGCAGCGTGACATTTTCCGAGCCGAGTACGTAGCGCTCGCCCGGTCTACCTTTCGTGAACGCAAGTAGATGGCCTTCGGCAACGTCCTCAACGTCACATGCGTTCACTCCGCTGTCCACATATCCTGGAAACCGTTTAGTCAAGAATTCGAGGACCATTCTTCCGGTCGGTGTAGGTCGAGAGTCTCCTGGACCGAACGGCGCCGTGGGATTCGTGATCACCACCTCGAACCCTTCGCCGTTGATCGCCAGCGCCGCCTGCTCCGCCATCAGCTTCGACCGCTTGTAGTGGCCTGGCAGATCATCGGTCGTCGCGATGGATGACTCGTCCGCGAGCTTGCCTTTTCCCGGCCACTTCAGCGTGGCGACCGTGCTAGTCAGGACAGCACGGCGAACGCCTGCGCTCTTCGCGGCCTTTAGCACGTTCTCAGTTCCGTCAACATTCGTGCGGTAAGTTTCTGAAGGATCGCGATGCCAGAACGAGTAGACGGCTGCGACGTGGAACACTCCGTCAACTCCGGCGACCGCCCGTTCTAGCGACACCCGATCCGTAACATCACCGACGACCGGTTCGATGCTCGGCCCCGATGGCAACCTGCCTTCACTACCGCTCCGCACAAGAGCCCTGACTGAATGCCCGTTCTCAACCAGCTTGCGTACGATCGCTCCACCAACGAAGCCGGTCGCGCCTGTGACCAGGAACTTCACGCCACACCTTCGTTGACATGTTCACGCTCCAGCGCCTCACCTGCGGCGCTCATCTCTGCTGAGAACTCAACGAAGAACTCGGTCAGCGAGCGCCGAGCTCGCGCTGCCGCACGACCCAGCTTCGTTAGGGAGGTGATTTCAAGTGGATTTCGGCTCAGGTATTTGATCGCCGGAATGACACGGCCTCCAGTTGGGGCCTGATCGATCTGGCCTACAAGGTCCGGCAGGTCCATGTCCGCCGTGTCTACTATTGCCCTGAGCGCAACGAACGGGACATTCTCATCCGCTGCCACCTCGCAGACTACGAAGCTCTCCATATCCACGCACGCCCCGCGTAGCTCTTCACCAATCCACCGTTTCATGCCTGCTGTCTTCGCAACAGTGGGCAAGTTGATGATCGGTCCGAGTTCGAAGTCGATACCTGCTATCTCGACTGCGTTTCTCGAAGCGCGGAGCAGGTTCAGGTCAGGTACCAGCGGGTCACCAAGCTGGTCGGCGTCCCAGTAAAACGGCGAGCCGTCAAGCCGGAATAGCTTTGTCCCAAGGACAAGATCGCCAGTCTGGAGCGTCTCCATCGCGCCGCCGCCGAAGCCTATCGACATCATGGCGGTCGGCTTGAACTCATCGAACGCCCAGCGTGCGGCAGCCGTGGCGCGCTCGCGCCCCGTACCGGTCAGGACGATAGCCACATCGAGTTCTTGCGAGCCTGGGTTGGTACGAAGACGGTAGGCGATCAGAGACTCCGGGGCTTCGACCGACTCATAGTCACCCGCACGGAGAATGCCGCTGACCTCTTCTGAGAGAGCGGCGATCAGAAGTAACATGACGTTTTTTGACCACCTGCTGAGGCAGCCTGAAATCGGCCGGCTGCTAGCCCGCTGTAATTCCGCCTCTGACGACGGCGCCTGACTTCACGAGCTTCGCCGCTGCCTTCGGGCTGGACATCGCCTCGAAGATAGTCGTTGATTCGAAGCCGCAGTGCATCATGCAGTTGGCGCAGCGTGGGTCCTTTTCGGGACTGCCGTAGTTGTCCCACACCTCGTCGCCCATCAGGTCATCGAGCTTCTGCGTATGCCCGTCGGCGAGCGGGTAGCAGGGGTTGCGCCAGCCCATGATCGTGTAGGTAGGGTTGGTCCACGCAGTGCATGAATCGTAGCTGCGCTCGCCTCGCAGGAACTGCAGATACAGCGGATTGTTGTAGAGCCTGATCTTCTTCGTCTTCTCCGGATCAAGAACGTCCTTGAAGATGTCGATCGCCTGCTGCTTCTTCAAGAACAGCTGCTGGTTTGGCACCGTCTCGTAGTCGTATCCGGCCGTGACCATCGCACCTTCGAAGCCCATCTCCGTGGTGTGCTCCCACAGCTTGTGCAGGTCGTCTGCATCTGAACCGGAGAACAGCGTTGTGTTGCTGCAGACCCGGTATCCTTTCTCAAGCGCCTGCTCACACATCTTCATCGCGATCTGGTAGACGCCCTTGCGAGAGACAGCCACGTCATGCCGGTCCGCTGTGCCGTCGAGATGCACAACCCACGCGAAGTACTTCGATGGCGGGATCTCCCGCATCATCTTGCCCATCGTCAGGCCGTTGGTGCAGACGTAGACGAATTTCTTGCGCTTGACCAGTTTTTCAACCAGCTCGGGGAGATGTGGCCAGATGGTGGGCTCACCGCCTGCGATGGAAACAACAGGGGTGTTTGCCTCGTCGACAGCCTGCATGCACTCTTCGACAGTTAGCTGGCGGTGTATGACCGACTCGTACTCGCGAATCCTGCCACAGCCTTCACAGGCCAGGTTGCAGGCCTCGAGCGGCTCCAACATCGTCACAAGCGGAAATCGTTTCCGCCGCTTGATGAACTTGTTGTAGAAGAGATACCAGCCAACTTTGACCGCAAGCTCTTTGGGTCTGGCCATCGCAGCGATCTCCTTATTGCGTCCCCACAAGTTTGCCGCTCAAGGGTTGAGAGACTACCGGCCGAGTCAGCGTCAACTGTTCCTGACCAGCAGGAACTCGCCCAGGTCCTCTATGTCCCTCGCGGTGTCGCCCGCAAGATCAAGAGACTGTAACACGCCTCGCGCACGCAGCCAGCGTTCATCTGCGAGCGATTGGCAATAATCCTGTGTCCGGAGATCGTCCATCACCTCGAGTGCGTCTTCCACGTCATCCCCGTTTAGCTCGTCCTTCGCGAAGATCTCGGTGATCCGTTCTTTCGATGCGCCGGTGGCCATGTTCAGAGCGTGAACGGCGGGCAGCGCTTTTTTCTTCCTCTGGATATCGGCTCCGACAGGCTTGCCGGTCTCCTGGCCTCCCCATACGCCAAGAATGTCGTCCCTTATCTGAAATATCCTGCCTAGTTCATAACCAACAGACCGCAGACCGGCCGAAAAGTCCCTGTCAGGTTCTCCCGGCCTTCCGACTAACGAGCCAAGAAACACGGCCGTTTCGATCAACGCCCCGGTCTTGCGCTCGATCATGTCCAGGTACTGGTCAACAGTTACAGAAGCACGCGACTCGAAGTGGATGTCCAGGTACTGGCCTTCCATCATTCGAAGGTAGTTGGCGGTAAGAGAGTGCTGGGCCTCAAGCGCTACTTCTGGGCTCACGCCGATCTCAACGAGCCGCTCCATCGCATGGTCTGCGACCTTTAGCATCGCGTTGCCCGACACGATGGCGGTCGCCTCACCCCACACTGCCCAGACGGTAGGCCGGTGGTGCCTGATGCGGTCCTGGTCCTCCAGGTCATCATGGATCAGTGAGAAGTTGTGCACGTACTCGAGCGACACTGCGACAGGCATAGCCCTGTCCGGTGTTCCGCCCGCTGCTTCCGCCGCAAGCAACGAGAGCGTGGGCCGGAGCCGCTTGCCACCAGCACTCTTCGAGTCTGAGCCGTCGACGTCCGTCCAACCCATGTAGTAGCTGTGGGTGTCGTAGAGGGGCAGGTCAAGGCCGTCCAGTTCTGCACGCAAAGCGGCGTCGATAGGGCCCTGATACCGCGCGAAGAACGCCGGGAGGCCGATCGACCGAGTTTCGTTTCTGGCAGTGCTCAAGTGGGTTTCACCTGTTGGTTCAACCGGCACGAGGATGTGTTCCGGTCGAGCAGCGGACAAGAAGCTTAACAGTCGCAGGTCACCACTTGATCGGCCGCCTGTGAGTGCGTTAGTAACCGATCCCTGCATGAAAAAAGGCCGGTCGGCATCAACGCCGACCGGCCTCAGCTCTCGACTTACAGGTGACGACTAAGCCGAAGTCACAGTCAACTTTCGAGCCTTCTTCTCCTCGAGCTTCGGCAGCTTGATGGTCAAGACACCGTCGCCGTACGAGGACGAAGCATTCTCGGAATCGACCGTCTCAGGCAGGCGCACTGCTCGGTAAAACGAACCGGTCCTGCGCTCCTTCAAGAGAACTCCGGACTCCTCGCTCTCGGCCTCTTGTGCGACCTCAGCGCGGATGGTTAGGACGTTGTCCTCGATCGTCACGTCAACGTCGTCCTTCTTCACGCCGGGCAACGAAGCCTTCACAACAACGTCGTCACCGGTCTTGGTCACGTCCAGCGGAATGCTCCAAGCCTCCGGAGTCTCCTGTATCCAGTTCGCTCCCCGCCAGATCTTGTTGAACACATCATCGAACCGGCGAATGTCAGAGAACGGACTCCATCTCTCAACAGCCATCTTCTCAACTCCTGTTTGCAAATGTCCCTCGGTATGCCAGTGCGAGCCACTGGCCGGGCTCCATGCAGATAGTATAGAAATCTGATAAGATACTTGTCAAATGATATTTCAGCATCATGTGTAGTAAACTTGCATCTAATGGCTATCTGGCACTTCGCCGTACGAAAGGCTTCTAGTTGGCACAGGACTACTACAGAGTTCTCGGAATCCCCCGGGACGCAACGGATAAAGACGTAAAGGCCGCCTACAGGAAACTGGCGCGGCAACTTCACCCGGACGTGAATCCGGGCGATAAGGCCGCGTCCGAGCGGTTCAAGCGCGTCAACGAGGCGCATGACGTCCTGAGCGACACCAAGAAACGCAAGGACTACGACGAGTTCGGCGAGAACTGGAAGCACGCCGACGAGCTAAGAAAAGCGGGAGCTGCAGGCTTTTCAGGCAGGGGCAACCCATTCGGCAGCGGAGCTGGTGCAGGTTCGATATTCGACCTGTTCGGCAACGGCGGTGGCTCGGGTTCCCCATTCGATGTCTTCGGCGGTGGGCATATGCGCTCGACCGTCGAGGGCAGCGTCGAGGTGACTCTCGAGGATGCATATAGAGGAACCACGCGTCGCGTGAGCATCAGCGGCCGTTCGGGGACCAGGACAATCGAAGTTACGGTCCCGGCGGGCATCCGCGACGGTGGCAGGATCAGGTTGAACCCTGATGCACAGACAGAGGTGATGTTGAGGGTCAAGGTGCTGCCTTCCCGCCGGTTCACCCGCGAAGGAGACAACCTCATCGCTGAGGTCCCACTCAACTATGTCGATGCGGTGCTGGGTGGCGAGGTCGAGGTGCCGACGATGGAGGGCCGGATTGCGCTCACCATCCCGCCAGGCACCCAGAACGGCCGCTCGTTCCGGATTCCGGCTAAAGGGATGCCGAAGCGGGGCAGAGGCGAGTTCGGCGACCTGATCGCAAAGATCAAGGTTCGGATGCCGACGGAGGTCACAGACGAGCACCGGCGACTGTTCGAGCAGCTTCGAGAGCTTGAGCAAACGCCCGCCGAATCCAGGGCAGAAGGAGGCTAATCGATGTCGTTCGGACGAGATGAGCCGATCTTCGCCATCGGCATCGTCGCAAGGCGAATCGGCGTTCACCAGCAGACGCTGCGCAACTACGAGCGTTGGGGTCTGGTGATCCCCAAAAGGTCCGGAGGCGGCACTCGCTACTACTCGATGCGGGACATAGAGAAGGTCGAGAAGATCCGTGAATGGATTGATGTTCTCGGCATCAACAGGGCCGGCGTCGAAGTGATGACCCGGCTGCTCAAAAGGATCTCCGATCTCGAGCACGAGGTTCGCGATCTAAAACTCAAGTTAGTGAAAGACAGACTTGGCCCGGAACAGCTGCCGGAAGCAGCCGAGGGTCAACTGGACGAGAGCGAATCAGGAACTTTCGAAGACAGACGGAGCGTAGGCCGCGAGGCCGACAGGAGAAGTGATGGTTCTTAAGCAGGAAGACTTCACAGAGCAGGCCAGAGAGGCGCTGGGAGCTTCGCAGCAGATGGTGCTGCAGATGCGGCACAGCCAGTGGGACGCAGAGCACCTGCTTCTCGGGCTGATACAGGTTGAAAACAGCCTGCCAGCCCAGATGCTGGACGCACTTGGCGTGGACCCCGGCGAGATCGTACGTGAGGTGACTGCCATCCTTGACGAGACACCCAAGGTGTCCGGCCAGGGCCAGGCGGCACAGATCTTCGCGACGCCGAGGGTAGTCTCAGCGATAGATAGCGCCCGAAAAGAGGCCGACCGGCTCAAGGACGAGTTCATCGGGACCGACCACCTGATGGTCAGCCTGGTGTCTGACGACTCCGGCAAGCTCGGTGCCCTCTTCAAGAGGCACCAGATCTCGCAGGAGCGCATCTACCAGGCGCTTCAACAGGTGCGCGGTTCAGCTCGTGTCACCGATCCGCGTGCTGAGAGCAAGTACCAGGCGTTGTCCAAGTACAGCGTCGACCTGACCGATCTTGCAAGAGAAGGCAGGCTCGACCCGGTCGTAGGCCGCGATCTTGAGGTTCGTCGGGTGATGCAGACGCTGACACGACGGACCAAGAACAACCCGGTTCTTATTGGAGACGCTGGAGTCGGCAAGACTGCCGTAGTCGAGGGACTCGCCCAGCGCATCGTTGCTGGCGATGTTCCGGAGAGCTTGCGCGGGCGGAGAGTCATCGCGCTTGAGATGGGCTCGTTGCTTGCTGGTGCAAAGTTCAGGGGCGAGTTTGAGGAGCGACTGAAGGCCGTCATGGACGAGATCCGCCAGGCGTCCGGGGAGATCGTGCTCTTCATTGATGAGATTCACACCGTTGTTGGAGCAGGTGCCGGAGACGGTGCCCTCGATGCCAGCAACATGATGAAGCCTGCGCTCGCACGTGGCGAGATGCAGACCATCGGCGCCACCACTCCCGGCGAGTACAGGAAGTACATCGAGAAGGACGCTGCACTTGAGCGCCGCTTCTCTCCGGTCTGGGTTGAAGAGCCAGACACGGAGATAGCGGTCGAGATGCTCAAGACTTTAAGGCCTCGATACGAGAGCCACCACGGCATCAAGATCGAGGAGGACGCGATCGAGGCCGCGGTGCGGTTGAGCGCTCGCTACATCTCGGACAGGTTCTTGCCGGACAAGGCTGTGGACATGATTGATGAAGCCGCGGCCAAGATCCGTATCCAGAACGATGCGATGCCCGCAAGCCTGACAGAGCTTGAGATGACCATTCACACCCTCGATGAAGAGGAGGCCGCGGCATCAGAGCTTGGCAACTATGAACTGGCTGCCGAGAAGAAGTCAGAGCGACTGCGTGTCTCACAGGAGTACGACCAGCAGAAGGCGGAGTGGGAGAAGACTCACGACCGCTGCGACTGCGTCACAGCCGAGGACATCGCTGGCCTCATCGCTGAGAGGACCGGGATTCCTGTGGCACGGCTTGTCGAGGGGGAGTCCGAGAGACTGCTTCACCTGGAGGAGCGCCTGCACCAGCGGGTGATCGGACAGGACTCGGCGGTCTCTGTACTTGCAGATGCTGTCCGCAGGGCGCGTGCCGGTCTGAAAGACCCACGGCGCCCGATCGGCTCGTTCATCTTCCTCGGCCCAACGGGTGTAGGAAAGACCGAGCTTGGCAGGGCGCTGGCTGAGTACATGTTTGATGACGAAGAGAACATGGTCCGGGTGGACATGTCCGAATACCAGGAGCGGCACACTGTCTCTCGCTTGATCGGCGCTCCCCCCGGATACGTCGGCTACGACGATGCCGGTCAGCTGACCGAGGCGGTTCGCCGCAGGCCGTTCAGTGTCGTGCTATTCGACGAGATCGAGAAGGCCCACCCGGAGGTGTTCAACACGCTCCTGCAGGTGCTGGATGACGGCCGATTGACGGACGGGCAGGGACGGACTGTGGACTTCAGGAACACGGTCATCATCATGACCAGCAACCTTGGAACCTCAGGCGTTCCCCAGGAGGCGATCGGCTTCAAGACATCGGCGAGCGACACAGCGGACAGTACGAAGCAGCGGACAGAGGTCGAGGACGCTCTCAAGCGAGCCTTCAGGCCTGAGTTCCTGAATAGGATCGACGATGTGATCATCTTCGATCCACTGACCCAGGAAGACACGTTGCAGATCGTCAGCAAGTTGCTTAACGAGGTGACGGACAGAGTGGCCGAACTCGGCGTTGCGGTCGAAGTCACGGACGCGGCCAAGGAATGGCTGGCGAACGAGGGGTTTGATCGCATGTACGGCGCCCGCCCGCTGCGGCGTGCCATACAGCGCCACGTTGAGAACGAGCTTTCAAAGCGGATTCTCGGCGGGCAGGTCGGTCGAGGTCACTCAGTCAAGATCGACGGCGGAGAGCACGGTCTCACGTTCGAGGAGAGCGCCGCCGAGATCACGATTGAGGAGAAAGAGCCGAGCGAGCAAACTGCAGGCTAGTGAGCAGTTCTGACAACTCCAGGGCCGCCGGGCAAAAATCCGCCCGGCGGCCCTGTTCGCGTAACGTCCTTCATGTTTGTGTTCGGGGTGAAGACGGTTGATATGGAGAGAAATCTGCACCTCCCGTAACACGGAGTGCAATAAGATGGGTGTGTGATTGAGGACACTACTGGAGCAGGTGAGGCTGTTTCCGGAGAGGCAACTGGCTCCGGTCAGCCCACCGTTGCCGATTCTCCCTCAGTCCGTCCGGCAGATGTGATCACCGACTGGCTGCACCGCCATCCGAAAGTGATTCAGGTCACAGTCTGGACGGTTGTTGTCGCCTCGATGATCACTGGCGCGGTGCTGTTCTTCACCGGCAGGCTGGATCCCGAGGGCGTTGGCTATACCGGCGCATTCGTAATCAACCTCGTCGGTTCAGCGTCGATCGTTATCCCTGTCCCCGGCCTTGCTGCCGTCTGCGCTGCCGCGGCGCCCGCAGTGGGCCTCAACGTGGTAGCGCTGGGGCTCGTCGGAGGAATCGGTTCGACCATCGGTGAACTGACCGGGTACCTCGCCGGGTATGGTGGCCAGTCGTTTGTTCAGCGGTCCCGGCACTACCAGCGCGTTCACAACCTGGTGATCAGGCGCGGCGCACTCGCACTCTTCGTTCTGGCGGCCCTGCCGACTCCTCTTTTCGACGTCGCAGGGATAGCATCCGGCTCACTCGGATATCCCATCAGGCGCTTCCTTCTTTGGGTGTTTCTAGGCAAAGTGATTAAGTTCATTGGCATCGCCTACGCTTGTCAGCAGGGCATAGACTGGTTCACGAACCTGCTTAACTTGTAGGCTGACAACTCCCTCGCACGCGCCTCGACCGGAGTTCCGATGGACCGCCCCGATGAAATAGTCGCGAGCGATGCCGGACCTCAACTGAGTCCGAACCAGCGCTGGCTGATCGCGCACCAGGACCTCCTCACACGGTTCGTGCCGCTTGGCGTGGTCGTAGTCTTTGTCACGGTCGGACTGGTTCTGTGGGCGACCGGCAGTTTCGAAGTAGACAGCGTCGGGTTCGCAGGCGTCTGGTTTTTCTCGTTCATCGGCGCCGCCTCGATCTTTGTACCGATCCCCGGCCTCGCGGCCGTCTGTGTTGCCGTTTCGCCTGCCGTCGGACTCAACCCGCTCGCCGTCGGCCTGGTCGCAGGATCAGCCGAGGCGGTTGGCGAGTTCAGCGGGTACCTGGCAGGCATGGGTGGCAGGAGCCTGTTCGAACGAAATCGCCTCTATCCGAGGTTCAGAGAACTGCTCGTCCGGCGCGGTGGCTGGATTCTGTTCTTTGCCAGCATCATCCCCAACCCGCTGTTCGATGTCGTTGGTATCGCCGCCGGCTCCATCCTGTACCCGATCAAGAAGTTCTTTGTGATCCTCCTCGTCTCGAAGTCGATCAAGTCGACCGGCGTTGCTTACGCCTGCTTCTGGGGCATCACCTGGATCCAGGACATCGTCAATTGATCGGCAACGAAGAGACCGTTGGCGCTGTTCTGCTGGCCGCCGGAACAAGCTCGAGAATGGAAGGTGTCGACAAACAACTTCTTGAGCTGCGCGGTCAACCCGTATTCATTCACTCGCTCAGAGTGTTGGAGAGCAGCGATCTAGTCGATTCGATCTGCGTCGTATTTTCAGACTCCAACATCGCAGCCGGCAAACGGGCGCTGGCAAATGCGGATTCCGAGAAGGTGATCGCAACTGTGGTCGGCGGTGCTCGCAGGCAAGACTCGGTTCGGATCGGCATCGACGCGTTGTGTGGCGATGGTCCGGCCCCTGACTGGCTGGTGATCCACGATGCGGCCAGACCGTTCGTTGATGAAGCGATGATCGAGCGCGGTCTCGCAGCGGCAGGAGAGACCGGAGCTTCCGTGACCGCGGTTCCCTTGAAAGACACGGTTAAGCAGGTCGATGGCGCCGAAGTTGTTGCCACACCTGCACGAGAGACGCTCAGGGTCATTCAGACACCACAGGTGTTCAGCGCGAAAACACTGATCGCTGCTCACGATGCGGTCAGCACCGATGTAACTGACGACGCATCGATGGTTGAGCAGAACGGCGGTCGAGTGACTGTGTTCGACGGTAGCTACGACAACATCAAGATCACGACTCCTGACGATGTCTCTATGGCTGAAACGATCTTCGACCGGAGGCATGGCCAACCGACCGACAGCACGCCCCGTCGATGGGGCATTGGCTTTGATGGGCACAGCCTTGTTGACGGCGGTCCGCTGAGGCTCGGTGGCATCGACATCGAGTTCGAAAAGAGACTTGAAGGCCACTCGGACGGTGATGCGCTGCTTCACGCTGTGACATCGGCTCTACTCGGCGCGGCCGGTCTTGGCGACATGGGCTCCAACTTTCCGTCATCCGATAAATCGCTCGCCGGAATCGATAGTGCGGAGCTGCTCCGACGCGCACTCGAAAAGATCCGCTCTAGCGGTTGGGAACCGGAGCATCTCGATGCTACTATCATCGCCCAGCAGCCACGGCTCTCCGGTCACGTTGGAGCGATCACCGATCGGATCGCCGGAGTTATCGATATCGATACGACATCGGTGAACATAAAGGTGACCTCGACTGACCATGTCGGGGCTATTGGCCAAGGGCTGGGGATCGCCGCCCAGGCCGTGGCAACTATTCGATCAACCTGACTCTGTCCCGACGCGCCCGGAACCACATCAGAATGCGCCTCTACAACTCGCTGTCCCGCACCCGTGAAGATTTCAAGCCGCTCGGCGACGAAGTCCTGATGTACGTCTGTGGCGTCACCGTCTATGACCGGCCTCACATGGGCCACGCCCTCAGCAGCATCGTGTTCGATGTGCTGCACAGGTACATGGAGTACCGGGGGATGAAGGTCCGCCGCGTCCAGAACTTCACTGATGTGGACGACAAGATCATCAATCGCGCCAACGAGGATGGCATTCCAGCCGAGGAAGTTGCCGAAAAGAACGTCCAGGCGTTCTTCGATGTGATGGACCCCCTCAACATTCGCAGGGCGACGGTCCACCCGCGCGCCACCGAGGACATGGCAGAGATCATTGCCATGATTTCGACTCTTCTCGACATGGGCGCTGCATACGAGGCTAGCGGTTCTGTCTACTTTCGAGTGCGATCTGATCCGGACTACGGCAAGCTGAGTGGACGGACCATCGATGAGATGCTCGAGGGAACCCGCTTCGACCTTGATGACGCGAAAGAGGACCCCGCCGACTTTGCCCTGTGGAAAGCATCCAAGGAAGGCGAGCCGGCATGGGACAGCCCCTGGGGCAAAGGTCGGCCCGGCTGGCATATCGAATGCTCGGCCATGGCCCTGAAGCACCTCGGTAAGCAGATCGATATCCACGGCGGCGGCCTGGACCTGATCTTCCCGCATCACGAAAACGAACTTGCCCAGACCGAAACGGCACTCGGAGTTGATCCGTTCGTGCAGTTCTGGATGCACAACGGCATGGTGCGAAAAGCGGGCGATGAGGAGATGAGCAAGTCTCTCGGCAACGTTGTAAACGTTGATGACGCCCTGAAGACCAACTCGCCAGATGCGATCCGCCTGTGGGCGTTGCAGAGCCACTACCGCAGTCCGTCCGTGCTCAATGAGAACACTCTCGACCAGGCTGAAGCCGCACTGCGGACGATTCGCGTGGCTGCACAGGTTGAACCTGTGAGCGGCGGTGAGCCTATCGATGCTTCATCTTTCAGAGATCAGTTTGTCAAGGCGATGGATGATGATCTAAACACGCCCCGGGCACTCGGAGCGATCTTCGACCTTGCACATGCGATCAACAGAGGTCAGGCAAAGGGCGACGATGTTTCCGAAGGACTAGAGCTCCTCAATGAGCTGACATCTGTTCTCGGGCTGACGCTCGAAGAACCCGAGCGTGAAGCACCGGAGGGTGCGATCACCGAGGCCGAGATAGAAGAGCTGCTCTCGGAACGCGCTGCCGCAAGAGCGGAAAAGCGCTGGGCAGACGCCGATGCGGTTAGAGACAAACTGCAGGAAGCAGGAATCACGATCGCAGATGGGCCAGACGGAACGACCTGGTCCCGGCTCTAGTTGGAAAGCCGGACGTTTACGATGGCGACTGCGATGAAGATCGTGGCGATCACGATGGTTGCACGGAAAAGCAGGCGCTCAACACCGCGACGTGAGCGGAACGTGCTCTCGGCCTGTCCGAAGATCTGACCGGCGTTTCCGCGTACTTGAAGCAGCAGAACGCCAATCAGGGCAAGGCTGAGTAGCAGAAGGATAATTGTGAACGCGGTGTCGTTCATGTCGTCTCTGGTGAGAATCTCCGTGCCGAATGGCGGGACTTGCAGATCGTGAGCGTGCTGACCTGACTACTTTAACGTGTTCCGGCTCCGAATGGACTGCACATCAAAGTCGAATGTTCAGCCAGTTGCCGTTTTAGCGTGCTGCTTCACAGCTCCTACTCGCCTGCTTTCATCGCAGCAAGCTTCTCTCCCAGCATCTCCAGTACGAGCGGCGGGTCCGCCTGTCCTTTCGTCTCCTTCATCACCTGGCCCATCAGGAACCTGACCGCCGTCTCTTTGCCACCCATGTAGTCGTCAACTGCGTTCGGGTTCGCATCGATCACCTGCTCAACGACCGGCCCCAGCGATGAAGAGTCGCTGACCATGCCGAGCCCGCGCTCCTCGATGATCTGAGCCGGGTCGCCGCCGGTCTTCCACATCTCCTCGAAAACCTGCTTGGCGGTGCTGCTGTTGATCTCACGATTCACAGACCGGTCGATCAGAACCGCTAGATTTCCGGGAGATATCTGAGTTTCGGACACGTCATCAACCGATTCCGCGTTCATCAGACGTGCCATCTCGCCGTTCAGCCAGTTCGCCGCTTCTTTTGCCAGAGTCACCCGGTTGCCTGCGCTGGATGCGTTGCCAGCCAAAACAACCTCCTCGAAGTATTCGGCCGTGGAACGCACGTTGGTCAACAGGCGGGCGTCGTACTCTGAGAGCGCAAACTCGTCCATGAAACGTTGTTTACGCTGGGCTGGCAGCTCTGGCAGGTTCGCTCGCACCTCCTCCACCCAGTCCCGGCTGATCACGAGCGGCGGGATGTCAGGCTCCGGGAAATACCGGTAATCGTTCGCCTCTTCCTTGCTGCGCTGGACAACTGTCTGGTCTGAGCCGTCGTTCCAGCCGCGTGTCTCCTGGAAGATCCGCTCGCCATTCTCGATAGCCCTGATCTGACGTTTGATCTCGTAGTCGACCGCGCGTGCCACCGCAGAAACGCGGTTCATGTTCTTCACTTCAACTTTGGTGCCAAGCTTGTCTGAGCTGACGGGGCGCACGCTAATGTTGGCGTCGCAACGGAACGAGCCCTCTTCCATGTTGGCGGTGCCAACACCGATGTAGCGGATGATTGACTGCAGCGACTCGATATACGCGACAACATCGTCTGCCGTTCGAAGGTCCGGCTCCGTCACGATCTCCATGAGAGGGACGCCGGCGCGGTTCACGTCCATCAGCGCGTAGCCGGGCTGGCCGTTAAGGCCCTCGACGTGTACCAGCTTTGCTACGTCCTCTTCCATATGGACGCGGTTGATCCGAACTGTCCGGTTCTCTTCGCCCGGCAGCTCAACCTTGCCTTCGAAGCAGATCGGCTCGTCGTACTGCGAGATCTGGTAGCCCTTAAGCAAGTCCGGGTAGTTGTACTGTTTGCGGTCGAACTTCGTGACCTCGGCTATGCTGCATCCGAGAGCGAGGCCGATCATGATGGCGCTCTCCACAGCTTTCTGGTTTACGACCGGAAGCGTGCCGGGCAGTGCGAGGTTTACCGGATCAACGATCGTGTTCGGCTCTGCCGACTGGTAAGCCGCACTTGAAGTGCTGAACATCTTGCTGCGAGTGTTCAGCTGGACATGGGTTTCCAGTCCGATTACTGCTTCGTATTCGGTCATTATCTGTCCGTGGCTAAAGTGTTCAACGGGCCTGGCGCAATTCGCTACCGAGCGACTGTCCAGATTCCGGGCGCGAACCTCAATTTTGTCACGAATGACCGGATGATGTGGATTGCGCGCCAGATGGCTTTAGTCTTTCCAGGCGCCTTTGCCGATCAGCGGAACGAATCGCACAGGCTCGTGGACTTCTTCCTTCGTACCGGTCTGGGTCCGCTCAACGACAACGACCTGCTGTTCGTCACGACTACCGACAGGAACTACCAGTTTGCCGCCGACCTTAAGTTGTTGAACAAGAGCGTTGGGAACGTTCGGAGCGGCAGCACCGACGATGATCCCATCGTATGGAGCCAGTTCCGGATGGCCGATCTCGTCCCCTGCATCGAAAATCCGCACATTCAGGTAGCCGAGCTCTTTCAGTAGCGACTCGGCTTTCGCGCAAAGCTCTTTGACCCGCTCCACGCTAACAACCGTCTCGACAAGCAGAGAAAGAATCGCCGCCTGGTAACCAGATCCGGTGCCTACATCCAGGACGAGGTGATGCGGCTGCGGTTCAACAAGGTCGATCATTCGGCCAACAAGAGACGGCTGAGATATTGTCTGGCCTTTCCCGATGGGAAGCGATTCGTCGCGCCACGCGTAGCTTTTCATGCCTTGCGGGACGAACCGGTTGCGCTGGACCTGCATCATCGCGTCCGTGACGCGCGTTGAAACTCCTGCGTATCGGAGACGCCGGAGGAGTTCCGCTTTCGCCCCGTCCCCCTCTGTTGGTGACATCACCGAAAAGTCCCGCATCAGTTCGCTACTTTCGATTGCGATCTCTTGAGTTCAACCATACGCCGAACGATACGAGCACACCTGACCGCACCCTGTACTTATGATGAGCAAACCTCGCTTGAACTGACCGAATCGCTCCTCAGCTGCAAACTGGGACCAGAGACAGTACGACTCGCACTCTCAAATCGCCGTCAGAAGTACCGACACCAGCTTCACTTCGTAGCGACGAAATTCGTTGACGGCCCATCTCCTGAGCAATAGAATTTAATACCTGACCAAATTGGTCAGGAATAACGTCCCTTCGACGTTCAGTAGCAAGTCGCCGTCTAAACGCATGACAACTCCTTCTACGACACCGCAAAAGATCTCTCGCGAAACCGATCTCTCCGACATGGAGTACAAGTGGGGTTTCGTCACCGACGTGGACCAGGAGACCGCTCCAAAGGGCCTCAGCGAAGACACGGTCAGGTTCATCTCGGCCAAGAAGAACGAGCCTGAGTGGCTGCTGGAGTGGCGTCTCAAGGCCTACAGGCACTGGATCACACTGCAGGAATCGGACGCAGAGCCCAAGTGGGCCAAGGTCAAGTACCCGGCGATCGACTACCAGGACATGATCTACTACGCCGCTCCGAAGAGCCCGGAGGACGGTCCCAAGAGCCTGGATGAAGTCGATCCTGAACTGCTCGAAGCGTTCGACAAGCTAGGTGTTCCTCTACATGAGCGAGAAAAGCTTGCTGGTGTCGCCGTAGATGCGGTATTCGACAGCGTTTCGGTTGCTACCACTTTCGCCGACAAGCTCGAAGAGCTGGGCATCATCTTCTGCTCTTTCAACGAGGCGGTTCAGAACCACCCGGAACTAGTGAAGAAGTACCTCGGCTCAGTAGTTCCGTACACGGACAACTTCTTCGCAACACTCAACTCGGCAGTGTTCAGTGATGGATCATTCGCCTACGTCCCGCCCGGAGTGAAGTGCCCGATCGAGCTAATGACCTACTTCCGCATCAACACGGAAGGCTCAGGCCAGTTCGAGCGCACCCTGATCATCGCCGACAAAGACGCTTATGTCAGTTACCTCGAAGGCTGCACTGCTCCAATCCGCCGCACAAGCCAGCTTCACGCAGCCGTTGTCGAGCTGGTGGCTCTGGACGATGCCGAGATCAAGTACTCGACCGTGCAGAACTGGTTCCCCGGCACCAAAGAGGGCGTCGGTGGTGTCTACAACTTCGTGACCAAGCGCGGCAGGGCGGACCGCAACTCGAAGATCTCATGGACGCAGGTCGAGACCGGGTCTGCGATCACATGGAAGTACCCGAGTGTCATCCTGCGTGGCGACAACTCGGTCGGCGAGTTCTACTCGGTGGCGCTTGCGAACAACCACCAGCAGGCCGACACCGGCACCAAGATGATCCACATCGGCAAGAACACCAAGAGCACCATCGTCTCGAAGGGCATATCGGCAGGGCAGGGCCAGAACACGTATCGAGGCCAGGTCAAGATCATGCCCGATGCCGAAAACGCGACAAACCACACGCAGTGTGACTCGCTGTTGATCGGCGACAGGTGCGGCGCACACACTGTGCCTTACATCGAGGTGCAAAACCCGACCGCACGGCTCGAGCACGAGGCGTCGACCTCGAAGGTGAGCGACGACCAGCTTTTCTACCTGATGCAGCGCGGCATCTCGGAAGAAGAGGCGCACCACATGATCATCACCGGTTGGAGCCGGGACGTGATCAGGGAGCTGCCGTTCGAGTTCGCCATGGAGGCGAGCCAGCTGCTGAAGGTCTCGCTCGAAGGCGCTGTCGGATAGCCAGAACGATTTTCGAACGCACGGAAACCAGGAAAAGAGATGCTTGAAGTAACGAATCTGCACGCACGGGTAGTGGATGTCGAAGATGGCGAGATCCTCAAAGGGCTGAACCTGAAGATTGAGCCGGGCAAGGTTCACGCCATCATGGGCCCGAACGGCAGCGGCAAGAGCACATTTGCGAACGTGCTGGCTGGCCGACCCGACTACGAGGTCACGGATGGCGACATACTGTTCGAGGGTGAGAGCATCCTCGAGACCCCGCCGGACGAACGGGCCCACATGGGCATGTTCCTCGCATTCCAGTACCCGGCTGAGATCCCGGGCGTGCGGCCCTGGCAGTTCATGAAGGCCGCCCTTGATGCCAAGCACGAGGCGAACGGCGAAAAGAAGCTCAGTGTCCGGGACTTTTCGAAGCTGTTCGACTCGAAGGTTGAAGAGGTCAAGATCAAGCCTGACCTGATGAAGCGATCGCTCAACGAAGGCTTCTCCGGCGGTGAGAAGAAGCGGAACGAGATGCTTCAGCTCGCCATTCTCGAGCCGAAGCTTGCCGTGCTGGATGAGACCGACTCTGGCCTTGATGTTGATGCAATGAGAATCGTTGCTGATGCAGTCAACGCTCTTCGTTCTCCCGACCGTTCGTTCATCCTCGTGACCCACTACAACCGACTGCTGCACCACATCAAGCCGGACGTCGTGCATGTCCTGGCAGACGGGCAGCTTGTCGAGACCGGCGGTCCCGAACTGGCTGAAGAGGTCGAAAGCGAAGGCTACAAGCGGTTCCTCGAAGCACACGCACCGGCAACAGCCTGATCTGACGCCATTCTCTCAGCAGTCGAACTCTCAACCAGGATCTTCATGACAACAGCAGCTCCAGCACCGACGATAGCCAGCTACGCCAACGACTTCTCGACGCGAGAAGGTGAGCCGAACTGGCTTGCCTCGCTACGTGAGAAGGCGTGGGCCGAGTTCGAGAAGATCGGCTTCCCGACGGCACGGCGCGGCAACGAGCTCTGGAAGTACACCGACCTGCGAAGACTCGACAGCCAGGCGTTCAGCAGGGCTAATGACTCCGCGTCTGTTTCGGCCGAGCATCTGCAGGAAGTCGCCCCTTGGAGCGATGACTGGCATACAGCCGTGCTGGTCGATGGCAAGTTCTCAGCGCAACTCAGCAGAAATCTTTCAGGCGAAGGTGTCTCGATAACCGACATCGCCGAAGCCGAACAGGCAGCGGTCGAGCCGGTCCTCGCATCGCTCGCAACGATCGAAGGTAACGCTTTCACCTCCCTGAACACGGCACTCTTCGAATCCGGTGCACTGGTCAGGGTCGGGAAAGATGCACAGCCAGAGCAACCCGTCCACATCCTGCATATCGTCACCGATGGGCCGGAGCACAGGGCCTTCTACCCGCGTACGCTGCTGCTCACAGAGCCGAACTCTGAAGTCGCCGTCATCGAAAGCTTCGTCAACCTCAGCGACGGTGCACAGCTCACAGTGCCGGTTTTCGAAGCGTCACTTGGTGAGGGTGCGAACGTCCGCCATTTCCGGATCCAGTTCGAGAACGAGAAGTCGATCCATATCGGCACGACCCGCACAGATCAACCGGCGGACGCAGTCTTTGAGTCCACCACCTTCGCGACCGGTCCCGCGATCGGCCGCAACGATGTCCACGCCAACCTCGCTGAACCAGGTGCTGAAACAACGTTGCATGGTCTCTACATCACAGATGGCAACTCCCACCAGGACAACGAGATCAGCACAACTCACCAGAAGCCGCACGGCACCAGCCACCAGTTCTACAAGGGCATCCTTGCCGGGAAGTCGAGAGCCGTATTCAGTGGCAAGGTTCTGGTTCAGGAAGGTGCCATGAAGACGGTGGCTGAGCAGAAGGACCTGAACCTGCTTCTTTCGCACGGCGCGGAGATCGACACCAAACCCAGTCTTGAGATCTACGCTGACGACGTGAAGTGCGCTCACGGTGCAACTGCAGGACACGTCGATACAGACATGCTGTTTTATCTCATGTCACGCGGTGTAAGCAGGCAGGAAGCGGCGATGATGCTGATAACCGGATTCGCATCGGAGATCGTCGACGAGTTTGAGCCAGAGCCGGTAAGAGAGTTTCTCTACAAGAAACTTGAGCAGATCATTCCAGCGTTGGACTCAGAAGGGATCTTGTGAACATGGCGGAACTCCAATACTTCCCGGTGGCCACGAAGGCCGACATCGAACCCGGCGAAGTGTTTGTCGCAGATGTTGAAGGCACACGTCTGGCGGTGTGCAACGTAGACGGTGAGTTCTACGCCGTCGAAGACTCCTGTTCGCACGATGGCTCGTCGTTCGACCAGACCGACCTCGAGGGCTCTGAGATCTTCTGCCCTCGACACGGTGCGGTATTCGATGTGACCGATGGCTCAGTGCTTGGCGCTCCGGCAACGGTGCCTATCGCTACCTTCCCGGTCCGCCTCAACGGCGACACGATCGAAGTTGGTATCGAGAAGTAGTTTCAACCCCTGTTCTCAGCTGCCCGAGTCCGGCTGCAGCCATGAACATGATGTTCAAAGTGACTCGCCTTTCAGCCCGTTCAGCAGGCTCTCCGGCTAACCGGAAAACGACCGCTATGACCCTTGAAGTTGAGAAAATCAGGCAAGACTTCCCGATCCTCCAACGGAAGATCGGTGATAAGCCACTTGTTTACCTTGACAACGCTGCGACCTCCCAGAAGCCGCAGCAGGTCATAGACGCGCTCACCGACTATTACACGCGCTACAACGCCAACGTTCACCGCGGCGTTCACACGATGTCGATCGAGGCGACAGAGGCGTTCGAACAGGCTCGCACTAAGGTCGCGAAGTTCATCGGTGCGCCTGAGTCGGAGTCTGTCGTCTGGACCCGCAATATCTCCGAGGCGATCAACCTCGTCGCCTATTCGTGGGGAGACCAGAACGTTAGCGCCGGCGACGATATCGTTGTCACAGCTATGGAGCACCACTCGGGCATCGTTCCCTGGCAGCAGCTGGCCATGCGCACAGGCGCTGAACTGAAGGTGATTCCGCGTACTGAAGACGGCCGCCTCGACATGGAAATGGCGGCAAACATGATCACGGCGAAGACAAAGATCGTCACCGCCGTTCAGATGTCGTCAGTCCTGGGAACCATCAACGACGTCAAACTGCTCGGCAAGATGGCGCATGACAACGGCGCGTTGATCATGGTCGATGCGGCCCAGAGCGCCCCGCATATGCCGGTCGACGTCGGCGATCTCGAATGTGATTTCCTCGGGTTTTCGGCACACAAGATGCTCGGGCCGACCGGCATCGGAGTGCTCTACGGGCGTCCGGAGCTGCTTGAGGCGATGCCGCCGTGGATGTTTGGCGGCGATATGATCCTGACGGTCAGTTACGAAGATGCATCGTGGAACGACCTGCCTTATAAGTTCGAGGCAGGTACACCGAACATTGCAGACGCCATCGCTACCGGTGCGGCAGTCGACTACCTGTCCGAGCTGGGTATGGAAAACGTTTCGGCGCACGAACATGAGCTGACTGAATACGCACTCAAACGGTTCGCCGAGCTTGAGCGGGTCCAGATCATGGGCCCTGAAAACATCGAGGACCGGGGCGGCATAATCTCGTTCACGCACGACACTATCCACCCTCATGACATGGGAACTGCGTTGGACCAGATGGGCATCGCAATCCGTACTGGACACCACTGCGCCATGCCGCTGGTCAGGAGCTACGACGTGATCGCCGCTGCCCGGGCCAGTTTCTACATCTACAACACCGCCGACGAGGTTGATGCTTTGATTGATGGTCTGAAGCAGACTGAAGGATATTTCCTCAAATGATGGGCGGAACCTCAGGACTTGGTGACCTGGATGAGCTGTACGAAAGCATCATCCTCGACCACTACAGGAATCCTCGCCACACAGACCCGCTCGAGTCGCCCGACATAGATGTTGAGGCGAACAACCCGTTCTGTGGAGACGAGATCCACATCCAGCTTGATCTCGACGGCGAGTCGGTCAGTGATGTGAGCGTTTCCGGACAGGGCTGCGCGATCAGCCAGTCATCCGCCTCGCTGCTGGCGGAGATGCTGGAGGGAAAGAGCGCCGGTGAAGCGCTGGAGTTCGTTTCGCTGGTGCGGAGCATGATGCGCGGTGACGAGTTGACCGAGGATGAGAAAGACAAACTCGGTGACATCCTCGCTCTAGAGGGCGTGAAGCGCTTCCCGGTACGCATCAAGTGCGCTCTGCTTTCGTGGACAGCGCTTGAGGATGCTCTCAACGACCGTTAAGTCCGGCTGACGACTCTAGCGCTGCAGCCAGACACGGGTCAGAAAGTCTCCGCTTGCACCCGAAGTGTCAGGCATGAGGTTCTGCACCCGAGGTCGCCAGAGCCAGTGCTCTCGACCTGTCGCTGCGTAGAACCGTTGCGACTTGCTCATGATCGAGTTCTGGATCTGTGCCAATAGCCGCCCACGACTAACCCGGTCCAACTCCACCGCTTGCTGTTCGATCAGATCGTCCAACGCGGTGTCTGCAAAGCCCGTGGTATTCCACGGCCCGGATGAGTAGTAGACGCTGAAAAGCTGACCGCTGAGACTGTCGATCGGTGGGGGTGCCCCGACGAAGATGTCGTAGTCACCGCCCAACCACACCTCGTCTGCAAACTCACGAGTTGTAACCGCCGAGACCTCAACTGAAAGCCCGATCGCTCTCATGGCGGCAGCGAGTGACTCCGCCGTCTCGATGTAACGGTCACTCTCTTCGGACTCTCCGAACTCGCCAACCATGATCGTTAGCTGGCCAACCTGAGAAATTCCGGACTCTTCAATCAGCCGTCCTGCCTCTGCCAGATCGCCGAACCGATCAAGATAGTTCTCACCGAAATCAGTGGCCCAGCTCGGCTCAGGCAAATTCAGCCCGACGGAAGGCTCAAGCTCGCCTGCCCAGATGTCAGCGAGAACGGCCTCCAGGTCCCACGCGAGGAAGATCGCCTCTCTTACTGCCTCATCACCAAGCGGCCCGCGCGCGGTGTTAAGTGCCACCTCTACCCCGGTTCCTAGCCTGTCCAGCGTCACCGTCTGCAACTCAGGGAACCGTTCTTGCGCAGCCATGACCTCTAGCAGGGTCGTTTCGGCGAAATCGAGGATGTCCGCCCTCACGCCGGCCGCCCGCGTGGTGGCCTGGGCTATGAACTGGACGCTCAGGCCGTCGAGGAACGGACCGTCGCCGTAGTAGCCACGGTTCGCCTCGAAACTCGCTCCTTCTTGCGATATCTCCTCCAGTATCCACGGCCCGCTTCCGAAGGTTGGGCCTTCGATCAGGTTGCCACCGACCTCTACCGCCTCCTGCGCCACTATCGCGGATCGTCCATTCGCCAGCTTCTCTAAGAACTCGGCGTCGAGTGTTTTTAAACGGATCTGCAGCAGATCGTCACTGATCGCGGCAACCTCACTGAAGTTGGAGACAAGTTCCGCGTTCGGCCAGTCCGTTGTTGCCTGGCGCTGGTAACTGAACGCAATGTCCTGTGCCGTCACCCTGCGACCGCTCATCGGCGACCGCTCAGGCCAAAAAGCGTCATCTCGGATCACGAACTCAAACTCCAGTGGCCCGATCTGCTTCCAGGATGTACACAGATCACATTCAGGTATCCGTGAGGGAACAGGAACGTTTGCCCCCCGCTGGAGCTTCATCAACCGGCTGTACGCGATCCCGGCTCCCCACGTTGCGAGCACCGGCGAAACCGACTGGTGGACGTCCTGGTGCGGTGGCGCTTCTTTCACAGCGAACCTTGCAACACCACCTTGAGTCCGTCCGCTGTCCGAAGGGACGGTCGCGGTCGGCGTGGGCTGGGGAGTAGCGGTCGCATGCGCGACTGTTGGCGTCGCTGTGACAACCGGAGTCGGCGTCGGCTCATCCTTCCCATTGCAGGCGATCAGGACGACCTGAACCCCAACCAGGACTAGCGCCAGCTGTGCGAACGAGATACGAAGCGGTCTTTTCAAAGGCGGAGTTTCCGGTTCGAAGGGGCGGGATACCGGCGAGGCGGGTTCAATCGACTGAGCAACAAGCGTAACCGTTCGTTAGTTACGGGCGGCGTGCCGGTTCGGACAGTTACCGCGTGATTCCGTAAATACACCTACACCAGTTCGACCACCCGGCTGTATCTTGTTCGTAACCGCCGCTTCTGTGCCCCGCAATGCTATCTCCCCCGGGAGGGGAAACTCGTTTGGCATTGTGGCATTTCGGCGCGCGATCCGACTCTCCAGAAAAAGCGCCTGTGGGCTTCTGGAGAAACTGGATACCGGCAAACAGGGTAGTACGGTCGATGGTCCTCGTCGCCATCTACTCGGCCGCGTTCTTCCCCTTGTCAGCCCTTCCAGGTGCTGCCGCCCAGTTCTTTTCGATCATCCCCGTTGCGATAATCGCATCCTGGCTTGGCGTGCGCGGTGGCCTGATCTTCGGCGCGCTTTTCATACCTCTCCTCGCCGCTCTAAGCGTCGCCGCGCAGGGAGTCGCCTGGAACTACCTCGCGTTCGAAGGCCGTCCTGCCGCACTGTTCTCCCTTATGTCGATGGCCGCAGTCGCAGGCAGGGCAAGTGATCTGGGCCACAGACTGGCTGTTCAGCGAGGCATGAGCAACAGCTACACCAGGGAGATCGAAAAACTTGCCACCGACCGTGCCCGACTTGTCACCCTCGGAATCGAGCTGGCCAACGCAACATCGGCCGCTGACGTTTATGAGGTCACGAGCAAGGTACTGAGAAGCTGGCTGGCAGCTGACCGCATAGCGCTTGTCGAAGTGGATGAAGCCGCGGGAGCCATCGAGATCAAGCACGTCGATGGAGTTGAGGTTCCCGAGTTCGCCGTCGGCGATGTATACGAGATCGACGAGGAATGGCGGAAGACCATCGAGGCTGATCGCGCTGACCATCGCAGATCTGGTCGGCCGGTTCCCTCTGATCGTTCCGAGAACTGGCGGCAGGCTGGATTCAAATCAGTGCTGAGAGTTCCTCTCAAGCGCCGGGATTCGGTAGTCGGTTACATGGCGCTCTCAAGCTATGAGGAAAACGCCTACAGCGAAGCTGATGACGACCTGTTGCTTTCAGCCGCGCAGCAGATAACTCCGCACCTCCGGGCCGCATCTCTGCTTGATAACAGCCTGCGTGAGTCCGGCTTCAGGAAGGCACAGAGCGAAATTGCGCGCGCTATGTCAATGACGGCCGGTGTGGACGCCGTGTTCGAGTCCGCAGGCATGCAGATGGAGGCCCTACTGGACTTCGACCTGGGTCTCATAGCCGAGGCAGAGCAGGGCGGGAACACGCTCACAGTGCGGCACGTACTCGGCAGCCGGGCGTCGTTGATCGAAAACGGCAGCACCTTTGACTGGGATCCCGATTTCGCACACCTCGACGACGAGGTCCGTTACTGGGACATCGAATCGGTCGAGATCGGCGGCGGCGCCTATCCGTTCTCTCTCCTGGCCTCAGAAGGATTTCGCTCAGTGGCTATGGTCACGCTGATGACGGAGGGGGAGCCTATCGGCTGGATGCTTCTCTGCAGTACGGAAAGCTCGTTCGAGAGCCAGTACACATCGCAATTGATGCAGGGGATCGGCGCGCACCTTGCGAATACGATCATCAAAGGCCGCGTTGAAGTTGAGCAGAAGCGACTGATGCAGAGGCTAGCTGCACAGAACAATCAACTGCGGTTGGCGCGTGCCAACCTGCAGGAATCGCAGCAAGAGATCGAGAGGCGAAACCGAGAGCTTCAGGAGGCCAACCAGGCCAAAAACACGTTCCTCTCGGCAGTCAGCCACGAACTCAAAACGCCGCTCGCGATCATGGTCGGATTCGCCGAGCTGCTCGGCATGAACGCCGATGGCAACCTGGCCGATCAGCAGCTTGAGCAGCTGGGTATGGTCGAGAAAAACGGCCGGCACCTCGATCTTCTGGTCAGCGACCTTGTTGATGTCAGCCGTATCGAATCGGGTCGGCTTGCGGTCAATCTGGAAACTACCGATCCGGAAGAGGTATTGAACGAAACCCTGGCGGGCCTTGACTCAATCGCCGCAGAGAAACGGCAGGCGCTCGTGCGGCAGTTCGAACTTGACGGAACGCTGGTGAAGGCGGACCGAGCCCGGTTGAGCCAGGTTGTGAACAACCTGGTGTCCAACGCCTGCAAGTACTCGCCAGCCGAGTCTGACATCACGATTTCTGCGGGCATCGACGGAAACGAACTGTTGGTGGTCGTGGCTGACCAGGGGCTCGGCATCGCCAAAGAAGACCAAGAAAAGCTGTTCACACCCTTCTTCCGTTCTTCGAATGAGGAGGCGCAGAAAGAGAAGGGCACTGGGCTTGGGCTGGTGATCACGAAATCCATCATCGAGATGCACGGAGGGTCGCTGGATCTCGACTCCGAACTCGGCGAAGGCACAACTTTCACAGTCCGGATGCCCGGTGTGATGACACCTGACGACGAAATGGCTGGTGGAGACCTGAGTGCAACCGTAGAAGATCGACAACCAAACGATGATGCAGCCTAGATTTCTGGGCTGGGATGGAGAGATGTGACAGATGGCCACGATACTTATGGCGGACGACAACCCGGAGATGCGGCTGCTGCTGACCAGTCTTCTGCAGCAGCAGGGACATCTCGTTATAGAAGCTGCCGACGGTGACGACCTGATTCACTGGGCGAAGGAAGAGAAACCGGACGTGATACTTCTCGATCTTCACATGCCCAAAATGGACGGCTTCAAAGTGCTCGAAACACTTCATGGACTGGAGGGAATAGACGAAATTCCGGTGATCGTCATCACTGCCAGTCAGAACAAGGACGACATGGCTAAGGCACACGATCTGGGTGCCCACAGCTTCATACCGAAACCGTGGTCGGCGCATGACCTCGCAGCCAGAATCGACTGGGCACTGGCGGGCAGGCGAAGCGCCTGATACCGAAATACACACCACATCGAGAATGGTTGGTTGATTTGGAAAAGATACTGATCGTAGACGATACCGACGAGATCAGAATGCTTCTCGTAGCGACACTTAAGCACGCCGGCTACGAGGTGATCGAGGCGAGCGATGGATCAGCCGTGATTCAGTATTGTGAGGACGCGCACCCGAACGCGATCATCCTCGACCTGATGATGCCGGGCGTCGATGGCTGGGAGACGCTCAAGGAGCTCAAGTCAAGAGATGACACAAAGAATATCCCTGTGATCATTTCCTCCGCACTGCGCGGCGACGATGACCTGGCAAAAGCCAGGAAGATGGGAGCACAGGACTACGTGACAAAGCCGTGGTCAGCAGCAACCCTGCTGGAAAGGCTCAGATGGGCACTTTCAGAGGATGACGCCGCTTGATCGAACCGGTTAGGGGTTCTCTCGAAACCAGGCGACCGTTGCGGCCAGTCCGTCCACGAGCTGCGTTTCTGGCTTCCAGCCGGTGTCACGGGATATTAACGCGCTGTCGAGGCTGATCTTGCCGATGTCGCCAGCCCTGGGCGGTCCGTAGTTGGCGGTCTGGTCGTACCCGCATAGCTCGGCCAGCATTCCGAACAGGTCGTTCACGTTCGTGCCCGTGCCCGTACCTACGTTGTACGGCCCCGTACCTTCGGACTCTGCGGCTCTCACGAGGGCGTCTGCGACGTCTCCAACGTAGACGTAGTCGCGCTCGTCCTTGCCATCACCGAAGATAGTCACCTGCTTGCCTGACAGCATCGCCCTCGAAAAGATCGCAACGACTCCAGCCTCGCCATGAGGGTCCTGTCTGGGCCCGAAGACGTTGGCAAGCCTGCAGGTGGTGTGCCTGACGCCGAACAGCCGCTCATAGACCGGCAGGTAGACCTCAACCGTGTGCTTGGAAGCCCCGTAAGGAGATCCCGGATTCGCGGGGAGCGTCTCGGGTGCCGGGAGAGTCTCCGGCTCGCCGTACATAGCGCCGCCTGTCGAGACGAACACGAACTTCGCCGACTCGCCGGGGGCGTTCCGGATGGCGTCCAGGACGTTCAGTGTGCCGAGAATGTTCGTCTTTGCATCGGTCATCGGCTCCCTTGCAGAGACCGAAACACTGATCTGTGCCGCCGCGTGAAACACTCTGTCAGGCACGAAATCCGCCACGAGTTTCGCGACGCGCTCATCACCAATGTCCATCTCCTCAAGTTTCGCAGAAGATGGCATGTTGACCTGCTTGCCGGACGAAAGGTCATCGATGACCAGAACGTCATCTCCTGCGTCGACCAGTCTGTCTGCGAGGTGCGAGCCGATGAAGCCGGCGCCGCCGGTGACGATAGATTTCATGTGTGCTTAGACCAGGGCCTTCGAAAAGAGTAGTTCGGTACGTCTACCGAGAATAGCAGCAGTAACGATGCCGCCCCCTAGCTGAATCGTCTCGTGCTCGTGACATCATTGGCTACACTCGTCACCGGCCGGCAAGCGAGAAACTGCAACTCACGCGCTCAACACGACAGAACCAAATCACCCCGGTATGTCGCGGTACAATCCGGCCCTGTATCGCCAAACCGCAGCGCTAACGACACGGAGCCCTACCTTTGGAACAGATCAACCTGATGGCATCACGCCACTCGGCGTTCTACAGTCCCCTCATCTCCTGCATAGCCGGTGGCTTCCTCGAAAAAGAGGGCCTCGAAGGCACCTATAGGCCCGCAGGGCCAGGGCAGGCGACCGGCTCCGAAGTCGCGTCCGGTGCGATGGACGTCGGCCAGGCGGCGGTCTCCGCAAGTTGGGGGCAGTTGGACAAAGGTGAGAAGCCGATCGTAGCGCAGTTCGCCCAGATCAACCGGTATGACGGCTTCATCATCGCAGCGAGAGAGCCAGACTCTGATTTCACATGGTCCAAGCTGCGCGGAAAGAAGTTCCTGCATGTCCACGGCGGCCAGCCGGAAGCGATGCTTCGCTACGGATTGCACCGACAGGGAGTCGATTTGAACGACCTCGACGACATCGACTCACCCGGCGGTGACGAGATGATGGGTCAGTGGCGAGACGGGCAGGGAGACTACTTCCACGAACAGGGTGCGTTCCCTCAGCAGCTGGAGCACCTGGGTGAAGGTCACATCGTCGCCTCAGTCGGCGAAGCGGTCGGTCCAACCGCATTTAGCAGTCTCGTCTGCCGATGGGACTGGCTTGAAACAGACACTGCCAGGCGATTCACCAACGCTTACCGTGCTTCTCGAAACTGGGTGAACACCGCCGACCCGATGGAGGTCGCAAAGGCCGAGGAGAGTTTCTTCCCCGATATCGCCGTAGAAGCGACGGCAGCAGCGGTCGGCTACTACCAGCGGCTCGGCACGTGGAGCGGTGACATCACGATCGAACCGGAGCTCTACGAGAGCGCTCTCGACGTGTTCGCACACTCAAATATGGTCGCCAAGCGTCACGACTACAGTGAAGTTGTCGTTCCGCCTCCCGGAAGTTGACCGTGAGCAACGGCGAACGCCCTGAGCCAAAGTTCGACTGGTTCATCCCTATCGACGGAGACGGGGAGCGCATCGGCACGCTTGAGGCCGAGCGGCCACCGACCTTCGACTACCTGAAGCAGGTGGTCCAGACCGCCGAACGCTCCGGGTACCACTCGCAGCTGATACCGACTCGTTTCGCAAACGGCCTCTTCAATGAGAACCAGCCGCTCGCGGAGACGTGGACAACAGCAACTGCACTTGCTGCCGTCACGTCGAAGATCCGGTTCCTGATCGCTGTTAGGCCAGGATTCATATCTCCCGGTCTGTTCGCACAGATGGCTGCGGCGCTCAGCAACATCAGTAGAGGCCGCATCGACATCAACGTCGTTCCTGGCGGCATCCAGGGTGACTTCGAACGGCTTGGCGTCACCTCCAGCCATGATCAACGCTACACACTTGCCGCAGAGTTCATGCAGGCGTGCAGTGCTCTCTGGGAGTCACCGGGGCACCCGGTGAGGTTCGATGGTGATGTCGTAAAGCTGGACGGCGCGATGGTCTCTCCGGGACCGGCAACTCCGAGACCTCGCTGGTATCTCGGTGGTGCATCACCGAACGCTCTTGCGCTGGCCGGGAAGCTTGCCGACTGTCTGTTGATGTGGATACAGCCGAAGGACGACATAGCCGCGCTGATGGCTCGTGCGTCCGATGCGTTCGCGGCGAACGACAGAAGGCCGGAGTTTGGCCTGCGCACGCATGTGATTGTTGGCGACACAGAGGAAGCTGCATGGCAGGCTGCCGACGACCTCATCGAGGCCGCGGCCGATGAAGTGAAAGAACAGCGGTCATCGCAGATCAGCGGCACGGCAATGGTCGGAGCGGCAATTCAGGCACGGCCGAGAGACCAACACAGGGTGACTGAGCGACTCTGGAACGGCATATCGACCGTGCGGGTCAACTGCGGAACGGCGATCGTCGGGACGCCCGAGCAGATCGCCGAGGAACTAGTCGGCTACTGGAACCTGGGAATCGACGAATTCATCCTGTCGGGTTATCCGCACGTGGAGGAGGCGGAGCGGGTCGCAAGAGATGTGGTGCCGTTGGTGAAGAGAGCGGCTACTGGCTAGGACCTCGGAACGAAATCGTCCGGCCCGGGTGTGCGGTTGAGCTGCTCGAACACCGCCCGCCAGCGTGCCTCCATGTCATCCGCGTACAGGTATGGCTTCCAGCCCAGCTCCAGGTAGACGTGGATAGCGGGTAGTCGAAAGTCATCCGTGCTCAAGTACACGCGCTGATAGCCGCCTTCAACCAGCGTCGCGGTGGCCGCTGCGACCGCTATTCGTCCGATACCCCGGCCCGCATGCCGTGGGTTAGCCATCACCCACTGCAGGCTGCCGCGCTCAGGGTGTCCTTCGCGCCCATACTCAGCAGCGACCGCAGAGGCAACAACATCGCCACTCTCTTCATGCTCGACTACGTGGAACCCGCCCGGAAGACTCGCCGTAAGAAGATCATCGAGCCTGCTATGAGTAGCGAACACCTCTGCGAACAGACGCCAGTAAGAGGCTCGATCTGGTTCTCGGTACTGCCGAAGCCTGTACCCCTGTGGAAGCGACGGAACGACTGGCCGAACACCGCCGCTGCGCACCATTTCTAACTGTGTTTTAGGCTTTGCCATCGGCTGTGCCAAATTCCGTTTCATATGAGCGCCAAGACCAGGCAAACAAGCACTTGCATCTCCTGGAAATCTGGTGCATCATACCTCTGTCAAATAAAAAGGCCGGTTAGCCGGTTTTATTGAATCGAGAGTGAGTTTCGGTGATGCCAAAGGTCAGTGAAGAGCACCTTGAAGCCAGGCGGCAGCAGATCATAGACGCCGCGGTGCAGTGCTTTGCGCGCTCCGGCATACACGGCACCTCTCTCGATGACATTCGCCTTGAGGCCGACCTCTCGAGAGGAGCTGTCTACCACTACTTCAAGAGCAAAGAGGACATCATCGATGCTCTGAGAGAGCGGTCGCGGGAGGAGGATGAACAGCTCTTCGAAATTCTCAAGGAGAATAGACCGGACCTGCCATTGTGGCTGAGGTCGCTCGAAAAAGGTATGAAGCGCAACCTGGCCACACCCGGCAATATCGATACACGTGTTGCGATGTTCCTGTGGGCCGAGGCGCTGCTCAACGAGCGTGTGCTGAACAGCCAGAAGGAGCTGTTCCGGCCTTGGCGGGAAAAGATGCCAAGTCTGGTCCGCGAGGCCCAGGAGAGCGGGGACGTAAATCCTGACCTGGATCCGGAAGCCGTCATCTTTGTCATGTCGTCGATCATGATCGGCGCAACCGCACAACTCGCGTGGGAGCCAGACAGGCACGACATCGATGAGGCGGTGAAGGTGGCGGAGGTGCTTTTCACGGGCAAGTTCTGGACAGGCGACGACGGAACGAAGGGCGAAACGGCGAAGTAACTGCGCCGGTCTCTTTCAACGAGGCGACGGGATCACATCCAGGGATCTTCAACACCTGGGTGAATCTCGCTCCTCATTAAAAAGGGCGGCTGGCCGGTTTAAATAGTGAAATAAGCATGGAGGCTCCGGTCGACGGAGTCGAAACAGGCGGAACGACGAAATGAGTACGACGACACTAGAAGCACAGAACACGGGCGAGTCCCGCAGGAATATCAGGAAAAACCTGGTTCTAGCGGTGATGTCGCTCTCGACATTCATGATCTTTCTCGATGGCACGGTGGTGAACACCGCTCTCCCGGCGATAGCCCGTGACTTCGAGGCCACAAACTCGGTCCTGCAGTGGGTTGTCAATTCCTACTCGCTGCTCCTGGCCGGACTGCTGCTACTGGGCGGGACCATCGGTGACCGCTACGGCAGGAAACGGACGCTCGCCAGTGGCATGGTGGTCTTTGGACTCGGAGCCGTCGGCGGAGCGCTTTCGGCCAACTCCGAGACGTTAATCATCATGCGAGGAGTGCAGGGCGTCGGCGCAGCCTTCGTGCTGCCTGCAACGCTCTCGATCATCACTGACGTGTTCCCCAGAGGCGAGCGCGCCAGGGCGATCGCTGTGTGGACCGCTGTTGGTTCGCTCGGAATCGTCGTGGGACCGGCCACAGGCGGGTTCCTGGTCGACCAGATCGACTGGTCCGCAGTCTTCTGGCTGCACGTGCCTGTCGTGGTCCTCGCGATCGCCGGACTGCAGTTCGTGCCAGAGTCTCGTGACAGCCGACATCAGCCGCTGGACCTGCCGGGTGCTGCGTTGGTCACGACCGGCCTGCTTGGAGTTGTCTACGGGATCATCCAGGGCGGTGAAGACGGTTGGACGACCGCGCCGATCATCACCGCGTTCGTAGTTGGAAGTGTGCTGCTTGTCGCATTCGTAGTGGTGCAGATTCGGAGCTCGCACCCGATGCTCCCGCTTCACTACTTCAAGCGGCGCGACTTCACCGGCTCTTTCCTGGTGATCATGCTGCTGATGCTGGCGATGATCGGTGTCTTCTTCTTCCTGACCCAGTACTTCCAGTTGGTTCAGGGCGAGAGCGCACTCTACGCCGGATTGGCCATCATGCCTGTCGCAGGAACGATGATGATCGGAGCCGGGTTCGCCAGCAAGACCGAGGCGACGCTCGGCCCGCGGACGATCTCAGTCATCGCCTCGCTGATCATCATGGGCGGTATGGGCGTGTTCACACAGCTGGAAGTTGACAGCGGTTACTTCATCCCGGCGCTGGGACTGGCCCTCTTCGGGCTTGGCGCAGGAATGATCATGACCGCGCTGACAGATTCGATCATGGCTTCGGTGCCCGTCGACGACGCGGGTGTCGGTTCTGCGATGAATGACACCTCACGTGAATTGGGCTTTGCATTAGGTGTCGCAGTGATCGGCAGCATCGTTACCGGCGTCTACCGTTCGAGAGTTACGGATGCCGTACGGGACGTTGTGCCAGAAGGTCTGGCAGAAGTCGTCGGAGACAGCATCGGAGCTGTGGGAGCGGTGACGCAGACCCTGCCCGCAGACGTCGCTGCAACCGTGGTTGACGCCGCCAATCGCTCCTTCGTGGATGCGATGAGTGTCGGCTACATAGCATCGGCGGCGTTTATCGGCCTTGCGCTGGTGATCGCGGTAGCGGTCCTGCCGAACAAGATCCGGGAGCAGCAGGCGGAAGAGTTCGAGGTCGAAGACCTCAGCTCCGACGCCGACACCGGTGGCGTTTCGTTGCCGGAACCCGGAGTGCCAGCTCCTGCGGTCCTGCCTGTACAGGCGGACTGATCATTCCGGGCCGCAGCAACGCGCTGCGGCCCGGGAAGGATGCCTGCATAGCGCATATCTGGGGGTGGCTGATTAGCAACCTGAAAAAGACCGGCTGGCCGGTTTAGACGACTCAGTACAAGCGGCGATAAACGGCCGCAATAACGAATAAGGAACCGATCGAAAATGGGTAACTCTGAAACAGCAGATAAGCAGGTCGCACTGATCACAGGCGCAAGCTCGGGCTTTGGTCGTTTGACTGCGGAGACACTTGCCCGTCGCGGATACTGCGTCTTTGCATCGATGCGCAACGTCGACGGCAAGAACAGCGGTGCTGCAGCCGAAATCCTGGAGTTGGCGAAGCGAGAAGACCTCGACCTGCATGTCGTCGAGCTCGACGTGACCGATGATGCATCGGTCGATGCAGCGGTGCACTCGGTCATCTCCGAGGCAGGCCGAATCGACGTCGCCGTGAACAACGCTGGCGGTGGCGGGATGGGCCCCGCGGAAAGTTTCACCATCCAGCAGGTCATCGACCAGTTCGACCAGAACTACGTCGGGCCACAGCGAGTGAGCAGGGCGGTGCTGCCGCACATGCGCAAGCGGAAGAGCGGTCTGATCGTCAACGTGACGTCGACAGCCGGCAAGATCTCTATGCCGTTCCTTGGCCACTACGCCGCGTCGAAGCACGCCCTAGAGGCGCTGTCGGAGGCTTACAGCTTCGAGCTATCAGACCAGGGCATCGATGTGGCGATCGTCGAGCCCGGCGCTTTCCCGACTCCGATCATCAACAAGATGGCCGAACCGGGCGACCCGGATGTGATGGCCGGCTACGCGCCGAGCCTGGACATCCTGAGGAAGTTCGGCGAAGGCATGGGCGAGATGCTCGGTGGCCCGGACGCGGACGACCCGCAGGTTGTCGCAGACACCATCGCGGCGCTAGTCGAGATGCCTGCTGGTGAGCGGCCTCTGCGAACTGTAGCAGGGCGCGTGTTCGTGGCACCAACTGTCGAATATGGAGAGGACCCGTACGCCGTGAGACAGCGAGAGCTGCTCACGGGTGTGGGAGCGGCACGCATGCTGAGGTCACCTGTGCCAACGAGCTGACGTCCAACCCAGCTTTCGGTCCTCAGCGAATGAAAAGCGCCCGGGATGAGCCGGGCGCTTTTCTGATCCATTAGCCTGTCGATTCCTAATGAGCGTTTTCGTCGTCAGATGGAAAACCATTCGATGAAAGGCTATTGAAGATGACCCGTATTTCGCTTTCGACCGTGATCCATGCCGCTAACGACAGAGTGTGGGAGACGTTGCGTGACTTCGGAGGCGTCTCGAAATGGAACCCTGCAGTGGTTGAGTCGCACTCGACTACAGATGCACTGAATGGGCTGAATGCCGAGCGTAAATGCGATCTCGGCAAAGGGCAGTGGACTGAAGAGCGCATTACCGGGTGGAAGGATGGGCAAGAGGTTGAGATCAGCATCATCAACTCGAATGTGCCGATCTCCCGGGCGGCATTGACGCTCAAGACCCGCCAAGAAGGTTCAGACAGCACCAGGGTCGATCTACTGATCGACTACAAGCTCAGGTACGGTCCCATGGGCGCGCTGATGGACCTCGTTATGGTCCGCCGAATATATCGCAAGACGATGGTCGGCCTGCTGGCAGGGCTGAAACATCACACAGAGACCGGCGAAGAGGTCGGTACCGAGGTTCCGGCGGGCGTAACGGCCTGAGAAAGAAAAAGCGCCCTGCAACCGCAGGACGCTCTATTCTGTGTTCTGGGTGGAAACTACGTCGCCGACCGGTCCATGTAGATGGTCTTCATCTGCGTGAAGAACTCGATCGCCGCCTTGCCCTGCTCCCTGTTGCCGGTTGAAGAGGACTTCATGCCGCCGAACGGCACCTGCGGCTCTACACCGGCTGTCTCGCCATTGATCTTCACGATTCCCGCTTCGATTCGGTTGGCAAAGTCCATCGCAGAGTTCAGGTTTCGGGTAAAGACGCCTGCGCTCAGCCCGTACTCGACTCCGTTGGCGATGTTGATCGCTTCCTCGTAATCGCGCGCCGGGATGATCGACAGCACCGGCCCGAAGATCTCTTCGCAGGCCACGAAGGCATCGGGCGCCACTTTAGTGATGACAGTGGGCTCAACGAAGGTGCCTGCACCGTAGCCGTTGTCCGAAGGAACACCTCCGCCGGTGAGGATGTTTCCGCCGTCGCTCACACCCTGCTCAACTGCCGCCTTGATGTTGGACCTGGAAGCCTCATCGATGACAGGCACGACCACAGAATCTTCCTCGACTCCCGGTCCTATCTTCAACGACCGTGTCTTGTCCACCACCAGGTTCGTGAAGTCTTCCATCACGCCGCCTACGACAATGGCACGAGAAGTAGCCGTGCACTTCTGTCCTGAGTACTTCATCGCCCCGGCAACAGTTATCTCGGCTGCCTGTTCGAGATCGGCATCGGGAAGCACAATCACCGGGTTCTTGCCACCCATCTCCAGCTGGTAGCGATTGCCGTTCTTTGCAGAATCGACTGCGATGCCGTAACCGACCTTGGTCGAGCCGGTGAAGGAAACAGCATCTACAGCCTGATTGGAAACAAGCTCATTCCCAACGGCGCCGCCCGATCCTGTGACCAGGTTGAACACACCCTCTGGCAACCCGACTTCGGCCCACATCCGGGCGATCAGCGTCGACACAAGAGGTGCTGCTGAAGCTGGCTTTAGCACGATCGTGTTGCCGTACACGAGCGCCGGCGCCATCTTCCAGATCGGAATCGCAAGCGGGAAGTTCCACGGCGTTATGAGACTCACCACTCCCAGTGGAACCCTGTTCGTGTAGAGCAGGATGTTCGGGTTGACTGACGGCACGACGGTTCCGACCGGGTTGGAGCCGTCAACGCTGTAGTACTGGAGCAGAGCGATCGCCCGTCCAACTTCGCCCCGAGACTCCAGAATCGCTTTTCCGGCTTCACGAGTGATCGCCTGCGCAAACTCCTCTGCGTTGGCTTCGAGGTAGGAGGCGGCTTTCATCAGGTACTGGCCGCGTGCGAGTCCCGATGTTGAGCCCCACTTCGCCTTTGCCGCGTGGGCCGCTGCGATAGCCGCGCTGGCATCGTCAGCTGTGGACTTCTGAAACTGGCCGACAACGTCGTTAAGGTCTGCCGGATTGGTGCTTGGTGATGTCTCGCCGGTCTGGCCGTCCACCCAGTTGCCGTTGATGAAGTTCTGGTAAGTGGTGGCCTGCTGGGTCGTTGTCATTGAGCCGCTCCCTGATTGGCGGCATTGGTGGTGCGCCGCTACTTGATCGAGTTCGGGCCCGAAATCGGCGCCTCAACGCTTCCAGAGGCGGATCGCCGGGTTCGGGTGCTCAATGCTGGCACCGGAGGCGGTACGTGTCAACGAGTGTCGCTGAGGGCGCGCTGTGACAGATCAGAGGCAACCAGAATGCTCGGAGAGTGCTTGCACAGGGAGCAGAAGACTAATAGATCTGCAGGGCGGTCGGGCTAACTGGCTAACGAGCTGCGGCCGTTGGCTTCGTCTTCCTCTTCGGCGGCGAGTCGCTCCAGCTCATCGATGTCCGGCTCTTCCTTCGACTTCATCGCTTCTGCCTTGCGTCGTTCGAGCGCGGCCAGTTGCTGCTGCCGAGCGGTTATCGCCCACTGCACCCGCAACTCAACCTCGCCATTGCTCCAGGGCTTGTTGATGTAGTCGAGAGCACCGAGGTTGCGAGCGGTATCCAGGTCATCGGGGTGACCCTTCGCTGTGATCATAATCACAGGGACGGTCTTCGTCCTGGGGTCGTTCTTCAGTTGACCAAGAGCGGTGAAGCCATCCACCTTGGGCATCGCCACGTCGAGCAGGACGAGGTCGGGCTGATATGACTGGACGGCGGCCATCACTTCGCTGCCGTCGGTCGCCTGGAACACCTCGTATCCGAGGCTCTTGAGCGACCGGCTCAGAAGAAGCCTGATGTCGGCGCTGTCGTCAACTATCAAGATTTTCGTCATTTCGACCTCTCGATTACAGAGACCTCATCTTGCCCTTCGGCAAGCTGACTAGTCCGCTCCGATGGCTACGTCATCAGGTGGCCCGTCTGGCCATAGCCTGGAGCCCGTTATCGTTTCCTGTTCAGCCGTCTCTGCCTCGGCTTCCTCTTCCGTCGTTAGCTCAGGGAGCCAGATATCGATCGTCGTGCCGACACCTGGCTGGCTTTCGAGCCTGATCTCTCCGCCGTGAAGTTCGGTGATCGACTTGGCGATCACCAGGCCCAGGCCGGTTCCCGGCACAGTCCGTGTCGTTTCGTTGTCAGCCCTGAAGAACGCAGTAAACAGGCCTTTCTGCTCCTCTTCAGTCATTCCCACGCCCTGGTCTGCCACGGACACTCGAAGCCGGTCTCCGTCGATCTGGCATCCGAGAGTGATCTCAGTACTCTCCGGCGAATACTTCGAAGCATTGCTCAGCAGGTTCGTGATCACCTGTGAAATTCTCGATCTATCCGCTCTTACCCACAGTTCATCTTTGCCCATATTCACAGCAAGCGTCTGGGTCTTTGTCCGCAATAGCGACTGGAAGCTGGCTTCAAGATCGGAGATCAGGTCGTTCATAGGAAACGCGGCTGGATCGAGCTTGAAGGTGCCAGCGTCGAGTCTCGAAATGTCCAGGATGTCGTTGATCAGGACGTCAAGGCTGTCTGCGTTTCTTCGAATGATTTCGAATGTCTCGCGACGTTCATCCTCATCAGTGACCTGATCTGGAGTCGCAAGGAGATCGATGAACCCGGAGATGATGGTCAGCGGTGTCTTCAGCTCGTGTGAGACTGTCGAGAGGAACTGCTTTCGAGCGTTGTTCGCTTCGTAGAGCTCCTTGTTCTGGCGGTCCAGGGTCTCTCGTAGTTCCCGTTCGGCAGCGATCATGCGGGCGTTTTTGATCGCAGGGGTGATCTGGATGGCAATCTGCCTTAGCAACTCAACGTCCGTATCGTCGTACCTGTTCTCTTCGAGACTGCCTATGCTTAGCGTGCCGAGGACGTTTGGAGTAGTACCCAGGGGCGCCGAAGCACGACTGCTGAGGCCACTCAGCTTCACGAGTTGCCTCAGAGATGAACTGGGGCCGGCGAACTCGCTGCCTTTCGAGGCCTTTACGGGTTCATCTGACATCTGCAAGCGAACCCTGTCGCCGACGTTGTAGCCCTCAGCAGAGATGCCGGCTGTATATGCGATCTCGTGCTCACCTGTCTCCGGAACCTTATGCGTGATAGCCAGACGGTCGAAATCAAGGACTTTGGCGAGTTCTTCCGCGACTCCGTTGTAAATGGCGTCGAGGTTCAGTTCGCTATTTGCAGCAAGGCCTATCGCGGCAATCGTCCTCCGTTCGTCGGCCTGCCGCTTCAGCGTCCCCGTCAGCTTCGCATTCTGAATCGCCGGAGCGATCTGCAGAGAGACATTTAGCAGAAGTGCCTCTTCCTCTTCCCCAAGAGCACCATCGACGAGGGAACTGACGACCAGGACTCCGATCAGCTTCTCCTGAACGAAGAGAGGTGCGCGGAGCCAGGCGCGTGGGCTACTGCCGTCGTTCTCATTTGCCGGTGACCCGAGCGAGAAATCAGAACCAGTGGCAGAAATGACTTCTCCCTGGTAAGCAGCGTCGCTACTGAACGGGATCTCATCACCCGCATTCAGCCCTGATAGGCCCGAGTTCGACCAGTAGACCAGCTCGCCATTACCACTGGACTCGTTGCGGTCACTCAGGAGAATCACGCCGAGGTGATCGTAGTCAATCAGCTTCTTCAGAGACGCGTTGACCGCCTCGATGATCCGGTATGGGTCGGCTGTCGATGTGACGGCGAGCCCGATGTCAGCCAGGACGGTACGCTCTCGGAGCCTCTGTTCTGAAGACTGGAACAGGATGGCATTGGCGATACCGGGAGATATCTGAGCAACGGCCTGCCGCAGGACGTCAAGGTCTGCCGGAGAGTACTTGCCCAGAACCTTACTTCGTATAGTCAGAGTTCCATTGCAGGCGGCAATAGCCACTGTCAGCCGGGACTGATAGGCGTCCCGATATTCGGCGTGCAAGCCATCAGGTTGGTCTGGTACCTCTGGCAGGATCGCGCCAGCCGAGAAGCCCTCGCCGTCAGGACCGCTAACGAACTCGATGCGCATCCGCCCGGTCGGCAAGGCACTTGTGATCACGAGGCGGTCGAACTCAAGTAGCGAACGAAGGTCCTGAGAGACTCGCGCGTATAGTCGGCTCAGATCAAGGTCCCAACTGGCGGCCATTCCGATCGCGGCGATCGCCCGACGTTGCTCTTCGGCCCTGCTTATCTCCCTGAGCTTCGTGTTCAGTACCCAGTTCTCACGAACATAGGCTGCCGCGCCACCGGCCAGCAGTACCGCGAACCACAGAACGATTTCAAACGGGGACCAGAACAGGATCTTCACTGTGCCGGGATTGAGAGCCGGAACATCGGTCAGGGCTGTAAACAGCAACACAGCAAGACCCGGAATGAATGGGAGGGCGTATCTTCGATCTCTCGAAGACCTGCGGAGCCATACACCAATTCGGTCCAACTTCTCAGGCATCGTGGCCAAGAAGTCTCGAGCTGAGGGCACTTCTCCCGCGGAATCGGGCTCAGAGCCTGCGTTGCCGTTGTGATTCGCCCTGCGTGAACTCAAGATTGGTTCTCTGGTTCTCCGTGAAGGAGGCCTCTACTGGACTTAGCGCTCAGTTCAGTATCGAGCGCTGACCTCGATGAATAACTGTCAGCAACCCATATACCGATAGGCGATATCGGCAGTTCGCAACCCGGTGTTCAGTTCAATTGACTCGATCACCTCGTCCTGTTCGACCCTCTAGTGACCACTCAACAAGTAAACTTGGGCTCCATTCTGAATGTCACGAATCTGTCCGACTGGCGGCCCTGCATGAGCAATTCACTCCCAACACGAACCCTAGGAAAGGATGGCCCTGAAGTTCCGGTCATCTGCTTTGGAGCGTGGCCCCTGGGCGGCGGCATGGGGCCGATCGAGGAGCAGATCGCCGTCAAGACCGTCCACGCTGCGCTTGACGCCGGTCTCATGTTCATCGATACGGCCGAGATGTATCGCTCTAGCGAGTCGACCCTCGGCAAGGCGCTGGCCGGTAAGCGCGGCAGCATCTTTCTTGCGTCGAAGCTCTCCGGAGACCACTCGAAGGAGCACATCAGGGAAGCGATAGAGAACAGCCTGACTCAACTCGGCACAGACCACCTGGACCTGTACCAGATTCATAGCCCTAAACCGCAATGGGCTATCGAGGAGACGATGGCCGAGCTGGTGAAGCTGCAGGATGAGGGCAAAGTCGTGCACCTCGGGGTCTCGAACTTCAACGCGACTGACACCGCAGAGGCGATGAAGCACGGCAGAATCCAGTCATCGCAGCCGCACTACTCGATGCTATTCAGATCTGCCGAGACCGATCCACTGCCGTTTTGTCAGGACAACGGGATTGGCGTCATGGTCTACTCGCCAATAGGCCGCGGCCTTCTGACAGGCAAGTACAGCTCCTCACACAGGTTCAGTTCGGACGACACTCGCTCAAGCCATCCGTCGCTCACCGCCGATGTGAGAAATGCCGCCGATGAGATCTGCCGCAGGTTGACGCCGTTTGCGAAAGACAGCGGCTACACGATGGCGCAACTCGCTATCGCCTGGACACTTGCGAACCCGGCCGTGACCTCGGCTATCTGTGGCGCCAAGACGCCAGAACAGGCGGTCGAAAACGCTAAGGCAGGGCAGTGGCAGCTGACAGAGAACGAAGTGGCTGAGATCGAAGAGCAGATCGCCGGGTTATCACCAGGTGTCTAGGACTCGGGCAAGGAAGATTCACGCCCAGACCGTTGAAGGGCGCAGGGCAGTCCTTGAAGCGCTACGGGCCGGTCGCGATATCGACCGGGTCATGATGGCTGACGGTATAGAGCTCGGCCCTCACCTGCGCGAAGTGGTCTTACTGGCAGACCAGCAGGAGATCGCCGTTGATGCGGTGCCGAGAAAAGAGCTCGACCGCGTCTCACATACTGGCAAACACCAGGGCGTCATCGCTGTTGTAGCCGACCCTCGCTACGCAGATGTCGAGGACATGGTCCACCTGGCAGATCAGCGAGGCGAGCCGCCGTTGATCGTTCTGCTGGATGGGATCCAGGACCCGCACAACTTCGGCGCTATCGCTAGAACGGCGAACGCGGCGGGCGCCCACGGCGTGATCATCCCTGAGCGACGATCTGCGAGCGTGTCTCCCGGCGCGATTCGGGCTTCAGCCGGCGCGCTGGAGCATGTCCTGGTTGCGCGGGAGCCTAACCTCGGAAGGACCGCCCGGTACCTGAAGCAGCTCGGGATGACACTGGTCGGGCTGGATGCGGAAGGATCTGCCGATCACACCTCGACCGATCTCACCGTACCGACCGCGATCGTCGTCGGGTCGGAGGGTGAAGGGCTCTCGCCCAGGGTCAGGAGCGAATGTGACTCGCTCATCTCGATCCCTATGTTCGGTGAGATCGCCTCGCTAAACGCCTCAGTTAGCGCGGGTATCGTGCTCTACGAAGCCGTGCGCCAACGCTCTTCTAAGCAGACCGCCAGTTAAGTCCGAGAAAGCTCCTGCACTACGTTGATCAGCGGCTCACCCCTGTTCAGACGGTCGATGTTCTCTGCGACAACCTTCGCCCGTCTGGTCCGCGTGCCTTCAGTTGCTCCCGAGTGGTGCGGCGTCATGATCACGTTGTCTAGCTCCCAGAACGGATGGCCGGCCGGGCGTGGTGCGTCGTCGGTCGAGACCGGATACTCATACCAGGTGTCGATAGCTGCACCGGCGATCCGGTTGTCTTTCAGTGCCGAGAAGAGCGCCGACTCGACGATGATGTGGCCTCTCGCTGGGTTGATGATGTAAGAGGTCGGTTTCATCAGTGCCAGCTCGTCCGCTCCGATCAGCCCGGTTGTCGCCGAGTTCAGCGGGGTGGAGACCAGCACGAAATCGGACTCAGACATCACTTTTTCCAACCCGGCACGTCCCGCCTCGAAGCTGATTCCAGCAGCTTCCGCCTCGGCTCTCTGCTCTTCTCTGCGACCGGCGGCCAACACGTTCATCTCATAAGCTAACGCCAGTTTAGCCACCCGTTCGCCAATCGCTCCAAGTCCCACCACTCCGAATGTCCTGCCCATCAACTCTCGGTACGAGCCATGGCGTCCCGGCCACATCTCCCACGAGCCGGACCGAAAGGTCCGCTCAGACTTGAACAGCTCGTGGTCCAGCGCAACGGCGCAGGCCATGACCCACTCGGCAATAGGTGCCTCGTGTGCATAAGCATTGGTCACAGTGCAGCCCTGCGGCACCGCATCAGGCTCAATCCGATCAACCCCTGCTGCAGGCACCAGGATCGCCCTGAGAGATGTGGCAGCCTTCCCCATCTCAGCGGTGAAATCCGTCCCGACGAGCACATCGGCTCCGGCCACAGCCTCGATAGAAGGCTTGTTGTCCCGGTAGGTCTCAACAACCCAGTCGATATCGGTCGTGACCGGGAACCACTCATCGGGCGTGTTGCCCGCTGCTGGTGTGTGGATCAGGACTCTCAGTGCCAAGGAGCTTCTCCTGTGTTCGGGGCTGTAGTTGGATGGCGAAAACTGATCAGACAGTCCGTCGTCTGCTGATCTTCAGATAGCCGCCTGCGCGCAGAATCGCAACTATAATCGCCACTCCGTCATCTAACGAGCCAATTTCACCCCGCTACGAAGCCAGCGAAAGGCTTTTCTTGGCAAGCATCGCCACCACGCCATCCGGAACGACGCAGGACAACTACAAGTGGAAGGCGTTCTGGACGGTTGCCCTGGCACTGTTCGTGATGGTGATGGACTTCTCCATCACCTTCCTCGCCCTTTCGACGATTGCCGACGAGTTCAACGTCACTCTGCGCTCCGTCACGTGGGTGGCCATTGTCAGCTCGCTGACCGTCAGCGCCGTGATGCTGCCATTGGGTCGCGTCGCAGACATGACGGGCCGGAAGAAGTTCCACATCACCGGCATGGTGCTCTTCGTGGTCGGTTCTCTTCTTGCCGCCGCCGCGCCTTCGCTCGGCGTTCTGATCGGTGCACGGGTGCTCATGGCGATCGGTGGCGCCATGGGACAGGCGGTCGTGATGGCGATCATCACGACTGTCTTCCCTACAAATGAGCGCGGCAAAGGTCTCGGGATGCTCACCACCGCCGTTGCAATCGGCGCAACGGCAGGCCCGATCGTCGCCGGGCCGATGCTCGAGTTCTTCGGCTGGCGGTCGCTCTTCATCTTCCTGGCTGTCCCAACGACACTCGCCATCTTCTTCGCAATCCGAGTCCTCGACGACGAAAGAATCGGGTCTACGAAGCGGGTTGCGGGAACTCGCTACGACTGGCCCGGCGCGTTCCTCTCAGCCGGTGCGTTGGCGCTGCTAATCGTCACTATCAGTAATCCGTTCGGCTTCGATTGGGGTTCTTGGCAGATCGTGGGAGGCGCGGTACTGACCGTCGTCTTGTTCGCTGCGCTCATCTGGTGGGAGTTGCGATTCTCAAGTCCGATCATGAACCTGCGCTTCTTCAAGAACGCCACGTTCGCGTTCTCGACGCTGACAAGGCTCCTGGGCTTCATCGGATCATCCGCCACATTCTTCCTGATGCCGATCTTCGTTCAGAGCTTCCTCGGCCTCAGCCAGTTGAGCGCGGGCTTGATCATGTTCGTCGGCGCCCTCGGCATGGGCATCGCCGGGTTCATGAGCGGCAGACTCTCGGACCGCTACGGCTTCCGGATATTCACCTTCATCGGTATCGGAACTCTGTTCGTGACAGGCATCGGCCTTGCTTTCTTCACCATCGACACCCCGATCTGGGTCATCATGCCCCTGCTCTTCATCAACGGGCTTGGAATGGGTGCGTGGATGGCGCCCAATATGAACGCAACCCTCAGTGTCATCGACCGCAAAGACTACGGCTCGGTAAGCGCCTTCCTGAACCTTGTCAGGAACGTGGGCAGTGTGATCGGTCAAGCGATTACGACAGCGATCATCGCCGGGGTGATGGCGGCTCGCGGCGTCGAGGTTGAACTCAGCAAGCTTGCCGACAGCGCAGACGGACCCGCGGGTGAAGCCTTCATCGACGGTTGGCGAATAGCCTTCTTCGTGCTCGTTGGATTCGTGGTTGCGGCGTTCGTCGCGGCCATCGTGACTCGCCCCGCAGCAGAGCCCGTTGTGCCGTCAAAACCCACTGGACCCCGCGACAAAGCGGCAGCTCCGGCTGGCGCAGATTAGGCGCTAGCGCCTTTCAGCGTGTTACTGTTTTCGCCGAATCCGGTTCGTTGACGTGCAACGTGTGAACACCGAACCAACCTGAACCCCCTAGAGAAAATCGGAACGACTGGAGACTTAAAGATGGGAAGCCTCGACGGCAAAGTAGCGATAGTCACCGGTGGTGGAACCGGAATCGGCAAAGGGATTGCGAAGGCCTTCGCAGAAGAGGGCTGCAACCTTGTCATCGCCGCCAGGAACCTCGAACGGCTTGAGTCAGCCGCGGAGGAGCTGCGGCAGGCCGGTACCGGGAAGGTGATTGTGAGCGCCGTCGATGTGACCGTCGAGCAGGATGTGATTGACCTGTTTGCGCTGACTATGCGCGAGTTCGACCGGCTCGACATCCTGGTCAACAACTCCGGTGCATTTGACGGTGGTCCGCTCGAAGACCTGACGATGGAGCAGTGGGAACGAGTGATGGGCGTCAACGTGACCGGCCCGTTCCTCTGCTCTCGTGAGGCGTTCAAGATCATGAAACCGGCCGGAGGCGGCAGGATCATCAACATCGGCTCAATTGCGGCCCAGCGGCCCCGGGAGCAGTCCACCCCCTATAGCACCAGCAAGAACGCGGTCTGGGGCCTCACGACAGCCACCGCACTCGAGGGCCGGCCCTATGGAATTGCGGTCAGTTGTCTGCATCCCGGAAACGTTGCGGTTGAGCGCCGGTCTGATGGCCGTTCGTCAACGGGCCGCGACATGGGGCCGGAGCCGTTGATCACACCTGCCGACATGGGTCGGACGGCCCTTTTGATGGCCACGCTGCCTCCAGATGCGAACATGCTGGAAGCCATCGTGCTGCCGGTCGCCCAGACCTACCTCGGAAGAGGCTAATCGGCGGTTCGCAGCAGCTAACTGACGGAACTGTCGATCACACCGTATTTGGTTGAGCATTACCGTAACGCTTCAGTACCGTCACTCCTGCACACTCTGAAGAACGTGTAGGAAAGTCCGCTGTCGGAGCATACTGTTGCGCCCAGCATTTGCCGTACTGATCGCCCTCGTCTTCGCTGTGCTATTCGTAGTCGCGTTGCTGATCAGTCGCGTTGTGAACACAGCGGGAGATCCATCTGAGATCGCCGGAGTTATCAATGACGCCGATCTCTACGATTTTGCCTACGATCGAGTACTCGAATCAGCACTCGCCGACGTTACAGCCCGAGGCGTTACTGTCCAGACTGGCCTCGACGGCGAGAAGGTTCTGTCGTTTGAAGACCCGGCGCAGGCACGGACAGCGCTAAAAGCGTTCATCGAAACCGTTCTGCCGCGAGAGTATGTCGAACAAAAGGTCGAAGAGACTCTGAACGGCGTCATTCCGTACGCATCGGGCCGCAGCGACAGTTTCGCCGTCGATCTCGAAACATCAGAGCGGATCGATTCCGTGCCGGAAGCTGTGCGAGTCGCATCTGCCCGTATCGGTCTCGGCGAGTTGGTTGTGACAGAGATTCTCGTCCCGACCGTGCGAGACCTCAGCGACTCGATCACCGACGAAGCGCTCGGGATCAGCCTGACTCCTGACGAAGCCGAAGACGCTGCAAGGCGTATCTTGCCTCCTGACTGGATCGAGACCCAGATCTTCTCCGTTGTCGATCAAACCGCTCCGTACTTCGCCGGAACAGAAGATGAACTGAACGTATCGATCAACTTCAAGGACAGGGTGCCTGTCGCGGGCCAGATCCTGAAGGACAAGCTGAACGACGAAGACACGCTTGTCAGGCTCGTGTTCGAGCAGGTCGTCGACCCACTCGTCGCCTCTGCAGCGGCTGACAGCACCGTTATCGCATTCGGCATCGAGATCACAGAGGCCGATATCCAGGAAGCCGTGGAGATCGTTGCCCCGGCTGAATGGGTAAGGGCGCAGGGTGACGGAATCATCGACGCGGTCGTTGCATGGCTTGTTGGAGCGACGAACAACCTCCAGTACACGCTCGAGCTCGAACAGCGCAAAGCCGACGCGGCGACCCAGTTGGACGACCTGGCGATTCGCAAGCTGGACGAGCAGTTGGCCGTGACGCCGACGTGTCGGAACCAGTTCGAGGCCGCCGATGCTCTCAGCAGTGCGCTGGCCGGTCTGTTCCCGACCTGTCTCCCGGACAACTCGACAGAAATCGTAAACGCCATGCGGCCGATCATCTCGAGCCAGATCAGCAGCGTCGTGCTGACCAATGTTCCTGACCAGATCACCTACTCCGACACCGATCTCCGTGCCCAGCTCGGATCTGACTCACTCGACACCCTCGATACGCTGAGAGACCAGGTGATCAACGGAGTCGGCTTCACCGAAGAAGACATCATCAACCAGCTGGCCACGGAAGGCGATCCACAGTCGGCTGCCGACGCCCAAGAGATGCTCGACATCGTCCGTGCGGGATTTGTGTTCGACGAGACGGAGATCACTGACCGGATGGACTCAGCTCAGTTGACCCGGTTCAATGAGATCCGCGACTACATCAGCCTCGGCTGGACGTTCCGATGGATCATCTTCCTCCCGGCAATCCTGCTGATCGTGCTGGTCTCGTTGATCGGCGGTCGAGGCTGGGCAGGACGGGCGAAGTGGGCCGGGGCTCCTGTCGCGATAGTGGCGATCCTGTTCTTTGCTTCGATACAGGTAGGCTGGGCATCAACCTCTTCGCTCAGAAGCTTCGATGTTCCTGAAGACGCCCTTAGCGCTCAAACACGAGCCGACTTCCCGGCACTTTCCGAACTGGTGTACGGCGGCGAGTTCCAGAACATGGCGGAGAGAGTCGGCAGCGCGTGGATATCGAGCCTTGCCATGTCGGCGATTCCGTGGGCCATCGCCGGTCTTCTCCTGTTCGCAGCCGGCTACTTCTATCCTCGCTACCGTCAGTACCTGCCGGAGTCGCTTGGTGGCCCCGGCGGAGACGATGGCTTCGGTCGCAGGATCTCGCAGCCTGGAGACGAGCAAGACGTAGCCGGCGTTGGCGACGACATGCCCGATTCCGACGGGTACAACGACGCATCGCCAGAGCAGCGGCCAGGCATCTCCAAGCCAGAAGAAGCGGCCTAACGAAGTTTCACACGAGACTTTGGAGCCGGGGCGGTCACCGTGACCGCATGTGCAACTGCGCCGATCGCAGTCCTGGCTACACTGTCGACGAACTCGTAATCGAGCGTTTCAGGTGTGTCCGAGGCTTTGTGGTAGTGCGGATTCCTGAAGTTTGCAGTGTCGCCGATCATCACCGCTGGAATCCCGGCATCCCAGAATGGCGCATGGTCTGATCTCTTGAGGTTGTGCGGGATCGGCATCCAGCGAGGCACCTCGATCGGCAATATCGGCACACCACCACTCACAGCCTGCGACGCCTGTTCGAGGCTTCTCGAAACTGCCCGGCTACTCCGGTTCGATACTGCGACCACGGAATCGCCGCTGAAGTACGAGTTCGCAAGGGTGTCGAACGCTCTCGGGAACACCAGTTGAAGCGCGGTAGGCACCTTCTGTCCGCCTTTTGGTGCTGAAAAACCGACCATCTCCAGGATGTACGCGGCGGAGATCGGGCCGAGTTCACCCGGTGAGACGAGCTGCCCAACGAATGCGGTTGATCCGTGAAGTCCGACTTCGGGCTGTTTTTCCTCCGCATCGAACGCGGCCAAGATCAACTTTTGCCTGCGCTCGATCTTTGCCAGGACCCTCGCGCACTCCAGCATCACAGCGACGCCACTGGCGTTGTCATCTGCGCCCGGAGAGCCAGGGACTGTGTCGTAGTGAGCGCCAACGAGTATCGCCTGCCCGGTTCCGGCGGGTCGATCACCCGCGTTTGAGGCCTCAAGCGTCCCGATCACGTTGATTCCCGGCCTCGGCACAAGTTCAGAAGGCACAGCGAACTCATGCCGCCGCACAATGCAGCCTGCAGCTTCCAGCTCATTGGCCACGAAGTCAGCTGCCTCAGCGTGAGAAGCAGAGTCTGTAGCTGAGTTCCGAGGCGCGCTGGCTAACCTCTCGATATGAGATCGAATTCGCTCGATCTGGATCGAGTCGACCGTCGCCATTGCTTCAAGTGTCAGCCCGCCGGCATCTCGTTGTGATCGTCGCTTCGGCTGCAGATCGTCTCTCCTGTCGAGGTACTCACGTCGCCAACACTGTCCTTAGCGCGTGGCGAATCGGAGTGCCTGTATACTGCCGCCCGCCGGCACTTGCCGATATTCACTCATATCCGGGCGGACGGGGTGGTCCGCCAATGGAGATAGCTAATGTACATCCTGATGGTGCGCATCAAGGTGAAAGAAGACCGCATCGACGACTTCATCCAGGCATCGATCGGTGATGCTGAAGGCTCTGTCAGAAACGAGCCCGGCTGCAGAAGGTTCGACATCATCCAGGACGCGGACGACCCGACGCTGTTCGGATTCACGGAGGTCTACAACGACGAGGCCGCTTTCGAGGCCCACAAGACTTACCCGCACTTCAAGGAGTGGGACGCTGCAGTTAAAGACATGTTCGACGGTGAGGTAGAGGTTTCATTCTGCCGGCCGGTCTACCCGCGCGGTGACGCCCAGTGGGACTCAATGCGAGCCGAGGGCGCAGTTGGTGACGCCTACTTCTCGAACAGCTCCCTGCACGTCATATCGGCGCCGCAGTACGTTCAGCAGGAGCATGTGAACCGTTTCATTGAAGCGGTCGCCCTGGACGGAATCGGCTCAACGCACGAAGAGCCGGGATGTCTCAGGTTCGATGTCTACCAGAACATCAACGACCCGGCAGAGCTCTACCTGTACGAGGTCTATGTCAATCCCGATGCGTTCGACTACCACAAGGAGACGCCGCACATTAAGAAATGGCAGGCGACCGTAAAGGACTGGTACGACGTGCCTCGACGGGACGCAAGCACCGGACGGCGGGTAGGCCGGAACATCTGGCCGCCTGACAACTGGGGCTGGAGCTCAGGCAAACCGGCCTGGTAAAGACGAGAACGGACCAAGAGCGACAGGGCCGGGCAGATCATCTGCCCGGCCCTGTTCTTATCTGCAGATCTTGCAGCCCTGGCCGCTATGCAGCGGCTTCGACCGTCTCTGTCAGCTCTGCAACCCGTCCCGCCTCATCTGCAGAGATCACCTTTGCGATATCGAGAAGGATGATCAGTTTCTCGTCGGTTTTGACTATCCCTGTCAGGTAGTCCGAGTCGTCAGTAGTGATCACGGTTGACGGAGGCTCGATGGATGCCTCGGAAACCCGGCTGACCTCGGTCACTGCGTCCACAACCATCCCAATGTCCTGACCGACGACGTCCACCACCACGATGCGATGCTCATCGGTCCTCTCACCGGCAGGCATCGAGAACCTGGTGCGAAGGTCCACAACAGGGATCACTTTGCCACGCAGGTTGATAACACCTTCGATGAACTGTGGGGCACGAGGCACCCGGGTGATCTCCTGCATTCGGATGATCTCCCGCACCGCGCCAATATCCACTCCGTAAGCCTCTTCGTTGAGATCGAACACAACGAGCTGGCGTTCGGTAATTGCTGTCTGGTTGTCGGCCATGATTTAAGCCCTCTCTACACGTATGCCGGCCGCCTGAAGAACAATGCGGTACCGGTCATTCGCTCCCCCAATTTGGAAGTGTGCACCTCGATCACGTTGAATGTACTGGGCACACAACAGTGACAGATAGGTAGCATCCACAGTAGAGATGCTCATGATCTCAACTGAGTTTGAACGTGCCGAGGGGTAGCTGCGATCAGGGCACGTCCATGCTGCGAAGACGCCGGACGGCGAGGAACGTAAAGATCACTATCAGAGCAAGCAGCACGGTGATCGAGACGGGCATGCTGATCACCTGGTTCGCGTCGTCGACGAACCGGTTGTCATCGACACCACGGATCACGCCGATCATGTAGGCCCGGATACTCAGGAACCGCACTCCTGACACGAACCCCGTGAACAGGAACTCCCACAGGAAGATGTACATCAACCCGTAACCGAGGGCCCTGCCTGTAGTGAGGCCCAGCCAGAGGAAAACTGCCGAGTAAGCCAAGATCGCCAGCACCATCCCGACTACAACGCTCGCAATCACCTGCGAATCGCCCTCGTAGGCAAGTGAAATGCTCACGATCGCACTGACCAGGATTGGTGGCGCGGCTACCGTCACAGCGGCCGCAAGTTTGGGAAGGATGATGCCCCACCTTGGAGTGGGAGTCAGCGTGAGGTTGCTAAGTGTCCGGTCTTCAAGGTCGGTCCCGAGAGCAGCGGTTGAGACCGTCAATGCGATGATCGGCAATACGGCAGCACCGAAAAGCAGAGCGATCAGCGTCTCGTCGAGATCGTTAGCGTCCTGTCCGTCTCCAAAACTCACTGCGACGCCGACCAGGATGGGCACGAGCGCCAGCAGACCGATGATGATCAGACGAGGGCGGCCTGTGAGTTGCCTGAGCGACACTATGTAGAGAGGGTTCATTGCTACTGTCCCACCAGGTAGCTGAATACGCTCTCAAGCGAATCGTCCAATGGCTCGACCCTGAGTAACCGCACGTTGGACTCCAGAGAAAGTCGCGGCAGAGCCATCTGAAGTGCAAGCACGTTCCGGCTCTGCGCGATCAGTGCTCCGTCCGGATCGATATTCACCGCGTCCACCTCATCCAGCTTCACAAGCCCTGCAGCGAGGGTGCGGGCGTCGCTGCAGACGATCCTCACGTGATATGGCCGTTCGTTCAGCGCCGCCCGTATCGACCTGTAGTCGCCCGATGCCGCAAGTTTGCCGTTGACAATCAGTAGCACTCGTTCTGCGAGCGCTTCGACCTCTTCCAAGATGTGTGATGAGACGAAGATGGTGCGTCCGCGGTCTGCCATGCTCCTCAGGAGGTTCTGGAAGTGAACGCGCTGGCGGGGGTCGGCTCCGTTGAGCGGCTCGTCCAGTATCAGCAACTCCGGATCGTGAACGATCGTCGCCGCGAGCCTCATCCTCTGCTTCATGCCACGCGAATAACCGGTCATCTTGCGGTCAGCCGCAAAGCTGAGACCTACATTCTCGATGGCGTCGGCGGCCGCGCGCGTCACGTCCGGCACGCCGCGCATCTTGGCGGCGAACTCGACGAACTCCCGGCCGGTCAGGAAGTTGTAGACGGCTTCGTGCTCCGACATCACCCCGATGCGCCGGTAGAGTTCCGGGTTGTCCCGTACCGGTTCTCCGAACGTCAGGACTGTGCCCTCAGAAGGCGCGGCAAGCCCGGTGATCATTCGCAGCAGGGTCGTTTTTCCGGCTCCATTCGGTCCGAGCAGCCCCGTGATCCCCGGGTACACCTCGAACGACACATCGCTTACAGAGACGACATTTCCGAACCAGCGCGAGACGCCATCAACCTTGATGACCGGTTCCCGTCGGATCGCTGTAGCTTGAGTGGCAGGCTCGGTTGAAGTAGTCATACCGACAGCCTCCGATAGCGGTTCAGCAGGACCGCGATCGGCGCGATCGTGAATGCAAAGTAGGCTCCGATGCGGACACCCGTAGGCAGCCCGCGAGCGGCTTCGCCACCGCCAAGGCTGTCGTCCGTCTGGAAGATCAGTTCATTGATGTGCATCGGGATGTCCGAGAGGCTGATCAGCGCCAACCACTCGCCAGCGGTGCCGGTGATGCTTTCGCTGAGAATGGCGGCTGCGAACTGGGAAATGATGAAGAGCCCGACGAGGCCGACGGACGCGTAGCCGCGACGAGTGGTGAACGCCGCAACTGCAAGCCCCACGCTCGTCGTATAGGTAGCGAGCGCAGCTCCCGCACCCAGGAATTTCGGAATGTCAGTCCAGTTATCCACAAGGTAGTCGCCCGGCTGAGGCGCACCGAATGCGAGTCCGGCGAGCAGCACGATCTGAGGGAGCCACGCCACCACGAGCATGATCGTTAAGAACGCCAGGAACCGCGCCACGACATAGTCGATGGACGTAATAGGCCGCACTAGATAGAGGTTGATTACCCCGTTGTGACGGTCAGGGCATAACAACTCTGGGCCGACTACAGCTGCAAATAGGAAAAGCAGAATCCCGGCCCCGGTGTAATAGTCGGCATGACTCGGCAGGTCAGCCGCTTCGGCTGTACCCGCCCCTGCGACCCGGTCTACGGCCCCGGCAATGAGAGCAAAAATCAAGCCAATCGCAATCGCCACTGCGACAAACAGCCAGGGAAGGATCTTGGCTCGCCCGCCTCGCCCCAGGCCCAGTGCGACTCGGATGCCGTCTATGTAGACAGCAAGACGGGCCCTGTTACGGCCCTCTCGCGGCCCGTCATACCGACGGTATCCGAGATCGAATATACGCCCTTCGCGTTCGCCGGTAGAACCGGCTGTCCGTGCTTCAGGAACCGATGTCATGCCTGCCCGCCACCACCCGCTGCACCAACCGGGCCAGGCTGCGTGCTCGCATCGTCCCAGATCTCTGACAGAGCATGTCTCCTTGGTCCGAGCCGACGCAATGGCGCGCCTGCTTCTACCAGCGCCTTCGAGATCAGCTCATACGTATCCGGATTCGCCTCCGGGATAATCACCGCTCCATCCTCTTCGGAGGCCTGGACTCCGAGCCTGTTGAGCACCTCCAGCAGTTCCGTACGCCGCTCCTCAACCTCAACGAATATCGTCTCCTGCTCCTCGGTAAATCCGGTGACATCACCTTCCTGGACGACACGGCCGTCCTCGAGGACGACGATGCGGTCACAGGTGCGTTCGACGTCGCCCATCAGGTGGGACGAGAGCATGAGGCTGATGCCGAAATCGGAGTGTGTCTTGCGGACGAGGTCCAGCATCTCTTCACGGCCGCCCGGGTCAAGACCTGCCGTCGGCTCATCCAGCAAGATCAGCGCGGGGTCGTGAACAAGCGCCTGTGCGAGCTTCACCCGCTGCTTCATTCCTGTCGAGTAGCCGCCAATCGGCCGGTAGCGTTCTTCGAACAGTCCGACGTGGCGAAGAGTGTCGGCGGCTCTCGAACGAGCCTGGGAAGGCGGCAGGCCACTGACCTGCGCCATGTGAGTCAGGAACTCGGCCGCGGTCACGTTGCCCGGCAGACAGTCGTGCTCAGGCATGTATCCGAGCCGGGTGCGGACTTCGAGGTTTTCGGAGCTCTCCACCCCCAACACCTGCATCGAGCCGGATGTTGGAGTGATCAGCCCTAGGAAAAGCTTGATCGCTGTGCTTTTACCCGCGCCGTTCGATCCAAGCAGCCCCGTGACGCCTTCAATCACCTCGAACTGAGCCGATTCGAGCGCCACCACAGGTCCGTAGTGCTTGGTCAGCTTGTCGGCGCGCAGTAGCGCTTCCATGCGTTTTCGTCCCCTGTTACTAGAGTGGCGCCAGTCTACTCTGTCCCTCTGTCAACAATCGTTAAGGAATGGTGCAGGACGCGGCGAAAATCGTTCGTCGTTACCCGGCGGTCAGTAGCCGGTCCGCCGCCTCTGTGAGCTCATCGAGTGTGGTGAACTGCTCGAACCGAGAGCTGATCACGCCGTTCGCGTCGATGAAGAAGGTCCAGGGCTCGGTGATCAGGTCCCAGTCTTCGACTGGCTGTGCAACTTCACCGATCGAACTGTCGCCTGTGTCGAGCATCTCGCGGATGTTGTCGAATATCTCGACGTGGATGAAGTCGATGCGGTCGCCATGCTGCTCCATCAATCCTGCGAGCGTGTCAAGCTGAGGTCCGCACGTCTGGGTGACGCAGAACGCCGGTGTCGAGAACAGCACAATGGTCGGCTTGCCGTTCGTGAGGGCTGCATCGAGGCTGATGCCGTAAAAGCGGGGATCGGGATTGAACGCGCTTGAGATCTGGTGGACCTCGTCGACGGTCGTGGCGGTTTTCGTGACCGTGATGGGTGCTTTATCTCCGACGCCGGGTGCAGACGATTCCTGTTCCACCTGGATGAATGTGCTGCCCACTCTTTGCTGGCTACCTTCGGTGAGTGTTACTTGCACCTCCCACACACCGGGTCTGTCGAAATCGGGAACACCTGTGTAGGCTCCGCCGCGTACCGGCCAGGGCCGCCAAACCATGTTTGGCAAAGAAGAGAACTCATCGTCCTCCGTATGCCGGTAGGCGAAGGCGAGGTCAGCGAGTCGGTCATTCAAGCGGGTTCGGTCTTCATCCGAACGCAGAACCACAACGGGCAACCTTGCTTCACCAACCTCTACATCGCGTGCCATCAGCAAAACGGACAGTGTCTCATCTGCGCTGCGAGCGGCTGTCGCGAGCGCTCCGGAGTTTCCGTCATCAGATGAGCCGCCACAGGCAACAACAGCCAACAGCGGGATGGCTAGCAGGGCGGCATAGATTGAGCGCGTTGTACGGAATTGCGTTGGCATCAACAAGAAGAGTCCATCAGTGAGCTATCGGCGTGAAGCGACGCCATCATCTCGCTACGCCGAAATCGGTATCGAGGATTCCGGTAGACGGGCGAACAACGCCTCATCGCAAGAGCTTAGTTAAAGGTCAACATACGTGTCGGGTTGTCCACGAGCACCATCCGCACATCCTCTTCATGCATCCCGCGAGCCCGCATCCTCGGCACAACTCGCGCCGGGATGTGGTCGTAGCCGTGGCCGCCATATTTCTTCAGTCGGTGCTTGGAGCAGACGTCATGTGCAAGCAGCACCTGGCTGCTCCGCCCATCGCCGATCAGGTGTTCGATCTGCTCGATCCGGTCGTGGTCTGCCGGCATGTATGTGTCTGGCGCGAGAGGGTAGTACGACTCATCGTGGCCGAACAGGTCGTAGTTGAGATATGCCCCGGTCGCTGCCACCTCGTTCAGCACTCCGCGGTCGTAAATGGTCCTCTCAACATGCCCGAGCACAGTCCTGCGCAGATCGCCGCCCCAGCCATCGACCGCGCTCAGCAACTCAAGTGGTGCTTTCTCGTCCCGCCCCGGGTGAATCAGCAGGGGAGCGCCTGTCTCGCGCTGCGCCGACACCGCCGCCTCCAGCACTTTGCGCTCGCTGTCCGTCCAAGGCCATGAACAGCCGATCTCGCCGATGATCCCGGCGCGGATTCCTGTACCGTCAACACCCTCGTCGATGTCAGAGATGATTTTGCGGGCGATCTCATCGACCGAGGCTTTCCGTAGCCAGTCCGAGTGGGTGCTATCGATATAGAACCCCGACCCCATCACGATATTCAGTCCGGTTGCACGTGAAATGCGCAGCAGCGCACCCGGGTCGCGCCCGATTCCGACGCTGGTCACGTCGACCAGCGTCGAGCCGCCTGCGGAGTAGAAATCTGCCGCTTCCTTTACTGCAGTCTTTTCATCGAACAGCTGCAGGTTGTCGATGCTGCTGACCCAGTTGTGCCTGACCCACCAGAGGTTCTCCAAAGACACGGGCTCCTGCATCATGCGGCGCTGTGACGCTTCGGCAGGCTCGGTCAGCACCGCGGTGAAATCGATCAGGAGGTGCTCATGTGTGAGAGTAAGTCCGACCATCGCCGATTCGATCGGACCCTGGACTGTCAGAACTTTTCGTGATGCTCGGTGCTTCGGTACGGGATGTGATGGTGAGGTCATGTCTGCGGAGTGTGGATCTGGAGGCGGCCGGTCACCACCGGAAACGGTGTTACTAGTTGTTGAGGCCTATCTGTGGCCCCGAGTGAAACGGAGCGCAGTTTATATCAACAGCCGGTGGTCGGGAGAAGGGCCGAAAAGGGTTCTAGCTGCCAGCGACGGACCGCCATGCTCGTTTCAGCAATCCTGGCCGCCTTGCGACGAGATTCTCAGACACGAAACGGGCTATCTGCGGCGACGCCGAGAGCACTGACCCTTTCCATGAGCGCATCCGCTTGCTTGTCTCAACATCGCTCGCGTAGAGCGCTCCCCAACCGGTCATCTCGCTCCACCCATCCGGACCCGGCAACATCGAAATGCCGCCAGCTTCCTTGACGATGACCAGCCCCGCCGCATAGTCCCAGACATTTGAGTAGCCGTTGATGACGTACTGCATCGAGCCGGTCGCAGCCATCATCAACTCGTAGCAGGTGCTGCCTGTCATGCGAATCTCGCCGAGATTTCCCTGCAGCGGCTTCTTGATCTCGAACCCGCTGCGCAGACCGCCCGGTACTGCGGCCAGTCTTCCCGCCTGCGGCACCCCACCGTTCTTGCTCTTGGTAAGAGCGATCTTCTCGCCATTCAACCACGTCCCGTTTCCGGAGCGCGCCGATATCTGCGCGAAACCTCTTTCACCCGGCCATGGAGTCCAGATCGCGCCCGTTACGGGAGTTCCCCTGTATAGCAAGCCAACTGAAACGGCGTGAACGGTTGAGCCATTGACAAAGTTCTTGGTGCCGTCGATCGGGTCGATCGCCCAGACGAAATCCTGCGCTGGCGGTTCCTCTTCCGGCGGGTCTTCTTCTCCAAGGATCTGGTGGTCCGGGAAGCGCTGCTCGATCATCTCGACAATCAGTTTTTGCGACGCCTTATCGACATCGGTGACGATATCTGCCCCTTCGCGCTCCGCCTTCTGCATAACCTCCATCGGGCCGCCGAACCGTCCGGAAATGAACTCACCGGCTTCGAGCGTGGCCCGGATCGCGAGCTCTTCTGCCGCTTGCAGAGTGACATCGTCCGGCACGTCGAGAGCCGCCGGTGTCTCCTCAATGGTCAAAGTCTCAATCCCCCTGAAGCTGCGCTGCGTATGACTGTTGAACAGGCAGGACCTGTGGCACAGCAGCAGTCGATTGTGCCCGCAATGTGCTGTCGATAGAATTCTATTACGCGAGAGATCAACTGAATCCGTGTCACGAAACACACGTTAGCCTGGAGACTTCCAGGCCGGGTGATCTTCTCAGCCCCGGAGGAACCGATGACCAGTCTAGGGATGCGTAACTTCAAGCGCGACCCGGGCCTAACCAGCCGAATGTACTTCACCATGTTCATGCTGGGAGTGCTCTACGCGATCTTCGCCGTGGTCCTCTGGGGACTTTCGGTGCCGATCATCTTCATAGCGGTAATCGTCGGCGGAATTGTGCTCTTCCAGTACTTCACTTCGGACAGGATGATCATGTGGGCGTCGGGTGCGAAGGTGGTCACAGCGGAGGAAGAGCCCGAGCTTCATAGATCGATCTCCCGTCTTGCCACCCGCGCCGGCATGCCGATGCCGAAGGTGGCCGTCATAAACTCACCCGCGCCGAACGCTTTCGCAACTGGACGAAACCCTCAGAACGCACTGGTCGCGGTGACCACCGGTATTCGGCAGCGTCTTAACGAGCGAGAGCTAGACGCCGTTCTTGGCCACGAGCTTGCTCACGTCAGAAACCGTGACATGCGCGTGCTGGCCATCGGCAACTTCCTTGTGACGCTGACCAGCTTCCTGATGACGATACTTTTCTGGAACATGCTGTTCGGCGGCATGGGCAGACGGGACGGAAACTCTAGCAACATCTTCCTGGTCTATCTGGTGACCATCGTGGTCTACTTCGTGGGCCAGCTTCTGGTGCTCGCACTGACTCGCTACAGGGAGTTCGGGGCCGACCATACAGGTGCAGAGATTTCGGGTGATCCCGGTGCGCTTGCTTCTGCGCTTGAGAGGATCAGCGGCGATATGGCGAGGATCCCAGAACAGGACCTGCGCAAGTTGCAGACGGCCAGCGCTTTCCTGTTCGTCCCGGTCGCGCTAAGGTCTCTTGGCGGCGGCAGCCTTTTTTCGACGCACCCGCCGGTGGCAGAGCGCATCAGCCGCCTCAGAGAACTAGAGCGCCGCATGTCGTTCGGCATGAGGTAGAGAGGCAGAAGTTTAGTGGTATTGGACCGACTGTTCGGAAAGCGTCCACAGGCCAAGACGGACTGGTCTGTGATGTCCAGCATCATCCGTGCAGAGCAAAGACTCATGGCACGAGGCGAGATCAGCCCCTCAAGGAGGGGTGGTCTGATCTTCCGGCAGGACGACTCGGTTCCTTTCATGCGAGACCTGAAGCAAGAGTTGGATCCGGTTCTCTACTCAGGTCCCGGCGCAACCAAGACAGCCTTCGAAATCCAGGACGACGAGCACGGCATGCGCTGGGTCGTCATGGAGGACGGGAGGTTCGAAGACCTGGTCTCTTCTGTTTACACAGTCGGCAACGCTATGGGCGCCAACGGCGCGGCTGAAAACCTTCTGGCAGCGGTATTCGAGCTCTACTTCACCGGCACTGTTGATGACAACTCGTTCCGCGCAGGCCTGCGCACCTACTGGATATACCGCTACGACCGGAAGTCTTTTTACCCGTTTGTTCCGACCGGAGAGACGACTGGCGAGCGGGACAAGCCGACCGAGGTTTCTCTTGCATCACGAGCTCGCCGCCAGGGAATGGTGATCGAGCGCAACATGGAAGAGTGGATGGGTCTCTGGGGCATACCGTTCTGATCTGCTTCATGCCCTACTGCACGGAACTGTCCGCATGTGTCCGATAAAGGACGGAAACGCCGCACAGGGCGTGGTCGCGGTGCTATCTCCTCCAGGCGAAGAACCGTCGAAGTACTTTTCGGTTGTTGAGCACGGCTCTGGTATTCCAGTCGCAGCGTTTCCCGATGGCGAATTTCCGGCAGAAGCCGGCGCGCTCCTCGCGATCGGGGTGATCAACTTCGACGGCAAGGTCCCACACATCCTTCGATCTGCTCTCGACAGCGGTATCCCGGTGCTCGGAGTCGGCTGGGGCATGCACGCCATCAATGTTGCACTCGGCGGGAAGCGCGCCGTACAGGTCCCTGGAGCCACCGGAGAGCCTGCGAGGATGCCCGTCTTCATCTCGCCCGGGGCGAAGCTCTCCTACACCATCACGGGCTCCGGATGGGTAAGCGTTCCGTTCAGCAACACTCAGGGCATCCGCTCCACCGAGCTTGCTCCGGGTCTCATGGCCTCCTGTTTCCGCGAAGACCAATTCCTTGCCGCGTTCGAGGTGCCCGGCAACAACTGGACTATCGGTGTCCAGTGGAACGCACACGAGATCGAAGCGATGCCGTCCGGCTTCGACAGTATCCTGCTCGCGCTCGTCGAACGGGCGTCAGGCGAGCAATAACCAGACCTCTCCACCGGCTTCATTCGAACGCGGTTCTCGCGTGCGCACGCGCACATGTACGCGCGAGCGGGAAAGGCGTAGAATTGAACTGCATTTGTACTCAGCTTCCGCATCCCCAGACACTATCCTCGACTTAACGCGGCGAGACGCCGCGCAGTCCAGGTGTTTTGCCAACGTTTCCTCATGTCTGGATGGCAGTGCAGCGGAAGTTGCTATTGACCCGTAACGCCGGGAGCTAAGAATGGTCACTGAAGGCATAGGTGAAGTCCGCCCAGTTGGCATCGAAGATGAGATGCGCTCGTCGTATCTCGACTACGCGATGTCGGTCATCGTCCAGAGGGCGTTGCCAGACGTCAGAGACGGGCTTAAGCCGGTGCAGCGCCGGATCCTGTACGCAATGCATGACCAGGGCATGCGGCCGACCTCCTCGTACAAGAAGAGCGCTCGTCTTGTTGGTGAGGTGCTTGGTAAGTACCACCCGCATGGCGATAGCCCCGTCTACGAGGCTCAGGTGCGTATGGCGCAGACCTTCAGCATGCGCAACCCGCTTGTTGACGGACAGGGCAACTACGGCTCTGTTGACGGCGACCCGCCAGCCGCCATGCGGTACACGGAGTGCCGCCTGTCTTCTATCACCGAGTTCGTACTCGGCGACATCGACCGTGAGACGGTGGACTGGTCGGACAACTTCGACCAGTCGCTAAAAGAGCCGACTGTCCTCCCTGCACGGCTGCCAAACCTGCTGCTGAACGGTGCCGCAGGTATCGCAGTCGGCATGGCCACCAATATCCCGCCGCACAACCTGACAGAACTCTGCGACGCCATCATCCACCTCGTCGCACATCCAAACGCAACCGTCGACGACCTGATGCAGTTCGTCAAAGGACCGGACTTCCCGACGGGCGCCGAGATCTGGGGCCAGGAAGGTATCCGCGACGCATACAACACCGGCCGTGGCCGCGTGATGATGCAGGCGAAGCACGAGATCGAAGAGGTCAAGAGGACCGACCGGCAGCGGCTTGTCTTCACCGAGATCCCGTACCAGGTCAACAAGGCGAACCTCGTCGCACGAATCGCTGAGCTGATCAAGCAGCGCAAACTCGAAGGCGTGTCCGAGGTCCGGGACGAGTCCGACCGGAAGGGCATGCGGGTCGTGCTTGAGCTTCGCCGAGGCGCGGCTCAGGCAGTCATACTCAATAACCTCTACAAGCACACGCCGCTCCGCTCGTCCTTCTCGGTCAACATGATCGGCCTCGTCGCTGGAACGCCGAGAGTGCTCACACTCAAGGCAGCGCTGCAGCACTACATCGAGTTCCGGGAAGAGGTGATCCGCAGACGGGCTGAGTTCGATCTGCGCAAGGCCCGGGCCCGGGTACATGTTCTTGAAGGTCTCCGGACGGCAATCGAGAACCTCGACCGCGTGATCGAGATCATCCGTGGTTCCGCTGATGTGGAAGATGCCCGCAACAACCTGATGACCGAGTTCGACCTCTCGGAGATCCAGGCTCAAGCCATTCTCGACATGCAGCTGCGCAGGCTGGCAGCTCTGGAACGCGAGAAGATCGAGTCCGAGTACAACGAACTCTTAAAGACGATCCAGGAACTGGAAGAGCTGCTGAGCAGCCCCGAAAAGGTTCGTGGCGTTGTCCGCACCGAGACCCGCGAGATGAAGCGGAAGTACGGCGAAGAGCGCCGCACCGAGGTGCACGAGCAGGAACTCGGCGAATGGCGTCGTGAGGACATGGAGCCTCACCGCGACGTCGTCATCACGCTCTCCAACAGCGGCTACATCAAGCGAGTCAACCTCGACACGTACCGTGCACAGCACCGCGGCGGCAAGGGCGTAAAAGGCCAGCGGATGTCCAAGGAAGAGGACGTTACGCCGCACATGCAGGTCGCTGACACCCACGACACTCTGCTGTTCTTCACCACACGCGGCCGGGTCTTCTCGTCCCGTGTCTTTGAACTGCCGGCAGACCAGTCGCGCACGAGCCGCGGCACTCCTGTGGCCAACCTTGGCTTTAACATCGAGCCAAGAGAAGAGGTGCAGGCTCTGATCTGCGTCTCAAGCCTTCTCGAAGACACGTACCTCGTGATGGCCACAAAGAAGGGCCAGATTAAGCGGATGCACCTGCCGCTGCTGCGGAACATCAACCGCTCAGGGCTGATCGCATTCAAACTGAAGCCAAACGACGAACTGGTCGGCGCATGTCTCGCGACGGCCGACCGAGACCTCGTCTTGGTCAGCCGGGACGGCCTCTCGATTCGGTTCCCGTCAGAAGGTGAGGGCGGCGTGCCTGCCCGTCAGCGAAATGCCGGCGGCGTGAAAGGCATGGGCCTCGAAAAGCGCGATGAGATCGTCGCACTGGATGTTGTGGACGACGATGGCTACCTGCTGATCGTAGGCCGCAAGGGCTACGGCAAGCTTTCGCTCCTGCGTAACTACAGGCCGCAGAAGCGCGGTGGCAAAGGGCTGATCACGCTGAAGGCCACGACCAAGACCGGCAAGGTTGCGGCAGCAGCGGTTGTCAGCGAGGACATTCGGACCGACTCCGAGGGCAAGCTGTTCCTGCTTACCGAGAAGGCGCAGGTTCTGCGCACGAACATCGGTGAGATCCGGCTTACAGGTCGGAACGCCCAGGGCGTGAAGATCGTGCTACCGGAGTCGGGCGACAACATCAGCGCTATACGTGTGCTGGACCAGCGTCGTCAGGCGGCTGATGAGATCGACCCTTCAAGCCTAGAAAACGGCAACGGCCGTAGCAGTGAAGAACCTGTCGGAGTTGCGGCGTCTACTGAAGGCGTTGAAGCTGAGGCGGACGACGCCGACTCAACAGAGGACGAAGAGGAATAGGCAGTAAAGCCGCCAAAACGGCTGCATGAGCCATAGAACCGATACGACCGGCCCACGAAGCATCTGCGTATGCCCTTCGTGGGCCGGTCTTCATATTGAACCGTCCCCAACGCACCAAACCAGCAACTCCTCCTGATGCTTGAATCCTTCGGTCGTCAGATATACCGGCGCAGATACGTGGTTCTCGGAGTGTGGGTGGTGTTGGTGCTGCTCGCAGTGCCGTTCGCTCCGCAGGCTCCCAACAACCTGAGACCCGGCGGCTTCACCACCGAAGAACTGCCATCGGTTGTGGCCCGGACGGTGCTTAGAGACAGGCTCGAGATCTCGACCATCACCGTTGAGATGCTGTTCGAGCATCCTCAGCTCAACGCTTTCGACCCGGTATTTATTGAGGCCATCGACCGTTCGTTGGCGGAACTTCAAGAGATGCCTGAAGTCCTGAGTGTAAGGTCACACACAGATGAGCCGGGCCGGGTCTCTGCAGCCGGCAACATCGCCCATGTGACCGTCGGACTTGACCTTCCGCTGGAGGACGCCGTTGATTTCGTCGACGAGGCGTTCAGCGGCATCGACCACTCACCGCTCACACTGAAGACCACAGGTGGTCCCGCGCTCTACCGCGACATCAGCCTTGCCAGTGAGAACGACCTGCGCCGCGGAGAGACCGTGGCTTTCCCGCTGGCAACTCTGACCCTGCTCATAGTCTTCGGCACTCTGATAGCTGCGCTTACGCCGGCGGCAGTTGGCGGTGCCGGAGTCGCGATCGCGCTTGCAATCGTCTTCTTCATCTCTCGAGAGGTCGATGTTTCTGTCTTCGCACTAAACATCGTCACCCTGCTTGGTATCGGCATCGGGATCGACTATTCGCTCTTCTACACAAGCCGGTTCAGGGAAGAACTGGCGCGTGGCAGAAGCGTTGAAGACGCGATCGCTGCCTCGCAGACACTGGCGGGTCGCGCCGTCTTCTTTTCTGCGGTCACCAGCCTGATCGGCCTGACCAGCCTTCTGCTGTTCGACACCATGGTCCTCAGGTCGGTTGGCATGGGTGCTGTCATTGTCATAGTCGCCGCGCTTGCAGCCGCGCTCACACTGCTACCAGCTCTGCTCGGCGTAGTGGGCCACAACATAAACCGTTTTCGGGTCGGCCCGAACTGGGGATCGTCTGGCACCGGCTCGTTCTGGGGACCTGTCTCACGCACAGTTATGCGTCGACCGCTCCTCGTCCTGATTCCGACCAGCGCCGCTCTGATCGCACTGGTTTTGCCGGTGATCAACCTGCGGCTTGGCACCGTGGATGCGACGATCCTCCCGGACACCCTGGAGTCCCGCCAGGGCTTCGACACTTTGCGAGAAGAGTTCGAGTTCGCACTCAACACGTTCGTGCCTGTCGTGGTCACCTTCGAGGGCGATCCATTTGAGCAGCGAAACCTGGAATCGCTGTACGCATTCGGCAGGGCTCTCGAAACCGTGCCGAATGCAGACAGTGTCTCAAGCATCGTCAATCTAGGGCCGGACTGGGACGTTGAGCGCTACCGCGTCCTGTACGAGCACCCGGAGTCGATCACCGATGTGGGGGTCTCCGGCCTGGTGCGTGACACCCTGCGGCCTGGGGCTGCGCTGTTTGTCGTAGAAACCGACCTGCACCCGTTCTCTCCCGAAGCGATCGAAATCATCGACAACATCCGGGCGTTTCAGCCACCACCCGGCCAGGAGATCCATGTCGACGGAGGCACCGCTGATCTCAAGGACATTGTCGACACACTGTATTCCCGCTTTCCGCTTGTCATCGGTGTCGTCCTTGTCGTCACTTACCTGTCGCTGATGCTCCTCTTCAGGTCGCTGCTACTGCCGCTTAAGGCGGTCGTGCTGAACTTGATGAGCATCTTTGCCGCGTACGGGGCGCTCGTCTTCGTGTTCCAGGACGGTAACTTCTCCGGCCTTCTCAATTTCGAACCGCTGGGAGTGATTGAAGCCACAACCCCAATCCTGCTTTTCGCCATCATCTTCGGCCTCAGCATGGACTACGAGATCTTTCTGCTGTCGCGGGTGCAGGAGGCTTATCGACGTACAGGAGACAACGCGGGGGCGGTTGTTGAAGGCCTGGAGAAGAGCGGTCTCATCATCACCGGTGCGGCGGCAATTTTGATCGTCGTTGCATCCAGTTTCGTGCTGGCCGACGTCGTTGTCGTCAAGGCAATCGGCCTCGGTCTGGCAATCGCAATCTTCATCGACGTGACGCTCGTCCGCGCGCTTGTTGCACCGGCACTTATGCGACTGTTCGGAGATTGGAACTGGTATCTGCCGCGCTGGCTGGACAGGATCCTGCCCGAGGTGCGTCATGCGCACTAGGCGCCTCGCAACATTCGCAGGCTCGCTGCTCGTGTTCCTCACGGTGTTCGCTGCATGTTCTGGTGGCATCGAGCCTCGCCCAATCCCGACGCCCGGACCTGCCGAGCCGACACCGCCACCGAGGGCAGTCTCAATCCCTGCTGATGAGAGAAGCCACGATGATCGGCTGGAGTGGTGGTACTACAACGGTCATCTCACTGCTGAGTCCGGAGCTGATGCTGGCAAAGAGTTCGGTTTTCACTTCGTGATCTTTCAGACGATCGACGACGATGGGGCCCGTGCGTACGCGTCTCAGTTCACTCTGACCGATGTCGAAGCGAAAAGTCACCGACTGGACACCCGCCTCTTCGCCGGCAATGCCGAGACCGCTACTGATGAGAGCTTCAGTCTCCAGGTAAACGACTGGAGCCTGGAGATCCGCGACTCGTCCCACTCAATCAAAGCATCAATGGAAGACGGCACAAGACTCGACATGACGCTTGGACTCGAACCTGGCTCAGCGCCTGTCATGCACGCAGACATCGGCTGGTTCGCAGCGCCCACGGGCTGGAGCTACTACTACTCATGGCCAAACATGCCGGTGTCAGGGAGTCTGACTGTTGATGGAAGTCGGTTCACTATCACTGGAACCGGTTGGTTCGACCACCAGTGGGGTGATTTCTTTGCACTCGGCGCGCCGGGTGGCTGGCAGTGGATGGGGCTCCAGCTTGGCGATGGCGAAACACTGATGGTCACGGAGACTCGCAACCCGGACGGTACGCAAGACGCGGTGTTCGGCACCTGGAGCGACGGTAAGGGCGCGACACGGTCGCTCACCGAGTCCGATGGCATTCGCATAGATGTGCTTGATACGTGGACAAGCCCGGACACCGGCGGCGAGTATCCATCGCGTTGGCGGGTTGTTGTCGATGGCCTGAACCTCGATGTTGAGATTGAGCCGGTCGTCGCCGACCAGGAGGTCGACGAGGGCGTGCCCCCCGCAGCAATCTACTGGGAAGGGAAGGTCACACAGACAGGCACGTACCGGGGACGACCAATCGAGCAGCCCGGGTATGTTGAGTTGACGGGATATGCCAGCCCTGAACCGGTGCCGTGGCGGACCGGCCGGTGACGCGGTATCACTTCTCGGGGAGTGTGAGCAAGAAGACGTCTGTCGAGTAGGTGACGGTCACCGTTTGGTCAGGGTTCAGCTCCGTCATCCGTCCTCCGGCCATCAGGACCCTCCCATCCTGCAGAACCACCGCCTGGTTGACGATGTTGAACACGCCGGGGAAATCAGGCACCAGCTCCCACTCATCGGACAGGGGGTCGAATACTTCGCCGCCGCGATAGGGCGGATCGAACGGGAAATCCGGGTTCAAGCCGAAGAGAAACAGAATTCGGCCGTCGGGCAAGTTTAGTCCCACATGCCCGCCTCGCTCGACCTGCATCTCAGGCCCCTGTTTCCACTTAGCAGAATCGATGTCGAACACCAACGACTCTCTCAGGCAGCACCTTAGTCCGCCTCCGGCAACAAGCACGTTGCCGTCTGGCAGCAGTACAGCCGCTCCCCCTCCTGTCGGCCCTGGCAACTCCGTCAATAGCTCCCACGAGTCGGCCGATGGGTCAAAGAGCTGCACAAACCTGTTTGGACGCGCGAAATCACCTCCGGTGAGCAGCACGCTCCCATCGGCGAGCTTCACGAAGCCTTCCCACGAGATTTCTGCCTGAGCAATCGGGTCGATCAGCACCCATTCGTTCTGCTCAGGGTCATAGACTTCGGCGCTCTGCAGCTCGAACCCGCCGTCCACACCGCCCACGACGCCGTTTCCGCCGCCGAAAACCAGTAGCCGTCCATCGTCCAGTGGCATAGCCATTGCCGACTCGCGGCCGACGTTCATCTGTGGCAGTTCCACCCACTGGTCGAGTGCAGGATCGTAGATTTCAGCAGTTGACACGGTTAGGCTATCCAGTCCTCCGGCTGCCACAACACGCCCGTCGAGAAGCGTCGCCACTATCGCGTTCCGGCGAGGGTGAATCGTGTCGGCAACTATCGTCCACTCGTCTGAGTCCGGGTCGTAGATTTCCACAGAATGTAAGACCCCACCTTCACCGAGACCTCCCACCACCATCACTCGCCCATCATCAAGCGAAGCCGCCGAGTATGAAGTACGTCCGATGTTCATCGAGGCGGCAGGCAGCCATTCGGTCGTGGGGGCGGGCGTCGCTGTAGGCGGACTGGGAGTGGCAGTTGCTGCAGGAGAGATTGGAGTTAATCCGGGGCCTGTCGATGTGGCGGACGGATCGTTCGTAGGGCTGGAGCACGCGATGACGCCCGCGATCGATACCGAAAGAAGCGATAACCAGCGAAACCTCATGCCGTCCCTTTCCAGGGCACGTGATAGGTCAATCCACACGCGATCCGGCCGGTGGCATCGACCTAACGTACCGAGTAGTTCGACGCGGCGGCACGGTTATCGGCGCGCCACGCTGGCACCCGCTGGGATCAAATGTTCGTGTAATCTCTCGAACCACGGCCACTCACACTCGCATCTTCCCGTAAAGGAGCCCGGCTTGACCGGAGAAGCGGTCACACCAGAAAAGTTCCGGCAGGCGTGGTCCAACTTCAGCACAGGCGTGACGATCATCACCACGCCCGAAGCGGACGGGGAGGTCCATGGCATGACCGCGAACGGTGTCGTCTCCGTCTCGCTCACTCCACCACTTGCACTGGCCTGCATCGGTCACAACCGCAACTCCTTTCCGCTCATTAGGAAGAACCGCCGTTTCGCGATAAGCGTCCTCAGTTCGGGGCAAAGAGCGATTGCCGACCACTACACGAGGCCACCTGAAGCACGCGGCTCAGATAGCGAGATTGAGTTCGTGGCGCTCGGTGAATCGCACGGTATCGCCGGCGCACTAGCGGTGATGGACTGCCGGGTTGTGTCGGAGCATGAGGCTGGCGACCACACTTTGTTCATCGCCGAGGTCGAGAGGCTGAACATCACCGAAGGCGAGCCGATGCTCTGGTTCCAGGGACGCTTCGGGCGCTTCTCAGCCGACTAGGCTCTGTTCCAATGCGCATCCTCGCCGTTTCCGTCGCTCCGCTCTTCCCGGACAGAATCCAGGGTGGTTCGCAGCGAATCTTGATGGACATCGTTGATGCGCTTGCTGAATCTGGTCATGACGTCCGCGTCTTGAGCCCGGATGCCACTGAAACGGGATTCCATACTCCGAATAGGGCAGCCATTGAGCCCGTCCTACAGCTTCGAGGTTCGTTCCCTGCTCCGTACCAGACCGCTCCACATCGGCTCACGTCGGTCTGGAAAACTATCCAGGCAGCTGCGGAATGGGCTGACCGGGCATACCTGCACGCAGACGCGATCTACATGCGAGGCGCGCTGAATCAAATTCCAGTCGTGAGATCGCTCCACGATTTCGTCTACGAGGAGGCGCTGCTCTCTGCCTTCGCACTGCCTGCGGCTCGGACTATCGTCCCTTCCGAGTACATGCGTGACTGTATCGAAGCATCAGCCGGGACCTTGACCGACGTCGGTGAACTGATGGTGGTGCGAAACGGCTTGGCATCGCACGATCTGCCAATCGTTCCCCGGATGCCGACAGGGATTGCCGAACGTCGCGACGGTGACCTTGTTTTGCTGCACCCTCACCGGCTTCACCGTGAGAAGGGCATCGAAGAGTCGATCAGGATAGCTGCCGAGGTCCGGGAACTGATGCCCGAGCGGCGTGTTCGGCTGCTAGCGCCTGCGTTGGAGCCCGGAGAGTCCGCGGACAACGCGGCGGTTGCACCTGGAAGCATCATGAGTTTCGCGCGGTCGGTGGGCGCGGAGGACCTGCTGGAGTTACACGAATGGCTGCCGCCGGAGAGCATGCCGGGTTACCTCGCAACGGGTGACGTCACACTGTGCCCCGGCAGTTTCGTTGAGTCGTTCGGCCTGACACCTCTTGAGTCCGTCGCGGCTGGCACACCGGCAGTCTGCTCACTGGTTGGAGCGTTCCGCGAGCAGATTGGGCTCGATGGCATTACTCACGTCGACTATGGCGACGTGATGGCAGCGGCCAAAGCAGTTGTTGCAGCGGTCTCACAGCCTTTCGATGCGGTTCGCGCCGCTTCTCAGATCATGAAACGCTACAGCCTCGCGGAAATGCGAGCGGCGTATGTAGATCTGATCACCGGTGAACTGCCTGCTGCCAGTATCCAGCACAGACCAGTCTCCACCCCGGCCCCGGTGGAGAACTGGGAACTCGCACCCTGGTGTTACGTTTCAGACGATCGCATCTACCACGACTACCTGGCACGGTTCGAAAGTTTTCCGGGGCTCGCACGAACTCTCAGCCGTGGGAAGAACACTGTCGGACGAGACTTCCAGACCTCGGGCAAAACCCGGTCCGAACTCAGTCGAGCGCAAGAACTCGGGTTTGTTGTCCCGGCCTAACCGCATCGTCTCCGCGGCATCACTTCAGGAAACCGCGCAGTTCGATCGCCTTGGTCAGCCTGCTCACCGCAATGTTGTATGCAGCGTTGCGCAGCGACACGCTGTGAGTCTTCGCGTACTCGTATGTAGCGCGGTACGCCGTCGCCATGATCGTCTCGAGCTCGTTGTTCACCCTTCCCAGGTCCCACTTGAAGCGCTGAATGTTCTGCGCCCATTCGAAGTAGGACACCACCACGCCGCCTGCGTTTGCCAGGACATCGGGCACAACCGTTACGCCGCGTTCGTTGAGAATCAGGTCGGCGCCAACAGTCGTCGGCTGATTCGCGCCTTCGACCACCAACTTCGCCTTGATGTCCGAGGCGTTCTCAGTTGTGATCACCCCTTCGATGGCGGCCGGAACCAGTACATCTACATCCAGCTCCAGCAGCTCCGCATTTGAGACGCGTTCACCACCGTGGAAGTCTGCCATCAGCCCCCCAGCTGCCAGGAACTCGTCGAGCGTGGGGATTGCCAGCCCGTCCGCGTTGTAGATGCCGCCGCTCACGTCGCTGACAGCCACTACCTTCGCACCGTCTGCCACGAACTTGCGGGCCGCTGACGAACCGACCTGGCCATAGCCCTGGATAGCGACCGTGGGTGAGCCTCCACCAATGCCAAGGTCTTGCGCCGCAAGCCTTCCAGTGATCGCAGCTCCGCGTCCCGGAGCTTCATTACGACCCTCCGATCCTCCAAGCTCCACAGGTTTTCCGGTGACGATTCCCGGCGTGTAGCCGTGAATTGCGCTGTACTCATCCATGATCCAGGCCATGGTCTGCGAGTTGGTGCCGAGGTCTGGCGCCGGCACGTCCCGGCTGATGCCAATGATGTGGTTGATTCCGCGGGTGTAGCGACGCGTCAGCGCTATCAACTCCCGTTCCGAGAGCTGTCTGGGGTCGACCTGCACTCCACCTTTTGCGCCGCCGTAAGGGATGTTCACCAGCGACGACTTGAACGTCATCAGCATCGCGAGTGCCCGGGTGTGCTCAAGGTCTGCCGAGGGGTGATACCTGATCCCGCCCTTGAATGGCCCGCGCGTCGCGTTGTGCTGGGACCTGTAGCCGTGGAACACCTTGACCGAGCCATCGTCCATCCGGATAGCCATGGACACGGTTAACTCACGCCATGGGGCGATGATCACGTCACGCATGTCATCGCGGATGCCCAGTTCGGCGACGGCAGCGTTAACGCACGCTACGGTCCCTTCCAGCATCTGCAGGTCCTGGCCAACCATTTAGTACACCTCAATTCAGGTTTGCGAACGGTCCCGTCACTAAGATGCTGTGCGGCCCGCACAGATCAGGTCTCCCTCACCATTCTCCGCCATTCCCGCTCCAAACGGTCCTTCGAGTCACCTAATGGCTGGATCAGCCGAGTTTGAGGGCGGACACGGGCGGATTCTCGTTGACCCACCCTTGGTCTCGTCTCTACAATATGAAGGTTGACACCCGAAAGAGACACTCGAATGACTGACGACTACGCAATTATCAACACCGGCGGCAAACAGTACAGAGTCCGCGAAGGCGACACTGTGCAGGTTGAAAAACTGATCGGCGAACCCGGCGACGCTGTGACCTTCGACCGCGTCCTTCTGACCAGCCTCGACGGCAAGGTCGCAGTCGGGACGCCGGCTGTCGACGGTGCCGAGGTTTCCGGTGAGATCGCTTCGCAGGACAAGGCGAAGAAGGTCATTAGCTTCCGGTACAAGAACAAGACCCGTCAGCACGTAAAGACCGGACATCGTCAGAGACTGACCTCGGTCAAGATCACCGGCATCAGCGCCAAGTAGCCGTTCGAAATGACGGCTGGATCTGAAGAGAGCTAGATATGGCACACAAAAAAGGCGGCGGCACCTCACGAAACGGACGCGATAGCGCAGGCAAGCGCCTGGGCGTGAAGCGTTTCGGTGGTGAGTCCGTGCCCGCAGGCGCAATCATCGTCCGACAGCGCGGCACCCGGTTCACCCCTGGAGAGAACGTCGGCGTCGGTCGGGACCACACCCTGTACGCCCTCAAGGACGGCACGGTGCGTTTCGACTACTCGCAGAACGCGAGGCGACGAGTGAACGTGGACGCGGCTTCTTAGTCACGGATTCGAGAAGAGACAGTGCAGACAGATATTCACCCCACTTACTACCCGAAGGCGCAGGTCCGCTGTGCATGTGGATTCGAGTGGGAGACCGGCTCAACCAAAGAGAGCATCGTGGTCGAGGTTTGCAGCCAGTGCCACCCGTTCTGGACCGGTGAGCAGCGCATCGTGGACACCGAGGGACGTGTCGAGCGCCTGCGCCGCAGGTTCAACCTCGGCCAGCAGACCGAAGGCAACTAGCAGACAGCTTCACAGACCGACGACTTAGCATCGCCCGGCGCAAGCCGGGCGTACTGTTTGAAGGAGTGGTCGCTTCACGCGGCCATAACCGGTGCATTCCGGGCGGCATCGAAGGGTAAAGGCCTCAGTAAACTGCCAGAATGGCCAGTGTGCCCCTCGACGAACCACCACATGTCAACCTCCCACAGTCATAGCCAATCGGAGCGTCCCGTTCTCTACGGAGGACAGGCGATCGTCGAGGGAGTGATGATCCGGGGACGGGATCACGCTGCGCTTGCCATCCGCCGAGAAGACAAATCCATCGTGCGCCGGGAGATCGATCTCACCGGCTGGAGCAAGATCCGGGCTCGCCGCATCCCGTGGATCCGAGGTGTGATCGTACTCGCCGAAACCCTGCTGGTCGGCATGAAGGCCCTTTCTATCTCTGCCGCCGAGGCTGCGCCGCCCGACGAAGAGACAGGTGAGCCGGAGGAGATCGGCAAGGGTGGCATGGCGATCATGCTGTTCATCTCACTGGTCTTCGGCTTACTGATTTTCTTCCTCGTGCCGCTGGCCCTTTCTCGTGTCGCAGAATGGGCAGGCGCGAACGAGTTCACCGCGAATGTCGTGGAAGGTGTGCTAAGGCTGGCCATCTTTATCGCCTATATCTGGCTGATAGGCCGGATGGAAGACATCCGCAGGGTCTTCGGCTACCACGGCGCAGAACATATGGCCGTGGCCGCGCATGAAGCAGGCGAACCACTCACTGTCGATTCAGTCAGGCGTTTCCCCGAGGCTCACCCACGTTGCGGAACATCGTTCCTGATGACGGTCGTGGTCGTTTCGATCCTGATCTTCATCCTGCTCCCACGCGATCCTCTCTGGTTTCTGGTCGGCTCGAGAATCGTGCTGATCCCGGTGATCGGTGCCATCAGCTACGAACTAATCAGGTATGCAGGCACGCACCCCACCCAGTTCTGGGTGAGGCTTCTTGGAGCGCCGAACCTCTGGCTGCAAGAGCTTACGACCCGCCCGCCGGACGACTCGATGATCGAGGTGGCGATTGAAGCGATGAACTATGCGCTTGAGCTCGATGGGGTCGAGTATCGACCGGCAGGAGAGGGTGCAGCTGCAATTGATGCTGAGGCCACGCCTGGTCCATCAGCCGGTCCGCCTGACGGCGACTGACGCTACTTCCTGCGCTTCGCCAGCTCCGCCCATACATCGGCAGGGTCAACGTCTGTGGCAGCCAGCAGCACGAGCGTGTGGTAGAGCAGGTCGGCGACTTCCTCGGTGGTGTTTCCACCGTTTTTGGCGAGCGCTGCGATCACAACCTCACCCGCCTCTTCCACGACCTTCTGCGCTATTCGTGGAGGACCGTCCTCAAACAGCTTCGTCGTGTACGAACCTTCAGGCCGTTCCCTAAAGCGCTGCTGAATCACCGCATAGAGATCGTCGAGTACGTTCGATGAAGCCGGCGTAGTCTCACCACCCGCCAGAGGCTCTTCGAAGAAGCAGGTCTGGTTGCCGGTGTGACATGCAGGACCGAGAGGGTTCGCAAGGACCAGCAGCACGTCGCCGTCGCAGTCTGCCCGCACCTCAGTCATCTTCAGGTAGTTACCCGAAGTCGCGCCCTTGTGCCAGAGTTCGTTACGGCTTCGGCTGAAGAACCAGACGTCCGGTCCCGCGACGGTCTTCTCCAGCGCTTCACGGTTCATGTAGGCGACCATAAGCACGGCACACGTCCGCGCGTCCTGCACAATCGCAGGGATCAAGCCCTTCTCATCGAATTTCAGATCGGATAGGTCAGACATGTCTGAACACCGCTGGTCAGGCAGGCCGCACTTCCTACTTGCCTATTGATGCGATGATCTGCGGAAGCTCCCGCATATCGTTGATCTCTATCGAAGGCACTGCGTCATCCTGTCCGACCTTCGCCCCGGTCCGGTTGATCCAGACCGTCGTCAGACCAACTCGGTTGCCGCCTTCAACATCATCGTACAGGTGGTCGCCCACGTACCACGTCTGCTCAGGCGTAGTTCCTAGCAGCCTCAAGATCGCTTCGAACGCCTCGGCCGAAGGTTTGTAAACCTTCGTAGATTCAGAACTTGCGACTGCGTCGAAGACGACTCCGGTCGACTTCAGCAGCGGTCTCAGCGAGTTGTCGTCCGCGTTCGAAAACACACCGACCTTCACTTTGCCGATAAGAGCCTGCAACGCCGGAATGGTGTCCTGGAAAACGGGCCGCCTCGCAAGGTGCTCCACACAGCGTCGGCCCGCAAGTTCGGCGTCACCGTCGACTCTTTCATCTTCGAAAACCTGCGCAAAGCAGCCGCTCCAGGCCTGCTCGTAGCTCTTGAAAGGTGGGCTTTGTGACGCGTCCTCGAGCACGGTCCGCTGGGCGCGGAACTGCAGCTCGTAGCGTCGCCACTTGTCCCAGAGATCGTTCTGGTCGAACGGCAGGTTCTGCTCCTTGATGATCTGGCCAAACATCACGCGCCAGTCGTCGTGGTCATTGCTCACCAGCGTGCGGTAGCAGTCGAATGCGACAGCCCTTGGCCTGGTGTCAGGAAGTGAATTCACAGTCGTCAATCTCAGGCACCTCTCACCGGAATCTCGCGTTCGGCCAGGTACGATTTCACCTCGCCGACGCGCATCTCTCCATAGTGGAAAAGGCTTGCGGCAAGGACCGCGTCCGCCCTCCCCGTATCAAGCGCATCGTAAAAATGGTCTAGCTCCCCGGCACCACCACTGGCGATCACCGGAATTCCGACGTTTTCAGAAACAGCCGCGGTCAGCTCCAGGTCGTAACCGGTCTTCTGGCCGTCGGCGTCCATGCTCGTCAGCAGAATCTCACCCGCGCCGAGTTCCTCTGCCAGCTTCGCCCACTTGATGGGATCAACTGCCGTGGGACGCCTGCCGCCATGTGTGAAGACTTGCCATGGAGACTCAGCCAGCCGAGGCTCTTCCCCTTCCAGGTTCAGCATTGCCGGGTTCTCGACGCGCTTTGCGTCGATCGCCAGCACCACGCACTGGGCGCCGAACTCTTTCGAACATCGGCTAATCAGCTCAGGGTCTCGAATTGCGGCTGAGTTAACGCCGACCTTGTCCGCACCAGCCTCCAACATCCGGCGCATGTCATTCACGGTCCTGATCCCGCCACCAACAGTTAGTGGAATGAACACCTCTGATGAAACGCGGCGCACAACATCGACCATCGTCTCACGGTCGTCTGAACTAGCCGTTATGTCGAGAAACACGAGCTCGTCTGCGCCCTCTGAGTCGTAGAGCGCGGCAAGCTCGGCGGGGTCGCCTGCGTCCCGGATGTCTACGAAACTGACACCCTTGACGACCCGCCCGGCATCAACGTCGAGGCAGGGAATGACCCGGCGAGTAAGCATTGGGAAGTCTACTTCTTGAATATGACCACGAAGTGGGCAGGACCGATCTGGCGGCTCCGGACGCGGTTCAGTCCAAGCTCGGTGCCCATCTCAACGACTGATTCCATAGAAAGCCGTTGCTTCTCGGGCGGTCCGAAGTCCTGGTCGCCGTTTGAAGGGAGCCATTCCACTACCGCGATCCAGCCCTGTGACTTAACAAGGCGGGTGCACTCCTTGAACAGAGACTTCGCTCGTGTCGCTTCGTTCAATGTTCCGGAGAGCACCAGTCCGTCAAGGATCTCGTCGTCAAGCGGTATCGTGCTCTCCTTCGAAAGCACAGTCTCGACGTTGTACATGCGGAAGTTGGCGGCACGCTCGGCCAGCTTCTCGAGCATCCCTTCCTGTATGTCGACCGCGTAGAGCTTGCCGCCGTAGAGGTACTTGGCAAGCGGGATCGAGAGCCAGCCGGGGCCTGAGCCGACGTCTGCGACCGTCTGGTCTGTGTGGATGGGAACGAGAGCGATCAGCGACTGCGGGTCGTACGACTCTTCCAGCTTCGGCTTGATCAACTCTTCGGCCTTGGCGACCGGCGTCTTCGTTGGCATTTCGGTTATGTATGTCCTGCTGCTATTGCGTGCCGACAGCGCTGCGGTGGTTTCGAATCAGGCCAGCCGCAGTGCATTCACTTCTGAAATTGCGCGTTCTAAGTCGAGTGCGCCGGAATAGATAGCGAGTCCAGTGACCGCCGCCTCGGCTCCAAGTTGAGCCAACTTGAGAAGATCGTCAATTGAGGCAACCCCACCTGCTGCAACTATAGGGTAACTCACATTTTGAACGATGCTGGCGATCGATTCGAAGTTCGGATGAGATAGCGTGCCATCGCGAGACGTGTCGGTGTACATGAAGCGCCGCACACCGAGACCCTCCATCTTCCTAATGAGGTCCAACGCTGTCAGGTCAGACGTCTCCGTCCATCCTCGCGTCTGCGCCATACCGTCACGGGCATCTACGCCCACAATCACATGTTCTGCCTCGAGATCGCGGACTGCGCGCTCGACTTGGTCAGGTGCAGAAACTGCAGCAGTTCCGAAAATCACTCGGTCAATGCCAAGTTCCCGCATCTGCGCTGCATCTTCTGCAGTACGGATCCCGCCACCAAGCTGAACCGGTACATCGACCGAATCTACAACTGCTCGAACTGCTTCAGAGTTTGTGCGCACACCGCCTCGGGCTCCATCCAGGTCGACAACGTGAAGCCGTGTCGCACCCGCGGTAATCCAACGTGCAGCGACGGCAACCGGATCATCGTCGAAGACGCGGCTCTGCTCATAGTCGCCCTGCACAAGGCGAACACACTTGCCGCCGAGCAGGTCTATGGCAGGAATCACTTCCATCGGAGCTCCGGTCACTGTCCGACTCGTTTCGCGAAGTTGCTGTAGATCTCCAGGCCGAGGTCGCCGCTCTTTTCAGGGTGAAACTGTGTGCCGACGACTTCGCCTGTCAACACGGCTGCGCAGACATCCTCGCCGTAATGTGTGGTTCCGGCGATCACAGAACTGTCTTCCGGCATACAGCGGTACGAGTGGACGAAGTAGAAGTGCGAGTCCTGTGGAATCCCTGCGAACACGGAGTCTGAAGCTGCTTCGGCGCTGAACTTCACCGTGTTCCAGCCCATGTGCGGCACCTTCAGGCGATTGCCATTTTCTGCCAGGCCGGCAGGGAATTTTTCGACTCGGCCCTTGAGCAGGCCCAGACCCGGAATCTCACCCTCGTCCGAACCTTCGAACAGCACCTGCATGCCCACGCAGATGCACAGCAGCGGTCGACCAGAGGATGCGTACTCTTTCACCGGCTCGGCGAATCCCTGGCTGTTGATGGCACGCATCACCGCATCGCTTGCCCCGACGCCTGGCAGCACGACTCCGGCCGCGTTCTCGAGGTCCGCCGGATCGGAGGTCACCTCGGCATCCGCGCCGACCCTCTCAAGGGCCTTCGAAACGCTGTGAAGATTGGCGGCGCGCGTGTTGACCACTGCGATTCGTGCAGCCATTTAGCCTTCGCCTCCGCCTGTTCTGCTGCTGTACGACTCAAATGGCAGGTCGCGGTCCTCGTAGCGAGCAAGCATGAACAGCGTGTCTGAAAGCCGGTTTAGATAACGGGCGACCTCCGGATTCTTGAGCTCTCCTGAGTCGATAAGCGCCACAGACGCCCGTTCCGTGCGTCGCACGATCGTCCTTGCAACATCCAGCGCGGCTGAACCTGCCGACCCGCCGGGGATAATGAACGACTTAGGCATCTCGACAGCTGCCTCCAACTCTGCAAGAACCTCGTCAAGCCGAGCGGTCTTCTCAGCTGTGATCGTTGGGAAATGCTTCTCCAGCAGGTGCCTCGAGTCACTGGCGGTTGCAAGCTCCGAGTTGACAGTGAACATCTCTTGCTGGAACTCGAAGATCAGCGCCTTCACACGCTCATCTGTGCACAGCGTCCTGGCCAGTCCAAGTGCAGACACAGCCTCGTCTCCGGCGCCGTACGCGTCGACGCGGGCGTCGGTTTTTCGCACACGACCGCCATAGAGGAGCCCGGTGTCTCCTGAATCTCCCGTCTTTGTGGCGATGGATCCGCTTGGCATCTGTATCTCCCGGACTCAATCCGCCGGTGGCGCAAACCTCAATTGTAGTTGCGAATCGCTCCGAAACGGCACTTTTTCTCTTATTGACGAAATAGTCGGGCAGCCCGCAATAGAATTCCTGACCTTTAGAGGTATCATTAGACAAAGCCGGTCAGATCCCAAGAATCTGCGCGATAGCAATCACAGTGGAAGTGTGAACATGACGACCGCACACGCACACCCCAGGGTTCCGATCAACAGCATTCACGTCACCGAGAAGGCTGCCGCAAAGGTGCGTGAGTTCGCGAAACGGGATGGCAAGGACAAGTTCGGACTGAAGGTGGCCGTCAAAGGCGGTGGCTGCTCCGGGCTCACATACGTTCTTGAGATCGTCGATGGCCCTGCAGATGACGACAAGTTGATCGAGCAAAACGGCATCGAAGTCTACGTTCCGAAGAAAGCGTTCGTCTTTCTTGCCGGCACGACGCTCGACTTCTCAGACGGCCTGAACGGCAAGGGTTTCGAGTTCACAAACCCGAATGCCAAGACCAGTTGCGGCTGCGGCACCTCCTTCTCCGTCTAGCCGGATTGATTGGTTCGCCGGACGGCGAGGCGTTCGTGTCGGCGTGTTCACCGGCGCTGTCCAGCAACTATCTCGGACTCAGTCATGACCAGTTCAGCCACAACCGCTTCCCACGCAGAGTTCCTACGCTCTCAGGGTGCGACGCTGGATGACTCGGGCCGCCTGGCAACTTACTTTGGCGATGCGCGCCATGAGCTTGCTGCGTTCAGCGAATCGGCTGCACTTATTGACCGTTCCGGGTCAACTCTTCTGGTTCAGCAAGGTGCGGATGCCCTGGACCTGCTGCACAGGCTATCGACCAATGACCTGCTTTCTCTTGAGTCGGGCGATAGCCGCTTCACCATCCTGACCTCCGAGCGCGGGCGCATCATCGACTTGCTGCAGGTTGTTGCTGCAGAACCGGGAAAGCTGCTGCTTCTTTCCGAATCTACCGATCCACGGCCACCGATCGACTGGATAGAGAAGTTCACGATCATCGAGGACTCCGAGGTCACTGACGCTTCGAACGAGTTGACTCGCCTTGCGTTGATCGGACCCGAGGCGTTGCGTTTCGCTGGCGACGCATTTGGTCCCGATTTTTCGAACGGGCAAGCAGTGCTTTCTGGCGCGGAAGGCCAGCAGATCGTTCTCGTCTCTTCAAGATGGGGCACAACGAACAGGCTCGACATCGTCCTGCCGCATGACGGACTAGCAGCGACCTGGCGCAAGCTCGTTGAGGCAGGGGCGGTTCCCGCGGGTGACGTCGCATTCCATGCCGCCCGGATTCACCAGGGCATACCTCTGGCTGGTCGAGAGCTGACGGAAAAATCGAACCCGCTTGAGGTCAACCTCAAAGACCTGGTGAGCTTCACCAAAGGCTGTTACGTCGGGCAGGAGGTAGTCGCCCGCCTCGACACTTACGACAAGCTGCAGCGACGTTTGGTCGCATTCGAGTCGAACACACCAGTTGAGCCTGGAACTGAACTGACATCTGCCGGTAAACGGGCCGGGATTGTAACGTCGGTCTCACGAATCGAACAGGACGGCAAAACCAGCGCCCTGGGCGTCGCACGTCGTGACTACTGGACGGACGGTACCGAGTTGGAGTCCCCGGGCGGAACGGTGATGGTCAGACAACTGCGCGAAGACTCGCCCATCTCCTGAACTCCCCGATCAGCGGTGGTAGACAGTCTCCCCGCCGTCAACAGTCACGATCTGCCCGCGGATCATCTCTGCATCGCTGCTGCACAGCATAGCTACAACGTTCGCAACGTCCTGTGGGGTCACCGGTCTGCCCGCCGGTGTCGCCCTTCCCGCAAGCTCTTTCACGCCAAGCTCGTCCGGGAATGCCTCGAGCGCATCAGTCTGCACATACCCGGCGGAAACACCGTTCACCGCAATGCCATCCGGCGCAAGCTCGATAGCCAAGTAGCGCGTCACAGCTTCGAGTGCGGCCTTTGATACGCCGACCGCGAAGTAAGAGGGCAGCACCATCCTTGAGCCGGGGCTGGAGATGTTGATGATGCGCCCACCCGGCTTCATCACCTTCGCAGCCTCGCGCGCCGCCAGCCACGGTCCGCGGGCGTTGATATCCATGGTCCAGTCCCAGTGCTTGGGTGAAAGCTCAGTGGCGGGACGCATCACACCGGAAGCGGCGTTGTTCACCACGATGTCGAGTCGATCGAAGCGGCCGTGCACGCTCTCGATCAACTCGGAGACAGCGTCTTCGTCGCCGACATGCGCACGAACGCGAAGGCACTCCACGCCGATAGCCGCGATTTCGGCTTCAGCCTCTTTCGCTGCCTCATGGTTCTTCAGGTAGTTGAACGCGATCGAAGCGCCGCGTCTTGCCAGCTCAAGACAGATCGCTTTCCCGATACCCCGCGAGCCACCGGTGACAAGCGCAACCTGTCCTTCGAACTCTCGTGATTGCATCTGGTCTGGCATCTCGGCTCCGAATGGCCTGGAAACCGCCTGAGAAATAACGCCGGTCGCTAGATAGCCATGCCGCCATCGACGCGCAGCACGTCACCGGTGATGTACCGAGCATCTTCGGTGCAGAGGAACACGATCAACGGAGCAACCTCTTCCGGTTCGCCGAACCTGCCCATTGGGATCCAACTGCGCACGGTGTCCTTCAGCTTCTCGCTCAGCACATCGGTTGTAGCAGTGCGGATGTAACCAGGAGCGACCGCGTTGACTGTGATGTTTCGGCCGGCAACCTCTTTGGCGAGGGACTTCGTGAAGCCGTGGACAGCTGCTTTTGACGCAGAGTAGTTGGTCTGGCCGACATTGCCTCGAATTCCGACGACCGACGACACGTTGACGATCCTGCCCCAGCGCTTTTTGATCATGCCGGGTACAGCCAGCCTGCTGCAGTAGTAGGTGCCCTTCAGGTTCGTATCCATCACGCGGTCGAAATCCTCATCTTTCATCCGCATCAGCAATGAGTCTGAGATTATTCCGGCGTTGTTGATCAGGATCTCGATCGGGCCAAACGCCTCTTCGGTCTCTGCGATCATCCGTTCAACGGCACTGCGGTCCGAAACACTCCCTCCGACAGCGATCGCCGATCCCCCCGCATTCTTGATCGTCGCAACGACCTCGTCTGCGTCTTCCGGGTGGGTGTTGTAGTTGACCGCAATTCTGTGGCCAAGCGCCGCCAGCCTGATTGCGCTTTCGCGGCCGATCCCGCGGGAAGCGCCTGTGATTAGTGCCGTGCGTGATTGATCAGACAATGAGGAGTCCGTTCAGGTTTGATGACTTGGAGCCGGTCGAGTGTACTACTAGCCCCTGTGAATTGCTGGCAGTGCTACCGGAACCGGTTATATTCGTGCGCCGCCCTTAACTAACAGCGATCTCGTTTCGAATCCGCTCAAGTTCAGCATGCTGCGCGTTTATGTAGTCGTTCTCGACAACGATCTTCGCTGTTCCAATAGCTCCGGCGATGGCGTCCACGCCTGATGAGCCATGGCCAACGATCGCAGCGCCTTTGAGGCCGAGCAGCGGTCCTCCGCCAAGCGCCTCAAGACGGTTTGTGCGAGCAAATATCTCGTCAACGAGTGCATCGACCTCGGGCGAACTTGGCAGGGCAGAGCGGATGTGCTCGGTGATTGCTCGTCCCAGGCCTTCGGTCAGCTTCAGCACAATGTTCCCGACAAAGCCATCGCACACCACCACTTCTGCTTTGTCTTCGGTCAGGTCGTGCGGCTCTACGTTGCCGACGAAGTTCAGGCTGCTATTTCGAAGAAGTTCCGTGGTCGCTTTGACTTGGGCGTTTCCTTTGCCCTCTTCCGAGCCGACTGAGAGCAGCGCAACACGAGGGTTCGACTTGCTGTAGATGAGCCGGGACATCAGGCTGCCGAGCGCCGCAAAGTCGGCAAGCTGTGCCGGTTTGGTATCGACGTTCGTGCCGAGGTCGATGATCACGGTGTCGGGCGCGTAGCCGACGATCGGGCCACCGAGTGCGCCTCGCTCGATGCCGTCAACGGTGCCAAGCAAGACTGTGCCTGCAGCGATGGACGCGCCGGTCGAACCCATGCTGACGAACGCGCTCGCTTTGCCTGCCTTGACTGCACCTGCTGCGATCAGCACCGACGCTTTCGGGTTGGCCCTGAGAGCCAGCGCCGGGTTTGCTCCTTCGGGAATCACACCTTCCGCGGGCACAACCTGCGTCAGCTTCTTGGCCGGTGTGTCGTACTTGGCAAGCTCTGCTTCGATAGCAGCCGGATCGCCAACGAGTGCAATCGCAACTCCGCCGTTTCCAATCGCCTTAAGCGCCGCCGGGACGGTCACTGATGGACCGTGGTCACCTCCCATGGCATCGAGCGCAATGGGGATGATGCCTTCCGGCAACTGATCGCTCATAACTGGTAAATCCTTAACAACTGGGCTGTATATCCGGTCTTATGACAGTGGCACGGTTACCGTGCCGCTCAATGCTTCGGTGCCATCCGGCTTTGTACAAGAAACAGAACACTGCGCAACGGTCCCGTCCTCTGTCTCCCGGATCACCTGCACTTCCCCCGCAACCTTCACTGTCTCACCGGGATTCACCGGGGCCTTAAACCGAAGCTTCATCTTTCCGCCTTTGTGCCACGTTTCCGGAAAGTTCGTGACCATCAACTCGCAGACGAACGCCATGCTTAACATGCCGTGCGCGATCACACCGCCGAACTGTGTCGACCGGGCATACTCATCGTCTAGATGCAGGGGGTTGTGGTCGCCCGAAGCGCCCGCGTACGCGCCAATTCGCTCACGAGTTACCTCGCGATTGAAGCCGTTCAGAACCTGCCCCTGCTTCATGCCCGCGCCTCGGCTTCTGTGGGCGTCGGTACGATGATTGTGCTTGATGCGGTTGCAACTATCTCGTTCGACTCGTTCCTGAATTCGGTGAAAACGGAGACGAAGCGAGTGCCGCGGCGAAGCGTGTTGCCTGCCAGTTTCGCAGTCGCCGTGATCTTCTGACCGGGCATGACGGGCGCGAAGAACTCCGCGTCCTGCGAAGTGTGTACGACGCCGCCCGCGTTGAGAATCTCTTCGCCGAACAGGTCGAGCTCTGCGATCAGGCTCGCCAGCCCTTCGGCAATCACCGCAGACGGTGGAAGTGCGCCGCCGAAATCGTGCGGCTCGTCTCCGCCTACAGCCGACTTGAATGCAGCGGCGCGATCCGCGTCGAAGGTGAACTCATACGGCCCCAGGATTGTTCCGGCCGGAGCTGTGGAAACGTCTATCAGGATGATTGCGCCAGTTCAGAAATGCCTTTTGCGCCACAGGCACGTGGTCCGTAAAGACGAAATTGTATTGGCGAAGTGAACTCGGGGCAACGAAGCCTGAAAGGCGACCTAGAAATCGGGCTCCATGCTTACGTGCAGTCTGCCGATTGGGCCGCGGTCGTCTGCATACCAGAGAACGTTGTCCTTGATCGTCATGCCGTGCACCTGCACCGGGTCGGGTACGCGGAAAGCGTCATAGCAACGACCGTCCTCTACACGGTGTCGACTGACCGTTCCCATCGACGTGTCGGCAACCCACATCGTGCCCTCTTCTTCTGCCCATGCGACCCCGTGTACACGGAAACCGGGGGCCTTGAACCGGTGCACCTCTTTCCATGTAGCCGCCTCGACAACGTGCACGAACTGCGACGGCGGCGAGGCGATGTAGATGTGGCCGTCCTTCCACTCCAATCCGTGGTCTCCCGTCGGCTCCGACTTGCGGCCCGCGTCTCCTCCAAGGTGCTCGCGTGTCGCGTTGATTCCCGCGCCCGGAGACTTGTATCGCTCGATCGTCTTGCCCGTCTGGATGTCGCAGCAGACAATTTCGCAACTGTAGGTCGAAGCTATCCATAGCTTGCCGTCGCCGATCGTGATCCCGCTCGAGTGAATCGTCTCTGTCGGGAACTCGGTCAGCGTCGCTCCGGTATGCCAGTCCAGCTTGTAGACGTTGTTGTTGCCCTGGTCGATGTACCAGAGGCCGTCGTCCGCCGCCTGCAATCCGTTCGGCTTCGGACCGGGCGAGACGAACATCTGGACGGGTGTGGCGACTTTGTGCGGCATGACGAGTATTCCTGCTGGAGATGGCTGAACCGGCGCGGCGGTAGTTTAGCGCAGGCGCTCGCCCCCGGCCGGGTCGTCCTTCCATCGGACACGGGTTCCAGTCCAGCGATCGACCAGGTTCGGACGCTCTGAGTCTGCGAACACACGAACTCCGAATTGGAACAGGAATATCGAAACAGGTACGGCAATAATGAAGATGAGCATCAGCGCCACAACCACATTCGAGAACGGTTGGTCACGACCTAGGAATACTCCCACCAGGGTCAAACTGACCAACATCACGAACGCGGCGGTGAGAAAAAATCCCCAATTGGTGATAGGTCGCAACAACAGCCTTTTGCGAGACACGGCTTCCGCATTGGCGGTAGTAACGGTCAGCCCCATCTTGCGTTTTCCGACCGAATTACCTGCAACACCGTAGGCGAGGATGCCGTAGAGAAGCGCCGCCAAGGGCAGGCTGTAGGGAATCAGAATCATGAATAGACCTACCGCGGTGTAGTTCGCGTGGTCAGGTTCCCGGGTTGCCCATCCGAGCCAAAAAGGCAGACCGAACTGGATGAGCACGGCTATGGGAACGGTGATGGCGAGGTCGATCAGGTCGGCACCCAGCCGCGCCCTGCGGAGTGATGTCGGTCTGCCTTCAAAGCGTGATGGCGATTCAGCCGGCCGCGCTGAATATCCTTCGCCGACCTGTGCCACCTGAGGTCGTACACCTGCTCCGCTGACCTTCGGCTGGATCAGCATCGAGAGTTTCAGGCCATCTGATTGAGGCTTGTCTGCCATTAGCACCTCGCTCAGCTATCTGGCGTGCGCAAATGCTTGACTCCCTGATACGCCTACACCGCAGGCACAGACTCCATCGCCTTCGCCACTTCGGCCTCCGGGTACGCGTAGTCGACCATCTCACCTGAGAAGTACTGCTCGTACGCCGTCATGTCGAAGTTGCCGTGACCGCACAGGTGGAACAGGATCGTCTTCTCCTCGCCCGATTCTTTGCATGCCAGCGCCTCATCGATAGCTGCGCGAATGGCGTGTGAAGGTTCCGGTGCCGGGATGATCCCCTCTGTGCGAGCGAACTGAACGGCGGCGTCGAACACCGTCTTCTGGTGATAGGCGCGAGGTTCGATCAGGTTGTTCGCAACCATCAGGCTGACCAGCGGCGCCATGCCGTGGTAACGCAGGCCTCCAGCATGAATTGGGTTCGGCACGAAGGTGTGGCCGAGCGTGTGCATCTTCATCAACGGCGTCATCCCTGCAGTGTCGCCGAAGTCATAGGCGAACTTGCCGCGTGTCAGTGAAGGCGATGCCTCGGGCTCTACAGCGATGAACCGCACGTTCTTGCCCTTCATCCGGTCGGGAACGAACGGGAACGCGATGCCTCCGAAGTTCGATCCGCCTCCAACGCAGCCGATCACCATGTCCGGGTAGGCGTCAGCCATCTCCATCTGTTTGATCGCCTCCTGGCCGATAACCGTCTGGTGCATCAGCACATGATTGAGAACGCTTCCAAGCGAGTACTTTGTGTCGTCCCGCATGACGGCGTCTTCAACGGCCTCTGAGATCGCGATGCCAAGGCTGCCTGGAGAGTCGGGGTTTTCGGCGAGGATGTCCCGACCAGCCTTGGTGTCAGGCGACGGACTGGGCACGACCTCCGCGCCCCATGCCTCGATCATCGACTTGCGATAGGGCTTCTGCTTGTAGCTGGCAGAGACCATGTAGACCTTCGCCTCGATGCCCATCTGGTTGCTTGCGAAAGCCAGCGCAGAGCCCCACTGCCCGGCGCCGGTCTCTGTCGTGATGCGCTTCGTGCCTTCCTGCTTGTTGTAGTAGACCTGCGGCACAGCGGTGTTCGGCTTGTGGCTGCCTGCCGGGCTGACCCCCTCGTACTTGTAGAAGATGCGTGCCGGAGTGCCCAGTTCTTTCTCGAGACGGTGTGCCCGGAACAGGGGAGTTGGACGCCAGAGCCGGTAGATGTCCTGCACCTCGTCCGGTATCTCGACCCATCGTTCCTGGCTGACCTCCTGGCCGATCAAGGCCATCGGAAACAGCGGAGCGAAGTCGTCGGGACCTGCCGGTTGGAGCGTACCCGGGTGCAGCGCCGGGTCGAGAGGCTTTTCGAGATCCGCCTGCACGTTGTACCAGTGCGTCGGCATCTCGGACTCGGAAAGGGTGAACTTGGTCGTCTTGTCTGCCATGCCGTCCTCCGGAGTTCGCAGGGATCGCGCTCAAGTAGCTTGCGGCATCTTACCGCGGAGAAGGCAGAGAGGTGTCGGATGATGTGAGAAGCGGGTGAAGTGAGTAGCTGGACCGTTGGACGCTGGCGATACGGCGACTTTCCGTCAGCGGGCTCGTCCCGATCATTTACCGCGTGTCGGCCAACCGGATGACACTTGTTCTGGTCAGGTCGTCGACCAACCGCCGGTGGTTCGGGCGCAAAAGCATTATCGCGGCGTCAATGAATGGGAAGATCCAGGCCATCAGCAATAGATTAAGCAGCATACGGGCGATCAACGAACCAGTTCCTGGTCGGCCTCCCCAGGAGTCCGTGACACGCAATCTGAAGAGCCACTTGCCGGGTGTCCAACCGAAAACTCTTTCGAACCCGAAGAAATAGAGTGGAATAACTAAGGCGACCCCGAAAAATGGTGTCAGATGCAACGCGCTTGGTATCCGGCCGTCAAGTTACGACCTGGATAGATCGACGAGTTGGAACGCTACGAAAGCGAATCCGAAGAGCAATCCACCTGAAACGGTGTTGTCGATGAATCTTACGACCAGTCGGAAGACGCTGGTCGTTTTCGAGTTTTCAAGAGGTTCTGGACGCTGTGACTGAACCGAAAGCGAAGTCAGACGCGGATCTGCGGTGGCAGGTTGATGAGGTCCGGTCGGCTGATACACGGTCTCGTTCCAATATCATGAGAGGCGAGGCTATACCTCGCTCAACCTGCTTGTCGTGTCATCGTCCTTCTCGAAACTCTCCAGCAGGCTCATGCCAACGCCTGCTTCGTCGCCAGGGTAGGCGAAACCGCTCTCGATGCGCGGCAGCCTGTCCACGATGTCCAGGTACCACGTTGCGTTGTAGGCACGCACGGTTTCCTGGATCAGCGCGTTCGGCGCGTTTAGCGAAAGCTGTACAGAGAAACCAAGTGTCACGGGCCCAACACAGTCATGCGGCGCAATCGGCATCCGGTACGCCTCTGCAAGCGTCGAAACACGCTTTGCCTCGGAGATACCGCCGACCCACGAGATATCGAACATGCAGATCGTCATCGCCTGCTTCTGCATCATCTCGCGGAAGCCCCAACGGGTAGAGACGATCTCGGATGCCGTCGTCGCGATCGGAGTTGAATGGTTGAACTCCGCCAGCGTGTCGATGTTGTCCATCGGCACCGGGTCCTCGAACCAGAACGGGACGGTCGGCTCAACCGACTTCGCGATGCGCACGGCGGATGCAAGGTTCCAGAGCGAGTGCATCTCCACCATCACGTCCATGCGGTTGCCGACCTTCTCACGGATCTTCCTGAAAGGTTCGGTTCCCTCATCGAGGTCCGCCATCGAGATGAATTGGCCGTTCGTCTTTTCGACGAACTGGTCGAAAGGCCAGATCTTCATCGCGGTGATGCCGTTCGATAGGAGATCGTCCGCCAGCGCACCTGCGTCTGTCAGGAAAGCGTGCTGGTCTTCATATGGCTGTTCGGGCCGGTAGTCCACATCACCTGTCCTGAGCCGTCCCGCCCGCTTCACGCCGTACGAGTAGCCGGCGCACGTGTTGTAGATGCGGATCCTGTCTCTCGATAGACCGCCGAGCAGTTCGTAGAGAGGGACGTTAAGCCGCTTCGCCGCAAGGTCCCACAACGCCATGTCTACTGCAGACAGTCCGCTCATCTCCGCGGACCGTGTGCGCAGCCGGGCACCGTGGCCGTTCAGCTTGTCCCAGTAGGTGTCCAGCCTGGTGACGTCCTGGCCCAGGAGGAACTGTGCTGCGTTCTCATGTACCCACGTCTCCACCGTTGCCGGTTCAAAAGATGTCTCGCCGAGACCGAACAGGCCGTCACTCGACCCGATCCTCACCCAAACGATGCGCGGGTATTCCGGGTTCCTCAGAGTCTCGACGCTTGTGATCGTGGGGTTATTCCTGGCCATTCAGCTTCCGTTCATGTTCGTTGTTTTAGGGTGAGTCGGCTGGCGCGATGCGATCAGCACCACGTTGCCCATTGACGGACCAGCGGCATTGTATTCGCGATTTTTGGGTGCTGTACCCCATCCATTCCGATAGTCGCTCGAAGCACAATGAGACCGTTGCCCCAACTCCGGTTCCAGTGACGGGTCGGACCGGCGCAAATTCTGGTCTGCGATCGAGTCGCGTCAGAACGTTTAACCGTACCGCTCACCGGAAAGACCGAGGCAAGCAGCAAAGATGTCCGTCGAGCAGGCGATCGTACTCGCCATAGTGCAGGGGATTACCGAGTTTCTGCCGGTCAGCAGCTCAGGGCACCTTGTACTCAGCTCATGGCTCTTCAACTGGCCTGACCAGGGACTCGTCTTTGACGCCGCCGTCCATCTCGGCACATTGCTCGCCGTCTTCATCTACTTTCGCCGCACATGGATCACGTTGCTCCGCGGCTGCTTCGATGGCGGTGCTGTGTTCCTGATGGAGGACGGCGAAACAGCGCCGAGCATCCCGGCCCGGCGCCTGTTGATCATGGTGATCATCGCCAGCATCCCTATCGCAGTGGTCGGGCTGCTGCTGCGTGATCAGCTCGAATCTAGCCTGCGCAAGCCGGAGGCTGTCGCCATCTCGCTGCTTGCCACTGCGCTGCTGCTCTCACTTGCCGAGGTTGTTGGCGCTCGCTCAAAGCGGCTTGCTGTCGCAACGACGCGAGACACTGCAATTGCCGGAATCTTCCAGGCCGCTGCGGTCTTGCCCGGAATCTCACGCGCTGGATCGACAATGGCCGGCGGAATGCTTGGCAACCTGACTCGTGATGCCGCTGCAAGACTCTCTTTTCTCCTCGCCGTCCCGGCGATCGGTGGCTCGGGGCTCTTTCTGCTCATTGATGTCATTTCCGAAGAAGGTCTCGGCGACCGCCAATGGGGTCTGATTCTGCTTGGTGCCTTCATCTCTTTCGCCACTGGCTATCTTGCGATCGCCTGGTTGATGCGAGTTCTGCGCACGCGATCGTTCCGACCGTTCATCGTCTATGTGGCGCTCCTGGGCGTTGCAGTTCTGATCGCTCGTGCGTTCGGCGTTTAGGCCGGTCGCCTGAAATCAACTTCCGGTACCCTGTGGCATCCATCTCCAGCAGGGAACACGGGAATGCCCAGGATCACAGGCGAGATTCGAGACGCGCAGACCGGCGAGCGTGTTCAGGCAAGGGTGCAGGTCATCGGGCCAACCGGCGAGCAGGTCGCTCCCGCAGACGCCATGTGGAAGCGAGGCCCGGGCGAACCGTTCTTCTACTCTGACGGCCAGTTTTCTGTAGACGCTGCACGTGGCTACTCGCAGGTGCTGGTCGAACGAGGAACCGAGTTTTCTCCATGGCGCACAACCGTTGAGGTTGGCTCAGGCGGCACAGCGGGCACCGTGCAATCCGGCGACATCGCTCTCGACATCCAGCTGGAGCGGTGGGGCGATCTTCCGGAGCGCGGCTGGCACCCCGGCAACACGCATATCCACTACGACGAAAAGGAGACCGACCCCGACCGCCGGCTCGCATATGACTCCCGCGTAGAAAACCTGCGCATGACCGCAGTCTCGGTCTTGAAGCGCTGGGACCTCGACTACGCGACCAACAAGTACCCGCCAGGAGTCCTGACCGAATTCACAGACACGCACCACCACGTGCAGTCAGGTGAGGAGTCTCGCCACAATCACGATCCTGACCAGCCGTTCGTCATCGGCTACGGTCACGTGATGCTGCTCAACATCCGCAACATCGTCGAACCAATCTCTCGCGGCCTGCTAGTCGATCCCTTCACCCCGGACTATCCGCCGATTTCGTACGTCTGCGATGACGCCGCTGCACAGGGCGGCCTCGTGATCTGGTGTCATAACGGGCAGGGGATGGAGGCTCCGGTTGCGGCGGCACTTGGCAAGGTCCACGCCATCAACCTGTTCGATCCGTACTGGAACGATGTCGAATACGACCTCTGGTACCACATGTTGAACTGCGGGATTCAACTGCCCGCATCCACCGGCTCCGATTGGTTCGTTTCGTCCGCCAATCGGGTTTATGCGCAGGGCAAGAAAGAGTTTGAGTATGCCGACTGGCTGGAGTCGATCAAGCAGGGCAACAGCTTCATTACTAACGGTCCTGCGCTCTACACAAGCGTTAACGGCGCCGCGCCGGGCGAGACGATCGATGTGTCTTCAGGCAGCAGCGTGAACGCGAAGGTCGACTGGCAATCGCACTATGAAATCCAGCGTGTCGAGTTCGTGATGAACGGTGCGGTCGTGGCGAGCCGGGATGTGAGCGCTGCCTCTGGGACATTCGAAGCAGACATACCCATTGAGACTGACGGCTGGATTGCGGCTCGTGTCGCGAGTGGAGCACGCGATTCGTTCCATCAGCCGATCTGGGCGCACTCATCGCCGATCTATCTGAAAGGCACCGGAAAGACGGCCGATTCACAGCCTCAGTCAGCGAGATTCTTCACCGACCGCATCGACGAGGCGATGGAGTGGGTAACTAAGAAAGGCAAGTTCTACACGGATACCCAGAGGCGCGAAGTGCTGGACCTGCACAAGGCAGGGCAGGACTTCTACAAGAAACTCTCGAGGTGAGGGACCGATGGCATACGAACTGAAGACGAAAAAGAACGAGGCGAGCGTCGACGAGTACATCGCCGCGGTCGAGCCAGAAGAGAAACGCAGAGACTCCGAAACGTTGCTGAAGATGATGCGGGAGATCACCGGTGACCAGGGAGCGATGTGGGGCGACAGCCTGGTCGGATTCGGGAAGTACAGCTACACCTACGCATCCGGGCACGGCGGCGAGTGGTTCCTGACCGGATTCTCACCGCGCAAGCGCAACCTGACCGTCTACATCATGTCCGGATTCGATCGGTACGACGAGCTGATGGCGAAGCTCGGCAAGCACAAGACGGGCAAGTCCTGTCTCTACCTGAACCGGCTTTCCGACGTGGATGTCGAGGTGCTGAAGGAGCTGGTCAGCGGGTCTGTCACGCACATGAAGGAAAGCAACTCGGACTAAGCGATCGTCCGCGACCTGTCGGAGGCTTCAGGCTGCCCGTTCGTCTCGGTCTATACCGGACGGTGAGTCACCTACTTCTGAGTCGAGAGCAGATTGTCTGCTCGCCACCAGCTCCGTGATCACACCCTGCATGAACTTGAATTGCGCCTCACGATCGCGGTCCAGCCTGTAGACCCAGAGTGTCAGGACGGCAAGCCATCCGGCCATTGCCCCGACGACCACGTAAACCCACGTCGGAATGACGGTTCCAGTAGCTGCAGGCTCGTCTTGTGGCGTCGCGCTGCCACCGGTCGATTGTTCACTTCCACCGGTAGGTGCACCGGATGAGGGTCCTCCCGAGCCAGCCGGACCAGCGGAGCCAGGTTGCGTCAACTCTGTACTCGCTACCGAGCCTGCATCGCCCTCAACAGAGATCGGCTGAGATCCGCTCTCTTGCCCACCGTCCGGCAGGCCGGTCGTCATGCTGAACGAGCCGTCCTGTCCGGCGATTCCGCTCCCGATCTCTTCACCCGCAACACTGATGGTCACCGCTTCGCCTGGCTTGAACCCTTCTGCGTTCACAGTGATCGACTCGCCAGGCTCCGGATCCTCCGGCCTCACGGCAATACTCGGCTCGCCTGCCGAAACGCTGATCTGGACTGTGGTCTCGCCCGACTCCGAGCCAACCACCGTAAGCTCGACAGAATCGCCGGATACACCTTGTGGCAGTGTGATCTCGAACGTTGCGTTTCCGGCACTATCGGTTGAGGCCACCGACGCCTCAACCGGCGTGCCGTTGACCGTCACCTCGAATGACTCGCCGGGCACCGCTCCGGACACTTCAGCGGAAAGCTGCTCACCGGCTTTTGCGTTCTCAGATGAGACCTGGACCACTGGTGATTCGTTCGACCCCGGTCCAACCGAACTGCCAACCGTTGGCTGGCGGTCTGGAGCAGTCGAAGTCGACGTCGGAGTGGCGAGTGCGGTGGGGTCAAGGGCAGCACCGCCAGCCTCCGCTGTAGCAGTGAAAGCAGCGACCAGGCCCAGGCCATCTGGAAAAAGATCAGGCTGACTGAGTTCCGGTGACTCTCCATCACTACGGTTGAGGGCGATCACCAGCGCCGCGGCCGCAACGGCGGTCGCAATCACTGTGATTATCGTCAACCTATAACGCATGCGATGGCACTCTTATGGCGCGTCGAATCGCTGAACCTGCCGAATTAGTCGACAGATCCATCCTTAATCCTGTGGCAAACACTGTTGGATCGCCTGACTGACAGCACCAAAAGTTTCGATAGGCACGGGCAGGACGGCATAAATAGAAAACGGGACGATTAGCTTCAGTTGCCAGTCGCCCCGTTCTTTAGTTTCAGACCTTGAAGCCGAGCTGCCTTAGCCGTTCACCTTGCCCGCCGAACCCGGCATGCGACCTCGGGCTCCAAGGCTCGATGCAACTTCGGGATTCTGTGCTGCGGACGGCCACTGCCCGCGCAATACGGCCGCAACCTGCTGCGATGCCCTCTGGCGACTCAACCAGCCGGACCGGGTTGAAGCTCCGGCCATGTGCGGGGCCGTTATCACGTTCTCCATCTGGAAAAGCGGATTGCTGGGGTCTGCCGGCTCCTGCTCGAAAACATCAAGCCCGGCGCCGCGCAACTTTCCCTGCTGCAGCGCCTCGATCAGCGCCGGCTCGTCCACGACGGAGCCGCGGCATACGTTCACGAAGAACGCAGACGGCTTCATCACGTCGAACTGCTCCTTGCCGATCATGTGATACGTCTCTTTGTTCAAGGGGACCTGCACCGAAATGTAGTCGGCGCGCTCGAAAAGCTCGTTCAGCTCGAACACCTGCTCGACGCCGTACTCCTTGATCATCCACGGCGGAATGTAAGGGTCATAGACCAGCGTCTCCATGCGCCAGCCAAGCCCGAGCTTGCGCGCCACCTGCCGCCCGATGTTGCCGAACCCGACAATCCCGAGCGTCTGCTCATCGATCGCACCGATCGGTCTGACTCGAGAGCCGTCCCAGATGCCGTTGCGCAGGTCATTCGTGGTCTGAACAATCTGGCGGTTCAGCGCAAGGACCATCGTCACAGCCTGGTTCGAGACCTCTTCCGCGCACATCCCGGCGCCGTTGGTGAGGATGATTCCCTGCTCCGTGCAGGCTTCGGCGTCGATGTGGTTGAAGCCATGCGAGTAGACCGCAAGCACCTGGCAATGATCGGTCGCCTTAATCACCTGCTCTGTGCCCCAGTTGCCGCGCATCATGATGGCATCGGCTTCTTTGACCGCCTCCATCGCCTCGCCCTCGCTGTCCGGCGAGACCTGTATGAACTCGACATCCAGGTCCGCCATCTCGGCGCGCTCATGTTCAAGCGGGTCGTTCACATCTCCGCCAAGTACAACAACTCTCTGTGGTGCCATTGAGCAGATTCTCCTTCAGGGCTCGGTCGGGCAGGCGCAGTTCCAGGGTCAGGGTGTTCCAGATTTGCGCGGTGGCGTCCGCTTCATCGCGTTCTGGAAGTCAGGTACAGGCGATAACTTAACTCTGGTCGGCCACGGTGTCATCAGTCAGCGGAAGTCGACTATTTATGCAGATCTGTTCGCCCTTGCCACATCAACCAACTCTTCCGCCGCTCCCGTGAACAGCCCGTGACAGCCATCGCCGATGTTCAGCCACCACTTATCGAAGTACGCAGTCACATCTCGGACCAGCCGCCACTTAATGAACACCGGAAGTACAGTCCATTCGTAGTCGGTCAGCGGAAGTTCGGCATCGTAGGCGCTCAGGAAGCTGCTTCCGGAACCGACGTCCGCCTGAGGGGCACTTGTGCCCTGTGCGAGGGGCGAAAAGCGGGCCACCGCACCCCCTATATCGAATAGTCGTGTTGAGACCATCGCCGTGTCGAAGTCGAAGACGGTCGAAATCTCGCCGCCAGTGAACCGGACGTTCCTCATGCGGTAGTCGCCGTGGCATCCGAACTGTTGAAGCTGATCGAGGCCGACCTCAGCTAACTGATCGGTTGCCTGAATCGCAAACTCACCGAAGTCCTCGCCGTCGGAACCGAGATGCACAGCAAGTTCTTGTGCCCTCGGCGCCCACCGCTCAACCCACTCCTCGGGTGTTGCGAAGATCGGCCAGTCACCTCGCTTCGATTCCGTGTTGAAATCAGCCATCGCGCTATGGATCGCGGCCAGTGTCTTTGCAGCCGACTCGATGCGGCCTTCCGTCACCGTCATATCGGGCGGTCCTGCTGCCTCTTCGATCCACTCGAAAAGTGTCCAGCCACCTTCGTCCAGCCAGAAGTTGAAGTTTCCATCGAGCGTGGCCACAGGCGCCGGGGCATGCCGAAAGCCTTTCCGCCGCAGGTGCGATAGAAACTCCGTCTCGTAGCGGAGGTTGCTGCGATCTCCCGGCCGGTTGCTGCGGCGCAGATCGAACTTCCCACGCTCAGACTCGACCATAAAGTGGACGTTGTACGAGCCGGTCGTCAGGCGCGTCGGTACCGCGTCATCAAGGCCGTATGCGGCGAAGACCTCAGCCGGCACCTCGTCGGCATCCGACCGTTTACGGACGTCGATGTGCGCGATCGAGTACGGATCGGGGAACGAGTTGAGCATGGCGTCACTAAACCAGTTCCTGTTCGAAAGTCCGGCGCCGACGGCAGTCTCTGTCTAGCTCTTGCCGGCCTCTGCCAGGATCACCTTCCACTCCTTCGGCCACGCTCGTGGCGGGACAGTTGACCGCACGTCTGGGTTTATCAGCGACATCGGCCACTGACCGATCGCAATCCGCACCGCCTCTTCACCAAGCTGAGTATTGCCGCGCTCCCATGCCACCTCGCTGTACGAGGCGTAGTGGTTCGTCACAGCGACGTTGTCCATCTTGAGAAGGGCGTTCGCCGCGTCGACAGGCTCCTGTTCGAACACGTCGAGTCCCGCACCGGCGATGCGGCCTTCTTGCAGAGCCTTGATCAGCTCGGCCTCGTCAACCACGGGCCCTCGCGAGCAGTTGATCACATACGCGGTCGGCTTCATCGCAGCGATGAACTCCTTGCCCACCATGTGCCGCGTCTCGTCGGTCAGATAGGTGTGCGGTGAGACGTAGTCCGAGCGTTGGGCAAGCTCCAGGGGCGAACCGACCACTTCGACGCCGTACTCCTTGGCATCCCATGAGGAGACGAACGGGTCGTAGCCGATCACTGTCAGACCGAATGCCCTCGCCTTGCGGGCAACGGCGCGGCCAATGTTGCCGAGTCCTATGATCCCGAGAGTCTGGTCCGATAGGTGGCCCATCGGCGGCAGGTTTTCGCGCGTCCACGTACCGCTTTTCGTCAGCTTGTCATGCAGCACGAATTTCCTGGAGCAGACCAGCAGCAACATGATCGTGTGGTTCGAGACCTCTTCTGTGCCGAACGACGCCGTGTTGGAAAGAATCACGCCTTGGTCGACGGCAGACTGCAGGTCCATCGCGTCGTAGCCGTGGCCGAATGAAACGAGCCCCTTGCAGCGGCCGTTGTTGCCCATGTGCTGGAAGAATTCAGGCTTGAAGCCGTGCCCCTGGTTGATGGCAACGTCAGCGTCCTTGAGCGCCTCGATCAGCTCGCCGTCTGAGTCTCCTTCGTAGCGGATGAACTCGCCGCCAATCTGCGTCACCGCTCGGGACTGCTGTTCTGTGTTCGCACCGCTGTGCGCAATCGACCGGCGGGGGCCGAGGTAGAGGACCCGAATGCTGCTGTCTGCCATCGTTCACCTTTCATTGGCAACGAACGCCGTTGCCATGTTGATCTGCTGAATCTCGAAACCCTGCCTGCCTACACGCCTACCAGGCTCTCCGGCTTTCCGCCGTCCCACACTCTCTGCATGTTTTCAAAAGCGAACTTTACTCGCCGCGGGTAGCTCTCCTGGCTCTTACCGGCAACGTGCGGTCCGACCACCACGTTCTCCATCTTCAGCAGCGGATTCGACGGGTCAACCGGCTCCTGCTCGAACACATCGAGTCCAGCCGCCCAGATCTCTTCTTCGTTGAGCGCGTCGATCAGTTCCGCCTCGTTCACGACCGGGCCGCGGCATGTGTTGATCAGTATGGCGCTCTGCTTCATCAGGCCGAGCTCACGCCTGCCGATTAGCCCGCGCGTCCCCGCATCCAGCGGAGTGTGCAATGTCACGATGTCCGACTCGCTTAGTAGCTCATCAAGCTCCACACGCTTCGCTCCGAAACCCTCTGCCCGTTCGCTTTGCACCGGGTCTGAGTACAGGGTGTTGGTCTCGAAACCTCGTAACAGTTGGGCTACAGTCGAGCCGATCCTTCCCGCTCCGATGATGCCCACTGTCTTTCCGAACAGCTCCCAAGTGTCGCGTCCGTCAAGGTCAGGGCGCATCCAGTCACCGGACCGCGTGTCTTGGTCTGCGATCACGGCATGCCGCAGCGTGCTCAACATCAAGGTCAGCGCGTACTCTGCGACTGGTATTGCGTTGGCACCGCCGTTATTCGCGACCGGGATACCAAGCTCGCCCGCCAGCACCGTGTTCACTCCATCGAATCCCGCCGAACACAGCTGCACCAACTTCAGGTTCTTCCCTGCTCGCAGCGCTCCGTCCGAAACGCCGTGTCCGAACACCAGGGCAAAGTCTGCCTCTGCCGCGCCTGACTCGATCTCCTGCTCCGTGCTCGACGGTGTGACGATCTCCAAGTCCCAATCTGCCGGCTTCATCTTCTCCGCCATGTCGAGCAGCGGCAGGGCGGGGCCCGAGAACACAAGAACCTTTGGCATCGACAGGGAACCTCCAATTCGGGAATGAATATCGTTCGCTGACAGGCGGCATTCTAACCAACAGCCGTGTCGCACGCGCTTCCCTTGAGGCTCCTTCATCCCGGCGTACACTTGATCGGATGACAGACAACCCTTCCGGATACCGGATGTACGACGAGTTCGCGCACCTGTGGCAGCAGATCAGTGGGCCTCAAGACTACGCGGAAGAGGCCGCAGAGCTGCGCGAGGTGCTTTTCGACATGCTGCAGGGAGGTCCGGAGCCGTACCGGCCGAATGTGCTCGAGATGGGAGTCGGCGGGGGCAACAGCATGTCTCATATGACCGACTTCATGGACTTCGTCGCGGCCGATCTTTCCCCCGAGATGCTCGAAGTATCGAAGCAGGTCAACCCGTCTGTCGAACACGTTGTCGGCGATATGCGGACCATGCGGTTGGACCGCAAGTTCGATGCCGTGGTCATTCTTGATGCCATCTCGTACATGCTCACACTGGAAGACCTGCGCCAGACATTCGAGACAGCCCGAGCCCATCTTGATCCGGGTGGAGTGTTTGTCGCAGGCCCCGACTGGATCGAAGGCATCACGCCCGTACCAAACCTGTCATGCAAACTCGGCAAATCGACTGAACTCTCGTATGCGGAGTATGTTTACGACCCTGATCCAGGAGATTCCGAGCTGGAGCTGATCTTCAACTTCTTCATCCCGCAACCAGACGGCACAGTGAAGGTTGAAGAGGACCGGCACAGGCACGGCATCTTTCCGCTCGAGACCTGGCTGCTTACCATGCGAGAGGCCGGGTTCGAGTCCGGCACCCGGCGCTATCCTTCCGATGTGACGGGCGGCTCCGGTTACTACATCACAGGCATAGCGATATAGATGGCGTTGACAGGATCATATGAATAACTCTGAGCTGCGTGAGATAGCGCTGACAACCCTCGGTCAGCTGGGGCGGCTGCCAAACACCTCGTACTACGAGGATTCAGCTGCCGCATACCTGACTGCGCGATGCGAATCGCTCGGCCTGGATGTGCAGTCAGATATCTGGGGCAACGTTCTTGTGTCACGTCCCGGTTCCGAGCCCGGCGCACGCGGCCTGGCGTTCGTCGCGCACATGGACCACCCCGGATTCGAAGCCGTCTCGCAGGATGGAGATCGCGTTACGGCGCGTGTGCTCGGCGGTGTGCCGCCGTGGGCAGAGCAGTCGAACGCACCCGTTACGGCGATCGTGCAAGACCGGGACGAAGCTGACCTTGGCCGTTATAGGGCTGAGAGGATCAAGGGCGAGATTGTCGGCAAGGCTGAGGACGCCGAAGAGCGATCGGTCTTGATGCAGTTCGATGATCCGCTGCCGCATTTGCCGGTACCGGTCGTATTCGACCTGCCGGACTTCGACCTTGGCGATGGCCTGATTCGTATGCGGGCCGCAGACGACCTGGCGGGCTGTGCAACCATTACAGCCGTCCTGGCTGCTGCCGCCGAGTTCGATACGCCCGGCGCCGTCTACGGTCTGTTCACCCGCGCAGAAGAAGTTGGCCTTGTCGGTGCATTGCTTGCTGCAGAAGACTCACTGCTGCCGCGAGACACAGTCGTCGTGTCGGTGGAAACCAGCCTTGCGTTGCCCGGAGCGCAGCAGGGCGATGGGCCGGTCATCCGCACCGGTGATCGGGCAACGACGTTCGACAACGCGGCCGAGGCGTATCTCGTTCAGGCAAGAGCGAACCTGCTAGCAGAAGATGAGACGTTCAAGTGCCAGCGTCAGCTGATGGGTGCCGGCGGCTGCGAGGCGAGCGCGTTCGCAGCTCATGGTTATCTCGTGACCGGAATGGCGTACCCGCTGGGAGCATGGCACAACGCGGGGCAGGGCAACACCATCGAGTCCGAGTACATCTCGCTGGACGATTTCGCAGGTGGCGTACTGCTCGCGACAGAAGCGGCGAGGCTCGCAGGCACCGAGCCTGCCAGCCCGGCGACATCGCGCCTTCGCCAGCCCGTTGACGCGAGCCATCGCCACTCGCTGACAAACCGCTGACCATCCCGGGCACTTCGGTTCACGCAACCTGTATGATCGCTGTCGCCAAAACAGTAGCGAACAGCGCACGTCTTCGCGCTCGATAACCTGAATAGAACCGCCCGGTCGAAACGGAAAGTCACATGCCAAAAGTAGATGGAAGCTACCTCGTCGCACGCACGTTGAAGGAAGAAGGAGTCGACCACCTCTTCTTCCTTATGGGCGGCCCGAACTACGAGATCATCAACAACTCGGAGGACATGGGCATCAAGGCGGTGGACTTCCGTCACGAACAGGCTGCGGCGATGGCGGCCCACGCCTACGCCCGAGTGACCGGAAAGCCCGGTGTCACGACCGCTGCTTCAGGCCCCGGTACGCTCAACCTGCTCACCGGCCAGTACAACGCATTTATCGACTGTGCGCCGATGGTCACGCTCGGTGGCGCTGGCCCGATCTCTGACTTCGGCCGCGACGGTTTCCAGGAGGTTGACCAGGTCGGCATCTTCGAACCGATCAGCAAAGCGGTGATGCGCCCGACCGATGCCGCCAGGTACCCGGAACACATCTCCACCGCGTTCCGAATCGCAACGACCGGTCGGCCCGGCCCTGTCTATGTCGACTGCAACGAAGACGTGCTTTACGAACAGGTCGAGGAGTCGGAGACCAGGGTTCCCTCTCGTGCCGCGAACCGTGCCCGGCCTGCCGGTGACCAGGACCTGGTCCGCGAGACGGTGAAGATGATCCGCGAGTCTTCTCGGCCAATCCTGCTCGCGGGCGGAGGCGTCTGGTGGTCACAGGCGTGGGAGGAGATGCGGGAGTTTGTCGACCGCACCGGAATGCCGTTCTACACAGCGCCGATCTCTCGGGGTCTCATCCCAGAAGACCACCCGCTCTCGTTCCCTGCGGCCCGTTCATCAGCGCTGCGTGAGGCCGATCTGATCATCGTTGTGGGCACACGATTCAACTGGATCATGACCTTTGGCAACCGGCTCGGCGCAGATGCAAAGCTGGTTCAGATCGATATCCACGAGCAGGAACTTGGCCACAACCGCAGCATCGACGTCGGCATCGTCGGTGATGCCAAGGCCGTTCTTTCGCAGCTCAACGCGGAAGTCTCTCGTGTCGGCTTCAAGACCCGTGCGGACAGCGACTGGGTGACACACCTGCGAGATGCGGATACCGAGCGGCGAGAGCGAGTTGCTCCGCTGGAGAACTCCGACCAGGTCCCGATTCACCCGCTGCGACTCTGCAAGGAGTTGCGAGAGGTGATGGACCGCGACGCCATCCTCGCCGTAGACGGCAACGAGATCCTGCACTACGGCAGGCAGTCGATTCCAACCTACGAACCAGGCCACAGGCTTAACTCTGGTCCGACAGGCTGCATGGGCGTCGGTCTTCCATACGCCATCGGTGCCAAGCTCGCGAAGCCTGACAAGCAGGTGGTCGCTCTGCACGGAGACGGCTCGCTTGGCATGAACATCCAGGACTTCGACACCGCGGTCCGATTCAACCTGCCGATCGTCATCGTCGTCTCCAACAACGAAGGCTGGACAGCGCGGGTCGAAGGCATTCGCAAGCCGGGCCGTGAGCTTGGCTGGACGAAGTTCGATGAGATTGCAGTGGCCATGGGGGGGCACGGCGAGTCCGTCGACAACCCGAAAGAGATCAGGCCTGCGCTTGAACGAGCGTTCACCTCGGGCAAGCCAAGCATCGTAAACGTCCGGACTGACCCGACGGCACGTGCCATATCAAGGTTCGTCGGCTCGAAGATGGAGTAGTTTCGTCAACCGCCGCAGCACGCCCAACGGGCACTCTGATAAGGAAAATTGGATAGTATTCGCATCGAACGCTGACCTTGTCTCTGTGTGTTCAGTTGTGAACAGGAGCCTGCGATGACTATGGAACCGCCTCAACGACCGAGCAATCCCTGGGCGGAGTTCGAGGGTGAGTCGGAAGCAGCGGTGGAAACACAGACCCTGCCACAGGGGCTGGACGATGAAGACGAAGAGATGCCGGTGTACATGATGCTGTCCCGGCTTACCGAGCGTGGACGAGACAGAGTCAAGGACCATCCTGAGCGAATTCTCGAAGTGAACCACGAGGTGGAGCAGCGCGGGTGCTCGGTCGTCGCCCAGTACGCGCTGATGGGGCGCTACGATTTCGTAACCATCATCAAGGCTCCGAACAACGAGGCTATGCATCGACTTGCAATCGAGCTTGGCGCACGCGGGACGATTGAAACCCAGACCTATCCAGCGATACCGACTGAAGACTTCATCAACGCAATGAAACAGTCGGACTAAATCAGTTCACATATGCTGAATCCGATCCCGCTGGTCTGCGTATCACTAGTACGGTTAGGCGGCGGGCCGAGTGCACGGCCGAGTGGCCAGGTGTTCAAGACGATTCGCCACTGCGGAAAAACTCTCATCGATTGCTCAATACTCTGAAAAAGAAACGGTCCCGGGTCATGACCGTGAGCTTCTTCGCGCTATTCGTGGTTGCGACAGCCTGTGGTGACGAGACGCTCGGCACACCGACTCTACGGCCGCAGAGGACCGTTGTTGCGACCGAAACTCCGAGGCCCAGCGAAGTGGCACGCGCAAGAGTTGCCGAGATATTCGCAGAGCAGATAGCGGCGATCACGCGTAACGATTGGGAAGCCGTCTATCAGACCTGTAGCCCGAGTTTCCGGTCTGCCCGCGCCCTGCCACGCTACGTCGAGGATGCTTCGCGCCAGTTCGAGCGTGACGGCTACACGCCGGAGGGGTTCGAAGCGAGAAACGTGGAGCCTTTCGTCAGGTCTCCTGACCGCGTCCGCGTTCGCTGGGATGCTTTCCAGAATGGCAGTTTTGTCAGAACGGAAGAGATAGGGCAGACCTACGTCTTCACACAGGGCGACTGGTTCGACGACGGCGCCTGGTGCAGGTGACATCTAAGACGCCGAGTGCTTGCGGATCACGTCCCAATATCCCGGCTTGAGCGAGTTATAGACGAAGTAGCAGTAGCGCGTCGCGCCTGAGTTGCGCATCTCGCCTAGCAGCCTGTCGAGTTCTGACGGTGTTAGCCAGTTGCTGCCGAAATGCTCCAGCCCGACCCACGGAACGAAACGATCAGCGTCACCGCTGTCCCGCAGCATCTTCTGTGTCTGGTCGCGCACCGATGTTTCGAACCACGCGTCGGTAGCTTCGGAACTGTAGCTTGAGACCGGGTAGTCGTCAGGCATCGGGTAGTCGAACATGGCTGAAAACAGGTCCGACGCAAGGTCTTCATCCAGTCCCGGGTTCCAATCGACCAGCGTCTCAACCCAGTTGACTACTGTGCCCCTGAACCCGGCGACTCCTTCCGACCACCAGTACTCCTTCGGCATCTGGAAGTCTGTGTAGCTCTGCTTCCTCAACGGGTTGTGACCGGTAAGCGTCGTGGCAAACGGCAGGCGTGATGAGCTGCCGATGGCGATCTCTGGTAAGTGCGACTTAACGCCCTTGTACGAGCTGCTTACGCTCCATTCGACCGCCTGTTGCTTGAATGAATACCAGGGCGAGAACTCCGGGTGAAGCGACCACCAAGCATGGTCGGCCAGCGCTCCATGCTGCTCAACGATGAAACTGCGTGCGCTGTCCGGCGTGAACGAGCCAAGGAAGTCCCGGAATCGGGAACGGCCATCCAGCACTTTTTCGATGTCGATCTCACGCGATTGTGCGAACTCACGGTTCGCCGGAGTGTCGATCGGCTCAACCCACATGTCGTCGCGATGGCCCGGCTTGATCTCCCACTTAAAGTCCGGCCCATCCAGTAACAGGCTTGATATCTCAGGGAAGTTGGCGACCGTGTCTCGGGCGCGCGCAGTCGTCATCGCCGGACCGTCGCTATCTGTCACGCTCGGGGTGCGTTTTGCAGCCTCCTCGTTGAGGCGGCCGGTGCCAAATCCTCCGTGGAGGAAGTAACCCTTATCGTCCGTCGTGTAGAGCCTGAAACCCTTGCTCACTCCAAGCTGTAGCGCGTCCCGTAGTTCGTCCTGCTGTGACTGAACGCTCGCTGGCATCTCAGGGGGCGCCCAGTCGAGACCTTCGTACAGTTCCTGGTTTGGTGAGTACGCGGCGACCGGGACGCGCTTCACCGGTTCCCCTCCGACAGCTTCGAGCCCGCGTGGGTGCGTATCTTCGGGCTGCGGATAGATGTTGCCTGTGTCCGGTCCCTGGTCGTCTAGAAGGCAGAGCCATTGCAGCGCAACCTCCTTGATTCCTGCTGCGGTAAGCTCATCCCAGAACGACTCATCGTTGAGGATGGCGTTAGGTGGACGGACCAGCATGATCGGGCGAAAAGGTTGAGTCATGGCAGCAGATTAAGCCGCATCGACCGCAGTGACAACTCTCTACGAGTCAGGTCACGGCACCGAGAGACGGCACGGAGATGAACTGCTCCTCGTAGAGCCGCTTATACAACTCAGAACCAGTCAACAACTCTTCGTGCGTGCCTCGCCCCAGAATCTGCCCGCGGCGCATGACCAGGATCTGTTGCGCAGCAATTACTGTCGAAAGCCGGTGCGCGATCGCCACCGTCGTCCGACCTGCCATCAGCTTCGATAGCGCCTGTTGAATCAGCCGCTCGGACAGCGTGTCGAGTGAACTTGTAGCTTCATCGAGCAGCAGGATTCGCGGGTCCTTCAACATAACCCTCGCAATCGCGATGCGCTGACGCTCTCCGCCGGAAAGCCTGTATCCGCGTTCCCCGACGATGGTGTCGTAACCGTTTGGCATGGCAGCGATAGTCTCGTGGATCTGAGCAGCTTCTGCGGCCTCAACAAGCTCGCGCTCGGTCGCGTCCGGCTTTCCGTAGCGCAGATTCTCCCGCACGGTCGTGTGAAGCAAGAACGTCTCTTGCGTCACAACTCCGATCATCCGTGCCAGGTCCCGTTGCCTGAGCTCGCGAATGTCGACTCCGTCGATCTTGATCGAGCCGGAGGTCGGGTCATAGAGCCGCGACAGCAGATAGCCTGCCGTCGTCTTGCCGGAGCCACTGGGGCCAACGAGCGCTGTAAGCGTTCCCGGAGTCGCTTCGAACGAGATCGGGCCGAGTCTGAACGACTCGTCCAGTGATTCGTCCTCAACGGAATCTTCCTCGGATCGTCTCGGGCTGGCCAGAGCTCCACCAGCCCCATTCCGGCTGTCAGCCGCGACCGGCGTCCGGTCTTCATCCGAATACTGGAATCCGACACTGTCGAACCGAACGGTACCCTTGACTCTCTCGAGTGGCAGCTCAACAGGCTTCGCCGGGTCTTTGATGCGAGGCTCCATGTCCAGGTACTCGAAGATTCGATCGAACACCGCGAGGGAGCTTGTTACGTCGACGCCTCGGTTGAGGAGCCCGGACAGCGGGAACAGCAACCTCGTCTGAATCGCCGTAAACGCAACCATGTCGCCAAGTGAGACCCGTGATTCACCAACCGGCGAATCGAGCAGGATCAGTCCACCGATCAGCCACACCAGCGCAGGCGCCATGGTGAAGAACGTCTGGACCACCACGAAAAAGCTGCGGCCGGTCATCTGCTGTCTGATCGATAGCCGGGTGAGCCGGTCGTTGTCGTTCTCGAACCGCTCCAGCTGCTCGCTCTCCCGACCATAGGTCTTCGCGAGCATCACTCCGGAGACTGACAACGTCTCGCCGGTCCGAGCTGTCAGTTCAGCCAGTGCTCGTTGCGACTCGCCGGTGAGCCGTCGTCGCTTCCGCCCGACTCGAACCGTGAAGAACACGAAGATCGGTACGATCGCGAGCGCGACCAGCGAAAGTTCCCACGAAATCAGCAGCATCGCAATCACTGAAGAGGACACGATGGCCGAGTTCGACACAACGTTGCTGGCCGTGTCGGTAAGGACAAGCTCGGTCGACGCTACGTCGTTGGAAACGCGAGACTGGATATCTCCGGTGCGCGTGCGTGTGAAGAAGGAGAGCGACAGCTTCTGTAAATGCGAGTAGACCCGCTGACGCAGGTCTCGCATCACGCTCAGGCCAACGCCGGTGTTCAGGTAGGCCTGAACCAGGTTGAAAACGCCGCTGCCTGCTGCAACCAGCATCATCCCCGCTGTGAGCCAGACCAACTCGGCACGGTCCCGGTTTTCGAGCGCTCCGTCGATTACCTGGCGCAACAGAAGAGGAGTGGCGACGTTCAGGACGGCTGTGATGAGCACCAGGACGATGACGATGGTCAGCTGCCATTTATACGGCTGGTAGAGCTGGACCACCCGACGCAATGTGCCTTTGCGCAGTTTCCGGCGCGGCGCGTCAGGCATAGGCGTGTTGAACCCGCCTCGGCCACCGTGTCCACCTCGCATTATAGAAATGCTCTATCGCTGTGAGATGTCTGCATGTACTCGATGGTACCGCCGGAGCGGCCGAACTGAGTCTCCACGTGCCTGGGCCGGCCCTCCGCCTGGTGGCGGGCGCACATCCGGAAAAAGAAGCCGCCGCCCCGGAGTTCCGGGGCGGCGGCTTTGCTACCTGTTGGTAGCCCCTAGGGGAGTCGAACCCCTGTTTCAGCCTTGAGAGGGCCGTGTCCTGGGCCACTAGACGAAGGGGCCACGATTGCCGATGCTGCTTCTGAGTCACGAAATCGCGCTCGGAGCAACTCCGATCAGTTCAGATCGAGATCGTTCGGCTGGTAATACGATACCGGGTTTGCCACCGATTTTCCATCGGGTGAGAAGTGTCCGATGGTCTCGTGTTCCTATGTATTCGCCTCTAAACCTTGGAGTCAGCACGTGACTCTTCGGCGCCTCGTCAACATCCCGGCTGGCCGTCATTACCGCAGCAATCGCTAAACGTCCGAAGCTTCGTCCAGTTGTTTCGTATTGCGAGGTAGAGCTTCACATGTGCCGGCGCGTCGTACGTCTTCCAGTTCGAGAAGAAGGCTCCGAACCGATTGCCCGAACCACCATCTTCGTGATGATGTCCTCCTCCTTCACACATGTGCGTCTCACTTTCTATCGATGAGCGGTCTGATGGCGAGTGGATTCGTAGTCACTCGATCGTGATCGGTCGCAAGTCCCGCCGAGCGGCGAACGATCACGCTGGTCAATCTACATCGTTGTCGACTTACCCGGGGCAATGTCCAAAGGCATAAGTGCGCCAAAGTTCTCACTCTGGACTTCACTTCGACCATCAGGGCAAGCATCACCAGTGAAGGATATAAGCTAACTGACGAAATAAACCGTCGTATAAATAAAGCCAAAATCACCTTCGCACCATAGTTGTCGGCTTGAAGCTGAGAGGCCGGAAGGCGGACATCTCGTCATCTTCGGATGCCGTATTGTGATGCTCTCTTGAGTCACCGAAAGCTGCCAAAGCGCGCTTCCTCGCGAGTGCGTGGTCTACTATCGGGGCAGGATAGTCCGTGGGTGGTGAGTCCATCTCCCAGGGGCTGTGAACCTGCTTTGCCGGCACGTCGTGGAGTTCCGGAATCCAACGCTTTACGTAATCGCCGCTGGGATCGAACTTTCTGCCCTGCAGTACTGGATTGAAAACCCGGAAGTACGGCGCCGCGTCGAGGCCCGTCCCGGCTACCCACTGCCAGCCGCCGGTGTTCGCTGCTGTGTCGCCGTCGATCAGCTTCTTCATGAACCATCGTGCTCCGAAGCGCCAGTCGATCAGCAGGTCTTTGACTAGGAAAGACGCAACGATCATGCGCAGGCGGTTGTGGATCCAGCCTTGCGCTTCCAGTTGGCGCATTGCGGCATCGACGATCGGATATCCGGTGTTTCCTGTGCGCCAGGCCTCGAACTCGTCGAGGTCGTTTCGCCAGTTGATGTGCTCAAGATCAACCCTCATGGACCGGCTACGCGAATCGGGAAAATGGAACAGGACTGACTGGAAGAACTCTCGCCAGATCAACTCGTTCAGCCAGCTGCGAGCAGACTCTCTCATAGCGGGACTACGAGCCCTCTCCAGCAGTGTCCAGGCACGCTCAATGAGACCGCTGGCCGAGATCATTCCGAAGCGGATGTAGGGTGATAGGCTGGACGTGGTCTGAGCGTCGACAAGGCTACGGGCTGACGCGTAGTTCCAAAGGCCTCCACCCGGTGCCACAAACTTGTCGAGGCGTTCCCTGGCAGCCGCCTCACCTGCCGTCCATGGCCCGGACTCCGCGACCGGCAAGCCCTCGGACTCGATTGCGTCCGTTCCGAGGAGCGAGACGTCCCTGGCAGGCATCGCACGAGGGCGCGGGCGCGCCAACTCTTCCCAACGTGCTCGGAATCTCGAGTAGACCCGGAACGGCTCGCCTTCCCGGTTCAGAACATCGGAGGGATGAAGCATGGTCAGACCCGCCACCGTGCTTAAGGGAGCTCGCCTCGATACCGCATCGTCTCGTTTTCTTGCGTACGGCGTGTAGTCCTCTTCGGCATAGACATGCGCACCGCCAAGTCCTCTTGAGAGCTCCGGAATAACGTCCACCGGGTTCCCGCTCTTAACGAAGAGCTGTGAGCCAAGTTTGCGCAGATCGTCATCGAGTGCGCGGAGCCCGGCGACCATGAAGTTCACTCGCCGTTCCGCCTTCAGGTTGAGCAGTTTCGGATCAAGCACGAAGACCGGAACCACGGTCCTTCCATGGCTTGCCGCGGCGGCCAGGGTCCGGTTGTCGCTAAGGCGAAGATCGCGCCGGATCCACCAGATCACTTTCTCCGCAGACTGACTCATGCCGCCACTTGCCCTCTCGTGAAAACTTGCATACAACATATTCGGATGATATTGTAGATTATAGACAACATCAACTTGTGTTGGCGAGCAAGGGCAGGCAGCCCTGAAAGCAAGGTTGCGGTTCCAGATGCAGCTAAAGCAGAGACCTGAACATCTTCCCCTGTCCTCCTCGGTCTTCAATGCCGAGGACGACCCCGGCAACAGCAACCCGGTCAGAGCAGAAACGGTTTGGGGCCTTGAGGAGTGGAGCAGCCTCCACGCCTCGGTCGCAACCCGGATCCTTCAGCAAGATTCTGAGACCTCGGCCAGGGCGGTAACTGCCCGATGGGGCAGGAGAGTGCTCCGCTCTTACAGCTCCTCCTTTTACGCGGTGACGAGGTTTCTCCCTGAGGCGAAACGCGCCGACGTTGAGATGGTCTATGCCGCGGTCAGGTTTCCGGACGAGGTTGTCGACACCTTCGACATCGGTTCAGGCACAAAGCACACATCGCTGGAGAGCTGGCAGGCAGAGTTCCGGGAATCCGCCGAGTATCCGGACATCGCAACCGCCGTGAAGAACCGTATCTCTCCCACGATCGCAGGCTTCCGTGACGTCTCGGTACGAAACAACATCCCCGACGAGCACTACCTGTCGTTCCTCGAAGCCATGCGGAGCGACATCTCGCCACAGCTGTTCGCAGACTGGCATGAACTGATCGACCGCTATATCTACGGGTCCGCAACAGTCGTCGGATACTTCCTTGCCCACATCTACAGACCGGCTCCTGGCGGATCTATGGATGACTGCCTGACAAGTGCAAAGGCGCTGGCAGTAGCACTGCAGCTAACCAACTTCGCCCGCGACGTCTCAGATGATTCGGCACGCGGCCGCTGCTATCTGCCCGTCGATTCCAGGGACAGAAACGGCGACAGCATCTCGGACGGTGTTCTCTTTGGAGACCGCGGCGCCATGATGAGCGCGGTGCGACAGCTCGCCGAACAGGCTGCCACCTGGTATGAACAGGCCAGGCCGGGTATCTCATCTTTCAACCCGGATAGCCGCATCGCCATCGAAGCGTGCCACAGGCTGTACTCGCGGCTCAATGACAAGATCCTTCAGAGCCATGCCCCGGAAGAGCGGGCATCGCTCACAGTCTTCGAAAAGCTCTCGGTCCTACCCAGGAGCAAGTACTGGCGACTGCCCAAGGCGCTGGTATTCGAGAGGTAACAGAGATGCAGGACGACAGGGCAATTGTCGTTGGTGGTGGTGTCGGTGGACTCTCCGCGGGCATTCATCTCGCATTAGCGGGTCGCAGCGTTTCGCTGTTCGAGTCGAACAGTCGCGTTGGCGGTCGCGCGAACCTGATCGAGTTCGACGGGTTCAGGTTCGACACCGGGCCTTCGCTGCTCAATTACCCGTGGGTTTTCGACGACCTCTTTCGTGCTGCTGGAACGACGCTGGAGAACGAGGTCGAACTGATCCGAGTTGACCCTGCTATCAAGTTCTACTGGCCGGACAGCGAAACGTTCCAGCTCTCTTCGGATCTGACTCGACTGTCCGAAGAGTGTCGCAGGCTCGATCCACGCGACAGTGTCGGGCTGATGAACTTCCTCATGGACGCTCGACGGAAGTACAACCTGTCGTTCGACAGACTGGTCACCCGCAACGCCGATTCTCCACTGTCATGGTTCTCTGCAGCCGGGGTCACCAACCTTACGAGACTCGGGCTGTTCAGGTCTATGGACTCCCAGCTAGGAAAGCACTTCCGCAGCGAAAAAATCAGAGAAGCACTCGGCTCATATGGCATGTATCTCGGAGGTGCACCTTACGACCTACCAGGGATCTTCTCGATCATCCCGTTCGGTGAGCTTGAGCACGGCCTCTGGCTGCCGAAGGGCGGGATGTACGGACTGATCGAAGCGATGGAGCGCGTCGCAAAGCGGGTCGGAGTGGACATTCGAGCGACTTCTCCCGTGGCCAGCATCGTTCAACAGAACAGCCGCGTCACCGGTGTGACCATGCAGGATGGTACCTCCGAGTCGGCATCTGTCGTGGTCTCTAATGTTGATGTACCGACTACGATGACCAGCCTGCTTGGAGACGCAAGCGGGTCCGCTGCCGCTGGCTACAGGCCACCTAAGATGACACCCGGCGTCATCACTTACTACCTGGCATTGGACCGAGCGCTCCCCGAACTCAACCACCACAGCGTGTTCCTGCCAGAAAATCCGAAGCTTGCGTACGACCAGTTGATGAAACAGGGCAGAGTCCCGGATGATCTGCCGTTCTACGTTTCCGTTCCTTCCAACACAGATCCCTCGCTTGCGCCTGAAGGCAAGTCAACCGTCTTCCTGCTGGCACCCGTTCCACTGAAGTCACAGATGCCTGACGCCGACTGGAATGTACTCGCAGGCGTGCTCAAACGACGCATGTTCAACCGCATGAACGAGCACGGTATTCCGATCTCCCTAAACGACGTGAAACGGGAGGAGACGTGGTCGCCCGTTGAATGGTCTGACGCTTTCGGACTGTTCGATGGCTCGGCATTCGGCGCGGCCCACAACCTGCGGCAGATCGGGCCGTTCAGACCTCGCAACATCTCATCGAAGATTGACGGCCTGTTCTTCGCAGGCGCATCGACCACTCCGGGGACCGGCGTTCCGATGTGCGTTCTCAGCGGAAAGATGGTCGCGGACAGGATCTCCGATTGGGAGCGCAAGAGGGTAGCGGCATGAGCGTACCTCTTAAGACGGCCAGGTGGGGAGAAGGTGATGAAAGCTATGTGGCTCTGCATGGCTGGGGTGGCAGCCATGGCACTTTCTACCCGTTGGTTCCGCTGATACCGGAACCGGCAAGAGTCGAGGCGCCAGACCTCCCCGGTTACGGCGACTCTGCATTACCGGACAGATGGGAAACAGACCGGGTCGCTGAGATGGTCGCAGACTCGGTGGACCTGGATGAGCCGGTGACCGTTGTCGGCAACTGCACCGGCGGTGTGATCGGCGCCGAGCTTGCCCGGCTGAGGCCGGGCAAGGTGAAGCGTCTTGTGATGATCGATCCGTTCGCTTACGTGCCCTGGTACTTCTCGATTTTTCTCAAAGGCTCGTTCGGCAAGATGGCGTACAAGACCACCTTTGCTTCACCAATAGGCCGATTTTTCACCAACCAGGCGCTGCGTGGAAAACGTACCGACGACTCAGACCTCACCGCCTCGTTCGAACGAGTAGACCACGAGGCCGTCCACTCGTTCCTGCGCATGATGAACGAGCACGAAGGCCCGGGACGCTACTCTGACCTCGATCTGCCGGTCGACATCGTCATCGGAGAGAAGACATTTGGTGCGGTTCGCAGGTCGTCCCGAATCCTGCATGAGATGTGGCCCAACGTCCGAGTCCACACTCTGACCGGAGCGGGACATTTGCCGATCGAAGAGCAACCTCAGGCTGTTGCGAAGGTGACGTTTTCGAATGAGTAGCCTCGAGGCATCTCTGTCGATCGCAGCTGCGGTTCTGCTTGGACCTGTGACGTTGGTGGCTGCCATGAACCTGGTGCACTGGCCGCGGAGGCTGAAGAAAACAACATTCGGTCCGAGACTGGTCTCCGTGCTCATTCCGGCCCGCAACGAAGTCAACAATCTGGAAGCATGCGTCGATTCGGCACTGGCCCAGGGTTCGATAGTCAAAGAAGTTCTCGTCTACAACGATGGCTCCACCGACGGCACACAGCAGCTGATTGACCGCCTCGTCACGAACTATCCGGACCGAGTCAGGCAGGTGCCTACGCGAAGCCTGCCTCAGGGCTGGGTCGGCAAACCACACGCATGCGCCAGGCTTGCAGAGCAAGCCGGCTCTTCATGGTTGCTGTTCGTCGACGCCGACACCCGGCTTCAGCCCGGTGCAGCCGTATCGCTGGTCGCCGAGTCTAGACACAGAAACGCAACACTCCTTTCTGCGTGGCCACGGATTGAGATGCACTCTGCTGCAGAACGACTCCTCATGCCGCTCCTCAACTTCGTTGTCTTCTCGCTGTTTCCCGCGCCCGTCTCAGCCCGCAGACCCGGAGCCTCACTTGGGCTAGCGCACGGTGCTTGCATACTCGCCGAGCATGAGACTTATCACCGCCTTGGTGGTCACGAGCTGGTGAAGGACAGGCTGTTCGAAGACACGGCCATGGCGCGGGCGTGGCGCAAGGAAGGTGAGAACTCTCAGGTCGTCGATGGAAGAGACGTGGCCGCTGTCCGCATGTACGAAGACTTCAGAGGGATCTGGAGCGGCTTCTCAAAGAACTACTACCCGGCGCTGGGCAATGTCTTTAGCTTCGGTCTCTTTCAGCTGTACATGTCCACAGTGTTTGTTGTCCTGCCTCTGGTCACGTTGATCGCGGTCGTTCTCGGAGCCGCGACACCGTTCCTGTTGTTTGTCTCCATCGGCACGCTGCTGCCTCGGTTCTTGATCGCTCTGCGCTTTCGGCATCCGCTCTCGTCGGTTGCGTTTCATCCGTTCGCGATCACCGTCATGATCGCCCTCGGCGTCAACTCCTGGTGGCGGAGCACATTCGGCGGCGGAGTCGACTGGAAGGGGCGGAGCTACAGCGCTTCCGGCGTGGTGATGACCGATGACTAGGTCAGCTATCGTGATCGGCGCGGGGCTCGGTGGACTCGCAACGGCGATTCGGCTGGCCCATGCCGGTTGGAAGGTGACGGTCTTAGAGCAGGGTCCGAAGCCCGGTGGCAAGTTGAACCGGCTTGAAAGGGCGGGTTACACCTTCGATACCGGACCATCGTTGATCACTCTGCCACACGTGTTCGAGCGACTCTTCGAACTGGGCGGCGTTGACTTCAAGCAACGACTAGCACCGGTCAAGATCGACCCGCTCTTCGAGTACCGGTTCGGCGCGGAAAAGCGACTGACGTATTCGTCACAGTTGCCGGACCTGTCCGCAGAGATCGAGCGCTTCACCGGTTCGAAAGAAGACGTCGATGGCCTCTACAGGTTCCTGGAACTTGGAGCGCGGCTCTACAACCTCTCGGAGAAAACCTTCTTCGATCGACCACCCATGTCGAAACCGCGATTGAGCGAATTGCCGTTGCTGTTCTCGGCACCAAAGCGCCATGCCTGGGGAAGCTACAGGAAAGCCGTTCGCAGCCATTTCCAGGACCCGCACGTTCGTCAGATCTTCGAGCGATACCCGACATATGTCGGCGCATCCCCTGAGCAGGCAGTCGGCACACTCGCCCTGATCCCCTACATGGAACTGGCTTTCGGAGGCTGGTACATCCCCGGAGGTCTGTACCGCATTGTCGAGGAGCTGTGCGAGATTGCTGTGAATGCAGGTGTTCGGTTTGAGTACAACACGGCTGTTTGCAGCGTCGTCACGACTGATGGGCGAGCAACCGAGATCGAGACAGCTGACGGCGATTCGATTTCAGCTGATGTGGTTGTGTCTAATGCGGACCCGGGAGCTATGTACCGGCTCACCGATGGCGAGGCCGGCCGAGAGTTGAGGCCTAATCAGCGATCTATGTCCGGATTCGTGATGCTCATCGGTCTCAACCGGAGGCTCGAACGGATTCGCCACCACACGGTCTGCTTCTCTGATGACTACGGCCGTGAGTTCTCGCAGATCTTCGACGAACGCAGATTCCCTGACGACCCGACCGTTTATGTGAATGTCCCTTCTGTGACTGACCGCTCCATGGCGCCTGCAGACGGGGAGTCCGTGTTCTTGATGGCCAACACACCGGCCGACCCGGACGAGTGGACGCCCGAGTTCGAAGCCGAGGCCGTGAAACGGGTGCGGGCACGCCTTGCGGCATCCGGAATGCCGGACCTTTTACAGGACGCTCGACTCATCGATTGCTGGACACCTGCACGGCTGGAATCTGAGTACTCCGCTCCCGGTGGCTCGATCTATGGCCAGGTCGCTCACGGGTGGCGGGGCACCTTCCTGCGACCCTCGCTCAAGGACCGGAAGGTGAAAAACCTCTACTACGTCGGTGGTGGAACTCATCCCGGTGGCGGAACACCAACCGTTCTGATGTCGGCCGAGATCGTCAGCCGGATGATCGAGAGCGCGATCAGATGAGGAGGCTCCTGAGCATCTTACTTGTTGCAGCCGTCGGCCTGTACGCGGTGCTGTGGATTGGCGGTGTTGTCTCGACCGCTCTGTGGGATGACCCACCCGAAGGCACCGGATGGGCAGCACCAACATTCCTTTACATGGCCTCGGCACTCATTGTGTTGCGCGCAGGCAGACGCAATGCGACGCTTCTCCTGGCTATCGGGCTATTCGGATTCGGCGCCGAGGTGTTGGGTGAATCGACCGGATTCCCGTTCGGCGACTACAGCTATACCGACGCGCTCGGACCTGCGCTCTGGGATGTGCCGATAGCGCTCGTTTCGGCATGGATTGTGGTGACGGTGTTTGCCGTCTGGATCCTGCAGCGCATAGATGTCCCACGCCGATGGTGGCTGCTCGCGGGTCCGCTTGTGATGGTCGCGATTGACCTGTTGCTGGAACCGGTCGCAACAGGCCCGATGGACGCCTGGGTGTGGGAGCCGGCGGGTGGCTACTACGGCGTCCCGGCCATGAACTTCTTCGGGTGGTTCCTGGTCAGTCTCCCGATTTTCGGACTGCTGACCGCTATGAGATACCACCAGACCAGTGGCGGACTCGTTTCCAGTAGTGTGATCGTTTTCTTCGTCCTGATCGCTCTGGTCAGCCTGCTCTGGTGGCCATTGATCATCACCGCAGGAGCCGTTGCCGCACATGCGTTCTGGATCAGGCGCAATGGACGCCGAAGTCTGTCCCAAACAAGATTCAAGCAACCCGAGCGCGTGTAGATAGCTGGCGCACTCAATGACCCACTCGCCAGAAGATAGGAGTTGACCACGTGGTCACCATTGAGAAGTCAACAGAACCAGTTTCATTCGCGCGGATCGACGAACACGATGACTTTAGGCGCGGCCGATCAGACAGTGTCGGAGAGAATCTCTCTCCAGCGGTTCTTGGACGGATGGTCGGAATTGTGTCCAGCAGTAGAACACTCCGACTGCTGACGGCAAATGGAACCCTCGATCACTTCAGTGCGCTCGGCCTGATCAAATCACGACTGGCCAGAGTTCCTGTTTCAAGCCCCTGGCAAGTGATCTGAGACCATGCGGAGTTGACGGGCTAGACTCCAGGACCGGACATGCTTGGAAAGCAAAAAGACCGCCCCTGGCGGAGGGCGGTCTCTTCAGTTTGGAGTCAGTGTGGCTGCCGATCTAGGATTCGAACCTAGGCTCCCAGATTCAGAGTCTCACCGGCCAGTTCAGATCCAGCTCGATCGGTGCCTACTGAGATACCGTTTTCGACTACGAATTTCCATTGGTGAGCCCGCGCCAGATGGTCACGCCGTGACCAAATCCGTGACCAATTCGCCCGACAATCTCATCGCACTTTACGCTCAGGACCCGCCAGCTGAGACGGCTGTGCCAATCACTGGGCTAGCCATTCCTCGTAGGCTTGTGAAGCATCAACCTGACGCGCCAGAATATCTTCCGACCAAAACGTCTTGATGTAGGCGACGATGGTTCGGACCTCCACCTCGGTCAGTTTCCCCCGGTAGGCGGGCATCGCCGACTGCTGCCCGGTTCCGTCGAGAATCCAGTCGACCAGATTCCGGTCGGGGTGATGCCAGGTGTGGCCTTCGTCCGAGTGCCGAGGAACAAAGGGGAGTGGAGGTGGAGTGTCTGCATCACCGTGGCACCCTGCGCAGTTGGACCGATAGAGCGGCTGTCCGAGTTCCACTAGAGATTTGGACGGCTGAATGGGATAGACGGCCTCCGGAGCGTCGCTATCTGGAGACCCGCAAGCCAAGGCGCTGAAGAACAGACACGTTGCACTGCTAACTAACGTAAGAAGACGTCTCATCAGCGGTCGCTACATCTCCATCTTCTTTTCACCGCTGAGGTACGCCTCGGGTTCCTTTTCGAATGCAACTCGGCAGCCCGGTCCGCAAAAATAGTAGGTCTGTCCTTCGTGCTCACTGCTGCCACCTGGCGGGTTCGAAACATCGACTTCCATATGGCACACCGGATCTATCGCTGTTTCTGACTTGCTGAGAAACGGTATCTTCATTGGAGCCCTCCCTCGAACTTTGATGTGTCGTTGGGTATGCGAACGCCTATTATCATGCCTATGGCTGGTGAGTGCCGCCAACGATTTGCAGCCGTCGAGCGTCTGCCACCTTTACACATGGTCTCTGTTGAACAGCTCATACCAAGTCGGGAGAGATTCCTGAACTACGTTCGAACCAGGGTTTCTGATCCTGCGCTGGCAGAGGACATCCTTCAGGACAGCTTGCTGAAGGCGCTAAGAAAGACGCCTGAACTCAGGGATGAGCAGCGCCTCGTACCGTGGTTTTATCGTGTGCTGCACAACGCGATCGTGGACACGTATCGCAGCAAGAAGCTCGCCAGCAATACCGTCGAGATCTCTGAAGCAGACGAAGTGGTCGTTCCCGAAATCGAGCACACGGAGCTGTGCAAGTGCTTCTACGGCCTTCTGCCGACTATCAATCCGGATTACGCCGATCTGATTAGGTCCGAACTGAAGTACGAGGACCAGGATTCGGAATCGGAGGCGGCCAGGCTCGGCATCACGACGAATAACCTCAAAGTTCGCCGGCATCGGGCTCGCCAGGCGCTGAGAAAACGCCTTGAGGAGACCTGCCGGACTTGCTCAGAGCATAGCTGCCTCGACTGTACCTGCAGCAGCTCCGCTCACACGGACTAGCCTTTCGGAAACCGATCAATTTCCGGCAGAGGTGTAACCGAAAGCGCCCCTTTCCGTCTTAGCTAGTGAAGACCGTCCACAGACGGCTCTCGAATCACACGAAATGGCAGAGACGAAAGAGAGATCGCAATGAAACAGCACGCGCACGGGGAGGTGGACCACAGTGCCCACACGGGGCACGCGGCCGGCGAGGCCGCCGTGGTCGATCACGAACACAACCACCAAGAACACTCCGGATCGCACGATCACGGACCGGGCGGGCACGCTCATCACGCCGACCACACGGGCCATGAGTTGATGTTCCGTCGTCGGTTCTGGATCTCGCTCGTGCTTAGCATCCCTGTCCTGTGGTTCAGCCCCACGATCCAGGACTGGCTGAACTTCACGGCTCCGTCATTTACCGGCAGCGACTGGATACCGCTCGTCTTCTCGGTGATCGTCTTCGCGTACGGAGGCGTTCCGTTCCTGCAGATGGCCAAACCCGAGATTCGAAACCGCGCCCCGGGCATGATGACGCTGATCTCGATGGCGATCTCGGTGGCGTTCGTCTACAGCGTCGCCGACTTCGCGTTCGACCTTGGTGAAGGCTTCTTCTGGGAGCTGGTGACACTGATCGACGTAATGCTGCTGGGCCACTGGCTGGAGATGCGCAGTGTCAGGCAGGCGTCCGGCGCTCTGAACGAGTTGGCGAGTCTGATGCCGGACAAGGCCGAGCGAGTTCTCAGCGACGGGACGGTTGAGACCGTTTCGATTGATCAGCTCAACGTAGGCGACATCGTCCTGGTCCGTCCCGGCGCAAGCGTTCCGGCGGACGGTGAGGTTGTGGAAGGCGAGTCTGAAGTCAATGAGGCTATGATCACCGGTGAATCGCGACCCGTTGCAAAAGGTGCGGCCGATCAACTGATCGCCGGGACGGTCAACGGAGACGGAAGTCTGCGCGTTCGAGTGAGCGCCGTCGGTGACGAAACTGCCCTCGCCGGGATCATGCGGTTGGTGGACGAGGCGCAGAGCAGCAAGTCCCGCACACAGATCCTCGCAGACAAGGCGGCGGGCTGGCTGTTCTACGGGGCGATTGCCATCGCCGCCGTCACCGGGGTCGCCTGGCTGGTTGCCGACGGTTTCGGCGTCGAGGCGCTCAGCAGAGTGGTCACGGTCCTGGTGATCGCCTGCCCCCACGCGCTGGGACTTGCGATCCCTCTGGTAGTTGCTATCAGCACAGCGATGTCGGCTCGCAACGGTGTGCTTGTCCGTGACAGACTTGCGCTCGAAGAGGCTCGCAACATCGACACGGTGGTATTCGACAAGACCGGCACACTGACTGAAGGCGTCCTTGGAGTCAACAAGGTTCGGGCGTTCGGGGAGGTCCAGACCGAGGATGCGCTTGCGCTTTTCGCTGCTATCGAGGGTGATTCGGAGCACGTGATCGCCGCCGGTATCAGGCGAGAGGCGGAACAGCGGAACCTGGAGATCCCAAATGTCTCAAGGTTCAGCGCCGTAAAGGGACGCGGCGTGGAAGCGGAAGTCGAAGGTCAGGTCTACCACGTCGGCGGCCCCAGAATGCTGGAGATGCTGGACGTGCAGGTGCCTGAAGAGGTGCTTCAGTTCAGCAACGTCGCTGGCAACAGTGGCCAAACCGTGGTCTACCTGTTGCGGGACCGAACCGTCCTAGCGGGGATCAGCCTGTCGGACATCGTCAGGTCAGAAAGCAAGCAAGCGGTGCAGCAGCTCCAAGCGATGGGAGTGGAAGTGGCCATGCTTACCGGTGACTCGGAAGCGGTCGCGGCCAACGTTGCTGAACAGCTCGGGATCAACACCTACTTCGCGGAAGTGCTTCCCGAACATAAGGACCAGAAGGTCGTAGAGCTCCAGGCACAGGGCAAACGAGTTGCCATGGTCGGAGACGGAATCAACGATTCACCGGCTTTGGCTCGGGCTGACATCGGAATTGCGATCGGCAGCGGCACGAACGTTGCGATCGAATCGGCTGGCATCGTGCTTGTGCGCAGCAGTCCGCTCGACATCGTCGGCATCGTAAAGCTCAGCCGTGCCAGCTATTCAAAGATGGTGCAGAACCTTGTCTGGGCGACGGGTTACAACGTGATAGCCCTGCCGCTGGCCGCAGGTGTTGCCGCACCACTCGGGTTCCTGCCGTCCCCAGCGTTAGGAGCTGTGTTCATGTCATTGAGCACTATCGTCGTAGCGATAAATGCGCAACTTCTGCGTAGAACGTCGCTAGAGTGATAGTCGCACTCCATGACTAAGAATGGAGCCTGGAGAAACCTTGTGACCTACATCATCGGCAAGAACTGCATAGACGTTTTGGACGGGGCATGCGTAGACGTATGCCCCGTCGACTGCATCTACTCTAAACCGGGTGACAGACAACTGTTTATCAATCCTGAGGAATGCATTGACTGCGCTGCATGTGATCCGGTCTGCCCGGTGGATGCGATCTACGCTGAAGAGGAAGTGCCGGGTGATCAAGAGGAGTTCGTGAAGTTGAACTACGAGTACGACTACGCGACTTCTTCGCCTGGAATGAACACCTCGCGGATGCGCGCTTCAGTATTCCGTTGGCTGGTGGTGGCCCCGGCGCTGCCCTCACTCTGCTGAAAACTTGTGGGAATCCGGACTGCAAAGGTCACGGTTCAGGCCGCGGGCATCATCATGACGGGCAAGCAGATACACAGTTCCTGAGCTGGAAGAAGTAGTGCCCTGTGGTAGCTGCAATGCATCGACGCGATAACTTGCGGCGATCGCGCTCTGAATCCTGCAACTAACGCATGATGCCCGCGATTAGCGACTTGTCCGTGACAATTGGTCGACTATTCGCCGATGTTCGTCCGCGTCGATCTCACCTGCCGCAAAACGTCTATCGGCGATCTCCCTGGGCGTGCTACGCAAAACGTTCGTTGATCCGGGCTGCTGCCCGCGCACCAAACTGATGATCACCCATGCGACCAGACCCCAGAATCCCAACATCATGACCGAGCCAATCATCCACCATCCCCAGCCCATGTCCATGTGATAACCCCACATAGTTCTAGCCTGCTTTCAATGTCGATTCTGGCGGAAATGCTTTTTCGATTTCTTCGTCGAGGATCCCGCGCAGCTTGTCAGCCTTCATCGGACCGATGAACTTCTTTGAGATGATTCCTTCGGGTGTAACGAAGATCTTTTCGGGCAGACCCTTGACGCCGTACTCCACTGCGATGAAACCCTTCTCATCAAGACCCGACGGGAACGTGATTCCAAACCGCTCAATGTATGCCCGAGCATCCTTTTCGGTATCCCAGATGTCGATGCCCACGAACTCGACAGGCATGTCTTCGTATTCCTGATGCACCTGCTGAAGTGTCGGCGCTTCGGCGCGGCAAGGCGGACACCACGAACCCCAGAAGTCGATCATCACAACTTTGCCTCGAAGGTCGGACAGCCGAAGGTCGGTTCCATCGAACAGAGTCAAAGTGAAATCGGCAGCTGCGTTCGGATCGATATCGACGCTGCCGAACGTGTCGTTGACGCCTGGCCGGCCTGATTCGCCACCGGTCTGAACGACTCCCCAGATCAATATCACCGCAATCAGCAGGACTGGAAGTCCGATGAACAGAATGACGTTTCGTCGCGATCCCGTTTGGCGGTTTGGGCCTGCAGCAGCTTCTGGGTGGTCGAGCATTGTTTAGTCCCTCACCTCTCCTAACTACTGGGCGTTGAACGCTTCTTCGTACCGTTGTGAAACCTCGATCTGCTGGTTCTGTATTTGCGAGGACCAGAATGTCTTCATATAGGCCACTACGGCCTGAACCTCCTCTTGGGACAGTCGACCGCGGAACTCAGGCATCGCAGTCGCGAGAGGAACGCCATCGAGAATCCAGTCCACAAGATTCCTGTCGGGGTGGTGCCAGGTGTGACCGTCATCAGTATGTGCCGGGGCGAATGGGACGGGTGGTCGTGTGTCGGCATCCCCATGGCAGGATGCGCAGTTCTGGACGTAGAGAGGTTGGCCTGCTTTTACAAGCTCGTCAGTCGGGAGGATCGGATATCCACCTTCGCCAACTTCTGGTGTGCTGGATCCGCATGCAATGATGGTGAGGAGTACCACCCCGAAAACAGGTGCCAGCAATCGCCGGCTGATTAGTGACGACGGTCTCATCTTTGTCTCGATCCATTCATAGATAAGAGCCCGCCTGAGTGGGACCCTCAGGCGGGCTCGCAAATGAGGGATGCTCAGGCAGTGCCATCCTCTTCGTGATCGTCTTCAGCGTGTTCATCACCCTCTTCATGCTCGGCCTCTTCCTCCCTGTGGTCGTCAGCGGCAACGATGAGAGTACCCGTCATACCAGCGTCCCGGTGTCCGGGAACTGTGCAGTAGTAGGTGTACTCGCCGGGCTCATCGAACATGAACGTGTTCATGCCGTCTTCACCCGGTATGAGGTGGATCCCACCCATCTCTTCGAACCCATCGATCGTAATGTCATGCTCCAGCGCACCTTCGTTGTGCAGCATGATCGTGAAAGCGTGTCCAGCTTCGACAGTGAAAGTGTTGGGTGAATAACCGAATTCGTGACCGATAACGTGCATGAGCGGCGCATCAGGGTCAATCATGCCTTCGCCGTGCGGGTGGTCGTCGGCAGCGCTCTCCGTTTCCAGGTGTGCCTCTTCGTCCGGCTCGTCATGCACGTCTTCAACGTGCGCTTCTACTGTTGGGTCGTTATGGGTGATGCCTTCCTCGATGTTCGCCACCTGGTCGCTAGAGGCGTTGCTCGAACGTGGCGTCGCCGTCGGGTCCGAGGCAGTCGCATCCGAGCCACATGCCGCAACCAATACCATGACTCCGAGGGACAGAATCGCTGCGATCCATTTATTGTGTCCACTCATCTGACTCTCCTTCCAAGTGTGCTGCCGAACAGGCTTACACCTTGTCTGTTTCTTATTGCTCAAATTAGGAGAGCTCGGTCAATTCGACATCACTTCAACAGGTAGTCGTTCGACGATGGGGACACCATCTTTCATGGTGTAAAGACACCACGCGAATTAGGCTGCTTATGGTGGTTTGCGTAGATTCCCGAATCCGGATAAGTAGCGGAAAATCCCCCGGCGTGGTCTCAAGCCCCTCTGATTAACTGACTGAAAAATCTGCGGCTTCCACCTCCACTGGAAACACAGAATCCGTGGAGAGGAACGGTTCGTTTCGGATAGCACAGACCTGGACGTGTTTAGTTCGCGGAGATCGATATGACGAGCCTTCTTAAGCGACATCTTCTGATTGGAGCGCTCGGGGGACTGATTACTTACGCCTTCTGGCTGAGTCGCCCCGAATGGGTATCCGATATGAGGTTCTGGAAGGCTGCAGGTGACACCAGCTTGGTGTTTCTCTACGCCACGCTCGTCCTTGGGCCGATGGCCAGATTTGTGCCGCAGTTGGGTAGAACGCTCTCCTACCGAAGAGAACTGGGCATCTGGTTCGGCGTTTACGGGCTACTCCACACCATCCTGATCCTCGACGGTTGGATTCTGTGGAGTGGATCGCGCTTCATGGGTTACCTGTTTGTCCCTCAGGCCGGCCAGGAACTTCGTCTGGAGTCGGGGTTCGGGCTGGCGAATATCGCCGGGCTCATGGCCCTGTTCATAGCTTTGCCGTTGATGGCAACTTCGGCGGACTGGGCTATCCGGTACTTTGGGGGCTCAGCCTGGAAGTTCCTGCATATGGGCTCCTACGCCATCATGTACCTTGTAGCCCTGCACACGGCGTACTTCATGTACGTCCATTTCACCGAATCGTTCCATCGCGCTCCGGCGCCAGTCAATTGGGCTCAAATTCCGTTCGCTCTTGCGACGGGCGCAGTTTTCGCGATTCAGGCCGCTGCCTTTGCGAGAACGACAATGCGGCATCGCAGGCGGATGGCAAGCTCCAGGATGAGAAACGCTTCCTGACCCGCACTTAGTCGGTCGGTCGGATTCAGTGCCTAGTCAGACGAAACCAGGCCCTGTTCTACAGCGTAGCGGACAAGCTCAGCCTTGTTGTGCATATTCAGCTTGGTCATGATGTTGGTTCGGTGACGGTCAACGGTGTTTGGGGAGATCACCAGGGCATCCGCTATCTCACGTCCAGTCTTGCCGTCGGCGATGAGCCGCACAACCTCTTTCTCGCGATCGGTAAGCTGCGCCGCGTTGGTATAGAGGGGCGCCTGCCGTGCACGCTGAGCGAAGCCCTGGATCAGCTTGCCGGCCAGGCTCGGATGGATATATGCATGGCCTCTGGCCGCGGCCCGAATGGCGTCGATGAGTTCGTGTGGCGCGCCGCCCTTGACCACGTATCCAGCTGCTCCAGCGTTCAGGAACTCAAAGAAGTAGTGGTCGTCCGAGTGCATTGTGAGGCCGACGATGTTCGTGTCCGGCATGCTTGCCTTGATCGTGCGTGTGGCTTCAATTCCGGTCAGTTCAGGCATCGAGATGTCCATAACTACAACGTCGGGACTCAGGGATTTCGTGAGCGTGAGGGCTTCCCGGCCGTCTCCGGCCTCACCCACCACCACCATGTCCTCTTCCGATTCGATCATCAGCTTCACGCCCGATCGAAGGATCGTGTGGTCATCCGCTATTAGAACTCTGATCGGTTGCTGGCTCACGAAGAATGTTCCGACTTGGCTGGAATCCGGAACGACACATGCGTTCCCTCTCCTGGGGAAGATCGGACCTCAATTGCTCCATTTAACAAGTGGACGCGCTCCCGCATGCCGATCAGACCAACGGCCCGGCCCCCATCGCTCCCAGGCACGATCGTGGCAGTACTAAACCCGATGCCGTCATCGATCACCGCGCCTTGCAGCTGATCGTCAGCCACGCTCAATGAGACTGATAACTCCTTGGCGTTGGCATGCTTGATGGCGTTGTTGATCGACTCTTGGAAGATCCTAAAGACCAAGATCTCGGTTGCAGGGGGCAGTTCACGACCAACTGGCTCGACTGCGATTCTCGCCTTGATGCCAGCGTCCGATAATCGCTGCTCGGCGTACGAGCGAACGGCACTTGAGAGCCCCATATCATCGAGGATGCTCGGGCGAAGGTCTGACATCAACCGGCGGACCTCATCGATAGTCTCGCTAAGCCCTTTGCGTGTGCGCTGAACCTCGCTTGTCGCGTTCGATTTCTCTTTGGCCAAAAGACGCTCAGCGGCTCCCAGCTGCATCACCAGTGCGGTAAGCGATTGGCCTACTTGATCATGTAGTTCGCGGGCCACGCGTGTCCGCTCGTCCTCCTGGGCAGTTATCACCTTGTCGAGCAGCATGTCTCGCTCTTGGTTTCTGGCCTCGAGCTGGCTGGTTCTCACCTGGACCCTACGCTCAAGTTCGGCGCTCCAGTGCTCAAGTTCATTGACGGAATCGTTGAGTCGCGCCCTCATCATCTCGAAGGATTCACCAAGCCGACGGATTTCATCCTGTCCTGAAGGGATGACCGGCTGATCAAGCCGACCCTGGGCAATTGACCTTGCATTCCTAGTCAGTACTTCCAGAGGCCGGACGACCTGCCGGGATGTAAGCCAGGCGACCGCCAGCCCTATTGCTAGTCCAATCCCGGAGATCAACAGAATTCGCCGACGGAGGTCGTTCGGTAGTGCCAGGGTAACGTCTTCGGGTTGCTCCAAAACGACCCCCAAAGAGCCCCCGGTGAGTGGAGCGAACGCGACCACGTGATTCACTGAACTCGTACCGTCGTCGACCAAGACGTGTTCGACAACCCTTGTCTCCTGTTCGTCGACCAGACCAGAGAGAATGTCAGAGTGCCTACTTGTGAGGTCGCGATCATCGGCTTCAGACGAGGCCACCACTTCTCCGCCTGGCGCTATCAGTTCCACTCTGTATTGCGTCGTGTCCGGATCGGAGTCCGGAGCCACCTGCAATACGTTGGGGCCGGGCTGGAACTGCACTATGAGCCAACCGTCAGGACCCGTTCGATTCTCGATGGCTCTGACAATGCCGATCGCAGCCTCACCAGAAGCCTCATGTAAAACACGGTACTCAGCCAGGAGTCGATCGGGTGATGAATCGAATATGGAGGCCGATAATCGATCGGCTTGGTGCCCGGTGACGAGATTGCTATCGCCGTCGAGGATCCCGATTGAGGTGCCACCTGAATGCTGAATCAGGTCGTCAAGCGCAACCGCCAGGGCATCGACCGTTGATTCCACGTCGCCCGATTCGAGACCGCTCACAGACGCGCTCTCAGCCGCCTCATCGACCACGTTCCCGGAGGCCGCCAGCAGGGACTCGATGTTTGAAGCCAGAAGCCTGGCAAGCGTGACCCGCTCATCAAGGATCACGTCTGAACTGCGATTCGCCGAATCAATCGCGACATATGCGAACACACCAAACAAGGCCGCTAGTCCAACGGCCACGTAAAGAGTGATCCGACGTTGCAGTCCTATGGAGGGTATCCGCATTTGCTTGTCCAAGCCCGTTTTCGCGGCTCTCGCCCGAGGCTGGGATCAATACGTTACACGCTGACCTTGCAACTGCGAGCAGGGTCGCGTGTCGCTTTCAGTTCCGAGTATTTCGAGATAGGGAAGCAGCCCAAACACCACGTTATTTCTCCATTTCATTGAAGCCGGATCCGCCAACAGGGCCGACGTGATTGCAGTATCTGAACGCCTGGCTCTTAGAGACTCCTAGTGCCGAGGCAATCTCACCATAACTAAATCCGGCTCTGCGCATGCTTCTCGCCCGTTTCTTGCGTTCGTTTACGGCTGCCTGTGTCCTGCGCCCCGCGATCCTTCTAGGAATTGAAGTCAGGACTGTTCGCTGCCCGGCGCTCGGCTGACTAGTACCAAATATTCTCGAAAGTCGCTTCGACCAGAAACTTGGGAGGCGGTTTTCCAAGATTTTTCCGGAGATTCCCTCGTTTGGAGCGACGACATAGACTGCGCGCTTGCGATGACTGCGATTCATCGCTGAGAAGAGTCCCCTGGCTTCGTCGAGATAGCGTTTGAATTGCGGACGTTCAAATCCTTCGCCAAGCGGGGCAGGCTCCTTAATCAGCAGTAGATCAATCTCGGACAAGATGTTGCGATCTAACTGAGATGTGTTTTGGACATCGAATACCAGAGACTGGTTGCGATGCCTAGACAGATTGATTAGGTCGCTCACTAGCTGGGCCTGCGAGGAGCCTCGACCTCTCGCGTGGAAAAACCGGTATGCCTCCGGAACGTAAGCGATACAACCTTCAGGTAACTCCTCGACGGTCTGCACAACGCCGTACCAATTTGGTAGTAGTTTCAATGCTTGGTCCGGGAGTCCAACCGCGTACGGATCCGTTTTCAACCGCAGGAGTTCCTGGAGGCGGATAGCTAGCGCGGACTTCCCGCTATTGCGGTGCCCGCTGATCACGGAGACAAATGGATGCGGGCAAATCTCCGTCATGGCACGGTCAGGAGGAAACAACTCGCCAAACCATGTTTCATCTCGTAGCTCCCCTCTCTTGCCAGGATTCTTCGGAACGAGATTTCGCCAGTCGATGGGCCCGTGCTTAGCTTCGAGGTAATCGACCAGCTTCCGGATGGCATCGTCCTCGGTTCCTGTTTCCATGTCGTGCCTCCTGTTTTCGACTGTGCACACGAGACGGCACGGCTGTCCGTTCCGTCTCGAATTGGTGTTCGGTGAGTCGGACACCAACTCCAAGGGAAATCGCTTATTCAGGATTGAATGCTCGTCGTCGGCTGAGGTACTCATCAATGAAGCGGTCGCTCCTTTGGTCGTCCCCCCTCGCGTCCGTCGATTCAGGTTGAATTGCCTCTAGCCTCAGGCTTTCGATGAAGTAACCAGATAGCGATCGAATACTGCCTAACTTTCCGGATCTTTGGCGCTCGACGAAACGTTCGTGAACAGTTCGGACAGTTTCGTAGCCGAACTCGTCCACTACCTGTCGTGCTCGGGAAACGCCCCATCGTTTTTGGATGGCGATAACTAATTCGATCGATCGAACCTGACCAGATTCACCCATTTTCAGATCCTCCTAGAATGACAAGAATCGATCGATCTCCCCGGACATTCCCCTCGATGACCATTTTTATGCCGGGCGTAGCCATCGAGCACCCTTAACATGTCGATCCCCGGCATCGATTTCCGACGCTACCGACTCCGTTGGATCCGGGTCTTCGCACGTCCGGCGGATTTCCCTACCGTCAACCGATTCGACAATTTGTGGAGATACGCGGGCCTCACTCTCCAGCGCAACTCATCGAAAATGTGCACGACATATCGTGAGTTTTTCGATTTCCTGCCACACGCGACTCACCGTTGATCCGGGTTTATCGAACTCTAGTCCGGGACGCGGCTGCGGTCTCCGCCTTTTCGACAAGCCAGTCGTCGAGCGCCTTCTTTGGGATCCGCCAAAGGCGCTGAAACTTCACTGCCGGTAATTGTTCGTGTTCGATCAGTTGCGAGAGTTTGTCCCTCGAGACCTTCAAGTAAGAACAGGCTTCGTTGAAGGTCAGAACGGGGTGGTTCTGTTCAGTACTCATCACTCTTCTTCCTTGTTGATAAACGTCCATCTGTGGCGTAGAGTAACGGAATAATATTATTACTAGAGAGGAAAGACGGAAGGAAAAATTTAAAGGTTACAAGTATGGCCAGAAAAAAATTGACCCGCACTGATTGTGAGCGCGTCGATCGCATGCGCCTTTACCAAACTGACCGGGAGATCGCCGACGCGTTCCGCGTCACGACTCGAACACTTCGGGATTCCTGTGGTACCCGAGCCGACTGGGAGTCGAGCCGAGTTAATGGACAGACTCGGTCTGATCCTGCGTTGTCCGAATGGCAGAAGGAGTGGACCGCCGATTTCGTGGCAGCACAAACGGGTCTGGATCTCGAAATGGCTGGAAGGGTGGTGGCAGGCGCAATGAGGGCCCAAGCTGTCGGTGATCTAGCTTTCTTTGAATTCTGCTGTCGTTGGGTTGGCAGGGCGGACGACCAGGCCGCTCCTGAACCTTGGGCGGCATTCCTTGCGGGATTGCCTCTGCTGGCGTCGGTGTGGAGCATGCCGGCATTCAGTCTGATTCACGGCCTGATCCTTGAGCACAAGCCATATGTTCCCGGCGGGCGTCTCGACGATGTGCAAGCCGCCGTGGTGCTCGGTTATCCGGTTGAAGAGGATTCACTAACGCCTGAAATTCAGGCGGCCGCGAAGGCGTATGAGGCGAATGAATTGCGGTACCGGAAAGCTCTCGAATTACCAGTAAGGGAACTGCGAGAAGCGATCGAGGTTTCGAGCTACAACGGTCTATTCGAATCAGATGGTTTCGACGATTTTCCTTACTCATCACTCATGGGCATTGTGGACAAGATGCAGAGCGCCAGAGGGGTTAAGGATTCGCTCGCTCAGGTGCTCGGTCAGTCACTAAGTGATGAAGCCGCTCATCTGTTCCGGCTTTTTGCCCGTGCACTCATAGGAGACACCACTAGGAAGGGGAACATCCGATGAAGGGATCGGTAATTGCACGACCCGGAAGAAACGGACGCAAGGCTTGGCGCCTTCGTGTTGACACCGGAGTTGATGAACTGACCGGGAAGCGTCGGCAGGCGAGTCGCACATTTGTTGGGAGCAAGGGCGACGCCGAGAAGGCCTTGCGTTCTTTCATCTCCGAAGTCGAAACCGGGTCGCATATTGGCCGATCATCGGTCACGGTCACTGAACTGATGGACAGATGGCTCGACGCCGTGGCGGTGAAAGTTAGGCCAAACACGCTCGACTGCTATCGTGGTCCAGCGGCTTCCTACGTGGTGCCGGCGCTGGGCACGATCCAGGCCTCGAAGCTCACTGCGGAACGGCTCAATCGGCTCTACCGAGACATGCTCGGCTCGACAGGTAAACGCTCGAAGAGGCCATTGTCACGCCGGACCATCGCGCTGACTCATCGGATCATCTCAATGGCGTTTGACTGGGGAATGACGCAGCAGATAGTCGGCCGCAACCCAGCGAAAGCGGCGAGTCCACCAAAACCTCAACGACCAGAGATACACGTTCCGGACTCAGCAGCAACATCGGCGATTCTTGAATACCTCCAGGTTCACTCGCCGTGGGCGGTGCCGATCGTCGCCTTCGCAGTTCGGACCGGGATGCGGCGTGGTGAGATCATCGCGCTTCAATGGCGGGACGTGGACCTGGAGTCACCGAGTCCTAGCGTGAGCGTCCGCAGGTCGATCGTCTTCCTGGCGAACGGCGACATCGCGGTTGGCGCTCCGAAGACCGAAAGCGGTCGCAGAAACGTCTTCCTCGATGCTCCAACCGCTTCGTTGCTCCGCACGCGCCGCGTTGAGGTTGAGCGAATCGCGTCTCAACGGGGTACGTCGGTCGAGGGTCCAGACCACGTTTTCGGAGACCTCGAAGGCCGCCCCGTTCGCTCGTCCAGCCTCTCACGCGCATTCCGGCGAGCGGCGCATGCGGTTGGATCGCCAGTGACAGCATTCCACTCGTTGCGGCACCTGCACGCTACTCAGCTGCTAAAGGTCGGAGTGCACCCTAGGATCGTCCAAGACCGACTCGGACATGGCGACATTGCCGTCACACTCAACACCTACAGCCACGTGGAACCTGGACTGCAAGCGAAGGCGGCGGACGCTTTCGACCAGGCGTTCGAATTTGCATTGCCTGATTAGCGAACAGCGGGAAGCCGCATTGAGAGTTTTTTGCCCTTGGGACGAGTATCAGAAGTGTCTGTACATCGACGCCATTCAACGTCACGATCGGCGGAACCTCTGCTGCAAACGATGAAGTGAGTGTGGAGTACACTCACCGTTCTGAGCATTGAGATCGCTATGCTTGCGAGACCGAACACGGAACGTGCTTCCTGGAAGCAGTTGGTGACTATGCCCAGCGGGGATTTTGTCAAAGCGCTGATCAAAGCTCACGCTGACGCCGATGAGCCAAGGTTCTACGCCGTGGCTCACCAACTTGCCGCGCACGAAGCTAGATTGGGGCACGCACGCCTAGCAAGTCAACTGAAATCGCTGGTTCAGGAGCTTCGTTCAGCACCAGGACCCCGACGGCAACCGAGCCCATCCCCAGCGGTGTTTCACGCTATTCCTGAATTGCTGCGTCCGTTCATTTTTGTGGAGTACCCGTCCAATCGTTTCAGTCACTATTTCGGGACAGCATTGAATCGAGGGGTATTGAACCGCCTAATAGCCGAAACGACCAATCGCACTTTGCTATCGAATCATGGATTGAAGCCAGCAGGTCGGGTACTCTTCGTAGGGGCGCCAGGAACGGGTAAAACGACCGCAGCACGAGTCTTGGCGTCTGAGTCCGGTGTTCCGTTGTTCCGCGTGTCGGTGGCGCAGTTGGCCACCTTGGATGAATCTCAGTTCATGGCGATCGTCGATTGGCTGTTCGCCGCCGAACAAATCCGATCGACAAGATCTGTGGTGCTATATGAAGATTGGGGAGGTGACGGATCGGCCCACGGATTCGGAGTCAAGGTAGGCACCAGCCGAGTTTGCACAACTATCAGGCGTTACCTCCGGGATGACGACTCATTGAACGTTTACGTTGCGGAATCCGACATTGACTCAAATGAGCCGCTGGGATCCCTAGCATCGGTGTTCGATTTGGTGGTTCGTTTTGATTACTTGGACCCCCAGGACGCAGTACGAGTGATCCGGGCGAGGTTGGCGCACATTTCTGTAGTTGGGGTCGACTGGGCGGAGTTGCAGGCCGAGCTACCTCGCCTAAGTATCGGACAAATAGTCGCCATCGCTGACGGAGTGGCGAAGCTGTCCACCGTAAACGGCGAACCCGTCACACACAGCGATTTGGTCCTCATGATCGAATCCCTTCGAGGTGACTAGACGTGCCTTTGCCGTTCAATCGCCGCCACGTTGTAGTGGACTCCGAAATCACCGTTCAGAGCTACGTCGTTCACCCCCAGAACAGGGGAGCCCGGCGACCGCGAGTGGCCGATCGCAGTTCACATGGCAATCGTGTGATCGGGCAGTTCAACGAAGCGGCGCGTCTGTCGGCCAACTCCATGAACAGAGACGAAATCGATGCAGTGGGTTCCACGCTCGGGATCCTGATCGAAATCCAGAGCCCTCCCGGCTTCCTCCTCCAGCTCGACGGCATCGATGCCGCTCGATCGGGAATTGAAGTCCGCAACGTCCGCACGACCGGCACCGAAGATGTGGATGAATCTGGCAACGTAGCGGAGATTGCGACTGTCTTTATCCCAGAGAGATCAATCGGTACCTTTCTTGCGAAATTGCGAGCCTATGTTGAAGAGGACACAGCCAAAGGATTTCCACGCTATAGAGATCTTGTGGAGAAGATTGACGCTATTCGAGCCGCGACCGTTCGCGCGCTCTGGACTGATCCAGAAGCCGAATTCCCGTCTGAAGACGAGATTAACTGGTGGGAGATTTGGCTGCGACATACCGATGGGGCGGAACTTCGTTCGTTGCAGACCTACTGCGAAAGGCACAATCTGAGCGTTGGTGGACAGAAGTTGGTCTTCGACGATCGAGCATTGGCGCTAGTCCAGGGAACGGCCGGACAGATGGCGGATTTGGTAGAGGCGGTGAGGGAGGTTTCAGAGTTCCGTCGCCCACATCTCGATTTCATCTCGATACCCGACCTGCCTAACATTCAGCAAGCGGATCTAGTCGATACGCTGATCCAACGCACCTCCCAGCCAGACGGCGAACCTGTGTGGGTGACTCTGCTGGACACAGGTCTTAACGCGGAGCATCCCCTGATTCGCAGCTTTGTTGATCATTCATCCCTCTACGCCTTCGAGCCGGCCTGGGGTACGGATGACCATGATGGTCACGGGACAGAAATGGCGGGATTCGTACTGTATGGGGACTTGGGACACGTCCTGGGTGCGCACGGCAGCAGGTCGGTCGTTTGTCGGCTGGAATCGGTCAAGGTACTTCACCCGCCCGGCTTCAATCCGAATCCACCGGAGATTTGGGGCCTTGTGTCAGCTGCGGCGATCGCTGCACCCGAAGCAGATCACCCGTCAAGACGAAGATTGTTCTTTAGTGCGGTCACCGCGATCGACACGGCGAAAAGAGGGGCGCCGACCTCCTGGTCTGCTGCCATCGATGCCTTGGCAGCCGGACGAAGTATCGACGTCGATGACGATGGGATCGGGTATTTGGCCGGCGGCACGGGCGCACGGCTGGTAGTCATTTCGGGTGGCAACGCGAACTATGACACATCGCAGGCACTACACGATGTGTCTGACCTTGCACCTGTGCAGGATCCAGCACAGTCATGGAACGCGATCACGGTGGGAGGATTCACGAATCGCACGCACGGTCCGGAAGATGCCCATCTACCGTACGGTGCGCAAGGCGACCTTTCTCCTCACAGCTCGACATCTGTGACGTTTGATCCCCAGTGGCCACTGAAACCAGACGTGGTGTTCGAAGCTGGGAACGTATCGATCAACGAAGCCGGCGACGAACAACCGACAAATCAACTTGACCTCGTGACTCTAAATCGCGATGTCGCTGCGGGCGCATTCACCTATTCGCGAGGTACAAGCGCAGCCAGCGCTCAGGTTTCTCATTTGCTCGCTACCGTTCTGGCCGAGTATCCGACCTACCGAAAAGAGACGGTCCGAGGGTTAGTCATACACTGCTCATCTTGGACACCCAAGATGGAGGAGCACTTCCGAGGTGCTCACACGAAAGGGCAGCGCACGCGGCTCGTCAGACGATACGGATTTGGTGTGCCTGATCCAGTGAAGCTTCTTCGAAGTGCAGACGACCACGCAACTTTGGTGATCGAATCGTCCATTCGACCGTTTAGCGGTGGCAGCATGAACGAGATCCATTTTCATCAGCTGCCGTGGCCAAGCGCGATCTTGGAGGAGTTGGGCGAATCTCGAGTGCGCATGCGCGTCACGTTGTCATATTTCGTGGAGCCTAATCCAGGGCGTCGAGGTTGGAGAGGTAGATATCGATACGCTTCTCATCAGTTGAGGTTCGAGCTGAGAAGACCAGGAGAATCGGTTGCAGACTTCCAAAAACGTCTGAACAAGGCCGCGCTCGACGAGCATGAGGTCAAACCTGCCTCCCCGGCATTCAGCGACAGATGGTTTCTTGGTCCGGAGTCTCGGAATCGCGGGTCGATTCACTCCGACATATGGGAAGGCCCTGCAAGCGAGCTAGCTGAATGCGGGTACGTTTGCGTGTTTCCGATAGGCGGATGGTGGAAGGATCAGCCCAAGCGTGATCGAAGCCAAGATGGAGCGAACTACTCGCTCCTTGTTACGCTCGATGTAAGTGACTACGAGATCGACGTGTATTCGTTGGTTTCCAGTCAGCCCGGTGTCAACTCGTAGGGAATCTACTCGCTGGAGTGAGTTCTCCCAAACTTGCCTGGATGGTATTGAGCCGTTCGTCCGCGCGGGTATCGGCACCGCAACACTCGAGCGTTGGTGACCAAATCCGTGACCAAAGCAAAAAGACCGCCCCTAGCGGAGGGCGGTCTTCTCAGTTTGGGAGCAGTTTGGCTGCCGATCTAGGATTCGAACCTAGGCTCCCAGATTCAGAGTCTGGTGTCCTACCACTAGACGAATCGGCAACTGGCTAGCTGCCATTTTAACAGCACGGTCTCGCCGCTCAAACCCGGTTCCATGGCCGAGAGTGCCAGTTTGACAGGCGATCCAATCGCGACTCAGTCCGATGTGAGCGATCGAACCGTCAGAGGAAGGCCTGGCATTGGCGCTTGGACGCGATGAACTAACTTGCGGAACAGCTCTGCCCCCGATCAGAGAGCGCGTTACGCGTCATGCATAGAGCCGTGATTAGAGAAAACCGGACGCGGCCATCCACCAACGGCAATCTTAGCTGCCGGTTGCCTCACCGTCATCGCCGAGTCCGCCCATGTCCATCGACTCGATGAACTCCTGGAAGGCAGAGAGCTTCTTCATCTCTTCCTTGCCTACGGGTGCGCGGTGCTCACGGTGGGTTGAGCCTTCTGCCGAAGACAGGCTCTCACTGCCGACGATAGCTTCCCCGGTCTCTTTATCGAGCAGCAGGCCAGCCTTTTCCATCACTTCGTCGTCGACGAAGATCGGGACCTTCGCCCGGACAGCAACAGCAAGGGCATCGGAGGGGCGTGAGTCAATATCGACGGTTTTTTCGCCGACCCTCACACCTATGCGTGCGAAGTAGGTGTCGTTCTCCAGGTCCGAGATGGTGATCTTCTCAATCGTGCCACCAAGCTCCTTGATGGAGTTGTAAAGGAGATCGTGCGTCAGCGGGCGCGGCACCTGAACCTCCTGGAGCCGCACGGCAATGGCTTCAGCCTCATGCGTGCCGATCCAGATCAGCAGGTGCTTCTCACCCTCTTTCTGCTTGAGGATGACGACTCGCTGATAGTTCTCCAGGCTAACGCGGATGCTGTCTATTTCCATCTCGTTCATTGGGAGCAGCCTTTCCGGGGATCTCGGACAGATCGTTCTAATCTGCTCGGAGTACGAGTGCACTCACCTTATTCCCGGCCTACCTCTCAGTCAACGAAGCTGACAAGCACGAACTCGTGGTTGTTTTCCGTCTGTGGGACGCGCCAATTACCCCACTTGTGGCAAATGCTGTTTCGTGCGCCGTTCAAGGTCTCGCCTCGCCAGCATCACCCTTCGGTCGCACGTTTCGCACCTGATGCCAATGTCAGCACCAATGCGGTAAACAGTCCATTCATTGCCACCGCAAGGATGCTTCTTCTTCATGATGATACGGTCGCCGACGGCAAATGGAGTGCGTTCCCCGTTTGCAGCTGGGCTCAAGGCGCCGAGCCGGGAACCGCTTCAAGCGCCACATTGATCTGCCGCTGCAGCGAATGGCAGGCGATCTTCGCGTAGCGAGGGTAATCCTTGGGGTGATCGGATGCGTAGATGATCCCTCTGCTCGAGTTGATCAACATGCCCCGCCCATTCCCATCGCATCCGGCCTTCACCGCCTTGATCACATCTCCGCCCTGTGCACCAACGCCCGGCACCAGGAAGGGCATCGTCTGGTGCTCCGCCCGCAGAAGTCGCATCTCCATTGGGGCAGTCGCACCGACCACGATGCCGATGTTGCCGCCAATGTCCCAGCGCTCTGCGGCTTCCGCCACTTTCTCGTAGAGACGGGGCTTCTCCTCGTCGTCCACACGCAGATCCTGGAAATCGCGAGAGCTGGGGTTCGAGGTCCGGCAGAGGATGAACACGCCGCGCCCCGGGTGTTGCAGGAACGGTTCAACAGTGTCGGAACCCTGGTAGGCGTTCACTGTCGTCGCGTCAAAGTCCCAGACATCGAACATCGCTGTTGCGTACGCGGTGGCGGTTGGGCCCATGTCACCCCGCTTCCCGTCGCCTACGATCATGACCTCCGGCGCAACTTCGCGAATGTGTTCGATCGTAGCTTCGAGCGCCTGCAAGCCTGGGATTCCCATCGCCTCGTAGTAAGCCATCTGCGGCTTGTAAGCTGCGACCATCGGGTGGGTGGCGTCGACGATCCGTCTGTTGAACTCGGCCACATCGTCGATTGGCATGCGCCTAGGGTCGGGGTCAAGCCCGACACACACCAGCGATTTCTTGCTGGCTGCCACCTCATCGAGTCTTGAACCGAAAGATTCCATTGTCACCCGGCGCTGATTTCGCGTTTGACTGGTGTCACCATTGTCTCACAGATCGTTCCAAAACCACGTCTCGCTGGTCAGAGTTGTCAAAGATCGGGCGGACGAGTTGGCGACTGGCCGAAGGAGATACAAGCCTGGTGATACCGACTGGTAAACAGCTGATGGACCTGTACGAGCGGCTTTTCGCTGTCTACGGACCACGCAACTGGTGGCCGACCTCCAATGGCGGAGGCAACTTCGAGATTATCTGCGGCGCCATCCTTACCCAGAACACCCAGTGGCGAAACGCGGAGAAATCGCTCGTCAGCATGAAGGAGAGCGGTTTCTGGAGTTTTCCGTCCGTGCACGAAGCACCTGAGCCAGACCTCGCGGCGGTCATCAGGCCCTCCGGTTACTACAACACGAAGGCGCGCAAACTGAAGAACTTCGCCCAGGTGGTAGAAGTCGAGTTCAACGGAAATCTCGACCGCATGTTCGATCGTTCCGTTAGTGACTTGCGAGGATTGCTGCTGGGAATCTGGGGAATTGGGGAAGAAACCGCCGACGACATAGTTCTGTACGCCGCCGAAAAGCCGACCTTCGTGATTGACCGCTACACGACCAGACTTGTCGACCGTCTCGGCTGGAAAGTTGAAGGAAGCGGTAAGTACTCGGACTATAAGCGCCTGTTCGAAGATCGATTGCCCGCCGACACGCCTCTGTTCAACGAGTTTCATGCGGTCATCGATGGCCACGGTGCACGGACTTGCACAAGCCGCTCACCGGCATGCGAGAGATGCTGCCTGCTGGACATCTGCCCAACCGGCAAGGAGCGAACTTCGGCCGGCTAGATGCCGAAGCTCTCCCTGATTCCCGCAGCAGCCTCTTCGGTAGCTACTGCTGCCGCGTCATAGATCCCAATGCGGCCGTTGAAGCCGTGGGTCATTCCTTCGTACACGGTGCAACGTGTCTTCACGCCTGCGGCCTTGAGCGCATCACCATACGCGACAGCCTCATCAACCAGCGGGTCGTACTCTGCTGCGATGACAGTCGCGTCCGGAAGACCTGAAAGGTCCTTTGCCCGCAGTAGCGAAGCGTATGGCTCGAACCTGTCATTGCCACTGCCGGTGTAGTGGTCCCAGAACCAGATCATGCTGTCACGAGTCAGGCCGTAGTCGGTTGCGTTTGCAATGTAGGACGACCTGTCGAAGTCGGCATCGATGACAGGGCAGAACAGCACCTGGTGAGCGATCGCAGGACCGCCTTTGTCACGCGCCATCATTGAGACCGCACCGGAAAGGTTGCCTCCCGCCGACGTGCCAGAGGTCGCGACGCGCGATGGGTCGACGCCAAGTTCGTCGGCATTCTCAACTGCCCAGACGGTCGCCGCGTAGCAGTCATCGACCGCTCCCGGGTAGGCGGTCTCAGGAGCAAGCCGGTAGTCCACCGAAACGACGACGGCGCCAACACTGTTGCACAGCCTGCGAGAAGCCGCGTCCTCGGTATCGAGATCGCCGACAACCCAGCCTCCTCCATGGAACAGCATGACTAGAGGTCGAACTCCCTCATCACTCGGCCGGTAGATCCTTATCGGAGTTTCGCCGGCCGGGCCCGGGATAGTCCGCTCCTCGATTGAACCTACCTGTTCGGTTTCTGTGAGGGCGGCGGTCGCTTCCCGGGTGATCCTGGAGTTCTCTCGCGCCTGCTTTGGCGTCACCTCATTGTTTGGAGGGAGACCAAGCGCCGCCATCTTCTCCATCATTTCGACAACCTGTGGGTGCAGCGGCATTTTTCTCTCCAGGATTCGTACTTTGGCACGTCCGAATGGTTCCAGCGACCTGCATGAGTTGTGAGCGTCGCGGCGCGCTAAGTTACCACCGCTCCGGATCACTGTGGAGACGCGGTCGATCGCGAGACCTGTCTATACGGCGTCAGACCGCGGCCGCTCGACATCCGGGTCGACGCGGTCGACAGAAGGCTTTTTCTGCAGGTGGGGGCGGAGCGTTTTCGTGCCCGCTCTATACGCGTAAATCGAAATCGGATTGATTGGCACGGACGGCGTTGGGCCGGGTTGTGCTGAAGGTGGAACAGCGCCACCGGAAGCCGGCTGAGCAGCATTCTCCGGCGGCATGCCGTTAGGCTGCCGATCAGCAGTTTTTCCGCCATCAGTCTGGTCCTCATCATCGGAACCGAGTCCCGATGGACCGAGGATCGTGCGCCCCAGCGTTCCCTCGAGCGCCGAGTGCAGCTTCAGGACGCTGCGGCCGAGCACGAACGCGATGCCTGCCAGGAAGATGATCGGAATAGGTACGGAGAACTCACCGAGCGCCAGTAGCTGGCTAAGCAGCGGCACCGCCCAGACGCCGAGCATGATGGCCGACAGCGCGAGCATCGAGTCTCGCAGCAGCAGCCTCACTTCTTCCGTGCGCCATCTGTGTGAGTCGGCTGTGCGAGGTCTGAACGCTGAAGCCGTCAACAGGTCAGCAAGCTTCTGAGACTCTCGCCAGAGGATCACACCGGAAGGAATGCTCAGAGCGAGCACCATCGCGCTGATCACAAGTCCTATGACGCTTTCCGAGGCGCCCACGAAATCACCGAGCGCGTCTGAGAAGCGCAATATCAAAGTGCCAACCCCGATCAAGATGGCGATCAAAGCGAGGTTGACGATCATCACTCGCCCGGACCGTTGAATCTCCTTCGCCGACGGGCTGTTGAACTCGAACGATTTCTGGAGCGCGGCGAACCATTCTCCGAGACTGTCCACGTAGGTCTTCAAAAGGTTCGGAGACCAACGGCTGAGGAACCCGGAGACGCCTTCCGAAGATCGGTAGAAGATCGGGTAAAGTACCGACGTTATCGCCGTGACCACTGCGATGACCGGATAGAGGAACGGTCCGATCACACCGTGGTCGGCACCGACCTTGACCATCGCGAGCGAGAACTCACCTGATTGCGGCATTCCCATGCCGACTCGCAGAGACTCGGTGCCATTCGTACCGGACACGAACACTCCGACGGTGTTCGCGATCACCTTTCCCGCAATGAACACCCCGGCGATTATCAGCGCAGGGCCAATGAACGCAGTTATCTGGTGCACGTCAACCAGCATGCCGACTGAGACGAAGAACAGTGCGCCGAACATGTCTCGCACAGGGTGCATGCGCTCGCTGATCACATGTGCATGCTTCGTATCGCCGAGTACCGCGCCAATCAGGAACGCACCGGCAGCAGCCGAGATTCCAAGCAGTTCTGCCACAAGCGCGAGGCCGAATGCAAGGGCCAGGGCTGCAACGAGCAATGTCTCACTCGACTTCGTCTTCGCGATGTAGTCGATGAGTCGCGGAACGATCAGTGCACCGGCCACCAGTGCAGCACCTGTGAACAGCGCCAGCTTTCCGGCGATAAGGCCGATCTCTCCGGCGTTGGCTGTACCTCCCGTCGCAACACCTGAAAGGATGCTCAACAGGATCACCGCTGCGAAGTCCTCGACAACCAGGATTCCGACGATCAGGCGACCGCGGGTCGATAGCAGCTCGCCGTTGTCACCCAGCATCTTGATCAACACTGCCGAAGAGCTGATCGAGATCGCAGCGCCCAGGAATATCGCCTCGGTGTCGGTCCAGCCAAGAGCGACACCGATCTGAAAACCGAGCGCGATCAGGAACGTGATCTCTAGAGCGCCGATGAACAGCACCTTGAAGCCGACTTGCCGGATACGCTCCCAGCCGAACTCAAGTCCCAGGCCGAAAAGCAGGAGTACAAGACCGACGTCAGCGAGCCGCCGAATAGTCTCAATGTCGGCGACAATCGGGTTGTCGAAAGTGAATGGGCCGACAAGGACGCCGGCGAGGATATATCCCAGGATTGAAGGCTGCTTCAGCCGTCGCATCACCACAACAGCCGCGCCAGCGACTGCCATGATGATGGCGAAATCTTGCAGAAGGTTCGCTTCAGAATGCATTGCGAGGGGATGGGGTCTTAAGCGGCTCGGCTACCGCGCGCAACCGTACCCATATTCAGCATGGCAGTTTGGTTGCAACTGGCGGACTGCCCCGAAATCGCGTGCAGGCTAGGACGCGTATTATTCTATCCGGTCGCGTGTAACGCTTTGCTTGCCGGGGACGCGATTCATGTACAGTCTGGGCAATTTCCCGGATCAACTCGGCGGTAAATTCGCTGTCGATTTCTCGCGGAAAGCGTCCATTACCGTGATGCTGCTTGACTTGATGACCAGGTAGACATCGCGACCGACTTCGAGTCCGAGCTCATCCATCGCCGCGGCTGTGACTTCCGCCATCATTTCAGTACCGCAATCGACGGTGACTACACGCCTCGGGCCTTCGCCATCGACAGACCTGATCGTTGCGTTGAGCACGTTTCGTGCACTGATTCCAACAGGCCGCTCTGTCGCAATGATGATCTCCTGCGCACCGATCGCGACCACGACTCGTTCGCCGAACTGACGCTGACCGGTCGGGACTGTCAACTCCGCAGTCCCGATCTTCACCTTGCCCGCCTCACCGCTCGTGTGGGCCTCGATGATCTGTCCCTCGAGGATGTTGTCCACAGTCAGGTCGCGGACGTCGCCTTCGGTCGACGAGATCCGGTTAAGAAGTCTGCGCGGTGCGTCGAACGCCTGCACGCGACCGTGGTCGAGAATCATGGCCGCATCTGCAATCGCCAGCACCTCCGATATCGAGTGCGACACGTAGACCATTGGCATCTTGAGTTCTCGGTGCACGAGCTTCAGGTATCCGAGAACGATGCCGCGCAATCGCATATCGAGAGCAGACATCGGCTCATCAAGCAGCAACAGCTCGGGCGATGTCGCCAACGTCCTGGCCAGGGCGACACGCTGCTTCTCGCCGCCCGACAGCTCTCGCGGCCGACGCTGAAGCAGATGCGAAATCGCCAGCAGGTCTGCGATGTCTGTCGGGTTCAAGCGACGTCTTTTCTCTGGAGTCAGGTTGTGGCCGTAGGCGATGTTCTTTTCGACTGTCATGTGCGGAAACAGGGCCGAGTCCTGGTAGACGAATCCAACTCGCCGCCGCTCAGGAGGCAGGTTTACGCCGTCAGATGTGGAGACCAGTGACCGGTTGAAGAGCGAAATCCGTCCCTCGGTTGGGGATACGCTTCCGGCAATTGCACCCAGGAGCGTCGTCTTTCCGGCTCCGGACGGGCCAAAGACAGCTGTAACCCCGGGTCCGAACGACCCTGCGGCCTGGAGCGAGAACCCTGCGCGCTCGACGCGGACATCGAAGTCCAGGACAGTTTCGTCCTCTCCGTGTTGGTCCTGTCGATGCGCTGTGCTCACCGGGAAGCCTTCTCAAGGCCATCACCTGTGCGGCGGAGCAGGTAGTTGTGCGCTCCCAGTGCGATGACCGCGATCACGACTGAGATGATCGCGAGTCTCCACACCCCTGCATCGTCGCCCGTGGAGATCCGCGTGAAGATCGCTGACGGAACTGTCTGCGTGCGGCCCGGGATGTTCCCTGCGATCACGATCGTTGCGCCGAACTCGGAAAACGCCCGCACGAATCCCAGCAGAACACCGGCCATGATCCCCCGATACGCGAGTGGCAGCGTGATCGTGAAGAAGACACGGCCCGGCCCGGCACCAAGTCCGCGGGCGGCGACCTCCAGCCTGCTATCGACACCTGAGATTGCAGACGTGAAGGCGCGCACACTCAACGGAAACGCTACAACAGCCGCGGCAATCGCCGCCGCAACCCACGTAAAGACGATATCGACACCGAAGAGCGAGTTCACCGCCCGGCCGATCCAGCTGTTGCCGCCCGTCGCCCACAGCAACACGAATCCGACGAGGACCGGCGGCAATGCGAGGGGCAAAGTGGTCAACGCCTCGAGTACGAACTTGCCACGGAATCGTTTCCTTGCCAGCAGCCATGCCGTTGCGATACCGAGCGGAATGACGATGGCCATCGCAAGCCCGGCGATCTGCAACGAAAGTAGAACTATGGAGAGGTTGGAACTCATTGGCCGCCAAGTCTACCGTCAGCGAGCAGCAGCCGAGATCGCCCGCAAGATCTAGCTTGACGGGAAATCAGTCGGTGATGAACCCGTGACTTTGCATGATCCTCTGACCTTCCGATCCGGCGAGGAACTCCAGGAACTGCTCAACCGCGCCAGACCTTGAAGACCCTGACAGCGCGGCAGCCGGGTATACAACCGGCCGGTGCAGGGCGGTGTCCACCTCCAGTGCGACGCTCAACCCCGGTTCTGTCAGTGCATCTGTCGCGTAGACGATCGCGTAGTCGGAACTTCCGGACATCGCCGCAGCCAGCGCAGCACGCACGTCCAGCGTCGGGATGATCTGCCCCTCCAATACATCCCAGGCGTTCACGGATTCCAGCGCCTCTCTCGCGTACTGTCCCGCAGGGGCGAGCGCCGGGTCAGCGATAGCCACAGTTGCTCCGTCGGTGGCCAACTCACCCAGTGCATCCAGCACGCTGGCATCAGAACTCACGACCACAAGAGAGTTCCGCGCAACAACGCTGACATTCCCGTCGACCACCAAACCTTCGTCCACAAGAAGCTGAACCGGCCTGTTCCCGGCCAGAATCACACCGTCGGCCGGCGCGTCCAGTCGCGCAATCTGGGTCGCGAGTGCGGTCGACCCACCGAAGTTGAACTCGACTGACAGACCGGTTTCTGTTTCGTATGCCTCCGCCGCTTCGTTCAGCGCGTCTGCAAGAGAAGCCGCGGCGAAGATCAGCGGAGGGTCGTCATCACTTCCGCAGGCGAAAAACGTCAGTAGTACGAAGCCCGCCAGGGCGAAAACAGAAGCCCGCCAACCGGTCCTCCAGTTCAACTCGGTCATCCAACTACTCCGCCAGCCTGAGTTGAAGTGCCTGTTCCGAAGTGGCCCATCTGGTAAAATTGCATAGTTCTAATCTACGTGTTGCACGCACAACCTGAATATGTGGACCGGGACGCGCCCGTACATCATTAGCGAGGCCCCATATTGGCTGAGAACACAAACACTAACGAAGACTTCTCCTTCAGTGCATTCTCCAACCTGCCGTTCTACAGGCAGGTGAACGCGCGGCTCCTTGACCTTGCAGAGGTCGGGAGGCAGCGCAGGATCATCGATCTCGGGTGTGGAACGGGCGGTGTTACGAAACTGATCCTCGACCGGCTGCAGTCGGCAAAGGACACAGTGATCTTCGCGGTCGACCATTCTGCATCCGCGCTCCGAGACGCTGTTTCGGAACTCGGCGGACGTAAAGACGCCGTCGTCAGGTTCGTCCAGTCGCCTGTGCAGAACCTTAAGACCGCCATCAACGAAGACGTCGACGCTGTCGTCTACTGCAACTCCATCCACTACGTTCCGGACAAGAAGACGCTGCTCGGCCAGATCCGAGAGAAGCTCTCTCCAAACGGAATTCTTGCCATCAATACCTCGTTCTTCGACGGTTCTCACCCGCCGGAAAGCGAAGAGTTCTTCCGACGCTGGCTCATGCGTTCACTGCGCATTCTCAAGCGAGAGCACGGAATGATGCCGGACGCAGCTCAAAAGGTGGAGTCTCGGCAGCACCTGACGGCCGCGGAGTACGAAGCACTGCTTGAGGACTCGGGGTTCAAGATCGTCAAGTCCGAGGTCGCTGACATCGACGTGCCGGAATCCGGCTGGTTCCACATCAGCGGCTTCCGCGACTGGATCGAAGGCGTAATGCCCGGTGTGCCGCTCGACAAGGGAAGGCAGGCTCTGCAGAAGGGCCTTCACCAGGTCTTCGAAGAGCGCAACATCCAGACCATCCCGCGACGCTGGCTCAGCATCTCAGCCGCCCGCGCCTGACCAACTCGGGAAATTTCATCTGCGCCCGGCTCATGCAGAGGCCGGGCGCATTCGCGTCTTCTTGCAAAGTTCAGCCGGGACGATGCGCGCCTGTTACAGCAAGCTGCACCGAGTACAGCGATGTGTCTCCCGCGATGTACAGCCGGTTCCAGTCAGGACCGCCCCAGCAGCAGTTCGCAGTCCTCTGCTCTGGCACATAGATCTTGCCGATCGTGTTGCCTTCCGGTGTGATGCAGTGCACTCCATCGTGCGCGCTTGACCAGACGTTGCCGTGCTCATCGCACCGGATTCCGTCAGCAATACCCGGACGCACGACCGCGAACGGCCGGAAGTTAGAAAGCGACCGACCGTCATCACTGACATCTAGCGCAAAGATCTGGCGAGGCTCACCCGAGTCTGCAACGTAGAGGATGCTTTCGTTTGGTGAGAAGGCGATGCCGTTCGGCTTGTCGAACTGATCGCTGGCGATGCTCAACTCATCTGTTTCAGGATCGAACCTGTAGACATGGTTGGCGCCGATGTCCGACTCACGTGCGGTGCCTTCCCGGTTGCTGAGAATGCCGTAAGGCGGATCGGTGAACCAGATCGTGCCGTCGGACTTCACAACGAGGTCGTTCGGCGAGTCGAGCCTCTTGCCCTCGTATCGGTCGACCAGTTGAGTAACCGACCCGTCGGGCTCCGTGCGTGAGATGCGGTGCGCCTGGTGCTCGCAGCTGACAATCCTGCCTTGCCGGTCCAGCGTGTGACCATTAGTAAAATTGCTCGGCTCACGGAACACCGTTGTCTCGCCGCTGCCTGCATCGAACCTGAGCATCCTGTTGTTCGGTATGTCGGACCAGACGACCGAGTTGAGTGATGGTACGTAGACAGGTCCTTCCGACCACTCCGCGCCGGACCAGTGCTTCTCTAGCTGCGGGTTGTCGCCGATGAGTTCGTCGAACGCAGGGTCTAGAGATTCGAAACCGGACCTAAGCTCTGATGCCGGCCTGTACTCTTTTCGTCCTTCCCATGTCTTCGCTTCTGCAACCATGTGGATTCCCTTAGATGTGCTTGTGTTCGATTCGTTCAGAAGATGTCAGCGTGCTGGCCGGGTCGCCCCCGCAGTGTTCAGTTCGATGCTCCAAACGGAGCTTGTTGCGGCAATGAACAGCGTCTGCCTGTCAGACATGCCGAACGAAAGGTTGGCAGCGACCTCGGGAGTGTGGATCTTTCCGATCATCTCGCCCGACGGGTTGAAGCACTGGATGCCGTCACCCGCGCTCACGAACAGGTTGCCGTTGACGTCTGTGCGCATGCCGTCCGGCACCCAGGGATCGATATCAGCGAAGACACGCGGGTTGCTCACCTCTGCGCCGCTCACATCGAACGCCATCACCCTGTGCGCACGGAACTCGCCGTGTGTCCGGCCGGTGTCTCCCACGTACAGAACGCTCTCATCCGGTGAAAAGGCGATGCCGTTTGGCTTGTCGAACTCCTCGCATGGGCTGGTCAGTACTCCCGTTTCAGGGTCGTAGCGATACAGCCTGTTTCGGTCCTGCTCCGGCCCCTTGCCGTGGCCTAGCTCCGGGTGCAGAGCCCCGTAGTCGGGGTCCGTAAACCAGACAGTGCCGTCAGACTTAACCACGATGTCATTCGGCGAAGTGAGTCTGCCGCCCCGGTATCGGTCGGCCACCGTCACGACGCTTCCGTCAGGTTCGGTGCGGCTCACGCGACGGCCGCTCGTCTCGCACGAAAGGATCCGACCTTCGAGGTCAGTGGTGTGGCCGTTCGTGTTGCCGCATGGCTCCCTGAAAACCGAAGTGCCGTCACTCTCGGACCAGCGCATCATACGGTTGTTCGGGATGTCGCTCCAGACTAGGTATCCGCCTTCCGCAACCCAGTGAGTGCCCTCGCAAAACGCCATCCCCGTCGCAACCTGCGTCAGCTCTCTCTGACTGCCGAGCAGGCTTTCGAACTCGTCTGAAATGATCTCGATCTGATTTTGCTGGCCGGGCATCTGGGGCGCCTTTCTTCTGCAGAAATAGCCGGAATATGAGCGGTGCGCAGAGTATCATCGGCGAGCCCGGCACGCGCACCACGAACCACTGGCTGTCCGGCACAGGAGTAACAGATGAAATTTCTCGGAGTGGACCACATAGACATCGTTGTCAGCGATCTCGCGGCCTCGGTCGAGTTCTACCGGAAGTTCGGCATGTCGCCGGAAGGCACTATCGAGAACGGCACGACTGTTTTCATGTTCAATAACGATGAGGAACATCCGGTGCGCATCGAACTACACCAGGCGGAAGAAGGCCAGGAAACAGGAATCGACCACATATCGTTTGCCGTTGAAGACCCGAAAGATGCCACCAAAGAGGTGCAGATGCTGGGTGGCGTCGAGTTCCTTTTCGAGCCGTTCGAGAACCAGCAGTCGGGCCGCACCATTTCAAACTGCTACGACCCGGACGGCGTGCAGGTGCAGATGGCCCGTAAGACCGGTCCCGGCACATACAAGAACTGGGAGTAGGCGTTGCCAGAAGAGGCCAGCCCTCCGGCCCAGACCGGCAGTGACGGACTTCTCCGCGCTGCTGCAGGCCGGGCTCCGATAACACCGCCGGTTGGGTTCGATATCTGCAGTCCTGAGTTCGGCTCGAAGGCGTCAACAGGGGTCGATGATGACCTGCTAGTCCGTGTGCTGCTATTCGAGACGGAAGGTCGGCGTGTCGCTATCTGTTCGCTCGATGTCTGGGGGATCAGCCCGGACCTGCAAGCCGAGATCCGGAACACAGTTGCGGCTTCCGCGGGGACGCACGCTCCGTTCGTCTGGGTCACATGCACCGGCAACGGCACAACACCCCCGACGTGGTCAAAGGCCGCCGTCGATGCTTATGAAAACTATCTCGCCTATCTTCCGCAACTGTGCGGAGGTGCCGCCGCCCACGCAGCAAGCAACCTGCAGCCGGCGGCAATGGGAGTGAACGTAGGGCAGCTGACTGATGTGACAACCGGCATCGTGGGGCCCGGTGAAGAGGCCGACAACGCCGTGAACGTCTGCTCAGTCACCACCGCGCAGGGCGACGGCATCGCGCAGATCTTCTCCTTCTCATGCCCGGCGGTTATTCGTGGCAACGACGGCCATTGGACCGGCGACTTCCCTGCATACGCAAGCTGGGCGCTTGAGCAGGCAGGCGGCGGGGTCGTGGCTTTCGCACGCGGTTCGGACGCTGACGTGATGCCTTACAACTGGTACCGCGGGAACAAGAATAGGACTCACCTGACCCGCGGTCCGCAGGACGTGCAGGCGCTCGGCCTGTTGCTGGCAACACAGACATCGACAGTGGCACAGAAGATCGAGTACCGGCGAAACGTCTCGGCAGAAACCGCTGCTGACGACAGAAGAGGTGTGCGCGTTCTGCGCATTGGCGACCTCGCATGCATAGGCGTCGACCAACCGCAGCCAGCCATCTTCGCGAGGCATCTGCGCAAAGCGATGCCGCGCCACCGAGTGATCGTCTCCACGAACGTTGCAGGTCTTCCGCCGGAACCTGGCGAAGAGCTGGACGTCGACCTGGAACTGGACACACTTGAGATCGCTCGATCGGCGGGTGTGCAGTGATTCTTGTAAGTAAGCGAGGTGAGCACTGGCAGCTCTGACAGCGGGCGTCGCAAAGACCGTCATAACGCCGCCCATCGGCTATCGAATGGGCCAATGGGGCTTGCGGCAGGGCAGGTCGACCGGTGTCTACCGCGATCTCTACGCAAAGGCTCTTGTGCTTCACGACGGCGCCACGCGCATCGCAGTCGTCTCTATGGACGTCTGCGGGATTCCGGCCGTCGTCATGGACGACATTCGCCGGCAGGTCAGCGGCCTCTGCGGCATCCCCGCCGAGTCGCTGCTGGTCAACTCAACCCACAACCACACGGCGCCGGACATCCTGCTCGGCGTAACGCCCGAATGGCGCACCTACGCGGCATATTTGGGTGATCTTGTGACTGGCACCGTCTACGAGGCTGCCTACGCGATGCGACCGGCCGAGGCCGGACATGCCAGCAGCAGCCTGAACGGCTGGACAGTCAACCGGCAGTACAAGGACAGGCCAGTCGACGAAGAAGTCGGTGTGCTCCGTGTCGACGAACCTGACGGCACGCCAATCGCACGGATCGTCAACTTCGCGGCGCATGGTGTCTGCGACGGTGGCCAGTACCTCGAATGGTCGGGCGACTTCTCAGGCGAACTCTGCTCAACAGTCGAGGAGATCGATGACGGCGCGATCGCCTTTCACCTGCAGGGTGCGGCGGGCGACATCCACCCGTTCGACTGGTGGTTTGGCAACCTCGAGTCGAAGCACATGCACACGCACGAAGACACGGCGCGTTTCGGCGAAGCGATCGCACGGGAAGCTCTGCGTGCTTCCGTCAGCGTTGAGACTTCCTCAGATGTGCGACTCGCTTCGGCTTCCGCTCCCCTGGAGCTGCCACGGCGACAGGTGTGGTGGAGCGTGTCTGCGGCGGAAAAGCTGCACCAGAAGTTGTCGAAGGAATTCGGTGAGTACAGCGGCGAGGTCTGGCCGGAAGGTACGACAACAGCGAACGCTGCCGAGCTGAATCCCAGTCTCTATGGCAACGGCGCCAATGAACTGAGGCTTGCCCGAAACCAGGAACTGCCGCCTATTGAGATCGAGGCGCAGGCGTTTCGCATCGGCGACCTGGTGATCAGCGCCCATCCGGGCGAGATGTTCAACGAACTCGGGTTGGCAATAAAAGAAGGAACGACCGGCGAACGGCCGTGGGTCGCCAGCTACAGTTCTGAATACATCGGCTACGTGTCGACGCGGCGTCCTTATGCTGAACTCGACGGCGTTCCGGTCGAAGAGCTTGTTGACATGAAACGGTTCCGCCGCTTCTATGGCACGACCACCAGTCCGTTCGCTCCAGAAGCCGGAGAAATACTGATAGAGGCGGCAATCGATCTGGCCGAATCTGTCTGACCCCTCAAGAAGCAGAGGTGCAATGAATGAAGGTCCTTGTTCTCCCTGACTGGGCAGCCCAGTTTTGTGACGCTCTGAAGCAACGCCATCCGGAAATCGAACTCGTTATATCCGAATCGGATGCCGACGCAGATCAACACATCAAGGATGCGGAAGTCCTGTTCGGCTATCCGACCGCACAGCAGTTCGATTCAGCATCGGCTCTGAAGTGGATCCAGACGCTCGATGCCGGCATGGAAGGCCTGTTCGCTCCCGTGCCGCAGGTTGCAGACAGCGATGTGATTGTGACCAACGCCCGCGGTGCTGGCGCCCCGATGATTGGCGAGCACGCGCTGGCGATGATGTTCGCCCTCGCACGGCAGTTTCCTCGTTTCTTCGAAGACAAGGCGAATGGCAAGTGGGATCAGGACGGCGCACTCGAGTGCGTCGAATACCTTGGCGACAAGACTGTCGGCATCGTTGGGCTAGGCAAGTCCGGCCGCGAGGCCGCATGGCGCTGCAAGGCGATGGGCATGAAGGTGATAGCAGTCGACAGGGAGCCGGTGGACGCTGACCCGATTGTCGAGTTCGTCTGGACGCTCGACCGGCTTCCCGACCTCCTGAAGCAGTCCGACTACGTGGTCGTCACCGCACCGTTCTCGCCAGCCAGTGCAAACATGCTCGGAAAAGCGGAGTTCGAGGTGATGCGCAGCAGCGCACGGCTGATCGTCACCTCAAGAGGTCGCGTCTTCGACAACGCGGCCCTCGCAGAAGCGCTGCGGAACGGCACTATCGCAGGTGCAGCGCTGGATAGTGTGAACCCTGAGCCGCTCCCCGCCGACAGCGAACTGTGGAGTGCGCCGAACCTGATAATCACACCACACATCGCCGGAAACGCCGAGCAGATCATGCTTGACCGCCGCACCTTTGACATCTTCGAGGAGAATCTTGGCCGCTACCTCGGCGGCCAGCCGCTGATCAACGTCGTTGACAAGGCGAAACAGTACTGAGGCACCGCGGGTGTTGCCCGTCGCCTGAGAAGAACCGGAGCAGAAAATGTCGTCACCAAAGATCTCGCTGATCGGCGCGGGCAGCGTCGTGTTCGCCCGCAGGCTGCTGCAGGACGTTGCGTGTGTGCCGGAGCTTTCTGACGCCACTGTTTCCCTCATGGACGTGGACGCTGAGCGGCTGGATGTGATCCAGCGGTTCGCCACCAAGCTCATGCGCGACGCTGGAACCAACATCAGGGTCGAGACCACGTCGGACCGAAGAGAGTCGCTTGAAGGCGCCGACTATGTCCTGACCACAATTCGCGTTGGGGACGACTACGAAAAAGACATAGGCATTCCGCTCAGGTACGGCGTTGACCAGTCGGTTGGCGACACGGTCGGCCCCGGCGGTGTGTTCAAGGCGCTCCGCACTGCGCCAGTGCTGCTGGATATCTGCTACGACATCGAGGAGGTCGCGCCGAACGCCTGGCTGCTCAACTACACCAACCCGATGGCGATCTGCTGCTGGGCGATCAACGAGATGACCAACGTTCCGACCGTTGGCCTTTGCCATAGCGTTCAGCACACGACCGCCGACTTAGCTGAGTACATCGGCGCACCCCGAGAGTCGGTCACCGCCTGGGTCGCCGGGATCAACCACCTGGCCTGGTTCCTGCGCTTCGAACGCGACGGCGAAGACGCCTATCCACAGCTGGTCGAGGCGATGAATAACCCCGAGATCTTCTCCAGAGACACGGTGCGTTTCGAGGTGATGAAGCAGTTCGGCTACTTCGTCACGGAGTCGACGCGTCATATGTCCGAGTACACGCCATACTTCCGTACGGAAGAAAGCGTGATCAAGGAGTTCCGGCTGGATGAGATAAGGCAGGACCTGCAGCGAAGAGTGAAGCGTGTCGACACGCACTACGAGCAGCTGCGCGCAGACGCCGACTCTTCTGAGCCGCTGAAGCCGAGCCGCTCTGAGGAGTATGCGTGCCGGATCATCGAGGCGATGGAGTCGAACCGCCCGACGGTCATCAACGCCAACGTCTCCAATACGGGCCTGATCTCAAACCTGCCTGAGGGCAGCTGTGTTGAAGTGCCTTGTACCGTCGACAAGCTCGGCATCCACCCGATGGCTGTCGGCGACCTGCCCCCGCAGTGCGCTTCCCTCAGCCGTTCGAACGTTGCTGTGCAAGAGATGGCGACGCTGGCGATCACAGACCTCGACCGTGAATCTGCGTTCCATGCCATCGCGCTTGACCCACTGACAGCAGCGAAGCTATCACTCAGCGAGATCCGCAGCATGTTCGACGAGATGTGGGCAGCGAACGAAGAGATGCTGACGCAGTTTTCTTAGCCCGCAACCCTAACCAGGTAACTGGCTCAACGGCTTTGCCGCATGGTGGTCGATTCGCTCCGCCCGCGGCGTTGCGTACCACTCGTTCGTGAACTGGATCAGGTTCTTCACCGCCTCATCGAACAGCATCTTGCCCTTCTCAGGCGTCGCGATGTTCGCCTCACCGCAGATACCGGACTCGGTGTACTGGCTCGTCCATGAAGTGATATTCACGGGACCCGCAGCCCACAGATCGACCCAGCGGAACTTCGACCCGTCTGCGTGGAACTTGACCTCTTCATGCTTTGCGTGGTCCATCTGGATCAAGTCTGCGTCAAGGTGCAGCGCAAGCGACGTTTCTGCTTCGCCGGAGTGCGCGCAACCGCCGGGGAAGTGCGACTCACGCCACGTCTCCATGAAGTTAGGGTCGGCTGCTGTCAGGCCCCACCACGACGCAAGCGCAACCTCGGCCTCGGTCTCCATGTTCGCGCGCCTGCAGGCGAGGTCCAGCGGCGGCATGTTCGAGCCGTGGCCGTTGACGACGAAGATCCGAGAGAAGCCGTGATAGGCGAGGCTCTTCAGGATGTCGGTCACGTAGCGGATGAATGTCTCGTGGTGAATCGTCACCGAGCCAGGGAAGTCCATCACGTGCGTTGTGTAACCGTACGAGACCGGAGGCATGAACAGCAGGCGGTCCGGACTCTGCTCACATGCCGCCTGTGCAACCTCCGTCGCCGTCCAACGGTCCATCTTCACCGGCAGGTGAGGGCCATGCTGCTCCATGGTCCCGACCGGCAGCACCGGGATCAGTTCGGCCTTCACAGCCTCGTTCATCTCCGGCCATGTCAGGTCCTCGTAGCGCCACTTTCCATTGATAGCCATCGGTAACTCCTCCTGTTGCGATCTGCTTGAGACCGCGAAAGCGCCTGGTTGTTGAACGAGAGGATGTCACCAGATGGCGATCAGTCAAGGGACCTGCCGCATGCTACGCGCCGAGTTATTTCACGCCTACTACGTGCGTTTCTAACGTCGCTTCGTCGAATCCGTAAGTCGAGAGACGGGTAACCGAATACTTGCTGCGACTACACCTGCGTGGCGAACCAGATGTCCGGTGGACCGTAGACCCCGGCTTCTTGCATACCCGCCTTCAGCTCTGGCGAGTTCGCGAAAGCCTGCGCTTCCTCCAGAGTGTTGAAGTCGTGGGTGATCGTCAGATCGTTAGGGTTGTCAGCGGCTCGGTACACAGCTGCGTCGACAACACCTCCCTCTTCCTGCACGGATCCAAACGAGTCGTACACCGCCTTCCACTTTGCGAAGTCCTCCACACCATGCCTCGCGAACATCCTGATCATGCCTATTCCTCCATGGAGATGTCCCGTGTCGATCGAACCTGTCGCTTCAGAGTATGGATTCCAAAGAATTTGTCAACCAATCAGGCGTTTCGGCGCGGAAAGCGCAGAAATTATCTGATTACGCTCCGAAATCATCAGAGCCCGCCGCATGCGCTCTGAGAGCCCCTTCATCAATCTCGATGCCGAGACCGGGTCCGTCAGGTATCTCCAGCATTCCGTCGTCATTCAGCAAGAACGGCTCCTTCAGAATGCCACTCACATACGGGGCCGGATGCCAGTACTCCAGGTACGCACCGTCCGGCATGGAGGCCGAAAGCTGCATATCGGCCGCCGCTCCGACCGCGGTGTTCCAGCCGTGCATCACCACCTGGATGTTGGCATCGTAAGCCGCCTGCCAGATCTTCCGGGACTCGGAAAGTCCGCCGCAGATCGTCTGGTCCGGCTGCAGAATGTCGCACGCGCGGTTCTCGATGAACGGCTTGAAGTTCAGGCGCCCGCGCACGACTTCACCCGTCGCGATGTGAACGGGTGATGCGTCTCGCAGCTTCTTGTAACCCTCGATGTCGTCCGCTCTCAGAGGCTCCTCGAACCAGCGCACGTTGTAGTCCTTAAGCATGCGCGCCGCCTCCATCGCCCACTTTAAGTCGCCGTGCCAGAACACATCGGAGCCGCCGGGGTCCACCATCAGCTCCGATTCGTCACCGATCGTCTGCCGAGCGATCCGGACAAGCTCCTCGTCATGCTTCAGGTCGCGTTCTCGACCAAACGTGCCCCAGCCGAGCTTGAACGCCCGGAAGTTCCGCTCCAGCCCAGACCGCAGGTTCGCAACCATCTCGTCGACCGGCCACGAGAAAAGCATCGACGCGTACGGCTTCAACTCCTCGACATATCTGCCACCGAACAGCCGCGAGATAGAAATACCAGTGTGTTTGCCGAGGATGTCCCACAGGGCGTGGTTGACCGCACCGACGTAAGCCGTGATCGCACCTCCACGCCCGTACCAGAACGTCCACTGGTGCAGCCGCTCCGTGACCGACTCAGGCTGCAGCGCATCCTCTCCGATCAGGTGTGGCCACAGCACCTTCTTCACGGCATCGACCATCTCCCAGCGAACACCTGCACAGCCCCAGCCCGAGATCCCGCCATCCGTGTCGACGCGTATCAGGGTCTGGTCATAGCCCCACCATGATGGATGTATCGGCTGCTCGACCTTCAGGGTCGGTCGCTGACTTGTGAGTGGGAAGACCTCTACGCCGGTTATCTTCATGCTGCGTTGCTCCATCTGTCCCGTCTCGGTCGGGGAGAAAACATGCTGGAAAGGGCCGCAGCATACCGCAGTTGGCGGTAGTATCTGAGGCCGGACTCGATCTCATCTGGCTATCCGCAGGCGAACGAACGTGCCGATCCAACTCGCAATATTCGACGTTGACGGAACACTGCTGCGTGGTGACACCGCGTGCCAGACCATTGCACGAAGTCTTGGCAAATATGGGCGCATGTGCGAGATGGAACGCGTCTCAGGGCGAGACCAAATCCTCGAAGCGCGGAGTGAGATGGCTGGTTGGTACATGGATGCGGGTCTGGGCGCGGTGCAAGCGAGCCTTGAAGACCTCAACTGGGCGCCTGGAGTCGATGACGGCATCGCAGAGATCAGGCAGGCCGGTGTTCACCTCGCGCTGGCGTCTGTGACCTGGTCATTCGCCGTCGGTCATGTGGCCACGAAGTTGGGAATCGAACGGTACCTTTCAACTCAGCTGGACTTTGACACCGGAGTGATCGACCATTCCTGGCGCGCGACTAAGGCTGAGTACCTGGCGGACCTGGCTGCAGAGCTCGGCATCCGGCACGAGAACATCGCGACGATCGGGGACAGTTCCGGCGATTTCGACATGCTCGAAGCGGCGGGTCTCGGAATCTTTGTTGGTGCTGAAACACCTGATCTGGACGGCGTGATTCATATGCCCGGCGCTGACATCCGGGACGTTTCGGAAACAATCCTCGCATTCGAAAAGTAGGCCATGACCACAGAACTAGTTGTCCTCCGAATACTCCACATCCTTGCCGGCGTCTTCTGGGTCGGCGCGGCCGTTTATCTCACACTGGTCCTCGAGCCGAAGCTGCGCGGGCTCAGCAACGTGGTCGAGCGGGACGTGCTGCAGGCGATCAGCAAGCTGAACAGCCTGTGGATCACGCTCTCAGCGATCATCACTATCCTCGCCGGCTTCGCCCTGATCTCGCGCACACCTGGTCGAGAGTTTGATCAGCTCTTCGACAATGGCTGGGGATGGGCGATCGGGATAGGTCTTATTGCGTCGCTGGTTGCGTTCTTCCTGAGCGGGTGGGTCGGAGCCAGCACGGCAAAGCTGCGAAGAGCTCTGCTCAGCGATACACAACCGGACGAGAGTTCTCTGGCCCCGCTTCGGGCACGCATCGCGATGGGAAGTCGGCTGAACGTAGTGCTGGTTATCGTGGCTGTCGGAGCGATGGCATCCGCTCGGGCGTTTTAGCCACCCGATCAGACGTAGAGCGAAAGCTGACCGCCGCCCAGCATGAACAACCCCGGGCTGCCACCCCTCGGTCCATCTGAATCCATGCTGTAGTTCGCCTGGAGCCGATAGCCATTAGGCGAGAACGACTTCGCGTGCGCGATCGCCGCAACACTCGCTGCCGGAGCTCCCTCACCTGTCAGGAACTCGAACTGCGACGACGACAGGTCGTCTCGGTACAGGTCTGTGTGCGGCACGCCGTCCACATCCTGCCGCTGCACGAGCACCGCACCGTCAGCATTCCATTCACCGGCAGGGCGTGCGCTTTCAAGGTTGTCAGCAAGCCCGGAGATAACGTGGACGTGCCCGTGGAGCTGACTCTGATGAGCACCTCGGCCGAAGTTAGACAGCACACGGAACCCCTCGGGGCAGTGCTCCTCACCGACCTCAACCGCCAGCCTCATCGCGTCTTGAAGCACATCGTCCAGCCACATCTCTTCCTGCGTCATGTAGTTTCGAGGCACCACGAGCAGCATCACACGCGTCCACTTGAGACGGTTGTGGAAGCAGACGATGGGAGAGTCCGGTTCGTTCGATACCCACTTCGCCGGTAGCTCCCCGGAGATCAACCTGCTGAAGACCGAGTCGTTTCCGGTCCCTCCGCCAAGCGGTGCCGGCGAAGGACTCATCTCGACTGAGAGGTCTTTGTGTGGCCGTTGGCAGAGCCGGACTCGTTGTCTGCAGCGCCGTTGTGCGAACGTCTGCTCGCGCCACCGCGGTTGCGGTAGTCCGGCGCTAACATGGCGTACTCCCACACCATGCGAATGTCTCGGAGGCGAGAGCCGATCGCATCGGCGTAGCGTTCCGTGAATCCATTGGCCGCCGCTTCGTCAAGAAGCACGCGAGATGTGATGACGGTCGGCAGTCCTGCGGAGTGGCGGTGGACTATCAACTGGTACAGCTTCTCTTCAGCCCATGCGGTCGTGGCCTGCGCTCCGAAGTCATCGAGGATCAGCACCTCGCAGTTACGGATCACCTGGAACTCACGGTCGAAACCGACTGCCGACTTCGGCTGGTACGCCCGACGTAGCTGGTCCAACAGGTCCGGCACGAACCGGAACAACACAGAGCGCCCCTGCTGGATCTGAACATTGGCAATCGCCACCGCCAGGTGAGTCTTTCCGACGCCGGTCGGCCCGGCCATGTAGATCCAACCCTGCGGCATCTCTGCGAAAGACCGGGCTGCAGAGAACGCGGCGTCGAGTGTCGCACGCTGACGCTGGCTTGAGCCCCTGGCTCCCCGCACATCGAACGATTCGAATGTCATCGACTTCAACTGCGAGGAATCGAGTCCGATCGACGAACGGTCGGCGTTACCGGCACCCGCCTGCAGTTCGATGCGCTCAGAGATGAACGGGTCGGTGACGCGTGTCCGCAAGCGGTCCGGCATCTCATCAACCGACAGGCTCATCGTCAAAACAGTTGGCAGCCTGCGTGCATAACGGTGACTCAGCACCTGGTCGACCTTCTCCTCAGCCCAGCGAGTCGGACTCTGTACACCGAGGTCGTCCAGCACCAGCATCGGCGCCTCGATGATGTGGCTGAAGAGGCTTTCGAAGTCGCCGCCATCCGGGTCGTTCCCGTCACGGTCCAGCGTCGCGCGCATGTGATCGAGCAGATCCGGCACCGAAACGAACTTCACCGGTCGTCCGTCTTCTACGAGGCGGTTCGCAATAGCCGCCGCAATGTGCGTCTTGCCTGTGCCGGACGGCCCGCTGATCACCAGCCAGCCCATCGGATCATGCGAGTACCGTTGCGCAGCGTCACGCGCACGCCGAAAACTCGGTGGGTCGACGAATCCGTCGCGACCAGCTGGCTCCATCGACTCGAACGTCATGCGTTCCAGCGGCCCGAGGTCGGAGTAGTCACGCAGGCGCTGGCGGACGTGCGAGCCCCAGACCGTCTCCTGGCATTCGCAGGGAATGACCGTGCCGAACTCCGGCGAGCCGACCGGCGCGTCAACGTTCAGCCAGCGGGCGTCATCGCAGATCGGGCACGGCGGTTGTTCAGCGGTTTCCTCGCGCTCGCTGTCGTTCAAGGTAGCGCTCGATGAACTCGTCGCTGCGATTCGCTTCAGAATATCGTTCAGGCTTTCCATCCGAACCCCTGGTCTCCCTGGTGTCTCGACCTTCGACCGCCCAGCGCTTCAGCACCGCGGTCACATACTTCCAGCTTCTTGCATTCGCTTCAACCGCTACCCTGATGGCGTCGATCACATCCGACTCCGGGTGCTCCTGCAGCGCCGCAGTGATGCTCTCGGCGATCAACGGCGACATCACACCGATGTTCTCTTCGTAGATCTTGAAGACGCCCTCATGCAGTTCGGGCCGCGCTTCGGCCTGCGGTGTCTCTGCCCAGGAACTGACGTCATGTTCGCTGGTGTCAGGCAGTTCGATGCCCTTGCGGATGAGGGCCGCTCGCACAGGCTCGGTGTTCAGCAAGTAACGGGTATCGCCGCCTTCTCCTGATGGCACCGCGATCAGCGTTCTTCGTTGCAGCGCCTTTTCAAGCGCGATATTTACTGCCTCTTCCAGTTCATCGCCTGCGGCATTCAGCATTGCGCCAACAGACCTGTCCGCGAAAAGCTCGGCAGCGGTCACGTACGGCAGTGCGGACTTCTTCCTGTGCAGTGCCCAGAGAACCCGCAACGTCACCTTTAGCTCGGCGATGTCATCGATCTCCTCGAGCAATCCGGCGAGTAGTGGATTCGGTACAGGAGTGAACTGCACACCGCGTGGAAACGGCGATGCTGTCTTTCTCTTTTTCGGCTCTGTTGTCATTCAGATACAAACACCCGGAGGCATAGATTCGGAAGCGGCAACCCCGTTCCCGTAGAGATCGTCGAACGCGCCCTAGAACTGCTCGACCGGAGCCTGCGCGCGCATCTCCATGAAGCGGCCATGCTCATCGCGAACAGACATCCACAGATTGTCGATCGGTCCATGCCTGTGCTTGGCGACGACCAACTCCGCCAAACCGCGCGGGTAAGGCCTGTCCGGGTGCTTGGCGTTCCACTCACCCTCCGACGTGAACCTGTCTTCGCGGTGGATGAACATCACAATGTCGGCGTCCTGCTCAATGCTGCCACTCTCTCGTAGGTCAGAAAGCACCGGCCGGTGCGACTCCCGCCGTTCGATCGCACGGCTCAACTGAGAGACCGCAATTACAGGTACGTCCAGGTCACGCGCCATCGCCTTCATCTGGCGTGAGATCTCGCTGACCTCCTGTGCACGGTTGCCTTCGCGGCCACCTGCGGAACCATTGATGAGCTGCATGTAATCGACCACAACAAAGTCGAGACCGTGCGTCAGCTGCAGTCGGCGCGCCTTGCCCCGCATCTCCGCAACCGTCTGGAAAGGCGTGTCGTCGATGTAGATCGCGAGGTCGGACAGCAGACCGATCGCGTCCACCATGCGCGTCTCCTCGGTCGGTGAGAAGCGCCGCAGCCTGATGTCATGCATGTTCAGCCGGGCCTCTGATGCAAGCAGCCTCATGGCCACCTGCTCACGGCCCATCTCCAGCGAGAAGATGCCAACGCGTGCGTGCTCTTTCGCCGCGTTCGCTGCCAGGTTCAGCCCGAGTGTGCTCTTGCCGATGCTCGGCCTTGCCGCAAGAACGATCATGTCCGAACGCTGCAGTCCGCCGAACAGCTGGTCCATGTTCGAGTAGCCAGTCGGAATCGGCTTCTTATCATCTTCCAGCGCGTCCAGTGCAGACGACTGTTCAAGGAACGGGTCCAGCGCCTCGCCCACATGCACAAAGTCGCGGGCAGCTTGCCCGGTCCGTATGCCGAAGATGATGTCCTCAGCCGTACTCAGTGCTCCGTCGACATCAGCCTCATCCGCAAAGCCGATCTCCGCGATGTCTGTCGCTGCGCTGATCAGTCGGCGCATGGTCGCTGTGCGTTGCACAAGCCGTCCAAAGTGGACGACATGCACAGATGTGGGGACGGTGGCAACGAGGTGAGCTAGATAAGCGGTGCCGCCGACCTCTTCCAGCAGGTCTTTCGACTCGAGCTCGTGCGCGACCGTGACGGTGTTGATCGCCTCGTCGCGGTTGAACAGCTCGACAACCGCTTCATAGCACAGCCGGTTCCGCTGCCTGTAGAAGTCGCCCGCGTGCAGGAATCCGTGGACATCGGTGATCGCCTGGCCGTCTATGAGCAGCGAGCCGACGACCGACTCTTCGGCCTGGATATCGTGAGGCGGCAGTCTGTCAGCCTGAACCAATTTCTGTGGAGTCTCCCGGTGGTCGTGGCGCGCTGGAAATGCGCCGCAAGCAGCGCCTGGTCAGGCCACGGTTTATAACACCCGTCACCTGTGAACTCATACCCCGAAGTCACAGGCTTTTCGAGCTTTAGCAGCCGATTTTCCCGATGACCCGGGAAACGGCAGGTGTCATCGAAAACCAGTAAAAAGCAAGGCGCCCCTCCGAATCACTCAGACGGGGCGCTCTACCTTCAAAGTGTTCGTGCAGCCGAAGCTACTCTGCCGGCTTCTCTTCCGTCTCAGCGGAGGCTTCAGGCTGTTCACCCTCAGCCTCTTCCGAGTCAGCAGATTCCTGTTCAAGGGCTTCCTCGAACGTCGGGTCTGCAGCGGCCTCTTCGGCCCGGGCCTGCTTGGCCTGCTCGATTCGAGCGACCGAATCTTCATCCGGCTCAACCAGGATGTCGAGAGTCGTCTCGACCTCGCTGGCGAACTGGACAGGGATTCCGTACTTGCCGAGCGTGCGGATGGGCGCCGGAATGCGGATCGACCGGCGGTCGACCTCGCGGCCTGCAGCGGACTCGATCTCGGTAGCGATCATCGCTGCCGTGACGGAGCCGTAGAGTCGGCCGGTCGGGCCGGTGCGGACGACCAGCTTGATCGGCTCGGCCTTGAGACCCTCGACGATCTCACGCCACTCAGCAGCCTCGGCCTTCTGGCGGGCTTCAGCCTCTTTCCGCAGCTTCTCTGCGCGGGCGATCTCATGATCGGTCGCAAGAACTGCAATCTTCTGCGGGATGAGGTAGTTGCGGGCGAAGCCGTTCTTCACCTCTTTGATGTCGCCTGCTCGCGCAGTAGGGCGGACATCCTGGAGAAACAGGACCTTCATATCTTTGCCTCTTTACACCTGACGGTATTAGGAAGCGTCTCTCTGGCAATCGCCTCGGAGACGGACCGGCATGCCGGCCCGGCCTGCTTCAACGTTCAGCAGACCGCCGCCAATGTGTCTCGCTGCGCTCGGACTGACCCGCACCCTGGGCACGAACCTGACTGCGCAACCTGTCAATGATAGTCGGAACACGGCCCGCGGGCCACATAAGACACGACACCGGTCTGTCCGTTCCGATCACACGCGAACCTCATGTGTCTCGTCCACGGCTCATGCGCTGCCTACCTCCGACGGCGTAGCTTTCGAGGTGAACTGGATGGAAAGGTAGGCGCAAAATGACTATACAAACACCAAACACTCCGAAAACCGAAGTCGCAAGTGAAGTGAAAGCTCTGTCGGTGATCAGCACAGGGATTGCGCAGATGCACTATGAACATCTGCAGGGCAGCAAGCTCCCTTCACTGATGTGGGTCTTCTTCGGTCGAAAGTGGTTCCCGGACCGGCCGATCTCGGTGTTCGTGATCGAACACGAAAAAGGCATCGTGCTGTTCGATGCAGGCATGAACATACGGGCGAAGACCGATCCAAACTACTGGGAGAACAGGATCACGCGGCTGATCATGAACAAGATCTTTCGTTTCGAGATTGGCTCCGAAGATACCCTCACCAACCGGCTGAAAGAAGCCGGTTACGACGCGGGCGATGTGAGCAGGGCAGTGATTTCGCATCTGCACTTCGATCACGTCGGCTGCATCGAGGAAGTCCCACAGGCAGACCTGTTTGTGGCTTCCGACGCCTGGGAGCACATGCTTGGTCCGCACCCGGACAGGGAGGCGGTACTTCGCAGGGACATCGACGTTCCCGGCGCTAAGTGGAACCAGTTCGAGTTCGAGCCGACGGACGACGAAACACTCGCTCCGTTCACTATGGCCAACGACCTGATGGGCGACGGCTCGATGATGCTGTTGCCGACACCGGGCCACATGCCAGGCTCGACATCGATGCTGGTCCGGACCGATCCACCGTTGCTGTTCGTCGGCGACCTCTGCTACTCGCTGAAAGGGCTGATGGAAGACATCTTTCCTGGTACTGGCGAGAAAGAGGTACTTGCGGATACGTACGCAAAGGTGAGAAAGCTCAAGGAGAAGACGCCGGGCTTGCTGATCCTTCCTGCGCACGACCCTGATGCCGTGGCAGCTGTGAAAGCACACCCGCTCTTCAAGCAGCCCGCTTCATAGGTGGTCGATACAGTTCGTAAGCGGTACGCGCTTTGGCAGTGGGCGCAAGGTTCGCTATATTGCCCCTGCCAGAGCGATTCGCGCCGGTAATCGCCGGAACTCATATCCACGAACAATAGAAGCTATCGGAACACTGCAATGGACTACCAGGAGATCGCCAAGCCTTCCGGACCGTACGAAAACGTCGACCCTAACCTGGTCGATTACCACGCCACGCGTGCCGACTTCGACTGGTGGCGTGACGCGTTCGGAAAGATGGACTGGCTCCCCGGCGGCGGCCTGAACAACGCCTACGAAGCGGTAGACCGCCACGTCGTGCACGGTCATGGCGACAAGCTTGCAATGATCTGGCTCGGCAAGAATGGCGAGGAAGAGAAGTACACCTACGCCGATTTCAAGGAGCACTCCGACCGCTTCGGCGCAGTGATGAAAGGTCTCGGAATCGAGCGCGGTGACCGCGTCTTCATCTTTATGGATCGCCTGCCCGAACTCTACTTCGCCGCGATGGGAATCCTCAAAGCAGGCGGTGTGATCGCTCCTCTGTTCTCAGCTTTCGGACCAGAACCGGTCAAAGACCGCATCGAAGATGCAGGCGGCCGGTTTGTCATCACATCTCCCGAGCTCAAGTCCAAGATCTCAGGCATCTTCAAAGACCTGCCGAGCGTCGAGAAGGTAATCATCGTCAACAAGAACGGCCGCAATAGCGAGCCGCTCGACGACGGCGACCTCGACTACAACGAGCTGATGGCCAATGCATCGGCAGACGACTTCACGATCGAGAACACGAGTCAGTACGACTTCTCGATCATGCACTACACGTCAGGCTCGACGGGAAAACCCAAGGGCGTGATGCACAGGCACCAGGCTGTTGTGCAGCAGTGGCTCACCGGCCACTGGGCACTCGACCTGAAGTTTGACGATATCTATTTCTGCACGGCCGACCCTGGCTGGGTGACCGGTACGTCATACGGAATGATGGCTCCGTGGACGAACGGTGTGACGCAGATCATCTACGAAGGCGGTTTTGGCGCGAACGCGTGGTACGACGTGATCGACAAGTACAAGGTCACTGTCTGGTACACCGCGCCGACCGCAATCCGGCTTCTCATGCGTGCCGGTTCAAAGCCGGTTGAAGAGCACTCACTTGAATCCCTGCGCTTCATCGGCTCAGTCGGTGAGCCTCTCAACCCTGAGGCGGTTGTCTGGGGGAACGAGCACTACAAGATGCCTATCCATGACAACTGGTGGCAGACCGAGACCGGCGCAATCATGTGCGCGAACTACGCCAGCATGCCGGTGCGGCCGGGCTCGATGGGACGTCCGTTCCCCGGCATCACGATGGCGGTGATCGACGACAACTACGAACCGGTCGTTCCCGGTGAGGCCGGTGCTCTCGCCGTTCGCCCCGGGTGGCCTTCGATGATGTACGCCTACTGGAACAAGGACGAGATGTACAACTCTCGGTTCAAGAAGGGCTGGTACATCACCGGCGACCAGGCGTCGCTGGACGAAGACGGTTTCTTCTGGTTCCAGGGCAGGGCGGACGATGTGATCAACACCGCCGGCCACCTTGTTGGGCCATTCGAAGTGGAAAGCGCGCTGATCGAGCACCCGGCGGTTGCCGAGGCCGGAGTGATCGGCAAGCCGGACCCGATCGCCATGGAGGTCGTTAAGGCCTTCGTTACGCTCACGCCGGGCCATGAGCCGACGCCCCAGCTGCAGCGAGAGTTGATCCGCTTCTCACGCGACAAGTTGTCTGCAGGTGTCGCTCCAAGAGAGATTGACTTCATCGACGTGATGCCTAAGACCCGCTCAGGCAAGATCATGCGCAGGCTGCTCAAGGCCCGTGAACTCGGCCTGCCGGAAGGCGATACGTCGACCCTCGAGGAAGATTAGGTCTCTCGAAAACAGTTGCCCTGTTTCCTCACGGATCCTTGGCCCGGTTGCCAGCGGCTCGGGTGTACTCTTAATGGTGGGATTGCGGTCTGCGCGGGCGATCTAGCCGTAATACTCGAATAAGCCCGGTCATGAGAACGTGTCCGTACGTACTGCCGGGCGAACTGTTAGAACAGACTCAACGTGTTGCGTCCTCGTGAGGTGAGATCGATGTCCCAGGTGTTCCGCGCCACAACTCAGCTTCATCGTCTGCAACTGCTTCACAGCCCGCGGATCATGCTGGCTCTGCTGGCAACGCTTCTCGTCACAGCAGTCGCCTGCGGAACCGATCGCGCAGATGGCGACAGCGACTTCGCAGCAGGGTCATTCCAGGTTGAGGGCGACACACTGACATGGGCGCCGCCGTGGGACGAGGGTGACACACGCACCATCAACGTCACGACCTCAACCGAGCTGAACGCTGGCGCCGAATCGTTCCTTGACACCATCGAGGAGCACGGCGGTGAACGGCCGGAACTCCCGAGAGACCAGACTGTGACGCTTGGCTCCGTCAGCATCATCGACGCTGGATCGAGTGGCGCTACGGGTGAGATCAACTTCTCGATCGAAGACCTGGTTGGCCAGCTTCAGGAGCAGTCATTCGAACAGCCCGGTTTTGGCGATGCCGACTTCGGCCAACTGAGTTCAATGATGGGCCTCATCGACCAACTCGATCTCGGCGTCGAGTTCGGTATCGACGGCAACGGCGCTATAACCGGTGTAACGAACCTCGACGACCTGGCCGAAGAGATCAACGGACTCGCCGATTCGCTGTTGAGACTAGCGGCGTTCGCGGGCGAAGATGCCTTTCCTGGAGAGGACCTGGAACGACTCCGCACTCTGCTCGACGAGCTTCCTAAAACCGATGCAGCCCAGCTCGTCGCTGACTCCGGTATCAACGCTGCAACGGCCAACATGTTCCTGATGCGGGCAGGCGAATACACTATCGGCCAGCCGGTCGTCGTCTCTGGCCAGACGCCTACAATCATCGGACTCGCAACAGACGGTGCGTTCACCTATGAGTTGACCGGAATCGCAGACGGCGCAGCAACAGTTGAAGTCCTCGTTTCGCCGGGTGAGGTCGACCTGCTGGCACTGATGGAGCAGGTGATCGCTGAGTTGGCGCCAATCATTGGCGACGACACAGACGACGCGCTTGAAGAGTTCAATGACATGGATGCAGACGAGCGCGAGCAGTTCACCGCCATCACGGGAATCGTCTTCAATCCTTACACCGTCACGCTGACCCTCGACGCCGAGACCGGCTGGGTCACGGCCGCCGATTGGAGCTTCGACCTGTCGTTGCCTGAGGGCTTCGAAGACCTGTTGGACGACGATGACCTGGTTGATCTCGACGGCATCTCGCTCGCTGACATCGGAGCAACGGTCAACGTCAGCGCTACGTTCGAATAGACAAACACAAGTTAACAACGGTGATCAGCGTGTACGTCCCAAATCGATGGGCTCGAACGCTCGCTCTTGCACTGCCAGCGGTTGTGCTGCTGGCAGCCCTAGCGTGTGGATCTACGTCCGAACCTGCGAGCTCGCTACCGACCGCGACATCAACGCCTACAGTCGAATCTGTGCCGACGGCAACCCCGATCACCGGAGCCGGTTTGAGGGGCACCGCTACACCGGTACCCACACGTCCCTCTGCTGTTGAACCTTACCCGACTCGGACACCGCTTCCGCCCACGCCGGAACCGATGCAGGTAGTCTGTTGGACGCTGACGAGATTGGCCAGCCGGTTGCGGGAACGGTCTACGAAGACCTTCTGGCTCTCGTTCCTGGCACCGAAGCAACACACCGCTACACGCGTCTTATCGACTACGCCGGAGTCATGGACCGTCTCGGCATCGTCATGCCAGCGTCCGGCCCACCCGAAGAGGCGCTCGACGAACTGCTTGCCAGCATGAATGACGCCGCGATGCGAACGGGATTCGCTCCCGAGTTTCCTGTGTGGCCATTCGCCTCACGCGACTATCTCTCGAACCTGCACCGATCTCCCTATGTGGGATTCGAGCACTGGAGAATTGAGCAGTCCGTTCAAGCTGGTGACTCGTTCTTCCCGCGACCAAACAGGGAGGGCCCGCCACAGACCTACGACATCGCTCTTGGCGATTTCGACCCGGACCGCACTGCCGATGCGCTCGCATTCTGCGATTGCGATCAACCAGACATCCGAGAGTACGACGGAGTTGAGTACTACTCCTGGGGAACCGAGTACATAGGTGAAATCGAAAAACGGCACGCCCCTCCGCTCTACGACCATGTCGGCCGAGGGCCAAGGCTGCTTATCCGTAACGGACAAGGCTTCTATTCGATCTCCAACAACGTGATGGAACAGTACATCGCAGTCCTCCAGGGAGATATGCCCTCACTGGCTTCAGCTGATGGCTATCTTGAGGTAGTACAGGCCTTCGCCTCGCTTGGACTGATGCGTGACATGACCTTCGTATCCTCCGGGTTGGCGGCTGATGAAGCGATTGACCTGAGCGGCCAGCCGACGCTGTTTCCAGAGGTTCTGAATAGCGCAAGCCTTTTGCGTCGATTCGACCTTGTTGCCAGCGGAGTCGGGTTCGATGGAACAGGTGCATTCACCGGGTTAGTGATCAGCAACCCGAACAATGAAACCGCAGAGTTCAATGCCGACACTCTGATCGAAAGAGTCAGAAACGTGCCGCTGTCGACTCGGAGTGATGCCACGCTTTCAGAGCGGCTCGATCGAATGGAGGTCGCTGTGGTCGGCAACCTTGTGCTGGCAAAGTTCTACTACCGGGATTTGCAACGGCACCTTTTCGGCTTTCCATTGCTCGGCACGACCACCATAGTCGTTCACGAGTGATCGCACCGCTTTTGGTCAACGCAACAGTGATGTTCGGGTAGGCGACGATTGGGCGGACAACGGTGATCAGTATGTACGTTACAAATCAATGGGCTCGAACACTCGTCTTCTCAGTGTCAGGAATCTTGCTGCTGGCGATCGTCGCGTGTACCGGATCCTCGGATGAGCCCGGTACATCACAAGACGGCGATTCGGCTGCACCTACTTCGACCGTAGAACCGACGGCAACTCCGATCACGGCAGACACGTTCCGAGGTACTCCTACATCCGTGCCCACTCGTCCGTCCGCTGTAGAGCCGTATCCAACACGCACGCCCCTTCCGCCCACGCCAGAACCTATGCAGGTGATCTGGTTGGATGAAGACGCGATCGGCGAACCTGTCGCGGGAACAGTCTACGAAGACCTGCTTGCCCGCATTCCTGACAATGACTTCACGCGAAGGCTCGCGAGGCTCTCTGACTATGCCGGGGTGATGGACTACCTCGGGCTCACACTGCCTGAACCCGGTGAACCTGAATCCACGATTCTGAGGTTTTTCAACGACCTGAACGACACTGCCACGAGAACGGGTTTCGCTCCTGATTTCCCGGCATGGCCCCAGGCATCACGTGACTACCTCTCGATCCTTGAGCGTTACCCTTATGTCGGCTTCGAGCACTGGAGACTTGAACAGTCCGTGCATGCCGGCCAGGGATTCGGAACCTTCAGGCAAGCGCAAGGGCCCTTACGTCTTTACGACATTGCCTTTGGCGATTTTGATCCGCAACGAACTGTCGATGCGCTGGCGCAATGCGATTGCGACCAACCTGACATCCGTGAGCACGACGGTATCGAGTACTACTCCTGGGGCCCGGAGTTCATAGGAGAGATCGAGAAACGGCATTCTCCGCCACTTTATGACCATGTTGGGCGTGGCCCGCGTTTACTGATACTCGAAGGGGAGGCGTACTACTCCGTGTCTGATGGAGTTATGGAGGATTACATCGACGTTCTGCAAGGGAATGTATCGCCACTGACGGAAGTAGACGGCTACATAGAGACGGCACGGGCCCTGGCCTCACTTGGCCTCATGCGTGACATGACGTTCGTATCGAGTGGATTGACGGTGGAAACGGCTGTCGACTTGAGTGGTCAGCCGACGCTGTTTCCACAGACTGCTCGCAAAGTTGACCTAATGCGCCCGTTTGAACTTGCCGCCACCGGGGTCGGGTTCGACGGCGAACGCGCGTTCACGGGACTAGTCATCACCAACCCGGACGAGGTGACTGCTGAGTTCAATGCGGAACGTCTTGTAGACCGAGTCTGGAACGTCCCTATGATGCCTCGCTCTGATCAGACTCTGTCTGAAAGGCTTGAGCGATTGGAAATCGCAGTTTCGGGGAACATTCTGCTGGCCAGGTTCTACTTTCACCATCCGCAACAAAACCTGATCGGCTTCCCGCTGCTTGGAGCGAGCCCGCTGATTCTGTATGAATAGCCAACTGCACCCTACTTCGCCCGCTGCTCCAACCATTCTTTCGAAAACTCAAAGCCAAAACCGGGCGCGTCACTCGGCACAAGATAGCCGTCTTTGATAACCGGCGTTCCTGGCAGCGCAACGCGCTCCTCAAGCGGAACTCCCGGGGGAGAGACGCCCTCCGACCTCTCACCCCACATGATCGCCGGCATGGCGAAAGAGACGTGCTGCCCGAACGGGTAGTTCATGCCTGCGTGCGAGATCACGGAAACGCCGTGCGCCTGCGCCATGTGGCAGATCTTCATCACACCGGTCACTCCGCCAACCCACTGCGGATCGGGCTGCAGGATGTCGACAAGACCGTTCGCACACGCGAACGCAAACGGCTGCAGCGAGTACCAGTGTTCGCCGGTCGCAATCGTCTGATAAGGCACGCGGCGGCGCAGGTGCGTGTAGCTTCCGAGGTCTTCGGGCGTGAACGAATCCTCAAGCCACTTGATCCGGTAAGGCTTAAGCGCCTCTGCCAACCGCACTGCGTACTCGACATTCATCGAAATCCACGAGTCCACCGCGATCTCAACATCCGGCCCGACCTGTTCGCGGGTCTTCGCAACCATCTCCTCGTTTTTGCGCAACCCTTCGATGTTCTGCTCAGGCCCGTTGGGGATGAACAGCTTCACCGCCTTGAATCCGAGCTCAAGGAACCACTCGATGCTGTTTTCGACGCCATATGACATGTCGGTGCAGCTGGCGTAGCAGAAGATCTTCTCCTTCTGCGGCCCGCCCATCAGCTCGTACACCGGCCTCTCCAGCACCTTGCCCTTCAGGTCCCACAGCGCGTTGTCCACCGCGCTGATCGCGTAGCTCACTAGACCTGCGGTGCCGAAAGCGTTCGTCGAGCGCTGCATGATGTCCCACATCTTCTCGATCGCCATGCAGTCCTGGCCTTCGAGCAACGGGCCAAGGTGGTCGTTTATCAGCGATGTGACAGGTCCGCTGAACAGCGACATCCCGAAGCCCCACGTGCCGTCTTCCGCCGTGACAACGCACGCTGTGCGAGACCAGTTGCCGCGGCCAGGCGAAAACTCCGCCCTCGAAAACTCGGGGTACCTCAGCATCGGGCTGACGAAGCCAGTGTCGCCCTGAAGTTTTGGCACACGTGGGGTCGTCTTCAGTTGCGGTGTGACGTCGATCGCGAAAGCGCGGACCTCTTTGATCTTCATATGCGGCATGGCTCCGGTGCTCGGTGAATTTCTGGCTGTGGGCGAGGCGAAGCGTACCACCGCTCGACGGCCTCTCGCGGGCTAGTAAGATGCGGTTAGAAACCCAGTCGCGAGGAACCTGAATGACCATTTTCGTAGACGACCTCAAGAACCCCGAAGCCCCGGTCCTGCTGCCTGATGGCAACCTCTGCCTTGTCGAGATGCACGTGAGCAAGGGCTGGATCCTGTGGCTGAGTGCGGACGGCAAGGAGCGGCGAGTTGTCGCGAAGACTGGCCGTCCAAACGGCATGACGCTTGCGGCCGACGGCACGCTATGGGTGGCCGAATCGGTCAATCCGCCGGCGCTGCTGCATGTGACGCTTGAGGGCGATGTCGAGGTTGTTGCGACGTCGTGCGAGGGCACGGACTTCTTGTTTCCGAACGACCTGCGCTTTGGCCCGGACGGCATGCTCTACATGACCGACACCGGCGTGCACATGGACAACTGGCGGGACCTGCCGCCCGATCAGCGTCAGACTGCGCCGACCGATGCACGGGTCTACAGGATTGATCCGTCGACCGGCGAGGGCGAGATCATCGGCACCGGCTACGAGTTCGCGAACGGCATCGCGTTCGGCGCGGACAACTCGCTCTATGTGGCAGCGACGCAGTCGGGGCTGATCTACCGGCATGCATGGTCGAACGGCGCCGTCAGCAGGGATAAGGACGTGTTCGGCTCGGTTGTTGATGATTCTCGCGATGCGATCGGCTTCCGCGGTCCCGATGGCATGACCTTCGGTACTGACGGCAACCTTTACGTCGCAGTGGTCGGCCAGCAGGACGTGACCGTACTCGGCCCGGACGGCGGCGTAGTGCGTAGGATCGAGCTTGAAGGCCCCGCACCAACCAACGTCGCCTTCGGCCCCGCCGGTTCAGGCAAGCTCTACGTCACAGAGCAGGGCGTAGGCCATCTTGAAGCGCACGATGTGGACACCGATGGACTGGAGTTGATGAGGGGGTGATGGAGCTACGAACCTCGCCCCCTAATCAAACATCAGAACAGTCCGCGCCACCTCACCTGCCTTCATTGCCCGGAACGCCTCGTTGATGCCATCCAGCCTGTCCCGTTTCGTCACCATCTCGTCCAGTAGCAAGCGGCCCTGCATGTAGAACTCAACGTACTTTGGCATGTCCAGCTTGAAGCGGTTCGAGCCCATGCTTGAGCCCTGCAGCTTGCGCTCCTTAAAGCCGCTGCCTTCGATCTCGATCTTGGTGCCGACCGGGATCATGCCAATGATGGTCGCCACGCCGCCCGGCTTGAGCGACTCCCAGCACGCCTCCGCCGTCTCTTTCAGGCCGACCGCCTCAAACGTGTAGTCAGCGCCGCCGCGGGTCAGCTCGATGATCGCCTCAACAGGGTCGTGAGACGAAGAATCGACAACATGCGTCGCACCGAGGTCCAGCGCTGTCTTCAACTTCGACTCATGGATGTCCACGGCGATGATCTGCGCCGCACCGCCAAGTTTCGCACCCTGTATCGCGCCAAGCCCGACACCACCGGTACCGAAGACGACAACCGAAGATCCGGGTGTGATCTGGGCTGTATTAAGCGCCGCTCCAACGCCCGTCGTCACTCCGCAACCGATCAGCGCCGCTCCCTCGAACGGCATATCCTCCCGGATCTTCACCACGCTGTTCTCGTGCACGAGCATCTGCTCGGCATATGTGGCGAGGTTCGCCATCTGGCCGACAGCCTGTCCACCAAGACTCAGTCTCGGTTGGTCCGTAGCTGATCGCACTGGCTTGTCCTGGCAGCGCGCCGGGTGTCCGCTCATGCAGTGCTCGCACTTTCCACAGAACACCGAAAGGCAGAGGATCACGTGATCGCCGGGAGCGAAATCGGTCACCGAATCGCCGACCGCCTCGACGATGCCTGCTCCCTCGTGACCCATCACCGTGGGCGTCTCCATGGGATAGAGCCCTTCGACAAAGTGGAGATCGGAGTGACAGACGCCTGTGGCAGCGGTCCGCACGAGCACCTCGTGTGAGGCCGGCTTATCGACCTGGACGTCTTCGATGCTGAGTGGTTCGTTGACTTCGGTGAATACTGCGGCGCGCATTTCGGAACCTCCTGGCAGCGCTGCGGTAGCACACAGCGCTCGTGGCAACGGGACATTCGACGCTGTTAGGCAGCCGCATTATTGCACCGGATCAACGAGTTGCGCGTTTAGCACGCTGCCAGGTAGAGCTGTTGAGGTAGATCGAAGTTGCGTGCATAGGCGCCATCCTGAGCCTGTCGAAGGGTGGCCTTTACCTCAGCCCTTAGGGTCCACCGGCTCTTCCTCTGCACCGGCGAAACCGGTGAACTCCATCGTCGGCTCGGCGAGTCCATCCAGGTACCACATCAGAGACTCCGCCAGCGCAGTAGGGCAGTTCTTCGTCGGCAGGTCGGCGCACCCGTCCAGCTCGATCAGGTGGCTGCCGGGAATCGCGTCCTTCGCTGCGACCGCCTGCGCATGCGTCTCGGCAGAGCTCTCACGGCCATGAAACACCAGCACCGGGACAGAGATGTCGTCCGCATCGTTCGCTCTTTCCTCAGGAGCAAAGTCCGCAAGCACCAGCGCTCTTAAGGCACCCGGCGCCAGCCGGGCCGTCCGGCATGCCACCCTGCCGGCATCACCCTGGGCTACCAGCACCACGGGATCTTGCGCCGTCCAGGCGACCGTCACAGCGTCCCACGCCGACTCCAGATTCAGCCCGATGACGCGATTACGGTCGATCAGCTTCTCCGCGACCGGTGAAACAAGGTCGGCAACATCACCGTCAACCGCGATCACGATCGTTGCCTCAGAAGTGACCGACTTCCACTCCCGAGCACTGACAACCCGTCCGCTGTGCTCGATCTTAACTTCCGTTGCTTCGTTGATCTTTTCGGTCGATGCCATCAAATCTCCCGTGTCGCTGAATCCGGCTTTGGCGCCCGTTAGTTCCGTCCAAATCGTCCTTAGGCCGTGCGAACCGAGTATATCCCGGTTACTATTTGCGCCGGACGCAGAAACGTCGAAGCGACGGCAACTGCAGACGATCTCACAGGCATCTCGGGCACGAACAGGAGTTGAGCATGGTCACCTCAGAGTGGGGCGCAATTTACAAAGAGCTTGGCGCGAAGCCAGTCATCAACGCCACCGGCAGCGTGACGCTGCTCGGAGGCTCAACTCCCGTGCAAGAAGTCAAGGATGCTATGGATGCGGCCGACAGCGCTTACATCCCTCTGATCGAGCTTCAGGAGGCCGCGGGCAAGGTTGTCGCAGAAGCGATCGGCGTGCCGGCCGCGTACTTCACCTCCGGCGCGGGCTCCGCCCTGACACTGGTTACCGCCGCGATGATGGCGGGTGACGACGACGACAAGATCCAGCAGCTGCCCGACACCACCGGGATGAAGGACGAGATCCTGATCCAGAAGCGGCAGCGCTACTGGTACGACCGCTGCCTGCAGCTCGCCGGGGCAAAGCTCGTTGAGTTCGGGTCGGATGAGGGAACGACCGAGCAGGACCTGATCGATGCCATAGGTCCTCAGACGCTGGCGATCCACTTCTACGCGCACGAACAGGACCCTGAAGACCCGAACCTGCTTTCTCTTGAGAAGACCATCGAGATCGCCCACGACAAGGGTGTCTACGTGACAGTCGATGCCGCCGGACAGATCTTCCCGCTCGAGAACTTTGGCAAGTACGTCCGAATGGGCGCCGACTTCCAGTGCATCGCTGCCAAGTACATGGGCGCACCGCACTCAACCGGCCTCGCGCTCGGCACCGAAGAGCTGATTCACAAGATCAGCCTGCAGTCGTTCACCGGATACGAGACCCGGCGCATCCGTGGCATCGGACGGCCCCAGAAGATGGACAGGCAGGAGATCATCGGCGTTGTCGCAGCGGTCAAGCGCTGGTTCAGCATCAACCACGAAGACCGGCTTGCTGCAGCAGAACGCATGTCCGGCGAGATCGCTACCCAGCTGAGAGGCGTGCCCGGTGTGACCGTCGAGATGAACACGAACATCATCGGCCACCAGCCATTCGGCGTGTTCGTGTCGGTCGATGAAGGGACGACTGGAAAGTCGAACCAGGATGTGGTCGACGCGCTGCGGGACTACGAGCCGGCTATCTGGACTCGCGTGCCGGATGGCGCTGACAGGATCAATCTGCACGTCTTCGGCCTCGACGAAGGCCAGCCGGAGATCGTCGGCAAAGCGATCAGGGACGTAGTGACCGGTTAGACCAGAGCGCCGGGACCAGACTCAAATGACATCGCCAGACATCCAGCCTGTCACTTTCACCGTCTGGTACGACTACATCTGACCTTGGTGCTACATCGGGCTGGCCCGGCTCGAAAAACTGCGCAAGCGCTACCCGATCAGGGTTGAGCACAAGGTGTTCTTCCTGCATCCGGAGATCCCGCCCGAGGGACAGATGTGGACGGCCGGGCCCGGCGACTACCGCAAGGCGATGTGGCCACGGATCGCGGCGATGGCGAAGTTCGAAGGCATCGTCATGCGCCGAGAGGAAGGTTCACTGATTCCGTACACAAGACCGGCGCAGGCGGCGACGATCTTTGCGGCGGAGACTACGGATCAAGCGACTGTAGATGCGTTTCATTCGCGGCTGTATCGCGCCTACTGGGAAGATGCCGAGAACCTTGGCGATCATGACGTGCTGAAGCGTCACATGGTCGAGTGCGGTCTTGACTGGGATACATTCGCTTCGCGCCTGGAATCGGGACTGTACGACAGCCTGATGCAGCAGCAGCACGATGAAGCGATGATGATCGGCCTAAATGGCGTGCCCTCGTTCGTTGTCGAAGGCAAGTATGGAGTTGTCGGCGCGCAGCCGATCGAGACGTTCATCGAGATCATCGAGAAGGTGCTGGCCGAACGCCAGTCTGATCCGGCGACCGCAGATTGAGACATGCAGTGGCCGCGATCCTGCTCATCGGCATTGCCGCTCTGAGTGCGTGCGGCTCCGGAGACAGCCGGACCGCCAGCCCGCTGACTTTCGAAGCTGAGACGGGCGACTTTTCGTTCACAGACAGCAGTGGAAACCGCGTGATCTACGAACGCACCGAGAACACGCTGATCGTTGAGCCGGACATCGACGTTGAGCAGTTGGCAATCGCTTTTTGCGAAGCCGAGCAAGAAACGACAGAGCCAGCCCGTTTTTCGGCCGTGAGCCTTGTTCTGGCCGAAGCACTCATCCCGTTCATAGATACCGTCGAGCGGGTCTGTGAGCGCTAAGCGAGGCTCTCGTTGGAACGACTGTCAGGTAGAGTTCATGCCCACCAAGATCCCGCACCACCATGACCACGGAGACAAGCACCATGCCAGTTGAAACAGTCGCAATACTGAGCCCCGGTGACATGGGAAGCGCGGTTGGTGCCGCCCTCGCCTTGAACGGGTTGCGAGTGATCACATCGCTGGACGGGCGCAGCGACCGAACGCGAGAACTGGCCGCGAAGAGCAACATCGAAGACGTCGGCACTTTGGCCGAAGTAGTCCAGCAAGCCGACCTCGTCCTCTCGATCCTTGTGCCGGACCAGGGTGAGGCGCTGGTTGCGCAGATTGCAGAAGAGATCTCAAAGTCCGGCAGACCGCTCGCATTCGCCGAGTGCAACGCCGTTTCGCCGGAGACAGGCAAGCGTATGGCCGCAGTGATCGATGGCGCGGGAGGCCGGTTCATCGACGCCGGGATCATCGGCGGACCGCCGCGTGGAGGCACACCGCCGCGCTTTTACGCTTCTGGCCCGCATGAGGCGGTGCTAGGCGAGCTCGATGGTCGAGGCATCACCGTTCCGCTCATGGGCGGCGAAGTAGGCCGTGCTTCCGCCATCAAGATGTGCTACGCCGCCATAACGAAAGGCACTTCTGCGCTCTACGCCGCGACACTCACCGCAGCCGAATCGCTTGGAACCTATGAGGATCTGATCAATGAGCTGGAAGGCAGCCAGCCTGAGACGCTTAAGCGCATGCAGGGCGTCGCAACCGTCTCCGACCGCGCCTTTCGCTGGATCGGCGAGATGGAGGAGATCGCCGAGACCTTTGCTGCTGCCGGTGTCACGCCAAAGCTCCACGAAGGCAGCCGCGACGTCTTCCAGATGATCGCTGACTCGCCGATCGGCCATGAACGCCCCGAGACAGTCGACCGGTCACGCAGCCTTCACGACACGGTGAAGCTGTTCGCCGGAAAGTAGTTCTCGTCGTGCTTCTGTCCAGCGGAAGCATACCGAGAAACATCACGCCGCCTACGAACTCCATCCGCATATCGGTGGCACAATCCGCGTACTGGAGACGCAATTGCCACTGAACCTCAGCCGCAACGGAATCAAGTTCGTGCTCGCCTCGATCGCGGTCAACGCTGTGATCGGTATCGTCGCCATCGTCAGCGGTGAGTTCTCAGAACTTGACGCCAAGATCCTCGTCACCAGCCTGTCCGTCACCGGCGGAGCGGTCCTTGCGCTGGCGAATCTCGCCGCAAGAAGCGGCCAGTTCATCAAGTACGTGCCGGAGGCGGGTGCAGTCTTTGCAGTGATCGGGTTCTCGCTCCTCGTCTACAACACATGGGACGAGTTCGCGGGCGAAAACATCGCCAGGGCGATGGGAACTGCGATTCTCTTTGGCGCCGGAACCGCCCATGCGGGACTGCTCTCACGCGGCCGGCTCGTCCCGCGCTACCGGCATGTGCTTACCGCTGCTTGGCTCCTGGCGGCAGTGCTTGTCGTGATGATCACAATTCTGATCTGGGCGTCAGATGCGGTGGAGGACGACGCTTACGCCCGGGTCATGGGAGTGGTGATCGTATTGCTCGCTGCGGTGACTCTGGCCGTGCCAGTGCTCCACAGGGCGAGCAGGGATGAGCTGGCCGATGAGACGAGGTCCAGGACGCAGATAGAAGCCGCCGTGCGTTACTGCCCGAGTTGCGGAGACAATCACCTGCAACTTGAAGACGATCAAGCCGAATGCAAGAACTGCGGTGCGCAGTTCACTGTCGGGTTTCAGCTCTAGCGACCAGTTAGGCAGCCGACTGAGCCAGCTGGCGTACTTTCAGCGCGATCTCCGAGAACTCGTCCGCAACCTCGTCTGATTCAAGCACCGCAGGCTGCTTCGGGTCGAGGAACGCCTCACGCATCGTCACCTTGCCCAGGAACGGAAGCTGCATCTCGTGCGCAAGGTCTTCGCCTGCGCCGGTGCCGAAGATCCCGCCCGACATGTTCTCGACCACTCCGAACACGTTCAGGTTCATCTTCTTGATCATGTTGATCGAACGCTTTGCGTCCAGCGCAGCAAGCTCCTGCGGCGTGCTAACCACCACGAAGCCGTCGAGGTTCAGCGTCTGCATTACCGTCAGAGGCGCGTCAGAAGTTCCCGGAGGCAGGTCGACGATCATGTAGTCGAGATCGCCCCACTCCGTCATCTGCAGGAACTGGTTGATGGCGTTGTGGATCATCGGACCACGCCAGATGATCGCCTCGTCTTCGTTCTCCTGGAAGAACGACATCGACATCACCTTGACGCCGTACCTCGATGACGGATGAAAGCGGCCCTCGTCGTCCTGCTTTGGTCCCTCCGAGATCCGTAGAACTCGCGTTACGTTCGGGCAGTCGATATCACAGTCGAAGATGGCGACGTTCGCGCCTTCCTGCGCAAGCATCACCGCGAGATTCACGGCGACTGTCGTCTTGCCCACTCCGCCCTTGCCGCTATACACGCCTATGCGGTTCTTGATCTTGCCGAGCTGCTCCGAGATCGCCTTGCGTTCCTGGAACTGCTTGCGGACCTGCTGCAGGCGGGCCTCTTCTTGCGGCGAGAGCTTTCGTGGTGAAGTCATGAATCAGAGCGCGGTCAGACGGCGCGCTTACCTTTCAGGTGTTTTGGCCAGGTCGGTCAGGTGGAGAACTAGTCGATACCGAGCAGGCGTTTGCCATCCTCGGTGATCATCTCCGGGTTCCACGGCGGGTCGAAGACAACATCGACTTCGACATCTTCAACGTCGTCCAGTTCGGCGACCTGCCACTCTGCCTGCTGGGCGATGTACGGACCCATGCCGCAGCCCTGGGCGGTCAGCGTCATCTCGACGTGAACGTCGCCGTCCTCAACCTCAACGTTGTAGATCAGACCGAGATCGACGACATTGACCGGAATCTCCGGGTCGTAGACCTCTTTCAGCTTTTCGTAGACGTCTTCTGCGGTCAGTGCCATTGCGAGGCTCCGGGCAATATGCCCTCTACTCATTTTCATCACGTCCGGCGCGACGCCGCGACGGTTCAATCTTACCAAAGAACGGCGAATTCTGGACCGGAAAGGTCAGCAATTATCGGGCGGGATCACGGCGCCGGTCCGAAGCGGTTCTGAAGTTCGATCGGTTCTCCTGAATCAGCCGATTCGTAACCCGCCTGGATCACGGCGAGCGAGCCACGTTCATGTCTGCCGGTTGTCGGAGGAACAGCGCCACTCTCAATCCATTCAGCGAACGCCTTGAACTCGAGTGCGTAGTCGGACAACTCCTGTTCAGGCAGCTCGATCTGCTCCGGATTCGAGGAGCCGCGCTGCGTGACTTCAAAACCGTTGCGGCCCGAGAACAGCGTGCCATCTGTCCCGAAGACCGTGGTGCCGGAACGATCGGGAGAAAATGCCGTTTCGCAGGACTGCACGAGCTGGATGCTGATGCCGGAATCCATCTCCAGCAGACAGCTCATCGTGCCCTCGATGTCTTTGCCACTGAAGGAGGGAGACTTCGATTCGACGCAGTAGACACGGTGCACATCGCCAAAGACCGCCCTGATCGCCGCCACCGTGTGAATTCCGTGCAGCAGCCACGTGCCTGAGCCTCCGTGATCAGGTTGCGCAAGCCACGCCCGGCGTCCCGGGTAGCCATAGTCGTCAGCTCGGAAACCGGCATGCACAGCGGCCGATGTCACTTCGTCGACGTATTCGCCGGACTCGACAATCTCTCGGAGTCGCCGCACTTGGGTCCCGTAAGCCACCTGCTCGGTGACGAAAAGCTTCACGTCTGCGTCGTCGGCCGCGTTGATCATTCGATTCGCTTCCTCGACCGTCACCGCCATCGGCTTCTCAACCGCAACATGTTTGCCGGCTTTCGCCGCAAGAACGGCCGCATCAACATGGTGCGCATGCGGGGACGCAATCGAAACGGCGTCGATCTGCGGGTTGCCGAGGGCCGCTTCCAGTGTCGTCGCTGTTTCCGCAACACCAAACCGCTCTGCTCTCTCGGACATGTGCGCCTCGTCCGGATCGACCAGCATGCTGACGCGTATCGGCGACTCGCCGCCTGTCTTCGCAACATGGTCGTTAAGCTCGGCAATCGCCTCGATATGCCTGCTGCCCGCCCAGCCGACGCCGACAACCGCGAGGTTCACCGTCACGACAGCCACCCGTACGCTGAGATATCTACGCCGAGCGAACGTGCAGTCTCTGCCATCTCGTTGAGCCCAACCGGATTCAGCGGAATTCCCTCACTCATATAGCGCTCGCGCTTCTCGGACTCGATCTCACCGGGAATGAAGATCTGGTCAGACCCGGGAGCGCGTCTCGTCTCGTGCTGCTCCCGCACCGCCTTGTCGACACGCTGCTTGAACCTGTCGACATCCTCGAAAGCGGCGACGTTGATCGCGGCGACGAAGTGCCCATCCTGGCCCGCCTTCGGACCGTCGTACAGGTCACCGAGCTCCGTCCCGTAGGCTGCGCCCGAGAGCATTGATGAAAGGACACCCATCACCATCGCCATTCCGATGCCCTTGTAGCCGCCGACCGGCTGGATCAGACCATCGATCGCTTTCACCGCATCGGTTGTCGGCAGTCCATCGGGATCCAGCGCCCAGTCCTGCGGGATGGGCAAACCCTTCTGTGCATAGACCCTGATCTTGCCGTGGGCAGTGGCGCCGAACGCGGCGTCATAGATGATTGGATGCTGTTCACCTGCCGGGACGCCGAGTCCGATCGGGTTGATGCCGACTATCCGCTCCGCGCCACCAATGGGCGCCATGGTCGGCAGGGCGTTAGTGGTCGCGATCCCGATCATGTCCTTCGCAACTGCACGCCGCACGTAGTAAGACATCGCTCCCGAGTGGTTGCTGCCCCTGATGGCCGCGGCCGCGATTCCTGTCTCGGCGGCGCGCTCGATCACACGGTCCATCGCGTAGGCCATGCCGATCTGGCCCATGCTGTTGCCGCCATCGATCACCATGATCGCCACCGCGTCCTTCACGACAGATGGCCGGCCCTCCGAGTCGACACCATCGACGGTCACTTTCTTCACGTACTCGGGCACGCGCAGAATGCCGTGCGAGTGAACGCCTTCGAGATCGGCCAGCACGAGGGAGTCGGCGAGCAGCGCGGCGTCCTCGTCCGGCATCCCGGCCGCGGCGAAAATCGCAGTCACAACTTCGAGCAGCTCAGATTGCGCAACCCTGATGTCGTTTTCGGTTTCCTGAACCACGCGGGACGGCCCGTCCTTTCACTGATGCAGAACGGGCCGTAGTTTATCGAGTTCTGTTTTGCGGCCAGGTGAGTGTGCCGTGTAATGCCCGGGCCTGATGCCTAATCTCACCGTCTCATAGCTGACTAGGCTCAACCACTACTGAGAAAAGCTCACCGTCTCTCAACAGTGCCAGGTGCACGCGCTTGCCGACAACATCACCGGTCAGCAGGCGGTGCAGGGAATCTGTTGTGGTGACCGGATCCCGGTCGAGCGCGATCAGGATGTCACCCTCTCGCACCCCTCCGTCGCCGGCAGGCGAACCGTCCTCGACCCCACCAACTCTCACACCTGTGTCCGTAGGCAGTCCGAACTTCTGAACGAGCTCGGAAGGCACGTTCACCGTGTGAACGCTGATTCCCAGGAACCCGCGTTGGACACGACCATGCTCGATCAGCGTCTCACTAACCCAGCGAGCGGTGTTGACCGGCACAGCAAAGCTGATTCCCTGCGCCCACGGCACCACTGCGGTGTTGATCCCAATTACGTGACCTCGGGATGTGACCAGGGGGCCACCGCTGTTACCCGGATTGAGCGCTGCGTCAGTTTGGATGACGTTCTCAATCAGCCTGCCACCCTTTGCGCGCAGTCCACGCCCGAGAGCACTTACTACGCCGGCCGTAACTGTGTGCTCAAGTGCATGAGGCGACCCGACTGCGACGACTAACTGTCCGACGCGCAACTTCGAGGAGTCTCCGAGGGCCGCTACCGACCTCGATGAGGCATCGACCTTGACCACGCCGATATCTGTGGCAGGGTCGTGGCCGACCACTCTGCCCACCATCTGCGAGCCGTCCGCGAAAGATGCAGTTATCTGCTTCGTGTCTTCCACCACGTGACTGTTCGTCAGGATGTGACCGTCTGCGGTGTAGAGCACACCAGAGCCTATGCCTGTTCGACCTCGTCGAGAGTGCCGGGAGAGGCTGACAACGCTGTCTCGGACCGAATCGGCCGCGGTGACGACGGCGCGCGAGTAGGCGTCAAGAATATCTTCCTCGCTTACCGACTCTGGCCGAGCATCAACTGCCAAAAAGCTCCTCCACGATCTTGCCTCTCACGAGTGCTCTCGAAACAGATGAGCGGCGACTCGAATCCGGCATGATGCGCGGCCAAAGCCACGTGGCCGCTGTCTTTCCTACATGCCAACTCATCTAGCAATCGGTTGCTGCCTTGCTAAAGGCGGATTGGCTCGGGTGTCGACTCAATACGAGCACCCCACTGGCCGTATCCGCATCCTCTCCACCCGGACCGTCTTGCGAACAGCATGTAGCCGAACATCCGTGGAGCCTTGAGCAGCAGGCGCGGTCGCATGATCGCCATAGGCAGCAAGAACAGAACTGCGAACGGCAGGATGAACACCAGTCTCAGAGCGATCGCCGCGAGAAACACCGGACTCAAAACCAGCAGACCTAAGAACCTGAACATTGTCGCTATCCTTCCGAAACTCTCCGTCATTGAGCCGACCTCGGCCCATTCAGCGCGTTACGCCGCCGGGCCCTTCGCCCGGACCTCGGAGACCGACTTGAACGCCGACCTCAACTCCTCCAGCCACTGCTCTTCGTTCTTGCCCGCGTAGCGCACGCACCAGGCAAGTGCCTCGCTGCGTGATGACGCAACTCCAGCGTCCACCAGCGTGTCGAGCACCTGCCGCTCGGTGATCTTGAGCCGCGTCATGGTCGGCACACTCACGTGTGTGAACAGGAACCTGTCGCCGCCAACCGAAGCGCCCCAGGAAACATGCTTGCCGAACCTCTCCTGCGCTTCAGATGCGATCTCCATGCGCTTCTCACGAGTCGTTCCGCGCCACTCCTTTACGGTGGCACGCCTCGCCGACTCGAGGGCATCTTCATCAGCGCCATCAGCGGTCTCTGCATCGGCAATGGGACCAATAACGACGATCTCGTCACGGTCAGCGAGCAACTCGATCTCCGAGTCGAATCCCTCTACCAGCGCGTACCAGTCTTCCGGCAATCGCTTCTTGAACCAGTCCTTTATCTCAGCCGTGTCTACTGGCATAGGTTCCCGCTTTCATTGATGTTGTAATTCTGTAATTACATGATTACACAGCAAGTGGGCGTGCGCAAACAGTACCCTCGGTAACTGGAATCGACTCTTACGGATCGGGTTACAGCCCAGAGCGAGGTCTATACTGGCCGCTAGTGCGCAGTTGGTTTCGGCCGCCGCCCATGCTTGTCCGCCCTCTACATCGGTCTTCCGACCCGGGAATGGAACCCTCCCTTTGGCATCTCGCTCAACAGTCGAACCTGCGCAACCGGAGCCGGTTCGCGCGGAGACTGCTGTTGGAGCGGGGCGGAGATCACAGGGCGGGCTGGGCAACTGGTTCAAGCTGACCTTCTCGTCGCTCGACAACAGGAGTTTCCGGTTCCTGTGGCTCGGGATGCTGCTCTCTATGGGCGGCTTCCAGATGCAGATGATCGCCCGTGGCATCCTCGTCTACGACCTGACGAACGACCCGGCGATCACGTCAGTCGTCTCGATGGGTTTTGCTCCGAGCCTGCTGATCGTCTCACTCTTCGGCGGAGTGCTCGGCGACCGTATGGAGCGCCGGACACTCATCCAGATCGCTCAGTTCGTCAACGCAGGCGCGGCCGGGCTCGTCGCATTCCTGGTTTTCGCCGACATCGTCGTCTGGTGGCACCTCTTCATCGTCTCGCTGGCACAGGGCGCCATGTTTGCCCTGCAGATGCCGGCCCGGCAGGCTGCCATTCCGAAGCTCGTCGGAAAAGAGCGCGTCGGAAACGCAGTCGCCCTTAACGCGATGGCCATGAGCCTGATGAACGTGGTTGCGCCAGGAATCGGCGGCCTGATCTACGGCCAGTTCGGTCCTGAGGTCACCTATCTCGTTGTCACGGGAATGATGGTTGTTGCGGTGATCATCACCGGTGTGATCCCGAAGATGTACCCGAGCGGAGATGCTGCCCGGAAGTCGGTGATCGGCAACATCACAGCCGGCTTCTCCTATGTGAAGTCCAACCCGCTGGTCCGTGTGATGCTGATCTACAGCATCGTGCTGGCGCTGCTATCGATGCCGTTCAGGATGCTCGTGCCGGTGTTCGCAGAGGACCTCTACGGGGTCGACCCGACCGGCGTCGGCGTCTTCGCAACCCTGATCGGTGTCGGTGGATTCGCCGCCTCACTCATGTCAGCCGGACTACGAAAAGGGCAGCACCGCGGCAAGATCTTCCTGGCAGCCGGTGTCATATCCGGCATCAGCCTGATCTTCATCGGGTCGTTCCCGGTCTACTACGTTGGCGCGATCTTCGCGATCGGAGTGGGCTTCGGTGAGACCATCAGGTGGGGTCTCGGTCAGGCGCTCATCATGGAGGAGACAGACGACGAGTACCGCTCACGCGTCATGAGCCTGGTGATGATGTCGTTCGGCCTGATGCCGGCAGCCGTCATTCCACTCGGACTGGCTGTAAGAGAGTGGGGCGCCCAGCCTTCACTGCTAGTTATGTCCGGCGTGCTCATGGCAGTTTCACTGTTGTTTGTGGCACTGGCCGGAAGGATGCGGCGGCTGGAGTAGGGGCCGCGATTCGACCGCCTACTCCGAATTATTGCGCAGCTGCAGATTGTGTTGATTTCAGCACGAGTCCCGGTAGCATGAACTTACCGCATGCCAATAGAGATTGCGTTCACCGAAGACCCATCGCTGATGCTGGCTGAAGCGGGCGAGTTCCGTGTCGCCGACAGGGCGTTGGACAACGGCTGGATATACGTCTGGGACGACACCGGACCGGCTTCGATGACAATCAGGAACTATGAGTTGGACGGAGTCGTGCAGGTTGGCATTGTCTTCACGCCTCCTGAGCAGCGTGGCAAGGGCTACGCGTCGGCATGTGTCGCGGAGTTGACTTCGCAGCTCCTGAAGTCAGGCAACCGTTGTCTTCTCTACGCCAACCTGAACAACCCGGCGGCAAACCGCGTCTACCAGCAGATCGGCTAGGAAGTAGTTCAGGAGACGCTATAACTCGAGTTCGAGCGAGGGAGCTGGGCCTACTGACTATTCTGACGCATGTGAAACGGGGCTGAAGAAAGCGGTGCCTTCAGCCCCGTTTCAGTTTCCACTTATTCCGGAATCTGACTTAAGTTCAAGGTGTCACACTGACAGGTCGGATGTGATCAGTAATCACCATGCTCATCGTCCGTGCGTTGCTTGCTCTGGCCGTCGGAGCTGCCCAGGGTGTGTCGAAGATACCAATGTCAATCCAAAAGTCATCGAGTATCTTTTTGCTGCCTGACGCCATCGACGGGAGCATCTTAAACCCTTTGACTATTTCATCTCGTGACAATGGCTCGATGCCGTCTACACGAGCTGGGGCTCGCTTTTTCGTATCTACCCAAGCTTTCCCGAATTTCAAGTCATGGAATGAGCTCGCTAGGGCTTTTACTGTAGTCGAGGACGATAGGAGGGAGGTTTGGCTACCCTCACCGCGAAGTTCACTAGGTTCGATATCTCCGGAAAGTACGTCCTCGACATCTGGAAATGCTTCGACCAACACTTCAAAGAACTCTTTAGCATTTTCCAGAATCTCGGCTTCTTGCGCTGCAAGCTTCGCCATTTCTTGGTTGGGAGTCCAGCGCGCACCGTGGCCTAGCCAGGCTACCTGCGCAGTTGCCGCTACATCTCGGTAAGTTGTCCAGTACTCATTGTTTTGAGAGGTGTAGTCGTTGTTGTCATCGATCCGGTCAACTAGCAAGTCCCATCCACCACCCCCGGAGTAGATGTCAGCCGCGACTCGGTTGAACACGTTTCTTTGATCGAGGCGGGCAAGTGCCGTTTGGTTTATCCCCTTGGCATTGTCAGCAACATCCGCAAAAAGTTCAGCGATACGTTCCTTGTCAGTTTCGAGAGCGATACTGACTGGAATCGCTATTGACCCGAGACGTCTTCGAACCTCCTTCGCGCCTTCGATTTTCCCAGCAAACTCCTCCGCTTTTTCGGTGTCGCCAGAAGATTTCGCCCGAGATAGCCCATGGAGAAGATCCGCTATCTCTTGGTTCTTCCTTTCGATTGCGATGTAGGCTCCGAGCGTTCGGTGTTGACCATCCCAAATGTGAACGGGCGAGTTCTTTTCGATCGAGAAATGACCAAACTCAATGCCACCCGCGAGAAACTCAGAGTTCGGCTTGAACTCGACCGAGTATGGACTGGTAAAAAGAGACATGGCAGGCACGATTACCGACCACTTGCCGGTTGTGTCCGCGGCTCCGCGGAGTAGGTACTGGGCGAACTTCTCAGCATGGGCCGGTTTGATTGCCCTGTTGTGATCCAGGCGAACCTCAGGGTCTGGCTTGGCCAGAAACCCTGAAGTGATCTGATCAATCGTCAGATGGATTGAGATCTCTTGAAGATCGATCTGAGTGAATCGCGTCGCCCAAAAATCGTAAGTCGTTGTGTAACCAGATAAAGTAGCCATTAGAGAGCCTCTCCTGCTGTTAGTGTGTCTGTGTGAACTATAAATACTCTAACAGAGTAACAGCTATCTTGTCAAGAAAATAAAAAATTATATAGCTCTGCTACTTAGTTCTGGTGTGCCCTCCTGTTTTCCCGCCCCCTACCTCAGCTCCCGCGGCACCTCGTCCAGCGACTCATCTTCTATCAGCTCTACCTCGCGGCCCGGCTCGGGGTCCGGTGACGAAGCGCCTTCGGTTCCGGCGAGAACCTTGCGCAGGTCCAGCACCTGGTCACGCAGCATCGCAGCCTTCTCGAACTCCAACTCCTTCGCCGCACGTTTCATCTGCTTTTCGAGGTCCTTCACCAGCCGTACCATGTCGTCCTTCGGCAGGTCCGCGGCAGTGACGTAAGGCGTCTTCGTCTCAGCCACCTGCCGGACGCGCTGCGTGATGTCCCGCACCTCTTTAACGATCGTCTGCGGAACGATGCCGTTCTCGGCGTTATGCGTTCGCTGAATCTCACGCCTGCGTTCAGTCTCCCCGATCGCATCGCGCATTGACTCCGTCACCTTGTCTGCGTACATCACGACGCGGCCGTTCTCGTGCCGAGCCGCACGGCCGATCGTCTGGATCAGTGAAGTGTTCGACCGCAGGTAGCCCTCTTTGTCAGCGTCGAGGATTGCCACCAGCGAAACCTCCGGGAGGTCCAGACCTTCACGCAGCAGGTTGATTCCCACAACCACGTCGTAAACGCCAAGCCGCAGGTCCCGCAGGATCTCGGTGCGCTCCAGCGTGTTCACCTCGGAATGCAGGTAATGGACGCGGACGCCCATCTCTCGCAGGTAGTCCGCAAGCTCCTCGGCCATCCGCTTAGTCAGCGTCGTCACCAGCACCCGCTGGTTCTTCGCTGTCGTCTCCTGGATCTCATGCAGCAGGTCATCGATCTGGCCCTCGCTCGGCCGGACCTCGATGTCCGGATCGATCAGCCCAGTCGGCCGGATGATCTGCTCGACGCGCTGCTCCTCGTGCGCTGCCTCGTATGGACCCGGAGTCGCGGAGACGTAGATGATCTGGTTTACACGCGACTCGAACTCTTCGAACGAAAGAGGCCGGTTGTCGATTGCCGACGGTAGCCGGAAGCCGAAGTCGACCAGCGTGCGCTTGCGGGCCAGGTCGCCGTGGAACATGCCTCGGACCTGCGGCAGCGTGATGTGCGATTCATCGATGAACATCAGGTAGTCGTCAGGGAAGTAGTCCAACAGCGTCCATGGAGCGGAGCCGGCAGGGCGTCGGCCAAGCGGCCTCGAGTAGTTCTCGATTCCCGCGCATGTGCCCGTCTCACGCAGCATCTCAAGGTCGAAGCGGGTCCGTTGCTCAATACGCTCCGCTTCCAGCAGCTTTCCCTGTTCGCGGAAGAACTCCAGTTGCTCGTCCAGCTCGGTCTCGATCTCCTTCAGCGCCTCGCCGAACTGCTCCTCAGGCGTGATGAAATGCTTGCCGGGGAAGATGTCGATCTCATCGACCTCCGCCAGCACCTCGCCGGTCAATGGGTCCAGCTGCGTGATGCGCTCCACCTCGTCGCCGAAGAACTGAACCCTGACAGCCAGCTCCTCGTACGCGGGCATGATTTCGAGGGTGTCGCCGCGTAGCCGGAAGCGGCCGCGGGTCATCTCCATGTCGTTGCGCTCGTAGTACATGTCCACCAGCTTGCGGACGACCTTGCGAAGACCAGGCTCTGTGCCCTTCTTGACGTTGAGCACGATCGCCCGGTACTCCTCGGGCGAGCCCAGGCCGTAGATGCACGAGACCGATGCCACGATGATGGTGTCCCGGCGGGTGAGCAGCGAACGAGTGGCCGCGTGGCGGAGACGGTCGATCTCCTCGTTAACGTCCGACTCCTTCTCGATGTAGGTGTCGGACTGCGGGACGTACGCCTCTGGCTGGTAGTAGTCGTAGTAGGAGACGAAGTACTGCACCGAGTTGTTGGGGAAGAACTCCTGGAACTCTGCGGCGAGCTGCGCGGCCAGCGTCTTGTTGTGGGCGATGATCAGAGTCGGCTTCTGCGTCTCCTCGATGATCCCGGCCATGGTGAAGGTCTTGCCTGAGCCGGTTACGCCGAGAAGCGTCTGGTGGTGCAGAGCGCGGTTCACGACACCGTCGGTCAGCTTCTCGATGGCCGCCGGCTGATCACCGGTCGGCTTGAAGTCGGAGACGATCTCGAATCTGCGGTCTGTTGAGAGTGTTGTCATGAGTTCGAGTGAAGATGGTGCGGATGCCGATTTACGGACCTCTATTCTACCTCTGAAGGCCATCTTGAACCGACGTGCTGGCACAGTTGGCGCCACGATCCGTCTTTCGAGGTGAGACCGATAAACGAAACGGAAGTGTTGCGTTTATCTGAAGGTGATGCTAGGCTGATATAACGAAACGCAACAGTATCGTATATAAAAGTATTGCCAGAATCGTTTGCATGACGATCTCGAGGTCTCGAAATGACCACTTCACTAACCGCGGAACAGGCAACGGGCTACGAGCAGACGACCAAGTACAAGCGGCGCTGGTGGACGCTCGCCGTACTCACGCTTTCGCTCGTCCTCATCGGGATGGACAACAGCATCCTCAACGTCGCCATTCCGACCCTTCAGCGAGAGTTCTCAGCCAGCTCATCCACTCTCCAGTGGATGGTCGACTCCTACATCCTTGTGTTCGCGGGACTGCTCCTGACGATGGGTGGGCTTGGAGACAGGTTCGGCAGGGCGTTGATGTTGCGCATTGGCCTCGTGATCTTCGCTGCGTCGGCATTCATCGTCATCTTCTCCGAAACGTCCGGGCAGGTCATTGCGGGTCGCGCTGTGATGGGCGTTGGCGGAGCGATGATCATGCCTTCAACGCTCTCGATCATCATCGACGTGTTCAAAGGACCCGAGCGGGCACGTGCCATTTCGATCTGGGCAGCCACAGCCGGTATCGGCGTCGGGCTTGGACCGCTGATTGGCGGAGCACTGCTCGAAGAGTTCTACTGGGGCTCCGTCTTCCTCGTTAACGTGCCGGTTGCTGTCATCGCACTCATCGCCGGATTCTGGCTTGTGCCAGAAAGCCGTGATCCCGAGGCGAAGCCGGTCGACTTCATCGGTGCTGCGCTCTCCACTGCATCGGTCTCGCTGCTCATCTTCGCCATCATCGAGGCCCCCGGCGAAGGCTGGACCGCACCTATCACGCTCGCAGGGTTCGCAGGAGCAGTCGTGCTGGCAGTTGCGTTCTCATGGTGGGAGATCCGCACGGAGCACCCGCTGCTCAACTTCCAGTTCTTCAAGCGGCCGCGTTTCTCTGCCGGTGCAGGCGCGATCAGCCTGGCGTTCTTCTCGCTCATGGGCATGATCTTCGCCTTCACGCAGTACCTTCAGTTTGTCCGCGGCTACACGGCATTCGAGGCAGGAGTCCGGCTCCTGCCGATCGCGTTAGGTGTTGCCATCGGCGCAAGGGCAGGGGAGAGGTTGAACCGGAGGTTCGGGACCAACAAGGTTGTCGGCAGCGGGATGCTGCTGCTGGCGGGAACCCTGTCACTGATCCTGTTCTACGAGCCGACAACACCACTCTGGGTGATCGAGGTGAGCGTCTTCCTGACCGCTCTCTCCATGGGCACCATGATGGCGCCGTCAACGGAAGCGGTAATGGGCGCGGTGCCGCCCGAGCATGCCGGAGTGGGATCCGCCATGAACGACGTCACCCGCCAGGTTGGTGGCGCATTCGGAGTGGCGATCATTGGCTCGGCGCTCACGTCGCTCTATGCATCCCGTGTCTCCGATGCGATCTCATCGGTTGCCGGACTCTCAGAAGCGCTTTCGGAGAGCGCAGCCGAGGCGGCAAAGGACTCGATAGGTGCCGCGACGAATATCGCTGCGCAGCTGCCACCGCAATTAGGTGAGCCGTTTGCAGAAGCGGTACGGCAGGCGTTCACGGACGCGTTCGGTATGGCGGTGCTGGTCGGTGTTGTACTTTCGCTGATCGGTTCCGTGCTGGTATTCCGTTTCATGCCTGCCAAGGAGCAGTCCTACGGGGATGAACCAGCTGAGCCTGAACCTGCAGTCGAAACCGGATCGACCGAAGCCGCTGTCCCCGAACGGCTGTAGCGACGACCATCTGGAAAAACGGGAAACCGGTTATGCTCAAAAGGCATGGCAACTAACTCAAAAACCGAAACGTCTCGTACTCGCGGTCGGCCTCGAAGCGCAGAGGCCGACCGCGCAATCATGGATGCGACCATGAAGCTGATGATCGAGCAGGGATTTTCGAATCTGTCGATAGAGGCGGTCGCTGCAGAAGCTGGTGTGGGCAAAACGACCATCTACCGGCGCTGGTCAGGCAAGACCGAACTCGTGATCGCGGCGATGTCCAACTTCATGCACCTGGACGAGGTGCCCGACACCGGTTCGCTACGAGGCGACCTCCTGGCATTCCACGCTCACTCCACGCACGGATTCTCACTTCGCCTGCTCGCTGGCGGAGGCAGCACGCTGATCGGAACGGTGCTGTCGGAGAAAGAGCGGAACCCCGAGCTGATCGAGACCTTCCGCAGACTGGTCACCGACCGCAGGCGGCAACAGTTCAAGATAGTTGCCGAGCGTGCGATAGCCCGGGGTGAGATCAGCGAAGACACAGACCCCGACTACATGGCGTCAGTGATCTTCGGTTCGCTGGTCGCGCGCACGCTCGCCGGGATGCCGGTCTCTGACGAGGTCATCGAGCAAACGGTGGACAACCTGCTCAATGGCGTCCTGAAGCGTTAGGCGAAATCAACCGCCCGGGAACGAGTAACGGAACGAAGAGCTGTGCTGACCGCCATTCAGCCTGCCGTCCATTTCGATCAGCATAGGCACGCTCAGGTCGAGCATCACCGCGGCACGTAACGGTCCACAGTCGACAGGCTTAAAACCAAGGTCCGTTATCAGTCCTGCAAGCGCCTGCTTCGCGGCCGCATCGTCGCCAGCGTAGAGAACATCCCGAGGCTCGCCGGTGTGGTCGACAGGATCCAGCAGCGTGCCGGAGAAGTTGCCCTTGAACGCTGCAAGCACCCGCGCTCCGTCCCCAATTGCTGCTGCGGTCAGTTCCGCTCCTGCCCGCCCATCCGGCGGCTGCGCAGCGAAAGGGTTGGTGATATCGATGACGATCTTGTCTCGCAGCAGGTCATCGTGCTGCCTGGCCAGGTTCACCACCTCACCGTACGGCACCGCAATCACCACAACCTCTCCGGCGGTGATCGCACCCTCGAAACCGTAGACGCGGCTATCGGCTCCGACCTCCGCCTGGAAGTCGGTCTTCGTCTCAGGTCTCCGAGATCCGAACGCCACGAAATGGCCTGCATTCAGCCAGCCCTTGCCGAGACCGCTGGCCATCCTGCCCGTTCCAAGGATCGCTATGCGCATATTTGCCCTCGTCCTGCCTCTCTGAAAACAAACGCTGCTCGAAAATCAGTTAAGTGTGACCGATCGTTCGCGCAACCTAGTTGCGAACTCGGCTGCTGTCTCTCCGTTCGATGTGAGCCCCACGAAATCCGGCACCGGGTCGCCCGTCGGGACGATCACGGTCGTACCGGGGTTGCGAACATTGAACAGCTCGATTTCTGGACCATCCACCCAGTGGGTCCGGTCCAACGCGATCCAGCCATCGGGTGTCACTTCCAGCACCTCTCCCCGCGCCATCTTCGGCTGAAACTCCGCGGCCACCGTTCCGTCCGGGCGCACAATGACCAGCCCCTGCTCGATACCAGGCGAGAAGATGAGTGCCGCCAGGCAGCCGGACTCCGGCAGCCAGCTTACTCGGATCAACGGGTTTGGGTTCTCCAGCTCAACTTCGAAGAGCCCTGTGACCGGTTCATTTGCGTCGGACAGCACGATCATGGGATTCGTATCCGGCGAACTGCCGAACTGTCTCTTGAAAACGACCACAGCAGAACGGAGATGATCGGGACTTACCATCGGGGCACCCCAGATCGGCATGGAAAGAGAACTGGTCTCCGTCGCGTTATCGTCTGCCGCCAGGATATCGGCGAAAGTCACGTTCGCGTCCGTGCCGTCGGGCAGCACCCAGAGGTAGCCATCATTCTGCGGATAGACGGCAACCAGGGGATCAGTGCCGATGTGCTCGAACGGGCCGCCGCACGAGGCCAGTGGCGATGGAGGCGTCGCCTCCGGGGTCACTGTCGGCGCAGGCGTGGGCGTAGAGGAGGTACACGCGGCGATCAACACAAACGCTGAAAGCGCCGTGAGGCCGAACAGACCGTGATTGAGTCTGAGTGACATCTCGAATCAACCTTCCGTGCCGACGCACTATAGCCCATACCTGCTGAACACCGACCCTTTCACAGCCTCGACGGTGCGCGATGCGAATTGCTCCACCTCACCGGCCACATCTTCGGGCAACGGCGCTGGGCCGGGCCGGTCTTCAAAGTAGTCGAGACTGGAAACAGCGTCGTAGGAGTCTGGTACCCCTTCTGACAACTCGAAACCGGCCATCTCAGCCGCTGCCATCGTCCATGCCCGTGCGACCGCGCCCATGTCATAGCCACCACCACCAACAGCTACGGTGCCGCCAAACTCCTGGCCAAGCGCCAGCAAGCGCGTGACCGCCTCTGTGAAGCCCTGGGTCGTTAGTTGCAGGTGCGTCAACGGATCACGGAAATGAGTGTCGATTCCAAGTTGGATGAACAGCAGGTCCGGGTCATATGCGCGCACCAGCGGCGGCACGACTTCGTCGAACGTGCGCAGCCAGCGGTCGTCTTGCGTGTACGGCGCAAGGGGGACATTGATCGAGTAGCCATCGCCATCTCCGGTCCCTGTCTCGTCGGCAGACCCTGTACCCGGAAACAGCCACTGGCCGCTCTCGTGTAGAGAGATCGTCAGCACTCGGTCCGAGCCGTAGAAAGCTGCCTGCACCCCGTCGCCGTGGTGGCAGTCGATATCGACATATGCGACCCGGAGACCCTCGTTCACCAGGGACTGTAATGCGATCGACGCGTCATTGAATACGCCGAATCCCGATGCGCGGTTGAACATCGCGTGGTGGTGAACTCCGCCTGCCGGCGAGAAAGCGACGGGAACCCTGCCCCTCCTTACAAGCTCGGTAGCCACCAGCGTGCTCCCGACCACCATTGCCGTGGAGTCGTACATGCCGGGTCTTGGAGGGTTATCACCAGGTCCAATGCCAAACTCGTACATGTTCGGAACGATGCCACCGGAGCCGATCACCTTCACAGCATCGACATAATCGGCGTCGTGCGAAAGCAACAGCTCGCCCCGGCTCGCCATGCGAGGTTCGGCCTGCAGCAGCGAAGGCGACTCCAGCAATCCCGATGCCGCCATCAACTGGTGCATGTAGCGAAGCCTTATCGGCTTCATCGGGTGGTTCGGGCTGAGAACGTGCCGCGAAAGCTCGTCGGCGTAGACGAGCGCGGCGTTCGCTTGTGATGGTTCAGTCATGTGCGACGAGTCGATGACGAGTGAAGGTTACCGTCAGGTAACAATCAGATAACCAGGCAATGGTGGCGCTATATCGGTGTCTGAAACGATAGACGAATCCCCGAGTCCGTGCCCCTGGTGCCAGATCAGCGGCGAAGCGCTCGATACCTGCGCCGGTTCACCCTGAACGACCAGACAGCGAATACCACAGCTGCGGCCGCGGCGCCGATGAACAGACCGGTCCTGTTGAACCCACCACCTCCGTTTTCCTCAGCGTCCGCGTCTGGTTCCTCGCCCGCGATCACCCCGGTGTCCTCGTTGACCGCACCGGTGGTCGCTGTCGGTTGTGCAGTAACCGTTTCCAGTGATTCGTCTGCGGACTCGGGTGTCGCCGTCGGCTGCGGCGGTGGAGGCAATTCACTTGCACCAAGCCTGCTCCTCCACTCGTTTTCAAGTTGCCAGAGCGGTTTCCCGTAAGCGACCTCGATAGCCTCCGACGCCGTGCTGCCTGCATTGATCAAGCCAAGCGTCTTGGCCATTGGCTCCGGACCGTGGTCCTCGATCAGCTCACCGACGAAACTGCCCACCTGGGTGTAAAACAGGCCGATCTCACCACCTCTCGACGGCACCCTGTTCCTGTTGCGCAGTGTCAGCAGCCGGTCGTTGGCAGCTACACCTGCGAGTTGCGATGTGTAGAAGCTTGAGGTGCCGTCTTCGAAAAACTGTGCAAGTCCTTCGTGGAGCCACGACGGAACACCCGGCGAGAGCGGTGAGTTCACCTTCGTGTCGATCAACAGGTGTGTCAGCTCATGTACAACGCTGCCCGGGATTGCTCCGCCGAGCACAAACACGCCGAAGCGCTGCATAGCGAAACCGCCGAAGAAGATGCCGTCGCTCGATGCATCGCTCGTGGGCGGAAAAACTTCGTTCACCGCCCGGGCATTCGGGTAGATGACCGCCCTGAACCTGCCAACCTCGTCCTGTTCAATACCGATGGCGTCCGCAATGTCTCTCCATGTGTCGGACACCCTGTCCGCAAGCGCCTGTGCTACTGACTCGGAGAAGCCGTAGTAGTGGAAGTCGAGCGGAATATCGGGCGGAGAAAGCAGGCGCCAGTCGTTGCTTGGGTCCAGGTAAAGGATCCGCTCCGCCTGAGTCGTCCTCACGGTGCCGTCGGAGCCGGTGATCTCGAAGAACACCTCGAACTCCGTGCCGGGCGGGAAGTATGCGCTGCCTCCTGTACGGAAACTGAAGTCCGCGTTAAGAGTCTGGCCGTCCTGTGTAACGGTGAAGTCCGGATACGAGTATGAGGAAACGCGCCTTGAACCGACCGGTGCAAAGAGCGCCCGGACCTCAGTAACCGCGAAGTTCACATCCGCCTCGAGTTCAACCCGGACGGTGTTCCCGAAGTCGATCTCGTGCTCGATCGAAACGCCGCTGACCAGGTCGCCATCCGCTTCACCCACATCGGCGCTGAGAGCGCCAGGCGACGAAGCGAACAGGGCTGTCACGGCGATCGCGAGTCCCGGCAACAGGCGTCGGTTAACTAAGGAGAAAAGATTGTGCAGGCGCATCGGCATCTACTGATTGAAACGCATAGAAGTGCGGCGCGGGTTGCGAGGCGGCAGCCAAATTCGGGCCGAAACGGCACGGTGCAGGCTAGATACCGGCGATCTTGATCGAGCCGTGGGCGCCGTAGATGCGGTTGATGTTGATCAGCAGGGCGGTTGCGCCTTCGAGATAGCGGGCATTTTCGAGTGCGCCTGCATTCACACCCCTGATGCCCTGCATCGCATCCGCAAGCTCTATCACCGTTTTCAGCGCCTCTTCATCGTTCGAACAGACCAGCGCATCGGTGTTGAGTCTTGAGCCGGGCCGAAGCAACCCGCGGGCCGGAACGGTATGGAAAGCGCCGACCCAGCGGGCTTCCGGCACCTCGCGCTCGGCCTCTTCCGCTGCTGACCCGGCGGATGGCGCAATACCTCTTACCTGGCCGCTCACAAACTCAAGCGGAGCGATCGTGTTGACGCAGATCTTGCCGCGCAGCTGCCGGCCGATGTCATGCAATGTCGAGAGCATGCCCGAGTAGGGAACGGTCAGGAAAGCGACTTCACACTGGCTGGCGGCCGAGGCATTCGTCGCTCCCGTGAACCGCTCTCCGGTCTCTTCACTGCCGCAAGTGGCAGAAAGCTCGCGGGCAGTCTCGATGGCGCGCCCCTCGTCCCGCGAGCCGATGATCACATCGTGGCCCGCCAGCGCAAGCTGCATCCCCAGTCCTCGTCCTTCAGGCCCCGTCCCGCCTATCAAGCCAATATTCAAATCGTGCTTCCGTATCCTGCCAAAAACTGAACAATTTGCTTTGACACCGGCATCCGGCCATCGTAGCATCCGGCTCCTTCACCGCAACCCGGCCAAACGGCCATTCCAACCACCTTTCGCCTCGTTCATTCGGCGATCCAACGGAAGTTCAACGCATGCGTTTTTACCAGTTCACGGCCAATGGCAGCAGACGCCTCGGCGTCGAGACGTCACCAGGTGAAATCACAGACCTGACCTCGATAGAGCGCAGGCTGAAACGGACGAATGGCCTGTTCGCTGCGGCTGCAGTCACGGGTTCAACTGCCGATGAGGTAGCGAATGGTGTGCTCCAGCGGGGCGGTGGCGAAAAGCACTCCATCGAATCGCTGAACCAGAACGGTAACACGCTGCTTCCGCCGATCGATGCACAAGAGGTCTGGGCGTTCGGCGTCACATACATGGACTCGATGCGGGAGCGACAGGCCGAAAGCGGCACGCCGGATGTGTACGCGAAGGTCTACAACGCAGACCGGCCTGAAGCCTTCTTCAAGGCGACGGGCGAGCGTGTGCAGCCGCCGTTCGCAGATGTCGGCATTCGAGCCGACTCCGGATGGGATGTGCCAGAGCCCGAACTCGCCTTCGTCATCTACGACGGCAAGATCGTCGGCTACACGGTAGGAAACGACATGAGCAGCCGGACAATCGAAGGCGAGAACCCGCTCTATCTGCCGCAGGCGAAGGTCTACAACCGCTCCGTCTCGTTCGGGCCGTGTCTCGTCACCACCGACACGATCGGCGACCCGCAGAAGCTGGACGTGACCCTCGTGATCGAACGCAACGGCGAGCAGGCGTTCAGTGGCCAGGCCAACACGTCGAGCATGAAGCGCGACTGCGCCTATCTCGCAGACTGGCTGCAGAGACATAACAACGTGCCGGACGCTACCGTGGTGCTGACAGGAACCGGGACGATCCCGCCCCCGGAGTTCACGCTCACAGACGGCGACATCGTTTCCATAACGATTCAAGACATCGGCACGCTCGTGAACCCGGTCGTCACCGTCTAGGTCATCGGTCCGACCTCAACGGCCCGGTCAAGATGCCGATAGAGCCGATAGCAGCCAAAACACCGTAGACTCGTCACGGTCCAGGTGTCGTATTAGCGAACAGCCAGACAGGCGAGTATTGATTGGCGAACTCCTTTCGAAAAAGTGTGATTTCACTTATCCGCAGCAGGGTGATCCTGCTCCTACTCGGTTCGGCGACACTCGGAACTTTACTGACCGCGTGTGGAACCGATTTCGTGGAACCGGATGCTGTTGGAGCGCGTACTGACACGCCGGTTCCGCAAGCGACAGTGTTCAGGGTGATCAAGGTGACTCCGGTAGCCACAGCGACACCTCTCCCGCCGGCCATAGGCCCGGACGGACAGATACAGAAGCCGTTCCCACCGGAAATTGACCCCGAACGAGCCGGTGTGGGACTGCCGGGGGACGCAACGATGGGCTTTTGGGCAGACTATCTTGCAGACACAAGACTGGTAGTAGACGGCCAACTCGTTGACGTGCACCTGTGTGCTGATGGCACGCTGTTCCCTGGCTCTCCGTCTACCTTCGTGAACGCCGGAACATGGGGACTTCGGCCGACTGCCGGAGAGTGGTACGAGGTTATCCTTGGTCGCGAGTTCAGGGCAGGGCGTGTCTCAGGATTCGTTACCCTGTCCCGTATCGGCTCATCCACCGTTGCGATCAACGAAGGCATCGCAGTGGTTTCAGTCACCGATTCAGACCTCTGCGGCGAACTGGAGGGATTCTAGTTCTGGCATCGACACCGACAACACAGGAAGGGGCCCAGACCGACATCGCTTCGGTTAAGGCGCTTGCCGCGAACGTGCGCGAAAACGTGCAGAAAGTGATTGTGGGCAAGCCCGATGCTATCGATTTGGCTATCGTCGCTCTGCTCTGCCGCGGGCACGCGCTGATCGAAGATGTTCCCGGAACAGGCAAGACGACGATGGCGAAAGCGTTGTCGGCCTCGCTCGGCTGTGACTTCCACCGCATCCAGTTCACGCCGGACCTGGTGCCCGGCGACGTGCTGGGCGTCAACTTCTTCAACTCGTCCAAGTCCGAGTTCGAGTTCCGGCCGGGGCCGATCTTTTCGCAGGTCTTGCTCGCGGACGAGATCAACCGGGCCACGCCCAGGACGCAATCGGCACTGCTTGAGGCGATGCAGGAATCGCAAGCAAGCATCGATGGCGTCACTTCAGACCTGCCGCAGCCTTTTTTCGTACTTGCGACCCTGAACCCGGTCGAGATGGAAGGCACCTTCCCGCTTCCCGAGGCCCAACTAGACCGTTTTCTCCTCCGCATATCGATCGGCTATCCGTCTGCCGAGGAAGAGTCGGCGATGCTGCAGCGTTTCAGAGGCACCGGCCAGAGGTTCGACGTTGCCGATGTTGCCGCTCCCGCAGACATCGTTGCGGCTCAGGGCAAGGTCGATACAGTGAGTGTCGACGAAACGGTCAGCGAGTACCTCCTGAAGATCATTGCAGGCACCCGCTCATCTTCGGACCTGCGGCTTGGCGCCAGCCCACGTGCATCGCTGGCGCTGCAGCACGCTGCACAGGCCCGAGCCGCCATGAATGGCCGTAGCTACGTCCTGCCCGACGACGTCAAGCAGCTTGCCGTGCCGGTACTCAGCCACCGGGTCGTCCTCGACTCGTCTGCACACCTGAGAGGCAGGTCCCCGGAGCAGGCCATCGAGGCGATTCTCGACCAGACTGAGGTGCCGATAGAGAAAGCCTGATATCGCATCGGGCATGAGGCGAAGCGATGCTAATGCCGGGCCGCTGGGTAGGACAGACTCCGGACGACCCCGGGAAGGTCGTCAGGGACCTGTTCGTCGTCTTGCTACTGGTGGTCGTGATAGTGGGCGCGGCGGCGGGCAGCGCGCTTGTGGTAGCCCTCAGTGGACTCGCTTTCGTGGTGGCAGTCACCGCACGCATCTGGTCAGCGCTTTCTCTTGAAGAGATCACGTACAGCGTTTCGAGCAAGACCACACATGCGTTTATCGGTGACGAGATCGAACTGGAGATCATCGTCGAGAATCGAAAGCCGCTGCCCATCCCGTGGCTGCGGATCAGCGAGTTCATTCCACAGGGTCTTGAGATTGTCGGGCAGGAAGATCAGTTCATCGACTACATGGGCGGGACACCGCTCGAGGAGTCGGTCAGCCTCGGCCGTTACGAACGCCTGCGCCGTCGCCACAAGCTGCACGCCCTGAACCGTGGCCACTATCACTTCGGTCCCAGTGACCTTGTGAGCGGAGACCTGTTCGGTCTGTACCTGAGCAGGGCAAACGTTAGCCGACACAAGTGGAACCTGATCATCTACCCGGACACGAAGCCGCTGCCTGGACTCGAACTTGCTACCGCACGGCCGATTGGCGATGCGAAAACGCGAATTCCAGTGTGGAGAGACCCGACGCGCCCGGCCGGCGTGCGGGAATACAGACCCGGCGACCCGGTCAAGACGATCGATTGGAAGACGACCGCCCGGCGCAACGATCTCTATGTGAAGGTCTACGACCCGAGCGTTTCGCAGTACGCCGTGATCCTCGTCGAGGGCACCACGACAGACCGCCCATGGGAAGGCTTCAGACTCGATGTCCTGGAAGCGCTTGCAAGTTGCGCTGGCTCAGTCGCTCAGCACGCGTTGGAGCGAGGCTTCAGGACTGGACTCATCGTCAACTCAACGCTCAGTCTCGGAGGCCGCAACGTCATCCGTCCTGCGTCAGGCCCGACCCAGATGGCTGACATCCTCGAATCGTTGGCCATGATGCGACCGGCGACCATGGGCAGCCTGCAGCAGCTCGCAATGGCCAACGCCCGGGATGCGATTCCATCAGGCGCAACCGTGTTCTTCGTCGCTGGTCAGCTCCGTGAAAGCGCAGTCGCATACGTCTCAGAGCTATCGAGACGCAGGCATCCGGTGACCACTCTCTGGGTCGGACGAGAAGACCCTCCGAACATTCCGGCATTGAACATCGTCGACTATCGATCGCAGTTCGAGATTGGTCTCGAGGCTGCAGAAAATATGTTCAGCAGGCCTGCTGCAAAGCGGCGGGCGAACGACGATATGAAGGAGCTTGCGCCGCTTGGCTGAAGGACGCTCCAAACTGATCCTCATCTCGGTCGCGACGGCCGAGAGCGTCTGGCTGTTCGCTCTCTTTTCGATGCTTGGACTGATCGGAGATCTCGGCGGTTCGCCATTGCCGTGGATCTCGCTTCTCGCCCTCATGCTGATCTCGATCGGCACCGGCTACGTGCTCGGAGCAACTGAGGGCGATGAGGTCTCAATCGCAATCCGGCAGTCCTTGTTCGGGATCGTCGTCATCTACATCCTGCTCGGAACGGGCACTTTCCTTGGCGACGATAACTTCGACATCGGCTGGCTCTTCAAGCTGCTTGCTGGTGACCTGCCTGCAACGGCGGCCGTGTCAGCGGTTTTCGGACTGCTGATATCACTCTGGCTCTGGAGGCACGGACTGAGGCTCGGCACCGATCGCTATCCGGAAGACAGGCTGGCCAGAGTCTTCAAATTCGGGATTGGCGTGCTCGCCGTTACAACGCTGGTTGACCAGGTCAGTTCCGAAGATATCTCGGCTGGCGCGCTCTTCTTCCCGTTCTTCGGAGCAACCCTGGTCGGCATGGCGGTCGGCCGGCTGCCCGAAACGGGTGTTGGTGTGCGCAGCGGCGAGTGGGCGCGCATCATTGGAATCTCTGTATTTGGCGTGATGGGCATCGGTTTGCTGATCGGACTGCTCGGCGGCCTGTACGGCAATGGCGGTGTGCGGGTGCTGGCCGCCGGTTGGGGTCTGTTCGTCGACGGCTTTGTCTGGGTGCTGCGCTTCCCAGTTACATGGATAACGTTCGTCATTGAATGGCTGCTTAGCCTCTTTTCGGGCGACGGCGAGCGTGAACGGCCCGAGCTTGAAGCAGGCCAGTCTGGCCAGGAGATCTTCGGCCGGGAGCCGGAAAGGGTGGTGGATGCCGGAAACGCCACGGTGGACAGCATCGTCAATATCCTCCAGTACCCGGCGATCGCTCTTCTCGTCATCGCCGCATTCTTCGTCATGGCGATGGCCTACCGGAGGATGGCGGACCGGAGTGCGAAGTCGGATGAGGAAGACCGTGAGTCGATACGCTCAGAGTTGGACACATCGGGCGACATGTCACGGCTGCTCGGAGGGCTGCTGCCCGGCTGGCTTCGGCGTAAGAAAGACGAGGACTGGAAGCACCCGGACGACCCGGGCTTCGCCGAAGTCTTCAAGCTTTACTTCGACACGATCAGGCTGGGTGTGAAGTGGGGTATGGAGTTCCAGCCGCAGATGACTCCCGCGGAGCGGTTGCCGTTGCTCGAAGCAGCGGTGCCGGGAGCCCCGATGAGCGAGATCACCAGTCGCTTCAATGCTGCTTGCTACGGCAAGATTCCGACCGATCCCAGCACAGTCGAAGACTTGCGCCAGCGGATGAAGTCGGCCGAAAACGACCTGCGAAACAGCTAGCTCGGCTTGCGTCGCCGCACGTTCGACTTGGGCTCGGGAAGCGTGATCACGCGCAACAGGTTCGTCGAGCCGCCAACTCCGATCGGCATACCGACCACGACAACCACGTACTCATCTTCTTTCGCCAGCCCGAGCTTCAACACCAGTTCAGAGCCTTCGTAAAACATGTCCTGCACCGTGTCGAACTGCGACACGATGAGGGGCATCACTCCCCATCGCAAAGAGAGGCGCCTGCCCACCGCGGGATCAGGTGATAGTGAGACGACCGGTATACGAGGTCGGAAGGCTGCTACACGGGACGCAGTCGCACCTGATTCCGTGAAAGCAAGGATCACCCGCGCCTTCGTGTCCTGCCCTGCCGTCACAGCGCCGTATGAGATAGCGTCGCCTACTCCGTAGTTGTTTCTCTGGGTGTAGAGCTGCCTGCGCTCCGCGATCTCGTCGTAGTCCAAGAAGCGCTCCGCCCGCTTCGCTATGCGCGCCATGTAGTTGACCACACGCGTAGGGTTCCGACCCACCGAAGTCTCGCCGGACAGCATGATCGCATCGGTGCCGTCGCGGACTGCGTTGTGCACGTCGGTCGCCTCGGCCCGTGTTGGTGTCGAAGATTCGATCATCGACTCCAACATCTGGGTAGCGGTGATTACCGGCTTGCCTCGCTCGTTCGCCCTGCGGATGATGCGCTTCTGCACGCCTGGCACCATCTCGATCGGCAGCTCAACGCCGAGATCACCCCGGGCGACCATCACGGCGTCCGAAGCGTCCAGGATGGCGTTCAGGTTATCGACCGCCTGCTTGATCTCGATCTTCGATACAAGCAAGCAGGACCGACCCGCCTTCACCACTCTTTGCTTAACCCGCTCGAGGTCGTCAACGGTCCGGATATACGAGAGGCCGATGAAATCGACATCAGCATCCAGCGCGAAACTCAGAGCTTCCTCTGTCTCATCGGTGAAGTAGTCGAGCGTCGAGGTGTGGCCCGGCGCCGTCACCGCCTTGTTGTCTCGCAAGATACCGCCGCGGGTCACCCTGCAGTGAATGTCCTGTCCTGAAATCTTGCTGACCCGAAGCTCGACCTTGCCTTCGTCAAGCAGGACCTTGGCACCGGCCTTGATGTCTGAATGCAGGCCGACCGGCCAGACATTTACGCCTTTCGAAGTCCCTTTGGTTACATTCGAGAAAAGGGTGAAATCATCGCCGCGCTGCAGCGGAAGGTCGGGGCCGTCCATCACTCCAACCCGGTACTTCGGACCGGGCAGGTCGGCGAGGATCCCGATGCTGACACCTAGCCGTTCCGACACCTCACGGACCGTCTCGACGAACCCCTCGTGGTCGGCTCGTGAGCCGTGTGACAGGTTCAGTCGAGCGACAGACATGCCCTGCCGGATTAGCCGCTCGACCATGGTCGCTGAGGCGGTGGCAGGGCCGATCGTGCAGACGATTCGCGTCCGCGGGCGGTTCTTTATGAAATTCGGGAGTTCCAGGGTGGGTGGCAAATCAACATTCCTACAGAATCGACGGAGGGATCAAGCGTGATCAACGCGCCTGGTCACCTTTATCGGTTTGACTCAGGTTACTAGCTTCGGGATGCGGCGTCAGACAGCGGCCGATGGCCGCGACACAGCGTCGTTTCGGTGCAATCTACAGCGTCCCCATCATCGGTGCATTTTTCTTGAAGTACCGGTGAGGCCTATCCGGCCCGTCGCCGCGCCAGTTGCGGCAATCTCCGTTTATTTGACACAGTTTGACGTTACAACTAGAGTTTGTTGTCTTCCCCATATCCCCCGAATTTACGTGAGGCCTCTTATTTGAGCACTGCACGATTCCTTCTCGGACTCCAGGAAACGGACCAGCAACTGGCAATGTGCCGCAGGGCATACCGCCAGGTGGTAGAAGAGTTGGATTCTGAGGGCGGCATCCCGGATCTCACCGCCAACCTCGAAAAGGCCAGGGTGAGGCAGCTCGAACTGAAGGTTGAAGCGGCCAGGAACGAGTCGGAAGCCGCAACGCTTCGAGACCGTGTCAAGCAGCTCGAAGAACGTCTCTACAGCGGCTCGATCACAAACGTCCGTGAGTTGACGGCGATCGAGACCGAGCACAACACGGCCCGGCGTGAGCTTGCCCGCGTGGACGAGGCGATTGGCCCTTCGAAACTGGCGGCTGAAGAGGCTGAGCAGACCCATGTGCGTTTGCAGTCGGAGCTCGAGCAGCGCCAGGAAGAGTGGACGAAACGCCGCAAGGAACTACGCAAAGAGCGGTCCAGGATTAGTGGCGAGTACAAGAAGATCGGCGCCGAGCGAGAGAGCGCCACGGCCGGCATTCCAGAGCCTGACCTCGAGACCTACAACGCGCTTCTGCCGAGGATGAACGGCATCGCCGTCGTCAAGGTTGATCGAGGCGTCTGCCAGGGTTGCAGAGTCAGGCTTCCCATCGGCGAGATCTCCCGCATGCAGAACGCCGCCGGTCTCGTTAACTGCAGCAGCTGTGGCCGCATACTCCTGACGGAGTGAAGTCGTGAGAGCAGTCGGTCTCTATCGCAACGATAGGTCGCCTGAACTCGCCGCGCCTGCTCTGGAACACGAAAATGGCTTCGCAGCCAATCTTGAAGAGTACTGCGAACGCAACCAGCACCAGCTGATCACCACCTACGAGACCGCCGACTCCGCCTCGCTCGACAGCGCCTACGCGTCCATCACCGAGCTTTTCCGCGGTGGCCGTCCTGCGCTTGTCGTCATCCCGAATGCCTCCCACCTCGCTGATGACCTCGAGAGCTTCACAGGCAGGATGATCGAGATCACTGAGCTCGGCGGAGAGGTCAGGTGCACAGACGTAGAGCGGCCGGACCCGCTGCAGAGCGCAGAGGAACTGCTGACTCTCAAGGGTCGATCTGCCGTCAGGCAACGACGGGTGCGGGAGGCCATCATGGCCAAGGCGTCCCGCGGCCAGGTGCTCGGAAGGACCCCGTACGGCTACAAGACCAGCATCAACGGCCAGTTGCAGGAGCAGCCGGAGGAAGCCGAAGTCGTCCGCAAGATATTCGAGTGGTACGCCGGCCCCTGGTCGGCTCCTGACGGTCCACCGCTCGGCGGAATAGGACTCCGGCTCGTCGCACAGAGACTAAACGAAGAAGGGACTCTGACCCGGCAGGGACACCCATGGACACAGGTCGCGGTCGCCGGGATCCTGCGAAACCGGGTCTACTTGGGCACATATTCACGCTACGGAGTCCGCATCGTCGGCAGTCATCCACCGATCGTCGATCGCGAGCTCTTCAACCGTGCCCAGGCCGTGACAGAGATGCGCAGGCCATCACGTAGACGGCGGCAGGCAGAGCCGTTCCTGCTGTCCGGCCTGCTCCGCAGCAAAGTGTCTGGACGCGGCCTCTTTGGCCTGACCAGGAGAAGGGCGTGGAAGCGGCAGGACGGCACACCAATGGAGAAGACCTACCGCTACTACGAATGTCCTCACCGAGAGCCTTCGCAGAACGGATCCGACGATCCAATCAAGCTGTCTTGGGCTGCCGACAAGCTCGAGGCAGAGGTCCGAGAACAGGTCTCCAACTGGCCTGACAGCTACTTCCAGGGAGCGACACTCGTCGAGGATGAATCGGCGCACGGGTCAGCCGAGCAGGTGAAGATTGCCGAGCGTGACTTCAGTCGTGCCGTTCGAGCCGTTGCCAGCGGGTATGGGAACATCCGAGACCTCAGCCAGCCATTGGAAGAACTGGCTATCGCTCGCCGACTCGCACAGGAGCCGTCCGAAGTGTCGTACGACAACTCATCCGTGCGGAACATGGCGCTCTCTGACGACATCGCAACCGCAAGGCCGGCATTGCTGGCGGTCATCGAGCGGATCAGCGTTGGAAAAGACTCCGTAGAAGTACTGCCGAAACTTGGCTAGCGGCAGCGGCGCTGATCCATAGCGCACCCCCGGTTAACCGGCCCGTAATCCCGATTTTACAAACGAGTTGTACTCTTAGAACTAGGCGAGATGGATGGACGGCCGCTTCCGGTCGCCGCTTCCGCGGCTACTTGGGAGAGGAAAGTCCGGGCACCACCGGGCCACAACGCCTGCTAACGGCAGGGCAGGGCAACCTGACGGAAAGTGCAACAGAAAACACACCGCCTCGACTCGTCGAGGTAAGGGCGAACCGGTGCGGTAAGAGCGCACCGCCCGGCTGGTGACAGTCCGGGGCACGGTAAACCCCGTTGGGTGCAAGGCCAAATAGGGGAGCTATGAGCGGCCTGGCTCGCTCCCGGGTTGGCTGCTAGAGCGCGCTGGCGACGGCGCGCCCAGATGGATGGCCGTCAGACCGGCGAAAGCCGGTCCACAGAACCCGGCTTACAGTCCGTCTTGCTCAAGCGTAAGGCCGCCGGACGAAAACCCCGGCGGCCTTTCCATTTCGTCGAAAGATTGATTCAAAGAGATCAATGAGAAATCCTTTGTATGATCATCGATAAGAATGAAGTATGGATGCGTCTTCATGCGTGGCAGTTATTGATGCTTGAACTTTTCTGAGTTTCGAATCTACAGACTTGAACGTAAAATTAAGAAAAAGAATGAACAATCAAAGGAAGCAATACATGCATGATAGAAATGGGTAATAGTAAGTGAATTAATTCACACTTGATTGCGAATCACTATGGCATGATTTGTGAAGTATTCAAAATAAAAGATTCCCAGCCGCTCTGCATTCCCTATGTGTCCAGCAACAGAAACGGCCGTGCACAGATGTGCACGGCCGTTTCTTGATGTCGAACTGAGTGCCTCAGGCAGCAGCTTCCTGGGACTCCTCAGCATCTTCATCCTCGACCCCTGCGGGTTCGGCGACTTCGGCCGTCGGGGCCCGATCGGCAGACCTGGTCTGCTGATCGCTCGAAATCTTGAACACTTCAACTGAGCGCTCGAGCGACTCTGCCATCTCGGCGAGTGTCTGTGCGGAAGCCACAACCTCCTCCACCTGTGCGCTCATCTCTTCCGTGCTCGCGGACGTCTCTTCAGCGGCAGCTGAGGTCTCTTCGGTCACGGCCGAAACCGCTTCCATCGAGCCCTTAACCTCGCTGCTTGCATCGTTCATCTTCGCGGCGACTGCAGAGTTCTCGGTCGCCACAGAGCTAATGCCGTCGATAGCGTCCACCATCTCGTTCGAAGAAGCGGACACCTCTTCGGCAAGACCCGAGATCTCCTCAACCTGCTGGGTAACCGAACCCACGGCCTTGATGATCTCATCCAGCGCTTCACCGGCACCGCTGGCAAGAGTGGTGCCTTCCTCGACCTGCTTCGTGCCGGTCTCGGTCGCCTGCACCGATGTTGAAACACTTTCCTGAACGCTCTCGATCAAACCTGCGATCTCACTCGTCGCCTGCGAAACACGCTCCGCAAGCTGTCGGACTTCGTCAGCAACGACCGCGAATCCACGACCTTGCTCACCTGCACGTGCTGCCTCAATGGCGGCATTCAGCGCCAGCAGGTTGGTCTGGGCAGCGATGTCATCAATCACGGAGACGATCTTGCCGATCTCCTGTGACCTCTCACCCAGGTTAGCGACCTCTGTAGCGACGTTCTGAACCGCATCGTTGATCGAGTTCATGCCCTGGATCGTCTGCTGGACGACCTCAACACCGTTCTCAGCCGCCTTGTTGGCGGACTGGGCGCCTTCGGTCGCACCCTGCGCGTTCTCGGCAACCTGCTTGGAAGCGTTGGCAACCTGGCTGACGACACCCTGGGCACGGTTCACCTCGGTCGTCTGCTTCTCGGACCCCTCGGCAACCTGACCAACGCTCGTGATCAGTTCATCGACAAGCTGTGACGACTTCTGGATGTTAGTCGCCTGCTCCTGTGCGCCGCTGGCAACCTGCTGCGAAGCGTCGGCCAGGCCCTGCGTAGCATCGCCAGCCTGTGACGATGCGTCCGCGAGTTGGCCACTTGCGCCCGTCATATCGATCGACATCTCACGGACCTTGCCGACTAGACCGGAGACTTCACGCATCATCATGTTGTAGGAATCGCCCGTGTTTCGGACAGCGCCCTGGATGCGGTTGAAGGCCCGCTTGATCTTGCCGATCTCATCGTCCTGGCCTTCGTCGATGTCGGCCAGATCGGTATCGAAGGTCGTGGTCAAGTCGCCGGAAGCTGCCAACTCCATGTTCCGGACGAGAGTCGGCAGCGTGTGCTCGCTCATGTCAGTGGCAACCGCCTCGACCTGAGCGAGTCCGTTCGTGATCTTCCTGGTCAGCGTGTACGCGAGGAATGCCAGGGCAACAGCAGCGATCACCCCGATGATGCTGGAGAACAGGATCGCCTGGCTCTCTGCCTTGGACGCAGCTTCTGCGGCGTGCTCAACCTTCGCTTCGGCGAAGTGTGCCAGCTCCTCAAGCTCGGCAATCATCTTCTCCTCTTCGGCTTCAAGTACGTGGAGAAGGTCTACGATCTCTGAGTTCGTCGTGGTGCCGTGGCTGTCGCCGGAACCGTGGTCATCACCTGGAGCAGATCCGTGTCCGCCGTCGTGGTTCTCGGCTTTTGCACTGTGCGGCTCTTCCGGAGCCCCATGCAACGCTGGAGCTGAATCGGCGCCGCCCGCGGCCGACTGCACGGCCTCGATGAATCGCGCACCTTCGTGGATGAAGATGGCGTACTCCGCCTCAAAGACGTCGATCAATCTGTCGGCCTCTGGATCGTGGCCGAACAATTCATGGAGCGAGACGACGGCTGCTTCAACCTCTTCGATTTCGTGCGCAACCTTCGTCAGGTCGTTCGGATCGAGAGTGATCGCGTAGTCAGCGTAGGTGATCGTCTGCTCAAGTACGAGGGCTTCCAGCTGCCTGACGGCGATGTCGGCCGGGACATCCTCGTGGACGATCTCGTCTGTGGCACTTGCCATGGAGTTCATTCCCCAGAATGAAACCCCGAAGACGGCAATTAAGAGCGCAATGGCGAGAGCAAATCCACCAATAAGTTGCGCGCGGATAGTCAGATTCATAACCCTTCCCCACTATGCAGCGGCGTTATAGCCGTCGCACCCACTTCCCACTTGATGCCAAGAATCATCTGTCCACTGAAGTCCGTACGGACATTTGACTGCAGCAGATATTTGGCTTCAGCAATTGAAATTATGGTGGCGCCGAGAACGTGCATACTGTAATGACAACAGTATGTATGGGGGTTTTTGACACGTATCAAGGTCGGGCTGCACCGCCTGATAGGAACGCCACAGAGCTCCGCGGAAAACACTTTTCGCAGGCGCGAACAGGCCCGCATGCGTAAGCATGCGGGCCTGTTCTAAATCGCTTAAGTCGAGACGCTAGGCCGCCTCTTCCTCGAGGTCCTCTTCAACCGCTTCCGGCTCGGAGGAAATCTCGGTGGACGGAGCCTGCTCGACAGGCTTGCTCGGCTGGTTGCCCGTGATCTTGAACACTTCAACTGAGCGCTCGAGCGACTCTGCCATCTCGGCGAGTGTCTGTGCGGAAGCCACAACCTCCTCCACCTGTGCGCTCATCTCTTCCGTGCTCGCGGACGTCTCTTCCGCAGCGGCCGAGGTCTCCTCTGTCACGGCTGAGACCGCTTCCATCGAGCCCTTTACCTCGCTACTCGACTCGTTCATCTTGGCGGCAACAGTTGAGTTATCCGTTGCTACCGAGCTGATCGAATCAATCGCCTCGACCATCTCGTTCGAGGATGCCGAGACCTCTTCTGCCAGGGCCGAGATGTCTTCGACCTGTCGGGTAACGGACCCCACGGCCTTGATGATCTCGTCCAGCGCCTCACCAGCACCGCTGGCGAGAGTGGTGCCTTCCTCAACCTGCTTCGTTCCGGTCTCGGTAGCCTGCACCGATGTCGAAACGCTCTCCTGAACACTCTCGATCAGGTTTGCGATCTCACTTGTCGCCTGCGAAACACGCTCAGCAAGCTGTCGGACCTCATCCGCAACAACTGCGAACCCACGACCCTGCTCACCGGCTCTTGCTGCCTCGATGGCTGCGTTCAGTGCCAGCAGGTTGGTCTGGGCAGCGATGTCATCGATCACGGAGACGATCTTGCCGATCTCCTGCGACCTCTCACCCAGGTTTGCGACCTCGGTTGCTACGTTCTGCACAGCGTCGTTGATCGAGTTCATACCCTGGATCGTCTGCTGCACAACCTCGACGCCGTTTTCCGCCGCCTTATTCGCAGACTGGGCGCCCTCGGTCGCACCCTGCGCGTTCTCAGCGACCTGTTTGGAAGCGTTGGCGACCTGGCTGACCACACCCTGGGCACGGTCAACCTCTGATGTCTGCTTTTCAGAGCCTTCGCTAATCATGCCGACGCTCTGAATCAGTTCATCGACAAGCTGTGACGACTTCTGGATGTTAGTCGCCTGCTCCTGTGCGCCGCTGGCAACCTGCTGTGAAGCGTCGGCCAGGCCCTGCGTAGCATCGCCAGCCTGTGACGATGCGTCTGCAAGCTGGGCGCTCGCGCCCGTCATGTCCTTTGCCGTGTTGGCCACTTGGACGATCAGACGACGCATGTCTGCGACCATCTTGACCACCGCGTTGCTCATCACGTCGTTCTCGGACTTCGGCGTCACCTCAACCGTGAGATCACCGTTGCCGACCCTTGTCAGAGCCTGCGACAGCTCTGTCAGGTAGACCTGCGTCTCACCGTACGCCCTGGACATGTCGCCAATCTCGTCCTGCGAGTCGATCTGGACATGAGCCGTGACATCACCCTGTGAAACCCGGTTTAGAGCCGCAGAGATCTGGTTAACGCCACCGGAGATTTTCCGGATCAGGTAGTAGGCCAGAACCGCCAGAGCGACTGCCGCGATCACGCCGATTACGCTGGCAAACAGAGTTGCCTGGCTCTGTGCCGATGCGGCAGCCTCTGCTGCGTGCTCCATCTTCGCTTCGGCGAAGTGGGCCAGTTCGTTCAGCTCCTCGACCATGATGGCCTCTTCAGCTTCGAGGGCGTGCAGCAGCTCGACCACCTGGGAGTCGCTGCCAGCGCCGCCGTGACCATCCTCGTCTCCGTGCCCGGCGTCCTCGCCGTGGCCTGCCTCTTCGCCATGAGCCGGCTCTGAAGGCGCGCTGTGCAGCGCCGGTGTGCCGTGGTCATCCCCTACCGCGGCGGAACCGGCTGCTGCTGCATCAACTGCCGCCATGAAGAGCTCACCCTCATGAACGAACTTTCCGTACTCTTCATCGAAAACAGCGATCAGTGCGTCGGCCTGAGGATCGTTACCAAAGAGATCACTCAAAGCCGCGATCCTGCCTTCGATCTCTTCGATCTCGTGCGCAATCTTGCCGATGTCAGCCTGGTCCAGCGTGATCGCGTAGTCAGCGTACGTAACCGTCTGCTCGAGCACGAGCACTTCGAGTTCACGCACAGCCGTGTCCGCTGGAAGATCCTCGTGGACAATCTCGTCGGTTGCGCTAGCTATGGAGTTCATCCCCCAGAATGAAACTCCAAAAACTGCAATTAGGAGCGCGATGGCGAGGCTGAAGCCACCAATCAGTTGCGCTCGAATACTCAGATTCATGATTTCCCCTGCTATGCTTCCTCGCGGCCGGGCCGTGCTAGATCGGCCAGTCAGACCCCGCCCATTTAGTTCCGGGCTAATGAGACCGTCCGGTTACCCGGTAGTCACCATTCCGAAATGTCACAGTAAGGTGACTAACCGGCATCGGTGGGAGCATCCAGCGCACCGCGGGGTTCACCGAACGATGGTTGCGGGTTAGCGCAACCTGGCATCTCCGAATCGACAGACCAGAACCGTCTTTTCGGGAAGACTGCCTCGGAAGACGCGTGATCTCCGGTCCGGAGACACAGGACGAGAGAAAGTAACGGAGCGATAACTTGCCCATCCCTTCCGATGACCCGGTCGTCATCGCACCAAGCCCGACACCGTTTACCTCAGATGACCAGGTTAACTACGGAGCGATAGAGCGAAATGTTGAGCGGTGGCTGAAGACTCCGCTTTCCGGGTTCATGCTCAATTCGGAGAACGGTGAAGAGGCGTTTCTCAGCGAAGATGAACGGCTGGAGATCATCCGTACCGTGGACCGTGCCCGAGGCGGGCAGAAGTTCATCGTCGGAGGTATCGACAGCCCCTCAGTGACCGAGACATTGCGTATTGCTGATTCGCTGGCGCGCGCCGGATCAGAGCTTGTGCGGGTCCGTATTCCACGGCTCACCGACGACCCCCGTGCCTACTTCGACGAAGTGGTCCCGCGGCTTCCAGTTCCAGCTCTGCTCATCAACCAGCCGGCTCCCGGCATGTTCGGCCAGAGCCTTCCCCTGGCCGCGGGAACCCCAGGGATGATCGGTGCAGTGTGCGAGATGGACAACGTCTACGGCTACATCGCCGGAGGCAACATCAGGTTCGAGTCGATGACCCGGATGCACGTGCCGCATGAGAAAAAATTCTGGATCGGCAATGGCGTCCTGTTGCTCCCCGGTGGAGCGATCGGAGCTAATGGCGCCTGCCTGATGTTCGGCAACATCGCGCCTGCCGAAACCATCGAGATGCTGACCCTGGTGATGAACGGCGAGCTGGGCAAGGCTCAGGAAATGCAGCAGCGCCTGAACAACGCCGATTGGCAAGTGCTCAGCAGGGGAGCGGCAGGCATCAAAGCCGCGCTCAACCTGATGGACTACGAAGGCACACAGCCGCGCAGGCCGTCAACGGCGCTGACCGAAGCCGAGATCAACAGCCTGAAGTTGGCGATGCAAGAGGCGGGGCTGATCTAAGCCTCCTGCCCTCGCTTCGCCCAGTTCGCATTTACGAACATGTTCAGGCCCGGGTCCGCAACCACGCCGGCAGGTGTCATCTCGGGCGGCTGTGACCGGATGAAATCCTCGTCCAGCTCAATGCCCCAGCCCGGCTTGTCCGGTACCGGGAAGTAGCCATCGACCACCTCCGGATAACCCGTTCCGGCGTTCTTCACCTGAGGGTCGGCGAAGTCGTTGAAGTGCTCCAGGATCTTGCCGTTCCGCAGAGTCAGGCACAGGTGAAGCGCTGCCATAGTCGAGACGATTCCGCCCACGTTGTGCGGCGCAACCATGATTGAGTACGACTCAGCGGTCGAAGCGATCTTCTTCGTCTCGAGAATCCCGCCCGACTGCGTGATGTCCGTCTGGATGATGTCGACAGTGTTGCTTGCCCAGATCTCACGGAACTCCGGAGCTCCGTAGAGTCGTTCGCCCGTTGCTATTGGCAGCGATGTGTGGTTCCGCAGCCGGCCTAGTGCAGGTGTATCGCCCGGACGCACCGGCTCCTCGATCCAGCCGATGTTGTACCGCTCGATGTGTCGCGCTATCTCTCGCGCCTGGTGTGGCGCAAATCGGCCATGCATCTCGATCATCATTTGGGCACGCGTCCCTGCAACCGCCGAGACCGCCTCGATCAGGTCCAGCGATCGGTAGAACTCGTCTCGCTCCAGCTCGAAGTCGCCGTTGCCGAACGGGTCGAACTTCATCGCCCGGTATCCGCGGTCCATCACACGCTGCGCTGCCGCCGCAAACTGCTCCGGCTCTCGCTCGACCGTGTACCAGCCGTTCGCGTACGCCTGCACGCGGTCCTTAACCTGCCCGCCAAGCAGCTTGTACACAGGCTGCTTCGTCGCCTTGCCGATGATGTCCCAGAACGCCAGCTCGACCATAGCCAGTCCGGTGTAGACAACCTCACCCGGCTTACCGAAGTCCAGCAGGGTGAAGCGGCGGTACAGCGCCTCGATGTCGAACGGGTCGTGGCCGATGAAGTGCCGCTCAACGTCCTTCAGGTACTCAGCGACGGTATGCGTCTTGCCCAGGACCCTGGCCTCACCGATTCCGGTGATCCCTTCGTCCGTTTCGATGACGATGTAGCTGAGGTTGCGCCACGGAGTGCCAAGGGCGAATGTGCGAAATCCGGTTGTCTTCATGTGCGTGTCTGTTCCGGTTGATTGAAATTGCTGCTTACTAACGGCGCACTATCTTACCGGCAGATTCAACTGTGACGGGCAGTCGAATTGCGGCCCTCCCTCTCATGCACTCTTCATGCGGAAGCGCCGCTTTTCATGCGGCCCCTACGCGGCCGGGATCATCATGTAGCTGTAGGTGGTGTGACCTGCCACAGGCGGCGCACGGCTTCTGTCGAACGCCACCGATATCGAATCGTGAAAGGAGGCCCACATTGACGATGCAACGTTGGGAACCCTTCGCAGACTGGAAAAAGCTTGAGAATCGAGTTGCCAGGCTTTGGAACAGGTTCCCGCCTTTCTTCGGAGAAGGCGCAGAAGAGTGGACGGTTCCGTTGGACATCCGGGAGCAGGACGGCAACCTGATCGTCGAGGCGTCGGTGCCCGGCATGAAGGCCGAGGAGATTGATGTCCAGATCGAGGACGACGTTCTGACCATCAAGGGTGAGACCAGGACGGAGAAAGAGGAGAAGAAGAAGGGATACCTGCTCAAAGAGCGAAGCGAAGGTTCCTTCTACAGAACGGTCCGGCTGCCGGAAGGCGTCGACGGTGAAGCGGCGGAGTCTACCTACAAGGAAGGCGTGTTGACGGTGACGATGCCGAAGAAGCCGGCAAAAGCTGCGAAGAAAGTGACGGTTAACGTCAACTGATTCGAGACTGGAGTTCCCGCTACCCGGATCTCCGCGCCAATTGGGTCCGGGTGGCCTTCTTCAGCGTGGCCGCGTGGTGACTAATCACCCGCGGCCCACGCTTTTCAGGTTGATTTCGTAGACGGCTATTGGCACACCTTCGATGCCGTCCGGCCGCAGCTCTCTCACTGTCCAGCCGTGTCTTTCGTATATGGCGCGTGCCGGTGCGTTGGCCTGGATGACGCCGAGTATCGCGGTGCTGAAGCCTGTGTCTGCCATGAACTCTGATGCGGCGGACATCAGGGCCGAGCCAATGCCCTGGCGCTGGTAGTCCGGGTGCACATGCATGCTTGAAAGCTGCGCTTCCGAATCGGTCATGGGACCGACTTTCACAATGCCTACGACCGAGCCGTCGTCCACCTGCACCTTCCAGGCACGGGACCTCTTATCGTTCGCCGCCGCGGCAAAGAACGACTGCCACTGCTCCAGGTAGTCGGATCTTTTCCGGCTCGCCACCCATTCCAGGGAAGCGAACTCTGCGAACGAGACTGTGTGGCTGATGAAGTGCAGTTCAGCCATCGCCGCGGCATCGGTCTGTCCTGCGATATCAACCGTGAACGACATTCGAGAGGCTCACTTCGACATGTGCGAGAACTCTCGGTAGCACTCGGCGAACTCTTGCAGCCGCTTCGCCACTTTGCCGTTCACCGAATCAGGCGGGTAGTTGCCCCGGGAATCGGGCGAACCCGCCTCCACGCCGGTTAGGACCTCAACGCCGTCTTCAACAGTGTCGGCCGAGTAGATGTTGAACTCACCTGCGCGAATCGCCTCGACCACATCCTGCCGCAACATCAGGTTCCGCTCGTTCGTCTTAGGGATCAGCACACCTGCGGCGCCAAGCTTGCCTGCCTGCTTGCAGAGGTCGTAGAAGCCTTCGATCTTCTCGTTCACACCACCGATCGACTGGATCTGGCCCTTCTGGTTCACGGATCCTGTCACAGCTATGTCCTGCCTGATCGGCACGCCTGAGAGTGCGGACAGAATCGAGTAGAGCTCTGTGGACGAAGCGCTGTCACCGTCAACCGGGCCGTAGGACTGCTCAAACGCGATCGAGACGTTCACCGCCAGCGGGAACTTCTGCGCAAACCGGTCTCCGAGGAAGCCGGCCATGATGAGCACACCTTTGTCATGAGACTTGCCGCTTAGGGCCACCTCACGCTCGATGTTGATGAAGCCATCGGCGCCCATGAAGACCTGTGTCGTGATCCTCGAAGGCTTCCCAAACGCCACATCTCCGGCGCTGTAGACAGCAAGTCCATTCACCTGTCCGACCTCGTTGCCTTCGAGATCGACTTTCAGCGTGCCCTCGAGCATCAGCTGCTGCATGATGTCGGATATCTGTCCCGACCTTGACCTGCGGGCTTCGAGCGCCTGTTGCACGTGGCGTCGCTCGGTGTGCTCGCTGTCTTCACGCTTGGCCATGTAGGCCGATTCGTGCACAAGGTCCACGAGCAGCCCGAACCGCGCGCTCAACTTCGCCTGGTGATCGACGATGCGCATCGAATGCTCGATGACCGCGAGCACGCCGTCAGCGGAAAAGTGCTTCAGCTTGTTTTCATTGCAGAGCCCGCAAACGAACTGCGAATACGCAGTCAGGATGTCTGTGCTTAGCGCCACATCATGGTTGAGGTCCGCCCGCACCTTCACGATCTCCCAGAAATCGGGGTCATATGCAGCCAGCAGCTGATAGATGTCTGGCTCGCCGGTCAGCACCACCTTCAGCTGAATCGGGATGGGCTCGGGGCGGAGAGGCTGTGGCGGCAAGAACCCGGGCATCAGGTCTTCCGGGTCCTCCGGTCTTACCTCACCCCCCTTGAGGACCCGCTTGAGCGCGGGCCAGACCGCCGCGTGACTCAACGCCAGCCGGGCATCGATCACCAGGTAGCCGCCGTTCGCCTGGGCCAGCGTGCCGGGGCGCAGCATCGTGTGATCGGTGGTGTAGGTGCCCATCGTGGGACGGCGGTCGATGTGACCGAACAGGTGGCTGTAGGTCGGGTTGTCCTCCATCATGATCGGAGGACTTGTGCGGCCCGTGTTGTCGACGAACACGTTCACGCGGAACGGCAGCCGCGGGTCTACAACCTGCGCAGGAGGGACCGGCGCGCCGTCTTCACCCACCTTGCCGCTGATGATGTTGACCGCGTACTCGTGAGAATAGGTCCTGAGGCCGACGAGGAACTCTGCCACCTCTTCGGCGCCGACCGACCTGAACCGCTCGATGGCTTCCTCGAAAGCGGGGCCGATCACTGACTCCGTCGCGGTCCGCTGGACCTCAGTCAGCTGCTCCATCGCCTCGCGGTCGCGCTTGCGAATGTCGTCCATCGCCCGCTCAACCTCGCGGGTGATCTCGGTCCGGACCGCCTCAAGCTGCTGACGCTGCTCGTCCGAAAGGGCGAGGTACTGCTCCTGTGTCATCGGCTGGCCTTCGACCTTCGGAACAACGGCTATCCCGGCAGGCCCGGCCTGCACTGTGAAGCCCTGCTGCTCAGCCGTTCGCTCGACCTCCGATATCACCTCACGACGGTAGTTCGCTGTCTGCTCGTTCAACTGCCGAACACGCTCTGTGTACTGATCGTCTCCAAGTGCCGCCGGCAGGTCGTTCACAACAACCTGAAGCAGCCTCTCGACGGCAGCGGCAAGATCGGTGCCCATGCCCTGCGGTAGTTGAGCGGCAGACGGCTGATCCGGTCTTTCGAAGTTGTGCAGGTAAACCCAGTCGTGAAACTCCTGTGTGCCGTCCTCGGCCGCACGTCGCTCAACCGCCGCTTCCAGGTGGCTGCGGATCACCGTGCTCTTGCCTGTGCCTGACATTCCGCTGACGAATATGTTGTAGCCGGGCGCGTCCATGCCTAGGCCGAACTCGATGGCGCTCACAGCTCGTTCCTGTCCAATGAACATCTCGGGAGGCTTGATCTGGTCCGTGCAGGTGAACGGCAGATCGTCGGAGTTCATAGACCAGCGGGCCTGTTGGGGCGAAATTCGGAACCTTGATATATCAGTCAACTGCTGTGCTCCGCGCGGTGGTTTGATTGCTTGGATGAACCCGAACTGCCCATGGACGCAGAAGGTCTGTGCAGTCTAACGCCGTTCAACAGAGCCGCGCGACTCACCGCGATCCAACTTCATGGCTCTATCATGCGGCGCGGTTTCACCCTCACGTTCGCGTTCTCATGCGTCAACTAGAATGACGGCACCGTTTCGGGATCGAGTCGTCGGCGCGGACGTCCACATTCGAGGCGAGTCAAACAAGAGGTGATCAAGTGAGCATCGACAAAATTCTGGTACCGCTGGACGGTTCTGAGAATGCTGAGAAGATCGGCGGCTGGGTTGCGGGGCTTGCGCAACCGCTCAAGGCAGAAGTGGTCCTCGTGACGATCGTTGACCCTGACAAGATTGAATTGCCGCGATCTACGGCGGAGCACGGCCACCCGATTCCAGGCAGGCCGGGACAGTACGACAGGCCCGGTATTGAAACGACTGGCGCGCTTGCTGGCGCCACCGGAATGACTGGTGGAGCGACGGTAACTCCGGGTCATGGCGGTGGAGTGCAACACGCCCCCGGATTCGGGACGCAGATTCTCGATTCCGTAATGGAACAGGCGAAGGCCTATGTTGAGCGAGAGGCTGACCAGATGAACGCGGCCGGAGTGAACTGCTCCGGCGAGGCGGTCATGGGTGACCCTGCAGAGGAGATCGTCAACTACGCAGACAAGATCGACGCCGACCTGATCGCCATGGCTACTCACCGTGGGTCGGGACTGGCCCGAGGAATTCTTGGCAGTGTGACGGACAGGGTCCTGCGGTCTGCCGGAAGGCCCGTCATGGCGGTCCATCCCGAGAGTCTTTCCACGTTCGGTGGGGCCATGGGACAGCCGGAGACGATCGTCGTACCGCTCGACGGTTCAGACCGGTCGGCTGGTGTCGTTGACCTTGCATTGGAGGTCGCGAACGCGGTCGGGTCTGAAGTGGTGTTCTTCAGGGTGGTGCAGTACCCGTACTACGGTGTGACGGCCATCGATGCTTCGTACTTCGACACCGGCTACGCCGTCTCGCAGCAGCGGCTTGAGGCTGAGGCCTACTTGAAGCAGTTCGAGGAAAAGGCCGAGGCGATGGGACTGACTGCCAAGTCGGTCGTAACGACCGGCTCGCCAGCCGGGCGATTGCTGGACGAGGCGAAGTCGCTGTCTCGGCCGCTGATCATCATGAGCACACGCGGCGAGTCCGGCATCAAGCGCTGGGTCCTCGGCAGCGTTGCAGACAAGGTGATCCGGTCATCCGGCCTGCCGGTGATGGTGGTGCCGCCGCCAAAAGAGGATTGATCCGAACGACGAGAAATCAAAGAGGCCAGCCGAATTACGGCTGGCCTCTTTCGTATCTACTTAACCTGGCAACTAGTCAGCGTAGACGCTGAACTTCAGTTCCTGCTGTGTCTTGACGTCGATCAGCGCGCTCTTGCCCTCGGAGTTCAAGTTGCGTGCCTGCTCAATCGCCGGTCCGATTCCCTCTGGCTTGTCCACCGTGATGCCGGTGGCGCCGAGGCCCTCTGCGATCTTCGCGTAGTCACCTGTCATGTTGCCAGCACCGAACTGCTCCATGGCTGTTGGCAGCGAGCGGTTGTAGCCACCCATCGTGCCGTTGTCCAGCACAATCGTTGTGATCGGGTTGCCTGAGCGGACCGAGGTCTCGATGTCCAGCCCAGCCATGCCAAACGCGGCGTCGCCCATGAAGTTCACACAGAACTTGTCAGGCTGCGCCATCTTGGCGCCAATCATCAGGCCGATTCCGTAGCCGAGGTGCGTCGTCTTACCCCAGCCTATGTAGCTGTGCGGAACAGTGGCGGTGTAGAACGGCATGATCTGGTCGCGAGGGTGGCCCGCGTCGTGCGTCATGATCGTGTTCTCGTGGTCAACCGCCTTGTTGATCTCGTTAACAAGCCGGTACGGGTTGATCGGGTTCATGTTGGAGTTGAGCAGCGGCTGCCATTCCTCCTGCCACTCCTTTCGCACCTGAGCGACCGCTTCCTGCACCGACGTGTCGCTTGAGCGAGAGTCGCCAACAAGATCGCGGACCGCTTCGATCAGCAGCTTCAGCGTCTCTCTTGCGTCGCCCGCAAGTCCGATCTCGGTCGTGTACTCCTTGGCGATGTCCTCGACATTGTTGCTGCTGTGGATGATCGACTTGCCTGCCGGGATGTCGATGCCGTAGTTCGTCTTCGTCAGGCTTGCGCCGACCGCGAACAGAACATCCGATTCCTTGAGCCAGGTCCACACCGGCTTCGGTGCGGTGCGGTTAGCTGCACCAAGTGCAAGCGGGTGGCGCTCATCGATCGCAGACTTGCCCGGCATCGTCGTGATCACCGGGATCTGCGCCAGCTCGGCAAGCTCCTTCAGCTCGGCCGTGGCACCTGAGTACAGGACACCCTGTCCGGCCCAGATCACAGGCTTGTTCGCCTCAACCAGCTTCTTCGCAGCGCGCTCGATCTCGCTCGCAGGCGGCACCGTGCGGTAGTACTCAGCAGGCTGGAACCCGTCCAGGTTCGTCACCTCTGCCTGCATCGCATCACGGTGCATCTCCAGCATCACGGGCCCGGGGCGGCCGTTTTTCAGAGCAGACATCGCCCGGCGCATCAAGGCCGGAATCCGCTCCGAGCTATTGATAGAGACGGCCCATTTCGTGATGTGCTGGTAGTTAGCCGGGCCATCGAAGTACGGCTTGATGTCCGCCTTGTCTGTGCCGGGGCCGTCTGGGATGAACAGCACCGGGACCGCGTCAGCCCAAGTCTGCGCGAAACCACCGAACGCGTTCTCGACGCCCGGGCCGCCCTGGCAGGCGAACACACCGTACTTGCCCTGCGCCGCCATCAGCCTGCTGTAGCCGTCGGCCGCCATGATCCCGCCGCGCTCCTGCCGGAAAACGATCGGCCGGATGCCGACCTTGGCGACAGCCTCGATCAGCGGGTTGGCCGGGAAGCAGGCGAGCCATTCGAAGCCTTCTTGCTTGAGCATCTGGGCGATAGCGTCGTAGCCGTTCATAAGTAGTGACTCTCCTGTTCAGGTGACCGGTCAGTTAAGCAAAGATCAGGTGATTTCGTGCGCCGGAAAACTTGCCCCGTAAGCGGCGCGCCCGGGCGGCGTCTGCGGTCGCCGGGCCGGGCACAGTGTATGCCGGGGCAGAGCGCGCATCAAATACATCAGGGCGAAGCTTCTTATGCAGCGCGACGTGCCAGCACTCACGACTGTTGGCAGTCATCACAGTCCAGTGATCGCGGCGACGGCCTGCACACTTCCACTAAGACGGATCGCGCAAAGTTGCTCAAACGCGAACCTGATTGTTGGAGAGCTTTGGAGGCCGCACGTCCTAGACTTTGCTCACCTGCCACTCTTAGCGCACCCGGATCGGCCGCTTTACGGTAAGCCGTCGCTCTCCGGTGTGATTTGCATCTCCCGGGAGACTGAATATGCCCGAGCATTTTGACACCCCATCACCCGACCGCGTCGGGACCGCCAGCATTAAGGTGGTCGGTGTAGGCGGAGGCGGCCAGAACGCCGTCAGCCGCATGTACAGGGACCCGATTCCCGGGGCCGAGTACATGATCGTCAACACCGACAAGCAGGCGATTGAGCTTTCGACGGTGCCCACAAAGCTCCGCGTTGGCGATAACACCGCCCGTGGTCTTGGCGTTGGTGGTGACCCCTCCAAGGGAAGGGCATGCCACGAAGAGGACAAGGAAGCGATCAAGCAGGAGCTTGATGGCGCCGACCTCGTGTTCGTTGCTGCAGGCATGGGCGGTGGCACTGGCACAGGTGGAGCGCCCGTCGTCGCAGAGGTCGCCCAGGAGATCGGCGCGCTGACCATCGGCGTCGTGACCAAGCCGTTCGCATTCGAAGGCTCACACCGCAAGCGCAAGGCACTTGAGGGTATCGAGGAGTTGCGTGATCGCGTAGACACGCTGATCGTCATCCCGAACGACCGGCTGCTGGCGATGAGCGACGAAAACCTGACGATGGACAACGCGTTCAAGATGGCGGACAACGTTCTGCGGCAGGGTGTGCAGTCGATCGCAGAGCTGATCCTCGTCCCCGGTGAGATCAACCTTGACTTCGCAGACGTCCGAGCGGTTATGCAGAACGCAGGACCGGCATGGATGGCCATCGGCAGAGGAACCGGTGAAGACCGGGCCGCCGAAGCCGCCGAAGAGGCGATCAACAGCCCACTGCTCGAGGTCGACATTGACGGAGCAACAGGTGTTCTGTTCAACATCACCGGCGGTTCCGACCTGACACTCGACGAGGTCCACCAGGCCTCAGAGGTGATTTCAAGCAGGGTCCACCCCGACGCCAACATCATCTTCGGCACGGTGACGGATGCGTCGATGGAGAACGAGATCCGCATGACAGTGATTGCAACCGGCTTCAAGGTTGCGGGAGAGTCGGACAACGAGGCGGACCGCATCGCCCAGCAGGCGATCGAGGACCCATCGCTGATGGCCATACCGCCGTTCCTGAGGCACCACCCGGCAGCGCGACGCCGCTACCGCAACGGTGGTATGTACAAGAACCAGGAGGAGGAGCAGGAAGCCGAAGAGCAGTCCGAGACTCTCGCAGGCGACTAGACGCCCGCTGGCTCAACGGCACTCACATCGAAAAACGACGCCCCGGCAACTCGCCGGGGCGTTTTGTTTGCTGATTCGTGATGAGTAGAGTCAGCTCACCTCTGCAGATGCAGTGCCGCTCGCGGGCGAGCTTCTATCCCCTCTCCCGATGCGGGAGAGGGTTAGGGCGAGGGCTTCCTGTTCGTCATCCCGACCGAAGCGGAGGGATACGACCGTGGTTGCGAGGTTTCCGAGAGATTCTGAATCAAGTTCAGAATGACAACCTCCCTCGACGCGAGAGGGATAAAGGGAGAGGGCGATGTCGGCCGGAACAGCGGACCGGGCGCGGCAAGCGGCGCCCCTGCCCGGGCAAACAAAAACTACTTCGGCAACGCATCAAGAGCAGCGTTTGCCCTGGCCGTCGGTCCGTTATAGCGAGGGTCCGCCACCACCGCGAATGCGTCGGCAACAACCGCCATCTGCGAAGGCTGCGCAGGCACCACACGGAAGCGCATCTTGGCGATCTTCCGGTTAACTCGTGTCGCAAGAGGCCCACTCTTCGCCCGCGTCGCAGCGCTCTTCTTCGAAGCGCCGAGCTCAACGATCGCAACAAGCGTCCTCAGCTCCGACTCCGCTCCGCCTGACACCGCAACCTGCAGCTCACGTCCAAGCTTCTCTGCGGCCCCGACGTACACCGGCTCACCATCGTCGAAAACGGCAACAAGCCCTGACCGGTCCGCCAGCATCCACGTCCCCTCCTCGGTCAGCGGCGAGGTCTCGCCATCCAGCAGGTCGCTGTACAGCTGCTCCCACTTTCCGAGATGCGAAGGGGTGAAGATTGGCATTGTTCAGGTCAGTATTCGAGTGGACACCACGGCTCTCGTTCGGTTGCGAAGGCACGGTCTGCTTGCAGCAGGGCACCAGGAGTGTTCTCACCGGCGCGTCCCGCCCGGGCAAGGTCCGCGAACTTCACGCTGCCAAAATAGCACGTCGCCAGCGAAGCGGCGGGAACTACGATGTCGGCAGCGTTCTCAGTCCGCACGCACCCGGCATTTCCCGATGCGTCAGTCGTCAGCCTGTAGTTGCCAGCAACCCACGGGCAGAAGTCGTCCTCGACCGAGATCACAAGGTCGGTAGCCTCCGAGTATGTCCGGGCCGAAAGCGACTTTTCTACATCAAGCAACCTGAGCCAGATCGCGTCGTATGGCGTGCGCTTCAACCGTCGCGGGTCGTCCAGCATCCACCAGATCGGATCGTCAACGGGCATGAGGTCGTACCGGACGTTGGCGACAAGGTCGATGTTCAGGATGAAGCGCCACAACGCCGCGTGCGCCCCATCTGTCACGGCGAGCAGCTCCGAGATCGCCACGTCGCTCTCGCCGTCGTTGCTGACGTCGGTCGTCTTGTACTCAACGTACCCCAGGGCCTGTCCGTCTTCTTCGTAGACGGCGTAGAAACGGCGCTTCTCTGGCTTATCTTTTTCATCAGGCACCGGCATGTGAGATTCCCACCCGCGTTCCGAACGGTCGGGCATCCCGGGCCGGTTCGCCGATACCCGTTTCCAGATCTCCGGACCCACCTTGCGAACGCGCGCCCTGTCCGCAAAACGGACGATGCCCTTGACCTCCGGCACATGCAACACGTTCGCCTTTTCGGCCCTGATCTTCGAAGCGTAGTGCTGTCCGGCCATCCCGTATCCGAAGCGGCCGTAGATCACGCTCTCCGATGCCCATAGAGTTGCGAACGGCTCGCCTCGCTCATGGGCAGCTTCGAGAGTTCGCCTCATTATGTTCGTGAGGACGCCGCGCCTGCGGTGCGTCGCCGCAACCGTGACGATCGTCACCAGCGCGGCAGGCAGTCTTGTTCCACCGGGCACCGTTGTGTCGCTGACGAAAGAGCCGGACGTGCCAACGACCTGCTCGCCATCCCACGCGCCTATCGGACGCGCAAACGGGTAGAAACGCTCCCAGCGCTGCCGGGAGTGGTCGTCTGTCGGAGGGTGGTTGCCGAACCCGCGTGAGACCGCGGAGCCAAACGCTGGCCACTCCTCTTCCGTAGGACTTCGATATTCGAGTTGCATGTCGTCTTCTCTGGTCAAGGCTATTGCGCCAGGGGGCAGGTTCTCTGGGCCGACCTGCAAGCCTATCCGGTGCCCGCCGACGTTGAAGCGGCGCAGAGTGGTTAGAAATCGTGAGCGCACCACGGCGCACGCTCTGTAAGGAACATCCGGTCGTAGCGATCTACTGCGCCTGGCGCGTGCTCAATCACTCGACCTGCGCGAGCCAATCCTGAGAGCCGAACTCCGCCAAGGTACGTCGCCCCTAGTTCGGTTGCAGACATCGAGATGTCCGGTTCCGCAGTTGTCCGGCGACAGGTCGCTCCGTCTTCGCCACCTTCGATCTCGAACACACCGCCTGCGTCTGGCAGGAAGCTGTCCTCCACCTCGATCACCAGCCTATCTGCCCGCGAAAACGTCCTCACAGCCAGCGCTTTCGCTGGATCAATGACTCGCACCCAGATGCCGTCAACCGGCTCGCGCCTGAGCTGACGCGGATCGGCAAGCATCCACCAGATCGGGTCGTCGGGCGGCCGCTTCGATGCCGAAACGGAAACCACGAGGTCCACGTCGAGAAGCAGCCGCCACAGCGCCGCGTGCGCCGCATCGGTTGCGGCGACGCACTCCACCACCTTCAGTTTGTGCACATCCTCTTCATCAGGGGTCGCCTGCATCATGCGGTATGCGGCATAACCTTCCGGTCCGTGCAAATCTTCGTACACGACGTGGAACATCCCGCTCCAGCCGCCACGCACCCGCTCGTGATCGAAGAAGTGGTAGCGCCACCTGCGTTCAGACCGGTCGAGCGATCCTGCTCGCAGCTTGCTTGCAGCGTTCCACACGCCCGGCATCAGCTTCAGAGCCTCATCGTGATCGACAAATCGCAGCTTGCCCGGCGTCGCTGGCATGTGGGCAAACGCCGACTTCGAAGGATCGATCTCCCACTCCTCTGCAACGGTCGCCTGCCCGTAACCGAAGCGTGAGTAGATGCTCGACTCGCTAGCCCAGAGCGCCGTAAGCGGCTCTTCGCGTTCCCGCGCCTGCTCCAACAACCTGCGCATAGTGCCGGTTAGCACGCCGCGCCTGCGGTGAGTCGAAGCAGTGCCGATGTAGGCGATGCCGGCAGTTGGAACCTCGGCTCCGCCCGGGACCGTCATCACATGAGAGTCCGCTCCACCCGTGCCGACAACCGCACCGTCATCGAAAGCACCGAACAGGCGGTCCATCTCGGCACGGCCGTCTTTCAGGCGCGGAATGTCGTCAGGGTGGACCATCTCGTTGAACCCGCGTCTCACCTGCATGCGCCACGCTGGGAACTCTTCGTCGGTTATCAGTCGATGCTCGATCGTCATCGGATCATGAACGGTTCAGGTTACGTTTACACTTGCGCCGAATCGCGGCGTCAACATCGCCAACATGGAGCAGCCACGGCATGGCCGAAACCCAGTCGCTAAAAGGCAAGACCGCAATCATAACCGGTGCCACATCCGGCATCGGCCGAGCGACAGCAGTGCTCATGGCTGAACTCGGGGCAAATGTGGTTGCCGCCGGCCGTAGAGAGGCCGAGGGCGAAGAGACAGCACGGCTCGCGTCGGCGAACGGAGGCGTGTGCAAGTTCGTCCGGTGTGACGTCACCGACAGGTCGCAGGTGGAATCACTCGTTCGATCAACGGTCAACGAGTTCGGCCGGCTCGACTGTGCGTTCAACAATGCGGGCGCGTTCCTCGACACTGGACGGCTGCACGAGACCGATGACGCGATCTTTGAACGGACCATGAGCGTCAATGTCAGCGGTACATGGAACTGTATGAAGGCCGAGCTTGCCGTGATGGTCGAGCAGGGCGGCGGAGTGATCGTCAACGACGCTTCCGTCTCCGGGATGACTGGAACGAGACGCCACCCGGCATACGCGGCGGCGAAGCATGCGGTGATAGGCCTAATGCGCGGATCTGTTGCCGACTATGTCAGCGATGGGATCCGGATCAACACCGTATGCCCGGGGCCTGTCGAGACGGCCATGATGGACACGGTCGACTCTCACGACGCAGACCGGAAATCCCGCCGCGAACAGGCTCTCCCGATGGGACGCTATGGTACGCCTGACGAAGTGGCGCAGCTCGTGGCCTGGCTCTGTTCAGACGCCGCGTCCTACGTGAACGGACAGGCATACGTCGTTGATGGTGGCCTAACCACCACCTAGCGAATCAGCGCGTCCACGGAGCCTGGTATTGGGGTCGGTCGTGTGACGCTCCCTCCGGCTCCCGCACGGTTCCCTCACGCCACGACTCGACAGGCTCCCAGTCCAGCAGCCGCTTGCCTTTCGAGATGTCCAGCGGGCTTGTGAAGTCCGGCAGCTCGCGGCGGTAGACCACGTCACCGTACTCCCGCTTGATCGCCTCTTCGGTCGGGATCTCCAGCACCGTGTCCTTCGCATTGATGAAGAACGCCTCGTGCCCGCCGAACTCCTTCTCCAGCGCCAGACGGCACGCCCGCCCAGCGTCATGCCTGCCGACCCATGCCCAGAATCCCATCGCTGCTCGGCCGGAAGTCTCCGTCTTGTCAGCGTGCTCCATGTAGTTGCGGGCAGTCTCGGGATTCCACAGGGCGTGGAAGCGCATCGACGCGATCTGGATATCGGGCCTGCGACGCACGAACGCATCCGCCATCTGCTCACCCAGCCACTTTGACTGCGAGTAAGCATCCTGCACCCGCGGCGGGTGCGCTTCGTCCACCGGGAAGTACTCGGGCTTGAACAGATCGGCTCCCCAGCCCGCGCCAAGAGCGTTGATCGAAGATGCCATCACGATCTTCTTGATGCCGTACAGCTCGGCAGCCTCAAGCACGTTCCAGTTCGAGAGCATGTTGACCCTGAAGACCGTGTGCTCTGCGTCCTGGTTCGGAGCCGGAATAGCCGCCATGTGGACAACCGCGTCGACGCCCTGCATCACCGAAACGGTCTGGCCGTAGTCGGTGAAATCGACCTTCTGGAACAGCGCGCCTGAATCGTGCGCGCTCTGCGGTGGGGGAGCGACATCGCCGTTGATGCATGTGTGACCGTGAGCGGCAAGCTCGGCCATGATGTACTCGCCCGCTCGACCCGACCCGCCAGTAACTAGAACCTTCATTTGTTGCCTCTTCGTTTCGTTGATTGGCTATCGAGCCAGCTTCTCAAGTCCAAGATCCGCGGTACATGAGTCGAACCACTCCACCACCTCGCGGTGCAGCGGAATGCCGTCTTTGGTCCGCTTCTGCACCTCTTCATACTCAGGCAGTCCGGCGTAGAGCACACGGTCATGCCCCGGCGCGGGTGGCGTCTCCACAAGATAGGTAAGGAAGTCGTCCATCGACTGCTTGAAGCGCTCGGTGTCGGTGAATGCGTCTATCGAGTAAGCGGCGACGAACTGCGTGCCGTTGCCGGGCGGGTTCGTGACGCCGAAAACGCCGGCTGAGAGGATGCCGGCGAAGATCTGGCCGATCACCGCCATACCGTATCCCTTGTGCGAGCCCATCTCGCGAGTGCCACCGAACGGCAGCAGGCGCGTCACCTCCGGCACATCCCGCTCAGACATGATCGGCGTGCCGTCTTCATCTGCAAGCAGGCCGGGCAGGGCAGAGGCGCCCGTTCGACGCAGCAGCACGATCTTGTTCGCTGCGACCGCGGACGACGAAATGTCGAGCACGAACGGCGGCATACTGTTTGTCGGAACGGCCCATGAGTGCGGCACCGCTCCAACCCTCGGCACGGCTCCGTAGGTCGGCACGGTAACCGCGCCGCCGCCGGTGATCGCGTAGCCGATCATGTCGTGCTCCAGCGCCAGCATCGAGTGGTAGGCCATCATGCCGGGGTGGCGGCTGTTGTAGATCGTCACCGCGCCCATGCCGAACTCTTTGGCCTTGGCGATCGCAATCTCCATCGCTTTCGGGCAGGCAACCAGACCATGCGCTCCGTCCGCGTTCATGGTCGCCGTTGCTGGCGATTCGCGAACGATCTTCAGGTCGGGCGTCGGGTTAATGCCGCCCTCCTCGAACGTGCGCACGTAGTTCCGCAGCATGTTCGAAACACCGTGTGTCTCGCAGCCGCGCTCATCCGCAACCACCAGCGCATCCATCGCAAGATGAGCATGCTCGTCCGGCATCCCCATCTTGAGAAAGATCTCTTTCGTCGTCTTCCGCAGGTCCTGCGGCATGATGATCACACGGTCTTTTTCCGGCACATGAAAGTGGTCAAGCATTCTTTTTCTCGATCTGGAGAGGTGGCCGCTGCGGTGTGAACGGGCTGATGCGATGGGCTGAGGTTGTCACCTTGCCAGCGGGTCCGTTCCAAGCTCGGCGCTTATCGAATCGAACCACTCAACAACCTCGTGGTGCAGCGGAATGCCGCGTTCCGCGCGGTCGATCGCCTCCTCGTGCTCGATCAGTCCGGCGTAGTAGACACGGTCTGCACCGGGAGCAGGCGGCGTATCGGTCAGGTACTTCATGAAATCGTCCATCGACTTCTTGAACCGTGGGACATCGGCGAACGCGTCCACCTTGTATGCGGCCACGAAGTGGGACATGTGTCCGAGGCCATAGCTGCCGAACGCACCGTCTGAGAGGATTCCACCGAACACCTGCGCAACCACGCTCAGGCCGTAGCCCTTGTGCGATCCCATCTCTCGTGTCGCACCGGTTGGCAGCATCCACGTGTGTTCGGGCAGCGGCTCTTCGGACATGATCGGCGAGCCGTCGGCCGCTGCCAGCAGTCCTGGAATCGTCGGCTTGTTCATGCGCCTCAGCAGCGCCACCTTGTTACCAGCGATGGCAGACGATGAGATGTCCAGCACGAATGGCGGCATCTCACCTGTCGGCACCGCCCAGGCATGTGGGTTCGCAGCCATTCGGGGCTCGGCGCCGTACGTCGGCACCATGTTCTGGCCGCCGGCCGTGATCGCGTAGCCGATCATGTCGTGCGGCAGCGTCTTCATAGCGTGGTATGCCATCATCCCGGCGTGGCGGCCATTGCCCATCGTGACGGCGCCGACGCCGTACTTCTCAGCCTTCTCGATCGCCAGGTCCATCGCCTTCGGGACCAGCACTAGACCGAGCCCTGCATCGCAATCTATGTTCGCCGTCGTCGCCGACTCACGCACGATCCGCCAGTTCGGGTCCGGGTTCACATAGCTCTCGACGAAAAACTCGACATAGCGTCGCAGCATGTTTGAAACGCCGTGGGTATCAGTCCCGCGGTCGTCTGCCGAGACCAGCGCATCGGTTGCCAGTTCCGAGTCCGCTGTGTTCAGGCCCATCTTGAGAAAGATCGAGTTCACGCTGCGCCGGAGATCGGCGGACATCACCCGGACTTCGTCCTCGGGCGGAACGTGGAAGTGCTCTAGCATCGATGCCCCTTCGGAGTGCTCGTCCGCGCCGCATGTGCCAGCGACGCGGAGCGGATTCTACTCCGGTTCGACGTCGAGGAAACGGCGGGGAATCTTGCTGTACCGCGGAGGCGACTGGCTGAACCGCGACACCGCGGTGCTGAGGCCCGAAAGATCGCCCTGGTCGCGAGCTGGTCCCGGGGTTACGAGGGCTATGCCGGGGTTGTCGTCATCACCGCTGAGCCAGCCGTAGCGATGCCGGTTGTTCGGCATGAATGAGCGGCTGACGAAGGTCACGATGAAGGCTGTCGGAAAGGTCAGGAACGCGTTGGCCGAACCGATGACGAGCACGAACATGAACCCGCTGACCGGACCGAAACGCTCGAAGCCGATTCCGCCGTCCGGAAGGTTTCCGTTTGCCCGGGCAACGCCTGTCCAGATCAGCAACAGCGCCATGCCGACGAACGCAACGAACGTGCCCGCCTTGGCATCGGCGTAGAGCGGCCGCCTGCTGAACCCGGAGACAAGGCCGGTGACGATGCCGCCGTAAACGGGTGCGAAAACGGATCCAGCTGCACCCTGGTCGCCCAGACCGAAGACCGATTCGCCGGCAGGTTGCGACATGGCGACCCAGTTGGCCACGGCTATTGTCAGCCCACCGAGCAGCACCGCGAGCGTGATTCTGCGGTTGCGAGGAGTGACGGTCTGCTGGAGCCCGTTCCAGGTTCCAGTGATCGCCAGTCCGAAAAGTTCAACCAGATCTCGCATATTCGGATTCTAACCTGCCGGATTCTGTGCCTTGCGTGGGACGACGCCTGTGCCTGGTGCCGGTAAGACGCAACTGGAGGCGGTTGGGTTGCGAAAGCTGTGTTCCCTGAACGGGCGCAGTCTTCTCCCCTCTCCCGATGCGGGAGAGGGTTAGGGTGAGGGCTTCCTGTCTTTGTCATCCCGAGCGTAGTCGAGGGATCTGACCGGACTTTCATCGAATGACCGGTTCAATCTGACGACAACCCTCAGGTGCCACATGGAGTCGCTCCCGACGCGGGCGTTTTAAGCCGATTCCCGGAACGAAGACTGAAAGCCAGAGACTCGTCAGATCCCTCCGCTCCGGTCGGGATGACATTTCTCCGCTGCCAACGTTATGTCCTGTTTTCTACTCAGTCGCCGCCCAGCTCCGCGCTCTTCGCCACGAAGATCAGCTCATCGCTCCCCTCGTCGAACGGCGTGCGGTCGAACCAGCCGAAGACGCTCTCAACTACCAGGCTCGTTTCGTCAAGCATCGAGAAGACTTCATGCGGTAACAGGTACCGGAGCCTCACCGATAGTCGCGCTCGCTCTGTACTAGAGCCGTCATTGCCAATCTCCTCTACGACCTGAACCGCGTCGTTGATCTGCGATTCGGCGTCGAATCGATTGATGGCCGTCAGCCGGTAACGCATGCCAGATCCCGGCTCGACCACCTCACCGATCTCAACCCGCTCATCCGATTCGTCGAAGATCAGGTCCGGCGTGGGATTGAACACGTTGAACACGAGTCGCCCACCTGGCCAGACATGCCGCGCAACTGAACACAGTGTCTTGAGCTGGTCGTCATATGTGGTCGCAAGGAGCAGGGTGCGCGCCGGGATCGTGACGAGAGCGAAGTCTTTTCGACCCAGGTCGAGCGACCGCATGTCCGCCTGCGTAAGAGTCAGACTGCCCGGCATCGGTGACGCCGCCCGCGCTTTCTCTTCAGCGACGGCCAGCATCTCCGCGCTCGCATCGACACCCACCACCTCCACACCCTGGGCGGCCGCCGGAATCGCAATCCGTCCCGTACCGACACCGATCTCCAGCACCGGACCGTCCGCGTTCAGCGCCTCATGGAGGTAGAAGTCGACCTCATCCGAACTCTCGGTCGAGTAAAAGAGGTCATACCAATTTGCCCACTCCGCATAGTTCATGCCGAGGTGTCCTAGCCTCTATCGACCATCTCCATGAAGTGCCGGCCGTAGCTGCTCATGAAGGTCGGGATGTGCGTGTAGTGGTACAGAATCCCGGCGTCAGCGTTCTTCTTCGCCTGTTCCGCAGCGCCCGGGGTACCGGAGGCCTTTCCGGCGGCGTGGATTCGGTCGAAAGTCTGCTGCACGACCTTCTGAACTTCAGGATGTCCATTCTGGCCGGGATAGCCGAGCGACTGAGCTAGATCGGTCGGGCCGATGAAGAAGACATCGACGTCATCGACCGCAAGGATCTCGTCGAGATTCTCAACGGCCTCTGCGTCCTCAATCTGCACGCAGACCAGCATCTGCTCATTCGCCTGCTTGACGTAGTCGGTCGTCGCAATGCCGAATCCGAAGTCCGCCATCCTGCCGCCGCCCAGCCCGCGTTTGCCCTGCGGGTGAAACAGGCACGACTCGACAACGGCCCGCGCTTCATCGGCCGTGTTCACGTGCGGCACCTGCACGCCCATCACACCGCGGTCCAGGTACTTGCTAATGACAGCCGGGTCGTTCTTCTCCGGCCTGACAATCGGAGTGATGCCATGCAACTCTGCCGCCATCACCAGCGGTCCGATGTTGTCCGGAGTTATCGAGCCATGCTCGGCGTCCAGCATTACCCAGTCGAAGCCCAGTTCAGCGATCATCTCGACGATATCCGCCGAAGGAAACTGCACCGAAACGCCGAACGCCGGCTTCCCTGACTTGATCAGGCTCTTCATCCGGTTCTCTTGCATCGCGTGGCCTTTCGAACGGTCTCTTGCTTGACTTGGCAGCCCGAATCCGTGCCTTGATATGTGAACGAATTCGTAACTCGTTGATGGATTGCATCGACATTGCTGTTGACAGCGTACAGGTAGAGCACGACACTTCGCTTTTACGCTCGAATTTTCCAGGCTGCCGCGTGCCAGGGCCTACCGGAATCCGCACAGGATAAGGAGGCCACCGGCGACACTCGGCAGAACTACGGAGAAGCCCCGTGACCTTGAAGACCGACCTCCGGACCAGGCTCGCATCCCGCCAGGCAAGGCTTGGGACCGAGACCGCTTTCGAAACGCTTGCCAAAGCCAGGAAACTGGAAGCGCAGGGCAAGCACATCATCCACCTTGAGATTGGCGAGCCGGACTTCGACACCCCGGCCCATATTCGCGAAGCTGCCAAGGATGCTCTCGACAACGGCTTCACCCACTACGGACCTTCTCCCGGCCAGATGGAGCTGCGGGTCGCAATCGCAGAGCACCAGTCTGAGCGGCAGGGCTACGAGATCTCTCCCGAGCGTGTGATCGTCACACCCGGCGGCAAGCCGGTTATGTTCTTCACGATGATGGCGCTCATCGAGTCCGGTGATGAGGCGATCTACCCGAACCCCGGCTTCCCGATCTACGAGTCGATGATCGAGTACATGGGCGGCACCGCCGTTCCCGTTCCACTAAAGGAAGAGTTCGACTTCAGCCTGGATGTCGATCATCTCCGGAGCCTCGTGACGGACAAGACGAAGCTGATCATCGTCAACACGCCGAACAACCCGTGCGGCTCAATCATCCCTCGCGATGACCTGAAGAAGATCGCCGAGATTGCCGTCGAACGCGACCTGGTCGTTCTCTCGGACGAGATCTACAAGGACATGTACTACGACGGCGACCACGACTCGATCACTCAGTTCCCTGACATGATCGACCGGTCGATCATCCTTGATGGCTTTTCGAAGAGCTACGCCATGACTGGATGGAGGCTGGGTTACGGAATCTTCCCCGAGTGGCTTGTCGAGCCCGTATCACGCCTGATGACCAACAGCGTCTCCTGCACATCCGTCTTCAGCCAGATGGCGGCGATCGCTGCGCTTGAAGGACCGCAGGACTCGGTCGGCACGATGATGGACGAGTTCACGGCCCGGCGCGATCTTGTTGTCGAAGGCCTCAACTCGCTGCCCGGTGTCACCTGCCGAGTGCCAAAGGGCGCCTTCTACGCCTTCCCGAACGTCACCGGCACTGGCCTGTCGAGCAAAGAGTTCGCCGACCGCGCACTGAGCGAGGCCGGTGTTGCGTTGCTTGCCGGAACGGCGTTTGGAGACTACGGCGACGGCTACATTCGCATCTCGTTCGCCAACTCCCGTGAGAACCTGCGAGAAGGCATCGAGCGGCTGCGGAAGATGCTCGTCGGCGAGTAGGCCCGCTTGACCACCAGTTCAGTCGGTGCGGAGCAAAGGCCCTGCCAGTAGCTTGCGTGTTCCGGCCTCGATCTCTTCCTCGACGTTGTTCTCGATCGCCCATGCAAGGCCGCCCAGGTGGCGGCCTTCCCAGTTCAGCTTGACCCGTTGCAGATCGGACTCGGTGAGTGTTCCTCCCGCGGTCCGGTACTCGTCATAGAACTGCTCGACCAGCGAGCTGTCGAAGTGGTTGATCGCGGCGAGGTCACCGGCCGGGTCGCCGATCTCGATGTGTGACCAGTCGAGCACGCCTGACAGGTGCCCATTCTCGTCCACCAGCAGGTTTTCCTGCCAGAGGTCGTGGTGACCAACCTTTGGCTGGTAGCTTATGTCTGAAAGATCGGTGGGGAGATCGTTCCACCAGTTTTCAAGCAGCCGGTACTGCGAAGGACTGAGGCGGCTTCCTAGAAACGGCATCACGACCGGTCTTGCGCGGTGCATACGCTGCATTGAGTCGACTCGAGCCGCCCCGAGTTCTTCGACCTGTTCGACCGGAACAGATCGAAGCGAAACCAGGAATTTTGCTAGCTCCGGGATGAAGTGTTCACTGAGCGAAAGGTTGCCCGGTTCCGGAGTCAGGCCCGGAAGCTTCCGGTATCCAAGCGCGCCGAACGGGAACTCGTCACAAGGTGGAATATGCCAGCGCGGTTCAGGTACAGGCGCAGACACGAACTGTCTTACAACCGGCAGAACTCTCGTTTCGAGTTCGAATCCGGTTGCAGCCTCCGCCAGCTTGCCAATCCTGATCAGCACACCGCCAGCAGTCGAAACCGCCAGGCTGCGAAAGCCCTCACCGATTATCTCCAGCGGCTCGATGTCAGTGAGATCAGGCAGGCGGCGGGAGATCGATTCCGCAAGGGCGGCCGTGTCCGGGAAGCGGTTCTCGTCGATCACTTCGAAACTAACCCCGCTCTTCCGGTGCCAGCTCTGGCGAAGAAAAGAGATCAGTTCTTCAGGTAGAACGTCATAGACTGGAGCGCCAGCACCGGGTCCACGCCCTGCACCCTCACGTCAGGCGGCACAACGGGCGCAATCGGCGCGTAGTTGAGGATCGCCTTCACGCCAGCCTTGACCAGCTCATTGATCACTTCCTGGGCATGCGTCGCAGGAACCGTCACGACACCGATCTTGATGTTTCGGTCTTTGACGGTTTGAGCAAGCTCGCCAAGCGCCTGGACCCTCAGCGAACCGACCTCATTCCCGACAAGCCTCACATCTGCATCGAACGCCGCGACGATACGGAAGCCTTCCGGTTCAAACCCGGGATATGCAGCAACGGCTCGGCCAAGCCGCCCCATACCGATCAGACCGGCGTTCCACTGCGCATCGAGCCCAAGGATCGAACGCAGCCGAGTCGCAAGGCTGCCGACGTCATAGCCGCGCCCCTGCTTGCCGAACCTGCCGAAGTAAGAGAGGTCTTTACGGATCTGCGCTGGCGTCATCTGTAGGTGGGCGCCAAGCTGCTCTGAGCTGATCACCTCTATCCCGGCCGATGCGAAGTGGCTCAGCACGCGCACGTAGAGAGGAAGCCTCTGAACGACGACCTCTGGTACAGATTCGGCGCTAATGCCGTCCTGCGCATTGTCTGAAGAAACCATATTCGTTACTCACCAGCTTGTGAAAAGTAAGTTTTTTCTATCACAATGTTGCCCCGACTGCCAGAATTCGACGTTCAGGCCAGCGTACCGAAAGGCGCGATCGCGTCTGCGCGGCGGACAGATCGTCCAAAATAGTTACTTAGGCGCGCTTATCGCGACAATCCCGAAACAATGTACGTAGCTGCAGCCCGAATTAGCCTTCACATACCCGCCAGTCAGTCGCTCAAGGACCGGCGCCGCGTCCTGAGATCGCTGATCGATCGCGCCAACTCGAAGTTCAATGCGGCGGTGGCGGAGGTCGGAGGCCAGGACACCTGGCAGATGGCGGAAATCGGCGTGAGTGTCGTCAGCTCTAACTCAACTCACGCCCGGGAGAGACTCGACAACACCGTCCGCTTTATTGAAGAGTTCTCACCGGAGGCGATCGTCACCGGAGTCGAAGCAGACGTGATCCCTTTCGAATCGTAGGAAAACGTTAGCCGCCGAACGTTAACACCGGGCCCAAAAAGAAAACGCTCCGGGGCCCGGATCAGCCTTCGGAGCGTCAGCTTATTCGACGTGTTGATATAGCCACTAAGCGGCGGCGGTCTTTTTAGCCTTCTCGGCTGCGGCTCTGCGCGCTGCCTCAGGCGAATCGACCGTGAATGAGCACTGCAAGCACTGCAGGACGCGACCGTCTGGCGTGGTCGCCAGTTCAACGTCACCCGAGCACTTAGGGCAGGCCTTCAGGTAAATCACTTCGAACCCTCGTTTCTACAGATCTTCATACTGTCCCCGCTCTATCGAGTCGAGGCTTGCGGCTCCGAAAGGCGTTCCGTCACGCGACGAATCCGGTCACGTTTCCGAACTTACTTGTCCGAACCGGCGGCGAAGCTTACAGTGCTTTTCCGTCAATGTCCACCGATTCTCGACAGGATTCGTAACGACTTTGTTACGTCCCTGTCCCTCCATCTGGTTTCCTCTGGCACGAAATCGGCCCGAAACCGCGCCAGATATCGTACCTGTGTGAAACCTGTCACGCAATACTTTACACGAGTCGTGTTAACTATTAGAATGTTGCTCGTGTGACTTCTGTGAGGCTGCCAGTTTGCAGCACCCAGGAAATTTCAGCGATCAGGGATATATGCGGGACAGGTCGGGAAATAACGAAGGGACCGACAGCGCCGGGCGGATCGACAGTTCCGGCGGCTGGGTTATGGCGGCAGAGTTCGACCGGATTCTGAGCGAAATTCTGTTGGCTGCCGGTCTTGGCGACGAATTTCGGCAGGCACTGCCCGCTCCGAGAGCTGAACAATGGGTTTCTGACTACGCCACGCAGGAAGACGAATCACTCTCAGGAGCGTTTTCTGGTGACCGCTATGAGGCTGTCTATGTCATCAGCGTCGCAGCCCGGCTTGCTGCCATGCACCCGAACACGCTGAGGAAGTACGACCGCGAAGGCCTCGTGAGCCCCTCCAGGTCGGAAGGCAGGCAGCGTCTCTACTCGGATACCGATGTCCAGAGACTCCAGATCGTCCGCACACTCGCTGACCGCTACGGAATCAACCTGAACGGCGTGCGGCTCGTGATGGACCTTGTGCGTCTCGTGACCGGGGTCGTGAATCTGCTTGAAAACAGCGAAGAGCTCAAAGGAAAAGCAACCGCCGAGGTAGCTGCCAGAGAGCTCAGGAGAATGCTCGCCAGCCTCGGAGCACGCACCTAGTTGTATCGGCCGGTCCGGCCTGTGACCGCCGGCAGCGTCTTCCGGCAGCACCTTAAGGAGTATCCAGAACAGCATATGAGCAGCGACGAGAACAAAGACCGCGAAGAAGCACAGGAGCTCGACGAAGCGACCGACGAACAACCCGTTGCCGAGAGCGAGCAGGGCGGTTCAGACCTCGAAGAGCGACTCGCCGAGGCGGAACGAGAGATCGACCAGTTCAAACGGCTTGCGCAGCGAGCCCAGGCCGACCTCGTCAACTACCGCAACCGCGTTCGCAGCGAGCAGGAATCGCTTCAGGCGCGCACAGTTGAACGAGTGGCAGCGCGGTTCATCGAGGTAGCTGACCAGTTGGAGATAGCGCTCGACACCGATGCAGCAGCCGGCGTCGAAGAGAAGTGGGTCTCGGGCGTCAAAGGCATCTACAACAACCTGCTCAACGTGCTGAAGTCGGAAGGCTTCGAACGCTTCGACGCACTGGGAGAGCAGTTCGACCCCCGCAGGCACGATGCGCTACTGGCCTCGCCGACAGACGAGCACCCACCCAACCACGTGATGCGGCAGATGGCGGCCGGATATTTAAGACACGGCGAGGTGGTCAGACCGGCACAGGTCGAGATCGCATCGGCGCCAGAAGATTCAGACGGAGAAAAGTAACCAGCCGACACATAGGCGTAAGCAGCGGATATCAGTGATTGGGCCTGCAGCCCTGAACAAAAAACGATCAAAGGAACAACCATGGCAAAAGTAATCGGAATCGACCTCGGAACAACCAACTCCGCGATGGCGGTGATGCAAAGCGGCGAGCCCGAGATCATCGAAAACGCAGAGGGTCGCCGCACGACACCTTCAGTCGTCGCAGTCAACACAAAGACCGACGAGCGGTTCGTTGGTGAGCTTGCGCGGCGCCAGGCGATCACCAACCACGAGAACACCATCTACTCGGCAAAGCGGTTCATCGGCCGCAGGTACGACGATCCTTCTGTGCAGGAAGACGCCAAGCGGGTTTCGTTCAAGCTGGCGAAGCTCGACAACGGTGACGTCGGCATCAAGCTTGGCGGCAAGGACCTTGCAGCGCCCGAGATCTCGGCAATGGTTCTGCGCAAGCTGAAGGAAGACGCCGAGGCCAAGCTTGGAGAGCCGGTCAACCAGGCGGTCATCACCGTCCCGGCCTACTTCAACGATGCCCAGCGTGACGCCACGAAGGTTGCAGGCCAGGTTGCCGGACTCGAGGTGCTGCGAATCATCAACGAACCGACCGCGGCATCTCTCGCCTACGGTCTCGACAAGAAGACCGACGAGACCATCGCGGTCTACGACCTCGGTGGTGGAACGTTCGACATCACAATCCTGCAGATCGGTGACGGGGTCTTCGAGGTTAAGTCCACTAACGGTGACACCCACCTCGGTGGTGACGACTTCGACCAGGCCATCGTTGACTACATTGCGCAGGAGTTCAAGGCCGAGAACGGCATCGACCTGCGCGAGGACCCGTCCGCTCACCAGCGCGTCCGAGTAGAGGCCGAGCGCGCCAAGATCGACCTTTCGTCGTCGACCACAACGGACATCAACCTGCCGTTTATTTCGGCTGACGCAAGCGGCCCAAAGCACCTCCAGATGACACTCACAAAGGCCAAGCTTGAGGAGCTGACAGCCAGCCTGCTCGAGCGCACAGTTGCTCCCTGCCAGGCCGCTCTGAAGGACGCCGGTGTGAGCTCATCCGAGATTGACGAGATCGTTCTTGTCGGTGGAATGACCCGGATGCCCGCGGTCATCGAGAAGGTGAAGCAGATCTTCGGCAAGGAGCCGAACAAGTCGATCAACCCGGATGAGGTGGTTGCCATCGGCGCGGCGATCCAGGGTGGAGTGCTGCAGGGTGAGGTCAAGGACGTCCTGCTTCTCGACGTCACGCCACTTACGTGGGGTATCGAGACGCTCGGTGGCGTGAAGACATCGCTGATCGAACGCAACACAACCATCCCTGCCTCGAAAACGGAGATCTTCACGACGGCTGCCGACGGACAGACCAGCGTCGAGATCCATGTCCTGCAGGGCGAACGGCCCATGGCTTCGGACAACATCTCTGTGGGCCGGTTCACGCTCGACGGCATCCCGCCGGCACAGCGCGGAGTGCCACAGGTCGAAGTGACCTTCGACATCGACGCAGACGGCATCCTGACCGTCAGCGCCAAGGATAAGGGCACGAACCGTGAGCAGCACATAACCATCACCGGTCGCTCCGGCCTTGCCGATGATGAGGTGGAGCGCCTGATGAAGGAGGCCGAGGAGCACGCTGAAGAGGACCGCAAGCGCAAGGAGTCCGTCGATGCGCGGAACTCGGCAGAGAGCGCTGTTTTCCAGGCGGAGAAGATCCTGAGCGAGCACGGTGACAAGGTCTCGGAAGACGTTAAGTCTGAGGTCCAGACAAAGATTGATGCGGTGAAGGCGCTGCTCGCGGACGAGAATGCTGATCCCGATCAGCTGGTCTCGGCAACAACCGAACTTCAGACCAGCCTGCAGAAGATCGGTGAGGCCATGTACGCCGCCGACCAGGCTGCCGGAGCGCCAGGTGGCAACGGCGCGGGCGCCGAGGACGGCGGGCCAGAGACCGACGATAGCGAGGACACGGTAGAAGGCGAGTTCCGCGAGGTTTAGTGGTTAGGCTGATCGGAGCCCGTCGAAGGGTGGGCGGTGTCTTTCCCCCTCTCTCGCTTGCGGGAGAGGGTCAGGGTGAGGGTCGGTAGGCTGAAGGCCGGCGGCTTGCCATCCTGAGCTTGTCGAAGGGTGGCCCTGACGAAACGAAACAGCAGCCGGCTTGAGTCATCAGGCCGGCTGTTTCGCGTCCTGGCCACCCGCAGTCCCGCGGTCGAACCTGCGGAACCGCTTATACAGCTCGGCCGATATCAGCAGGCTCAGCGAAATCCCCAGCATCGTCAGCCACGTCCCCATGTTCACGGGCTCAACATCGAGCACTGTGCGCAGACCCGGCGTGTACATCGCACCGATGTGGACAACCTGCGCAAGAATGGCGGCACCGACCACCCAGGGATTCGCTGAAAACGACACTCGGAACACCGACCTGATCTCGGAGCGGGAGTTGAACACATGGACATTCTCGAACAGCACCATCACCAGCAGCAGGACGTTGCTGGCTGCGAACTGGTCCCAGCCCGAAACGTTCAGCAGCCAGTAGTAGACAGCGAAAGCGCCAACGCCCATCACCGTCCCGCTCAACACGATCTGCTCGATCATGCGACGGTCCAGGATCTGCTCGCCCGGCGATCTCGGTGAACGTCGTAAAACACCAGGCTCCCGGCCCTCGAATGCCAGAGCAACGTCCTGCAACCCCTGCGTCACAACGTTCAGCCACAGTAGTTGCACAGGGGTCAGTGGCACGGGCTGGCCAGTCACGGTGGAGAGCAGGAACAGCACAAGCTCTCCAAACGCCGTGGCAAGTAGCAGCCACACAATCTTGCGGACATTGTCGTAAGCGGTGCGCCCTTCCTCGATCCCGTTCACGATCGACGCGAAGTTGTCATCGGCGAGGATCAGGTCGGACGCATCCCGCGCCACATCCGTGCCTCCGCGACCCATCGACACACCGATGTTCGCCGCTCTCAGTGCCGGAGCATCGTTGACGCCGTCGCCGGTAACGGCAACGAAGTGGTCCGAATCCTGGAGCGCGGTGACGATCTGCGTCTTCTGACCCGGCTCCACCCGTGCGAAGACCGATGCAGCCTCGACTCTTGCCGCATCGGCCCCTCCCGCGGTCAACTGTCGACCGGTCACTACCTGCGACTCGTGCTCGGCGATCCCCAGTTGTCGTGCGATGGCGAGCGCAGTCACAGGGTGATCGCCGGTCACCATCTTCACGTCGACACCTGCGTCTCGGCACCGCTCAACTGCCTCCGGCACGTCCCGACGGACGGGGTCGATCAGCCCGGCCAGCCCGATGAACTGCAACTGCATCGGGGTCGGCAGGGTTGCTCCCGACCCAAACTCTTTGCCAGTGTTCGCCGGTCCAGAAGCCAGGGCGATCACCCTGAAACCATCGCTCGCAAGCCGTTCCGCCTCTGCCAGGACTCGCTCTTTGTCCGCATCTGGACACATATCAAGCACAAGCTCTACAGCGCCCTTGACCGAGCACATCGTGCTGCCATCAGGCCGGGTGTTGTAACTGGCGGCGTAACCACGCGCCGACTCGTACGGAATCAGTCCCAACCTAGGCGAACCATCTTCAACTTCCATCCGCCGCAAACCTATCTTCTCGCCGAGGACCAGGAACGCAGCATCAACCGTGTCTCCGACCGCCACCACCTCATCTTCTGCGTGTCGCAACTGAGCCTCGTTGCACAGCACCCCAGAAGTAGCCAGCGTCAGCAAATCAGCGCGCCTGTCATCGCCGACCGGCTCCTCACCGGCAACCAGCTCGCCCTCGAGATCGAGTCCCTCGCCCGTCACCTCGACCTCATATCCGTCCGGCAACACCAGCCGCTTAACCGTCATCCGGTTGACGGTGAGCGTTCCCGTCTTGTCGGTTGCGATGACAGTGCAGGCTCCCAGCCCCTCGACTGCAGGCAGCAATCGGACGATCACGTTTCGGCGTGCCATTCGGCGGGAAGCGATCGAAAGGGCGACTGTCACTCCTACAGGCAGTCCTTCCGGGATGGCCGAAACCGCCAGCGCGATGGCAAGTAGAAACACGTCACCGGTGTCCGTGCCACGGATCAACTCCGCAGCGCCCAGCAAAGCGATGAAGATCACCATGTACAGCGCTAGCCGAGTTGTGAACGACCTCATGCGAGCAACCAGCGGGGGCGGTGCAGACCGCTCGCCGAGAGAACGTGCGATCCGCCCGAGCTGCGTGCGTTGACCGGTTTCCGCGACCACAGCAGTCACCCGGCCATTCACCAGGCTCGTGCCGGCGTACAGCATGTTGAAGCGATCACCGACAGGAGCATCGGCGTCATCCAGCTCGGCCGGGTCCTTGCGGACCGGCTCCGACTCACCGGTCAGAACGGATTCGTCGACGCGGGCTTCGATCTCACTGATGATCCGTAGATCAGCCGGAACGGCGCCTCCCGACTCCATCAGGACGACATCTCCCGGTACGAGTTCGGAAGCGTCCACTTCCTCCAGAACAGAGCCGCGGCGCACAGTCGCCTGCACCTTCACCGCGGCCTGTAGCGCACGCGCTCCGTGCTCGGCCTGCCACTCCTGGAACGCGCCGACGGCCGCGTTGATGATTAGGACACCGAAGATGAACGCTGCATCGACGTTCTCTCCGAAAATCAGTGCAAAAGCACCGGCGATCAGAAGAACGTAGATGAGCGGATTGCGGAACTGGCGCACTACCAGCGAGATCACGCCGGGGCCACTCCTGACTGGAATGACGTTACGTCCAAACTGCTCCCTGCGGACGGCGGCTTCGCCGGCATCCAGACCCTGCGTAGTTGTTTCAAGCAGGTCCAGAGCACTGTCCACACCCAGCGTGTGCCAGTCGGCAGCTGGTGCCAGGCCATGCTCGGCGGATGTGCTCCGGATTCGTCTCATGCCTTAAGTGATCCACCTCGTCGACAGGTCATTTCGTCCACTTCACTGAATCCTATCGACATCGATCAACGGCATATCATCAGACCGTGAGATCGTCGTGTCGGGTGCTGCGCCTGCTGTATATCCGGCACTGGCCGACACCGGACTCCCGCCTGCGATAAGCTTCACCGCATCCGTTCGATGGACTGAACGCCCGATAAGCAACTTGCCCGACTAGTCAGGAGAACCCGTTGACACAGGATTGGCTTCCGCTGCCCGGCACGTCGGTTGAAGAGTTGGACACACCGGCGATAGTGATCGACCTCGATGCCGCAGAGGCGAACATCGCCAAAATGCAGGAGTTCGCATCAGGTGCAGGCATTAGCGTGCGTCCGCATACGAAGACGAACAAGAGCCCCTACTGGGCATGGAAGCAACTCAACGCGGGTGCAATCGGAATCTGCTGCGCCAAGGTCGGCGAGGCCGAGCAGATGGCCGCCGCAGGCATCCCCGAAATCCTGATCCCGAACCAGGTCATCACCTCGCGGAAGATCAAACGGCTCATGTCGGTAGCCTCCACCACGAAGACCATCGTCGCAGTGGACAGCGAAGCCAACGTCTCCGATCTCTCTGACGCCGCGACGTCGCACGGCATCGAGCTTGGCGTGCTGATCGAGATCAACGTCGGCATGGACCGCTGTGGCGTGGAGTCCGAAGACTCTCCGAAACTTGCCGAAGCGATCGTCAAGGCGCCGGGCCTGCGATTCGACGGCTTGATGGGCTACGAGGGCCACACGGTGGCTGCAAGGGACTTCGAAGAGCGCAAGACCGAAGCCTTGCGAGCCATGGACAAGCTGCTGGGCGCGGCTTCGCTGATCCGCAAGGCCGGAATTCCCGTGAACATCGTCTCGGCCGCAGGAACGGGCACGTACAACATCACCGGAGCGCTCGAGGGCATCACTGAGATTCAGCCCGGCAGCTACATCTTCATGGACGGCGACTACCTCGAGGTGTTCGAGGACTTCCAGCCCGCCATGACCCTTCTGACAACAGTGATCTCCCGTTCAGGCGACCGCGCCGTGCTGGACTGCGGACTCAAGTCGGTCAGTATCGACCGGGGCACTCCATATGCAGTTGGAGTCGAGGGCGTCGAAGTTGGCAAGCCGTCTGAGGAGCACACCAAGATCGCGCTCTCAGGCGAGGCGAAGAACCTCAGTGTTGGCGACAACGTCAGCCTGCGCGCTATGCATGGCGACACCACCATCAACGTGCATGACTACTACTTCTGCGTGAGGAACGGCAGGCTCGAAACGGTTGTGCCGATACTCGGACGGGGCAAGTTCAGGTAAGCAGCGGAGCGTCACTATGAGAGTGGAGATACAGACATCCGGAGACTCGCCGGGAACACGCCAGCCGGTCAAAGTACTGCGCAAGTGGACGATCATCGGCGCCGTGATCGGAGCGCTGCTTGCTGGAGTCGCCGCCATGATGGCCGTCGGCCTGGTGATGATCGGCGGAGCGGTTGTCGGTGCCGTAGTCGGTGCTGTCTACGGAGTGTTCAAGGCTATTCTCAATGTGATCAGGCCAGGGTAGCTTCCAGATCAATCCGGCCGTTCTGAAGCAGGTCCAGGGCGATCAATCCAAGCTTCAGCACATCTTCCGGTGGCGCTACCATCTCACCGCTGGGTGCTTTCAGTGGCGCTGATTCAGCAAGCGCCTTTCTGTCGATCCAGTGCCAGCCGTCAGGAACCGCCGGCAGGGCGCTCGCCCCGTTCACCGTCCCGACTGGTGTCGTCAGGTAGATGAAGTCGATGTGCTGGTGCTTCCCAACCTTCTCATCGAACACGTTCTCGATCATCACCGTGTACGGAGGCAAAACCTGTTCCAGGTTCGAAACCCGGGGCAGTTCACTCGTCGGGATGATCCGTACATCAAGGCCCGTCTCCTCCTTCACCTCTCGGAGAGTGGCCTCAACAGGGTCTTCGTTCTCCTCGATATGTCCGCCGGGAGCCAGCCACGCCTGCACCTTCCTGTGCCAGTGAACTAGGATTGAGTCTCCGGCTGCGACTATCCCTGTTGACGTGAAGTGGCGGATCATCTGTTTCCCTCTGCATGAATATCGTGTTAAAAAGGCCGCCGAGTTCATCTCGCGCCGAGATCGAGCATCATACGTGTTGAGCCCACAATTTACGGATAGGATGAGACGCTTCGTCAACCAGACATGAGCCATCTTCGGCAGCTATTTGGGTGAAAAGACCTACACTGGTTCGCTGGCACGAGTGGATTCTGCACTGAGCAACCTCAGAAAATGGGTCTGTTCGGCCGCCAAATTGGACAATCCCGAGTTACGCTAGACGGTATGAACTATCTCGAATTCATTGAACTGATCGGTCGAAGAGGCCGCATCGAGAACCCGGAGGACGCCTCGCGGGCGGTTCAGTCGACCCTGGAGACCCTCGCAGAGTGTCTCCCGACGGCACAGGTGCGCCGCCTTGCCGAAAAGCTTCCTCGTGAGGCTGCGATGTACCTGGACCGTGCATCTGTCACCGAGGAGTTCTCAGTTCACGAGTTCTTCGAACGGGTGAGCGAGCGGTCGAACGTTGACAAGCCAGTAGCCACCCAGCGTGCCTGGGCGGTCCTATCCGTGGTTGAGCAGCAGCTCTCGCTACAGGAGTTCAACGAGCTCCGTGCCGCTCTGCCCAAGCAGTACGAGCGCCTGTTCGAGTTCGCCGTCTAGCCTGCTTCTTCCCTGAATCCAGACCGAATCTTCCCGACATCGCCATGTCGGATTCGCGCGCCCGCTGAAACCCTGGGTGTGGCTGACAGGCGCCGGCGAAAAAACCTTGCTAAACGCAGGAGGGGCCACCGGGTCACCGGCCAATTAGCCGATAACCGGGTGACCCCTCCCGTTGAGGTGCCCTGCTAAGAATGGGCGCCCTACAGCAAGACACCTCCGGTACTACTATTCATGCTTAGCAAACACCTCCTTTCATTTTCGTTTGCAGTCCGGGGCCAATGCCCTCGGCTGAACGGCTCGCGTAAGCCTCGCTCACCGTCCAGATTATTATGCCATAGCTGGCAAAATCCCTGAAACTCTCGGTTGCGAGCGCCCACTCATTCTTCGGGCGACTCACCCTCAGGCGGTGTGAGACCTATCCAGGGAACCAACTCATCACGAAATTATCCCCTGCAGTAGACAAGCGGTTTGTTTTCTCCCCTTAAAGTTGAACGCTGACAATCTTCGGTCCAACCACCCATCACAGAAACACAGTCCGGCAACACCACGAACCTGGATCTCGCATGCCACTCAACTCGGTTCCTCTGCAGCCCACAGATCTTTCAGTTCTTGAGCCAATCATTGGCAAAGAGCGAGCAGCCCGCATCCTGGCCACCGCTGGCGACGTCGTGAAGAGCATGGCAGGCCGTTCGATCATTAACGTCAACTCGACCGGGAAGGGCGGTGGAGTCGCGGAGATGCTCCACTGGCTGCTTCGCTACATCCGAGGGACCGGCCTCGACGTCAGCTGGTATGTGATCGAAGGAAATCCCGAGTTCTTCGCACTCACCAAGCGGCTGCACAACATGCTCCATGGCAACGCAGGTGACGGGAGGTCATTGACGGATGCCGACGGCGATGCTTTCCACCAGGTCTCACTCCAGAACGCTGAAGAGCTGAGAGCGGTGGTTAAGCCCGGCGACATCGTCGTCCTGCATGATCCGCAGACCGCAGGAATCGTTCCGGAGATGAAAAGCGTGGGAGCGACGGTCATATGGCGTTGTCATGTCGGCACTGAGCAGGAAAGTGCGATTCGTACGAAGGCCTGGGAGTTTCTTCGTCCCAGCCTGGAAAATGCCGATGGCTACGTCTTCACTCGGAAAAGCCTGGTACCAGACTGGATAGATGAGAAGCGACTGAAGATCATTCCGCCTTCAATCGACCCGTTCTCAACCAAAAACAGGCCGATGTCAGCAATGCACGCGGCGGCAATACTGAGGCAGACCGGGATCATCCAGGGAGCCGACGGCGAAGTGCCTGAATTCACCCTTTCCAACGGCTCAACCGGCCGAGTCAACCGAATGGCCGACATTGTGCGCACCGGACCGGCTCCTGGGCCGGATGTTCCGTACGCCGTCCAGGTCTCACGTTGGGACCGCCTCAAGGATATGCAGGGCGTGATGGAGGCTTTCGCGGCTCATGTCGACGGCGAGCGGGAAACGCGTCTTGTCCTCGCCGGGCCGGTTGTGACAGGCGTAGCCGACGATCCCGAAGGCGGCGAAGTTCTGACCGAGTGCATTGAGGCGTGGCGTGAACTGCCGCACTTCGAGCGACACAGGATCCAGCTCGTCTGCCTGCCCATGACCGACATCGACGAGAACGCGGCGATCGTCAACGCACTTCAGACCAACGCAACCGCAGTCATCCAGAAGAGCCTGGAAGAAGGCTTCGGTCTCACGGTCACCGAGGCGATGTGGAAGGGCAAGCCTGTCGTAGCATCCGCCGTGGGCGGAATCCAGGACCAGATCGTGCATGGCGAGTCAGGGTTGCTGGTTGAGAACCCGCGCGACGCAGCTGAGTTCGGTGCAGCGCTGCAGTCGGTCCTCGACAACGACGAGTTTGCCAGCGGTCTCGGAGAGGCGGCGCGGCAGCAGGTCACGGAAAAGTTCCTCGGTGACCGTCACCTTCTGCAGTACGCCGAACTGCTCAACCAGCTGGCCTGACTAGAACCAGTTCGCTTTGTCGACCACGTTGCGCAGAGGCTCGCCGTTCAGCAGGTGCCGCACATTCTCTAGGATGATCTCGTACCTGCGCTCCTCAAGGTGAGCCCCTGCCTGCGCTGCGGTGTGCGGAGTGAGAATCGTGTTCGGCGCGTCCCACAGCCTGTGGTCTTTCGGAAGCGGTTCAATCTCGTAGACGTCCAGACCAGCGCCTGCGATCTCTCCCTCCTCGAGTGCATCTGCGAGGTCATCCAGCTTCGTAGTCATTCCGCGCCCGATGTTGATGAAGATCGCAGAATCCTTCATCAGCTTGAACTTGGAACTGTCGAAAAGACCTTCAGTCTGCGGCGTGTGCGGAATGGTCAAGACAACGAAATCGGCCTGCGGAAGGAAACGGTCAAGGTCATGTGATCCGCCCATCTCGTCGACCCATTCGGGCTTGTCCTCTCGCCGGGCGTCCGTGGCGATCACCTTCATCCCGAGAGCAGCGCACAGGCGGGCAGTCTCAGCGCCGATGCCGCCAACACCGACGATGAGCACGGTGCTCTCAGGCAGAAAGATGGAGTGGTGTTCAGGCGGCGAGAGAGGCTTCCACTCGTGCTGCAACTGCTGGTCGCGGTAGACATTCAAGTGCTTGGCAAATGACAGAAGCACCGCAAGGACATGCGTTGAGATGTGGTCGTTATAGATCTCGCGGAAGTTGGTGACCTGCGCCTGGTGGGCAATCAGTTCCGGATAGTAGTAGCCGGCGTGCGGCGCCGCGGCAGGCGCCTGGATCCACTTGAGGTTGTTCGCTGCAGCCAGCACCTCTTTCGAAAGCGTGCCGAACGCCGCGTCTGCGTCAGCGATCTCCCTGATCGTCTCCTCCTCAGTGGCCGGCGCGACGAACTCGACATCGGCCACTGTGTCCTGCAGGCGCTGGAGCCAGCCGTCGACGGGTGAGCTGTGGGGAGGTACGAACACAAACTTCATTTTGTAACTCGATTTCAGGGAGGCTCGTTGAGAATGACCGGGCTGCGAGCGGCGAAGTGCCGGCAGGGGAGCCGATTCTAGCACTGCCGCGCTGGAATTCTGAGAGTGTGTACGGGCCAGTAAGCTAAACTTGCGAAAGCCAAGAACGGAGTCTGGAAGAGGGTCGATGAAAGCCGGTCATTTTGAGTTCACGCCGCCTGATCCGCCGCTGCAGTCACCGCACTGCATCGCAATGCTCCGTCCGTGGGTGAACGTAGGTAACGTCGGCCAGACCGTTCTCGGACGGCTTGCGAGACTCTACAACGGCTCGGAAATCGGCGGCCTCGTCAGACCGGGACACTTCTACGACTTCACCCGCTACCGCCCCGAAATCCGCTACTCAGAAGGCAAGCGCACAGTCCGAGTCCCGAACACCGTGATCGTCTCTGGCAGAGCCACCGAAACGACGACTGCGCATAACGACCTGATACTGCTCCACATGCTGGAGCCGCACTCCAATGCGGAGGACTTCAACGACTCCGTGCTGGAGATGCTGAAATCCCTCAACGTCGAACGCTATGTACTGATCGGCGGCATGTACGACTCCGTCCCACACTCAAGGCCGTTGTCAGTTACTGGTTCCGCTCGGGGATTCACCCCTCCCGAAGACTTCGGCGGTGTAAGACTCGGCCGTAGCAACTACCAGGGGCCGACCAGTCTCACCAGCCAGCTCACAGACCGGGCCCGCAACGAACTTGGCATCGAGACGCTTTCACTCATTGTCCATCTGCCGCTCTATCTGAAACTCGAAGACGACTACACCGGCGCCTATCGCGTCATCCAGGCCCTCTCGGCGCTCTACGGCTTCTCGGCCGACGTGCCTGAGAAGAGCCTTGCGGACCAGCAGTATGGCCAGGTGACTCCTGCCATGACGAACAATCCTCAACTGCAGGAGCTTGTGAAGAAGTTTGAGGATGACTATGACCGTGACGCAGGCGAGGTGCCGGAGGACAGCGAAGAGGTGGAGCTTTCGCCGGAGATCGAGCAGTTCCTCGATGACGTGGCGCGGCGCGGGCCAGGTGAGTCGGGCGAAGAAGGTCCGACAAGCGGCGGCGTCTAGCCTGCTGCGGTCGCCTCTTCGATCTCATCGACCGTCTTCGGAACAGCTGCTGTCAGCACTCTGTTTCCGTCTTCTGTGATCAGCACATCATCTTCGGTTCGGATGCCAATTCCCTTCAGTCGCTCCGGCGCGTCCTCTGCGAACGGCCCGAAGTAGAGTCCCGGCTCAACAGTCAGCACCATCCCCGGTTCCAGCTTGATTGAAGGGCCGGTGCGCCCACCTGTCCGATAGATCCCGGAATCGTGCACATCGAGACCGAGCCAGTGCGATGTGCCGTGCATGTAGTAGGGCAGGAAGCTGCGCTCAGTGATCAGCTTGTCGATATCGCCTTCGAGCGCTCCTAGGTCCAGCAGACCCTGCGTGAGCACCTTCAGCGCCACGTCGTGCACGCCCATCGCATCTTCGCCCGGCTTCGCAGCCTCTATGCCGGCCTCATTCGCCGCGAGCACGACCTCGTAAACATCCCTCTGCTCGGGCGTGAACCTGCCGTTCACCGGCCATGTCCGGGTGATGTCCGCCGAATACATGTCATACTCAGCGCCGGCGTCGATCAGCAGCAGGTCACCGTCTTCGAGCCTGTCCCGGTTGCTGATGTAGTGCAGGATGCAGGCGTTCTCACCACCGGCGACGATCGACGGATAGCCGTTGCGTGGCGAGCCCTGCTTGCGGAACTCGATCTCCATCCCGGCCTGCACCTCGTACTCGAAGCTGCCCGGCTTTGCCGTCTTGAACGCGATATCGAATCCGGCAGCGGTGATGTCAATCGCCTTCTGAAGACACTCGACCTCCAACTGCGACTTGATCAATCGCATCCGGTCGATGACTCGCATGGGGTCGATGATCTCGTTCAGCGCCTTGTCGCCGCGGGGCGCCATCCTCCGGCGCTTCACCGCTTGATCCGTGATGAACGCGTCGAGCTTCTGGTCCGAGCCGAGTGCGTAGTAGACCTTCTCGTACTCGGCGAGAAGCTTCGGCAGCTCTTTTTCGAGTTCGGTGGTCGGGAATGCGACATCTGCTCCGAACTTCTCCTGCGCCGCATCGACTCCGGTCCGCAGACCGGTCCATGTCTCCATCTTCGGGTCGCGGGGCAGCACGAACAGCACGAACGGCTTCTCATGCCCCGGCCTGAGCACGGCCACTGCGTCGGGCTCTCCGAAGCCGGTCAGATACCAGAACGGCGAGAGCTGCCGGAACTCGAAGTCGACGTCGTGGTTGCGGTTGGCGAGATGCCCGGCCGGAACGACGATTGCGCCATCGGTGATGAGGTCGAGAAGCCTTTTTCTGCGGTCTGCGAACTGGTCCATCTTGTCTCCCGCCATGAGTCGCCGTATCGGTCGCCACTCTGCTGCGAACCTGCGAACTAGATTGTGATGGCAGTTCGCTGGTCAGTCCAGTTTCGCCAGAGCGGCCGTTTGGCCATTTGCGAGGAATCCGTGGTCGGTCAGTGAACTAGGGAAATTGCGAAGCGCGAAATCAGAACAGCCACACACCGATTGGCCGGTTCCACGATTCGGTGCTGGCGTACTGGGCGCAATCTGGAACATGCACAGGTATTCCTGATCCCGATCAAGCTCCGGAGGCGGTGGATCACACCTGGGTAGCGTGAGAAATCTGAACTGAGGGGGCGTCAATAGAGCGCCGTTCAGCTATGCCGAGCGATTTCAACCTGTCCACAAAAATGAATGAGCCCTCGCCACGTGCTGCAAACGCAGTGGTGCAGATCTGGTCAGAGTCCCGCCGACCGGACGATGAGTTGCTGGCCGAGTTCGATGTTACGCACCGATCAGTCACGACGGGCCGGTTCTTGCATGAAGCGGCGATCGTTCACTCCGAGTCAGGGACGGCGGAACAGGTAACGACGCCAGGGGCGGCGGCCACTCTCGGACCAGCGGACTGGCGGGTCCCATCTGAGGTTCTCGTGTGGTCGGAGCCCAGGCGTACCGAACAAGAGATTCGCAGCGAGTTTGCAGATACTCGCCTGATCGAACAGCAGCCGTACGTGAAGTTCGCCGCCGGGCATGAGCGAGTTGCAGTGGCCAGGTCTGTGTTCGAGCTGACGGTTGAGACCTCGGATTCAGTTCTAGAGCTGAACGAAAAGGCTGAGTCGACCGCCACGTCCACAGGCGAACTCGAGGACATCGTTGAAGCGATCGGAGTAACCGAAGCCGAGGTCACCAAGGACTCTGGCTTGACCGCTGTTGATGAGCCCGCGCCGCCAGAAGGTCTCGAACCAGAGGCTGCGGAGTCATCTGCAGTTGCAGAGTCGGTGGCACCGCTGCCCACCATCGATCTCTCATACAGAGTCTGGCGGACACGGCTCCCGGTCAAGGAATTGCCGGAGCCGATCATCGAAACAGCCGAGGAACCTTTCCAACCCATACCGATAGTCGAAGCAACGACCGAAGTTGAGTCCGAAGCTAACCAACCTGCGACTGAGCTGGACACCACAGTCGCAACGTCAGATCCGGGACCGATCCTCGTCTCCACTCAAGACTCGCATCGTGAGTCGGATACACATGAAACTCAGACCGAAACTATCTCGACAGAGGTCAAACATAAACGTCAAATCGATCGGAAACGAACCGCTGCGAAAGCAACGGCTAGAAAACGAGGCGCGTCTGCGAGAAGCGCTCCAAAAAAGAGCGCTGTTCTGGCATCCGATGCCACCGCCAGAGAATCAGCCAAATCGTCACCACGAACTGACAAGCAGGCCGAACCGGCCCCTCAGCCCACGGCAAAGCTTCCATCAAAGACTGCACCCGTAACGGTTCGACAGGCGAAGCCGAAACGCTTAGTGAAGCGGTCTCGGCCTACAAATCGCGGCACCGGAAAGCAACAAGCCCGCAAGCAGGCGACGGAAGATAGGTCACAGTCAACCGTGAAACCGGTTACGAAGCGTTCCGTGAGATCAACCGGCAAACCAACACCGGCTCGAACGGCGAAATCATCGCCCGTATCACGGGAAGCGGAACAGATCACGAAACCTGCTGCCAAATCCAAACCCGTCGCCGCGGAGCCAATCCCGCTATACCCGGACGAGAACGGGCAGCCGACCAAAATCAGAAAGCGCAGGTCAGCCAGGCGAGCTCGGTCTCTGAAGCGGAAGCGCACCATTGTGCAGCCGAATGTGGAACATGCGCAGCGCAACAGCCCGAAAGGTAAGCCGGCACCAGTCAGCAAATCCCCAACAAAACCCGCTCCGCAACCGGTCGAGAAACCGGTCAAGTCCAGCCCGCCCGAGCCTGACATGGCACTGGCGGCCGACGCCGCAGGCATCGCGGATCTCTACGGCCTCCACATCACGAGCGCATCGGACACAGACCGCGGCAAGCTGCTTTTCTTCGATTCGGTCTTCAAGTCACAGGAAGGCGATTGGGAGGCCAGCGATGAGCAGCTGCAGGCGGCGCTCGATTCACTGGGCGACTCGCCCCAGGCCCGCATCTGGAGGCAGGCCATCGAGCAGTCGATGAAGATTCACCGGAAGCTCGATAAACCGGCGGCTTAAGTTTCAGTCAGCAGCTTCCGCACCCGGCCGTGTCGGTCACGCAGCAGCGAGAGTGCGTTTTCGGATGTCCGCTCAGCAACCTCTTCGACGCTAATCCCGCGCACATCCGCAAGGCACTCAGCGACGCTCACCAGGTGCCTCGGCTCCGTCCACTTCGACCGGTCCTTTTTGAAGGGCTGTGGATACGAGTCTGTCTCGATCACGATTCGGTCAATCGGCAGCCACTTCGCAATCTCCTGTAAGCGTTCGATCCTGACCAGCGGCCTGCCAAACGAGACCATGAAGCCCGCGTCGAGCAGCGCCTTCGCCGCTGACTCATTCCCCTGGAAGTAGTGCGCAGCACCGCCGAGATCCCCGGCGGCCGTCTCCTTCAGCACGCGCAGAGCGACCGGCCATGCGGAATCTGCCTCTGGGTCATCTCCAGGTTCACGAACGTGGAAAACGATCGGCAACGAGTACCGCCGTGCGATCTCGATCTGCTGGCGAAACGCCTCTTCTTGCACATCAGCCCACGGGCGGCCATGGCTCGACTCCCGCGCCAGCACATGCGGCTGGTGATCAATCCCGACCTCACTCATCACAACTACGCCATCATCGGCTGCCAGTCCTTCGAGCGTCGCAAGGTCCTCCGGAGTAAGCGGGCCGCTCAGATCGGTCGGGTGGACCCCGGTCCCCGCAACGATCATCGGATGTCTGTTCGCTAGCTCGACGCAACAAGCGCTGTCTTCCGCCGTGACGCCGGAAGCGACGATCGCGCCAACACCTGCGTCATCCGCCCTCGCCAGGATGCCGTCCAGTTCAGTAGGGTCGTGCTGCTGAATGTGGGCATGCATATCAATCAGCTTCACTCTGCAGGCTCCTCGCCAGTGGTTTCGGCCTTGCTCAGCAGTTCGCCAACACTCCGCGCCCAATTGTGGATTGCGTCCCAGTCGCGGTGATCGCCCTGCGGTGTGCCCGCCATCCAGTCCAGGATTCGCAAGCAGAGCGGCAGGTTGCTCCGACTGAATGAGCCGTGGAACAGCGCAGTCGCCACGGGATCGAGCCCTGGAGCCAAGTCACTCAGCGTCGAAACGATCTCACGGTGCTCTCGAAGCGCCGACCTCGGGTTCTTCACGCCGAGTGATCCGACCGTGAAAAGCGCTACTGGCAACTGCGCAAGCCTGTCTCGATTGCCTACAACGAAGATCGAGGCGTCGGGCAGCCACTTGCGCCCGTAAGAGGGCGAGCCGACAACAACTGCGTCGTACTTGGCAACCTGTAACTCCGGTCCGGCAACTAGCACATCTACGTCCAGGCCGGCCTCAGTTAGCTCCTCGCCGATCGCAGTCGCGATCTCGGCGGTTGATCCGTACCGGCTGGCGTATGTGACAAGGACTCGTGGCACACACCAAGTCTACGTGCCGTCCAGCTGCGGCAAAGAGCAGGCAGACCGGAATTCACCTCGCAACGAGACCGAGTCTGATGTACCTTTGCGCTGCCACCGGCAAACAGAACCACCAGCCAGAAGAGACAAAAGATGAGAGCAGCATTCGGCCAGTTCCAAGAAGCAACTCCAGAGTTCCTGCGCTTCGCCGCGCAGTACGGAGCGACAGACGTCCTGCTCAACACGCCGAACCTGCCGAACTATGGCGGCAAGTGGTCACTGCACGATCTGGTGAAGATGCGTACGACAGTCGAAAGCTACGGCCTGAAGCTGTCAGCACTCGAAAACGTCCCAACGCAGTTTTACGACCACATCATGCTCAACGGACCGAAGCGTGATGAGCAGATCGAGAACATGATCGAGACGGTCCGCAATATCGCCCGCGCCGGAATCCCCATCTTTGGCTACAACTGGATGCCGTCCCACGTCTGGCGCACCACGCCGAAACTGATCCGCGGCGGTGCTGTCGCAACCGCCTTCAGCCTGAAAGAAGCGGAGCAGATGCCACTCACGCACGACCGTGAGTACACCGACGAGGAGATGTGGGAGAACCTCGAGTACTGGATCAAGATCATCACGCCGATTGCCGAAGAAGAGGGCATCAGGCTCGGAATCCATCCGTGTGACCCACCGGCGAAAAAGCTCGGCGGTATCCCGCAGCTGTTCCGTTCGTACGACAACTACCGACGCTACCTTGCGATTCACGAGTCACCGAACTGTGCGATCGAGTTCTGCCAGGGAACGATCTCCGAGATGGAGGACTCAGCCGGCGACGCGCTCTACGAGTTCATCGACGAGATGGTGCGCAAGGATAAGGTGCTGTACGTCCACTTCAGGAACGTCTCGGCGCCGAACCCGGACGATTTCCACGAGACGTTCATCAACACCGGTCACGTGGACATGTACCGGGCGATGAAGACGTACCACAACGCCGGCTACAAGAGCTTCTTCATCGATGACCATGTGCCGCACACGCACCAGGACACGGCATGGGGCCACCGCGGCCGCGCCTTTGCAAACGGATACATCCAGGCAATGATCGAAGCGGTTACCAAGCAGGCAGCAGGGCAGTAGGGGCAAGTGAACTACATCATCGCGCAGGTGGGTACTTGTGCCCGAGCCACATGACAGAGAGTGATATCGCTGTGACTAAGACCGGAGTATTTCTCAAATCGATCGCAGAAGACCTCAACGAGACGATCATATCGGTGATGGAACCGAAAACGATCGAGCCTTTCGACGTCGGAGTCATCGACGACGAATCGACCTACATCAATACGAAAACAAGGTTCGCTTATTGTCGCCTCTCTGTCGCGTTCAAGGACCCAGATGGAAGCGAGTACCTGCCGAGAAGAACACAGGTTGAGTTGGTTCTGCTTAAACCGGACGCTAATTGGAACCATCGAGTTTTCCAAGAGATGAAAAGACTTAGGTCCGAATTGGAAGCTCCGTTCTATGGAAATGTTTTCTGGCAGCAGTTGCAGGCAGATGGAAGCTCGGAGCCACTAAAGCGACGAGTGATCGGCGTCTTCCATCCACTCACGCCATATCACGAACTGCAGCAGTCAGAGTCTGAAGCACTTCGGTGGTGGATCAAGTCCACTGTGTCGTCGCTGTCCTTGGCGATCGAACACTACCTGCCGCAGGCGATGGAACGTGCAAAGAGTTCGCCAGGGCTCTAACGAATTGCCCTGCAACCGCTCAATCATGACCTCTCTCGAATCATCCTCCCTCGGCCCTACCAACCGCCCCGTCTCGCGACTGGGCTTTGGCGGCGCGCCGACCGGGCACTACAACTACCTGGAGGAGTATTCGCCGGAGCGGGCCGATCATCGGGAGCGTGCGATCGCTGCGATTCAGCACGCGGCCGACTCCGGGATCACCTATTTCGACACCGCACCGGCTTATGGAAAGGGCGAGGGGGAAAGGATCTTTGGCGAGGCGCTGGCCGGACGGGTGGCAGCTCCGTCTGACGTTCTGCATGCCGATCCGCCAACCGTCACAGAAGGTCACCCTTCGACAGGCTCAGGATGGCGGGCTGATTCGACACCGCAGCACAACGCGAACGGGCTAGCGCCTTCCCCCTCTCCCTCGATGGGAGAGGGTGAAACCGCAGACAGCCCGGCACCATCCACCTTCACCGCAACCGGAACCACACCGGAAAACGAGGCACGCCTCTTTATCGCAACGAAGGTCTCGCCCAACGAGTCGGACGTCCGCGGCTCTATTGAGCGCTCACTCCGCAACCTGCGGGTCGACCGCCTGGACCTGGTGCAGATCCACGGCGGCTCGTACGCAGATGAGCAAGAAGACTACATCCTGCGTCGCGGCGGCATGCTCGAAGTCATCGAAAAAGCCCGCGACGAAGGGCTGCTCCGGCACATCGGCTTCACCACCGAAGACCAGAACGCCGCCGTCTACCGCTTCATCGAATCGGGCCGGTTCGAGGTGATGCAGATGCAGTACAACCTGCTCTACCAGCACCCTTACTCACCGGCGCTCGGGATCGGCAGCATCTACGCCGCCAGGAAGGCCGGCATAGGCGTTGTAACGATGCGTTCACTTGCATCCGGCGTGCTCCAGCGCTGGCTGAAACTCATTCGTCCCGACGACGACTTCGACTACACGGCAGCGCTCCTGCAGTTCACACTCTCGAACCCGCTGATCGATGTCGCACTCGCCGGTATGCGCACCCCTGAAGAGGTCGACCGGAACATCGCAGTCCTCAACGACACCTCAGGCCGCATCGACCTCGACAAGCTCCACGACATGTTCGTCTGATCTCATGCGCAAAAAGCCATAACTCGGCGGGTTATCATGCCGGGGCAGCAAGCCACACCCGCAAACAGGAGCCGCCGCCGGATGAACGAATACGTCGCCACGTTGAAGAGCGCCTACGACGAGTATCTGCAGGAACTTAAGAAGGCTGTCGACGGCGTCTCTGATGCCGAAGCCTACTCGCAGCCCACTCCGCACTCGAACCACATCGGCTGGCTTGTCTGGCACATGGCACGGGTCGAGGACTACTGGATCAACGGTGTTCTGCGCAACGCGGGGCAGGTGTGGAACCGTGGCGGCTGGGACGAGAAGTTCGGCATGGATCCCGAGAACCGCGGTGCGGGGCAGACCATCGACGAGGTGATGGCGATGCCGAGGATCAAGCTGACAGACCTGCTCGCCTACTTCGATGCCGTGCGTGCCGAGACCGGACCGGCCGTCGAAGCGCTGGACGAACCGACGCTGGCTCAAGAGATCGAGCACCCTCGCTTCGGCGTGATCACCGGCAAGTGGCTTGTCGGCCACATCATCGTCGAGGAGAGCCAGCACACCGGCCAGGTCGCACTGATCCGAGGCATGATGCGCGGCTTTGGCAAGTAGATATCGGTCCGATCGAAAAACACGAGGTGGTGGAAAAAATGCGAAGCACGGACTCTCAACGACTGCTCGACCTGACCCGGTTCAACTCGGTGCGCATAAAGCAGCGGGTCGAGCCGCTGGAGATGTTCACCGGCTTCGAAAGCGCCAACAACTACGACGTACACGACCCGTACGGCAATGTGATCGCCCATGCAGCGGAATCGACCAGCACGATGCAGCGTATGTTCATGGGTGGCGCCAGGTTCGAGTCGATCGAGGTGAGAAACACGGCTGGCGACGTAGTGTTCCACCTTCAGGAGCGCTGGAGCTTTCCTTTTTCGACACATCACATCTCGAAACCGGGCGGCGAGCCGTGGTTTCAGATTAGGCAGCGCTTCGCCTTCTTCAGGCGAAAGTTCGCAATCTGGGGCGACGGCAACCCGGACATGGTGGTGAAGGGACCGTGGTTCCGGCCCTGGACATTCTTCGTTGAAGAGGACGGCAGGCAGGTATCCAAGATCACGAAGCGGTTCTCCGGCGTCGGCACCGAGATGTTTACCGACGCTGACAACTTCGACATCGAGTTTCACGGCCCGGTGGCGCACCAGGACCAGCGGATGCGATTGCTGGCGATGGGCTTCGTGGTCGACCTTAAGTTCTTCGAGGACAACAACAACAGGCGCAACGCCGGTATCGCTGCAGGGATATTCACGGCATCAAGGCGCTGAGCCACGTGACTTTCTTCGAGTGTCGCGGCCCTCGCATGTCGCCTGGGTTGAGATGGACGCAGCCTAAACCTGAGACTAGAGTCTGTTCATTCCACCAGGACTCGTTGCGGCGAAGACTCCCGTGCTGCCAAAACTCGAAAACACATCGCTCGTAGCGTTCAGGTACCGCGAGTACCGCATCTTCTGGATAGCGGCCGCGTTCTCGAACATCGGCATGTGGTCGCTGATCTTCGGCCGCCTGTGGCTCATGCGAACGCTAACCGACAGCGAGTTCATGCTCGGCCTCGAAACCGCCGCGAGCCTCGGCCCGGTGCTCATCTTCTCCGTCTGGGGTGGTGTTCTTGCCGACCGGGTGAACAGACTGAGGCTCGTGCGTGTGACGCGGCTCATGTTCGCTGCTCTTGCCGCGCTGACCGGAGTCCTGATCGCCACCGACGCTGTCCAGCCGTGGCATGTCATTTCGATCTCGGTCGCGACCGGCATCCTGCTCTCATTCGACATCCCGTCACGCTCCGCGATGGTCGCCACTATCGTGCCGAAAGAGCACCTAGCCGGTGCCATCGCGATGTACTCCATAGTCTTTGGAGTCGCCTCTATCGCAGGTCCGGCACTGTTCGCTCCGCTCGTCAACACGCTGGGGCTCGAAGGGCTCTTCTTCATCATCGCCGCGTCATATGTGCTCACAACAGCAGCGCTCATGTTCATGTCGCCGGTCGGCCACAAGATGGCGAGCAACAGCGTCTCAGCATGGCGCGGCCTGACCGAGGGACTCGAATACCTGCGCGACAACCGGGTGATCGCCGGACTGATCGGACTTGGAATCTTCGGCGGACTGGTCGGACTCTCGTACGCCACTCTGCTGCCGGTCTTTGCCGACGAAGTGTTCGGTGGCGATGAGCAGACCTACGGCAACCTGCTACTCGGCTCCGGCATCGGAGGGCTGATCGCCACCGTGGTCGTCGTGGGGCTTGGAAAACGAGTACGTCCAGCCCTCTACCTCACGCTCTCAGGCAGCGCGTTTGGCGCGTTGCTGGTGCTGTTCGCACAAACCGAACAGGTGCTGATCGCAGCGATTGCTCTGGCGCTGGTCGGAGCTTCTAGGACGGTATACCAGACCATGAACCAGACGCTTGTGCAGATACTGGTTTCACCCGAGTACAGGGGCCGCATCATGGGCATTAGCCAGTTCACGTGGGGTGCGTCGAGCCTCGGCGGACTGCTCATGGGCGGGCTGGCGCAGATCTACAGCGCACCGTTCGCTCTCACGGTCGGCGGCACGCTGATGTTCGGCGTAGTGGTCGCGGTAGGCGTCACGGTGCTGCGGCCGCTCTGGGCTGCTGACAGGGAGGCTGTCGAGGCGGAACCTAGCTCCCCGAGTCCTCAACAAACCGGTTCGTGAAGGCAGCTGACGCATCGAGCGACTGATCGATCAGCCCTTGCTGCTTCATCCACGACGCGAAACTCTCCCAGCGCGCCTCTTCCTGCCAGCCGAATCGCGGCGCGATGCCGTCGTCCCACATCGGCAGCAGCAGCTCCACGCCCTCGCGCTCCACATCCTCTAGCACAGTCTCGCCGCCCAGGTTTACAAGCATGTCGATCGACTCCTGTGGGTTTGCCAGTGCGTACTCGAAGCCGCGGCTGAACGCCCTCACCAGCTTCTGTACAACCTCTTCCTGGTCAGCGACCTTGTCTTCGCTCGTCACCAGCACCAGCTCATAGTAGTCGGGGACACCCCACTCCTCCATGCGCATGATGTTCACCGGCAGGTTCTCCAGCTCAAGCACGATCGACTCATGCGTCCAGTACGCGCCCACGACGGCATCAATCGTGCCCGCCGCCAGTGACTGAGTCAGTGCAAAGCCGATGTCGATCAGCTCAACATCGTCGAGCGCGAGTCCATCGGTCGCCAGCATCGTTGCGAGCAAACCCTCGTTCGACGGAATTCCCGGATAACCGATCTTCTTCCCATGCAAGTCAGATGGCCGCTCGATGCCTGACGTCTTCAGAGCCATCACAGAGTTCAGCGGGTGTTGCACGATGCCCGTGACTGCGACCACCGGAATGCCCTCGTTGCGCGCCTGCAGCAGGTCTGTCTGGTAGCTGATGCCGAAGTCATCTCGTCCCGCACCGACTGTCTGCAGCACGGAAGAAGGATCGGCAGGGGTGTAGACGTTGATGTCGAGCCCTTCTTCCTCGAAGTAGCCCCGGTCCAGCGCAGCGTAGATGCCGGCATGGTTCGAGTTCGGGAACCAGTCGAGGGCGAGCGAGACGCTGGTGCGCTCATCGGACGAGTCGCCGCTTGAGCACGCCGCAAGCACCATCGCCGTCACGGCAAGCAGCGCCAGGAACATGGACCTTGTCCGCATCTTCGTCATTACTTCTGATTCCTTCTTAAGACGGCTCATCGAACGTTTTCTGGCGTCGTCTACCGGCCGCAGTTCGCCGGTCGTACATCGACTCATCGATAAGGAAAAATCATCCCGTACTCGCCCTTGGTCCGTGGTGTCGCAGCGCCCACTTCTCGGCCAGCACAACAAGCAAGAACAGCAGCACTGCCGCTACAGAAAGCACAAAGATTGCCGCGAACACCCGGTCAGTCCTGAACTGCGGTCCGGAGACCTTCATCAGCCAGCCGAGCCCTCCGCGACCGCCAACCCACTCGCCAACGACAGCGCCGATAACCGATGTCACGGCAGCAACCTTCAGGCCTGAAAACAGATAGGGGAGTGCGGCGGGCAGCCTCAGCTTCGTCAACAGCTGCAGCCTGCTCGCACCGAGCGTGCGCATCATGTTCGCCATGTCAGCGTCCGCAGATCTGAGACCATCGACGAGGCTCACGACGACCGGGAAGAAGGAGATCAGTACTACGACGATCACCTTCGACGTCATCTCAGGTCCCACCCACACCAGCAGCAGCGGCGCCAGTGTGATGATCGGAATCGTCTGCGATGCGATCACTATCGGGTAGAGCGATCGTTCGACGATGCGAGACCACGAGATTGCCGCTGCCAGCAATGATCCGAGCAGCGCTGCGATGACGAACCCGACGACCACTTCCTGCAGCGTGATCCGGGCATGTTCCATGAGCAGCGAGAACGAATCGGCGAGTTCCTCGGCGATCTCACTCGGTGCAGGCAGCAACCACGGCTCAATATCCAGCGTATGCGCCAGCAGCTCCCAGACGCCGAGAAGCACTGCGGTCAGACCGACGGCCGGCAACCAGCTGCCGAAGTCGGCAGCCAGCTGCAGCGATCTTCGCCTGGCGCGTTCGCTGCTCAAGTCGCTGCCCCAATCAAGCTAGCCGACTCCGTCAGCAAAGACATAAGCTGCGACTTCAGCGCAATGAACTCCGGGCTCGTCACGGTCGCCTCAGTCCGGGGCCGCTCTAGCGAAACCGCAACCGTCTCGACAACCGTGCCCGGTCCCGGTGACATGACGTAAACGCGGTCGGTCAACAGCAATGCTTCCTCGATGTCGTGCGTGACAAGCAACACCGCTCTGTGCGACCGCTCGAGCACACTCGCCAGCCAGTGCTGGAGGTGCCTTCGAGTAATCGCATCCAGCGCGCCGAACGGTTCGTCCAGCAACAGGACCGAACTCTCGGGCAACGTCGCCCTCAGCAGGGCAGCGCGTTGCCTCATGCCACCTGAAAGCTGCCACGGATACGAACCGAGCACCCCGCCAAGCCCGAACTCTGAGGCCCTCGCTGTCGCAGCCTCATTCGCAGCGGTTTGATCAACTCCGGCCAGTTCAAGACCGAGGCGTGCGTTAGCGAGAACCGTGCGCCACGGCAGAAGCAGGTCCTTCTGCTGCATGTATGCGATCTTGCCCAACCGCTGTGCGGAAGGGTCTGCGTCAACAGAGATACTTCCCGAAAACGGTTCAGAGAGACCAGCGATGGCGTTCAGCAGGGTCGACTTTCCGCATCCGCTCGGACCGATAACCGCGGCAAAATCGCCCTCGGCCACTTGCAGGCTCACATCACGTGCTGCCACGACCGTCTGGCCACGCCCGGTCTCATACCCGACAGTCGCCTTGGACACCACAAGACCGTTCTCGGTCTGCTGCATCCCGAGGTGAGTTTCGCTTTTAGGTCCGTCAGCCATGTGTCGATTCTTCGCGAAACGACCACGGATGGAGCGAGATCGGTCTAGCCTGCGCCACCACGAAACCTACAGTAAAAGAAAAACCGCCAGGCGGATTCGCCGGCGGCTCTGGTTCAAACAGACGCGCCACAGTTCCTCCGCTGGAATTACCCAGTTCAGGTTCATGGGTCGGCGAAACATCGATCGCCCTCTCAGCCCGGCTGATCCGAGCTCCCCACCGCGTGTTCGATTTCGTCAAATTCTCCCGAGTTTCAGGGTGCGGACTGAACGCTTTCCGCAACGCAAGTTTTGCAACAGGCCGGGATGCTGTCAACTCAATAATCGATCTCGGTCATGACGGCCAAAGCGCGTGCGTCAACGGTGATTGCTAGGTAAGGCGGGCATTGCTAGCATGCACAGAGGTCACCACTCGCAGGTGCGACCAGAGGACAGCCACTCGAACCATCCCCAAACCGCAGATTCCCGGTACCGCCCCGGAGTTCCCTATGGAAAGCCATGTAGAACAGGCACGGGCGAACTTCACGCAAGCTGTGCGGCGGCGGGACGCGGATATCGATCTCTTCGGAGCCTGCCTTTTCATCGCGGCCGAAGAGTATTCAGAGCTCGACAACCGGAACTACATCGACAGGCTCGATAAGCTTGCTGCGATGGCCGTCAACCGGTTGCCGGATAGTCCGACCCTCTACGACCGCCTGGATGCCGTCCGTTCGGTACTGTTCGACTCGGCTGACCTGCGCGGCAACAGCGGCAACTACTACGATCCGCGCAACAGCTACGTGAACGAAGTGCTGGACCGCGGCCTCGGCATCCCGATCACGCTCTCGGTCATCTACCGCGAGGTCGCGCGAAGGGTTGATGTCGCTATGCAGGGCATTGGCATGCCGGGACACTATCTGCTGTCGGCCGGTGAGGGACAGAACCAGATCTTCGTCGATCCTTACCACCGTGGAGGACTGCTTTCCCGCAAGGAGTGCATGGCACTGGCCATCCGAGGCCGAAAGCCCTCATCCACCACGACAATTGCGCTCGGCAGTCGCCTGCTTCCGACCTGCGGCAACCGCTCCACTCTTCGAAGGCTTCTCACCAATCTCAAGCTGAACCACGCCAAGAAGCGAGACTATCGCCGCTCACTGGCCGCTGCCGAGAGGATCCAGTTGCTGGACCCGCAGAACTGGCGCAACCTGAGCGACCTTGCACGACTGCAGGCCGAAGTCGGCGACTTCAACCGTGCTGTCAACTCTCTGACCGAGTTCCTCGACAGGGCGCCCGAGGGCGTAGACACACGCCGCGCCCAGGATGCGCTAGGCCAGTTGCGGGAGCTAGCCAAAAAGCAGTCTGCGGCCGAACCGAATGCCTAGAACCGCCCGAAACGCTCCAATCCAATCTCAACGCGTCTTCACAATCTCCACAAATGGCGCCGGGGGAATGAGTTAACATTCGTTTACCGCAACCGGTGCAGGCGCCTTCGCCAGACCAGTTGGCGATAACGCAATGCACGGGCGGCGAGTCCCCAGTGGCCGGACAACGACCCCGAGGACCGCAAGATGGCACCAGAACAGCAAGTGCTACAAGAGATGGATGATCTCGAACTGCTTGAGTTGATCTCAGGCGGAGATCGAGACGCCCTCGCCAACCTGTATGACCGCTACGGCAGGCGGGTATTCGCCCTCGCCGCACGGATCCTCAATGATCCAGTCAGTTCAGAAGAGGTCACGCAGGACGTTTTCCTCAGCGTCTGGCGCCGCGGCAGCAGCTACAGCTCTGCAAAGGGCAAGTTCACCACGTGGCTGTTCAGCATCGCCCACAACAGGACCATCGATGAGCTTAGGAAACGCCGTCGAGACCGAAATCGTCAGAATGACGACATAGAAGACCATCTGAACATCGAATCCGCAGAAATCTCCCCGCTCGAAAATGCCGTAGCACAGTCAGAGTACGCCAAAGTGCGCGATGCTATGGCGGACCTCCCGGTAGAGCAAAGGCAAGTAGTAGAGCTTTCCTACTTCAAGGGGCTGACGCAGGCGGAGATAGCTGAAAAGACCGGGCAGCCGCTCGGCACAGTCAAGACCCGGATGCGCCTTGCCCTGAAGAAGCTGCGAAATGCCCTGAGCAGCGAAATCAGCGCAGCTGTATGACCGATCCCAATAGTCTTGAATTCACGGTCCCCGACCCGTGGGGTGACCTGCCAGGTTACGCACTGAACGCACTCTCGCCTGATGAGCGTGCTCGTGTCGACGCGCTCCTCGAAGTCTCGCAGGAGGCTCGTGACGAGCTGCGCCGCTACATGGAAGCGGCCGAGAACTTGAGCAAACTGGCGCCAGATGCAGTGCCTTCGGCGCGCGTCCGGAGACTGCTGCTCGCGCAGGTCGACAGTGATATTCACCTGATGGACGTTGCTCGTGAAGACGCTCGCTCAGTCGCTCCCCCGAAGACGCCGGTCCTCAAAGTCCTGCTGAAACCGGCAAGAGTCGCCTATGCAGGTGCCGCCGCGGCGGTCATATCCGTTATCGCGATCGCAACTATGTTCGGCATCGAGAACTCACGACTGAACTCAGAAGTTGGTGATCTCAGAACTGAGGTCCAGGCCGAGCAGGCACAGATCGCTCGGCTCCAGGAGTCTGTCGACAACATGAGTGCCCAGTTCTCTGCGCAGGACGCGGAGGTCGCTCGCTTGATCGCCGTCAACGCTGCCATGAACGAGGCGCTCAAGGACCAGCAGTGGCTGACCTATGTGACGCAGAACAGGGAGTACAGAGTCCCGGAGTACCTGGAAGGCGGACCCGACGCACCTGAAGCGATCGGCACGCTGGCCGTGAAGAACTTCGATGACCCGGCCGTACTCTTGGTCAACAACCTGCCGCCCGCGCCGGACGGTTACCAGTACACGCTCTCGCTGGTTCGCAACGGCGCTGCCGAAAGCGTAGCTACTTTCCAGGTGAACGAGGCGGGCATGGCACGGGTTGAGTTCCAACTGCCGAACAACATCGTCAACTACGAGAGCGTGATCGTCACGCTCGAGCAGGTGGCCAGTGACCTCGGACAGCTGTCCGGCCCTGCGGTCATGACGGCATCCAACACGCCTTAGCCGTCGAGCTGGGGCGCTGTCCGGATCTACACCACGCCTAACTTGCGCTTAACAGCTAGCACACACGCCTTAACAGAGCGCTGTTCGGGGGAACACTAGAGTTCTAGTCCTGACTAAACGGGCCAAAGGGCGGCATCCAAGTGATCAATGCATACACCCTGCCGGAGAGCACATTCACGACGGCCCTTCCGGACCAGGCATCAGTCCATGGCCAGGAGACGTGGGTCTGCGATATCTGTGGCACGTCAATGCTCGATCTGCACTGCAAGCTTCGCTGCACCAACTGCGGCTTCATGCGGGACTGCTCAGACCCCTAAACACAGGCAGCCCGACGCCTCAAATGCTCAGTTGGTGTGGAGTTCCCACACTCGACCGGTATTTCCTCGCCGCATATATTGAGTGGCGATGAACCAGTTCACCAAATCCCGGCCAAACTGGCGAACACCCGGCATCTTGCTGATAGCGCTGGCAACAGCGGTTGCAATTGCGTGTTCCTCTGGCACCTCTACAGAGCCGACCGTAGAGCTGCCCGCCGCGCAGGAAACGCTCGACAACGCTCTGTCCGCAATGGCGGACGTGCCTCAGTTCCAATTCGAGCTATCCCATCCCGAAGGCAACACATCACTCCCCGGTGGCCTCGACCTTCGACGTGCCGAGGGAGCCGTCGTTACACCCGGACGCCTGAGCGTCACAGCCGAAGCGGACCTCGGCAGGATCTTCGTCAAGGTCGATGCGATCGTGATCGAAGGCCAGACCTGGATGACCAATCCCCTGACGCGGAACTGGGCCTCTATCGCACCCGAAGACAGCCCTTTCAGCTTTCTCGACCCCGTCAAACTCGTGACCAATGTCCTAGCTCGGACTACGGATCCTGTGTATCCGGCCGAAGGTGGTCTTTCGGGAGATCGAATCCTGCTCGATGGCAAGGTGCCTTCTGAGGCTTTGCAACCACTCGTCGGCGAGGTGATCCCGGGCGAAGTGCTGGACGTCTCGATGATCATCGGCGCAGACGACTTCCTGTTGCGTAGCGCCTTGCTAACGGGCCGTCTGCAACCCGGAGACGAGTCGGACTACGTCAGGCACATCACCTTCAGCGGCTTCGACTCCGTGCTGACCATCGAGCCACCGATCTAGCCTCGGAGTGCGCATGGACCGCATTAAGACAGCACTCCGGCCTTACTGGCTGTTCCTCCCACTCTGTTTCGGCGTGTTCATCGCGGCCGACGACCAGACGGTCGTTGTCACCATCCTCCCCGACATCCTCTCCGATCTCCGGGTCGCCGCCAGCGAACTCGATCGAGCGTCGTGGGCCGTTACCGGCTACCTGATTGGCTACACCGCCGCCATGCCGTTTATGGGCCGCATCTCAGACCGCTTCGGCTTCCGCAACACCTATCTTGCAGCGATGGCCGTGTTCGCGCTCGGATCCGTTGGCGTGGCAATCAGCGCCGACCTGCCGCGATGGCTGTTCGACCGGGAGCCTGAGTTCAGCTGGATGGTCGGAGCACGCGTCTTTCAGGCTGTCGGTGGGGGCGCAGTCATCCCGATCTCGCTCGCCGCGGCAGGAGAGCTGGTCGACCGCAAGCACAGGGCGATCGCCTACGGGCTGGTTGGAGCGAGCGCCGAAGCGGGCGGCGTGATCGGTCCGCTCTGGGGCGGCGCGATCACCGAACTCATCTCCTGGGAGTGGGCGTTCTGGCTGAACCTGCCACTGATCCTCGTTGTCGTGGCGTTGCTGTTCCGACTGCCGGCAGGGCAGCGCAACCCGGTACGGGTCGACATGATTGGCGTCACGCTGTTCGCAGCGATGCTCAGCCTGCTCACCGTGGCACTGACACGTGCGGGCGAGCCCGACTCCTTTTTCTACGTCAACCTTGTCGCGGCGATTGCCGCCGGGTTGCTGCTTGCCGGCCGGATCGCATCCGCACGAGACCCACTGTTTCCGAGGGCACTGTTCCGGCTTGTCGGGTTCGTGACTGCCAACGGCGCGCACTTTCTCGTCGGAGCGGCGCTCATCATCGGTATGGTCGCCGTGCCACTGATGGCCGGGACGGTATACGGCGAAAGCGCTCTCGACGGTGGTCTCAGGCTGCTGCGAATGACCATCGCGATCGGCGTCGGCGCGCTGGCCGGAGGGTTCACCACGCAGCGCGTTGGTCCGCTCGCACCGGCCATCGCCGGAACCGTCCTTGCGTTCGCGGGTTTCCTGCTGATGTCCGGCTGGGACATCGACACCGGCGACCCGACCATCACCATCCATCTCGTGCTCACAGGACTGGGCTTCGGCCTGCTGGTCGCTCCCATAGCCGAATCTGCGTTGCATGGTGTCAGGTCAGACACACGCGGCTCGGCAAGCGCTCTTCTCACGGTTTCACGGATGATTGGCATGACCGCTGGCCTGGCCGTCATGACGTCGCTCGGAACAGTGCAGTTCATCGACCTCGTGGCCGACCTGCCGGCCTTCTCGCTTGACCCTGATGTCCAGGATGAGATCGAACGGCAGACGACGCTGGCCGGACTGGAGGTGTTCCAGGACTTCTTCCGCGCAGCCGCAATAGCTATCGCAGCGGCTTTGCCATTCGTGATCGTGATGTCCCGCAGGTGGAAGCGTGCAACACAAGATTCAATTCAGAGTTCGCACATCCGAAAGCACGGCAAACTCTAGTTGAACAGTGAATACTTCGACTGACTAGTCAGTGTCGTTCTGCAGGTCCTGCATTATCTGAAAGTACTCAGCGCGGCTGATCTCACCACGTGCATACCGTTGTCGCACCGTTGAGACCGCGTCGTCACTACTGCTCAGTTTTCGCTTGTTGAGGACCCCGAAGTACTCAACCGCCAGCCAGACGCCTCCACCAACGACAGCGACCCAGAATACTGTGCCCGAAAGGAAAGCTCCAAGGGCCGAAACGTTGAATCCCATTCCAGCCGAGCTGGAAAATAGCATCAGCAATAGGGCCGTGGCGACAGCCGCGGTCACCGTTCTTGCTCTAAGATTTTGGAGCATTACTATCTCCGTATCATCGACCGCACTATTGCGTAATTATCTAGCCGTAGACCGATATATAAAACTATATCAGTCTGCGCTCTCCACGCCTTCATTTGCCTGACGCTTTTGGGCGTTCCTGCGCTCCGCCTCCAGCCGCTCCAGCCCGTACTCGTTGTGGTCGACGTAGCTCATGGTGTCGGCGAGAACCCTGTGGCCAGCCTGCTCGGCGATAAGACGGTGCATCTCCTGGCAGATGCGGCGGTAGTCGGCGTGCCCCTGCTGTGCCGTGCGGAGCTCGATCAGGTGAAACGCCTCTCGGACATTCATATGCATGTAGTAGCGCAGCCTGAAAGCGAACGGCACAGCGTACTGCGCAACGTCCGGCCCGAAAGACTCGCTCAGCGTCCTGTGCAACGCCGTCATGCGGTCCATCGCCTCGTTCCAGGTGTCCGTCAGGCCGTTCTCCTCGACAGCCTCCGGAACGCTGTAACCGAACCCAGGCGTCAACCGCTGCCAGTCGATCGTCAACATGCGGTGTCGCTGCAGGTCTCTGAAAGAGCCGAAGTCGGAGAGGATGTCGAAACGATAGAAGCTGCGCTCGAACGCACGGCCGGGCCTGTGCCGGCGGTTCGAGCGCTCACCGACGTATGTGCGCAGGATCTTCTCGATCTCGTCCGCAGACATGCGAGCCGCCAGTGCTGAAAGCTGGCTGTCGGGCAGGTCCGATGCCTCGTAAAGCGCAGCGGCCGCGAGCTTCCGCTCTGCATCCGGATCCCACTCGGTAAGCTGCACCTCGGGAACATCATCGGGCTCGACACCGAACTGGGCGGCCATGTCCTCCATCTCGTTTCGGATGTTCGAAAAATACTCGCCCCAGGCGCCACCGCGGTCAGGAATATCCACCCTGCGCACGAACGAGGGAATCACGTGTCGCAGCTCTTCCAGCATCATGTCCGCGTAGTCCCGAGCCTCAGCCAAGGCGTGAGAGCGCATACGGATCAGCATCGACTCGTACGCCTGTCCGGTGGCGTAGATGCCGAGGTTCGATGTAGTAGCCGCGGGCAACAGGCCACGTGCTGCATCGCAAGCCTTGGCGCGGATGCTGCTGCGCCAGACGCCCATAGAATCTTCTGGCTGCTTCGGGAACCGCTGCTCGAAGTGGACCTTGCAGGCCCGTACGACCTCGGAATAGGTGTCGAACAGGCGGTCCATCTCGGCTACGAACGTTTGCTCGTGCTCAGTTCCACGGAGTTCCGGCGGCACGAAGTAGCGGTAGCGCTGACCAAGCTTCTGGTCGTAGTAGATGTAGCGGGTGCTCTGCTCGAGATACGCCGCGATCCGTCCTCGCTCCAGGATCTTCGTAAGCAGGTTCGATGACTGCTCACAGGCCAGGTGCGCTCCGCCAAGCTGTGCGACCGAGTCGTCGCCATAGCCGGAGAAGACCCGCTCGTACAGCTTCTCCGCACGTTCCAGCTTCAGGTCCGAGTCTTCTCCAGCGATCGAGTCGGCAATCGCCGAAACGCCTGTTTCAGGCTGGCTGTAGAACTCGTCGAGGAACAGCCTGCGAAGCGATTTCGGCGTGCGGCTGTAGCGAGCGAACAGTGCGCCCTTCACCACCTCGGGCAGGTTTATGAGAGCGAACACTGGCCGGTCGGTGTTCGTGAAGAACCGGCTCAGGATCACGCGCTCGGACGGTGTGAACTCTTCCTTGAAGTACATGCCGCCGATTGTATCTCGCGCCCCGCCGCCTAAGCGGCTTTCTGGCGCTAAACGATCAGCCGCGTCGGGTTCTCAAGGTTGCGCTGCACCTCACGCAGGAACACCGCCGCCTCGGCACCGTCACCAACGCGGTGGTCGGCCGAGATCGTGGCGTTCATCACCTGCCTGATCGCGATCTCGCCGTTGTGGACAACAGGCGTCTGTTTGACCGCGCCAACAGCGACAATTCCCGACTGCGGAGGAACGATGATCGCTGCGAACACGTCTGTGCCGAACATGCCGAGGTTCGATGTGCCGAACGTGCCCATCGTCAGCTCTTCCTGCGTGAGCGTTCCGCCCTCACCGCGAGCACGCTTTCCGATGTCCTTCGCGGCCCGTGAGATCTCAACGAGCGACATGTTCTGTGCACGCATGATGGCTGGGACGATCAGGCCCTGCTCAAGAGCGATCGCAACACCGATGTTTACGTCGGAGTGACCCTCGAGCTTGTCCTCCTGGAAGAAGGCGTTCCACTTCGGAAGCTTGACCAGCGCGTTCACAACAGCCTTCAGGATCAGGTCGTTAACCGAAACCTTGTCGCCGTGCTCGGCCAGCGCCTCGTTCAACTGGGCGCGGAAGTGCATCGCATCGGTCATGTCCACGGCGTGAGTCACGTAGTAGTGCGGCGCCTCAGTCTTGCTGCGGACAGTCACACGAGCGATCGCCTTGCGCATGCTGGTCAGCGGGATATCGGAGCCATCGACCTCTCGCTTCACGGTCTGCGGCATCACCTGTGCGAATGCCGGTGAGGGCCGGAAGCCAAGGACATCATCACGAGTGATGCGGCCGCCGGGGCCCGTGCCCGGAATCTGTGCGATATCGAAGCCCTTCTCAGTGGCCAGCCTGCGGGCGATGGGCGATGCCTTTACTCGACCCGCACCGTTTGACGAAGGTGCTGGAGCGGCAGGCGCTGGTTGTGCAACTGCAGCCGCAGGAGCGGGAGCAGCAGGCGCAGGTTCAGGTTCGGGAGCAGGTGTTGGAGCAGCTTCGGCTGCCTCTGCGGGCGCTGCCTCAGCCTTGGCGGCGGGAGCTGCCTCTGCGGCAACCTCAGGCACCTCGTCATCGGCATCACCGATGTACGCGATCACATTGCCGACCTGTACCAGATCGCCTTCAGATGCGACCAGCTTGCGGATCAGGCCCTCGTTGTAGGACTCCATCTCGACGACCGTCTTGTCGGTCTCGATCTCGGCGATCTTGTCCCCGCGCTTGACCTCATCGCCCTCGGCCTTCAGCCACTTGACGATCGTGCCTTCGGTCATGTCTGCGCCCATCGAGGGCATGGTCACTTCTGTGATCACCGTGGTGTCTCCCGGGTAGTTCTAGGGCCCGTTGGTTGGCGGACAGATGCGCAACTGCCGCCGACCTCGTGAATTTCGAGATTAGAGGGTACTAGATATCGAAGCTAGTTGGCGTGATAGCCAATCTGCTGATCTGAACCGGGAGGTCAACTCGCGAACTGAACCGAGCCACAATGTGACACGTAGGTTCAATCCAATTGGGCTACATGTGTCTGGGCACACGAACGTCGGCAACAACTAGAATCGAGATGAGCTTCGCTCTTCTAGGACCGCAGACAGGCCCAGTTGAAGCTCAGTTCGAGGTCTTGCGTGGATAACCATGGCAGCTCAGTCCACAGTACATCAGCCGCCCGCTGCAACATCCGCAACAGGCGTTAGCAAGATCGGCAGCGCGGTTGCCGACCTCCCTACGTGGACCATCTGGCTCGCGGGCTTCTTCGCGATCAACGCTCTCGTGTCGTCGATACTGCTGTTTGGCCGCGCATCTGGCACTTCGTCCGCACTTAACGACCTGCCGCTGGACGACTCGTGGATCCACCTCGTCTACATCCGGGCCATCGCTACTGAAGGCTGCCTCTGCTACAACACCGGCATCTGGGAAGCCGGAGCGACAAGCTGGGCCTGGGTGCTGTTGAACGCACCGTTCTACCTCGTGGGAACGGAATGGCTCGGCATCGACCCCGTCTTCGTTATCAAGTTCGTCGGGCTGCTCACGGCAGCGGTCGGCTCGCTTTTCGCATTCCTGCTCGTCCGACGCATCACCGGCAGCCGCACTTTCGGACTCGTGGTTGTCGGGATCATGGCCCTCGAGCCGACATTCGCCTTCAGTCGCATCTCAGGCATGGAAGCGCCAATCGTCCTGACGGCAGCGCTCGGTTCCACGCTCGCTCTCGTAAACCGACGCTACGCGCTCGCCGGTCTGGCTCTCGCCATCGCATTCTTGAGCCGTCCTGAGATGGGACTGTTCGTTGCGGCTGCGCTCATCGTCGTCGGGCTTGCGATGACGTACCGGAACAGGCGGACACTGCTGCTGGTCGGCAGACTACTGATCGAAGTTGCCGCTTCTGACGAACCTCGTGTCGACTGGCAGCGGGCGAAGAAAGGCCTGAAGCGAGCAACTCGCTCACGGGCCCTGCTCTGGCTGACGATTCCGCCCGTTGTGAGCGTCGCAGTTTGGATGGCATACAACCACTCAATCAACGGCGAGATCTATCCGAACACCTATCTCGTCAAGACCGACCGCACACTCGCCCTCATCCCGCTGGCAAACATCTCAAACGTCTTCCACTGGGGCGTCTCGTACTGGCAGCCCTGGCTTTCGGGCTGGCTTCTGCCGATCTCGGCAGCCGTCTACCTGGTCGGTGGGTACTTCGCGGTCCGCAAAGGCGGGATAAACAACCTCGCACTGCTTCTGTTCCCACTGCTGCTGATCGTCGCCGTCGGCAAGTCGCAGCTCTACCTTGAGGTGCCATTCCCGTTCTGGACCCGCCGCTATGTCGATGCCGCCGCTCCCATCACGGTGATGGTGCTCCTGGTCGGCGGTCTCAGCGCACTGGTCTACGCTCGTGGCTACGTGGCCAGCCGCTACTCAGCCCCTGGAAAGAGACTTCTTGCGGTCTCACCTCTCTACGCGCTGCTGGGCGTGGTCGCTGTCTTCTCGATCAACGAAGGGGTCGGAGTCTGGCAGAAGCTGTATGAAGACTACTCGTGGAACGCCAGGAACATCGCGGATATCGACGTCGCATCCGGCATCTGGATCAACGAGAACACTCCGCTTGATGCTACCGTGATGGTCGCCGACGCCGGGGCGATTCGTTACTTTGGCAACCGCTTCACGCTCGACGGAATCGGCCTGAACTCACATGGGCTGATCGGTCGGCCGCAGAGCGACATCCTGATCACCGAAAGACCGTACGCGGCCGCAACCTACGCAACTCCCGGAATCGAGGCCCTGCCAGTCGCAACTCGGCACGAACTGTTCACCACGGTGTTCGGCTCAGAGCGAAGCGGCGGTCCCGTCGCGCAGGGCCCGGTTGGCGTCTACACGTTCGACTGGCAGCGGGATGACTTCGCCAGCCCGGACGAACTCCACCTGATCGAACTGGAAGGCGAGATCGTCGATACCCTGAACCTGACCGATCTCGAATCTGAGCAGGCGCACGAATACTTCATCTCCTTCGTGAACTACGCGCCGAACGAGATCCTCCGAATCGGCGACGTGATTGTCGAGGAGCGAGGCCTGACGATCGGCGGCCACGGAGAGGTGACCGAGCGTTTCAGATTGAACGCGATCTCGGGACAGCCGCTGACACTGGTCCTGCGCCACATCTCCAACGAACAGCCCGATTTCGTCCAGCCGGACGTATTCGTCGGTGGCGTCCTTGCCGGGCAGATTCCTGTCGAGCCTCGAAACGCCTCCGCCCAGGAGACCGCGTTCACTGTCCCGGCCGAACTTGTCACTTCCGACAGCGTAGAGATCGAGGTCCGCTGGAACATCCACATCACGGAGTTCAGGTGGTGGGCCATCGTCGGGAGCGAATAGCGCCTAGAATTGCGTCAACAGTCGGCGCAAGAGCCCGGCTTCAGCGTGGAGGCTGCCATTGCATGTCCTGGTGACCGGCTCCAACGGCCTTGTCGGGTCGACACTGGTCGGTTCGCTCCTGCGATCAGGCGACCGTGTCACAACTCTCGTCAGAGGCGAAGTTGCATCCGAAGACCGCGTCACCCAGCTCAAATGGGACCCGGGCGCCGACAACCTCGACCTGGAAGTTGCCGGAAACGTCGACGCGGTCGTTCATCTCGGCGGTGTTGGAATAGCGGCAAAACGATGGAACGCGCAACACAAGGCCGCGATTCGCAACAGCCGAGTGCGCGGGACCCGCCTGATCTCAAAGGCTATCGCCGCGCTGCCGCAGAGACCGTCGGTGATGGTGGTGGCGTCTGCCATGGGCTACTACGGCGACCGCGGCGAAGAGACACTGACCGAGCAGAGCGGGCCGGGTGAAGGGTTTCTTGCCGAGACTGCGGTCGAGTGGGAGCGAGCGGCAGATCCTGCTCGTGAAGCCGGGATTCGGGTTATTCACGCGCGCTTCGGAAACGTCCTCGCGCGTGACGGAGGCATGATTCCGAGGCTGAAGATTCCGTTCATGCTGGGGCTTGGCGGGCCGATCGGATCCGGACGGCAATGGTGGCCGTGGATGGCGGTGGAAGACATCGCTCGGGCGATCCGGTTCGTGATTGAGGACGAGCAGATATCCGGCCCTGTGAACTTTGTTGCACCGGGCATCACGAGGCAGAAACAGTTCGCGGAAGAGATGGCCTCAGTGCTGAACCGGCCGGCGTTCATGCCACTCCCAGGATGGGCAGCGCGCCTCGTCGTGGGCGAGCTCTCTGTTGAACTGCTATCGAGTCAGCGCATGGTGCCGCAAGTGCTAGAAGAGCACGGTTTCGAGTGGCGAGGCCCCGACCTGGAGACAGTGTTCCACCATATCTTCAGAGCGCGGTCAGAGAGTGAGTGGCGGTAGGAGACAGGGTGTGTGGATCACGGCCTGGGGGGTCGGGCGACACAGACTAGCGACTGTTCGGTTGAGTCACTCCGGCTTCTGTGCTTGAGTTGAACCAGATCGCCGGATTCATGCCTTCGTCGCCTAAAAAGATGTGTACGTTCAGACCGCGATCGGGAAACTCGGAATCAAGCGCGGCCTGCCATGTCCTACTCATGATCTGCACCAACTCGACGCAAATCGTACGGAAATGCTCGTCGGGTAGTTGATATCTAGATGCGCTCGCGAGATCATCGGTCTCGATCACGTTCATCACACTCTCAACGCGTACTTGATCGCCCTCAAACGTTCGTAGCCAACCATCGTATGCGTCGGGATCGAAATCGATGTTCAGTAAGACAGATCCCCGGTACTCCACAAACTCCGGCCAGAAGAAATGGGCGAACGCTGCGAGAGTGTCGATACCGCTATCAGCCAGAGCAACCCATGGGACTTCAGGGTCAATGCCTGGATTCGCGTCAGCTAGGTCGGTAAAGCGCTGAAGTTGCAGTAAATCGAATCTGTCGACCGTCATAGTGCGCCCGCGCCGATGCCCCTCTATTCCTCACCCATCATGTCCCGCAAGACGTACTGCAGCAGGCCGCCGTGCCGGTAGTATTCGGCCTCGATGCCGGTGTCGACGCGTGACTTCACCTTGAACGACTTCTCCGTGCCGTCGTCAGACCGTGCGTTCACCGTCATCACCGCCCCCGGCTCAATGCCGTCCGCGACACCCGGGATGTCGAACGTCTCCTTGCCGGTCAGTCCCAGCGACTCAACAGATTCACCCGGCATGAACTCGAAGGGCAGCACACCCATGCCGATCAGGTTCGAACGGTGGATACGCTCGAAACTCTGAGCAATCGCAGCACGCACTCCAAGCAGCATCGGACCCTTCGCAGCCCAGTCACGTGAGCTGCCCGTTCCATACTCCTTGCCGGCCAGCACGATCAGCGGCGTGCCCTCTTCCTTGTACTTCTGTGCCGCATCGAAAATGCGCATCACCTCACCGTCCGGTAGGTGCTGAGTCCAGTCACCCTCCTGACCCGGCGCCAGCAGGTTTCGCAGGCGAATGTTTCCGAACGTCCCACGCTCCATCACGAGGTGGTTACCACGCCTCGAACCATACGAGTTGAACTCTCTTCGAGGCACATCTGAGCTAACCAGGAACTGGCCTGAGGGCGCAGACGGCGGGATGCTTCCAGCAGGTGAGATGTGGTCTGTCGTCACAGAATCGCCCACCATCACGAGCACGCGGCCGTTCTCGATCTCGCCACGAGTACCGGGAGTTCTCGAAAAGCCCTCGAAATAAGGCGGCTTTTGGATGTAAGTCGAACCCGGGTCCCAGCCGAACTGCTGACCGGTCGGAGCATCAAGCTCCTGCCACTTCTCGGGACCGGTGAAGGCCTGCGAGTACTGCTCACGGAACATGTCTGCGGTCACAGACTTTGCCACGGTGTCGGCAATCTCCTGCTGCGTCGGCCAGATGTCCTTCAGATACACATCCGAGCCATCACTGCCGGTGCCGATCGGATCGTTTGCCAGGTCCGTATCGACGTTGCCTGCCAGCGCATACGCGACCACGAGCATCGGCGAAGCAAGGTAGTTCGCCTTCGTCAGTGGGTGGACGCGGCCTTCGAAGTTCCGGTTGCCGGAAAGTACCGCAGCAGCTGTCAGGTCCTGGTCGGTGATGGCATCGGAGACCGGCTGGGGCAGCGGCCCAGAGTTGCCGATGCATGTTGTGCAGCCGTAGCCGACTGTCTGGAAGCCAAGCGCATCGAGATCGTCATCCAGTTCTGCCGCCTCGAGGTATCGAGTCACAACCGTCGAACCGGGAGCCATCGAGCTCTTTACCCAAGGCTTGCGCTGCAGGCCCTTCTCACGCGCCTTCTTTGCGACGAGACCTGCGCCGAGCATCACATAAGGGTTTGATGTGTTGGTGCAGCTTGTGATCGCTGCGATCACGACCGCTCCGTTTCCAACCTCACCCTTCTGGCCGTCGATCTCCACCTCGACCCTGTGTCCGGCATGGGCGCCGTTGGGGAACGCATCCGAAAAATTCTTCGAGACGTCAGGCAGGGAGACGCGGTCCTGTGGCCGTTTCGGTCCCGCCATGCTCGGCACTACGCTGCCGAGATCGAACTCAACGCTGGTCGAGTACTCGGGAGCGTCGTCCGGCGTAAGGAACAGGTCGTTCGCTTTAGCATAAGCCTCGGTCAGTTCAACGAGGCTGTCATCGCGACCCGTGTCACGCATGTAGCGCAGCGTCTGGTCATCGATCGGGAAGAAGCCGCAGGTCGCGCCGTACTCAGGTGACATGTTGCCGATGGTGGCACGGTCTGCAAGCGGCAGGGCAGCGAGTCCCGGTCCGTAGAACTCCACGAATTTTTCGACAACGCCAACCTTGCGCAGCATCTCGGTGATAGAAAGCACAAGGTCCGTAGCTGTAGCGCCCTCGGGAAGAGAGCCGCTCAGCCTCACTCCAACCACCTCAGGCACCAGCATGTAGTACGGCTGGCCAAGCATCACCGCCTCGGCCTCAATACCGCCAACACCCCAGCCGAGTACACCGAGACCGTCGATCATTGTGGTGTGAGAGTCGGTGCCGATGCAGGTGTCGGGGTAGGCCACAACACCGTTCTCTTTCCGGTCTGTCAGGATCGTGGAAGCCAGGAACTCGAGGTTCACCTGGTGGACGATTCCGACTCCGGGCGGCACAACTCGCATGTTGTCGAATGCGCCCTGTGCCCACTTGAGCAGCTGGTAGCGCTCAGTGTTGCGCTCGAACTCACGCTCGATGTTCATGGCGAGTGCGCCCTCGGATGCGAAGTAGTCGACCTGCACCGAGTGGTCGATCACCATGTCGGACCGCACGATCGGGTTGATGAGCGAGGCATCGTGTCCTGCATCCGCGACCGCATCACGCATCGCAGCGAGGTCGACCACCACCGGCACGCCTGTGAAGTCTTGCAGGACGACCCGGCCCGGCATGTAGGGAAACTCGGTGCCCGGCTTCGCATCCGGCCGCCACGATGCGACGAGCCTCACGTGGTCCTCGGTCGCCGGGCCGCCGTCGGCGTTCCGCAGCGCGTTCTCCAGCAGCACGCGGATGGTGAAAGGCGTCTTCGAGATGTCGATCAGCCCGGCGTCCTCAAGCGCCTGCAGCGAGTAGTAGGTGAACTCGCCTTCCGATGTGGTGAAGGTCTTGCGTGCGTTGAACGGATCGTTGGTCATTTCACTCTCGGTTCGACTCTGGAATTCGGTGAGGTCTGGTCAGAGCGTGCTCGTTGCCTGGTCTGCATCGGCCGGTAGCTGGTTTTCAGACGTTTCGGTATTTCAGATGAGAAGGCCGCGCGGACGCGTCGGCACTCCCATGAACGTGTGATCAACCTCACTTTATCAATCCGCTTCTTCACCCGCACCGGCATGTAACATCTTCGGCTGCCGTCAGTTCGGCCGAACCGGCGTTTACCTACAGGAGAAAAAGATCCAACAGCAGCTGGTCAACCGGACTCCGTTCTTCTACGGCTGGGTCATCGTCGGCGTCTCCGGCCTGACGATGTTCTTCCGCAACGCCGCCGCCACCCTCACCATCGCCGTCTTCGTGTTCCCGATGGCGGAGGACACCGGCTGGACACGCACCGCAATCGTCGGCGCTGCATCTGTAGCGGGCATCGTTTCGATGTTCGTGTCGCCGTTCGCCGGGTGGGTTTTGCAGCGATACGGCCCGCGGGTTCTCCTCGCCGGCTCGATGCTTGTTCTCGGTGGAGCAGTCATGTCGATCCGCTGGGTCGACAACATAGTGCTTTTCTACGTGCTGTTCGGCATCGGTCGGGTCATCTTCTCGTCGCCTGTCCAGATCGGCGCAGCAACGGTCGTGGCGCAGTGGTTCGTTGCGAAGCGAGGCAAGGCGACATCAGCACTGGGCGTCATGCACTCGCTCGGGATGGGCTTCTTCCCTCTCTTCGCCCAGGTGTTGATGAACGCTTCAGACGGCGACTGGCGCATGGCGTGGTTCTGGATAGGCATCTCGGTCTGGGCCGTCGCGCTGCCTCCAACGCTGATCGCCCTGATCAGGAGCCCGGAGTCGGTGGGCATGACGCCTGATGGTGCTGCAGCAGAAGAAGAGAAGACGGAGTCGGTGACAGCCGCAGCGGCCGATGAGGTCCAGTGGACTCTGCAGCAGGCGATGCGGACCCCTGCGATGTGGATGCTCGCGATGGCTGGCGGTCTGGTTTTCTTCATCCACACGGGCGTCAACATCCACCAGGCCGCATTCCTGCGAGACCAGGGCATCAGCGCCAGCGTTGCGGCATCGGCATTGACCGTGATGGCCGCTGGCACAGCGCTCGGCAGCATCATGTGGGGCTGGCTGCTCGACCGGCTTCCTGTACGGACAGTCTATGCCCTGACTGCGTTCTGGCTCGGAGGCGTGGCGCTGCTCTTCCTGCTGGTCGACACGGCGGCGCTGGCATTCGTGGTGGCAGCAATCTTTGGGATTGGCCTGGGCGGACTGCTGGTTGTCCCGCCGGTCGTCATGGCGGACTACTTCGGCCGCAGCTCTCTTGGTGCGATTAGGGGAATCACCGAGCCGTTCGTGAGCGGTGGACAGGCGATCGGCGGCATCGCAGCAGGTCTGATCTTCGACCTTTCAGACTCCTACACCGGCACCTTCCCGATGTTCACAGTCGCCGCACTGATTGGCGTGGTGCTGATCGTGCTGGCAAGAAGACCGGCGAGGTTACCGATTCAGACTGCCGCCTGAAGTTGCCCTGCACCGGCGTTAGCAGTAGTCTCCACACGCACTAACCGACTTCGAAGCGCAGCAGTTAAAGCTGCAACCCAATCGTCCACGCGTTTCAGCGCAACGAAAAAATGATCACCGGCATCCTTCATCCGAAAAACGTGGTTGAGCAGCTCGTGCAGCAGGGCGTCACGCACATGGTCACGCTGCCTGACTCCGAGACGCGCCACATGTACGACCGGCTCACGGCCGTGCCGTCAATACACGTCATCCCGGTGTCAAGAGAAGGTGAGGCGATCCCAATCGCAGCCGGTCTATGGGTTTCGGGGCAACGACCCGTTATCTCTATACAGAACGCAGGCCTCTTTGAATCCGGCGATGCTCTGCGAGGACTCGCAATAGGCGTCGATCTGCCGCTTGTGATGTTTATCGGCTACCGCGGCTACACACGTCACGGCGACACCCCGGACTCCGCTGCACGCATACTCGAGCCGTTCCTGCACCTATGGGGAGTCGAGTACTACACAGTCGAGGGCGACGACGATCTCGACCGCGTCTCGCTTGCGTTCGAACGGGCGGAGAAGACAAGCCGGCCGGTGGCGGTGCTGATCGGAACGGAGTACGCAAAGGAATGATCAGTTACGAAGACTCTATCGCCATCATTAACGGCAACCGCAACGATGCTGTCTGCGTGACCACCATGACGCAGACTGGCTACTGGTACGCCGTCAGTGAAAGGTCTGACCTCGACATCGGAATCTCGAACGGCATGAGCAAGGCGTCTTCTCTCGCGCTAGGTGTCGCGATGGGCGTGCCAGAGCGGCCGGTGATCGTCCTCGATGGCGACGGCTCACTGCTCATGAACCTCGGCAGCCTCGTGACGATCGCGGGTCAGAGTCCCGCCAATCTCTATCACTTCGTGTTCGACAATGGTATTTATGCCATTACCGGGGGCCAGCCACTGCCGAACCCACAGGTCGACTACAAAGCGATGGCCCTGGCGTCAGGCTACGAACATGCGCATGCCTTCTCGGACACAGAAGAACTGGCGTCGAAGCTTCCCGAGATCATGAACACACCGGGACCGGCACTTATCCATATCTCGGTGATTGGCGAGCCGGCCGAAGAGGGAGTTGAACAGACCTGGGAGTCGAACGCCCGTATGCCGGCCCAGCTCAGAGCCGTGAAGCAGGCGCTGATGAAAGACTGAGCTAGTTCGCTCCGTCCTTTTCGCCAGACCGCCTGCGCCTTGCGAGCACAACCAGTCCAACCATGCCCAGGCCGATTAGCGTGTAGTCGCCGATCGCCGCACCGGCGTGTCCCAGCGGTAGGCCGCAGCCATAGACCGTGTACTCAGGCTCTTCACTAAGTGTCGAGCCCGGGTCGTCTGTGCCGCCACTACTATCACCGTCGCGAATCGCCTGTACCGTGGCCTCGACGTCGACCGTTGGCTCTGGCGTCGGGGCGTCGGGGTCTGGCGTCTCTTCCGGATCAGGAGTCACTTCGGGGTCGGGCGTCGGCACCGCCGTTGCTTCGGGGTCCGGTGTGACCTCAGGGTCTGGAGTCGGCGCAGCTGTTGCCTCGACCGTCGGAACAGGCGTTGGCGTGCCGATCAGCTCGGGCGGAGGAGTCGCACCTGGGTCCTCGATTTCCACGGTCGGCTCAGGCGTCACGACCTCAGTCGGGACTGGTGTCGGTGTTGGTGGAGGCTCAACTATGAATCGCAGCACAGGCGGAGCGTGGATGTTCCCTGCGTCGTCCCGCGACTGAATCGTGAACTCGTGCGGACCTGCCTCCAGTGAGCCCGGCTGGTATGTCCACGAACTTGCCGTGGTCGCCTGCATCAGCGCAGTCACATCAAAGCCGTTCAGCTTGGCGCTGATAACGGTCACGGAGCTGTGCGTGTCGCCCTCGTACTCGGAAGCCTCATCCGCATAAGACACAGTGATGACCGGATCAACCACCTTCACGACATCGTTCGAGGCCGGCAGGATCGTCGGCAACTTGATCTTCCGGTCCAGTTCGAACAGGTGCGCGTCTTTCGGCCAGGCCGGGTCCTCCCTGCGAACACCGCCATGTGCCCGGTTGCCAAGCCGGTCGAACCCGGCGATCTCCACGTTCTTGACGCCATCGCCTGCCGCAGCGCCCGTTAGCAGGTCATCGTCGATCTCGATGATCCACTCGCGAGGTTTCTCGGTAGGGGTCATCGCGCCGAAAGTCACGCCGTTGATCTCAACCGTCGGAACGGTCGCAAGCGTCTCCGGGGAGCGTGATGTGATCGTCAGCTTGTCACGCGTGATCACGGTGTCGAAATCGACTTCGAGTGTCGGGCCGAGCCGGTCTTCCACCTGCCAGACGATCTTCTCTGAGTTCAGTCCGAGCAGGTCTGTCACAGCCCCTGCCAGCACCTGCATCGGCTCGGCGATGCTCGAAAGGTTCTCGAATTCCAGGAAAACGCTGGATGGCAGGTCAGAGTAGACGACCGCTTTGGTCGCGGGCAGGCTGCCTGATAGGAACCTGCCCGGCACGACCGTTTCCGGGTCGACCGGTTCACTGAAGTTAACCCGCATCCTGTTCGGCCGGTTCGTCACAGCGAGGTCATTCGCATCATCGTAATCATCGCCGAGAAACACACCTGTCACACCAGGTGGGACGGTGTCGATCTCGAACGTGTAGTGCTGAATCTCTGCCGCGGTGCTTGAATCTGTCTGCGCGGTGTTACCTGCCACATCCGTTGCGGTGGCGAACCACGAAACTTTTCCGTCGCTTATCCCGGTCAGGAAGCCAAACGCCGCCCACCCGTTATTGATCTCGGATGAGAAGTCGGTCGAGGCCTGGACCGTCTCTCCAGGTCCGTCAAACTTGCCGTCACGGTCGATGTCCACTCCGAACGTGATGTCTGAAAGCTCAACGCCTGAGATCGTGTCCGTGACATCCACGGTGACCCAGTTCTGGGCATTGCTGGTCGTCACTCCGTTAGGTAGCTGTGTCACAGTGAGCACGGGCGGCGTAGTGTCGATGACAACAGCCTCGCTCACCAGGGTCGGCGGAGTGGTGTCGGTGTACTCGACCGTCGCAATCCCACCATCTGCCACTTTGATTGTCGGCCTTGTCGAAGCATTGGGGTCTGTCAGATTGGTCTTTGCCGTCGCGGTGCCTGTTATGAACTTCGCCGTGTAGATATTCGTCGCCGGGCCAGTCTCCCCCAGCGTCATCACGAAACCATCGAGATCGGACGAACTGCGCACCTCGACGGTCGTCTTATCCACGACATTGTGCCGGTACGTCACCGTGAAGCCGGTCGGCGTTGAGGTGTCGAAGAACTGAGTGATGGCAAACGTCCCGTTCTGCGGGCTCACCCAGTCGATGTTCGTGTCAGTCAGAGTTGTCAGCAGGTCATTCGTGTCGGTCTTGCCATCGCCGTTGAGATCGGCGATCGGGCTGTTCTTGACGCGAAAGATGTGCTGCTTACCGGCAAGCCCGGCCGGCCTCGAATACAGGTTGCCGGTGAAGTCGGTCGCTTCGAGCTCGTTCAGTACCGTGGTGGATGGACTCTCATCACTCACAACAACGGTGATCGTCTTGCCGGAGTTGGCGAACGCGGGGGTGACCGTCAGTGTGCCCGTTTCGTCACCAGTAACCACCGGAATGTGACCGGTGGTCAGGCCTTCGATCAGAACGAAGGCAGCAAGCAGAGCCAGCGCCGAAAGCCGGGCGCGGGCACGTCCTACGGGCAGATTCGCCTGTACAGATCGAAGTAGCCGCAATCTGACCAGATCACGGAGCCTGGCAATGTCCATACCTGAACTGTAGTTGTATTCAGTTCAAATCGAATGAGGACGCGCCGCCACTGGCCGGGCTTTGCTGCCACAGCAAGCGTCCGTGAGACTACTGACGCTTTCGGCAGTACGAAATGTGTGGGCGACACCGCATCCTTGCGGCTGCCACGGATAGGCCCGACGCAGCTACATGCCCGCTCCGCCGTCGACGGTGATCATCGAGCCAGTAATCATCGATGCCTCATCGGTTGCGGCGAACAAGAACGCGTTGGCGATATCCTCCGCCGTCTGAAGCCTGCCAAGCGGCGTGTTCCCGAGCCGACGCTCGAAATTCTCCGGGTTGTCGATGCTTGTCGACCAGTCGTTTGGGCTGTGCGGGTTGTTGCCCCTGATAAACGGCGTATCGACATGCCCCGGCGAGATGATGAGACAGCGGATGTTGTCACTTGCGTAGGAGTGCGCAGCCGACCTTGTCAGGCCAACCATGCCCATCTTCTGCGCGGCGTATCCAGGACTGCCGCCTCCAGGCCTGATCGCTGCGAGCGAGCCCATGTTCAGGATCACTCCGCTGCCTGCCTTGCGCATCGAAGGGACGACCGCCTTGATGCCGAGGAAGGCGCCGGTCAGACCGATGTCCATGATCGTCTGCCACTGCTCTTCTGTCTGCTCGTCGAAGCTGACGCGGAAGTTGGCTCCGGCGTTGTTACAAAGAACCGTGACCGGGCCGAAAACGGTCTCGGTCTGCGAGACCACCTCAGCCCAGCGATCTGCGTTTCGGACATCCAGTTGCGCCGCGATAGCTCGGCCTGAGGCGCCTTCGATCTCGGACGTAACCCGCTGCGCTGCCTCGAGGTTCACGTCTGCTACGCAGACAGCCGCACCTTCGGCGGCGAACCGTTTCGCCTGCGCTCCACCCATAGCGCCGCCGCCACCGGTGATTATCGCAACCTTGCCATCCAGTCTTCTGGTCAAATTTTTGTCCCCATTTTTGCCAGGTATTCGTTTCGTAGAATCGCCATGATCAGGTCTGACTCCCACCCGTTGCTAGTCCGGACAGATTCCCTGAGCCTTCCTTCTGTGACGAACCCACACTTCTCATATGCCTTCACAGCCTGTGTGTTGCTTTCCATAACCATCAGCCATATGCGGCGTATCTTCAGGTCAATGAACGCGTGATTCAAGACCAGTTGCACCGATCGTGTGCCGAAACCTCTGGACCACAGCTCCGGACTAAAAATCCCTATAGCGATCGATGCGTTTCGGTTCTGTTGGTCAATCCGATCCAGCCGCACTTCGCCGGCCAACCGGCCGTCTATCTCTATCGCCCATTTCATAGAGTCCAGTCGTGACGAAAACCATGACTCGGCCCGCTCACGTGTGTACTCGCTGACCTCCGTCAGGTCTCCCGCGATCGCCCTGCTGTAGTCGGCCTGCTGTAGTCGGCCTGCCATCGCTTACCCAGCTCGAATCGAGCATCGATGTCACTTTGCCGAAACGGCCGGAGTAGGACATGTTCATCTTGCAGAACAGGGACTCGGAGCATTCCACACCTACATCAGCGCCAGCGAGCTGTCCGGCCGCCTCGCCTTCTCGCCATCACCCGCATCGTACGGATGCTTCTCCATCTCCTCGACCACTACGTCAGTCCCCAGCCCCGGCTCTTCCGGTGGGATGAAGTAGCCTTCCTTGAGCTCCGAGATCCGGGTCACGATCTTCTCCTTGAGCGTGCCGGTCTCAGGCGCGAATTCATTCATGTCCCAGCTCGGAGTCGCTGTTGCGATATGCGTCAGAGCCATGTTGGCGATCGGCCCTAGGAAGTGGTGTGGCAGGACGCGCTGGTGAAAGCTCTCGGCGACGGCGGCGATCTTCTTGCAGTGAGTGAACCCGCCTGCAAGGCCGATGTCAGGCTTCAGGAACTGCACGCCGGGCTGCTGGCAGTACTCCCGGAACTCCCAGAGCGTGTTGTTTCGCTCGCCGACCGCCAGCGGAATGTTCAGCTTCTTGCCGACATCGCCCATCGAAAGCACGCTGTCGGGCGCGATCGGGTCCTCGAAGAAGTACGGCAAGAACTCTTCTATCTGCTGAGCGAAGACGACGGCGTTCGCAGGGTTCATGTTGCGGTGGATCTCGATGCCGATATCGAAGTCCCATCCAACCGCTTCGCGCACCGCCGCAACTATCTCGGTGTTTTGCCTGATCAGGTCGCCGTGTGAAAGCTCTCCCCAGTTCGGCGGGAACGGCGTCATCTTCAGAGCCGTGAAGCCATCATCCCTGGCAGCCTTCGCAGCGCGTGCAAACCCTCCGGGGCTATCGAGCGGCCCGTACGGTCCATACGACCCCAACAGGACGATGGCCCGCACCCGGTCTCTGTACTTGCCGCCAAGCAGGTCCCAGACAGGCGTGCCGAGCCGCTTGCCCTTGATGTCCCACAGCGCCATGTCGATCGCAGACATAACCGCCGTCAGAGCAGGGCTGCGGAAACTGTACTTGCGGTAGACAAGGTTCCAGATGCGGTCGACGTCCCGCGGGTCCATGCCCCGGATATCTTCGATCACTCGATGAGCGATCACCTCTGTCGCATCCGCAAAGCTCCAGAAGTTTCCCTCGCCCACGCCGTAAGTGCCGTCGTCGCAGGTCACCCTGACCGTCAGCCACTTCGAAACCAGCCAAGTCTCGATCTTCTCAATCTGCATTTTTCGTCCAGTCACGGAACGCTGGTCCGCTTAAATCGCTTACGGTCGTTCAACAGCACACAACGGTGAACTATTGCGTGCCGCAATGTACCACTGACGCGGCGATCTCAACCGGCATAACCGGCCTGCTGAACCGGCAAACAAAAGGCCCCTGCCGCACATCTCGCACAGCAGAGGCCTTGAGTTCGTTCGAAGTGCCGAAACCGAACCGGCTACGGCGTGACCTCGTTCAGCTTGATTACAGAGAACATGGCGCCCTGTGGGTCCACGAGTCCAGCGAAGCGACCAACCGGCGTGTCCATCGGCGGAACCATGATCTTGCCGCCAAGCGACTCAGCCTTCGCCGCCGTCGAATCGGCGTCATCGACCGAGAAGTAGACGACCCATGCGCTGGGCATCTCCCCCATCTCAGGCGTCTTGGCCAGGAAGCCACCAGCTGGTTTGCCATCGATCATCAGCAGCGTGTACGGGAACGGTTCGGTCTGAGTCTGCACCTGCACACCCAGTACGTCCTCAAAGAACTTTCCTGCCTTCTCCACATCGTCTGTGATCAACTCGTTCCAGGCGATCGCGCCCGCCTCGTTGGCAATCTCCGCGCCGATATGCGCCTTAGGCTGCCAGAAAGCGATCACGCCTCCCGTCGGGTCAGCGGCGACGCCCATCCGGCCTGACTCGAAGACGTCGAACGGCTCCATGAAGACCTGTCCACCTGCTGCGGCAACCTTCCCGATGGTTGCATCAACATCGTCGACCGTCATGTAAGTGGTCCAGTGCGGTGGGATGCCCTGTGAGGCCTCTTCAGGCCGCTGGGTGTAGACGGCCGCAGCCGACTTCCCTTTCAACTGAGCCATGGAGTAGGTTGCCCCGTCACCCATGTCGTTGTCTTCCCAGCTCCATCCGAACAGGCTTCCGTAGAAGCTCTTTGCGCCGTCCTGATCGCTCGTGCCAAGGTCCACCCATGAAGGCGTTCCCTGCTTGTAGCTAGTGCGAATCCCCATCTGATCGTCCTCCTGTCGGTCACCGATTTCATGCTGTTGTTCCGTGAAACGGTCAGCAGCCCGATTGCCCGGGCCATTAACCGCCCGATTGAACTAACGACGGACACGAAACGGCAATTTCGACATATCTGCCTTTGCAACTCGAAAACCGCCGGTTTGAAGTGCAATAGCCCGCTCCGCCCGCCGGGTTCGCGAACTTAGCAGGTTGCTCCGAAAAACCAGGGAGGGTGTCGTGCTTCGAGGCCTACTCGCCGAACGCGTAGATGAAGCCGTCGTGTGAGCCGAAGTAGAGCCTGCCGTCAGCGACCGCCGGTGACGTCCACACCAGGTCGCCCGCCTGCACCGTCCACAGGATCTCGGCTCGCTCCCTGTCGAGCGCGTACACCTTGCCGTCACTCGAGCCGACGTACAGCTCCCCACCGGCAACCGCAGCACTTGAAAGGATGTCGCCGCCGAGGAAAAGTCGCCAGATCGGCCCGCCATTGAACAAGTTCAGAGCATGCAGGAAGCCGCTGCGTGAGCCGATGTAGAGCCAGCCGTCATCGGTCGCGGTTGGGGATGCGAACACAGGAGCGCCGGTCTCCAGCCGCCAGATCAACCGTCCTGTCTCCGCCTCGAGAGCATAAGTGAAGCCATCGTCGGATCCGATCACAACGATGTCGAAAGCGACTGATGGAGAAGAGAAAACGGCATCGCCCGTCTCGACCCTCCACCGTTCCTCGCCGGTTGCCGCATCCAGCGAGTAGACGATTCCGTCGATGGAGCCGATGTAAAGCGCACCGTCCACAACGTTCGGCGATGAGAGAATTCCGGCGCCAGTCTCGAAACTCCAGACCAACTCACCGGTCTTGGCGTCAAGCGCATATACGTTCCTGTCGAACGCACCGAAGTAGACGATGCCATCGACGATCGCTGGTGACGACTGCTCACCACCCGGACCGATCTCAAAACTCCACCGCTCTTCACCGGTGGCCGCATCAACGGCGTAGAAGAGGTTGTCATCAGCGCCGAAGTACACCAGCCCGTCGACAACCGATGGCGACGCCCTGAGCAGCCCTCCGACAGGGAATCTCCACAGCTCCTCGCCGGTCTCGGCCTCCAGTGCGAACAGGGCATTGGAGAAAGATCCTGCGTAGAGAACGCCATCCACCACCGCTGGCGAAGACTCAACGATGCCGCCGGTATCGAAGCGCCAGAGCAGTTCTGGTTCTGGCGTAACAGTGATGTTATCGAGAGTGCCGCTATGGAACGGCCCGGCCCGGAACGCTGGCCAATCGCTAACCGCCGGTGATGTCGGGCTATCTGCAGGTTCTGTGCTTTCAGGAGCCGGGGTCGAGGTCGCAGGCGCCTGAGTTGGCGTCGGAGTCAGGTCGATTGTCGGAAGAGCGGCACGCGTCGGTTCGGCGACCGCGGATGAGCAAGCGATAGCCATGAACGCGAGCGGCAGAAGTAAAGCGAAATACGCGGCACGACGGCTAAATATCTTTTCGGCGTTCAATGCGATATCCACGTTCGCGATCTTCATAGTACCGGTCCGCATTCACGATACGATGCATGGAACTGTGTTGCCGATATGGACTTCGAGGAGTTGATATGAATTCTTCGACCACGCGAATGTTCTCGATTGTGTTCGGGCTCGGCGCCCTGTTTGGAGTCTTGCTGGGTGTTGGAACCATGCTCAGCGCGCGTGACTCCGAAAACATCCGCGTCATGACTGGTTCGGTCAATGGCGTCAACGCTGACGGATCCAAAATAGGATTCATCGAAGACGATGGTGGCGACAGAGAGGGGTTCCTTGTATCTGGCGCACGATGGCGAAGTCCCGCGATTGGATTTACGACCGGTCCTGACCCCGAAACAGGCGCCCCGACCTGCCTGGTGCCTGAGAGCGCAGGCCAGCGGGTCAGGCTCGGAATCGTGGAGGCCAAAAGCGAAGACTTCTCGGCGTCCGTCGTTGTCTGGCTGGAGTGTCTCTCCGAACCGACAGAGCGCTGGGCCGCTCTTCAGTAGCGCCTCGCCGGATACGCAAGGTGGCCAGTCATCCCAGTGTTCGTTGCACGATAGACGAAACCTGTCGCAAACGTGACATAGAGATCGCCAAGCGACCCTCCACCAAATGTGCAGTTAGTCGGTGACTCTGCTGGCGTGCGATGCGTTGAAAGCACAAGCCCCGAAGGATCGAAAACGTAGATCGCTGAACCCGGCCCTGAGTCCGGACTGCCGGCTGTGGCGACGATCAGCCCATCGGTCGTCAACGTCATACCGTCGATGCCGCGGTTCTCGCCGAAGCTGTAGACCTGCTCACTGGGACCAAGCGTTCCGTTGTCGAGAACCGGATACGCCCGTAGCTCCCTTGGAACGCCTGCCGCGTGCGGGCTCTCGGCAACGTAGAGGGTCTTTTCATCTCGGGACAGCAGCACGCCGTTCGGCTTCGTCGTGTCGAACGTCACCCGCGTCACGCTCCACGCTCCACCAAAGCTGTGCTCGGCCATGTAGACCGACTCGTGCGACAGATTGTTCGGCTCCTGGCTGTAGTTCGGGTCCGAGAAGTAGACACGCCCTGCGCTGGAAACAGCGAGGTCGTTGGGCCAGTTCAGCTTCTTGCCGCCAAACGCATCAGCGATCACCTGCGGCTCGGCATTGGGGTCTTCGGCATCGATCTTCGTGACTCGATGCGCATCGCCTTCGCACGCCCACAATCCGCCCGAGCGGTCGAATGTCATGCCGTTCGCCGCGCCCGTATTGCTGCGCCACACCTCAGACTGTTGCGTCTTCGATTCCCACCTGTACGTGGTGTGAGCGGCGCACTCGTTGTAGAGCAGGGCAGAGCCGTCCCAAACGGGCCCCTCCGTCAGGTTCTCGTGGCTCGCAATCTGCTCCCAGTTCCATTCGGTGGTCAAAGTCTTTTCCTATTGCTATTTACTAGAGGACGTCTCAGAGACCGGTTCTCCACCTGTGGCGGTCCCAGCGGTCGACACTCTGAGTTCTTTTAGGATGTCTTCGTCAAGTCGAGCTTGCACTCTGGCATCCAGGTTCATCAGCTGACTCGCAAGCTCCTCAGCTCGCTCTTCTAGTCGTTCCACAATCTGTTGGCACATGCCCAAGTACAGATTGGCTTGGACCCCGGCACCCACTTGTAGCGACCCGGGTCCAACTAGTAGATCGACGCAACCACTAAACAGATAGTTCGCCCTTTCGAATGAGACGTAGAGTGTTCTTAGCCTGTTCTGAAGAGGGACAGGAACTTCAGCCGGTGTCAACTGTTCTTGAACGCCGTTCCAGTGTGAGGTTGACGCCCCGGCGTAGATTTTCGCTGGATCCGAAGAGGCTTCCCTCAAAGCCTCTTTCATATGCCTTAGCCATCCGAGATTGTATGAGACCTCACCGACAATACCGGCGATCACGCTCATCCTGAGCTCTGAAAGCGCATTTTCTTGCCGGTTTCGTTCATTACTTTTTGACAAGTACTCACCAAGGAAAAGTACACCGACCGAAAGCAAACCTCCGGCAAGCACACCGAACCCTGTTGAGAGAATGGAACCCCAGTTCCAAAGTGGATCAGAGACCGTTGAATTGACTATTTCCTTGATCTGTTCGACAACTTCAGGTGGAAGCGGTTCCATGTTTCTTCCCCTAGTTCGGATACAGAAGGTAGCCCTTCAGACCCGTGTCCCTCGCCACCAGCGTGTGTCCCTCGATGCTGCTCACGTAGAGGTCTGACATGTCAGGGCCGGCGAACGTGCAGTTCGTAGGGCGTTGTGCAGGTGTCGGGTGCTGCTCAACGATGCGACCGTCCGGCTCGAACACCGTCACATTGCCGCCCGGTCCAGAGACCTCCCAGCCTGTACAAGCGACGATCTTCCCGTCATCGGCCAGCGTCATGCCGTCGATGCCCCGGTGCCGACCGAAGTCGTGAAGCACCTGCTTCTCGCCGAGCGAGCCGTCGTCATTCACCGGGTATGCCAGCAGCGCCCGCTGCTCGCCAACTCGGTAGTCGCTCTGCGCAACGTAAAGAGTCTTGTAGTCCTTCGAGAAAAGCACGCCGTTAGGCATCGATGAGTCGAACGTCCTCCGCACGCAGGTCCATGAGCCGTCCGGCTGCGGCTCGGCTGATAGCACGGCGGAGTACTCGATGCCCACATCCGGGTTGATGTCGGCAGCGCGGTCAGAAAAGTAGATGCTGCCGGAAGGCGTGATCGCAAGGTCATTCGGGCCGTTTATTCGCCTGCCATCGACGCTATCCACGATTGTCGTTGTGCCGCCATTGCTCTCGAACCGAACGATAGCCCTGCCGTTGCCTGCGCAACCGTACAGGTTGCCGTCCTTGTCGAAGTTGAGGCCGTTCGTGCCCTGCGTGTCTTCCCGCCATACGGTCAGCAGGCCGCTGTCGATGTCCAGGTGCATGATCCGGTTCATGGCGATGTTGCTGAACAGCATCGCCTCACCGTTCCATACGTTGCCTTCGGTTATGTGGCCGAGCACCGGCGCCGCGTCTTCAAATTTCCAGGGCATGTTGTGTTCCTGACAGGGTTGTTGTGGAGAGTCGCGTGCGCATTCTCGCTCTACAGGCGGCTCGCCGCAAACAGCGGGTGGACGTCGCCTAAACCCCCATCTTCTCAGCGAACTCGATGTAGTTCGAAGCGGCTACGTCGATACTGGGGTCAGTCTCTGTCTCCGCTTTCGGGTTGCCGATGCCGTACTCGTCTGGTCGCGCGATGAACCCTGTCCGCAGGCCGACCTTCGCTGCGCCAAGAAGGTCGTGCGTGTGCGCTGCCGTCATCATCACCTGCTCCGGTTCGAGACCCAGCAGCGATGGAGCGCTCAGGTAGACCTTTGGGTCCGGCTTGACGCTCTGCACGAGTTGACCTGAAAGGACGACGTCCCACGGCAGTCCCCCGTGCTTCGCCATGTTAACCAGCAGGCCGATGTTGCCGTTCGAAAGCGAGCCGATGACGTACTTCGACTTGAGCCTCATCAGCCCTTCAACTGCGTCCGGCCAGGGATCGAGCCGGTGCCAGGCCTTGTGCAGATGGTCGTTTTCAGCGTCGGACAGCCCGGTCATGCCGAACTCTTCGAGCAGAATATCCAGACGCTCACGGTGCATTTGGTCGGCTGTCAGGAACGCGCGGTTGCCTTCTATCACATCGCGATTGCCTTCTGAGTAGCCTGCCCGCCAGCGATTGGCGAACTGCTCCCAGTCGCCTTCGACCCCCAGCCGGGCTCCAACCGCCGAGACCTCACGAATGATCGAACTGCGCCAGTCGACGACCGTGCCGAACACATCGAAAACAAGCGCCTTAACCTGCGAAACATCGAAGCTCATAAGTCTCTCCGGGCGTCAGATTCATTTGAGGGCTCTGGCAGACCGCTTTGGCCTGCCGCCAACGCGGCCGGTATTCTAGTCGCTCTAGAACGCTAACACTGCTATCCGATCAACATGCCACTCTCAGCCGATCTCAAGAATCAACACGCCGATCTCTGGCACGCTGCCACTGCACATCCGTTCATCGACGAGCTCGGCAACGGATCGCTCCCTGCTGAAAAATTCAGGCGCTACTTCCTGCAGGACTATGTGTTCGTCAACGACCTCGTGAAGATGGCCGGTATCGCGGTTTCGAAAGCGCCAGACCTCCCGCTCGCACGGCCGATCGAGAATTTCCTCCACGCCATCCTCGGTGCCGAAGACGCGCTGTTCATCGACGCCTTCAAGACCCTCGAAATCCCGGAGAGCGAATACCGCTCTGTCGAGCCGCTCCCGACCACGGCAGCATTCGGCAACTTCCTGGTCCGACTCGCCTACGAGGGCACGTTCACCGAGATCTGTACGGCGATGTTCGTTACGGAAGGCGTGTACCTCGACTGGGGCGAACGGCTTCGCAAGGCTGGTGCAGATCCGGCAGCTAATGGGTTGGAGCTTGGTGAGTTCTACCAGGACTGGATCGACCTCCACACCGAGAACGCGCTGGGCGATATCGTCCGGTTTCTCGGAGGTGTTGTAGATGACGCAGAAGCCGCTGAAACCGCCCGACTAACTGCCGTCTTCGAACGATCGCTGCGCTACGAGATCGCGTTCTGGAATATGTCCTACAGCGGAGAGCAGTGGCCGTGAGTGACCAGCAGCCACCCCATGCGCTGACCATCGCAGGTTCCGACTCAGGTGGCGGAGCAGGTATCCAGGCCGACCTCAAGACATTCGCCGCGTTCGGCGTCTATGGAACTTCCGCGCTCACCGCTGTCACGGCGCAGAACACGCAGACCGTCACGTCAGTGCAGGAGATCGACCTCGAGGTCATCGCCGCGCAGATTGATGCAGTCACCTCAGACATCCGCATCGATGCCGTCAAGACAGGCATGCTGTCTTCAGCAGCCATCGTCAGGCTCGTCGCCGAGAAAGCGAAGGAGCACCAGTTCGAAAAACTGGTGGTCGACCCGGTTATGGTCGCCGCATCCGGCGCCCGACTCCTTCGTGAAGACTCTGTAGAGACCATCCGGAACGAACTGCTCCCACTTGCAACGGTCGTCACTCCGAACATTCCTGAAGCCGAGGTACTGACCGGTGTTGAGATAAAAGACCTGCCGGACATGGAAGAAGCCTCGCGCCGCATCCATGCGCTGGGTCCGAAGTACGTCATCCTCAAGGGTGGCCACCTCGAACACGTCGACCACTCGGACGACCTGCTGTTCGATGGGGAAGAGTTCGAAAGCTTCTCGGCGCACCGGATCAAGACCACGAGTAACCATGGCACCGGCTGCACATTCGCATCGGCAGTCGCAGCCGGCCTCGCGCATGGTCGGACCATCAACCGCTCTGTTGCCGACGCCAAGGCCTACGTCACAGCAGCCATCGCAAACGCCTTCCCTGTCGGCCACGGTCACGGTCCTCTCAACCACTTCCACCACTGGTGGGACAACTGATCGACGGGCAGCATTTGCGTTCAGTGTCGTAAGATCACCAGTCCACCAGCGAAACGACAGGACGCGACACCGATGGCCCTCTACCTGACCGAAGACCAGGTCAACAGCATGCTGACCATGGAGATAGCGCTCGATTCCCTCGACGAGGTGTTCCGGGCCAGGTCCGATGGGAAGGTCGGCGGCATACCAAGAGCGCGGCTGCCCATCGGCCGCGGCAGTTACAACCTGATGGCCGCCTCGTGGCCTGAGAAGGGCGTAGTCGGCCACAAGTCATACGCGGCTGGCAGCGGTGGAGCGAGCTTCCACGTCATGCTCTATGGCACCAGCGGCGAAGGACTTCTCGCAGTAATCGAGGCCAACCGGATGGGGCAGGTCCGCACGGGCGCAGCATCGGGAATCGCCACCCGCTATATGTCAAACGAAGAGTCGTCTAGAGTCGGCATCATCGGGGCCGGATACCAGGCTGAGACCCAGCTTGAGGCGATCGCAGCGGTGCGCCAGCTCAAATCGGCGAAGGTCTTCTCCCGCACCCCTGAACGCCGAAACTCGTTCGCCGACCGCATGTCGGAGCGACTCGGCATCGATGTTCAGCCTGCCGAGTCTGCCCTGGAGGCGGTGCAGGACGTCGATGTGATTGCAACCATCACGAACTCCGCCGATCCCGTCCTGACCGGCGAGATGCTCGAGATGGGCGTTCATATCAACGCTGCGGGCGGCAACTCGTGGCTGCGCCGGGAGCTGGATACCCACGCCGTTGCGATGAGCGACATTGTTGTGACAGATGACATCGAGCAGGCGCAGATCGAGTGCGGCGAGCTGATGCGTGCCGCCGAGACCGGTCACTTCTACTGGGAGCAGCTTGTCCGATTGGACCGCATCGTCCGGGGTCTGAGGCAAGGTCGCACAAAACCGGAAGACGTGACACTGTTCGAATCGCAGGGCGTGGCGTTCGAAGACATCGCAGTCAGCCAGCGCCTGCTTCAGATGGCGAAAGAGCAGGGCATAGGCACCGAGCTGCCTGCCTAACCCGGTGTCCTCCGTTTGGGCCCCTCTCCCGCTTGCGGGAGAGAGCCAGGGTGAGCGTGTTTCCTGACCGGAGCGCAGCGAAGTGGAAGGACCTCCTGCTCAGTGAGAAGAGTCGCCGGCGGACGGTCGTATCTCAACAGGACGAGTGAATGAGCTTGAGACCCTTCGACTTCGCTCGGGGAACACATCCTCCCCCTCTCCTTAGGAGGGTGAGACTTTCTACCCTGCACCCGCGGAACTGATCGACCCTCACCTCAATCCTCTCCCTCCCAGGGAGAGGAGGAACGCAGTAATCACCTTCAACACGCTCAGGATGACTTGCTCCCCCACTCCCCCAAAATAAAAAACCCTCCTCCCAGCAGCAATGGGAGGAGGGTCGAGGACGACGGCGCTCTAGTCCGGGGTCGTAGGCTGGGGCTTACGGGACTATTGCGAACGCCGCCTGGATGGTTGTTGAAAGGCCGACGTCGCCGCTCTGGATAGGCGTCGGGGCGAATCCGCCCTCAGCGAATGCAGCATCAGCGGCAAAGGTGCGTGCCTGAGGGAGAGGAGCTGAACTGCCGATCTCCGTCAGGAACATCAACGGGCCGAGCGTCACACCCATCGCATCTGCGTACAGCTGGGCCTTGGCCCTGGCGTCCGCAGCAGCGAGCTGGCGGGTCTCCGCACCGTGAGCGCCCGGGTCTGCCACCGTGAACGAAACCGAGTTGACCCTGATGAGGTCGCCACCGCCATCAGCCGCAGAGTCAATCACCTCGTCAACCAGGTCGATGTCACGGACGGTCACCTCAACCGTGTTGGAAACCGTGTAGCCGGTGATCCGCGGCTCGCTGTGCCTGCCAAGGCTGTCGTTCACCTCGATCCAGACCGTCTGCGGCCAGATGTTGAACGATGTCGTCACGATGTCGTCTTCGTCAACGCCCAGGTCCTTGATGGCATCGAGAACAGTGGTCATCGCCTCGGCAGCCTTCTGCCGGGCCTCTTTCACCGTCTCTTCCTTTGACTCAACGCCGAGGAACACCTTGGCAACGTCAGACGGGACCTCTTTCGAGCCCGTTCCCGTCACCCAGATGCCGACCTGGTTCGTCTGGCCGTTGTTGTAGATCGGAACAGGGGCGAACGCAGAGTCGCGGAAGGCAACTTCGTTGAACCCAGCGGCAGGGGCACCGATTGCCGGCGAGACTGCGATGTCGCCGCCGCCAGATGATCCACCGCTGGAAAGTCCGACATTGGTGTTAGGAGAGTTGCCGACCTCTGTCTGGGCGGTAGGCGTGCTTTGCGCAGCGCTGCTGCACGCAACCGCGGCTATCGCAAGAAGGCCGACCGCTGCCGTGAGCAGGGGCGCCTTCCGTCCGGCGACAATCCGCCTGAAAGATGTCATCTTCATTTCACTTACTCCGTGTGGCTGATCGCCTGCCCGGAACCCGGGCCTCTACTGGTTTTTGCCAACAGTTACGTGCTTTTCAGTTCACCCGCAGTTCGGCTATGAGAGCCGTTTCCGTGGGCTTCAACATGTAGACGAAACTCCGCACCGGTTTGTTCCATCAATTAGCGAGCAATATGAAAAAGCGTGTGAAAACGCTCATTTCAGCGGTCGGTGAAGGAGAGCTCAGGCGGTCAGCCTGCGATGCAGCAGCATCCATGCCCCGGCCATCAGGACGGCGAACGATGCGAAAGCCACCTGAAGCTGCCAGAGCGGCAATGCAAAGCCAGCCGGGTCCTCTTCAAGGCTCGCCGGTGTGCCTGGCTGATCCGCAGTATCTGACCGCAGAGCCAATGACTGATCGAACAGGCCGGTGGCGGTGGCGTTCGGCAGGGGAGTCGGCAGGTCTTCCGTCAACTTCGCCGCGTCTGCGTCTTCCAACTCTGTCACGGGACCCGAAGCGCCGGCCATTTCAGGTGCAGACCCGGCATCGCCCCCCGGCACTTCAGCAGGAAGAGCCGGTTCGAGCGGAATTGACCCTTCGTGCCGCTGTGTGCTGAACTCTGAGTCTGCGGTGGTGTCAGCCGGGTCAGAGTCGATTGACGGTGGCGCGAGCCTCGTTCCGCCCTGTGCAGGAGCCGAAGCGGACTCTGGCTCGGGCGTTCCCATCGGCAGAGCCGCTATCTCGGTCTGTGCAGAGGAACTCGATCCGCCATCCGGACCGGCGCCTCCCTGGGGACCGTCGGGCCCCTGTTCACCCGGATCGCCAGCAGGTCCCGGTTCTCCCGGGAGACCGGCAGCAGCGGTATCCATCTGCTGCCCCAGGTTCAGTCCGGTAGCAGCATCGTTGGACGTACCGCGAGTCTGCACAGAAGAGGTGCCATCGCTCTGGCGAACCACGTCCGCCAGGTTGCCGACCGCCAGCAATCCAACCGCCGCGGCAGCAGCAATCGCGAACACCGCGGGCGCCATCGCAAGGCGAGTGTGCTTCACCCTTACCTGTACCGGTGCTTCCGCGAGTGCAAACGAGAGCGGAGCCTGCGCCGGCTCGATCGAGCGAAGTAGCGAGACTGTCTGGCGAATCGAGTCGAGGTCATCGAAGAGCGACGGGTCTTTCGCCGCGCGTGAGTCCAGTTCGGCCCGCTCGCGCTCGGTCGCCCGACCCTCGATATAGGCCGCCGCAGCGTCGTCTATGTGTTCTTTGCGGCCGAAGAGCCGCAGTAGGCTAAACATCACTCTTCTCGATCTTCCGTACTACCTAGACGCATAGAGTCCGGTAAATGTTCCGGATGAGATTGCAGACAGTCCCTCATCCGTGCCCTGGCACGGTTCAGCCGAGACTTGATCGTGCCTATAGACACCTCGGCGAAATCGGCCGCCTCGTCGTACTGGTATCCCTCGATGTCCACCAGCACAACGGCCATCCTCTGGTCCTCGGAAAGCCCGCCAAGACAGTGCGAGATGATCTCGCCAAGTTCGCTCGATTGCGCCCACTCTTGCGGACTCCGCTCACCCGATTCGATGGTGTTTGAGAACGTCACGATGTTCTCGTCCATAGACGTTTCGGGACGGCGTTTTGTTCGCCGCAGGTGGTCGTATGTGGCGTTGCGCACGATCCGCATCAGCCATGCCTTGAACACCCCGCCGCGGTACGAACGCAGGTTGCGGAACGCCGAGATAAACGCTTCCTGGGCCAGGTCCTCGGCAGTCGCGTGATTGCGGACCATCCTGAGCGCAACGCTGTAGACGGCGTCCTGGTGCATCTCAACAAGCCTGTTGAAGGAATCTAGATGTCCTTCGAGGCTGAGCTGGATAAGTTTCTGTTCGTCGGGTGAGGTCAACTGAGGTCGTGCAAGTAGTGACGAGTCGGGTCAGGGCAGGTTATTCAGCACAAATCGCTGCGCCACACCTGATCGTAGCCTGATCCATAGGCGTGCATGGTAGGAAGTCGGGTGCAGACCGTGACGATCTCGTAACGCTGCCGACCTATAATCGTAGTCTGGTCCGAACCGCCGTGCGCAGCTGAGTTTCGGCTACGGACAGTACAGACAAAGACCGGATATTAGCCTTTGAACGCACTTCGACGCTCATTTCGAGACACAGCAGAGACCGTAATTGCGGCCGTGCTGATCTTCATCGCGTTGCAGGCGACGACGCAGAGCTTCGAGATCGATGGCCGCAGCATGTTCCCGACGCTTGAGGACCAGCAGCGGGTGCTAATCAACCGCTTCGTGTACGCCCAGTCCCCTGTCTCTCTCATGGGCGAAGATGGCTACCTGTTCCACGGCCCGCAACGTGGGGATGTGGTGATCTTCAGACCGCCGACCAACAGCACCACCGACTTCGTGAAACGGGTGATCGGCGTGCCTGGAGACACGGTCGATATTCGAGGCGGCGAGGTCTACGTGAACGATGAACTGACGGACTACGTGGACGAGATTACGGACGAACGCCGCTTCTTCGAATACCCGATCGAGATCCCGCCTGACGAGTATTTCGTTCTTGGCGACAACCGCCGTGCCTCGAATGACTCTCGAAATTGGGGCTACGTGCACGCCGAAGACATCGTTGGCCGGGCCTGGTTCCTCTACTGGCCGATGAGAGACTTCAAGATTTTCGGCTAGGGCATGTTCGTTTCGGGTGTGAGAGGGTCAGTAGCGATGCCCAGACCTCATCCTGCCTAAGATCTCACCTCAACTCGGCACTTACGAGTGACGATTATGAAGAAGCCAGTAGTGATAGCCGCATTGCCACTCCTATTCCTGTTGGCCGCGTGCGATCCAGTTCCAACTGACTTCGTGGTGACCAACATGACGGGACAGTCGGTTGACCTTGTCTTCGTAACAAACCAGGGCTCGGCGTTCGATGACTGGGATTATTACCGGTCGCTTGACCTTGGTGATATTGACCTCAGGGAGCCGTGCCGGGCTTGCAACTTGAGGCCGGACAGCTGGCACGATTTCGATTGGAAAATCACCGAGTCCACCAGGATGTTGTTTGTGGCCCGGTCTTCAGAGAACGGCTCGATACTTTTCAAGGCCGAGTTTGACCACGATCAGCTGAAAGGGATGGACTGGCGCGTAGCGATGGTCGATCAACGCCAGACTTGATCCTGTCGAACTGCGAGTCTTCATCCGGTGGCGAGTGCCACAGCTACGGGGGAACTCGCTACAACCCGAACTCATGCAGCCGCTCGTCGTCTATGCCGAAGAAGTGCGCCACCTCGTGAACGACCGTGTCTCGCACCTCATCGATAAGCTCCGCCTCCGAATGACAGTGCCGCTGCAGTGGCTCCTGGAAGATCGTGATCTTGTCAGGCACCGGAGGCGCGTACGAGCCGCGTTCCGTCAGTGGAATCCCTTCATAGAGGCCGAAAAGAGTCTCGCCCGGCCCCAATCCGTGGTAGTCAAGCTGCTCACGCGTCGGCCACTGCTCCACCATGACGATCACGTTGTCCAGCCGGTCCCAGAACTGGTCGGGCAAGCTCTCCATCGCCTCGCGCACAAGCTCCTCGAACCGCTCGGTCGAGACCCTCACCAAAGCACGAAACTCCTGCGGCCTGCCGTGTTCAGCCCGCTACCTCGGACCTGATCGACTTCATGATCTCCACATTCGGTGCGTCCGGCCCGCCTTTTTCGAAGCCGGGCACCTCGAGGTAGAACGGCACATCGGCAAACGCTTTGTTGCCCATGATATTGCGGAAGCCGTCCTTGCCGATCAGACCCTCACCGATGTTGTCGTGCCTGTCAACGGCTGAGCCGAGCTCTCTTTTCGAGTCGTTGGCGTGCACTGCCCTCAGCAGGTCAAGTCCAATCTCAGAGTCGAATTTCGTCAGTGTGTCCTCAAGACCTTCAGGGTCTGCGATGTTGAAGCCTGCTGCCCACACATGCTGGGTGTCTAAACAGACTGCAACACGCGGGTCGTCGACCGACTTGATGATCTGCGCCAGCTCGTTGAACTTCGAGCCGATGTGGTCACCCGAGCCCGCGCTCGTCTCCAGCATCAGCAGAGCATCGCCCGGCGCACCGTCAAGCACCCGCTTCATCGCGTCGGTGAACTGCGGGAGAGCCGCCTCGAAGCCCTGTCCACGGTGGCTGGCGGGGTGAAAGATCAAGCCGAGAGCGTCGATCCGCACGGCAGCCTGCAACTCGGCCGTAAGTGCGTCTACGGATTTTTCAACCAGTTCCGGGTCAGGCGAGCCGATGGCGCACAGGTACTTGCCGTGGACCACGGTCGGGCCCATGCCCGCACGTTCAGATTCGGCCTTGAACTTTTCGACCTCGTCGTCCGGCATCGGAGGGACTTTCCACGCCCTTGGAGACGACGCGAAGACCTGCATGCACTCGGCGCCGATCTCCTCTGCGCGACCGATCGCTTTCGATGCGCCTCCCGCTGTCGATACATGTGCGCCAATTAGCATGGTTTTCTCCAGTGCTCGCTCTGAATCGGAACTGCGGCGATACGAGGACCGCGGCAGCAGGGCGATAGTTTACCCGCTGGTTAACATCTTTGCTGAAGACCGGTGTCGAGGTGGTGCCGTGTCATCCCGAGCGAAGCCGAGGGATCTGACCGACTTTGCATTGATCACCGTGCCAATCCGGTAACAACCGCCAGATGCCAACTGGAGTCGCTTCCGACGCGCACTTCGATGGCAGATTCCAGGAACGACAACCTCCGGGCAGAGACCAGTCAGATCCCTGCGACCCGCAAGCGGGTACGCCGCGGTTGGGATGACAGTCTCTCGGAACTAAACAGGCGATTCCTGTCTGCGGAAGCGCCTGACCGGAGCGCCCAGCAGCTTACCGAGCGTGCCGGAGTTCCAGGCAACGAGCAGGTTCGATGCGACGAAGATGGAGCTGTACGAACCGACGATCACACCGGTCAGCAGCACGATCAGGAAGTCACGCAGGGTCGCGCCACCGAACAGAAGCATCGCCAGGATGACAGTCGCTGTCGTGATGCTCGTGGCCAGCGAGCGGGTGATCGTCTCGTTGATCGAAAGGTTCACCGTGTTCCGGAACGGCCTGTTCGGGGCTATCAGCGTGTTCTCTCGTATTCGGTCGAATATCACGATCGTGTCGTTGATCGAATAACCGATCACGGTCAGGATGCCGACGATGAAGATGGCGTTCACCTCAACGCCCATCAACGCTCCAAGCACAGCGAACACGCCGAGTGTCAGCGCGACGTCGTGCCCGAGGGCGACGACTGCCGCAATAGAGTAGCGCCACCAGTTCGGGACCGAGCGGAACGCCCATGCGATGTAGACCATCACCGCGATCGAGGCGATGATCACGGCAGAGGTGGCGTTCCGGACCGTGTCGTCCGCCACAGACCGGCCGATAGTCGTGGTGTCGAGGATCGTGGGGGCCACACCCAGCCTCTCGGTGACGATCCGGCTTATCTCCTGCGCCTCACCGTCCTCGATTTCGGAAATCCTGATCAAGAACTCGTTGTCGCCAAGTCCCTGTACCACCGCTTCGTCGCGGCCCGCGGCAGCGACCGCCTCTCGCACATCATCCGAGTCGACCTCAGGCCCATCGAACGCATAGGTGAAAGTCGTGCCTGACTCGAAGTCGATGCCAAGGTTCAGTCCTGGCACGAACAGCAACACGATCGAAATGATGACCAGCACCGCCGAGATGTAGCCGACCACTCTACCTTTGCCGATGATGTCCATCTACGCGTCTCCGTCGGCATTGGCCGGGTTTGTTGCGCCGGAATCAGCCACCGGCACGAACAGGTTTGTGCGGTTCCCAAGTCCGGTGCGAGCCACCAGCCTGAGCAGGATCCTGCTGGCGAAGAACGCAGTGAACATCGAGAGAAGAACACCGATCGCCAGTGTCAACGCAAATCCCTGCATGATGCTGGTGCTGAACCGGTCACCGAACCAGAACAGGATTGCAGCAACGATCAGCGTCGAGACGTTACCGTCCCGAATCGAAGGCCATGCGCGGTCGAATCCGGCGTTGATGGCGGGCAGGATGCTCCGGCCTGTGCGCAACTCTTCCTTGATGCGTTCGGCGATCAGGATGTTCGCGTCCACAGCGAATCCGAGTGACAGGATCAGAGCCGCCGCACCCGAAAGCGTCATCGTCACAGGGATGATCTTGAAGATGGCAAGCAGCACCACTGTGTACGTGATGAGCATTATCGCTGCCAGGACACCGGGCACTTTGTAATACAGCATCATGAACGCGAGCAGCAGGGCAAGACCGACTGCACCTGCGATAAGGCTCTTGCGCAGCGACTCCTCGCCGAGCGTGGCGTCAACATTGCGTTCCTGAAGCAGTTCGAGCGAGGCGGGCAGGGCACCGGCCCGCAGCTGAATGGCGATGGTCCTAGCGCGTTCTGCGGTGAAGTCAGGACCCTGAATAAATGCACGACCACCTGCAATTCCCTGGCTGGCTCCCGGCGCTACGAGCTCTTCACCGTCCAGGTATATGGCGAGGACGTCACGGTTGCGGGCGATGCGGTCTGTCAGCTCGAAGAAAGCGTCACCACCGGCGTCATTGAACACGATGTTCACGACCGGCCTGGCAACGCCGGGCTGGGTTCCTGCGAAGGCATCCGTCAGGTCGTCAGGGTCGATGTTCGTCGCCTGCTCTTCATAGAACCTTGCGTCCTGGCAACGAGCGACTGACCACTCTTCCAGCGTCATTCCGGCCGGCGGCCAGTCCTCTTCTGCGACATCGTCAGGCCGCGCAACAGGTCCGCAGATGCGCTCTCGGAACTCGAGAAGAGCCGTCTCACCAATCAGCGCCTTCGCCTCCTCGACACCGCCACCAACGGTCCAGCCGGTGATGTCGGCCTGCGGTATCCATGCTGCGAGGATGCCGAGCTCGCCAACAGCGTCCTCCATGATGTCGATATCGTCCGGCAGTGGATTACCGTTCTCATCGATGCCCCCAAGTTGAGGTCCGATCACCTCGATTCGGAACTGTCCTTCGTCCAGCTCCTCAACCGTGGCGTCGGGGAACCCTGCGTCAGCGATCGCCTGCTGCACCTCTTCTAGCGAAGGCACCACGGTCTCAGGCGGTTCCGGGGTCGGCTCCGGTGTTGGCGTCACCTGTGGGTCTGGTGTCGGCTCAGGAGTTGCTGTCGCGTCCGGGGTTGGAGTCGCCTCAGCGCCGTTTCCGCCACCGTCCGGGCCCTCGACCACCTCAGGTGTGAACACCGCAACCATAACCGCAGGGAACTCGGCTTCGATCAGCGGTCGCCACTCGTCCGCTTCACCGATAGCGATCACATTGCCATCCCGGTCCAGCTCCTCAGGCCGGATCGAATCCAGCTGAACTGTCAGGGAGAAGTCGTCATCCTCCTCAACTACATCAGCGTCCGGCCTGCCAAGACCGTCAGGCGCTGGTGCACGGAAGAACTCCTCGAGAGCTCTCGCTGAGACAGAACGAGATCCGACGACGGAAGGACGGAAGTTGATATTGAGGTTCGCGCCCTTTTGCCCCGGGATCTGGATCAGTATGCGGTCCGCAGGCTCACCGAGTGCCTGCACCGTCGCCTCGCTCACACCAAACTCGTTGACCCGGCTCTCGATGATCGTCCGGACAGCGTCGATATCATCCTGCGATGGAACGCCTCCGGCTTCGGGGATAACGCGATAGACGAGGTGAGTTCCACCCTGGAGGTCGAGACCGAGGCTCAGACCGAGGAATGAGTCCTCGTCGCCGCGCTCAAACGAGTTGTTGAAAGCGCTCAGCCTGATCTCGGGGATAGCCAGGACCGCCACTGCAACTGCCAGGATGGCGATCAGTATGATCGGGCCGCGATAGCGTGTGATCAACCGTTTCTTCCTGAATGGACGCGAAAAGCGCCGCAACTTGCGCGGCGCGGAAAATAGTTACCTTTGCCGGACCAGGCTATCTACATGCCGTGGTCTGCTGACCGGGCAGCAATCATCGGCCATGATTTCAACCGTCGGAGAGTATATCACCCGGCCGTACCGGCTTCAGTACGCATCAGACTCGAATTGCCGCCAGTATGCGGCATCAGTCTCCCGAGAGAACTCAGTAGCCGAATCAGCCATATGGATCACGCATCGCAAGCGTGGTCTGATCTCTCTAACTCATGCAGAAGCCCAGGCCGCGTGAGGGAAATCGGAAAAGGCATTGACTAACAGCGCAACAGAAAACAACGTCACCACAGCAGCCAGGCCGGTGCCGGGTCCCACGACCGCAGGTTCCGCTCCACGCTACGTGACAGAGACGTCGCCTCGCCGAGTGCGGGTGATGGTGCAGGGAAAGTTCATAGCAGACAGCAACTCGGTGGAGCTCCTGTTCGAGACCGGCCGTCTGCCCGTCTACTACTTCCCGCGAAACGATGTGACCGCAGAGCACCTCACCGAATCAGCCAAGATCGAGGACGACCCGGTCAAGGGCCGTACTACCTTTTACGACATAGCGGTCGGCGATCGCACGATCAACGATGGAGCGTGGAGTTGCGAGGGGATCGCCGAAAACGGAGGCGACATCTCGAGCCTGGTCGCGTTCGACTGGAACAAGATGGACTCGTGGTTTGAAGAGGACAGCGAAGTTTTCGTTCACGCTCGCGACCCGTATCACCGTGTCGATGTCGTCGAAAGCTCTCGCCACATTGAGATCAGCGTCAATGGTGTAAAGGTTGCCGACTCACATCGCCCAATGATGCTGTTCGAGACCGGTCTTCCGACCCGCTACTACCTGCCGAAGGCGGACGTCAGGCTGGATCTGCTGGAACGGACCGACCTCCACACCGCGTGCCCCTACAAGGGGACTGCCGACTATTGGAGCGTGCGAACTGAGCAGGGCGTAGCTGAGAACATCGTCTGGGGCTACGAGACGCCGATTCCCGAGACCCCGAAGATCGCGGGACTTCTCTGCTTCTACGATGAGAAGGTGGACGTGACTATCGACGGCGTGAAGCAGGAGCGACCCCGGACTAAGTGGTCCTAGTCGTCGCTGTGGGTGTGGGCCGGTTCGTGGGCGCCGTCAGACAGGTCGTATGCCACTTCGGACATTGACGACTCTGCGTCAAGCCGCGAAAGCCGGGCGACCGTGCTCAGAACCTCGACCATCTGCATGTCCTGCGGCAGGGTCGGCGCGTGCTGTGCGTAGACCGTGTAACCGACATCGTGCCAGTGCGGCTCACTCGGGTCCGCGCCGACCTTCCGCAGCTCTTCGTGCGCAATCAGGTGGTCCAGGAACATGATCCCGTTCAGGTGGTCCACCTCATGCTCGATCGCCTGTGCGAGCAACTCCTCGGCAGTCAGCTTGAACCGCCCGCCGTTCTCGTCAAGCGCGCGGGCGTTGATGTGGACGGACCGCGTCACGAGGCCCGAATAACCGGGCACGCTCAGGCAGCCTTCCATCACCTCACGAGAACCGTCGCGCGTCGTGATCTCGGGATTGATCATCGCGAAGGCGTCCTGCTCCGGCACCTGGATCGTGACGATCCGCTTCAACTCACCGACTTGCGGACCCGCCAGTCCGACGCCATGGGCGTTCTGCATCGTCGCGATCATGTCTTCAGCCAGTTGACGGACAGTGTCGTCGACGCGCTTAATCGGCCGCGCTTTCCTGCGCAGGATCGGGTCAGGGAACACTCTGATGGGAAGAATTGCCATGTACTAATTGTTGCAGTCGCCGCCATCAACTGCCACTGATTTGCGACCAGATGGCGGTAAAGACACCCCGCCTATAAGGGCCAGCACGCTCCTTGTGTAGTGCGACTGCAGGCGAGGGCTGAGAGAATCTGAAGGAGACTGTAGCAAAGGGTGTGCCTTGCTAACGAGGTTAGCCCTGACAGGCGATTACGGGCTGATCAGTTGCGATCGGCGCGGGAGAAGAGCCGGTGGCAAGGGTCCGAAAGATCAGGCGGCGTAGGAGAAGCAAGGTAGCCGGCGAGGCTGCCGCGACCGACGCCGTGATGAGCCAGCCCAAGGAAGAGGTGGCGCCTGGCAGCGCGGCCAGGGTCGTCATCGTCGGCGAGCTCATCTTCAATGTCAGGCTCAAGAACCTGGTCGAGGACGAGACCGACTTCAACGTAGTCGCGACCGCTGACACTGTCAATGACGGCCGTGCTTTCATCAATGAGCACCGCGCAGACCTCGTTGTGGTCGACGTTAACTTCACCGGCAAAGGTGAGGGCGTTTCAATCGCCCGCGACCTGAATGAGCGACGTCCTGGCGCTGCTTTCATGATCGTCTGCGGACCATTCACCGCCAGCGTCGCGCAATCACTATGGGTCTACGGCACAGACTCGTGGTCGGTGATTACACAGGCGACCGCTAAGAGCCCCGCTCACTTCGCCGAAGCCGTCAGTTCAGCTGTCCACGGCATCACATGGGTTGAGCCGGGTGTTGAGCGGGAGTTGAGGGTCTACGGCCCGAGGCCAACCTCGTTCGATGAGCGTCGGCTTGCGATCTTTGGGAACGACAACCCCGGTGCCAGCGTGGCCTGAGTAGCGTGGCCGGATCCGGGCTTAAGACAGTGAGACCGGATCAACATCGACGCTCCAGCCTTCACCAACGTTCTCTTCATCAAGCAGCTGCGCTGGCGCGTCACCCTTCAGGACGATCTGCCAGCGGAACATGCCGCGGACCCGGAACGGGACCGAAGGCGTAGGACCTATTACCTCGATGCCTGACAGACCGCTGATCTCGGCACGCCGTTGCAGTCGCGCCGCCGTGCCGTATGCGTTCTCATGGGCCTCCACGGCATCGGGACCTGTGTAGACCAGCCTGATCAGCTTCGAGTACGGCGGCATGTCATGGCTCGCGCGTAACTCGATCTCTCGCTGGTAGAACCACTCGTAGTCCTGCGCCGCAGCCGCCTGGATGGCATAGTGCTCAGGCTGCATCGTCTGGATCACAACTTCTCCGCCAGACGGTCCGCGACCGGCACGGCCCGCCACCTGCGCCAGCACCTGGAACGACCGCTCGGCAGACAGGAAGTCCGGTACCGCCAGTCCGATGTCGGCGGCCACTACTCCAACAAGAGTGACCGACGGGATGTCGAGACCTTTCGCGACCATCTGCGTCCCGACCAGCACCTTCGGCGTGCCCTCGGTAAAACGCTTCAGCAGCTCCATGTGGTCCTTGAACGTGCGGGCCGTATCGCTGTCCCAGCGCATTGCACCGGCACGAGGAAAGTGCTGGTTCACCACCTCCACAACGCGCTCCGTCCCGGGGCCGGTGCGCTTCACACTGTTGCCGCCGCATGTTGGGCAGGCTCTCGAGGTCTTCACGCGGTAGCCGCAGAAGTGGCACTCCAGCCGAGCCGGGCGCCGATCCGTGGCTGCGTGATGAGTCAGCGTGTTGTCGCACCTGCGACAGTTGCGCATGTTGCCGCAGTTCGTGCACTGCACGAAGCCCGCGAGGCCGCGGCGGTTCAGGTACAGGATCACCTTTTCGCCGTTGCCGATAGCCTTGCGCATAGCTGCGAGCAGAGGGCGCGACAGGATCTCGGTATGGCTTGCGCGCAGCTCTTCCTTCATGTCCACGACTCGCACGTTCGCACGACCGTCTACGGGCGGACTGCCTGGTGTTTCCGGCGCCAGGCCTGTGATCTGCCTGGGCCTATCCGGCAGCCGAAGCAGGTGGAAGTCGCCGCGTTCGGCGCGCCGGAAAGTGGTCACTGAAGGAGTCGCACTTCCTAACACAACGGAAGCTCCCGTCTCGAGCGCAAGGTACTCAGCTGCGTCGCGGGCGTGATATCGAGGGATCTGGTCGTGCTGCTTGTATGTCCACTCATGCTCCTCATCGATCACGATCAGCCCGAGGTTCGACACGGGCGCAAACACCGCGCCGCGCGAACCGAGCACGACGTCGTATCGACCTTCCCGCACGCCCCACCACTGGTCAAACCGTTCGCCTTCGGAAAGCCCCGAGTGCAGCAGCGCAACGCGCCCCGGAAAGCGTGATGCGAAGCGCTGGAGGGTCTGCGGAGTCAGGGCGATCTCTGGCACCAGCACCAGCACCTTCTTGCCTGCGGCCAGGCAGTGCGCCGCAGCCTGCAGGTACACCTCGGTCTTGCCCGAGCCGGTCACTCCATAAAGGAGAAAGCGGCTCGGAGGTGACTTGGCCGCATCGATGGCGTCTGTGATCGCCTTGATCGCCCCCGCCTGTGCCGGTGTCGGATCGAGCGGAAACTGCTGCTGCACGACGTAGCCTGAAAGCGGGTCACGCTGTACCTGCCGTTTTTCAAGCAACGCCACACCTGCGTCGATCGCCCAACTCACAGCGGCAGAACCGAAGCGTTTCACGAGTTCTGGCCGGGCCTGTGGCGAGCCGGCCGTCGATAGAGAGCCGATCAGGTCCGCGCGCCTGTGCGATCGCGTGTCGGTGTATTCACTGACGAGCGCCGCGGCATCGTCAGCGCTCACATTCAACGACATGACGTTCACGAACTTGGCATGCGCTCGCGGCTCTTCCCACTCGTGGCGTGACTCCACGATGCGCCGCCTCAGCAGCCGGTCGACGGTCGCCGTGCCGCTCCTGCCAAGCTTCCGAGCAACGCGGTCCTTGCGCTGCCACTCACCATCGGAAAGCGAATCCAGCACGCGCTTCTCATGCGGCCGCAGCTGGCGACCCAGCGTGATGTCAGCCGGAAAGTTCTCCGGCTCCCGGCGTATCCACGTTCGGAGGCGAGTCCGTGCGCCCGGCGGCAGCATCAACGAGCATGCGATGAAAAGCGTCGTGCGGTAGTAAGTGGCTATCCAGCGGGCGAGCCGAATGTGTGCGCGGTCGAGGAACGGGCCGTTCTCAACAACGGACGCAATCGAGCGCGTCTCGATCTCCGGGTCGGGCTGCGCCTCGCTTGCACCGAACACGACACCCTGCAGAAGCCGCGTGCCGAACGGCACCCACACGAGATCGCCGGGGATGGCGGTCATATCCTGCGGTACCGAGTATGTGAAGGTGCGGGAGCGGTCGTCCGGAAAGTCGACCGCAACCTCGACGAAGTTCATGGCTGTGCAGGCCGGATAGTTCGAGTTTCGTGATGCAGTGAAAAAGAAACGTCTCTACCAGAGTATGACGTGATCGAAGCTGCGGCCAGCGAACCTCACAGCATCGACTCGTTCAGCCTCACTCCGAAACCGGGCTCGTCGTTGATCGTTAGGTAGCCGTCATTCGCCTGCGGTTCACCAAGCCACAACTCGTCCCGTACGCCATCGCGAGTGCCCGGTAGCACCTCGCCAAGTTCCTCGCACGCGGAGGCGGCAATCAGGTGCAGCCCCCACACTTCGCCGCCGCGGTGAGGCACGACCCGTGCGCCCGCTTCGACCCCCATCTCCGTGATCCGCAGGCCGGCCGTGATCCCGCCGCACCATGTGATGTCCGGCTGCCACACGTCGTATGCGCCGGTGCGGGCCACATCGGCGAAACCGATATGTGTGAACTCGTGCTCACCGCCTGCCACCAGAGTCGGTTTTACCTGCGGCCTGAGCGCCGCGTTCGCTTCGAGGTCGTCAGGCGTCAGCAGGTCCTCTAACCAGTGCATCCTGAACTCTGACAGACGCCTCGACATCTCGAGCGTTACTTCGCTGTCCCAACTCATGTAAACGTCGAACATGATCTCGGCATCGGGTCCGAACTTTTCTCTCGCATTTCTTGCAGCGGCGAAAGCGGAATCGTAGTCGTCCGGTGAGCCTGTCCAGCGGTGCGGCATCTTGTGCGCAGTGAACCCGAGCTCCGCGTACCATTCGGTATCGGCACCTGTCGCGTAGGCTCGAACCTGCTGCTTCGACACACCGCCGATGAGCTCGGCAACAGGCTTCCGCTCCGCCTTCCCGAGCGCATCCCACAGTGCCAGGTCAACGCCGCTAAGCGCCATGATCGCGACGCCCTTCCGGCCGTACGGGATGCTCGCCTCGTACAGCTCATCCCACAGGCCGGAAATGTCTGCGGCCGAGTCCAGGACACGCCCTTCAAGCAGCTCGGCGAAATGGCCGTCCACGACCTCGACAGCCGCGCGACCTCCTCCCCCGTATCCGAATCCCGTCACGCCCGAGTCGGTCTCGACGCGCACTACGATCTGCCACAGGTTTGTGCGCCACGACTTAACAACGGCGCGGTAGCGCGGGTAGACGGCGGAAACGGAACGAATCTTCAAAAAGAAAGGCCTCCTGGTCACCGATGCGGTAGCAGGAGGCCTATTTAAGCACGGCGGTATGCGATGGAACCGTGCAGGGTGCGATATTTTCCGGAGAGACTATGCGGCCTGGGTCGAGCTGCGAAGTTCGAACTCGTGACAGTTCGGTTCCTCGCACAGCACCTCGAACAGGTGCGTGTTCGCAGGCACTGAGGACATGTTTCCACAGTTCAGGCACTTAACGCTTGCCTGGTGGTTGTCCGCCTCCAGGAGGAGGTCACCGTCACAGATTGTGCAGCACTTGAAAAACAGCATCTCTGCGCTCTCGTCACATAGCCTTGATCGGCATTTGTTTGATCAACTGCCCCCGTCGGTTCAACCAGCGGCGACATTCCGTATCGTAGGCACGCTTAAGTGTTGCCAAGGCAGCGTTACGGCAGCGTTAAGTGTGCCCACTGTTTGTACTGCGCCAGTGATGAGCCGCAGTTCAGTTTGAGCAAACCGCGGCCCAACCGTGCTCATACGTGAGCCGGTGAGCCGCCAGATACGCCTGATCGGGCGGAAACAGTGCCATAAACACCGTCATATCCGGCCACAACCTCCACCTCACCATCCCGGACGGCCACTATCAGATCTGCCATCTCTTCGCCTGCCGTAGCGGCCAGATCGACCCTCGGAACGGTCGTCAAAACGGCCAGTTCGTTGCCGTGTTCCTCGACCAGGGATGCGCTGAGTCGCGACACCTTTTTCGTTGCGACTCCTGCCGAGAGTCCCTGCGCGACAAGCTCCCGCAATGGCACAAGCTGCCTGAACGGACGAGTATCTGGACTGTCTCCGATGACGAGTCCGTTTTCGAGTTTTGTCCGCACCGGTTCGCGGTCCGCCAGCTCACTGACCCTGTGCAAAACGCCAAGCGTCAGCGGACGGTTGCACACCGAGCAGCGACCGTCCGCAGGAGTCTCGCCGGGTTCCAGCCGGACACCGCACTTGCGGTGACCGTTAAGGTGATACTTACCGTGCTCCGGGTGAAACTCGATCGTCTCGACGACCCGGTTCTCGAACAGGGCAGTGCGGACAGATTCGTAGTCCGGCGCCGCGTCAAGCACGGTCAGCTCACGGCCCATCGTTCCGGGCGAATGAGCGTCAGAAAAGGAGACGATCGACCGCTCTCCGATGTCGCTGACAGCCCAGTTCATCTGCGGGTTGCTCGATAGGCCGGTTTCGATAGCCGGAACCCGGTCGGTGAACTCACCAAAGCACTCCTCGAGCGAATCGAAACCAGACTTCGACCCGTACACGCCGTACCAGGGAGTCCAGACATGAGCCGGTATCAGCCCGCAGCGCTCGTCGATCTCCAGCGCGAGCGCATAGAGGTCCCTGGCCGACATCTTCATCATCGGCCGTCCATCGGATTCGAGGTTCTGGTGTTCGGCAAGGCGATCGCCGATCCGGTCGGCTGCCTCGAATGAGGGCACCATCAGCAGCACGTGGACGCGCCGTGACCGACCCGACTGATTCCAGATACAAGAGATCTCGGTGACCAGGATGAACGCCGGGTCGACGGCTGATGCGGATCCGCCATTCGTCCCGGCTCTTTGACTGAAAAGATCGCCCTGGGTCTGAGACGGGTTTCCGGTGACCGAGCCACTCTTCCTTCGAAAGACGCCATCTCCCACCGGCTCCAGTTCAGCGCGCATCTCCTTTCGCCACGTCGGATGCGTGAAGTCCGGCGCGGCGAGCAGGTCGATGCCCTTCTGGATAGCGCCTTCAGCCAGCGTCGCGATGTTGAGCCGCGGACTCGTCGCCAGAGAGTAGCGAGAGTGGAGGTGTAGGTCGGCCACAAGACGGTTAGTTGTCATGGCGAGCGAGTGTAGCGGAGCAAGGGCGGGAGGCCGGGCCGGTCTGGCAGGCCGGTGGAAGGCGCCCAACAGAATGGATAGCGCTGATGATGAGGAGAAAGCAAAGCGACGCACTCACCAGGTTCGGTGTGCATCCTTCATTAGAGCTGACAGAGCAGGCTCGCAGAAGCGGGCATGCAATTTGGCTTATGCCGATACCAGCTACCGTAGCCATCCACTTCGACCCAAGCCGCCCGTTGGTGGCGTGCACCACTCCAGCCGCTCGTCGGCCCACTCGGCCATCGACCAACTGGCCACAGTCAAGTCAAATCAATTACTGACTATTGCGCCGGAAACACGTATGACTGATAGTCCTCTGTGGATACAATGGAAAGGTTGGCCAGTCGGGGCGTGGCGCAGTGGAAGCGCACCCGCTTTGGGAGCGGGGGGTCGCAGGTTCGAATCCTGCCGCCCCGACCACCTCTATGTTCAGACGAGTAGAGCCTCCTGCTCGACCCGCTATTCAGTCGCCGGCTCTTTGCCCGCCGCGTTGAACTCCTCCACTCTAGACGCAATCGCAGCGAACCCATCCTGCCGCTATTGCCCCTGCCTCCACCATCGCCCCTGTCTGGCCGAGCAATGACTATTGTGGTTTGGTGAAGCGGCCTGATATCACTGCAGGCAGGAAGTACTCCAGAGCCACGTACTGCATCCGATCAATTGCTACTCACCATCTCAACAACGCACAGGCCAGCCACAGACCTTGGCTACCTGCTGCACAAGAACCCTGCCCGTGCTCACAGCTTCGACCTGAAGTTCGGCACCGCCCATGTTCTCTTCCCGGACGCAGACGAAGATCTCTGCACAGCCGCGTTGTTGGTCGATGTCGACACGTTGACCCTTTCACAGAGAGCGAGACGATCGGGTGCAGGTAACTCAGAACTTCTCGCACAGTACGTGAACGACCGCCCGTACGCGGCATCCTCATTCCTGAGCGTCGCGATGACCGACGTTTTCGGGACGACCATGGCGGGACGCTGCCGTGAGCGACCAGAGCTTGTCGATACGCCAATCCAGCTCTCCATCACGGTCCATGCCGTGCCAACATCGCCAGAACTGGCCCAGCGGCTCTTCGGTCCGCTTGGCTACGAGGTGAACACCGAGCGATCCGATCGTTTCACGGGAACGCAGCTTGAGCCGCTCCGCCCGTCGGGGAACCTGACCATCAAGCAGGAGATACCACTGAGGAGCGCTCTTGAGCACATCTACGTACTGATCCCGGTGATGGACAACCGCAAGCACTACTGGGTCGGGCCGGATGAGGTGACGAAGCTGCTGAACCGTGCTGGTGACTGGCTGCCAGCCCACCCCGAACGAGACCTGATCACGAAGCGATACCTTCGTTACCGCCGTGCATTGACCCAGGACGCATTCGAGCGTTTGGAGGAGTTGGACTCGGTCGTTGAAGAGGCTGAGGAAGAAGAGGGGGGCGAAGAGGAGACAGAGCGAGCGGAACGACTTTCGGATGCCAGAGTTCGCGTGGTTACTGAAGAGCTGCTGAAGTGTGGTGCACAGAATGTGCTGGATCTGGGCTGCGGTGAGGGACGTCTCCTGGGCCACCTGCGCCGGGAGACCCGGATCAAGCGAATGCTGGGCGTTGACGCCTCGTCACGTTCGCTGGAGATAGCGTCGCGGAGATTGCGGCTAGAGCGCACCGATTCGGAGCGAAGCAGGGTTCATTTGATTCATGGTGCGCTGACTTACGCGGACGGGCGCTTGAGGGGCTTCGATGCGGCGGTCGCGATGGAGGTTGTGGAGCACGTCGATCTCGATAGACTCCCGGCGTTCGAGCGAGCTGTTTTCGAATCGGCTGCGCCCGGAACTGTGATCGTCACCACTCCTAACCGTGAGTACAACTCGGTCTACGACGGCATGGAGCCGGGACGACTACGCCACAAGGACCACCGCTTCGAGTTCACACGCCAGGAATTCGCTGCCTGGTGCAACGGCGTGGCCGAGCGCAACGGATACTTGGTTGAGGTCTCAGGCATCGGCGAAGTGCATGAAGAGCTTGGTGCACCAACTCAACTGGCGGTGTTCAGCAAGTGAAGATATCCATTCCTGAGACCGCGCTCGTAGTTCTCGTCGGCCCAACTGGGGCAGGCAAGTCTACGTTTGCTGCCAGACACTTCCGGCCTACCGAGGTGATCTCATCCGACTACTGCCGCAGCATCGTCGCCGATGACGAGAACGACCAATCGGCGACCGCTGACGCCTTCGCCGTGCTGCACTACATCGCCAGTAAGCGACTGGCGGCAAAAAGACTGACAGTCATCGATGCCACCAGCGTCCGCAAAGAAGATCGGCGGGAGCTGATCCGCCTCGGACGCCAGAACCACGCCCTCATCACGGCGATCGTCTTCAACGTTCCTGAAGCCGTCTGCCGAGAGCGAAACCGGACACGCGAGAACCGACAGTTCGGCGACCACGTCATCCGCAACCAGTCTCGACTACTGAGGCAATCGTTGCGCGGAATCGATAGAGAAGGCTTCCAGTATGTCCACCGCCTCTCATCCCCCGAAGAGGTTGACGCAGTCGAGATCGAGCGACAGAAGTTGTGGAACGACCGGAAAGATGAGCATGGCCCGTTCGACCTTATCGGGGATGTCCACGGGTGCTTTGACGAGCTCGTGGCACTACTGGAGAAGCTCGATTACCAGGTCCAGAAGACCGACGACGGTGGCTACGAAGTCTCGCACCCTGAAGGTCGCAAGGCCGTATTCCTGGGCGACCTGGTGGACCGCGGCCCGGGTGTTGCGGAGGTTCTGAGGCTGGTGATGGACATGGTGGACGGCGGCAGTGCTATCTGTGTCCCGGGCAATCATGAATCGAAGCTGCTGCGCGCCCTGAAGGGATCGCGGGTCCAGGTAACGCACGGACTGGCCGAGTCGCTGGAGCAACTGAAGACACATTCGGAAGACTTCGTTGAGCGAGTGAAGACATTCCTGAACAGCCTGGTGAGTCACTACGAGCTCGACAACGGCCGACTGGTGATCGCTCACGCAGGGATGAAAGAGGAGCTGCAGGGCCGGACGTCAAGGACTGTCCGCGAGTTCGCCCTTTACGGGGAGACGACCGGTGAGACCGACGAGTTCGGCCTCCCCGTGCGTTACAACTGGGCGCAGGACTACAGGGGTTCGGCAACCGTCGTATACGGCCACACACCCGTCCCGACTCCCGAGTGGCTGAACAACACCATCTGCCTCGATACGGGTTGCGTGTTCGGCGGAAGCCTGACTGCCCTTCGTTACCCGGAAAGGGAGCTTGTTTCGGTCCCCGCTGCGAAGGTCTACTACGAGCCGGTGAAGCCGCTGGTCCCCGAGTCAGAGAATGAATCCTCTGCCGATGCTGGTCTGAGTGCACAGCAGCGGCAGGACGAGATGCTCGACATCTCAGACTTTCTGGGCAAGCGGTTTATTCAGACATCTCTGGCCGGGAGGGTTGGTGTGAGCGCCGAGCACTCTGCTGCGGCGCTCGAAGTATTAAGCCGATTCAGTGTGAACCCGAAGTGGTTGATCTACCTGCCTGGGACAATGTCACCTGCAAAGACATCCCAGCGTGACAGCCTGCTGGAACATCCGGCTGAAGCTCTTGAATACTTCCGCGAGAACGGCGTTGCCCGGGTGATCGCCGAAGAGAAGCACATGGGCTCGCGTGCCGTTGTGGTGATCTGCAGAGATGCCGACGCTGCGCGCCAGAGATTCGGTGTTGTCGGCGCGGAGTCCGGCGTCATCTATACGCGCACAGGCAGGCGCTTCTTCGATGACCGAGAACTTGAAACAAAGGTCATTGACCGTCTACGCAATGCGGTTGGAAATGCCGGTCTCTGGGACAGGCTTGAAACAGACTGGCTGTGCCTCGACTGCGAGATCATGCCGTGGTCGATGAAGGCCGGAGGGCTGATCTCGGGCCAGTACGGCCCGGTGGCAGAGAGCGCTGCACACACGCTACCGGCTGCGGCGGAGTACGTGAAGCGCACCGCTGAACGAGGTGTCGACACAGGTGAGTTGTCCGACCGATGGAGTTCTCGTGTCGCGATGGCGGATGCCTATGCCGCCGAGGTGGAACGCTACAGTCCACCGGCATCGACGATCGATGACCTGCGGATTGCACCATTCCAACTAATGGCGTCTGAGGGAGCGGTCCACAACGATAAACCTCACCGCTGGCACATGGACACCATTGGTGAGATTACCGACTGCGACAAACAGTTGTTAGTGAGGACCTCTTACCTCGAGACGGACCTTTCCGACGAAGCGGCTTGCGAAGCGCTCTACGACTGGTGGGAACAACTGACTGCAGCGGGCGGCGAGGGGATCGTTGTGAAGCCCGAGATGCCTGTTGTATCCGGAGACAACACACTCGTCCAACCGGCGCTGAAGTGCCGCGGCAGGGAGTACCTGCGAATCATCTACGGACCGGAGTACACCGAGCCCGGCAACCTGGCGCGACTGAAGAGCTCGCGAAGGCTCGGCAGGAAGCGTTCGCTGGCGGCCCGCGAGTTCGGCCTGGGGATCGAAGCGCTCGAACGGTTTGTCAAACAGGAGTCGCTCCGTCGTGTCCACGAATGTGCCGCGGCAGTTCTGGCCCTCGAAAGCCAGCCGGTCGATCCGCGGCTCTGAGCAGTAGTCGTGTCCGTCGCTGGCTCGACAGCCGCTGAGGCGACATCTTGTGGACGCCTCCAATAGCCGGCCCGTCTACAACGTCTGGTTCGCGATGCCGATGTGGTGGTTCGTCTCGGCAGACAGACGCGAGACCTGTTGCGGAGTCAGACGGTCGCAGACCCAGCCCCAATGCATGGAAACGACCTCGCCCGGCTGCAGGTCATTGAGATAACTCAGGCCCTCGGCCGACCGCCTCGTCTCGCGCACAGCCGTCTGGCCCATCGCCAGCTTCCCATTCTGCAAGACGACCGGCTCGTACTGCACAGAAACTGAGTCGCCGGTGACCGACTGCACAACGCCCCACGAGATGCGGCACTTGTCGAGTATCTCGATCTGGTCGGCCAGAGCACCCGTGCGGATGCAGACGTCGAACACATGAAATGAGTGGTGCGGCCGGGCGCCAGCCGGGACCTTGGAGACCATGTACTTCTGCAGTCGCTTCGGGATGCGCTGAGAGATCTGTTCAGTCAGATACTCATGGAAGTCGTGCGGCCTCACGTTGTCGAGCACGTTGTTGCCGACCCAGTAAGACTCCACCACATGAGAGTCGAACGGGTTGCCAATGCCGGACGAATCCGCGATGAAGCACAGGTACGGATACGCCGCCTGGAACTGCTTGATCAGCCGGTTCATGCCATCGTCGGCAAAGTCCTCGGCCGCGTACTCCAACAGTTCCCGGTCATCCGGCCCGCCACAGTAGCCGAGCGCGTTCGGCATGAACGCGTAACGTGCGAACGTGAGCCTGCCGTCACGCAACGGACCGCTCCCGGCTCAAACTTCGTGTTCCACGCGCCGCCAGAACCGCGAAACCGATAGCCAACGTGATCACCGCAAATCCCGCCACCTGTTCGGCGGAGTAGCTGCGAGAGTTGACTCCGGCGTGCAGCGCTGCAGTGATGACCGACCCGACCACCAACACGCTGGAGACCAACACAGCCGGCGCAGCTTTCAGTGCGGAGTAGTAGGACAGCACATATGCGCCGAGGAATGCCGCCGTCAGCAGCACCCATCCCCATTGCGAAGCCTCGAGCGCTCCAACCGTGTCCAGCCTGCCGGTGACAGCAACGTATCCCAGCATCACGATCACTCCGAAACCCATGCGTCCCGCCGCTCCAACCGGCGCGCTGAAACCGCCGGCGAGGAACCTTCTTGCCAGGACCGCCTCTACCGCCCAGATCAAGGTCGCCCCGAGCGTGTACATCTCCGCCTCGCCCCACGCCCACCGTCCGGGCCGGTTGCTGAGCGCAAGGTTCCCAACGACAAGCAGCACGAGCGCAAACGCCTGCAGCCTGCCGACCCGTTCTCCGAGCAACGGCACCGCAAGCAGGGCGACCCAGATGAACAGCGTCTTGTGCATGAACGCCGCAGTTGGCGCGTCTGCCTTACTCAGGCCGTAGAAAAACATCAGGAACGGCACGCCACCGCCGATCGCGCCGAGCGTCACGAGCTTCATCCAGGCCGTGCGGTCCAACGACCGGAACTCTCCCCACCTAGACGCCACAACGATGCCCGCCACAAGCCCGGACGCGACGATCACGTTCTTCAGGGTCGTGAACACGAACGGGTCGGGCATTCTGCGCACCCCGTAAGAGTTCACAAAGACCGACACGCCGCTGACAAGTGCTGCCAGCAAAGCCAGGTAGATTCCGTTTCGCCTCAGGTCACTCATGCTCGCTTCTCTTGCTCTCCAACTTCGATCTGTGCGATCTCGCTCCAGGCCGAGTCGATCTCCTGCGCTTCGGCCTCGGTGATGCGTTCCATTGCCATCCCGAGCGACACAATCACGAAGTCTCCCGGTTTCGCTTCAGGCAGAGCGACGAACGAGACATTCCGTGGCCGACCGTCGATCAGCACCTCGCCCTCGCCACCCGAAACCGAGATCACCTTTGCTGTAACAGCGAGACACATCAGGCAGTCTCCTCGATTTCGATACTGACAAGCTCTGCGCCGCCCTCTAGAACCGTGCTTACTTCCACTTCGGTGCCCTCCGCAGAAGTTCCGGTTGCCGCGGCTCGGATATGCATCTGCAGCGAGTCCGGCACGTAACCGCCTTCCGGTCCGAGCCTGATCGCCATGCGTGTCACACGCGCATCCCCGGCCTTCCTGACAGCCGCTCCGACAAGCTGCTGCGCTATGGGTGACTCGTGCACGCAATCTCCTCCTTCGCCATCTCGATCAGCCCAGGAAGCGCGCCTCGGCACGACTCAGACATCTCGGCTCCCAGGTCTGTCGTCTCAGGCTCGATACCAATCACTACGAGCGATCTCGGCAGCGTCCCCAGCGCCCGTGACAACTCGATGGCATCCGCCAGCGCGTTGCCGTGGCTGGAGGTCCGGGAACGGGGCGTCACGCCGGACTCGGCCACATCGATCCGGTGCAACGTCCCGGTCGGCGCACCGGTGCGAACCGCGTCGATCACCACAACAGCTTCTCGGCCGGTCCAGTCGTCCATGATCCGTGCCGGGTCATCGCTGTGGGATACGAAATCGACCTGACCCTCGCCCAGCGCATCCTGCAACTTCCTGGCCGCGATGAGACCAAGCTCATCATCGCCGCGGAACGCCGCGCCGATGCCGATCACAAGCGGCTTGGTGCCCACGGTCGAACTCTGTGCTGAAGAATCTCGCATAACTCAGCGCCTGTTCACCGTCACATCAAGAAAGTGGGTCGCGCAGGAAATGCACGGGTCGTAGCTGCGCACGAGCTGCTCGCACTCAAGCGTCAGCTGTTCGTCTTCGTACTCCAGCCGGTCCGGCAGAAACGCAGTCAGGTCGTCCTCGATCCGCTTCTGGTTCTGCGAAGTGGGCGGCACAATCTGCGCCTCCTCGATCTTTCCGTCATCCGCCATCCTGTAGCGGTGGTAGAGACTGCCGCGCGGCGCCTCGGTCACGGACCAGCCTTCGGATGCCTTCGTCTCGAACGGCACGAACGACGCGGCGGGCTGCTGGTACTCATCAATGATCCGCAGCGCCTCCTCGAGCGCGAACAGGACCTCGAGCCCACGGACCACGATGCCCTTGAACGGATTCAGCACAGGCGGTGTGACACCGACCTCCAGCGCAAGCTCTCGCACACTCTCTGGAAGCTGATCGAAGCAGTTGTTGAAGCGTGCCAGCGGCCCCAGCAGGTAGCTTGAGCCGTCCTTCATCAACGCCTGCAACGCGTTCGTGTGCTCGATGTGGTGCTCCGCAAAATGCTGCTCGAACTCGCTGACCTCGATATCAAGACCGCGGTTACTGACAACTCGGCCCTCGTTGAACGGGTACTCGTCCGGTTGCTTGAGTGAAACGAACGTGTAGTCCTGCTCGAAATCCTGAAAACGCAGCCCGGCACTCCACTTAACAGCCTCGATCATCTCTTTTCGCGACCGCTCCAGGTCCGGGACCATTCGCTGCAGCTCCGACTTCGACGGCGCACGGTAGAAGCCGCCGACGCGGACATTGATCGGGTGGATCTCGCGTCCGCCGACGACCGTGACGATCTCGTTGCCAGCCTTCTTGACCCGCAGGCCCAACTCAACGATCTCTTTGTGGTGCTCTGCCATCTCGATCGCGCTCGGGTAACCCAGGAAATCGGGCGCATGCAGCATGAAGATGTGCAGGCAGTGGCTCTCGATCCATTCACCGCAGTAGAGCAGTCGTCGCAGGTCGCGCAGCTGACCATCGACCGTGACGCCAAACGCCCGCTCAATGGCGTGCACCGAGCTCATCTGGTAGGCGACAGGGCAGATGCCGCAGATACGTGCCGTGATGTCGGGCACCTCCGAAAACTGGCGGCCCTGCAGAAACGCCTCGAAAAAGCGCGGTGGCTCGAAGATCTTCAGCTGAACCGTCTCGATGCGGTCATCCTGCACATCGATCAGCAGCGACGCCTCGCCCTCGACGCGTGCCAGGTATCCGACCTCTATCGACTTACTCTGAGGCAATTCGCTCCGCCTCCTCGGCGAACTCCGGCGCCGCCGTGTTGAAGGTCTGGTAAGCCCGCTCAACCGCCTCCTTGCCAACACCAAGCTCAAGCCACGCCTTGCTCAGCGCCTCGGCATTCGGCTGCTCGGCAGGACCAAAACAGCCGTAGCAGCCACGGTTGTAGGCAGGGCATATCGCGCCACACCCGGCCTGCGTGACAGGCCCAAGACACGGCGTTCCGTGCGCCACCATGACGCAGACATTCCCGCGCCGCTTGCACTCCACGCAGACACTCGATTTAGACACCGCAGGCTTGCGGTTGGCGACGAACGCGGAGATCACTTCAAGCAGTTGCCTCTTGTTGATTGGACAGCCGCGCAGTTCAAAATCCACCCGTACGTGGTCGGCGATAGCGGTCGAGGTCTCCAGCGTGTCGATGAACTGCGGCGTGGCATAGACGATGGACGTGAACTCTCTTACATCCCTGAAATTGCGTAGCGCCTGGATCCCGCCTGACGTTGCACATGCTCCGATCGTCACCAGCTTCGCCGAGTCGGCTCGTATCTGCTGTATCCGATCTGCATCGTGATTCGTCGTGATCGAGCCCTCGACCAGCGACAGGTCGTAAGGTCCTTCGACCACTGCGCGAGTCGCCTCCGGAAAGTAGGCGATCTGCACCGCGCCGGTGATCGCAAGCAGTTCATCTTCAAGGTCAAGCATGCTCAACTGGCAGCCGTCGCAGGAAGCGAACTTCCACACGGCCACCTTCGGCTTTTGCTCGATGCCAATCGGCTCGGATGTCATAGCTGCCTCACCGTCAGAAGATCCGCAACCTCGCTGTAAGCAAAGACCGGGCCGTCGGTGCAGATGAACTTCGGGCCAAGCTGGCAGTGCCCGCAGAGGCCGATACCGCAGTGCATATTGCGTTCGAGTGATATGAAGACGCGGTCAGCGCTCAGGCCGCGACCGAGCAGGTCGAACACCGCGAACCGCATCATCACTTCCGGACCGCAGACAAACGCATACGCGTTCTCGGCATCGAACTCCGCCCGACCCAGGATCGATGTCACGACGCCGACGTTGCCGTTCCATCCCGGCTCGTCCCGGTCTACGGTCGTGCGCACATCGGCGTCACCTGAGACCGCCCACTGGAACAGGCTCTCGCGAAACAGGATGTCGGTCGGGGTTCGCGCCCCGTACATAACGACGTTCTTGCCGCCGCGGTCTCGGTCCGCGACAAGTTGCTGGATGGCTGGCCGCACCGGCGCCAGCCCGAGACCACCGGCAACCACCACAACATCGCTACCCGCCGCCTCGTCCACCGGCCAGCCTCGTCCGAACGGCCCCCGCACACCAACCCAATCGCCCGCTTCAAGAGCGCAAAGTGCGGCCGAGACAGCGCCCACTGACCGCACCGTGTGGACCAGTCCCTTGCCATCGTTCGAAAGAGCGCTGATCGAGATCGGAATATCGCCAACGCCCGGCACGTAGAGCATGTTGAACTGGCCGGGCGTGAACACCGGGTCGCTGCCGTCTGTTGGAGTGATATCGAACGACCTCGTACCCGGCGTCTCGTCCCATGAACTTCGAACGGCCCACGGGTCTGGCACATATGAGGCGGTCAGAGCAGGCGCGCTCCGGGTCTCAATCATCACCGTCTCCATACAGGTCCAGGAGCTGCATCCGGGCCGACTCCAGCCGCCGCGCCATCATGCTGACGAAGCGTGTCAAGAGACGGAAACCGAGATCACTGTCCGACTCCAGCTTGTCACGCAGGCACACCGCGTCCATTCCAAGAACGCGGGTCTGTTCGATCGCCCTTGCGTCTGACCTGTGGACATAAGGAGGAACGATCCAAGACCAGCCAAGCACATCGCCTCGGCCAACGGTCGCCAGCGTCAGCGCATTCGCCTGGGGTGATGCGGTCTCCACCGCCACCTTGCCCTCACGCACCAGGAAGAAAGCGTCGGCCGTCTCCCCCTCCCTGAACAGAAATTCGCCGGGTTGGTAGACACGGTTGGCCGAGCAGCTAACAAGGAACTCGACCTGCTCAGGCTCGAACCCTTCGAAGAACGGGTGCGAGGCCATCGTCTCGCTCAGATCACGAACTACCATCGCCTGCCTCCTTTGCACTCGACTCGACCGACAGCCGCAGGGCCGCCGCCTCTTCGGTTATGTCGATACCGACAGGGCACCAGGCGATACAGCGACCGCATCCCACACAGCCCGAGGTCCCGAACTGGTCGAACCAGCTTCCGAGCTTGTGCGTCAGCCACTGGCGATAGCGCGACCTCGTCGTGTCCCGCACAACGCCACCGGCTGCAAACGTGAAGTCCATCGAGAAGCACGATTCCCACTCCCGCGTGTGCTCAAAGCTCGACATATCGAGGTCTGAGGTTTCGGTCACCGAATGACAGAAACAGGTGGGGCAGACCATCGTGCAGTTGGTGCAGCTCAGGCAGCGAGAAGCAACGTCGTCCCAGCGAGCATCCTCTCTTGCGGCGTACAGCACGTCTCTGATGCCATCGTTGTTGACAGACCGCGTGATCGAAGCGGCCGTCTTCGCCACAACTTCCTCCGCGGCCGATACGTCATCTGCTGAAGCCGCATCCCCACCAAGCTGATCCAGGAAGTTTTGACCCTTCTCCGACCCGGCGTCTGCGACGTACCGCGTCGCACCATCTTCGATCAGCTCTGTCAGCGATATGTCAAAACCGGAGTCGACGCCCGGACCGGTTCCCATCGAGACGCAAAAGCAGGTCTCCGCAGCCACGCCGCAGTTGACCGCAACTATGAACGCCTGCTCTCGACGGGCGTTGTAGTCGTTGTCCTTGTGCTGGCCGCCGGAGAAAACGCGGTCCTGCACCCGAATCGCAGCAAGCTCACACCCGCGCACCCCTATGAAGGCGTACTTCGGAACCTCTTCGTCTGCCGCCTGTATCGCCAGCGCGCCGTCTTCGCCGCGCGTCGCAGACCACAGCTTCAGGCTGGAAGGGAAGAGGTACTTTTTCCATGAATGAGGCCCGACAACGTATCCGAACAGAGCGTCGTCAGACCGCTTCTCAAGCCTGTAGCTTCCCGGCTGCTGCGAGTCGGTCCAGCCCTTCGGCAGATCCGCGGTCGACTCAACCTCACCGTAGATGATGACGCCTTCGGTCACTTTCGGGCCCACGACCTCATAGCCGTTTGAACGCAACGCTGCCATCAGCGCGTCGAGGTCGGACGTCGAAAGTGTGACCTGCGTTTTCGGAGTGGAAGTCAAGTGAGCGATGCTTTCCGCCGACGGTGAACACGAGCGCCAGGTGCAGACTACGTTTTGCCCGGCCCGGCAATCCAAGCCTAGATGTGATGCATGAAACTCCCGTGAACCACCCATGTGCATTCCGTGAAACCGCGCTGCGTAAGCACTCTTCCGCCCGGTCGGAAATACCGCTGGCGATGAGTCCTCACGCCACTGTTCAGCTCTTCGGCAAGTTCGTCGCTTGCTGACAGGAGCCCACAAAAAGAAAACCTGCCACGGCTGGATATTCAACCGCGGCAGGTGGGTTCCGAACAGTAAGTATGGGTCTCGCTAGTTCAGCGCTACCTCGTCCCGCTCACCGGTCCTGATCCGGTAGACAGCGCCGACGTCTTTAACCCATATCTTGCCGTCGCCAACGATGCCTGTCTGAGCGGCGTTGCTGATCGCCTCGATCGTCACATCGACGAAGCTGTCGGACACGACCGTGTCTATCCGGATCTTCGGCACATAAGGCACGTTGTACTCAACGCCGCGATACGTGTCGGTCGAACCGCCTTGGGAGCCGAAACCTCGCGCATCCGTTACCGTCATGCCCGTTACACCGGCAGCCGATAGCGCCTCCCGCACCGGCCCCAGCCGAATCGGCTGGATGATCGCCGTAACCTCTTTCATATCTGGTCTTCCTTAGCTAGTCGTGAATCTTGAGAGTGGCTAGACAGCCGCCCTCTCGGTTGGTGTAAGTAGCCGGTAGCCGCGCTTCCTTACGGAGGCGATTCCCGGATGCCCGACCCTGCGCAGCTTGCTCCTGACCCTGGAAACGAACGTGTCGACCACCCGTGCTCCGGTCGAACCGTTCTTCCAGACCTTCGTAAGCAGCTCAGACCTCGGCACAACCCTGTCCGCAGCGGAGTCGAGTGCCTCCAGCAGATCGAACTCGGTTGCGGTCAGCTGAATCGTCTCACCTCGAAACCGGGCCTCGAACAGGTTCTTGTCTATCGCAAGACCCTCGATTCGTTGCAGTTCTTTGAGTTCAGTCATAGTTGCTCTGGTGGCCGGGGCATCCTGGCAGCTCTGTCGTCTCTCACACGTCTTTCGAACACTGTCCCGCCGCCGGTCCGGGCAACGTGGAGGGCTAACCACATCGCCCGGACTCGGCTGGGCAGGGACAGTAGATCAGGTCATTTCTCAGGTTCCGTCACTGAGGCTGCAATCTCCTCTTCAGTCAGACCGTCGGCACCTCCCGATGGCGCAGGCATGGCCGGTGCGCTCGGAGTCGCAGAAGTCGTCGAAGCGGAAGCGCTGTCGCTTGGGGCGAAGTCCGGGTATCCGGCAGCAGCGTGCTCCGTGATGTCGAGACCGCGGATCTGGTCCTCATCGCTCGCCCGCATACCGATCGTCAAGTCGATCAGCTTGAAGACGATGAACGAGGTCGGGAAGACGAATGCGAAGGCAGCCAGCACACCAACGAACTGCGTGCCAAGCTGTCCGGCGCCACCGCCGAAGAACAGGCCGTCAGTACCGCCGTAAGCGGACTCAGCGAACAGGCCGACTGCGAGTGTTCCCCACGCACCGGCAAAGCCGTGCGCAGCGATTGCGCCAACAGGGTCATCGACCTTCAGCACACGCTCCAGCAGGAGCACACCACCGACGACTACCGTGCCGCCGATGAAACCGATGATGATGGCCGAACCTGGGCTCACGTTCGCTGTTCCGGCCGTGATGGCGACAAGGCCGCCGATCACACCATTAAGCGAAAGTGAAGCGTCGTAGTTCTTCCAGAGAATGTAGCCAGTCAGCATTGCGCCGACAGCACCTGCTGCAGCCGCAAGATTCGTCGTGACAGCGATGATCGCTATCGATACGTCGTTGCCTGAAACGGTCGAACCGGCGTTGAAGCCGAACCAGCCGAACCAGAGGATGAACACACCGAGTGCAACCAGCGTCACGCTATGTCCCGGAATCGCACGAGGCTTGCCGTTCACGAACTTGCCGAGCCTTGGTCCGACTACGATCGCACCGGCGAGTGCTGCCCAAGCGCCGACGCTGTGCACAACAGTGGAGCCAGCGAAGTCGATGAAGCCGTCACCGACGTCATTGAGCCAGCCGCCACCCCAGACCCACGAACCGAAGATCGGGTAGATGAAGCCGGTCACCGCCACCGAGTAGAGGAGGTAAGCGCCGAACTTCGTGCGTTCTGAAACCGCTCCCGAGATGATGGTCGCCGCCGTTGCAGCGAACACGGTCTGGAAGATGAAGAATGAGAAGTCGAACATGCCCTCAGGCGTGTCCGGGCTTATCCCACTCAAGAAAAAGTTGTCGGTGCCAATCCATCCTGACTCATTCGCACCGAACATCAGGCCAAATCCGATCGCCCAGAACACCAGCGATCCGACGGACATGTCCATCAGGTTCTTCATGACGATGTTCGCTGCGTTCTTGGCCCGTGTCGCACCGGCCTCGAGCATTGCGAACCCGGCCTGCATGAGGAAGACCAGGACTGTGGCCATCAGCACCCAGACGATGTCCAGGCTAATTGGGTTAAATTCCGCCATGCCTGTTAGTTCTCCTTGTCTGCATCAAGAGCCCCGCTCACTTGTTCCGGCCTGCAAAACGCAGGTACGGACGGGGCGCACCAGGAAAAACTAGGCAAGGCGTGTTTCGTCAGGGTTGCACGGCTATTACAAGGAGATATCCGAAATGTTTCAGTGGTGTGTCAGCCAAGATGGTTGACGCGGGCCGAGAGATAGTGGTGTTACTCAGTCCAGGCCGTCGGTTCAACCAGGCCGATGTTCGAGATGGCGAGCGACGCGTCTTCACCGTTCGTGACACCGTCGCCGTTTATGTCGACGATCTCGCCCGTAAAGCTGCGACGAATGCCGGGGGCGTGAGTCGAGCCGAACGAATCGGCAATCAGGAGGGCGTCGAACTCGTCGATCTGCCCATCGCTGTTGCTGTCGCCGCCCAGCAGTCGAACAGAAGGAAGGGACACTGTCGTTCCGGGCTTGGCACCGATCTGGATGCCAAACTGTTCTGCGACCAAGTACCCGGGAACAGAAGCGCCGAGGTTGTACATCCCTGGCGTCAGACCTTCGAACCGGAATCCAGCCGGTCCGCCGGGAGCGAGTATCCGATTGCTGGTTGAAGCTCCGCGTCCGATCGACACGAAGATGGTGTCAGTGCCGAAGTCTGACAGCGAGTCGGCGCCCTGCAAACTGATCGAAGAAGCCAGCGATTCGGCGCCGTTCACGGCGATAGTCACCGTTGCCGGAGCGCTGGTGAACGTACCGTCGTTGGCGACATAACTGAACGCGTCGTCACCGAAGAAACCGGCGTCGGGTGTGTAGATGAACGAGCCATCGCTCTGCAATGAAACAGTTCCATGCATCGGGCCGGAGATCAGTTCAGCGGTCAGCGCCACTACATCCTGGTCCGCGTCGTTCGCCAGCACGCCGGGTGCATCAACAGTCAACGCGCTGCCGGCGCCGACGGAGTAGGAATCATCTGCAGCATTAGGTGGCTCAATCAGTAGCAGGCTCGCCACGGCTCGCACATCGATCAACCCGAAACCGCTAAGTAGATCAGGCCCGGCAGGATCTATATCGATGGCCGTTTGAGTGAGTGCCGCACGGATCGTCTCGTTGTCTAGCTGACCGGTCATGTGCAGGTCTCGACGCAGCTCGAGCAGCAGAGCTACAGCCCCGGCCGTGTGGGCAGCGGCGGCGGAAGAGCCGTCGAGTGTGCCAAGAGTTGTGTCTACCCCTGAAGGGGCGACGAGGTCAGGCTTCTGCCTGACAACTGGTGGGTTGAGCGGGTTCCCGGTGTCGTCGAACAGGATTGGCGTTCCGCCCATGGGCGCTGAGTCCTCAACCTTTGGCACCTCGCCAAACACCGGCGTATCAGCATAGTTCACCGGACCGACTGTGATCGCGTCCACCGAGTTCCGATGCCCGATGATAGTGCTGGAGTCCGCAGGGTATTCGAAAGCTTCAGCGCCGTTCAGCACCACTAGCTTCACGTTCCGCGGCGGCGGTCCCGCAACGTGCGAGATCGCAACCTGCACCGATTGGACATCGAACAGGACCAGTCGTTCGCCAGGATTCTGGTGCGGTGACGAGGGGCCGGCTGAAACCTCTATCGTCTCGCCAGATTCGTCGAACACGGCCAGTTCCAGCTCAGAGTCCCTTGCGGGCGGTCCATCGGGCAGAACGGGCTGGTCCCACTGCAGCATCATCCTCACGATGCCACCGGATAGTGACACATCCATCAATGTATCGATGCCGGGACCTGGGTCAAAGTCGTGCCAGCTACCAGGCGAGGTGCAAGCTCCTGACGGCCCACAGACCGGAGGTACGCCGCTGCCCCGCACGAACGGTGCTTCATACGAGGCGATCCCCGGGTCGCCCGCTGACGTTATGTACACGACTCCCGCTGCCGTCGCCCTCTCGATCGCATCAGCGACTCCATCGTCCTGGAACATCAGCTCACCGGACGCGACCCGGTCGTCAACGATGATGTCGACCCCGGCGGCTACCAGTAGGTTAATCCTGATGATCAGGTCGAATTTGCTCAGAATGGAGCCGTGGAAAAGGATCTCGGCACCCGGAGCCACGTCGTGAATGATCTGCGCCATAGCTCTGCCTGTGTCCGTGGTGACACTGCAAAAAGCGGGCCGGATGTCGTTAGTGGTGTCGATGCTCACAGGTAGCTCGCCAGAGGCGATGTCTGCGGAAAGCGCCGCTGCATCGCAGCCGATGCTGTCGGAGATCACGCCGACTGTGATGCCGGTGCCGTCTACCCCGAACAGGTCTCTCACCTCGTCGCTGAGTTGTGCGGCGTCGCCCTGGCTTTCGACGGTGCCCGAAGCAGAGGCGGGGCCGCCGCGTGAGTATGCCGTTGAAGCGACCAACAGGAGGAGGGCAGCGGTGATCAAAATGGCGACGAGCGACAGATTCGAACTGCTGACGCCACGGGCACCGACCACGAAGTAACCGGCGACGCTGACCGCAACGACCAGGCCGACCGATGCCAGCGCGATCAACACAACGGCCGATGAGGAGCCGGAGTTGTCCTGAGAGGACGGAGTGAAGTTTTCGAATGGATTGGATCCGGTCTGCTCGGCGAGCGAACTGTCCTGGTTAGCTGGAACCTCACCCACTAGCGCCGGTCGCTCGCCCGGTACCGGCCCTTGCGAAGACACTGACGCGTCGGCGTCGTTTGCCAGGGCATCTGCGAGTTGATCCTGGCCATCCGAGCCTTCTGTCGGCGCGACCTCCAGTACAGCGAAAGTCGAAAATCCTCCCGCCTTTCTATCGAAAACCGCAGTGCATCTGGTGCCCGCAACATCTGCGGTATGGCAACTTGCCCGTCTCAGGTGAACGTCACCGTTGTCACTCTGCTTGATAGCGACGAGTTCGCGTCCGGGTTCTAGCGGCTCCATGAGACCGAATGAAAAGAACGTGTCGCCGCCGACGAGAGCATTCTCAGAATGCTCGATCTTCCATGCCGCGCTTTGTGCTATTGCTTCATCAGAAGCAGGGGCCCAGCCGTGCTCGGTGAGCAGTAGTTCAATCTCCCGCTGATCGGGCAGCTCAGGCACTCCGACACCAGGCAGCCGGTGAACTGAGACCGCTGGCAGGGATGTGAGTGACATGACAGCTGTTTCGAATGCTGGCGAGTGGGCAATGCCAGCCTCGACCGGTTCGGTGACAGAAGGATAGGGAACTATCCGCAGCCTCATGTCGCTGAGGTTCGCGCTGATCCGTTCGCCTTCCGTCACGATCACGACATTTCCGAGTACCTGAGCGCCCGGGCCGACTGCAATCGTCGCCATGGAAGGGCTGCCGTTTTCAGACACTATTGTCAGCTCACCGATGCTCAACCCGACGAACTCTCCTTCGTCAGGCATGGCAGTTCGCGTGGTGCTGTCTGAATCGACCAATGCAGGAAGGACTACGTATAGAGAATCTCCTTGAGGCTCGAAAACCAGCGGGCTATCAGTAATAACCACGCCGGTGCCGGTCGCGAGTCTAAGCTGGGTAGCAGCCTCGCTCACAGGTTCAGCGACAACCTCTTCAGCCGCTGACTGCTCTCCGCCAGGCTGCGCCATGGTCGGAGGCTTCGCGACGGGCGATTCGTGCGGATCCTCCGGTTGTTGCGCAACGTTCGGGACCGTAACCATGACCTCGGTCGGTTCGCCGACCCCGCCACGATTAGCAGCCGACAGCAGGAAACGGTACTCGCCAGGTGAAAGGCCTGAATAGGAGCTTGAACGAGCGTCGGGGCCGAGCGTCAGAGGTTTGACTGCGCCGCCTGCTTCACTCAGCTCGTAAGACTCGAGCTCTGCGCCATTCATGTCATCTGGTGCATCCCACGCCAGCCGAACCTTGCCGGTCGCCACATCGAACTCTGCGATGAAGTTCTGCGGTTCCGATGGCGGGCCCGCCGGAATCACCGGCTCCGAAAACTCCGAAAACGCACCCTGCCCGGCGTCGTTGATCGCCTGCACCCTGAAACGGTACTCACGCCCGTTTTCGAGTCCTGCGATCGTCACAGGAGCCTGCGAGGCAGTGAACAGCCGGTTAATCCCACCGTCGGCAGACCGAACGAGGTTCTCAATGATCGACGATCCACCGTCACTTGCCGGCGCCGTCCAGGAGACTTCGACCTTGCCGTCACCGGCCACCGCCACAACACCCGTCGGTGGGCCTGGAACCGAAGCCGATGGCGTGGGGCTCGGAGCCGGTTGTGGCTGAGGAGCGCTGCCCCCTCCGCCGGCTGGTCCGCCCGATGCAGGCGCTGGCGTAGGCGTTGGTGTGGCGGTCGATGCCGGGGTCGGAGTCGGCACCAGCTCCAGAAGCGTCAACGCGCCCGTAGAAGTGACCTCCGAACCGATCCCTGCCGAGAAGATCTCGGTGCCGAAGTCACCCTCGCTGGACAGCCGGAGCAGGGTGTCGCCGGGACCGACACGCTTGAGGCTGAAGAGCATAACGGCACCCGACTCCTCGCCGACACCGCCCGCAACACCGCACATGAAGGCCGCCTGGCCGGGCGCGGTCGCCACAGCGCTGAAAGATGAGAACCCGCCGTCAAAAAGCCCATGACAGACAATGCTGGTGATCTCGACGACAGCGGGGTCGTAGTCGAATAGCACCTGCAGGGTGTCGTGCAAACCGGTCTGCATCCCGAGAGCAGAGAGCTCGACGGTGTGGTCTGAGCCGTCACCTTCGAGCAGCAGCGAGTCGATAAACCCGGAACCGCCCGACCGCGGGTCGGTGAAGCCAACGACGACGGACTCCTGCGGAGGTCCGGTCGAACTGAGCGGTGAGCTGGCAGCGGCTGAAGACGGCGAGTCTCGAAGAGGGCTGCCAGAGAACGACGGGGCTGACCAGACTGTGGAGACCAGCACAAGAACGGTGGCGACCGACATGAACCATCGAAAGATGCCGCGTCGCGTGCCTACGGACATTCAACCCCTCGCCAGCGTGATCTTCTATTAGATGCAATTTCACTGCCAGCTGGCACAACCCGCTATCTCAGGGCGGAATCGTCCAATCTCGACTCAGACGCGGGGTGCCACCCAGAGTAACCCTCGAACGCACGACTCATCTGCGGATATCGCCAAACGTACCGTAAAGGTTACGATTCGGTGACAGTATAAGGACGGCGTCAACCGAAACTGAGTTCAATATGAGGCGCTCGAGAGTAGCCGGACGGTCACTCAACTCGGGATTGGCTACGCAGCCCCTTTGCGGCCGAACCAACCCTCTTTACCGCACTTGCCGCAACGGGCACGGGCCTGGGCGGCTCCGTGGTTGTCGCATGAAGAGCAGGTGAACTTGTCGTAAAGGTTGAAGAGCGGCGAGCTCTTCGCTCCACGTTCGAGTTCCTTAACCCTGTCGACAAGTGGCTTCAGCGCTTCGAGGTCGAGACCACCACCGCCGGGTTTCTGGGCCTTCAGTTGCTGGATCTCGGCCTCCAACGCCTGGATCTTCGCCATCGCAGCCTCAAGTGCGTCAACTCGACCGGAGATCAACCCGACGTCGCCCTGGACCGGTGCAACGGCAGATTCTGCTGCCTCTCCGGCGATCATCATCGCCTGCTCTTCGGTCAGGCCACCCGCGGCTTCGGGTGCTGCCGCCGGTTTTGGCGCGGCTGTAGCCTCGGGCGCAGGTGCTGCTGCTGGCGGCTCCGCATGCACAACTCCCGGCGGCGGCGTGACACCGGGAGGAGGTGGAGCATCAACGACCATTGCAGCTGGCGGAGGCGGTGGTGCTGGTGCGGCCTCAGGCGCGGCTGCTGCAGGAGCCGGTGTGGCCTCCGGGGCAGGTGCTGCCTCGGCAACCAGTGCTTCGGCAGGCGGCTCAGCCGGTGGTGCCGCTTCTTCCGCAGGCGCTGCCTCGGCAGGTGGCTCCGCAACGGCCACGGCGGCTTCGGCGGCTTCAGGTGCAGCCTCTCCAGGAGCAGCTTCAGCGGCAGGTGCGGCCTCTTCGGCGGGAGCGGCATTGCCTGCGTCGTCCGAATCGTCGGACACCTGCGAGTTCAGGAGCGCATCGATAGCGTCCTGAGACAGCACTGAGCTGTTTTCGTCCATAGAGGTGCCCGCGTTCACATATGAGAAGGCAAGAGCCCTCTCAGGTTAGAGTTCTGATCCAATTCTGCATCCGGGACCGCCAGCGCGGCCCGGTGTCAGCCCCTATTGGGCTGGATGTGCGCCACCTGATGAAACTCGCCGCTAGTTGGGCGTGAGACCCGGATCAGGCCGCTTCCAGTTCGACCACAACTCGCTGCCGGTTGCGCGGATCTGACAGGTTGAGCTCGATCATCTCGTCCGGTTTCACTTCGAAACCGTCCTTGTCCTTCAGGATCCTGATCTGAGGGCGGCCTATCTGTCCGGGATTCGGCTCGGTAACAACACCGTGCTCGCCTGTGGTCAGGCCCACAATCACACCACTGGGGTAGACCGGCACCTTGCGTGCCAGGTGCTGAACAACCTCGTGATCGAAAAGGTCTCCACCGAACGCCATCATGTACTCGAGCGCATCGTGGCGTGAGCTGCGCTCGCTGCGGTTGAATGGTGAGATCAGCGTGAAGTAGGTGTCCGCCACTGTGACGATGCGGCTCATCCTCGATATCTCGTCGCTCTTGATGCCTCGCGGGTAGCCAGAGCCATCGAGCAGCTCATGGCTCTGGAGCACCGTCATGGCGATTTCCGGAGAGATTCGCTCCGAGTCTTTCAACAGCACATAGCCGTGCACAGGGTGTTTCTTGAATTCATGCTCCTGCGCAGCCGACAGCGGCGACGTCGCCTTCACGATCTCCTCCGGAAGATTCAAGAAGCCGACGTTCATCAGGGCCGTGGCGACTCCAACGTCTTTCGCCTTCTCCTCGTCGAGGCCGCATAGTGATGCCAGCAGAATTGCCATCCCTGTGGCCCTGGCCGGAAGCCTGAACAGATGGTCGGCAGGCGAGACACACGGAGCGGTGTTCAGCTCCGCCAGTCCCACCGGAAAGAAATTCGACGTCATCTCGTGGATAGGGCGGATGATCAGCTCAAGGATTGCCTCATCAAGCATCCCCGCGCCCTTGCACTCGTTGTAGAGCGTCTGGAGCCCCTGCGTGATCTGCGCCTCGGTAAACGGCTCGACAAGCGGCTCAACCGAGATGTCCGCCACGCGGTCATCGTCAACGAACAGCTCGTCCACGCCGTAGACAGGCAGCCTGCTGATAACGTCCTCAGTCAGCTCCTCCTGCTCCTTGAGCACGAGGTTGTGGAAGGCGTCGGTAAGCTGCCTGGCAAGGACCATGCCAGGTTTTGCTTCAGCTGCGGGTAACCGTCTCATTCCATCCACCCCTCATGAGACTGGTGCCATCCATCTCAAATCAGGCAGCAGCGCTCATCGGCTCTTCCACCTTGTGGTAGAGCGAAGTTGCGAACCGTTCCAGACCGAACATCTTGGGGTTCAGAATGGTCTCGGTGCCGCCCACGAACAGCACACCACCCGGCTTCAGAGATGCGACGAACTTCTCGTTCAGAGTTTGTTTCGCCTCGTCTGAAAAGTAGATCACCACGTTCCGGCACATAATCAGGTCGAACTGGTGCTCGAACCTGTCCGAAAGCAGGTTCAGCTTGCCGAACTTCGCCTTCTTCACGATCTCCGGCGAGACGTACCATCCGGTGTCCCGCTTCTCGAAGTACTTCTGCCGCACAGCAGCAGGAGCGTTCTTCACCTCGGCCTCAGGATAAGGACCACCGTTCTTGCTGATCTCGATCGAGCCTTCGTCGATGTCTGTTCCGATCAGCGTGTAGTTGAGCCCTGGTTTGATCTGGTCCATGTAGATAGCGACCGAGTACGCCTCATTGCCGCGTGACGAACCGGCGCTCCATATCTTTGGAGACGGGCTCTTCTTGATGATCTCGGGCAGGACCTGGGTGCGAAGAGCGTCGAACTGTTGCGCGTCCCGGAAAAACTCGGTGACATTGATCGTCAGGTATGTCCTGAGCACCTCCTGCATCTCGCCGTCTCGCTTCAGCGTGTCGCAGAACTCTGCGACGGTGCCGCCCGTGTGGCGCTCAACAAACGCTGTCAGCCTGCGCTGCATCTGGCCGGGCTTGTAGAACGCGAGATCGATATCCAGCAGAGACTTGATGGACTTCGATATCAGCTCATAATCTTCGTCGTTCACGCAATCGCTCCTACACCGGACCGGTGATATGGCTCGCAGAAAGCCTGCGATATCTAGTCTGCTGCTCCAACTCCGCTCGAAAGACCGGACTCGTAGTGCTTCACGACCTGTCTTGCGACTCTGTCGATCGGTGCCACCTTGCTGGCGTGGCCGGCCTCGACAACTGCTCGCGGCATCCCGTACACAACGCACGTCGACTCGTCTTCGACCACGACCGGACCGCCCGCGGCCCTGATCGCTCCACATCCGTCCTTGCCGTCCGCACCCATGCCGGTGAGCACAACTCCCATCGACTTGCGGCCGTACGCTCTGGCGACCGACTGCATAGTGATATCCGCCGCCGGGCGCACACCGTGCAGCGTCGGGCCGTCAGTGAGATCGATCTCACCGTTGCTGGCCACGACAAGGTGATGGCCGCCGGGCGCCATCAGGGCGACTCCGCCCTGGATGAACTCGCCCTTTTCGGCTTCATGGACATTCATAGCACCTGCCTGGTTCAGACGCTCGGCAAGCGACTTGGTGAACCCCGCCGGCATGTGCTGGACGATGATGTATCCGACGCGCTCATCGACGGGCAGGTAGGGCACAACTCGCGACAGCGCCCGAGGCCCTCCAGTTGAAGAGGCGATCACGATCACGCGTTCCAACTTCTTCGCACTACGGCTGTCTCCCCTGCGAGACACGGACCCGGCACGCGACGCCTGTGCAGCTTCCGGCTTGCCCTCCGAGCGGATCGCCCTGGCAAGCCTTGCCACAGGCACCCGGGCTGCCAGCTTGATCGTCTCGACAAGGTCACGTTCGCCTGAGCCACCACCCGCCGCATCGGCGATAGAAGGCTTCAGGAAGAAGTCGACAGCTCCCAGTTCGAGCGCTGTGATGGTCGTGTCTGTGTCGTCGCCCGTCAGGCTGCTCAACATCACAACCGGAGTCGGTCGTGTCGCCATGATCTGCTTCAGAGCGCCCAGGCCATCCAGCTTTGGCATCTGGACATCCATAGTGATGACGTCCGGAGAGACGGACTCGAGCTTCTCAAGAGCGTCCTGGCCATCCCGCGCCGTTTCGATGGTTCCGAAGTCCTGGTCCCCCTCCAGCCGCTTCGTGATCATGGAACGCGCGAATGCCGAGTCATCGACGACCAGCGCTGTGAGTCTCTTGTCCACCTTGTTCAAACTCCTGCCAAATCCACTGTTCGCTAGCGCTGGTTAGCAGCCATCCATGCGATTGGACCGACCATTGATCTGCCTCTAGGCAACCAGCTTTTTGACGGCTTCCAGGACCCTGTCTGCGTCAAACGGCTTGACCACGAAGTCCTTTGCGCCAATCTTCAGCGCTTCCATCACGATCGACTGCTGGCCCATGGCGGTAACCATCGCCACCTTGCAGCCGCCGTCATGCGCCTTGATCTCTTTCAGAGCGCTCAGGCCGTCCATGTCCGGCATCGTGATGTCAAGCAGCACTGCGTCAGGACTGTTGGCCTTGTACTGGTCAACAGCTTCCCGGCCCGTGCTCGCCTCAACAACCTCGTGACCGTTCTCGGTCAGAAGTTTGCTGCACCGCAGGCGCATGAACGCCGCATCATCTACAACCAAGATCTTTGCCAACTCGATTCCTCCTGGACCTAGAGGTCCGTCTGGTCCTTACCGGCCAACGCGACCGTGACCCTGCCTGTGCCGACATAGAGCCGGACAGTCCTCCCCTGGGTACCCCCCAGGTCCTCGGCCTTAACCCTGCGGCCTGTCTTCTTCAGAAGAGCCTTCACCGCCTCGATATTCCGGTCCCCGATGTTCATCGGATTCTGGTTCGGCGCGCTCACAGGCATCATCTGAGCGCCACCAGCTAGCTTGATAATCAGGTTCGACGTGGAGGCTCCGGCCTCCTGCATCTGCTCGAACAGCATCGGCAGTGCAACATCGGCGAACTTCGCCGTCTGCCTGCGCTCCTCGCCTCCGCTATCCGGCAGAACTATGTGCGCCATGCCAGCGATCTTTTGCAGCGGGTCGTACGCTGCGACGCAGATGCATGACCCGAGACCAAGACTGACAAGTGTTTCTTCTGCAACATTCGAAACGGCGATTTCCCCCAGACCGACCACCGTTGGCTGCACCGCCGCGGTTGTCATGCTGCAAGCCCCTTCTGGAACGCCTGCGCACGGAATTCGTTTGAGGGAATCACGATGAACGTGCCGTCCACCTTCGTCAGTTCCGTTCCATAGGTCGTCTGTAACAGGTCAACCTCATCCGTCTCCATCATGATCTCGGCGAGGATGTAGTCCAGCAGGGCGCCGATCATGTCCTCGCGGACAGTCGGAGGCGTCGTCATCAGCTGAATCCCCGTCTCGTCTCCCATCGTGTTGAGGAAGAACGAGCACATGATGTTGCCCATCTCACCGAGCGTCGAAAGCTCAAGCTCTCCGAACTCGGTCGATGTGCCGGGCTCCTGGCCGAGCAGGATGTCGATTATCGAGAACGCGGCATCAGGAGAGTGCAGCAGCGCCATGTGGAAGCCGGGCTTCTCCTCAACGGCGAGCAGGATGCCCACGGCTACGGTGCCGGCGCCGCCGATCTTGTCCGGGATCTGCGTCACATCAACCGTCTCGGACCTGATGCCCGAGACGGCGATCTTCGCCCCGGCCATGTCTGTAAGGCCGGAGATCGAGTGATCCACCGCCTTCCGCACCAGATCGTCCCAGCGTGCTCGCTGCGCGTCTGTGTATGCCAACTGATTAGTCAAATCTCGCCTCCGTGATTAGCCGTTCCCGTGCTTTCGGGGTCAGGCCGCTTTCCCCATCGCTGAGGCGTCGTCCTGGTCATTCGATTTCGGAGAGCCGTAGGTGCCTGCCGCGGCAACCAGCCCTCCAACATCCAGGATCAACACCACGCGTCCGTCACCGAGGATGCTTGCCCCGGTCACGCCCTTCATATCGCCGACATACTTGCCAAGTGACTTGACAACGATCTCCTGCGGCTCGAGCAGCGAGTCCACGACAACGCCTGTCAGGCGCTCGCCGATCCGCACCACCACGACGTGCCTGGTCTGCGTCTCCAGCACCTCGTCTTCCCTGCGCTCGAGCCCCGTCGCGTCTGCAAGGTCGATCAGCGGAATCACGCGGTCCCGCAGCCTGAACACCTCTCGACCCTGCACCGACTGGACCGCCTCGCTCTGCAGCTTCACGGCCTCCAATACGTAGACGAGCGGAATTGCGCAGAGCACATCACTCACACGCACAAGAATCGAGTTGACCGTGGCGAGTGTCAGCGGCAGCCGCAACGAGAGAGTCGTGCCCTTGCCAAGCTCGGACTGAAGGTCAACGAAGCCATTGATCGCTTCGATGTTCTTCTTGACGATGTCCATCCCGACACCGCGTCCTGAGAGTTCGGTCGCCTCTTCCTTGGTCGAGGCGCCTGGCATGAAGATCAGGTCGAGCGCCTCCTGGTCGGAAAGGCGCCGTGCGGCCTCGGCGGAGATCAGACCTTTGCCAACAAAGCTCTCACGCAGCTTCTCGGGGTCGATTCCGCCACCGTCGTCCTTCACCTTGATTACGATATGGCCCTGTTCGTGGTAGGCCGAAAGGTTGATGATGCCGGTCTCTGACTTGCCGGCCGCCTTCCTGCCCTCGGCATCCTCAAGACCGTGGTCCAGGGCGTTGCGCAGCATATGCACCAGCGGGTCCCTGATCCGCTCGATCACCGTCCTGTCGATCTCCGTCTCGCCACCCTCGATCTGGAAGTCGATCGGCTTCTCAAGCTTGCGAGAGAGGTCCCGCATCATGCGCGGGAACGCGTTGAAAACGGTCGAGATCGGCAGCATGCGGACCTTCATGAAGTCTTCCTGAAGGTCGTCCACCACCTTCACGATGTGAGACGAAGTCTTGCCTAGCGAACCGATCAATTCATCGCCCTGGTACTTCGAAATAAGCGAACGCTCGATCTGCTGGATGCGCGTCCTGTCGATGACCAGCTCACCGATCAGGTTCATCAGGTGGTCCAGCCGCTCTACGTCAATGCGGACTGTCTGGGCAGCCGCCTTGTGCTGTCCGTCTGAAGCTGATGCCTCCTTGACGGGCGCCTCCGCCTCATCAGCCGCGGGCGCAGAGGCGGGAGCTTCTGCCGTTGGCTGCTGCTCGGCATCCGGATCAAACGGCTGCACCGTGAGTGATGAGATGTCCTGGACCTCGGCAAGGCGAGTCTCGATGTCCTCGGGAGGCAGGTCGGTGCCGATGAGAGCTGTGAAATGCGCGCCGATCTCCTCGGCCGCTATCTGCTCCTCGGTCGGGTTCGAGATGATCATCTTGCCGAACTCGACAAGTTCGGAATGAAGCTGGAAGAACCTCACTGCACCGAAGGCCGATTCGCTGTCGAGCGTTGCCTCGATCTTGAAGACCAGCCGGTTCGACTCGACCTGCGCCTCCATCTCGGCGACCACTTCCGTCGAAATCTCGAGCGCAGGCGGCCCGGAAGACTCACCAGAGCCCGACGCCGATTCGCCCGTCTGGGCAGCCATGGCAGCGTCCGCCTCGGCAACAAGGCTCTCGAAATCGACCTCAACCCCGGTCTCTTCGACCAGCTCTTCGTTGAGCACCCTGAGAGCGTCGAGGCTGTGCAGGAGTGAGTCGACAACCTCCGGAGTCACGACGATCACGCCGTTGCGGAGCTTGTCCAGCATGCTCTCCATGGCGTGCGCCACTTCGGACATGGCGCGGTAGCCGATCATCGCCGAAGAGCCTTTCAGTGTGTGTGCGGCGCGGAAAATGGCGGCGAGACCATCCTCTGTCGCCTGCTTTTCTAGCTTGATGACCTCTTCGTCAAGAAGCTGCAGCTGCTCTTCAGCCTCCTCCAGGAAGACCTTCATGTCATCCGGAGAGAGATCCTCTGCGATGTTCGGCAAATTGTCGCTCACTTGATTCGATTCACATGAGCGGGTAACGGGGCTGCAAGCGCCCACCCACTCTCAAATCTCACCCGATTGCCGTCCCGTGGGCTGTGATTAGCCTGGTGATCGATCTGTAACAAGACCCACTACGGCTAACGCCGCCTGATCAGGGGTCGCACAAGTACCCATTTAAGAACGGCCTCTGTGATGGGGCATCGGTGGTTACCACATCGCGACCATCGGTGAAATCAACAGGTTGGTGTCGAAGTTTCGGGAGGGACCGCAAAAGGGGCCTGGGCGATGATCAGGAAGGGCCGTTAGTCGAGCGAAGTGCCAGCGCGAATGCAGGCGACCGTGTGCGCCGGTTCGAGCTCTCGCATATCGGGAACTGCGAGCGGGCAGTCTTCGATTGCGATAGGGCAGCGCGTGTGGAAAACGCAGCCCGGCGGAGGCGCGATCGGGCTTGGGATGTCACCTCTCAGCACGATGCGGCTGCGCTGCCGCTCGATCACCGGGTCAGGCACCGGAACGGCCGAAAGCAGCGCCTGCGTATAGGGGTGCTGCGGGTTCTCGTAGATCTGGTGAGAGTCCGCCATTTCCACGATCTTGCCCAGGTACATCACGGCGACTCGGTCGCTGATGTGCCGCACCACCGAGAGGTCGTGGGCAATGAATAGATACGCCAGGTTGAACTGCTCTTGCAGGTCCTGCAGCAGGTTGATCACTTGGGCCTGAATTGACACGTCCAACGCCGAGACCGGCTCGTCCAGGATGATCAGGCTCGGCTTTGCCGCAAGCGCTCTCGCCACTCCAAGTCGCTGCCGCTGACCGCCGCTGAACTCATGTGGATAGCGGTTCATCATCGCCGGGTTCAGGCCCACCGTCTCCATCAGCCCGGCCACGTTGTCCAGGTACTCGCCCTTCCCCGAAGTCAGCTTATGCACAGTCAGCGGCTCGCCGACAACAGCGCCAGCCGTCATACGCGGGTTCAGCGCTCCGTAAGGGTCCTGGAAAACGATGCCCATCTGCCTGCGCACGGCGCGCAGCGAAGAGCCCTTCAGCGTGTTGATGTCCTGGCCGCCGAAGCTGATCGAGCCGCCGGTGGCCTTGACCAGCCGCACGATCGATTTGCCGATCGTCGTTTTGCCAGACCCGCTCTCGCCAACAAGCCCGAGCGTCTCGCCGCGTTTGATCGAGAAGCTGACACCGTCGACAGCCTTCACAGCAGCCACCTGCCGCTGGAAGATCAGCCCGCGCTTGATAGGGAAGTGGACCTGCAGGCCTTCGACTCTGAGCAGGTCGTCCTCTGGCTTTTCATCCTGCGGAGCCGAGGCGGATTGCGGCTGCAACGTCATATCTTCGTCATCTCGACTTCGGCGCCAACGCGCTCATGCTCCCAGCAGGCGGTCTTGTGATCGGAGGCCACTTCGGTCAGCGGCGGGTCATCGGTCTCACAGCGCTCAACTGCGAACCTGCATCGAGGCCTAAACGCACAGCCTTCTATTCTTTCGCCAGGGTCAGGTATGTCGCCCGGAATCGGCTCCAGCCGCGCACCGAGGTCTCGGTCCAGCCGAGGCACTGAATGCAGCAGTCCTGCTGTGTACGGATGGCGGGTCTGGTGGTAAACGTCGGTTGCGGGTGCCGACTCCCGGATGCGACCGGCGTACATCACGTTCACACGGTCGGCATAACGGGCGACGACGCCAAGGTTGTGCGTGATGATCAGCAACGCTGTGCCGGACTGGCTCGTCACACTCTTCATCAGTTCGAGGATCTGCGCCTGGATGGTCACATCAAGCGCGGTCGTCGCCTCGTCCGCGATCAGCAGCTTCGGATCGCAGCTCATGGCGATTGCGATCATCACACGCTGCCGCTGGCCGCCGCTCAGTTGGTGCGGGTAGTCGCCGATCCGGCGATCGGCGTCCGGAATGCCGACCATCGAGAGCAGCTCAATCGCACGCCGCCGCGCTTCGTTTGTGCTCATCTTCTGGTGCAGTTGCAATGGCTCGGTGATCTGCCGGCCAATCGACAAGACAGGATTGAGCGACGTCATCGGCTCCTGGAAGATCATGCCGATCTTGCCACCTCGCACCGACCGCATCTCACGCTCCGAGAGCGAAAGCAGGTCCCGGCCCTCGAAGTTCACACGACCACCGACGATGCGGCCCGGTGGTGACTGGATAAGCCGCATGATCGAAAGCGCCGTCACGCTCTTGCCGCAGCCGCTCTCGCCAACAAGACTCACGGTCTCGCCCGCGTGGACATCGAACGTCACGCCGTCCACGGCCCTGACCACGCCCTCGTCAGTGACGAACTCGGTCGTCAGCTCCTCCACCGAAAGGAGCGGTTCGCTGCTGCTATTTGCCGTGCTCTGTTCCTGCATATTCTCTACGGCTGAGTGGCGCCGGTATCTGTCGGCGGTGTATCTCGAATCACGGCCGCTCCACAGGTTCGAGTACGCGGAATCGGGCTCTGCGGTTCCATTTACCTGTTCAGGCTATCCGCCCTCGAACGTTTGCCAGCGCTCATCTTCGACAGATTCGACGCGTTTCGCAACGCAGCGGGTGAACCCGATGTTGCGACCCGCATCGATCTCCAACATCTTTCCCTCTTCGTCCGGCGCATGCTTCAACTCCGCGTAGAGCGTGTTCCACTCAAGCCAGTAGCGCCAGCCGTCCGGCAACATATCGGCCGTTTCGACATCGACCTTGCCGGACCGGTCGAGGTGCCTGCGCCACCACTGCGGACTGTGGAACGTCCAGAAGTCCCAGTACCAGAACGGCCGCAGGTGCTCAGGCGGATCGGCCTCAAGCTCGTTCACCAGTCCCGGAACCACGAACCCGACCCTGCCACCCCTTTTGACGAACTTGGCGAGATATCCGATGTAGGTCTCGCTTGTTGCGAAGTAGTGGTAGGCATCGATAGAGATGACGGCGTCAAAGAACTCATCCTCGAACGGCAGCGAATGCGCCTCGCTGTGCACCGGGTGGATCCTATCGGTCAGTCCGGCCTCCGCGATGCGTTTTGCGTTCGACTCCGCATCGATCCACAGGTCCGTCGCCCAGACCTCTACATCGAACTCCTTCGCGAGGAAGATCGATGTCGCAGCCTTGCCGCAACCGAGGTCCAGCACCCGCATCTCCGGTTCAAATGGCATCGCCTCAGATAGGAACTCCGTGAGCCATAGTGGGTTCGGGCCCATCGCCTGGTCCATCATCCACTCAAGGTCATAACCACGAGAACGCGGAAACCGTGAGTAGGCCTCGGTGTCTTCGAACCGAATACTCGTCAAGTGATCGTCTCGCCGATCGCGGTTCCGACGCCGAACGTGACCGCCGCAGCGATGCCGCCTACGAGCAGCATCCGCGCTCCTCCCCACATTGCGTTCACGCCTGACATCCACGCCAGCCCGGAGCCGACAACAACCAGCGCGAGGGCGCTGAAAGCGGCGCTGAGGGCCAGGATCACTCCGGAGTCTCCGAAGAAGTAAGGGAAGACGGGGATGATCGCCCCGATGGCGAACGCCGTCATCGAGGCGATCGCAGCGCCCCACGGTGAGCCGAGATCGTCCTGGTTCAGTCCGAACTCTTCGCGCAGGTGCATGTCCAGCGCCGCCTCCGGGTCCTCGGAGATACGCTTTGAGATCGCAAGCGCATCATCTTTCGAAACGCCCTTCTCCTCGAAGAACCCGGCAAGCTCCTCGGCCTCCCGCTCCGGCCACAGCTCAAGCTCGGCACGCTCCAGCCGCACGATGTTCTCGTAGACATCCTTCTGCGACCGCATCGAGATGTACTCTCCGGCCGCCATCGAAAACGCGCCCGCGAGAATTCCCGCGACTCCGGCCAGGATTATGAACTGAGCATCGCCAGTTCCGCCCGCCACGCCCATGACAAGGCTGAAGTTGGAGACGAGACCGTCGTTGATCCCGAGCACGGCAGCACGTAGCGTCCCGCCTTCGCCTGCTAAGAACCCGCCTTCGTGGTGATCGACCGGTTCCGAGTCAGGGTACGCAAGCCGCCTCAGCGCAAGCTCCTGCTCGCGGGCCGCATCGGCCATCATCGTCGGGTCGGGCAGCCGCGAAATCTCATGCAGGTTCTTCTCGTGGCCGCGGATCAGGAACTTGGCGATGAACGTCGTCCCGATCATCTTCGTCGTCAGCCACAGGATGATCGATGCGAGACCGAGTCGAGCAGGGCGGATGTCGCGCACCGACTGTCCGATCAGCTCCGCCCACTGTGCTGCGTGCTCCATCTCGTTTTCGTGAAGCTTCTGGAACACCGCCGCCCGGTCGGGATCAGACTCCATGCGGGCCAGCGAGCCGTAGATCGCGGCCGCCCTGCGCGCCGAGCCAAGAAACCGGCGGTAAACGGTGATCTGCTGAGTTGATGCTGCCAAACTGTGCTCCCGATGAGATATGAACGGATCATACCGCTTGAGGAATGAGAGCGGCTCATCGAACGTGAAGATAGAGGGAACATCTTCTTTCCCGACCGAACCTGCGATTCTCATGCCGTCGGTGGCACTGGTCGGCGCAACAGGTGTTGAATGAGATCATATGAAACGACTCTTTCGCTTCCCGAATCCTGATCACAGGCAATGCCATCACCCGAACAACAGACCGCCGATCTACGCAGCGAGCATGAACCCGATGCGATCCGACGGCGCGTCAGCGGGAACACTGTGCACTCCTACATGGGCGACGCAGTCCTCGGCGCGATCGACGGCGCGGTCACTACATTCGCCATCGTTACGGGCGTTGTCGGCGCCGACCTCTCTTCCAGCATCGTGCTGATTCTTGGCATCGCCAACCTTTTCGCAGACGGCTTCAGCATGGCGGTCGGCAACTTCCTCGGCACCCGCACCGACGCAGAAGCGGTAGCGAAACGCCGGACCGAAGAGGAGTGGCAGATCGATGTCATTCCCGAAGGCGAGGTTGCCGAGGTGCGGGAAATCTTCCGCCAGAAAGGGTTCGAGGGCGACGTGCTGGAGCGGATAGTCGAAGTGATCACGTCTGACCGTGAGCTGTGGGTGAACACGATGCTGCGTGAGGAGCACGGACTTCAGTTGGAAGGCCCTTCGCCCTGGAAAGCCGGGTTCGTGACCTACATCGCGTTTGCGGCTGCCGGGGCGATGCCGCTGATCTCTTTCGCTATCGAGGCGATCTTTCCGGGTTCGGTCGGAAACGAGTTCCTGTGGAGCGCTCTGGTCACGTGCGCGACCTTCTTTGCTGTCGGTGCAATGAAGAGCCGGTTTGTTGAGACACACTGGTTGCGGGCCGGAGTAGAAACCTTGCTGATCGGTGGGGCGGCTGCGGCCATGGCGTTTGGCGTCGGTTTTGGATTGAAGGGACTGGCATGAGGATGCGAGATATAAACCGAACACCGCCGGAGCCCTGCCAAGGAATGGCGGATCGGCTAGCTCATGTTCGCCCGAAGAGTGCTAATGTCTTCTGTCACGTCTTGAGAGTGGGTGAGTTGCGCTATGCCTGAAGATCACACGGCTGAAAGCGTGTTCGGCGAGGTGGCCGATCTCTACGACGAGGTCAGGCCCGAGTATCCGTTCCAGCTGGTCCACGACGTACTCGAGTGGAGCAACCTGCCGACCAACGCACGCTTGCTGGAGATCGGCTGCGGCACGGGCAAGGCCACCCGACTCTTCGCACCGTTCGGGCACTACATCCTCGGCGTTGATCCGTCGCACGGAGTGCTGGAGGTTGCGAAGCGTACTTGCACCGAATACCCGAATGTCGAGTTCGTCGAGGCCGAGTTCGAAAAACTGGACTCGCCTGAAAGACCCTTCGATCTCGTCTACTCGGCGCAGGCGTTTCACTGGGTCGAGCCCGTGGCCGGACTGGCGCAGGTCGCACGCGCTTTGAAGCCGGAAGGTGTCTTCTCCCTGTTCTGGCACCGGCAAAGGCACCCGAACCAGGAGCTTCGAAAAGCGCTTGACGCCGCGTACGAAGATTTCGCCCAGGACCTCGCAAGCCCCGCAAAAGGTGAGAAGAACACCAGCAGCTGGCCGGATGTCGTCAACAGTTCAGGGCACTTCACAACCGTCGAAACCGACCAGTACGAGTGGCGCACCGAGTACGATTCCGAGACATGGGTGAAGCTGCTGCAGACGCACTCAGATCACCGGGTGATGGCCCCAGATCGACTCGACCAACTGCTCACTGCAATTGGCGACGCCATCGAAGCCCACGGCGGCGTGCTGCCGGTAGAGGTCACTACCCACCTGCTGCTCACCCGCAAAGCCGCCTAAAGCGCAGCGTCGATCACTACGTCCAGCACCGCCGGCTCGCCCGACTTGATCGCGCCGTCCAGCGACTTCGCAAAGTCATCCGGGTTGTCCACCCGCTCGCCCCGAATGCCGTACGCCTTCGCCTGCGCGACGAAGTCGATCTCGGCCGGGAAGTCGAAGCCGAAGTAGTGGTTCGGCATCTCCATTCCGTTCAGCCGGTGGTAGTGGTTCATGTTGATCTTCAGGATCTTGTACGACGAGTTGTTGCACATCACGTACACGACCGGGATGTTGCTGTTCACCGAAGTGTAGAGACCCTGGATAGTCATCATCGCCGAGCCGTCGCCGATCACACCGACCGTCGGCCGGTCCATGTTTGCCAGCTTCACACCGAGCGTCGCGCCGATGCCCCAGCCGATCGCCTGTCCACGGCAGCCGTAGTACGAGCCGGGCGTCGAGGGCTGCAGCGCCTCGAACACAAAGCCGCCTGAGCTGACGCCGTCGTTGAACACCACCGTGTCCTCGGGCATCGTGTCGGCCATCACCTTGCCCATCGCGGCTGCCGTCATCGGCGAGCTCGACATGCCTTTTGCCGCCATGCTCAGGAACGCATCGTGCCGCGCTTTCGACGCCTGCGCAGCCTGCTCAGCACGCCCCTTCGCAGCCTCGATCTGCGAGCCGGTAAGCGTTTCCGATAGCTGGTCTGCGAGCTGGCCGAGCGCGACACCCGGCGCTGCAAGGATCCCAATATCGGTCGGCTCCGACTTGCCGATCTCGCCCGGGTTGATGTCGACGTGGATCAGCTTCGAGTCCTTCGCAACGAACTGACCCGGCTGATAGAAAAAATCCTCGAAAACCGGGCAGCCGGCGGCGACCACTACGTCGGCATCACGCACCGCCCTCACCGCTTCCTCCGTGCGCATGTTCAGCACGCCCTGCCACAGCGGATGCGAAGTCGGGAAGTTCATCGTTGCGTAGGCGTGGCCGTACGCCTTCATGCCGGCTAGCTCTGCCAGCCTCACCGCACCATCAGGGCCACCGAATTCGCTCACGCGGTCGCCGACAATCAATATCGGCCGCTCCGCCTTTGCGATCAGAGCGCATGCCTCTTCAACAGCGTTCTCATCCGCAGGCGGCATCATCTGCACCTGTGTCGAAGGAAAGATGTCGATGTCCGCGACGTCATCGAAGGCGTTCGCTGAAACGGAAACGAACACAGGACCGGTCGGCGCTGTGCGTGCTTCCTGGAATGCGCGGCGGATCACCGACGGCATCTGTTCGGCATGCGTGATTTCGGTGCTCCATTTGGCGAATGGGCGGGCCATTTCGGCGAGGTCGCTGCGGCCTGCGGCCATCTTGCGGATGTCCTTGTTGCCTGCCGTTAGCACCATCGGCGTGCCGGAGTACTTCATGTCAATCATCAGGCTCAGGCCGTTCGCCATGCCGTTGTCTATGTGCAGGCTCACGAGCGGCACCTCGCCCGACGCCCGCGCATACCCCTCTGCCATGCCGACCGAAACGCCTTCCTGCAGCACCAGGTAGTAACCGATGTCCGGGTAGTCCGGCATGATGTCCATCATGGGCGCTTCGCTGGTGCCGGGCTGGCCGAACATGTGGCGAATGCCCTCGGCCTGGAACATCTTCAGGAGTGCGTGCTTACCGGCAAGTTTCGGCATTTCTGTTTCCTTGGAGCGTGTAGTTGGGTACTCGCCGGATAAGGTACATCCAAAAGCCCGCCAAATCAGCACGTGTTCTGTGAGACGGTGCTTTCTTATCCCCTCACCCGATTTCGGGAGACGGTCAGGGTGAGGGTTGAAGCTCGCCACCCTTCGACAAGCTCAGGATGGCGGGAGTGTTTGTCATCCCGACCGCGGGGTACCCGCTTGTGCGACACGGTCAGGCCAGAGGCCGATAGCCTCTCCTCACTCCCCGGCAGCAGCCTTCATCAGCTCTTCATGCACCCGCCGCGCCACAGTCTCTAACTCACCCGGCTGGATGTTCAACGGGTCCACCCAGATCTCTCGGTCGCCGATGTAGCCCGACACCACGTACACCCGCTCGTCGCCCAGCATCAGCCGTCGTGCCAGCTCCAGCCCGTCCGGCCCGCGCCACGAATCAGTCAGCTTCACCACCACGTGCGGAATGTAGTGGTCGTAGTTGTGCTGGATAGAGGCATCGATACCCGGCACCTCGGCGATGCGGTCAAGTACCGACTCCATATCCCGCCTGTATCGCTCGGTCTCAGTCGCCTCATCCTCGTCCACGAAAACCCGCAGCGCCGCCAGCAATCCGGCTATCTCCTCTTTGGAAACCTTCTGCGCACGAGCAATCGTGGCGTTCGGGGCGTTGACCTGCCGGGCGTACTCGAGCCACTCCGGCTTGCCAATCAGGAAACCGGTGCTCTGCGGACCGCGCACCGCCTTGCCGCCAGAGAACGAAACGAGATCAGCGCCCTCCGACGTGTACCGACGCAGGTTGTCACGGGGAGGAAGCATCGATGCGCCGTCTGCCAGCAGCGGCAGCCCATGGGCGTGCGCGATCTCCGCTGCCTGCGGAAGCTGAACCGCGTTGCGGTTCTTGAATGGCGACTCCAGGTGAATGACCGCCGCAGTATTCGGTGTGATCGCAGCTTCAAGCTGCTCAGGCGTGCACTCAGAATCGGTTCCGGCCTCGACGAACTTCGTGCCGGGCGTCAGGTAGAGATGGTCGTAGACGAATCGGTGCCGCTTCTGGATCACCAGCTCATTCGGGATTCCGTCGGTGTCAGGCAGCCGTCCGATGATCTCTGGATCGCCCTTCGAGACGGCGGCGGCAGCCTGAACGACAAGGCCGCCGGAAGCACCGCTAGTGACCGTTGCGGCTTCGGCGCCGACAAGCGACGCAATCTCTTCCCCGGCGGCGATCAGCATCTCGTCGATATTGACGAACACCTCGGACATCGCGCTCATGGCGTCCATCGCCTCCTGCCGCGGCCGACTGCCGGAGTGCTTGGTGTTCGGGCCGCCTGCGTTGATGATCGGCTTCACGCCGAGCCGGTTCAGTATTTCCGGACCGGTCTCCGAGGTGACCGATGCGTTCGTTATTGCCACGTTGCCACGCTCCAGGAATCGCAGGGTTCTGCCGTTCGGCGAGATTCTACGCCAGTGACCTTGGCTATAGGGTGCGGGCTGACTGGAGCGGTCGTCCCGAACCAGAGTGAGGGACCCGGTGTGCGGGGCAAACTCAAGCAGTCGCCTTGTGCTCATCTGGACAAGGCTTGCTCATGCGGGCTTCTTCGATAGTTTCCTCTCATGGAACGACAGGTTTCTAGTGGGTCGCCCCACCCACCGGATCCCTCGTTCTGACTCGGGACGACGAAATGCTGCCAATGGAAACCTCCCGCGCCCTTCGACTGTCTCGGACGGCGGACCCGCCGCTACTCTCCCAGCACCGCCACCCTGTGCGCCTTGATCCACTCCTCATCAAGCTCGAATCCGAGCCCCGGCTCCATCGGCGCGTCCAGCACTCCACGCTTGTTCAGGACAATCTCATCCTGCACTCCCCACTGGTGGGCGGCGAGCGGTAGCCAGTACTCGTAGTAGTCGCAGTTGGTGATCGACATAATCACGTGCAGGTTTGCTGCGTTCAGCAGCGTGTTGCCCGCGAGGCCGATCTCGCAGTTCATCCCAAACCCTTCGAGAAGGCCACACAGCTTCTTCAGTCCCGTGATCCCCAGCTTGCGCGTCGTCCCTCGGACTATGCGCGGGTAGCCGAGCTTTACGTAGTGGGCTGCCTCACGGAATAGGAAAGGGGCCGTATCGCTCATCGCCAGCGGCGTGTCCAGGCGCACCGAAAGCTCTCGAATCGCCTCGAAATCGTTCCATAGCACCGGGTCCTCGAACCAGAAGAACCCGTTCGCATCCAGCGCCCGGCCAATCTCAAGCGCCTTCCGCAGGTCATAGCCGTTGTTCGGGTCGAGCATCAGCGTCATCTCATCGCCAACCGCCTCACGCACCTTCCCGACCATCTCGACCACGCCCTTCGTCGACATCGCTCCGGGGTGGATCTTGTAGGCGCTGAACCCTTGCGACTTCAGTTCAAGTCCCTCTTCTACGAACCCGGCCGCATCCGGGTGCCGGGGCGGGTAGGTGGCGTAGACAGGTGTTTCGTACCGAGCCGTCCCAAGCAGCCGGTGAATCGGCAACCCTGCGGCTTTTCCGGCGATGTCCCAGAGCGCCACATCTACGCATGACCACGCGGCGTGCACAGGCGCTCCATGGCCGCCGATCGACTCCAACTGGGACCACAGCTTCTCCCGCTCACCCACATCCATCCCGATCACTCTCGGCGCAAGGTCCCGCATGATGCGGTCGAACAGCGCGTCGGCATCGCCCGCCCTGTCTCCGATAGTGCAGTGGCCCTCTATCCCGGCGTCTGTCTGCACTCGCAGAACACCGTTGCGGACCGTGCCGCCAATACCACCGCGATGGTCCTGGATCCGCACATTCGGCACCTCCCGCTCCACAACATCGATCGTCAGATCAGTCACCTTCATATTCATCGGTACCTTCGTAAACTCTCGGAGAAATGTGCGACGAACTGTCGCACAGGAGGCAGTCCGTCAAAAGAAATCAACTCAGCTCGTGATGAAGCGCCCAGGCCGGCAGCAGCGTGCGAAAGAGCGAAAACATCAGAGAAATTCGCACCCTGTATCGGTGAGTTGTCCTATTCCAAACTGGTTGCCATTCGGTAGCGTGAGGTTACACGCATGTGACGAAGTGGTGATTGGGCGGTTGCGTCAAGGTGATATCCCGCTCCGCTCTGCATCACTGCCAGACGGACGAACGACGAACCATTCGAACTGGAGATCAGTTTCAGCATGGCTCACTGGACAGACGACCCCAAGATTCACGAACTGATGACTCACCTGGGCAAGGTGGGCAAGACCGGCAAGCAGACACGGTCTGCGTTTGTGGCTGAGCAGGTAAACAGGCTGCTCGTCCAGGTGGAGGCGCGTCTCTCAGAACTTCGTAAGGCCTCAAAAGAAGAAGAGGTGATGAACGAGGAGCTCGAGACGAAGAAGACCTTCGTTGCCGAGCGTGAGAAGCGTGAGCGTGAGCTTCAAGAAGTGATCGCCGAGGCCAAGCGAGACCTGTTGAGCAACAACCCGAATGCTGACTCTCGCCAGCTGGACCAGGATGCGCTGAATGCGGTTGCCGAGTTCGAGGACGAGCAGGAAAAAGCGGTCGACCGAATTGAAGAGCTCACGAAGTCGGTCACGATGAAACGCACAACCATGCGCAGGCTGGAAGACCGCATCGAGCACTACCGCAAGCAGGTCTACGGCGCCATGGAGCAGATCAAGAAGGGCCAGTCAGCGGCCTGATCTCTTGACACCGGGATAGCGCTCGGTCAATCTGGCAGGCCCGACCGCCAGAGAAATTTTCACCTGTGTGGCGGCGGCTGAGCGCCACCTATGCCTGCCTCCCAACTTCCCGATTCGCTGACTTCCGAAATCCAGGCCCTTATCGACGCTGAGCCGGCTATGGCCAACGTCCCCGGTGTCGCGCTGGGCATTGTCAAAGACGGACAACTCGCCGGATTTCTCTCGCAAGGCTCAACTGACCTCGATTCAGGTGAAGCTCCGACCGAGACTTCGATCGCCCGAGTCGCTTCGGTCACGAAGACCTTCACCGCGACCGCAATCATGCAGCTGCGCGATGCGTCGCTCCTGGAACTGGACGACCCACTGCTTCTGCACATCCCGGAGTTCACCGTTGCCCAGGCCGTGGCCGCACCGCTCGAAGGCGTGACCATCAGGCGCATGCTTACCCACCACTCGGGGCTGAGCACCGAACATCCTGACCTTGACTGGAGCGCGCCCGATTTCCCGACGCTCGATCACGTAATGGACTCGCTGGAGCAGGTCCAGGTCGTTATCCCGCAGGACTCGCAGTGGAAGTACTCGAACCTCGCCTACACGCTCCTCGGCGAAGTGGTCAAACGGCTGTCCGGCAAGCCGTGCGTCGACTATGTGAACGACGAGATCATCGGCCCGGTTGGGCTGAAAAACACAGCGTTCGATCTTTCGCCTGAGCAGCAGAGGCTGAAAATGACCGGCTACGCGCCACCGAAGCCAGGGCAGACCGGACCGAGGCTTGCGCCGATAGAGCACCTGAACGGTTTCTCGGCAGCAGGGCAGTTGCATTCGAATGTGGAAGACCTTGCGAAGTGGATCGGCTTCCAACTCGGCGACGGCCCGGACTCGGTGCTCTCTGAGCAGTCACGTGCTGAGATGCGCAGACCCGTCTACATCGCAGATGACTGGTCAAACGGGCAGGGGCTCGGCTGGCGGGCTGTCAGGCGGGGCGAACATGTCTTCTGGAACCACGGCGGCGCGATCCACGGCTTCTCGACGGCAGTCATCTTCAACGTGCCAACGCGTACCGGCGTGATAGCGCTTCTCAACATGTGGCCTGCCAGTGTGACTGCTAATTTGGCGTTAAATATTGCCGTCAAAGTTGCAGAAGAATTTTCGTCCGGAACGGTTTCTGAGTCAGCCAACAAGCCGTCTAAGGCCCCGGCTCAATCCTCAGAACGCGTTCTCGGACCCTATGACGGCAGGTACTGGGGCGAACCGGGACTCTATGTCACGGTGCATTGCACAGAAACTGGCCTCGTGTTCGAGCAGCCGAAGGAAGGCGAGGTCGGTCTGCAGACTCCGGCCAACCTGACTCCGGCAGACGAAGACGACACGTTCACCGTAGTCAACGGCCGAGGCGCTGGCGAGACCGTCGCCTTCAGCATGGATGAATCAGGCAGCGCCCAGGGCTTCAAGCTCGGTGGCGTGACCTATAGAAGAGTCGACTGAAACCGGAATCTTGCTGGCCAATCACGGAGAAGAAAATGCCCACCGTCTACGAGATCGCCGACCGGTTCGTCGAGACCTACGCCTCCCTCAGCCCGGTGGGCGCCACCTACATGGGTATTCCTGGCTACGACCACCTGATGAACGATTCGTCGCCGGAAGCTGCCGAGGAGATGGCGGCCGCTGAGCGAGCGGCGATTCGTGAGATGGAGGCGGCAACACCTGCTAACGAACGCGAGCGGGTCTGCAAGGACACCTTCCTAGAAGAGCTTCGCCTCGGCATCGAGCAGCACGAGGCCGGTGAGCACCTGCGCGGACTGAACATCCTGCACAGCCCTGTGCAGACCACCCGCTCGATCTTCGACATGATGCCGCAGGCCAGCGAAGAGCACTGGTCCAACATCGCATCACGCATCGAGAAAGTCCCGGAGGCGCTCGACAGCTACGCGGCTTCTCTCAGACTTGGTGCAGACCGCGGCCTCGTAGCTGCCAAACGACAGGCCGCTGGCACTGCTGAACAGCTAGACACTTGGGCCGGCGTGGATGGCAGCGAACCGTTCCTTGACCGCCTGATCGCAGGATTCGACGAGTCGGAGCATGGCGGCGCAGCGCTCAGGTCCCGACTCGAAGAAGGCGCAAAGACAGCCCACGCGGCGTGGGCAGACTTCGCCAAATTCCTGCGCGACGAATACACAGCTTCCGCCGCCTCCGAAGACGGCGTTGGCAAGGACCGCTACTCGCTTTCATCCCGCAGCTTCAACGGTATCGAACTCGACCTCGAAGAGACCTACCTCTGGGGCTGGGAGCAGACGAAGTGGGTCCGCTCCGAGATGGAAAAGACGACCCAACGCATCAAGCCCGGCGCGTCGGTGGCCGAGGCGGTCGAGTTCCTGGACACGGACCCCGAGCGATCAATCGAAGGCGAAGACAACTTCAAGAAGTGGATGCAGGACCTGCAGGACGCCACAATCGAAGACTTCGACGGCAAGCACTTCGACCTCGACCCGCGTGTCCGTGAGATCGAGGCGATGATCGCTCCTCCCGGTGGCGCGCTCGCCATGTACTACACCGCGCCGTCCGAGGACTTCTCCCGCCCCGGCCGCACCTGGTATCCGACCGGCGGCAAGACCTCATTTCCCATCTGGCGCGAGGTGTCCATCGCCTACCACGAGGGCGTGCCCGGCCACCATTTCCAGATAGCAACCAACCTCACGCTGGCCGATGAACTGTCACGCTACCAGCGTCTAATGGCCGGCACCTCCGGTTATGTCGAGGGCTGGGCGCTCTACGCCGAGCGGCTGATGGGTGAACTCGGCTATCTCGAAAACCCCGACTACTACATGGGCATGCTGGACGCGCAGGCGCTGCGGTCGGTCCGTGTTGTGGTCGATATTGGCATGCACCTCGGTCTTAAGATTCCTGCTGACTCCGAGTTTCATCCCGGCGAAGTCTGGAACGGCGACTTAGCGCTGCAGTTCATGCGAGACAGGGTGCACTTCCCGGCCGACTTCGTTGCCAGCGAGGTTGACCGCTATCTAGGCTGGCCGGGACAGGCGATCAGCTACAAGGTTGGCGAGCGCGTGTGGCTGGAAGCGAGAGAAGCCGCGCGAACACGCGCTGGTTCCGACTTCGACCTCAAGGAATGGCACAACGCGGCGCTCCGGCTCGGGCCCATGGGCCTCGCCCAGATGAAGCGGGAACTCGGATAGCGCCGGACGGCGGGGACGAATCGGCAACTGGCTGAGCGGACGTTGGTGCCTGTCTTGTCCCCTCTCCCGCTTGCGGGAGAGGGTCAGGGTGAGGGCTTCCGGTCTTCCCCCTCTCCCAGATTGGGAGAGGGCTGGGGTGAGGGTCGTTCGGTCTTCCATTAGCAACCGGTTGTTCCGGTCACTACCTACCCTCCCTCTAACTCCCTCCCAATACGGGAGGGAGGATAAGTTCTCGCCATCCTGAGCCCGTCGAACGGCACCCCACCAAAACCCGCTAAACTGCCGCTCATTGCACCAGCCGCACCAAACTCCGACTCACCGAACGAAGGAGACCAACATGACCACGCCAGAGACAAACGGCAGCCACCCCGCTGCAGAGCTCGAGTTCAAAGGTGTCTTCCCCGCGCCGCCAACTCCCGTCTCCGAAGACGGCTCCGTGAACGAAGAGGCGCTGCGGGCTCTGCTCAACGACAACATTGCGAACGGAGTTGGCGGGTTCTGGATGGCAGGCAGCACCGGCGAAGGACCGATCCTCACCGAGGAGCAGCGCGAAACGGTCGCTCGAGTCTCGGGAGAGGTGACGCAGGGCAGGGCGCTGGCCATCATGCACGTTGGCGCAATCTCCACCGCCAGCGCCGCCAAGGCTGCGAAACAGGCGAAGGAATACGGCTGCGCCGCCGTCTGCTGCGTCCCGCCGTTCTTCTTCAGGTCATCGGAAAAGTCGCAGATCGAGCACTACAAGGCGGTCGCAGATGCCGCAGACGGCCTGCCGTTTTTCGTCTACAACCTGCCGCAGCTGACGCAGGTCGAGACCGTCCCGGCGCTCATGGAGAAGTTCATGGCCGCCGTTCCCAGCATCATCGGCCTGAAGCACTCCGCCGCGAACTTCGGCGACATCCGTACGTTCGCTGACATGGGCCTCAAGTGCTTCTCAGGCAACGGCGCGCTGCCGCTTCCTGCACTGACGATGGGCGCAGTTGGCACCGTTGACGCCCCGCCGTCGATCGCCCCCTGGCACTACTCGGATCTCTACGCTGCGTGGTCGTCTGGCGACTTTGCCAGGGCTCAGGAACTGCAGGACAGCGTAGGGAAGATCGTCGATGTCGTGCGCATGTTCGGCGCACCGTCTGACGTCACGAAGACGATCCTGTCGGAGCGACTTGGCATCGACTGCGGCAGGTCCATCCCGCCGGTCGAGCGCCTGACCGAAGAGCAGCGAGAAGAGGTTCTGAAAGCGGCCCGGGCACTCGGTTTGACCGAGCAGCACGCGGCGGTGACTGCCTAGAAGCTCGGCTACCGGTCAAGTATCGGAATGAAGTGGCCGCCCTGTTCGAAGTGAACGGCGTGCTGCGGAATGCCCGCTGCTTCAATCCGTTCCCGCGCCTCGTACTCGTCCGCGAGGTCGATCAGCCGGACGTTGATCCGGTTGAAGGCGTTGCCAGTGCCCATCCCCGCCACCTCGATCCCGTCGAAAATGTCTCTTAACCGCCACGCCCAGCCTTTCAGCTCCACCGTCGTGAAGTGGCCCTGCACAAGCGTGAACCGACCGGGCGGCGCGTAGTTCGGCCTGCCCGCGTAGCAGAGATGCTCTGCGATTGCCGCTCTCACCACCTCTGGTGTGTGCGGCTCGGGAGGGAGGTCGATAAATGTGAAGCTGGTCCTCGTCCTGCCCCCGAAACCGCGGTCTCGGCATCCCTCGAACTGCTCATGGAAGCCGTCGCTGAACCAGTCTTCTCGAACCGGGATCTGGTCGCGGTCCAACAGCCAGCGCATCGCGATGGCCGGGTCCTGTGTCGGCGTTGGCGCGATGTCCCGTTCTGTATAGGGCTGTGGTCTATCGGGGCCGAACAGGTACGAGCAGCCGGTTGTAACGGTTAGCGCGGCGACTACGGCGGCGAGCCAGATCCGACTTGCCTTGCGGGCACGAGGTGGCGCTAGAACCGATGTCATGTAGATAGAACGCCGTCAGGAAGCCAAATGTTCCGGCTGCGGCTCGCAAACTGTGCCAGAAATCCGCCATCCTGAGCCCGTCGAAGGGTAGAGCCGACCAGCCTCAGCTACCCGCCCCGCGTCACCGCATCCTCACCAAAGCGTTCTCTCGCCCGATCCAATGCGCCGCTGATCGCGCTGTCCTTCTGTGGCGTGTCATCCAGCAACGAAAGCTGCGCAGCAGGCTCGCCGAGCCCGGAGACGGAAACACCAAGCAGGCGCACAGCGCCGGCGCGCTCCCTCATCGTCTTACGCAGCAACATCTTCACCGAATCGGTGATCACGTCGTCGCCGTCCGCGGCCCGCAGCAAAGTCGTCTGCCGGGTCACGGTCGTGAAGTCCGGGTAGCGCAGCTTCAGCCCAACATTGCGAGCGTGCATGCCCGACTTCCGCAGCCTTCTCCCGACTCGCTCTGAGAGTCTCTGCAACACAGCCGCCATCTCATCGACCGAGTCCACATCCTCAGAAAAGGTCGTTTCTGCACTGATCGACTTCGACTTCGCACGCTGGATCACAGGTGAGTTGTCGACACCACGGGCACGCAGCTGCAGCCACCCGGCGACATTCGGTCCAAGCGCCCGGCGGATCGGGCCAACGGGATGAGCGGCAAGCTGGCCCAGCGTCTCGATGTTCAGGCTCGCCAGCGCCTCGGCCGACTTCGGACCGATGCCCGGCAGCGCCCGCACCGGCTTCGACGCCATGAACTCCTCGACGTCATCCGGCAGCACTTCGAAAACGCCGTCCGGCTTCGCATCCTCCGACGCCATCTTCGCAACCAGCTTGCTCGGCCCGATACCTATCGACACCGTGATGCCGACCTCTTCCCGTGTGCGTCTGCGAATCTCCTCGGCCACCTCTTTCGGTGCACCGAAAAGGCGGTCGGAGCCGGTCATGTCCAAGTACGCCTCGTCGATCGAAACGCCTGAGACGGTCGGCGTGAAGTCAGAAAGGATCGAGAAGAACCGCTTGCTGAACTCGGAGTATTTCGCCCGGTTTCCGGACATGAAGACAGCGTGTGGGCAGCGTCGCCGTGCGATCGCCATCGGCTGGGCCGAGTGCACGCCGTACTTGCGCGCCTCATACGAGGCGGTGGCAACGACGCCTCGGTTGCCAATCCCGCCGACCACTACCGGCTTGCCGATCAGCGAAGGGTCAAGCACGCGCTCAACAGCGACGTAGAAGGCGTCGAGGTCTGCATGGAAGACTGTTCTCTGCTCGCTCATGGTCGGCCCCGCCGCGTAAGCGGCGATAGCCGATTCTACCGCTGGTAGCGGTCGAAGTTGCGGCCGGTGGCGGAGATGGTGCGACGTTCAACTCTGCCTCTTCGGCGAAACCTAGCGCAGGTAGGTTGCAGCGTCGGATGAAAGAGTCCACGGCCCGCCGCCGCAAGAGCTTTGCTGGACAGCTTCAATACGCAACGTGTTCTCATCAGTCATCTCAACAAGCAGCAACATCCCGGTGAATTCGCTGCCCCAGCGGTCGGCCAGGCCTTCGTAGCAGATCACGCCCGAACCCGGCGTGACGTCGGCAAAATCCCGGTTCACACTGCCAGTGTCGGTATGCACGAACCGGTAGGCATTCGACTGCAACCCCGGCACCGATTTCCCGATAGAGAACACTGGAATGGCCGGATCAAAGTTGTCGTGCACCAGCGCAACGTTGTTGTCCTCTTGCGGGTGTCGGTCGAGTGTCTGGTACCACCGGCCCTGCGCGGTGCCCGGAAGGTCCTGGTTCACCACGCCGCACACCGGCGCGGCTGTCCTCATTATCTCGCCGTCACCCAGCCTGCTTTCAAACGTCTTCCGCGTCTGATCGTCGTAAAGATCGAGAGGACAGGACGGCACTCGCTCTCCGTGGTCCGGAATCCCGGTGCTCGCCCCGAAGTCGAACGCTGCCGCACGGCCGGATGTGTATGCGAGGAACTCGCCCGCTTCCACCTTCCAGCCGGGGGAGTACTCGCAACCGTTCACTGCGAACGCGCCGGTGCTGTACTCGTTGCACCACATGGGATCAGCGCTGTCGATAAGGCTTTCCAGCCTGTCAGAAAGCGGCCCGATGTGGCCGTACCTGATCCAGGTCCCGTCGCAGACTTCGAGATGCAGGCCAAACTCCCGGTAAGTCTCGGGTTCGCCCGCGAGGGTCGATGTGACCTCGGACACCGCCAGCCTCACGACGCTGGCATCGGCGGCCGCAAACAGCTCTTGCGGCGGGAACACCATGCCGTTTCCGAACGGGCCGTCTGTGCCGCCGGTCTGTTCGAACGGCAGCCCGAAGTACATGTGGCCTGTCGGGAAGGTGTGCGACGGCGGGTTGAGGTTGCCGAGAGGCGTGATGTCCGTGAAGGTATCGAGCGCCATCGGCGAGTGTGTGAGCACCGGGCCGCCACCGCATCCGGCTCCGACCGTTGGCGCAGCAGTCGGTGGCTGGCTGTTCGACGTGGCTGCGGGCCGCGGTGTCGGAGATGAGGGCCGGTCGTGCGAGGCCGTTGGGGTTGCGCCCGGCGAAAGCGTTACGGTAGTCGCCTCGATGCCGGGAACGAACTGCGGCGTGGGTGTGGCCGATGGCGCCGATCGCGGCTGTTCACCAGCCGTGGCGTCCACCTGATCCGCACCGGTCGCAGCCGGTGAACTCGGCTCCTGCGTTGCCTCAACGGTGCATGCCACGGCGAAGACGAACAGCCCCGCCGCAACCGCCAATCCGATTTTCGAGGTTCGTCGAAACATGTCGTGCCCACAGTCTGGACACCATGTTGCGACGGACAGCGTTCGCGGTGGCAGGCGATCACCTGCCACCGCTGCATAGCTAAACGCGCTAGGCGCGATCACGCACGGGGTTCACAACCGTGAACTAAGGTGTGCTGACCAACAGGCTGGCATTCCAGCCCAGTTCCTCATCCGCAAGCAGCGACTGGAAGTCGATAAACACCTCGTTCGGTAGTCCGTTTTCGGAGTCGAACTCCGCTCGAATCGAGGCGGCTCCTTTGTCGATCGCATCCTGCACTCGGTCGAACAGCGCATCCACCGTCTCGTAGTCGTCGAGTCGCTCGGCCGCAACCGGCTCATCGTTCTCGACCCGGACAACGCCGGTCACCTCACCGCCAGTGACTGTGATCCTGACCGGTTCAACGAACTCCTGGAGGCAGAAGCACTGCCAGTTGAATTCATACGTGTAAGAGGTGACGCCGAGAGCGGCCCAGTTTGCCCGTGCCGCGTCCAGGTCTGCCTGGACATCGCCGTGGATGTTGAGAGGCGTCAGCTCTTCGATAAAGAAGGCCTGCTCCTCATCGGCCGCCTGGATGATCGGGTTGAACTCGGCGGCCTTCGGGTAACCGGTCTCAGCATCGAACTCCAGTGCAGCGAAGTCAGGATTCCGGTCGATCTGATCGAATATCCAACCGAACAGGTTCATGACCGTCTGGTACTCGAGGCCGCCCGGTGCCTGCACCGGGTCACCCGTAACAGGGTCGGTGGTGGAGACGATCTGGCCACCTTCTACCCGAATACGCACAGGCGCATTGGCTTCTGGCGGGCAGAAACACTGCCACCTGAAGATGAACTCATAGCTCTCGAAGCCGTCATCAAACCAGCGGAACATCGCGGTCTCGTTGTCCTTGTGGAGCTGTTCAAGGTCGACGGTCTGAGAGTCCGGCCTGAAGTTGGAGACCTGGAAAGCCGACTCGTCGTCGAGAGCACCGACGATCCAGTCGACCGATGCGCTGATCGGGTATCCGAGGTCGCGTTCGAACGAAAGCTCAAGCACGTTACCGCTGTCAGTGTCGAGACCGGTCTGTATCCAGTCGAATAGCTCATCCACGGTCATCTGCCGGCCGCCGTAGCTCTCGTCGACAGGCTGGCCGGTCGATGGGTTCACCGCGCTCACTATCTGACCGTTCTCAACCGAAATGCGTGTGATGTTGCCGCTGTTCGGGCAGAAGCAGAGCCACGCGAGGTCGAACGTGTACTTGTCCGGGCCGTTCTTCTCCCACAGAGCGCGGGCGGCATCCAGCTTCGCCTGCATCTCAGAGTGCGGTATCGGCGTAGGGGAAGGCGTGGGCGTTGGGGTCGGAGTAGGCGGAGTCACGGTCGGCGTTCCGTTTCCACCTGCGGGAGTTGGCGTAGCGGTTGGCTGCGCCGCAGGATCATCAGAACCACAGGCGACGGCAACAACCGCCAGCGCCGCGATTGCGATGACTAAAAACATAGAGCGACGAACCGTCATGAAGCGTGTCACTTGAAAAACTCCCGTTCCGAGAACTGTCTGTTATATGAGAAACGATTTTCGGGCCGCGTTTGTTCCGCTGACATAGTGGTTCCGTGAACGATCTGCGATCAGGCGCGATACTTGGTCGCCACGTGGTGCACCGGAGCGGAGGCCCTCCGCGACGCGACTAACGACAGGAGAGAAGACTTGGCAGACAGGCCACTGATAGGAATAACGATGGGCGATCCGTCCGGCATCGGCCCGGAAGTGGTGGCCGCGGCGCTGCAGGAACGTTCGCTTTATGAAGGTATGCGGCCGTTCGTGCTCGGAACCGTCAAGGACATGCGGCGAGCGCTCGAAGTGGTCGGCGCGAGCGACAGCGTCGTGGCGATCGAGGACCCGACAAGCACCGAGGGCAAACCCGGTGTGATCGAGGTGCTTTCATCGGGTGGTTACGAGGACAAGGTCTTCCCGGTCGGCGAGCTGTCAGCCGACTCCGGCGAAGCGTCGCATCATTGGGTCGAGACCGCGGCGAAGATGTGCCTCTCAGGCGAGATCGAGGCGATGGTCACCGCGCCTGTTAACAAGGAGGCGTGGCAGATCTCCGGCAGCCCGGACCTCGGCCACCAGGAGGTCTTCAAGCGGCTCACGAACGCCCAGACCGTCTACACCATGCTCGTCAGCGGCAAGCTGCGCTGTATGCACCTGTCGACGCACAAGCCGCTCATCGAAGCCTGCAAGTTCGTCACGAAAGACAACATCCTCACCGCGACGCGTATCACGCATGAAGCGTTTACTTCTTGGGGCTTCGAGTCACCGCGTATCGCCGTCGCCGCTCTCAATCCGCATGCAAGCGACAACGGGCTGATCGGCGACACCGAGGCGAAGGAGATCAGGCCCGCGGTCGAGGCGGCGGTCGCCGAGGGCATCAACGCAACCGGGCCTCACCCGGCAGACTCGGTCTTCAACCAGGCGGTCAACGACCGTTTCGATGTCGTCGTCGTGATGTACCACGACCAGGGCCACATCGCGATCAAGGTGCACGGGTTCGAAGAGAGCATCAGCGTCAACCTCGGCATCCCGTTCATCCGCACATCCGTCGACCACGGCACAGCTTTCGATATCGCAGGCCAGAACAAGGCGGACGCCACCAGCATGGTCGAAGCAATGAAACTTGGCTCTGCGCTGGCGTCCCGGAAGGGCATCGCCTGAACTGCGTTCCGGTCCGGTTGCCGAATTGGCGTGTTTCCCGCACTTGGCGAACCTGCGCCGGATAGAGTTGAATGGTCGAACGAAGAACCCTGAGACTTGATTCGAAGCTCGCACCGAATCCGGCGCCTGAACCTACCGCGCCAGCAGCGCGAAGAAAAAAATGAAAATTGGATTCATAGGCGGTGGTGTCATGGCGGAAGCCATCATCGCCGGAATACTCGACTCCGACCTCGACGCGCAGATCTCGGTCGGAGAACCGGTCGCGGTACGACGTCAAGCGCTTGCAAAGCACAACGGCCTGAACGTCGTCGCCGAGAACGCCGACGCGATCGCGGGCGCCGAGATAGTCGTGCTCGCCATCAAGCCGCAGCAGTTCGAAAGCGTCGCGGCGTCTCTGTCTGGCGTACTACATGAAGAGCAGACCGTCCTGTCGATCATGGCTGGAGTGAAGATGCACTCGATCGGCCTGAAGCTGAACCACCGCAGGCTGGTCAGGGTCATGCCTAACACGCCGATGCAGGTGCGGCAGGGCATATCTGCCTGGACGGCGACGGACGAAGTGCCTGAAGAGGTGATCGAGTTCACAGGCAAGATGCTGCGTGCTCTCGGCGATGAACTGAAGTTCAGCGACGAGCGGTATGTGGACATCTCGACGGCCTTGAGCGCGAGTGGCCCAGCCTACGTGTTCCTGTTTATCGAGGCGCTGGCTGACGCCGGCGTGAAGCTCGGACTGCCGGTGCATGTCGCTAGGCACCTGGCGCGCCAGACGGTGTTAGGCAGCGCGGCGCTGGCGAAAGAGACCGGCAAACACCCGGCAGAGTTGCGCAACATGGTGACTTCACCGGGCGGCACGACCGCTGCCGGCCTGCATGCACTTGAAGAAGGTGCGCTCAGGGCGATAGTCGCCAATGCCGTTGAGGCCGCGTTCGAGCGTGGCGAAGAGCTTTCGGAAGGCAAGTAATGGACGCTGGTGTCATTGTCGGTGCGATCGCGACGGTCATGGAGATCGTTGCGTTTCTGCTGGTCGCACGAGCGCTTGTGTCATGGTTCCCGGACCTTCAGAGGCACCAGATCGTTCAGTTGCTCTTCGAGATCACAGACCCGATCCTGGAGCCGCTGCGCAAGCTGATCCCGCCAGTCGGCCGCTTCGACTTCACGATCATGATCACGGTCTTCACTCTGTTCATCGTTGCCGAGTCTTTGCGAGCCTCTGTCTGATCTCGTCCTCTGACAGGTCAGACAACTCAAGAGTCTTGATCCGTGACGTCTGCCCGAGCACGATCGTGATTGACGAAGGCGCAACCTTCAGAAGTTTTGCCAGCAGCCTGACCACGGCGGCATTCGCTTTTCCGCCCTCGGGCGGCGCAGTCACCCGTACGCGCAGAGTGCCGTCATCCAGCCAGTCGCCGATCTCGTCGCGGGAAGCCTTCGGTTGAGCGCGTATGCGAAGAAGAGCCATTGGCGATTACCGAACGTCCTCACGCAGCGTCACCTCGCCCGCTGCGACTGGCCAGGCGCGACCGTTCTCGTCGCGCACGATCAGACGTCCTGCCTCATCCACATCTTCCGCAACGCCAGTGATCGACTTCTGCTCACCGCCACCCGTGACAAACGTCACTTGAACCGTCTGCCCCAGCGTCTCCAGTCGCTCCTTCCACACCGGGACAATCGTGCCGCCCGCACGGACGTCACGGTAGAAGCCGTCGACAACCGCTAATAGTCGCTTAAGCACAGTGTCGCGATCGAACTTTCTTCCCGCGAGCTCCATCATGCTCACCGCTTCGACGCCGCCCGGCGTCCGACCACGCATCGACGAGTTCACATTCACGCCGATTCCGGCCACAACTGAAAGCCCCTTCGCACCTTGCGCAGACTCCAGCAGGATCCCGGAAATCTTGGCGCCGCGCACTCGAACATCGTTTGGCCACTTGATTACAGAGTTCACGCCGCATTCCGCGTCGACGATCTCGGCGATCGAAAGCGCGAGCAGCATGTTGATCTCGCCCACCACAGCCGGGCGCGGCCGGAACAGCGCCGAAAACAGCAGGTCACGCCCCGGCTCCGACTCCCACGCGCGGCTGTACCTGCCCCTGCCTGCAGTCTGCTCGTCGGTCGAAAGTACCAGCCCTTCAGCCACTCCGTCCCTTGCAAGCAGGGCCATGTCGTCCATGGTTGAACCTGTGGATTCGGTGTGGCGGATTTCGTTGCCGATAGTGGTTTCGAGATCGGACATCGGTGTTAATTGTTTGGTTTCGGGTTGACACAGACCCCATCCGGGTTTGCCGATGGCTCTCAGAATGCGGTGGGTGTTTCCACTCATCGCAACTTGTAGGAACCGCGTTGGAGTGCGGAGGGTGTGCGGCCTACCTTGATAGGGATGTGAGGAGACGCCGGCCGCCCGTTCGGGATTGCTGGCAACTCAGTGACCAGCAACGGGCAAGAGCCCGATTGCCCGGACCGGACACAGGGAGACCTAGAATATGGCCCAGAAACGATCTAAGGCCAGCATCCTGAACGAGTTTACTCCGTTCCCGTCAGACAACGCCTCTGCCGAGGCTGCCTGGCGCCAGGCTCTGCTGCTGAGAGAACTCTCTCGGGATGAGCGAGTAGTGGCACGAAAGCGCCGCTCCGAGGCGGAGTCCGCCCGAGCTCAGGCCGAACACGAGGCAATAACTGCCACGAAGCAGCTCTGCAGTGAGCTCCAGGCCCAGGCCAGGATGAAGCTGCAGCAGGCTGAGGACACTCTTGCTGAGGCGCAGCGGATGAAGGCAGATGCCACCGCTCGCAGCACTCGCATGATTGACCAGGCCCAGACTGAGTTGAGCAAGGCCCAGACCGCTCGCGAAGAGTCTGAGTCCTACGCCGAAGAGGTCCAGGCAAACGCCCGGTCTGCTGCTGAGGCCCTGATGGCCCAGACACGCTCCGGTGCTGAAGAGCTTGCTACACGCATGCGCCGTGAGACCGCTGAAGACATCCGCAAGATGCTTTCCGAGATCGAAGTCGCCCGTGCATCGGCCGAGGACGAACTCGAGACCCAGCGCATCCTCACCGAGACCGCTCGTGTACGAGCGTTCTCACACGGACTTGCCGCAGAGCAGGCTCCGGACCAGATGGCCAAGACCAACGACAACCTCGCTTCAATTGGCGACCTGAGTGCCTGGGAACAGAACATCCAGGAAGCCGAGATGAAAGAGGCTGCCAAGCCTGCGCCTCGCCGCAGGAAGCCTGCCGCCAAGAAGGCCGCCGCAAAGCGCAAGCCTGCAGCACGTAAGGCCGCTCCTAAGAGGAAGCCCGCTGCAAAGCGCAAGCCCGCCGCCAAGAAGGCCGTGAGCCGCAAGCCTGCTGCCAAGAAGGCAGTCAGCCGAAAGCCCGCAGCTAAGAAGGCAGTGACCAGGAAGCCTGCTGCAAAGAAGGCAGCTCCCAAGCGCAAGCCGGCTCTGAAGGCCGTCGCGAAGAAGTCGCCCGCAAGGCGCTCCTCGTCACGCCGGTCCGCAAAGAAGGCCGCGTAGCCTGATCCAAAGCTGAAAAGCTATCAAGAGAGGCCGGGTGCACGTCATCCGGCCTCTCTTTTTGTTTGCTGTAGCTCTGAGTCTGGTCCTTCTCTCCCGACACCGGGTACCCACTGGCGGACGCTGCCTTATCCCCTCTCCCGCTTGCGGGTTAAGGTTAGGGTGAGGGTGATGTCCGGGCTCTTGCCCGGACCGGGCGCGGCGAGCAGCGCCCCTACCGATATCCACCCGCTACCTTCCACTCTTCATAACCTCAGCCGCATTACGTGCCGCCTCGAACCAGCCTTGCCGACTAGCTCAAAGCCAGCTTTCTCGAACATCGGCACAAAACCCATGAATAGGTAACTTGGCGAGTCAGGGTCGACCGGATAGGCCTCGACTACCGTCCCACCTTTGGCCTGGGCGTGCTCAATCGCTGCAGCGAGCAGCTGCCTCCCGATGCCCGCACCGCGCAAACGCCGAGGAATGAAGAAGCAGGCGATCGACCAGACACTGTCATCATCTTTTGGCGTCACACCGCCCAGCCCTTTGCGATAGGTGGGGCGAGGCGCTACCGAACACCACGCCACAGGCTCATCATCGAGGTAGCCCAGGATCCCGACCGGGGTGCCTGACGCAACGATCGAACTGATCGCTGCCTTCTTCTCAGGGTTCGACTTCCCGGAAATCCCACCGGGACGGTCACGCCACACCATGCACCAGCAGTACTTAGGCGCGCCTCGACTCTCGAACAGCTGCTCGAAGTCGGGCCACGTCTCGTGCGTGACCTCGCTGAACAGGAGTTTTGGTGGTGTTGCAGGCATCGCACATCCAGGACTGTTCGCAGATCGAACCGCAACGATACGCGATCTCGCCCGGAGTCGGCCAAAGCCTGGCGAACGCCTGCCTGTTCACCATCCTGAAGATGAACCCCGACGCCAGCCTGCTTTTCAGGCTCAAAAGCGCGCTCTGGCCCGGAGTAATCTGCTGCTTTCTTTTGCGGAAGCCCTTAAGGAACTTCGCCGTCAGCTTGTCCGGCGCCGCGATGGCCGTCTGCTAGAACAGCAGGTACGGCTCGGACTCAACCTGCAGGTAGTCTCCGGGCGGGAACTTCTCCAGCGCATCCACGTCGATGTCCGATCCCCAGCCGGGGCCTTCGGGCGGCCTCGTCTTGCCGTCCTCGATCACGATCGGGTTAGTCAGGATCTGGTTGTAGCGCTCGAAGAAGCTGACAAAGATCTCCTGCATGAATGCGTTCTGCACCGCCATGTCGAAGTGGATGCTGGCGATAGTCGAGATCGGCCCGTTCGAGTTGTGCGGCGCAATCGAGACGAAGTGAGTCTCGGCAGCGTGCGCGATCTTGCGGATCTCCGAGAAGCCCCCGCAGTGGCAGATGTCCGGCTGTAGGATGCGCACAGCGTTCTCCTCAAGCAGCGGTTCAAACTCCCACCGGCTGTAAAGCTGCTCGCCCGTCGAGACTGGCACGTTCACCGAGCGAGCGAACGCGCCCATCGCCTTCGCGTTGTCGTAAAGGATCGGCTCCTCCATCCACGCGATATCGAACTCTTCCAGCTTCTGAGCGACTCTTCCAGCACTCCAAGGGTCGAGCCGCGCCCTGACGTCGATGCCGATCTCCATCCCTGGCCCGATCGCCTCTCGGACGGCGCGCACCACCTCGATGCCGTGCCTGATCCGCTCCGGAGTGATCACCTGCGGTCCGCCAAACGGGTAGAACTTCAGCGCCGTCCAGCCTGCATCCTTGATCTTTTTCGCCGCCTCGGCGTAGAGCGTTGCCGACTTGCGCATTGCGCCCGATCCGGCCGGCGCGTTCGGGTCGGGCTCGTTGGCGTCCTCGAACCAGCCGTTTGCGTAAACGGCGATGTGGTCACGCGTCGGACCGCCCGCCAGTTCGTAGACGGGGACGCCGAGCGCCTTCGCCTTGATGTCCCACAGGGCAAGGTCGATCGCCGCGATCGCCGACATCGTCACCGCGCCGCCAGCCCAGGTGACCCGGCGGTACAGCGATGTCCAGATCTTTTCGATTGCCCTCGGGTCCTTGCCGATCAGGTACCGCCCGAAGTCGTTGATCTCCGCCTCAAGCGCGGCGTCCTTGTACTGCAGGCTCCCTTCGCCCCAGCCGGAGATCCCGGCATCGGTATCGATCCGCACAAACAGCCAGTTGGTCCCGGCCGTCTTGTGAACAGGAGTAGAGGTGCGAAAGGTTCGGACGGAGGTGATTTTCATGTTTTTCTCGTGGAGAGGGCGGTGGTTGTGGTGAGTGCGGATGAGACGAGAGTACTACGCGGGCGAGATCGTGTAATGCAATGTGAGTTTACCGTGACCCCTGTCAGCGGTCCGGTATAGGTATCCTACCATCCTAGAGGTTGATATTTCTGCAAACATATGGTATGTTAAGAGAATAAATTACGAAAACATAGGATTAAAGGAAGAATATGACAGCCTGGAGCGAACTGAGACAGCGAGTGGAAGATGAAGGCGGAGTCACGACGGTGACTATGGCTGAACTACGAGATATCCATCAGGTCAGGAAGCTTGGGGTTCACGTTCGAGAAAACATTTCGAAGCAGCTTGGTTCGGAAGGCCTCGGACATATTCCGAGCGAGTTGCCACCGAATCAAGAGAATGAGGTACGCCTATATCGGCTAGGCACCGCCATCGCCGAGCTGTGTGGCGCAGTCACCAATCCCGGCGCGGCGAACGATGCCAAGATACGATCGGCTGTGGGCAATGGCGGACCGAGTTTGATTGACCGTCTGAAGGAGTTGATCGAGGACGTGGAGTCATGAGTCTCTCGGTCGACGAAATGAGTGGGTAACTGTCTGTCAGGAGGTAGTGAATGGCATGCAGAGAATGCGGCGCTGGAAATCACACGGCCCGGAACTGTCCTGATCTGCGCCGTTGCCGCAACTGTGGAAGGTCTGGACACAACATACAGACCTGTCCCTCGGCGCGGAGATGCAGATTGTGCAACAGCTACTCGCACGACGCACGCAACTGCCCTCAACGTTAATCTAGGAACGGTATCAAAAACCGTTCCTAGACACACTGATCAGCAGCGAGCTGCTGCCTAGCACTTACTGAACCCACAGCTGTAGCACTTCTGGCAGCCTTCTTCGTGGGCAAGCGGGCCTGAGCAGTCAGGGCACAGGTCCGCTGAAACACTCGCCGCGACCTGCCTCGCGGCGTCATCTGGCATCTCTGCCGAGACCGTCACCGGCACGTCAGTGCCAGTCTCGATCCGCTCCACCGGAACGGCCGTCGGCATGCCGAGTTCCTTTGCAGACGGAGCGCCGAACATCGAAGGCTGGCCATGGTCGCCACCCTGCAGCCGGGCTCCCTGCTGCTTCAGGATCCTCTCAAGCGCAACGGCGATAGCGTCGGGTCCGGAGAAGATCACCTCGCCGTCATCGAACGCCGGCTGGTCTGACGAGATGCCCCGCAGCGACTTGATCACTTCCTGCGGGTCGACACCGGAGCGTAGCGCCAGTGAGGCCAGGCGGGTTACGCCCTCGGCCATCGCAGCGTGTGTGCGGCCGCCCTTGCCGAGCGTCGCAAACACCTCGAACGGCCTGCCGTCCGCAGACATGTTCACCGTCACGTACATCTTGCCCTGGCCGGTGATAACCCGCTTCGTGATGCCGTACAGGTCTGTCGGCCGGTCCATCGGAGTCACGTACTGCGGGAGGCCAGCCTCATTTTCATCCATCGAAACTACAGTCGGCTCCAGTTCAAGCTCTTCCTGGACAGCCTCCTCGTCCTCAACCACCGCCTCAACAACCTCGGCATCCGCCTTCAGGTCCTCGGGCCGCTTGTCCTTGGTCGAGTCGTGACCCGAAGTCAGAACCTCGACCTCACGGCTGCCTGCCCGGTAGACGGTGATGCCCTTGCACGCCGTCTCCCACGCCAGCATGTACGAGTCCTTCACGTCCTCGACAGTCGCTTCGTTCGGGAAGTTGATCGTCTTCGAGATCGCTGCGTCGGTGCTCTCCTGGAACGCCGCCTGCATCAGCACGTGGTCACGTGGCTTGATGTCCGAAGCGACGTGGAACAGCCGCTTAACAGCGTCCGGCACCTCGTCCCGGTCCTGCAGCGACCCGCCGTCGGCCAGGTGCGCCATCAGGTCTTCCGAGTAGAAGCCGCCGTCCTTGGCGATCTTCTCAAGGTTCTTGTCGACGTAGTAGAGCGTCTGGCCGCCGAGGATGTTGTGCTTCCTGAAAGCCAGCGAGAAGATCGGCTCGATGCCGGACGAAGCGCCCGCGATCATCGAGATCGTGCCTGTCGGCGCAACCGTCAGGCGGCAGGCGTTTCGCATTGGCCGCTCACCCGCCTTCTCCTCTTCGGAGCCGACGAATGCCGGGTACGGTCCGCGCTTCTCCGCAAGAGCGGCCGACTCATCGTCCGACTGCTCCATGATGAAGCGCATCAGCTTGCGGCCCATCTCGACACCCTCTTCGGAGTCGTATGGAATCCCCATCTGCACCAGCATGTCGGCGAAGCCCATCACGCCCAGACCCACCTTGCGGGTCTGCAGGTTCATCTCCTTGATCTCGGGGATGGCGTACTGGTTGGCGTCGATTGTGTTCTCAAGGAAGTGGACGGCAAGGCGCGTCATACGACCGAGTCGGTCCCAGTCGAGGTCCAGCTTGCCGTCTTCGTCTTCGACAACAAACTTGCCCACGTCGATCGAGCCGAGGTTGCACGACTCGTTCGGCAGCAGCGGCTGCTCACCGCAGGGGTTGGTCGCCGTGATGCGTCCAAGGTGCCGCACCGGGCTGTGGCGGTTCACGTGGTCAAGGAAGATCATCCCCGGCTCACCGTTGCGCCACGCACCCTGCACGATCTTGTCGAACACCTCGCGGGCGTTCAGCTCTCCAACCTTCTTCTGCGGCGAGTCCGGGTCGGACGGCGTCTCGCGGAAGTACAGGTTGTAGTTCGTGTCGTTCTTGACCGCCTCCATGAACTCATCGGAAGCGCCCACCGAGATGTTGAAGTTGTGGATCTCGCCCTCAACCTGCTTGCACTCGATGAAATCGAGGATGTTCGGGTGGTGGACATCCATGACGGCCATGTTTGCACCGTCGCGCTTTCCACCTTGCGTAACAAGGCTGGAGACAGATGAAAGATGCCGCAGCACATTGATCGGCCCGCATGCGGTGCCGTGCGTTGTTGAGATGGTTGATCCAGAGGGGCGGATCTCAGAGAGGGCGAAGCCGGTGCCGCCGCCGAACTTCTGGACCATCGCAGCGTCGTGCGCCGCCTTCATGATGCCTTCCATCGTGTCTTCGAGCGGAAGCACGAAGCAGGCGGAGAGCGTGCCCTGGCCAGTACCTGCGTTCATGAGCGTGGGCGAGTTCGGGACGTACTCGAGCGCAGCCATAGCCTCGTAGAACTCATTTTCGAGCTGCTCAACCTCGGCGGCCGACGCGCCGTAGTCGGCGTCGGCAGACGCGAGCGCCTTTGCGACACGACGGAACATGCCGTTCGGGGTCTCGGCAAGCTCGCCCGATTCGTTCTTCATCAGATAGCGCTTTTCGAGAACGACCTGCGCGTTGTCAGATATCACCGCAGGCGTGAAATCAGGGGTGGCGTCGTACAGGCTCGCCTGTTTTTCATTCGCTGCGTTCAATGTGCCCCCGTTTGCTGCTGTAGTCCTGACATGTCCGTTGGTGTTCTGCGTTGTAGTCATCGGTTCCCGTTTGTCTTCCATCTCTCTGGTGGTAGGAGAGACGGCCCCCCTGATTTACTTCTTAACTCGCGTCCTTCTCGTTCTTCTGCCTCGTCCGTTTCGGCCCCTGTCCGCCAGCCTCGGCACATCGTCCGGAATCAGCGGGAGTTGGCTCCTGTCATCCTCTTCCTCGTCCTGGCCGTCCCGCAGCGCCGCGATCGCCTTCTCGAACTCGTCCTCATCCTGGAAATCCCGGTAGACCGACGCGAAGCGGATGTACGCAACCCGGTCCAGCGACCGCAGACGCTCCATCGCCATCTCGCCAATCACCCGGCTCTCCACCTCGGCCTTCGTCAGCTTGTGCAGCTCGTTTTCGATGTCGGTAACCATCTTCGAAATGGCTCCAACCTCCAACGGCCTTTTGGCACAGGCTGTCCGCAGACTCCCCTCCAGCTTGTCCCTCGAGAACGGCTCAGTCCGGCCATCGCTCTTGGCGACCAGGAGGGGCATCGTGTGCACCCTCTCGTAGGTCGTAAACCTGAGCTCGCACCGGGCGCACTCCCTGCGCCTGCGAACGCCATCAGGAGATTCCCGCGAGTCAATGACGCGCGACTCTTCATGACCGCAAAATGGGCAGTTCATACGCCCTGATGCCTCCGAAAAAATCAGGGCCCAAGTAGCCAAGGAACTAGTCGACCGGGGAGGGCCGCGGACACGGCCTCGGTACCGCCGCAACGACCGGAAAATCGTCCGAAATCTCCGGCCGGGCGGGATGCACCTGACTATCCACTACCTGTGGTGCGCATGTCAAGGCGCACACACAAGATGTTGGGCCTTTTTCAGTTTGTGTTAAGTAACAATTATACGCCTGTTGAGGGCATTTCGGGGCGGTTTGTGAAGCGCTTCACCCGCAGTTTGGAGCACTGAGAATCCCAGTTCAGGTATGCAACTTCCCGGTCGGCTGGGGTAGTCCGGCGGATGGCCTGTTTCGGGTGGTTTCGAAACCACGGAAACGACCCCTTTTTGGACGTTTTGGCTCGGACGCGGCACCACAACATGTAGTGGTAGGCCGATTTACGGTTCCGTGTAGGTGAAAGGCTCTTCAGGACGCCGGAGGAGGGTTCAATCCTCCAGCCAGGGGAAGTTGTCAGGATTGGCCTCTACTCGCTTCACCAGCAGATCGAAGTCGTGGCCTCTGATCTGGTCGAGGAACGGGAAGTCTGTGGGCTCCACGGCGATCTTCGCCAGCGGCTTCACCCCGCTGAAGCTGCGCCAGTGTGCCGTCTCGGTCTCCAACCCGGTGTGCTTCGATTTGCCGGGGGATGCCTGTTCGAAGCCGTCACGCGGCAGGACGTAGATCGTGCCTGACCTCCACGGCTTCTTGGCCAGTGCGTCGGCATTGATCGAAAAGTAGTAGTAAGGAACGCTCCGGCCGTCCGGCTCGATCATCCGGAAGCAAGAGTTCACCAGCGAGAGCCTGTACCGGTCCCGGTCCATCACTGCGAAGAAGGCGGCCCAGAGCCCGTCCGATGATGCGTAGACCGCTTTCTGGTCACCAAAGTCTTCGCTGGACTCCGACTGCCGCGGCTCAAACTCGGAAATCTCCGGGTCGCCGGTGCCGTGCAACAGCACATCTTTCGAGTCGCCTAGGTAGGCCAGGAACTGCCACTTAGGCGCCGAACAGGTGTACTCGACCGTCTCGCTGCCACCCGTGGCGATCTGCCGAGCGAACAGCTCATCAAACTCTGCCGTGTCGGCCGGGCCGGGTCCGGGTTCCGGGCGTTTCAGGTAGTAGGGCGGAAGTGGCATTTCTCTCCCCGATCGCGGAGAACGGTTCGGTCAGAAGTCGGCACTAGCCCCGCGATGCGCTCCGGCGCGGATCAGCTCTCAGACTCTATGAAAGCCGCCATGTTGCTGACGGTCCGGAACCTCTCGAGCTCCATCTTTTCCGGTGTCACCTTCACGCCCCAGTGGCGCTCGATCAGGAACATCAGGTTCACAAGCGCCACCGAATCCAGGATCTCCTCGCTAATCAGGTCGGTCTCAGCAGATGGAATGCTGACATTCAACTCCACGGGCAGAACGTCGAGAAGCTTCTGCTGGATTTCGTTCGCGGTGGTCATAGTGACATCTGCAATGGACCTGCTACCGACGTGGCTGGAGAGCGGATCAAACTCAGGATTCGGACGGCGATTCTACTTCAAAGCGTTCTCGAAGAGCGACGCGGTCGACCTTGCCGGCGGGGTTCCGGGGCAACGCCGGGTAGTCGGCCCAGCGAGCCGGGACCATATAGGACGGCAGCGACTCTCGCAGCTTCTCAGCAATCTCCTGCCTGCCAACTGCCGAGCCGTTCGCAGCGACGTACGCGCAGCAGATCACCTTGCCTTCGAAGCCGTCCGAATCGACAGCCACCACCGCCGATTCGACCAACTGATCAACGTTCGCAAGCGCCGTCTCGATCTCCCCGAGTTCGATGCGATAGCCGCGGCTCTTGATCTGAGTATCGGCCCGTCCAACGAAATGCACGAGACCCTCGTCGTTTGCGTAGGCCAGGTCACCCGTGCGATAGAGGCGGCCCAGATCGCCAGGTGGAACGATGAACACCTCCTCAGTCTTCGCATCGTCCCGCCAGTAGCCGGTGCTTAACCCGACTCCACCGATGAACAGTTCAGCCGTGACACCTGATGCCACCGGGGTGAAATCCTCGTCCAGCAGATGCAGCGATTCACCACCGCAGGCCGTCCCAATCGGCACGTCATCGCTCGCCGATGCGGGGACCTCCGGCACGGTGAAAAAACTGCTGGCGATCGTCGTCTCGGTCGGACCGTACAGGTTCGTGAACGCAACGTGGGGGAGACGTTCCATGAGGTGGATCAGCGTCGGCGTTGGCAGCACCTCACCGCACCAGAGCACTCGCTTGAGATCGGGAAAGTCGTCCTGCTCGACCACGGCGAACTTGAACATGAAGTTCAGCACCGACGGCACCGAGAACCACTGTGTAATGCGACTGGTGCGGATGAAATCTGCTATCCCCGTGGGCAACAGGCTGGCAGTAGGCGGGACAAGGTGAAGCTGCGCGCCTGCATAGAACGTCCCGAACAGGTCGTAGACCGACAGGTCAAAGTGGAGCGCGGTGTGGCCGGAAAGCCGATCCTTGTCACCTACGCCGAAATACTCGTTGGCCCAGGTCACATACGCGTCGACGTTTGCGTGGCTGATCGGCACTCCCTTGGGTTGGCCTGTCGAGCCGGATGTGAAGAGGATGTAGGCAATGTCCCCCGCATTCGAAGACAGCTGCAACGGAACGTCCGGCTGGGCATCAATCTCAGGTGCAGAGAACGAACCTGCCGCGCACCAGTCTGGAAGCGAATCGCGATCGACCAGTCCAACCACTGTTTCGCCATCAACCAGCTCAAGCGTGTCATGCAGGCTGTTCAGCCCTTTTCGCGAAGCCAGCACGACCGTCGGCTCACATGCCTCCACGACCATCGCAAGTCGCACCGGCGGGCTGGAGAGATCGAGCGGGGTGTAGATGCACTGCGCCTTCAGCACCCCTGCGATTGCGACGATCGCCTCGATTGACTTCGGGATCGCGAGACAGACGCGGTCCCCCGGCCCGCAACCGGCATCGATCAGTGCCCGAGCCACTCTATTACTGCGCCGCTCCAGCTCACCGTAAGAAAGCTCTCTGTGCTCTTCAACTATCGCAATCGCATCGGGGCGCGCCTCCGCCTGGCGGGTGATGCTTTCTTGAAGAAGACTCGTCATGGATCCGTCCGTTGAGTGCGAGCTATCTGCACGTAGTGATGCGGAGTGACCGGTAGCGACCGACGTGGCCAAAGCTGGCGATTCAGCCATGTACCATTCGCTGGCGCACGAGTATACGGAGAACTGACCGCCGACTACGCACGGGCAGGCTCACCTGGCATGGGCCGCCGAGTTTTTAGAGCCGCTCGCAAATTGGAAATCACTACCGCAACGAAAGCCGACATAAAGCCGCTGGGTCAAATCCTGGCGAACGTCTTCGAGAACTCGCCTCTGGTCGCGCACATCTTCCCCGACCCCGAGAAGCGAGTGCGGGTGAACCGCTGGCTCAACGAACGAATCGTCTCCTACGGGCTCGCTTACGGCACCGTCTACACGGACGAGCAACGGACCGGTGCTGCTGTTTACCTACCCGTCACCGGCAGAGCGATTACATTGCCACGACTGTTCCGTCTCGGCCTGCACCAGGCTCCATTCAGGATGGGCATCGGAGGCCTGAGACGGTTTCTGAGCTTCTCATCGCTGACAGAGAAGGTCCATAAGCGGCACGTGACGGGGGACCACTACTTTGAGCTCGCAGCCGGTGTCGACCACTCCCGGCACGATTCTGCACTGAGCTCTGCGATGACCATGACCGCGCTTGTCAAGGCAGGCACCGACGTGGCTGACCGGGAGGGCAGGACCTGCTACACCGAGACGGTGTTTGAGAACGCGAAGGACTGGTATCTCAGCTTCGGTTACGAGGTGGTGGAGGAGGTCGACCTGCCGGACGTGGGCCCGATGTGGGCACTGGCGAGGAAGCCGGTTGGTGAGAGGGCAGGCGGGTAGCTGTCGGCGCGCTCGCTTTTGTCATCCCGACCGTAGCGGAGGGATCTTACCGGTCTCACTTCGAATAGTTTGCGTCTAGTCTCGGCCGTCATCTGCTGTTCTAACCTGCCCCCGACGCGCATAACGGATGCCGATTTCTGGAGCGAAAACTAAATGCCAGAGCCTCGTCGGATCCCTCCGCTTCGGTCGGGATGACAAACGGAAGCCCCCACCCTGACCCTCTTCCGCATCGGGAGAGGGAATCCGACAGCGGCCTCGGCGACATATCTGCCATCCTGAGCCTGTCGAAGGGTGGCGTCCTCACACCTCACCCTTCCTCGACGCTCTCCACATATAGATGAAGTCCAGGCCGTCCTTGGTCGTGCGGTTCACTTCCCGGAAGCCGAACCGCTCGTAAAGCCTCTTTCCGCCCTCCGAATCGGTCTCCAGGTAGGCTGAAGCCCCCGTCACATCCACTCCCTCGCAGAACCTATCCAGCAGCGCAGAACCGACCCCTGCACCCCTGAACTCCGGGCGGACACCAAGCACAACCAGATGCCTGTGCGGCCATTCCGGGTGATTCTTTGCCGCTTCACGCGAAAGGCCGCTCGCCACAGAAAATCGGGTCCGAGTCGCCAGCAGCGCATCTAGCAGAAACCTGAGTCCAGCGATTCCACCCGGCTCGCACTGGGGCGAATCGGCCTCGATCATCGCTCCGGCCGGCCACCCGTCAACCTCGGCAATCGTGCCCCGGCTCTGCTTTGCCCGTACAGCCATCCTGTTGAGCCGCGCCAGCCTCGACCGCGCATCGCCATTCCCAAAGATCAGCCGTGTGATCGCATTCTGGGCGAACGCATCGGCCAGGAGACTGTCGACGAGTGAGTGGTCGCTGGCGGTCATGGAGCGGAGTTGGATGCGAGCACGGCTGTTGTCTGAGGTCATGAGACCGATCTTCTCACAGCGTTACCTCAACCGACGCGCCCAGTTCCCCGCTCCTCTGGATGTAGTATTGCGTCCCGCATCTGGCCCCGTTAGCCTCGAACACAGAGAACGTAGCACCCATCGACAACGGCCCCACACCAGCACTGGCAAAGCAAACATGACAACAACGAAGGACCCGTCCGAGAAACTCGCAGCACGAAGAGCCGAAAAGCGAGCGCCAGGCAAGTGGCGATCATGGGAGACCACAGAAGGCGTCGTGCGGGCGCCGCACCGCTCGATGATGCGGGCGATGGGTCTCAACGACGACGACATCAACGCCCCGTTCGTTGGCGTCGCGTCCACCCACAACGAAGTCACGCCGTGTAACGCCGGCATCAAGCCGCTTGTCGAACAGATCAAGTACGGCGTCAAGGCAGCACAGGGCACACCATTCGAGTTCGGCACCATCACCGTCTCCGACGCTATCTCGATGGGCACCGAAGGCATGAAGGGCTCGCTCGTCTCCCGCGAGATCATCGCCGACTCGATCGAGACGGTCTGTTTTGCCGAGCGCTACGACGGCGTTGTCGCAGTCGCCGGGTGTGACAAGTCGCTCCCAGGCGCCATGATGGCGATCGCAAGACTCAACATCCCGGGCGTCTTTGTCTACGGCGGCTCCATCCTCCCAGGCTCATATCGAGGCGAGACATTGCAGATCCAGTCGGTCTTCGAAGCGGTCGGCCGCAGGCAGTCCGGCGAAATCGACGACGAAGAGCTTCGAAACATCGAGACGCACGCCTGCCCCGGACCGGGCGCGTGTGGCGGCATGTTCACCGCCAACACCATGTCATCCATCGGCGAAGCGCTCGGGCTCTCGCTGCCGGGCAGTGCATCGGAGCCGAACGTCGATCAGCGCAAGCTGGCTTCGTCCCGCGCAGCGGGCGATGCCGTGATGAACCTGCTGCGCAAGAACATCAGGCCGAGCGACATCCTAACTCGCAAGGCGTTTGAGAACGCCGTGACGCTCGTTGTTGCTATGGGCGGCTCGACCAACACGACGCTGCACCTGCCGGCCATCGCTCATGAGGCCGGAGTCGAGCTCACGCTCGAAGACATCCACGAGATCTCGATGCGCACGCCGCTGCTCGCCGACATGAAGCCGGGCGGCAAGCACGTGATGTTCGACCTCGACCGCGTAGGCGGCGTTCCTCTTGTTATGAAGCGCCTTCTGGCAGCCGGACTGCTGCATGGCGACTGCCTGACAGTCACTGGCAAGACCGTTGCAGACAACCTCGCCGAGATCGATGTCGATGATTCTGATCGCACGATCGTGTCGACGGTCGAAGAGCCGCTCTCGAAGACGGGTGGACTCGTCGTGCTGCACGGCAACCTTGCCCCTGACGGCTGCGTGCTGAAGGTCGCAGGCCACCAGTTCGGCCACATGTTCTCCGGCAAGGCGAAGGTGTTCGACCAGGAAGAACAGGTGATGGAGGCGCTGGTGAGGCGAGAGATCGAAGAGGGCGACGTCATCATCATCCGCTACGAAGGCCCAAAGGGCGGCCCCGGCATGCGGGAGATGCTGTCTGTTACCGCAGCTCTGGTAGGGCAGGGTCTCGGTGAGAAGGTCTACCTCATCACGGACGGTCGCTTCTCAGGCGCATCGCACGGCTCGATGATTGGCCATGTTGGCCCCGAAGCCGCCGTCGGCGGACCGATCGGTGCTGTCGAAAGCGGCGATGTCGTAGAGATCGACCTGGACAAGTTCGAGCTGAACGTCCGCATCTCGGACGATGAGCTGAAGGCCCGCATGGCAAAGTGGCAGCCCAAGCCACCCCCCTACGACCGAGGCACCCTCTCCAAGTACATCAAGCTCGTCCAACCAGCCGCAAAGGGCGCTGTGACGGGTTAGGGCACTGCTTTATCCCCTCTCCCGCTTGCGGGAGAGGGTCAGGGTGAGGGGCGATCGGCCAGAGGCCGATAGCTCACCACCCTTCGACAGGCTCAGGATGGCGGGTTTTCCATCCCCTCTCCCGATGCGGGAGAAGGTTAGGGTGAGGGCTTCCTGTTTGTCATCCCGACCGCGGGGCACCCGCTTGCGGGTCGCAGGGACCTGACCATTGATGCACGATCTGCCGAGAGATTCTGAATCAACCCATTCGGCATTGCTCAGGGCAGGGACAGAATGACAGCCCCAATCCTCACACCTCGCCCGACACGGTCCGCCTTCCCGGTTTAGAATCGGCGGCACGTATCTGCCTTACGCCTCCATACCCTTCCGGAGCCTCCCATGACATCTGCACGAGAAACCATCCCACCCGCTCCTTCCTCCGCTCCTGACGCCGTCAAGCGCATGACCGCAGCGGCCAGCGCATTCCTCAACACGCTCGACGACTCGCAGCGCGCAAAGGCGACCTTCCCGTTCGAGGGCGATGAACGCTACGAATGGGCCTACACGCCTATCGAGCGCAACGGCCTGCTGCTGCGAGAGATGTCGCAGCAACAGCGGGACGCTGCCATGGCCATGATGGACACGGCATACAGCGAAAGCGCGCAGAAGATGGCACGCCAGATCATCGACCTCGAGCCGATCCTCGGTGAGTACGAGGCGATGACAAACAACGTGTCGCAGTGGGAACGATCTGAAGAGAGGTACTGGTTCAGCGTCTTCGGCACGCCGGGCGGCAGCGAGCCCTGGGGCTTCCGGGCGGGCGGCCATCACATCGGCCTGGCGACATCAATCGTCAACGGCGAGCTCGTCGCCTACAACCCGCTCTTCTTCGGCTCAAACCCCGCGACCGTCAAGCACGGCCCGCACGAGGGTCTCCGAACTCTCGCCGAGGAGGAAGACTGGGCGCGGTCACTGGTCCGCTCACTCTCCGACGATCAGCAGAAGATAGCGATCGTCGACCCCGTCGCTCCCGCCGACATCCTGACCAAGAACTACCGGGTCGCAGACCCGAACTCCACCCCGGCAGGCATCGCCTTCGGCGCACTTTCAGATACACAACGCGAATCGCTCGTGAAGCTGGTCCGCCACTACGTGAACCGGGGCGCGGACGACCTTGCGGCCAACTACTGGCGACATGTGGAGTCGATCGGCATGGACGGCTGGACGTTCGCCTGGGCAGGGCCGGTGGAGCCGGGCGAGGGCCACTACTACGCGATCAAGGCCCCGAGCTTCCTGGTGGAGTACGACAACACGCAGAACGGCGCCAACCACATCCACTCAGTGCTGCGCGACTACAACAACGACTGGGGCGAGGACATCCTCGCAGCGCACTACAAGCACTCAGATCACCATTAGGTCTGGTGCTGCAGGCTTGTATCAGGCGCCGAGTATCAGGCACGCTGAAAGCCGGAAGCCAGACGAATGGTTGAACAAGATTCGGCTCGGCTGGCTCTAACTATGAAACGCGGGGGCTCGAGCTCAGATTTTGGTCTTCTTCACTCTTACGTACGATTTGGTGGCTGGCTTGGATAGGAACTCCTGAAATAGATCGGGATGCTCTTCCACGAACGCTACTTCGTCGAAGGTGTGGCGCTGCTTCTCCTCGCGCTGCCATTTGCATATGCCTTCGAGCTCAAGGCTGGTACCGCACTCAACTTTCAGTCGCGCCTCTGAGACTGCCAACTCCCAGTCCGCTACCGCTTCAAGTGCCGTTATTTGCAGCTGCTGCTCATTGAGAAGGTATGCCTGATCGGGAGATGTGACCTCATGCATCTTCGCTGAAATCTGTTCGATCTCATCGATAAACTCTCGCGTGGACTCGTCCTCATATGGGTCTATCGATTCGCGAAATGACGATTTTATTGTGAAGCGTTGGTACCAATATGGCGTTGAAACCCGAAACGCGTCGTACAGGTCGGGATGCTCGTCCTTGAATCTCTTGGTTTCAAATTTTGGCCTGTACGTTCGGGAGACACTTCGAGCTGCACCCTTCACGTCTTCTCCGATTTCGATCGCTTCACTCAGATCCTCGTGAATCGAATACTGCAGTTCGTCGCACTCTTCCAGTTTCCATTTGGCGATTAGAAGGCTTTTCGCCGCATCTAAAGCGGCCTGAGCCGGGACTTGCGAAGAGCCATCGTCCGGCTCTGACTCCAGTCGCTCTGCTTCGTCGAACAGCGGGCGAAGTTTGTTCATCTCTTCCGCGAGCTCATGGGCCTGTGCAATGGCGTGCTGTAGCTCATCATCGCGTTCGAACCTAAACCACTCACCCGAGACCCTTGTCGGAGACAGACGGCGGTGCAATTGCGTTTCGACCAGGTCAACCGAATCGGTCTGAACAATGAACTCGTCCGAGAGAACCAGTGGACGTGGATTCCCGGTCTGATGTTCCAGGAGCCTTGCGTAGGAGCTTCTATATTCGTGGTCCCTGACCAGTCCGATCTTCACTAACGGCGTCAGGCCTCCCGTTTCCAGGTCCTTCTCTCGGATAAAGTAAATCTCACCACTGTTGAAACCCATTTTCAGTCTCCTCGCACCGGCACTTCACCTGTCTCTGACACCTGTTTCACGTTTCAGACCCGCAAGAATTGTCAACTGAAGTCGAGCTGAGGGAAATATCCATCAGTTAACCATCTGCTGATTTGTTTTTAGAACCAATTCTCGCCGACAACCAGTGGGAAAACCGACTTACTGACAAATCGGATATGCGTGTTTGGCGTCGATCGAGGTCGCTGCTTGCTTGCAAAGGACGAAAACACGCTCCGACGCTCTCCGGTAACGCTTCGCAGACCTTCCCTGCGATAGCATCTATGCAGGGGCCCAGACGCAACCACCACGCCAGTACCGGCGTGAGCAGACGGGATGTGGACGATGACAGGCCGATCCTTTCCTTCACGAAGCTTCGCGCGCCCGCTGATGGCTCTCATCAGCCTGCTTCTGCTCGGCCTCATCGCGACCGCATGCGGCTCCGACGACTCCACGACATCAGACCCGGACCGCGCCTTTCCTATTCCGTCTCCCGGCTCTACTCCCCAACTGACAGCGCAGCAGATCTTCGATAATGCCGTCGAAGTCTTCGACGATGTCGTCTCATACCGGGCAGAGGGCGGCTATCTCTCGTACGAGCCGGACAGCATCGATGAGCCGGAATCTGCCTCCGTTACGTTCGAATGGGCAGCACCTGACCGAAGCAGGCAGGTGACCAGGCACGAGCGATTGGGGACCATCGTTGAGACGCAGAACCTCTTCATCGGAGATCGGGTCTTCACCCTCTCGGGACTTACGCCGGGTGAGCCGTGGCGTGAAGCACGGACCCGCAGGTTCACGGATCAGGCAGGTTCGGAAATTGGTCCGGCCGAGGACAACCGTCTCATCTTCCTGGACGGAGTCATCCCCGATGAGCCTGCCGAGGTGATCGACTTCAACGGGACGGTCGCCTACCGCATCAGCGGAGTTCACCTTCAACCAGACTTCACACAACCCGAAGAGGGAGAACAGGAACTGGAGACACGGGTTGTGCTGGTCGTCGATGCAGAGACATTCCTGGTGCTCCGGGATGAACGCGTCATGAGGTTCGAGAACCCCGTTCAAGAGTTCAGTCTAGACATGTCCGGACCGGTGGAGCTTGTCGAGGAAGGGGTGTTGGAGTTCTCAATCGATTTCGTCTACTTCGACGAACCCCTGGTGATCGAGGTGCCACAGGACTACGTCCCGTACAACGGCGGGACCGATCCTCGTCTGTTGCCGACACCAACGGCCGTGGTTCGCATAGACGGACTGCCTACTCCAACGCCACCGGTTGTTATACCCGCACCTCCAACGCTAGTTCCCCGGCCTATTGCTACATTCGCTCCGGACGACCCGAACCAGCACATTCCGTTCTACCTCTACGAGACGCCGTGGTACGACAAGCTCGAGCTGGACAACGATGTGGTGGTTGGGTTCTCGCAATGCGGCTGGCGGTACTCCATTCTGGACCGAGCATTCAACATCACGATCAACTACATGCCTGACGGCTCAAAGGCAGGCCAGAGCTGGCTGGGTGGTTCCGAGTTCTTCGCCGAGAACGCGGATGGTTTCACCTATCAACGATTCCAGTCGGATGAAGGGCGAGCCGCTGTCGAAGCTGTGCTGAACGACCCTGAACTGATGAAACGGATCCTCGATTACTCGGACTTCGAGAACAGGTGTCCGGCCGAGTTCCTGGGCTACACCGGCGACTCTTTCGCCCACCTGCCGGAGACCGACCGCTACCGCATCGACGACCAGACAATCGCCCGTTTCGAAGCCTGCAGCACAACAGGCGTCACGCTGGCCGGTCCGGTACTCATAGCGCACACGCCTTCGCAGACTGTGGTCGCCCTCAGCTCCGTCGACAGGTTCCCGCAGACGGTCTGGCATGAGCCCGATGGAGACGAAGACCACCTCTGGAAACTGGTCAGGGACAAGTCGCTGCTTGCGAAACTCATCGAAATGGCGCCAAGGTCGGCTCGCTGCAACTGATTGCACCCGGGCTGGCGTTCTCGGCAGGGGTGAGTAACAATCCCGCACATGGCAGCGACTGCTACCGAAAACGAAACAGAATCGCCCCTCGCCTCTGGCCATAGCGAAGTAAAGATCGCGATCTACGCCGCGCTGATCGGCAACTTCATCATCGCGATACTCAAGCTGGTCGGGGGATTTCAGTCGGGCAGCAGTGGCATGTTCGCCGAGGCCGCGCACTCGTTCGCCGACTCAGGCAACCACTTCATCCTGCTCATCGGCCTTCGCCTCGCAGCGCGCCCGCCCGACCGCTCCCACCCGTTCGGCTACGGCAAAGACCGCTACTTCTGGACATTCCTGGCGGCTGTCTCGATGTTCACCGTCGGAGCAACCTTCTCCGTATACCAGGGTTTCCAGGCGCTGACCGGCGATCATGAAGTCTCGCACTCGAACTTCAACTTCTACGTGCTTGGAGCGGCCGCGATCATCGAGATCGTCGCGCTCTACCTCGCGCTGAAAGCGGTGTGGCCTGAACTGAGGCGGCGCGGACTCTGGTCGGCAGTCAGGCAGACGAAAGACCCGACAAGCTTCATCGTCGTCCTCGAAGACTCTGCGGCGCTACTTGGAATCGGCCTCGCAGCCGGCGGCCTGATCCTCGCCCAGGTGTTCGAGTCGCCGTTCTTCGATGGCCTCGCCGCGATCCTGATCGGCATTGTGCTCGCCACTGTGGCGCTGGTTCTCGGCTACGAATCGCGCAGCCTGCTGCTGGGCGAATCTGTCCATCCGAGGATACGCAGAATGCTGCTGAACGCGATCGAGTCGCACCCGAGCGTGCATGACGTGATCGACCTGCAGACGATGCATCTCGGACCTGAGGAAGTTCTGATCGGCATCGAGGTCCACCTTCAGGACGACATGACAACGGACGCAGTGGAGCAGGTGGTGCAGGAGGTTGAGGCTTCGGTGCGAGAGATCATCCCGCACGCGGATCACCTGTTCGTCGAGGCCAAGCCTCCGGAAGACCACACTTAGGCGAAAAGGCGAAACTAAACGTCCAGCCTGTAGAACGCCTTCGCAACGCCGCCGAATACGGCGTCCTTCTCTCTCGGCCGCAGCGACGCAAGCAGCTCACGCGCCGTCCCGGCGACCTTCTCGTACGGCGCAGCCAGCGTCGAGACAGGCCAGTCGGAGCCGAACATCAGCCGGTCGTAGCCAAACATGCCGAGTATGTGATGGACGTACGGACGCAGATCATCGGCTGTCCAGTTCTCGTGGTCGGCCTCAGTCACCATTCCCGACACCTTGCAGCGCACGCCGTTGATGGTCGCGATCTTTCGTATGTCCGAAAGCCAAGGCTCCATGGCGCCATCCTTGATCAGCGGCTTGGCGATGTGGTCAATCACCGCCCTCAGCCGCGGCACCTCTTTCATGATCTGCGGAACGTAAGGCAGGTTCGGCGGCTTCACCAGGAAGTCGTAACAGAGCCCGCGGCTCTCGATCTCCTTCAGGCCGTTGAGCGCGCCCGAGGTGTACAGCCATGAAGGGTCGTCCTCGCCCTCCCAGACGTGCCGCACGCCCTTGAAGTACTCGCTCTGCTGCAACTCGTCCAGGGTCTCGCCGACGTTCGGGTCTGTCAGGTCGACCCATCCGACGACGCCCGCGACAAAATCGTTCTGTTCGGCAATCTCCAGCAGCCAGCGCGCCTCATCGACGTCCTGAGCAGCCTGCACGATCACGGTGTAGTCGACACCCGCCGCCTTGATCAGCGGCCTTAACTCGTCCGGACCGTAGTTGACCGCAAGCGGGCTTCCCTCGCCCATCCATGAATAGTCGAACTTCGAAAGGTCCCAGAAGTGGTGGTGGCTGTCGATAACAGGCATTTCGCTCATGTGCTGTCCGGCTATGTGGCTTAGCAAGTGTTCCGAGCCCACGGCAGTCCGCGAACCGGCTAGAGATTATTGCGCAGAATCCGTCTGCGCGTTGACCGTTCGCCTCGTAATTGGCTCATTTCGCACCCACCCGGTTCGTTTCCGGAGGGTGCTCTGGTGACAGCTCGGTCAACCGGTCTGAGCGGCTCAAGGTAACCGTGGCGAGGAAAAGGTTACCGGAAGCTATCTGACCTATCGTTTCAGCCGGGTAACCGACTCTCGGCTACCACCCAGTGTCGCCTTTCCGAGGCACCGTGGATGTCACCTATCAGGGTGTGGGCAAATTCCGGTTACTACTCTGTCACCACCGGAACATTTTTAGTTTTCAGAGACCAGGACTCGCGGGTGATCTCGTTCTTTCGGACTGATGATGAGTGAGTGGTGGTCAGCAGCTTTAGCAGGCGGGGGAATAACCCTCCTGTACACCAAAAACACAGTTCGATCGCGGAGGTTGTGATCGCGGAGGTCGTGGTGGCTATAAATCAGAGGCTAATAACAGGTTCGATTCAGGGCAAGATAACCCTGATATTGCTAGTGATGTTCGCCTTGCTGGCGATCACAGTCATTCTGAACTTCAGTACGTTCAGCAGTCTTGATGGCTCGGCTCCGGCCATCAACCAGTCCGGTGCCCAGAGGATGCGCCTGTTCAAGATGGCGACTCTTGCCGGAACCGTTGAAAGAGAGCTTGGCGCGGCACGGGCCGCCGCGGTTGAAGAGCTGGAAGCCACGATGGCTCAGTTCGAAGCCGTCCAGGCCGGTCTCGTCAACGGTGATGACAATTTCAGTCTCACTGGGACGAGCAACCAGGGGATCATCGCCCAGGTCGATGTCGTTAACGGACTCTGGGAGTCTTACGAGGCCGAGCTACAGACGGTCCTCGACTCTTCGACGTTGGCTCGGGAGGCCCTGCTCGACGTTAACGGAGACGTTGCAAACCTGTTCGCCGCCGCCGCGGCATCGGTCGGCGCTCACGTTAACGCAGGCGCTCCCGGTGCAGCCGTCGATGCTGCCGGCGCCCAGCGAATGCGTGCATACAAGCTCGCTTTCCTCGCCAACGACTACAGCTCTGCGACGGGGGAGATGCGCGACAGCCTCGCGGCTGAGCTGAACACGACGATCAACCAGTTTGCTGCCGCCCAGGCCGGACTCAGGAGTGGGGACGCTTCCCTGGGTCTGAACGGAACGCAGGACCAGCAGGTGATCGCCGCGCTGGATGTGGTTGACCAGCGCTGGAACAGCTTCCGGTCGGAGCTACAGGTTGTGCTTAGCGGGGATGCTAATGCAGCCCTCGCAGTTGCAGAGCTCGGCAGGCTGGCGCCTGAGGTCTTCGCTGAGTCGAACAGGGCAGTGACGCTCATCGAAGAGGACGCCAGCGGTGTCGTTTCATCGCTCAAGACGCTCGAGATCGTTCTGATCGTCGTCAGCGTTCTTGTGCTGTTCGCAATGATCTGGTTCGTCCGCCGCTACATCGTGCAGCCGCTGATCGCGGTGAAGGGAACGGCGCAGGACCTCAGCTCGGTCGCCCTGCCTGCGATGACCGAGTCGCTGACCGCGCTCGCCGCCGCAGACATGACCAAGAAGCTGGACATCAACCTGAACAAGGTCGACGTGAAGTCCAGTGACGAGATTGGCCAGATCGGTGAGGCATTCAACGAGATCTCAGACCGCATCGACGAGTCTGTGGGCGCCTACAACAAGGTCGTCGACGACCTGCGGGTTGTCATAAGCGACGTCCGCAACACAGCCGGCGACCTGTCGAACGCAAGCACGCAGATGTCCGATGCTGCCGAGCAGTCAGGACAGGCGACACAGGGAATCGCCTCGACAGCCCAGCAGCTGGCGACAGGCGCCCAGAAGCAGGCCGAATCCGTACAGGATGCGGTCCGCCAGGTGGACGAACTCAATGACGCCGTGGCCCGCGTGAAGGACGGCTCAAGCCGCCAGTCACAGGGTGTTGAGTCGGCGCAGGACATCGTCCAGCAGGTCGCCCGTGCGATCGACGGCGTAGCCGAGAACGCCCAGACCGCAACGAGCGGTGCTGCGAAGGCCAACACGTCTGCCGAGAACGGACTCTCCGTTGTGCGCCAGACTGTCGACGGCATGCAGAAGATCAACGAAGCGGTCCAGATGGTCTCGACCCAGGTCTCCGAACTCGGTGACCAGTCGACCGAGATCGGCAAGATCGTCTCGGTGATCGATGACATCGCCGCGCAGACGAACCTGCTGGCTCTGAACGCAGCAATCGAAGCTGCACGTGCAGGTGAGCAGGGACGCGGCTTCGCAGTTGTTGCCGACGAAGTCAGGCAGCTTGCCGAGCGTGTCACGCAGGCGACGACCGAGATTGCCGGACTGATCGACAACGTTCAGAAGGGCGTCGAAGACTCGGTCCGTGCGACTGAGGCCGGTACCGACCAGGTCGCCCAGGGCACAGAGCTTGCCGACTCGTCAGGCAAGGCGCTTGAGGAGATCATCGCCGCTGTCTCAGAGGTGTCTCAGCAGATCGAGCAGATCTCTGCCGCTGCTGAACAGGTCTCCGCCTCTTCGGAGGAGATGGTCACGAACATCGACTCGGTGAACAAGATCGCTTCGGAGAACACGGAGACCGCCGAGGGCATGGCGAACAGCGCCAGCCTCGCCAAGGACTCCATGAACAACGTTGCGGCGATCACCGAGCAGACCAGCGCTGCGGCCGAAGAGTCCTCCGCTTCGACCGAGCAACTGAGCGCCCAGGTTGAAGAAGTTGTGGCGTCTTCGCAGTCGCTTAACAACATGGCTACAGAGCTCAACCAGGCCGTTTCAGTCTTTAAGTTCGAGCCGGAGTCTGAGGAGTCGAGCTACGAGGCCGAAGAGCCGGCCGAGCAGCCTGCTCAGTACTCAGAGTCCACAGGGGACGAGGAACAGTCGGCAGCCTAACGCCGACCGACAGAAACTCAAGCCGGGGATCGCGAACTAACTCGTGGTCCCCGGCTCTTTTTTTGTCCGTTTTATTGAAACGTTGGCTAACGGGGCATCGCAAAATGGTCTGACATCCGGTTGGCCAGGGCCATCTAGTCAATACTGTCCAGTCACGATCTCCGCTCCGTGACAGACCTGAGTCGTCTGGCACGTTCCGGCTGTACGAATGAGTATTCGGATCTCTAGCAGGAGAGAGATCGACTGTCGCCAGCCCCAAAGCCCGAAGCGAATTACGATTTAGTGGTCGTTGGTGCCGGCCTCGCTGGATCTTCTCTCGCGATCTCAATGGCCCGGGCCGGTGCGGATGTGCTCCTTGTTGAACGAGAATCCAAGTACCGAGATCGTGTGCGGGGTGAGTTCCTACACCCGTGGGGCACGGAAGAGGTTCACCTTCTTGGTATTCGGTCGCTCTTTGACCAGGCTGGAGCCACTGAAGTCGAATGGTTCGACTTCCACTCTCCTGAACGAAATGGACATCGCAATCTGCCGAGTCGGTCTAAAGTGGGTAGACCTGGTCTGACCTTTTCGCATCCATCTGTTCAAGAGTCGTTACTGTCCGGAGCTGCCGAAGCGGGTGTAGCGACTCTAGCTGGTACCAGAGTCACCGCAACCCGAATAGGGAAGACACCAGGCATAGAGTTCGAGAACGCGTCGGGGTCTGGATCGGTCTCTGCGAAGTTGGTAGTAGGCGCCGATGGCAGGGCGTCGACGACCCGGGCTGCCGCAGGATTCACCTCGTCGCAGGATCCCGACAATTTACGCGTGGCTGGCGCATTAGTGTCAGGCGCTTCTCTAGAGGAAGGTACCGCGTATGTATGGCACAGCCGAGACTCAGGTGCGCTATCGCTCGTGTTCCCGCGACCGGGAGCGGCTGCACGTATCTACCTGTGCTGGCGAGGGGACCGTTACGAGTCGATGGCCGGGTCCGCAAGCTTTGGTGACTTCATAGCGGGCTGCTTTGCAAGCGGAGTGCCCACCGAGGCGCTGGCTAACGCAACCCTGTCTGGCCCACTCGCTACGTTTCCCGGAGCCGCCCACTGGGTTGATGAGCCTGCAAAACCCGGGTTCGTGCTCGTGGGCGATGCAGCATCGACCAGCGATCCAACCTGGGGACACGGGATGGGAATAGCGTTTCGCGACGCGCGGGTGCTATCAGGACTGCTGGCCTCTTCGAACAACTGGGACACCGCGTCGTCAGAATATGCAGCGAATCGGTCGAGATACGCTGGATGTCTCAGAGCCTATGAGAACTGGAGCGCCGAGCTTTACTTTGCCGAAACTGAAGATGAACTTGCACGCGCTAGACGGGCGGAGGCGGCACAGATGGCTGATCCAGGTGCCATTCCGGATATAAGTGGCACAGGCCCGGACTTCGACTTTGACGAGCACGCCAGACGAAGATTCTTCGGAGAGTGATCACCAACTCAGTTGCGCCGAGGTGTTTCGCAACACTCTGTGGCTGTGACCTACCAGTTCGTGAATGCGCCGTCGCTACGAGTCATCCTCGGCACGAACGTCTTCGAGTCTGTGATCGAGTTCGCCTCGGCCACCTCTTCGTCTAGCTCAACGCCCAGTCCCGGCACGTCCGGTGACCACGAGTAACCGTCTGCCCACTCGATCTGCTGTGGGAACAGGTCCGTCGCAAAGGTCCCCGGCTGCCGAGGCATCTCCTGCACGCCGACGTTCGAAGACGCCATGCAGAGCGCAACGCAAGCCGCGGCGCTGACCGGGCCAAGAGGGTTGTGCGGCACGATGTCTATGTAGTGAGTCTCCGCCCAGTGCGTGATCTTCAACGCTTCCGTGAGCCCGCCAACGATGCAGAGGTCTATCCGGGCGTAGTCGATCCACTCGTTCTCGATCACTTCGCGGAACGCCCACTTTGAGCCCCACTGCTCTCCGGCCGCAATCGGCAGGTTCGTCTTCTCATGGACCTTCCTGTAACTCCCCGGATTCTCAGACCTGATCGGGTCCTCGATGAAGAACGGCTTGTACGGCTCCAGTTCGCGGCACATCTCGATCGCATGCGTTGTGTCGATGCGCGTGTGCAGGTCGTAGCAGATCTGGATGTCAGGCAGTGCAGTGCGCACCGCCTCCATCGTCTGCGCGCTCACCTTGATCGCATCACGAGGGTCCAGCACACCTGGCTCCGTCAGGTCGCCGTGTGTTGGTGGCTGGTGCCAGCGAGCGAACTTCCAGCCCTCGTCCCACCGAGCCTTCGCCGCATCGACCAGCGCATCAATGGTCGGACCGCCAATGTGCGGGTAGCAGACAACCTTCTCACGCACCGGTCCGCCCAGCAGCTTGTAGACCGGTTTCTCGACTGACTTGCCCTTGATGTCCCAGAGAGCGATGTCGATTGCGCTGATGGCACATGAGTAGACGGTGTCAGCAGGGAAGAAACCCGAGCGGAACATCTCCTGCCACAGCCGCTCCGTCTCCCACGGGTCAGAGCCGATCACCAGTTCGCCAAGATGGTCGATGGCGTTCTGGATGGCATTGCCCCAGCCCCGGATCCCAACCTCGCCAAGTCCGGATATGCCGGCATCGGTATTGACCTTGATGACGTAGTAGCCGCCGCGCCCCTTCGGGTCCTGCACGCGGTACTGCTTGATCTCTGTGACTTTCATGGCTTTCCTTTTCAGCTGGCGTTTTCGCCCGGCTAACGGCAGCGAACTTTCAACTGATGGATGGTTGTTGATGCCCCGGACCGAGCCGAATCTTAAACGCTTTAGCGGCAGCGCAGTGTCAGCCGCGCCGATCCTGGATTTCGCCGCAACGCGAACCGGCCCGGGCAACAGTGCCCGGACCGGTTCAGTTGAGCGATTAGCTATGTGCCGCTGTTAACCGAGGTTGATCTTGAAGAGGCGTGCAAGCCACTCCAGGAGCATCTCGATCAGCGCTGCAAACCTGTTGTCAGAACCTGAGAACATGTCATGCAGCTTCTTCAACCCCGGCGGAACAAACTCGTCATCGTTCTTGCCGTCGTCGGCGTCATCATCTCCCGGCTTGTCGGAAGGCGCACCGTGAGTGCCATCGTCGTCATCGGGCTCGTCACTCGGCTTCGGTGTGCCCGTCGGCTCGGGGATCACCGTGGGCTCAGGAGTCTTGGTCGGCTTCGGCGTTGCGGTAGGCTCTGGGATCACCGTGGGCTCTGGCTCAGGCTCCGGCGTGGCCGTAGCCGGCACCGGAGTGAAGGTAGGCTCTGGGAGCGGCCTTGGCTCCTGTGTGGCCGTGGGCTCCGGTTCGGGTGTAGCCGTAGGCTCCGGCGTGGGAGGCGGCGCGTTCGTTTCGACAACGAACACCTCGTCGATGAGCTGCATCGGCGAGTCGGAGTTCATGCCGAGTGTCTCCCAGGGGCGTGTGGCCCGCACGGACAACATGTAGTCGCCCGCCTGGAGAGGCACGGTCGCCTCGATCGTCTCACCCATCGTCGCACCAGCCGCGACATCGGTGAACAGGAACGAGTCAACCACCGTGTCGTCAATCATAAGTTCGAAGAAGCCGCCGGTCTGAGCGTCGGCATTCGGAGCCGCCTTAACGGCAACGTTAGCGGACACGTAGACCGTCTCTCCGCCGGCGTCTATCTGGAACGGCTGCCTGACGCCTGCACCCTCGAAGATGCTCAGGTCAGCGTTCCGGCAGTCGGCGTCGGATCCACAGCCGCCGTCTTCAGGGACGACCTGGCCGACGCTCAACACAACGGCGTTGGTCATGACGCCGATGTTTGCGATATCGATCTGCTCGACGGTGGGTGAGCTGCCGGTGCCGTTCGAGGTGGTGAAAACCTCCCAGCCAGTCAGGTCACCAGTTTCGAAGTCGCCATTCGTGGTGCCCGATGCGGCGGACGCGACCAGCGCGAACACACCCAGCATCAGAAGCGCAACAAACGGCACACTGAATCGCTTGAGGTTCATAGCTTTCTCCATGGCGCCCCGCCTCTGGAAATCGAGTCCTGTCTTGAAGCTGCCTTGAGTTGCCTGGCAGCTACGGGCATTACGAGGCTGGAACCATGTTGTGCAAGCCTGCGACCGACCTCAACGCACCGGGAGTTGGCTTTGTGTGAGAGGTAAATGTGCGGAAGGTTTGGGCAATCGAAGCGGTCCGGAGAGCGCCCGAAAAACGGCCGTCTTGAAGAGGGTTCGGGCCGAGAAAATTCTGCGGGAACAGCGTGCGGCTAGGCCACCAGCTTGCCGATCTCCGGCTTGCCCCTCACCGCAGTGCCGTGCTTGCCCGCGAAGTTGGCGTCTGCGTACCAGAGCTCGCCGTTCCTGATCGAAAGCCCGTGCACGAACGGGTCGTTCGGTCCCATCGAGATGCGGTCAGTCTCAGCGCCTGTTTCGACGTCGTACTTCACGATGACGTTGTCGGTTGTGTGGGCGCACCAGACACCTTCACCGTCACGAGCGAGCCCGTGGAGCCTCTCGAGATCGACCTTAAACGTCCTAACGATCTTCATGTCGTCGTACGGGTCGCACAGGTGAATCGCCTTCGGAGCGAACGCCGTCACCCACATCAGGCCCTTTCCACCGAAATTCGGGTCCCACTCGATGCCGTGTATCCCGCCGCCGTCCGGCGTCCGGTAACGGTCGATGGCCTTCCCTGTCTTCTTGTCGAGCTTGTAGATGTAGCCGAGATGGGTATCGGTAGAGCGGTACGGCCGTGAAACGGTGCCCCCGTTCGATGCCGTCCAGATGTAGTCCTCATCAACGGTGATCCCTGAGCCGTTCTCCGTCGGTGTGTTGATCGTTCGCAGCACCTTGCCCTCTTCGTTCAGTACCAGCACATCGTCCGTCAGCTGGTCCATGACAAAGAGCTCATCACCGAACCACTGGAGACCGTTGGGCATCTTGCATGGCGATTCGAAGGTGGAAACAGGGTTCATCTTTTCCTCGTAGATGGGCTCAGGCTTTATCAACGGACTAAGGTTGACGACCGCTGCCGACATGATGGTGTGCACCGAGAGCCGCGTCAACCGGGCGCAACTCCCCTCTCCCGCTTGCGGGAGTAGGGTTGATCGGTTAGAGGCCGATAGCCCGCCATCCTCAACCCGTCGAACATTGCCCCCACCTCATCCCCCAGCGTGATTTTCAACTCAACATGGATGCGCGCCCCACTTCAGGGCTTCTCATAGAGGAGTAGAATGGTTAACAGGCGCAAGCAAGCGCCACATTTTTCTGATGACAATCCCACAGAATGTCCAGACGCACCCCGCCTATATGAACGGCGGTCCGGCAAGCAGCCCGCTCCGCATCCCGGGAGTGCGTCCAGCACAACCGAATATCTGGAGGCATTAATGCCCAAGGCTACAACCAGGCCTTCGTCCAGGGCGGACGAACGCGTGATGGTCTTTATCGACGGCAGCAACCTTTATCACGTCCTCGGCCAGACATGCGGCCGCCACGACCTGCAGTTCGACAAATTCGCCCAGAAGCTCGCAAACGGCCGCGACCTGCGCCGTGTCTACTACTACAACATCCGGCAGGAAGCGTTCGAAGACCGCTCAAACGCAACAGACCAGGACAAGTTCCTGGCCTCCCTCTACGACACCCCGCACCTTGAAGTGAAGCTCGGTATCTGGAAGCAGCGAGGCTCCACCATGGTCGAAAAGGGCGTCGACGTAATGCTCGCAACAGACCTTGTCGTGCGGGCCTTCCAGGACCATTACGACACAGCGATCATCGTCTCGGGAGACGCCGACTTCTATCCCGCCCTGCAGGCCGCAAAGGACGTCGGCAAGCAGGTCGAGGTCGCAGCGTTCGACACGAACATCTCTTCCGAAGCGGCACGAGTGGCCGATATCCACATCAAGCTCACTAAAACCTTCTTCACAGGACTCTGGATGACCCGGGCCCAGCAGCGTGCCCGCTCGGCTGCCCTGCGCAAGCCGGAGGTCACAGACGAGGCGGCATCGCCTAACGGCGAGGACAAAGCAGCCACCAAGGCAGCTTCGAAGTCGACAACGAGACGCACGACCCGAAAGTCGACATCTCGCACCAGCACTCGGAGCAGGAGCACTTCCCGCTCTTCTTCGGCCGCTGATAAAGAGGTGAAGGTTACCGAGGTGGTGACGCACCCTGCAATGGAAGACTCCTCTGCGCGAGAGGAGAAGGAGATTCGCCCGAACATCAGGCGAACACCTTCACGTCGCAAAGTCGGCAGCACCGCATCAACCGCATCTGCGAACGGCTCAAACGGCGCATCTTCGAAGCCCCGCCCGCCAGCACTGCGCAAGCCGGCAGGCTCAACCAGCGAGGACTCCTCGGAGAGCAAGCCAGAGCCGGTGTCAGCAGACAGCTAGACGAGACATCCCAATCGACAAGGAAAGACCGCAGGTCGTATCGGACCTGCGGTCTTTTTGTTTCGTGGCAACCGCAGCCACCGCGCCGTCTGTAACATCGCTCCATTCACGCAGATTGGAGTAGACCGTGACCAGACTCGAAACCGGCTTCACGATGGACACCTCGTCCATCAAGTTCGGCAGCGGCATGACCCACGAGACCGGCTTCGAAGCGAAACGCTTTGGCTGCACCCGAGTCATGGTCGTCACGGACCCCCGCATCGCCAGGCTGGAACCGGTGGCGAATGTCATTAGTTCGCTGAAGGCAGCGGGCATCGATGTCGCACTCTTTGACGGCTCACGCACCGAGCCTACCGACGCCTCGTTCCAGGCGGCAATCGACTTCGCTAAAGATGGAAATTTCGACGGCTACGTGGCTGTAGGCGGCGGCTCCAGCATCGACACAGCGAAGGCCGCAAACCTCTACGCAACCTACCCGGCCGACCTCCTCGCCTACGTCAACGCTCCCATCGGCAGAGGAGAGCCGGTGCCGGGCCCGCTCAAGCCGCTGATCGCCGTTCCGACCACCGCCGGAACCGGAAGCGAGACCACCGGCGTCGCCATCTTCGACCTTGTCGAGATGGAAGCGAAGACCGGCATCGCAGACCGATCGCTGCGGCCGGTTGTCGGGATAGTCGACCCCGACAACACCAGAACGCTGCCGCCGATGGTCGCCGCGTGCTCGGGCTTCGACGTGCTCTGCCACGGCCTCGAAAGTTTTACCGCGCTGCCGTTCAGCGATCGCGAAGCCGCCGACTCACCGTTGACGAGACCCTCCTACCAGGGTTCAAACCCAATCAGCGATGTGTGGTCGCTCCGGGCCGTGGAAATGGTCGCGCAGAACATGGTGCGGGCCGTCACGGACCCGACCGACTCCGAAGCGCGCGAGCAGATGCTGCTTGCCGCAACGTTCGCGGGGGTCGGCTTCGGAAACGCCGGCGTGCATCTGTGCCATGGCATGTCCTACCCGGTCTCAGGGCAGGTGAAGGAGTTCTGCCCGGACGGCTACCCGCAGGACGAGCCGCTGGTCCCGCACGGCATGTCCGTGGTTCTCAACGCCCCGGCCGTCTTCAGGTGGACAGCGCAGGCCAATCCCGAACGCCACATGCGCATGGCCGAGGCGATGGGCGCGAATGTGGCAGGCGCTGACCCGGCGGACGCAGGTGAACTGCTGGCCGACAGGGTGATCGGCCTGATGCGAGCCACCGGCATGCCGAACGGCCTGTCTGCCATAGGCTTCGGTGAAGATGACGTCGACTCACTCGTAGAAGGAACGCTTCCACAGCATCGGGTAACCAAAATCTCGCCAAGACCAGTAGACGCAGACGCACTGGCCGACCTGTTCCGGGATTCGATGACACTGTGGTGAGGTCCTCTCTCCCGCTCGCGGGAGAGGGTCAGGGTGAAGGCTTCCTGTCATCCCGACCGAAGCGGAGGGATCTGACCTGTTTCACATCGAACAGTTCGGCATTCAGCGGAGGCAGCAAGATGCCGACATGAGTTGTTTCCGGCGAGCGGCAGGGGCGCTTTCTTTAAGAACGAGAGCTGGAAGCAGGAGACTCGTCAGATCCCTCCGCTTCGGTCGGGATGACAATAATCCACCCTCCAACTCCCATCTAAACTCGACGGGAGTGCAGAATGGCTTTCTCAACCTCCGGCAAAAATCTCCCGCAGCCGCACGCCAATCTGCTCAATCTCGTCGTCCTCTAGCAGCCGCACATCCAGCCTGATCGTATTCGCGTCACTGTGGTGACTCATCGCCGCAATCGCAGGCTCGCCGTCGTGTAGCTCTTTCAGCAACTCACGGCCGCTCATGCCGTTCTGCGTAGTCAGATGCACCGTCGGGTACGGCCGCTGGTTGTAGTCGGGAAAGACGATCTCAATAGAAGTATCCGGCAGGCCGCGCACAAGGTCGGCCATCTTCCTCGTGCGCCGGTGATGCTCCGTCATGCGGTCCTCCTCATCCTGCTCCGCCCACCACATCAGCGACGCCACCTGCGCAACTACCTCCTCCTTGCTCACCTTGGCAACACGACCGATGCCGTGGCTGGGCGCTGACTGCATCGCAACCGCCTCGATCAGGTCGGCGCGCCCGGCGAGGATCCCCGCTCCCTGTGGCCCTTGCAGCCCTTTGCCGCCTGAGAAGCAGACAAGGTCAGCGCCGATGTCGATGAACCGGTGCAGGTTTTCTTTTGGGGGCAGCGAGTTGGAGGCATCCACCATCACGGGCACGCCGTGACCGTGCGCAATCTCGATCACCTGCTCAAGCGGAATGTCGCCCGCCGGTGCATAGCCGACCCAGTACACCATAGCGATGTCGTCGCTGCCGAATGCCGCCTCGTACTCTTCCGGCGTCACGACAGCCGTGTCACCCACCTCGATGAACCTCACACCGGCGGTCCTCACTGCCATCGCATAGCCGTGGTCCACGTAATCATCGCCGGCGGGTGAAACACGCCGTGCGAACCGCTTTGCGACGCAGAGGCTCTTCATCCCGGTCGTGTCCGGCAACTGCTCCATCTTCGCCGGGTCGGTCCCGGTCAGAATCGCCGCCGTCCCGACCATCATTGCTGCCGCACATCCTGAGACGATGAAACCGTCTTCGGCGTGGGTGTAGCGACTTATCACTCCCCCGGCAGCCTTCTGAAGCTCAAGCATGTCGACGGCTGAGTCAGCGGCCGCCTGCATCGCCTGCAGGGAAACCTCCGGCAGGAGGGTCCCGCCGTACATGGTGTGGTGGCAGGTGGCATTGATGAACCTGCGCACCCCAAGTGCCGCATACGGGTCGGCTGCAAGTTGATCGAGAGTTAGCGAGTCGAATCTGTTCATTGTTGGTCCCGGATGTGCTGTGCCGGCAATCTGCGCCAAAGCCTACACGCTGATGGGGGCGACCTGTTCCCCTCTCCCGATGCCGTCTGCCCGTTCGATGTCGGCCTGTCTTATCCCCTCTCCCTCCCAGGGAGAGGGGATTGGTAGCCACCCTTCGACAAGCTCAGGTTGACCGCCAACCTACGCAACTTCCTCCCCCAAACGCGCCAGGAAGGTGAAATAATCCGCCCCGCGACCAACATCAACCAGCGAAGTCGCGATCCACCTCCCACCAGCCTCAACCCGGACCAAGAAAGACCCAGAGACAAAAGAATGAAGATCACCGACCTCAAATGCGCAGTCATCGGCAACCACCCCGTCGTCCGCATCACCACCGACGAAGGCATCGACGGCATCGGCTGTGGTGAGGCCTCCAAGCCTTACCTCAAGCCGCACGTCCTCTTCTACAAAGACCTCATCCTTGGCGCAGACCCTCGTGACGTCGAACGGACGATGCGTCGAATCCGCCGCATGGGCGCGTTCAAGCCGTGGGGCACCGCCGTCAGCGCAATCGAAGTGGCGCTGTGGGACATCGCCGGAAAGGCGGCAGGCCAGCCGATCTACCGCTTGCTCGGCGGCAAGGTGCGGGACAAGGTCAGGGTCTACAACGGCAACTACAGGAAGAAGATGACCAGCTACTCGCCGGAAGACATGGCGGCGAACATGAAGTGGATGAAGGACCTGCCCCAGAACTTCTCCATCATCAAGCAGGGCATCGCATTCCACGGCGCAATGGCGAGCGAAGTGCCCAATTACTACTACGGCGACGTCGAAGACAACCCTCGCTTCCCGAAACGCGGCCGCATGACCGAAAAGGGCCTCAAGCACACGATTGAGTGTGTCGAGGCGATGAAAGAGGTGCTCGGAGACGAGGTCGGTCTCGCGCTCGATGTCGGCCCCGGTGTCATCCCGCAGGACGCCCTAAAGCTGGCGCAGTCGCTCGAGCACCTGAACCTGATGTGGATGGAGGACATGATCACCGGCGACTACACGCCGCACGTCACCGCATCTCTCTACCGGGACGTCTCGATCAACACGACCACGCCGATCCACACCGGCGAGCAGATCTACCTGCGCCAGAACTTCATGGAGCTGATCGAGACACGAGCTGTAGATGTGATCGGCCCTGACCCGCTGGATGTTGGCGGAATCGCAGAGCTGAAGTGGATCGCCGAATACGCAGATCTCCACGGCATCGACATGGCTCCACACGGCACGCTGGACGGTCTTATCGGCGTGGCTGCGCTGACTCACGTCTCGGCAACCATGCCGCAGAACTACATCGCGTTCGAGCTGCCGAACGCCGAGGCGCCGTGGTGGTACGACATCCTCGATGGCATGCCGTCCGAGGCAGAAAACGTGAAGGACGGCTTCATCGACATGGACCTGTGGGACAGGCCGGGCCTGGGCATCACGCTGAACGAAGAGACGAAGAAGTACCTGAAGGAAGAGGACGCAGACTTCCTGGATTAGGGCAGGTGTATCCCTCTCCCGCTTGCGGGAGAGGGTCTTCTATCCTTCCTCCCAATATGGGAGGGAGTTAGAGGGAGGGTTATTCGCGACAGGGAAGACCGGTTGTAGCTAGGAGACGACCGACCCACCCCCTTCACCCCCTCCCAAGCTGGGAGGGGAAGACCCTAGGAAGCCCTAAACAGAAACCACTATGCAAGACATCTACCAGCACATCGAAGACCACGTTGACGAGCACATTGAGACGCTCTTCCGTCTCGTCAGTCAGCCGTCCATCTCTGCGCAGGGACTCGGCTTCGACAAGGCTCCGGGCCTCGTCAAAGAGATCTTCGAATCGGTAGACCTCGAAACGGAGATCGTGCCGGTGCCGAACGACGGCCTGCCATCCGTCTACGGCACTGCAGCAGGCGAGCGGACGGACCGCACGCTGCTCTTCTACACGCACTACGACGTGCAGCCCACCGACCCGATCGAGCTGTGGGAATCGGACCCGTTCAAGCCCGAGCGCCGCGGCGACCGCCTCTACGGCAGAGGTATGTCCGACGACAAGGGCAACATCATTGCCCGCATCGCCGCCATCAGGGCCTTCAACGAGGTCCGCGGCGGCCTGCCGTGCAACCTGAAGTTCTTCGCCGAAGGTGAAGAAGAGTCGGGCTCCATCAACCTGCCAGCCCTCGTCGCTCAGCGCGGCCAGGACTTTTCCGCAGACGCCTGCATCTGGGAAGGCGGAGGCCGCAACGCCGGCAACGACCCCTTCATGTACCTCGGCCTCAAGGGCGTGCTCACCGTAGAACTCAGCATCAGCCGCCTCTCCGTCGACGCCCACTCTTCGCTCGCCACCGTTCTGCCGTCGGCGGCATGGCGCCTGCTGGATGCTCTGAAGACGATCAAGGGTGACGACGACCGCGTCCAGATCGAAGGGTTCTACAACGACATCGCGCCGCTTAGCGAGTCGGAAGAGGCTGCGATCTCGGCGCTGCCGGACGAGACAGAAGAGCTACGCAAGATTTACGGCGTGAGCGACTTCGTGAATGAGGTCGAGGGCGAGGCGCTTCGCCGCAAGCTATACCTGACGCCGACTGCGAACGTCGCCGGCCTGACGTCCGGCTACCAGGGTGAAGGCTTCAAGACCGTGCTCCCCGCCGCGGCGAGCGCGAAGCTTGACTTCCGCCTCGTGCCAGAGATGCGGCCGCAGGACATTTTCGAGAAGCTGCGCAAGCACCTCGACCGCCACGGCTACTCAGACATCGAGGCGACGCTGATCGGCGGAGTGAACCCGTATCGCACCGCCATGGATGCGCCGTTTGTGAAGCTGGTCGCCGAGACCGCTGAAGAGATCTATGGCCGCAAGCCGGTGATCACGCCCAACATGGCAGGCACCGGCCCCATGTACGACTTTGGCCACGACATCGGCATGCCCATCGCCACTTCAGGCATCGACCACCCGGCCCACAACATCCACGCCCCCAACGAAAACATCACCATCGAAGACTTTCTTCTCGGCGCAAAGCAGGCAGCCCTGATCATCCAGCGCTTCGCTGAGCAGGGCGCAGTGTAGGGCTGCGCCTTATCCCCTCCACCGCAAGCGGGCGCGGGTTAGGGCTTCCTTTTCTGTCATCCCGACCAACGCGGAGGGATCTGACCGGTCTCACATCGAATGACTAGCCAATCCGGCGACGACCAGCGGCTGTCATCCTGACTCGCTCCCAACACGCGTTTCGATCGCATACTCCAGAAACGAAAACCTTCAACCAGAGCCTCGTCAGATCCCTCCGCTTCGGTCGGGATGACAGCGCCCACGACCCCCGCCCCTTCACATCTCTCCAGGCCGCGGTAGAATCCGAAACCCGGCCATCGCAAAGCGTCAGCAAACATCGAACGCGATATCGCGTCCGCAACCAGCAGCAAGGGGAACCACCATTGGCGATCATCCAGCAGACTCCGGACCATGTGCTTGACGAGGCGACACGGCTTGCGCTCTCGAAGGTGAACACAACGGCCGTGGTTGATGTGCTGGCGCGCAACGGCTACGACGCCCGCTACACTTACATGCCAAACCTCAAGACCATGAACCCCGGTCTGCGGCTGGTCGGCCGCGCCGTCACAGTGCGTTTCGTTCCCGCCCGGCCCGACGCCGATGTCGAAAAGCCTGCTGGTGAGGAGTCGCCGGAGTATGCCGCGTTCGAGATCGCCGGTCCCGGTGACGTGATTGTGATGGAGGCGATGCGCAACAAGCTGCTGTCGATCGGCGGCGACATCAAGTTCCTGCGTTTGAAGCAGCGCGGCGTCGAAGGCCTCATCACGGACGGCGGTATCCGTGACATGCACACTGTCAAGGATTACGGAGTCGGCATCTGGGGTTACGACAAGACGTCGAACCTCGGCACCCGCGTCGGAACGCCTTACTCGACGAACGACTCCGTGACCGTGGACGGCATCCTGATCCGGCCCGGCGACTACATCGTTGCGGATGACGACGGTGTAGTTGTGATCCCGCTCAAGGTAGCGGCCGAAATCGCCCAGAAGGCGATCGAGTATGACGACCTCGAGGAGTGGATCAGGCGCAGGCTGGACGAAGAGAACCTTTCGCCAGGCAAGTACTACCCGCCGGACGATGAGACGTTCGCCCTGTACCGCAAGTGGAAGGCGGAGCAGCCATCCCCTCACGAGCGTGCCACTGCTGGAAATGGCGCCACCAACGGCGCAACGCACCGGTAAGCATGGCCGGCTGAAGGCGATTCAATGAGTGATCAGCTCACTAACGTTGTTGCGAAGTGGCTCAATGGCGTCAGGCCTGAGCACCGTGACCTGCTGATCCAGCTCCACTCGCTGCTGATGGAGACCGAACCTGGCTTCAATGTGGCATTGAAGTGGAGCCAGCCCACCTACTCCGCGGGCGACCAGATGTTCGCCTACATCGCCGACCAGACCGATTACGTGCACCTCGGCTTCTACAACGGCGCACAGTTCGATGACCCGCACGGGCCTGATCGAAGGCACAGGCAAGCGGCTGCGCCACATCAAGGTCTCGACGCTCGATGACGAGACCGAGCAGAAGCTGCGCGACACGGTGAAAGCATCGCTGGCTGCTGGGTCCGAGTACTCCGGTTAGCCGGTGGACATGGCTTCCTGAGCTCCCACCGCTGACACACGCAGGTCTGCAGTTGTGGCCGACTCCTGCTCTCCGTTTAGGCGCGTTTCGCGCCGTTCAAATAGCCGCCATACCACACTACGATAAATAATGCAAATTCGTGATTTGACGCGCGCTATCACCGATTGCATACTGCGAAAGTGCGAATTCGCCAGCTTGTTCGAAATAACATGACGAATACAGGTATTCACCTGTGGAGGAGGAAGTTGTGTCGCAGTTAAGAGGAATGCTGGTTGAACTGAGCACCAGCGCCATACCAGGAGCGGGCACTGACCAGCACATTTACATCGGTGTGCAGGGCACAGGCGGAGGAAGGGAATTTCCGCTCGCCAACGCGCGGATAGACGACTTCGAGGAGGGCGACACCATTCGCTACTGGCTCGGTGAAGTCTGGGACGGCACGTTGTTAGATGGTGCGGTTCCGCCTGACATGTCCACCGGCTTAAGTGCGAATGCCCCGAAGGCTTTCAGCATCGACCTCGACAAGGTCAATAGCGTGTACATCCGGAAGCAGGGCCAGCCCGGCCACAAGTCCGATGACGCATACAGGTTTGACGCTGTCGAAGTGACGCTTTACGGCCACTATCCGATTCGGCGCTCTTGGAGCACGAACAACTCGCTTTGGCTCGGCAATGAGTTTGGCCTGACGGCCTGGCTGCCGGAGGAGCGAGAGGTCCGGATTCCGGCTCCACCAGGGCTGACCTGGATCCCGGAACTCGTACTAGGGCGTGCCAGTGAACCACCCGCAGCGAGGGCGGTGCAGGAGGAAGCGGAGGTGGAAGTTGAGGTAGCCGCCGGTAACGGAGCGGCTGGCAGCTAGCAGTCGGTTTTGGCCGCCACGAGGATAGACTCGGGCGGCCAATCTTGCCTTCGTTAACCCAAAATCGCCATCAGGCCGCGCCGCACGCCTGATTGACCCGATTTCACACCCGTGGTAGCTTCGATCAGGCACAAGAACTACGAAAATCGCAAACGCAGCGATGGGGAGTAGTACCGGTCAGTCGGGCCTGAGAGAGGCGGCGGATGGTGAAAGCCGCTGGCCACGCAACCGGGAAGTCGCCCCTGAGCGGTCTCGCTGAACGCCGCCTTATAGTCGGTCATTAAGCAGGAACGTCAGCCACGTTACGGCGCAGAGAGGTTTTCCGGCAGGTGCTTCGTCTGTCATCCCGACCATCGCGGAGGGATCTGACCGTTGATGAACGGTTAGCGAGAGATTCTGAATCAAGTTCAGAATGACAGTCGAAAATGCAGCACTGCTGCCCGGAAAGCAATAAAGGTGGTACCGCGGTCAACCCGTCCTTTTGCAGGGCGGGTTTTTGTTTGCCGCAGAAATCACTAACGACGGCACCGGAAGAGAGAAAAAATGACGATCAGCAAAGAGCAGGTCAGGTCGATAGAGTTCAGCGACCTTCCAAAGCGCTTCGACGTTCCGGAGCGTGAAGCGCACTGGCGCCAGAAGTGGGACGAACTCGGCATCCACTCGCACGACCATTCACTGCCGCGCGACCGCAACTACGTCATCGACTCTCCGCCGCCCACCGCATCCGGCTCGCTGCATCCCGGCCACATCTTCTCCTACACACACCAGGACATCATCGCCCGCTATCGGCGCATGACCGGATGGAATGTTGTCTACCCGATGGGCTGGGACGACAATGGCCTGCCCACCGAGCGCCGCGTCCAGAACTACTTCAACGTCCGGTGCGACCCAGACCACCCTGTGGAGCCCGACCTCGCTGCGGCCCAGAACATCAACAAGACCCGCGCCATCCTCGATTCCATCCGCCCGCACAAGGAGCGTGCCAAAGACCCGCTGCCTATCGCCCGCGAGGACTTCATCCGCATCTGCCACTTCGTCACGGAAGAGGACGAGCAGGCGTACAAAGACCTTTTCAACCGCATGGGCTTCTCCATCGACTGGGGCGAGGAGTACGCAACGATCGACGACCGCAGCCGCCGCATCGCGCAGCGCAGCTTCCTCGACCTCGACCAGAAGGGCCACGTCTACACAGCCGAGCTGCCGACCATGTGGGACGTCGACTTCCAGACCGCGGTCGCGCAGGCCGAAGTAGAAGACCGAGAGAAGCAGGGCGCCTACCACGACATCGAGTTCGCGGTTGAAGACCCTGAAGACGGCCAGCCCTCCAGCTTCGTCATCTCGACCACCCGCCCGGAGCTGCTCGCTGCATGCGTCGGCGTCACCGCGCACCCGGACGACCCGCGCTTCACGGGCCTGTTCGGCAAGCACGCCATCACGCCGGCTTTCTTCTCGCGGGTGCCGATCTTCCCGTCCGACAAGGCCGACCCTGAAAAGGGCACCGGCATACTGATGGTCTGTACCTTCGGTGACCAGACCGACGTTGAGTGGTGGCGGGAGAACAACCTGGACATCAAGCCGATGCTCGACAAGGACGGTCGCATCCGGCACCTGGAGTACGGCAAGGAGTGGGAGGCTGTTTCCGGTCGCGAGCACCGGGCGCAGGTGAACTTCGCGCTGCTGGTCGGCAAACGAGTGAACCAGGCGAAGCGCATCACGGTTGAGCTGATGCAGGACCCGGCCAACTCGGCAACAGGTAACGGCGCTCCGCTGCAGGGCGAACCGAAGCCGATGACGCACCCGGTCCGCTACTACGAAAAGGGTGACCAGCCCATCGAGTACCTGACATCGCGCCAGTGGTTCGTGCGGCTGCTCGACAAGAAGGACGGTCTGCAGTCAAAGGGCGAGAAGATCCGCTGGCGGCCCGACTTCATGCACAAGCGCTACGCCAACTGGACTGATGGCCTGAACGCAGACTGGGCGGTCTCCCGCCAGCGCTATTTCGGTGTGCCGATCCCGGTCTGGTATCCGCTCAACGAGCACGGCGAGCGAGACTACGACAACTACATCGTTGCGACAGAAGAGATGCTGCCGGTCGACCCAACGGCATCAGCCGCTCCCGGTTACGCGGAGGACCAGCGCGGCAGGCCGGGTGGCTTCGATGCCGAGGTCGATGTCTTCGACACCTGGTTCACCTCGTCGCTCACGCCGCAGATCGTCGCTCGCTGGGGCGATGAAGACGACCGCATGGCGCAGCTCTTCCCGATGGACATCCGCCCGCAGGCCCACGACATCATCCGCACATGGGCGTTCTACACGATCGCCAAGGCGATGCTGCACCAGGACGACATCCCGTGGCACAACGCCGCGATCTCGGGCTTCATCATCGACCCTGACCGGAAGAAGATGTCGAAGTCGAAGGGCACCGCTGTCACGCCGTTGCCGCTTGTGGAGCGCTTCGGGGCCGATGCTGTCCGCTACTGGTCGGCGAACGGCCGGCTCGGCATGGACATGGCGTTCGACGAATCGGTCTTCAAGATCGGCGCCAAGCTGGTGACAAAGCTCTATAACGCCGGGAAGTTCGTCCTGTCGCAGACCGGTCCGCAGGGCGAGGTCACGCACGAGCTCGACAGGGCGTTCGCGGCCGAGCTAAAAGAGGTTGTGCGCCGTTCGACAGCCGCTTTCGATGAATACGAGTTTGCGATTGCGTTGCAGGCGACTGAGGAGTTCTTCTGGAGCGGATTCACCGACAACTACATCGAGCTGCTGAAGGGCAGGACGCGGTCCGAAGGTGACATGGAGGGCCGTGCATCGGCGGTAGCCGGACTGCGGCTCGGACTCTCGGTGATGCTGCGGCTGCTGGCGCCGTTCATCCCGACGATCGCAGACGAGGTCTGGTCGTGGGTGTTCGCAGAAGAGACAGGGATCGCCTCTGTTCACCAGACGCCATGGCCGGGCGAGTCCGCGAATGCGGTGGGTGAGGGCGGCGCAGCTGGACAGGTTTTTGCCCCCTCTCCCGGCTCGGGAGAGGGCGGGGGTGAGGGTTCATTACTACCCACCTCCCACGACCTGGTGCGTGTCCCCGCGCCTGACAACAGCAACTCGTTCACCGCTGCTTGCGACGCCATCGCCGCAGTCCGTAAGGCGAAATCCGAAGCCGGCATCTCGCTCGGCAAGCCGCTGTCCTCGCTGGTCTTAGGAGCAGATGAGAAGGGAAGAGCAGACCTCTCTCTGGTGCTGTCAGACGTCGCAGCAGCAGGCGGCGCGCCTGAAGTCCAGTTCAACGGCGCGGGCGGTGCCGATAGCGAAGCCAGGTTCGTGGCAGAGATAGTGCCGGTGGAGGAGTAGGGGGTAAGCGGTTGTTTCATCCTCTCCCTGGGAGGGAGAGGATTGAGGTGAGGGTTGAATCCCTCCATCCTTCGACAGGCTCAGGATGGTGTGTTGCCGCCGTCGTCCCGAACCAGAGTGAGGGACCCGGGGTGCGGGGCGAACTCAGGTAGCCGTCTCTCTTTCACCTTGGCGAGGATTGCTCGGACTGGTGTTGTCGAACTGTTGTCTGCTCATTTATCCGCAGCGCCTTGACGGGTCGCCCCACCCCACCGGGTCCCTCGTTCTGACTCGGGACGACGAGTTGCTGCCAATAGAAACCTCCGTCCCCTTCTACAAGCTCAGGATGGGAGGCATTCTCCCCCCTTTACCCGCGCCCGCAAGCGGTCCTCCCTCCCCGGCTTAGTACGGGAAACACGGGAAGCCTCCTCCATCCTGACCCTCTCCCGCACCGGGAGAGGGGAGCCGTGCCCGCAGCCGGACGAGCCCCGTTACCTCGGCTCGAGTGCGACGATGCTGAGATCATTCGATCTCGGCGACTCTGCGAAACAGTTCAGCGCTCGAACTGTGTAGACGTAGGTCTCGCCGGGAGTCGGGAGCCGGTCTTCTCCAATGCCGCGGTCGATGATGGTCACAGTGCGGCCGATCTCGCGGTTGATCGGCAGGGAATCGCTGTCCGGGTCGGGAATGTCGGTGCCCACGCCGACAACCTGGTTGTTCCGATTGATCAGCGTGCGCTGCAGCGAGAACCACTGCTCATCGTCCGACTCGTCTCTCGCAACTGCGGTGACCACCAGCGTGTCCGGGTCTTGCGTCACGGACAGCAGTGTTGGTGGAGCCGGGCGGGCGTCAACCGAGCAGCCGCTGCTCCCGAAGCTGATGTTCGAAAGAATCGGTATCAGCCAGATCAACGACAGCCCGCCGATCAGGATTCCCAGTATCACCAGGTGAAACTGCTCGGCGAGGAACGACTTAATCGAGTTGGGGATTAGTTTCATGTTTGTCAGTCGAACTTCAATAAGGTCATCGGTTCATTCAGCATGGCCAGTTGGGCGTTACGCTTCGATGAGCCGCCGCGGATGTGTCTGTCAGTCCGTTTCGCGACGATCAATCGGCCTGAGCAACCCGAAGCGTTTTCGAAGCGTCCAGCTACAGCGAGGCACGCAGGTGTTCGACGATCGCTACAGCGTCATCATTCACACCGTGGACGATGCCGGACGCACGCGTCCTGACCCACGGCATGCCTATGAAGTAGATGCCCCTGGCTTCGGAGACTCCATCGGTGTGCGCCGGTTGTCCGTCGTCCTTCAGCGCACCATCAACGTCCAGGTACGAGAAATCGCCTGTAAATCCGGTCGCCCAGATAACGCTCGTGATGCCAGCGTCGGCAAGATCAACCTCAGCCGGAGAATCCATGCCATAAGCCGCTTTGTCCACCGCGTCCTCAGGGTCTGGCTCTTCGGCGGGCGGCTCAATACCGGCGGTCCGCATCCCGGCGTCCATGCGGGTCTTTATGGTCACGGAAACGCTGTCCCCGAACTCGATGTTCTCGCCAAGGTTGTCACGGAACTGAGCGATACCGTCTTCGACCATCTCAAGTCTGCCCAGCAGCCGCACACCCCGGCTCGCAAGCCCCTGGAGGCTAACCGTGTGGCCGCCGTCCGTACCTGACACCTGCGGCTGGACCATCGTCATTTCGGCAGGGTTCTCCAGGTCCGCCGGGCTGTGGGCATAGAAACCGGTCTCTTCGAACCAGTGCGTAATGTCCTGGCCACGGTAGCGTCTCGGGACCCTGCCGACCTTGCTGGTGGACAGGTACACATCCCGCCCCGCCGCTAGCAGGTCCTCGGTCACCTGCACGCCGGTCTGGGCACTGCCAACTACAAGAACCGCACCGGTAGGCAGGGCCGCGGGGTTGCGATAGTCGGCTGCGTGCATCGAGGTGATGCCGTCCGGCAGGTGGTTCGAAAGTATCGGGACCTTCGGGAAGTTCTGCGAGCCGCTGGCGACAACAACCGCTCTTGATGTAAGCGGCTCAGAGCTGTCAGTTACATCCACCTCGAAGCAGCCGTCACTTGCTGACCAAGTGACGGCCTGCACGTCTGAGTTTTCTCGGACCGGCAGCGAGTTGGCTGCAACGAAGTCACGAAAGTGGCCTACCAGCGCTTCGGCGGACTCGAATGCGTCCGGGTTCGATGAGTTGAGGTCCATGCCGGGCATCGATGTGAACCTGTTCATCGTGTTGAGCATGAACGTGTCCCACCGCTGAGTTGACCATGTGTGGCCCGGTTTGCCGCGCTCCAGCACCACATGCGGCACGTCGTGTCGCTTGAGGTGGTAGCTGGTGGCGAGGCCGGCCTGCCCGGCGCCGATCACGACAACATCAAAATCTGGCATGGGTCTTTCCGTGTCTGAATCCGGTCTGCGAAGCGCCAACGACTCTGGGACTGCCGGGTGAAACGAACTACCGCTCGCTGCGCCACTTCTCGAAATCGAAGTCCGGCGATGTGAAGTAGCGGTGCAGCGCGCCCTCTTTCGCCCGAACGTCTGCACATGCCTTCGCAACATCTGCTGCGATGTCGACAGGCACCCGTGTTACGCCGTCGCCGTCGCAAACGAGTATGTCACCGGGAGTGATCGCCAGGCCCGCAACCTCGACCTGAACGCCATGCTCGATCATACTGAAGGGTCCGTGCCCCGGCACCTGTCCTGTTGCCCACAGGTCCAGCCCGGCCTTCTCGATACCGGGGATGTCACGCGCGTTGCCATCGACCACCGCACCAACAGCGCCGAGCGCCTTCATCGTGTAGGCCATGCCGTCGCCGATGATCGCCCCGCGGCGTGAGGGCGAGTCAACATCTTTCAGGACCGCGATCACCGGCGCGTCAGCTTCGCCGATCGAGTCCCAGAGGCCGTTTCGGTCGGCCGGCTCCGAAGAAGGCTCATGGAGTGGCGTCCATGTCGATGTGAGCGCGTAGCCGACGGTCACTGACTCAGCGCTGCCGATCATCCGCCTGATGTCCGGCCCGGTGTAGTCGGTCTCTTCGGGAACGTAGCCGCGCACGAGGATTGCGGCGTTCTGCACCGTCGCTGAGTCGTACTCACCGAGAGTCTGGAGGATTGCAGGGTCTGTCTTCGAAAGCACCATTTTCGTCTGCCTGGCCGGTCTACTGAACCATTATTCAGCGGTCTCCGGCATTGGGGCGATCTCCTTTTCGAGCTCGAGAGGCTCACCCGGGAAGAAGTCACGCCATGGCTCGAACTGCTCAACGAACGCACGGCCCTCTTCGAAGTTGCTGAGGCCTTTGATGGCGCGACCAGGGTCGTAGCCCATCGTCTTGGCCATCGCTTCGATGCCGCGTTTCGTCTGGCGCACGCCGCCGACAGAGAAGCGGTTGCCGTCCTCTTCTTCGACGCAGAGGTCGAAGCCCTTTTTGCGTTCTCTCCAGTACAGCCTCATGGGTAGCTCCAACTGCGGTCAGCACGATTGAGTGCCCGGCCCGAACCGCCGGGTTGCGCCGCGTTCGCAACGGCCCGCAAAGCGTATCAGAGAAAGGGTGCAGCAGAATGTCATCCCGACCGGAGCGGAGGGACCTGACGAGGCTCTGGTGTCAGGCGTTCGTTCGAGGAATCGGCTGTCGGTGCGCGTGTCGGGAGCAACTTGGTGTGGCATCTGGAGGTCGCAGCATTGAGAGTTGAGCCAATCATGTGAGACTGGTCAGATCCCTCCGCTCCGGTCGGGATGACAGGCTGCGTCGGTCGGGATGACAGATTGCGGCACCCGGCAAGCCGCTACTTCAGGTGTTTGAGCGCCCTGTCGAGGATCGCGTGCGCGACCGCCAGCTTGTCCATCAGCGGAAGTTGTTCTGCTTCGCCAGCGGCATCAACGATCGCAACCCGGTTGGTGTCCGTTGCGAAGCCGGAGCCGGCCTCGGTCACGTCGTTTGCGACGGTGAACACCGCTCCCTTCGAGGTCACCTTTGCACGTGCCTTTTCTGCCGCGTCACTCGTCTCTGCGGCGAATGCAACCTTGACCAGCCGGGGACCGGTCGCAAGCGGCATCCAGTCCTCGTTCTTCGCAAGCTCGAGCGTCAGGCCCGCACCGTTCTTCTTGATCTTCTCGTCCGCAACTTCAGCAGGTGAAAAGTCAGAGATCGCCGCTGCCATCACCAACAGGTCGGCCGGTTCGGATGCAGCCAGCACCGCCTCCCGCATCCCGTTCACAGTCCGCACCTGCACCACGTCCATGCCGGCGGGCTCATCCAGCGCTGTCGGCGCGCTGACCAGCGTCACATCTGCGCCCCGGTCTCTGGCTGCTTCGGCCAGCGCGTAGCCCATCTTGCCCGACGACCGGTTGCTGATGAACCGCACAGGGTCGATCGGCTCCTGCGTTCCGCCAGCTGAAATCACCACCTTGCGGCCTGCGTAGTCGCCGTTCCGGCCAATCTCCTTCCGCACCAGCCCGACGATCTTCGAAGGGTCTTCCATCCGACCCTTGCCGATAAGTCCGGAAGCCAGCCGCCCCTCGCCCGGCTCTGCGATCGCAACACCTCGTTCCCACAGCGTCGCCACGTTCTGCTGCACGGCAGGCGATGCATACATGTTGGCGTCCATGGCAGGCGCAACTACCAGTGGGGCAGCGGTGGCCAGCACCGTTGCACCGAGAGCATCGTCTGAAAGTCCGAGCGCCAACTTTGCCAGCGTGTTCGCGGTGGCGGGAGCGACTACAACGCAGTCTGCTTCGACCGCCAGCGAAACATGGTCGATGGCAAACGGTGAGTTCGCCTCCCAGAGTCCCGTCGTCACCGGCCGATGCGTCAGCGCGGCGAAGGTTGCCTTGCCGACGAACTCCTGCGCCGATTCGGTGAGGATCACGTCAACCTGGGCTCCAGCCTGGACCAGCTTGCTGGCAAGGTCGGCGGCCTTGTACGCCGCGATGCTGCCGCTAACGCCGAGGACGACGTTCTTGCCATTGAGAGGCAGGAAAGGCTCGACGGAAACGTTGTCAGGTGATTCGGTCATGTTGCTGCCCTGGAGCGAGACCTACCTGTTCATCTCATCCACAATCCGCAGGCCCTTGAGCGTAAGGTCCGGGTCATGCACATCGAACACCTCCGTCAGAGGCTCGATTACCGCCGCCAGTCCCCCCGTCGCCACGACCTTGCATGCCTCAGGCTCGTCCGGCGAGAGCTCCTCTTTGAAGCGCCGCACCATCCCCTCGACAAGCTCCACATAGCCGAAGACCAGCCCTGACTGCATCGTCGTCACCGTGCTCCGGCCAATTGCGGTCTCGGGTGGCACAAGGTCGACACGTCGCAGCTGGGACGTGTTGTTGTAGAGCGCCTCGGCCGCAAGCCGCATCCCCGGTGCGATCGCGCCGCCGATGTACTCACCGTCAGCATTAGTCGCATCGAACACCGTTGCCGTGCCGATGTCGACCACGATCACCGGCTTACCGTACAGGGTGATCGCTGCGACAGCGTCCACGACGCGGTCCGTACCGACGTCCTGCGTGCGGTCGTAACTCACCCTGATTCCAGTCTTGACTCCAGGCCCGACGAGGAGTGCATCGATACCGGTCAGATCGGAGATAGAGTCGAGCACGGTCTGCGTCAACGGAGGCACCACCGAACACATCGCCACGGAGTCGATCTCGTTGGCGCCCACGCCGCGTGCTCTCAGGAGACCGTCGATGGTGAGACTGAGCTCATCTGCGGTCCGAGTCGGGTCAGTCGAGATGCGCGCCGTTGCGCGTAGGTGCTCGTCCTCGAACACGCCGAAGGTGATGTTGGTGTTGCCGACGTCTACAGCGAATAGCCTGTCCATATGAAACCGATTATACGTTCAGGCGGCAGTGCAACGAGCGTGCCAACACCTGTTTGCGGTGTGATGAACGACTCGGCGATCAGGCTTCGATCGCTCGAAAAGCCGCCGGGATGTGGTCTGCCACGTCACCGGCGGTCATCCCGCGTTCGCCAACTTCGCTTCGTGCAATGTCGCCTGCGAGTCCGTGGAGATAGACGGCAAGCGATGCCATGTCGAACGGCCTGTCTGGTGACTGCGCAAGAAGCCCGGCGATGAGGCCTGCGAGCACATCGCCTGTGCCGCCCTTTGCCAGCCCCGAGTTGACCCACGGGCTGATTCGAATGGCTCCATTTGGCGTTGTGATAAGAGTCGCCGCCCCCTTTAGCACAACAGTGGCGTTGAACTGCGAAGCGGCTTCGATGGCAGCATCTGCACGGTCGGCCTGCACCTCGGCAACGGTTGTACCCAGCAGCCTCGCCATCTCACCTGGGTGAGGCGTCAGGATCCTCGGAGCCTTCAACAGGTCTGACCAACCCGGCATGCGGGAGACGATGTTGAGTGCGTCGGCATCCAGCACGATAGGTTTCTCGGCAGGCAGGTTGCGAACAAGCTGCTCAACGAAACCGACCGTCGCGTTCGACTGCCCGAGACCCGGGCCGATCAGCACCGATGCCATCCCTTCAGCCATGTTCAGCAGTTCTCCGCACGCCGCTTGCACATCGAACTCACCGTCGTCCGAACTCGTAAGCGGCTGGTAGATCGCCTCCTGCACACTGCCAGCAATCAGACGATAGACCGGCTCGGCAGCCGTCACGTAGACGAGCCCTGCGCCTGAACGCACGGCAGCACGTGTCGCAAGCAGCGGCGCTCCCAGGTAGTTTCGTGAGCCACCTGCGATCAGCGTCCGGCCAAAGGAGCCCTTGTTGGCGTCGCCAGCCCTTTCAGGCAGCAACGACCCTGCAAGCTCAGGAGTGAGCCAATCCGCGGTGATATCGTCGGCAAGACCCACCGGGATGCCAATGTCCAGCACATGTATCTCGCCGCACATGCCTTCACCCGCCGTTATAAGCGGACCGAACTTCGGGTAACCGAGCATCATTGTGAGATCGGCTTCAAGGCCGTTCTGATCGAAAGCCCCCGAATCGGCGTCCACGCCGGTCGGCAGATCGACTGCGACCACATCACGTGCCAACTCGCCGACCGTCCGGAGCGTCCCCGCAAGCGGCTCCTCGATCGGGCGGCCCCGGCCTGTTCCAAGCACCGCATCGATCACCACGGCCGATTTCTCTACTGACTCCATCAGCCGCTCGCCGCCACCCCCAACAGCCGCGAACTCTGCACCTGCCGCCTCCGCAAGCTCACGCTTCTCGTCCGGGTCAGGCCGGCCGGTCAACGCAAACGCCATCACCCTCGCACCGCGCTTCGCAAGATGCCGTGCTGCCACAAGTCCGTCTGAGCCGTTGTTGCCCGGGCCAACCAGCACGGTCACAGACTTGCCGAACACGACGCCCAATCGATCGGCAACAGCATCGGCCACCCCAAGCCCGGCGTTCTCCATCAGCGCGTCAAGCGAAACACCGGCCTCCACCGACCGCTGCTCGATCTCCCGCATCTGGTCTGCTGTGACCGCTTTCATCGCAAACCCTGAACTTGCTGTCTCATGGACGCCACGCGTCATCGTGCGCCTCGGCAACCACGGACGCCACTGCGAACTCACGCGAATGGGAAAGGCTGAGCGCAAACCGGAAGATGCCCATCTTGTCTGCCCGGGCCTTCGCTTTGCGGTGCAGCAGGATCTCCGGCGCCTGTCCCATCCTGCGCGTCACCTCGACATCCTTCCACGGAACGCCACGGACGCCCGTGCCCAGCGCCTTCATCACCGCCTCTTTCGCGGCGAACCTGCTGGCTAGCTGCGGCGGGCGTCCCCGGCTGTAGCGCTGCTCGCCCTCGGTGTAGACCTTTTCGAGGAACCGGGTCGGGTAGCGGCTGAGCACGCCCGCAATGCGGGGAATCTCGATGAGGTCGACGCCTGTGTAGATCATTCTTCTTCCGTGTGTTGCCGTGTTTCGCCGTGTCTCGATGGTCAGCAGATGTCCGGCCCGCGAACGGTTTGGAAACTCCTACCGGACGGGGCAGATGCCGATTATGCCGGATGATACGATTCGTCATCCCGTTTTATCGGTTCGGCGAACCGGCACAAACCTCAGTCGCAGCAAACCCCGGAGAACCAGGTGACCGCTCGAATAATCGATGGCAAGGCGATCGCCGCAAAGGTCCGAGAAGAGATAGCTGCCGAGGTTGCCGGATTCACGCAGCAGCACGGATTCGCTCCCGGCATCACCGTCGTGATCGTGGGCGACGACCCAGCTTCGCACGTCTACGTGCGGAACAAAGAAAGGGCCGCGCAGCAGGTCGGGATGAACGGCTCCGTTGTGAAGTTGCCTGCCGACACCAGCCGAGAGCAGCTGCTCAAGACCGTGCAGGACCTCAACACCGACTCGGCGGTCCACGGAATCCTCGTCCAGATCCCGCTGCCTGACCACCTCGACGAAGACGAGGTCGTTCGAGCCATCGACCCTCGAAAAGACGTCGACGGCCTGCACCCGGAGAACGTCGGCCTGCTGTTCAGTGGCCAGACTCGCTTCGCTCCGGCGACACCGCAGGGCGTCCAGCGCATGCTCGTTGAAGAGGGCGTCGAAGTGAACGGCGCGCATGTCGTGATCGTCGGCCGCAGCAACCTCGTCGGAAAGCCGCTCGCAGGGCTGCTTCTTGGCCGGGGAAAAGGGGCAAACGCTACGGTCACCGTCTGTCACACCGGCACGAAGGACCTTGCGACCGAGACGAAGAGGGCAGACGTGCTGGTCTCAGCAACCGGCATCCCGGGCTCGATCACCGGAAACATGGTCAAACCGGGCGCAGTAGTAATCGACGTTGGAACGACGCGTGTTGAAGACGCATCCAAGAAATCGGGCTACAGGCTGGCAGGGGACGTTGTGTTCGATGAAGCGGCGGAGGTTGCTTCCGCCATAACGCCGGTTCCTGGCGGGGTCGGCCCGATGACGATCGCCATGCTGCTGCACAACGTGCTTCTATCTGCGAAGGCAACTGTAGCGTGAGAGTGCGATCGGAAGTCGTGTCTGCACCGATGACCAACTGTGGGCTTGTGTAGAATACTGGGTCTGCCCGGCAGCAAAAACATGTCGGCGCGGCAGTTCAAAAGCCCGATTTTCAATAGTCAGCCGGAGACCTGATGGCGAGTCAAGCAAAGACCAAAACAGGCAAGGCAACAAAGCCTGCCGGGCGGTCGGCCTCCTCGAACGGCGCGAACGACGCCGGATCGTACTCAGAGGAACAGCTTCTCGAGATGTACCGGCAGATGTACCTGATTCGCCAGTTCGAGGTTGCCTGTGGTGAGAACTACTCCAAGGGCAACATCCGCGGCTTCCTCCACCTCTACATCGGTCAAGAAGCGACAGGTGTCGGCGCACTGGCTCCGCTGCAGGAGCAGGACTACATCGTCACCCACTACCGAGACCACGGCCACGCACTGGCCCGCGGCCTCGACGTAAACCGCTCGATGGCCGAACTGTTCGGCCGCAAGACCGGCCTCAGCAAGGGCAAGGGCGGCTCGATGCACCTGTTCGACGCTGCCAAGCGCTTCATGGGCGGTCACGCCATCGTCGGTGGACAGTTCCCACTCGCGCTCGGTCTCGCATTCGCGCAGAAGTACCAGAAGACCGATGGTGTGACGATCTGCTTCTTTGGCGACGGCTCCACGAACCAGGGCCTCTACCACGAGACGCTCAACCTTGCCGCGGTCTGGAACGTGCCGATGCTGTTCATGCTCGAAAACAACGGCTACGGCATGGGTTCGGCCGTCGAGCGCGTGCGCGCCGGCAGCCCGGACTTCTACACCGACGTAGACAAGTACGGCATCGACGCCGTAGTAGTAGACGGCATGGACGTCATCGCCGTACGCGAGGCGACCGAAGCAGCAGTGGCGAGATTGCGGGCCGGAGAGGGCCCGCTTTTTATTGAGGCCAAGACTTTCCGATATGTTGGCCACTCGTACGCTGACGGCCAGAAGTACCGCGAACAGGATGAGGTCGAAGAGTGGCGAAGGCTCGACCCTGTCGAGAGGTACCCGCAGATGCTGATTGACCACAAGCTTGTGACGCAGCAGCAGATCGATGATCTGAAGGCCGAGGTCGATGAGCAGGTGGCGGAGTCGGTCAAGTTCGCAGAGGAAAGCCCGTTCCCTGATCCGGAAGAGCTATTCGACGACGTTCTGGCGTAACCGCTCCGCCATAGTGATGTGTAGTTCGGGTCTGTCGGTGCGCGGCAGGTCCGATAGACGAAAGAGAAACAGGCCGGCCTGTGGCAGAGATCCTATTTAGAGAAGCGATAAAACGCGGACTTGCAGAAGCGCTCGACTCGAACCCGAACGTCTACATCATGGGTGAAGACATCGGCGAGTACGGCGGGGCCTACGCAGTCACAGACGGCTTCCTGAAGAAGTACGGCGAAGACCGCATAATCGACACGCCGATCTCCGAGGCTGCGTTCGTTGGAGCAGGCATCGGCGCTGCGGCAGCCGGCCTACGACCAGTTGTTGAGCTGATGTCGATCAGCTTCTCGCTTGTCGCGTTCGACCAGATCGTCAACATGGCTGCCAACCTGCGTTACATGTCAGGCGGCCAGATCGAGGTCCCGTTGCTGCTGCGTGCTCCGACAGGAGCGGGAGTTCAGCTTGGTGCGACGCACTCGCAGTCGTTCGAGACCTGGCTGGCCGAAGTTCCGGGCATGCTGTGCGTCTGCCCCTCGACTCCGTACGACGCCCTTGGCCTGATCCGCACGGCGCTCAAGTCGAAGAACCCCGTGATGTTCGCCGAGCCTGCGCTTCTCTACGGCATGCGAGGCGAGGTCCCGGACGAGGACTACGAGATTCCATTCGGCAGCGCCAATGTGCAGCGAGAGGGCGACGACGTAACGCTGATCTCGTACGGCGCCGGCATGCGAGTTATCACCACGGCCGCCGACGAGCTGGGCGAGAAGGGCGTTAGCGCCGAGGTGATCGACCTGCGCTCACTGAACCCACTCGACTACGACACGCTGCTCACATCTGTCGAGAAGACCAACCGCGTGCTTGCCCTGGACACGGCCCGTCGCAACGGTGGCGTGATGGCCGAGGTCGCCGCGGAACTGGGTGAGCGCGCTTCAGACTGGCTCGACGGACCGGTGGTCAGAGTCGGCGCTGAAGACGTGCCATGGCCCTACAGCCGCAACCTCGAGCAGGAGTCGTACCCGCAGCCTGCCGACGTGATGGCGGCGCTTGAGAAGCACTTCGGGATTTAGCTCCGCGGGTCTGTGAGACGAAGATGCCGCGACCGAAGTCGAAATCTGATCTCCTTCAGCAGGCCGAGAGCAACTTCCAGGCGCTGCTGGACCAGACCAACGAACTGACCGACGATCAACTATGCGCGCCGGGCATAGTCGGCGAATGGTCGATCAAGGACGTCCTCGCTCACCTGACCGCATGGCATCGGATGTGCCTTGGCTGGTACCGGGCCGGACTCTCAGGCGAGGTCCCGAAGACGCCGTCAGAGAAGTACACCTGGAAGCAAACACCGGAACTCAACAACGACATCTGGCTTGAGCACCGTAACGATTCGCTGTCTGACGTTCGCGCTGCACTGGCCGCATCACACGCGGAGATCATCCGGACGATCGAGAGCATCTCGGACGAAGACCTTTTCGGCAGCAGACCGTTCAAGTGGACCAAATCGACAACGCTTGGTGCCTACATGGTCTCAGCCACCAGCAGCCACTACGACTGGGCCCGAAAAGAGATCCGCAAAGGCCTGAAGGCAGCCGGGATTAGCAGCTGATCGGCAGACGCCGACCGGTCCATCAGCTCAGTTCAGCGACGATCTTCCCGCGGACGTGCCTCGTCTCGAGTTGGGCAAGGCCGTCAGGGATGTCTTCCAGTCCGATCACCTGCTCGACCATAGGGTCGATCTTCTTCGCCGCGACCAGCGCAATCATCTCTTCAGCCATCCTCGCAAGGTCGAGCTGTGCGGCGCGGTTCGTTGAGGTGTGTGCGCCGCCGTACGCGACCTGGTGAACGGAATGAGCGCCAGCGAAGGTGCTTTCGTCAAGGGTCGGTAGACCGGCCACGCAGGCGACTCCTCCTCGGAACGCCAGCACCTGGATCGCCTGGTCTGAAGTGGTGATATCAACTGCACTAAGCACCCTGTCGACGCCCCGGCCATTCGTGATCTCAAGGATCCGGGCAACCACATCCTCACTCGTGTAGTCGATCACATGCGACGCACCGAGCCCCTTCACGAACTCATGGTTCCTGGCGGACGCGGTGGTGATGATCTCGGCGCCGATGTTGCGGCAGATCTGGATGCCGAATCCTCCCACTCCACCGGCGCCTCTCTGCATCCAGACCACGTGATCGGCCTGCACGTACAGCCGCCGGACCACAGCCTCGTATGCAGTCAGGCCAGCGCACGGAATCGCCGCCGCGTCCCGGTACGAGACCTCATCAGGAATCCTGGCAGTCGTGTGCGCTGTCGTGATCGCGTACTCGGCGAATCCACCCGGCTTGCTCAGGTCGCCGTGGTAGAAGACACGGTCGCCAACGGACCACTCTTCGACACCATCACCGACGGCATCGACGACACCGGCGACATCCAGGCCAAGCACATGCGGCCACGACCAGTTCTCATGGCCTCGACCGGCGAGTTTGTAGTCGACCGGGTTAAGGCTGACCGCCTTGACCTCGACCCGTATCTCACCCGCTCCGGGTTCTGGCAAAGGCAGGTCGCCAACCCGCAGGTCGCCGACCGGGCCGATGCTATCGAGCAGTAGTGCTTTCATGGTCTTCACAATCTAGCTATCGGGTCGGTAACCGGATCGAAACGAGAGTCGCCTACCTGTTCGCCCTTACCTTTTCGAGCTGCTTCGGAGGCAACGGGTAGACCCAGCCGCGGTTCTGGATGATCGACTTTGCAAGCTCAGGTGAGACGGCGACGATGATCTCAGGCTCCAGCGCGAAACGGCCGGTGAATCCGCCAATGGCGCTGCGAGCGTGCACACCGCCGTAGTTCTGGTCCTCGCCATTCTGCGCGAACTCGCCAGTTCCGCCACCGAATACCGACTGCCAACGTGATGAGAAGCCGTTCACAACGGCGGGCGCGCCGTTGAAGTGCACGTCGGTGGAGACCACCATGCCGAGCGCCTTCACTGTGTAAAGAACGTCGTTCAGGTCGCCGCCCTCGCCACCGCAGGTCAGCGCCCAGTGCAGCCTGCGGATCATTGAGTCGGTGATCTCTCGCCCAGCCTTCTGGCCTTCTTTGATGCGCTCCGGGTCGTCGTACATGTTGCCGGGCCCGAGCCCCAGTCCAGACAGGTAGACCAGCCCGCTTTCGTGGAAGACCGCTCCGGCGATTCCCGCGCCGGCAAGCGACTTCACATCCTCGTCAAAGCTGCCCATGGGGATGCCGAGCTCGTTGATGCGGTCGTAGACATCGAAGTCCCTGCGCATCTCCTGCGGAATGATCGACTCGTCGTAGAACTTACCCATCGTTTCGTTTTTCCTTTATATCCCGTGCTTGTGCAGCATCTCTCTGAAGAAGGTGTGCGCCAGCGGCAGAGCATCCATGTCCGGCATGAACTCCCAGCCCTCGTAGACGATCGACATGATGCCCCCGAAGCGCTGCGACTTCAGCATCGGGAAGATGCGGTCGTAATCGATCCACTCCTCCCGGCCGGACGCCATCTTATATGCCTTGCAGCGCACAAGCTGGGCTCGGGGCAGCGAAGTTTCTATCTCTTTGTAGAAGTCGTAACTGTCATCTATGTCGCCCTTGCTGCGGCCCGGTCCGGACGCCCCCGGCGATCCCCGGTACTGGCCCGTGTCCATCACATGCACAAAGTAAGGGTCGTCGATCTCGTCCAGCATCCGCACGATCGCTTCGCCGGTCGCAGGGAACATGCCGTGGTTGTGGTTGTGCAGTCCCACCTGCACCTGCTTCGTCTTCGCGTAGTCAACGATGCGACGCATGTAGCCGGCGAGCCACGGCCACGCCTCCTCCTCGGTCTGGCCATCCGGGATATCGCCGCCGATGATTCGCAATAGCGGAACGCCCATCTGCTGGCAGACATCGGCCCAGCGCTTCATGTGCGCAAGGTGATCCTCGTCAGAGCCGTGGTACCCGGAGCCGAACCCTGCGCGGATGCCGATGTAGCCGATGCCGAGCCCGCGTTTCAGCGCATGCCGCCTGATCTCCTCCGTGTACTCGATCTCTCGACTCTCGAACAGCCGCTCCTCCAGGTCGATTCCGTCCCAGCCGGTGCCCGCAGCAAGGTCGATAAGTCCGTGCAGGTCTAGCACGCCGTCGGCAAGCGCGTGGCTGTACGAGAGCGCCTGCAGGTGAAGCTTGATCAAATTCGTCCACGCCTTTCAGCCTGTCCTGTTCATGTGTACGAGCGGCATGATAGCCGCGCCGTCTGCCGCCTGCTCGTCAGAGCGCTTAGCCGGGACTTTCTTCAGCGATCTGAGGGCGAATTACACGCTGGGCGAAAGTAATCTTCGGCACAAACTTCACATGATTCTCACGGCCTACACGCGTCTGTCAGTTTGGGCGCTCTGTAGTTTTTCGGGGAACGCTATATTGCAGCGGCAGCAACCCCAAACAAGTAGCGAAAAACAGCTTTGCCAGACCGCAAGAAAAACCGACTGCGTCCCCTGCCTCCCTGGGGCGAAACACTCTTTGCTCTCATCGTCGCGGTAATACTCGGCGGTGCCATGCTCGGCGCTGTCTGGACTCGCATCGAAGAGTTTGAGACCGGAAAGTGGGACGGTCCGGCCATCACACAGACCATCATCCTCGGCCTGTTCCTGATCGCCCTCGTCGCCGGGCTCTGGAAGTACCTGTCGAAGCGAGTCCGGGACTAGGACGAGGAGAGAAGGTCACATGACACAACCGTCTGCCACCGACAATGCTGACCGCGCCGATTCAGAGCACGACCAGGATCTGTCCCACTCTGAACATGACCACGAGGAGTTCGACCCCGAAGAGGAGCCGATAGGCACTCTCGCGATTCTCAGCGTCTACCTGATCATCATCGTCGGCCTCTGGGTCGCCGTCTACGTCACCCTGATCGAACGCTCCTAACGCAGGGAACAAGCAATGGAAATGATTCACAGATACGAACGCTTTTTCCTCGGCTCGACGGTGGTGATGCTCGTCATCGGCCTGGTCGCGGTCACAAGCTCGTTCTTCGTCAACGATCTCGAGCTGCCCGGTCCGGTAGACACAGTCGACCCTGCGACGTTCGCCTCCGAGCCCCCGTTCAACAACCCGGGTGTCTTCCAGGTTGGTGAGAACGAGTACGACGCCATCATCACCGCCCAGGCGTGGGCCTTCATTCCAACGGTCATCGAGGTGCCCGTCGGCTCAAAGGTCAACTTCAAGATCGGCTCTGTCGACGTCGTCCACGGCATGATCGTCCACGGCACAGACGTCAACCTGACGATCGTCCCCGGACAGATCTCCGAGGCGACCGCAACGTTTGATGAAGCTGGCGAGTTCCTGTTCGTCTGCAGCGAGTACTGCGGAATCTTGCACCACAACATGGCCGGAAGGGTGATAGTCAATTGACGATAGCAGTAGACAGACCGCAGGGCCGAGGCTCGCACCCGATCTATGACATGGAGGGCATGGTCCATTCGGCCGCGGCCGAGATGGAACACTCCCGTCTGAGCGTGTTCCCAAAGGCGCAGACGCGGCCGGTGCTGTGGAACGTTCTGCTTTCGATGGTCGCCCTCCTGCTCGGTGGTCTGCCGGGCATTGGACAGGCGCTCGAACGCGTCGGCATCAACCTCTACAACAACGATGTCGTCACAAGTGTGTTGGATGAGCAGGCAGCCTACTACCAGGGCCTGACGCTGCACGGCGTATTGCTGGTTATCGTCTTCACGTTCACATTCGCGAACGGCTTCATCACACTCGGAACGATGCGGGCCTACGGCAGGCCAATGGCGAGCACTGCGCTCGTGCAGCTGGCGTTCTTCCTCGCTCTCGCCGGAACCGTGTTGGCCGGCTGGACGATGCTGGCGAACGAAGCGACGGTTCTGTTCACCTTCTACCCGCCGCTCGAAGCCGACACGATGTTCTACATCGGCGCTGTGCTGCTTGTAGTCAGCACGTGGGCCACCTTCGCCAACATCATCTGGACCCACCGCAAGTGGGCCGCTGAACACCCGGGTGAGCGCACGCCGCTGCTGGCCTTCATGGCGATCATGACCTACGCCATGTGGACACTCGCGTCGGTCGGCATCGCCGCCGAAGTGCTGCTGCTGATCCTGCCCTGGAAGTTCGGCTGGACCGAGGGCATCGACGCACAGCTGGCACGCACGCTCTTCTGGCTCACCGGCCACCCGATCGTCTACTTCTGGCTGCTGCCGGCCTACATATCCTGGTACACGATGATCCCGAAACAGGCCGGGGGGCGGCTGTTCTCAGACCCGATCGCGCGGTTCGTCTTCATCCTGTTCCTGCTGTTCTCGACGCCCGTCGGGTTCCATCACCAGTTCACCGAATCGGGCATTCCGCAGTGGATGAAGAACGTCCACGGAATCGCCACGTTCATCATCTTCTTCCCGTCGATGATCACCGCCTTCTCCGTCATTTCGGCGCTTGAGCGCGGCGGCCGGAAGGCGGGTGGCAAGGGACTGTTCGGCTGGATATGGAAGTTACCGTGGGGCAATCCCGCGCTTACGGCGCAACTCCACGCCATGTTGATATTCACGCTTGGCGGCGCCAGCGGTCTCATCAACGCATCGCAGACTGTGAACCTGGTGGTGCACAACACGGCGTTCATCGTCGGGCACTTCCACATGACTATCGGCGCCGTTGCGCTGGCCTACATCGGAATCGCCTACTGGCTGATCCCGTACTTAACAGGCAACAACCTGTGGGGCAGAAAGCTCGCGCTGTGGCAGACGTGGCTGTGGTTCATCGGCATGCTCGTATTCGCACGCGGCCAGATTTCAGCCGGGTTACAGGGCGTGCCGCGTCGGACTGCGTTCGCCGACTCTGTCTACAAGGACTTCATCGATGGCCTGGACGTGCCGAACGTGCTGACGGCGGTCGGTGGTTCACTGATGGGACTGAGCGGACTGCTCATCTTCATCGTGATCGCCGGGACGATGATGGGACTGGCTGGCAAGAACCGTGACCAGGAGATTCCGATAGCGGAGACCCGTGTCGGTGCTACCAAGCGGATCTGGCCGTGGTTGGACAACTACAGGCTCTGGATCACGGTAGCCATCGTGCTGGTGCTGCTCGCATACATCCCGTTCCTCGTGACCTACGTCCCTGACGGCAGCACAGCAACCGGGGCGCCCTTCCCGCTGTATTAGCAGGAGTGGGGCGGCTGGGTTCTGTCATCCCGACCGAAGCGGAGGGATCTGACGAGGCTTTGGCTCTCAGCGTTCGTTCTAGGAATCGGTTCTTGGTGGACGCGTCGAGAGCAACTTGATGCGGCATCTGACGGTCGTCGCCGGAGATAACCAGTTATCCGATGTGTGACCGGTCAGATCCCTCGGCTACGCTCGGGATGACAAAAACAGGAAGCCTTCACCCTAACCCGCGCCCGCAGGCGGGCACCCCGAAATCGGGAGAGGGGAGAAAACGACGCACGCGTCTCACATCCCGTGTTCGGCCAGCTTCCTGCGAAAGAAGTCCACTGCCAGCGGCACGGCGTCCGGCTCCGGCATCTCGTCCTGACCCTCGAACACCACCGACAGCCAGCCGTTGAAGCCGGCGTTCTTGATGATCGGCAGGATCCGGTCGTAGTCCAGCCACGCCTCCTCGCCGGATGCGATGCGATAGATCTTGCCCCGCACGTGGACGGCCCTTGAGACTGAAGTCGATATAGAGTTGTACAGGTCTTCGATGTGCTCCTGGCTGCCTCGCTCGCCAAGCGAAACTCCGGGGCCGCCGAGGTACTGGCCGGTGTCGAGGATGTGGCTGTAGTACGGGTTGTTCACCTCGTCCAGCAGCCGGATCACGTCGTCCCCGGTCGCCGGCATGCAGCCGTGGTTGTGGTTGTGCAGGCCGACCACCACGCCCTTCGACTGGCCGTACGCCGCAACCTCCTTCGTCGCCTCCGCCAGCCGGGGCCATACCTGCTCCGCCGTCTCACCATCCGGCACCCACGCGCCGAACGCCCGAACCATCTGAACGCCCATCTGCGCCGCCACGTCAATCCACCTTTTATAGGTCTCGACCTGCGCCCGAAGCTCCTCGCCTTGCAGCCCGAAGTTGTTGCTGATACCGATGTAGCAGATGTGCAGGCCGCGCTTCAGCGTCAGCATCCGCAGCTCTTCAAGGTACTCGGGCTCAGTTGAAGCGAAGTGCGTGAAGTGGAGATCGACACCGTCGAGGCGGTACTCCGCCGCCTTCTCGATGATCCCGACGAGGTCGATCTCGCCGCTGTTGAAGGTGTCTCTATAAGAAAGCGACTGCAGGCTGAGCTTGATCATTCTGTACTCGGTTCGGTGGTCTTGGTTAGGCGGGACGCGGCCGACTCTATCACGAGCGCGAAGGGTCGATTCTTGATCCTTTCTCGACAGCCTGCATCTAATCCTGTGATATATTTCACAAATAGGCGCAACGTGAAGGACAGGGACGCACGAGTGAACGATTCGAAGTCCGCTTCTAAGCACAGGGTCGTGGTTGTCGGCGGTGGGTTTGCGGGACTGAAGGCGGCGCAGGCATTGCGCAAGGCGGATGCCGAGGTGACGGTGATCGACCGTTCGAACCACCACCTTTTCCAGCCGCTGCTGTATCAGGTTGCTACCGGAGGACTCTCTCCCGCTGATATCTCGGCGCCGATCCGCGGCCTGCTCTCCAAGAGCAAGAACACGAAGGTGCTGCTTGCCGAGGTCACAGGCATCGATGTGGCTTCTCGCACACTTGCCACTACTTCCGGCGAGGTTGACTACGACACGCTCGTCCTCGCAACCGGCGCCACACACTCCTACTTCGGCAACGAAAACTGGGCCGAGAACGCACCAGGACTGAAGTCGCTGGACGACGCAACGCAGATCAGGCGTAAGGTGCTGCTGGCATTCGAAGCGGCGGAGCAGGCGGAGTCCGAGGATGAGCGAAAAGCGCTGCTCACCTTTGCGATCATCGGAGGCGGCCCAACAGGCGTCGAGATGGCCGGTGCCATCGGCGAACTGGCCAGGCACACACTCAAGAACGACTTCCGTAGCTTCGACCCTGCCGATGCCCGCGTCCTCCTGATCGAGGCAGGGCCCCGAATCTTATCTACATACGCCGAGTCACTTTCGCCGAAGGCGGAAAAATCTCTCGGCAAGATCGGTGTCGAGGTGATGACCGGCACGATGGTGACAGATGTCACGCGGCAGGGCATCACCGTCGAGCGCGGTGATGCCCTGGAAGACATCCCTGCACGGACCGTGCTCTGGGCGGCAGGCGTTCAGGCCTCGCCGCTCGGCAAGATGCTGATCGATTCGGTGAACGCTGCCGACTCGTCACCTGACCTCCAGCCAGACCGCGTGGGCAGAGTGCCGGTTGAGCCAGATCTCTCGGTCCCCGGCCATCCCGAGCTCTTCGTGCTCGGCGACCTTTCGAGCTTTCCCCACCAGACCGGCACACCGCTGCGAGGCACCGCAGACGTTGCGGCTGCCGAAGGCTCATACGTCGGCAAGCTGATCTCACGCCGGCTCAAAGGCAAGTCTGGCAGTCCAGAGCCCTTCAAGTTCCGGGACCTCGGCAAGATGGCCGTGATCGGACGGTCTTCTGCGGTTGCCGATCTGAAGTTCATCCGCTTCGGCGGCTTCCTCGCCTGGCAGGCGTGGTTGTTCATCCACGTGCTGAAACTGGTCGGCTACCAGAACCGTGCAACCGTGCTCGTGCAGTGGGCATCGAGCTACTTCACCCGCAACCGCTCGGCCCGGCTTATCACAGGCAAACTCGACTACGAGCGGCTTTCCGGCACCACTGAACAGAACGACAGACCGTCCACCAAAGACGCCGCTTAACCAACCGACTCACCGATCATCTGATCGAACCGGTAAGATGGGGCACTCCCGGCGACTGGCAAGTTCGATATAGCGACGCGTCTTCGGCGAATGAAAGTCATCTCTGCATACAGCATCAAGGGCGGAGTCGGTAAGACCGCAGCGGCCGTCAACCTCTCCTACCTGTGCGCGCTCGAGGGCTCCCGTACGCTCGTCTGGGACCTCGACCCGCAGGCGGCTTCGACCTACTATCTTGGCCAGAGGGCCGGCACTTCGAGCGGCGCCAAGAAGCTGGTGTTCGGCGATGCGGAACTCAGCGATATCGTCACCGAGACCCGCTACTCCAACCTTGACATCATCCCCGCCGACTTCCGCAACAGGAAGCTGGATGTATTTCTCGATCGGGGCAAGAAGAGGCCTCACCGAAGGCTTGACCGTCTGCTTGCGCCACTGGCCGCCGACTACGACTGCGTGATCCTCGACTGTCCGCCCGGCATCAACCTGCTCGCTGAGAGTGTGTTCTACGCGTCTGATCTGTTGCTAGTGCCGCTCATCCCGACCACGCTGTCGGTGCGGGCGTTCGACCTCCTGACAAAGTACGTGCTGGAGGAGCAGAGGAAGGACCGGGTGCGCGACATCACGATCGCCGCATTCTTCTCGATGGTCGACCGCCGCAAACAGCTGCACAACAGCTTTGTTGAGGTGCTTCCCGAAGAGCGTTCCGGCGTACTGAGCTGCGTGATCCCGAGTGCCACGGAGGTCGAACGGATGGGCGTGAACCGTGCGCCGATTCACACCTTCGCACCGAGCAGCCGGGCCGCCGCCGCTTACGAGAACCTCTGGCATGAGGTGAAGCGGCAGGCAGGCAACAGCTGGCTGGGCACTTCGCTGGCACCGGCGATGGTGTAGAGCGGCATGATCGTCATCCCGACGGCTTGAGTGTCATCCCGAGCAATGCCGAGGGATCTGATCGGTCTTACATCGAGTTACCAGTCAATCCGTCAATAACCGCCGGATGCCATCTTGACTTGCTCCCGGAGCGCTTGCGCATGCCAGTCCCCAGAACGGAGGCTAAAGGCAGAGCCTGGTCAGATCCCTCGACCCGCAAGCGGGTACCCCGCGGTCGGGATGACAGAAACTGCGATACTGAGGACCATGCCACTCTCACCCGCCGAAAAAGGCCGCATCATTGCGGCGTTCAATGCCGTCGATGACCGGCACGGCTGGGATTTCTCTCGGCTCCGAGTCCGGCGCTCCGAAACGCCGTGGGACTATATCGAGGTCGCCAGGAGTCTGCTGAAGCCGACCGATCGCGTCCTGGACATGGGAACCGGCGGAGGCGAGAAGCTGCAGCTGCTGGCAGGGAATTTCGACAGCGCCATCGCCATCGACCTGGACCCGGAGATGATCGATGCAGCAAAGGCGAACCTTCCGGAAGAGCTGGCGGAGAAGATCGAGTTTAGGGTCGGCGACTCGAACGACCTGCTATTTGAGGATGCGACGTTCGATGCCGTCCTGAACCGGCACTCGGTCGTGAATCCGGATGAGGTGGTGCGGGTGCTGCGGCCGGACGGTCTGTTCGTCAACCAGGACGTCGGTCCGAACAACCTGAAGAACCTGATCGACCCCTGGCGTTACATGGGCGATCTCGATCTGAGCGACACGCACGGCGAGATCGAGCGGTTCAAGCGGCTCGGCTGCGAGGTGCTGGACTTCCGGGAGTACGACGTCGAGTACGTGTTCCTGGACGAAGAGTCGCTGTTCTTCCAGCTCAAGGCGATGCCGATGCCAATCCCAGTGGTCGCAGAGCGTGATGCCGAACTGATCGCAGAGGTGATGGAATCGTCACGAGGCTCCGACGGCGCGTTCTATTCGAACGAGCACCGGTTCCTGAGAGTTGTCAGGAAAGCGGGCTAGCGACGGCCCTACAGCCTGCTCACTCCTCTGACGAAAAAGAAAACTCCGAAGCCCAGGAAGAGCAAACCGAGTACTAAGAACCTTCCGGGCGGCCAATGCTGATTACCCGGGAAGTACCACCACTTAGTGGTTTCGCCTCGTTCGAGCTGCCGCCAGAAGCGAAGTAGTGGAATGGCAAGGATGACGCAAAGTGCACCTGCCAGGAAAAACTCTCCCGATGCGGTGTCACTCATCGTGCTCACCTAACCCGGCGCCCTCCCTATCTGCCTCGGCAGCGGAACCGGCAAAAAATCCTCGGTGTCGATCATCCAGTCGGCCAGCAGCAGGCGCATCTCTGACACCACGTCTGCGTGCTCTGGAAGAGCCGCCACGTTGCGTAGCTCCCACGGGTCGTTTTCGAGGTCGTACAGCTCGTCGATCTCGCCCGGGCCGCCATCCGAGCCTGACGTCGCCGTCGCGTCAACGGACATCGAGTCGTGGACATACTTCCAGCGCTCCGTCCGGACCATCTTCCGTCGGCCCTCAGCCTCCCGTGCCCATAGCGACTCGATGATCGTGTGGTATCCCCACGGCTTCGGGATCTGCTCCAGCATTCGCATCGTGAACGGAGGCCCGCCGGTACCGTACTCGGAGAACGCCGCAACACTCGCGGGCGAATCAGTGGCGACCGGCAACGGCTTTCCCTGCATCCGACGCTCGACAGCCCGGGTTAGCCGCCCGTCATCCCGCCAGATGTTTGCCGCGTCGGAAAACTCTTCGTCTCCGCCCGGCCCAGGCAGGTCTTCCGACTCGTCATACGTCGCAAAACCCTGCAGCTTCAACAGAGTCGGCAACACATCGATCGTGTTCACCGGAGACTTCACAACCTCGCCCTGCGGAACACCGCCGCCCGGCCACGAAACCACCAGCGGCACCCGGACCAGGCAGTCGTAGAAGACCCCGCCCTTGACCGCCATTCGATGCTCACCCATGAAGTCGCCATGGTCTGCGGTGAAGACGATCACCGTGTTCTCCCGCAGCCCAAGCTCTTCGAGCCTGTCCACGATGCGGCCGATCGAATCGTCGACGAACCGCGTCATCGCCTGGTAGACGGAGATCACACCGCGCCTGTGCTCCTCGGTGTCCTCGTCCTGCCGTGTCATCGCAGCAAGCACACGATTTCGCTCCGGCGCTGTGCCGTCTGTGTACTCGTCGTCACGCTGTGGCGGGATCTTCACCTCGTCAGGCGGGAACATGTCGACATAGCGACGAGGCGCCTCGAACGGCTCATGCGGGTCCGGGAACGACGCCCACAGCGCGAACGGCTTCTTTTCGCCGTTTTGCCAATCACCGGCTGCGTAGCGATCAAGAAACGACTCGGTCTGCGAGGCGATGACCGAGCTGCCGTACTCCGCTTCGTCATTGTCGGTCGCTGCATAAGCGATGCGCGGGCTCTGGGCGTGGTCTCGCAGCGTCTCGCGGGCGGCGTGGCCGTGGTCGATGTCACTCTCCGGCACCACCCACTCCATACCGGTGTTACCGACGTTCTCGCCTGCGTAGCCGCCCTTCGGCAGGCCCCGGTGCGAGATCTCGCAGCGCACATCGAACAGTTCGAGGTCTTCGTCACGCACGAAGCAGTGGTTCTTGCCGATCAGTCCGGTGACGTATCCAGCCTCCTTCCAGATGCGGAAGGCGTGCACCTCGCCGCCGGGCATCAGCGTCTCGTTGCGACGGCAGCCGGTGGAGTGCGGGTAGCGGGAGGTCATCACAGACGTGCGGGCGGGGACGCAGAGCGGGTGCGGCGTGATGGCGGTCTCGAAGCGCACACCCCGTTCGGCGAGCTGCTCGAGGGCAGGCGTCTCGATGCCGATCTCCGAGTACATGCGCAGGATGGACCACTTCATCTGGTCGGCCATGATGAACAGCACGTTGGGGCGGTTGGTATCGGTCAATGAGTTACTCCTGTTGTGGCGGGATGGGGTTCCGGCCTGCCTGTCATTCTGAACTTGATTCAGAATCTCTCGAAGACCGTTTGATCAACGGTTAGATCTCTCTGCCAGGTTCGAGAAGACGGGAAGCCCTCACCCTAACCCTCTCCCGCATCGGGAGAGGGGATGAGAGGCGCCCCGTATCAAGAGACCGCAATCGGCTCACCGCTTTTCGCCGCTGCTATCAACGCGTCAGCCTGCCCCTTCGGTAAGTGCCTGCTCGCCTCACGGACCGTCAACATCGAGCAGCGGTGAGCCCGCTCAACCAGCCAGTCGTTGACAAGCTCCGGACGTCTCTTCGACATATCTCGCAGCACCCAGCCGATCGCCTTGCGGATGAAAAACTCCTTCTCACACAGCATCGAGTCGGCGTAGCGGCTGAAGCGTTCGAAATCGCCCTCACCGTTCCGCAGCGGGATCAGCAGCGACAGCATGGCCGCCCTGCGCAACCAGAAATTCACGTGCACAGCCCACTTGTCCAGCGTCTTGTGCAGGTCAGGAAACCGCTTCAGCATCGCGCCCATGGTGTGAGCAGACAGGTTGTCGACATACGCCCATGTGTGCGAGTCATCGATCAGCCGCTCGACAAGTACAGCGTCTTCCGCAACAAGCAGCTTCGAGCGGTCGTTCAACAGCTCAATTGCTGCCATCCGCGTTTCGTGGATGTTGAGTGACCAAAGCTCGTCGGTCAGCGCCAGCAGTTGCTCGCGGCCCATCTCCTTGTGAGAGCGGTTGAACGCCTTCGCCACCTTGCGGATCAGCGGCACCTTGACTCCGATGTGGCGCATGTCCGGCGGGCTCTTCAGGTAGCGTGCCTCGTTGATCGCTCGCTCCTCGTCCGCCAGCTCTTCAAGGCAGGCGATAATCTCAGCGGCTTCGGTCATCGCTGGATCCACGCGTCTGACCGGCGTTCCTCGCCGTCCCACTCATCCAGCGGGGCGTTCTGCCACATCCAGTGTTCGCCCGGCGACTCGTAGCCCGGAAGCTCGCCGCGTCCGGTCGCGAAGAGCAGCGTCTGCCAGCGGGGCGTGTCCGTCGGCTGCCACGGGAAGAGTCGCTGCAGGATGTGGTCGGCTATCGCTTTATCGCCAGCGAACTCAACATCAGTGCCCGCGACCGCGTCCCAGCAGTGCAGAAGTATCTCCGTAGCGCCCATCGCCAGGAACCCCTCGGGGTCGGGGATCCCGGCGCCATGGTATCCGCGTGTGTCGACAGGCACGCCGCGTGCCACCGACGCCAGCACCTTGGCCTGGCTGTACACGAACTCCGGTATGGCGGCAGCCTTTGCACGCTCTTCATCGACCGGAAGCGACGGAGTCCGCTCTCGCTTCCCGGCCGCGAGGTTCGTCGAGTACGCCGCCAGCGCTTGAGAAGTGTGCATGCCGATCACAAAGCGCGACCACGTCATGTTCGGCGGCTGCTCTGACCACTGCGATTCCTTCAGCTGTGCAAGTGTGTCGCGGGCCGCCTCGCCGGAAGCGATCAGGTCTTCTGGAGTCACCGGGTGTCTCGTCATGCGCCTACCAACTCCTCTTGTGAGCTTCCGAGCAAACGTCTTGCCGAATCTTCAGTCTCCGCCCACCCAGATGTCCGAGCGCGGCTCGGTGCCGTCCCATTCACTCATCGGGTCGGCGTGCCACATCCAGCGTTCGCCTGGCGAATCATAACCCTCAAGCTCCGCCCGGCCTGTGACGAACAGCAACGTCTGCCAGCGAGACGTGTCGGAAGGACACCATGGGAAAAGCCGGTCAAGTAGTCGGCCCGACACCTCCTCGTCACCGGCGAACTGGAAATCGGTTCCGTTCATCACATCCCAGCAGTGCAGAAGCGCCTCAGTGCACGCCATTGCGATGAAGCCCTCCGCATCAGGGAGCGAGTTCGGGTACCAGCCGCGTGTGCCTGATGGCACTGCTCGCGCCACCACGGCGAGTAGGTTGGTGTTCAGCCTCACCAGCTCCGGGATCTCGGCGGAGTCCCCGGCTGTCTCGTCAATCGGCAGCAGCAAAAACTGCCTCGGCTCTCCGGCCGCGAGGTCGACAGCATAGACGTTGCTGACATGTGCGATATGCATCCCGGTGACGTGCCGCGTCCACGTCATCTTCGGTGGCATCTCCTGCCACTGCTCCGGGGAGAGCTTGACGAGCGCATCGCGCACGGCGATCCCGGCGGCGATCAGGTCATCGGGTGTGACAGGTTCCCGCGTCAAGGTGCCATCCCGTGCGTTTCGCTACTTTGCTCCGCACATGTCGTACGCCAGCGAGAGCATGCACTTCGTGCCGCTGATCAGCGACTCGATGCCCACCGACTCGTTCGTGCCGTGCGCCATCGAAAGCATCGGGTCGTCGTCGGGGTGCGCGCCGGCGAATCCGTAGGTCACGATGCCGAGGTTGCGGGTGAAGCGGGAGTCGGTGAAGCCGTTGCTCACAGCAGGCACCCACTGGATATCGTCACGCTGCACCGCCAGCGCCTGCGCGCGCTTGATCGCCTCCGCCAGCGGTGTGTCGAAGTCGGACGAGTTCGGCACCGACATGTAGTCGATCTCGTACTCCACGCCCTCGATGCCTCCGAGCAGTTCGTCCAGCTGCTTGCGCACGTACTCCTCGGTCTGGAACGGCAGCGTCCGCACGTCGCACACCAGCTCAAACGTCTCGGGCACGCTGTTCGACTTGATGCCGCCGTTGATCATCGTCGGCGTCAGCACCATGCGTGAAAGCGCCCGCAACAGCGACGCCAGCCGCGGGCTCTTGTCCTGCGCCTCGGCGATCACCGCTTCAACAGTCTCAGGCGTCGGGCGCTGCTCGATAGTGAATTTGCCCAGGTGGTCCCAGATCGGCAGCGACGTGTCACGCTCCGGCTCGTACGTCTCGATGGCGCCGAGCGCCTTCGCCAGCGCGTAGCTGGCGTTGCGTCCGGTCCACGGCACCGAGGCATGTGTGCTCTCGCCACGGAAGGTGATCTTGATCTCCAACCGGCCTTTTTCACCGGTGCCGAGGAGGTAAGTGAGCGAGTTGCCGATCTCGACCGGCGTGCCGCCGCCTTCGTTAACAGCGAAGTCCGCCTCGAGCGATTCCGGATGGTTGTCGGCGAGCCAGCCGAAACCCCAGCGCCCCCCGTGCTCCTCGTCAGCGCCACTCACCAGCCGCAGGCTGTGCTCCAGCTTCACATCGTTGCGCTTCAGCACCGCCATCGCCATCAGCTGAGCGGTGAGCAGTGCCTTACAGTCGCTTGCGCCGCGGCCGTAGATGCGTCCGCCGTCGATGGTGGCCGAAAACGGCTCGTATCTCCACTTGTCGTAGTTCTCGACCGGCACTACGTCCGTGTGCGACATGAACATCAGGCGAGCGAGGTCTTGCTCGCCGGGATAGACGGAGATGATGTTGCCGCGCTCGGGGTCGCGGGCGAGCACTTGCGAAGTGAGCCCTTCGTTGTTCAGCCAGTCGGAGATGAAGTTTGTGACCTTGGTCTCGTCGCCGGTAGGCATGTAGCCGGTGTTGACGGAGGGGATGCGCACGAGGTCTTGCTCGAGCTTGACGATCTCCTCGGTCATGCCGTCTACCTGATCAAGCATTTCCTGCAGCGATGGCATTTTGTTGCTCCAGACACAACTGAAATAGATATTTTCGGGTAGTATCGGCCGGAACTCGCGAACGGCCCCGAGTATAAGTGAATCTAAGTTGTGCATCACGTTCAGGCGATGGTGATCAAAAGTCTGATATCTCTGTCATGAGCACACCAACAGATCTTGAACGACAAGGTCAGGAGTTGCGGGAACGGGCTCTGAGTAACAACCGCGATCAGTACCGGTCACTGAAGTGGGCGTTGCGAGCCGATCGACTCGCTTGGATGCCGTTAACAGGCAGTCTGTTCACCTGGTTTCGTGACAGAACAATAAACCGGCTTTGCCAATCTGATGGGCTGATTAGAACCTCGGCTCTTGAAGTCAGGGCTGGCATTAAGGCTCGCAGGTACAACTTTGATAGCGCTGCAACTGACATTGGTACAGCGCTGGATAACTTGATGAAGATTGAGAAAGAAGAAGGATTTCGGCCGGACCAAGCGCTCCTTTTTTCCCTGCTCAGCCTAACGGCAGCAGACTATCTTGAGAGGAGTGGTGACTTCGACGAAGCATTCGAGCGCCTCAGAATCGCCATGGAGTCTTTGCTGAATCCGAGCTTGTCTCAGGCGGAGGGGCCGGAGATGGAAGTCGCCTTGCAAGCCTTGATGCCGGATGAAAGCGATGTCAATGGACTTAGAAAAGTTCTTAGCACCCGTGCACTGCTAAACCGGCTGTCGATCTTCCAGGTGTCGGATCTCTCAGGCAGAATATCTGACGATCCGCACTCCGATGTCTCATTCTTGCAATTCCTTCCTGAAGACACCCAAAAGGCTATCGCCCAACTCGTCGTATTGGAATCCAATCAAGAGGTGCACCGTCTATACCAGGACAAGCTTAAGACGTATGCGGTTGGCGTCGACGCCGCGACGTCTCGGTCCGCACTTTCACAATCCAAAATGGCGATTGAGACCGATCTTGCCGGCGAGCTACAAAGCGCCGCGGAAGATATTGTCTCGGAATTCGAGCCGCTAGTTGAGTCAAGCATCGAGGAAATGGCTCAAACTCGGATGCAACTTATAGAGGAACAACGCCGGTCCGCTGAACAATCAATCGAATACTCCACTAAACAGCAGAAACTAATTCAAGAGTTTGCAGACACTCCGGTGCCAGAAGATCTTCTGGAAAGTCACAGTGAAATGGCTGTGAGCATGGCTGAATCGCTGAGGAAGTTCCTTAAAGCTCAACGGGCTTACGTCAATCTGCTGAGTAGCCTAATCGAGGTCGCCGATTTGACCTCTGTGGCACATCGAGTGACAGTCAGAGAAGTAAGGAAAGGGCTAAACGGCATAGGAAGCCCCGGCAAGATGTCTCTCTGGCGCTGGCATGCTGCGGCACTGGCACGAACGGCTGAAAGCTTCCTCTTCAGCGTGGTAGGTTTCGGTGTGGCGATTCCTCTATTCATTGCGGAGGATGATGTACCACTTAGCTTTGGCGTTGGGTTTGGAGCCGCTACGGTGTTCTTTTTCATTCAGCGGGGATTGAAGCTGGAATGGGTGGGTACCCGTGTGCTGTCAACGGAACGACGGGAAGTAAGGAAGTCGCTGGACAAGATCCTCACTGCCTACTTGATTTTCATGAACACGGTTGCGCCCATGATCGAGAATCGTGTGAGAGCTGAGGAGCAAAGGGCATCCAGTGCCGTAGCAATGCGTGCTGCACCGACCCCAGACAATTTGTGATTCTCAGATTGGCCCTCAATTCCTACCTCTTCACATAGACATTGCTCTTGTGTTCGTAGACTGCCGGTGGCTCTTGTGGCGGGCCGCCGATCTCCGGGATTCGCCCGGCCTTCCGATCGTCAATCGTCTTCTGCCACGCCAGCTTCAGGTCTGATGTGTGGCCTCGGAAATGCGGCATCACGTAGCGGGCGAAAAGCTCTAGCGAATACTTGATCGTCGCCTGGTCCGACCACTCATGTGTCGCGATCATCAACCCGCCGAAACCGCCCGCCTCGTCATACAGCTGCTGTATCTGCTCGATCGCCTCGTCCGGCGTTCCGATGATCCACCGGCGCTTCTGAACGATCTCCTCCGCCGTCAGCGAGTCCGGGTCCTGGTCTGGGCGCATCAGCCACTGGTTCGGCTTGTTGATCGTGTAGAAGTACTTGTGCACATCCCGCACGATGCCTTCCCGCACCTCGTCCCACGCCTGCTCATGTGTGTCCGCAAGATGCACATACGTCACCACCCGGAAGTCGTCCCGGTCCGGCCTCCTGCCATGCCGTGCTCCGTGGTGCTCAACCATGTTCCACTGCTCATTCAGCGGCACGCCGTTCGGAGGCCCGCCGCCCGCCAGTGAGAACAGCACCATGTCATGCATCGCCGCGAACTCCAGCGACCGCTCGCTGCCCACAGACGCCGTCGCCATCTTCAGCCGCGGCTGCTGGTACGACCGCAGCTGCAACGCCATGTCCTTGATCGTCCAGTACTTGCCCTCGTAGCTGATAGGGCCCGGAGTTTCGAGCAGCTTCACGATGATCTCGGTCGACTCCCGCATCATCGGGTTCAGGTCCTGTGGCGGGATGTTGAAGAGCTGAATGTCAGGTGGCAGGCTGCTCGGTCCGACACCGAGGATGGCGCGTCCGCGCGTGATGTGGTCGAGAAATGCGAAGCGCTCGGCAACAAGGAACGGGTGGTGGAACGGCAGGCTGACCACCGATGTGCCGAGCTTGATCCGGTGCGTGGTCGCGGACGCCTTCGCCAGGATCATCTCCGGCGACGGAATCGTCTCCCAGCCGGCCGTGTGGTGCTCGCCGATGTAGAACTCGTCGAAGTCCAGCCGCTCGGCGTAGTTGATCAGGTCGATGTCGCGGTCGAACGCGAGCGCCGGGTTCTCGCTCGGCAGGTGGAGCGGCATCATGAAGAAGGAGAATTTCATTCTTTTTCTCTTGAACTGAAGGGGAGGGGCATGACCGGCTTGCAGCCATCCTGAGCGTGTCCCTCGGTCCATAAAAGATTGGCATCTTCCGGTCTGCGCAGGAACCTAGCACCGGCGGTTTAAGCGGTCAATCGCCGCCGCTCCCCGGCATTCAGGAACAGTTTCCGTTCAAAGCTGCGATGCCAGCAGGTTAATTCCCGATAGCCACTCCCGCTAAGATCGAACACGTCACGTCCGGTGCGGCCCGAACGCCCGGCCGTCACGCACGCAGCACGGACCTTCCTCAGCACGCGCACTTGCGCCTTCCTGGCAGTTGTTCGGTAACTCTCTGGCGTCGAATCGCCGCGCACATATCAGACGCATCGGCCTCGGCATGCTCACAGCCGCCCTCGCCACGGCATTCGCATGTTCGAGCGGAGTGCCGGAAACCGGCTCCGTCGTCTTCACATCAAAGGCCGAACCGGGGTCCGGCGACGACTCCCGCAGTGACATCTACATCTCACGCTCCAGCGATGAACAACCCGTCCGCCTCACGCTCGCTGGCAACCGTGACATCTCACCGAAGTGGTCGCCGAACCGGGAGCAGATTGCGTTCTTGTCTCAACGCAACGGCGACTTCGAGATCTGGATCACTAACGCCAGCGGTGAGGACAAGAGGGCGCTTTTCACTGGGCTCGGCGCGGCCACAAACTTCGAGTGGGCACCAGACTCGCGGCGCATCGCGTACGAGGTGCAGAACGAAGAGCGCCGCCAGATCCTGGTCGGCGAGGTTGCGAACGGCGAATCGACACCGCTGACCGCGTTCGAGGAGTCGGCACATCTAGGCAGCTGGTCTCCTGACGGCGACTGGCTTGTCTACACACTCCTGGCAAATGGCCGCAGCGGGGTCTACAGGGGCAACCCAACCGGTGTGAACGAGATCGAGGTTTCGTCGCTTGTCGGCAGAGACCCGCGCTGGTCGCCGAACGGCCGATGGATCGTCTTCACGGCAGATGTCGACTCCAGCCAGAACCTTGTCGTGGTGCCTTCGGGCGGCGGTGACGAGACGAACCTGACGCCGAATGCCGGGAACAACAGCGCTGCCGTCTGGTCGCCGGACGGCGAGCGGATCGCGTTCGTCTCGGACAGGGACGGGAACGCAGAGATCTACGTGATCGACGAAGACGGCCGCAACGAGAAGCGGCTTACTAGCAACCGTAGTGATGACGTGGCCCCTTCATGGTCCCGCCGCACCAACCGCATCGCCTTCATGTCCGACGTCGACGGAGATTTCGACCTGTTCACCATGCGCCCGGACGGCTCCAACCAGCGCCGCCTGACTACAGACAACAGGGACATGGTCGACCTCGACTGGTAAGACGGGAAGTGTTCCCTGAGCGAAGTCGAAGGGCCTCTTGTTCGAGCACTCGTCTTTCCAGGAGACGGCTGTGAGTCAGCAAGTAGAGTCAGAGATCCTTCCACTCCGCTTCGCTCCGGTCAGGAAAGATAGGAAGCCCTCACCCTAACCCTCTCCCGAGCCGGGAGAGGGGACTCACCCCGGGTCCTCAACTCCTCCGGTGAGCAGCGTGCGGTACATGTCTACCTGGCCTTTGATGTCCAGCATGTAGTCGGGCACCTCGAACGGGATGTCGCCTTCCCATCGGACCGCGAACTCGTGATCGCGCCCGGCAAGTTCCGGCCGCAGCCACGGCAGCTCTCTCGAGCCAAGATCGCAGTTCTCATTCGCCGGTCCCGGACGAGCCATGTTGAAGTACTCGACGCATGCGAATTTTGGAACGGCGCGCAGCAGGTTCGAGCCACCGTCGTTCACTACCGTGAAGATCCAGCTATGGTGCGATTGGCCGAGCCAGTAGTCCGAGACCCCGTTCGCAAACTCCGTGTGCCTGTTCGGCAGGCCGAGAAAGCCGGCCTTCGCAACACGCGGCATCCAGCGCAGTGCCGTCATCGGATAGCGAATGTCCTCGAGAACGTGCGAGATGATCGCGAAGTCGTACGGGCCGTCCTTCTCAACCTCCTGCCAAACCTCCTCGTCATTGACGTCACCGACGTACAGCTTCTTATCCGTCTCGAAAGGGAACACGTCCACGTAGGCATCCGTCACGTCGTCCGCCCACGGATTGTGCCTGCCGCCAATGTCGATCACCTGAAAACCAGGATTTTCGGCTTTCTGCGCGGCGAGCTGCGCGACCAGCGCCGAGCGCACCTGCTCCCTGTCTTCGATCACGGCTGAAACTATCGGCATAGAGCGTCCTTTCGTGGAGCTTCACATGTTCGCGCGCATGGCGAGTCTCAGGTCGTCCATGTCCAGCGCAAACTGGGTCAGAAGCATCCTCGGCTTCACGAACAGCTTTGAGCCCCGGATTTCGTCGCCCGGCAACCTTGGGATGAGCTGAAAGTGCAGATGGTTGCGGGGGCCGTCGCACATGGTGCAGAGGTAGACCTTTTCAGCGCCAAGTACGCTCTTCAGAGTTTTGATTGCCGAAGCGATCACGAGATAGACCGGGTCGTCTCCTGCAAGCTCAGAGATATCTTCGAGGTGCCTCTTGACCAGCACGATCGTGTGGCCTGGATTTCTCGGGTACATTTCGAGGAAACACGAGACTGCATCGTCCTCGTAGTATGTGCGGTCATCGGCTGCAGGAAAAATCTCGCCTGAAACCTGGTTGCGGCAGGTGGGGCAAATACCAGCGTCCTGAATTCGCCTGATCGCCCGCGCCGTCTCGTCCCGGCGTTCAGCGTCTGCGCCCTCAAGTGGTATCAGTTTCATCGATTCGAACCCTCACCCTAACCTTCTCCCGAAAACGGGAGAGGGGAGCGACTACGAATGCGCCTCAGACACGCAGAACTCGTTGCCCTCGGGATCCTGCATTGTCGTCCAGGTGAAGCCGTCGTCCATCGAGTGCGTTGCGACAACAGACGCGCCAAGTCCTACCAGCCGCTCAACCTCCGCCTCGCGGTCACTGTCCACCTCGTAGTCGATGTGGCAGCGGTTCTTCGCGGTCTTGCCCTCCGGCACCTGGATGAAGAAGAAGTGGCCGATCGAGTCGTCCGTCTTGAGCTGCGCGAAGCCTTCGACCGCGAAATCGACGGGGAAGCCGGTCGCCTTGGACCAGAAGTTCGCAAGAGGCTCGGGGTCCGCTGTGTCCAGCACAATTCCGCCCACCTTCAAAGTCATCGCAAGAACTCCTTATTCACCTTGCAAACATAGCTGTAACTCGGATTGACGAACTGCGTCACGCGGGCCTCAAGCACCTGCGCCAGGAAGATGTAAGCCTCACCCTGCGTCATGTTGTAGTCGGCCTCAAGCCACAGGATCATCTCCGAAAGAGCGATGCGGAAGGCGTCCTCTGCCGGCTTGCCCTGGCCGGTTGTCATGATGTGCGTTTCGTTCTCGATGCGCGGCCAAGTCATCTCTTCCGGCTTTGGGCCGAGCTCGGCCATCAACTTCACAACCCCGCCGGTCTCAATGCCGCCGCCACCGCAGATCTCGCCATCACCCTGGCGAGCGTGCATATCACCGACGTGCAGCAGAGCGCCCGGCACATTCACCGCGATCGAGACCTTCGCCCCGGTCGTGGCCTCCTGGATGTCGAAGTTGCCGCCCCATTCGCCCGCCCATCCGTTGTGGCGAGCCTCGTCCTTCGCCGGCGCGACACCGATCACGCCCATCATCGGCGCGGTCGGTATCGAAAGCCGGTCGTTCCACAGGATCTGGTCGTTCTCTATGCGCACCACCCTGAACTGCGGGCCGATGTTGCTGGGCCCGAGGTATCCGGGCATGGCGCCTGTGCTGCCCGCGTATCGGGTCCAGCCAACAGGGTGCACATCGATCGTGTCGACGTGGACTGTGACGATCTGGCCTGGCTCAGCGCCTTCAACGACGATCGCGCCGGATGCCGCGTTGCCGCGGTCGGTCGGCTGGCTGTCGGACCGGTACTGGTTGTAGAGATCGCGGATGTCGTCAGGCACCAGCGCCGCGTCTGGCCCGCGGTTCATCTGCGTCTCAACCTCGAACCACTCGCCCGGCTTAACCGTCATCGTCGGCGGGTTCGCGCCTGAGTGGGTGTAGTAGAGGACGTCTTTGGTAGCTCGCTGCATGGTGATCTCGCTCACTCGCGGTGGTCGGTCGGTTTAGACCGAGCGCATCTTATCGCTTCCAGGCCGATGACCGACGCAGACTGACACGGTAGATGGACTAGCTCTGCCTAGACTCCGCCTGGTCCTCTGCCACCGCGTCCCGCGCTACCTGCTTCACTCCCTCGGCATTCTGTACGGAGAGAACTTCCGCTGCATCGACGAGTCCCTGTGAAATCTCTAGAACCGCCTCTTCGGTTGAGACGCCCGGCATCTCCGAAGAGATGGATCGAGCTGCCTCAACGATCTGCTCAGCCGCGATCTCTGGCTGAATGCCAGCCGCTTCGGCCGCCTCAACTGCTCCGAATCCGGCTCCGTATGCTGCATCAAGCGAGCTGCGCTTCGTCCTGCCGAGTGCTTTCATCAGACGTCGCATGGAGCCGCGAAGGACACGCAACCCGTCTCCGTCAACAGCGGTGGCCGATCGCAGTGAGCCTATGAGCATGTGCCTGGCAAGCGTTTCAGTCTCATGGCCGGCGCGGCGCGCGGCGTCTGTAACGAAGTCTGCGCCCCGGCCGGCGGCGCGTGCGGCCTCTCCAACCTGGAAAGCAGTGACGCCAACCGCAACGTCGAGTCCCGGAACAGATGAACGTCGAGCAGCTTCAAGCGGCAGGTTCACAAGTGTTGAAACTCCCGGTACTGACGACATGGGTCGAGCAAGTCCCCGCATTGGTCCCATCAACTCAGCCATCACGACTTCGCGATCAACCTCGCCTTCTTCCTTGACCAGGGCCAGCGCTCCAAGCGTCGCCAGTCCCAACAGGAATGCAATGGCGAAAAGGAAGTCGAAACCGGTGAGGAAGAATGGAGTGAGAGTCGTTACGTCACCGCGGTCAAGGAACTCGAAAGCGACCCGGAACGATCTGCCATCGAAGAAGTCTGCGAACACGCCGCCGAGCAGAGGTCCGATCGCTGCGCCCATGCTTATCGAAAGGCTGGAAGCCGCGAGGTAGGAGGTGCTCTTACCGTCGGGGGCGAGCTTCATTGCAATCGTTCCGTGAGTCACGTTCATGCCCGCGGTCGCGATTCCTGCCAGAAGGTGTAGGAGGATTAGCAGCGGTATGGTCAGGAAGTAGCGGTCGGGCATCGTTGTGAAGGTCCAGCCCAGGATCACCAGCAGGTAGAGCGAGACGGATGCGCTCAGGATCGGCTTGGCGCCGTACCTGTCGACCATGCGACCCCACGCTCCGAGGAACAGGATGTTGGCGATCTGGCTAAGAGCGGTGAACCCCATCACGGCTGAGACGGGCAGACCGATCACCTGGATCATGTAGACGGCGAAGAACGGCACGGCCAGGTGCATGGCCAGGGTGGACAGGAACTTGAACCGGACAAGGTGCTTGTATGACGGATCGCGCGCCGGCTCGAGCACGGACGAGATGAGCGACTGCTTTAGGCCTTCCGGCCGCGGGGCCATCCGCGGCTCCGGCATCCTGCTGATGAAGACCCACGAGAGCACTCCGAGCGTCAGTGCGCCGGCCAGGATTGGATAGGCGAAACCCTGTGCGATCGCGCTTTCGCTGCCCGCGTTCTCTTTCCATATGTCAGCGAATATGGCGCCGCCCAGCCCGAGTGCCATGCCAAGAGTGGTAGCGAATCGCAGCCTGCGTGCAAAGAATGTGCCGCGCTGTTTTTCAGGCACAAGGTCTCTGAGCCACGACAGCCAGGGCACGTTGAAAATAGGAGTGACCGAGCTTCGAATCGCTACGAGTACCAGCAGCAGAGAGATCGCCAGCGTACCGGGAGCATCGATGAGGAACGGGATCAACGCGGCTGGAAACCAGACCGTGTTCGCCGCGACCATTGCGATCACCGCGATCTTCTTGCGCTGCCTGAACCGCTCGGTCAGAGAGATCGACAGGATCTGCAAAGGCTGAAAAAGGAAGGGCAGCGCGGCAAGGATGCCGATCTGTGCATTGTTTGCGCCGAGAGCGAGCGCGTACGCCGCCATGAAGCCGCCGGAAGTGAGGGCGTCGAATCCCATGCCCGCAGTTCCCTGGAGCGTCAGCGCGCGCAGGCCGGACCGAACCTCTTCCGGCGCCAGGGAATCCTTTGGTTGAAGAGAGGCGAGCATTCCCATTGCAGACAGTGCCTTGCTTGGCTAAGGGCGCAGAGATCAGTGAAACCGTCGGTTCATTGACACTCCGGCGAAGTCGGGTGCAGGATACGCCAGCCATCCCGGAAACCCACAATCGCCACGGAACAGAACATGACCAACGACCCACAGAAGCGACCCAACATCCTGCTGATCATGTCAGACGACCTCGGCTACGAGGCGATCGGCGCCAACGGCGGGACCTCCTACGCCACGCCACGCCTGGACCAGCTCGCAGAAACCGGGATGCGCTTCGAAAACGCCCACGTCATGCCGCTCTGCACACCAACGCGGGTCTCGCTCATGACCGGCAAGTACAACTTCCGCAACTACATCGGCTTCGGGCTGATCTCTCCGGACGAAGTGACATTCGGACATCTGTTCTCGGACGCCGGGTACAAGACGTGCATCTCAGGCAAGTGGCAGCTTTACTCCTATACACCGCCGGACGAGATGGCCGAGCTGCGGAACAAGGGCCAGAAGATCGAGGACGCCGGGTTCGATGAGTTCTGCGTTTGGCACCCTCACCACACAGAAGAGAAGGGCTCGCGCTATAAGGACCCGATCATCTACGAGAACGGCAAGTTCCTGGATGACACGGACGGCAAGTACGGCGACGATATCTTCTCCGACTACATCATGGACTTCACGGAGCGAAACCAGGACGAGCCGTGGTTCGTCTACTGGCCGATGGCGCTGACACACAGGCCGCTGGAGCCGACACCTGACTCGCCGGAGTATGACGATTTCGAGCCACCTTCAAACAAGACGCTGGGCGGCCGCACGTGGGAAGAGTTGGAGAACTGGCCGGATGACGCGAAGTTCTACAAGGACATGGTGGAGTACCACGACAAGCTGATCGGCAAGGTGGTCGACCACCTGGAAAAGACCGGCCAGCGTGACAACACCCTGATCATCTACCTCGGCGACAACGGCTCACCAACCGAGGTCTGCTCGATCGTCCACGATCACACTGAGGTGTGTGGCGGCAAGGGCATGACAAAGGACCGCGGCACTCACGTTCCGCTGATCTGCAACTGGCCCGGAACCGTTGTGCCGGGTGTCGTTCAGACCGACCTGATAGACAACTGCGACCACCTGCCGACGATCATGGAGGCTGCCGGTGTGCCTGTGCCGGAGGGTTACGTGATCGACGGTCGTTCGTTCCTGCCGCAGTTGAGAGGCGAGAAGGGCAATCCGCACGACTGGCTGTTCTTCCACTTCGAGCCGATGAATGGTCGGCACGGCGTTTTCAAGCCGGCGCAGCGCTTCATTCGAGACCATCGGTGGAAGCTGTACGAGGACGGCCGCCTGTTCGACCTTTCAACCGACCCGGACGAAGACGAGGCGATCTTCGATGAGGGCGACACCGGCGCATCAAGAGAGGCCCGCCGCAACCTGGAGCCAATCTTCGCCCAGATGGTGTAGTAGGGCGGCCAGCCGCGTTTTCCGGTGGTTCGACGGTTACAGCTAGAGAATCGCGTGACCGCGCTCCTCCAGGATTTTCGTCGCGCCAACTCCTCACTCTTCTCTCCCGCCTGTGACCTTGTCTCCTTGGCCGTCCGGTTGGAGCATGGAGGTAGAAACCTGGGCGGGAGAGATTGCCAGTGGCGCGCTCAGTCCTGTTTGTGCTCATGTTCGTTCTGCCGGTGATCGCCCTGTCGGCCTGCGGCGAGGGATCGGAGGAGCCTGTGCCAGGCGAAACGATAACCCTCCCTGCGCCCAGCACCACTGGCGATATGTCGCTGGAAGAGACGCTGCAGCTCAGGCGCTCCGTCCGCCAGCACACAGACGAATCGTTGACGGTGCAGCAGGTCTCACAGCTTCTCTGGGCGGCGCAGGGCGTGACCCAGGAAGGCGGCAAGCGCACCGCGCCTTCTGCCGGAGCGCTCTACCCGTTGGAGGTCCATCTCGTAGCCCGCAACGTGGACGGACTTGAACCCGGCGTGTATACCTTTCACCCGAACGAACACCAGATAGTCGGCAGGGTAGAAGGCGACCTGATGCCGAGGCTGGCCGAGGTTGCGCTGGGGCAGATGTGGATCGCCGAGGCGCCGGCCGCGTTCGTGATTTCAGGTGTTTACGAGCGCACCACGGGCAAGTACACCACCCGGGGCGAGCGGTACGTGCACATCGAGGCCGGCCATGCGGCCCAGAACCTGATGCTGCAGGCGACGGCACTGAGCCTTGGCGGAACGACGGTCGGCGCGTTCGCAGACGGCGAGGTGAGCGACATCCTGAAGCTGCCAGAAGAGGAAGAGCCTCTATACATCCTGCCGATTGGGCACGTGGCAGGGTAGATCAGAGGTCCTGCCACCCTTCGACAAGCTCAGGATGACCGCACCGATTCCCCTCTCCCGATGCGGGAGAGGGTTAGGGTGAGGGCATCCTGTCTTCCCTCTCCGGCCTGACTCTATCGAGCCACGGCACCCACAACCTAAACCTCGAACACGGTGGCTCCTATGTAGCGTTCACCTTCCGGAGCGTCGTTGAAGTAGTAGGCCGCGACCGCCTTGCCATCGGATCGGATCACGGTGCGCGGATAGCCGATGTCATGGTTGCCGCCGTCTGAACGAAGGGCGCTGGGCGCAGACCACGTACCCCCTCCGTCCTCTGAAACCGTTGCGTAGATCCCGAATGGCGGCTTGCGGGAGCCATAGACCAGCAGCAGCCGGCCGTCATCCAGCAGGTTTATCGACGCCGGGTTGCCGCCATCTCCTGTATCCGCAACAGCACGACTCAGGTGCTCCCAGGACCCACAGTTGTCCGAGCTCCTAAAAACATCGATCCAGTTATCGCGGTGCTCAGAGCCCTGGCATCGCACCGCCGTGGCCACCGTCGATTCATCCAGCTGCACCGATGCGGGCATGATCTGGTAGCGCACCGGCGCCTCGTCTATCCACGAAAGAAACTCGAAGCTTGCCCCACCGTCTTCGGTCCGAACGGCGAACACACGGCCCTCGTCGCCATCCGGCTTCGTGGCGGTCAGCAGCAGAGTTGCGGACTGCGGCCCGTCGATCAGCCAGTCGGTCCTTGCCGCGACTCCCAGTTGTCCGAACATCGGCAGTTCAAACGGTCCTTGCCACGTCCTGCACCTGTCTTCAGATGTGTAGAACCAGGACCGGGTCCCGGCCTTCAGCCCCGTCCTGCCACACATCACGGCGAAGTCAGGTGAATCGAACCGCAGGTCCGTCGGCTGTCTGAACTCCGGCAACTCCAGCGACGCATTTACCTCGGGGTCGTGGTGCTCGTAGGTGCCCAATCCGACCCCGCCTTCAAGCGACGCCTCGGACACCGACCAATTCTCACCACCATCCAGACTGCGAGCCTGCATCGTCGTCAGCGGCCTGCTGCGGTCGCGGGCGTGAAACCCTCCGGCAGGGTCGGGATAACCGACGGTGAACAGCAGCACGATCTCGCCGCCCCACGCCCACATGCCGTAGTTGGCAGGCCAGCCTGCGTAGCGCGCCGGATCGCGGAAGACGGTGAAGTGCTGTGCGTCCATTCAGAAACCGGTCAGTCCGGCGAAACGGCCTAGCTCTTGAGCTTGACCGCCGTCCCGAAAGCGAGGATTTCCGATGTGCCCGCCGCGATCATCGAGGTCGTGAAGCGGATTCCGAGCACTGCATCTGCGCCCAGTTCCTGGGCCTTTTCGATCATGCGCTGGTGGGCCTGCTGGCGAGACTCTGCCTGTAGCTTCCCATACTCGCTGATCTCGCCACCGACCAGGTTCTTGAGACCGGCCATGATGTCCCGGCCGACGTGACGCGCTCGAACCGAGTTGCCCTGCACGACACCGAGCACCTCGGTGACCTCGCGGCCCGGAATACTCTCGACGGTTGCTTCGATCATAGTTCCACGTCCCTCATGTCTTCTTGCTGAATTTCCTTGAAGCGGTCCCGCACCACGCTGGCGAATGCCAGGACCAGCGCGCTCAAGCCGATGATCGCGACAACACCAATCCAGTTTGGAACCTCGTCGCTATCGAACATCTCGCCAAACGCGGTGAAGACGCCGAAAGCGCCGAGCACCACGCCGGCCAGCACCGCGACAAGCGCGACGTTGCTGCCGAACGAGCTTCCGTTATTAGCCTTCTTCATGTTCCGTTCCTCTCTATCGAGACCGTCACATCACACATGCCGAAATCAGCCCGGCAAGAACTCTCTTAACAGGTCTACGTTGTCAGGACCCGGTTGTAGCTCTCCTCGCTCCACACGGTTCATGACATCCGTCACGCCTGCGTTTACGGGTGTTGCGACACCAGCCAGCTGGCCCTTCTCAACGATGTAGCCGTTCAGATAGTTCGCCTCTGTGCGGCGGCCTTTGATCACATCCTGCAACAGGGAAGCGCGGCCCGGCACGCCGAGCCTTTCTTTCTGTTCGTCTGTGAGGCCGAGCGCACCGTTAGCAGGCACGGCATCCACCTTCGCCTTGACCTGCTGGTACTGGTCGGCCACGGTCGCATCGATGAACTCCTGCTGTGGCACACCGCCGAGCGGTCCGAACAGCGGCTCGAACACGAAGCCGAGCGAGGTGCCGACACGCAGGGTCTCGGCTGTGATCGCAACCTGCAGCAGGCCCAGCAGCTCCTGCTGGTCGGCAGTCATATTCTCAGGATTGGGACCGATCAGGCCTGAGGGCGCGTTGCCTGTTGCGTTGGCGATCAGCTTGCTCCAACGCGCGCCCCAGATGTTCGACGTGGCATCGGCCGGGCCGATCACATTCAGCGCATCGGCAACAGCCTGCGCTCTTGGCGTGATGGCACCGTTCAGTTCACCGACGTGGAAGCCGAGTCCTTTGATCGGGTCGGTGCGGATCACGTGGCCGGGGTCGTAGATGGCAGAGCTGATCGTCGGCACACAGCCGACCGTCCGGCTGAAGCCGACCACCTCGGCGACCGCCTCGTCGTTCATTCCGTTCTGCGCCGGGTAGACCGCGCCGGTCGGCTTCAGGAACCGTTCGATGAACACGGTCGTCCACGTCGTGTCGTACGACTTCACCGACAGGAAGACGGTGTCGAACTGGCGTGCGCTTGCGCCGAGGTCGCTCAGATGCAGCGCCTCAACATCGACCTTGAACGAGTCTTTGACGTCGGTCAGTCGCAGGCCGTCAGAGCGTATGGCGTCGATGTGGTCCGCCCACGCATCGATCACGGTGATCTCGTAGCCGTCCCGGGCGAGATAGGCGGCGATAGACCCGCCGATAGCCCCCGCGCCCATCACGGCGATCTTGCCTTCGATTCTCATTTGGTTCTCCGGACCACCTGTGAAGTATCGGACAGACGTCAGGCAACCCGGCGTCCTGTTTCGATCTGCTTTCGATCGGGCGCCACCTGACAGTATCGATGAACGTACTGATCGAGGATACAGCAAAGGGGTGAGGATCCAGCCCTGGCCCTACTCGAAGAAGCTACTGATGACCAGGTCCGTGTAGTCGAAGATTTCACCCTCGTTCGTGATGCCGATGGCCGGTATCTTCGGGTCTATCGCCTTGTAGCCGGTCGGTTTCACCGGTTCTGGTTGGCCCGGGTTGGGAGCAGGAGCTGACGTGGCGGTCCCGACTGGACTCGGCGAGACGGTTGCCGTGACCTCTGGCGTCGGCTCAGGTGAGGGCTCGGGAGTTGGGGACTCTTCCGGTGAGTCGATTTCGACCTCGCCCTCTGTTTCTTCATCGAGAACATCGTCCTCAATCGGTTCGATCGACTCCACTTCCGGTTCGTTCTCTGATTGAACATCGTCTTCATCATCCCGACTAGCCGCAGGAGTTGGAACGGCGACAGGCGTCACCGATGGAGTCGCTGCGGGCGTAGGCACCGGACTGACCTGTGGCTGATCATCATCGTCCACATCATTATCGTCAGTCGATGACGGAGGGGTTGAAGGTGCTACGGCCGCCGGTGTCGCGGTTGGCTCAGAAGTCACCGTTGATTCCGGAGTCGCGGTCGGCGCGGGTGTTTCAGTAGGTTCCGGGGTGGCCGTTGGCGCAGGAGTTTCGGTCGCTTCCACGTCCACTGATGCTGTTGGTTCCGGCGTTTCGGCAGGCTCCGGTGTTTCGGTTGGCTCAGGAGTCGCGGTAGGCTCAGGCGTTGGACTGGGTGTTGCGGTAGGTTCCGGGGTTGCGGTTGGCGTCCAGAGAGGCGTGGGAGTGACTGTGGTCACCGGAGTTGCAGTTGCTGCGGGAGTTGGCGTCGGTGTTGGGGTAGCCGTCGGAACTGCCGTCGCCGTCGGTGTCGGGACGGGCGTGGCCGTAGGTGTCGGAGTTGGAGGAACCGGGGTTGGCGTGGGCGTAGCCGTCGGTACAGGCGTTGGAGTGGAAGTTGGAGTCGGTGTCGGAGTGGCGTCCTCCAGGTCGTCATCCTCCTCTTCTTCCTCGTCGTCCTCATCAAATAGGGGCGCGTCGTTAGGCGCAGACAGGAACGGAGTCTGCGTGCCAGCTGGAACGGGCGAAGCACCACCGCTATCCGCAGCGTTCACGGAACATGCCGCGACGAGGATCGTCAGTCCGGCAAAGGACAGGAGTCTTCGAAACAGCCAGTACAGGTTCAACAGTTCGAATCGGTAGGTTTTTGGGATTCTGCGCATCACGCTCCACGATCAAGAATAGGTTTGGAGCGTGGCCTCCTCCTCCGTTCGAAAGGCTCGGTTCGGTGCGTGGTGGCACACAGATCGCGGTACGGTCGCACTTCCTGACGGCTCACCTGACAGCCACCAGCTTTGCGACAACGAGCCTTACAACGCCGTGGGAGGCATCGACCGAAAGGCGGATCGTGACTTCAGTTGAAACCGACCGGATCGAGGAAATTGCAAGGTATGAAAAGTTCGAACACGGTTCGGTTCACGCGCCTCAGGGTAGAAGATCTGGCCACTTTCATGCGGATCCATGAACAGGCGATGGCGGCGCAGACGGAGTTTGGTCTTGAGGAGAACGTCTACCAGAGCGTGGATGATCCCAGCAGCCTGACTGTGGTGATCAGGGGCGACGCCGACGCCATCGAATCGTGGCTGACCAGCGGAACAAGGGCAGCACTGGCGAAGGAGCTGAAGCTGATCGACAAGCCGGTTTCGTGGAACGCGACAGAACTCGATGAATGACCGCGCCGCGTGATCGGGCGTGCCTCAGACGGGCAATCTACGGCGTTGCGTAGGCTCGCAGCAGGTCGTGTCGAGCGATGACACCGACCGGCTTGCCGTCCTGGACCACAACCAGGTGGCTCAGGTGGGTCTGGAGCAGCTTCTCAGCCACTTTCCAGAGTGGCGTGTCCTTGGTCACGGTTGGCGGCGACTCCAGCATCGTCTCTGAAACCGGCTCGCCATAACTGTCGATGAACGCTTCCTGGACCGTCCCAAGTCGGTCGGGCCCTGCCACGTACAGCTCCTCGAGCACCCTGCGCTCCGGACTGTAGGCGGATGCCGGCTTCACACCGGCGATCTGTACCTGGAACGTCCGCTCGGTCACAACCCCTGTCAGTTTCCCGAGATCGTCGACAACAGGCAGGCAGCCGATACGGTTGGTGATCATCAGGTTCGCCGCCTCTTTCAGTGAAGTCGATGAATCGATGACGATCGGTGGGCTGGACATCACCTCGCCAGCCGTGGCTTCAAGTGAAGAAATTGGCATCGCATCGCTCCTGGTTGCGGTCGGCGGATCTGCTGCACCGGTATGGTCCGTCGAAAGACAGAGGGGCTGCGCCGGGTTTTGAGTCCGGCGAGTGAGTTTGGATTGTGCGGGCGCAGTGCCGCCGATTGGCCGTCCGAGCCGTGACATATTCGTGAGCAGAGCACCGGAAACCGCTCCGAATCACGAAATCCTCATCCATACGTCAGATGCAGCCCGGAGTGTTGACGGCTCGTTCCTCTAGCCTGATCGCGCGCTATCGGCCTTGCGATGGCCGTCTCGAGAGCGACCGGCCAGTTAAGCCGGCCCGGTAGAATTGGAATATAAGGTCAGTTCGAATCATCGTTGTTGGAGTAACGTGCTCGGATGACATCTGACAGCTTCACAGAACCGAAGGGATCTTCGTCCACGGTCTCCGGAACCCCGGTTGCCGTCGACGCGAGACAGGCGCGCCTGATCCGCTCCACGCTTGCCCCCGCCACAGAGCCGGACTCCAACGGCCAGCGAAACGGACAGCACGATATCGCCGATTCGCTCGTGTCACTGCCGGAGCTTGCCCGCCAGATGGTTGGAGCGGAGTTCGGCGCCATAACGGTGCTCGACTCTGACGGCCGCGTGATCGACATGGTCTACGCCGGACTCACCCCAGAGGAGGCGAGCAAGATCGGAGCCCCTCCCCGCGGCGTCGGCGTGCTTGGCAGGCTGGGCGACAGCAACCAGCCACTGTTGCTCGATAAGATCTCGGACGATCCGAACTCCGTTGGCTTCCCCCCTCACCATCCACCCATGGACGCGCTGCTCGGCGTCTGCGTCTCAACAGACGGGCCAGCCACTGCGAACCTTTACGTAGGAAACGGCCCGGGCAAGGGCACGTTTTCAGAGTCTGACAGGGAGAAGATCACCGCGCTCGCCGCGTACGCCCGTATCGCGCTCGACAACGCCCAGCTCTACGAAGAGGAGCGCGGTCTGCGCTCTTCCGCCGAGGCCGCCGAGCAGCGGCTTTCGGCCGTCATCCGGGGGTCTGCCGCCGGGGTTGTGGTGAAAGATGCCGCGACCGGCAGATTCCTGCACGTCAGCGGCGAGGCACACAGCATCACAGGCACCGATTTCACCGAGTCCGAGGCCGGTGACGGACATCCATTCGAGCATCTCTACCATCACGTCGACGGCACTCCGATGGTCCGTGAAGAAATCCCGATGAACGTCGCCCTGAACAAGGGCGAGTCGAGCGGCCCGATCGAGGTCCTGTTCATCAGGCCGGACGGCTCACGTCTTCCGGTCGTCGCCAGCGCCGCGCCGGTATTCGACTCGTACGGCGAACTTGACTCTGCCGTGTGCGTGTTCGTCGACGTGACGAAGCTGAAGGAGCTTGAGCAGGCGAAGGACGACTTCCTGTCGATGGTCACGCACGACCTTCGAACTCCGTTGACCACGATCAAGGGCATGGCCGCAGCAGCGCTGGGAGCCGCAACCAGGTCCGACACAGAGAGCGCGGTTAGCTTCCTTGAGCCGATCGACGACGAGGTGGACTACCTGACAGAGCTCGTCTCGAACCTGCTGGACATGACGCGCATAGAAGCCGGTGGAGACGTGTTCGAGTTCGAGGTCTGCCATCTCGCCGACATCGCGCAGGACTCGTTCGCCAGGATGAGCCGGACAAGGGATGCCCGCAGGCGCGATATTCATACCAACGTAGCTCCGGACCTGCCTGCGATCTTCGCCGACCCGGGCCAGATAGGCCGTGTCATAGACAACCTGGTCTCGAACGCGCTCAAGTACTCCGACAATGGAATCGGCATCACGGCGCGCATCCTGCCCGGCGAAGGCAAGATAAGGGTCGAAGTGGATGACCGCGGACCCGGAATCCCGCCTGAGCACCAGACTGCGATCTTCGACCGCTTCGCACGTCTCAAGGGTTCCGAAACAGCGGGCCGCCAGGGCTCAGGACTGGGGCTTGCTATCTGTAAGTCGATAATCACCGCACACTCCGGCGAGATCGGAGTCAATTCGAGCCGCAACGGCTCGGTATTCTGGTTCACGTTGCCAATGGACGTAGGCGCGGATTAACGTCTGACCAGCTAATTGAAGAGAATGGGTATCGAGATGAGTGAGAACACAGCGGCAACACCAAAGGTCCTGGTTGTGGATGACGACCCGAAGATCAGACGGCTCGTCGCTGCGCACATGACACAGCACGGGTTCGAGGTTGAGCTTGCGGCGACAGGCGAAGAAGCGCTCGACAAGGCGCCGCTTCACCAGCCGGCGGCCGTCGTGCTCGACATCTCGATGCCGGGAATCGGCGGTTTCGAAGCGCTTGAGAGGCTCCGAGAGTGGTACACGGACCCGGTGATCATTCTCTCGGCAACAGACCAGGAGCGAGAGAAGGTGCGGGCGCTGGACCTTGGCGCAGACGACTATGTGACGAAGCCGTTCGGTACTGAGGAGCTCGCCGCCCGGCTGCGTGCTGCCATCAGGCGCGCTGAACGCCTTTCGTCTCCTGAGAATCAGTCTGAACCGGTCGTCGATGCGATAGATTTCAAGATCGACCTGGCGGCGCGTCTCGTCTACAAAGATGATGAAGAGGTGCGCCTGACCCGCACTGAGTTCGACCTGCTGCGAACGCTGGCCGTCGACGCAGGCAAGGTTCTGACGCACCGCCACCTGCTGCAGGAGGTGTGGGGGCCGGAGTACGGCGCCGAAACCGAGTACCTGCGCACCTTCGTGAAGCAGCTGCGCCGCAAGCTGGAAGTCGACCCATCCCGCCCTCGCCGAATCCTGACCGAACCCGGCGTAGGCTACCGCCTGTTCCTGGAGTAGGGCAGGGTGATTGGCGCTGCCGCCGTCTTATCCCCTCTCCCGCTTGCGGGAGAGGGTAAGGGTGAGGGTTGAAACTCGCCACCCCTTCAACAAGCTCAGGATGGCGGGTTGGTAGGGGCGCCGCTTGCTGCGCCCGGTAGTGGCCCTGCCGCCACAATTCCACTCTCCCGACACGGGAGAGGGCTAAGGTGAGGGGTTCCTGTCATCCCGACCGCGGGGTACCCGCTTGCGGGTCGCCGGGATCTGACCGTGGCTCAACGGTCTCCGAGAGATTCTGAATCTACCCGTTCGGCTTCGCTCAGGGCAGGGACAGAATGACTGTTTCCTCCCTCTCCCTCGACGGGAGAGGGATTAAGGGAGAGGGTGACGTACGGGCTATGCCCGGACCGGACGCAGCAAGCGGCGCCCCTACCACCATGAAGGCTCTCTAAATACCGAACGGCCCGACGGGACTCCCGCCGGGCCGCCCAACTCTTTCTAAACCGAAGCCCTAGCTCTCTTCATCCTTCGAACCCTCAGCACCTTCCTCCGCAGCGGCCTCAACCGCCGCAGGCTTCGCAGCAGGCCGAGGCTCCTCCTCCATCACCGCATCACGCACATGCTCCGGCATCAGGTCCTTCACACCGAAGCCTAGAGTCGACTTCAGCGTCTCATCAACCCGGGCTATCGAAGCCGGCGACAGCGAAAGCAAGCGGTCCATCGGTCCGAGAGAGCCGCTGCCGTTGTGCCCGTTCCCGCCATTGCCACCGAAGTCCACAATCTTGATGTCATCGATGTGGCTCAGAGGCGATGTCGAAGCCTTCACGATCTCAGGCAGCGAGCCGATCAGCTCCTTCGCCAACTCCAGCCGCGTCGTGGCGTCCGTGAACTTCTGCATGGCGACGGCCTTCTTCTCAAGACCCTCGGCCTCCGCCTCAAGGATCGCCTGCGTCGCCTCAGCCTGCGCCAGTCCGACATTTCGCTCGTCCGCCGCCTTACCGTCTGCATTGGCTACAAGCTGCGCCTTCTCGGCCTCAGCAGCCTGCTCCTGCGCATAGCGCTCGGCATCAGCGCTCTTCTGGCGAGCCTCAGCCGCACCCTGCGCACGAAGCACAGTCTGCTGGCGTTCGGCCTCAGCCTGTGCAACGAGCTCGGCTCGCAGCTCCTCCTCGCGCACCGAAACTCGACGCTTCGCAAGCTCGGCTTCCGCGTCGACGACCTCCTGTCGAGCGATCGCCTCCGCCCTCGGTCCCGCCTGCGATGCCGTCGCTCGCTCACGGTTCGTCTCCGCCTCGTACTGCGCCTGCTTCACATCCCGGTCTCGAACTGCCGATGCGATCTCAGCCTCGGCGTTCGCCTGTGCAGTCTTCGCCTCCCGGTCGGCGATCGCCTCGGCGATCTCGGCCTCGCGCTTGGCGTTAGCCTCACCAACGCGGGCGTCCTTGATCACCTCAGCGGTCTGGGCCCGGCCAAGAGCGTCAAGGTAGCCGTGAGCGTCCCTGATCTCCCTCAGCGTCAGTGTGTCGAGAGTGATTCCAAGAGCGGCGAGCTCCGGTTCCGACTCCGCTGCCACCCGCTGTTGGAACGTCTGCCGGTCCTTGTAGATGTCCTCGGGCGTCATGTTTCCGCAGATCGCCCTCAGCGAGCCTTCAAGCACAGACTGAACGTCCTGCTCGATCTCTCGCTCGTCTCTACCGAGATAGCGCTCTGCGGCTCTCACGATTCCCGACTCGTCCGATGCCACCTTGAAGATGGCGACACCTGAGACGATCAGCGGGACACCCTGGACGGTGATGGCGTTGTTCGTAACGACGTCTGTCGAGATGGCGTGCAGCGACATCCTTCCGACCTGCTCGAACACCGGCCACACGAACGTTCCACCGTTTCGCACCACCCGGAATCCGACCCTGCGCTGCTCACCGTCGATCTCCAGCAGCCTGCGGCGGCCTGAGATAACCGCCACCTCGTCCGGTCCAACCTTTATGTAGCGACTCGCCCACAGTCCAACCGCTGCGATTACTGCAACGAGAATTGCTGCGACCGCTACTCCAATGAAGATTTCCATGCTATTTACTCCGGTTATTGCGAACGCAAATGGCTACGGCGCTTCAATAAACGCCGTTGAAGCCACCACATCAACAATCTTCACCCGATCGCCAACCTTGAACGTGCCACCCCTGGCCGGCAGCGTTACCGTGCCGCCATTCGGCGCAGGGATCTCAACCCTCCCCGCCAGGTCGGGATGGGTCGGCAACTGGACGATGCCGATCCGGCCCTTCAACTCCTCGTGGTTCAGGTCGGTCGAACCCTGTGCACGGTGCATCCCCGCCTGGACCACTCCAAGCGGAACTCCGATGACAACGCCGCCCCCGATAGCAATCAATGCAACCACCAGCCCGTTCAGGTCGGTCGTTGCAGAGACGATCCAGCCGATGCCGCCAAACCCGACGCCGCTGGCAAGCAGCAGCGTGCTGTTCAGGAACTGGGGGCCGAAGCTGTCATCCGAGTCGAGAAACTCGAAGATCTCGCCAAGTAGCAGCGATGCGACAAGCAGCGCCAGCGAAACCGCCGTGATGATTGCGTAGGTGACCAGGTCACCGGTCCAGACCAATGTGTCCATTTCACATTACGTCCTTGATGAATGCGCCAAATCGACGCCTATATTATCAGTCCAGCGGCAATTTCCAAAACTTTTTGTCACATTTAACTAATCTAATAAACTATTTCTGCGTGTATTTAGCGACAGCTGACTCGTTCAACTCAATACCGAGGCCGGGCTTGTCCGACAGCTCCATGTTGCCGCTCTTCGGGATGACGCCGTTCCCGAACAGCTCTTCAACCTCGTCGAGCGGGCCTGAGAATTCGGTCGAGAACTCGTGCGGTCTCACTGCGTTCTGCACGGTGGCGTAGACGTGTAGTGAAGCCATGCTGTTGATGCCTGCCTGCGGACTGTGGGGCATAACCGGCTTGTTCCAGGTCGTCGCAAGCTCGTAGATCTTCTTCACCTCGGACGGACCACCTGCGCTCAGGATGTCTGGCTGCAGAATGTCCGGGTCGCCGAGCTGCACAAGGTTGTGGAACCACCAGCGGTACGCATCCTGCTCTCCGGCAGAAACAGCAACGTCCAGCGCGTCCGCCACCTGCTTCAGCCCCGGCAGGTCCTCGCGAGGCAGAGGCTCCTCGAAGTGGTCGATGCCCAGCTCCTCGAACTTGCGGCCCTGCTGAATCGCCGTAGAGACCGAGTAGCCGTTGTTGGCGTCGAAGCCGAGGTAGATCTCAGGAGCGAGGAACTCACGCACAAGCTTGAACATGGCATAGTCCTTGTCCGGGTCTGCGTCCTGTCGCCAGCCCTTCCAGTCCATGCGGATCTTGAACGCCCGGAACCCCATGTCCCAGCCCTTCTTCACAAGGTCAAGCATCTCCTGCGGCTGAAACTTCCAGCCCGATCCTGTCGACCAGTAGAGCCGAATCGTCGTTCGAGCCGCACCGCCCATCAGGGCGTAGACCGGAAGCCCGGTCTCCTTGCCCATTAGGTCCCACAACGCAACGTCGATTACGCCCACGACACCCGCGGGCAGCTTGTAGAGCCGGTCCTCCTTGCCCTGCGCGAGCGTTTCCCAGTGTCTGTCGATCGCAAGCGGATCCTCGCCTATCAGTGTCGGCTTGATGATGGACTCGAGGTACGCCTCGAACACCGAGCTGTTCCTGCCGGGAACAACACGGTTGCGGCCCGGCGCCTCGGCCCAGCCCTCAATGCCGGCATCTGTGTGAATGCGCAGCAGCCCTTTGCCGATGGTCAGCGGCGTGACCGTGATGTCCGTGATCTTCATATTTGGCGCTCCGTGATGCCTGAATCGAACGACATTGTCACTGTTGGGCGCACTTTACCGCAGGTCGGGGCGGTAAGTGGAGTTGAGAGAGGGTGTGGACGCCGGCTTGGCCACATGAGCGCTGCAACTCGTCGTCCCGAGTCAGAACGAGGGACCCGGTGGGTGGGGCGACCCATCGAATACTCGTCGTTCCATGAGGAGACAACCGTTCGACGCCGCGAGCCTGAACAAGCCTTGCCCGGGTGAAAGGAAGACGACTACCAGAGTTTGCCCCGCACCCCGGGTCCCTCGTTCTGACTCGGGACGACGGCGATCGAGGTCCGACGCTAAAGTAGCTGTTGCGAAAGGTCTTCCCAGTAAGGGTTCGTTGACTCGATCAGATCTACCTTCTTCTCTCGCCGCCACGACTTCAGCTGCTTCTCCCGCAAAACCGGCCTCGGCGTTTTCCGCTATCTCTACATAAACAAGCCTAGTCGTTCTGTATCGAGCGCTGTGCCCTCTGACTGACCCGGTGCGGTGCTGATCGATGCGCGCTGCTAGGTTGCTGGTGAAGCCGATGTAGAGCGCTCCACGGTAACTGGCCAATATGTAGACATAGAACTGCTTGTTCAACGCTGCAGACCCCACCGAGTACATGGGCGAGATCTTAAGCGTCGAGCTCATCACATCAAACTCAGATGGCATATGCCCGACCACCGGATCCACCACAGGCTCACACAGCAACAACCAGTTGTCCCGAGTCAGAACGAGGGACCTGGTGGGTGGGGCGACCCATCGAATACTCGTCGTTCCATGAGCGGAAAACCGTTCGGCACCGCCAGCCTGAGCAAGTCCTGGTGAGCAGAAGACGACTGTTCGAGTCGGCCCCGCACCCCGGGTCCCTCGTTCTGACTCGGGACGACGGTCTGCGTGCCATCCTTTTTCAACTTGCCCGCCAATCGCACCCGGCGTACAGTTCCCGCACCGACACCAGGCAACTGCCGAACTCTATTCGAACGACCCACCAGAACCGCAATAGCGATCAACCAACGAAGCGCCGATCGCGTTCACCCCACGAAGAAAAAACGGGAGAAAAAGATGAAAAGACGACAGTTCACAGGCAACGCATCACAGGTCATGGTCGAACAGCTTGCGGCGTCCGGAACCAAGTATCTCTTCTATAACTCCGGTTCGAGAGAAGCGCGCTTCTTCGATGCTCTGCTCAGCCATAACGACATCCACGGAATACTTGCGCTGCACGAAGGGACTGTCACCGCAATGGCCGGCGGCTATGCCCAGGTGAAGTCAGACCCTGCCGTCATGTCGGTTCACCTTGGCGCCGGGCTTGCGCAGTCGATGGGGCAGTTCATCAACGTATGGGCAGGCATGCTCCCGGTGGTCATGCTCACTTTCGCCGGCGACACAGGCAGCTACGCCGACCGCATCACGCTCGACCTCGGCCACAACGCCGGCCCGACCTCCATTGTCGCTCCTATGACCAAGGCCAACTGGTCGATCATCGAGCCGGGCGGCATCGCTTCCGCTTTCGAACGTGCCATCAAGGTCGCAGGCACTCCGCCTGTCGGTCCTGTGCACATGGCTGTCTACGACCGCAACCTCGGCTCCGAGGTGTTCACGACGGAGATCATCGAAGGTCCGATCGCACGACCGCGCACCGGCTACCCGGCTGACTCCGACATCGAGGAGATCGCACGCACGCTGCACAACGCCAAACGGCCGGTCATCTACGTTGGCGACGGTGCCTGGAAGAGCGGCGCGCAGGCAAAGCTGGGCCAGATCGCAGACCACTTCGGCGCAGTCGTCTCATCGATGTGGGGCGACCTGCGAGGTGTCTCAGCAGCACACCCGCAGCACGCGGGCTACTTCAGGCAGCCGGTCATCGACCTCGAACCGGACGCAATCCTCGCCATCGGAGTCCGGCACGGCGGTTCAGGCAATCCATCCGACTACGAACTGTTCAAGAGCGCGGAGCGCGTCATCGCTGTCGGGCCTGATGTCGAGATATTCGAAAACATCCCCGGCCTCGACCTCGCCGTGATGGCCGATGAACTGCGCACGGCCGAGCGGCTGCAGGAGCTTGTGCAGAGCGAACAGGAGCCGGAGCGCTACTCTGAACGGCGCGAATGGGCGCGCCAGAACGCCGCCCGCATCCGTGCTGAACGCCGCACCAACCTGCAGTCGGCGACCGAGATCGATGGCAAAGTGCGGCCACTTGCGCTGCTGGATGCCGTTGACGACGGTCTCGAAAAGCTCGGAGGCGGCCTCATCACTACAGAGCAGTTCGCTGTGCCGCTCGAGTGTGTCAATGAGAAACCAGAAGGCGGTTCAGTCGACTACATCCGGCCCGCAGGGGGCTCGGAAGGCTTTGGCATGGGCGCACCGCTCGGCGCAAAGCTGGCAGCGCCGGACAAGCCGGTCGTCGGTCTCGTCGGCGACGGCTCGGTCTACTACTCGGACTCTGCACTCTGGACGGCCGCGCATCACCGCATCCCGGTGCTCTACGTCATCGCAAACAACGGCGCATACGGCATCGTCGCCGGGGCGTTTGGTGGGGCGAAGGGCACGATGCACGAGACAGGCAACTACGCTGGTGTCGTCCTCGACGGCACAGACATCGTGAAGCTCTCAGAGTCGTTCGGTGTCGAGGGAATCAAGATCGAATCGGAAGACGCTATCGCTGGCGCGGTCGAACACGGTCTCGACACAGTTGAAAAGGAAGGCAGGCCGTTGCTTCTCGACGTCAGGATGCCGCTTGGAATCCCGGAGGGCGGCAGGGCAGCAAAACAGTTCCAGCTGGCAGGCGCAACGACGAACGGAGCCGGCGGCTAGGCCGCGTCGCGCATCTTGCCTTCGCCGGAACCGCGCAGCTCGCCCGGCGGTTCGTAAGGCAGCCAGAAGTGCATCGTCGTGTGGCTCTTGAGCTGGCTCGAAACGCCGATCTTGCCTTTGTGACTCTCGACGATCATGCGAGAGACGTAGAGACCGATGCCGGTGCCGCGTGCCCTGCTCGAAGCCTCGGACTTCGCCCGCACGAACCGTTCAAACACCAGCGCCTGCTGGCGCTTCGGGATGCCTAGGCCTTCGTCCCGGATGTAGATGAAAACCCCTGATCTGCCAGGCCGCGCAAGCAGTCTGATTGGCGTTCCCTCCGGCGAGTACTTCATGGCATTGTTCAGCAGGTTGCCGACGACCTGGCCGACGCGGTTCGGGTCGATAGTCATAATGACCGGGCGCTTCGGCAGAATCACGTTCAGCTCGTGACCGGAGATCTCGGCGATCGGCCCGAAAGACTCGGCAAGTCCTTCGAGCAGCGATATCACGTCCACCTTCTCGAACTGAAGCTCGAACCTGCCGGAGTCGATGCTGGAGAGGTCGAGCAGGTCGTTAATCAGGATGCTCAGCCATTCAGCATTTCTGCGCACAACCGCGACCTGCCTTCTCTGCCGGTCGGTGAGCTTCTCGCTGTCTCGGTTCAGCAGGTCCGTGAACGCCCTGATCGAAGTCAGAGGTGTCCGAAGCTCGTGTGACATCGTGGCGATGAAGTTCTGCTTCGCCTCGTTAAGCTCCTGCTGGTTCTTGACCTCTGCCTCGGCGCGCTCCGCTCTCAGGTGCTCCTGTGCAAGCTGCAACTCAGATTCATGGAGAAGCGCGGTGTTGATGGCAGGGGAGATGTGCCTTGCGAACTCTGGTGCAAGGTCCCGCTCCTCGGCCGTGAACGGTGCATCTGAGCGCTCGAGGTGAATCCAACCCTGTGGCCGGTCGTCAGCATCGTCCCAGAGTCGGGCGGCTACGCAGTACGCGGCCCTGCACTCTGGCTCCGAGTCGCTGCTCGCGCCTTTGCAGACCGTCTCATCCGGTCCGAGCACAACGATCCTCGCAAGGCCATCGCGGGAATCGGTCGGCTCGATGAACGGAGGTCCAGCTCTTGACGGGACCGGGTCCCTGTCATCTTCTTCGAACAGCTCCGAGACGGCCGTCGTGTGGAACCGTTCGGGCGGCATGTAGTACGTGACCCTGTCGATCGGGATGATCTTCCGTAGTTCAGGCGATATCGATTCGACCAGCGATGTCAGGTCCGGGGCCGCACCGGCCAGTCGGGCCACTTCAGCTAGAGCGCTGCGGATCTCTGCCTCCCTGGACAGCGATCTGACGAGTCGGAAGTGTTCCACCGCGCTGGTCAGGAGGTTGGCGACATACTCGACGTTGCGCAGATGATCGGACTTGTATGCATACTCGTTGAGCGAGTAGAACTCGAGTGTTCCGAGCAGCTGGTCCTTCTCGAAGAGCGGAGTGACGAGCATCGAAGGGATCTCTTCGATCAGGGGAAGGATCTCGGGATCGTTGAATACCTCGGGACTGCCCTCATCGACGATCATTGCCCGGCCACAGTCCCGAGCGAACGGGATTAGTCGCTCCTCGACCACGGGGAATGCTTCGCCGGCGATCTCAACAGGGTCAAGGTGTCCGTACTTGTACTCAATTCGAAGAGTTTCGCTGTCTGAGTCCACAACTCGCAAGATCGCGGCATCGATACCCATTGAACTGGTGGCGAACTTCACAACGGCGTCGCATACACCCTCGATCGCGTTCTCCTGGATGACCGCCTCGGCAACTCGCTCGATAGCACTGGAGATCCTGTCCTCAGCCGCGCTCTCGATTCCCGAGAGAAAGAGTGCGACGTGTGGAGCCAGAATCGGAGCCACCTGGACCAGCGTTTCCTGCACGCCTTCGTCAAACTGCTGCGACGACAGCAACTGGATTGCTCCGAGGTTCTCGGTGTTCAGGGTTATCGGCACTGCAACCAGGTGGTTGTAGCCGGCGGCCAGGAACACGGAGAAGTCTTCGACGCCGTGGTGGCTGACTTCGAGCATCTCCTCCCTGTCGTAGCTGAGCGGACCGCGGTTCGAGATGGTGCGCATCGACGCGCCGTTGGAGGGCCTTCGAAGACCGGAAGGGAACAGATTGCTCAGGTTGCCGTGGGAGTAGATTTCGACAACGCGATCACCTTCGGAAATGAGCGCGCTGATCTGAACCGCCTCGGCCTGCGTATGTTTTGCTAGCAGGTCGGCGACTTTCTCGATCCCCTCAGCGGTGGTAACACAGCTGGTCAGGAGCCGAGATACGTTCTGGATTAGCGTCGTATCGCTGGTCGATTTATGTGCTTTGGCCAATACGAGGTTTCCGCACGCGATGCAGGAGTTGCAGATCACAATCCTAGATAGGCCTTGCGGGTTCGACATTGGGGCTGGCATCAGCATCCATTGCTAAACTCGTGTACTCTTCCCCGTCATTCAAGTTGCAGGTCACACCACTCATAGCTGGTGCAATCAAGCATCGACGAGGGCGGTCCGGCAACTGGAAGTCAAACAAGGGCGAATCATCAGGCACCGAATAACCGGTAATACAGGCGATGAACAACGAATTCGGCGATATAGACCTTTTCAATGCCGCGATAGCCAGGGACAGGCTTGACCCACCAGTGGATGCCTATCTGCAGAGCGTTGGACTATCAGAGTCCGAAGCCACGGAGGTCAGGTCGCTCTACCAGAAGTTCTGTTTCGCGATCGAGAACGCCGCCAGCGAAGACCTTCCGGACCTGGTCGGTGGCCAGCCGGCCGAAAGCATGCCCTCCCAGAGCCCGGGGGTGAACTGATTTGGTCCAGATCCAGGACGAATACTCGGTAGCATTCGAAATCGTGAAGGCCGAGTGCGAACGGCAGCTAGAAGACGCAGCACTCCCCGAAGGGCTCAGGCAAGCTCTCGACGAACGCAACCTCATCTTCGGTGAGCACCCTGAAGTTCTCGCTATTCTGCCACTGGCAATGTACCGGGCACTTGGCGGCAACAAGCCAGAAGAGATAGGTGCAGCAGGTGCGGCGATGGAGTTTCTGCTTGCAGCCGCAGACATCCTCGACGACGTGCAGGACCTTTATGTCCCCGAAGGGTCTCGCCTGCCTGAAGAGATGCAGGCGCACTACATCGAAGAGATGGAGCTGTTCACCGCGCTGATGCTGCTTGCAGAGCAGTCGGCGGTCTCACTGGCGCAGCGCGATGTCCCGATCACACGCGCAACTAGGGCGATGTCCATATTCAACACGTTCAAGATCAGGTCGTTTAGCGGTCAGTACGACGACGCCCATTGCAGGGTCGAGTTCGGCAGCGACCTCGAGTCATCAATCGCCATCACGCGCGGCAAATGCGGAAGCCTGGCGCGTTGCTCCGCCCAGATGGGCGCTGCGCTTGCGACAGACGACGAAGAGAAGTTCGAGCTGGCAGGCGAGTTCGCGGAGCAACTGGCGCTTGCCCGGCAGATACACGATGACGTGTCGAACCTGTGGCCCCGCACCGGGAAAGGCGATGACCTGGAGCAGCTCAAGCGCACGATGCCGCTGACCTTCACCCTTGGCTACTCACCGGGTGCGTCCGACAACGGTAAATCGAACCTGGGCCAACTCGTGAACAAGGAGAGGATCGTCGGGCCAATCGTTCCGGCATCTGCCGAGCCCGAGGAGATCACGAAGGCGCGAGAAGACATCTTCCGCAACGGCGGCATCCACTTCAGCATGCTGCAGTCGCTGATACACCTCGTGAAGGCGCGCAACATCGGCAGACGCATAGAGAAGATCGCGCCGGGCGAAGGCATCCTCGAACGACTCGCCTCAGCCTGAGGCAACTCGAATCGACCCAAGTCGACCCAAGAATCCTGATACTCGGAGCTACCTGCCGTTCACTGGCAGCGTGTCCGGGCTCGGAGCCACGAGTTCGGCGCCGTCACCCAGGATCCCGGCAAGGTAGTCACGCAGCGGTCGCACGTGAACATCCTCTTCCCAGACGTTTGTGAAGTCTTCGATCACGTGGTGCATCGAGACCACCTCGCCGCCTGAGTAGTAGCGGACGATCGGGTGGATGCCTGTGCTCATGTGAGCCTTTGAGATGTCCTCCTTGTGAGGACGCTCGATGGCGAAGATGTTCGGTGCGGCGTTGATGATCTCCTGGCCGAACTCCAGCGTCACGGTCAAGTAGTCGCCGATTCGCTTCGACAGGACATCGTGCACGTAGTCGGACGTCAACTCTTCATAGTAGTCGAGCCCGTTCTCATCTCTCAGCGGTACGATCGTGTCGCAGAAGAAACCGGGCTGATGCCAGTGCGCAGATACGTGGTTGACTCGATCGATAATCCGTTCGACCAGCGCATCGACTGAACTGCCAAGCCTTACGCCTGTTACGGGTGCCGTTTCGTACTTGTCCTCAAGCACGCGGGCAAGCATCCGCACGCAGTATCTGAAGCCGTGGATGAACGCAGACTGGGTCTTCTTGAAGTCCCTCGACTGCATCAGCGTTCCTGCGAAGTAGAGGTCTGGAACGTTGACCGACTCCCACTCAGATGTGAGCAGCGGGAACCGGTCGTTGATCGTCATCTCGGGCGCACAGCTCGAGTCGAAGATCGATGCGTCGCCACGGAAACCGGTGCAGACGATCACGTGGTCGTAGAGGAGCGTCTCAACTTCGCCATCCGCATGGCTGTAGCCAACCTCGACGGCAAGCTTGTCGCCCTTCCTGGTGACATTCAGCACATTGCTGTCCAGCGCCGCGTTCTGGCCCTTGAGCCGATATGTCTCGAGAAACACGTTGTTGATCGCCCTCAGGTGACCGACGAAGTTCGATTTCCAGGCCATCTTCACCGGTTCGGGCGAAATGACGTGTATCAGCGCGGCCGTTGGGATCAGGGCATCGGCTGTTTCAAAGGCTGAGTTGCCCTTGCCGAGGATGAGCACGCGTTTGTTGGTGAAGTCGGCCGGGTTGACCGACACATCCGTGTAATTCTCGGCCAGCTCGATTCCGGGGATGTCCGGGACGTAAGCCTTCTCGATGCCAGTCGCAATAATCAGCCTCTTGCAGGCCAACTTGTCGCCGTCTGTGGTCTCGATAGTGAATTGCCCGTCCTTCGAGACCTTCGCTACCTCAGTGTTGTAGCGGATGTTGATGTTGCACTCTTCAGCGAACCGCTCGAGGTAATCGATCATGTGCTGCTTGTCGGGCAGATACTCTTCCGTGTGCTCTTTGAACAGCAGCGAGTAGTCGTTCGTGAGAAGAGAGTTCCAGTCCCAGCGCATGTTGAGGCCGGGGTCGTCATAACCGGTGTGGACCTTATTGATCGAGATCATCCGGTCGTGGCGCGGGTACTTGCGGAAGAAGGTCCCGGCGCTCTCACCCTTCTCAAGGACGAGGTATGAGCGAGAGTTCGATTCGAGGTAGTAGGCGAGCTGAAGACCGGCCGGTCCGCCACCGACTATCAGGTAGTCGTATGACTGCTCAGGTGCGAGGTTATCCTGCATAGCTGAAGTTGGCTCCGAGGTAATTGTTTGTCAACTAAGCGCTCGTTATTGGCGCTCGGCGGTGAATTCTACCACTGGTACACGCACGAACCGGTAAACGTCAACGTGAAACTTTCGGATTTACGGTCTGGTCCCGGCTCCCCGCCGCCCCGGTTCCTGCTGCGTCCGGTCCCCGCCGGAGGTTCCCTGTCCTCACCGTGCCGCCAATCCGTCAAAGTATCGGATGAATCGGCGGCAAGGTTGATGCTCTCGAATAGAAAAGTTGAGCCCCCGCCAGTTCCGATCCGGCCAACCTGAAGTTGCCCTGCTGGCAGAGCAGGGGTGAGAGCACGCACCAACACTCGTCCATCGTCAACCGGTAGCCGCGCTGGTGGCAGCGCACATATGGACCGATCTCCGTCCGGGTAACGTGAGTTGCTGAACACAACCCCTATCTTCACGCGCGGGATCGTCAACCATGCAGACTTTGGTCCGGGCCAAAGTTAGGCAGGTCACATGGGGCCTGCTCATCATCACCTATGTCGCTGCATTCGTCGGCGCCATAGTCGCCATCAACACGTTTCCCGACTCGGGCGCTGAGTTCGAGGTCTCGGGCAACGAACTGGTAATTACCGGCTTCGACCCTGGCAGTGAACTGTGGACGCTGGGCGCCCGCGAAGGCGACATCGTCGAGCAGATCAACGACCAGCCCGCCGTCGCGACGTTCGAGGCAGGCGAGCGGATAGAGACGGTCAGGTTCAGGGAGGCCGGCTCCCAGCCTGACTCCGAACTGCAGTTCGTTCGTGTCTATAGGCCGACCACCACGCTCCTCGACGAAGTGATCGGCCTCAACCTGATCGGAATTGCGTTCGCCGTCATGGCGGTCCTGATCCACCTCAGGGCCAGGCGCACCACGTTCACCATTCTGTTCACCTACATGGCGCTCGCGACCTCGATCTCACTCGCGTTCGGCGTCGCTTCGGTTGCGAACCACCCGATCAGCCGGATAGCCATGGGCGCCGCGGTCAACTTCGCGTCACTGATGTTCATAGCGTTCTTCATTCACTTCACGCGAGCATCTGCCGAAGGCTCCACCAATACCGCGACAAATGGCAGAGGCGCATCCATAAAGGCCTGGGTGCCGGAGCTCTGGGTCCTGGCGGCGCTTATTGTGGTTGTGCCCTCGGTGTTGACGGCTGCAGGGGTGGTTGACCTGTTCCGAGTACTGCGTCCGGCCATGCTGGCGCTGGCTGCCCTTGCGATGATCATTGGCCTGGCGCTGCTCGCGTACCGCTTGAAGACCGGCGATCGCGAAATCCAGGAACGCCTGCGCATCGTCACACTCGGAACCGCTATCGGCGTCGTGCCGTTCATCTGGCTGACCCTGATCCCGCTTCTCATAACGGGCACTCAGATCGTCACAGGTGAGATCGCAATCTCCGGTCTCATCCTCATCCCGCTCACGTTCGCCTATGCCATTGCCAAGCATGACCTGATGGGCATCAGGCGCCTGTTCCACCGTGGTGCTGCGTACGCAATCATCACCGCCGTCATCATCATGATCTACGGCACCGTGCTCACAGGTCTCAACCTGCTCGCTCCGAACAGCGATGCGCTCGGACCTATCCAGGGCGCGCTGCTCGTCCTCATGTTCGCGGGCGCGCCGACCCTCACCTCTGTTCGCAGAACCGCACTCCGCCTGGTGGACCGCATCCTGTACGAAGGAGCCGTCACGCAGGCCGACCTGGTGAGCGCAATCTCCACCGTCTCTGCGAACGAGACCAGCCCTGAGAGGGCGCTGGACAGGGCGATCTCCTTCACAGGCCAGGGTTTCGATGTCGAGTACGCCGCACTCATCGTCTACAGGGAGGACGGCCCGACGGTCGACCACGTCTACAACTCGCCGTCACCCGACATCGTCCGTGCTCTGCTCCAGATCCCTCGGCCCAGTGCCCGCGGTGCAAGACGGTCGCAGCTTCCGGGAGAAGAGCAGGCCATCCTCATCGGGGCGCTGCGAGAGGTCGGCAAGGAGCCCAGGGCGATCGTCCTCGGCCCGAAGATGGATGAAGACATCTTCACTGACGAAGAGGTTTCGCTCCTGGAGACCGTCACGGCTGTCGTATCGACTGCTCTCACCAGGATTCAGCTGATCGACGAGGTGCAGCAGCAGGGCGAGCAGCTCAAGAACATGGGCAACCAGATGCAGAACATCCAGGAGATCGAGCGACAGGAGATCTCCGCTTACCTCCATGACGAGCCGCTGCAGAAGCTGGCCTACGTCAACTCAAGAGTCCGCGACCTCGACGTCTCAGATGAACTGAAGCAGTTGCTCGATGACGTCGTCCGAGACCTGCGTGGCACTTCCGCCAGTCTCAGCCCGGAGATGCTCAAGAGCCACGGCCTGATGGCCGCTCTCAAGTGGATGGTGCAGGACCAGCAGAAGCGCGGCCCGTTCCGCACCTTCCTGGAGATCCAGGGTATGGAGGAAGGTGACCGGCTTGCCGAGGACGTTGAGCTCACCGTCTACCGCGCGACGCAGGAAGCTCTCAACAACTGCCGCAAGCACGCTAAGGCCAAGTCGGTCTGGATCAAGATCAACCGTTCCAAGCTGCATCTCGACCTCGCAGTCGAAGACAATGGAGTCGGTATCAAGGCGACCACGCAGGACATGGAAGAGCGAAGTCCTGACCAGGGACTCGGCATCCGAGGCCTCGAACAGAGGATCAAGAACCTCGGAGGTACACTCGAGATCGCTCCAAGACCTTCGAGAGGCACGGCGTTCATCGTTAAGCTGCCGCTCCAAGAGGAACAGGTTGAACTGGCCAGTTAGAGATTGCCGTGGGATTGCGAAACTCCGGCAACGAACTACGACGGTTACCAACCATGCGCCCGCCGCATCTGCCAGCAATAATCGGCAGGTAACTCGGAGTAACCATTGCCAGATTTGACCCAGAACTGCAAGGTGATGCTCGTCGATGACCACCCGGTCGTCAGGCAGGGCATGCGCGGCGCGCTCGAAAACCTAGATCAGTTCACGATCGTCGGCGAGGCGGACAACGCAGACGACGCTATCTCGGCCATCCAGATGCTCGAGCCCGACCTCGTGCTGCTGGACATCCGCATCAAGGGCGGCCGTAGCGGCATCGATGTTGCCAACGAGCTGCGTACCCTCAAGCCGGATCTGAAGATCATTGCGCTGACCAATCACGCCCAGGAGCCATACCTGCGAGCGATGATCGAAGCCGGTGTCGACGGCTACCTGCTTAAGGACACGCCCCCTTCCGAGATCGTCGAGTCGATCAAAAAGGTGGCGAGCGGCGAGGCGGTGTTCTCCGACTCGCTTGGTGAGGTGACACCGAACGCCTACATCAACTCCGAGGCGACCGGCGACCTGACCTCTATCGAGGCCGAGGTGCTGCAGATGGTTGCAGACGGCGCCACCAACCAGGTCATTGCCGAGCAGCTTTCGCTCGACCAGAAGACGGTGCAGATGCACCTCGCAAGGTCCTTTGCCAAGCTCGGTGTGCCTGACCGCGACGCTGCAGTGATGAAGGCCGCCGAAGAGGGCCTGATCGTCGTCGATGACGAGAGCGCCTGATCAGTAGGCGGGAATCAGCCCTCCAGGGCTGCGGCCAGGTCCGCGCAGACCTCAACGTCCAGCTCGCAGAGAACAACGAGGTTCCCGACCACTCCGTATCCGCCGTACTGGGTCGTCTGCTTCATGTAAGGACCTGCGCCGCCATCGCTGACGCCACGCGTCCGTGCCACGACCTCCTCGGCGGGCCCGGTCCCCAGCGACTTTGCGTCTTGGTGGCTGTCGTAGACACGGACCTCAAGGTTCTTCTGCTGGTAGAAGCCGAACCACACCTCTTTCGCACCCTCCAGCGACTCGGCAGGCAGCTCACGAGATTTCTTCCAGCCGACATTCGCCACGTCGTCGACCGTGTAGATGCTGTTAGCGTTGGCGACCACCGAAGTCTCGAACCCGAACTCGTTGGTGTTACCGGCTGAGTCGGAAGCAGGTGCTGACGGCGAGTCCGATCCGCACGCCAGCGCCGCAATGAGGACGACTGTAGCAGCGAGCAGCAGAAACGGCATGCGTCGGTTGATGACCAGGTGAGTTTCGCTATATCTGGTCTTGGGGATGTTCATCGACTGGCTCCCGGACGGGAACTGGACTGATCTACTGCGATTCGCAGCAATCTTACTACGTGCCGTATGCCGGTCCGTGGTCACCGATTGCCTGAGGTACGAACAAGGCGGGGCAGGAGTGTCTAGCTCTGTGCGCCTTCAAGCAGCTCAGGCAGCCGACTCCGCCTGTACTCGAAGATCTTCGCCAGGTCACGACGCACGAGCAGCCAGTGCACCAGCCGACCGCCCGGCACTTTGTAGGTCACCTCATCCTCCACAAGCGTCTCAGAGCGGCCAAGCTCAGTGAACCGGTGGACATGCCGCCAGCTTCTGTACGGGCCTTTCACCTGCACATCGGTGAACATCCGGTTTGGCGACCAGCCCTCGATGCGACTCCGCCAGCGAACAGGGAACCCGTGAAGCCGGAGCGAGTAGTCGATCAGCGTCCCATCGCCCATCTCTATCGGCCCGGAGGTTGTGATCCGGAACCTCAGCCAGGGCGGAGTGATCGCATCGAGATTCCGTGCATCGGCGAAGAACTGGAACGTCTCGTCCTGCGGCCGGCGAACGATGGTGTCCGCACTCAGCACATAAGCGCCGCTCGCCGACCTCTCTATCCGCAGTCCCCGGGATCTACGTTCATCGGACTCTGATCGCTGCAGCGTCGCCAACAGTTCCTCCCGTTTCGACCTGGATCTCGCCATACGTACACGCTTTCAGCGCTGTCGAACAAAGACCATGTTGACAGCATTTAGTGACTAATATAATCTACACCAAAGTTCGGGATGTAGACGGAACACCACACCTGGTTCCTGGATCCCGAACCGGTGGTGTGAGGCCCGGGGGAGCCTGCACGGAAGGTCCGCCGGGCGACTCGCACCGATCACCAGCCGGTGGGACTCGGGTCGAGAACTCGGACCGGCATCACCAGGGACCAGCTGTCCGGAGGACAACTGATCATGAAGAGATACCTTTTGGTAGCAGCGCTGGCGATAGTCGCCGTGGCCGGCTTTGCAGCAGCGCCGTACTCAGCCTCGGCATCCGGGACCGGCACACTGAACATCGTTCACGGAATCCCCGGCGTAGACGTCGACGTCTGCGCGAACGGCCCCGCCACCGGTGGCGAGTGGGCACGCATCATTTCCGACTTCAAGTTCGGCGACATAAACACCCTTGATCTGCCCGCAGGTGCGTACGACGCCAATGTCGTCGCCCTTGGCGCAGCTTGCGAAACCCCGATCCTGCCGGGACTTGGCGTATCTGGTGTTGTGCTGCCTGAAGGCGCGAACGCCTCGGTGATCGCACACCTGCCTGCGTCCGGTGAGCTTGCCGACGCCAAGCTGACGGTCGGTGTGAACGACATCTCGGACACCCGCGGCGACAGGGCCCGCCTCACCGTCTATCACACGGCTGCAGCTCCGGCGGTCGACATCCGCGCCGGCCGCTGGCTGCCCATCCGGAAGATCTTCTCCGGCGTAGAGAACATGCAATCGGGCGACGTCGAAGTGCGTGACGGCAAGTACCGTGTGAGCATCCTCGCCGAGGGCGCACGCTGGTGGGACCCTGTGACGACCGAGCGTGTGAAGCTGGCCGAGGACACCAACACGGTCGTCTACGCAGTCGGCTCGCTCGCAGACGGCACATTCACGCTGCTTTCCCAGGTCATCGACCTCGACGATGATGACGACGACCGCCGTGGCCACGGCCGCGACCGGGACGACGACGATGAGGATGATGATGACGACGAGGACGAAGACGACGACTAGTCCGCACCGCCCAACCCGGTGAGGAAAACGAATGTGCCCGGCAGGACTTTTTGTAACCTGCCGGGCACAGCTGTTCCTGCACTCCGACTAAACGTCCGGTTGATGGCAATGCGAATCGGCAGCAACACAAACAGACAGATGGGCAGCGGTCTTACCTTGAGGCGACCACTGTTTCTCGTTGTTGTCTTGATTGTCGTGGCTGCTGCCTGCACAACCGGCGGCGATTCGCAGCCAGAGCCAACTCCAACACATATCCGCAGCGAGACAGCCCAGCAGCTTCAGCGGACACAGGGTGTCTTCTCGGTGGCGCCGGACACCATGCTCTGGGTGACACAGACAGACGAGATCCTCATCACCACGGCTGATATCGAGCTGGCCCACCCGTTCACGTTAGGAGGGCAGGGCGTCACCTTCGACAGCACAGAGTCCGGCACCGTCGAAGCCGTTGTGAGCGACGACCAGTCCGTGGTGGCCGTGCCTGTCACAACAACATCTGGCTTCGGAGGTGTCGCGCTCTTCAGGGACGACGGCCACAACATGGCGCTCCACCTGTACGGCGACCCCTCAGCTGACATCGGCTCGATCAAGTTCATGCCAGAGGTCGGCCTCACGCTGGTCAGCCTTGGCGGTCACGGGGGCAGCCGGGTCATCGCTATCAATAACTATGGCATCATGCAGTTCGAACTGCCGGTCACTGATGCTCTCGGAAAGATCAGGTATTCGCCGGATGAACTGCGCTACCTGGTGATCGATCGGCGCCCGTTCGAAGAGGAGCTTGAGCTCGTCGCCTACGCCGAGCCGGGCGAATCTACGATCTTCAGAGCCAGCGAAACATCCGAAGAAGACGACGATCTCTACAGATCACTAAGCGCAGCAATAGCCAGCTGGAAGTAGGAGCGTGAATCCCCTCTCCCGATTTCGGGAGAGGGTCAGGGTGAGGGCTTCCGGTCTGTCATCCCGACCGAAGCCGAGGGATCTGACCCCAGATGAACGGTCACCGAGAGATTCTGAATTTTTCCGTCAGAATGGCAACATCCCGTCTTCCTCCCAGGGAGAGGAGGTCGAACCCCGCCCCCTGCAACGCTAACCGCATCACGGTACTCTAACTATGTAGACGCACAACCGAGAAGGGACACCAACATGTTCAGCCTGCGACGCCCGCCCGCCGGAGTTCCCGCACCCGAAGACTGCCTGCCCGGCCGCGAAACGCCCATCCCAACCTCGTCAATCCACTACGTCAACGGCAACCCCATCAAGCCGCCGTTCCCTGACAACATGGAGACCATCATCCTCGGCATGGGCTGTTTCTGGGGCGCCGAACGCTTCTTCTGGCAACTTGACGGCGTCTACACCACCGCGGCCGGCTACTCAGGCGGCACAACGCCGAACCCGACCTACGAAGAGACCTGCACCTCCATGACCGGCCACACCGAGGCGGTCCTCGTCGTCTACGACCCGGCGAAGGTCGACCTCGAGACGATCTTCAAGGTGTTCTGGGAGAACCACGACCCGACGCAGTACATGGGGCAGGGCAACGATCGCGGCAGCCAGTACCGCACCGCCATCTACGCCACGACGGATGAGCAGCTGGAGGCGGCGAAGCGCAGCCGTGACGCCTACCAGGCGAAGCTGACCGAGACCGGCTTCGGAGAGATCACCACCGAGATCGCCCCGGCGGGAGAGTTCTACTATGCCGAGGAGTACCACCAGCAGTACCTCGCCAAGAACCCCAACGGGTACTGCAACCACGGCTTCTGCCAGGTGACCTACAACTAGGAGATGCGGCGTTCATCCCCTCTCCCGGCTCAGGAGAGGGTTAGGGTGAGGGCTTCCTTACTTCCCCCTCTCCCAGATTGGGAGAGGGCTGGGGTGAGGGTCGTTCGGTCTTCCATCGACCACCGGTCTTCCCAGTCACGAATAACCCTCCCTCTAAATCCCTCCCAATATGGGAGGGAGGATTGCCTGCCATCCTGAGCCTGTCGAAGGATGCACTTGCCTACTCCCCAACAACCGCCTTCACCAGCTGGTCGCAGCGCTCAAGCGACTGCGCGCTCTCGCGGCCCTGGCACAGCATCACCACATTCCCGTAGATCATGTAGTCGGCGTACTTTGGCGAAGTGCGTCCGCCGCCTCCGCCGATCGTGAAGCCCGAGTTCCGCCGATCACTCACGCCAACCTTCCACGTAGATTCCGACTCCGTGATCGCGCCGTCTGGACCTGAAACCTCCTCCGCCAGCGCCGTGCCGTCCGAGACCGCAACCTCATGCGACGGATAGAACCGCAGCTCAAAGTCCAGCGACTCCCCGCCTGGTGGCGTCCAGAAGCCGTAGAACGCGGAATCCGCACCCGGCAGGTCGGTCACGTCGTACTCCTTCGACCTCTTCAGCCCGACCACGGTGAACTGATCGAACGTCAACACTGTGTCGGTGGCAACAACCTGCTGGATATCGGAGTCGCCGGAATCGCCTGAGCCGCCGCAGGCTGCGATCACCGCAACCGCCATGACCGCAAGGGCGATCACCCATATGCGCCGCATACCCTCGCGTCCCGCCACGGAAAACATGTCTACGAAATGCATCAATCCCGCTCCACCATCGTGCGAAATCATCGAAACATCGAAAAGAGATCGAATAAACGTAGAGATGTTTTCTCCCGACTGCAACGCCAGCACTTAGATCCGCACTCGAGAGCGAAATGAATCCCGCAGCGCGAAAACCCTCCGGTCACTGGACCGGAGGGCTCTCTTTCGACCTTCGTCCGTTGGCGTCAGCTACACATTCGGTGCTACCGAGCCGCCAACTCCGATCTTCTCCTCAACCTCCGTTACCGGGGCCGATGCCAGGGCCTTCTCCTCAGCCTTCCTCTGGAGCTGGAATCCGCCCACCGTGACCAGTGCTCCGGCCACTGCGAACATGAACCCAAGCCCCATGAAGATACTCCAGGACATGAAGTGCGCCATGCCTCCCAGGTTGTCTGCGTTCACGCCGTCAAGCAGCTGTGAAGACAGGCTGAGCTGCAGCGGGCTCCATGCCTGGGTCCGTACCGGACCCTCAAGCGGGTGCCTGCGGTCAAGGTCTGAGAAGTACCTGCCGTCGACGTCAACCTCGTACGTCCCGGCTGCGAAGAACTCGTCGTTGTAAGTGACGTCTTCGTCAAGAACAACCGTCTGTGTCCCGTGGAGAGTGTGGTACATCAGGATTCCGTACTGCACCATCAACTCGTCGGGCGTGTTGACAATCGGGTCGTCCGGGTCGAGGTTGCTGCGGTTGAGCGGGAACTTATAGTCGTCCTCGATTAGCGACAGTATTGCGTCGCCCGCCTCAACCGTGCCACGGTCAATGAACTGGCCCTCATCGTTGTAGCTCATCGTCCGCCCCTGCGCTGCGTACACAGCTTCCAGCGAGTCCAGACCGGCGTCAGCCTTGGTCCAGAGGTACACGCCCAGTGCGATTCCGATGATGCCTCCCACGACCAGCACAAGACCTGCCATTGAAACGAAATTCATCTGGTTGATCCGCGCCATTTTTGTTGCTCCCTGTCCTTCTCCGTGATATTTCCTCGTGCTTCTGCGCCGTCCTGGCGACCTCCTATTTGGCCGGTTGTGTATTCCGAAGCAGGAGTCACGGTTCCTTATCAAACCCGGTCCGCTGACGTATTAGCGGCCGTTGGCCGCAGACTATGAACTGCGGTGTGAGGGAATCGCGTTATTGGACGATGCGGCATGATGGCAATGTGAGAAAAAATTCACAAAGCACTGCGTTTTTCGTCTTCGCCGGCAGAGTTGAACCGAGTCGCACGAACCGCCCGAGAATCCCCTAATATCGCCCACACCAACCATGAAACTCTCCGTACTCGACCAATCACCTGTCCTCTCCGGCGGGTCCACAGCCGACGCTCTGCAGGCAACCATCGAACTGGCGAAGCTGGCTGACAGGCTCGGCTACACCCGCTACTGGCTGGCAGAACACCACAACAGCAGTTCGCTCGCCGATGCCAGCCCAGAGATCCTGATCCCGGTTGTCGCTGGCAACACCGAACGCATCCGAGTCGGCTCAGGCGGTGTGATGCTCACCCATTACGCGCCGCTCAAGATCGCCGAGACGTTCCGGATGCTCGCCACTCTGTTCCCTGGCCGCATCGACATGGGTCTCGGCAGGGCGCCGGGCAGCGACCAGATGACTGCGGCCGCGCTGCAGACCGGCCCTGTCAGCTTTCCGATCGAGTCGTATCCCGACCAGGTGGCCGATCTGCTCAGGTTTCACACCGATTCGATGCCGGAAGGACACAGGTTCGGCAGGATTCACGCCACTCCGCGAGGCAACGACTGCGCAGAACCGTGGCTGCTGGCGTCTTCTTATGGGAGCGTCTCGTACGCCGCCGCGCTGGGGCTGCCACTGTCATTCGCGCACTTCATCGCAGAAGGCCTCCACAACCAGGTCTCTCTTTCAGGGGATGGAGCTTCTAGTGAGTTTGGCGCGGGCCCGGAACTCGTCGGATGGTACAGGGACAACTTTCAACCGTCCGAGTTCTTCACAGAGCCGGTAGTGTCGGTCGGCGTGTCGGCTGTCTGCGCGGAAACCGAGGAGCAGGCTCGGAAGTTAGGTTTCGCCCGGCGCTACATGAGGCTGAGACGAGACCAGGGACAGTTACTGGGCGGAGTGCCGACTGAAGCGGAGCTGGATGCGGTCGAGCTGAATGATGCCGAGAAGCGGCTGATGGAGGTCTACGAGGACCGAGCGATCGAAGGCACGCCAGCTCAGGTGAAAGAGCGGCTCGATAAACTCGCCACCGCCTACGAGACAGATGAACTAATCGTCCTCACCATCGCACCTTCCTACGAATCCCGAGCCCGCTCATACGAGCTGCTGGCAGAGGCGTTTAGGCTAGGCGAGTGATCTATTAACGGTGATTCGACCGGCTCCAGAGACAGATAGGTCTAGGTTAGGCACAGGCAGTAATAGCAACTGTGGATGGGATCTTCCATTAGAACACATTCGCGGGTGCAAGCAAGCTCATCACACCACATGAATCTGCCTCGTTTCACCGCTTGGCAAAGTGGTTCAGGATAGGGAGCAATTTCATCCAGAGGGACTCCCTGTTCTTCCGCCAAGTGCTGACGATAGTGGTCAATCGTCATCCCCGTAATTCGTTGTTCTCCTTCTACTTCCATCAAGCAGAAGCCATACGGGAACGCAATGGTGATATCTGCTTCTGCCACATCGCTTAGACCTGGTATTTCTCTCTTGGAAACACCGTCGTTACCAGCGCCGACGTCACTCATATCTAACCCCTCCTCAAGCGGTAACAGTTTGATCAACTGCGTCAGGTCGCTGACCATACATCAGTCGTGACGTATTGACAATGCGCGCCGTCGATTTTCGACCTGTCTGTGAACGGGCTGGTCATAAAAGTCCAGTATTGTCCATAAATTGATCGTTTCCGAGTCGAGAGTGTGTAACACGCGTCGCTTATCCGCATAGGGCGCTTCGGTTTTAGGTCATCTCGACCGAAGAACCAAGATCTGCTCGGCGTGATCCAGTGCTAGAGAGCTTTGACTCGAGTTCGGCAATCTGGCCTTCCCGTCACTAGCATCGCCCCGCCAGACGTTAATGCACCGTTAACCATGGCCACTCCTCCTTCTGTGCAGAATGACCGGCAACATTCGCGTTCGACCAAACACAGTGAGGGCAATCAGTGACAGGACTTAAATCGCGGGTCGTCTACCGTCGGCCCGATGGCAAGTGGGTTCACAAGCGGGCGGACCGGCTGAGCGCCACAAGCATCCATGACTCACGCCAGGACGCAGAAACGACCGCCAAGGCCATGCTCGACGTATTCGGTGGTGGGAAGCTGACGGTCGTTGAGCAGGGCACTTCGGTCACGAGCATCCGGAGCGAGGGCGTTGACACTGTGGCGCCGGTAAACGTCTGAAGGTTTAGCGGCTGGGCGTGAACTCCACCGTACTGTCGGTGGGCCGGTTCGAAACGCCATGGCTGCGCCAGCGGGGTCGGATGGCAGCGTGCCGCAATCATGAGCTTGTGTAGGTGGCCTGTAGTTCCCTCTCCCAGCTTGGGAGAGGGCTGGGGTGAGGGTCGTTCGGTCTTACATCAGAAACCGGTCTTCCCAGTCACGAATAAACTTCCCTCTAACTCCCTCCCAACTTGGGAGGGAGGACGGCCCGCCGACGCGTCCTCCCTACTCGCCCCGGAACTGCTCGTCGGCGTTCGCCAGCAGGAAGTCGCGATTCATCTCGATGCCCAGCCCCGGCGCATCCGGCATGAACAGGTGGCCGCTGCGGACGTCTAGCGGTGTCTCGATGAACACGTCGTACGCTGAAAGCCTGTGCCGCGCCGTCTCAAGCTTGTAGAAGTTCGGCACGCTCATCATCACGTGAGCGCCCGCCAGGACGTTGATCGGTCCGCTAGCGTCATGTGGCGAGACCGGCACGTAGTACGCTTCCGCCATCGTCGAGATCTTCTTCAGCTCCGAGATTCCGCCCGTCCACGTCACATCCGGCATCATGAAGTCGGCGAGGTCCTGCTCAAGTACCTGCACAACCTCCCAGCGAGTGTGCAGCCGCTCGCCCACAGAGATCGGGATCTCGATCTGCTCCTTCACTTGCTTCAGCGCGTGCGTGCTCTCGACCGGCACCGGTTCCTCCCACCAGTGAATCTTCGACTCCGCAACTCGACGCGCCAGCCGCACCGCTGTCGGAACATCGAACCTACCGTGCGCATCGATCAGCAGCTCCATCTCCGGGCCGGCGCCCTCACGCATCGCAGCTGTGATCTCGGCGCCGATCGCCTCGCCCTTAGCATCCATCTTTCCGCTCATGTAGCCCTGCCGCTCCTCCTCCATCGTCGGGAACGGGTCGAACTTCATCGCCGTGTGGCCTGAATCTGCGATCTCCTTCGCCTGCCGCTTCGCCTCGTCCGGCCCGATGTTCGGGTCCGGGTGGGTGTACAGCTCGATCGAGTCACGGACCGCGCCGCCGAGCAGGTTGTAGATCGGCTCATTCAGCATCTTGCCTCGGATGTCCCACAGCGCGATGTCTATGCCGCTGATCGCGTTGGTCGAAGCGCCGCGTGAGCCCATGTAGGTGAAGGCGCGGAAGATACGGTTCCAGATCTTCTCGATGCGCACCGGGTCCTCACCTCGCAGCATCTCGTCAAGCTGCTGCAGCACTGCGCATACGGCACGGTTCGCCACAGGATACGTCGAAGTGATCTCGCCCCAGCCGGTGATCCCTTCGTCCGTCTCAACCTCGACGAATACGTACTCGCCGGGACGTCCGAAGCTGTAAGCGGCCTCTGCGTGCAGCAGCCATGGGGTGACTTTCGTGATCTTCATATAGCGCCGAATCCTGTGAACTGTTGGTGTGAGACACAGATAGTAGTCCTTGTCCCGGGTTCACGAGCAGCGAGAAGAGCAGGGCAGGGCGAACGGATGAGCCTAATCCTCCGGAGGCTTCCGGGTCAGTCCATGCTCTGCCGCGTACGCCGCTGCCTCGCTCCGGCGCGAAAGCCCGAGCTTCGCCAGGATCCGGCCGACATGATTACGAGCCGTGTTCGGGCTGATGAAGAGGCGCCCTGCGATCTCGGAGTTGGTCAGGCCTTCTGCCACGAGCTTCAGCACCTCTTGCTCTCGATCAGACAGCGCGGCCAGGCCGGCGTTCTGCTGGCCGTCCACCATGCGTCTGAACTGGTCCAGTACGCCGTTCGTCACGGCCGGGTCCAGCAGCGAATCGCCCGCCGCGGCAGACCTGACCGCGGCCACGAGTGCGGCCCGCCCGGTGTTCTTCAACAGGTATCCGCAGGCCCCGGCCATGATGGCCGTCATCACCGCCTCTTCCGTTTCGTTCGAGGTGAGGATCACGACCTTTGTGTCCGGCAGCCTGTCCCTGATATGGCGGCAGGCCTCGACGCCGTCCATTCCGGGCATCATGACATCCATCAGCACCACGTCGGGGCGGACGATCGGTGCGTCACGGACCGATGACTCGCCATTCCCTGCCTCGCCAGCGACCTCGATACCGTCCTCCGACTCCAGCGCGGCGCGCAGGCCCATCCGGACAACCTCATGGTCGTCAACGATCATCACCTTGATACTCGGCATGAGCGTTCCTTAGCTAAACGGGTACGGCAACCTGCACGGAAGTCCCGTGGCCGGGCTCGCTGTCGATCTTAGCGCTGCCGCCCAGCTCTTCGGCCCGGGTCGAGATATTGTCGAGCCCGAGGCCAAGGCCGTTTCCGGCAGTTTTAACCTCGAAGCCCTGCCCGTCGTCTGTGACGCAGACCGCAACCTGGCCGCTGCCGTAGTCCACGCTGACGGTCACGCTGGTGGCTTCGGCGTGCTTGAGGACGTTCGACAGCGCCTCCTGCAGTATTCGGAGCAGCTGGGCGCTGGCCTCGACCGAGACCTCCAACTCTTCGCCGGATATCCGGAGATCGACGGGGATCCCTGCAACCGATTCGAACTCCGATGCCAGGTTTCGTATCGACTTCGCCAGTGTCCCGTCCCCAAGGAGCATCGGCTTCAGGTCGTTCATGTAGTGACGCGCCTCGAGCAGCGCCTGCTTTGAAAGCGGCACAAGCCTGTCGAGCCTTGTCGAAAGCTGCTCATCCACCTTCGCAGCGTCCTTCGCAGCGCTCTCCAGGTTCATGTTGAGCGCGTACAGTGACTGTGCAATGCCATCGTGGATATCGCGCCGTATTTGCAACCTGTCCTGGGCGGCCTTCAACTCGGCCGCCTGCGCCACCTGCTGAAGCCGCATGTTCTCCACATTCCTGTCGCGCTCCGCCTCAACAGCCTGCCGCCTCCGGGCGCGCTCCGTCTTGATCACAAGGTTTGCCGCCAGCACGATCGCAAACATGATCGCCATACGCGTCGCAAGCGTCCGCTCAAGCGCTTCCGACGTGTCCACTCCCGGCGGCGTCAGGAGGCTGATCGTCGCGTACGTTCCTGCGACAACCGAAACGGCAAGGACGTTTAGCCACGTCGACGAAAGAACAATTGCCAGCACAAATAGCGCCGGATAGTAGAAGACAAAGAATGAGTTCTCGAATCCATTCGTAATCGAAATCCCGGCGCTTATCGCAATTATGTCGACAAGGCTGATTCCGACGGCCGTACGCCTGTCGACAGGGCGTCCCCTGATGAGCCTGATGTGCAGCCACAGGTTGATCAGGATCACTCCCAGGCCGATCAGGTCCACTATCAGCAGCAGTGATGTGAACGGGTTCCGGTAGTGGTTGATGCTCAGCCACGCGATGAGCACGAACCAGCGTATGAAAACCACTGTCCGCTGGGTGTGCCGCTGGTCTTCGAAATCCGCGTAATCGGGAGTGACCGATGCAGTTGTTTCGCTATTGGTACTGGCTGTCATCGTGATCTGCGGCAGTCTACTCGAACTGTTCGTATTTGTCGTGAGGCGTTCGCGAGTAGTGAATCGGCTTCATTCGAGACCCCACTTCCTGCTTCGCGCGCACGGCAAGACTGGTACAGCGACCACGCGGGATTAGTACACATGAATCATTTCCAGCCAACATCCTGCGCGTAAATTCTCACTCGATGCGGGAGGCTGGACAGGTGACGGAGCATCTTCCAGCCAAATTGGTGCCATGGTGAGTCAAATGAGTGGATGCGGTGGCGCCGCCCGCGACGATGTTTTGCCTGCGCCGTACGGAGACGGAGTGGGTGAGGATGTGAAACCGGCGTTTGTAGACAGGCCCAAGGGCCTGTCACTTAGAGGGAAAAACGCCAACCCGGACTCTCCGCTTCCCGGGTGACAGCCGGAGCGTAGTTCAACAGAGAACTCCGCAGCCGCTTTCGATTCGAAGGGTCGACGACGGTCCGGCACCCTCCAGGCAGATGGCCGGCGGTACTCCCGCCGGCCATTTTTTTGTTTCTTTCAGGCGTCTGAGCGTGCAGCTCCTAAGGACCTCAGCCATGCCCGCCGCTTGCCAACGGCGTTCGCGTCCCTCATCCTGCCGAAGAGCTGCAACCTACCTCCGTTGAAGCAGGCTCTGAAAGGCACATCCACACACATGCTCGAACGATTCCTCGTCCCTGAAGAAGACCGTGTCTACGTCCAGCACGACGCCATGCACGGCGCGACAGAGGCCATCTTCCTTAAGATGGGCCTCTCTGCCGACAACGCGAAGACGTCGGCCGACGCTCTCATGACCAGCGACCTGCGAGGCTGCGAGTCGCACGGCGTCTCCAACATGCTCCGGCGTTACGTCGGCTGGTACGGCACAGGCGAGATGAACGCTCGGCCCAATGTGAAGGTGACAAGGGAATCCGACACGACAGCCAACATCGATGGCGACGAAGGTCTCGGCCTGCACGTTCTGCCCATCGCAACCGAGATGGCTATCGAGAAAGCTCGGAAGCACGGCACCGGCACAGTCGTCGTGCACAACTCGCGCCACATCGGAATGCTCGCCTACCACGCCATGATGCCGATGCGTGAAGACATGATCGGCTGGTGCGTCACGTCCGGAAACCCGCTCAACGCTGTCCCGACCTTCGGCGCCGAGGCCCGTTTCGCAACCAACCCGTGGGCATGGGCGATTCCTGCTGACGAAGAGCCACCGTTCGTGTTCGATGTCGCCACAACTCAGGTCGCAGGCAACAAGCTGGCACTCGCCGACCGCATCGGCGCGCCCATGGAGCCGGGCTGGATCACGAAGATGGACGGCGATCCCGTGATGGAGGAGAACTCGAAGCTGCCCCCAAAGGGCGAGTACCTGATGCTTCCGTTCGGTGGGACGAGAGAGCAGGGTTCGCACAAGGGTTATGGCTTCGCTGCCATCGCTGACGTGCTCGGCAACATCCTCTCAGGCATGCCGGCCGGGTTCCTGCTTCCTCCGCAGCCGCAGGTGCTGAACCACTTCATCCAGGCGATCAACATCGATGCGCTCACCGATGTGACCAAGTTCAAGAAGGACATGGACGACTTCCTGCGAGGCCTCCGGGAGACCAAGCCTGCGCCGGGCCATGACCGCGTGGTCTACGCCGGCCTACCTGAGTACGAAGAGACCGAGTTGCGCCTGAAAGAAGGCATCCCGTACCACCGGGAGGTCGTCGAGTGGTTCGAGTCCATCCGCGACGAACTGGGCCTGGAGTACGAGCTGCGGTAGGGGAGAGAGTTCCTGTGTTTCCTGACCGGAGCGCAGCGGAGTGGAAGGACCTCTGACTCTGCCTGCGGACTTGCTGACTTACGGTCGTCTCCTGACAAGACGAGTGATTAAGACAGAGACCCTTCGACTTCGCTCAGGGAACGCATCTCCCCTCTCCCGCTTGCGGGAGAGGGTCAGAGTGAGGGTCGATCGGCCGGAGGCGGATAGGTTGCCACCCTTCGACAAGCTCAGGATGGCGGGAGTGTCTGTCATTCTGAACTTGATTCAGAATCTCTCAACTGACCTTTGATACCGCCTGAACAAGAGATTCCGGATCGAGTCCGGAATGACAACATGTTGACCTTCTTCCCCTCTCCTGCTCGCGGGAGAGGGCCAGGGTGAGGGAAAAACATTGAGGGGGTGCAGCATTGCACCCCCTCAATTTCATCTACGTGTCGGCTGTTGCCGATCAGCCCCTACTCGCCGCCGCCTGCCACAGTGGGCTGAGGCTCCGGCTCCGGTGCCTTTTCCGCCACAGGTTCAGGTGCGCTTCCTTCAACCTCGTCCTTGCCCGGGTAGAACTTAGCAACGACCACCGCTGTCACCAGCACCAGTCCCGCCGCAAAGAAGAACGACATGCTCATGCCATCCGTGAACGCACTCGTCGCAGCCGAAATCAGGCTACTCCCTTCGGCCTCAGGCAGTCGAGAGGCAACTGACAGCGCGAATCCGATCGAGTCCTCGGCCAGGTGCGCGTCCTCACCGGACAGTCCGGCCGTCGCGTCTCCGAGGTTGTTCCGGTAGCCGATCGCCAGCAGCGAACCCATGATCGCAATGCCGATGGCGCCGCCAACCTCACGGGTCGTGTCGTTCACAGCCGAGCCGACGCCCGCCTTGTCGGAAGGCAGCGAAGAGACTATGCCCTCACTGGCAGGCGGCATCAGCGTCGCCATACCCGCGCCCATCACAAGGATCGGGATGACGACGATGCCGTAGGAAGACTCGGCATCAACGATTCCGAACAGAGCGAAGCCCGCGGCCGCAAGCACAAGCCCGGCCGGAATAGTCACTCGAGCGCCAAACTTCTTCGCCAGCGTCACGCTGATCGGCGCCATCACGAAGAAGACACCGGTCATCGGCAGAGTCCTAATGGCCGCCTGCAACGGTGTCAGACCCTGCGCGAACTGGAAGAACTGAACGATCAGGAAGAAGAAGCCGAACATCGTCAGGAAGATCAGCGTGATCGAAAGGCTTCCCATCGAGAACTTGCGGATCTTGAAGAAGCGCGGGTCCAGCATCGGGTACGGCGTGCGCAGCTCCCAGATGATGAAGCCGCCGATCAGGATCCCGGCGAACACGAACGACACGAGAGTCAGCGGGTCGGTCCAGCCCCGCTCAGGGCCTTCGATGATTCCGAACAGCAGGACGAACAGACCTGCGATCGAAAGCACCGCTCCGGTCATATCCAGCGCCCGGTGCTGAGTGTCACGAGAGGTCGGCACAAGAGCCACCACCGCAATCAGCGCAACGGCGGCGATGGGCACGTTCACGAAGAAGACCGATCCCCACTCGAAGTTTTCGAGCAAAACACCGCCGGCAAGCAGTCCAAGGGCTCCACCCGCACCGGCGAAAGCTGTCCAGATCGCAATCGCCCTCGATCGCTCCTCTCGTTTGAACACAACCGTGATGATCGAAAGGGTCGCAGGCATGATCAGCGCCGCCCCGACTCCCATGATTCCCCGCCAGACGATCAGCTGGATCGAGGTGTCGGCCAGGCTGGCTCCAATTGACGTCACGATGACTATCACGAGACCGACTACAAGCGCCTCACGCCTTCCGAACCGGTCGCCCAGCGCCCCTGCGAACAGCAGCATGCCGGCAAAGATCAGGGCGTATGAGTCGACAATCCAGAGAAGCTCAGTTCCGCTGGCGTCCAGGGCGTTCCGGATCTCAGGGATCGCCAGGTTCAGCGAGCTGACCGCCGCCACAACCAGGATCAGGCTCAGGCACATCACCGCCAGGATCACCCATCTGCGCGGATGGCCATTGTCTAAGTAATCTTGCGCCACAGATTCGGCGGTCATGGATCCCTCTTCTCTTCGCCCCAGGGCCAGTCTCGTGGCCCGGTAAGTCATTCTTCGTGTTCTTGAACTTAGTCGATTGAGTAGCGTACCGGTGAATGGTCAAGCCACGTCATGGTCTGCCTTCAACCCGTTGACGTGATTTCTGAACCTCTCAAGCCACGAGACCAGCTCGCTGGTCGCAGCTGCGTCGGTCAGTCTATTCTTCCCATCTTGCTCCTCAAACTTGCCTGTCGCATCCCCGATTCCAAGAGTCTCCTCGAATAGCGAGTCGGTCATGTAGCCGACGATCCTCGCAAGGTCCTCTCTCGCCTTTCGGGCCTGCCTTCCACCCGGGCTGACACCCGCGACCGCAACCGGCTTGCCGGCCATTGGCGATCCGAACTTGCCAGTCCTCCGGGACAGCCAGTCGATAGCGTTCTTCATCACAGCCGAGACGCTTCCGTTGTACTCGGGAGTGAAGAGCACCAGCCCGTCTGCCGCCCGCACCGCATCCTTCAGTCCTATAACCGACGAAGGGTCTCCCGTTTTTTCGACATCGGCGTCAAAAAACGGAATCTCGCTCACGTCCAGCAACATAATCTCCACGCCCGTCGGAGCGTTCTCCGCGGCCGCCCGCAGTGCTGCGCGGTTGTGCGAACCCGTGCGCAAACTGCCTGCGAAACCGACGATATTCAGATCGCCCGACGAATGGAGCGGCATCTGTGAATCCCTGACTGCCGTATGGTTTGGTAAGTGGATTGTTGATAATATGAACTAAATGGTTGATGATGTCAACTATCCCTTGCTAACATGACGACGTCGCACAACATACGACCCGGAACGAGTACGCCTGTGCCCGAATCAACAGACATGGACCCGCTCGCGGCCAGCCTGATCGATCTGCACTTCGCGCTTGAGCGCGTCTATGAGACCGCCAGCAAACAGGTCGGCATAACGGCGCAGCAGGCGCAGCTGCTCTGCGTCGCTGGCTGGAAAAACGCTGCCCTCGGTGAGCTTGCGACTGAGCTGCACTGCGACAAGACGAATGTCACCGGCCTGGTCGACCGCGTCGAGAGGATGGGGCTTGTCGACAGGGTCCCTGACCGTGATGACCGCCGCGTGACGCGACTGGAGCTGACGAAGAAGGGCAGAACCACAGTCACCCGATTCCACGACGAACTGAACCGTCGCCTGAGCGGCATAAACCCCGACCTGACCGTAGACTCCGCGAAGCTAACCGCGCTGGCAGCCCACCTCAGAGGCACAGGCTCCTGCTGCGGTTGAGGCCACTTCCCGGCTGTCTTATCCCCTCTCCCGGCTCGGGAGAGGGCTTCCTGTTTGTCATCCCGACCGCAGCGGAGGGATCTGACCGATCTCACATCGTCGACTTCGCTCTCGATGCTGCCGCCGCTGGATTCCGTATCAAGTTGCTTCCGACGCGCCCGCCGAGAACTGATTCCCGGAACATCCACCGCTTACCAGAAACTCGTCAGATCCCTCCACTTCGGTCGGGGTGACAATCGCCGCGCCCGGCACCGCCATCCTGAGCCTGTCGAAGGGTGGCCGTCACCCAACGAAAACGCCGCTCATGGCCGACCCCTACTTCAACGGACTGAACGGGAACGGTAGGAACAGGTCACTCTGCTGCGTCCGCGGGGCAGGGCCGCCCGGCGCAGGCCAGATCTTCCGCTCGATCATCTCCGCCCGCACCCGCGACCGCTGCTCAAGCGACTCGTAACCCCACAGGTGCACCCACTTGTTCAGCTTGCCAAGCTCCGAGTACCACGCACCGATGAAGGGCGAATGCTTGCGACGCTCGTCGATCGCCTTTGACCACGCATCGATCACCTTCGAGACCTCGTTCGTGCCGTACGTGTAGGTGCGCAGTTCGTAGAACGGGCCGTGCTCGCCAGTTATCGACTCATCATTGAATGGCGCAGGGAACATTATCTCGGCGTCCTGGCCGTTGAGCAGTTCGCCCGTTGCAGGCGGCCAGTTTTCCTTCTCCACCGACTGCGCCCTGATAGCAAACCTCGCCTCGATGCTCTCGTAAGGCCAGATGTGAAGCGCCTGGTTCAGTTTCCCGAACTCGCTGTACAGGTAAGCAAACAGCGGCGAAAGCTCCAGTCTCCCGCCGGACAGCGCCTTCTCCAGTGTCGCCTGGTATTGCGGCAGCGTCCGCGGCTGCAGGTCGTAGGTTCGAAATTCGTAGATCACCGCTTATGGTCTCCTGGTTGCTGGTGTTCACAACTCGTTGCTGTCTGTCGCTCCAGGCTCGTGCCCAGACGCTAATGAGCTCGCCGGACAATACCACCACCCGAGTCTGGATGAGCGATTTTGGTTCAGATCGGGCGACGAATCTCTTCGGCCGTCACAGGGGGTTTCTCTAGAATCATCAATGAATCGAGATCAGGTCTGGAGTTTCGGTGGGGCGAGGATGGCTCGGTGATGGAATAAGTCGCTACGACGGCTTCGAAACCTGTCAGACCTGGGCATGATCTCCGAAATCGATCGCGTTCGCACTAGCGCGTTGACCCGCATCCGAACACTGGTCACCGTAAAACCACTGGCACAAGCGGCTCTCCCGATTTGCTGAGAACCGCGTTTTCCAGACCAGGATTCATCTGCCATAAGCCACGCGCATGATGAGATCGTACTTCGCAGTCCACAGCGATGCCGGTCCGTCTCCCGGAACTCCGGGACGCCGGACTCGCCGGTGCGACAAGATACTGGCAGGTGGCGTTTGGAAGAGACGCTTTTCGACGATTGGGACGAACCTGTCGTCCTGACCGACTCCAACCAGGTGATCCGCCGGGCGAACAAGCCCGCCGCCATACTGCTTGGCTTCGGGCGGACCGACCTGTACGGCCTACCTCTGCGGCACATACTGCCGTTCATCAGACAGGAACGGTTCGAGTGGATGCGCCAGGCCTACGGCGATCCGAACAGTCGCGAGTTCGGTACAGCCGTCCCAACGACCGCGGCCCGCAGGGACGATGCCAGGATCCGAGTCTGGGCCACATTCGAACACGCCACGATTCGAGGCCGGGACTGCACCTGGGTGCTGCTGGACGGAGAGGGTGATCAGTATCCGGCAGACACCAGGCCCTGGGAGGACCTGGCAAGGGAACCGGAGAGTGTCAAAGGTATACAGGTGACGACGGCTGACTTCGGCCACCGGGCACATGCCAGCGATCACAGACCAGGCGCAGGCCCAGTCAAGCTCACGGATACGGAGATCACACGGCTGGCGAGCGATCTGCTGGAAGTGCTGGACTTCAACATCCTCGCCACCGGCTGGCCGGAAACCGAGTCCGGAACGGCGAAACTCGGAAAGCTGGTTCACCGGGACATCGCGCCGACACCGGAACGTAGCCCTGGCTCATCTTTCCCGCTTGCAGGGACATTCACCGAAGAGGTCCTGCGCTCCAGGGCAGCGGTGCTAGTGCGGTCCGAACGAAAAGCGGACCTTCGAAGGCGCTTCCCGGGCGCAGAGCCGGACGGCAGACGTACGCAGTTCCCTTCGAACATGTGCATACCCATCTTCGCGGGCACAGACATTGTCGGCCTGGTCGGCATTCACTCAATCAAGCACGCCTACCGACCCGAACACCTCGAAAAGGTCTCCCTACTCCTGAACCAACGATTCGGCGCGTAGTGGAGGTGGGGTGGTTTTAGCTCGTGGATCGTCAGATTGCCGAGCGATTGCAACGCGTATTATCGAGCACCTGATCAGGGTAATTGTCTGTATAAATCTATTGCATTGGCTTGGCGCGTTCTTTCGTCATTAAGTTCATATACGAAAATCCATGTCGAAACGTTGCGCACTTGATCCGTCAGATTGAACGAAATCCAATATTGATCGTCGATGTCGCGTACTGGAGAAGGTCTATAGCGGCTATGACTAAAAGCCCATTCAATAAGCCTGCGTACTTCTTCCCATGATCTCCAGCCCTCGAGCCGTTCAACGGCCATCTGCTCGAACGCCCCGGTGAAGTACAGGTCGAGGGCGGGTTCACTCGACTCCCATGGCGGATCCTCGCTAGTCATTACCTTGGGCACTGATTTCGCTTTCCTGCGGCCATGGCGCAAGGAGAGCAGTCTCGTACGGGATCGTTTCGTGCATGTCGGCGATTCGCCAGCCCATTTCGTTGTGAGAAAGTTCACTAACCTGTGCCGCCGTCATTGAAGACAAGGCATCAATTACTTCATCGATGATTTGGGCTTCGGTTGCATCAAAGTAATCAGCCGGATCGATTTCGTTTGCTGTCGGTACGAGCCGATGCTGAACATAGTTGAAAACTTGCGTTGGATTAATTCGTGCCAGCTCGTCCCCTATAAGCTGATCCCGAGCCTGAAGCAGTTCCCGGGGAGCAGGACCTTCTGACAACTTCTGATAGGTTGCTCCGGTGATCGATCTACCCTGCCGCTGGTACGAGATGAAATCCGAGAAATACAGAATCTTATTTAGTTTGACCGCGCCAAACCATTGGTCTTCAGTTTCTCGGGCTCGATGAGCCGCGTACAAGATCAGACCCTTGAATTTCGATGGAGAGTAATCGGGGCTGTGCACAACTGGGCTCCTAACTCATGCGCGCAAAAGCTTTGGAAATATTAGCAATTGGCAGACTTTCGTCTTGTTCGGATGGCGCTGGCTGAACTGGCTGGTCGATTGATCATAGGCTGATTCCCCATAGGCAAACGCTTCCCCAGTCAACATTCCGCCCACCTCTACCCTCTATTCTTCTCCAGCCAGCCGTCCACCAGCCTGACAATCTCGTCTACTACGTCTGACTGCTTGCCCTTGCTGGCGGCAATCGACTGCACAAGCTTGTCCACCCGCTCGATGTTCGGCGCGCCCGCGGCAAGCGCACGGGCCGCGGAAGAAGGTCGCAGCAGGCCGTTCGCGGCCGCGGCATACTTCTCGAACGGCACAAGATCGTCACGGTTGGCGCCGAGGTCGACGCAGAGGTCGACGACCCAGTTGTAGGCCGCCTTCGACTCCTCGGGGTTCGAGTGCACAGCCTCCTTGATCGGCCGCATCTCGTCCGCCTGCACGCAGCGGTAGTTGCCTGCAATCAGCATCGCCCACTTCGCAAGCGGCACGAAGATCGAATCGTGCACCCGCAGCTTCACCGGCAGCTCAATCTCCTGGCCGTTGTGCGGATAGCGAATCGCCTGGATCTCCTCCTCGAACTGCTTCAGAATCGCCGTGTGCTCGGGCGAATCGAACGCAGCCGCCTTGAAGTTCGTCGGCAGGCCTACTTGCAGCACATTCACCGGCTCCTCGGGTGGCCTGAAAGCCTGCGGGTCCGGGCTGCAAAGCGTGATCAGGCTCGGGTCGACCGGATCCCACACAGTCGAATCGGTGTAACTGCCACGCAGCGACTCTGCATCGAGACCGGGGATCCTGCGCAGGTAGGCAAGCGGCGGCATGTTCATGATCGACATGCTCGGCTTCTTCGAATCGGCGATGCGCTTCAGCAGCGAAACAACGTCCGGGTGGCCGTACTGCGGCTCCTGCATCGCCATGCCGATCAGGTCGTAATCGCCCGGGTTCACATCGCCCGCGCCCGAAGCCGTGACGTTCCCCTCCATGTTCTTCGTGTTCAGCTCGATCGGCGCGTCCAAGCCACGCACAGGCAGCCGCACGATGGCGCCCTCGGCGTTGATGAGCTTCGCCTCTTCCGGCAGACAGACGAGGTGGACGTTGTGTCCTGCGAGTGCGAGTTTTGCGCCGAGTAGAGAGCCGTACGAAGCGCCCAGGATCATTACGTTGCGTTTTGCTGCCATGCGGGTCCTCACGTGTGCCTTGTAGGAGTCAGGTTCTGGTGTTGCCGCCGATCATAAGCCAGATTGCAGCAACTTGCTGAGAATCGGGTGTTTGAAAGGTGGATGAGAGAAAAAATCGCGGATCGGCCCAGCGAGAGATGGCAGACGACTTTCATGCCACCGGCCTTCGTAGAAAACAGAGTGGGGTGACGGGGAGATGACACACTTCTGCGTCTGGCCGAGTTGTTCGGCCAGGGCGTGCGCATCGGGACTTTCCAGGACAGGCACAACACCGGATGAACCACGTTCGGAACATACCGTTGCTTTCGCTGCTGATTGCGTTCGCCGTGATCGCGGCGGCATGCACCGATTCAGGAGACGCCTCCGGTCCCGGCACCACGCCGAACGGATCTCCAACACCTACGCCCGACGTTGCACCAACGGCCACGGCCACGCCTCAGCCAACGCCAACCCCGACACCGACCCCCACTCCCACACCGACGCCAACACCCGTCCCGCCTACAAAGCGTGCGATAGTCATCCAGGGCGTCTGCTCGTCCACTTCGACCGATGACAACCCGGACCACTGGGTCAACACCGTCACGTCGGTCCTGGAGTCAGAACACGGCCTGACCGATCTGCCGGAGGGCGACCCCGACGACGAGGTGATCAGGCTCGGCTACTCACCCGAAGGCTGGGACCTCGACTACGAGCCCGGCGACACGCTGCAGTCGGTCATGATCTCTTCGGCGGGTTTGCGAGATGTCTACAACGCCTACCCGAACTCGGAGTTCTTCATCGTCGGCCACTCGCTGGGCGGAGTCGTGGCGCTCGACGCCATCGCCCGCTACTCGGACTCCACCAGTGGCATGATCGAAGACACAGGCGGCATCATCACTGTCAGCAGCCCGGTGCGCGGCCTCCGTGACCTGACCGCGGGGACGGCGGGCGCGGCGATCGAACTGGTGGCGTGCAGGCAGATTCCGATTCCAGAAGGGCCCTCGGCGGTCTGGGGCGATATTGCGAAGTCGGGCGAATCGATCTCGCTGATCCACGCATTCGACTGGTCAGGCGTGCGCACGGTCAACTTCGGCAATGAGAGAGACCTGGTTGTCGACGCTGAGACGGCGACCTTCCCGGAGCTGTTCGAGGTTTCGTGCTACGACGAGGGCGGCAGGCGTTTCCTTGAGCTGAACCACGACACACTGCTGGGCGAAGAGTCGCTGGCAAAGGAACTGCTGGAAGTTCTGATGAACGGCACAGCCCCGAAGCAGGGCTGCTGAAGAGCGGCCACCCTTCGACAGGCTCAGGATGGCGGGTAACTGTCATTCTGAACTTGCTGAACTTGATTCGGAATATCTCAACTGACTACTGACACGACCTGAACAAGAGATTCCGGATCAAGTCCGGAATGACAATGCTGCGGGTCTTATCCCCTCTCCCGCTTGCGGGAGAGGGTCAGGGCGAGGGCCGATAGCGCGCCACACTCAACAACCCTACAACCCCACAACTACCCCCGCACCTCCTGCCACGGCTTCGACATTATCTTCTCGAAGCCTGCGTCATCAATCTCCACGCCAAGACCCGGACCGTCCGGCACCGAAACGTAGCCATCATCGTCCAGCTCGAACGGCTCCCTAAAGAACCCCTTACCGATCACAGTGCGGCCGCCGTCACGAGAATCATTCACCTCGTTGTGCTCCTGCACCAGGAAGTTCGTGCTGCAAGCATCAACCTGGATGCACGCCGCAAGCGCCAGCGGGCTGAGAGGGCAGTGCAGCGCCAGCTTCGCATACGCCGCCTCGCCCATAGTCGCAATCTTCTTGCACTCCGTGATCCCGCCCGCGTGACAGATGTCCGGCTGCAGCACCGAGACCGAGCCCCGGCTCATGGCGTCGAAGAAGACCCACTTGCCCATCCAGCGCTCGCCCGCCGCGATAGTCGCCGTCGAGCCATCGACGATCTGCGCTAGCGCGTCGACGCGCTCGACAGGCATCGGCTCCTCGATGAACAGAGGACGGTGCGGCGCAAGCGCTTCGATCAGCTGCCTGCCGATAGCCGGGTTCGGATTGTGGATATCGATAGCGACGTCAACGTCCGGGCCTGCTCCTTCACGTGCTGCTGCGAAACGTTCTGCAACGCCGTCGACAAGCGACGTCGCCTCGAGCCCGTCGCCAAGACCGATGTGCACCTTGAGCGCCCGGTAGCCCCACTCTTCAACCAGCACTCGCGCGCACTCACTGTACGTCTCCGGCTCACCTGCCTTCAGGTCGCTGACGGGCGGCGAACCTGCCCGGTACGGATCGCCCGGCTCGACTGTCCACGGCAGTTCGCCGCCGGACGCCCGGTACATCTTGATGCGGTCGTGGACCTGTCCGCCGAGCATCTGGTAGACCGGCACTCCGGCCGCCTTTCCGGCCAGGTCCCATAGCGCGATGTCGATGCCGCTGATGGCGCTCATCTTGATCGGCCCGCCGAGATAGCCTGAGCCCGATTCGTACATCTCTTTCCACAGCGCCTCGACGCGTGTCGGGTCCTTGCCGATCAGGAACGGCTCAAGCCGCCGCACCTCGGCGATCACGCTGTCCGGGTGGTTCTCAAGATAAGGCTCACCAAGCCCGGTCAGCTCGGTGTCAGTGTGAATCCGCAGCCACACCCAGCTGGGCGGCACCTTGATGATCTCAAGCTCAGTGATTTTCATCTTTTTTCTCGTTGGGTGAGCGGTAGTTAGGGCAAGACTGAGGTTCAACTGTCCAGAACGGTCAGCGTGCCGCGGCTTCGACGAGTTCACACGCAGTTTCGAGCGGATTTCGCCGACCCATCTCCTCGGCCACTGCTCTTGATCGTGCGAGATACCCGTCATCTGAAAGTAGCCTGTCTATCGCCGCTCTCAGAGACTTGGTGTTGAACTCCTCGCGAGGCACGACTACCGCCACTCCAAGTTGCTCTGCTCTCGCTGCAACCCCGGGCTGGTCTCTGTCCCATGGGACGAGAACCATCGGCACTCCATGGATCAGGGCTTTGTTGACCCCGCCCTGTCCCGCGTGACCGATCACGAACCGCGACCGCTTCATCACTTCATCGTGAGAGGCAAACTCAAGGACATGTGCGTTGGCTGGCAGGTCACGAAACTCTTCCGACCTCTGCGGCACCGTGGCCAAAGTCCTGAACGGTCGGTCGGCCAGGACATCGATCGCAGACTGCACGATCTGCTGCTCACCAGGCTGCGGTCCTGTACTGACGGAAACCAGGACCCATGGATCGCCTGGCTGATCGAGCAGATCCAGAGCCGGAGCCTCAACCGGCCTGTCGAGCGGTCCGGTGTGGTACTGATTTAGCGGCAGACCGCCCGGAATCGGATCGAATTCAGGTGTGACCGTATGAAGTACAAGGTCTGCCTCATCAACGATCGGGTTTAACCACTCCTCGAACAAGTGGGCAGAGAATCCACTGAAGTCGCTTTTGATCGGCTGGAAACCACCTTCACCGTGGTAGAACGACGGATTGACCATGCACCAGGGAGCACCGGTGTCATTCGACAGAGCGCGAGCCAGTCCTCCGGAAAACAGGCTGGCGAAGATCAGGTCCGGTTCGTGTGCGCCTACCTCATTGCGAATCGCAGGGAACGCGGCATCGGCCCATTTTGTGATCAGGTTCGGAATGTGGCTGATCGAGTCGAGTCCAAGCTCAATGAAGTTGAGGCGTTCCCGTTTGAAGTCTTCATCCCTCCAGAACACCGTGAAATCGATGTCCGGCGGCACGACGATCGGCAGCAGACCGGCTCGCTCAACTCTGTCGACCGAACCTTCGTCACAGATCATGACCACGTGATGGCCGCGAGACTTGAGCCCGTCGGCGAGGGTCATTACTGGCGGAATAGAGCCTCCACCGGCCTCTGAGATGATTCCGACAAACGTCTTGCTGCTCATGAAGTTTCGTCCCCGTCCCTAACCCACCTTCGGCATCACTTCCTTCGCCAGCATCTCCATCGAGCCCTCCCACGCCTCATGCGGGTCCCACTCGTGGCCCATCGCCAGCAACGTACCGAAGCCTCCCAGCTCGCCGTTCAGGTCGTTCAGCTTCTGCGCAACCTCGTCCACGCTGCCGACAATGAAAACGTTGTCCACCAGGTAGTCGATCGTCACATCCGAATCCGGCATGTCCGGGTCGTTCTTCATGATCCCCAGCATCCCCGCCTTCGGCAGCGACCTTAAAAAGTACTGCTCGAAATCACGCTTCAGAACACCTGAGGTCGCGATCTTTCTCGCCTCAGCAGACGTCTCGGCAACAAACACCTCGCGCGCCACACGCCACACCGAACGGTCGGCCGTCACTCCGGCATCCGTCGCACCCTCGTCCACCGCAGCCCAGTGAGTGCTCAGAAGATTCGGCGGAGTCAGGTTGATGCTCATCGGGATCCAGCCGCGAGCGCCCGCCATCTTCAGTGTCGATGAGTTAGGCGAAACGCCTGCGACGCCAAGCGGTGGGTGAGGCTTCTGGTAAGGAGTGACGAACGCGCCGAGGCCGATATCGTCCTGCGGCTCAGGGATGCGGAACTTCCACCACTTCGACTCGTAAAGCCCCGGCTTCGGGTCGTCCCAGAGCTTCAGGATCAGCTCGATCGCCTCGCGGGTGTAGGCACGGTTGTCGATCCAGCCATCGGCGTCGTAGCCGAACGCCTCGGTGTCGCCGGCAAAGCTGCCGGTGCCGACGCCCCAGTTGAAGCGACCCTCGGCCATGTGGTCGAGCTGCGCGATGCGGTGCGCCAGGACGAACGGGTTGTGGTTCGGCACGCAGTTCACGCCGGTGCCGAGCCTGATGTTCTTCGTCAGCCCGATGGCCTGCGCAATGAACAGTTCCGGTGATGGAATCGGCTCCCACTGCGCCGTGAAATGCTCGCCAATCCACGCCTCTTCGTAGCCCAGTTCGTCCAGCCTGATGATCTGCTGCAGGTCGTCCTTCAGCAGCTGCGTGAAGTCTGCTCCCGGCGGGTGCAGCGGCATCGTGAAAAAGCCGAGGTTCATTCGGAAACTCCTCCTCCGTCTGGTCTGGCGGTTGGTCTGGCCGAACGGTCGCCCGCAGATTAGTCGCGAAACAGGGGGCGGGCAAGAAGAAATCGAAGTTGCAGCATCGATTCACCGCGTTGCAGTTTCCGTGCTAGATTTCGCCCCGGGGCCGCTCGCTAGGAAACGGATGAAGCAGACATGCCGGACCACGGAAACAGGCCAATCACCATCGATGGTCTGAACACGTCGAAGTGGGGTCCGCGCGGCGTGCTCGAAGACCTGGTCGCAGGTGGCATGTCCGCGATCAACGCCACTATCGCCATCTGGGACGACTTCGAATCGACTATCGACGCCATCTCGTCGTGGTACGAAATCTTCGAGCAGAACTCCGACCTCGTCGTGCCGGCGCGCAGTGTCGATGACATTATTGCGGCGCATGAGTCAGGCCGCTGCGGCGTCATCTTCGGCTGGCAGAACGCGACGCCGATCGGCAACGACCTGCGACGCATACAGATCTTTCATGAGCTTGGTGTGCGCATCATCCAGATCACCTACAACGAGCGAAACCTGGTCGGCAATGGCTGCTACGAGCTGCACGACGAGGGATTGAGCAAGTTCGGGCAGGCAGTGGTTGCCGAGATGAACCGACTCGGCATCCTGATCGACCTTTCACACGTCGGCGACAAGACGACGCTGGACGCCATCGAGCACTCAGAGACGCCCGTTGCCATCACGCACGCTAACGCTCGATCGCAAGACGATCATCCCCGCAACAAGACCGACGAGGCGATCAAGCTGCTGGTCGAGAAGGGCGGCGTGATCGGTGCGAACGGCTTCCCGATGTTCTTCCCGGAGGGTTTCGAGTCCACGCTGGACCACTACCTGGACCGCATCGACTACCTGGTGCAGATGGTCGGGCCCGAACACGTTGCGCTCGGCTCTGACATGTGTACCGATCAGCCCCGCGAGTGGTTCGAATGGCTGTTCTCGTCGCAGGGCAGAATCCCGGCCGAGAACGTTGCACACACGCCGGAGCCGTATGTCCACCTTAACGGCTTCGCTACTGAGGCTGAGTTCCAGAATATTGGCGCAGGCTTGGAGCGTCGCGGCTACTCGGCGACAGATGTAGAAAAAATCATGGGCGGCAACTGGCTCAGGCTGTTCGGTGAGGTGTGGCGGGACTAGCTGAGGTAGCCGATGTTTCGCTCAGCGAACGGCTCTCGTCCATTTATGCGTGAGGGGATCGCTGAGGGGCAGTTCCGGTCCCTTCAGCAGCGATTTCATTGGACTCGGCAAGATGCTCGATTTTAGTTCGCCGCACCACATTGGTTCCGGCGAGCACATCTCCGAACCGCCGGTGACTTGGACTGAAGATAATCCACCCAATGCCTAGCGGAAAGAGAAAGATTTCGAACGGTTTCGTGATCGTCCTGACCGCGGCCCGCCGGAGCGTCACCCGGTCATGTGAAAGGCTGGCGACACGGACTCCGAACAACCGCTTGAATACGGTAGAGCCGAATCGCGATTCCTGGATAGCGAAGTAAGCAACATATCCAGCCAGTGATACAGCGTCTCCGAAACCGTTCGAGTAGACAATAATTGTTGAATCGAATGGATTGTCGAAGATGGGCGAGTCGTCGTTGTTCAGCAGCGGCGTGGCGTTGACTATGAACGCCATAGTCTCGAGGATCAGCATATGGTCCAAGCACGCTGCGATTGCCCGGCGGATGCACATTGGTTCGCTTCGTCACCCTTCGACTTCGCTCTGAGAACGCTACTCATCGTCCCTGTACGCATGAGGCGACCGCATAGTTGCGCCGCCGTCCACCGTCAGCACGGATCCTGTGACCCAGCGTGATTCATCGCTCGCAAGATAGACCGCTGCCCACGCCACGTCCCACGGCGTGCCTTCCGTGCCAAGCATCGTCGTGTTCTTGCGGTGCGCCCGCATCTCGTCCGAAAGCCGCCACGCAACCATCGGCGTGTAGACCGGTCCGGGAGCGATGGCGTTGACCCGGATCCCCTGCCGGCCGTGGTCCGCGGCCATCGAGATCGTCAGTCCGATCACGCCCGCTTTCGAGGTCGTGTAGGCGACCGCCTTAGAAGCCCGCACACCGGCGATCGACGCAATGTTGATGATCGAGCCGCCGCCTGTTTCGACCATGTGCGGGATAGCGTAGCGAGACGTGAGCATCATGCTCTTCAGGTTCAGCGCCATGAACTGGTCCCACGTGTCAGGGTCGATCTCGGTCACCGTCTCACGAACGCTGTTGCCGACATTGTTGTCGAGGATGTCCAGCCGGCCGTACCGTTCGACTGCCACATCGACAAGCGCTTTGCAGTCGGCATCCGAGGTGACATCCGCCTGGAATGTTGAGGCGGTGCCGCCCTCAGATTCGATCTCCGCAAGCGTCTCTTCTGCACGCTCTATTTCGAGGTCGACCAGCAGCACCTTTGCGCCCTCACGAGCGAACAGGACCGCGGTCGCCTTGCCGTTGCCCACACCCTCGCCACGCGTGCCTGCGCCGGTGACGATAGCCACCTTTCCCTCAAGCCGTGGTCTCCGCTCAGGCATTTTTCTTTCTCCGTGTGTACTGACCCTCTCCCTGGGAGGGAGAGGGTCAGGGTGAGGGTTGATCGGCCGGAGGCCGATAGCTTGTCACCCTTCGACAAGCTCAGAATGGCGGAGGTACCGGCATTCTGTCCCTGCCCTGAGCAACGCCGAAGGGTTGATTCAGTATCTCTCGGAGACCGAACATCGACGGTCAGTTCTCTCCGTTGCGCCACGGCCAAAAAGCCCTCACCCTAACCCTCTCCCGCAAGCGGGAGAGGGGATAGGCAGCCGGGAGAGGGAAACCTACTCCAGTGTCACAAAAATACTGTGGCGCACCTTGCCGTCCACAGCGCGGCTGATGTGTCCCTGGCCCGTCGTGTCCTCGGCGAGAAACACTTCGCCCGCCTCGATCACCCGCTTCGAGCCATCGCCAACCGTTATCTCGACCGCAGCGTCCAGGTTAATCACGAACTGGCGGCGCGGGGCAGGGTGGAAGTCCAGGTCGTAGTCGGCCGGCGTCTCCCGCAGGACCATCCCCTTCGCCGGGATCACCTCCGAGAGCAGGCCGATGCCAGATGGCGAAAGCCCATACTCGATGTCCTCGAAATGCGACTTCCCGTCGTCACCCGTGTAGACCCGCGTCACCTTCATTCGTCGTTTCTCCTATCTTCGAAATCTTCCAAAAGCGCAACTTAGCCGATGCGGCGGTCGTGACCTTCCCACTCGCGCTCTCGCAGCAGGAACTTCTGGATCTTGCCAGTCGCCGTCTTTGGCAGATCGCCGAACTCGATCCGCTTCGGCACCTTGAAACCTGCCATCCGCTCCCGGCAGAAATCGATCACCTCCTGGTCGCTCACGCTCAGGTCGGCGCGCAGCGAGATGAACGCCTTCGGCACCTCGCCCCAGAGCTCATCCGGCACGCCGACCACGCACGTCTCCAGCACCGCCGGGTGCTCCATCAGCACCTTTTCCACCTCCACGCTGGAAATGTTCTCGCCACCCGAGATGATCACATCCTTCTTGCGGTCCTTCAGCTCGATGTAGCCGTCCGGGTGGACCACGGCGAGGTCGCCGGTATGGAACCAGTCAGCCGCAAACGCCGCCTCCGTTGCGGCAGCGTCCTGGTAGTAGCCCTTCATCACCGTGTTGCCGCGCGTCACCACCTCGCCGATCGTCTCCGCATCGGCTGGCACGTCCGACATGTCCTCAGCGACCACCCGCACGCCCACGTGCAGCGTCGTCGTCGGTACCCCCTGCCGGGACTTCATCTGCGCCTGCTCATCGACAGGCATCTCGCTCCAGCCTGGCTGCACGGCAGAGATCATCGAAGGGCCGTATGTCTCGGTGAGGCCGTACAGGTGGTGCAACTCGGCGCCCATCGATTCCATGGTCCGCAGCACTCTCGGGGCGGGCGGCGCGCCTCCCGTGAAGACCTTAACATTGTTAAGTTTTGTGTCCTCCGAAGCTCCAGATTCGAGCAGCGAAAGAACGCTCGGCGCGGCGCACATATGCGTGACTGAACGCTCCTCGGCAACTGCGAACACATCCTCAGCGCGCACCCTTCGCAGGCACACATGCGTCCCGCCGACCGCCGTCACCGCCCATGTGTAGCACCAGCCGTTGCAGTGGAACATCGGGAGCGTCCACAGGTAGACGCTCTGCGGTGTGAGACCGGCATCCAGCGCCTGCCCGAGCGCGTTCAGGTAAGCGCCGCGTCCCGAGTACTCAACACCCTTCGGCTCGCCGGTCGTGCCCGACGTGTAGTCGATCGCCACTGTGTCCTGTTCGGTGCGTTCGAACGGTTGCAACTCGACACCTTCGCCTGATCGTAAAAACTTTTCGTACTCGACGGCCCCGGGGATCCCGGTCGCTGGCGCTATGTCCGCCACCTCAACCAGCACCGATACGTCGCCTGGTTCGGCCAGCACTTCGTCCACCAGCGTCGAGAATTCGGAGTCGAACACCAGCGCCTTCGCACCTGAGTGTCGGATGATGAAGCCGATCTCCCTGCCCGACAGCCGGGTGTTCATGGCGACCAGGACGGCTCCGATGCGCATCGGCCCGTAGTGGCCTTCGAGCATCTCCGGGATGTTCGGAACGAGATACGCGACCCGGTCACCCGGCCCGATTCCCGCGGCAGTCAGCGCACCGGCCAGCAACGAGATCCGGCGATTGAACTCTGCATACGTGTAGGTACGGTCGCCGTAGATGACGGCCGGTTTCTGCGGGTAGACGCGGGCGCTCCGCTCAAGAAAAAGCCCCGGCTGCAGGTTCTGGTAAGAGACGCCGTCAGAGCGGCCGTTTTTGTCTGGTGTGTCGGCAGGCAAGAGCGCTTCAGTCCGTGATCCGGTTGGCGTCGATGTAGTCCCAGTTGAAGTCGTAACCCAGCCCCGGAGTCGAAGGCAGGACCACGTTGCCCTCGTCGTCCATCGGGTCGCACGGCTGGTTGAGATACACCGGCGTCTGGTCGTAGTCGCCCAGCGGATGATCGGTCGGGTAGAGCAGACCCCGCTCGAAGAACTCGCACGTCTCAGCGGTCGTCGCCCCGAGAATGGCCGCATTGCCGAACCCGCCGACATGCATCTCGCACGGCACGCCGAACGACTCGTACATGTCCACCGCCTTCCGGCACGCCGTGATACCGCCGAAGTTGATGTCTATGCGGCCGATGTCCGTCGCCTTCTGCGCCAGCCACTCTGCACGTGAGTAGTGCATCCCGGCCGCCAGCTCAGGGCCGCAGATCGCAATGTCCAGCTCGGAGGTTAGGCGTCGATACGGCTCGACCAGCCGCTCGTCCATCGGGTGCTCGAAGAAGTAGTAGCCGAGTCGCTCCAGCTCGCGGCCGACGTAGATTGACTCCTGGTAGCTGTAGATGCCCCACGGGTCGAGCATCAGCGTCATCGAATCGCCGACCGCCGAGGCGACGGCTTCGCACACCTCAATGTCCGCGGTCGGCGATGCCGGCTTGCCGGGCGTCGGCTCGAGCGAATCCGGGTCTGCGTAGATGTAGGCGTGCACCTTGAACGCCGTGTAGCCGCGCTCCAGGCAGTCCAGCGCAAGCTGCGCGTAGTCGTCTGGCGTGCCGATGTTCGGCGCTGTGGATGCGTAGGCCCGAACTTTGCTGCGGGCACGGCCAAGCAGCTGTGCGACCGACTGTCCGACCGCCCGGCCCGCAAGGTCCCACAGCGCGCAGTCGACGTTGCCCATGAGCGCCTCCGAGAAGCGCCGATTGCCCCTCATCCACTGCCACAGCAACTCCCGGTCGAGCGCCTCTTGACCGATCAGCAGCGGCTTCACGACATGCTCGATCTCATCAGGTGTCGGACCGTAGAAGTAGGAGTGAACGCCACCGGTCGTGAAACCCTCGGCGCCGTCGTCAGTGACGATACGAGTGATGGTCTGCACACCGTCCTGCTCTTCGCCGTCCTGCCCGTAACCCCACTTGGTGCCGTGACTGCGAGTGGGCAATCGAAATCGGATCAGCTCAACATCAGTGATCTTCATGTTTTTTCTTGCGCCCGATCTTTTTCTTCGCCCGATGCTGCTTGTAGTTGTTTGAATGAATAGGCCCAGCGGAAGACTTCTCTCTTCGGCCGACGCCATTGCTGGGCAGAATAGCGCAGTATGGCGAAAGCTGTGGCGCAAGCCCCCTTGATCCCCTCTCCCTGGGAGGGAGAGGGTCAGGGTGAGGGTTGATCGGCCGGAGGCCGATAGCCTGTCTGTCATCCCGACCGAAGCGGAGGGATCTGACGAGTCTCGCATCGGAGGCTCTATCAATCGGGCGAACGACCGCCAGATGTCACGTGAGGTCGCTCCTTAAGTGACGGCTTAACCGCTGACCTCAGCATCACGACAGATTCGTCGGCTAAATGTCAGATCCCTCCGCTTCGGTCGGGATGACAACAACCCACCTCGAACCCACCGAAGCCTCCATCCTTCCACCCAATCCTGATATAAGTTGTCCACCCCAACCGCACCACTTACCCCACACCGAAACAGGACCACCATGCCAACGCAGAGATGGCTCAAGGGAAACATCCACACCCACACCACTGAGAGCGACGGCGACGCCTCTCCGCAGCACGTGGCCGAGTGGTACAAGCAGCACAGCTACGACTTCCTGGTCATATCCGACCACAACCACCTCACCGTCATGGACGAAGCCGGAAGCCATCCTGACGACTGGCCGTTCCTCATCCCTGGTGAAGAGGTCACCTCCCGTCTCTTCGGCAACACGGTGCCTGTCCACGTGAACGCCATCGGCATCGACGAAGTGATCGAACCCGCGGAAGAGGAGACGGCTCACCAGACACTGCTGGAGAACATCGCCCGCATCCGGAAGGCCGGTGGGTTGCCGTCCATCAACCACCCGAACTACAGGTGGGCGCAGACCACCGAAGACATCGTCGCAAGCACCGATGCGTGGGCTGTCGAGGTCTACAACGGCCATCCCGGTTCCAACACTTACGGCGGTGGCGGAAAGCCTTCGGTCGAGGCGATGTGGGACGCAGCGCTCAGCGCCGGAAACCGCATCTTCGGCGTGGCTACCGACGATTCGCACCACTACCACGAATCGAGCCCGCTGCTGGCCAATCCCGGCCGCGGCTGGATTGTTGTCAGGGCCGAAAAGCTGGCCAGGCCAGACCTTATGACCGCAATGAGCGAGGGCAACTTCTACTCTTCGTCAGGCGTAGTCATCGGCGAGATGAAGAACACTGCCGACGAGATCGTGCTCGAGATGGACCCATACGACGAGGAGCTGTTCACCACGGTCTTCTACGGCGACAACGGCACGAGGCTGGCCGAGGAGCACGGCCCGTCTGTACGGTTCAAGCCGCCGAAGAGCCAGGGCTACGTGCGCGCCACGGTGCACTCGTCACGAGAGTCGTTCAGAGCCTGGACCCAGCCGGTCTTTCCGGGCTAGCCGACTATCGCTGCTTCACTAGCTTCGAGTACCGGCCGCCCACCAGCCACTCCGCGCTGTAGATGTTGCCGTCCGGGTCGGTTGCGATTCCGTGCGGACTGTTCAGCTTGCCCGGCTCCAGCACCTGCGATCGGACCACGTTGCCGGCGTCGCCCAGGTTGTTCGGCCAGCCCGGCACATCCTCCGGACTGTTGCGCTCCACCCGAGAGATGCGCTCGTTCTCAGCGATGTAGCAGACGAAACTGTCATCAATGTCGAACACAGCGAGCCGGGAGCGCAGCTCTGCCACGATGATCTGGTCGCCGTCGATGGCAAACGAACTCGGGCTGGTCAGCACGTCTGAGCCGAAGACCCGCTTGTAGTTGCCTTCGAGGTCGTAGACCTGCACACGGCGGTTGCCCCTGTCGGCGATGTAAAGCTCGGGCTCAGACTTGCGGTAGTCGATCCAGACCGAGTGCGGGCAATTGAACCGGCCTGCCTCGCCTTCCTCGCCGTTGATGCTGCTCAAATACTCGCCTTCGCTCGTGAAGCGGTGGACATAGCTCTCGCCGTAGCCGTCACCGACCCAGATGTCGCCGCTGCCGCCTTTTGCCTTTTCGTGCACGGTCACCGAGGTCGGGGCGAACGTGCCGTCTGCATACGCCTCGTGGTCGGGCGCTGTGATCCGCATCACCTGCTCGCCGTCGAGGGTCAGCCTCAGCACCTGCGGACCGTTTTCACCCGCGGCCGGCTCGTATGCACCGTTGCTCTTCACGTTCTTGCGGCCGGGGTCCGCGGCCCAGAGGTACTGCTGCGTGCCGTCATCTTCCAGCGCAAGCTGGTGCACCTCTCGAGCAGCGATGTCCCACGATCTCTGCAGGTTGCCATCGGTGTCGAAGAACAGGATGGTGGAGTCGCCCGGATGCACCGTTGCGATCTCACCGGCCGACGTCACCGCAACGCCCGGGTGCGCCCATCCAAGCCGCCTGCTCTCGCTGTCCGGAAACTGCGCCCAGTCATCAATCCACTCGTAAACATTGCTGCCACTGCCAGTAAGCATTCTTTCTCTCCGTGCTGTCGCCACCCTTCGACAGGTTCAGGATGGTCGAGTCTTATCGCCTCTCCCGATTTCGGGAGAGGGTCAGGGTGAGGGTTATGTTGTGCCATCCCGAGCGAAGCCGAGGGATCTGACCGTTGATGAATGGTCTCTGAGAGGTTCTGAATCAACCCGTTCGGCTTCGCTCAGGGCAGGGACAGAATGACTGAGACCTGTCCCAACTAACTCAGGCACCCATCATCCTGCGCCGAATACCGCTCTCAAGCCGAAAACGCCGCACGCGGCCCTAAGGGTGCAGAATCACCTTTGTGTATCCGTCCTCCCTGCGATCGAACTTAGTGTAGGCGTCCGGCGCTTCGTCGAGCGGCACCTCGTGCGACACCACAAACGACGGCGCGGCCCTGCCCGAAATGATCATGTCCCGCAGGTACGCGTTGTACTGCTTCACATTGCACTGGCCGGTGCCAAGCCGCAGCCCCTTTTCGAACAGCCTGCCGAAGTTGAGCGACAGCGCGCCGCGCGAAGCGTTCTCGTCCACACCACCTGGGTCAGAAGGCACATAAAGCCCCGGAATCCCGAGCGCGCCGGTAGGGTTCACAACATCGATCAGCTGGTTGAGCACGATGTTTGGCACCTCGTCCTGCTCTCCGCCGACAGCGGACGAGCCGGCCTTTGTCGCCTGGTAGCCAACAGCGTCGATTCCCTTGTCGACACCCGTGCCGCGGCGGTCCTTGATCTGCTGCACGGGATCGCCTTCGTCGTAGTTGATTGGGATCCCACCGATCTCAGCCGCCTTGTCGAGCCGCTCAGCAACGTGGTCCACGACAAAGACCTCAGCCGCGCCTCGGATCAGGCTGCTGTAAGCCGCCATCAGGCCCACCGGACCTGCACCGAACACGGCGACACTCTCACCCGGCCGGACGCCCGCCAGCTCCGCTCCGTGGTAGCCGGTAGGGAAGATGTCCGCGAGCAGCGCGAAGTCCGCCTCGTTCTCCTTGCCGGCGGGCAGTGGCAGACAGTTGAAGTCGGCAAACGGGACCTGCATGTACTCGGCCTGACCGCCGACCCAAGGCCCCATCGCAACGTAGCCGTAGGCGCCACCCGCAAAGCCAGGATTCACGGTGGTGCAGAAGCCGGTGAAGCCACCGAGACAGTTCTTGCAGAAACCGCATGCCACGTTGAAAGGCATCACGACGCGGTCGCCAACCTTGCGGTCCTTGACCGCAGGACCGATCTCCTCGATCACACCCATGTTCTCGTGACCGAAGACGATCCCCGGCTCGGCAGCCGTGCGGCCTTCGTACATGTGCAGGTCAGAGCCACAGATACATGAAGACGTGATCCTGATGATGGCGTCATTCGGGTGAAGGATCTTCGGGTCGGGAACATTCTCAACAGCAACCGAGAACGGCTCTTTGTAAACAACGGCTTTCATCGGACAGCCCTTTCTAACTCGTTTACCGGCCCAATCACCTGCACATCTACGGGAACGAAACCCCCAGGTCCAGCTCAGCACTCATCGAGTTGAACCACTCGGTCACCTCGCGGTGGTACGGGATGCCGCCGCGCTTGCGAATGGCAGTCTCCTCGTGCTCTGGCAGCCCTGCGTACAGCACCCGGTCGTGTCCCGGCGCAGGCTTGTTGTTGGCGAGCTTGTCGAGCAGCAGGTCCATGTCGGCCTTGAACTCTGTTACGTCACGGAACGCATCCACCTTGTACGCCATGACGAAGAACGAGTAGCTGCGATCCGCGATGAAGCCGGGGCCATTGCCCGACAGGACTCCAGACATGATGTCCGCGATCGCTGCGAAGCCGTAGCCCTTGTGGCCGCCGTTCTCGCGCGTGCCGCCGAAAGGCAGCATCTTGAAGCCGGAGCCCCACTCCGGGACCTCGATGGGCTCCATGACCGGCGTGCCGTCCGGCTCTGTGATCCATCCCGGCTCGATCTTCGACCCGATGCGCTTCGCCAGCAGCAGCTTGTTCGCGGCGACCTGCGTTGTCGCCACGTCGAACACGAACGGCGGCCGCTCACCGGCAGGAACGCCCCACGCGATCGGCTGCGTGCCGAACACGGGCTCAGAGCCGAAGATTGGCACCATGGCGCCGCCGCCCGCCGAGACCATCGCAACGCCGATCATGTCTTTTTCGATCGCCTGCAGCGCGTAGTAGGCGAGCATGCCGAAATGCGCAGTGTTTTTCGTGGCTACGGCGCCCATGCCGTACTTGTCCGCCTTCTCCATCGCCAGCTCCATCGCACGCGGCCCGATGTGCAGCCCGAGAGCCCGGTCGCCGTCCCACGTGGCGCTGACAGCAGACTCTCGCACCGTCTTCACGTTAGGACGAGCGTTGTAGGAGCCGTCACCGTAGCTCTTGATGTAAGCCCGCAGCATGTTCGAAATGCCGTGACTCTCGCAGCCCCGCAGGTCGCTGGTGATCAACACGTCTGCGCAGGTCTCCGCCTCGTCAGCCGGGAGCCCCATCTTCTCGAACACAGCCTGTGTACCGGTTCGCGCCTTCTCTTCTGTGACCATCACCTGGTCTGCTTCAGGTACAAGGAACTGCTTGAGCATGGGGCCTCTCTGCTACGTGGACTGAACTTGATGCGAGTATCGATAAAGGTGGGCAGGGCGGATTCTACTCCCGTTGAAGAGCACATGTTCGGGAGCGACGAATCCGGGCTGCGAGACTAGTCAGTCACACCGGGCCTGACACGGCGCTGCGCCCATGCCAGCGCGGTGCTTGCACCGACCGCGAGCACCGCCGCGAACGCGTTGAACACAACGTCCCGCCAGTCGAAGAACCGGTCGGGGATCAGCCACTGTACGCTCTCGTCCACCAGGCCGATCACTGAGGTCGCCACGATGGCAAGAGCGGCTGCCGTCATGTCCTTCTTGCCGCGGCGCTCGCCCAGCGCGGCGTGGATGAGAACGGCCACCAGGCCGTACTCGAACAGGTGAGTCCGCTCCACCTCCGGGATGCCTGTTCTGATCAGCACCATAGCGTAGACGGCCGCGATACCGGGCCCAACCCAGAGCTCTCTCCAGCCGGGCCTCGTCCTGATCCCACTTGCCGCAAACGCGGCCAAAAGCACCAGGAAAGCGATGAATGACGCCGCATCGAAGAGGTCTCGGCGGCGTAGCTCTTCGACAAGCGTTCCGGCCAGGCCGAGCGTCGAGAAGATGGCTACGACCGCGAGGAGAGCCAGTAGCCAGAACCGACGCTCCCTCGACATGTCAAGCGCTCTTGGCGTCGGTGAGCGAGTCGAGCATCTCGCCGTAGAGTGCCCCGACCTCGGCAGCGGTGTACTGCTTCAATCCCGGTCCGGCGAGCGATGCCTGCTCGCGTGCGCTCTCCGGGTCGGCCAGCGTTTCATCGATCGCGGTCGCAAGCGCCTGCACGTCCTCCACCGGTACCACCTTCCCGAACTTTCCTCCACCAAGAATCTCTGAAGGTCCGCTTGGGCAGTCGACCGTGACACAGGGGACACCTGTCGCAAGGGCCTCGATCAACACGTGACCAGGACCCTCCCAGCGGGAGGTCAGTACGAAGACGTCGGCGTGCGCCATGTAAGCCTCTGGATCTGTCACATAGCCCGGCATCGAGACGCGGTCCGTGATCCCCAACTCCTCGGCTAACCGCTCCAGCATGCCGCGTTCCTCACCCTCACCGACGATCACCAGTCGCACATCGTCGCCTGCCGAGAGCTTTGCGAACGTTGTCAGAAGGTGCTCAAAATTCTTCTGTCGGGTCAGCCGTCCGGCACCCAGCACAATCCTCTTCGAATCGCCCTCCGAGTTTTCGTGATACCAGGGGTGGTTCGGCACGGGGATGTTTGCGTTGAACCGCTCCATGTCCAGGACAGGATTCGTGATCACGAAGGTCCGCACATCTCTACCAGTCATGCTTCTCAACCGTTCGCTGATTGGATCGGCCGGTGTCACCCATGTCGCCGCTCGCCCGGCCATCCAGCGCCAGAGCCGGTTGCGCATGCCCGACTCCCTCGGCAGGCCCTGCACGGAAATGACGATCGGTGTGTGCGTGCGTGCGAGGCCAACGGCCAGGACGGCCGCCAATGGCAGCAGTCCCACGAGCAGGAAGTCGGGACGGTTTCTGCGCAGGTAGATCGCCAGCAGCGGGATGGTCAGCAGCAGAACGATCGTGATGCTGATCTTGAATATGAATCCTCTGGCAGGCAGTCTCGAAACGAAGCCGAAAGGCAGGATCCGGCGCAGTCGAACACCCGGCTCGAAGTCCCTGTTCCGCGCCCACTCGGTTCCGGCCGCAACCAGGTCAACCTCGAACCGGTCTTTTGGCAGTCCGTTCGCTATTCCCAGCATCGCACCTTCGGTTCCGACCGCGGAGAGCTGAGGCGTGAAGATCGCCACTCGTTTCGTCGTCTCGTTCATTCGGCTCGCGTCTTCGGTGCGGAGAAGTTTCAGATCGCTTTGACATGGAACAGTGTCAACCGCCCCAGATCAAGGCGCTACTCTCAGAAGGCAACGACATTGAACGGAATTGGATCGAGTTGTGACCCGTGGCGCTCCGAAAAACCGTCTCACGCCCAGGCGACCTACGGCAGGACCACGGCTCCGGCGTTCGTGATTACGATCTCACCGGAGAACGACTCCTCGAGCAGGCTGGCGGTGGCTGTGACCTCCACATCGCCGCTCATTCCCTGCAAGTCTGAGAGAGCGCCGATGCCGGGGCCAATCAGGAACGAGCCGACGTCGGTCACATCAAGCAGAATCGGGAAGAACTGACCGCCTGTGCCGTCGATGCAGCTGTCGAGCGACTCCAATGGCACCGCTCCGGCCGGTGTCACGCCGAAGCAGGCGTAAGTGCCTGAGCTGCCTGGCTGAATCTCCAGCGATGCCGTGCCGAGCGCCGAGTCAGCGCCCTTGCTCAGGAAGAATGCGCCGTCGATGTGACCGGTCAGCAGTCCTGCGACAACAGGCACAGTCAGGTCCACGCCCGGTGCGACCGGGACGGGAATCGTGAACTGCGCCAGTACGTCGAGCGTCGCCACCGAGGTGTGCAGGCTTGAGATCCCGGCGCCGGTCAGCAGTGCCTCAAGCTTCGCGCAGGCCGCTCCGCCGTCCGGACCTATGCACGATGTCAACGGGCTGCTTCCGCCCGGCCCAATCATCAGACCTGAAACGAACTCGTTGGTGGTCGTGACCACGACGCTTTCGATCAAGTCCGGGTCTGATTGCGAGAACGTGAAATCAGCGGTCGCCGAGGTCGGCGAACCCGGTATCTGGGAAGGTCCAACCACCAGGACCTCGCCTATCCCTTCCCATGCCACCTGGACAGGGCTGACTGCTTCCGGCATCGAAAGCCCGACCATGTTCCACACGAACGAGGCTGGCAGGTTGCTGGTGCCGTTGTCGTCACGTGAAAACGCCTCGACCGTGAGCGAATCGACACCCGGTGGGATCACCACATCAATGTTCAAAGTGTCCCATTCACCGCCATCTACGCTTGCCAGCACATTGGTCAGCTTGGTCGTCGTGCCGCCAACCCTGATCTCGATCGATGACGGCCTGTCGGAAGCAGGACCGCTTATCTCTCCTGCGACGCTGCTGAAGAACATCGAAAGGCTCGCAACACGCTCCCGCTGCGACGGTGGGAAGTTGAACACCTGCGGCACGGTCGAATCCAGCGGCGGTGCGAAGCCGATGAACGCAAGGTCGTTGCCGTCACGCAGGTCAAGCGTCGATGCTGTGCCGTCGCTGTAGATCACCACAACGCCCGCGCCATCGTTGGCGAAGTCGTTGTCCATCCCGTCGACCGTAAGGCTGTTCGCGCCCGGGCCGATCAGGCCCATGGACGTGATGTCGGCACGGTAGGTTGCGCTGTGCACATGGCCGAAGAACTTTGTCGCTCCGCCAATCCGTGTCCCCGACACGGGGCTGCCGTTGACTGTTACTTCGTCATCGCCAGAGCCAGACTCGAACAGTCCTTCCCAGTAGAGCAGGACCTGCTCGATCCTTGCGTTGCCCGGCACGTCTATCTCGATCGTGCCCGGCTGGTCCACCAGGCCGGTGCCCGCCGCGATCATCTTCGAGCCGTCCGCAAGGTTGATGTCAGCCGGCCGTAGTCCGTCAGGCAGACCCGGTTCAGGAGTCGGCTGTGGCGTCGGCTGTGGTGTGGCGGTTGGTGTCGGCGTTGGGACCGCGGTCGGCGTGGGGGTAGGCGAAGGCACCGTCGTCGGTGTAGGTGTGGGTGACGGAGTTGCCGTGGGCGTTGCGGTCGCGGTTGGTGTCGGCGACGGGACAGTTGTCGGCGTCGCAGTTGGTGTAGGCGAAGGCGTAGCGGTTGGCGTCGGTGATGGCGTCACCGTGGGTGTCGGCGATGGCGTGGGTGACGGAGTCGCGGTTGGTGTAGGCGTAGCCGTCGCGGTCGGCGAAGGAGTCACCGTAGGTGTTGGTGACGGCGTCGGTGATGGTGTAACCGTTGGTGTCGGAGACGGCGTTGCTGTTGCGGTCGCAGTCGGCGTCGGGACAGTTGTCGGCGTCGCAGTCGGTGTAGGCGAAGGCGTGACCGTCGGTGTTGGCGATGGCGTAGCCGTTGGAGTTGCAGTCGGTGTCGGGACTGCGGTTGGAGTAGGCGTCGGTGAAGGCACCGTCGTCGGGGTCGGAGACGGCGTTACCGTCGCGGTAGCGGTTGGCGTCGGCGTTGGTGGAATCGCCTGGAACGGCACCGTCAGCGTCACCATGTTCCAGGCGAACGAAGCCGGCAGCCTGCTAGTGCCATTGTCGTCCCTTGAGAACGCTTCGACCGTGATCGAGGTCTCGCCAGCCGGGATCACGACATCGATGTGCAGCGTGTCCCACTCGTCGCCGTCGACGCTCGCAAGCGGGTTCGAAATCGTCGTCACATCTCCGCCTGAGCCGCGAATCTCAATCGAGCTCGGCCGGTCAGAGTTTGCACCGCTCACAGCCCCGGCAGCGCTGCTGAAGAACATCGTCACCGTCGCAACCCTGTCCTCAGGAATCGGGTCGAACTCGAACTTCTGAGGCACCGTCGAATCGAGCGGCGGCGCGAAGCCGATGAACGCAAGGTCATTGCCGTCGCGGATGTCGATCTTCGATTGCGGACCGTCGGTGATGATCGCCACGATGCCCGCGCCGTCGTTCGCGAAGTTGTTGTCCAGGCCGGCGATGCTCACGCTGTTCGCGCCCGGCGACAGCACTCCAAGCGACGTGATGTCAGCACGGAACGTCTCGCTGTGGACCAGGCCGAAGAACTTCGTCGGTCCGCCAATCGACGCACCGGTAACCGGCGTGCCGTCAACCGTCAGTTCGTCATCGCCGCTGGCGCCAATGAACTGGCCTTCCCAGTACAGGAGCACCTGTTCGATCACTGCGCCATCGGGGATCGTGATATCTATCGTTCCCGGCTGGCTGATCAGGCCCGTACCGGCCGCAATCACCCTCGAACCCTGCGCGATTGGGATGTTCGGCGGGCTTAGGGAGTCGTCGGGCGGCGGCAGGACGTCCTTAACCGTGACCGTGGCTGAGTCAAGGTTCGAAGCGCCGTCGTTGTCCGTGACCTGCAGCAGTACCGTGACCTCAAGCGGGCCCGCCAGTGCAGAGGCGTCAAATGTCGGCGCAACACCGGTCTCATCGCCGTTTGCTGCGTCCGCTCCCGTCTCGCCGAAGATGCCGTCGCCGTCCAGGTCCCACAGGAACTCAACGATCGTGCCGTCAGGGTCGAATGAGCCGGAGCCGTCCAGCTCGACGGTCTCGCCCTCGTTTACCTCGTACGGTCCACCGGCGTCAGCGACCGGCGGCTGCGGCTGGAACTCCTCAACCGTGATCTCGGTCTTGGCCGTGCCCTCACCGCCGTCGTCATCGGTCACGGTGACCGTCACCGTGAACACGCCGGTCGACAGGTAGTTGTGAGCGTCGGCGAACGTGTTCGTGCCCGGCGCAACAGGGAACGAGTCTGTCGAGCCGTCACCCCAGTCGATGAAGACCGAGTGGGTGTCCAGGGCGCCCGGGTCCGTGAAGCTGCCGGTCAGCATCGCAGCCTCACCAAGCAGCACTGAGTCAACGGTTGCGGTCACATCTGGAGCAACGTTCTTCACGATCACGACCGTGTTGGCGACGCCAACTCCACCGTCGTCATCAGTGACGGTGATGATGACAGGGAAGGTCCCGTTGTCTTCGAATACGCGTGACGCCGTGAACGGCACACCGGCAGTGACAGGGCCTATCGGAGTAGGTCCGTCACCCCAGTCGATGGTCGCCGTGTGCGTGTCGAGAACGCTCGGGTCGATGAAGACCGCAGATACGGTCGCAAGGCTGCCCTCATCAACCGTGTCGCCGGTCGCTTCAACATCCGGAGCGACGTTATTGACAACCACGACCGTCTCGGCAATGCCGACTCCGCCGTCGTCGTCAACGACGGTGATGGTGATCGGGAAGATTCCTTCGTCTTCAATCACACGAGATGCGCTGAACGGCACACCCGGAGTGACAGGACCAATCGGAGTCGGTCCATCACCCCAGTCGATGGTCGCCTCGTGCGTGTCGAGGAAGCCGGGGTCGGTGAACACGGCGGAGACGGTCGCAAGGCTGCCCTCATCGATCGTGTCGCCGGTTGCCTCAACATCCGGAGCAACGTTCGTCACCTGCACATTGACCGTAGCGACGTCTGACAGGTCGTCGTCGTCAGTCACACGCAGCGATACCGGAACCGTCAACGGGCCGTCCAGCAGCAGGGCATCGAACGTTGGTTGCGGACCTGTTTCGTTGCCGTTCTCTGCGTCAGGGCCCGTTTCTCCGAATATGCCGTCGTCGTCCAGGTCCCACTCGAACAGGACGATGGTGCCGTCCGGGTCGGACGAGCCGTTGCCGTTGAGCACAATCGTGCTGCCCTCAGCCACCTCGTAAGGACCGCCCGGGTCGGCTGTCGGCGGAACCAGCTGAGGCTCCAGGACAGCGAGGATCGTCTCGGCAATGCCAACGCCGCCGTCGTCGTCAGTCACGGTCACCGTCACGTCGAACGTGCCCGGCGAGCCGTAGGTGTGCGACAGCTCATGGCTGCCCTGCGACGCGGCCTGCGACGTCGAGCTGCCGTCACCCCAGTCCACTTCGAGCAGGTGCGTGTCAGGCAGTCCTGGATCTGAGAAATCGACTATCAGGATCGATGGGAGGCCGAGCAGGACCGGGTCGCCACCGGCGGAAACCTCAGGCGCAACGTTCAGCACCTGGATCTCGGTCAGGAACTCGCTCGTGCCACCGTCCTTGTCAGACACGAAGCCGCGTACTGGCACGAGGGCAGGGCCGTCAGATGTCAGAGAGAGCGGCACAAGCTCAGTTGGAACCAGGCTATCAACAACATCAATTGAGCCATCATCCCCGAAGTCGAAGCTGAACAAGAAGCCTGCGTCGGTGTCGTCCTGTGACGGGTCGGTCACACCGCTGAAGCTCACGCTTGCCTGCGAGCCCTCGTCGACCGGACCGTCGTTGGTCAGTTCGCCCACCGGCGCAACGTTGTTTACGTTCACCGTCGTCGAGGTCAGGCCAGAGATCTCGCCATCGAAGACCGATAGCGCAATCTCGATAGATGCCGGGCCGTCGACGTTTGAAGCATCGAAGGTCGGCGTCGGGCCAACCTCATCGCCGTTCTCGGCATCGGGTCCGGTCTCACCGAAGATTGCGTCGCCGTCTAGGTCCCAGAAGAACAGCAGCGGGTCTGCAGGGCCTGCCGGGTCGGAAGCCGTGCCAAGCAGACCGATCATCGAGCCCTCGTCAACGTCGTAAGGACCGTTCGCGTCAGGCGTCGGCGCAACGTTCAGCACCTCGACCATCGTCAGGTACTCGCCTGTACCACCGTCCTTGTCAGATACAAAGCCACGCACCGGAACAAACGCAGGGCCGTCAGCGGTTAGCGACAGCGGAACCAGCTCAATCGGCACCGTGCTGTCCACGACCTCAATAGAGCCGTCGTCACCGAAGTCGAAGCTGTAGAGGAAGCCCGTCGTCGTGTCTTCAACACCCGGGTCGGTCACGCCGCTGAAGCTCACGCTCGCCTGCGAGCCCTCGTTAACAGGCCCGTCATTGCTCAGCGTTCCAACCGGTGCAACGTTCAGAACCTCGATCTCGGTCAGCAGCTCAGTCGATCCGCCGTCCTTGTCTGCCACGGTCACCCGTACCGGAACCAGGGCAGGGCCGTCCGACGTCAGCGACAGCGGGACCAGCTCGGTCGGCACCGTGCTGTCCACGACCTCAATAGAGCCGTCGTCACCGAAGTCGAAGCTGTAGAGGAAGCCTGCCGTTGTGTCGACGGATGACGGGTCGGTGACGCCGGTCACGCTGACCGATGCCTGCGAGCCTTCGTCAACCGGACCGTCATTGCTGATCGAGCCCGTTGGCGCGACGTTCTCGACCGTCACCGTCGTCTCGGCGATGCCAACACCGCCGTCATCGTCCGTGACATGCACGATGACTGTGTAGATACCGTTGTCGTGGTAGATGTGAGTCGGACTGAACGGCGCACCCGGAGGACCTACAGGACCGATCGGCACCAGTCCGCCGCCGTCACCCCAGTCAATGCTCGCCTCGTGCGTGTCGGCAATGGCGGGGTCTGTGAAGACGATCTCCACGCTTGCGAAGCTGCCCTCATCGAACGTGCCTCCGGTCGCCTCGACTGAAGGCGCGACGTTCGTCACCACAACATCGACGATGGCCAGGTCTGACAGGCCATCGTCATCCGTCACACGCAGCGCCACAGGCACAGTCAGCGGTCCGTCCAACGTCAGAGCGCTGAAGGTCGGTGTTGCTCCCGTCTCATCGCCGTTCTCTGCGTCCGGGCCCGTCTCACCGAATATCCCGTCGCCATCCAGGTCCCACTCGAACAGAACGATTACGCCTTCAAGAGCGGTCACAGCGGATCCGCTGAACGACAGCGACACGCCAGAGCCGGACGAGCCGGAACCGATGAGCACCACCGGAGGATCGCCGCCGTCAGAAGAGCCGGTTCCATCGAGCTGCAGCCTGTCGCCTTCAGGCACCTCGTATGGGCCGCCCGCGTCAGCCACCGGCGGGATCAGCTGAGGCGCAATCACCTCAAGCACGGCAGGAGCAATACCCTCACCACCGTCGCTATCGGTCACAGTCACGGTCACATCAAACGTGCCAGCGTCGCCGTAGAGGTGGTTGACCAGGGTCACGCCTGGCGAAGCGGCCTGCGAAGTGCTGGTGCCGTCACCCCAGTCGATATCCAGCGTGTAGGTCTCAGGCGAGCCAGGGTCCAAGAACTCGACCCGCAGCACAGACTCAATACCGAGGTCAACCGGATCACCGCTGGCAGAGACCGAAGGATCAACGTTCAGCACCTGGATCTCGGTCAGGAACTCGCTTGTGCCGCCGTCCTTGTCGGCGACGAAGCCGCGCACAGGTACGGTCACAGGACCGTTCGAGGTCAGCGAAAGCGGAACAAGCTCAGTTGGAACGAGGCTATCTACAACATCAATCGAGCCGTCATCTTCGAAGTCGAAGCTGTACAGGAAGCCAGCCGTCGTGTCGTCTGCGGACGGGTCGGTCACAGCGCTGAAGCTCACGCTCGCCTGCGAGCCCTCGTTGACTGGCCCGTCATTGCTCAACGTCCCGATCGGCGCAACGTTGTTCACATTCACAGTGGCGGTGGCGTTTGCGACGCTCTGCTCACCATCGTCGTCGGTCACACGCAACGACACCTCGACCGAGCTCGGTCCATCCAGCGTCCCGGCGTTGAATGTCGGCGTCGCGCCGGTCTCATCACCGTTCGCTGCATCGACACCCGTCTCAGCGAAGATGCCGTCACCGTCGAGGTCCCACTCGAACAGGTCGACCGTGCCGTCCGAGTCGGTCGAACCGTTGCCGTCCAGCACAACCGACGATCCCTCATCGACTGCGTACGGGCCACCCGCGTTCGCAACAGGCGCTTCATTAAGAGGACCAACAACATTGATCTGGCCGGAGTCCTGGCTCGGCAGCAGGTCTATGCCCGGGTCGTCCCGGTCGACACCGGAGTAGATCGCACGCAGGTCCTGCAGGCCCATGCGCGTCCAGCCGAGACCCGGCGTCCAGTCGATCTCGAACACGCCGTCGCCGTCTGAATCGACATCACTGCCGACTGCGATACCGGCTACAAGGAACGTGACTACACCTGCGCCCGGTCCTGTCACCGCGGATGCCAGCTGAGTGTCAGTCACGGTCGCCGCGAGGCGCGTCGCAACGTTCAACGGCGCATCAACTCCGTCGCCATCAGTGATATTGGTCTCGGTCGGGTTGCCTGACGTTGGCGGCAGGCTGGTGCCCACGCTCACGGTCTGCGACCGCGTCACAGCAACGCTCTTGTTCGATGTAGCGGTCACCGTGATCGGCAACAACAGGCCGACCGGCTGGTTCGGCGGCACAGTCACATCGAGGCTCACCGTCGTGCTCGCACCGACCGCCAGCGTCACCTCTGCAGGCAGAGTCAGTGTCCAGTCAGCGAGTCCGCCTGTGGCGCTCAGTGTGTAGGTGTCGTCCTCAGCACCGGTGTTCATCAGCGTCACGTCGAACGAAACCGTCTGCGCAGTCGGGTCGTCCGGCGTGACGAGGCGGAAGTCCGGGTCCACGTCCAGCGTCAGGCTCAGCTCACCGAAACAGCCAAGCGCGATCACCGGCCACATCGTGGATACGAACGGCGCACCTGCACTCGTGTGCCGCAGCAGCCATGAGCCATCGATATGTCCGGACGGCACCAGGTTGTCCGGGTCATGCTGCGCCTGGTGGTGGATCAGCCACGCAAGACCGCTCTGCACCTGCGGGTGCGTGCGGCTCATGCCGGCGACACACAGCGCATAGACCGACTGGCCTGTTCCGAACGAGCTGCTCCATGGCCTCGTCTCGCGTTCCTTCCAGCCGCCGTCCGGCAGCTGGCTCGCAAGCAGTTCGTCACGCAGCGTCACAACCAGCGGGTCGTCGATCGGGATTCCCGACTCGACAAGCCCGACCAGTTTCAGCGCCCGGTCCTGGTTGTAGTCAGATATGACGGCGGTCTTCAGCCACTCGACAGCTGCGTCGAGCGACGCCTGGTAGACCGCGGCCGTGCCCGGGTCCACGCGCCTGATCGCCTGCTGCAGCGCGAACACCATATGGACGGTCGGTTCGATATCGCCCTGGTTGGTCGGTGGACCCGAGTGGTCCAGGTCCCAGCGGCCGTCAGCCTCTTGCCTGCCCAGCATGCTGTCCACGCCATTGAGCAGGTTGTCAGTCTTATCCGTCGCCACCGTGCGGTCGTACATCGCCAGCCCGAACAGCGAGTGGCTCGAGTTCATCGTGATGAACTGGTTTCCGCCGGGCGGGTGCGGCCACAGGTTGTCAGAAACACGCTGGAAGGCAGGGTCAGTGATCCAGTCGGCCAGCCAGCCGGTGCCGGACTCGTGGCTGGTGTCCACCAGGTAACCGGTGGAGTTTCCGAGCGATATGCCGAACAGCGGGTCACCATGCGTGTGACACGCGACACAGTTGAGTGACGGCGACTTCGACTTGACGGCCACCGTCAGCCAGTCGACACCACCCTGGCCAGCTTCACGACGCTCCGAGAACGGAGTCGGGTCGGCGAGCAGCAGCATCTCAACGCGGTCACTCAGGTTGCGAGCCACATCCTGCGCCCGTGCCCAGACCTGGAAGCTTCCCTGCTGCTCCCAGAGGAACGGCCCGTTGTAGCGGGTCCAGGCGCCACTGCCGAAGTTCATGTGGTACTCGATGAAATCGACGCCCGAGCCACCGGCGTTGTCCACGGCGTTCAGCGTCACCAGGACCGGGTCGTTGTACCAGCCGTCAGCGTCCGGAGCCGTCGCTGCACGCACCTCGATATCACGCACCTCCAGGTAAGTGGCGTCGCCGTGGTTGTTCTTGAACAGCAGCTTCACATACTTCGCATTGACCGCCGGGAACCAGAACCGCTGGAAATTGTCGTTGGAGAAGCCTGCTGATCCGGTAAATACCTGCGTAAACGCGCCCGGGTCGGTCGTCGTGTGCGACACCCAGACCTCGAAGTCCTTCACAGACGCGTCGTTGAACCGCTGGTTGCGGATCGAGACGCCGTGGACCGGCCAGACATCGCCGTTTTCGAGCAGCAGAGTCAGCTCCTGGTCGGTGGTCTGTCCGCTCGCCGATCTCCAGAACGATCCGAAGCTGTCGTCCAGCAGGTGCTCGGGTTCAAAGTCAGGAGACTCACTGGTGATATCCACGACGCCCGCGGGGCCAAGCGGGTCGGTAGTCAGCACATGGAATGAAGTGGTAGAGAAGGTGCCGCTGCTGCCGTGCCTGGACAGGATCGAAAGCATCACGAACCGTGCATCGACTGGCCCGCCGGGGAATACGAACTCCTGCAACTCGCCGTTGTTCAGAGTCGTGCCCGTAAGCACTTTCGTGAACGCCGGGTCGTCAGGCGATGTCGAAGATACCCAGACCTCAAAGTCCTTTACGCCCTGTTCGGCACAGCAATCAGCCCTCGGCTGCAGCTGCACCCTGTCGATATTCCAGACCTTGCTGTCCTTAAGTCCGATCTTCACCCATTGCGGCGCTGTCGCTCCATTCGCAGTCGCCCAGGGGAACACCTCCTCATTGAGGTCGATTATGTTGTCAGGGTTGTGCTGACCGTTCCACCAGCTTGAGAACGAGTGCACATAGCCGCCCACACCCCTGAGCGAAGCGATGTTGAGGTTGTCTGGCGTCGCCACGTTTCGCGACCCGGCTTTGCTGATGGACGGTGAAGGAGCGACGTGGTCGTCGAACACCGTCACCTGCATCGAGTCCGTGCCGGTTGCTCCCTGCGGGTCGGTCACCGTCACGGTCAGCGTGAACACGCCCGGGTTCGGGTAGCTGAAGTTCACAGAATTCGTCGTAAATGTCCGGCCGTCGCCGGTGTCCCACAGGTACTCGATCGCGTTCCGATCGACCACACTGGGCTCCGTCAGGATCCTGTTTGTGCCACCTCCGGGGATCCGCACTTCCTCACCGGTGCGGCGGATGATCGCGTCAGGGGTCAGGCTGATGAGCGGCGCCACGTTGGTGACCGTCACCTGCTTCGTGGTCGAGCGCTTGATGCCGGACTCATCGACCACCGTCAGCGTCACGTCGAACACACCGTCATCGACAAACGTGTGCCTCGGGTTCGTGACGGTGGACGCGTTGGTCCCATCGCCCCACGTCCACGTCCAGCTGACTATCTTGTTGTCAGGGTCGGTCGACTGGTCCGTGAACTGAACGCTCTGCGACTCGTCTGGGAAGGTCGGGTCCCATGTGAAGTCCGGCTCCGGCGGGTTGAGCACATGGAAGTCGCGAGTGAGCGTTGAGCTCAACCCGTCATCGTCCGTCACCGTCAGCTCAACCGTGTGGACTCCTGGCGTCAGGAAGGTGTGCATGCGGTCGCGGTCGGTCGTTGCCGGGTCGCCGTCGATGACCCATGAGTACGACACGATCTCGCCGTCCATGTCCATCGACGTGTCGAGGAAGAACGCGGGCGGCGCACCGACCTGCGGCGAGAAGACCCAGAATGCGCCGATCGAGATAACGCTGCTGCCGTGGTTGTTCAGGAACTCAACCCTGATCCACTTCGCCTCAGTCGGCGGGATGAAGAACTGCTGCAATGTCAGGTCACTGCGCAGCCTGCCGCTGAACACCTCGGTGAATGAGCCAAGGTCCGAGTCTGTTGTCGAAACCAGTACGCGGAAGTCCTTCGGTGCCTGTGTGTTCGAGCCGTCGAACCTGCGAGACAGGCTGAACCTGTCTATCGTCCAGGTCTTTGCGTCGGGCAGCAGGATTGTGATGTGCTGGTTCGTGTTCTGGCCGCTGGACGAATGCCACCCGGTAGCCCGGCTGTAGTCCAGGCCGGTCTCCGCACGCCAATTGCTGTTCAGCTCGCTCGATAGATCGACAACAAACGAGCCGTCAGAAGGTGGGCTGATCAGTTCGATCTCCCGCACAGCCATCCATGAGCCGCCCTGCGTGTTCAGGAACTTGACTCTTATGTACCGGGCGTCGACCACGTCGTTGAACGCGAAGAACTGCCGGATGTCCTGGTTAGCGAGCGAGCCGGTGAAGACGGTCGTGAACGAACCCGGGTCGTCATCTGTTGTCGAGACGGCGATCTCGAAATCTTTCGGGATGTTCGTCGTGCTCCACGGCCTGATCGCCACAGCTACTAGCTGATCGATCGCCCCACCCGGCGCAAGGACCACGAACTCCTGGTCGGCATCGACGTTGGTCGGCGTTGCCCATGCCGTGCTCGTGTTGTTGTCGAACGCGTACTCGACGGTGTTCGCACCGCCGCGGATCTGCGGGACCTTTACGAGATCGCCAGAATCGGTCGTGATAGCCACGAATACGCTGGTAGAGATCCAGCTCGAATCACCACGGTTTGACAATGGGACGTACTTGATGAACCGGGCATCAACGGTACCGCCCGGGAAGTCGTAACGGTGGATCTGCCGGTCGTTCGGGATCTCATTGCCGAGACCAGCGGTCGCCTCAAGCACCTTCACATACTCGGCATCGTCATCGGTCGTATTTGAAACCCAGACCTCGAACTCACGCACACTCTGACTCGTGCTGCCGTCTATACGCGGCGATATCAGCACTCCCGAAACCGGGTGGCTGTCGCCTGCGAGATCGATCACCGCAAACTGTCCGGGGGCGTTCTGGGCGGCCCACGGCAAGCCGATGAAGACATTCAGCATCTCGATCGGGTTGTGAGACGAGTTGGCGGACGTCGAGAAGCGTGGAACGGTTGCTCCGGCCTCTGAACGTGACGGCGATGACAGCGTCGCCAGGTCCGGAATCTTTGACGACGGCAGCGAGATGATGTTGCCTTCGGTCTTCGTGGTCCAGACGAACAGGTCACGGACGCGGATGTAGGTGGCGTTGCCGTGGTTGTCGATGAACTCGAAGCGGACCATGTCAGCCCGCCGCGGTGAGAACTGGAACTGTTGCGTGTTGTTAGATAGCGCCAGGGTTTCGCTGCCGCCCGGACCGAACACGTTCGTCCAGGTGGCTCCGCCATCATCAGAGGTGAACAGCCGGAAGTCCTTGGCCGACTCGTTGCCGGAGGCCTGGATCTTGATCCCGGCCCGGTCGATCATCTGATCACCGCCGCGGGCCAGCTGGAACACCAACTCCTGGTTAGTGATCATTCCGGCGTCAGACCGCCAGACCGTGTTCTGGTCGCTATCAAGCAGGAGAGCGGGGCGATGGTCTGACCGCCAGTGGCTTGTCGCGCTCACCAGGCCGCCCTGGTTTTCAGCGATCACCTCGAAGTGGTGCGCGCTCAGGAACGAGTCGCCGTAGTTGTCGATCGCTCGGAGCTCAACAAACGCCGCATCGACCGCACCGCCCGGGAAGTCGAACCGCTGCAGCTTGCGGTTGTTGATCAGTACATCGGTCAACACCGTGGTGTAGGTCACACCGTCGAGAGAGACCTTGATCTCGAAATTCTTGATCGCCTGGTTGTCGCCAGAGTCTGCCCGCGGGCTCAGCCATACGCCGGTGATCGAATGGGTTCCGTCGCCAGCCAGGTCAACCTGAACAAACTGGTTCGTGGTCTGACCGGATGCGGTGTGCCAGCCCCGCGTCGTCTTCGAGTCGATCAGGTCTTCGCCCGTCCAGCCGAAAGCGGTATTGCTGATCCCGGCGATTGTCGCACCGTTCTCGAGCAGCGACGGCGACTCGTTAGTCAGCACATTGAACGTTTCGCCCGGCACCGTGAACTTGGCCTTAGGCCGTGACAGCACCTGGATATCGCTCGAAGTCGATCGGAACGCGCCCTCGTCATCGGTAACAGTCAGCCTGACCGTGAACGTGCCAAAGGTGTCGAAGGTGTGGACCGGGTTCTGCAGCGAAGAGGTCTCGCCGTCACCAAAATCCCAGTCCCAGTTGACGATCGTGCCGTCGGCATCGGTCGACGTGTCGGTGAACGTAACCTGCTCATCGGCAACGGCCGGGACCGGGTCGGAAGTGAAGCCCGGAACAGGCGGCACAAGAATCGTCAGCGGCTGGGTGATGCTGTCCGAGTTGCCATGCTCATCCATCACCGTCAGCTTGACCGACGCCACCTGCTTCGATGTAAATGTGAACTGCGGGTGCTGCAGGGTGCTGTCGACGATGTCGTCCCCGTCGAAGTCCCACTCCCACGCTGTGATGGCGCTGTCAACGTCGGTCGAGGTGTCGTTGAACTGAACAGCCTCGTTGACGCCACCGATCGTCGGGTCGGTCGTGAACGAAGCGACCGGCGGCACACCGGAATCCGGCGTCGCAAGGTCACAGTCGTCGTCCTTGCCGTTGAAAAGAACCTCGGTCTGGCCGGGGTTCACATCAGGGTCGGTATCGTCGCAGTCAAGGTTCGAGTGCCAGAGGTCAGAGTCGCCATCGGCGGCAAGGACGGTAACCGCCCACTCATTGACCACGCTTCCACCAAGAGGGTTCGAATCGGAAGCGATCACCCGCACAATGTGTTCGCCAAGATCACCGGCGCCCGGCGTGTACGGTCCCGAAGGTCCGGTGCCAGCGGGCACACCGTCCAACTCCCATGTCAGCGTGACAGGGTCGCCGTCCGGATCGGTGGCCGTCGCCGAGAAGACTTCGGTTGCGCCGACGATCACCTCAAGGTTGGAGGTGGCGGGAAGGGTGGAGGTGAAGGTCGGCGGCAGGTTCACCGAGCCCACCGTTACCGGCACATAAGAGATGTCCTGGCGGCCGTCAGAGTCGGTGACTCGCAGGCCGATCAGGCCGATAAAGGGAGCTGTATACGTGGCGCTCGGTGTCGGGCCGACCGCGTCGTCGAAGTCACCGTCATTATCGGTGTCCCACTCGTAATCGGTGATCGTCGCCGGGCTGACAGCGCTGCTTGCCGATCCGTCCAGCGGAATCGGCGTGCCCTCAGAGCCGGCATACGGGCCGCCTGCGTGCGAAGTTGGCCAGGGGTCGGTGACCAACGGGTCCGCGATCAGCGTAGCGATGATCGTCGTCATGTCACCGGCCATCGTCGTCATCGCCGCGGCGAAGCCGATGTTCGCAGCTTGGATGTCTGCCAGCAGAGCGAGGAGTCCAGCCTTGGTGAATGTCGAGAAGTCGAAATCTGCGAGGCCGAGCCGGAGCGTCTCGATCTCCGGGTCGGTCATGCCCAAGTTGCGCAGCTCCCGCAGCTGCTCATCCGAGAAGCCCGAGGTGAGCGCAGTGTCGAAGTGAGACGTCAAGTCGGCCGCGATGCCGTCAAAGTCTCGGCCGTCCGCGGCCAGTGCTGCCTCGAAAGCGGCTATGGCTGCGTTGGTGGTCGCCGACTGTGCGGCCAGGAGCGAGGCGTATTCGTGGATCGCGCGAGCGTGTGCGAGGGCCCAGACTCCGTCTTTCGCAGCAGCGGCACCCTGGTAACGCTCAAGAGAAGTGAGGAACGCTGCGGTCAGGTCCTCTTCGGCCGCCATGTTCGCGTTTAATTCGGCAAATAGGATTGCGAGCGGGTCCTCGGTCTCCGCGGGAACGAACTCACGCGCACCAAGAGGCGTCAGGTGCTTGAAGTCCGGGTCAGGAGGGTCGGCAGCTATCCCGCCATAGTGTCTCGACGTATCGAGCACCATCTTCAGCGCGATGGCCTGCGGGTCGATCCCCGTCGCCCTCTTCAGGTTGTCCATCAACGTCCAGAGGACAGCATCCACAGGGTCGGTCAGCGCGCTGTACATGGCAGCCGCGTCCGCCAGCGTGAAGAGCGTTCCGTACGCGGCGTGCGCCGCTCCCCAGTGGTCTCGCAGGTCCGCGGCATTGTTCTTCATCGCCTGGAGCGATGGGTCCGGAATGAGCGGGACGTTGATCGGGATGTCTACGCGGAAGGCGTTGCTCTGGATCGTGTCAACATCATTGAAAATACCGTCCTGGTTCGAGTCTTCGACGATGTCCCACCAGCCGTCGCCGACATTTCCGCTGGGGATGGTGATGCCGATCAGCTCGTCGAAGATTCCGCCGCCGATACCGGTGCCAATGGCCGTGTTCGGGGAGCCCGACGGGTCCAGTCCCGGTAGGCCCGAACCGGGCGACGCTGTTCCAGCCGGCACCACGTAGATGTCAGATACCGTCTGCAGGAAGTCGGTGGAGTCGCGGGTCAGGATTCCCAGTTCGATGATGATCTGCTGGTTCGGTCCGTAGACCGGCTTCGTCATCGCGAACTGGTTTGCGTCGGCAGCTACGGGGCGCGCACCGTCAGAACCCAGAAGCAGCGTGCTTGTGAGTGCCGCCACGGAAGCGACGAGAATGGCGAATCGCCATGAAAGGGGACGCAGCCCCTTCACCCTTCTACCCAACAGATTGCCCCACAGTCTTGTGGTGCCGGGAAAATTCGAACCTCTTCAGTACCATTCGTGATCGGACAGTCATAGCTGCCGGGAACGGTTGATCGAGAACAGATCCGGCACCCTGAAGAGGGGCCCGATTCTGTGATCGCTCCGCAGGATTGTCAAGTTTGCGATCCAATAACCGGCTCCTGTTCACGTTTTATTAACGGCTTCAGTTTGCAAAAAGCGAAATATTCACCGATACGACAATGGCGTTTCCCGACGGGCCGCGTCTTAACCCTTCTCTAATGCGGTCTTGTTCCCACTTGACCGGATGCCATCACTTGATCCAACTCGCTCTACAAAACCGATCCCGACTCAACCGCAACGCGAAGATCGTTGCGGTCGCAACCGCACTTGCGGTTTTGTTTGCGCTCGCGGCAACCGTCTCACCGGCACCTGCACCGGTCATGGCGCAGGCGCAGAACACCGTCACCGTTCGAGTCTTTGATGGAACGAACGGCCGGACGGTCGGATCTGGCGAAACGGTCTCGGCAGTCGTGCTCTCCGGCAACTCGGAGGTCGCCCGCTGGTCACTGCTCACGGACACCGAAGGCACCGCCCAAGTCGCCGTCCCGGCCGGTGGAAACATCTCACTGTTCCTGTCTGTCACGTTCGATGGAGTGGAGTACTCGGAGCGGTTCGAAGTATTCGGAGACGATGTGCTGGACCTGACGGTCTATGAGATAGCGCGCAACGTTGGAGCGGACGTGACGGAGCGCGTGGCGCTAATCGTCAACCGGGCGGCCGAGCCGGACCGGCTCGATGTCCAGCACCTGGTTCGCTTCGAAAACTCCGGCTCGCGTGCCGCCATCTTCGGCCAGGGCGAGCTCCTGATCCCTGTGCCTGAGACGATGTTCAACCTGCAGGTCGAATCCGACCTCTCGCTCGACACGCCGTTCGGCCTGATCGATGCAGGAGGCCGCAGCCTCGGAGCGGAGCTGCTCGGCATGCGCCCGCGCCACGTCGTGCTGGAGACCTTCGTCGCCCCGGGCAGTGGCACCGTCGCGCTCGGCTACCTGGTGGCAGCGCCGGATAACGAAACCACTCTCAGCTACCACCTGGCACGACCTGTTGCAGAGTTCCAGGTCCTCGTCCCTGCCGACGACGACCTCGAGGCAGGCTCCGGCGAGACTCAGCTGGTGAACATCGATGGCATTGAGTATCGCCAGCAGGACCTCGGCAGCCGGCTGGCCGGTTCGGTTGTTTCGGTCGAGATCTCAGGATTGCACGGCGAAGCCGATAGCGGTTTTCTCAGCGGAACTACGACCCTGCTCATCGCACTCGCCGCGGTCGTCATCCCGACTTCAGCAGCGATCGGGTATGCGCTTTTCTACCGGCCATCAGGCCGCAGGCGTGCATAGTCTGTGAATATTCAGGCCCGGTCCGTTGACGCCGAGATCATATCCGGTTCAGCGAGTTTGAAAACGCTTCACGAGCTAGTCTCGTTCAGTTAAGCGCGCATGCGCTGCTACCTTGCGCTCCCCACGCCCGCGTATGGCACGCCTGAGAGATCGGCCATCTCCCGCTTCCACGTCGTCAGGTCTTCGCGCCGGAACTCGCTCAGCGCAGTGTGGCCGCAGGCCCGCGCCAGCAGCTTCATCAGGTCCACCGAAGACTCGAAGAACCGTGCCAGTTGCTTTGCCGACTCCTGCACAAGCAGTCGCGACCGCAGGTTCTCCTTCTGCGTAGCGATGCCGACAGGGCAGTTGTTCGTGTGACACGCCCGCATCCCAAGACAGCCGATCGCCTGTATTGCAGAGTTCGAGACAGCAACGCCGTCCGCGCCCATCGCCATCGCCTTTGCGAAGTCGGCAGGAGTCCTGAGACCGCCGGTGATGATCAGGGTAACGTCCTGCCTGCCGCGCTCATCCAGGTGTCGGCGAGCCCGAGCAAGAGCCGGAATCGTCGGCACCGAGATGTTGTCTCTGAAGATCAGTGGTGCAGCACCGGTGCCGCCTCCGCGGCCGTCAAGGATCACGTAGTCGACTCCGACCCGCAGCGCCGCGTCGATGTCCTCCTCGATGTGCTGTGCAGACAGCTTGAAGCCGATGGGGATGCCGTCTGTCGCCTCTCGCACCTCGTCAGCGAAGTGCCTGAAACCGTCTTCGTCATCCCATTCAGGAAAACGAGAAGGGGAGATCGCTGCGGTGCCCGGCTCAAGCTCCCGCACCTCTGCAATCTTGCCCTGCACCTTGCTGCCTGGCAGGTGGCCACCCGTGCCCGTCTTCGCCCCCTGGCCGCCCTTGAAGTGGAACGCCTGCACCCGCTTCAGCTTGTCCATCGAGAAGCCGAACCGCGCCGACGCCAGCTCGTAGAAATACCTCGAGTTCGCCTCCTGCTCTTCCGGCAGCATGCCGCCCTCTCCTGAGCAGATCCCGGTGCCCGCCATCTCAGCGCCAGTCGCCAGCGCCACCTTCGCCTCCTCGGACAGCGCGCCGAAACTCATGTCGGAAACGAAGAGCGGAATGTCCAGCTCCAGCGGCCTGTTCGCGTTCGGCCCGATCACCAGCTTCGTGTCTATGGGCACATCGTCGAGCTGCGGCGGGTGCGCAAGCTGGCCCGTCACGAACTGGATGTCGTCCCACGATGGTAGTTCTGCCTGAGAAACGCCCATCGCCTCGGTCGGCCCATGCTCGCCGCCTTCGAGACCGGACCGCGCTAGCGACTGGATAAAGCTGTTATGCGGCTCGTCAGGGGTTCCGTGGTGGTCGGCGTACTGGCCGAGATAGGCGTCACGGTCGTAGGGCTGCGGATTGCGCTGCTCCCACTCGGCAATCTCGTCTGCATCGACCAGCACATCACCGTTCTCAATCCACGAGCTGAACTTCGGCAACCGCTCCGAGTTGTTGTACGCGCTGACTCCTGTGTCGAAGCCGTAGTCCCAGTTGTGCACGCCACAGATCAGGTCTGAGCCGCTGATGTGACCGTCGGCCAGCAGGGCGCCGCGGTGCAGGCAGCGACCGTAGAGCACCGACACCTTTTCGCCGTAGCGGATCAGCACCAGGTCCACGTTCTCGACAAGCGCCCCGTGTGGCACCCGGTCTGCCAGTTCGTCCCAGCGAGCGATCGCCTCTTTTCTCAAATCGATGGTCCTCCGTTGCGGCGGCGCGTTGCGCGCAAACTCGTCGGCAATCGTCCCTGCGAACGACAACCTTACTTAAGGTTGGCAGTTTCGGGGATGCGAGTGAGCTCGGACGGAGAGTCGATACCGGCTGGGCAAGGCTTCCTGCGACTACGCGGGCATCAGCACTGATTGGCGAACATTGACCTCAGCATGTTCAGGGCCATGCTTTCGGTGTCCGCAGGCAGGTCGTGGCCGTTGATCGTGATGTCACCGGCCGCGCTCCGCACAAGGGCGCCGGTTGAGCCATCGGCAGAGACCACAGGTCTGACAAGCGTGATCGTTCGCTCTTCCCTGGTCAGCTCTTCAACCACGTGCCTCTCAGCTAACTGCGCATCCTGAGACACCGGCGGTATGCCAGCAATACTGTGGATGTCTGTGACAACGAACGCCCCTCTCGCGATCGAGAGCTCAACCGCCGGCCCGACAATTGCACCAATCTCCGACTCAATCCCGGGACTTGGTTGAACTATCTCGAAATCGGCTGGCAAACAGATCGGAACGGTGTCGCCATTAGCGAAATTGATCTGGTTTGGTGCGTCTGGTTGAGGAGAGGGCGAGGTTGGACTGGCTGTCGGAGGTGCGGCCGTACCCTCCGAAGCCGGGCTTGAATTGGCAGCCGGATCAGACGAGCAAGCCGCCAAAACTGCTGTAGAAATCAGAATGCAAACGACGACAACTGCCGCCGCCTTATTCCGAAGCGTAGTCATATTAGGCTTTCAAGAACCGCCTCAGCGATACAGTCATCAGCCTCTAACGCCAAAATCCGCATCAAACTGCTGCCACACACTCTCTGGAATCTCTTTCGTCGCGCTCTCGAACGTCTCATCGAATTGCTTAATATTCGCCGGGCCTGTTAGCACAATACCGTTGCCATTGACCGGGGCATTTAAGGCGAACTGAATCGCCAGGTCCCGGACATTCAGGTCCCGGTCCCTGCACCAGCGCCACATCCGGTGTGCCCGCGACACCGCGTCAGGGTCGACAAGGCTGCCCAGGGTCGCCGGCACCAGCTTTCCATCCTGGTCGTGCGTGTGCTCGTTTCCTTCCTGCAAAACCGGCTCTGGACCGGCAAGCAGCGAGCCTCCGAGCGGACTGCCCAGCTCGATCCCCACGTCATGCTCAAGCGCGAACGGAATCGTGTCATCCGCCAGCGACTGATTCAGCAGCGTGTAGTCCAGGTACGACAGCACGATATCGACACCCACCTCGATCGCCCGCCGGTGATACTCGTGCTGCCTGACGCCGACGCCAACATGACCGATGCGCCCCTTCGCCTTCCAGTCGAGCATCACGCCCAGGCACGTGTCCAGCGGCTCTTCGATGTCGTAGCGCGGGCCGTGGATCAGCACCGAATCTACGTAGTCGGTCTGAAGCTCCCTGAAGCTGTTCTCCAGGCTCCAGGTCGTTGCCTTCGCAGAGAAGTCTCGCAGGTACCGCGGGTGGGAGCCGACCTTTGTCTGCAGGTAGACCTTGTCTCGCCATCCACCTGCGAGCGCCTTGCCGAAACGCGCCTCACTGACGCCATAGAAAGGAGAGGTGTCGATGAAGTTGACGCCGCGCTCAATCACGTGCCGGACGGTCGCTATCACCTCATCGTCCGACTGCTCCGGCCAACCGAGGTGCCCACCGCCGACTCCCAGCGCGGTCGGCTTCATCTCGGTGCGGCCAAGCCGGCGCAACTCAAGCGGGTTCAATCTTCAAACCGTCCTACGTGTGACGCCGTTTAGCGGCACCAACGGCCGCACGCGGCCTGGTTTTCGCATCGGGGTGCCCGTCGCAAACTGGTCAGACTACGCTAGACCGTTACCCCCCAGCGGTACCCAAGGCTTACCGTCCCCGGCACATCTACTGGATTGGCGTTTATGCACATGCATTGACTGACTTTGCATTCAAAACCCGGATGACCGCTCTCACAAGTCTGTGTGTTGAAGTTGCACCGAGAGTCTTTGTGCCAGCCATCTATTCCAAGTCCGAATCCTATGCCAATGCTGAGCCGGGTTGCGTCTGATGAAACGGCACGCATTATGGTCCACGTGACTTCCGGAGTAATGGTTCTCGCCAGTGCGGCCGCCATTTCAGACAAAATGTGCATCAGATGGTCGGCCAACTCCTTGTCATGCACCAGCCCGTACTCAGCGCCGTCTACCAGATTCTCGAAATCTCTTCGTAGATTCTCATCTCTGATGTAACGGACAGCATCCCTTATTTCCGAAAGATCCCCTGTGTCTCCTTTTATTGCGTTCATCGCTATCCCTCCTAACGAGAACTTCGGGCCTTAATCAAATCGGAACCACCGAGTGCCCGGATAGTACCTGCGACACAGAATTGCCGCCAACTGCGTGCGTTACAGCGAGGAATGCTATTCGTTTCACACCGTGTCGGGCCGAGGAACACGAGAAAAAACCACTGGCGATCATCCCGGCACGCGGCCTAGTTCTCGCAGTCGGGGTGGCCGTCTTCCCAGCGGCTGAACTCGATATCGTCCATGCCGTCCTGGTTTATCTTCGCCATACGTTCACGGCAGTCGAGCCACATCCGAGTCCACTCCTCGGGGTCACGCAACTCCGACTCCGGGTTCGCCTTGCTGCGGGCGACGAAGCCTGGGAAAGCTTCGCGGCCGGTGTTCTGGCCGATCGGGTTGTAGCGAAGATCGAAGCTCCAGCGGATCTGCTCACTCGCATTCGGCAGCGACCCGTGCACAAGCTCCTTGTTGAGCATGATGATGTCACCGCGCTTCGTCGGCAACGGCACAGCCCTGTCATGGTCGAACAGCCGCTGTGGAATCTGGCGGCCGCCCCGGAACTCCGGGCCATTGCCGTCGTAATCAAGGCAGTGAGTCAGCAGGCCGACGTCCTGGCTGAAGGGCACAACTCGCAGAGGCCCCGACTCGACCGGCGTATCAGTCAGCGAGAACCACACAGTGACCATGTTGGTGTCGTCCGCCTCTTCCGTGACGACGCCGTGGTCCTGGTGCCAGACCGTTGCGCCTATGACCGGCTGTCCGTCCTCGTTCTTCGGCAGGTACTTTTCCGGCGGCTTGATGCGCACGTGCTGAACCGGGTTCGAGTAGATCTCAGGTCCGATGATCTGCTCAACGGCATCGAGCAGGCGCTCATTGATGAACGCGTTGAACACAGCCGGGCCGGTCCAGAACGGAGTGTCCTTCTTGACGCCTGAGAAGGGCAGGGAAAAGTCGAAGTACTGGGAATGGGCCTGCCCGGTCTCCTGGTAGATCTTGATCAGCCGCTGGTCAAACGGAAGCCCCTCGAACTTCGAGCTGATCTGGCCCGACTCGAAAAGGTCGCTAGCAAGGCTGTCGAGGACCCCGTGGTACTCCTCGATGATCGGGTCAAGCACCGTTTTCGGGTCGAGAACCCCTTCGACCTGCACGAACCCCTGCCGGTCGAAGTCTTCTTTGATCGTCCTCGTGGCGGTAACCATTCGAAATGCTCCGTTCTGGGCGCTGATGCCGTCGAATATCGAGGGATTATAGATGAGATGGCTGAGCAGATTGGAGCCAGGCGGCGACCTCCGAGGCTTCGAAGTCCTGCCCTCCAGCAGATGTTGATCGAAGTCGTAGTGAGTAGCCACCCGGATCGAACGCGTTGTTCGACACGCGCCTGCGGCAGTATCGCTCTATCCGCGGCGCTATGCTCGGATCGCCACGAGTCCGTGCCGGGCGGCCTTAAGTACAGCATCGAGCCGGTTGTCTGCGTTGAGCTTCTGGTAACTGGTCGTCAAGGCCTGCTGAACGGTAGTTCGAGAAATTGCAAGCGAATTTGCTATTTCCATCGTTTCCAGGCCGTTAGCAGCCAGTTGGAGGATTTCCGCCTCCCTGCGCGTGAGCGCAGGCCGAGAAGAACCGACATTTCCGGTTAGGACGTTATGAACGCCGCGAGAGTAGACGACTCCACCATTCAGAACACTTCGAACTGACTCAATCACCATCGGAACTGGCTCAGTCTTGAGAATGTAACCCTCGACGCCAAGCTCTGCCGACACCTTGATGTAGATATCTGCTATCTGATCGGTGAAAACAACTATTCGGGTATCCGGAGCAATCTTCCTGATCCCCGTGACGAGCTGTATCCCGTCGCAGCGCGGTCCGCACATTGCGATATCGACGACTGCGATCTCGGGTCGGGCCAGCCGAATCAACTTAATGGCTTCACCAAAGCCCTCCGCGACTCCAGCCACTTCCAGATCCGAAATGGACTTCAACGCTTCATGGAGGCCAAAGCTAAGCATCGGGTGACCATCGATAACAACTAGCTGGACCATTGGACCACTCCCTCCTTGAGACCACCACCAACCAATCAGGCGCACATACAGCTGCGTCGTATCTAAACTTCAGATTCTGCTCGCAAGGCCTGACTGGAGCAGAGCCTGCATTGGTGCCTTTGATCACAGCCAAATGAGGTTCAGGATCACCTTCCAGGCATCAGTACGACGCGATCCGAAGTCCGGCATTTTGCGCGCATATTCCGGACAATCCGCCGGTTTTCGCGGCTTCCTTTACGCAAGATGCTGGCCGGATGAATCTTATGCCACCGCCCGCCAAATCGCACACTGCTCTGGCTGTAAACGTATGGAAGCGAGGAGTTCAAAAATGCTAGTCAAACGCCATCGAATACTCGCACTTTTTGCCGTCGCGAGTCTCGTGTCCGTATCCCTTTTGGTTGGAGCTCTGCTCTCCTCGGACGAACCGGCCGATGTCCTCGCCCAGGAACCGGTTTCAGAACAGGCCAGGCCGTTACCTCCAACCCCACCCGCTTCGTTCCCACCACCGATCACACCTGCAGATGAAAGATCTGTTGTGCATCGACCAGAGCCCGGAGAGCATTCCGGATGTCGGCCGGAGAACGTCCAGCGGTTCGCTGAAGTACCGCTAACGCGTAGTGCGAAGCCGCGAGACGTTGAAGTATTGGAGATTCAGTACCTTCCGGCATTTGGACGCGCCGCAATCAAGATGTCGGTTGCTGAAGATACCGACTCGCTATGCAAGGTCACCGAGATCTCGAGCGAGACAGGAATCTCAACAAACATCGGCTACCCGCAGTTTCCGGTTTTTTCAGTTCCTGGTCGCTACGAAATACGCGTGGCTGTCGGCGACGCCAATGGGCGATCGGCGTTTTCCGAACCTTTGATCTTGGACCTGAAGCGCCCGTCCGACGACGACTGCAAGATCGATCCTAGCTTTGGCGAGAACACAGTTTGCTCGCTCTCCGTCAGTGCGAACAGTGCGAAATAGAGGTGTGCGATGAAAATCAGGAACGTTGGAATACCGCGATTGTTTCAGTTGGTATTCGTCGTCAGTCTACTGGGGATCATGATGTTGGACATGTCTCCTCCTACAGCCGATGCCAGCCACCGCACGCAATGGAGGATCACTCCTGTGTTCTTCTACGGGAGTAACCAGACCTATAACACTGCGTGGGGCACCGAGGCCATGCGCCGCATGGAAATCGTACGTGCCTGGTACAAAGAGCAGTTGAACGGAGAGACGTTCGAGTTGAATAGCCTTGTGACAATGCAAGGCAACAGCACGTGGCAGTACTACGACGCAGATGAATGGGCACGCGTGCAGTCAGAGTTGATTAGCCGTGGCGAGCATATTTGGGGGACCGGCCATATCTACATGGTGTTTGTTCCCTGGGGAGGATTCGCTGGCGCTGCTGCGAACGCTGCGGACCCCTGGAACTCAGGGTTCGGTATCGTAGGCAACTTCGCTTCACTGGCACATGAGCGCTCTGAAGACTGTAACGACGGCGCGAGAAGGAACTGCGCCTATACCCCACAGCTCGGAGCGGTTGCGCACGAGTTGGGTCACGCCCTCAACCTCGATACACACGAAGCGGCACCGCCCGGCTATCACAGCCTCCTGGACTTCGAGTACTTCCCCAACCTGGTATTGACGTCCGCTCAGAAGACGGGACTGCTGGCAAGCAGCGGATTCATCGCACCGGCTTCAGGCAGCACTCCGGCGGCACCGTCTACACCGGCCCTCTCGGCGGTCAGTGGTGGCAACCTGCAAGGCTGTCAGACAGACAACAGCCCGGCAGAAACCTACTACTACTTTCACCTGGAACAGGCAACGGGAACCGACGTCAACTCAGCCCTGTTTAGGGAGCCTTTCGTATTCGGATCAGGCTCGAACTTCTGCCGGTCCAATCCCGCCTGGCCGCGTCCGGGAGCTAGCAGTAACTGGTATCACCTGCGTGTCTGGGCTCAAGGATCTGGTGGAAACTCGGGTAGGGCCGAATCGAATCCCTACTGGGCCTGGTCGGGAACACCGACGGCGCCGAACTCTACCTCGACGGTCTACATGTACGGGACCGCTCAGGGCTATCCAAACGGAATGTTTGCCTGCTGGTATGACAGGGCTTCGGATGAAGACGGATTCCTGGTGCAGCAGATCGAGCAAGGTTCACCGGACGTAGTTCATAATTATCTCGTTCGCGGACCGGCTGCCGGTGGATCACCCAGCAACCCTGTCTGGGCATGCCAATGGGTTGATCCTCCATTCTCCGGAAACTGGAAGACCCGTGTTTGGGCATTCAAAGAGGGTTCATCCTCTTCAGGTGTGACGTCAAGCGCAGTGTTTGGGAATCCCTGGCCGTAGCCAAAGGTGTGCATGGCTCTTCGAACGGTAAAGAGCAAAGCCAGTGCGGCGACGATCTTCGGAATCGTCGCACTGTTGATTGGCGTGGTGGCGTGCGGATCTGATCCCGTCGCCGCCACGCCAGCCCCAACCGCCGCAGCTACTTCTGTGCCATCTGCCACTGCTCCTCCTCCAACCTCGGTACCCACGGCGACTCCAACACCGCCTCAGCCCTTCGACGATTGCGGACCAGTTGGGGCGGCGACCCCGAGACCAGATTTGGAAAGGCTTTACCCGGCTCCGAATCTCATTCTGGTATCGGTGAAGTACTACCCGGCATTTCTGAGAGCTCAACTCGAACTGCAGATCGAAGACATCGGAGATCACACAGTGAACTGCCGGCGATTCGAGATTGAGCCGGGTGATGCACAGACACAACTGCTGACCGAAGTCCCGTTGAGGCCGTTCTTCGATGTACCGGGAAGCTATTGCATCCGGTCGTATAGTGGCAACGAATCGGGTATCTCCGACTACTCGGAGCATGTTTGCGTTGACATAGAGACTCCTCCGGCAGAGGAGTGCAGCATCAACCCGAGTTTCGGTGAGAACACCATTTGCGAGCTGGCTGTTGAGTCTGTCCTGGTCAACCGGTCCTAAACCCGCTTCATGCTCCGGCCAGCCACCGCTCGACACTGTTCCCGAGCACGACCATTCGGCTCACCGCTGAAGGGTTCCCAACATAGCCAGCGATCAGTTCGAGGGCCTCTGGAGGGATTTCCGAGATGTCGCCCCGGTGCGGCGCCAGGCTCGCGCCCTTAGTCAGGGCGAAATCGCCGGCCTCCCTGGCTGCTGCATGGAGTGTGCCGTCCTGCTGCAAAGGCGAGTACGACTGGACAATCTGCTCGAGCAAACCGGGCCATTGCGAGAGATGTCGCCACAGTGTTGCTATCGATGGATCCTGCTCCGATGACCCGAGGAACCTGATCTCCTCCAGCAGCGCCCAGGTGGTCGGCTCAATGTCCGCCTGTTCAAGCAGCGGCCGTAGCGTGGGCCACGTGGGGGATGCTGCATCCGCGGTGCACTGTTCCGCCGCAACTGATTCTGTTTCCGCAGTTGCAATCAGTCCGTTGAGAGCAATAAGGTTCAGACCGTTCGACCGGTTGTACGCCCTGAAGATCGCGTCGACAGCGGGCCGATCTCCGCCGGTCACACCCATGCGATCAAGCTCTGCTGCCGAGAGCTCCGCGGGGCCGGGAATCGATACACTCGCCTTCAGCTCCTCCAGCACCGCCTGCGGCCGGCCGGACTGATACAGAGGTCGCGTCGCGTTCCAGGCCGATTCCAGTCCACCCTCGATGCCATCGAGTATTCGCCAGATCGAGGTGATCAGCGGAATCTCCATCACGTCCCGGATGTCGGCAAAGATCTCTGCCGTCCGTCCGGTCGCAGCCGACTCCGAGACTGCGGTCACGGGATCTATGCCGTTAGTCTCACTCACCTTGGATTTTTTTCTCCTTCAGTACCTGTCGCATCGTGCTGCCGATCGATCACCGCAGCCGTCCGCTGGACTCCGCGTCTCCGGAAGGCTAACAGCACCTGCTAACGAGGCCGGCGTCCGGCTTTCTCTCACACCCTTGCGCAGAGCCGAACTCGCGACGAAGATTGCGCCGCACCCGGATTCGCCACGGCACACCAGAGGCACGTCATGAGAGAAAACCGCATCCGAACACAGCTTGCAAAAGGCAAACCAGCCATCGGCGCCTCGCTGAACATCAACTCGCCACACCTCGTCGAACTCGCAGGGTCGCTCGGGTTCGACTGGGTCTTCATCGACTGCGAGCACGGCGCAATGAGCGAGTCCGAGACCGAAGGCATGATCCGTGCAGCAGAGAACTACGGCATGGCGCCTGTTGTGCGAGTCCCGGCCAACCATGCCCACATCATCCTGCGGTTCCTCGACATGGGAGCCATGGGCATAGTCGTGCCTCATGTCGACACTCCCGAGGACGCACGCAAGGCCGCTGCTGCGGCAAAATATCCCCCGCTCGGCGAGCGAGGCTCGAACTACGGGACCGGGCGCAACAACGAGTACGGCGCTGGCACCTCCGACGCGATCGAGTACTACGGCCGCTCCAACGAAGAGACCATCCTCTTCGCGCTCATCGAGTCGCAGGCAGGTGTCGACAACATCGACGAGATCGTCGCAACCGACGGAGTGGACGCCACATGGCTCGGACCGTCCGACATGGCGCTGTCCATGGGCCTGCCCGAGCAGTCGGTGGTCGACGAAGCCCTCGACCGGGTCGTGAAGACCACGGTCGCGGCCGGAAAGCTGGCTGCGGCCACTCACCCTGCGCCCGCCGACATCGGCAAGCTGCAGCACTTCCAGTCGCTCGGTGCAAACATCCTCGCCGTGAACATGTTGGCGCTGCTCAAGAGTGCTGCGACCGATTGGCTCGGCAAAGCACGACAGATCGGGTGATCTACACCGGCAGCAGGTCGGCCAGGCTGGAGTCACCAATCGGCTCCATCGGCGTGAAGTCGCGGTTGTTCTGGTACCACGGCCGGTCGCCGTTCGTGCAGGCGTTGCTCACCGCATTGAAGTTCAGGTAGCAGATCGCGCGACGCCACGGCGAGACGTTGTTGGCCGAACCGTGTACAACGTTGCAGTGCACAAAGGCGACCGTTCCGGCGTTGCCGATGATCGGCTCGATGCCGCCTTCGTCGGCAAGTTTCGTTAGCGCGTCGTGGTCCAGGTGGTGCAGCGCGTAACCACGACCTTTTGCATCCTCGTGCAGCTTCGACTCCAGCAGCCCGTGGTGCTGTGATCGGGGAATGGCGAGCAGGGGAGAGGTAACGGGCGTGCAGTCATCGACGAATACCGAGACCATGATGCACTTCGGTTCAGGCATGCCGTCGATCATGTGCCACGGGGGGAAGTCCTGGTGCCACTCCCAGCCGCCGCCGGTGCCGAATCCCGGCTTCGGGTTCAGCCGGCTCTGGTGCAGGTAGACATCGTCTCGTAGCAGCGCCTTCACCGGGTTCAGGATCCTGGGGAGACTTGCGAGGCGTTTGAACGGCTCCGAGTAGAAGTGCGGCCCGAATGCCAGCCGGGCCGTGTCGGGACTGTCCGACTCGCGCACCACCTCGGGACCGGTCCGGGCGAGGATTTCGGGCACTGCGTCCTGCAAGACCTTCACTTCGTCCTGGTTCAACAGGTCCTGGACCGCGATGTAGCCCTTGTCGTCAAACTCTGCAATCTGAGCTTCTGTCAGTTCCATCTCCAGACCAGTCCTGTTCGTTCTGTATCGACAGCTTGATTCGCCAACGGTCCGCGGCGCAGAGCATAGCAGCAGATTCCAGCGGCAAGACGCAGAAGGTTGAATGGCCTGGACCGGCGCCCGAGAGCCATTTGTGCCGATCCTTGACTCGCAGAGAATCGGACCTGTGTAGAACTCGTGAGTGCCGTCATCCTATTTCTCATGGCGCTGGCGAACTGGTTCGAAGACACCGTCTGGACCGTCTGCGGATCGCCGCTCGATCCGTACCGCCCACTCTGCAGTATCGGTAGACTAGGCGCCGTTCCGCGGCGACACCGAAATCACCCCTAACTAGAGCAACCCGTTCCAAGATCATCCCATGACAAACGAAATATCCAACGACGTGCTGATGCTCATGCTCGAAAGGATGTGGCGCATCCGCCAGTTCGAGCTCAAGGTCGCCGAGGTGCACTCGGCAGGCGAGATCGGCGGTGCGCACCTCTACATCGGGCAGGAAGCCGTGGCGGTCGGCGCATGCGCGGCGCTCAACGACTCCGACTACATCGCCGGAAATCACCGTTCGCACGGCCACCCGATAGCGAAGGGCGCAGACCTCAAGAAGGCGATGGCCGAGATCTACGGCAAGGTCGGCGGTTACTGCAAGGGCAAGGGCGGCTCCATGCACCTCGCCGACTTCTCGGTCGGCATCCTCGGCGAGTCCGGAATCGTCGGCTCTTCGGTGCCGGTCGCAACGGGCGCAGCGCTCGCCTCCAAGCTCGAAGGCAAGGATTTTGTCTCTGTCGTCTTCTTCGGCGACGGCGCTTCAAACCAGGGCGCGTGCCACGAGTCGATGAACCTCGCTGCGGTCTGGAACCTGCCCGTCATCTTCGTCTGCGAGAACAACCAGTACGCCGTCACAACCTCTTACAAGGACACCGTCGCGGTCGAGCACATCTCCGACCGGGCACCGGCCTACAACATGCCGGGCGTGCTGGTCGACGGACAGGACGCCATCGCGATGTACGAGGCGACCAGCCAGGCGGTCGAACGGGCGCGCAACGGCGAAGGCCCAACGCTGATAGAAGCGCTCACGTACCGGTTCGAGGAGCACTCGCTTGGCCTCGAAAAGATCCGCAAGGTGGGCTACCGGGACGAGGCGGAAGAAGACGAGTGGCGGCAGCGTGACCCGGTCGACCTGCTGACGAGGAGCATTGTGAACAGTGGCGCGGCCACGCAGGCTGAGTGCGACGCCATCCGGGACCGCGCTCTTGCCGCCGCTGAAGAGGCCGTCGAGTTCGCCCGTAGCAGCCCGCCACCAGGCGAGTCCGAGTTGTACGAAGACATGTTCGCCGGGCCGATGCCCGTCGTCTGAGTCGCTCGCTTCACCCTTCGATCACCGCCGCTCACGCCGCCACTGGCACAGGAAAAATCAATGGCAGAAAAGATGTTCATGCAGGCCCTCGGGATGGGAATCGCCGAGGAGATGCGCACCGACCCGAAGGTGTTCTTCATGGGAGAGGACGTCCGAGCCAGCGTCTACGGCGCGGCCGCCGGACTCCACGACGAGTTCGGAGACGACCGAGTCCTCAACACCCCGCTGTCGGAGAACGGGTTCTTTGGCGCAGCGGTTGGTGCCGCCGCGGTCGGAATGCGCCCCGTCGTCGAGACGCTCTCCAGCTTCATGTGGGTCGGCATGGACCAGCTCGTCTCGCAGGCCGCCAAGATGCGCTACATGTTTGGTGGGCAGGTGACCCTCCCGGTCGTCTACAGGGCCGTCATGTACTACGGCGGCGGCTCGGCCGCGCACCACTCGGACCGCTCATACCCGGTGTTCATGAACATCGGCGGCCTCAAGGTCGTCGCGCCCGGCACGCCGGAAGACGCCAAGGGCCTGATGAAGACCGCTATCCGCGACGACGACCCGGTCATCATGTTCGAGGACGGCACGCTGTTCGGCACCCGCGGTGAGGTGCCTGACGACCCGGACTTTGCGGTGCCGTTCGGCGTGGCGAACGTTTTGCGTAAGGGCGGCGACGTGACCCTCGTGGCGATCGCCGGGTCTGTGCCGCACGCGCTCGCAGCCGCCGACGAGATGGCAAAGGAGGGCGTGTCCGTGGAGGTGATCGACCCGCGCACGCTAGTGCCGCTCGACAAGCAGACGATCCTCGATTCGGTCGCAAACACCGGTCGATTGGTGGTCGCAGACCCTGCCGCGAAGGTGTGCAGCGCTGCCAGCGAGATCATGTCCATAGTCGGCGAAGAGGCATTCTGGGACCTGCAGGCGCCGATGCAAAAAGTGGCATCGAAGCAGGTGCACATCCCGTTTGCACAGTCACTGGAGCAGCTCGTCTACCCGGCGAAAGACGGCATAGTCGAAGCGATCAAGAAGACGTTGGACTAGCGGGTTCGGCCTATGTCTGCGCACGACCTGGTCATCAAAGCTTCGGCGGTGCTCTTCACCGATGACACCTGTGCTCCGGGCGCGGTCGGTGTCAAGGACGGAAAGATCTCGTTCGTCAGCCGGGAGCAGAACGAGCCGCTGCCGGACGCCACAAGAACCATCGAAGTGCACTACGGCGTACTGCTCCCGGGGTTGATCGACCTGCACGCGCACCCGGCTCTGGCGAACTCCCGGTTTGGCATCGACCCCGACGTGCACCTGCTGCCGAAAGGATCGACGACTGTCCTGTCGCAGGGTGATGCGGGCGCTCGCAACATGGACGACTACATCCGCAGCACGATCGAGCCCAGCCGCACCAGGATCAAGCTCGCCATCAACTTCTGCGCGAACGGCGAGTCGAACCCTGACGGTCGTTTCTTCAGCCTTGACGAGGCGAACGTCGACGAGTGCGTGGAAGCCATTCAGCGCCACGACGCTCACATCTGGGGTATATCGCTGAACATCGCATTCATCCAGGGTGCAGGAATCGATCCACTCGAGGTGCTGAGACGCGGCATCGAGGCTGCCGAACGGACAGGCAAGCCGGTGCTGTTCGGGGCAACGAAAGACAAGGCAACGCCGCTTGCGGAGCAGCTGAAACTGCTGAGGCCGGGCGACGTGATGACCTACTGCTTCCACTCCGGCGACGGCAGCATCGTGGAGGACGGCCGGATACCGGACTGCGCATGGGAGGCTAGAGAGCGTGGCGTTCTGTTCGATGTGGGCGACGGCGTGGCAGCGTTCGGCTTCGACGCCGCCGAAACAGCGGTCTCCGAAGGGTTCCTGCCGGACACGATCTCAAGCGATTTCTACCGAGCGCACGTCGAGCAGGGCATCGACCACGACCTTCCGCTGGTAGCGTCAAAGATGATCGCCTGCGGCATGACCGCCGAGCAGTGCTGGCCAGGAATGACATCCACACCGGCTCGCATCCTCAGTCTTGCCGATGAGATCGGAAACATCGAACCGGGCGCTGTGGCCGATTTGTGCGTGGTGAAGCCAGGCAGCGAAGATGAGCAACTCCGCGACGGTCACGGCCAGCAGAGATCGGGTAAGCGCTGGCGTCCCGAACTGACCATCAAGGCAGGTCAAGTGGTCACTTGATGGATGCGACGGCGCGTCAGGCCAGGAATATGCCACTCCAGGCCTCTGAGTTTGGTGAGGCATCAAGGCCATAACCACAACCTGGCTGGAACGTTTTTCCGTGAGTTGCGGTCTCAGGCTTCTGACTAGCGGCCGGAAGTCCTAGTCAGAGACCCTGTTCTAGAGGATCAGCAGAATCCTGCACGGCGCGACAACTGCACTAGGCTCTTTTTAGGACTCACTCATCCGCCGGCGTCCCGGAGTAGTGAGCGTGAATCAGGCCCCAGCGATCTTCTTTTTTCAAGAACAAGAACGTCACACGACTGGTTGACGCCTCACGTCCCATATAGATCTCTTCGATAGCCGTGGCATAGGCCGTCGTGTCAGAGAGCTGGCGGATATTCACGTCACGAAAGTGGATGTTGTTCCCGGGCCGAGAGTTGTTCCTAACCCATTGGTGAATATCACGAACGGTCTTCGCTTCAAATGGCAGGGGGATATGATCCTCGATCTCGCTGAAGCGCTCATCGTCCAACCACATAACAGCCTCGGCTATGTCTGGATTTGCGGCGTTCGCAGCCTGTTCAAGGGCCTCGATGATGTCGCCGCATGACACAGAGTCTTCAGTGGTGCCCATAGTCACGCTTCCTTCTTCGATTGGATCAACTGTTAACAACAGAGCCGGATACGGAACATCTTAGTCCCAGTGACAGTTCATCGAGCGGTGTCATTCTCCGCTCTCCAGTACTGGGTGGAAGACGATTCGAGAGTTTCGGCGACTAGACCAATCTCAACCTGCTGCAGTCGCACCGGCGCTGCACGCGCCGCAGAGCCCGCGGAAAATGATCTGCGCCTCATCGACCTCACCGACGACATCAGCCTGGTCAAGGCACGGGCGTTCACCGACCACGCACTCCACGTCCTGGATCTGCCCACAGCTGCGGCAGACAAAGTGGTGGTGCCAGCGGTCGGCAAGCTCATAGATCGCTCGGCCCGGACCGATGTCGGTGACCATCATCAGGCCGCGGCTGACCAGCGCCCCGACCACGTTGTAGACCGAGCCGCGGGGCAGTGGAGTGCCGCGTTCCGCAAGCCAGTCGACAAGGTCATCGGTCGAGATGTGAGCGTCGGATTCGTGGAGCGCGGCCATAACCAGCAGCCGTGGCCGCGTCGCTCTCAGGCCGACCGAGCGCAGCTGCTCGGCCAGCCGGCCGTCGTCTATGTCTGCCGAGGTCTCAGGTGCCATCAGATGTTGCGAAAATTAGATTTGACAATGTCAAATGTAGCGATACGATTTAACTTGTCAAGGGGAGCAAACGCCTGGCGGCAAGCCGTCGGGGCACCGCGATCTCGCCCCTCGAAACTGCCGACGATCATCCGCGATCAGCAGGGGATCAATCCCCACTTACCACTCGCTGAGCGCCTCCCCAACTCTCCACCATCCAGACGCACGAGAAAGCTGAAAAACAATGACCGACTCGACAGTCTCAACCAACGGATGCCCGGTCGACCACACTTCCCCCAACGCAATCAACAGCTCTCGCACAAACCGTGACTGGTGGCCCGAGAGCCTGAACCTCAAGATCCTCGCACAGAACTCGGAACTGGTGAACCCGCTCGGCAAAAGCTCCAGCTACGCCGAGGCGTTCAGCAAGCTCGACTATCACGCTCTCAAGGAAGACCTTCGTGCGCTGATGACCGACTCGCAGGACTGGTGGCCCGCCGACTACGGCCACTACGGGCCGCTGTTCATCCGAATGGCCTGGCATAGCGCGGGCACATACCGGATCCAGGATGGCCGTGGCGGCGCCTCATCAGGCACCATTCGCTTCGCTCCCCTCAACAGCTGGCCGGACAACGCCAACCTGGACAAGGCCCGCAGGCTCCTCTGGCCCATCAAGAAGAAGTACGGCGCCGGTATCTCCTGGGCTGACCTCATGATCCTCACCGGCAACGTCGCCCTCGAGTCGATGGGCTTCAAGACCTTCGGGTTCGGCGGTGGCCGAGAGGATGCGTGGGAGCCTGAGGAGGATGTGAACTGGGGACCCGAGACCGAGTGGCTGGGCGACGCCAGGTACAGCGGCGAAAGGGACCTGCAGAAGCCGCTTGGCGCAACCCAGATGGGCCTGATCTACGTGAACCCTGAAGGCCCCAACGGCAAGCCGGACCCGCTTGCTGCTGCCAGGGACATCCGCGAGACCTTCGCCCGCATGGCGATGAACGACGAAGAGACCGTGGCCCTGATCGCAGGCGGGCATACCTTCGGAAAGACGCACGGTGCCGCTGCCGCTGACCAGCATGTCGGGCGCGAGCCCGAAGGTGCTCCGATCGAGCAGCAAGGCCTGGGTTGGAAAAACGACTTCGGCCGCGGCAACGCCGAAGACACCATCACCAGCGGCCTTGAAGGTGCGTGGACCACCGACCCGATCAAGTGGGACAACAACTTCTTCGAGAACCTGTTCGGCTACGACTGGGAGCTGACGAAGAGTGCCGGTGAGGCATACCAGTGGACACCGGAGAACGATGAAGCCGCCGGAACCGTGCCTGACGCTCACGACCCTGCAAAGCGGCACGCGCCGATGATGGCCACGACCGACATCGCACTGCGCGAAGACCCCGTCTACGAACCGATTTCGAGGCGCTTCTACGAAAACCCGGACGAGCTTGCGGACGCGTTCGCACGGGCCTGGTTCAAGCTCACCCACCGCGACATGGGACCAATCGACCGTTACCTGGGGCCGGAAGTCCCAGGTGAGCCGCAGATCTGGCAGGACCCGGTGCCCGCTGTCGACCACGCGTTGATCGACGTACAGGACATCGCCACACTGAAGCAGGAAGTTCTTGCTTCAGATTTGACCGTCGCCCAGCTCGTATCGCTCGCGTGGAAATCGGCGTCGACATTCCGAATCACCGACAAGCGCGGAGGCGCAAACGGCGCACGGATTCGCCTGTCGCCACAGAAAGACTGGCCCGCGAACGAGCCCCAGCAGTTAACCGCTGCACTCGAAACGCTTGGCCGCGTACGGTCCGCTTTCAACGAGAAGCAGACCAATGGCAAGCGGCTTTCGCTGGCCGACCTCATCGTGCTCGGTGGTTGCGCTGCTGTAGAGCAGGCGGCGCGGGACGCCGGTCGAGAGATCGAGGTGCCGTTCACTCCCGGCCGCACCGACGCGACCCAGGAACAGACCGACGCCGACTCGTTCAAGGTGCTTGAGCCGATGGCAGACGGGTTCCGCAACTACGTTGCAGAGGGCCTGAATGTGAAGGCGGAGCGGCCGCTCTTAGACAGGGCACACCTGCTCGCCCTGACGGTGCCCGAGATGACCGTGCTGCTCGGTGGACTCAGGGTGCTTGGAGCCAACCACGGAGGCTCGTCAGACGGCGTGCTCACCGACCGACCGGAGACGCTGACGAACGACTTCTTCGTGAACCTGCTCGACATGTCAGTCGAGTGGCGTCCGGTATCGGACAACGGACGCTATGCAGGCCACGACCGCAGCACCGGCGAGACGAGGTGGACAGCGACGCGTGCCGACCTGGTGTTCGGCGCCAACTCGCAGCTGCGGGCCATAGCCGAAGTCTACGGAAGCAATGATGGCGCAGACAGGTTCGTCTATGACTTCGTGAGCGCCTGGACAAAGGTGATGAACCTAGATCGCTTAGGGTAGGCAGGCCGATGACGGGGTAGCGCCGCGAGCATTAACCACAGCCTCAGCGATTGAACTCAGTCGACTGCAGACGCGATTTCGGCGCGCTATGATCCCGCCACCGCTCCGGTTCAAGGTAATCTCGCGTCTTGCGGCCAGAGCATCAACCGATGCACGATCTCCCCCCGAACACCGGCGCCAAGCAGAAAGGCACACTCCTCGCATGCAGACCACGATAGCGATTCAGCATGAAGTCAACGGCCCCCTCGTCCTCGAAGAGATCAAGTTTCCGGCTCTCCGGCCTGATCAAGCGGTCGTAAACCTGAAGGCCGCAGGACTCTGCCTGTCCCAGATACACGAGATGCGGAGCGAAAGCTTCGAGCGACCGCGGGGACTGGGCCACGAAGCCGTCGGCATAGTCGAGGAAGTCGGGAGTGAAGTCACCCATGTGAAGGAGGGCGACCTGGCGGTTCTCACGTGGGTGCCGTGGACGCCGATCAAAGGAAGGAAACCGACCGAGGTGACCGGGGCGACGCTGGACGGCGAGGCCGTTCACGGTTCGTTCTGGGGATGGGGCGAGCGGCTTCTGACCCGCGCCGAGTACCTGGTGCCGGTGCCGGGAGACTCACCGATCGATGTCGCCGCCGTTGTTGGCTGTGGAGTCATGACCGGAGCGGGAGCGGTCAAGAACACCGCGCAAGTTGCCGAGGGAGACACGGTCGCTGTCTTCGGAGTTGGTGGGGTCGGCTGCAGCGCTGTGATGATGGCCGCCGCGCTTGGCGCATCCTCCGTGATAGCCGTCGACATATCGGACGACAAGCTGGACTTCGCCCGTACCATCGGCGCAACCCACTTCGTCAACGGTGCCGAGACCGACCCTGTAGAGGCGATCATCGAGATCACAGGCGGCGGTGCGGATTTCGCGTTCGACACAGTCGGCGTCCGGCAGGCTGCGGAGTCGATAGTTCCGTCTGTGCGAGGTGGAGGACCGGGGTCGAACAACGTCGGCGGGCTTGCGGTGCTGGTCGGAAATCCTGAGCCCGAGATTACGATCAAGCCGGAATGGTTCGTCGGCCACCAGAGAAGGCTAGTCGGAAGCCACGGCGCCATGGACCCGCGCTCAGACATCGACTACTTCATGCAGATGCAGCGGAGCGGCAAGATGCCCCTCGAGAAGCTGGTAACCCGGAGCTACAAGCTGGCCGATGTGAACAAGGCAGCTGCGGACCTCGAAGAAGGCAGCGTCCTTGGCCGGGCGATCTTCGACCTTTCTGATTGAGGAGTCGGGCTGGCATACCGTTCGTCACAGAGTGGTCGGTTCAGACGTGCACCGCTCGACTCGGATCTCTCGGACCGACGTGACGCCGCGGCTCGTATCGCGTCAGACGGAGGCCGGTTGACAGGTGTGTCCGCCGTTCGAACTGCTGGGAGCCGCCTTGAGATGCAACTCCTGCGAGTGGTCCGAGCGGTCCAAGACCTACCGCCCTCACTCGTCCTTCTCGTCGCTCTCCTTCCTGGTGCTTTCGTTGAGGAGCGAGATCCCCCAGAACAGCACGCCTCCGCCAACGCTCATAAGAAAGAAGAAGAGTCCGAGCCCGACGGGCGAACCCCAGTTATCAGGGGAGAATAGTGCTTCCATGTGCTGTCCCTATTTTGGATAATCGGAAGCTGGTGGGCCCCGAGGGATTCGAACCCTCGACCTGCGGATTAAAAGTCCGTTGCTCTACCACTGAGCTAGAGGCCCATCTTCGACTTGACACCGCCGACGGGTACGGCGAACCGCGCCCGGCTGACTCCGCGTGTCGAAGCGCCAATCTCGACACCGCAGCGCAGGCGCGAAGTTACATCTTAACTGTTGAGATACGACACGGCAGCACCGGAAAGCCAGCAGAGATTGCCTGATGCCACTGCCTGGTCACTCCGTTGCAAGATCTCGCAAAATATGCAGTCCGGCGTCGATATCCTTGTTCAGATCTTCGAGATCAGACGTGACCCCTTCGAGGCTGCGTGCCGCCAGGAAGGCGTTCGAGAAATCCGCCCGCGCAGTTTCTATCGCAGCCCTCAGCCCTTCAAGCTGGAACAGCCGGTTCTGTAAGAACTGCAGGTACAGGTTGTGAAACTCTGACGCCTCCGGAGGCACGTCCTGGACTCGGAGGAAATCCGACATCACCAGCCCAAGCTCGTTCAGCGCCGCATCAACAGCAGGCAAGATATCCTGCACCGAGTCGACGAACGAGTCGAGGTTGTTGAAGTCGACCGTGTCTGCGAACCCGGTCACCGCCGCATCGAACTCGGCCTCGCTGGTATCCAGGTCGGAAATCACCGAGTCCATCCGCGCAAGGTAATCAGCGATCGCCGCCGCGTTCACGTCACTGGTCGGCGTCGGCGCCAGTGTGGGTGTAGGCCGTGCCGCTTCGGTCGCGGCCACCGCCGCCTGGACGGTTGCGTCGACGTCTACCGTCGGCGTCGGACTCGGGTCTGAGCCGCCGCTGCAGGAAACTGCGAGCAGTACCAGTATCGAGACTGCAATCTTTCTCATGACGTCCAGACACTAACAGAACGCGAACGAATAGAAGCGGTCGATCAACCAGCCCGCTGCATTCCCCGCTACTTCAGCTCGATGCCGTAGTCGTCAGCCAGCTGTGCAAGCAGGCTCTCGTCAACGGCAGGCCCGCATTCGACGGCCAGCATCCGGGCGTGCGTCGTGGCGTCCAGTCCCTCTGCACCGAACACGCCGAACTGACCCGGTCCCGTGACGCCACCGTCAGCGTCCGCAAGGTGCTGATGGCTGCCGGCGACCAGGACCAGAGCGTTGATGCAGCGCTGCTGTGCCCGCAGCCTGCCGTCGGCATTCGCCAGGTCGTCCTCCAGCGAGAACATGCCGTCGCCGGCCGACATCAACCTCTCCAGCGAAGACAACCGGAACCGGAGATCACCGAACTGCCGATCAATATCGGCCTGCAAGTCGTCCGGTACGCCCGCTGAAGTCGTCGCGGTCGGCTGCGCGGTAATCGCGGTTGCAGTAGCGACCGGCTCAGTTGGCGAGTTCTGATCGGCGGCTCCGGTTGCCGCGACCTCGGAACCGCAGGCGGCCGATGCCGCCAGCACCAGCGTCAGAAGAAGTAACTTTCGCACGGCGACCTCCCGGCTTTTGTAGGGCGAATGGCGAGAAAGATTGCCAGAGTTAAACAGAAACGGAGCGGCGAAAGTTAACGATTTTCTTACAGACGCGCACCGGCCCCGCCTGATGGCTGCGGGGCCGATGTTGTTCATTGCCGGAATCCGCATGGGGATTTCCGGCGTGACGGAGGTTCAGCAGCCCGGTTCCGCCGCGACGGCGATCTAAGCGGAACCGTCCGCTGCATGATCTTTAGCGAATCTCTGCCAGGTTCTCCTCGTAGACGTTGTCCGGCAGAGGCACGTAGCCAACCTCGGTTGAAAGCTGGCCAGCGTTCTCCATGTAGTACTCCATGAACGCCTTCACCTCAGGCTTTTCGAGCGAGGCCTTGTTCACGTAGATGAACAGGGGACGGGAGAGCGGAGCGTAGGTGCCGTTGTTGATCGTCTCGGTGGTCGGCGACACACAGCCGCTGCCGCCGTCGACTCCAACCGCCTTCACACGGTCGGTGTTCTCCGCGTAGTAGGCGTATCCGAAGTAGCCGAGCGAGTTGCGGTCACCAGAAATACCCTGCACAAGAACGTTGTCGTCTTCGGACGGCGTGTAGTCAGGCCGGGTCGCTCCTTCCTCACCATTGATCTCGTCGGTGAAGTAGTCGAACGTGCCCGAGTCCGTGCCCGGTCCGTACAGCCTGATCTCCCTGTCCGGGAAGCCGTCTCGAATCTGGGACCAGTTGTTCACATCGGACCCCGGCTCCCAGATCTTGTTCAGCTCCTCGGTCGTGAGGCACTCGACGAAGTCGTTGTCCGGGTGAACCAGGACCGAGAGGCCGTCCAGCGCGACGCTGAACTCAATGAACTCGACGCCATTCTCTGCCGCCTGCTCCGCCTCAGACTCCTTGATGCCGCGCGATGCGTTGGAGATGTCCGTGTCACCGACCGTGAACCTCTTCATGCCGCCGCCCGTGCCCGAGACACCGATCACGATCTGGACGCCGTTGTTACCGTCAGCCCTGAACTCCTCGGCGACCGCCTGGGAGATCGGGAACACTGTCGATGAACCGTCGATCTGGATCGTGCCCGAAAGGTCCTGCGAAGCAGGCGTGTTGGTCGGGTTAGCGCCGCCAGACCGCGGTGTTGATGTGGCATCGCCGTCACTGCCACACGCCGCTGCAACCACGGCGAAAGCCGAAAGCAGGGCGGCCATCCACCATGTCCGGCTACGGGTTGTCATAAGTCGACCTGTCATGTTCTAGATATCTCCTCAAACGTCCGAATCTGTGTCTTCGCGGGCGCCCCGCATCCTGTGTCGTGCTTCGGAATGCTGGCGCTCAACCGGTCTCCCGGCCCCACTCGACCGAGTTGCATCAATTAGCGCGCCGCATTGTTAACGGAAGTTAAGAGGGCAGACGTAGTTGGCGGTATCTGATCTCAAGAGTCTCCAGGAGTTCGGCTTGCGCGTTGTTTCCCAAACGCGAAAGACCGGCGGGCCTGGCGCCTGCCGGTCTTCATCGGCTCTGATGAGCGATTATTGCTGGTGAATGCTAGTCATCATCGTCGTCGTCTTCATCATCCTCGCCGTCATCTTCGTCTTCATCGTCTTCCATTCGGACCTCGACTTCACTCAGCGCAAGCGTTTCGCCATCGAACTCGATCTCAACCTGCATTCCGACTTCGAGGTCGCTGAGCGAAGCGTCGTCGCCGATCTCGATTTCCGTGTCTGAGTGAACCGTGTACGTCTCGGTGATGCCGTTCAGGCTTTCAACCGTAATCGTGCCTGCGTCGACATCGACCCCGGTGATCGTGCCCTTCAACTCATGCTCATCGTCGTCATCGCCTCGGCTGTGGTCGTCATCGTCCAGCTTCACCTCGACCTCGTCCAACTCAAGCGTCGCCGCGTCGAACTCCAACTCCACAAGCATCCCGACCTGCAGCTCGCTGAAGGCAGCACGGCCGTCGACTTCGATCTCGGTGTGAGGAAGCACGATGTACGTTTCAACGACACCGTTCACGCCTTCGACCGTGATCGTGTGGTCGTCTGCATTGATCGCCGTAATGGCACCCTTCTCCTCGTTGTCGTCATCGTCCTCGTGCTTGATCTTCAGGGCTTCGTTTGTCTCGGTGTCGTATTTCACCTTCACCAGTATCCCCGGCGCCAGGTCTGCAACCGTTCCACGGACATCGTCATCAAGCTGGATGCGGGTGTCGACGGTGAAAGTCAGTTCAAGCTGCACGCCGTTGAACGCCTCAACTGTCATCGTGTCAGCGTCGGTGTCCACCTCAACGATCATCGCCTTGAGGTTCGCTGTGTGCGGAGTCACCGCCTTCACATTGCTCGACGAGTCGAGCTCAACCTCTATCTCATCTCCGGCCTGCAGCGATGCATCGCCGATAAGCTGGCTCAGTGCCTCAATGTCGACGTCTTCGAGGTTGAAGGTAGTGGTCGTTCCATCTTTGAACTGGACCGTCACCTCGCCCGAGAGCGAGTCGACATTCTGGATGATGGCCTCGGCGGCCACAGGGTCCAGGTCGGCGAGGCTGGCGCAGGATACTGCCGACGCGATGCCGAAAACTCCAACGACGAGTCCAAGTAGACTGCGCCTCACGCTGAACCTGTTGAGAATGGCGTTGCCAGGCATCTAGTAGCTCTTTCAAGGCGCCGGTAACGGGCCGGGTGCGCCGCTGATCACATATGACGGGCCTGAGTTCAGGCTCATCCCAATCTTGCGACGAAACTCGTTACCGCCGGGTTACCAGAAAAGTGTTCGGTTGGCGTGCGGTCAGGTCCTAAAACGGTGCGGCATAACGGTGAACGAACGGCCGCACTCGCACCAGCAAGGCGGATAGAATCGCCGGAATCTCGGCGAAGCCGCTCAGCAAGAACAGGACCTCCTAATGACAACCCCACCGGAAGCCGCCAACCAGCCTATCTACGACCTGCTTCTGCATGGCGGCACCGTCTACGACCCTGCGAACGATATCCACGGTGAGCAGCGCGACGTCGCCATCTCGGGAAACGTCATCGCAGCCGTCGAGCCGAGCATCTCGCCCACGCTCGCTCGCCGCACAGCCGACGTCTTCGGGATGATCGTCACACCCGGTCTCATCGACCTCCATGCTCACTTCTTCGGCTACTTCGGCGCCATCGAGCCTGACCCACTCTGCCTCTCAACTGGCGTCACAACCGCAGTCGACGCCGGCGGCTCAGGCCACCTCACATTCGACAGGTTCAACGAAACCGTCATCTCGCAGGCCAGGACCCGCGTCTTCGCGCTGCTCAACATCGCCGGTGAAGGGATGGTCGGCGAGCCTGAGCAGGACCTCGAAGGCATGAGCGCCGAGCTTTCCGCCGCGAAGATCGCACAACGGCCCGACCTGATCGTCGGCATCAAGGTGGCGCACTACGCCGGTCCGGGATGGGAGCCGCTGGACCGCGGTGTCGAGGCGGCGAAAGAGACCGATACCTTCGTGATGGTCGACCAGACGCCGATAGCCTCTCGCCCCATGGACCAGATGATGCTGAAGCACATGCAGAGCGGCGACATCGTCACCCACTGCTACGCCGTCAGTAAGCCCATGACCGACCCTGAAGACAGGGTGCGTGACTACTTCTTCAAGGCCCGCGACCGCGGGATTCACTTCGATGTCGGGCACGGCGCGGGCAGCTTCTCGTGGCGCATTGCGCAGGCGGCGATAGACCAGGGTTTTCCGCCAGACACCATCAGCACGGACCTGCACCACTCCAGCTACCTGACAAACCAGGCGACCATGCCGGAGACGATGAGCAAGATGCTGGTCTGCGGCCTGCCGCTGGCGGAGGTCGTTGCGATGTCGACATGGCTCCCGGCCCAGAAGATCGGTCACCCGGAGCTCGGCACGCTGAGCGTGGCAGGTGTCGCCGACGTAGCCGTTTTCAGGAACGCAGACGGAGATTTCGGCTTCACAGACAACGGCTCTTCAGGCAACCGCGTCAGGCGGGCCAAGCAGAGGCTGGAGCCTGAGATCACGGTGCGTGCTGGCCAGGTCGCATGGGACCGCAACGGCCTAACGCGAGACGACTGGGAGCACACGGTCCCACAAGACGGCAGGCTGTACTAGGGGCGCGGTGTTTCCCTCTCCCTGGGAGGGAGAGGGTTGATCGGCCGGAGGCCGGTAGCTCACCACCCTTCGACAGGCTCAGGATGGCGGATTTCATCCCCTCTCCCGGCTCGGGAGAGGGTTAGGGTGAGGGCTTCCTTTCACCTCTCCCCACTCCGCGCCTCATCCGCAATATCCGCGAGTGTCTTCCTGCGCCCACCCTCGTCCCCGTCAGAACTCATCCGGATCTTCGGCGGCGCAAGTGGCAGCGGCGGCTGAGGCTCCGGCGCCGACCTCCGTCTGCCGGGCTCTAGCTTCCTGTCGAACAGGTGAAAGAGCCCCCAAAGGATTTCGAGAATGAACAGAAACATGATGGCATCCGCAACCCTATTGGCCGCATCGGCCGCATCGGCCGCATCGGCCAGTCGCCCGTAATCGAACGTGAGTCCCAGCCTGACCGGACCCGCTGACAACGATGTTAGGGCATGGCACCCTTGCTGACATCGGACTTCTGACGCTCTAAACCATGCGGAAATGATATCGATCGAGGCCCGAACGTGATGCAGAAACCGCCCGTAACAGACCTCCAACCGGTCCACTACGCTAGTGGAGGCCAGAACTACGTCGACAGGTGGCATCCGCCCGATATTGCTCCTGAAGGTACGCCGTTCGGGTCAGCGGCGATCTGCTTCACGCCGTCTGGCGAGACCGTGATCGGCAGCGCCAACGGCCGTTCGTGGGAGTTTCCGGGTGGGCGGCCCGAACCTGGCGAAAACTGGCGCGCAACGCTCGACCGCGAGGTACTGGAAGAGGTGTGCGCAACGATAGACAGCGCCAGCCACCTCGGGTTCGTGCAGACGGAATGCCTCTCCGGCCCGAAAACAGGAGTCGTGCATGTGCGGTCGCTCTGGGTCGCCCACGTGACTCTGCTTCCTTGGAAGCCGCAGGACGAGATCAAGATCCGTCGCCTCATCGATCCGCAAACGGCGATCGAGCTGGTGTGCCACACGGAAAAGGTGCTGCCTGTCTACCAGCGCTGGCTCACCGAAGCGCTGGCACACGCTCAGGTTCCGAACCCATCCCGCTAAACCAGGCCCGCTACTCGATCTCGATGCCGGCCAGCAGGTCCTCCAGAGAGCGCTTGCCATCCAGGAAGTCGGCAACATCCACGGCGCGCATTCGCACCGATGCGATGTCTGAGTTCTCGACCTGCGGGACGATGACAATGTCGCCCGTCGGGTCGTCCACGAAGGTGAACACGACCGCCGCGAAGTCCAGCCAGCGCAGCAGCAGAAGCTCCGAAGGCTCGTTAACCACCTGGTCGTACTTCACCGTCACATCGCTGCCACTGAACGTCACATCCGTGATGTTGAAGCCTGAAGCTGCCTCGAGCGCCGCAGTCAACGCGGCACCCGGCTCCGCATCCTGGATCTCCTCACCAGCAGGTCCGGTAACTATCGGAGCAGTGGTCGGCTCGGACCGCGGGGCGGTGGTCGCAGTCGCAACCGGCGCTGCGGTCCCGGACTCACCGTCAGACGACTGCGTGCAAGCCGCGGCAACAGCAAACAGGCCAAGCAGCACGACCAGGAGAAGCCTTCTCATGATCCCTGCCTGCCCAGCCGCTGTGCCAGCACGAACCGCTGGTACGCCTGCTCATAGAGCGAGAAACTGACGCCAAGGTGCACCTCATCCTGGATGCCCTGCTGCGCCATCACAGACTCAAGCCCAGAGCGAGTCACTCCGCCGGAGCTGAACTCAAGCAACGGCTGTTGACCGTCACGAGTCTCACTCCACAGCTGCCTCGGTGACTTCCCTTCCTCGCGAAGAGCGATGTACTGCCTCGCCCGGACACCGAAGTCGGAGTCCTGCAGTCCTTTGCCCATCTGCTGGACAGCAGCCACCATGAACTCGCCCGCAGCCACCGACCTCTTGCCGACATCGGTCAGCTCGAACAGGTCGAGGCCTGAGTCCTTCTTAATCTGCGCCCAGGCCTTCCCGATATCCTCGCCCGCGTCCTTGTACTCCTTGAACACGAACTTCAGGTTCTGCCGTGCCTCGAACTCGACCGAGTTGTCCAGGGCCGCCTCGGCCGCGGCCCAGAGGAACTCGTCACGCTTTGCCTTGAGCGTGTCCTTGATCGGGTCCCAGAGCTTGCCCTCGATGTAGTCGCTGGCGGACTTGGTCGCCTTGCCTTCCAGCGCCAGGTAAGGATCGGCTCCGCTGCCGGTGCTCTTGATGTCCTTGAACGGGTCCTTCAGCTCGCCGAAAACGTCCTCGGGCGCAGATGACGCTGAACTGCCTGACATCTCACGCCTGAACTCGTCGAGAACTTCCTGCGACACATCGTTGATCAGCTGGCGCTCCTTGTCACGCAGCGAACCCTCTAAGGTCCTGCGCCACACGAAGTCGCGCATCCCGTTGTAGAGCTCGACACCGCGTGTGCCGAACGACGGGTCGATCGCGTCCGAGAGGGTGGGGTAGTAGTTGGACCCGTCCGTCGAGTACAGCACCCGGCCGTCAGGGGTCACATAGACGCCGGTTGTGACGGTGGTGCCGTCGGTCCGACGCAGCTCGATCACCTCGCCGCCAGCGGTGCGGGTGCGAGTGAATCGGCCCGTCTCGGCATCCTCTTTCCATGTGAGCGAGCTGATCAGGTCGAACAGCTCCTCGCCGCTCTCGACGTCCATGTTCAGCGGAATCTTCACCTGGCTGCTCAGCAGGTCGTTCCGCTCCTCGAAGCTGATGCCCGGTCCGCCGGGGTCATCCGGCTGCTCATCGACCTCGTCGGGAATCGCACCCTCGGCCTGCTCCTCCTCCCATGCGAACTCGGGAAGCGAGTCGTAGATATCGTCCAGGAACCCTTCGCTCGCCTCGAAGAAGCCCTGCATCTGGGCGCCGAGCCAGTCGGCCAGGTCTTCCAGCTGGTCCGGGATCTC